>NC_022041.1:160000-2912500 GCF_000444995.1 Paracoccus aminophilus JCM 7686 | reverse complement strand
TGTAACGGGGCTCAAGCCACGAGCCGAAGCTTTGGATGCACGTAAGTGCGTGGTAGCGGAGCGTTCTGTGATATAGAACGCTGCCTCTTTTGCTTTGCAAAAAGTAACAGAGGCAATGTTCTGACTGTGAAGCCGGGCTGTAAGGCATCCGGTGGAGTGATCAGAAGTGAGAATGTTGACATGAGTAGCGACAAACAGGGTGAGAGACCCTGTCGCCGAAAGTCCAAGGGTTCCTGCTTAAAGCTAATCTGAGCAGGGTAAGCCGGCCCCTAAGGCGAGGCCGAAAGGCGTAGTCGATGGGAACCAGGTTAATATTCCTGGGCCAGGAGATGGTGACGGATCCCAGAGGTAGTTCATCCTTATCGGATTGAATGGGCTGCTGAGGGGTTCCTGGAAATAGCCCTCCACAAGACCGTACCCTAAACCGACACAGGTGGACTGGTAGAGAATACCAAGGCGCTTGAGAGAACCACATTTAAGGAACTCGGCAAAATACCTCCGTAAGTTCGCGAGAAGGAGGCCCCGTTTGTAGGCAACTATAGGCGGGGGGCACAAATCAGGGGGTGGCGACTGTTTACTAAAAACACAGGGCTCTGCGAAGTCGTAAGACGACGTATAGGGTCTGACGCCTGCCCGGTGCCGGAAGGTTAAAAGGAGGAGTGCAAGCTCTGAATTGAAGCCCCGGTAAACGGCGGCCGTAACTATAACGGTCCTAAGGTAGCGAAATTCCTTGTCGGGTAAGTTCCGACCTGCACGAATGGCGTAACGACTTCCCCGCTGTCTCAAATGTGGACTCAGCGAAATTGAATTGTCTGTGAAGATGCAGACTTCCCGCGGTTAGACGGAAAGACCCCATGCACCTTTACTATAGCTTCGCACTGGCATCAGGATTGTGATGTGCAGGATAGGTGGTAGGCGCTGAAACCGGGACGCCAGTTCCGGTGGAGCCATCCTTGAGATACCACCCTTCGCACTCTTGATGTCTAACCGCGGTCCGTTATCCGGATCCGGGACCCTGCGTGGTGGGTAGTTTGACTGGGGCGGTCGCCTCCCAAAGAGTAACGGAGGCGCGCGAAGGTTGGCTCAGAGCGGTCGGAAATCGCTCGTTGAGTGCAATGGCAGAAGCCAGCCTGACTGCAAGACTGACAAGTCGAGCAGAGACGAAAGTCGGCCATAGTGATCCGGTGGTCCCGAGTGGAAGGGCCATCGCTCAACGGATAAAAGGTACGCTGGGGATAACAGGCTGATGATGCCCAAGAGTCCATATCGACGGCATCGTTTGGCACCTCGATGTCGGCTCATCTCATCCTGGGGCTGGAGCAGGTCCCAAGGGTACGGCTGTTCGCCGTTTAAAGAGGTACGTGAGCTGGGTTTAGAACGTCGTGAGACAGTTCGGTCCCTATCTGCCGTGGGTGTAGGATACTTGAGAGGAGTTGCCCCTAGTACGAGAGGACCGGGGTGAACGTTCCACTGGTGGACCAGTTGTCGTGCCAACGGCAGTGCTGGGTAGCTATGAACGGACAGGATAAACGCTGAAGGCATCTAAGCGTGAAGCCCCCCTCAAAACAAGGTATCCCTTGAGAGCCGTGGAAGACCACCACGTCGATAGGCCAGAGGTGTAAGCGCAGCAATGCGTTCAGCTGACTGGTACTAATGGCTCGATAGGCTTGATTTGATCCGGAAGAAGACAGACCTGTCTAAACTTCCAAAAGCATCAATACTTGGACAAACCGATCCCGAAAGGGAAACGCCGATTGCTTCTTTCCTGGTCTGGTGGCCAAAGCACGAGCGAAACACCCGATCCCATCCCGAACTCGGCAGTTAAGCGCCGTCGCGCCAATGGTACTGCGTCCTAAGACGTGGGAGAGTAGGTCACCGCCAGACCTGGTAAGAAGCAAACATATCTCTCATAAACGATGATAAAAAAAAGCGCCGCAAAACCAGCAGCGCAACCGGCGCGGGGTAGAGCAGCCCGGTAGCTCGTCAGGCTCATAACCTGAAGGTCACAGGTTCAAATCCTGTCCCCGCAACCAAATCCAAATATAGATACAGAACAACCTCGCTCCGCGGGGATGTCCGCGTTCGTGGTTGCGCAGATGAGAAAACGCTCCCCAGGAGCGACGATCTCCGCGTATCTCACCATCCGGAAGCGGATCGTCGGGGCAGCCCAACCGAAAGCGCGAGCCAATCATCGCACCAAACGGCAAAAACAAGAAAGCCTCGCATCACGCGGGGCTTTTTGCTTGCAAAAAGCCTGGGCTAGGGAAAGCAAGGCAGGAAGCCTCCTGCGCCAGATTGCGTCAGATATCCTTGGATTGCGCAGTCGCACCGGATGCGATCTCCAGCTAGGTTCCTGCCGATTGGATAGGCACAGACGGCAGGGTGAATGTGAGTGAGCGCGCTTCAGCGAGGTCTTTGACGAGTTTGGGGGCGCAGAGCCTCGGCCTCTGTGCGCCTTGGATCTGGCGGATTGGCTGCATGAAGTATCCCTTGCTGAGCTTTCTCTTTCAAAACAAACGCAGCACTCCAGCGCGCACAGCGCATCTGCATCTTGCGACGCCCGTGCGGGAACCTCAGCGGCGGATCTTCAGGCCGCCGGGCGATTGGTATATGTCCCGCAGAGCTCCCAATCGCGCCGATTGACCCCCGGAAGGGAGAGGGACGCTCCAGAGCTCCGCTCCGACGCAGGAAGAGAAAATGACCAGCTTGCCCAGATCTTTCATCGGCCGCCGCCGCGCTTTGTCCGGCTGTTTTCTTGCCGGCGGCATCGGCATCGGGACCTGGGGTGCCAATCTTCCCGCTCTGAGCCGGCGCGCGGATATTTCTGAGGCCGAGATCGGCGTCGTCCTTCTGTGCTTTGCTGCCGGGGCGATTCTGGCGATGGTCAATGCGCCGGGGCTGATCCTGCGCACGGGCGCGGGGCGGCTTGCCGCCATCGCGGCGGCGCTCTTTGGGCTGACGATTATCGCGGTCTCTCTGGTCCATGCGATGTGGGTCGCAGCATTGATCGCGGTCTGCTGCGGGCTGAGCTTTGGCACGCTCGATGTGACGATGAACAAAGAGGCCGCCGCACTCGAAGGCAGGGCGGGTAAGCCGATCATGGCCTCGTTTCACGCGATCTTCAGCGGGGGCACGCTGTTTTCGGCGGCGCTTTATGCCGCGCTTATCCAGCTTGGCGCGAATGTCTTTCTCTGCCTCACGGTCGCGGGCGTGACCATCACGACGATCGCGCTTTTGGCCATGCGCGGCCTGCCGCCCGAGCTGCCAGAGGGTCCGGTTGTCAAGGCACCGCAAGCCGTGAGCGGCCAAGCCCGGACCTCAGCGCGCGCCTCGCAGCTGCGCATGTTGATCCTCGGCGGCATGGCCTTTCTGGCGTTTTTCGCCGAGGGCACGATTCTCGACTGGATCGCGGTCTATATGGTGCGCAGCCTTGGCACCGGCGACAGCCTCGGCGCCTTTTCCTACGCAATCTTTGCGGGCGCGATGACGCTTGGCCGTCTGGTCGGAGACCGCATCAACGCGGTGCTCGGCCCGGTGACGCTCTTCCGCTTTGGCACGTTCGCGGTGGCGCTGAGCATGGCGGTGGCGCTGTCGGTCTCGTCTATCCCGGTCATTTTGGTGGCGCTGGCGATCTGCGGCTTTGGGGCTGCGAATATCATTCCGGTGATCTTTTCCGAGGCCGGGCGTCTGGGCAATGCCGACGGCGGCAAGACCATGTCGCGCGTGTTGACGATGGGCTATGCGGGCATTTTGATCGGGCCGGCACTGATCGGCTTTGTCGCCGAACATGCGACGCTGCGGCTTGGCCTGTCGATCGTGATCATCGCCATGATCGCCATCGGCTTCTGCGGACGTTTCGTGCAGGGCAACCGCTAAAACGGAGCCCTCACGCCGCCAAGGACCGCCGCCGCTGTGCGCCCGGAGACACCCCGATCACGCGTTTGAAGGCGCGAGTGAAGGCCGCTTGCGAGCCATAGCCCAGCCGAAAGGCGACATCGGCGACCGAGCTGCCCTCTTGCGCCAGCCATTGCGCCGCGATCCGCATCCGCAGATCGGTGACATAGCGCTGTGGGCTGATGCCGACGATCTCGACGAAGCGCTCGGAAAAGACAGAGCGCGAGGTGCCCATCAGCGCGGCCATGGTCGGTACGTCCCAATCATCGCCCGGGTTTTTGTGCAGCGCGACCAGCACGCGGGCGAGGCGGGGATCGCGCAAGGCGGTGATAACGCCCGAGGCGCTGTCGCAGCCGCATTCGACCCAGCCGCGCACGATCAGCGCGGCGATGACATCGGCCAGACGCGCCAGAACTCCGGCCGAACCGGGGCGGTCCTGCGCCATTTCGGCTTCCATCGCAGAGAGGATCGCATGCATTTCCGGCTGACGGTCCAGCAGCGCGCCGACCGACATCGCTTCGGGCATCAAGGCGACGAGCGGGTGCATGGTCACCAGATCCAGCTCCATCGCCCCGGTCAGGATCACCGTATCCCGGCTTCGGCAGGCCTGGCCGTCACAATCCTTGATCTCCGAGAAGGAGGGGCAAAGCGGCTCGGGGGTGAAGCTGTTGAAATCGCGGGCGGCATCGCGCGGCCCTGACAGCAGCTGATGGGGATGGCCGCGCGGGATCAGCACGGCATCGCCTGCTTTCATCAATCGAGGCGCAAGGCCGGGCAGGATCAGCAGAGCCTCGCCCTGACCGACAAAATGGAAGCGCGCGCCGTCGGGCACGCGGAAATTGACCCCGAAAGGCGAGGTCAGCCGCAGCCGCCAATAGCGCGCGCCGCGCAGCCTCATGCCAAGCAGCACGTCGCTGACGGCATCGCTGATTTGGGTGGTCTCGGTGTTTGGATCAAACATGGCGGATAAACTGGCATGGTTTGTCCGAAAATTCCAGCCAAATAGAAGAACTCAGAAAAGACGAAGTCAAGGAACCGACAATGCCAACCGACCTATCGCTCACCGCCGCCGATCTGGACGAGGCCCTCGCGCGCAGTGACGCCCCCGAGCGGCCCGCTTGGGGCGCTGTCCTGTCCATGTCGCTCGGGGTCTTTGCGCTGGTCACCGCCGAGTTCCTGCCTGCGAGCTTGCTGACCCCGCTCGCCGAGGGCTTGCAGATCTCCAAGGGCGCCGCCGGTCAGGCGGTGACGGCGACCGCGCTCGTCGCGCTGGTCACCAGCCTTTTGATCACCGTCATGGCGCGCGGTCTTGACCGGCGCTGGGTGCTGATGGGGCTGGCGGGTCTGCTCGTCGTCTCGAATATCTTGGTCGCGACCGCGCCGGGCCTGATCGTCTTGCTGATCGGCCGCGTGCTCATGGGGATCGCGCTTGGTGGCTTCTGGAGCCTGTCGGTCGCGACCGTGATGCGGTTGGTGCCCGAGGCCAATATTCCGCGCGCGCTGGCGATCCTGTTCATGGGGGTCTCTGCGGCCACGGTTTTCGCGGTCCCGGTCGGCAGCTATCTCGGTGCGATGATCGGCTGGCGCGGCGTCTTCTGGGTCGCGGCCCTGCTGGGGCTGATCGCGCTGCTCGTGCAGGCGCTGACCCTGCCGTCGCTGCCCGCGCGTGGCACCGCCCGCCTCGGCACGCTGACCGATGTGCTGGCGCGTCCGGGGATCGGCATCGGCATGTTGGCGGCTCTGTTGGCCTTTGGCGGCCATTTCACTTTCTTCACCTATATCCGGCCCTTCCTTGAGAATGTGACCATGGTCGGCGTCGATGGCGTCACGCTCATTCTCTTCGGATTTGGTCTGGCGAACTTCCTTGGGACCTATCTGGTGGCCTTCCTGATCGAGCGTTCGCTGCGGCTGGCCTTGATCGTCCTGCCGCTGACCATGGCGGTGCTGGCGCTTCTGCTGAGCAATTTCGGCGGGGTGCCCGCGCTCGATGCGACGCTGATCGCGATCTGGGGGCTGGTCTTTGCCGGGCTGCCGGTCTCGTGGTCGACCTGGGTCACCCGCGCCTTGCCCGATGAGGCCGAGGCGGGCGGCAGCCTCATCGTCGCCGCGATCAATTTCGCGATTGCGAGCGGGGCAGGGCTCGGTGGCGTCTTGCTCGAGGTGTCGGGTCCGCGCGGCGTCTTTCTGGCAAGCAGCCTGATCCTTGTCGCGGCGGTGGTCACCGTCGTCAGCCGGGTCCGGGCGGCCGGAGATTAGGGCCGCAGACACGGGCCGGGGATCAGCTCGGGCGCGGCGGCCCATCGCCAAAGATCCGCGCGAGCTTGCGCACACCTGCCTCGATCACCTTTGGCGACAGAGCGGCAAAGCCGAAAATCACGCCCTGCCGCGCCGCGCCCGAGAGGTAGTAAAGCGAGAGCGGCCGGAGCGCGATGCCCGAGGCGCGGGCGCGCTCGCAAAAGGCCACATCGTCAAGGCCGGGGCGCAGCATCGCCAGAAGATGCACCCCGGTCTCGGCAGGCTCGACCGTCAGCACATCGCCAAGATCGCGGCGCAAACTCTCAAGCAGGCAGCTCTGACGACCGGCATAGACCTGGCGCATCCGCCGGATATGGGCAGCAAAGCGGCCCGAGCGCATGAAGGCATTCAGCGTCACCTGCTCTAGCAAGGGCGGATGTTTGTCGACCACCGCCTTGGCATTGGCAAAGGCGGTTGCAAGATCGGCGGGGCCGGTGAAAAACCCCAAGCGAAAGCTCGGCAGCAGGCTTTTGCTGAATGTGCCGAGATAGATCACCCGCCCCGAGCGATCCATGCTTTGCACCGCCGGCAGCGCCGCGCCGCTATAGCGGAACTCGCAATCGTAATCATCCTCGATCACCCAGGCCCCGCAGCTTTCGGCGAAGGCCAAGAGCTCGGCGCGGCGGGCCATGCTCATGGTGATGCCCAAAGGATATTGGCGCGAAGGCGTGATGAAGATGAGCTTCGGGCGCGGCTCACGGCGCGCGCCTTCATCGACCATCAAGCCCTCGGTATCGACCGGCACCGGCACCAGCCGCGCGCCCGCCGCGATCAGCGCACTGCGCGCGCCGACATAGCCCGGATCCTCGATCCAGACCGCATCGCCGGGATCAAGCAGGATGCGCGCCAGAAGGTCGAGCGATTGCTGCGTGCCCGAGGTCATGATCACATCGCGTCCCTCGCAGCGCAGGAAGCGATGGGCGCGCAGATGCCGGGCAAGCTCGTCGCGCAAAGGCATATAGCCCGCCGGATCGGCATAGCCGAGCATCGAGGGATCGACCTCGCGCCAGCTTTGCGCCATCAGCCGCGACCAGGTCGCCAGCGGAAAGACATCGAAGGCCGGAACATCGGCGACAAAGGGCACCGGCCTGCCACTGCCGGTGGCATGGCTGAGCGAGGTGAGCATCCGCCCGCGGTCGGAAAACTCGGGGCGCGGCAGCGGCTCGGCCAAAGCAGCGGGGGGCGGCGGGGCGAGATCCTCGGGCTGGTTCGAGACAAAGGCGCCCGCCCCGATCCGGCTGTGAATCCAGCCCTCGCTTTCCAAAAGCTCGTAGGCCGCGACGATCGTATTGCGCGACAGCCCCAATTCGCGCGCGAGAATCCGGCTCGCGGGCAGGCGGGTGCCGCGCGCCAGCCGCGTCTCGCGGATCGCGGCGCGGATCTGTTGGGCAAGCTGGCGATAGACCGGCTCGCCCGAGCCATCGTCGGGGCGGATGCTCAAAAGCAAGCCGCCTGATTGGAGGGGATCAGACATCGGGGCTCCTTTCACGGGCCACTGTCGCGCGGGGCAGCGGTCCGAGGCAAGGGTGCGTGGCGCCAATCCTGAATTGGCCCCTGTCGAATTTACGAATTGGTCCTGCTGCCCAAAGCGAAACCGTGCCAATCTGCGGGCAGATCTTCAGCGGGGCCATCGCATGGACATTCTCGTCTTTCAGCATCTCGATGTCGAACATCCCGGCATCTTCCGCGATTTCTGGCGCGAGGCTGGTCATCGCACGCGGATTGTCGCGCTGAATGAAGGCGAGGCGATCCCCGATCTCGCGGATTTCGACGTGCTCGCGGTGATGGGCGGGCCGATGGATGTCTGGGAAACCGATCTTCACGACTGGCTGCGCCCCGAAATGGCCGCGATCCGCACATGGGTCCGCGATCTTGGGCGGCCCTATCTCGGCATTTGCCTTGGCAATCAGCTTCTGGCCGAGGCGCTTGGCGGCAAGACCGGCCGCATGGCCGCGCCCGAGGTCGGGATGACCCGGAGCGCGCTGAACCCGCAAGGGCAGGCGGATGCGCTTTTCGAGGGTTTCGCCCCTGAGCTTGACGTCTTTCAATGGCATGGCGCCGAGGTGCAAAGCTTGCCCGAAGACGGCGTGATCCTTGCCGGAAATGCCGCCTGTCCGGTTCAGGCCATGCGGGTCGGGCAAAATGCCTGGGGGCTGCAATTCCATGTCGAGATGACGCCCTCGACCGTCGCCGAATGGGGCGCGGTGCCCGAATATGCGGCCAGTCTTGAGCGCGCGCTTGGCGCCGAACGCGCCGCCGGGCTCGAGGGCGAGCTCGCGCGTCACCTGCCGCGCTTCAACGCCATGGCGCGGCAGATCAACGACAATTTCTTCCGCGCCATCGCGGGCTGAGATCGGATCATCCATGACGAAGACCACAGACACCGCTTTGGCGGACGGGGATTTACATCGTCCTGCCTCAGCCGCGCTGACGCCCGCCGACATCGACCGCTTCGGTCCCGATCCGCAGCGCAGCTTTGCCGCCAATCTGGCCGAAGTCGAGGCGCGGGTGGCGGCGGCTTGCGCTCGTGCAGGCCGGGCGCGGGGCGAGGTTCGCCTGCTTCCCGTGACGAAAACCTTGCCCGCGCAGGTGATGCGCCTCGCCTATGCTGCCGGGATCCGCGAATTCGGCGAGAACAAGCTGCAAGAGGCGCAGACGAAGGCCGCCGAACTGGCCGATCTTGACGCGCGATGGTGCATTATCGGGCATCTGCAAAGCAACAAGGCGAAATATCTCGCGCGGTTCGCAGCCGAGTTTCACGCGCTCGACAGCCTGAAGCTCGCGGCCGAGCTTGACCGCCGCATGGCGGCCGAGGGGCGCGATCTGCCGGTCTGGGTGCAGGTTAACACCTCGAAGGAAGAGAGCAAGTTCGGCCTGACACCCGAGGCGCTGCCGGGTTTTCTGGATGCGCTTGGCGATTATCCCCGGCTGCGCCCGCAGGGGCTGATGACGCTGGCGGTGTTCAGCCCTGATCCCGCCCGCGTCCGCCCGTGTTTTCAGCTGCTGCGCCGCCTGCGCGATGCCGCCCAGACCAGTCACCCGGCGATCACCGGCCTCTCGATGGGGATGTCGGGCGATTACGAACTCGCCATTGCCGAGGGCGCGACGGTGGTGCGCGTCGGGCAGTCGATCTTTGGCAAACGACCCGGGTCGGATGCCCATTACTGGCCCGGGCTGATCCCCGCGCCGCCTTCAGAAAGAGAGCAAGGAAGATGACAGAGACCTATCCCGTCACGCCCCGCAACCGGGTCAAGCGCGAGCCTGACCGTGGCAGCTACAGCCGGGACGAGATCTATCGCGTGCTCGATGCCGCGATGCTCTGCCATGTCGCCTATGTGCTCGACGGCCAGCCCTTTTGCACGCCGACCCTGCTTTGGCGCGAGGGCGATGTGCTTTATTGGCACGGCTCTTCGGCCAGCCGGATGATCCGCCAGCTGGCGCAGGGCGCACCGGCTTGCGTCACGGTCTCGCATCTCGACGGGCTGGTGATGGCGCGCTCGGCCTTCAATCACTCGGTGAATTACCGCTCTGCCATGTGTTTCGGGACGGCGCGGCTGGTCTCTGACCCCGACGAAAAGCTCCATGCGCTGCGCGCCATGGTCGATCGCTTCTATCCCGGCCGCTTCGAGACTCTGCGCCCGGTCACCGCGCAGGAAATCAAGGCCACAGGCTTCATCGCCATGCCGATCGACGAGGCCTCGATGAAAAGCCGCGCCCATGGTGTCGGCGAGGATGCGGCGGACGCGGGCCATGAGGTTTGGGCCGGTGTCATCAATCTGGAAACCCGGATCGTCGCCGATGCGCCCTGTCCGCGCATGGAGCCGCCCTTGCCCCGGCCTGCCGGGCTGGCGCCCTTGTCCGAGGGCGCGCGGCTTGATGAGGCGCTGCTGCATCTGCAACGGCTCTATGAGGGCGAGGTCGGCGCGCTCGTCTGATCCGCCGACGGGCCGCTTTGACAGGGGCAGTTTCCGGCTCGGGAGGCCGGGGCTGCCCCGCTTTCGTGAGGCCTAAAGTACAGCCTGCAGGGTCGAAAGCAGCGCAAGGCAGGCGACGACCGCCGCCGCGACCTTCAGCGCGAACCGCTGCACCTCGGCGCGCGCCTCGGGGGCGCCAGCCAGTTGCACCGCCATCTCGATCTTGCCCGGCGAGGCCATCAGCAAGAAAGAGGCCGCGACATTGTGGATCGCCATGAACCACAAGAGATCGACGCCAAGCGCCCGGGCGATCCCGGCTTGCGTCGCGGCCAGCATCGCATTGGCCCCGGTGTTCGAGCCGGTGATGAACCCGCCCGCTGCCGCCACAAAGGGCGAGGCGGGCAGATAGGCCTTGCCCGCGCCCGAAAGCCCCTCGGCGAGCAGCGCGGCCATGCCCGAGACCGACATCAGCACGCCCAGAAACAGGAAGGCGGCGGTGACCGGCGCGACCTTGCCAAAGGCGCGCCAGGCCAAGGCACGCGCGGCCTCGGGCGGCAGGCCCCGACAGAACCAGAGCGCGGCCACGAACAGCCAAAGCGCGGGGGAGGCTGCGTAATGCAGCGCGCCGCTTTGGCCGGTCAGCGCCAAGAGGCCGCCGGCGACCAGCACACCGCCGAGCAGCAGGCCATAGGCCCGCAACCCGCGCCGCCCCATCGGCGCAAGTGGGCTGTCGGCGCGGCGCGTGGCCAGCAGATGCAGCGCGATGACCGCGACCGCGCCGACCGCGCCCGCCGGGGCCGTGCCAAAGACAGCATTGGCCAGCGTCACCGCCAGCGTCAGCACGAGGCCCGACACCAGCCCCTGAAGCACCGCGCGCCCGCTCGGCTGGACCAGCCAGGCCGCGATCATGCCGGTGATGGTGAAGGGCACGACGCTCAGCACCGCCGAGGCGAGCCCGAGATCGCGCAAGGTGAGCCCCGACATATTGGCCGCGATCAGCGTGCCCGGCGCCATCGAGCCCCAAGGCACCGCGCAGAGCCCCAGAAGGCCGATCATCGCCGCCCGGCGCGGCGCAAGCCCCAGCCGGATCAGCAGGGGGATGCCGATGGTGACGCCAATGCCAAAGCCGGTCACCGATTCCGCGAAAGGCGTGACGCCATGGACGACCAGCAGCACCGCCTGCACGCCATGGCCGGTCCGCGCCGCGATCCAATCCGCCAAAGCCGCCTGCGCGCCGTTTAGGCGCAGGGTCTCGGACAGCAAAAGCCCGCCCCCGACGATCAGCAGCACCTCGGACATCACCGGCAGCCAGCGCGCGAGCGCAGGCCATAGCTCGGTCCCCGCATGTGGAAAAGCGGTCAGCATGATGATCAAGGCGGTCGCGATGCCGCTCAGAGCCGCGTAAAGTGAGCGGATTCCGGCGAGCAGGGCTAAAATGGGCAGCAGGATCGGAAGCAGGCTGAGGAGGATCGACATCTTGAGCTCGATTCTTTGCGGATTTGCAAATATATATGCGTATTCGCAAATTGCGAGAAAGGTTGCAAGATGGACAACGAGACGGTTGATGCGGATTTCGGCATTGCGGTGCGCTCACGACGCGCCGAGCTTGGCATCACGCTCGAGCAGCTGGCCGCGAATAGCGGGGTCTCGGTCGCGGCGCTGTCGCGGCTTGAGCGCGGGTTGCTGGGCCCTTCGCTGCGCAATGCCTTGGCCATCGCGCGCGCGCTTGGCTGCGATCTCACCAATCTGATCGAAAGCCCGGCCGCGCAGGTCACGCGGGCGGGCGACAATCTGCGCTATTTCGATGCGGCGACCGGGATCGAGCGGCTGGCTTTGGCCCGCCCCGCGCCTCATCTCGAGCTTCTGCTTTACACGGTTCCCGCCGGTCAAAGCTCGGTGCGTTTTGCCGCTCATCGCCCCGGCACGCGCGAGGTCTTTCACCTGCTCTCGGGCGAGCTGGAATTGCATCACGGCCCGGATCCTCTGGTGCTGAAGGCGGGCGATAGCGCCACGGTGCGCGCCGATCATGAACACTGGTTCACCGCGCGCGGGTCCGAGACCGCGCGCTTTATCCTGCTGGTTCTGGGCCGCGACCGCGCGGAATAGCGGAAACGCCGATGGTCGCGAGCCCGGGACCTTCGGCTCAGGCAGTCTGGCCGGTTTCGCGGGGCTGCTTTCCAAGCGGCTGACGCAGCAGCTGCGCCGCGATCACGCCGGCCAAAGCCGCGCCGCCGCCGATCAGATGCCAGCTGCGCACCGGCTCGCCCAGAAACACAATCGCGGCAAGCGCGGTCATCACCGGCAGCAGGTTGATGAAGATCGCCGCCCGTGCCGGGCCCAACAAGGCAATCCCGCGCACCCAGAAATAGGGCAGCAAGACCGAGGCGAGCCCGCCCGCATAGGCGATCAGCGGCAGGGTTGCGGCATTAAGCGCGCGCTGCTCGGGCGGCGTCGCCAAAAGCGCCGGGAACATGATGATGAGCGCGCAAAGCGCCTGCAGATAGGTCGATTGCCAGCTGCTGACCGGCAGGCTCCAGCGTTTGAGAAGCACGCCGTAAAGCGCATAGGCGAGTGCTGCCAGAAACATCAGCCCGTCGCCGAGATGGATGCCATTGCGCAGGATCGCCAGCGGTGCACCCTCGCTGACCAGCCAGATCAGCCCGAGTAGCGACAAAAGTCCGCCGCCGAGAATGCCGACGGTCGGGCGCTCGCCCAGAAGGGCCGCGCCGAAGGCGGCGGTCAAGAGCGGCGTCAGCGCGGTGAAGACCGCCATATTGGTCGCGCTGGTCGTCTCGGCCGCAAGGTAAGAGAGGCATTGAAACAAGCACATCGCCAGAAAGCCCAACACGAAGAACTGGCCAAGATGGGCGAAGATCACGGCGCGATTGCGCCAAGCCGGGCGCGCGACAAAGAGGCTCATCAGCAGGGTGGCGAGCAGCAGGCGATAGAAGGTGATCGCCTCGGGGCCGATCGTATGGGCGGCGCGGCGCGAGACGATGACATTGCCCGCCCAGATGGCCATGGCGAGCAGCGGGTAAAGGAAAGCGAGGCGAGGTGGATTGCGGGTCATGTCGAAACCATTGTGATCGGGGTTTACGCTCTCTAAATCAGGCAAAGAGCGTCCGTATCGCTTGGACGTGACACCCACTGTAGAGTTTGGGACATGCTGGAAGAGCTACGCACCCGCCATCTGGCCCATCACGACACCAGCCGCGCGATGGCCGCGATGGAGGTCTGCTATCCCGATGGCACCTCGACCGGCTGGCACAGCCATCCGCGGGGCCAGCTTTTGCATGCGATCAGCGGGGTGATGGTGGTCCATGCCGCCCAAGGCGCCTGGGTGGTGCCGCCGAACCGCGCGCTCTGGCTTGAGGCCGGGCTTGAGCACGAGGTCCATATGACCGGCGAGGTGCGCATCCATACGGTCTTTCTCGCCGATCAGCAGATCCCGGGCCTGCCCGCGCGGACCTCGGTTCTCGCGGTCTCGCCGCTTTTGCGTGAGGTGATCGTGGCTGCGGTCCGACTGCCGCCGGATGCGGAAGAAAGCGCGCGGGCGGGGCTTCTGTTGGGGCTGCTCGTCGACGAGCTGACGGTCTCGGATGTGCTGCCGCTGCATCTGCCTATGCCCAAGGACGAAAGGTTGCGCCAGATTTGTCGCAGCCTGCAAGAAGCGCCCGCCGACAGCCGCACCGCCGAGGCCTGGGGCGCGAGTTTGGGCTTTTCGGGCAAGACCGTGCATCGTCTTTTCGCGCGCGAGGTGCAGATGAGCTTTGCGCAATGGCGCGAACAGGCGCGGCTTTTGGCGGCGCTGACCCGGCTCGCGGCGGGGGCGCGGATCATCGATACGGCCTTTGACTGCGGCTATGCCAGCCAAAGCGCCTTTACCGCGATGTTTCGCCGTCACTTCGGCGTGCCGCCCTCGGCCTATCCGCTGTTTGCGACAAAGGGCGCGGCGGAAGGCGATCCTTGATCGAAGCGGTGCCGCCCCGAGGGGGCGACACCTGTGGTTCAGGCGAGATCAGCCGCCGACAACGGCGCTCCAGCCGTCGACGATCTTTTTCACCGCGCCCGAGAAACCGTCGAGCGAGGACGGGAAATGGACTTTGCCATAAGCCTCGGTCGGCAGCATTTTCGCGGCGACTTCGGCGGGCAGCTCGATGTCGCGGGTCGGGTGGGCATAGCCGGTCGCGAGCATGACCTGACCCTCGTCCGAGGTCAGGAAGTCCAGAGCGGCGCGTGCGGCATTCGGATGCGGCGCGCGGGCATTGGCATATTGCGCGAAGATCATGCCGACGGTGCCATCCGAGGGAATGATGACCTCAAGCGGCAGGCCGGTCGCGTCGCGCTTGGCCAGACCGTCGAAGTCATAGACGAGCGAGATCGGGCATTCGCCCTTCTGAACCGAAGCGACGTTGAGAACGACGCCGTCACGCAGGTTGCCGCTGTCGCGCAGCTGCTTGAACCAGTCGAGACCGGGCTGGACATTGTCCTCGCCGCCGCCATTGGCATAGGCCGCCGCCAGAACCGAGGCGGTCGCATAGCTCGACATGCGCGGATCGCGCGAGCAGACCTTGTCGTGATATTCGGGCTTGAGCAGGTCGTTCCAGGTCGCGGGCTTGTCCTTGACCAGATCGGTGTTCACAAGAAACGCAATCGCGCCCCAATAGGCCGAGGACCAGCGGCCATCGGGATCTTTGAACTCGGGTTTGATCTTGTCCCAGTTCGCGTTCTTGTAGCTCGCGGCCAGATCGTTTTCGAGCAGCGTGCCCAGGAAATCATAGCCGATATCGGCGATATCCATCACCGGCGCGTCTTTTTCTGCGAGCAGATGGCTGATCTCTTCGGCCGAGGTCATGTCGGTATCGACATGCTCGACGCCATAGATCTCGCCGATGCGCTCGAAGATCGCACCAAGGTTCACCCAGTCATCCGACATGCCATAGCTGACAAGCTGGCCGTCCGTTTTCGCCGCTGCCGTGATCTCGGCAGAGCTTTGCGCGTGGGCTGCGGTCGAGACGGTGACAAGCCCCGTCAGAGCAGCGGCGTTGAGCCAGAATTTGAAAGTCGTCGCGATCATGTTCGATCATCCAGATTGGAATTGGGGAGGAGGAGGTGGAGGTCGTGAGGAAGGGCAAGCGCCCCATGGGTCATCCCGCCCCGGCACCGCCCTTGCGGCGGCGCCCCGCGACCCAAAGGATCGCAAGCGAGATGATCCACGCGATGGCGAAGCTCAGGCAGGCAAGAGCACTTGCTTGCCGCGCATCGAACCGCGTGAATTCGACAAGATAGATCGGGAAGGTTTTCATTCGCGTCCCGATCAGCAGATTGGCCAGCGCGAATTCGGCGAAGGTCGCGGCAAAGACCAGCAGGCAGCCATTGACCAGACCCGCGCGGATATTGGGCAAGATTACCCGCAGGAAGATCTGGCCCCGCGTTGCGCCAAGGCTTTGCGCGGCCTCGGTCAGGGTCGGGATGTCCAAAGCCTCGAGCGCATTGGCAATGGCGCGATACATGAAAGGCAGGGTGATGGTCACGCAGGCCGCGATCAAAAGCGTGGACATGCCCATCACCGTATTGCCCGCGTAAAGCCGGATCAGACCCAAAGCCAGCACGACGCCCGGCAGGCCGAAGGGCAGGATGGCCAGAATCTCGACCAGCCAGCGCGCGCGTTTGAGGCGCGAATGAACCAGCCAAGCCGTCGGCGCGACCAGCGCGGCCGAGATCACCACCGTCAGCCCAGACACCCAGAGCGAGTTCCACAGCGCCCGGCGGAAGGCGGTTTTCGCGGTGACCTTTTGCCACCACTCGAGCGTCAGCCCCTCGGGCCAAAGCGAGCGGTCCCAGCGCACCGAGATCGAGAAAAGCGCGGTCGCCAGCACCGGCACGATCATGAAGGCGAGAAACAGCGAGAGCACGGTCGGGCGCCAAAGATTACGGCTCATGCGCGCCTCCGCATCATCATCTGGCAAAGACCGACCGCGACCAGCATCACCGCCAGCGAGAGCGTGGCCAAAGCATCGGCCAAGGCCGGATCAAACTGGACTTCGCCGCGCGCCAAGGCCGCGATCTGGACCGTAACCAGATTGACCGCCGAGCCGGTCAGCGTCCAAGCCGTCGCATAAGCGCCGAAGGCATTGGCAAAAAGCAGGAAGAAACAGCCCAGAAGCGAGGGGCGCAGGATCGGCAAAGCGACCCGCAGCCAGTAATCGCGGCCCGTCGCGCCAAGGCTGGTCGCGGCCTCGCTCCATTCCCGGCGCAGGCCGAGAAGCGCCGGGATCATCAGCAAGATCGCCAGCGGCAGCTGGAAATAGGTGTAAGCGATGACCAGCCCGCTCAGCGAATAGATGCGGAAAGCGGGGTAAAGATCGATCCCCACCTGTTTGAGCAGCAGCGTGATGATCCCGGTCGAGCCGAGTGTGATCACAAAAGCAAAGGCCAAAGGCGCGCCGCCGAAATTCGCGGTTACATCGGCCAAGGCGGTCAGCATGTTCTGCGTGGTCGCCGAGCGGCTGGTGGTGATCGCGCGCGCCACGATCAGACCCAGCGCGGTCCCGAGCAGCGCCGAAGCGAGGGCAAGGCCAAGGCTGTTGACGAAGGCCTGCTGCATGACCGGGGTCAGCGCGCGGCTGAAGTTGCCAAGCCCGAGACTGCCCTCGACCGTGAAGGCCGAGCGCATCAGAACCCCGATCGGTGCAAGCTCAAAGGCGAGCGCGAAGGCAAGGAAGGGCAAGAGCCCGGCCCAATTGCGCAAGGTGGTTCGCAGGCTCATGCGCGGACCTCTGTGCCGTCCTGGGCGATGGTCAGGCGGCCTTTGAACTGGGCCTCTGCCTCGGCGCGCATGTTTTGCGTATCAGCCTGCGGGTAAAGATGGGTCAGAACGAGGTGGCGCACTCCGGCGCGCGCGGCGATGCTGGCCGCTTGCGTCGCGGTCAGGTGGTCGGGCGTGCCTTGGCCGTCGGGGAAAGAGGCCTCGCACAGGAAGAGATCGGCGTCTTGCGCGATCTCGACCAAAGCGGGCAGATCGGCGGCATCGCCCGAATAGGCAAAGACGCGGCCCTCCGCCTCAAGCCGCAAGGCGAGGCTGTTCGAGGTGTGCCCGGTCAGCGCGGCATGGATATTCAGCCCCGCGACCTCGTTCGCGCCAAGTTCGAGCTCGTGGATTTCGAGCGCATAGGTTTCCGGGCGGGCATCGCGGAAGATCGCCAGAAGCGCCTCGGTGAAAGCGGCAAGCCCGCGACAGCCGATCAGCTGCAAGGGCGCGCGCCGCTCCCAGCTGGGCGTCGCATTGGTCGCCTGCAAGAGCGTCACCAGATCGAGGACATGATCGGGATGAAGATGCGAGATGAAGACCGTGTCGATCTCGCGATGGTCGAGCCCTGCCGCCGCGAGCCGCGCCACAGCGCCGGGGCCCAGGTCGAAGACCAGCTTTCTGCCCGCGATTTCAAGCAGATGACAGGCGGGGCTGCGGTTTGGTTGCGGCAGGATCGTGCCCGCGCCAAGAATGCTCAGACGCATCACGCGGCCTCCGTTTCGCGGGGCAGCAACCGGCAGGCATCGGGGGCGAAGTTCAGCCGCAGCTCGGTGCCGCGGGGCGCTGTGCCCTGATCGCTTGGCAGATCGGCGAGGAATTCCTGGCCCGCCGCCTCCAGCGTCAGCCGCCGCATCCCGCCTTGGAAGACCGAGGCGCGCACGCGGGCGAGCAGGCTGTTCCAGCCCGCAATCGAGGTGGCGGGATCGGTCAGGCGCAGGGCCTCGGGGCGCAAGAGCAGGGTCGCACCCATGCCGTCGCGCGGCGGTTGGTCGGTGGCGACGCGCAGCGACAAATCGCCCGCACTGAGCGCGCCATTGCGCCAGATCCCGTCGATCAGGCTCATCCGCCCGATGAACGAGGCGACAAAGCGGGTCGCGGGGCGCAGATAGATGTCTTCGGGTGTGCCGACCTGCTCGATCACGCCAGCGCGCATGACGACGATGCGGTCTGAAACGGCGAGCGCCTCTTCCTGATCATGGGTGACGAAGACGGTGGTGATGCCGAGCGCGCTCTGGATCTCGCGGATGCGGTCCCGCAGTTCGACCCGGACAACGGCATCAAGCGCGCTCAAGGGTTCATCAAGCAGCAGCATCGCCGGATCGGTCGCGAGCGCGCGGGCAATCGCGATGCGCTGCTGCTGGCCGCCCGAAAGCTCTGCGGGCAGGTGATCGCCCTTGTCGGGCAGGCCGACCAGATCGAGCATCCGGGCAACGGTCGCCGCGATCTCGCTGGCCGGGCGACGCGCGATCTTGAGGCCGAAGGCGATATTCCCGGCCGCCGTCAGATGCGGAAAGAGCGCGTAATTTTGAAAGACCACGCCCATGCGGCGGCGGTGCGCGGGCAAGCGGAGAATGTCCTGATCGCCCATCCGGGCCTCGCCCGCGCTCGCCGTCTCAAAGCCCGCGAGAATGCGCAAGGTCGTGGTTTTGCCGCAGCCCGAGGGCCCGAGCAGCGAGACAAACTCGCCCTTGGCGATCGTCAGGCTGAAATCGCGCAAAGCCGGGCTTCCCGCGTAATCCTTGGCCAGACCGGTCAGTGCAATATGGCTCATGACCTGTCCTCCTTCCGTTCCAAACTTCTGTTGATGACGCGGCGCACATCGGCCTCGGCCCCTTCCAGAAGGGCGAGGGCGGCCGCGCGCGCCGCTGTTTCGTCCCGCGCCGTGATTGCGGCCAAAAGCGCGCGGTGGAGCGGGATGGCATGGCGCTGATCCCCGGCCATATCGTCCGAGAGCCGGAAGCTGATCAAAAGCGCGACCTCGATCATGCCCGAGAGGCTGCCGATCAGATCGTTGCCGGTGCAGCGCAGGATCGCGAGGTGGAACTGCAAATCCGGCCCGGCAAAGGCGGCATTGTCCTCGGCGGTGGCCTCCATTTGGGCGAGCAGGCGCGCGATCTCGGCGATCTGCGCGGGATCGGCACGACGCGCGCAGAGCGCGGCGGCCTCGGGCTCGATGGCGCGGCGCAGCTCGAACAGCGCCACGACATCATCGAGTTTCGGCGCGGCAAAGCGCCAGATCAGCAGATCGGGGTCGAGATGGTTCCATTCGGCGCGCGGCCGCACGCGGGTGCCGGTCTTTTGGCGCGCCTCGATCATGCCCTTGCCCGAGAGCACTTTGAGCCCCTCGCGCAAGACGCTGCGGGTGACCTCGAAGCGGCGGCAGAGCTCTTCTGCCGGGGGCAGGACATCGCCCGCCGCAAAGCCGCCCGAGACGATCATCTGCCCCAGACGGCGCACCAGCATCGCATGGAGACTGCCGCCGCGCGTGCCCTCGCTCAAAGCGGTATAGCCAAGCGGATCAAGGGGATGGTGGTTCATGCGCGCACCTGCGCGGGCAGGGCCGCATAGGCCGCCTGAAGCGCGGGGAAGGCCGCTGCACTGCCCGCGATCACCGGGCCACGCCGTGTCAGATCAGATCCGGCGGCAAAAAAATCCCCCTCGCGCCCGCCCGCTTCGGTCACGAGCAAAAGCCCCGCCGCCACATCCCAACTGGCGAGCGAGGCCTCGGCGAAACCGTCGATCCGGCCCGCCGCGACATCGGCCAGCGCGAGTGCTGCCGAACCTGCATTGCGCAGATCCCACCCCGCTTGAAGCCCTGCACGCGAGAGCGCCAGATAGCTTTCGTCGATGCCAGCCGCGTCTTGGGGATTGCCGTGACCAAGCTCGATCAGCCGGGCCGGGGTTTGCGCGACGCGCAGCGCGGTGTCGCCCAAATAGGCGCCATGGCCAAGCCGCGCATGGAAAAGCTCGCCCGAGACCGGATTGAGGATCGCGCCACAGACCGGGCGGCCCTCTTCGCAATAAGCGACCGAGATCGCGAAACGCGCCAGACCGCGCGAGAGATTGGTCGTGCCGTCGATCGGGTCGATCACCCAGACCCGTTCGGGCGCGCTCCCGCCCGATTCCTCGGTCAGAATGGCATCCTCGGGGAAGCGGGCGCGGATCTCGGCGATCAGGCGGCGGTCCACCGCCAGATCCGCCTCGGTCACCAGATCGCCCGGCGCCTTTTCACGCAGCCCCAAAGCCGCGCTGCGAAACGAGGTCAAGGCAATGGCGCCGCCGATCTTGGCCAGCTCGCAAGCCGCTGTGGCTTTGGTGTCTATGTCCCGTCCGCGCATCTTCCGCTTTCCACCAGCAGCAGATTCGCGCCGGTTCTTTGCAATCGTCGCGGCCGAGATAAATTATGAATAATGCGAATATATGACGGCGCTGCATTTTTTCGCCTGTCTTTAAGCGGGGCTTTTTTGGCCGCGCCATCTGCGGCACAAGGCGACATCAGCCGGAACGGAGAAAGCCCAGATGGCCCAAAACTTCGCCACCTATCCCAGCCTTCACGACCGAAGCGTCTTTGTCACCGGAGGCGGCAGCGGCATTGGCGCGAGCCTCGTGCGCCATTTCTGCGCCCAAGGTGCGCGGGTGGCCTTTGTCGATATTGCCGATGGGCCGTCGCAGGAACTCGTCGCCGAAATCGCGGGGCAGGGCATGGCCGCGCCGCTTTACCTCAACTGCGATCTGCGCGAGATCGAGGCCTTACAGGCGCGCATCCAAGAGGCCGCTGCGGCGCATGGGCCGGTGACGGTCCTGTGCAACAATGCCGGAAACGACGACCGCCATGCGAGCGAGACGGTCACGCCCGGCTATTGGCGCGACCGCATGGCGGTCAATCTCGATCATCAATTCTTCGCCGCCCAAACCGTGCGTCCGATGATGCGCGCGGCAGGGGGCGGCTCGATCATCAATTTCAGCTCGATCACCTGGATGGTCGGCGATGCCGATTGCCCGGCCTATGTCACGGCGAAAGCGGCGATCTGGGGGCTCACCCGAGCCTTGGCGCGCGAATTCGGCCCCGAGGGTATTCGCGTCAACGCGCTTTTGCCCGGCTGGGTGATGACCGCGCGCCAGCAAGAGCTCTGGCTCGACGAGGCTGGCGAGCGCCAGATCCGCGAACGTCAATGCCTGCGCGACAAGGTCCAGCCCGAGGATATCGCGCGGATGGCGCTGTTTCTGGGCGCCGATGACAGCCGGTTGTGCACGAGCCAGCAATTCGTCGTCGATGGCGGCTGGATCTAAGCCGATCTTAAGACGCGGGGGGCCAAAGCGGGGCGGGTCTAGTTCAGCCCGGCCCGGCGCAGGCCCTCGATATAGACATCGAGATCCTCGATATTTTGCAGCGGCGGCACGGTGCGCCAATGCTCGACGGTGAAATTCGGGTGAACGCGCATGACCTCTTGCGCGTGATGCCCGGCCTCGTCGAGATTGCCGAGCAGGGCATGGCTCGCGGCCAGCAGGCGATGGGCCTCGGACTGGTCCTGCATCCGGTGCAGCGCGCCGATTGCCTCGGCATATTGGCCGCTGTGGAAATAGGCGTCGCCCAGAAACCACAGATAGGAATCGGGGAAATAGGGGTTGAGCTTCATCGCGCGCTCGATCAGCGAGACGGCGCGGTTGCCCTGCCCGACATAGGCCAGACAATCGCCCATATAGGCCAGCAGATCGGCGTCATTCGGGTTCAGTTCAAGCGCATGTTCATAGGCGGCGAGCGCCTCATCGTGGCGTTTGAGATAGAGATGGGCGAGGCCCATTTCCGAAAAGCCCCGCGAATCCATCCGGTCGCATTGCACCGCGCGTTTCGCGAGATCGAGCGCCTCGTTCAGCGAGGCCTTCGGATCGGCTGACCAGTTATAGCGCCATTCGACGTTGAAGGTCCGCGACATGGCGGCATAGCTGCGGCCATAATTCGGGTCGATCTCGCGCGCTTGCTCGAAGAGTCGGCGGGCGTGGAGATTGGATTCGGGGCGGAAGCGGAAGCCCATGTCCTGCCCGCGCAGCACCAGCCCATATGCGTAAAGCGAGGGATGGGTCAGCACCGCCAGACGCTGCTGCTCTGCGGCATCAATCTGAAGCGCCACCCGGGTCGAGGTCATCGCCGCGACATCGTCCTGAAACTCGAAAATCTCGCCCAGCTGGCCGTCATAGCGCTCGGACCAGATCGTGGTCTGGCTTGCGGCCTCGACCAGCTCGACCGAGATGCGCAGCCGCTGACCGCTGCGCCGGAAGCTCCCGGTCAGCAGATAGCGCACCCCGAGCTCGCGCCCGATCGCATGAAGCGAGCCACCCTGGGCGCTGGCATAGACCGCCGAGCGCTGGGCGATCACCATCAGCGAACGGAAGCGGCTGAGGTTGGTGATGAGATCGGCGACCAGACCGCGGGCGAGATGCAGGTCGCTCGGATCGCTCGACAGGCTGTCGAAGGGCAAGATCGCCAGCGAGGCATCGGGCAAAAGCGGGTTTGCCGCCAGCGGCGCAAGCGGGGCGCTTGGCCGCGCGATGGCTTGCGGCATCAGCACCTCGGGCGCGGCGCGGCGGACGGCATAGGCCTCGACCGGGGTCGAGATGTTTTTCAGCTGCTTGGCCCCCAGCGGCTCGAAGGCGAGATCGGCATTGTTGCGCAGCACCTGATAGACCGCATCGGTGACGCAGATTCCGCCGGGCTCGGCAAAGCCCTGAATGCGCGCCGCCAGATTGACGCTATGGCCGTAGACCCCGTCCTGCCCGGCGAAGGTATCGCCCATCGAGATGCCGATCCGATAGGCGATCGGGTCGTGATCGTCGCGCCAGACCCGATCCTGAGAAATCTCGCGCTGCATCTCGAGCCCGAAATGCATGGCCTGCTGCACGCTTTGAAAGACCGCGACCAGCCCATCGCCCGCCGTATTGACGACCGCGCCGCCATAATCGGCAACCAGATCGCGGATCATCGCCAGCGAGCGCGTCAGCCAGGCGATGGTCGCGGTCTCGTTGCGCTCGATCAGCCCGGTATAGCCATGAATATCGGCATAGAGCACGGTCAGCAGCTGCGGCCCGGTCAAGTTAGGTGTCGCGGACATTGCGTCTCGTGGCTCCTTCTGGCTGGCCCTCGGCGCGGTGAATGCCCTTTCATCTTACGGTCGAAAGAGCGGCGGAAATCGGCGGGGCATGTCAACCTCACCTTGATGTGATCTGTCAAGCCCGGAGCCGGGCCAACGTATCAAGAGATGATGCGAGATTTCCCGTGGAAATGACAGAGATGCGAGTTATTTATCTCAATAAGTCTAGCCGCCACGGCGGAACGAAGTCCGTGACATGCGGGCGGGCCCGGATATAGTTCCTCCCATGAATCAGCGACCGAAATTCCATCTTCGTCCGATCCGTCAGGATGAGTTTCCCTTTGCGGAGGCGTTGCATCTGAATGCGATGCGGCCTCTGCTCGAGGATCTTGGCGCATGGAACGAACCTTTGCGGCGCGCGGCGATCCGGCGCTCGTTCAAGACCAGCGATTCTCGGGTCATCGTCTATGACGGACGCGACATCGGCTGGTTGCAGATCGCCGAGCGCGATTTTGATTATAACATCGCCCAGATCCAAATTCTCGACGAATATTGTGGCTTGGGCATCGGTTCGGTCATCATGGCGGATCTGCTGGCCAAGGCGGGGCAGGAGGGCCGGACGGTCTCGCTGTCGGCGGTGCGCAACAACCGCGCCATCGGGCTTTACCGGCGCTTGGGCTTTGCCGTCATCGACCCCAGCGTCTCGCCGATTATCGATATGGTCTGGAATCCGGGCTCGACCGCCACAGCGACCGCCGCAACGCAAGGCTGATCGACACAGGGCAGGATACCCGCGCAGGGCGCTTTCCAGAGACGGTGCGCTTGGTTAATCTCGGCCGGTCAGCAGGCAGGGAGACGGCAGGGATCATGGCGGCAGAGACCATCACGCCTCACGACAGGTTTTCCGCCATTCCGATCCTGTCGCAATTGGCGCAGGAGGGCAGCGCCAAGGGCCACCGTCTGGGCTGTCATCGCCGCATTCCGCCCGCCGAAACCGTAGCGCGGCTGCGCCCGCTTCTGCCCGCGATGGGCATCACCCGCATCGCCGATCTGACCGGGCTCGACCGCATCGGCGTGCCGGTGGCGATGGTGTGCCGCCCGAATGCGCGCTCTCTGGCAGTGTCGCAGGGCAAGGGGCTGACGATTGAGGCGGCGACGGCGTCCGGGGTGATGGAGGCGGCCGAGTTCTATCATGCCGAACATATCGAGCTGCCCTTGCGGCTTGGCTCTGTGAATGAGCTTTCGGCCAGCCTCGCCTTCGCCGATCTCGCGCGCTTGCCCCGGATTTCCGATCTCTTTCACCCCGATCTCGTCATGCTCTGGGTCGAGGGCTGGGATTTGGTCAGCGGCGCCGCGCGCTGGCTGCCCTTTGAATCGGTGCGCGGCAATTTCACTTTGCCGCCGCCGCCCGGCAGCGGCTGTTTCGATTGCGGTACCAACGGGCTCGCCTCGGGGAATTCGACGATCGAGGCGATCTGTCATGCGATCTGCGAGCTTGTCGAGCGCGATGGGACCGCGCTTTGGCATGCGCGTGGACCAGAGGCGCAAGGCGCCACTGGGCTTGATCTCGGCAGCGTCGATGATCCCGCCTGCCGCGAGGTTCTGGCCCGGCTGGAGGCCGCCGATTTCGACGTGCTCGTCTGGGAAACTACGACCGATCTGGGGATTGCGTCTTTCTTCGCGCTGATCTCGGACCGGCGCGCGCCCGATCAGCATCTGGGCCTTGGCGCGGGCACCCATCCGACGCGCGAGATTGCGCTTTTGCGTGCGCTGACCGAGGCGGTGCAGGTGCGCATGACCTATATTTCGGGCGCGCGTGACGATCTGACCGCCGCTGAATATCTGCCGTGCGAACGCCAACGCCGCGCCCGAACCGCGCAGCGCTGGCGCGAGGATCACCGCGCGATCCGCCGCTTTGACGCGGTGCCGGGCCAAATCAGCGACAGCTTCGCCGAGGATCTCGACTGGCTGCTCGGGCGCCTGGGCGGGGCGGGTCTGACCGAGGTCGTCGCGGTCGATCTGGGCAAACCGGCGCTCGGCCTTGCCGTGGTGCGGGTGGTGATTGCCGGGCTGGAAGGCCTGCACGACCATCCCGCCTATCAACCCGGCCCGCGCGCGCGCGCCGTGCTGGAGGGGCGGGCATGAGCGTTCTTCTTTTCGCGGGCCCCTCGCTTCGGCCCGGCGACCTTGACGCGGCTGCGGGGATCGAGCTGCTGCCGCCGGCCCGGCAGGGCGATATCTACCGCGCGACCTGCCGCCAGCCGCGTGCGATCGGGCTGGTCGACGGCTTTTTCGATGGCGTGCCTGCGGTGTCGCACAAAGAGCTTCTCTGGGCGCTCGCCCAAGGCATCCCGGTTTTTGGCGCGGCCAGCATGGGCGCATTGCGCGCCGCTGAAATGGCAAGCTTCGGCATGATCGGCCTTGGCCGGATCTTCGCCGACTACCGGGACGGCATCCTCACCCGCGACGATGAGGTGGCGCTGGTCCATGGCCCGGCCGAGACCGGCTATCTCGGCCTCAGCCTGCCGCTGGTCAATCTGCGCGCGACGCTGGATTATGGTCAACGGCTGGCGGCGCTGCGGCCCGATGAGGCGCAGGCATTGCTGGCTGCCGGTCAGGCGCAGTTCTATCAGGACCGGACATGGGACAGCGTGCTGGCCGTTGGGCTTGACCCGGCGCGCGCGGGCGAGGTGCGCCTTTGGCTGCGCGAGAACCGGCAGGATCAGAAACGGGCGGATGCGCAGGAACTGGTCAGCCGCCTGCGCGCCCATCTGGAAGCGGATGATTGGCCCGAACCGCCGCCCGTTCATTTCGAATGGACCGAGGCCTGGGCCAAGGCGCCGTGGCGCATCGCGGGCGATCCCGTGGATGAGGCGATCCTGACCGAGCTGCGGCTTGAGGGGGACAGCTATCTCGAGACCCGGCGCGCGGCCCTGTTGCGGCGGCTCGCCCGGCAGGCATTAGAGGGCGCCGCGCTGCCGCCCGCCGAGCTGGCTGAGGCGAAGCTCGCCTTTCGCCTGCCGCTCGGTCTGTTGCGGCAGACCGATCTTGCGGCATGGTGCGCCGACAACGGGCTGACCCAGCTGGGCTTTGAGGCTCTGATCGCTGAGCGCGCCGGTCTTGAGGGGCTGGCGCGGCGCGAAGATGCCAGCCTTGGCCCCGAGCTGATCGCGAGCCTGCGCGAGGCCAATCGTTATGCGGATCTGCGCGCACGGGCCAGCCGCAAGGCCGATCTGAGCTGCGAGCGCCGCCCTGCCGCGCCGCCGGTGCCCGTCCTGATCGGCTGGTATTTCGGCACGCGGCTCGGGCGTGCCGTCCCCGAGGATCTGGCCGCCTATGCCGCGCAGCATGGCTTTGCCGGGCTTGACGGATTTTGCGAGGCGTTGGTCGCCGAATACCGGCTGTGCGCTCAATCTTAGGGTGAAAAGCGCTCTGGTTGAGCGATTCTCGCTCCGCTCCCGTTGAATTTGTTCGACAGGCTTTTCGAGCTTGGTTAGTCGTTGAATAGAGGCTCCTTCTGCCAGTTCGGCGGGGCAGGGGCATGGGTCAGGCGCACCATGGCCTGATGCTTTTTCGGAGAATCGTGATGCCTGAATCCCTTGTTGGACCGTCCGAGGTTTATCTTTTCGGGCGAGTCGTCGATGATCTTAAGATCGTCAGCGGCGCAGAGGAAAACCCCGAAGGCGGCTCGGCAGGGCTGGTCGAGCGGCAGCTGCGTAGCGCGGCCTCGGCCTTTGCGCGGATCTATGGTTTCAGCCATGACGGGCTTTATCACGTCCTGCCGCGCCCCGCGCTGTTTCTGGTTCAGGGCGAGGGCGTTTCGCCCGCCAGTCTTTTTGCGCGCGATGGCGGGGCCTGCCCGCCCTGTCCGCCCGATTTCATGGTCTGGGCCGTGGATCGCGGCGATGTCTCGATCCGGCTGGATGTCCAGACCGGCCCGTTTGAGGCGCTGATCGCCAGTTCGTTCGATCCGCGCAACCTGCCGACGGCGGGCATGAGTTCACCGGGGATGAGCTCGCCCGGCATGAGCTCACCCGGGATGAGCTTTCAGGGCATGAGTTTCCAAGGCATGAGCTTCCGGGGAATGAGCTACGGCAGCAAACCCCACGAGACCCCGCCGCCCTCGGGCAAAAAGGGCAAGAAAAAGGATTAAGCCGCGCCGCCGCGCGGCAGGATTGCTGATGTGCGGGATGCGGAAAAAATGATCCCGGAGGCCGTTGCGACGCGCATGCCCCCGGGATCTTTCAGAGAAAACAAACTAACAGGACAATCGGAAACACTCTGAAATCGGTGGGCAACCTCTTTTGGGGTAACTGTGGTTTTCGGCGTCAGGCGGCTTGGGCATCGGCGGGCAGGATCGCCCGTTTGCCCTCATCTCCGGCGCGGTCACGGCGGAGGATCTCGGAAACGGCATCGGCTGCTGCCTGCCAAAGTCTGCGGTCAACAGCGAGACGGGCGACGGCTTTGTCGTGACGCGACTTGCGCAGAACCGCCACGGCCAAAGCGCGATATTCCACGGCAAAACTGGTGAAAAGCTCTTCGAGAAGATGCAGGCATTCTGCGTAGTCATCGGAAAAATTCGACTGCGCCGCCGCACGGCTGGCCAAAGCCAAAGCAATCGCAACGGTCTGCGCTTCGCTGGCCAAGGCGTGATATTCACCAAGGAGCGCCCAGACCGGTTGGCAGAGCTCGGGGAAATCGACAAAAGGCCCGTCGAGCGTGAGCGCCTCGGGTTTGGCGCGCGGCAAAAGCACGGCGCGATTGGCAAGGCCGCAGAGCGCGGCGCTGATCTCGTGGCAATGCGACAGCGAGATCCCAAGACCGGTCATCGCCGCGCGTGCCGTCCCCGCGATCTCAAGCCCGATGGCCTCGATCCTTTCGCAGCTGGCCATCAACGGTCCGTCCGGCCCCTCGACGCGGTCAAGCTCGGTCGCAAGCGCGCCCCAGATCTTTTGTTCGCTGACGCGGATCATTTCAGCCTGCTGCGCCACGGCGCGGGTCAGCGCCCGGACCTCGACGCGGCAATGGTCCAGATCGACCGCCAGACCGCGCAGTCCCAGCGCCAGATCGGCGCCCTCATCCAATGCGATCGCCGAGCGGGCCAGCGATTCGATGGCGGTCAGAAGCGCCTGACTGCGGGGCTGAAGCGATTGAAGGTCGTGATGCGCGGCGGCCTGCAAGCTGCTTTGTGCCTCGGCCGCAACCCGGGCGAGCGCCGAGGCCGGAAGCGCAGGAAACAAGCCCGGCGGGGCATGGCTGGCATTGGCGCGCGCCTGCAATTGCAAGGAGATCATCCCGGCCGCCTGCACCGCTTCGGCCAGGGCGGGCAGTCGTTCAGTTGGGCTGTGTGATGCGACATTCCGGTCCGTCATCTGACACGCTCTCCGGATTGATCTGATTCCGCTGGCTATTTGATAGCATTCTGGGCAGAGACAATCTGTGCGCTAGCGCACGTTCAGCTGAGAGTTGAGCGCGGCGCAGGTCGCGAGGCTGCCGGAGGGGATGGAATGCAGGCGTGCGGGCTATGCTCGGTCTGAAGGATATGGACTGGTTCGTCGGCCTGGAACCGGCCGATCTTGCGCCGATCGAGGCCGCCCTGACCCTGCGCCGGTTCGAGCAGGGCCAGCTTATTTTTGAGCGCGGCACGCCGGGGAATACCGTGCATTTCGTGCTCGAAGGCCGGGTGCTGGCCGTGCATTGGACGCAGGCCGGGCGCGAGATCGTCTATAGCGACATCGGTCCGGGCAGTGCCTTTGGCGAGCTTTCCGTGCTGACCGGCGGGCTGCGCTCGCTGTCGCTATATGCACGCAGTGATTGCAGGCTTTATGAAATGCCCGGCGAGTTGATGCATGAGCTGATCGACATCAACCCCGAGGTGCGCAAGGCGATTATCCGCGGTTTGGTCGAGCGCATTCATTCCTTAAGCGACCGCGTCGAAGAGCTGACGGTTTTCGGCGTCGATGATCGGCTGCGCTCTTATCTGGTGCGGCTGGCGCTGGAACGGGGCGGGCTCGATGCGGGCTCGGTCATCCATGATGTCCCGACCCATGCCGAGATCGCCAATATCGTCGGCGCGAACCGCGAGGCGGTCAGTCGCGGCTTAGCGAAACTTGGCCGCGAGGGCGCGATCGAGGCCGGGCGCAAATTCCTGCGCATCCTGCGCCCGGAGGCGCTGTTTCGCCAAAGAGCGGATTAGACCCGCGCCGCCGGGGCCGGAAAGAACCGGCTCCGACAACGAGGTTCGGTGGCAGGCGCCTTAGACGCGCGCGCCTTTGACCCAGGTTTCGCGCAGGACCGGGGTCTCGCCCAACATGCGGAAGCGGATGAGATCGCCGCGCAACCCTGCCCGGATCTGGCCGCGATCGCTCAGACCGGTCGCCTTGGCCGGATTGGCGGTGACCGTGGCAATGGCGCGCGGCAGATCGTCCCAGATCCCGGCCAGAATGATCGCGCCCGGCAAGAGCCCCGCCGGGACGTAATCCGACGAGAGAATGTCGAGATGCCCGTTCCGCGCCAGCTCCGCCGCCGAGACATTGCCCGAATGCGAGCCGCCCCGGATCAGGTTCGGCGCACCCATCATCACCATGATGCCATGCTCATGGCAGGCCGCCGCCGCCTCGGCGGTGGTCGGGAATTCCGCCAGACGGATGCCATAGCTCGCCGAGGTCGCGACATGCTCGGCGGTGGTGTCGTCATGGCTGGCCAGCACCGCGCCAAGCGCCTTGGCCTTGGCGACCGCATGGGCCTCATGTGCATCGCCGAATTCTTCGCGCAGGCCCTGCAGATGCTGGATATGCGCCTCAAAGCCCGCGTCATCGAGCCCGTGCTTGCCCTTCACATATTGCGCGAGCTTCGAGACATCGCGGAACTGGCGCTGGCCCGGGGTGTGGTCCATCAGGCTGATGATGCCGACGCGGTCCTCGGGGCCGAATTCGTCGATCTCGGCGATCAGCGTTTCAGAGCAGACCTCGGCGCGCAGATGCAGGAAATGGCTGATGCGCAGGGCATCCTTGGCGCGGATCTCCATCAGCTCGGTGGTCAGCGCGCGGGCATATTGCGCGTAATCGGCCGGGCTGTCCTTGGTGATCGAGCCGACACGCATGGCATCGAAGACCGTGGTGATGCCGCAGCCCGCAAGCTCGGCATCATGGGCGAGAATGGCGCTCGCATGGGGCCAGTTGACGCCCGGACGCGGCTGGAGATGGCCTTCGAGGTTGTCGGTATGCAGCTCGACCATGCCGGGCGCGAGATAATCGCCCCCAAGGTCAATCGCCCCGGCGGGCAGGCTGTCGCCAAGGAAGATCTCGGAGATCAGCCCGTTTTCAAGGATGACGCCTCCGGTTTCGACGGTTTCGGGAAGGATCAGGCGGGCATTGGCAAGTATCGTGCGGGTCATTTCAGGGCCTTGCGGATGGCGGACATGAATTGCTCGAGGGCGGGGTCGATCCCGTCCGAATTGTCGATTGTGGTGACGGGGACAGCGAGCCCCTCGGCCCATTGCCCGGCCCGCCGGATACGGGCGGCCAGATCCTCGCCGCTTTCGCGGCCACGCGCGGCCAGACGGGCGGCGAGTATCTCGGGACGGGCATGGATGTAAAGCGTCAGAAAACGCGGAAAGAGGGCGGCGGCCTCGGCCAAGGCGCCACGCGACAGGTTCATCAGGACAATCCGGCCCTCGGCGACCTCTTGGCGGACCGAAGCGGGGATGCCGTAAAAGAGCCCATGCGCCCACCAGGAGAGCGCGAAATCGCCCGCCGCGCGGCGGGCCTCGAAATCCGCGACGCTCGCGGCCTCGAACTCCTCGCCCCCGGCATCGGCGGGCCGGGTGATGACCCGACGCGCCAGATGCAGCCGAGGATCGCGCGCCAGTGCCGCCGCCATCAGCGTATCCTTGCCCGCCCCCGAGGGGCCGACCACGGCAATGGCAAGCCCGGTCTCCTGCGCGGCGCCGGTCATGCGGCCCGCCTTGGCGTGAAGCCCGAGACATCGACCAGCCGGTCGCAGACGCGGGCGCGGGCGGGCTCGTCGTGGAAGATGCCAAGGATCGCGGCGCCGCGCGCTTTGGCCTCTTCGATCAGTGCCAGCACGGTCTCGCGATTGGCGGCATCAAGGCTCGCCGTCGGCTCATCGAGCAACAGGACCGGATAAGGATGAGCGAAACCGCGCGCGATATTGACGCGCTGCTGCTCACCGCCCGAGAAGGTCGTGGGCGACAAGGACCACAAAGCCTCGGGGATGTTCAGCCGGGCAAGCAGCTCGGCTGCCCGCGCCCGCGCCTGATCCTCGGGCACGCCAAGGTTCAGCAAAGGCTCGGCCACGACCTCCAGCGTCGGCACGCGCGGCACAACGCGCAGGAACTGGCTGACATAGCCAAGGGTCTGGCGGCGCAGCGCGATGATCTGGCGCGGCTCGGCCTGCGCGAGATCGAGATCGCCGACCACGACCGCGCCCTGATCGGTGCGGTAATTGCCCCAGACCATGCGCATCAGCGTCGACTTCCCCGAGCCCGAGGCGCCGGTCAGCCCGACGCATTCACCAGAAGCGACCTCAAGATCGGCACCCACCAGAACCGGCAGCACGACACCGCCTTGATTGTGCAGGACGAATTCCTTGCCTGCGGAAGTAATATGGATCATGTCAAACCTGCAGGACAGAGGATACAAGAAGCTGCGTATAGGCATGGCGCGGATCGTCAAGGACCTGATCGGTCAGCCCCGATTCCACGACATTGCCGCCTTTCATCACCATCAGCCGGTCGGCAAGCAAGCGCACCACGGCCAGATCATGGGTCACAATCACCGCAGAAAGCCCCATGCGCCGCACGAGCCCGCGCAAAAGATCCAACAGCCGCGCCTGAACCGAGACATCGAGCCCGCCGGTCGGCTCGTCCATGAAGACGAGCTTCGGTCCCGTGACCAGATTGCGCGCGATCTGCAAACGCTGCTGCATGCCGCCGGAAAACTGGCGCGGCCGGTCATCAATGCGACCCGGATCAATCTCGACGCGGCCGAGCCAATCCTCGGCAGTCTCGCGGATCGCGCCGTAATGGCGCGCGCCCACCGCCATCAACCGCTCGCCGACATTGCCGCCCGCGCTGACGCCCATGCGCAACCCGTCGCGCGGGTTCTGATGCACGAAGGCCCAATCGGTGCGACCCAGATGGCGCCGCTCGGTCTCGGCCATGGCGACGGTATCGCGTCCGCCGTAAATCACCCGCCCCTGATCGGGCGCGAGATGCCCGGCGAGACAAGAGAGCAGCGTCGATTTTCCCGAGCCGCTTTCGCCAACGATCCCCATGACCTCACCCGGCCAAAGATCGAAACTCACGTCCCGGCAACCGACGCGCCCCCCGTAAAGCTTGGTCACACCCCCGACGCGCAGCAGCGGCCCGCTTGCCTCACCCATGTCTTTCATGCCTGAAATATCCCCGCCGGAGGCTCCGATATGTGCCGCATTCATGCCCGGTCCTCCTGACGCGAGGCGCAGTAATCCGTGTCCGAGCAGACAAACATCCGCCCGCCCTGATCATCGGTGATGACCTCATCGAGATAGCTGTCATCCGCGCCGCAGATCGCGCAACTGTGCTGGGCCTTGCTCGCCTCGAAAGGATAATCCTCGAAATCGAGGCTCACGACCTCGGTATAGGGCGGTAGCGCATAGATGCGCTGTTCGCGCCCCGCACCGAATAGCTGCACGGCGGCATTCATCGAGAGTTTCGGATTGTCGAATTTCGGGATCGGCGAGGGGTCCATGACATAGCGCCCCGCGACCTTGACCGGATAGGCATAGGCCGTGGCAATCGCGCCGTGACGGGCTATGTCTTCGTAAAGACGCACATGCATCAGCCCGTAATCCTCAAGCGCATGCATGCGCCGGGTCTCGGTCTCGCGCGGCTCGAGAAAGCGCAAAGGCTCGGGGATCGGGACCTGATAGACGAGGATCTGATCCTCGCTCAAAGCCTGTTCCGGGATGCGGTGGCGGGTCTGGATGACGGTGGCCTCGGCCGTGCGCTCGGTGGTTTCAACCCCGGCGGTGCGGGCGAAAAAGCCGCGGATCGACACCGCATTCGTCGTGTCATCCGCGCCCTGGTCGATCACCTTCAGCACGTCCTCGGGCATCAGACAGGCCGCCGTCACCTGCACGCCGCCCGTGCCCCAGCCATAAGGCATCGGCATTTCGCGGCTGGCGAAAGGCACCTGATAGCCCGGCACGGCGATCCCCTTCAGGATGGCGCGGCGGATCATGCGCTTGGTGTCTTCGTCGAGATAGGCGAAATTATAGGCCTGATCACGCATCTTCATTCTCCGTGGCACCGGCGGGCGCAGCCGCTTCCAAAGCCTCGCGCCGCAGACGCCGGATCAGTTCCAATTCAGACTGGAAATCGACGTAATGGGGCAGTTTGATATGTTCGAGAAAGCCCGTCGCCTGCACATTGTCGCAATGAGAGAGCACGAATTCCTCGTCCTGCGCGGGGGCGCCGGCGAAATCCTCGCCGAGTTCCTCCCAGCGCAACGCCCGATCGACCAGCGCGATGGAAATCGCCTTGCGCTCGGTCTGGCCAAAGCTGAGCCCATAGCCGCGGGTGAATTGCGGCGGCTCTTTCTTCGAGCCGCCGAACTGGTTCACCGTCTCGCATTCGGTGACCTCGATCCGGCCGAAGTCGATGGCGAAACCAAGCTCGGGGATCTCCATCGAGACCGCGACCTCGCCGATGCGCAATTCGCCGACAAAGGCGTGGTTGCGGGCATAGCCACGCTGGGTCGAATAGGCGAGGCCAAGGATGAAGCCCTCATCAGCGCGCGCCAAGGCTTGCAGGCGCAAGGCGCGGTTCGCAGGCAGCTCCAGAGGGGCGCGGGTCAGGTCTGGCGGCGTGGTCTCTTCGCGCGGCTCGTCCTGAATGATCCCGTCCTTGTTCAGGAAATCAAGCACATGCGGGATGGTCGCGGGATCTGCCTCGACCCGCGCAGCCTCGGGCGCATCGCCATTGGCCATGGCCGCGAAATCGAGCAGGCGGTGGGTGTAATCGAAGGTCGGGCCCAGAATCTGGCCGCCCGGCACATCCTTGAACGTCGCCGAGATCCGGCGGCAGACCGCCATCTCGGCGGTCTCGATCGGGGTCGAGCTGCCAAAGCGCGGCAGAGTGGTGCGGTAGGCGCGGATGAGGAAAATCGCCTCGATCAGATCGCCGCGCGATTGCTGGATCGCCAGAGCGGCGAGCTCTGGGTCGTAAAGCGAGCCTTCGGCCATGACGCGGGCGGTGGCAATCGCGAGCTGCCCCTCGATCTGGGCGGCGCTGAGGCGGGGCTCGGCGCGCGGGCCGCGGGTTTCATCGGCGAGCCAGCGATGCGCGGCGGCAATCGCGCGCTCGCCGCCTTTGACGGCAACATACATCAGCGCACCTCGATGGTCGTCGAGCGCGGCAGGCCGGTGACCTGCGCGCCTTGGGTGAAGAAGCAGTCGAGCCCGAGCGGGAAGCGCCGCGCGTTCTCGGCAAAAAGCGCAGGCTCGGGCAAAGCGAAATCGCGGGGCGCGGCCAGACCGGGGCCGGAAATCGTGACCGGCTCGCCCAATGTGACGCCATCGACGATCAGCGTGGTCGAGCGGTCGGGATATTCCGCCGTGCCAATCGGGAAAGCAGCGTAAAGCGGCGCAAGGCTCTCCCAATCGCCCAGAGCAAACGCGGCCTCGGCCGGGTTCGCGGTGAGCGTCGCGCCGGTGTGAAAGGTCAGCCAATCGCGCAAGGCCGGACAATCATGCGCGCCCGCCAGCAGAACCGGCGTGGTGCGGTCGAAAAGCACCAGCGCCACGGTGCCGCCTGCGATCGAGAGCGGCGCGGGCGGCTCGGCGCCCTCGATGTCGCGCGCTTGGCCCGGACGCGAGAGGGCTTGCAGCACCTCGCGGAAGGCGCGGGCCGATTGCGGCGCGGGATCGGCAAAGCCGCCGCTCAAAGCGGAAGAATGCAGCGTCATGCGTCCTCTCCTCGGACGAGGGTGAAGAATTCGACCCGGGTGGCGGCGGCCTTCTCGGCCAGAGCTTGGCGGGCCTGCGCCTCGTCCTCGGCCAGTGGGGCGAGCACGTCGCGGTGCAGCCTCGCGGCCTCGGCGCCTTGCAGCAGCGCATCGACGGCGGCAGCGCGCAAAGCGTGGCTCTTGTCGCGGCCCTGCACATAGGCATGGCCGACGCGGTCGTCACCGAGCTGCAACGCGCAGCGCGTGACCGTGACCTCGCCCAGATTGAAAGGCGCGCCGGTGCCGCCCGTACGCCCCTGCACCATGACGGTGCCAATTTCGGGGGCGCGGGTCAGGCGATGGGCGGGAAGTTCGGGGAAAAGCTCTGCCAGACGGGCAGGCTGCGCGCGGGCCAGAAGGCCCATCCAATCGCGTCGCGTCATCTCGGGTGCATTAGACATCTTGCGAGTCTGTCCAGTGTTCTATACAACTAGACAACAGATAACTCGACAAGTGCTTCGACTCAACAAGAGAGTTGTGAATTTTCCATGACTGAAACCCGTATCGCGATCTGGGAATCGATCCGCGACGCCGTGCGCCGCGACATTAGCGAAGGTTCGTTACAGCCCGGTGACCAGCTCCCGACCGAGGCAGAGCTCTCGGCGCGCTTCGGTGTGAACCGGCATACCGTGCGCCGCGCCTTGGCCGATCTGGCCGAGGCCGGGTTGGTGCGGGCGCGGCGCGGCGCCGGGGTTTTCGTGGCGATGCAGCCGGTGGAATATCCGCTGGGGCGGCGCGTGCGCTTTCACAAGAACCTCGCGCTTGCCGGGCGGCTGCCGGGGCGTCGGCTCGATTTCGTCCGGCTTCAGGCCGCAAGCCGGATCGAGGCCGAGGCGCTTGAGATCGCGCCGGGCGCGCCGGTCTATGTCTCGGAAGGGATCTCGACCGCCGATGAGCATCCGATTGCGGCCTTTCGCGCAGTCTTTCCGGCCGAGCGGCTTCCGGGCTTTGACGAGCTCTTGCGGCGGCTGTCCTCTGTCACCGAGGCTCTGCGCGAAAGCGGGATTTCCGACTATACCCGCGCCGAGACCCGGATCGACGCAGAGCCCGCGACTCCGGTTCAGGCCGGGCGGCTGCATCTGCGCGAGGGCGCGCTTTTGATGGTGACGCGGGGGGTGAACCGCGATGTTGCGGGCGTGCCGGTCGAGTATGGCACAACCTGGTTTGTGGCCGAGCGGGTCTCGCTGGTGATGCGTCCCGAGACCGGCGGTTCGCTGGTGCCCTAGGCTGCGCGCCGCCTGCTGCGGGTGCGGCGAGGGAACCAATCACGGCCCCCGGGGGTTGGTCTGGCGTGTAACAGATCTCATTCGGAGGACCTCATGGGCGAACTGACCGACAAGATCAAAGGTGCGGCGAACAAGGCCGCCGGTAGCGTCAAAGCCGAAGTTGGCAAGATGACCGACAACCCCGAGCTTGAAGCGAAGGGCGAATTGCAAAAAGCCAAGGGCGAGGTGCAAAGCGCCGTTGGCACCGTCAAGGGCAAGCTCGGCGACAAGATCTGACCGCTAGCTTGTAGGTCGCCGCGCCAGATGCAGCGGCTGACCAAGGATGATCGCGCCCTGCCGGATCGGCGGGGCGCGTTTCGTTTGCGCGGCGGGCATGCGGCGGAAGAGGCCGACCACCTCCGGCCCCGCGAAGCTGCGGCCTCTGCGTTAGGCGCGGCTTTCGGCAATGAGGCGATCGACCCAAAGCGGCACGATCTCGCTGGCCGGGCCCACGAGATGGTCGTCGAAATCGCGGCTGACCGCCGAGGTCGCGAGATTGAGCTCGACCGTGCGCGCACCGCAGCGGCGCGCGTGCTGAGCAAGGCCCGCCGCCGGATAGACCTGACCCGAGGTGCCGATGGCCGCAAAAAGATCGGCCTTGGCGACGGCCTCCCAGATCTCCTCCATGCGATAGGGCATTTCGCCGAACCAGACGATATCGGGGCGGGTGCTTGGCTTGCCGCAGGCGGGGCAGGGGTCGGAGGGCGACATCACGGCGGGAGCCTGCCAGCGGTGATCGCAAGCCGCACAAAGCGCGCCGGTGAGCGTGCCATGCATATGGATCACCGCCTCCGAGCCGCCGCGTTCATGCAGATCATCGACGTTTTGCGTGATCAGCGTCAGCTGCGCATGGCCCGCGAGCCGGGCCAGCGCGCGATGGGCGGCATTGGGTTCAGCCGCAGCGGCGGTCGCGCGACGCTGGTTATAGAAGCGATGGACCAGATCGGGGTCGCGGGCAAAGCCTTCCGGCGTTGCGACATCCTCGATCCGGTGATCTTCCCACAAGCCGTCGCTGGCGCGGAAGGTGCGAATCCCGCTTTCCGCTGAAATGCCAGCGCCGGTCAGAACGGCAATCCGCATGAAAGATCAGTTGGCGCAGTAGGCTTCGGCCGTCGTCGCGAAGTTCTTGTAGCGGGCCCAGAAGGCGTTGTCGGCATCGCTTTTCGACATGCGCACATGCTGAGCGGCATCGGCATCCTTGAAGAAACCGGCGGCGCGGCGCTGGTCGGCGCGCGACAGGGTCATATCGGCGACTTGCTGGATGCAGCCGCAGAGCGGGCCATTCTGGGTGCCGCGATCCGAACGGACACAAGCGGAATCAATCGGGCCGGCGACGGCAAAAGGCGTGGTCAAAACCACCGCCACTGCGGCGATCGCGAAGCGGTTCATCATCTCTGTCTCCTCGGTCTTCCCCGGCGGTGAAGGGGCTGAACGCCCTCTGGTATCCGCCTTGCTTAACCACGAAACCATAACAGAAACGTTAACTCGCCTCAATCACGGCGAGTCTCCCCCGCAAGTCGTTGGACTCATGGGGGAGACATACAAAATGTACCTCTCAGCCCGCTTCCGGGGTGTATCCGGCGTCCCGAATCACCTGCGCGGCGCGCTCGGCGTCGAGGCCCTCGACCGTGACCGAGTGATCGGCCAGATCGGTCGTCGCGCGTCCGCCGGCCTCGGTGACGGCCTTTTCGATGGTGGCGGTGCAGTGACCGCAGCTCATGTCGTTCACGATGAATCTCATCGGGGCTTCCTTTCCTTCTGCTGCCCTTGACCTTAGCGTGACAGAAGGTCACAGCAAAGCTGGCAGAAGACTCTCCCGACAGCTTGAAATGGGCAGGACAATGGTCAGCGAAAACCTTCGCGGTGCGATGTTGATGATCATTTCGATGGTCCTCTTCGCGGTCGAGGATATGTTCATCAAGCTTCTCTCTGAGGAGCTGCCCTATGCTCAGGTGCTGACCCTTGTCGGCGTGCTGGGATTCGTGTCCTTCGCAACCATGCTCAAGCTGCGCGGCGGACGGCTCTGGACGCGCGATGTGCTGCGCCCGGTCGTTGTGGTGCGCAACTTCGGGGAAATCGTCGGCTCGCTTGGGATTATCGTCGCGCTGGCTCTGTCCGAGCTCTCGACCACCTCGGCGATCATGCAGGCGCTGCCCTTGGCTATCGTGCTTGGCGCGGCCTTGATGGGAGAGCCGGTCGGCTGGCGGCGCTGGACCGCGATCATCGCGGGCTTTCTCGGCGTGCTTTTGGTGGTGCGCCCGGGGCTTGCGGGCTTTCAGCCGGTGAGCCTTGCCGCGCTTGCCGCGGTGATCGGTCTGGCAATCCGCGATCTGGCGACGCGCCATGTGCCGCGCCATATCCCCTCGGATCAGCTTGCGGCCTCGGCCTTCGCGGCCATCGCGGTGGCGGCGGTGTTGTTGGGCGTCGTGCTGGGGCAAAGCTTCGTCTGGCCGAGCGCGCTGCAATGGCTGACTTTCCTGTGCTGTATGCTGGTCGGCGTGGGGGGCTATGCGCTTCTGGTCGCCGCGACCCGCGTCGGCGAGGCCTCGGCTCTGGCGCCCTATCGCTATGTCCGCCTTGTTTTCGCGCTGATCCTTGCCCATCTCGTCTTTGGTGAGATCCCCGATACGCTGACCTTCGTGGGGGCGGCGATCATCGTGGCTTCGGGCTGCTATGCCATGTGGCGCGAGGCGCAGTTGCGGCGCCAGAAACTCACCGAGGCCGGTTTCCTGACCGCTTCCGACTGACACGCTTGCAAACCACCTGACCGGCCCCGCTCGAAACCCCTTTCCAGAAGCCCTTTCGCCCAGTATAGCCTCGCCATGACCGACCTTGACCTCATCCGCAATTTCTCGATCGTGGCCCATATCGACCACGGGAAATCCACCCTTGCCGACCGTCTGATCCAGATGACGGGGACGGTGGCCGACCGCGATATGAAAGCTCAGATGCTCGATAGCATGGATATCGAGCGTGAGCGCGGCATCACCATCAAAGCCAACACGGTGCGGATCGAATATCCGGCCAAGGACGGCAAACGCTATATCCTGAACCTGATCGACACGCCCGGCCACGTTGACTTCGCCTATGAAGTCAGCCGCTCGATGCGCGCGGTCGAGGGCTCGCTTCTGGTCGTCGATGCCTCGCAGGGTGTCGAGGCGCAGACGTTGGCCAACGTCTATCAGGCGATTGACGCGGGCCACGAGATCGTGCCCGTGCTGAACAAGATCGACCTTCCCGCCGCCGATCCGGACCGGGTGAAGGAAAACATCGAAGATGTGATCGGCATCGACGCCTCGGATGCGATCGAGATCTCGGCCAAGACCGGCCTTGGCATCCCGGATGTTCTGGAAGCCATCGTCACCCGTCTGCCCGCGCCGAAAGGCGACCGCGACGCGCCCTTGAAGGCAATGCTGGTCGATTCGTGGTATGACGCCTATCTCGGCGTTGTCGTCATGATCCGCGTCATGGACGGCGTCGTGCGCAAGGGCGACCGCATCAAGATGATGCAAACCGGCGCGATCTACGGCATCGACAAGTTGGCCGTTCTGCGCCCGCAGATGCAAGATATCGCCGAGCTCGGCCCGGGCGAGATCGGCGTTCTGACCGCTTCGATCAAACAGGTCCGCGACACCCGCGTCGGCGATACCGTCACCCACGAGAAAAAGGGCACGGATACGCCGCTGCCGGGCTTCAAACCCGCCCAGCCGGTGGTCTTCTGCGGCCTCTTCCCGGTCGATGCCAATGATTTCGAGACCCTGCGCGACGCGATTGAAAAGCTCGCGCTGAACGACGCGTCTTTCAGCTACGAGATGGAGACCTCGGCCGCGCTTGGCTTTGGTTTCCGCATGGGCTTCCTTGGGCTGCTGCATCTCGAGGTGATCCGCGACCGTCTGGAGCGCGAATATGATCTCGACCTGATCACCACCGCGCCTTCGGTGGTCTTCAAGCTGCATATGAAAGACGGCGAGGTGCGCGATCTGCACAACCCCGCCGATATGCCCGATCTGACCTATGTCGATCACATCGAAGAGCCGCGCATCAAGGCGACGATCATGGTGCCGGACGAATATCTCGGCGATGTGCTCAAGCTCTGTCAGGACCGTCGCGGCATCCAGCTCGACCTGACCTATGCCGGTCACCGCGCCATGGCGGTCTATGACTTGCCTTTGGCCGAAGTGGTGTTCGACTTCTACGACCGCCTGAAATCGGTGACCAAGGGCTATGCGAGCTTTGACTATCAGCTCAGCGAATACCGCGAGGATTTCCTCGTGAAAATGTCGATCCTCGTCAATGACGAGCCGGTCGATGCGCTTTCGATCATGGTCCACCGCGACCGTGCCGAAGCGCGCGGCCGCGTCATGGTCGAAAAGCTGAAAGAGCTGATTCCGCGCCACATGTTCAAGATCCCGATCCAGGCCGCTATCGGTGCGCGGGTGATCGCGCGCGAAACGCTCAGCGCGATGCGCAAGGACGTGACCGCGAAATGCTACGGCGGCGACGCCACGCGGAAGAAGAAGCTGCTGGAAAAGCAGAAGGCCGGTAAGAAGAAGATGCGGCAGTTCGGCAAGGTCGAAATCCCGCAGACCGCCTTCATTCAGGCGCTCAAGATGGACAGTTAAGAAAAGGGGCGCTTCGGCGCCCTTTTTGCTGCTGAACTGCCAAGCGAAAGGCCTTTTCTCGCGGACCCGGTCCGAACGCCGGTTCGGAATCTTCGGCCAGAGCGACCGGCCCTAATTATAGGGCTGGTTGTTCATTTGGGTCTGCGCTGCTGCGCCTTGTTCGGTCATCAGTTGGCCCGCCGTTTGCAGATCGCGCCCGGCGCCCTGCATGGTCTCGCAGCCCATAAGCGCCAGCAACGCCAGAAGCGGGGCAAGAGAGAGTTTGCGCATTGATCGTCCTTTCACTGTCCTGAGGGGCAGTTAACCACTCGCCGCGCTCACGTTCTTCGCAAAAAGCCGCGAGGCCGCTCGGGTCGGACGCGATCGGCAAGATTCCCCCTATGCCGCACGACATGGCGCGGCACGAAACGAGCCGGGGCTTACAGCTTCGCCTGCGCGTCGCGGCTTTCCTGGGTGATGGTATGACCGGCATCCTGAATATCGCGGCCCGCACCCTGAACGGTTTCGCAAGCGGCGACAGCCATGAGCAGCAGAAGCGGGGTGAGGTTCAGAAGGCGGCGCATGGCATTTCCTTTCAGGGACGGCTTTGGGATCTCTCGCTGTTAACGCTTTTGCGAGAAAAGGGTTCCGGGATTGGCAGGACGGGCGTCACTTAACACCTTGTTAAACCTCGTCTGATAGGCCTGTGCCATGCGGATTCTTCTTCTCTTCCTCTTTTTGTCGGCCTGTGCGTCTTCGGCGCCGGAATTTGCTGGGGCCAGGCGCCATGATGTCACCTTAGAGGGCATCCATTTCGCGGTCTTCCACAAGGACAACCGGGCGGAGGTGATCCGTCTGGGCTACCTCACCCGCGAACAGCGCAGGCCCGTTCCGCTGTTGATGATCCGGGCGGTCGAACAAACCACCGGCTGCCGCGTGCTGCGCGACAGCTTCCGAACGCGCCTGCCTGGCGAAACCGGAGAGGCGCGAATGTCGCTCCATTGCGGCTGGACCTAACCGGGCTCAGGCCAGAAAGGCGGCCAGTCGCTCGCTGACGATTGCGGGCGCTTCAGCGTGAAGCCAATGGCCCGCGCCGGGAATGAATTCGATCTCGGCCTGCGGGAAATACTGCGTGATCGCCGCGACTGCGGGGCCTGCGCAATAATCCGACTCGGCCCCTGCCAACACCAGAACCGGCCCGCCAAAGGCCGCGGGCGCCAGATCGTCCGGCCAGCCGGTGATCTTGTCCATCTCGGCACGCAGGGCGGGAAGGTTCATCTTCCACTGCGGCGGATCGCTTTTGAGATCAAGCGACTGCAGCAAAAAGGCCCGCACGCCCGGCGTCTCGATCCGGGCAGACAGACGGCGGTCCGCCTCGGAGCGCAGCGTGACGCCCGCAAGATCAAGCCCCTCCATCGCGTCGATCAGCCCGCTTTGGCTGTGCTGATAGGCGAGGGGGGCGATGTCGAGCACCGCAAGCCTGCGCAGCAGCTCGGGCCGCGACAGAGCGAGCGTCATTGCGGCCTTGCCGCCCATCGAATGCCCGATCAGATCAGCGCGACTGCCCTCGGCCGCGATGACCTCGGCCAGATCGGCGGCCAGCGCCGCATAGCTATGGTCGGGGCTGTGAAAGCTGTCGCCGTGGTTGCGCATATCGACAGAGAGCACCCGCCGCTCTTGCGCCAGCCGCCGCGCGACCCCGCCGAGATTCTTGCTCGACCCGAACAGCCCATGCGCCAGAACCACCGGCGGCAGGCCATTCGCCTCGCCCATTGTCGTAAAATTCAGCATCTCGCGGCCCCTTTTTCGGCAAATCTATCGCCACTGGCGCAGCGCGACCAGTGGCGATAGTTTGCGCTCAGTTCAGAGGACGGAGCGGATGGCGGTTGAGGATGTGCGCGGCATGGCCGATGAGGTCGCGTCGCTGATGGGGACGCGGTTTGGCGGGGTGCGGCGGGGACGATCGGCGGATCTGTCGGTGATGGTGCGTCGCCGCGGCGGGGCGCTACCGCGCAAGCTGCGCCGCGAGGCCGCTTTTCTGGCCGAGGCGGATCAGCGCGTCGATCAGCCACGGCTGGGCAAACAGATTGATCTCGCCCGCGCGCATTCCGCCCATCGCGCGTTGGTGTCACATCTGAACGGTGTTGGCAAAGGGGCGCGGTGGCGGGAGCGGGCGCTGCATTTGGGCGCGGCTCTGGCGCTTGGCCTGGTCGTGATCGGCGGGGTCGCGATCTGGATCTTGGTCGAGCGCGGGAGCCTTTAGACCCCCGCACTCACTGCGATTACATGCCCTGATAGAGCGGGAAGCGCTGGCACAGCGCCTCGACTTCAGCCTTCACTTTGGCCTCGATCTCGGCATTGCCCGCGTCGCCATGTTTGGCGAGCCCGTCGACAACTTCGACGATCCAGCGCGCGATCTGGCGGAACTCGTCTTCCTTGAAGCCGCGCGTGGTGCCCGCCGGTGCGCCCAGACGCACGCCCGAGGTCACGAAGGGCTTTTCCGGGTCGAACGGCACGCCGTTCTTGTTGCAGGTGATATGGGCACGGCCGAGCGCCGCTTCCGTCGCCTTGCCGGTCACGCCTTTCGGACGCAGGTCGGCGAGGCAAAGGTGGTTGTCGGTGCCGCCCGAAACGATGTCGATGCCGCCCTTCATCAGCTCATCGGCCATGGCCTGAGCGTTCTTCACGACCTGAGCCGCATAGTCCTTGAAGTCGGGGCGCAGCGCCTCGCCGAAAGCCACGGCTTTGGCGGCGATGACATGCATCAACGGACCGCCCTGCAGGCCCGGGAAGACCGCCGAGTTGATCTTTTTCGCAATGTCTTCGTGGTTCGTCAGCACCATGCCGCCCCGCGGACCGCGCAGCGATTTGTGGGTCGTGGTGGTCACGACATGGGCATGCGGCAGCGGCGAGGGATGCTGGCCACCGGCCACGAGACCCGCGATATGGGCCATGTCGACCATCAGATAGGCACCGATTTCATCCGCGATCTTGCGGAAGGCAGCCCAATCCCAGACGCGGCTGTAAGCGGTGCCGCCGGCGATGATCAGCTTCGGCTTGTGCTCGAGCGCCTTGGCGCGGATCTCTTCCATATCAAGGACTTGGTCTTGCTTGCGCACGCCGTAGCTGACGACGTTGAACCATTTCCCGGACATGTTGACCGGCGAGCCATGGGTGAGGTGGCCGCCCGAATTCAGGTCGAGCCCCATGAAGGTGTCGCCCGGCTGCAGAAGCGCCAGGAACACGGCCTGGTTCATCTGGCTGCCCGAGTTCGGCTGAACGTTGGCAAAGCCCGCGTTGAACAGCTCTTTCGCGCGCTCGATCGCGAGATCCTCGACGATGTCGACGAATTGGCAGCCGCCATAGTAGCGCTTGCCCGGGTAGCCCTCGGCATATTTGTTGGTCAGCACCGAGCCCTGGGCCTGAAGCACCGCCTTCGAGACGATGTTCTCGGACGCGATCAGCTCGATCTCGTGACGCTGACGACCGAGCTCCTTCTCAATCGCGTCAAAAATCGCGGTATCGCGGGTGGAAAGATCTTCCGTGAAGAAGCCGTGCAAAGGTTCGTGGATATTCATCTCGTCTCCTCCTGAGGGATTAGCCGGTCCAGCCAAGTGCGGTCGAAATGCAGTTCATCGTCTGCATCAAGGGCACGAGAATGTCGCGACCGGGGCGGTCTCGGTAGTCATGCAAAAGCCTGATCTGAAGATCATGCACCCGCGCCAGATCGGCCTGAACCCGGCCAAAGGTCGCGGACATCATCGGGAAGCGCTCGCCAATCGGCGTGCCGCCGTTGAGGAACATGATCGCCTCGCGGCTCGCGTCATATTCCTTGCGGATGCGCCCGAAGATGTCGTCGCGCACCGCCGGATCGGCGACCAGCGTCGCATATTGCGCGCCGATGTCGAGATCGGCGTGGAAGAGCGATTTCTCGACCTCGTCGACGATCAGCCGGAAGATCCGCGATTTCTCGAACATGCGCAGCAACAGCTCGTCATTGTTCTGGATGCGGCGGAATTCCGAGATCGCGGTCCCGATCCCATACCAGCCGGTGATGAGATGGCGGTTTTGCGACCAGGCGAAGACCCAGGGAATCGCGCGCAGATCTTCGAGACTTTTTGCACCGAAGCGCCGGGTCGGGCGCGAGCCCATCTTGAGCTTGGCGAGCTCTTCGACCGGGCTCGATTGCTGGAAGTAATCGATAAAGCCAGGGCGGCGGAGCAGCTCTTGATAGGTGGTCTGCGAGATCCCCGACAGCGCCTCGAAGGTGTCGATGAACTCGGGCACCATCGGGATGCGGCGGCCGTCGAGCGATTGGGCGAGGACCGAGGAGGCCAGCCGTTCCAGCTCGTGTTGGGCGGTCGGGCGGTTCGAGAATTTCGCCGAAATCACCTCGCCCTGTTCGGTGGTGCGCAGCTGGCCGTTCACGGTGCCGCGCGGCTGGGCCGCGATCGCGCGTTCGGTCGGTGCGCCGCCACGGCTGACCGAGCCGCCGCGACCGTGGAAGAAGCTGGGCGTCAGCCGGAAATCGGCGAGCGCCTGTTTGATCGAGCGCTGCGCCTTGCCGAGCTCCCAGCTCGAGGTCAGATAGCCGCCATCCTTGTTGCTGTCCGAATAGCCCAGCATGATCTCGATGCGGTGGTTGCCGTCATCCAAGCTGCGCCGGGCCAGCGGGACGCGCAAAAGTTCGGTCAGGATCTGGGGCGCGGCGCGCAGGTCGCCGATGGTCTCGAAGAGCGGCACGACCTTGAGGTCGAGCTTTTCCGAGCCGAACCCGGCATAGCGCGCCAGCAGATAGACGCCCAGAAGATCGTCGCTCGAACGGGTCATCGACAGGATGAAGGGGCCGATGGCGCGCGGATCGGCGCCAAGCCGGGTCTGATACATCAGCGCCAGAAGGGCGATGAGTTCCTGCGCTTGCGGGCCAAGCGCGTCGATGTCGAGCGCGGGCAGCTCGGCCATGCCGATTTCGCTGCGCAGGCGCTGGGTCCATTCGGGCGTGCCATATTCCGGCGCGCCCTCGCCCCAGATCTCGGAGATCACTTGCGTCGTCACCGAGGAGTTCTGGCGCACATCCAGCATGAAGGTGCGGAAGCCGAAGATCTCGGCCTGCCAGCGCAGCGGGCGGATCATGCGGCGGGCGAGTTTCGCCGCGCCGATGGCCTCAAGCGCGGCCTCGACCTTGCGCAATTCGGCGATATAGGTGCGAACATGGGGATAGGCCGGGCCTTCGCCCGTGCCCGTCGCCACGATGCGGCGGGTAATCGCGCTTAGCGCCTGACGGAAATATTCGCCCGGATTGCGGCGCGGTGCATCTTCGGGCAGGGGGGCCGCGTCGATCACGGTTTGCAGGCTTTCGCGCACCGGATCGGGCAGATGCGAGATCGTGCTGGAGATACTCAGATGCTGGGTCGCGCGGATCAGATCCTGCTGATGACGCTCGATCGCGGCAGCGCGGGCCTGTTTCAGCGCCGCCGCCGTGGTCTCGACCGTCACGCCGGGGTTGCCGTCGCGGTCGCCGCCGATCCAGGAATGGAAGTCGAAGCAGGGCGCGACCTCTTCGGAATTGCCGAAACGCTGGCTGACGGCGTCCTGATAGGAGCCGGTGACCTCGACGGCCGCGTCGAAGATACTGTCGCGGAAGAATTGCAGACCCCAGCCGATCTCGTCATGGGGCGTCGGGCGTTCGAGGCGCAATTCGCCGGTCAGCCACAGAAGGTCGATCTCGCATTCGATGCCCGAGATCAGCGTATCGCGCTCGCGTTTGGTCAGGCGGCTGCTTTCGAGCTCGGCCAGAGCATGGGCGATGCGGCGGTGAATTTCGAGAACCGTGGCGCGTTTGGCCTCGGTCGGATGGGCGGTGAGCGTCGGGCCGACCGACAGCTGCTGCGCGGTGGCGCGGAACTGCTCTTCGGCCAAATCGCCGGTGGTTTCCATGACGCGGGCAAAGCTGCCCTCGATGCCGGCGGGGCCGGTCTCGACCTCGGTCATCCGCCGCGCACGGGTCGCGGCGTTTTCTTCGATGATCCGCAGAAGCTGAAACCAGATGTTCAGCCCCTGCAGATATTCGGTGATGCTCGCTTCGGCGGGCAGGCCCTTCAACTCGCCCGAAAGCGAGGGCAGGACCTGTGGCGCGCGTCGCGCCAGAACGCTGCGCCAAAGCTCGCGCAGCTCGCGCCGCAGCCCTCTGGCGTAATCCGTCTGAGTGACCGTCACCGGCCCCGCTTCAATCCGAGCAACAGCGTCATCCATCAGTTCACCCTATCCCGCGGCTCACGGCCGGCAAAGAAGTCCTCGAGATTGTCGATGACCCGGAAGCCCATCGCTTCGCGTGCTTCGCGGGTGGCCGAGCCAAGATGCGGCAGCATGACCAGACGGTCACTGCCCATCAGGGCGGGATTGATGTTCGGCTCGCCGTCAAAGACATCGAGCCCGGCACCACCGATGGTTTCGAACCAGAGCGCCTGCGACAGAGCCGTCTCGTCAATGACCTCGCCGCGCGCGGTGTTGATGAGGAAGGCATCGGGCCGCATCAGCCCCAGACGGCGCGAGTCCATCAGGTGCCGGTTCGCCGCGCCACCGGGGCAGTGCAGCGACACGAAATCGCATTGCGGCAGCAGCTCGTCGACGCTCGCCACCTGGGTCGCCCCGCATTGCGCCAGAACTTCGGGCGCAACCGGGCTGCGGTTATAGGCGAGGATCTTCATGCCGAAGCCGAAGTGAGCGCGCCGGGCCATTTCCTGCCCGATGCGTCCGTAGCCAATGATCCCCAGGGTCTTGCCGGTGACTTTCGTCCCGATCAGATGCGTCGGACGCCAACCGGTCCATTTGCCGGCGCGCAGCTCGCGCTCGCCTTCACCGGCACGACGCGCGACCATCAGAAGCAGCGTCATGGCGATATCGGCGGTGCATTCGGACAGCACGTCGGGCGTATTGGTGACGGTGATGCCGTGACCCGTTGCCCGGTCGATGTCGATATGGCTGAAGCCGACACCGTAATTGGCGAAGATGCGGGTCTGGGGGCGTTCGATCTCCTGCGAAGGTGCGCCGAGCTTGTCAGTCACCGTCGGCAGGATCGCATCATATTGTCCCATGGCAGCCCGAAAATCTTCGGGCTGCATGGGCGTGTCGTCGCGGTTGAGCTGCACGTCGAAGAGGTCGTTAAGACGCGCTTCGACGGCTGCGGGCCAGCGACGGGTGACAAGAACCCGGGGTTTTGCCATTCTGGCCTCCTGTGAGATTACTGCATCACGCGAGCAATGGTCTCGCCGATGACAGCCGGGTTTTCGGCAATGGTGACGCCCGCTGCGGTCAGGATCTCGACCTTTTCCGAAGCGCTTTCGCCAAAGGCCGAGATGATCGCGCCCGCATGGCCCATGGTGCGGCCTTTGGGAGCGGTCAGACCCGCGATATAGGCGACGACTGGCTTGGTGATGTGGTCACGGATATATTCCGCGGCCTCAGCCTCCTGCGGCCCGCCGATCTCGCCGATGAGGCAGATGACATGGGTGTCGGGGTCGTTTTGGAACTGCTCGAGCACGTCACGGAAGGACGAACCGTTGATCGGGTCGCCGCCGATGCCGACCGAGGTCGAGACGCCAAGGCCGCGCTCTTTGAGCTGTGCCGCGGCTTCATAGCCGAGCGTGCCCGAACGGCCGATGATGCCGACGTTGCCCTGCAGGTAGATATGGCCGGGCATGATGCCGAGCATGGCTTTGCCGGGGCTGATCGTGCCTGCGCAGTTCGGTCCGGTCAGCACCATCCGCTTCTCTTTCGGGTAGCGGTACATGTAGCGCTTGACGCGGATCATGTCCTGAGCCGGGATGCCGTCGGTGATGCAGACGCAATAACGGATGCCCGCATCGGCGGCTTCCATGATCGAGTCGGCCGCAGACGGCGGCGGCACGAAGACGAGCGAGGCCTCGGCGCCGGTGGCTTCGACGGCTTCCTTGACCGTGTTGAACACCGGAACGCCTTCGCAGGTTTCGCCACCTTTGCCGGGGACGACGCCGCCGACGACATTGGTGCCGTATTCAATCATTTCCTTGGTGTGGAAACGGGCCATCTTGCCGGTGATGCCCTGAACGATGACAGGGGTGTCGCTATCCAGAAAAATGCTCATCTCAGACGACTTTCAGATTGGCGTTGCGGTTGGTGTCGCTGCGCCATGCGGCGACGATCCGCTCGGCAGCTTCGTTCAGGGTGGTGGCGCGGATCAGCGGCAGGCCGCTTTGCGCGATGATTTTCTGGCCTTCTTCGACATTGGTGCCGGCAAGGCGCACAACCACCGGCACATCGACCGGGTTTTCGCGCAGAACCTTGACCACGCCTTCGGCAACCCAGTCGCAACGGTTGATGCCGGCGAAGATGTTGACCAGAACGGCCTGAACGTTTTTGTCCGACATCACGAGACGGAAGGCTTTTGCCACACGCTCGGGCGTTGCACCGCCGCCGATGTCGAGGAAGTTCGCAGGCTCACCGCCCGCCAGTTTGATCGTGTCCATCGTGGCCATGGCCAGACCGGCGCCGTTCACGATGCAGCCGATATTGCCGTCGAGGCCGACGTAGGAGAGGCCACCGTCAGCAGCACGCGATTCACGCGGATCTTCCTGCGACTTGTCGCGCAGCTCGGCCACCTGCGGGTGACGGAAGAGCGCGTTGTTGTCGAAGGTCATTTTCGCGTCGAGCGCCAGGATGCGGTCGTCCGAGGTGATGACCAGCGGGTTGACTTCGACCATGGTCGCGTCGAGTTCGCGGAACGCGCGGTAGCAGCCCTGAAGGGTGCGGACCATTTGCGGCACGAGTTTCGGCGACACGCCAAGCGCGAAAGCGATCTCGCGGCACTGGAAGTCCTGCAGACCGACCGCCGGTTCAACCGTGGCGCGCACGATGCTTTCCGGACGGTTCTCGGAGATTTCCTCGATCTCCATCCCGCCTTCGGCCGAAGCGACGATCATCACGCGCTGCGAACCGCGATCGAGAACGAAGCCCAGATAGATCTCACGCGCGATCGGCACAGCGGCTTCGACATAGACGCGATAGATGCCTTTGCCTTCCGGGCCGGTCTGATGCGTGACCAGCTTCTGGCCGAACATCTCTTCGGTGACCGATTGGATCTCGGTGTCGCTGCTGCAGATCTTGACGCCACCGGCCTTGCCGCGGCCGCCGGCGTGGACCTGAGCCTTGACGACCCAGCGCTCCCCGCCCAGTTCGCGGGCACGGTAGGCCGCTTGCTCGGGGCTGTAGGCCAGCGCGCCGGGCGCGATGCCTACCCCGAAATTGCTCAGGATCTCTTTCGCCTGATACTCATGAATATCCATGTTTTCCTCCTCCCAAGGATGCGCTTACTCGGCGGCTGCGGCGGATGCGTAGTGACGCTCAAGCCCGGCGCGGACGGTTTCCATGTCGATATTGGCGCCCATCAGGGTCATCTCGGCGGCGAAGCGCTCGACGATTTCGGTGATGGCACGTTCGTTCAGCAGGTTGAGAATGCCGATGCGGACCTGAACCGGAGCCGAGAGCGTCGGCCAGATGCCGAAGCCTTTCGAGCGGCAGGACTGCACGAGCTCTTGTTCGCGGCCAGCCAGCCCGTCGGGCAGGTTCAGCACGACAAGCGAGGTCATGTTCGAGGTGACCTTGCAGCCCATCGCGGTGACGGCGTCACGCAGCGCGGCCTCGTGGAAGGCATATTGCTTGGCGCGGGCTTCGACGGTCTGCTGCAGCGTGATGCGCAGGGCTTCGTGGAAAGCCGAGACGGCATAAGCGCTGTGGGTGCGGTGGTAGACGCCTTTTTCGACATCCTTGCCGTCGACGATACCCCAGTGACGGGCTTCGAGGATCGGGTGATGCACGAAGGTGCGGGTGCCGGTTTTGCGCAGTTTCGCGATATAGGCATCGGTGAACGAGACCGGCGCATAGGTCAGCGGCAGACAGCAGATGCCTTTTTGCGGGCAGGAGGCCCAGCCAGCGACGCCCGGGAAATCGTCGATCGCGAAATCTTCGACGCCAAGCGACGAGACTGCGTCAACCAGACCCATCACGCCGTGCTTTTCACAGGCATCCGAGAAACCACGGATGTCGTTGATGCGGCCCGAACCGGTTTCCCAATGCGCCATCGCGGCCCATTGCGGCTTGTGCTCGGCCAAAGCCTGCTCGACGAGCTCGCCGGTGACCGACTGGCCGTGCGGCACGTTGATGATGGTGACCGAAGCGGGCTGCGGGTCCATCGGATTGGCTGCGAGCTCTTCAGCGGTCGCGGCCTTCATGCGGATGGTCAGACCATCGATGCCCGAGAAGGTGCCGTTCACGAAGACGACGACTTTCTCGCCCGGCATGATCGCGCTGAACAGCGTGTCGAGCCCGCTCCAGCCGGTGCCGGCGACGCCGAACGTGTAGACGTTCGAGGTGCCCATGACTTCGCGCAGCATCAGCTTGCTTTCGACCATGCCGCGCAGAACGTCGGCCTGCATGTGGTCAGCCACGCCTGCCGCAGCAAAACGTTGCAGAACCCGCGGATCGGTATTGCCCGGCCCCGGTCCCGCAGCGAGAGTCTGGGGGATTTCCAGTTGTCCGAAGATGGTTGCTTCGCTCATTCGAGTTTCCCTTCGATCGATAACCTTTGGATTGAGAAAATAATTGAACCGCGAATCTCACAACGGTAGTTTCTCCTGCCAAGTGATATTCTTATGGGTGGGAAATTACCTATCCTTTCTGGTGGAATACGAGTTTTGGTGGAGATGTATCCACCTAAATGGGTAGGAAAAAAGGGAGAAAAGTGATCAAAATGGACAAAAAACCGGCACAAATCTCGATCATGCTTGCCGACAGCAACCCGCTGGTCCTGAGCGCCATGGCCGAGGTTTTCGAGCGGCACCCCCAGTTTTCCCTCGTCGCGACCTCGGCCACGGCGGAAGGTTTTCTCGGCCTTGCGATGCGCGTTCCCGCCGATGTCGGCATCATCGACTGGAACCTGCCTGCACTTGGCGGGGCGCGGCTGCTTGAGGTTTTGCGCGAACAGGAACGCGCGCCTCGGGTCGTGATCTATGCCGACGAGGGCAGCGAGGCCCATCTTGCCGCGATGGGGGCGGGGGCCGCCGGTTTCGTTGCCCGCAACGGGCCGGTCGACAGCCTGCTCGACACCTGCGCGGCGGTGGCCTCGGGGCGGATGGTCTTTCCCTATGTCGATGTTCGCAAGCTTCAGAACGATCCGCTGAAGGCTTTGTCGAATCGCGAAACCAAGATGCTCGAGGCTCTGGCGACCGGGTTGACCAATCGCGAACTGGCCACCCATCTCGGGATTACGACCAACACGGTGAAGTTCCACCTGTCCAATCTTTACGACAAGCTTTCGCTCAAGAATCGCGCTCAGGCGATCGCATTTTACTATTCCCACAAGCATGGCCGGGCCGGGATCAGCGGGAGTTCTTCGAGCGAGACTTAAGCATGAAGAATAATAATAGTTCGAGGTTCGATGTTGACAGGAAAGAAAATTGCTTCACTCCTGACGGCATTCCCAACATCCTGCCAGGAGCATCCCAAGATGAGCTTCCATCCGATCGAACAGGCCCGCGCGCGGCTGAACCGCAGTGAACTGGCCGTCCCCGGCAGCCAGCCGCAAATGTTTCAAAAGGCAGCAGAATCCGACGTCGATGTGATCTTCCTCGACCTCGAGGATGCTGTCGCTCCCGACGAGAAAGCGCAGGCGCGCAAGAACATCATCAAGGCGCTGAACGAGATGGATTGGGGCAAGAAAACCCTCTCCGTGCGAATCAACGGCCTCGACACGCATTACATGTACCGCGATGTCGTCGACGTCGTCGAACAGGCGGGCGAGCGTCTTGACCTGATCATGATCCCGAAAGTCGGCACCGCCGCCGACGTCTATGCCGTCGATATGATGGTGACCCAGATCGAAGACGCGAAGGGCTATAAAAAGCGCATCGGCTTCGAGCACATCATCGAAACCGCGCTTGGTATGCAGAACGTTGCCGCGATCGCGGGCGCTTCGAAGCGCAACGAGAGCCTTCACTTCGGCGTGGCTGACTATGCCGCCTCGACCCGTGCCCGCACCACCGTCATCGGTGGCGTGAACGAGCATTATTCGGTCCTGACCGACCCGCTGGCCGATGGCTCGCGCCAGATCCATTGGGGCGATATGTGGCACCACGCGCTGGCGACCATGGTCGTCGCGGCCCGCGCCAACGGCCTGCGTCCGATCGACGGCCCCTTCGGCAACTTCCAGGATCCCGATGGCTATAAAGCCGCGGCTTACCGCGCCGCCGTTCTGGGCTGCGAAGGCAAATGGGCGATCCACCCGAGCCAGATCGCGCTGGCGAACGAAGTGATGAGCCCCTCGGCTGCTGAAATCGAGCGCGCGCAGAAGATCCTGAAGGCGATGGCCGAAGCCGAAGCCGCTGGCAAAGGCGCGGTCTCGCTCGACGGTCGTCTGATCGATTACGCGTCGATCCGTCAGGCCGAAGTTCTGGTCGAAAAAGCCCGTCAAATCGCCGCCTGATCGGCGCGATTGACGTGAAAATCGCCGCGCCTTCCTTGGGGGAGGCGCGGCTTTTTGGCGTTTCTCAGCCGAGCATCGCCGCGCGTGCCGCGCCCAAGGCGCCCGCGCGCGGGCCAAGCCGCGAGGGGCAGATCCGGGGCGGATGCGGGCAAATCTCGGCCAGCGCGGCGGTGGTCGCGGCGATGAGCTTCGGCTGCATCCCGATAGAGCCGCCGAGCACGATCACCTCGGGCGCGACCAGCGCTGACACCGACAGAAGCGCGCGCGCGAGAAGTGCCGCCTGATTTGTGATCACAAGCTCGAAAACCGGGTCATTTGCCGCGAAAAGCTGCGCCAGATCGGGTTCGCTTTGGCCCTTCGCCGCCTGATAGGCGCGCCGCCAGCCCTTGCCGCCGAGCACCTCTTCCAGCGCGCCTGACTGACGGATTTCCGGATCAGCCGGATCGGCGCCGAGCGGCAGGAAGGCGATCTCGCCCGCGCCGCCGCGACAGCCGCGAAAGATCTCGCCGCGATGGATCAGCCCCATGCCGATGCCGGTGCCAAGCGCGACAAAGGCCAAAGGATCGCCGCTTTCGCCGAGCCAGGCCTCGCCAAGCGCCGCCGCGCTCACGTCATTTTCCAGCGCGATCCGGCCGCCGAGCCGCGCTTGCAGAGCCGGGAAAAAGCCGGTGCCCGCCATCTCGGGAATATTCGGGATGACGCTGAGCGCGCGCGTCACCGGATCGACCGAGGCGGGCAGGCCGATGCCCGCAGCGACGGGCCGGGCGCAGCCCGCCTGCGCGCACAGCCGGTCCGCCAGCTGCGCGATCTGATCGGCCAAGGCGAGCCCGCCGGTCGGGGCGGTCGGCTCGCGCGCTTCGGCCAGAACCGTGCCCATTGGATCGGTCAGCAGCGCATGAACCTTGGTGCCGCCGACATCGACGCCGAGAAAAACCTCTGCCACCATGGCTCAGACCCGGCCCAGGCTGCGTTCGCTTTGCCGATCGAACCGATGCAAAAGCCCGCGCGGCAGGCTGGCGCTGACCTCGGCGCCGATGGCCGGGACCAGCGTGCCGGGGGCCGAGCCGATGATGCTTTCTCCCGCGACCTCGAAATGGACCAGCGTTTCCGGGCCGAGCGGCTCGACCGCCGTGACCTTGCCCGCAAGCGTCAGGATCGGGTCCGAGACCGGCACGCCGACCGTCAGATCATGTGGGCGCAGGCCAAGCAGCAGATCGCCCGCAGGGTCCGGCGCAAAGCCCGTTCCCGTCGCACGACCGGGCAGGATGTTCATCGAGGGGCTGCCGATGAAGCGCGCGGTGAAGACATCGACGGGGCTTTCGTAAAGCTCCATCGGCGCGCCCGCTTGCAGAATATGGCCGTCCTTCATCACCACGATACGGTCGGCCATGGTCATCGCCTCGACCTGATCATGGGTGACATAGACGATGGTCGTGCCAAGGCGCTGATGCAGGCGCTTGATCTCGATCCGCATCTGCGCGCGCAGCTGGGCGTCGAGGTTTGAGAGCGGCTCGTCAAAGAGAAAGGCCGAAGGATTGCGCACCATCGCGCGGCCAATCGCGACGCGCTGGCGCTGACCGCCCGACAGGGCTGCGGGGCGGCGCTCGAGATAGGGCGTCAGGCCAAGGATCGCCGCGACCTCATCGACGCGAGCGTCTTTCTCGGCCTTGGGCGCTTTCGAGGTATAAAGCCCGAAAGCGATATTCTGGCGCACGGTCATATGCGGATAGATCGCGTAATTCTGGAAGACCATCGCGATATTGCGCGCCTTGGGATCGAGCTCGTTGACGACGGTGCCGCCGATCAGGATCTCGCCGCCCGAGATCTCTTCAAGGCCCGCGATCATGCGCAGCGTCGTTGATTTGCCGCAGCCCGAGGGGCCAACGAAGACCACAAATTCGCCGTCCTGAATGCCCAGATCAATGCCGTGGATGACATCGGTCTTGCCGTAGGATTTGACGAGTTTTCTAAGTTCGATGGTCGCCATCAGCGATCCTCCAGCAAAGCCGAGAAGGCGGTGTCGAGGGTGCGGGCCGCCTCGGCCTCGCGTGTGGCGCGCGCCGCGATGCGGTGATCGAGGGCGCTCAGGCTTTCGCGATAGGCGGCGAGCGCTTCGGCCATCGGTTCGGGCGCGGGGCCACCAAAGCGGGCGCGGACGGCAACGAAATATTCGGGACTGACGATTTCGGCAAAGTCCGCCTCGCTGAGCCGCGTCGCGCGGCCGGTATGGGCCTCGAACGCGGCTCGGAAGGGGGCGAGACCGCCCGCCGACAGGCTGGTCTCGGCGGCGACGACCGCGCGGGCGGTGTCGGCGGCGATCTCATGGGCCTGGCGGAACGAGAGATCCTCGCGCCGCACGAGACTGTCGGCAAGCTCGGTGATGGTGATGCAGGCGCGGTCGATATTGGCGCGCACCCGGGCGGGATTGACCTGAACCTGTGCGATCAGCGCGGTCAGCAACCGTAGCACCCGGCTTCCCGAAGCAAAGGCCTGATAGCCCGCCTCCTGACTTTCGCCCTCGCTGTCGTTCATATCGGTGAAGGGCGTGTTGTGCATGATCGTCAGCATGGTCCGCGCGCGGCCCAGGGTTTGGGACGAGAGGTGACGCAGATGCTCGATCGGCACGGGATTGCGCTTTTGCGGCATGATCGACGAGATCTGGACCAGCGCATTCGGGACGTGCAGCTGGCCGACCTCGAAGGCGGTCCAGAACTGGAAATCCTGAATGAGCCGCCCGAGATGGAGGAAAAGCAGCTCGATCGCGGCATAGGTCGAGGTGATGTAATCGACCGCGGCAATGCAGGAATAGCTGTTCCTTTGCGGCGCGGAAAAGCCCAGCAGGGCGGCGACGCGGGCGCGGTCGATCGGAAAGCCCGAGGTGGTGATCGCCGCTGCTCCCAGCGAGCAAAGATCGACAATCGCCCGCGCCTCTTCCATCCGGGCGATGTCGCGGGCGAGGATCTCGATTGCGCCCGAGAGGTAATGGCCAAGCGTCGAGGGCTGGGCGGGCTGGCCATGGGTATAGGCGACGATCAGCGTCGCGGCTTCCGCATCGGCCTTGGCAATCATCGCGGCCAGAAGCGCGCGCGCCTCGGTCAGCATCGCGTCGATGCGCGGCTTCAGCGCCAGCTTGAAGAGCGTGTGGTCGATGTCATTGCGCGAGCGCGCGGTATGGAGCCGCCCGCCAAGATCGGGCCCGAGGCGCGCTTTCAACATCTGCTCGGTCAGGAAGAAATAATCCTCGACCTCGCCGGTATAGGTCAGCGTGGCGGGATCGACCTCGGCCTCGATCTCGACCAAGGCGCGGGCAATCGCGCTGGCGCTTTGGCGCGGCAGGATCCCGGTTTCCGCCAGCATCACCAGATGGGCGCGGTCGATGGCGCGAAAGCCCGCGACGTGATGGGTCTTGGCCCCGTCAAAAAGCGGGCGCAGCACGGTGTCTTTATAGACCGGATCGGGAAAGACCGAGGTATCGGGGGGAAGGGTGGTCATGGGTCAGCCTTTCAGGCCCGCCAGCATTACGCCGCGCACGATATAGCGTTGCAGAAGAAGGAAGACGACCAGCGTCGGCAGCGTCGCAAGCGCGGCGCCGGTCATAATCATTTCCCATTGGATGGATTGCTCGACCGCGAAAGAGGTCAGCCCGATCGGCAAGGTGTAATGCTCGGCGCTGGTGGTGACGATCAGCGGCCAGAAGAAGGCCGTCCAATTGCCAAGGAAGGTGAAGATCGCGAGCGCCGACAGCGCGGGCGTCACCAGCGGCATGGCAATGCGCCACCAGATGGTGAATTCATTGAGCCCGTCGATGCGCGCGGCTTCGAGGAAATCATCGGGCACGCCCTCGAAGAATTGCTTCATCAGAAAGGTGCCAAACGCGGTCATCATGCCCGGAAACATGATGCCCCAATAGGTGTCGAGCCAGCCGAGATTGGCGCTCATCAGATACCACGGGATCACCAGCATCTCGGTCGGGATCATCAGCGTCGACAGGATCGCGATGAAGATGAACTTGCGGCCCCGGAACTCGAATTTCGCCAGCGTATAGCCGACGAGGCTGTCGAAGAAGAGGTTCGAGCAGGTCACGGCGCAGGCGATGAACATCGAGTTCAGGAACCAGCGCAGGAAGCGCCCGTCCGAGAGCACTTTGACATAGTTCTGCAGCGTCGGCTCGGCCGGGATCAAGCGCAGGTCATAGATCTGGCCCGCCGTCTTGAGCGAGGTCGAGAACATGAAGAGCAGCGGCGTGACCATGGCGACGCCGCCGATGAAGAGCAGCGTCCAGGTGATGATCTTGCCGGGCGCGATTTTGCCATAGGACAGGGTGCGGGCGGTCATCTCAGCGATCCCTCATCAGCCAGAGTTGCACAAGCGAGATCACCAGAAGGATCGAGAAGAGCACCGTCGTCTGGGCGGCGGCATAGCCCATTTCATAAGACGAAAACGCGGTCTGATAGATCATCAGCACCAAAGGTTTCGTCGAATTGAGCGGCCCGCCCGGGTCGATCGAGCTCATGTTGAAGACCTGATCGAAGATCCTGAGAAAGCCGATCGAGGAAAAGACCACCAGAAAGACCGTGGTCGGTTTCAGCAGCGGCAAGGTGATCTTGCGCAGAATCTGACGCTCGTTCAGCCCGTCGATGCGCGCGGCCTCGTAATAGGTCGAGGGGATCGCGCGCAGACCGGCCATGAAGATGATGATCTGAAAGCCAAGCCCGGCCCAGATCGCGGTGAAGGTGATCGAGGGCAGCGCAAGCTCGGTCGATTTCAGGAAGGGGATCGGGCTGATCCCTAGCTGGCCGAGCGCATTGTTGATGATGCCCGTCGGCGCGGGCTGGTAGAACCAGCGCCAGACCCAGGCCATGGCCGAGGCCGTGGTGATGAAGGGTAGGAAATAAAGCGCGCGCAGGAAGGTATGGCCAAAGCGGATGCGGTCAAGGAAATAGGCGATGGTGAAGGCCAGAACCAGCGAGACCGGCGTGCCGATCAGCAGATATTTGAACGTATTGCCAAAGACTTGCCAGAACAGGGGATCGGCAAAGAGACGGCGGTAATTCTCAAGCCCGATATATTCGGGATCCGACAGCAGATCCCAATTCGTCAGCGACAGCCAGAAGGCCTCGATGGTCGGATAAAAGCGGATGACGCTGTAAAAGAGCACGGGCAGCGCCAGAAAGCTCCAGACCCAGAGCAGGCGTTTCGTGCGCATCCTGAGCCCGCGCCGGGCCGTCGGGGCAGGCTCGGGGGCGCGGGGAGCCGGAGGGGTATGGGGGGCGGCGGAAGCGTCTGCCATCCTGCTTTCCTTTCTGGCGCGGCCAGTGCTTGCGTTGCCGCGAGAGCAGCAAACGGGGCCGTGTCCGGCCCCGGCTGTGGCGATGAGGGGCGGCGCTTACGGCGCGCGCCCCGGAACGCGGACCTTACTTGGCCGCCTTATTTCGCCGCCTTGTCGAGCACCGCCTGCTCGGCCGTCGCGGCCTCTTTCAGCGATTCCGCGGCAGGCTGGTTTTGCAGCAAGACCCGGTTGACCATATCGGTCGCAATCTGGCGCTGCGCGTTTTCCTCGACGAAAAGCGTCGTATGGGCATAGTCGAGCCCCTTGAGGAAGGGCGCATAGACCGGGTTTTGCAGGTTTTCGTCGGTCAGGGCAGCCGCGCGGCGGGCAGGGAGCTCGCCGACCTCGTCGAGCCAGATTTTCATCGCCTCTTCCGAGGAGATATATGCCAGAAACTTCTGCGCCGCCTCAAGCTTTTCGCCCTTCGCACCCGAGCCGATCGCATTGGCGAAATAGGACGCATAGTTCGAGCGGATGCCGTCCTGTTCGGGCAGCTCGGCCACGCCCCATTCGAAATCCTTGATGTCGCGGAAGGCGCCCAGACGGAATGTGCCGTCGATGGTCATGCCGGCGCGACCGGCGCGGAACGCGGCCTGACCCTCATCCATGAAGCCCGACATGCCGACCTTCTCGCGGGTTTGCAGCCCGGTGTAGAAATCGAGCGCCTTTTCGCCCGCCGCATCATTATAGGTCACGGTGCGGTAGTCATCCGTATAGGGCGCGCCGCCGAACTGGCGCACCAGAACCTCGCGCCACCAGTGATGGTCCTGACCGGCCATATCGAGCGTGATGCCCTCGATCTCGAAATTCCCGGCGGCATCGGATTTGGCGATTTTTTTGGCATCGGCGACCATCTCGTCGAGCGTCTTCGGCGGCTCGGCGATGCCCGCATCGGCAAAGAGCTTCTTGTTGTAGAAGAGCGCGAGCGAGCGCACCGCCGTCGGCAGGCCGTAATAATCCTCGCCCCGCTTCATCGCCGAAACGATCGGGAAGAATTCGGCCTCGATCTTGTCATGGGGGAAAGCGGCGGGATCGAGCGGCTGGATGACCTTGCCCTTCACGAACTGGTCGGTCCAGCCGTAAAAAAGCTGCATCACATCCGGGCCCTTCTTGGCCATGGTCGCCGCGACCACGCGGGTCTGATAATCGGCATAGGGGAAGGTCATCTGCTTGACGGTGATGTCGGGATTGGCCTTCTCGAAATTCTCGATCAGCTTGTCCATCGCCTTGACGCGGGTTTCAAAGACATATTGCCAATATTCGATTTCGACCGCGCTTGCCGCTTGAACGGCAAACAGCGAGGCACCGGCGACAAGGCCAGCCAAAACGATGCGTTTCATGGTGAATTCCCCTCCGTTGGCGGCACTCTGGCCCGATTTTGCACAGGCGAAAGCTGTTCTCCCCCGCTTTCGTCCCTGCTCTGAAAGTGAAAGAGCGGGGTTGGCCTGTCAATAAGTAAATTAACTTGAAGTATAGCCGGTCCGCTGGAAGAATGTCCTGCGGAGGGACGCGGCAGGAGGCGGATTTGGTGGTCAGGCAGGAACGGGGCCGGGCGCGGGCGGGGATCGGCAAGAACCCGGTGCGGGCGCGCGACCACAATCGGCGCGTCATTCTGGACCTCTTGCGCCAGCATGGCCCGCTTGGCCGCAAGGAGCTCGCCGAGGCTTTGCGCCTGACCGGACCGGCGGTGGTCAATATTCTCGACGAGCTTTTGGCCGAGCGGCTGATCCTCGATCTCGGCCGCAAGCGCGAGGGGCGCGGCCAGCCCGCGATCCTCTTTGGGCTGAACCCCGAGGGCGCGCATACCTTCGGCTTCGAGATCGGCGTGAAAGGCATCGCGACCGTGGTGCTCGATCTGCTCGGCCGCCCGATCGAGCAAAGCCGCAGTCAGCCCGCAAGCCTTTCGCCCGAGGATTGTCTGGCCCATCTTGCCGCCGAGATCGCGCGCATTGGCGCGGGGCTTTCGGGCGCACTTCTGGGCATTGGCGTGGTCATGCCCGGCCCGTTTCTGCCCGCCGCCAGCGCGGGCAGCGATCCCGCGACCCTGCCGGGCTGGGAAAACATTACCCCCGCCTGTCTCAGCGCGGCTCTCGGCCATCCGGTGCGCATGGAAAACGACGCCAATGCGGCGGCTTTGTCCGAGGCGCTTTTCGGGGTCGGGGCCAAGGCGCGCGACATTGCGCTGATCTATTTCGGCGAGGGCATCGGCCTTGGCACGCTGAGCGCGGGCAGGCTGTTGCGCGGCACGCGCGGCAATGCGGGCGAGATCGGCCATATCGTGATCGCGCCCGGCGGGCGGGCCTGTTCCTGCGGTCAGAACGGCTGCCTCGAGCGCTATGTCTCGCGCCACGCTATGGCCGAGGCGCTGGGGATCGCGCTGACCCCGGGCACGGTTTCGCGGCTCTGGGCGGAAGGCGATCCGCGCCTGCTTGGCTGGCTTGCCGAGGCCGGGCAGCGGCTCGCGCCCGTCGTCGCGATGATCGAGAATATGTTCGACCCCGAAACCATCGTCATCGGTGGGCAACTGCCCGGGCCGGTCATCGATGCGCTGATCGCGGCGGTGCCGCTTCAGCCCTCGGTCGCGGCCCTGCCCGAGCGCCGCCTGCCGCGCCTGCAACGCGGGCAGGATGGCGCCTTTACCGCCGCACTCGGGGCCGCGGCGCTTCCCTTTTACGACGCTCTGACCCCCGAGGCGGGAGAGGGCGCAGGAGACGGATCATGAGCACCAGCGAGATCACCACCCGCGCCGATCTGGCGGCGTTGCAGCGCCGTTTTCTGGCCTTTCCGCTGGAGCGCGCGCTGTCGCGGCTGGGCGCGGTGATCTCTGTCATGAACACCGGCGCCCACCCTGATGACGAGCATAGCGGGCTTCTGGCGTGGCTGCGGTTCGGGCGCGGCTTTCGCATCGCAATCGCCTCATCGACGCGGGGCGAGGGCGGGCAGAACCTCAGCGGGCCAGAACGCGGCGGGCGGCTCGGCCTGTTGCGCAGCCATGAGATGGAGCGCGCGGCCGAGGTGCTCGATGCCGAGCTGCATTGGCTGGGCTTTGGTCCCTCCGATCCTGTCCATGACTTCGGCTTTTCGAAAAGCGGCACGGATACGTTGCGCCGTTGGGGCGGTCCGGCGCTGATCACCGACCGGCTGGTGCGGCTCTTTCGTGCGGCGCGGCCCGATGTCGTCTTGCCGACCTTTCTCGATGTGCCGGGCCAGCATGGGCACCACCGCGCCATGACCGAGGCGGCGCTGGCGGCCTGGCATCTGGCGGGCGATCCCGGCCATGTCACGCCGGGGCTCGCGCCGTGGCGGCCCGCGAAATTCTATCTGCCCGCCTGGTCGGGCGGGGGCGCGACCTATGACGACGAAGTGCCGCCGCCGCCCGCGACGCTGATCCTGCGCGCCGCAGGGGTCGAGCCGCTGACCGGGGCGAGCTGGCTGCGTCTTGGCGAGGCCTCGCGGCTCTGCCATGCCTCGCAGGATATGGGCGATCCCACGCGCGACGGTGCGCAGGACTGGCCGCTGCACCTAGTTGACGGCGGGCCCGAGACCGATCTGGCCGACGGCCTGGCGCTGCGGCTCTCGGATCTGCCGGATGGTCCCGCCGAGCTGCGCGAACTGGCCGAGCTTTTCGACGCCGCGAAAGCCGCGCCGCGCGCAAAGCTGGTCGCGATCCTGGGCGAGGCGGATCGCTGCCTTGCCGGTGCGCGCGCGACGCAAACCCCGGAGTTTGCTGCGACCCATGGCCATCGGCTCGATTGGCAGAAACGCGCGCTCGATCAGGCGATGCTTCTCGCGTCGGGCGATCTGCCGCGCCGGATCGCCGCTATGGCGCCGGTTCTTCCGGCAGGCAGGCGGGTCGGTCTCGACATCGACCGCGCCGAGGGGATCGAGCTGGTGCTGCCCGAAGGCGTGAGCCTCGAGGTCGGCGAGGCGGGGTTTTCGCTCGCGGCCCAGCCGGATGTCGTGGCGGCGGAAAGTTTCCGCGCGGGCTGGGCGCCCTTGGGCGGCAATGGCGCGATTTCCGCGCGGCTGAGCGCGATCGTCGAGGGGCGGATCTACCGCGCGGCGCTGGATCTGGCCGTGGCGCCCGAGATCAAGCCCGCCTCGGCAAGCGATCTGGCACAAGGCGATCTGATCTTGCGGCGGCAGGACGGGCAGGTGGCTTGGCCCTTGCCGCTTGATCTGCCCGAAGGCGTGACGCTTGCGCCCGATCCGGCAAGCCTTGGCGCGCCCGGGGGGCCGGGCCTGCGCCGCTTGGCCGCCGGGCGGATTGATCTGACGCCCCAGCGGCAGGGCATTCCCCTGACCGATTGGCAAAAAGCCACCACCGCCGAGGGGCGCGCGCTGCATCTTGCCGCGCCGCGTCGGGTGCGGCTGCTCGCGCTGGATCTTGCGCTCCCAGAGGCGCGGATCGGCTATATTCCGGGCAGCGACGATAGCCTTGGCGCGCTGCGGCTGGCGGGATTTGCGCCCGAGCTGCTCGGCGCGCCCGGGCCCGGCGCGCTGACGGGGTTCGATACCGTGCTGATCGGCACCGTTGCCTTCGGCATGGTCGCGGGGCTGCGCGAGGCCGCGCCCGAGCTGCGTCGCTTCGTTGCCGAAGGCGGCCATCTCGTGACCTTCTACCAGCGCCCCGATCAGGGCTGGAGCCCGGATCTCGGGCCCGGACGCCTTGACATCGGCACGCCCTCGCTGCGCTGGCGCGTCACCGATCCCGAGGCCGCCGTCACGCTGCTCGACCCCGCCCATCCGCTGCTGGCCGGGCCGAACCGCATCGGGCCCGAGGATTGGCAGGGCTGGGACAAAGAGCGCGGGCTTTACTTTGCCGCGCGCTGGGACAGCGCCTATCACCCGCTGCTTGCCATGTCCGATCCGGGCGAGGCGCCGCTGACCGGCGCGCTGATTTCCGGGCGGTTCGGCAAGGGACGCCACAGCCATGTCGCGCTGACGCTGCATCACCAGATGGCGCAATTCGTCCCCGGAGCCTTCCGGCTGATGGCGAATCTGCTGGCACCGGCTTAGGCCGGTGTCGCGGGTCGCACAGGGCCCGCTTTATTACCTAATTGATTTTCTAAAGAAATCGGCATCAACTTCGGCTGTTTTGGCACGGAACTCGGATCGGTCTGATCCGTTGAATTTTGTTCACCTGCTTTTCGCAACAAATGCAGATCGGAGAATTTCAATGCTCCAACCCATCTCAAGACGAATGTTTGTGTCAGGCGTCGCGCTGATTGCGGCGGCCCGGTTCACGGGCATCGGACTTCCGGGAGAGGCACGGGCGGCCCAAGCGGCGGATCTCGACGCGTTCATGGCGCTTTCCAAGACCCTGACCGAAAGCAGCGCGCTCGATGGCGGCATGGGCAACGCGGTCTATGAGGCCTGCCTTGACGCCGGCATGGGCGAGACGATCGGGAAGCTCGTCACCGATCCCGCCGACAAGGCCAGCGCAAAGGTCGCGAACCAGATCGTCGCGGCTTGGTATTCGGGCATGACCCCGGACGGCAAGGGCGTCACCGATTTCACCGAGGCTCTGGTCTGGAAGGCGCTGAGTTTCTCCAAACCCTGGGGAATGTGTGGCGGCGCATATGGCTATTGGGGCGATGCCCCGGCCGAGCAATAGGCGGAGGCACAGATGAGCGAAGATCTTATGGCCGATGTCGTCATCATCGGTTCGGGCGTCGCGGGCGCCTTGGTTGCAGCAGAGCTGGCCGCGGCCGGGGTCAAGGTCACGATCCTTGAAGCCGGGGCCGAGGTTGACCGCAGCGAGGCGGTCGAGACCTATTGGAACAACCCGATCAAGACCCCGGAATCGGCCTATCCGCTGACCCCCGAGGCGATGCATCCGGTGGTCTATGACCTTGACGGCTATTACCAGCAACAGGGGCCGGACAAGTTTTCCAGCAGCTATATCAAGGTGGTTGGCGGCACGACCTGGCATTGGCTGGGCACGGCCTTGCGCTTTGTGCCCAAGGATTTCAGCCTCAAGACCAGCTATGGCATCGGCGAGGATTGGCCCTTCGGCTATGACGCGCTGGCGAGCTTTTACGACAAGGCCGAAGCCGAGCTCGGCGTCTCGGGCGATGCCTCGGCCGATCTTGGATCGCCGCGCGACGGCGATTATCCGATGGCCCATATCGTGCAGACCTATCTCGACAAGGCCTTCATCAAGGCGCTCGAGGGCAGCGACTATCATGTCGCCGCCACGCCGCAGGCGCGCAACTCGGTTGACGGCGACCGCCCGGCCTGCTGCGGCAACAACAGCTGCATTCCGGTCTGTCCGATTCAGGCGAAATATGACGCGACCGTGCATCTCGACCGCGCCAAGGACAATGGCGCGCAGCTCCTTGAGAAAACCACCGCCACTTCGGTCGAGGTCGATGACAGCGGCAAGGTCGCGCGGGTGCATTTCACGCGCTGGGACGGCTCGACGGGGGCCATTTCGGGCAAGCTCTTCCTGCTCGCGGCCCATGCGATCGAAAGCCCGCGGCTCTTGCTGAATTCGGCCTCTGAGCGGATGCCGAAGGGCGTCGCGAACAGCTCCGATCAGGTCGGGCGCAATCTGATGGACCATCCCTCGCAGCTCTCTTGGGCGCTGTCGAAGGACGCGCTTTATCCCTATCGCGGCCCGCTTTCGACCTCGGGGATCGAGAATCTGCGCGATGGTGATTTCCGCAAGGATCGCGGCGCTTTCCGCATCGAGATCGGTAATGACGGCTGGTCCTGGCCCACGGGTGCGCCGATCACCACCGCGCAGGATCTGGCGATGCAGGGGCTGCGGGGCAAGGATCTCGACCGCGAGCTTAGCCGTCAGGCCGCGCGCCAGATCCGGCTGGCCTCGCTGGTCGAGCAATTGCCGCTGGCGGAAAACCGCATCGACCTCGACCCCGCCAAGAAGGACAAATATGGCGTGCCGCTGCCGCGCATCCATTTCCGGGTCGATGACTATACCCGCAACGGGATGGCCGAGGCGAAAAAGGCCCATCAGGCGATTTTCGAGCGTCTGGGCGTGACCGAGATCCATCATTCGGACGTGCCGCAGGGTGCGGGCCATATCATCGGCACATTGCGGGCTGGCAAGGACGCGAAAAGCTCGGTCGTCGATGCCGATCTGCGCAGCCATGACCATGCGAACCTCTTCGTCGCGGGCTCGGCGGTGTTTCCAAGCTCGGCCACGGCAAATCCGACGCTGACGATTGCCGCGCTGTCGCTGCGTCTGGCCGAGACGATGAAGGCCGCGCTCAAGGGCTAGGCCCCACCGGGTCGCGGGGCGATCCTGCGGCCCTTGGCTTTGGGCGCCGCGAAAAATGCACGGCTTTTTCGCGGTCCCCTTCTGGCGCGGCACCGGGTTTTTCCGGGCGTTCCGGGCGAAGCGCCGAGGCAAGACGGGCGCAAGCATGTGACATTGCGCAGGTTTTCGCGGCCAAGCACCGCCTCGGTCATGGACCGGGGCGGGCGGCTGATCTAACTTGGGTGGTGAACCGGCTGCCGGAGGGCGGTGGCCAATATTTAGAGCAAAGCCATGACATCGGTAAATCAAGTCACTCCCGTTCTGCTTTCCGGCGGCTCCGGCACCCGGCTTTGGCCCTTGTCGCGCAAATCCTACCCCAAGCAATTCGCGCCGATCATGGGCGAGCAATCGCTGTTCCAGCAGGCGGCGCTGCGCTTTGCCACGGGCTCGCCCACGCTTTCCTTCACCGCGCCGGTGATCGTGACCGGGGGCGATTTCCGCTTTGTCGTGACCGAGCAGCTCGCCGAAGCGGGGATCGATCCCGGCGCGATCCTGATCGAGCCCGAGCCCAAGAACACCGCGCCCGCGATTCTGGCGGCGGCGCTTTATCTGATGGCGCGCGATGCGGATGCCGTGATGCTGGTCGCGCCCTCGGATCATGTCATCCCCGATGCCGCCGCTTTCCGCGCGGCGGTCGAGCGTGGGCTGGGTGCCGTGGCCGAGGGGCGGCTTGTCACCTTCGGCATCACCCCCGACCGGCCCGAGACCGGCTATGGCTATCTCGAACTCGGCGCGACGCCCGGTGCGGATGAGGGGCCGGTGCCTCTGAGCCGCTTTGTCGAAAAGCCCGATCATGCGCAGGCCGTCGCGATGCTCGCCTCGGGGCGCTATCTGTGGAATGCCGGGATCTTTCTGGCGCGGGCGGCGGATCTGGTCGCGGCCTTCCGCGCCCATGCGCCCGATGTCGTGGCCCCGGTCGAGGCTGCGCTGATCGCGGCCAAGGTCGATCTGGGCTTTCTGCGCCTCGATCCTGCGGGATTTGCCCGCGCGCCCTCGAATTCGATCGACTATGCCGTGATGGAAAAGGCCGCGAACCTCTCGGTCGTGCCGTTCTCGGCAGGTTGGTCGGATCTGGGCGGCTGGGATGCGGTCTGGCGCGAGCAGGGCCCGGATGCCGCGGGCGTGGCCACCTTTGGCACCGCCGAGGCGATTGATTGCCACGACACGCTGCTGCGTTCGGAGGCCGAGTCGCAGGTGATCGTCGGCATCGGGCTGGAAAACATCATCGCCGTCGCCATGCCCGACGCGGTGCTGGTCGCGCATAAGGACCGCGCGCAAGAGGTCAAGATCGCGGTTGACCGGCTGAAGGCGCGCAAGGTGCGTCAGGCTGAAAGCCTTCTGCGCGATTAACGCCCTTGGGGCTGGTATGAGACTTTGGCGCTGGGGCCGCGCTTTCAGGTCAAGCGCATCGTCGTTCATCCCGGCGCGGCTTTGAGCCTGCAAAGCCACCATCACCGCGCCGAGCATTGGGTCGTGGTCGAGGGCACGGCGCGGGTCACAGTCAATGAAGACGTGCGGCTCGTGACCGAAAACCAGTCGGTCTATATCCCGCTCGGTGCGGTCCATCGCATGGAAAATCCGGGCAAAGTGCCGATGGTGCTGATCGAGGTCCAGACCGGCACCTATCTGGGCGAGGATGACATCATCCGCTACGAGGATGTCTATGCCCGGGGGCAGGGCGCCAAGGGCTGAGAGAGCAAGCCCCTGCCGCGCGGCATTCACGCAGCGGCGGCAGGGACACGCACCTAGTTGAAGCGGCTGACCAGCTTTTCCGCGCCATTGCCCAGTTCGGCGGGCACGCCGGCATTATCGACCAGCACATAGGTCGCCTTGTTGCGCCCGAAGATCGCAATCGCATTGCCGCGATATTCGAAAGCATGGGGCGCGGAGGGCGGGCGGTCCTCTTCCCGCGAGACCGAAAGCAGCATGACCTCGCCCATATCCGGCGTGTCGAGGATCAGCGCGACGCCCGGTCGCGTCGGCGTCGCCACCACCTGAGCCGCCCGGATCTTCCAGCCCGGTGGCAGATCGGGGATCGCAAGCCCCAGACGGGTGGCCAGCCGTTCGGCCTCGGGCTGGGTGGGCGTGGGGGCGAGATCGCGGCTGACCTCGACCGCCGCCATCGCATCCAGCGCGGCCTCGGCCATGCTTTGAAACTCGGATTGCGGATCCGGGTGCGTGGCTGACCACAGCATCTGCGCGCCCCAACCCAGCGCGAAGACCGCCGCCAGCGCGGCCAGAAACGGACGGCGCGAGGCGGGTTTCGGCGGGGGCGGTTCGAACCGCGCGGCGGCGGCGTGCAATGTCGCGCTGGGAGGGCTGTCGATCTCGCCAAGCGCCAGCCGCAGACCTTCGAGCACGCGCAGCTCGCCCATGACACGGGCGGCCTCTTTCGGCTCGCGTTCGAGATAGCTCGCGACCGCAAGGCGGCCTTCGCTGTCGAGCTGGCCGATCAGGAAAGCTTCGATCTCGATTTCCGAGGGGGGATCTGCGCGCAAGGTCAGCTTCCTCCCTCGATGACGGTGAGCGTTGGGCGGCCGGGCTGAACGCGGGGCTCGCCATCCTCGAACCGCTTGAGCGCGGCGCGGGCGCGGCCGACACGCGACATGATCGTCCCGGCGGGCACGGCGAGAAGCTCGGCCGCTTCGGCGATGGTCAGCCGCTCGACGCCGACCAGATGCAGCGCGCTGCGCTGCTCTTCGGGCAGGGCGAGAAAGGCGGTGCGCAACTGCGCGAGCCGTGCGGCTTCCTCGCCCGCTGAGGGGGCAAAGCCGGGATTGAGCCCGGCCCAATCGGCCTCACGCGCGCGCAGGCTTTGGTCCGAGCGTTTCATATCGATGAAATGGTTGTGCAGGATCGACATGAGCCACAGCCGCAGATTGCCGCCCTCGCGAAACTGCGCGCGCCGCTCATAGGCGCGCAGCAAGGCGCCCTGCACGAGATCGTCGGCATCGCTGGCCTGACGCGTCAGCACGCGGGCGTAACGGCGCATTGGCTCGAGATGCGGTTCGATCTTCACGCGAAACCTCCCGGATTCATGGCTGGCTTTCGGCCTCTGCCGTCGCTGCCGTTCTACTCCGATTCTCCTCGTCGAGCGAGCGCAGGTTCTGCTCGCGGATGCGCGCTGCCGCATCGTCATAAAGAAACGGCAGGAAGGCAAAGCGGCGCCCGCGTGTCACCCGGCTGACCTGATGGAGCAGCGAGCAGGAAAACACCACCGCGCCCCCGGGCGGCGCCTTGAAACCGCGCTGGCCATATTCGGGGAAAGACACCTCCCCGCCGTCGAAATCATCGTTGAGATTGATCGAGACGGCAAAGCGGCGATGCGCGGTGCCCGAGGTCGTATTGTCGCGATGGGCCGAGAAATGGCCGCCATCTTCGGCCGCGTAACACGAGACGATATAGCGCTCCATCCGGGTGGCGTGGAAGGCATGGACCTTGGCAATCTCGGGGATGACGCGGCGCAGGAAGCGCTGCTGGATCGCGGTGATGAGATCGCGGTCGGTGATGTCGTAATCCTTGCGGCGCTTGAACTTGTGATCCATCACCCCGACCGTGCGTCCATCGACCTGCCGCATGAAGCCGGTTTCCGTGCCGCCATGGGTGTCGTAGAGGCTGACGAGATGGGCGCAGAGCTCGGGCTCGAACACGCGCGGCAGGAAGAGAATCGGCGCCTGCAGAGCGCGTCCGGCGAAGAGATCGGGCGGGGGCAGGCGCGAGATCAGATCAATCAGCCGCGCCGTATCCGAGCCATCCGGCGCGAAGGGAATATTGGCCAGAATCCGCATGGTCGGGTCGATCACCACCCAGCTTTGCCGGATCTTCGACCAGCCATGGGCCGGATTGTGATCGGCGGGCAGCGCGCGATAAAGCGAGGCGATCCGGCAATCCTGATCCCAGAAGACGCGAAAGCCGGGCGTGCGGTCCTGAATGCGGCCCAGAGCCTCGTCCTCGGGATCCTGCGACACGGCGAAGACGGCGGCATGGCGGTCTTCGAAAAGGTCGGGCCGGGCGAGAATGGCGGCAAGGCCACGCGCCGCTCGCGGATCAGAGGCGCTGCCGATGAAGCCCAGAACCAGATAGCGCCCCGCGACCGTGTCGAAGTTGAAGCGCGGATTGAAGTTGGTGCGCTGTTGGAAATAGGGCGCGGCATCGCCCGGAGAGGGCAGAGCCATCAGCGGCGGATAGGGCGGGCGCGCGGCAGCGGCGAGGGGGGCGGGCGCGTCTGGGGCGGCGGCGTTCTGTCGCTCTGAGGTCTGGTCAGACTGGGGCCTGTCAGACTGGGGCCTGTCGGGCTGGCGCTCGTCGGACCGGGGCCTGTCGGACGAAGGGTCTGGCGAGCGGTTTGGGGTCACGGTCACGGGAAAGGGCCTCTGAAACGGAACAATCTTTCGTATACGGAGCCGCGGCGCATCTTCATCCCGAAGCCGCGCGATTTTTTCCCAGCGACGGGATTGCGGTTTCGGCGATGGTGGGAACCGGTCTCGCCCCGCTCCGGTTAGGGTGGTGACCCTCGCCGCAAGGAGCCCGCCGCCATGACAGCCGAACCCCAGCCTATCGAGGGAAATCTGACCCGCGCTTCGATCTTTCTCGTCCTGACGGTCCATGACGGCGATGCGAGCCTGACCACGCTGCGCGCGCTGCTCGCCGATGTGCCAGCGCTGGTCCGCGCCGTGGGGTTTCGCAGCTTCGCCGCCGATCTCAGCTGTGTCGTGGGGCTAGGCTCGGATCTGTGGGACAGGCTCTTTCCCGGCCTGCCGCGCCCGAAAGGGCTGCATCCCTTCAAGGAAATCAATGGCGTGCATCAAGCGCCCTCGACGCCCGGAGATGTGCTCTTTCACATCCGTGCCGAAAGCCCGGGCTATTGCTTCGAGCTTGCCTCGCTTCTGATGGGGCGGCTGTCAGAGGTGAGCGATATTGCCGATGAAACCCATGGGTTCAAATATTTCGACAACCGCGACCTCCTTGGCTTTGTCGACGGCACGGAAAATCCCAATGGCCGCGACCGCACCGCCGCCGCGATCATCGCGGATCAAGAGCCCGATTTTACGGGCGGCAGCTATGTGATCGTGCAGAAATACCTGCATGATGTCGCGAAATGGAATGCGATCCCGACCGAGCGGCAAGAGGGCATCATTGGCCGCTTCAAGCTCTCAGATGTCGAGATGCCGGACGCGCAGAAGCCGAGCTTTGCCCATAATGTGCTGACCACGATCACCGAGAACGGCGTCGAGGTCGATATCTTGCGCGACAACATGCCCTTCGGCTCAGTCAAGAATGGCGACAATGGCACCTATTTCATCGGCTATGCCTGCGATGTCACCCGAACCGAGCGGATGCTTGACCGCATGTTCATCGGCGAGCCGCCCGGAAACTATGACCGGCTGCTTGATGTCTCGACGCCGGTGACGGGCTCGCTTTTCTTCGTGCCGAGCGCCGATTTTCTGGCGGATCTGCCCCAGCCTGCGGGCGCGGCAGAGACCGCCGAACCGCAAGCGACGGAACCGCCCACAACCGAACCGCCCGCCCCCGAGGGGCAAGCTGACGGTTCGCTGGGGCTGGGCTCGCTGAAACGGGACCACTGAACTGGCTCATTGAAAGGGGATCAGAGATGAACAACCTCCACCGCGAGCTTGCGCCAATCAGCCTTGAGGCCTGGGCGCAGATCGACGCCGAGGCCAAGCGCACCTTGAAACGCTATCTCGGCGCGCGCCGGGTGGTCGATGTGCATGGGCCGAAAGGGCTCGATTTCTCGGCTGTCGGCACCGGCCATATCAAGGCGATCCCGGAGCTGGTGCCGGGCGTGCACAGCCGCCAACGCGTCGTCGATCCGCTGGTCGAATTCCGCATCCCCTTCGATCTGACCCGTGCTGCCATTGACGATGTCGCGCGAGGGTCGGAGGATTCGGATTGGCAGCCGCTCAAGGATGCCGCGCGCAAGATTGCTTTGGCCGAGGATCGGCTGGTTTTCGAGGGCTATGCGAAAGCCGGGATCAACGGCATCCTGCCGCAAAGCAGCAATCCGGTGCTGACGCTGCCCGCCAAGGTCGGCGAATATCCCGAGATCGTGTCGCGCGCGCTCAATGAGCTGCGACTGGCGGGGGTCAATGGCCCCTATGGGCTCGTCTTGGGCACCAAGCCGTTCGAAAAGGCGCGGGGCGGCGATGACGAGGGCTATCCGGTCATCAAACATCTGGAAGAACTGCTCGACCGTCCAATCGTCTGGAGCGAGGGGATCGAGGGTGGCGCTTTGGTGACGCTGCGCGGCGGCGATTTCGACCTCTATCTCGGTCAGGATCTCTCGATCGGCTATCAAAGCCACACGAATGAGATGGTGACGCTTTACCTTTACGAGACGCTGACCTTCCAGATGCAGACGACCGAGGCGGTCGTGGTCCTGCGCGCGCGCGGCGCCTAGGGCCTGGGGTTGGATGCGCGGGCCTGTCGCCCGCGCATCGCATGTTGATCAGGCCCGTCTTAAGCTCGTTTCAGACCGAGCACCTGCCACAGGACTAGCGCGGCCAGCGTCGATGTGCCGATGCCGCCAAGCGCGAATTGGCCGATGTTCACGGTGAAGTCGCCCGCACCGAAAATCAGCGCGACGCCAACGGTGAAGAGCGTGCGCGGCTCGGAGAAATCGACCTTGTTCACGACCCAGATCCGCGCCATCGCCGAGGCAATCAGCCCGAAGACCGAGATCGCGAGACCGGCCAGAACCGCGCCCGGAATGGTCTGCAAGATCATGCCGAACTTCGGCGACATGCCCAGAATGATGGCGAAGCAGGCGGCGATGACGAAGATCAGGGTCGAATAGACCTTGGTCATGGCCATGACGCCGATATTCTCGGCATAGGTGGTGACGCCCGTGCCGCCATTCGCGCCCGAAACCATGGTTGCAAGCCCGTCGGCAAAGAAGCCCCGGCCGATATAGCCGTCCATATTCTGGCCGGTGATCGAACCCAGAGCTTTGATATGGCCGAGGTTTTCGGCGACCAGAACGATGGCGACCGGCGCGATCAGCGAGATCGCGGTCCACTGGAACTCGGGGCGCACGAAAGCGGGCATGCCGAACCAGGCGGCGTCGCGCACCGGGGTGAAGTCGATCGCGGGGACGAGGCCGAAGCCGTTGCCGAGGATCAGGACGAGGACATAGCCGACGAGGATCGCGGCCAGAACCGCAATGCGGCGGGTGGCGCGCGGGCCATAGGTCGAGATCAGCGCCATGCAGAGCACCGTCAAAAGCGCGATGCTCATATGCGAGGCGGTGCCCTTGAGCTGGCTGACCGCGACTGGCGCAAGGTTCAGACCGATCGCGACGCCAATCGCGCCGGTGACGGCGGGGGGCATCAGCTTCTCGACCCAGCCGGTGCCGACCGCCATGACGATCAGCCCGATGAGCGCATAGAGCGCGCCCGCCGCGACGATGCCGCCAAGAGCGACCGCGATATTTGGATTGGGGCCTGAGCCCGCATAGCCGGTCGCGGCCAACACCACCGCGATAAAGGCGAAGGACGAGCCAAGATAGCTCGGCACCCGGCCTCCGGTCAGGATGAAGAAAAGAAGCGTGCCGATCCCCGAAAAGAAGACCGCGACATTGGGATCAAATCCCATGATGAGCGGCGCGACAATCGTCGAGCCGGACATGGCCAGCAGGTGCTGGATGCCCATGGGAAGCGCGGCTCCCCAAGGCAGGCGTTCATCGGGCAGGACCGTCGCATTCGCGGTCAGCCGCCAGTTCGGGAAAAATCCCATTCGTCCCTCGCAGATCTGTTCTGAGCTTCAGCCTTCTAAGGGAAGCGGGCCGTCCTTTGCCAGAGCGATCAAAGGCGGGTGCGAAAAGGGCAGGTCCCATGCCAGTGGCGCGCTCGGCATGGGTATTTGGATGATGAAGAAAACGCAGGGTCGCGCTTAGTTCTCGGCGGTTTCATTGGGCGCTGTCGCGCTGCCAGAGGCGGTGGCTGAGGCGAAGGCGCGGTCGCGCGGGCTTTGCATCTGCTGGTCCTCGATCAGGACGCGGGCGACGGTTTCGGCATGGGCGGTGATTTCGGGAATGCCCATGAGTTCGCCAATATGGCCGCGCGCCAGCGGGCCGGCGACCAAAAGCCGGTCGCTGGTCTGCCCGTCGGATGCCACGGCACGGCAGCTCCGCGCGACATGGAGGCCGAGGCCGAGGGGGTCGGGCTCGATCAGGCCTGCCTCGGCCAGCGAGGCGAGGAGCGGCGAGGCTTTGATGATGCTGTCATGGGCCGGACCGGTGGTCAGGATGACCGCATCGAAGTGGCTTTCCGTGGTCTCGGCGCTGCCGCGCGCGCGCCAGGTGACGGTGATGCCATCGGGGCTGGCTTCGGCCTTTTGGAGATGGGCCGCGATGTAGCGCAGGTGCGAGGTTTCCATCAGCCGGGTGAGCACGGCCTCGGGTTGTGGAGCGATGCGGAAGCGGTGGATGTCCCACCAGATGCGGAGGCGCTTGACGAGGCGCGCGCGCTCGGATTGCGGCAAAGCGGCCCAGATCGCCGCCCCCTGAACCCGGACGCGGTCGATGGTGGCTTGCCAGGGCAGGCCCGCCTTGGCGTCGAGCGCCACGGCGGCACGAATGCGTTGCAGGAGCGCCAGCGCCGTGCGGGCCGGGTTTTCGGCGAAATCGGCGGGGCTTTCGGCGTTGCGGATCGTGGCATGGCCGCGCGAGCGCAGGCCGTTGCGCGACAGCGCTGTGATCTCGCCCTGAAAGCCCTGGGCGTCGAGGCTGGAGATCACATCTGCCGAGGTGAGGCCCGAGCCGATGATGAGGATTTTGCGCGCGCTGCGGGCAAGCTCGGCGATGCGGGCGGGGTCGGAGGGATCGGCGATCAGGCGGGGATTGGCTTCGAGCGCGCGGAAGGCACCGGGAATTCCGGGCTTCGGGTGGCTGGTTGCGATGACCACGCGGTCGGCGAGCAGGGTCTGGCCGGTGTCTAGCGTGAGGCGCATTCGATCGGCCCGCGGCGTCGCTGCGATTGCGCTGCCCTGCAAATGCGAGACGCGCCCATCGGCGAGATAGGGCGCGAGCATGGCCTCGGCATAGCGCCCGACGAGCGCACGTTCGGCGAAGATCCGGCCGTCGGGACATCGGCTTTCGGGGCTGATTTCGAGGCCGGATTGTTCGAGCCAGGCCTGAAACTGCCCGGGCGCGGCGCAGTCCATCGTGATGCGCACCGCGGGCACGTTGATGCGGTGATTTGGGTCGGGTGTCGAATAGGCGAGGCCCTGGCCAAGCGCAGCGCGCGGCTCGATGACGACGATCCTGGCGGTGTCGAGCGACAGGCCGCGCGCAAGATGAAGCGCGACCGAGGCACCGGTGAAGCCACCGCCGATGATGGCGATGACCTTGGGCTGGGAAACGGCGAGCGGGAACATGGCGGGCCTCAGGCGCGGAGGGGTTCAGGCTGAGACACAGCCTCGGCCTTGACCGGAATATAGGGTGCAAACTGGCCGATTGCACGGTCGAGGCGGGCGAGGGCGTCCGGCGAGACGAGGCGACCCTCGGCGAAATCGCTCGACGATGCGTAAAGGCCGGTGGCCAGCGTGCGGGCCTCGAAGAAGCCGAAAAGCGGGCGGAGCTGGTGCTCGATCACCAAGGCATGGCGATGCCCGCCGCCGGTCGCGGCCAGAAGAATCGGCTTGTCCTGGAGCGCCGCGGGCTCAAGGAGGTCGATCACATGTTTGAAAAGGCCGGTGAAGCTGCCTTTGAAAACCGGGCTTGCGACGATCAGCGCATCGGCAGTCCTCAGCGCCTCGAGATGGCGCTGGGTGCGCTCGGTCGGCTTTTCGATATGGCTGAGGGCTGCGAAGTCTTCGCCGAGATCGGTCAGGTCGAAGACATGGGCCGAACCGCCGAATCGGGCGGTGGCGCGCTCGGCGGCCTGATCGACAAGCGCGCGGGTCTTGGACGGGGCGCTCCAGGAACCGGCAAAGCCGACAAAGCGAAATCCTGACATGACTATTCCTTAATAACGATAATTCTCATCGTGAATATGGAATATGCCTGCGGGCCTTCGGGGGCCATGCTAAAATCCCACAACGAGAGAGAAGATTATTCTCTGGTGCCGATTGTCTTTGGAATGGCGCGAAAGATCAAATCCCCTTTTAATCGAGTTGTTGGGTCGTGATTAAGCAATTCCGCTCGACACGACCGCAGATGATCAGGAGGACAAGATGCCCAGTCGTTATGAAGCTCGCGATTTCGCCTATGCTGTGACGCCGGTTTATTACGGCGTCGTCTATCCCGAAGAGGTTTGGTGCAGCAGCTATCCCCGCCACAGCCGCCGTTCTTCGGAGCAAAGCATGTGGTCGCGGTTGACGGGTTGGTTTGCACGCAGCAAGGCGTAATGGCTTTGGCGTTCAGCCCTGTGGAGCGGGGGCGGCCGGAAGATAGCCCGCAAGAGCGAGCAGTTCTTCACCGCCCCGCCACAACATATTGAGCGCGACATAGACGATAATCGCCAAGCCAAGATAGGCGATCCAGCGGTGCCGGTTCAGCAGGCCCGCGATGAAATTGGCCGCAAGCCCCATCAGCGCGATCGAAAAGATCAGTCCGATTACCAGAACGGTCGGATGCTCGCGCGCGGCGCCTGCCACCGCCAGCACATTGTCGAGCGACATCGACACATCGGCAATCACGATCTGCAGTGCGGCCTGACCGAAGGTTTTGACCTTGGCCGGGCGGGTCGCATCTTCGTCCGTCCCATGGGCGTCGGGGGTGGCGCGCAGCTCGAGCCACATCTTCCAGCACACCCAGCAGAGCAGCAGCCCGCCCGCAAAGATCACGCCCGGAATGCCGAGCACCCAGGTCGCGATCAGCGCGAGCCCGATGCGCAGCACGGTCGCGGCGAGGATCCCGACCAGAATGGCACGGGCACGCAACTCGGCGGGCAGACCGGCGGCGGCAAGGCCGATCACCACCGCATTGTCTCCGGCGAGGACAAGGTCGATGCCGATGACTTCGACCAGCGCGGTCAGCCCGCTTGCGGTAAAGATTTCCATGAATGCTTCCGCCCGTCTGTCTTGTCTGTTCCGCGCGATGCAGCGTCTTGAACCTGCGCGCTCTGGCCCGATTGGTCTGCGCCAATCACGCGACGAGTTCAAGAACAGCTCGGCGTCCCGCCGCAGAGAAAGCGCGACCGTTGCCAAGGCGCATGGGGCTGGCCGTCGGGGCTGGACGGCGCGAGGTCAGAAGGAGGAGCAGCTCGTCATATTGCCCCATTTGTAATATTGGCACTGGGTCGTTCGCGGCTGATAGATCGCCTGTTGCGCCTGCAACTGGCGCTGCCAATTCGCCGTCCGCGCGGCATTGGCCTGATCTTCCGCCGCCTGCGCGATCCGGTTCGCATTCGCCTGAGCGATCTGGTTCTGGTTTTGCAGCGCCAGCATCTCGAAATTGCGGCAGTGTTCGACCTTCACCTGCTCATTGGCGAACTTGCGCTGGCTTGCGGCGACATCGGTCGGGCTGGCGCGACGGGCGAGATTGGTTTCGACCTGATTGATCAGCGCGACCGAGGCGGCCTCATTGCGCAGCCGCCCCTGCTGAAAACAGGTCCGGCCAATCTTCTGAGCCACCACCGAGCTTTCAACCTCTGCGGGGGTCAGCATCACGGGCTGGGTTGGGCCGCAGGAGGCCAGAATGCCAAGTAAGAACAGACTAACGAGCACGGAGAGTTTCATCTAAGGGCCTCGAACCAAGTAAAAACACGTTGATTTTCCTTGGTTATACCCGTGAGTCAACTCTCCGTGATCGTTTGCGGGCCGCTATCTGAGAAGAAGGTTACCGGGGTCTGAATGCACCGTCAGCCGCGGGCTGGGCGATATTCTTGCGCAACCACACCGCGCAATTCCTCTGGGACGGCATCGGCTGCGGCAAGGTCAACGACCAGCAAGGCCTCGCCGCGCGCACCGGCCTGCGCCAAGGGCTCGCCATCCGGCCCGGCGATCAGCGAGCGCCCGCCAAAGCTCAGCCCGTTTTCGCTGCCGCAGAGATTGGCATAGGCGACGGTCGCGTTGTTTTCATGCGCGCGGGCGGGCACGAGGCGGTTCTGGACATGCTCGAACCCGGTCGGATTGGCGGTCGGGACAAGGATCAGCCGCGCCCCGGCCTGCGCGAGAGCGGCGGCATGGCCGGGGAATTCGATGTCATAGCAGATCAGCATGGCGGCGCGGCGGCCCTCGATCTCGAACACCGGGCACAGCTGATCGCCGCGCGCGAAACTCGCGCTCTCCATCGGGCCGAAAAGCTGGATCTTGCGGTAATGCGCCAGAATCGCGCCATCCGGGCCGATGGCCGTCGCGGCATTATAGACGGCGGCGGGCTCGGCCGCGCCCGCGCGCTCGGCCCAGCCAAGGCAGATGCCGCAGCCGGTTTCGCGCGCCAGATCGCGCAGGCGCGTGATCCATTCCCCGTCCAGAGGCTGCGCCAAAGCCGCGTGCAGATCGGGGCGGTTATAGCCCGGCAGAACCAGCTCGGGCGCGACCAGCAGTTTTGCCCCCGCAGCCGCCGCTGCCCGCAACTGACTGCAAACTGCCGAGAAAACCGCCTCGATCCGGCCATTTGTCGGCGCGGTCTGCCAGAGTGCCAACTTCACTTTTTGCCCCTCTCATGCCCATACTAGCCCGGCAAGTTTAGCCATTTTCCAGCCTCCAAAGAAAGCCCGGCGCGCCATGAGCGAACAGAAACCCGTCACCGCCTTCGGTCCCGATTTCCCCTTCGCCTATGACGACTGGCTGAAACATCCCGCCGGGCTCGGCGCGATTCCCAAGGCGCATCACGGGCAGGAAATCGCGGTGATCGGGGCAGGGGCTTCGGGGATTATCGCGGGATATGAGCTGATGAAGCTGGGTCTGCGCCCGATCATCTACGAATCCGGCAAGTTCGGCGGCCGCCTGCGCTCCGAGATTTTCGAGGGCACCGAGGATGTGATTGCCGAGCTGGGCGGGATGCGCTTTCCGGTCTCGTCGCATGGCTTTTACCACTATGTCGATCTGGTCGGCCTTGAGAGCCGCCCCTTCCCGAACCCGCTGACCGAGGCGGCAGGCTCGACTGTGATCGACCTCGAGGGCGACACGCATTTCGCCAAGACGCTCGACGATCTGCCGAAGCTCTACCACGAGGTCGCGGTGGCCTATCGCGCGGCGCTTGAGGAGCACGCCGATTTCGCCAATCTGATGCAGGCCGTGCGCGACCGCGATGTGGCGCGGCTGAAAGCGATCTGGGACCCGATTGTCGAGAAATGGGACGAGCGCACCTTTTACGATTTCGTCGTGTCCTCGAAAGCCTTCCAGAACCTCAGCTTCCGGCACCGCGAGGTTTTTGGCCAAGTCGGTTTCGGCACCGGCGGCTGGGACAGCGATTTCCCGAATTCGATGCTGGAGATCCTGCGCGTCAACCTGCTCGAGCTCGACGACCACCAGCGCTATATCGTCGGCGGCGTCGAAAACGTGCTGCACCGGCTTTGGCGCCAGCCCGCCGCTTGCGCCCATTGGCCCGAGGGCACGACCTTGGCGAGCCTCAACGGCGGGGCGACGCTCGGGCGGGCGGTCAAGATCGCGCGCAATGGCGAGGGCGGCTTTACCGTTACCGATCAATGGGACAATCCCCGCAGCTATGCCGCCGTCCTCGTGACCTGCCAGAGCCATCTGCTGACAACCTCGGTCGCGGTCGATGAAGAGATCTTTGACCAGAAGCTCTGGATGGCCTTGGACCGCACGCGCTATATGCAGGCGGCGAAAACCTTCGTCATGGTCGATCGCCCGTTCTGGAAGGACATTGATCCGGCAACCGGCCGCCCGGTTTTGTCGATGACGCTGACCGACCGGCTGACGCGCGGCACCTATTTCTTCGACAATGGCCCGGACAAGCCCTCGGTCATCTGCCTGAGCTATTCCTGGATGACCGATGCGCTGAAGGTGCTGCCTCTGTCTTGCGAAAAGCGGGTTGAGTTGGCGTTGTCCGCGCTTGGCCGCGTCTATCCCGGGGTCGATATCCGCAGCCATATTCGCGGCAATCCGATCTGCGTGAGCTGGGAGGCGGACGAGAACTTCCTTGGCGCGTTCAAGGGCGCTTTGCCCGGCCATTACCGCTACAATCACCGCATGTATGGCCATTTCATGCAGGCCGACATGCCGGCCTCGCAGCGCGGCATCTTCCTTGCCGGCGACGGGATCAGCTGGACGCCGGCTTGGGTCGAGGGCGCGGTTCAGACGGCGCTGAACGCGGTCTGGGGCGTCATGGCGCATCTGGGCGGCGCAAGCCACGCCGAGAACCCCGGTCCGGGCGAGCTGTGGGCCGAGCTTGGCCCGGTCGCCTTGCCGGAATAAGCGGCAGATGCGGCAGGGCTGGGTCCGAGGACCGGCCCCTTCGCTTTACTTAATCCGCGCCGCCGTATTCGGCGTCGCTCACCAGTTCGAGCCAGGTGACAGGGGTGCCATCGACGATTTCCTGCAGCGCGATATGCGTCATGGCCTGATCCGGCGCCGCGCCATGCCAGTGGCGCTCGCCTGCCGGAAACCAGACGACATCGCCCACCGCGATGTCCTCGATCGGGCCGCCCTCGCGTTGGACCCAGCCTTGGCCTTCGGTCACCAGCAGCGTTTGGCCTGCGGGATGGGTGTGCCAAGCGGTGCGCGCGCCGGGGGCGAAGCTGACGCTTGCGCTGGCGACGCGACCCGGCGCCTCGGCCGTGAAGATCGGCGTGATCGTGACTTGACCGGTGAAGTAATCGGCCGGGCCGGGGCCTGATTGCCGCGCCTCTGCCTTGATGATCTTCATCGCATTCTCCTTCCATGGAAAAGGGCCTTGCCCTCAGAGATAGCGCGCCGCAGGCTGGATTGCACCTGAGCGACCGGGCGCGCGCTCACTTTCGCCGGAGCATCGGGCCGGGGCCGGGAACCGGTTTGCAGTGGCGCTTGTTCCGTCGCGCTGGCTGGTGGTCGAAGCGGTTGCTCGGGAGGCGGATGGCCTCGCGCCGAGTTGGGCAATCCGGGCGCATACACCGGTCGGCGAAACGTGACGGCTCAACCGTGACGGACAAGAAACGGACGGGCAAAAGGGGCGGCATATGCAGGCAATCTCGACGATCCTGATCATGCTTGTGGCGGTGGTCATCAGCGGCGTGATCGTGCGGATGCCCCGGCTGTCGCTGCCGCTTCCCTTGATCCAGATCGCACTTGGCGCCGGGCTCGCCTCGGTCACCGATTTCGGCGTGCGGCTGGAGCCAGATGTGTTCTTCCTGCTCTTCCTGCCGCCGCTTCTCTTCCTCGACGGCTGGCGGATGCCGAAGGAGGGCTTTTTCCGCAACAAGGCGACGATCCTTGAATTGGCCTTCGGACTGGTCTTTTTCACGGTCTTCGGGGTCGGCTATTTCATCCATTGGATGATCCCCTCGATGCCCTTGCCGGTCGCTTTTGCCTTGGCGGCGATCATTTCGCCGACCGATCCGGTCGCGGTCTCGTCGATTGCGGGCAGGCTCGGCATCCCCAAGCGGCTGATGCATATCCTTGAGGGCGAGGCGCTCTTCAATGATGCGTCGGGCCTTGTCTGTATGCGCTTTGCCGTGGTCGCGGCGCTGACCGGCGTCTTTTCGCCCGCCGAGGCGGCGGTGAGCTTTCTGTGGATGGTTGTGGGCGGCATCCTCAGCGGCGTGCTCGTGACGCTTGGGGTCGGCATCGCCAAGGGCTGGGTCAGCCGCCGCTTCGGCGAAGAGACCGGATCCGAGATCCTGATCAGCCTGCTCATTCCCTTCTCGGCCTATCTGCTGGCCGAAGAAATCGGCGCCTCGGGCATTCTTGCGGCGGTCTCGGCAGGGATGACGATGGGCTTTTCCGAGTTGCGCGGGCAGGATCTCGCCTCGACCCGGGTGCAGCGCGCCGTGGTCTGGGATGCGATCCAGTTCACGCTCAACGGGCTGATGTTCGTTCTGCTGGGCGAGCAGCTGCCCCATATCGTGCGCCGTGCCATCGGGGTCGTCGGCGAGACCGGGCACACCGATCCGGTCTGGTTGCTGATCTATGTGCTGGCGATCACGCTTGCTCTGGGTGTGCTACGCTATCTCTGGGTCTGGGTATCGCTGAAGCTGACCATCTTCCGGATGGGGCAACGACGCGCCGGGCAAAAGACCAACCGTCCGAGCCGTCGCCTGATCATGGCGACCTCGCTCGCCGGGGTGCGGGGCGCGGTCACTTTGGCCGGTATCCTGACCTTGCCCTTCACGCTCAATGACGGCACGCCCTTTCCGGCGCGCGATCTGGCGATCTGTCTGGCGGCGGGGGTGATCATCCTCTCGCTGATCTTGGCCAGCATCGGCCTGCCGTTCGTCCTCAAGGGGCTGCAACTGCCGCCTGAACCCCATCACGCCCGCGAAGAGGATCATGCCCGCATCGCCGCAGCCGAGGCGGCTTTGCGCGCGATCGAGGCGCGCGAACATGTCCTGAGCACGATCAGCGAGGAGCCCGATATCTGGGCGGCAGCGGCGGCTCATGTCATGGATCGCTACCGCCAGCGCATTGACGCGCTCGACGGCGAGGATGATGCCGAAACCGGCGCGCCCAATCTCAACCGCAGGCAATTCGCGATCGAGCTTGATCTGTGGAAGACCGGGCTCAATGCCGAGCGGCAAGAGATCTACCGCTTCGCCCGTGGTCGTCAGTTGCCCGGCGAAACCGTGAACAAGCTGGTGCGCGAAATCGACCTGATGGAAACACGACTGAACGAGGCGGTTTAAACACCGCCACGCCTTGCGCCAACCCGACCGACCGCCCAGATTGGCAAGGTCTTATGCAGGAGATCCGTGATGGAAAAGCGTGCCCTTGGCTCTACCGGGCTTTCGATCGCGCCGCTGGTATTTGGCGGCAATGTCTTTGGCTGGACCGCAGATGAGAAGACCAGTTTCGATCTGCTCGACGCCTTTGTCGACCATGGTTTCAATGCGATTGATACCGCCGATGTCTACTCCTCCTGGGTGCCGGGCCATCAGGGCGGTGAATCTGAAACCGTGATTGGGCGCTGGCTGAAGGCGCGGCCGGGAATGCGCGAGAAGGTGGTGATCTTCACCAAGGTTGGCTCTGATCTTGGCCGTCCCGGTCAAAAGGGGCTGTCCTCGCGCTGGATCGCCGAGGCGGTCGAGGGCTCGCTCAAACGGCTGGGCATCGACGAGATCGACCTTTACTTCTCGCATTGGCCCGACCCCGAGGCGCCCCATGAGGACACGCTTGCGGGCTATCAAAAGCTGCTCGAGGTGGGCAAGATCCGCGCGATTGGGGCCTCGAATTTCAGCGCGGCCCAGCTTGGCGCGGCGCTTGAAGTGGCGGCCAAGACCGGCTTGCCGCGCTATCAGGTGCTGCAGCCCGAATATAACCTCTACAGCCGCGACACTTTCGAGGGGCCGCTGCGCGATCTTTGCCTGCGCGAAAACATTGGCGTGGTGAACTATTACGGGCTGGCTGCGGGCTTTCTGACCGGGAAATACCGTCAGGCGAGCGATGTCGCGGGCTCGTCTCGGGCCAGCCGGATCGAGACCTATCTGAACCCGCGCGGCACCGCGATCCTCGCCGCGCTCGATCAGGTCGCGGCCGGCCATGATGCCAAGCCCGCCGAGATCGCGCTCGCTTGGCTGATGGCCCAGAAGGGCGTGACCGCGCCGATTGCCAGCGCGACCTCGGTGGCGCAATTCGAGAGCCTTGCGAAATCGGCAAGCCTGCGGCTTGGCGCCGAGGATCTGGCCCTGCTCGACAGTGCGAGCGCCGAGGTCAGCGCCGTCTGATCAGAGATCGCCCAAAATGAGCTGCCGCCCTGCGGGACGCGGCGGCTCATCGATCTGTTCGGTCGGCTGAGTCAGACGGCCATAGCGAGTCGCCGCAGCCGGGCCAATCGCCGCGAAAACGCTGCTCAGAAGCAGGTTCAGCGCGATCGCCATCGGCGCGGGCGAGCTCCAGCGCGCGGTCGGGTGGCTGGGCGCTTGCAGCACCAGCTCGGTATAATCATAGGCCCAGTTCGAACGGCGGTCGGTGACGATGATCAGCGGGATCGCCTGCGCGCGCACGCGCTCGGCCAGATGGGCGGCCTTGCGCGGATTTTCCGACGTGTCGACGATCACCAGGCAATGATTGCGCCCCGACATGTCGAGAATTTCGGGATAAAGGCCGCAGCCCTTTTCGACGAACCGGGCCTGCGGGCGCATCAGCTGCAACCGCGTCGCGAAATCCAGCGCCATGCCTTTGACATAGCTGAAGCCGACGATATTGACGAATTCCGACCGGGCGAGCAGATCGGTGCAATAGCCCCAACGCGGCAGAGCGGTCAGCTTATAGACCTCGGAGATCGCGCTGACCTCGTCCTGAAAGCCCTGCTCGAGCTCTTCGTTTTGCAGGTTCTGGACATTCAGGCGACGGGCGAGATCCTCGACATCGGCCCCCTCGCGCGGCTCGGCGCTTTTGAGCGCCTCTTTGACATCCTTGAGATTGGAATAACCCAGCTGGCGAATGAAGCGGATCACCGTCATCTCGCTCAGCTCGACGGCGGCGGCGATCGAGGCGCCGGTCTCATAGGGCAGGTTGCGCCAGTTGTCGCGCAGATAGGCCGCGATCATCCGCCCAGAGCGCGACCAGCCCATATCCTCTCCGCCCAAGCCGCGGTCCAAGATCCGCGTCAGATCACCTGCACTCGATGCGTCAGACAGGGCAGCCTCCTGGAATTCACTGCGGAAAAGGGTGGGAGGGCACCTCCGGGTGCCCATCCTAATCTCTTACACAGCGGCCCGTGCGCTCGCAACAAAACGCAAGATGGCGGCCAGCGGTTGAGCGGATTTCCGTCACTTCCCGCGCAGCGTCTGCGCCTCGCCGTGCTGCGGTGGCGAAGTTGTCATTTCGCAGGCGCAGAGGAAAGCTTGAACGTTTGGCCAAAATTTCTTGACAAGATCCTTAACCGGCGGCTCAGATGCCCGAAATTTGAGAGGAGAGATCATGCAAACCCGGATCACCGAGCTGCTCGGAACGCGCTACCCGATCATTCAGGGGGGGATGCAATGGGTCGGACGGGCCGAGCTGGCCTCGGCCGTCTCGAATGCCGGGGCTTTTGGCATCCTGACCGCGCTGACCCAGCCCGATCCCGAGGCGCTGGCCCGCGAAATCGCCCGTTGCCGCGAGATGACCGACCAGCCGTTCGGCGTGAACCTGACCATCCTGCCGACCGCGAGCCCGCCGCCCTATGCCGAATATCTGGAAGCGGCGCTTGAGGGCGGGGTGAAGGTGATCGAGACGGCGGGCCGCAGCCCGGCGGAATTCATCGCCCGCGCCCATGAAAAAGGCGCGAAGATCATTCACAAATGCACGGCGGTCCGCCATGCGCTGTCAGCCGAGCGCGCGGGGGTCGATGCGATCTCGATCGACGGCTTCGAGGCGGCGGGCCATCCCGGCGAGGATGATATCGGCGGGCTCGTGCTCTTTGCTGCCGCCGCGCGCGCGGTGAAAGTGCCGCTGGTCGCCTCGGGTGGTATTGCCGATGGGCGCGCGATGGCAGCGGCGATGATGCTGGGGGCCGAGGGCATCAATATGGGCACGCGCTTTTGCGCCACGCGCGAGGCGCCGATTCATGACAGCATCAAGGCCGCGCTGGTCTCGGCCAATGAGCGCGACACCAACCTGATTTTCCGCACCCTGCGCAACACCGGTCGCGTGCTGAAGAATGCGGTCTCCGATGAGGTGATCTCGATCGAGCGGCGCGAAGGTGGTTGCGAATTCAATGACATCCACCATCTCGTCGCGGGCGCACGCGGGCGCGAGGCTTTGGAGCAGGGCGAGGTTGATGCGGGTCTGGTCTGGGCCAGCCAATGCATCGGCCTGATCGACGACATCCCAAGCGCCGCCGAGCTGATCGAGCGGATCGTTGCCGATTGCCGCGCCGCGATCACGCGCGCTCAGGCGGCCTTCGCACCCGTCTGAGTACTGACCTGAGCGGCAGCGCTGCTGACGAAGATGACAGAAAGCCCCCTTTCCGGGGGCTTTCCTTTTCGCAAGATCACCCTTCGACGATCAGCGCATCGACCGCCACGACATGACCCGGATAGACCATAAGCGGGTTCACATCGATCTCGCTCAGGCTGTCGCCATGGGCCTCGGCATAGGCGGCGACCGCCATGACGGCCTCGACAATCGGCGCGAGCGCGGCCTTGGGGCGTCCGCGGAACCCATCCAGAAGCGCGAAGGATTTGAGCCCGGTCAGCGCGGCCTCGACCTCGGCGCGGGTCACCGGCAGCAAGAGCGGTTTGGCATCGGCCATCAGTTCGACCAGAATCCCGCCCGCGCCGATGACCAGCACCATGCCGAACAGGGGATCGCGCTTGGCGCCGATGATCAGCTCGGCCAGAGGCGCGGGCTGCATCGGTTCTAGGAGGAAGCGCTCGGGCGTGATGCGGGGATCATGGGCGGTAACGCGCTGCACCATGGTTTCCGCCGCCGCGACCACATCGGCGCGTGTGGCGAGGTTCAACGCGACGCCCCCGGCCTCGGTCTTGTGGGGCAGGCGGTCGTCGAGCACCTTGAGGACGAAGCGTCCCCCCAGATCGTCTGGCAAGTCCGCAAGCTCGGCCAGCGTCAGGATGCGACCGGCGGGCACCGGCAGGCCATGGGCGGCAAGCCGCGCCTTGGCCTCGCCTTCGTTGACCGTGCGGGCGGGCGCGGCCAGCAAGGGCAGCCGCGCGGGGGGCAGGGGGTGCTCGGCCCGCCGCGCCAGATAGCGCGTCCAGCGCCCCAGCACTTCGGCCGCATCATGGAGCCCCTGCAGCGGCGTCACGCCGATCTCGGTCATCCAATCTCGCACCGGCTCGGGGATCGATTCCGGATTGACCGAGGCCATGAAGACCGGCTTGCCGCTGGCCTTGCCCGCCGCATGAAGGGCGCGGATCATCGCGAGGATCGGCTCGCCGCTGTCCTCGCCGACCTTGGGATGGGGGTGATCCATGATCATCACACCGAAATCGACCTCGCCGGTCAGCATCTCGGTGAAGATCGGGGTCAGCAGCGCCTCATTGCCCCAATAGCCAGCGGTGAAATCGAGCGGGTTCGAGACCTGCGCATAATCGGGCAGCAAGGCGGCAATCGCGGCGGTCTGCGCGGGCGTCGGCGGCGGCAGGGTGAAGCCTGCGAAGGACAGGAAATCGGCGGCCAGACCATTGTCGCCGCCCGAGCTGGAAAAGGCCGCGGCGCGCAGGCCCTTGATCTCGGGCGCGGCTGAGGCGAGTTTCAGAAGCTCGAGAAATTGCGGCACGGTCTCGGCACTCATCACGTTCAGCCGCGAAAACAGTGCGTCGTAATATTCGTTCTGCCCGGCGAGCGAGGAGGTATGGCTGGCGGCCATCGCCGCGCCCAGCTCGGACCGGCCCGAGCGGCAGACGATCACCGGCTTGCCCTTGGCACTGGCACGCAGGCAGGATTGCGCGAATGCCGGGACGTCGCGAATGCCTTCGAGAAAGAGCCCGATCGCGGTCACATGGGGATCATCGGCGAGATGGTCGATATAGTCCTCAAAGCCCAGAACCGCCTGATTTCCCGCTGAAATCAGATAGGAAAATGGCACGGCGCGCTGGTTCGCGCTCAGATGGATCGCGACATTGCCGCTTTGGGCAATCACCGCCGCGCCGCGCCCGCTCGTCAGCGGCTGATAGCCCGAGGGCCACATCGAGCCTGCATTGACGTAGTTCACGAGCCCGTAGCAGTTCGGCCCGACCACTGCCATCTCGCCAGAGGCCGCGATCAGGGCGCGGTTGCGCGCGGCCCCGGCCTCGCCGAGCTCCGAAAAGCCCGAAGCATAGGCGATGACCCCGCCCGCGCCCTTTTCTGCCAGCTCGTGCAGGGCGGCGATGGTCGCATCGGCGTTGATGCCCAGATAGACCGCATCGGGCGCGACCGGCACTTCGGCAATGCTGCGCAAACAGGGATGGCCGCCGATCTCGGCGCGTTTTGGGTTCACGACATAGATCTCGCCCGCATAGCCATGGCGTTTGAGATTGCGCAAAGCGCCCTCGACCTGCGCGCCGCCGATCAAGAGGATATGGCGGGGCGCCAGCAGGCGGCCAAGATTGGCGCGGCGTGCGGCAGAGAGCCCGGAAGCCGAGATGTCCGAGGTGGGGGCGGGATGGTTCGGTGCGGTCATGGGGATACCCTGAACTGAATGGTCCGAGGCCCATCGGCGGGCACCGGCAAGAGAAAAGGCAGTCAGGCCATAAGGGACAGCGCAGGCGGGCAGGGGCCCGCGGCGAGATCAGGGAACCGCGATCAGATCCGAAAGCTCGCTTAGGTCGATCTCGTCGAAGGGGAAATCAGCCGGGTTCTCGCCAAAGAGCGCACAGAGCCAGTCGCGCAGGATGCGACAGCAATCGTGGCGGTCATAGGCCTCTTCCATCACCAGCCCCATCCACAACCCGTCGATCAGCTGGGTATAAATCAGCGTCGTCGTGTCGAGATCGAAGGCCACCTCGCGCTCTGTCGCCGCACGCTCGAGCCGCCGCCGGATCGAGCGGCGATAGCGCCCCCAAAGATCGCGGTGGATGCCCAGCAGATCGGGCTGCATCTGGGCGTAAGACCAGAAGTGCAGCCAGACCTCGCGGTAATGCTGATCGCGCAGGAAGGGCACCAAAGCCGAATAGAGCAGCTTGCGGAAGGCGTCTTCCCCGGCCTGCGAGACCACGGCGATGTGGAAATCCTCGAGCGAGCGGATGAGATAGCGGAAGGCTTCAAACAGAAGCTCGTCCTTGTTCTCGAAGTAATGGCTGATCAGCCCCCGCGACAGCCCGGATTCCGCGCTGATCGTCGAGATGGTCGAGTTCATGAAACCGTGCTTGCGGATAGAGCCAAGGGCCGCGAGGATCAGATCCTCCCGGCGTTTCTCCATTGTCATCAATCGCTTTTCGGCACGTTTCATCACTGCTATCCCTTATGGCAGAATGGTCTAGTTGCGATAGGAACGCAACGTATCGCGGGCGATGATGTCGCGGTGGATCTCGGAGGTGCCTTCCCAGATCCGCTCGATCCTTGCATCGCGCCAGAAGCGCTGGATTGGGAAATCCTCCATCATGCCCATGCCGCCGAAGATCTGGACGGCATTGTCGGCGACGCGGAAGACCATTTCCGAGCAGTAAAGGTTGACCATCGAGCTTTCGCGCCGGTCCATCTTGCCCTGCTCGATCTTCCAGGCGGCTTCCTTGACCATGAGATCGCCCAATTTGATATCGACCGCCATATCCGAGATCTTGAAGCCTGTGCCCTGAAACTCGCCGATGCTCTTGCCAAAGGCGCGCCGGTTCGCGGCCCAGTCGCAGGCCATGTCATAGATCCGCTCTGCCCGCCCGACGCAATGGGCCGAAAGGGCGACCCGACCCGCGTAGAGCCAGTCATTGGCGAAGTTGAAGCCCTCGCCTTCGCGGCCAAGGATCTTGTCATCGCCGACCCGGACATTGTCGAGATAGATCATATTCGGATTATAGCCGCGCGTGCAGATCGACTTCATCGGCTCGATGCGCACCCCGGGCGCATCGGCGTCGATCAGGAAGGCGGTGAAACGCTTCTGACGACCCTTGGGCGTCTCGTCATAGCCGGTCACCGCGATCAGGATGATGAAATCCGAAATATCGGCGTGCGAGATGAACTGTTTCACCCCGTTGATGATCCACTGCCCGCCGTCGCGCTCTGCCTTGGTGACGATGCCGCGCGCATCCGAACCCGCGCCGGGCTCTGTCAGGGCAAAGCAATCCTCTTTCTCGCCGCGGATGACCGGCATCAGGTAATCCTCGATCTGCTGGCCCTCGCATTTCAGGAGGATCTTGGTCGGGCGGCGCACCAGAAGCGCCAGCGGCGCCGAGGGCTTGCCCATGACGCGCTCGACCTGCATCAGCGTCTCGTAATCGAGCCCCGCGCCGCCCAGCTCCTCGGGCATGTTCATCGCGCCGAACCCAGCCGCGCGGGCCTTCTGGCGAATGTCCTGCGCGATCTCGGCCGGGACATGGCGCAGCTCTTCGACGAGCTTTTCATGGGGGTAAAGCTCGCGGGTGATGAAATCGGTGAGCGAGGTGACAATCGCATCCTGCTCGAAGCTCAGGCTGAAATCCATGATGGTTCTCCGTTACGCGCCGGTAAAGACGGGGGCGCGGCGCGCGTTGGCGGCGGCCAGCCCTTCGGCATGGTCTTGGGTCTTGCCGCAGATCTTGCCTGCGGCCTGTTCGGCGATCAGTTGATCGGCGAGCGAGCGGGTGAAGGATTGCTGCATCAGCGCCTTGGTCAGCCCGATCGCCACGGTCGGACCGCTGGCGAGCCTAGTTGCATAGGCGAGGGTTTCCTCCCAGAGCGTCTCGGGCGCGGTGACATGGCTGACCAGCCGGTTCTCGAAGGCCTGCTGGCCGTCCCAGACCTCGGTGCCATAGGCAAAACGCTTGGCGGTCTCGAGCCCCATGATGCGCGGCATCAGCCAGCTGCCCCCGCAATCGGGCGCATAGCCGACATTGAGGTAAGAGCAGATGAATTTCGCCCGGTGCGAGGCATAGCGAAAGTCACAGGCGAGCGCGATGTCGAGCCCCGCGCCGACCGCCGCCCCGTCGATCATGGCGATGGTGGGCTTCGGCATGTCATGGATCTGCTGGACAAGCTTCAGGCTTTCCTCAACCCAGTCGAGATCGGGATAGGGGTCGCGCCCTTCAAGCTTTTCCGCCCATTCATGGACATCCGCCCCGGCGGAAAAGGCGCGCCCGCGCCCGGTCAGGATGACGGCGCGGATGGTGGCATCCTCGGAGGCGGCGCGGATGGCGCGGCGCAATTCAAGCGTCAGGCCCATGCCAAGCGCATTGCGCGCCTCTGGCCGGTTCAGCGCGATGACGGCGACGGGGCCGTGGCGCTCGGTTTCGATGAAGCTGGTCATGGCAATCGTCCTTTGGGGCCGCGCGCTGCGGCCGGATGAAAGATCAGGGAATGGGGTCGGGCCCTGTGGGCGGGGCTCAGGCGCCGCGCCAACGGGGCGGGCGTTTTTCCAGGAAGGCGCGCGGGCCTTCGCGGGCATCTTCCGAGGCCCACATCGCGGCGTAAGTTTCAAAGCCGGGATCGCTGCGGCCGTGGATCATCATGCTCTCCTCGATCGGCATGTGCTCGATCGCGCGCAGCACCTCTTTCAGCGCCTGCTGGGCCAGAGGCGCGTCGCGCGCGAGCCGTTGCGCCAGATCCTGTGCCGCCTTTGCCAGTTCCGCGCGCGGCGTGACGGCGTAGGCAAGACCGTGGCGCAGGGCCTCGTCCGGGGTGATCGGATCGCCGGTCAGCAGTTTCGCCACGGCAAGGTTATAGGGCAGGCGGCGGGGCAGGCGCTGGATGCCGCCGCCATCAGCCATAATGCCGCGCTGCATTTCAGGCAGCTGAAGCCAGCTCTCCTCGGCCATGAGGATCAGATCGCAGGCGAGCACGATCTCGAACCCGCCCCCGACCGCCGGGGCCTCGATCACCGCAATCAGCGGCTTTTTCAGCGAGAACAGCGTCGAGATCCCGCCAAAGCCGCCCGGGCCGAAATCGCCAAGCTCCTCGCCCGCCTGCACCCGCGCATGTTCGGTGAAATCGAGCCCCGCCGAAAAGGCGCGGGCGCAGCCGCTGGTCAAGAGGCCGACACGGAAATCGGGGCTGTCTTGCAGGAAACTCGCGGCGCGACCGACCGCACGGCTCAGCGGGCGGCAAATCGCATTGACCGGACCCTTGACCATGCGGATTTCAAGAACCGCGCCATGGGCGTGCAGTTCGACATAGCCGGCGCATTCGGCATTCAGGGCGTCGATCATGCTTTAGGCTCCTTGCTGTGGCTGAGGATCTGGACCAGCACCGGCGGCAGGGTCGCGATCAGGATGAGCAGGGTCGAGACGGCGGCAATCGTCGGATCGACATCATCGCGCAATGTGGTGAACATGACCTTGGTCAGGGTCGCGGTGTCTCCGCCCGAGATGAAGACCGAGAGCACGACCTCGTCGAAAGCGATGATGAACGAGAGCAGCGCCGAGGCCGCGAGCGAGAGCTTGAGCTGCGGCAGCGTCACCGTGAGAAAGGCGGTCAAGCGGTTTGCCCCAAGGCTACGCGCGACCATTTCCTGCGCCATGTCATAGCTCTTCAGCCCGGCGCTCATGGTGATGATGACGAAGGGCAGGGTGACTAAAGTATTCGCCAGCACGAGCCCGGTCAGCGTGTTCAAAAGCCCCAGCCGCGCGAAGACGAAAAAGAGCCCGATTGCGAGCAGGATCGCCGGGATCATCAAGGGCGCGATCAGCACGCCCCGGATCGGGTTCTGCCCCGCGAACCGCCCGACATGTAAAGCATAGGCCGCCGCCGTGCCGATCGCGGTCGAGATCACCATGGTCGCAAAGGCCATGCGCAGCGAGACCCAGGTCGCGCTCAGCCATTTCTCCTGACCGAAGAAGTTCTCATACCAGCGGAGCGACCAGCCGGGCGGCGGGAAGGCCAGCGAATTGGCCGAGGTGAAGGACATCGGAATGACCACCAGCGTCGGCAGGACCAGAAAGATCAGGACCAGCGCGGTCAGGGCGTAAAGCCACAACCGGTTGCGATGGGGGATATGGCTTTCCATGGCTCAGACCTCGACTTTCAGGCGGCGCACGATCAGCCAGCTCGCGCCCAGAAATCCCGCGGTCAACACAAGCAGCACCACGGCCAGCGCCGCGGCAGGCCCCCATGTCGGGAACAGCGAGACCGATTGCTCGATGCGCTGGGCGATCATATTGACCTTGCCGCCGCCCAGAAGCGCGGGGGTGATGTAGAAGCCAAGGCACATCACGAAGACCATCATCGTCCCCGCGACCAGCCCCGGCATGGTCAGCGGCAGGAAGACGGTGAAGAAGGCGCGCGTCGGCCCCGCGCCCAGATTGGCCGCCGCCCGCGTGAGATTGCAGTCAATGCTGCGCAGCGAGGCGAAGAGCGGCAGGATCAGGAAGGGCAGCATGACATGAACCATGCCGATCACTGTCCCGGTCATATTGTTGACCAGCATCAAGGGCTTCGAGATCAGGCCAAGGTCTTGCAGCAGCGTGTTCACCACGCCGCGCCGTTGCAGCAAAACCAGCCAGGCATAGGTGCGCACCAGAAGCGAGGTCCAGAACGGCACCAGCACCAGAAGCATGACGAGGCGCGACCAGCGCTCGGGCAGGATCGCCATGACATAGGCGACCGGATAGCCCAATCCCACGCAAAGCGCGGTGACCAGAAGCGCGATTTTGAACGTGGTCACGAAAATCGCGACATAGGCGCCATCGGTCCAGATCCGGCTGTAATTCTCGACGGAAAGCCCTCCGTCAGCGCCGACGAAGGAAAGCGAGAAGAGCCAACCGACCGGCACCAGCATCAAGACGCCCGCCACGATCAGCGCAGGCAGCGTCAGCGCCAGCATCATGCGGTTTTCGCGCCGCCGCTCCTGCGCGAGATCCGCGCTGTTGTCGCCAAGCAGACCGGGGGCGAGGGCGCGCGCGCTCATGCCTCTGCCCCGGCCTGCGCGACAAGGCGCGTGTCATCGCGATGCAGCAACAGATCGACGCTTGCGCCGCGCGGCGGGCAAGAGCGTGCCTCTCCCGCGCGGTTCGGTAGGCGCAAGAGCACCCGCCCGCCGTCGAGCGCCACGTCGAGCAGCAGGCTCTCGCCCTGATAGACGACCTCCTCGATGCGGCCGCGAAAGCGGTTGAGATCGGGCTCGGGGGTGGCGCTGTCCACAGGGCGCAGGCGCAATTGTTCGGGGCGCAGCATCAACAGTGCCGCGTCGCCCTCTGCCGAAGTATCCGCAGGCAGGTGCAGGGGCTGGCCGGCATGGCTCCAGCCCTCGGCGGTGCGCTTGACCGGCAGGAAGGAGGATTCGCCAATGAATTCCGCGACAAAGCGCGATTGCGGCTTTTCGTAAAGATCCGAGGGCGCCGCGATCTGCGCGAGCTTGCCCTTGGCGAAAACCGCGATCCGGTCGGACATGGTCAGCGCCTCGCGCTGGTCATGGGTCACCGAGATCGTGGTCATCCCGAGCCGGTCGTGAATGCGACGGATCTCGATCTGCATCGATTCGCGCAATTGCTTGTCGAGCGCGGACAGTGGCTCATCCATCAGAAGGATGCGCGGCTCGAAGACAATGGCGCGGGCCAAGGCGATGCGCTGGCGCTGGCCGCCCGAGAGCTGGCTGATGCGGCGGCTTTCAAGCCCGGCGAGCTGCACGAGATCGAGCGCACGCCGCGCGCAGTCCTCACGCTCGGCCCGGCCGACGCCGCGCAGCTTCAGCGGATAGGCGATATTCTCGCCGACACTCATATGGGGAAAGAGCGCGTAATTCTGAAAAACCATGCCGATGTTGCGTTTATGCGGCGGCAGATGGACGATTTCCTGCCCGGCAATGCGGATCGAGCCCGCGCTTGGACGACTAAACCCCGCGATCATCATCAGAAGCGTGGTCTTGCCCGAGCCCGAGGGGCCAAGCAGGGTCAGGAACTCACCCGGGGCGACATCGAAGCTCACGTCATCGACGGCGCGGACGGCGCCGTAATGCTTGGAGAGCGCCGTGATCGTGACGGGCAGAGCGGTCGCAGAAGGCACGGTCATCGAAAGCCTCTCGATGAAGGGACGGGGATCGAAGCGGGACGGATGGGGAACCGGGCAGGCGGGGCGGCAGATGCCGCCCCAACTTCGGTCATGCCCCGGTCATTGCAGGAAAGCGTTCCAGCGTTCCTGAAGCTTCTGGCCATGTTCGGCCCAATAGGCCGAGTTGATCATCACCTGTTTCGGGCGGTTCTCATCCGAGGTGATGATGCGCGCGGCCTCTTCCGGGGTGATCTTTCCGGACTTGAAGGCATCGGCATTCATCGGCCCATAGGGGATATATTTGGGCAGATTGGCCTGATAATCGGGCGAGAGCATCAGGTTCACCAGCTTCATCGCGCCTTCGGGATTGGGCGAGCCCTTGGGGATCACCAGACATTCGACATCCATGATGCCCTGATTGAGTGTATAATCGTAGGGCGCGCCTTCCTTGATCGCAGCCTCAATCCGCGCGGCCCAGATCGTCAGCATGTCGGATTCGCCGCTGGTCGCAAGCTGGGTCGCCTGCGAGCCCGAGCTCCACCAAACATCGACATGGGGCTTGAAGGCGTCGAGCTTCTTGAAGGCGCGCTCGACATCGAGCGGATAAAGCTGATCGGGGGCGACGCCATCGGCCATGAGTGCCGCTTCAAGATTGGTCTGCCCGCTATAGGCCGACATCGCCCGGGTGCCGGGGAAGTTCTCGGTGTCGAAAAAGTCCTTCCAGTCCTTCGGAGGGTGATCGCCATAAACATCCTTGTTCCAGGCGATGACGGTCGAATAAGCGGTGAAGCCGACCCATTCCTTGCCCTGCAGCTCTTTCGGCACGCCCGCCGCATTGGTCAGCTTCCCGTAATCAAGCGCCACGAGCAGACCCTCATCGGCCGCCTGCTGGCACTGGCCGCCGTAAAGCTCGACCACGTCGAGATCATTGGCGCCGCCTTTCACGCGGGTGCGGACCTCGGTGATCCCGGCCGAGATCGCGCTATCCTTGATCTTCATGCCGGTGTCCTTCTCGATCGGATCGAGAATGGCCTTGCGCACCGCCTCCTGATAGGCGCCGCCGTAGGATGCATAGGTCACGACATCCTCGGCGAAGGCCGGACAGGTCGTCAGCAAAAGCCCCGCAATGCAGCGGGTCAGCACTCTCTTCATCATTCCTCCCTTGCCGCGAGGCCCTCCCAAGCCCGGATACGGCATATGCCCAGATAAAGAATATTGGATAGTCGTCCAACGAAATGGGCCGAGCTGTCAACAGAAAATCTGGATGGACGTTCAACAAATTTATGGCTAGCAATTTTTCAGGCGATGCGAGGGTTGGCACGGCGCGGGCCCTCGGCCTAGGCTGGGCATCGCCCGCGACCCCGGACAGGAGGAAATCATGCAAGATCAAAGCCCAGAGCCCAATCATGATCCGGCGATGACCGGAGCAGAGGCTCTGGTTCACACGCTTCTGGCTTCGGAGGTCACGACCTGTTTTGCCAATCCCGGCACCAGCGAGATGCATTTCGTCGCCGCGCTGGATCGGATTCCGGGCATCGCCTGCGTGCTCGGCTTGCAGGAAAACGTCGTCACCGGAATGGCGGATGGCTATTTCCGCATCACCGGCAAACCGGCCGCGACCCTGTTGCATTGCGGGCCGGGGCTCGCCAATGGGATCGCAAACCTCCACAACGCGCGCCGCGCCGGGGCTGGCGTGGTCAATGTCGTCGGCGATCATGCGATCGCGCATGTGCCCTTCGACAGCCCGCTGACCGCCGATGTCGCGGCGCTCGCCGGAGCCTGTTCGCAATGGTATGCCTATTCGACCGCGCCCGAGCGGATCGGCCCGGATGCCGCGCGTGCCGTGCAGGCGGCAGGCGCAGGTTACGGCCAGATCGCGACGCTGGTCTTGCCCGCCGATGTGTCCTGGGGCGAGGGCGGCCAGATCGGCGCGCCGCTGCCCGCGATTGCCGCCTTGCCGGTCGTGCCGAGCCAGATCGACCATGCCGCGGGCCGCATCCGGCAAGGCGGTCGCACCATCATGATCCTTGGCACCCCCGCGCTGAGCGACGCGGCCCAGCCCTTGCTCGCCGGGCTCAAGGCCGCCGGGATCGAGCTGATGGCAAGCCCGCTGGTCGCCAATCAACCGATGGGACGTGGGCGCATGGCGATCCCGCGCGTGCCCTATGTGGTCGAGGTGGCGATGGCCGCGCTTGCGCCCTTTGACACGGTCATTTTGGTGAACTGTCCGCCGCCGACCGCGTTTTTCCTCTATCCGGGCCGCCCGAGTCTGGTGATGCGCGCGGATGCCGAGGTAATCACGCTGTCACGCGGCGATCAGGACGCGCTCGCCGGGCTCAAGGGGCTGATGGCTTCGCTTGGCATTGCGCCCGCGACCCCGCCCGCCGCCGCCCCGCGCGAAAAGATCGCGATGACCGGCCCGATCGAGCCCGAGGGTTTTGCCGAAGTCGTTTGCGATCTGCTGCCCGATCAGTCGATTGTCATCGACGAGGCGCTGACCCTCGGCGGTGGTTTTCCGGCGCGTCTGCCTGCGGCGGCGCCCTGCAATTGGCTGCCTTTGGTCGGCGGCGCGATTGGCGAGGGCCTGCCGATGGCGACCGGCGCGGCAATTGGCGCGCGCGAGCAAGGCGAGGGCCATCGCCGCGTCATCGACATTCAGGCCGATGGCTCGGCCGCCTATACGCTGCAGGCGCTGTGGACGCAGGCGCGCGAGAACCTGCCCTGCACGACGCTGCTGCTCAACAACCGCAAATATGCGATCCTCTTGGGCGAATATGCCAAGGTTGGGGCCAATCCCGGTCAGACCGCCTTCGATATGCTGTCGCTGGATCGCCCGGCCATCGATTGGGCGGGGCTTGCGCAATCCTTCGGGGTGCGGGGCGTCGCGGTCGAAACGCTCGAGGCGCTTCATGCCGCGCTGGCGGAAGCCTTGGCCCATGACGGGCCAATGCTGATTGATGTGCGGTTTGCCTGAGCTGCGGTGGGTGCGCTGAAGCGCACCCTACCCAAAGCTTACCCGAGATCGCGCAGCAGCATGGCCTCGTCGAGCTCGATCACCGTCGGGCCGGCGCGGCGCGCGGCGGCGTGCAGCAGATCGGGCAAAGCCGCAAGGGCTTCGGGCTTTTCCACCACGCAGCCAAAGCCTTGGGCGAGCAGTTGGAAATCCGGGGTCCAGATATCGACGCCCTCGGGCTGGACATCCATGTCGATCATCGCGGTCTTGATCTCGCGATAGCCCGAATTGTTCCACAGAAGGACGATCACCGGCAGGTCGAGCTCGCGCGCGGCGGCAAGCTCGCCGATGGTGAACTGGATCCCGCCATCGCCGATCAGCGAGATCACCGGCCCCTTGACCGCCAGCGCCGCGCCCGAAGCTGCGGGCAGGCCATAGCCGAGCGTGCCAAAGCCCGAGGCCGAGCAGAAGAAATGGCGCGGCGCGGGCGCGGCATAGTCAAGCTGAGCACCATAGACCGGCTGGGTCGAATCGCCGACAATCGGCACCTCGGGCAGCGTGTCGCGGATGAAGTCCACAAGTTTCGCGCCGACCTGCAAAACCTCCGAGAGCTCGGCCCGCGCCTTGGCGCTGACCGTCGCCAGATCGCTGTGATCGCGTGCCGGGGCGGTGGCCACCAGATCAACCAGCCCGGCCAGCGAGGCTTTCGCGCCGCCGACCAGCACCAGATCGGGGGCAAAGCCGCGCATGGTCTGCTCGGGGTCGATATCCAGCCGGATCAACTTGGCGGCGAGTTTCGGATAGCCCGTGACATACATGTCGTAATCGGTCGGGCCGCATTCGGTGCCGACCGCAAGAATGCAATCGGCGCGCGCCATGACCTCGCGCACTGCCGCTGTCGAGGCGCTCGCATTGATTGCAAGCGGATGGCCGAGCGGCAAAAGCCCGCGCCCGTTCACCGTCATCACCACCGGCGCCGAGAGCTTTTCGGCCAGCGCGCGCAGCTCATCTGCCGCGTCAATCGCACCGCCACCGGCAAGGATCAGCGGCGTTTTGGCTGCATCGAGCAGCTCGGTCGCGCGTTTGAGCGAGGCGGGCGCGGCCATCGGCGCGAGCGGCAGCGCCTCGGGGTTGAGGCGCGGCAAATGGCTCGCATCGAGGCCCATGACATCCATCGGGATCTCGATATGGACCGGACGCGGACGCGCCGAGCGGAAGAGCGCGAAGGCCCGCGACAGCGCGCGCGGCAGATCCTCGGGCGTCAGCACGGTCTGGCTGAAGGCCGCGACCTCGCGGGCAAAGGCCTGCTGGTTCGGCAGCTCGTGCAGCCAACCCTCGCCCGAATTCATCCGCCCGCGCGAATTGACCGAGGAGATCACCAGCATCGGGATCGAATCGGCATAGGCCTGTGCCATCGCCGTCGCGATATTCGTCAGCCCCGGCCCGGTGATGGTGAAGCAGACCCCGACCCGACCCGAGGCGCGGGCATAGCCATCCGCCATGAAGCCCGCGCCCTGTTCGTGGCGGGGGGTGACGTGGCGGATGCCGCTGTTGGGCAGGCTGCGATAAAGCTCGACCGTATGCACGCCCGGGATGCCGAAGACGGTATCCGTGCCATAGGCGGCAAGGCTTTCCAGAAGATATTTGGCGACAGTTTTCACGTCAGAATCCTTTCGCATCGGCCTCGGCGGAATCAGTCGGGTGAGATCCGTCCGGGAATGCGGTCAAAATCGGAAGGAGAAGGGGCTTAGCGCCCCTTCCAGACCGGATCGCGCTTTTCGACGGCGGCGCGCGGACCTTCGAGCGCGTCTTCGCTGTCGATGAGCCGCTGGAAGGCCGGAAACTCGCCCGCGCGCATCGCGGCATAGCTTTCGCGCAGGTTCATCTTTTCGGCCAGACGCACGGTCTCCTTGGCGGCCTCGACCGAAAGCGGGGCCGAGCGTAGGATGCGCTGTGCAAGCGCCCGCGCCGCCTCGAGCGCCTGACCTTTCGGGACGACCTGATTGGCGATGCCCCAGCGCAAGAGATCGGCGGGCTCCAAGGTCAGGCCGCCGTAAAGCACCTCATTGGCGATGACCTTGGGTAGCATTTTCGGCAAAAGGAACGAGCCCACATCGGGCAGAACCCCAAGCGTGGTTTCCGGCAACCAGCATTGCGCGTTCTCTGCGGCGATGACGAAATCGGCCGAGAGCAGGATCTCGAACCCGGCGCCGATGGCATAGCCATTGACCGCGCAGATGATCGGCTTGTTCAGGCCTTCGAGCTCGGAAAAGCCATAGACCCCGCCGACGCCATAATCGGCGACATAGCCCGAGCCGCCCGCATCGGCGGCCTCATTGAGATCCCAACCGGCCGAGAAGAACTTGTCTCCGCCGCCGGTGAAGATCGCCACGCGCAATTCGGGATCGTCGCGGAAAGCGGCGAAAACTTTGCCCAGTTCTTGGCTGGAAGGCTGGCCGATGGCATTCGCCTTGGGCCGGTCGAAGGTGATTTCGAGCACGGCCCCGTCACGGCGGGTTTTCACGATATCAGAGGTGGTGTCAGACATGGGAAACCTTTCTGGGACGCAGCAGCGCATCAACGGCGACAACGCTATTTTGCAGGATCATCAAGGGGTTGATGTCGAGTTCCTCGATCTCGTCGCCATGCGCGGCGGCATGGTCTGCAAGCCGGGCAATCGCGTCGATCGTGGCTTCGAGATCACCGCCGGGCTTGCCGCGATAGCCGTGCAGGATCGGCGCGATGCGCAGCGAGAGCAGCGCCTCGCGGATCTGATCGCGGCTTGCGGGCAGCAGAAGCGAGCGCGAATCCTTCAGAATCTCGACCAGAATCCCGCCCGCGCCGATGGTCAGGAAGAGCCCGAATTGCGGATCGCGGGACAGGCCGACGATCAGCTCGGCGACAACGCCCTGCGCCATTTCCTCGACAAGGAAGCGGCAGTTCAGATCAGCCATGCGCGCGGCGGCGGCTTCGACTTCGGCGGCGGTTTTCAGATTGACCGCGACCGCGCCCATTTCGGTCTTGTGGAGCAGGTGATCGCCCACGCCTTTCAAGACGACCGGGAAGCCGATTTCGGCGGCGGCAGCGGCGGTCTCTGCGGCGGTGTCGACCACCTTGCTCTTGGGCGTCGGGATGCCGATGGCGCGCAGAGCCTCTTTCGAGCGTGCCTCATCGAGCGCGGCCAAAGCCTCGCCTTCACCGGCCAAGGCCAGCGGCGCGGGCAGGGGGCGCGCCCAAGCGGCGCCAATGTCGGCGGCGTGACGCGCGGCGCGGATCGCGCTTTCCAGACCCATCAGCGGCGCGATGCCTGCGGCCATGACCTGATCGGTCAGCGCCTCGGGCAGGTTTTCGGGCAGGCTCGACACCAAAGCAAAGCGTTGTCCGCTCGCCTTACCTGCCGCCAGCGCCGCCTCAATCGCGGCATAGCTGCCATTGTCCTCGCAACGGTCGTCGCGCGGGATGTCGATCACTAGCATCGAAAGCCCATAGCCGCTTTCAAGGAAAGCCGCATAAGTCGCCTGCATCCGCGCGCCATCACCCCAGATGAAGGTGTGGTAATCGAGCGGGTTCGAGATCGTCACCATATCCGACAGCGTCGCCTTGACGCGCACGGCATCGGCCTCGGTCAGGGGGCGCAGATCCAGGCCATTGGCATCGGCGAGATCGCCAACCAGCGAGGCCTCGCCGCCCGAACAGCTCATCGAGCCGAGCGTCGCATCCGGCGAGGGGCCAAGGACGTGAAGAAGCTTCAGCGTCTCGACAAATTCGTCGAGCGAGCGGGCGCGCGCTACGCCCACGCGGGCAAAGAAGGCATCGGCCAAGGCATCCGCGCCCGAGAGCGAAGCGGTATGCGACATGGTCATCGCCTGCGCCGCAGCCGAGGTGCCGACCTTGATCGCAACGACGGGGATCTTCTTGGCGCGGGCCTTGGCAAAGACCGCCTCAAGTTTCGCCAGATCGTCAAAGCCCTCGATATGCAGACCAAGCGCTGTGACGCGCGGGTCGTCGAGCGCCGCATCAGCCAGACCTGACAGCCCGGTTTGCGCCTGATTGCCCGCCGTCAGCACATAGGCCAAAGGCAGGCCGCGCTTTTGCATGGTCAGGTTGATCGCGATATTCGAGCTTTGCGCGATGATCGCCACGCCGGTCTCGACCCGCTTGCCGCCATGCTGATCGGGCCACAAAAGCGCCCCGTCGAGATAGTTGATGAAGCCGTAGCAATTCGGACCCAGCACCGCCATCTCACCGGCATTGGCCAGAAGATCGCGGGTGCGCTCGGCCCCGTCGGCGACCTCGGCAAAGCCCGAGGCAAAGCAGACCGCCCCGCCCGCGCCGCGCGCAGAGAGATCGCGCACGACCTCGAGCGTTGCGTCGCGGTTCACGCCGATGAAGGTCGCATCCGGGGCCGAAGGCAGATCGGCCACAGATTTATAGCAGGGATAGCCCGCGATTTCGTCGCGCGTCGGGTGGACGGGCCAGAGCTCGCCCTCGAAGCCCATTCGCTTGCATTGCTTGATGACCGCGACCGACCAGCCGCCGCCGATCACGGCGATGGATTTCGGACGCAACAGGCGCGAGAGGTCGCGGCCCGGTTTTTGGATGATCTCGTCCTTCATCTCAGGCCCCCAGCGGACGCAGCAGATCGCGCGAGATGATGTGGCGCTGGATTTCCGAGGTGCCATCCCAGATGCGCTCGACGCGGGCATCGCGCCAGAAGCGCTCGATCGGGAAGTCGTCCATCAGCCCCATGCCGCCATAGACCTGAATGGCGCGGTCGGTGACGCGGGCGAGCATTTCGGACGCATAAACCTTGGCCGAGGCAATCTCGCGGTTGGCGGGCAGGCCCTGATCGAGACGCCATGCGGCGGCCAAGGTCAGCCAGTCGGCGGCGTCGATTTCCGTGATGCTGTCGGCGATCTGGAAGCCCACGCCCTGGAAGCGGCCGATTGGCTGGCCGAACTGCTTTCGCTGTGCGGCATAGTCGAGCATCATGTCAAAGACGCGGCGCGCGCGGCCAACGGCCATGGTCGCGACAGTGATGCGGGTGGCGTAAAGCCAGTCGTTCATCACCTCGAAACCGCCGCCGACCTTGCCCAAAACCTGCGCATCGGGCAGGCGGCAATCCTCGAATTCAAGGATCATGTTCTTGTAGCCGCGATGGCTGACCGATTTATAGCCGTCGCGGATGGTGAAACCGGGGGTGCCGCGGTCAACGAGGAAGGTGGTGATCTGCTTTTTCACCATGCCATTGCCCGCGACTTCCTCGCCGGTCGCGACAAAGACGATGACGAAATCGGCATGTTCCGCGCCCGAGATGAAATGCTTGGTGCCATTGAGTACCCAGTCGCCGCCCTCGCGGCGCGCGGTGGTCTTCATGCCGCGCACGTCCGAACCGGCATCCGGCTCGGTCATGGCCAAAGCGTCCATGCGCTCGCCGCGCACAGCCGGATCGCGGTAGCGCGCGATTTGCTCGCCTTCGCAGGCCATCAGGATGTTTTGCGGACGGCCGAAGAAATGGGTCAAGGCCATCGAGCCACGGCCGAGCTCACGCTCAACCAGCGCGAAATCGACATGCGAGAGGCCGGGGCCACCGGCTTCCTCGGGGAAGTTCGAGGCGTAAAAGCCGAGATCGAGCACCTTTTTCTTGATCTCTTCCCCAAGCTCATGGGGGACATAGCCAAGGCGCTCGACCTCGGCTTCATGCGGATAGATCTCGTTTTCGACAAAGGTGCGGACCGTCGAAACGATCATGTCCTGTTCTTCGGTCAGGCCGAAATTCATCTGCTCTCTCCCTGTTGGGCGCAGGCGCCCCTCATGTTGTGGCGGGATGCAGGACGGCTCCTCTGCCGCCGCCGCGCCCCGTGAAAAGGTGGTCCGGCGCTCAGACGAGGGCGTCGGTCGCGTCGAGATCTTGGGACGCGCTCAGCGCATCGGCGTGGCGGGCAATGCGGTCGCAGGCCTCGGTCAAGGTCGCATCGGGCACGGTCAGGCTCAGGCGGACGAGGTTTTCGGCCTCGGCCCCGAAGGACGAGCCCGGCATCACCGAAACCAGCTGATCGCGCAGCAGCGTCTCGGCGAAGGCCTCGCCCGAGAGGCCGGTGCCCGCGACATCGAGCAGGATGAACATGCCCGCTTCGGGCGGCAGCGGCTGGAGCCCGCCGACATTGCCAAGACGCGCGGCAACCAATGCGGCGCGGCGGGCATATTGCTCGCGCATGATCGCGGCGGTCGGCACGTCGGAGCTGAGCGCATGGGCGGTCATATCGGCGATGAAGGGCTGGCCACCGAACAGCATCGATTCCGACAGCGGCAGCACGCGCTCGCAGAATTCGGCAGGCCCGACCGCCCAGCCCGAGCGAAAGCCCGGCGCGGCATGGGATTTCGAGATCGACGAGACGACGACCGTGCGTTCGGCCAGTTCCGGCAGATCAAGCGGCGAGGCGAATTCCGCGCCGAAGGTCAGCTGTTCATAGACCTCATCCGAGACGATCCAGAGGTCATGCTTGCGGCAGACCTCGCCAATCGCACGGATCTCGTCGAGCGTCAGCACCGCGCCCGACGGGTTATGCGGCGAGTTCAACAACAGCGCGCGGCAGCCGGGGGTGATCGCGGCCTCAAGGTCTTCGGCGGTCAGGTGGAAGCGGTTTTCCTTGCGCAGCTTGACCGGAACGATCTCTGCGCCGGGCGCGCGCACGACGCTTTCATAGGTCGCGTAATAGGGATCGGGCACCAGAACCTTGTCGCCCGCCTCGACCAGCCCCATGAAGACCGCATAAAGCGCGGTCTGGGTGCCGGGGAAGCAGAGCAGGTTTTCCGAGCCGATCGCGCGGCCGCTGCGGGCGGTGTATTTGGCGGAAAGCGCGGCCAGAACCGAGGGCTCGCCGCGCCCGTTCGAATAGCGCGTCCGGCCCTGCCGCATCGCATCGGCGCAGATCTCGATCAGACCGGTATCGGGGGGCAGATCCGGCTCGCCAATGGTCAGCTCGATGACCGGCTGGCCCTGACGCACCATTTCCCGCCCGCGCAGATGCAGGTCCCATTTGTCAGAGCCAAGATTGGCAAGGCGATCGGTGACGGAAGCGTAGCGCATGGTTATTCCCTTTCCGCAATGCGGGGCAGTGTCGTGCCGAGCAAAGCCTCGGCGGTCTCGAGACCAAGCTCGACGTAATCTTCGGGGCAACGGTCCTCTTTATAGAGGCAGCCCTCAAGCCACAGCCCGTCGAGCACCGCATTGAGCGCAATCGCCAGCCGCTCGCGGCGCCGATCGGGCAGGGCGCGGTTTTCCGCGGCCATGATGGCGGCGATCATCGGTTCCAGCGCGCTGCGATAGGGCAAATGGCCGTCGTCATGGATCCGCGCCATTTCGGGATCGACATTGACCTGCGCGATAAAGGCCGCCCAGAGCGAAAACACCCGGGGATCAGCGACCGCGCCGCCGATGCTGGCACGCACGAAGCGGGCAAGACGCTCATGTGGCTCCATCTCGGGGGCGTCGATGATCGCGCGTCCGGGCGCGGTGATCATCTCGACCGTCTCGCGGTAGGCGGCGAGGATCATGTTTTCCTTCGAGGCGAAATGATGGCGGATCAAGCCGTTGCTGACCCCGGCATAAGTCGCGACCGCACGCACCGTCGTGCCCTGGATGCCCTTGTCCGCAATGCAGTCGAGCGTCGCGCGGATCAGCTCGGCGCGGCGGTCGAAATCCTGCATACGGCGGAAGGTTGTTGCCATGCGGGGCCTGATTCCTGTCTGTGACCGGCCCTGAAAGCGGGGTCTTGCCCCCGCTTGCCGGAAACGCTTAGTGATTCTTGATCGTTCAACGTCAAACTATGCAAGTGAATAACAATTATTCAAGAGTATAGTTTTTGAAATGATCGGTTATCTTCGGAGCATGTCTGTGGCGAAAGTGATTCGCGGCAGGCAGGAGGAAAGCGGCGGACAGGGACGGGAGACCCGGTCGGCCACAGCAAAAACTGAGGAGGGCTGCCTTTGGCAGAAGCGGCGAACGCAATCGAGGTCAGCAATCTGCACAAGCGTTTCGGCGCGCTTGAGGTGCTCAAGGGCGTCTCGCTCGAAGCGCGCAAGGGCGAGGTCATCGCGATCATCGGCGGGTCCGGCTCGGGGAAATCGACTTTCCTGCGCTGCATCAACCTGCTCGAGACCCCGACCTCGGGGCAGATCATGGTTCACGGCGAAACCATTGCGATGAAATCCGACCGCGCCGGCGGGCAGGTGCCCTCCGACCGCAAGCAGGTCGAGCGCATCCGCTCTCGCCTTGCCATGGTCTTTCAAAGCTTCAATCTCTGGCAGCACCGCACGGTTTTGCAAAACGTGATCGAGGCGCCGGTCCATGTCCTGGGCGTGCCGAAGGATCAGGCGATTGCCACGGCGGAAACCCTGCTGCGCCGCGTCGGCCTTTACGAGAAGCGCGACACCTATCCCGCCTTTCTCTCGGGCGGCCAGCAGCAGCGCGCGGCGATTGCCCGCGCCGTCGCCGTCGATCCCGAGGTGATGCTCTTTGACGAGCCGACCTCGGCGCTTGATCCCGAGCTGGTGGGCGAGGTGCTCAGCGTGATCGGCGATCTGGCCAAGGAAAACCGCACCATGATCCTCGTCACCCATGAGATGAAATTCGCGCGCAACGTCGCCGACCGCATCGTCTATTTCCACGGCGGGGTGATCGAAGAGCAGGGCACGCCGGAACAGATCTTCGATGCGCCGCGATCAGAGCGGCTCAAGCGGTTTATCCAATCGGCGCATTGATCCCGAAAACAGCCAAATAAAGACTGAAAAACAAAGTCCAACAGCAACAGGGGATATCATGAAAAAACTGCTCGCAACTTTGTCTGTCGCGGCTTTGGCGGGGCTGGCCAGCCTTGCTCCGGCGGCGGCGGCCCCTCTCAAGGTCGGCGTCGCGGCTGAACCCTATCCGCCTTTCACTTCGCCCGATGCCTCGGGCAAATGGAGCGGCTGGGAGATCGATTTCGCCGAAACCGTCTGCAAGAAGGCCGAGCTCGAATGCGTCATCACCCCGGTCGCCTGGGACGGGATCATTCCCGCGCTCAACACCGGCAAAATCGACATGATCATCTCGTCGATGTCGATCACGCCGGATCGCTCGAAGGTCATTGATTTCTCGGATCCCTATTATCGCTCGAATGCGGTGATCATCGGGCCGAAGGAACAGACCTTTGGCGCGACCCCGGAAGAGCTGAAAGGCAAGGTTTTGGGCGTTCAGGTCGGCACGATGCATATGGCCTATGCCCAGAAGCATTTCGCTCCGGCGGGCGTGACCCTGCGCGAATATCAGACCCAGGACGAGGCGAACAACGATCTCGTCGCGGGCCGGATTGATGCGACGCAGGCCGATGCCATTGCCATGCAGGATTTCCTGAAATCGCCGACGGGCGAAGCTTGCTGCGACGTCAAGGGCACCGTGCCCAATGATCCCGAGGTGATGAACACCGCTGCCGGGATCGGGCTGCGCAAAAGCGACACCGCGCTGAAAGAAAAGCTCAATGCCGCGATCAAGGGCATCCGCGAGGATGGCAGCTATGCGGCGTTCAACAAGAAATACTTCGATATCGACATCTTCGAATGATGTGACCGCCCCGCAGCGCAGGACGCTGCGGGGCTGCTCCTTTTGCGTTGGACCTCAGATTACGGGACGAATGTCATGAAGAATGTACTGACCGGCCTTTTCCTTGCGGCGAGCTGCAGCCTCGCAGGCCTGTCGGCCGCGGCGGCCGATCCGCTGAAGGTCGGGATCTCGGCCGAACCCTATCCGCCCTTCACCGTGCCCGATGCCTCGGGCAACTGGACCGGCTGGGAGGTCGATCTGGCCAAAGCGGTCTGCGCCGAGGCGAAACTCGATTGCGTGATCACGCCGGTCGCTTGGGACGGGATCATCCCGGCGCTGCAAAGCGGCAAGATCGACATGATCGTGTCTTCGATGTCGGTCACCGACGAGCGCAAGAAGGTCATCGATTTCTCGGACCCCTATTACCGCACCAATTCCGCAGTGATCGGGCTCAAGGATGAAAAGATCGAGGTGACGCCGGAAGGTCTTGCCGGCAAGGTCATCGGCGCGCAGGTCGGCACCCGCCATCTGCGCTATGCGCAGGCCCATTTCGAAACCGCCGGTGCGACGGTGCGCGAGTATCAGACCCAGGACGAGGCCAACAGCGATCTCGCTGCGGGCCGGATTGATGCGGTCGAGGCCGATGAGGTCGCCATGCGCGCCTTTGTCGCCAGCGATGCGGGCAAGGACTGCTGCGATTTCAAAGGCGTTGTCGCGGATGATCCGGATATTCTCGGCATCGGCTCGGCGATTGGCGTGCGCAAGACCGACACTGAACTGCGCGATAAGCTCTCGGCGGCGATCCACGCGATCCGCGACAACGGGACCTATCAAGAGTTCAGCAAGAAATACTTCGATTTCGACATCTACGGCAGGTGATTTCTTGCCCGAAGCTGGCGCGGGAGAACCTGCCCGCGCCAAAATCAGAATGCCAAATTACGGGATGCCACATTCATGGCGATAAACTGGGGACTTCTCGCGCTTGACCCGCCGGGCTGGGGAGGCGCGCTTCTGGCGGGCTTTCTCAACTCGATCGAGATCGCTGTCGGCGGCTATGCGCTTGGCATCCTGATCGGGATCTTCGGCGCGATGGGCAAGCTTTACGGCGGGCCGGTCATTCGCGATCTGCTGGAAGTCTATACGACGGTCGTGCGCGCCGTGCCCGAGCTCGTGCTGATCCTGATCCTCTATTACGCGGGCACCGATCTGCTCAATCAGGTCATGGCGCTGCTGGGACAGGGGCCGGTCGATATTTCGGGGCTCGCCGCCGGGATCTTCGTCATCGGTGTGGTGCAGGGCGCCTATTCAACCGAGGTCATGCGCGGCGCGATCAAATCCATCGCGCCCGGCCAGATCGAGGCGGCGCGCGCCTATGGCATGTCGCCCGGCAAGGTGCTGCGGCGCGTGACTTTGCCTGCGATGCTGCCCTTCGCCATTCCGGGGCTTGCCAACCTCTGGTTGATCGCGACCAAGGACACCGCGCTTCTGGCTGTCGTCGGCTTCTCCGAGCTGACGCTGGTCACGCGGCAGGCGGCGGGCGCGACCAAGCATTACCTGACCTTCTTCCTCGCGGCGGGGATGCTTTATCTGCTGCTGACGCTGGTCTCGACGGTGATCATCCGCATGATTGAACGGCGCGCACGGCGCGGCATTGCGGAGGCGCGCGCATGAGCGATCTCGACCCCCGCGCGGTCACCGCGCCCGACATTCCCGCCCATGTCGCCCCGAACGAGCGCTGGCTGAAACCCCATCGCATCGTGCTGATTGCGATTGCCGCTTTGGGCTTTGCACTGGCGGTCTGGTATGGCCGCTGGGACTGGCTCAAGGATTATCAGGGGCTGATGTGGCATGGGCTCTGGGTGACACTGGCCATGCTGTTTTCGACCGTCGCGCTTGGCTTTGTGCTCGCGGTACCGATCGGGCTGGTGCAGGTCACCGGGCCGTGGTGGCTGGCCGCGCCCGCCAAGGCCTTCTGCACGGTCATCCGCGGCACGCCGCTGCTCTTGCAGCTTTGGCTGCTCTATTACGGGCTCGGCTCGCTCTTTCCGATGATCCCGGGGCTGCGCAGCTCGTTCCTTTGGCCCTATCTGCGCGAGGCCTGGCCCTATGGCGTCGCCGCCCTGACGATCTCCTTCGCCGCCTATGAGGCCGAGGTCATGCGCGGTGCCTTCGCCGGCGTGCCTCCGGGAGAGCTGCAGGCAGGCCGTGCCTTCGGGATGAGCCGCTGGAAGCTCTTCTGGCGCATCTGGCTGCCGCGTGCGCTCCATCGCGCGCTGCCGACGCTGAATGGCGAAACCGTGCTTCAGCTCAAATCGACGCCGCTGGTCGCGACGATCACCGTGGTCGATCTCTACGGGGTGATCTCGCGGGTGCGCTCGAACACGCTGCTGACCTATGAGCCGCTGCTCTTCCTTGGGCTCATCTATTTCCTGCTGACGGCGGTGCTCGTGCTGATCTTCCGCTATTTCGAAAACCGCATTCCGACCAGAGGTGTCTGACATGACATTCGTTTCGCCCAAGGACATCGTCGCGCTCGGGGATTTCATCGCCTTGCGCCAGGACCTCCACGCCCATCCCGAGCTCGGGCTGGAAGAAGAGCGGACCTCGGATGTCGTCGCGCGCGCGCTCGAAAGCTATGGCTATGAGGTCACGCGCGGGCTGGCGAAAACCGGGCTGGTCGGGACTTTGCGCTGCGGCACCGGCAACCGTGCCATCGGGCTGCGCGCCGATATCGACGCGCTGCCGATCACCGAGGAAACCGGCGCGGCCTATGCCTCGAAAACCCCGGGGCTGATGCATGCCTGCGGCCATGACGGCCATACCGCGACTTTGCTTGCGGCGGCGCGCACCTTGGCCGAGCGCCAGAATTTCGACGGCACCATCCATCTGATCTTCCAGCCCGCCGAGGAAAACTGGGGTGGGGCCAAGATCATGGTCGAAGAGGGGCTGTTTCAGAAATTCCCCTGCGACGCGGTCTTTGGCATGCACAATGACCCCTCGCTGCCCTTTGGTCAGTTCACCTTCCGCGATGGGCCGATTATGGCCGCGGTCGATGAATGCACGATCCGGGTGCATGGCAATGGCGGCCATGGCTCGACGCCTGAGCTCACCGCCGATCCGATCACGGCGGGCGCCTCGATCGTCATGGCGCTGCAAACCATTGTCTCGCGCAATATCGCGGCGCTTGATCCCGCCGTGGTGACGGTCGCGGCCTTCCATGGTGGCACGGTCTCGAACATCATCCCCTCGACCGCCGAAATCGTCGTCGGCATCCGCACCTTCAACCCCGAGGTCCGCGACGAGATTGAACGCCGCATCAAGCTGATCGCCGCGGCGCAGGCGGAAAGCTTCGGCATGACCGCGACCGTCGATTACAGCCGCAGCTATGACGCGACGATCAATCATCCCGAGGAAACCGCCTTCGCTCGCGATCTGTCGCGCGAGGTCTGGGGCGAGGACAAGACCGTCGATTTCGCCCGCCCGATGATGGGCAGCGAAGATTTCGCCTATATGCTGGTCGAGCGCCCGGGGACTTATTTCTTCCTCGGCACGGCGAAAGGGCCGAATGATCCGGGGCTCCATCACCCGAAATTCGACTTCAACGACGAGGCCCTCGGCGTCGGCGCGGCCTTCTGGGTCAATCTCGCCGAGCGCTATCTCTCGCGCGAGTGACACCGGACGGGCGGCCGGATTTAACTGGTCGTTCACCACCAGAGCCTATATTCGGGCGAAATGGAAAAAGACGCGCAATTCGACATCTATCTGGTCGCCACGCCGGGGCTTGAGGCCCCGCTTCTCACTGAGGCCCGCGAGGCCGGTTTCCCCGCAGAACTGGCCGACGGCGGCGTGGCCTTTCGTGGCGGCTGGCCCGAGGTCTGGCGCGCCAATCTCGACTTGCGCGGGGCGACGCGGGTGCTGGTGCGCATCGGCGCGTTTCGCGTGCTGCATCTGGCGCAGCTCGACAAGCGGGCGCGCAAATTCCCCTGGGCCGATTTCCTGCACCGGGGCACGCGGCTCAAGGTCGAAACCACCTGCCGACAGTCGAAGGTCTATCACGCGGGCGCGGCCAGCCAGCGCATCGAACGCGCTTTGGTCGAGGAACTGGGCGCGGTGCTTGATCCGGCGGCCACGCTGGTCGTGAAGGTGCGGATCGAGGATGATCTCTGCACGATCTCGCTCGATTCCACGGGCGAGTCGCTGCACAAGCGCGGCCATAAGGAAGCGGTGGGCAAGGCGCCGATGCGCGAAACCATGGCCGCGATGTTTCTGCGCGAGGCCGGTTTCACCGGGACCGAGCCGGTGCTGGATCCGATGTGCGGCTCGGGTACCTTTCCGATCGAGGCCGCCGAAATCGCGCTTGGCCTGCAACCCGGTCGTTCGCGCAGCTTCGCCTTTCAGGATTTCGCCAGTTTCGATCCGGCGGCCTTCGAGAAGCTGCACCACGGCGCAACCCGGTCCGCGCCGGGCTTTCGCTTTTACGGCAGCGACCGCGATGCCGGGGCGATCACGTCCAGCCGCAAGAATGCCGAACGCGCGGGCGTGACTGAGCTGACCCAGTTCGACAACCGCCCGATCAGCGAGATCACCCCGCCCGAAGGCCCGGCGGGTCTCGTGATCATCAATCCGCCTTATGGCGCGCGTATCGGCAACAAGAAGCCGCTTTTCGCACTGCACGGCGCGCTCGGGCAGGTGCTGAAAGAGCGCTTTTCCGGCTGGCGCATCGCCCTTGTCACCAGCGAGCAAAGCCTTGCCAAAGCCACCGGCCTGCCCTTCGAGGCCGGGCCCTATGTCGCGCATGGCGGGCTGAAGGTGCGCCTTTACCAGACCAGAGCCTTGCCCTGATGAGCCAGCCGCATCACCGTTTCTCGCTGCGTCAACTTGGTCCGGTCATGGGCCATGCGCCGGGCCGGGAAATGGTGCGGGCCTCGTTCGGGGCCTTTGCGGCGGTGCTGGTGGTCGGGCTGTTTTTGCGCGTCACCGGGCTTGGCTCGCCCCATGGGCTGCATCTGATCGCGCCGTTCGGGGCGAGCTCGTTTCTGCTGTTCGCGGTGCCGAACAGCCCGCTCGCCCAGCCGTGGTCGGCGATTGTGGGCAATGGCGTCGCGGCGATTGCGGGCGTCGCGGCGGCGCTCTGGATCCCGAATTACGAGCTCAGCCTTGCCGCCGCCTTGGGCGGGGCGATCTTGCTGATGCATCTGACGCGCGCGCTCCATCCACCTGGCGGCGCGGTCGCGCTGACCGCCGCGCTCAGCCCCGAGATGATCCGCGACACCGGCTTTGATTTCGTCCTGAGCCCGGTCATGCTCGGCACCGCCATGCTGGTCGCGCTGGCCGCGCTTTATGCCAGCCTGACGGGGCGGCGCTATCCTTTCCGCCAGACCGAGCCCGCGCATGAGCCGGAACCTGAAGAGGAGCCGCAGCGCGATCCTCTGGGCCTCACCCGCGAGGAACTTGGTCACCTGCTGTCGGATTTCCGCCAAAGCGCCAATATCGGGGTCGAGGACCTCGCCCGGCTGATCGCGGCGGCTGAAGACCGTGCGGCGGCGATGCGGCTTGGCACGCTGACCTGCGGCGATATCATGACGCGAAACCCCGCGACGGTCGATGTCCAGACCACGCTGCCGCAGGTCGCCGAGCTCTTCGCCAAGCTCGCCTTTACCGCGCTGCCGGTCACGGATGGCGATCGCAATTTTCGCGGGATGATCTTTCAGATCGACCTGATCCGCCGCGGGGTCGAGGACAATCAGGCCGACCGGCGCCGGATGCAAAGCGCGGTGCGCTCGCTTTTCGGCCTGTCGCGCGGCGTGGCTGCGCAAGATCTGATGCGCAGCGAAGGGCCCCGGCTCGCCCCGGACACGCCCGCTTTCGCCTTGCTGCCGATCCTTGCCGAAGGCGTGCGCGAGGCGGTGCCGATCCTCGAAAGTGGCCGGATCATCGGCATCGTCACCCGCACCGATTTGCTGGCGCGACTTGAGGAAGAGCTTGCACTGCGTGCAGCTTCGGGCCGTTGACGCCTAGAGATAGGGCGGCGTGCAGGCCGACATGACCACCGCCTCGGCGTCGGACAGATTGCGAAAACGGTGGGGGAGGTTCGAGGCGAAAAGATAGCTGTCCCCGGCCTTGAGCACACGGCTGCGCTCGCCGACCGTGACCTCGATCTCGCCCGAAATCACGATGCCACCCTCGCTCGCGTGATGCTCCAGCATGGTCTCGCCGGTATCCGCGCCGGGCTCGTAGCGCTCGTAAAGGATCTGCAGATTATGGGCGCGGGCGTCGCCGACCTGCAGGAAAGTGATCCGCCCCGAGGCATCGGCGGCGCGAGAATAAAGCCGCTGGGTGAGATTGCGCAGATCGTCGGGGCCGAAAAAGACCTCTTGCACGAAATCGGTATCGGGCTCGAAGAACTCTGACAGGGTGATGTTCAGCCCGCCCAAGATCTTGCGCAGAGAGGCAACCGAGGGGTTCGAGCGATTTGTCTCGATCATCGAGATCTGGCCATGCGGGACCCCCGATGCTTCGGCCAGCTGGCGCTGCGAAAGTCCGGCGCCAGATCGCAGCGCGCGCAGCCTTTCGCCAACGTCGAATCCGTCCATTTTTCCTCCAACATGCGCGAAGCCGACGATTTCGGCTGTAACTTGGCTTTAAGATCGCTCAGGATATTGCGCAGATTCGCCCTTTATCCTGATCGAGCCCTGTCATGCCCAGCATATCCGAACTTGTTGCCCGCCGTAATGCCGCCGTCGCCAAAGGCGTCTCGACCCGCCAGATTTATATCGCTCGGGCCGAGAATGCCGAGATCTGGGATGTCGAGGGCAAGCGCTACATCGACTTCGCCGCCGGGATCGCGGTTCTGAACACCGGCCACCGGCATCCGAAGGTGATGGCGGCGGTCGCGGCGCAGGCGCAGGATTTCACCCATAGCTGCTTTCACGTCTCGCCTTACGAAAGCTATCTGGCGCTGGCCGAGCGGCTGAATGCGCTGACGCCGGGCGATTTCGCGAAAAAGACCATGCTGGCGACGACCGGCGTCGAGGCGGTCGAGAATGCGATCAAGATGGCGCGCGCCTATACCGGGCGCTCGGGCGTCATCGCCTTTTCGGGGGCCTTTCATGGCCGGACACTGCTTGGCATGGCGCTGACCGGGAAGGTTTCCTACAAAAAAGGCTTCGGTGCGATGCCGGCCGAGATTTTCCATGCGCCCTTCCCGAACCCGCTTCACGGGGTCAGCGAGGCGCAGGCGCGCGCCGCGCTCGACACGCTTCTCGTGTCGGATCTCGATCCCGAACGCGTTGCCGCGATCATCATCGAGCCGGTGCAGGGCGAGGGCGGGTTCAATATTGCGCCGCCGAGTTTTCTCGCGCATCTGCGCGCGCTCTGCGACCGGTTCGGGATCGTGCTGATCGCCGATGAGGTGCAGGCGGGGCTCGGGCGCACTGGCCGGATGTTCGGCTTTGACCATGCCGGGGTCGTGCCCGATCTCGTGACCATGGCCAAGGGGCTGGCGGGCGGCTTTCCTCTGTCGGCGGTCACGGGCCGCACCGAAATCGTCGATGCCGCGCCGGTTGGCGGGCTGGGCGGCACCTATGCCGGGCATCCTCTAGCGGTCGCGGCGGCGGGCGCCGTGCTCGACGTGCTTGAAGACGAGGATCTCCTTGCCCGCGCCACCCGGCTTGGCGCGCGGATTCGCAGCCGGTTGGAGGGCTTCGCCCAAGACTGTGACGCCATCTTGGAGGTGCGCGGGCTTGGTCTTATGAATGCGGTCGAATTCGGGCGGGTCGGGAGCGAGGGCGCCGAGGATCCCGCGCTCGTTGCCGCAATCATCGCCGAGGCCGAGCGGCGCGGTCTGATCCTTCTGGCCTGCGGCACGCGCAATACGGTGATCCGGCTGCTGCCGCCCCTGACCATCCCCGAGGATCTGCTGGAAGAAGGGCTCGCCCTTTTTGAAGAGAGCATCATCGCGGCTTTGGCGGCAAAAGCGGCAGCGTAGCGAGACGCCGCAGCGGGGCTTTAATCCGCGTGGCGTTGCGCCTCGCGGATCAGCCAGTCGCGGAATTCGGTATCGCTGGCGGGCCCGCCACGCCGGGCGGGCTCGATCAAAGCGTAGGTCGAGCCGCGCATCCGCCGATCGCTGACCCGGTCGAGCGTGCCGAGCCGCAGCTCATCCTCGACCAGCAGTTCCGGCACAAGGCCCACGCCCATACCCGCCCGCGCCGCCGTCACCACCATGCCGAAATGCGCAAAGCGCGCGCCCCGGGTGAAGGTGACCGGGTCAATCGCGCTGGCGCCGAACCAGTCGAGCCAGAGATGCGGCCGGGTCTCTTGTTGCAGCAGCGGATAGCGCGTGAGCAGCCGGCTTTCCTCGGTCAGATCCTGCGCATGAGTGTCGAAACGGATCTGGCGGGCGAGCGCGGGGCTGGCGATGGCGATCAGATATTCGTCCATCAGCGGCGTCGCCTCGCTGCCCGGAGGCGCCTGATCGAGATGGTGGATCGCCAGATCGAAGGGGGTTTTCGCGAAATCCGGCATATCGAGCCGCGAGGCGATGTCGAACGTAACCTGCGGGGCAAGCTGGCTGAAGCTGTGCAGACGCGGCACCAGCCAGCGCTCGGCCAAAGTCGGCAGGCAGGCGAGCCGAATGACCTGATTGGAACCAAAGGCCATCGCCCGCAGCACCGAGCGGTCGAGATCGGACAGGATCGCCTCGGCATCGGGCAGAAAGGCTCGCCCGGTGTCTGAGAGGCTGAGCCGCTGGCGCGCGCGGTGAAAGAGCGCGACCCCCATGCGGTTTTCCAGCGAAATCACCGCCCGGCTGACCGCGCTTTGCGTCAGGCCCAACTCTTTGGCGGCATCGGTCGTGGACAGGGTCTTGCCACAGGCGACAAAGGCCTGAAGCTCGGACAGGGTCGGGGTATAGGCCTTGGCCATGGTCACCAGATCATGCGGATTTGACATGAACTAAGGATCGATTCTCATTTTTCTGCAAGGAAGACTTGGGCTAGATTAGACCCAAACCGCATATTCAGCCGCACGGGATGACCATGACACAACCTGCTCCGCTCAAAGCCAAGGAACGCCCCGAGCTTTCGCGCTTCAACTGGGAGGATCCGCTGGATCTGAACAGCCAGCTCTCTGAAGATGAGCGCATGCTGCGCGACGCCGCCCGCGCCTATGCGCAAGACAAGCTGCAACCGCGCGTGATCGAGGCTTATCGCACGGAAAAAACCGATCCCGCGATCTTTGCCGAAATGGGCGAGATGGGCCTTTTGGGCGTCACCATCCCCGAGGAATACGGTGGGCTTGGCGCGAATTACGTCAGCTACGGTCTGGTCGCGCGCGAGGTCGAGCGGGTTGATTCGGGTTATCGCTCGATGATGTCGGTGCAAAGCTCGCTGGTGATGTATCCGATCTATGCTTACGGCTCGGAAGAGCAGCGCCGGAAATATCTGCCGAAACTCGCCTCGGGCCAGTGGATCGGCTGCTTTGGCCTGACCGAGCCGGATGCGGGTTCTGATCCTGCGGGGATGCGCACCACGGCGAAGAAGACCGAGGGTGGCTATGTCCTAAATGGCGCGAAAATGTGGATCTCGAACGCGCCGATCGCCGATGTTTTCGTCGTCTGGGCCAAATCGGATGCGCATGGCGGCAAGATCCGCGGCTTCGTGCTGGAGAAGGGCACCAAGGGTCTCACTGCGCCGAAGATCGAGGGCAAGCTGAGCCTGCGCGCCTCGATCACCGGCGAGATCGTGCTCGACAATGTCGAGGTCGGCGAAGAGGCTTTGCTGCCCTATGTCGAGGGGCTGAAGGGGCCGTTTGGCTGTCTCAACCGCGCGCGTTTTGGCATTGCCTGGGGCGCGATGGGCGCGGCCGAATTCTGCTATCACGCCGCGCGTCAATACGGGCTGGATCGCCATCAGTTCAAAAAGCCGCTCGCCCAGACCCAGCTTTTCCAGCTGAAACTCGCGGATATGATGACCGAAATCACGCTGGGGCTTCAGGCCGCTTTGCAGGTTGGTCGTCTGATGGATGAGGGCAAAGCTGCGCCCGAGATGATTTCGCTGATCAAGCGCAACAACTGCGGCAAGGCTTTGGCGATTGCCCGCGCCTCGCGCGATATGCACGGCGGCAACGGGATTTCCGAGGAGTTCCAGATCATGCGCCACATGGTCAACCTCGAGACGGTGAACACCTATGAGGGCACGCATGACGTCCATGCGCTGATCCTTGGCCGCGCGATCACGGGGTTGCAGGCCTTCGCCTGATCGCTGACGCGAACGCGACAATTTGGCTCCGATCTCACAGGTGGTCGGGGCCGCTTGTCTTTGCTCATCGCGCTCGCCAAAGAGAGGGCAGCAAAGACAGCGAGGCCCGCAATGATCCCGAGATTTGGCGAGATCCGTCCTGACCGGCACTACCGCCGTCGGCCCGGCGCTTATGCGCTGCTGATCCGCGATCACCGCGCGCTTTTGACCTTTCAGCAGGCGCCAGAGCCCGAGTTTCAACTGCCCGGCGGTGGGATCGAGCCCGGAGAAGCGCCGATCCCGGCGCTTCATCGCGAGGTGATCGAGGAAACCGGCTGGACGATTTCCGCGCCGCGCTTTTTCGCGACCTACCGGCGCTATTGCTATATGCCGGATTACGATCTCTGGGCCGAGAAGCTCTGCAGCATCTGGATCGCGCGCCCGATCCTTTGCCTTGGTCCGCCGGTCGAAGCCGGGCACCGCGCCGCATGGGTCGATCTGGCCGAGGTTCCGGCGCTTCTGCCCGATCCCGGTTCGCGTGACACGGTGCGGCGCTATCTGGCATCGCTATGAGACCGCAGGCGCCGCACTTCCGGGCAAGGCGCGCTCGATCAGGACCGCCGACATATCATCGACCCGGCTGCTGTTGATGTAATTCGACAGCGACCAGGACAGGGATTCGAGAAAGCCCGGGCCATGCACCCGGGCATTGGTGCGCAAGATCGCGGTCAACCCCTCATCCCCCAAGGGCTGGCCCGCCGGATTTTCGCAATCGGTGATCCCGTCCGAGGCCAAAAGCAGGCGATCGCCGGGCGCGAGATGCAGGCAGATTTCCTCGAATTGAGCATCCTTGACGACGCCGACGGGCAAGCCGCCGCGCCCGATCCGCTCGATCCGGCCATCAGCGCGCTGGACGACCGGATGCGGATGGCCCGCCTGAACCAGTCGGACCTGCCCGGTTAGGTAGTCAAGATCGGCATAGGCCATCGTGTAATAGGCATCGGTACGCAGCTCATCGAGCATCTGGCGGTTCAGCAACGTCATCAGCTCGATCGGGGCGCAAGCGTCATAAAGCCCATATTCGCTCATCCGCAGCGCGAGATTTTGATCGCTGGCATCGGAAAGCTGAGCTGCAAGCCGCGCCGTCAGCAGCGCCGCCGTCACGCCGTGACCCGACACGTCGAGGGCATAGGCACCGATGCGGCGGCCGTTGATCGGAAAGAAGCCGACCATATCGCCGCCAATATGACCGGCCGGACGCAACAGCAGCGAGATGTGGAAATCGCCGAACTGGCCGGTGCGCTCGCGGATGAGGCGCTGCTGCAAGACGCGCGCGTCGCGCAGGTCGAGGTTCATTGCGGTCTGCGCGTCATTCAGCCGGTCGACCGCTTGCTGAAGCTCGGTATTGGTGCGCCGCAGACGTGCCTCCATGGTCAGGATCCGCTCGGCCACGCTCAGCCGCGCAAAAAGCTCGGCTCCGGAAATCGGCTTGGTCAGAAACTCATCCGCGCCGGCCTGCAACCCGGCGGCAAGATCCTCCTTGGTCGATTTCGAGGTCAGGAGGATGAAAAAGCTGTAGCTGGTGCGGCCCGAACCGCGCAGCTCACGGCACAGATCGAGCCCCGAGCCCCCGGCAAGATACCAATCCGAAATCACGATATCGGGGTCGCAGCAGGTCAGAACCGCCTTGGCCTCCTCGAGCGAGGCAGCCTCAGCGACGCGGTAATTCGCGCGCAAGAGCTGGACCGCCAACATGCGGCGCTGCCCGGTGCTGGTATCGGCCAGCAGCACCAGCCGACTGGGGGGGGGAGGGCTGGCCCGGGCAGGAGTGCGATTCGTTCGTGACATTGCCGCAGCTTATGTCGGGGCCATGAAAAATCGGTTAAGTCTAGGAAATCACGCCTTTAACCTGGCGCTAATCCGGCTGCGTTAAGACTTGGCGCAGTGCAAGAATCAGGTGGGCAATGATCGACTGGGGCAGGGTCCGGGAAATGCAGCGAGAGGTTGGCGATGACGAGTTCCGTCCGATCCTCGAACTCTTCCTCGACGAGATCGAGACGATCGCCTTTCGGCTCGCGGGTGACGACCCCCAGCGGATGGAGCGGGATTTCCATTTCCTCAAGGGATGTGCGCGCAACCTTGGATTCCGGGCACTTGCCGCGATCTGCGACGAATTCGAGCAATTGGTGATTTCGGGGCGAATGGGCGAGGTCCGCCTCGACCGGGTGTTCGATATCTATGCCCAAAGCAAGCAGCTGTTCATGGGCGAGCTGGCGCGCAATCGCGCCAGTGCCACCCTAAGCGGGCAGCGCTGGCAGGATGTCAGATCAGGAACTCAGAGAGGATCTGGTCATGCGTGATATCACGATAACCAAAGCCCTGCGCGTCGAGCCGGGCGCAAAGCGCGGTCAGATTCTCGGGGCTGCTGGTCTCGATTCCGATCAAGACCGAGCCGAAGTTCCGCGCCGATTTCTTCAGATATTCAAAGCGCGCGACATCATCATCGGGGCCGAGAAGCTCAAGAAAATCGCGCAAGGCGCCGGGGCGCTGGGGCAAGCGCAGAATGAAATAGCGCTTGAGACCCGAATAGCGCTGCGCCCTTTCCTTGACTTCGGGCAGGCGCTCAAAGTCGAAATTCCCGCCCGAGCAGATGCAAACCACGCGCTTACCCGCCAGATCGGGAAGATCGCGCAGGACGTCGACCGCCAGTGCCCCGGCAGGTTCCAGCACGATCCCCTCGATATTGAGCATGTCGAGCATGGTGGCGCAGATCCGGTCCTCGGGCGCGGCAAAGACCTGCTCGGGCTGGTATTGGCCCAGCACCGCGAAGGTCAGCTCGCCAACCCGCGCAACCGCCGCGCCATCAACGAAATTATCGACCCGCGGCAGCGAGACCGGCGCGCCGTTGATCAGCGCGGCCTTGAGGCTCGCGCCGCCCTCGGGCTCGGCAAAGGCAAGTTTGGTCGTGGGTGCAAGTTCGGCCAGCAGCTTGGCCACGCCCGAGGACAGACCGCCCCCGCCGACCGGCAGGATCACCAGATCGGGGGCGCCGCCAAGCTGGCTCAGCATCTCAAGTCCGACCGTCGCTTGACCCTCGATGACATCGGGATCGTCAAAGGGCGACAGGAACGTCGCGCCAGTTTTCCGCGAAAACTCCTGCGCCGCCGCCAGCGTCTGGTCGAAATAATCGCCGGTCAGCACGATTTCGATATTCTCGCCACCAAACATCCGCGTCTTGGCGATCTTTTGCTGCGGCGTTGTCACCGGCATGAAGATCGTGCCTTTCGCGCCGAAATGGCGGCAGGCATAGGCTACGCCCTGCGCGTGATTGCCGGCGCTGGCGCAGACGAAATGCCCGTTCGCCGCGCCGATCTTGCGCATGGCATTATAGGCCCCACGCAGCTTGTAGCTGCGCACCGGGGTCAGATCCTCGCGTTTGAGCCAGATTTCAGCGCCGTATCGCGCCGAAAGGTGGTCATTCTTCTGAAGCGGGGTCGGCTCGAAGAGGTCGCGCAGCGCGGCCTCTGCCTGGCGGACAGAGTCGGCAAAGTTTTTCATGAAAAAGCGAATGAAGCGGATCGCCTGAAATGGCAAGGGGAACTAGCGCGGCGCGCCACCTTGGAGGGGGCGGCGCTGGCAGGGAAGAACCACGATGCGATCCTCGACGCCGAGATAGCCCAGCACCTGTTCATCCCCGACAAAGGCCACGCGGGTGATGCCCTCGGGCCAACCGGAGGTGGCACAATGGTGGTCGGGGAAGAAATCGGCCTCGACCGCGACCCATTGCAACACGGTCTCTGATCGCTCCAGCAGCACCGCGGCCGAGATGGTTGTCCCGAGGAAGGCCAAGATGAAGATGAGGGCGCTTCCAAGATTATACCAGCCGCGCCGCCGGTAGGGATGGCTCAGACCTGCAACCCAAGAGAGGTGATGCGCCGCGCTCGAAAACAGCATCAAGATCAGATTGAAGCACAGAATCACCAAGGTGCAGCACGCCAGCAGGACCACCATCGCAAAGACCGTGCCGAAGAAGGTGCCGGTCGCATAAGCGATGGGGAAGAAGGACGGCGCTTCGGCGAACATGTCGTTGAGGATCACCCCGGACAGATAGCGGCCAACGACCGACAGCAGCGCGGTCGAGGCAAAGACGATGATCGCGACAAGGCTCGCATGGATGTTCCAGATCGCCGGGATATGGATCAGCCAGAGCAGCAGCACCGAGACCGGCAACAGCGCGATGAAGAGCGCGGCAAGCGTCAAAGCAAGCGTGGGCAGGGGCACCAGCACGATCACGATGAGCCCGATCAACCAAAGCAGCGCCGCAACCGTGGTCTGCTTCATGCAGATCCGCCGCAGCTCGCGCAGCCGCAGACGCTGCCGGATATACCAATCTCGAAGGGTGGCTATTGCGGAAAGCATGGCGGATCTTGGCTCCCTGTCTGGCCGGGGCGAAGGCTCTTTGCTTGGCTTCAGATCTAGCTGCGCCCAGCCTCTTGTGACAAGCGGGGAAAAGCCCTATGCCCGGCTGGATTTCGACAAAGGATAAGCCGCATGTCCGACGCGCCCAAGAAAGTCGTCCTTGCCTATTCGGGCGGGCTCGACACCTCGATCATCCTGAAATGGCTTCAGACCGAATACGGTTGCGAGGTCGTGACCTTCACCGCCGACCTCGGTCAGGGTGAAGAGCTTGAGCCCGCGCGCCAGAAGGCGCTCTTGATGGGGATCAAGGAAGAGAACATCCACATCGTCGACTTGCGCGAAGAATTCGTGCGCGATTTCGTCTTCCCGATGTTCCGCGCCAATGCCCTTTACGAAGGTCTCTATCTGCTCGGCACTTCGATTGCGCGCCCGCTGATCTCGAAGTATCTCGTTGATATTGCGCAGAAGTCTGGCGCCGATGCGGTGTCGCATGGCGCGACCGGCAAGGGCAACGATCAGGTCCGTTTCGAACTCGGCGTCGCCGCCCTCGATCCGGCGATCAAGGTGATTGCGCCTTGGCGTCTGTGGGATCTGAGCTCGCGCACCAAGCTGCTGGAGTTCGCCGAGCAGAACCAGATCCCGATCGCCAAAGACAAGCGCGGCGAAGCGCCGTTCTCGGTCGATGCGAACCTCTTGCACACCTCGTCGGAAGGCCGCGTGCTGGAAAATCCGGCCGAGGAAGCGCCGAACTATGTGCTCCAGCGTGTTGTCCCGGTCGAAGACGCCCCGAATGAGGCCGAATTCGTCGAGATCACCTTTGAAAAGGGCGATGCGGTCGCGATCAATGGCGAGGCGCTCTCGCCGGCAACCATCCTGACGCGCCTGAATGAACTCGGCGGCAAGCACGGCATCGGCCTGCTTGATCTCGTGGAAAACCGCTTCGTCGGCATGAAATCGCGCGGCGTCTATGAAACCCCCGGCGGCACGATCCTGCTCGAGGCCCATCGCGGCATCGAACAGATCACGCTCGATTCCGGCGCGGGCCATCTGAAAGATTCGATCATGCCGCGCTATGCCGAGCTGATCTACAACGGCTTCTGGTTCTCGCCCGAGCGTGAGGCTCTGCAGGCGCTGATCGACAAGACGCAAGAGCATGTCTCGGGCACCGTCCGTCTCAAGCTCTACAAAGGCGTCGCCCGCACGGTCGCGCGTTGGTCGGATGAATCGCTCTATTCCGAAAAGCACGTCACCTTCGAGGAAGATGCCGGTGCCTATGACCAGAAAGACGCGGCGGGCTTCATCCACCTGAACGCCCTGCGCCTCAAACTGATCGCCGCTCGCAACGCACGTCGCGCCAAGACGAAATAAGCGGCCCGACCAGGGACCGCCAGACCAACAGCGGGCCGCGGGGGGGACACCTCGCGGCCCGTTTCCTTTTCTGCGCGGCCCCGCCATGATACCCGCAAAACAGGAGCCCGCCGTGACCCAGACCGCCCAGACTGCCCCTGCTCATATTGCCATCGTCACCGTCTCCGACCGCGCCAGCCGCGGCGAATATGAGGACAAGGGCGGTCCGGGCGCCGAGGATTGGCTGCGCGCCACGGTGACTTCGCCCGTCCAGATCACCCGCCGCATCATCCCCGACGGGCGGGCGAATGTCGCAGCCACGCTCCGCGATCTCGCCGATGGCAGCGCCGATCTCCCGCGCGCCGACCTCATTCTCATCACCGGCGGCACCGGCCCCGCGCCGCGCGACGAAACCCCCGAGGCGATGGCCGATGTCATCGAGAAAGAACTCCCGGGCTTTGGCGAGGAAATGCGCCGCGCCAGCCTGCGCGAAGTCCCGACCGCCATCCTCTCGCGCCAAAGCGCGGGCATCCGCGGCGCGACGCTGATGATCACCATCCCGGGCAAACCCTCGGCGATCGCGACCTGCCTCGATGCGGTTTTCGCGGCTGTGCCCTATTGCCTCGACCTGATCGGCGCGGCCCGGATCGAAACCGACCCCGCCCGCATCAAGGCCTTCCGCCCCAAGACCTGAACCGCCCCTCTTTCATGCCCAAATATCCCGGGGGAGTCCGCAGGACGGGGGCAGAGCCCCCTCTGCCGAGGCCTCCCGCCCTCGCAGGGCTTGCAAGCGTTTGACTGAGGGCCCAAAGGAAGGCAGCGTGTAAATTGGGTGAAACCGACGGCGTCTTTGGACGTTGAGCGGAGAATGTGAAAGGGACGGGCGATGGCCGACGATCCGTATAAGGCATTGGGATTGGGCAAAACGGCCAGCCAGGCCGATATCAAGAAGGCCTATCGCAAGATCGCCAAGACCGATCACCCCGATCTCAATCCCGATCCGGCCGCGACCGAGCGGTTCAAGGCGGCCTCGACCGCCTATGATCTCCTGAAAGACCCCGAGCAGCGCGCGCGCTTTGACCGCGGTGAAATCGACGCGACCGGGCAAGAGCGTCAGCAACAGCGCCATTACTACCGCGAATATGCCGAAAGCGGCGACAATCCCTATCGCCAGCAATATGGCAATTTCGACGATCTGAACGATGTCTTCTCCGATCTCTTCGGCCAGCGCGCCGGTGCGGGTGGGGCAGGTGGCGGGCGTTCCAGCCGCGCGCAAAGCTTCGACATGCGCGGGCCCGATCAGCGTTTCACGCTCGAGATTGATTTCATGACGGCCGCGCGGGGGGGCTCGACCCGGATCACCATGCCCGACGGCAGCAATCTCGAGGTCAAGATCCCCGAAGGTGCCCATGACGGCCAGACCATCCGCCTGCGTGGCAAAGGCGGCGCGGGCATGGGCGATGGTGGTCCGGGCGATGCGCTTTTGACCCTGACCGTCGCGCCCGATCCCGATTGGGTCCGGACCGAGGATGACCTCGAGATCACCATTCCGATCACCATCGACGAGGCCGTTCTGGGCGGCAAGGTCGAGGTTCCGACCATTGATGGTCAGGTGATGATGTCGATCCCGCGTGGCGCCTCGTCGGGGCGCAAGCTTCGGCTGAAGGGCCGGGGCATCAAGGGCGCCAGCGGCCAACGCGGCGATCAATATGTCGTTCTCAGGATCGTCATGCCGCCGGTCATTGACGATGAACTCGCGGCCTTCTTCGAAAAATGGCGCGAAACCCATGCCTATGATCCGCACAGGAGGAGCTGATGAGCCGCCATTACACGGTTCGGGAAACTCTGGTGGCCGTGCCTGATCTGTCGTCAGGCCAGCTTGACCGCTATATCCGGGTCGGGGTCGTCAGGCCGATCAGCTCGGCGGAAGGTCCGGTTTTCCGCGAGATCGACATTGCCCGGCTTAGCCTGCTGGTCGATCTGACCGAAGGATTCGCCCTTGATGACGAGGCTTTGGGGCTGGTCATGTCGCTGCTCGACCAGCTTCACGGTGCGCGCGCCGATATGCGCGCGATGCTGGATGCGGTGGCGCAGGAACCGGCCGAGACGCGGGCAAGGCTCAGCCGCGCCATCCATGAGATCCGCGTGGTCGTGCGCCGCTGAGGCCAGCCTGGATTCCACAGACGGGACCCCACAGACGGGGTCACGCACTCAGATCATACAGAGGGGTCAGCGACGCTGGGGCTCGTCCCGGGTTTGGCCTTTGCGCTGGGGCAGATCCGCCATGATGCGCTGCCGCTCGGCCTCGCTCATCCGCGCCCATTGGGTGATTTCATCCATGCTGCGAGAGCAGCCCAGACACAGCCGACTGCTGGGCTCGATCCGGCAGATGTTGATGCAGGGCGAGATCATCCGAGAAACCGCAACCGGTCGAGCATCCCTTGCAGGATATAGCCCGCCGCGACCTGATCGATGACTTCGGCGCGCCGCTTGCGCGAGGTATCGGCCTCAAGAAGCGCGCGCTCGGCGGCGACGGTCGAGAGGCGCTCGTCCCAAAAGCCGATCGGCAGCGCGGTCAGCCGTTCCAGATTGCGGGCAAAGGCGCGGGTCGATTGCGCGCGCGGCCCTTCCGAGCCGTCCATATTGCGCGGCAAGCCCAGAACCAGCCCTTTCAACTCGCGCTCGGCGACGATTTTCAGCAGCGCCTGCGCGTCGAGCGTGAATTTCTCGCGCCGGATCACGGTGATCGGTGAGGCGACTTGCCGGAAACTGTCGCTGACTGCGACGCCGATGGTCTTGGTGCCAAGATCCAGCCCGGCAATGGCGCCGACCTTGGGCAGGGCGGCGGCGAAATCTTCAGGGGCTTCGCAGATCATTTCACGCCCGCCTTTGTGGCTGCATCATTCACGAGCTCCAAGGCCTGCGGCACGCTGGCAAAGCGCGTCTGCGCCTCTTGCCAGATGGCGCGGGCGTGATCGGTCTTGCCCAGAATGACCAGAGACGAGATCAGCCGTGCCCATTCGTCGGGCGTGCCGCCCTCGGTGGCAAGGCGGCTTTCCAGCCCCTCGACCATGCTTTCGATCATCTTCTGGCGCTCTTCGGGCGTCATATCCTGGGCGGCGGCGACCGCATTGGCATCAGGTCCGGGCAAGGCGGTGCCGGGCAGCGCGGGCATCGCACCTTTGGCTTCGGGGGGCGTATAGTTCGGCTCGCCCGCGAACCAGGCGAGATCGGTGATCGTGGCGCGGATCGGCGCGGTCCAAGGATCGGTTTCCGAGCTGTCGGCCAGCAGATTGGCCCAGATCGGGAAAGCGCGGTCGGCGCGGCCGTTCTGGATCTGCAAAAGCCCTGCCATGTAAAGCGCCTGACCGTTTTTCGCATCGAGCTGCAGCGCCTTGACCACCTCGGCCTCGGATTGTGCCGAGATGAAGCCGCCGGCGGCATCGACCATCAGCGCGGCAAGGCGCGCGTGATCTTCGGCGCTGGCGGCGTCACCGCGCACCGCGACCAGATGGGCCTGCGCCTCATAGGCGGCGTGGAAATTGCCCAGCCGCGCCTCGTGTTCGGCCAGAAGCGCCAGCCCTTGCGGATCGTCGGGACGCTCTTTCATCGCCTCGCGCAGCTTTTCGATCAGCGCGAGATAATCGGGATCGGGCGTGCCAAGCGCGGGTTTGGGCGCGGCGGCCTCGGCTTCGGCCTGCGAGGGACGCGAGGCATAGCGCGCCTCGGCCGCGGCAAAGCGGGCCTTGATCGGCTCATCGGGCAGGCCGGGCTGGCCGATGCGCTGATAAAGCGCGAAGGCTCCGACTGCGACCAGAAGAAGGGCGGCCAGCCCCCAGATCTTGTTTGGCCCCGCGCTGATCTTGCGCGCCGCGCCCAGCTGGCGGTCGGCTTCCAGCACCTTGCGCCCGATCTCGATGCGCAGCCGTTCGGCATCGCCCGGTTCGATCACGCCGCGTTCGAGATCGCGTTCGACCTCACGCAACTGATCGCGGTAGACGCGCAGATCATAGGCGGCGGCCGGTTCGGCTCCGGTCAGGCTGGCCCGCAGGAAGGGCAGAAAAATCGTGATCCCGACGATGATCACCAAAGCCGCGCAGATGAACCAGAGCATCATATTCTCCAAAAGCTGCGTCCGTAGATAGCGGTTTTGCGGCGCGGGCAAAAGCCGAAGGCGCTGCGGCATATCCGAGCGCCTCGAACACGAAAGAGAGATGCGGGAGATATGCGCCACCTCTGACGCAAATTCACAATCGCGCCGTCGCAAGCCGACTTGCCCGAAAGCGGGCTCCGGTCCAGTTTGACAGACACGAGTCGCCCGGAGGTCCGTAGAATGTCCGACACGCCCAAAGCCCAATCCAAGTCTGGCCACTATTCGGTCTTCGCCATCGCCCGTGAGGCCCTGCGCCTGCACAGTGGCTGGCGTCGCGCCTGGGCAAGCCCGCAGCCCAGAAATAAATACAAAGTCGTCATCATCGGCGCCGGTGGTCATGGTCTGGCGACGGCCTATTATCTCGGCAAGAACTACGGCATCACCGATGTCGCGGTGATCGAGAAGGGCTGGCTCGGCGGCGGCAACACTGGCCGCAACACGACCATCATCCGCTCGAACTACCTGCAGGATCCTTCGGCGGCGATCTACGACAAGGCGCTGAAACTTTACGAGAATCTCTCGCAGGACCTGAACTATAACGTGATGTTCAGCCCGCGCGGCCTCTTGATGCTGGCGCAGACCGAGCATGAGATCCGCGGCTATAAGCGCACCGCCCATGCGAACTCGCTGCAAGGCGTCGCGACCCAGTATATCGACGCCAAGCGCGTCAAGGAGCTGGTGCCGATCATCAATATCGACGGGCCGCGCTATCCGGTTCTGGGCGGGCTTTATCAAGAGCGCGGCGGCACCGCGCGCCATGACGCGGTTGCTTGGGGCTATGCCCGCGCCTGCTCCGATATGGGCATGCATATCATCCAGAACTGCGAAGTGACCGGGGTCGAGACCCAGAATGGCGAGGTCCGCGCGGTCAATACCGGCAAGGGCCGGATCGAATGCGATAAACTGGCGATCGTCGTTGCCGGGCATTCGTCCCACGTCGCCGATATGGCCGGGTTCCGCCTGCCGATCGAGTCGATCGCGCTGCAGGCGCTGGTCTCGGAGCCGATCAAACCCTGCTGCGATGTCGTCATCATGGCCAACACGGTGCACGGCTATCTGTCGCAATCGGACAAGGGCGAGATGGTGATCGGCGGCGGCACCGACAGCTTCAACAACTACTCCCAGCGCGGCTCTTGGCACCATGTCGAGGAAACCGTCCGCGCGCTGATCGAGACCTTCCCGATGCTGTCGCGTCTGAAGATGCTGCGCCAATGGGGCGGGATCGTCGACATGACCGGCGACCGCTCGCCGATCCTCTCGACCACGCCGGTGAAGAATATCTTCGTCAACTGCGGCTGGGGCACCGGCGGCTTCAAGGCGATCCCGGGTTCGGGCTGGGCCATGGCCGAGCTGGTTGCCAAGGGCCAGCCGGGCCCGCTGGCCGCTGATTTCGGGCTCGACCGCTTCGTCGAGGGCCGTTTCATCGACGAAAGCGTTGCGGCCGGGGTGGCGCACTGATGCAAAGGTCTGACCTGCCTTGCGATATTGCTGGGTTCTCGGCGCCTGCGGCACTTTGTCGCAGCGTTCGGGGTGGCCCCGCCGTGTCTGATGCGGGTCAGCGGGATTTTGCCCGTCTGCAGGAAGATTTCTTTGATGACGGAACCCTTTACGGCGTTCCGACATTCTTTCTGCAACGCCATTTCAGCAAGGAGGACCTTCAATGGCCGATCCGCAGAACAAATCCAACAGCGGCCTCATTATCGGGATCGTCGTTATCATCGTGCTGGCACTCGGCTGGTACTGGTACAGCAGCAAGAAAGCCGACACCGGCAGCACCGTCGAAACCCCGGCGGCAACCACGCCTGCAACTCCGGCTCCGTCGTCCTCGACTCCGGCTGCTTCCGGCACAACCTCGACGGAACCCACCACGGCTCCGGCAACTGAGGCTCCGGCCGCAACCACCCCGGCTCCTGCCACTGAGACCCCTGCGCCGTCTTCAACCGAGAGCACTGCTCCGGCAACCGGCAGCACCACGACCACTCCGTCGTCGAACTGATCTTTTCCCGGCACGCTTTTGCGTGACCGCTGATCTGCGCCGGGGGCGGTCTCTGCCCCCGGAGACCTTGAATTTTGTCCGTTCCGACTGGTCGAGCCAGCGTCCCTTTGGGATGCGCCTTGCTCCCAGCGGCCCGGTCTTTTCCGGCCTCTGCCTGCCCGTGCTGACCCGCCGCGCCATCGCGCCGGGGCAGGGTGCCGGATATGTTTTCCCGATTTTCGCCGAATTTGCCCTGACCGCTGCGCGCGGGCGGGGCCAAGGACTGCGCACTGCGTCGCCGAAGGAGTGATGAGATGCTGACCCTGACCTGTCCCTATTGCGGCACAGCCGCCGAGGAAACCGAGCTCGCAGCCGGTGGAGAGGCGCATCTCAAGCGCTTCGGGCCCGGCTCGAGCGATGCGGAATTCGAGGCCTATCTCTTTGCGCGCAAGAACCCCAAAGGCGTTCACTTCGAGCGCTGGCGCCATGCTTATGGCTGCGGCAAATGGTTCCTTGCAGCCCGCGACACCGTGACCCTGCAGGTCTACGGCACCTATAAGGCGCAAAACGCCCATCCCACCCCCGAGATCGTCGCCGCCATTCAGGCCGCGCGTCCGGATTGGCAACCCGATTGGGAAGCCGCGACCTCCACTTCAGCCGGGAACCAGACCGCATGAGCGACCAAGGACCCTTCCGTCTTTCTTCCGGCGGTCGCCTGATCGACCGCGCCTATCAACTGCCCTTCCGCTTCGACGGGCGGCATCTGCGCGGGGTTCAGGGCGATACGCTGGCCTCGGCGCTTCTGGCCAATGGCCAGCTGATGATGGGGCGCAGCTTCAAATATCACCGCCCGCGCGGCCCGGTCGCCAGTGGCGCCGAAGAGCCGAACGCGCTGCTCGGTCTCGGGCAGGGCGGCCGGTTCGAGCCGAACCAGCGCGCCACCACGACGCCCCTGGTCGGCGGCATGGTCACCACCAGCCAAAACGCCTGGCCGAGCCTGAATTTCGACATCGGCGCGATCAACAACAAGCTTTATCGCTTCCTGCCCGCAGGCTTCTACTACAAGACCTTCATCCATCCGCGCCCGGCGTGGAAACATCTTTTCGAGCCGATCATCCGCCGCTCGGCGGGTCTGGGTAAAGCGCCGACCGAGAAGGATCCCGACAGCTACGAGCAGGCCTATGGCTTCGCCGATGTCGTGATCGTTGGCGGCGGGATCGCGGGTCTCGAGGCCGCGAAAGAGGCCGCTGCGGCGGGCAAAAGCGTCGCTGTGCTGGAGCAGACCGGCCATTGGGGCGGGCGCACGCCGACCGATCACCCGGATGGCGCGGCGCGGGTCGCGGCGCTGGTCGCCGAGCTCTCGGAGCTGCCGAATGTGCAGCTGCGCCGCAATACGATGGCAACCGGGCTTTACGACCACGGCTATCTGCTGGCGCGTGAGGCTTTGGCCGATCACGATCCGAATGCGGGCATTCCGCGTCAGCGCCTGTGGCGCATCCGTGCGGGCCATGTCGTGACCGCGACCGGCGCGCTCGAGCGTCCGCTGGCCTTTGCTGGCAATGACGTGCCGGGCGTGATCCTCGCCAGCGCCGTGCGCGATTTCATCGACCTCTACGGCGTGGCGCCGGGCCGTCGCATCGTCGTCATGACGAACAATGACGATGCCTATCGCACCGCTTTGCTGGCGCTGGATGCCGGTCTTGAAGTGCCGGTGATCCTCGATGCGCGCAGCACGGCCACCGGCCCGCTGGCCGCCGAGGCGCGCAAGCGCGGCATCCGCGTGCTGACTGGCTCGGCGATTGCCGGGATCAAGGGCGGCAAGGCGGTCGAGGCGGTCAAAGTCTGCGATCAGCTCGGCTCTGGCGAGGTTCGCGAAACCGTCGAGGCCGATTGCGTGGCGATGTCGGGCGGCTGGTCTCCGGTCGTGCATCTGTGGTCGCATTGCGGCGGCAAGCTGAACTGGGACGAGGCGCAGGCGCAATTCGCGCCCGATCCGAACCGCCCGCCGACCGGCGCGGATGGCAAGGCCATGGCCAGCGCCGTGGGCGCGGCCTCGGGCGATCTGCGTGTGGCGGCTTTGACCGGCGCGGTCGAGGAAGCGCCGCTCAAGCCCGTCTGGATCATGCCCGAACATGCGACGCGCCAGATGCGCTTCAAGATGTGGCTCGATTTCCAGAACGATGTGAAGGTTTCGGACGTTCAGCTGGCCGCGCAGGAAGGCTATGAAAGCGTCGAGCATACCAAGCGCTACACCACGCTTGGCATGGCGACCGATCAGGGGAAGCTCTCGAACATCAATGGCCTCGCGATCCTGTCGGATGCGCTGTCGCAGCCGATCCCGCGCACCGGCACCACGACCTTCCGCCCGCCCTATACGCCGCTGACCCTTGGCGCGATCGCGGGCGAGGCACGCGACGAGGTCTTCCAGCCCCTGCGCAAGACCGCCGTGCACAATTGGCACGAAGCGCGCGGCGTTCATTGGGAGCCGGTGGGCCTGTGGCGTCGCCCCTATTGCTACCCGGCCAAGGGCGAGAGCCATGCCGATGCCGTGGCGCGCGAAATCCGCGCGGTGCGCGGTGGCGTGGGCACGCTCGATGCCTCGACGCTTGGCAAGATCATCGTCAAGGGCCCGGAAGCGGGCAAGTTCCTCGACATGATGTATACCAATATGATGTCGAGCCTGCCGATCGGGAAATGCCGCTACGGTCTGATCTGCTCGGAAAACGGCTTCCTCTCGGATGACGGCGTGGTCGTGCGTCTGAGCGATGACACCTGGCTTGTGCACACCACCTCGGGCGGTGCGGATCGCATCCACGGCCATTTCGAGGATTGGCTGCAATGCGAATGGTGGGACTGGAAAGTCTATACCGCCAATGTGACCGAGCAATGGGCACAGATCGCGGTTGCCGGTCCCAAGGCGCGCACGCTGCTGGAGCGTCTGGGCGGCATGGATCTTTCGCCCGAAACGCTGCCCTTCATGGGCTTTGTCGAGGGCGAGCTGGCCGGGATCCCGGCGCGGGTCTATCGCATCAGCTTCTCGGGCGAGCTGTCCTTCGAGATCGCTGTCCCGGCGGGCCGTGGGCTCGAGCTCTGGGAAAAGCTGCATGAGCTTGGCCGCGATCTGGGCGTGACGCCCTATGGCACGGAAGCGATGCACGTCATGCGCGCCGAAAAGGGCTTCATCATGATCGGCGACGAAACCGATGGCACGGTGATCCCGCAAGATCTCGGCCTCGATTGGGCGATCTCGAAGAAGAAGGCGGATTTCATCGGCAAGCGCGCGCAAGAGCGTAGCTTCATGGCCTCGCCGGATCGCTGGAAGCTGGTCGGGCTGGAAAGCCTCGACGGCCGCCAGATCCCGGATGGCGCCTATGCGGTTGCCGATGGCGTCAATGCCAATGGCCAGCGCAACACCCAGGGCCGGGTCACCTCGACCTATATCTCGCCGACGCTGAACAAGCCGATTGCGATGGGGCTTGTGCACCGCGGTCCCGCCCGCATGGGCGAGGTCATCGAATTCACCAATCCCGGCGGCGAGCCGGTGAAGGCGCGGATCGTCGATCCGGTCTTCTTTGACAAGGAAGGGACGCGGGCCAATGGCTGAGCCGCTTGCAACCATCACCGATGTCGCGGATCTGGGCATGATCCAGCTCCGCGCCGATCTGGCCGCCTCGGGCGAGGCGATCGCGACCGCGGTCGGGGTCGCGCTACCCGCGCCGACCCGGATCGAGAGCAATGGCAACCGTGCGATCGGCTGGATGTCGCCCGACGAGCTGCTGGTCTTCGTGCCGAAAGCCGAGGTCGGTGCGACCGTGGCCGCGCTTGAAGCCGCGCTTCAGGGCCGCCATGCGCTGGTCCTCGATGTCTCGGATCTGCGCGCGGTCTTTGACGTGCGCGGCGCGGCGGCGGCGCAGGCTCTGTCCAAGCTGACGCCGACCGATTTCGCGGCTCTGCCCGAAAACGGTCTGCGGCGCAGCCGTCTGGCGCAGGTCGCCTGTGGCATCTGGCCGGTCTCGGGTGGGTACCGCGTGATGGGCTTCCGCTCGGTTGCCGATTACATGCGCGGCATCCTGACCGCTGCGGCGCGTCCGGGCAGCCAGCTCGATCCGCGCTGAAAAGCGGCGATAAACCGCATCGGCCAAAGTCTGGGGCTATGCCTTGGCCGGTGCGAAGGCTATGCAATTGGAAGGAATTCCGTTTTGCGCAGCCAAGGGATCGCATGATACATCTCAGCCCCGCCTCTCTCGCCTGCGCCCTCGTCGGGCTTTCGCTGATCCCGCTGCCGGCCTTTGCCCAAAGCGCGCAGAAGAACGGGACCCGACATCGCGCGGCTCCGATCGCCATGCTCTGCGCCTTCGAGGACAAGGGCGCCAGCGGCTGGGTCCCCGAAATCGTGATGATCACCCGACAGGAAAACGGCCGGATCGAGGTCTTTGACCCGATTCTCCAGACGCTGGTCGGTCGCCCGATCAAAGCGGTGGTGGTCGCGGATTCGAAAAAAGAGCGCTCCTATGGCTGGGCTTTGGCCGGGGTGCGCAATGCCGCCGGGCAATGGTCCGAGCGAATCGATTTCCGCCTCACCGTGACCAAGGCCGATGCGACCGCGAAGATGGTGGTGACGCCGAAAGGCTATGACAATGTCATCACTGGCGACGGCATCTGCGGCGCCCCGGCGGTCAAGCCCGCCGGATAGGCCCGAGCCTGTCCGACCTGTCCCGCTTACCCGAGCCACCCGAGATCGGGGGATTTCGGGAACTTCGGATCGTTTAAGACGTTGAGGGCCGGACGGCGGGCCTTTCACCCGCCCCGGTCCTGTGCCAGACATGGCAAAGCCAATTCTTTGAAAGGGTACCAAAAATGGCCTTCACGCTTCCCGATCTTCCCTATGCCCATGACGCGCTTGCAGCCGGTGGCATGTCGAAAGAGACGCTCGAATTCCACCACGACAAGCACCACAAGGCCTATGTGGACAAGCTGAACGAGCTGGTTGCCGGTACCGAATGGGAAGGCAAATCGCTCGAAGACATCGTCAAGGGCACCTATAACAAGACCGCCGTGGCGCAGAATGGCATCTTCAACAATGCCTCGCAGCATTGGAACCACGCCCAGTTCTGGGAAATGATGGGTCCGAACAACCACGCCATTCCGGGCACGCTGGAAAAAGCGCTGGTCGAAGCCTTCGGCTCGGTCGATGACTTCAAGAAAAAGTTCTCGGAAGCTGGCGTCGGTCAGTTCGGCTCGGGCTGGGCTTGGCTGGTGAAAAACGCCGATGGCAGCCTTGCCATCACCAAGACCGAAAACGGCGTGAACCCGCTGGTCTTCGGTCAGACCGCGCTTCTGGGCTGCGATGTGTGGGAGCATTCCTATTACATCGACTTCCGCAATGCGCGTCCGAAATATCTGGAAAACTTCCTGAACAACCTCGTGAACTGGGAAAACGTGGCCTCGCGCTACTGATCTCGGTTTCGGGCGGCAATCCCAGCCGCCACCGATGTTTGCAGCCCGTCAGAGCAATCTGGCGGGCTGTTTTCGTTCAAAAGCAAAGCATTCGCGCGGGGAACTCTGGCGGCGGCGCGTCGTTGGGTCTGTGAGGATCCAGCCTGAGCGAGCGCCGCCATGACCCGTCATCAGATCTTTCCCGCCAATGGGCGCGCCAAAGCGCGCCGCGATGACGATGCCGGAGCAGAGCATGTGGCCGAGCGCATGACGGGCCGCATGGCCGAGCATGTGGCGGGGGACAAGCGGCGGCCCACGGGCGCGCGCCCGCGCAAGAGGCGACGCCTTGGGATCTGGGCGGGGCTTGCGCTTGCCTTTGGCGCCGGGCTCGCGAGCTATATGTTCTGGTGGGAGCCCGCGATGCGGCTGCGCGTGGTGCGCTGGCGGCTTCAGCCCAAGGAATGGGTCGGGCGCGCGCCTTGCCGGATCGTTATCCTGTCCGATCTTCAGGCGGGGGCGCCCCATGTCTCGGCGCGACGTCTGGGCCGAATCATCGCCCGCGCCAATGCGCTCCGGCCCGATGTCGCGGTGGTCTTGGGCGATCTGGTCGCCAGCCATCCTTTCACCTGGGGCGATACCGACCGGCCCCAGATTATCGCTCAGCTGGCCAGCTTCCGCGGCAGGCTGGGGCAGGTCGCGGTGATGGGCGCAGGCGATACGGGCGCAGGCGATACGGGGGGACGCGATCGGAGCGAAAGTGAACGCGGCCCGCATTGCATCCGGCTGGCCGCAGCCACGCGCCATCTGCTGGAAGAGGCAGGGATCACCGTGCTGGACGATGAGGCGATGCGCATTGGCGATGATGCCAGCGGCTTCTGGCTCGCGGGTCTCGCCCCCGATGCCGCAGCCGAACGCAATCCCGCCGTCCTGGGCGGCGCCTCGGACGAGGAAAAGGCCGGGTTTGATCAGATCATGACGCAGGTCTCTGGTCCGGCGCCGGTGGTGCTGCTGGCCCATGATCCGGATGTGTTTTTGGACCTCGACGGGGCAGAGCATCCCGTGCCGGTCCAGATTTCGGGCCATACCAATGGCGGGCAGGTTTGGTTCTTCGGCGCGCCCTCCTTGATGCTGGCGAGCCGCGATGAGCCCTATCTCTGGGGCCGCTATGATGAGGACGGGCGCACGCTGATCGTCTCGGGCGGGATCGGTTGCGCGGTGGTGCCAATGCGTCTGGGCTGGCTGCCCGAGATCACGGTGGTCGACCTCTCCGAGCCGGAGGGATGGTAGCCAAGGCCCCTGCGCCGCACACGAAGCCGTCAACCGGCGCTTTCTTGCGTTCCGAAAGCCGTGTGCCGATGCGTGCGGCATTGGCAAATGAGGTCAATGGCGTATAGAAGAGCGGCTAAAGCATTCAGGGACGACCATGGCCAACCAGAACGACAGTTTCATCGACGAAGTCACGTCCGAGCTGCGCCGAGACCGGCTGTTTCAGGGCCTGCGCCGCTTTGGCTGGATTGTCGTCCTGCTGATCATCGCGCTGGTCGTGGCCTCGGGCTGGTATGAATACCGCAAATCGCAGGACCGTCAGACCGCGCAAGACTGGGGCGATGCCGTGGTTGCCGCGCAAACGGCAGCCGATCCGGCCAGCGCGCTTGACGCGGTCGATCCGGCCGGAAGCAAGGGGCGCCGCGCGATCTCGGGGCTGCTCGCGGGCGGTGCCTCGGCCGATGCGGGAGATGCGGCCAAGGCCGTGGCCGAGCTCAAGGCCGCCGCGGAAGCCGCCGGTCCGAAGGACCCGGTGCTGCGCGATCTCGCGCTTCTGAAGGCGGTGATCGTCGGCGGCCCGGCGATGGGCGCGGCCGAACGCGATGCGCTGCTGACCGATCTGTCCAAGCCCGGCGCGCCGTTCGAGCTGCTGGCGCTCGAGCAGAAAGCCGTGGCGCTGGTCGCTGCGAATCGCCATGACGATGCCATCACGCTGATCCGCCAGATCCAGAAGAAGGACGGCCTCTCGGAAGATCTGCGCCGCCGACTGTCAGAGATCATGGTGACGCTGGATGCCCCGGCCGAGCCGGAAGCTGCCGCCGCTGGCCTGCCCGATGCGGCTGCCGCGCCTGCCGCACCCAATCCCGCTTCGGCCGAGCCCGCAGCGACGACCACCAACTGAGAACCGTGACCAAGCGGACAAGACGCCGAGAGAGGAGACAGTGATGACGAGGTTCCCCCTGATCGCCTTGTTGGCAGGGACCGTCGCCCTTGCAGGATGCAACCAGCGCGAGCTCATCCTGCCCGGCCAGCGGCTTGATCCGCGTGCGGTCTTTTCGCCCGACGGCCCTCCGATCGAAGGCAGCCAGGGCCCGACCACGGCGGCGCTGTCGCTGCCGGCGGTGCGCGGCAATGCTGACTGGACCAATGTCGGCGGCAATCCGGCCCATTTCATTGGCAATGTCGCCATCGGTCAGGGCACCAATCTCGCCTTTGCCGCCAATATCGGGCAGGCCTCGGACCGCCGTCACCGCATCACTGCCGATCCGATCGTCGGTGGCGGGCTCGTCTATACGCTGGACAGCCGCGCGCGCGTGACCGCGACCATGACCTCGGGCCAACCCGCCTGGAGCCAGAATATCGCTGATCCCGGCGAGATCGGTGACAGCATCTCGGGCGGCGGCATCGCCTATGAGGGCGGGCGCGTCTTTGTCACCACCGGCTATGGCGAGGTCGTCGCGCTCGACGCCCGTAGCGGTGGCGTGATCTGGCGCCAAAAGGTCGAGGCGCTGACCAGCGGCGCGCCGACGGTCGCCGATGGTGTGGTCTATATCGCGGCGCGCAACGCGACCGGCTGGGCGATCCGCGCCTCGGACGGCCGGGCCTTGTGGCAAGTCGGCGGCAACCTCGCCGTCGCGGGCGTCATGGGCGCCTCGTCGCCCGCGGTCTCGGGCAAGACGGTGGTCTTCCCCTTCGCCTCGGGCCAGCTCATCGCGGTCGATACTGCAACCGGCCAGCAGCTGTGGACGGCGCAGGTCGCGGGCAGCCGCAAGGGCCGCTCGATCGGGCTTTTGCGCGACATGACCGGCGATCCGGTGATCGTCGGCAACCGCGTCTATGCCGGGACCTCTTCGGGGCGCATTGCCGCCTTCGATCTCGCGACCGGCGTCGAGGTCTGGAACTCGCGCAATGGCGCGATGAACCCGCCGCTCGTGGCCGGGAACTCGATTTTCGCGATCTCGGATGAATCCCAGCTTGTGCGCATCGATGCGGCCAATGGCGCGACCGTCTGGTCGGTCGACCTGCCGCAGTTCACGACCGCCAAAGTCAAGAAACAAGCCAAGGTCTACGCCCATTTCGGGCCGGTCCTTGCAGGCAGCAAGCTTTATGTCGCGTCTTCGGATGGCAAGCTGCGCATCTTCAGTCCCGCCAACGGCGCGCTTCTGGGCGAGGTCAACCTGCCCGCCGGCGCTTCGGCCGATCCCGTGGTGGCGGGCCAAACCCTCTATGTCGTGACTGAGTCCGGCCAACTGATTGCATATAGATGAGCTTTACCCTCGCCATTGTCGGGCGGCCGAATGTCGGCAAGTCCACCCTGTTCAACCGCCTCGTGGGCAAGCGTCTGGCGCTGGTCGATGACCAGCCCGGCGTGACCCGCGACCTGCGCGAAGGGCAGGGCCGTCTGGGCGATCTGCGCTTCATCGTCGTCGATAGCGCGGGTCTCGAGATGGTCGAGGACGACAGTCTTCAAGGCCGGATGCGCCGCCTGACCGAACGTGCCGTCGAAGAGGCCGATGTCTGCCTGTTCGTCATCGACGCGCGCGTTGGTGTGACCGCAGCGGATGAATATTTCGCCGAGCTTCTGCGCCGCCGCGCCAAGAACGTCATCCTCGCCGCCAACAAGGCCGAGGGTCGCGCCGGTGAGGCGGGTGCGCTTGAAGCCTATGCGCTTGGTCTGGGCGAGCCTTTGCGGATCTCGGCCGAACATGGCGAGGGCATGGACGATCTCTACCGCGTTCTGCTGCCGCTGGCCGATCAGTTCGAGGCCGAGAACGTCCAGCAAGTGCCGGAAACCGATGTCGAGATCGCCGAAGATGCTGGCGATGACGAGGATGACGAAAGCTGGAAGCCCTCGCTCGAAAAGCCGCTGCAGCTTGCGGTGATCGGTCGCCCGAATGCCGGAAAATCGACGCTGATCAACAAGATCATCGGCGAGGATCGTCTGCTCACCGGCCCCGAGGCCGGGATCACCCGCGATTCGATCTCGGTGTCGGCGACGTTCATGGGCACGCCGATGCGGATCTTCGACACCGCCGGGATGCGCAAACGGGCGCGTGTGACCGATAAGCTCGAAAAGCTCTCGGTCGCTGACGGGCTGCGCGCCGTGCGCTTTGCCGAGGTCGTGGTCGTGCTTCTCGACGTGGATATTCCGTTCGAGCAGCAGGATCTGCGCATTGCCGATTTCGCCGAGACCGAGGGCCGCGCCGTCGTGATCGCCGCGAACAAATGGGATCTCGAAGAAGAGAAGGCCGAGAAGCTCAAAGAGCTGCGCGAGGCCTTTGAGCGCCTGCTGCCCCAGCTCAAAGGGGCGCCGCTGGTGACGGTTTCGGCCAAGACCGGCAAGGGGCTCGACCGGCTGCACAATGCCATCATCAAGGCCCATGAGGTCTGGAACCGCCGGGTTTCGACGGCACGGCTGAACCAATGGCTGAACGCCATGACCGAAGCCCATCCGCCGCCGGCTCCGGGCGGGCGCCGCATCCGCCTGCGCTATATGACGCAGGTCAAGACCCGGCCCCCGGCCTTTGTCGTGATGGCGACCCATACCGACAAGCTGCCCGATGCCTATGCGCGGTATCTCGTGAATGGGCTGCGTCAGGACTTTGACCTGCCGGGCACGCCGATCCGCTTCACCTTCCGCGATCAGGGCGTGAAAAACCCGTTCAAGGACAAGGCCAACAAGATCAACCAATCGGGCGCTTTGTCCAAGCACAAGATCCGGCAAAAGCCGAAAGGCACCTGATCCGGGCTTTAGATCGGGGGGCTTGGCTCTGGGATCTCAGGTCGAGACCCGGACCAGCGCCACACCGACAAAGGTGATCGCCAGCGCGGCTGCGGTGGCGATCGTCGCATCGGTCTCCATCGTTGCCAAGGCAATTCCGAACAGCCCCCAAATCACGGTTGCGCTGAAGCCAAAAGGCGAGCCGAGGTGCAGCTGGATATTGGCGGAGGCGACCGCGCAGATCAGCAGCGCAACCAAAGCCGAGAGCGTGCCCGACGTGCCGAGATCGCGCTCAAGCAGGGTTGCGAAAGCGGCGCAGGTCATCACCATCGCCCAGCCCGCCAGAATGCCAAGCGTGGTGCTGGTGCGCGCGGGAACCGGCCCGGACGGCCGCGCCAAAGCCGCGCCAAGCAGGGTCGCCAGCATCAACGCCGCCAGAAGAAAGCCGACTACGGCATGGCCGGGAAAGACCCAAGGCCAAACCGCCGCCGCCGCCAGCCCGATCAGAAGCGACCAGCTTTCCAGCGGGCGGACATCTTGCTCAGAGGAATGGGGGGCAGAGACCCGTCGCGCAGCCATCGACGCCTCGTCATCTATCTGCGCAAACCCTATATGATCGCCCAAAGCGGTGCGCTCGGGGGGATCGGTCCTGATCCAATCCTCGTCGGGCCAATCGCGACGCGCTGCGGCATCCGAGGCCTGCGGCGCCGGGCGCGAGATCCAGCCCCCGAAATGCAGGAAATAGGCCAGCGCCGCCGCCCAAGCAACAAGGGCAAAGCTCCAGAAGATCGGACCACGCGGCTTCAGAAACAGCTCTGACAGGGCCAAGGGCACGCCCGCCTCCGCATCCTCGCTCAACATGGTTTCGCGCAGGATCATCGCATCAGGTGGTGTGGCGATCGTCGATTGATCCGCCATGCTCTGAGCAAGGGGCGTCTCTGAAATGGCATAGACCAACCCGCTGCCGATAAAGAGGCAGAGACCGAGCAACAACAGGATAAGAACGAGATGACGCATACCGGGCCAACGCCGGGCCCGAGATGAAGTTTCCAGATGGCGGGCGGCAGATGCGAAAATGCCTGCCGCCCGAAATCTTGTCAGGCGATCTTGTCAGGCGAGCTTGCCGTCCGCGCCCAGACGGGTCTTGCCGCCGAGATAGGGATGAAGCGCCGCGGGCAACTCGACCGAGCCATCGGCTTGCTGGCCGTTTTCCAAAACCGCGATCAGCGCACGGCCAACCGCAAGCCCCGAGCCGTTCAGCGTGTGAACAAACTCCGGCTTGCCGCCGCCTTCCGGGCGATAGCGCGCATTCATCCGCCGCGCCTGGAAATCGCCGCAATAGCTCACCGAGCTGATCTCGCGGTATTTGTCCTGACCGGGCAGCCAGACCTCGAGGTCATGGGTGATGCGCGCGCCAAAGCCCATATCGCCGGTGCAGAGCACGATGGTTCGATAGGGCAGGCCCAGACGCTCGAGCACCGCCTGCGCGCAATCGGTCATGCGGCCATGCTCGGCCACCCCGGTTTCGGCATCGGTGATCGAGACCATCTCGACCTTCTCGAACTGGTGCTGACGCAGCATCCCCGCCGTGTCACGCCCGGCGCTGCCCGCTTCCGAGCGGAAGCACTGGCTATGGGCGACCATGCGGCGCGGCAGGCTGGCATGTTCGACGAGATCGCCATGAACCGTATTCGTCAGCGTCACTTCCGAAGTCGGGATCAGCCACCAACCCTCGCGGGTCTGGTAGCTGTCCTCGCCGAATTTCGGCAATTGCCCGGTGCCGAGCATCATGTCCGACAGAACCAGGACCGGGGTCCAGGTCTCTTCCAGCGCGTGATCGGTGATATGCAGATCGATCATGAACTGCGCGAGCGCACGGTGAATACGGGCAACCCCGCCCTTAAGGACGACAAAGCGTGCCCCCGACAGCTTGGCGGCGGTCTCGAAATCCATGCCCGCCTTGACGCCCGCGATCTCGAAATGCTCGACCGGAGTGAAGTCCAAGCCGCGCGGCTCGCCCCAACGCCGGATCTCGACATTGTCATTCTCGTCCTTGCCGACCGGAACTGTCTCCAAGGGCGCATTGGGCAGGCCCATCAACAGCTCGCGCAGCTGTTCGTCCAGCGCGGCGGCCTCGGCCTGCAGCGACGCGGTTTCGTCTTTCTTGGCGCTGACCAAGGCGCGCAGACGTTCGAACTCGGCCTCATCGCCACGTCCCTTGGCGGCACCGGCTTCCTTGCTTGCCTTGTTCTGCTCGGCCTGCGCCGCTTCGGCATGGGCAATCCGGCCGCGACGATCGGCGTCAAGCGACAGGATCGATGAGGACAAAGGCTCCAGCCCACGGCGCGTCAGTGCCGTATCAAAAGCTGTGGGGTTCTCGCGAATGGCGCGGATATCGTGCATAAAATGCCTCCTTTTCGAGCCCTGTCCAGACATCGCCCGGCCCCTGCCGGACTGCGACCTGCCATAGCGCAAGCCGGACACGGGGGAAAGCTGTCTCGCCGAGGCCGGGGCCTTTTCCCGAAAGGGCGTGGCCTCAGCCCCGCAACAGACCGGCCGAGCGCAAAAGCCCGCGCAAAGCCAGCCGGAAACTGTCAGGCCCGTCATAGCCGATCAAACGGTCGATCTCCTGGCCGTCGCGCAGCAGGATGAAGGTCGGCGTGCGGTCCGGGCGCGCCCCGATCACCAGCCCATCGGGCCAAGGCCCGTCCAGATCGACCTCCGCTACCGGGGCAATCCGCCCTAAGGTCGAGCTCGCATAGCCCGGCCCGACCTCGCGCCGCCAGGCCGCGCAAAAGGGACAACCGCGCGAGACCACCATGAGCAGCCGCACCCCGCGCGACAGCGGCGCCCCGGCAAAAGCGGGCGCGGCAATCAGCCCTGCGCCAAGCGCCAGAAATCCCCGCCTGCCGATCATCTCCAAGCCCCCTCTGCGCCCCCATCTGCTGTCCGTTGTCCTAGGCCGCGCGGAGAGCCCGCGCAAATCACGCCCGCGTGCCATCTCAGACCTTCGCGGCGTTTACTTGTCTTTCATGCTTAAATATCCACGGGGGTGCGGGGGCAGTCAGCCCCCGCGGGACTGCGAGAGGGGATGAATGGACGAGCTGACCTCAGGCATTGTCGCCGGAAACCGCCGCGCCTTGTCACGCGCCATCACTTTGGTCGAGAGCAGCCGCAGCGATCATCGCGCCCGCGCGGTGGCGCTTCTGTCCGAGTTGCCCGACCGCAAGGCGCTGCGCATTGGCCTTTCGGGCACGCCGGGCGTTGGCAAATCGACCTTCATTGAGGCGTTCGGCAAACTCTTGACCGGGCAGGGGCTCAAGGTCGCGGTTCTGGCGGTCGATCCCTCTTCAACGCGCTCGGGCGGCTCGATTCTCGGCGACAAGACCCGGATGGAGCTGCTGTCGCGCGATCCCAATGCCTTCATCCGCCCCTCGCCCTCGCAGGCCGAGCTCGGCGGCGTCGCGCGCCGCACCCGCGAGGCGGTGCGTCTGTGCGAGGCTGCGGGCTTTGACATCATCCTGATCGAGACCGTCGGCGTTGGCCAATCCGAGACGCTGGTCGCGGAAATGTCGGATCTTTTCATCCTGCTGCTCGCGCCTGCGGGTGGAGATGAGCTGCAAGGCGTCAAGCGCGGCATCATGGAGATCGCCGATCTCATTTTGGTCAACAAGGCCGATGGTGATCTGCTGCTGACCGCGCGCCGCACGGTTGCCGATTATGCCGGTGCCCTGCGGCTTATGCGCAAGCGCGCCTATGATCCGCCGGAATTTCCCAAAGCGGTTCCGGTCTCGGCCTATACCGGAGACGGGCTTGAAAAGGCTTGGGAAAACATGGGCTATCTCGCCAATTGGCGTCGCGAGCATGGTCATTTCGACCGCCGCCGCGCCGAACAGGCCCGCCATTGGTTTCTGGCTGAGCTGCGCGCGGGCCTCCTTGCCCGGCTCGAAGAACCCACGACCCGGCAAGAGCTTCACCGGCTTGGCGATGCCGTCGCGCGGGGCGAGATCAGCCCTGGCCATGCGGCCTCGCAGATGCTGGAGCAGCTCGGGCAAGGCTGATCCATGCCCTCCACCCGCGACAATTGCGACGATCCGCATCTGGCGGCTGCTCCGCTTGATCTGGCCAGCTACCTCGCCGGGCTTTCGCCTCATGCCGGGGCCGAGCCGCTCTGTGCCGCCGAGCTTGCGACCCCGCTTGGCATGATGATCGCGGTCGCGGATGCGGCCTGCCTGCATCTTCTCGAATTCGCCGACCGCAAGGCGCTGCCCGCCTCGCTCGCCCGGCTGGCGCGGCAGGCTCCGCTTCGGATCGGGCGCAATCGGCTGATCGACGAGCTGGCGCTGTGGCTCGCGCGCTATTTCAATGCCGAGCCGGTTTTCGCCCCGAAGGCCCCGCCCGTGCCTCTCTCCGCGCAGGGCACGCCCTTTCAGCACGAGGTCTGGCGCGGGCTTCAGGCGATCCCGGCGGGCGCGCGCCGCAGCTATGGCGATTTCGCGGCCGGGATCGGCCATCCCGAGGCGGTTCGGGCCGTGGCTGCGGCAAATGCGGCGAACCGGATCGCGATTCTGATTCCCTGTCATCGCCTTGTTGCACGGGGTGGTGCATTGACGGGATATGGCGGAGGAATCTGGCGCAAACAGCATTTGCTTGCGCTCGAGGCCCGTGCCGCTGCCAGCAAATGCGGCGAATCTGCTTGACGCCCCGGGTGCGACACTCTATTTCAGCCGGACAGATTTCCGGGCGCTGCCTCGCGGCGCCTTTTCATATTGCGGGCTCCCGCCCGTCCAGAATCGAAACGAAGGAACACGAACATGTCGCGCGTTTGCGAACTGACCGGCAAGGGCCCGATGAGCGGGAACAACGTTAGCCACGCCAACAACAAAACCCGCCGCCGCTTCCTGCCGAACCTCAACGATGTCTCGCTGATTTCGGACAAACTCGGCCGCACCTACTCGCTGCGCATCTCGGCTGCGGCGCTGCGCTCGGTCGATCACCGTGGCGGCCTTGACGCTTTCCTCGCGAAAGCCAGCGACAACGAGCTTTCGGATCGTGCGCTGAAAATCAAGCGCGAGATCGCCAAAGCCTGAATTCCTGCTCCGGACTGCCATCCGGCGTAGATCTGCGAAACCCCGTCTTTGTGGCGGGGTTTTTGCTTTTGTGCCAAGGGGTTGTGAACGCGGCCCACCCTCGGGTGCGACATCAGGGCTGGTGCGCGCGCGGGGCAGGGGGCATAGACTGATGCGATGATGCAAGGCTTGCGCTTTTTCCTGATTCTGATGCTGGTCCTGACCGGCCAGACCTTGGCCGCCGCGCGCGGTCAGGCGCAGATCGCGGGCGAGATCGTGCTGTGTCAGGGCGAAGTCGCCCGCGTCGTTACGGTCGATGCCGAGGGCAAGCCGGTCAAGCGCGTGACGCTTTGTCCGGATATGGCGACCTCGTTGATGTCTGGGCTTACGCTAGACGCGCCTGCTCTCAGGCGCGCGGATCTGCACCGTCTTGCGCTGCCGGATCGCCGTGTCTGGCTGGGAACGGGACGTTCGGCTCCGGCGTTTTCTGCGCGGGATCCGCCGGAGGGCCTCCTTCTCTGAACGCAACCTCAGACATCGGGAGATACCCATGAAAACCCTGATCACCGCCGCGAGCGTCGCGGCCCTGCTGCCCCTCGCAGCTTTCGCCCAATCGACCGAGGCCCCCGCAGCGGCGGCCAAGGCCCTGCCGGGATTCGGCGCGAATAGTGACATTTCGGTCAGCGACGGCTATGCCCGCACGACTGGCAAAGGCAGCGGCTCGGGCTATGCCCATCTGCAGAACCGCTCTGACCGGGAATGCCACCTGAACGGCGTGACCTCGACGGCGGCGGCGCGGACCGAACTTCATACCAACCGCGAAGACGACGGCGTGATGAAGATGGAAAAGGTTGAGCAAATCACGCTGGCGCCGGGCGGCGAGGATGGTCTGACGCGCGGCGGCAACCATGTCATGTTCACCGGCTTTCACCAGAAATTCGTCGAGGGGGACCAGATCCCGCTGACGCTCGATTTCGGCGATTGCGGCACGGTGGCGATCACTCTGCCCGTCGACAACCGGCGCGCGCCCGAAGCGAGCGGCGCGGCAGGGATGGACCATTCCGCGATGGATCATTCTGGAACCGAACAGTCCGGCACCGAGCATAGCGGCCACTGATCGCGCATGACAATTGCGACGCGACCGGGGTCAGTTGGCCCGGGTCGCGTCAATCAGCCGGGCGACGGCGGGGCCAAGTTCCTGCGTGACGACCAGGCGAACGCCCTGTTTCGACAGATGCACGCCGTCCTTTTGCAACAGCGAGCGCCGCGCCTCGTCCAAAGGCACGGCCCAAAGCGGCGCGTAAAGATCGGGCAGCAGCAAGACCTCGTGGCGGGCCGCCAGCCGGTCCCACATCTCGCGCACCGCGGCGCCCGAGGTTTTCGTGAAGCCCTCGGGCGGCGTAATCCCCACCAGGAGCACAGGACGCCCCTTGGCCTTGGCTTGGGTGATGATCGCATCGAGGTTCTTTTCGATGTCGCGGATCTTCCAGCCCATGATCAGATCATTGCCGCCAAGTTCGACGATGACGGCGTCAGCGCCTTCGCGCAGCGACCAGCCGATGCGGACGCGCCCGCCATAGGTCGTGTCGCCGGAAAGCCCCGCATTGACCAGATCGGCCTTGTACCCGTGGCGCTTAAGCCAGCGGTTAAGCTCGGGCACCAGCCCATCGTCAGGGCCCAAGCCATAGCCCTCGGTGATGCTGTCACCGAAGGCCAGGATCCGGGGCGTCTCGGCCAAGGCCTGCGCCGCCAGCACCGCTGCCAGCGCAAAGCCAAGAAGGGCGCGGACAAACCTCATCCGGCGCGTCTCAGCCGCAGGGCGTTCGTCACGACGAAGACCGAGGACAGAGCCATCGCGCCCGCCCCGAGCATCGGCGAGAGCTGCGGCCCGCCGAAGGGCACGAGCACGCCCATCGCCACCGGGATCAGCGCGACGTTATAGCCGAACGCCCAGAAGAGGTTTTGGCGGATGTTGCGCATGACCGCGCGGCTCAGATCGACGGCGCGCACCACGCCCGAAGGATCGCCGCCGACCAGCACGACCTCGGCCGATTCGATGGCGACATCGGTCCCGGTGCCAATGGCGATGCCGGTCTCCGCACCCGCAAGCGCAGGGGCGTCATTGATGCCGTCGCCGACAAAGACCGTGCCGCGCCCGAGCTCTTTGATCGCGGCAAGCTTGCCGTCGGGCAGCACGCCACCCATGACGCGGTCAATGCCAAGCTCGCGCCCGACCGCATCCGCCGTCGCCTGCGTATCGCCCGAGATCATCGCGGTTTTCAGCCCGAGCTTATGGAGGTTGCGAATGGTCTCGACCGCCTCGGGGCGGATCGGATCGGCGAGGCCCATGACGGCGACATGGCGGCCATCGACGGCGAGATGCACCGGGGTGGCAGCCTGCGCAGCCAAAGCCTCGGCTTTCGCGATCAGGGCAGGGACCGGGGTGATGCCAGCTTCTTCCAGCGCGGATTTGTTGCCGATGCGCAGGGCGCGGCCTTCGACCTCGGCGCTGAGACCGCGTCCGGTCGAGGTCTCGACCTTCTGTGGCGCGGGGAAGACGAGGCCCTCGGCGGTCGCAGCGGTCACGATCGCGGTTGCCAGAGGATGCTCAGACCGGCTTTCCGCCGAGGCGGCAAGGCGCAGGGCCTCGGCGCGGTCAAAGCCCTCGGTCACCAGATCGACCAGAGCGGGGCGGCCTTGGGTCAGCGTGCCGGTCTTGTCGAAGCCGACGATCTTGGCATCGGCTAGCCGTTGCAGCGCATCGCCGCGCCGGAAGAGGACGCCGAGTTCCGCGCCGCGTCCGGTGCCGACCATGATCGAGACCGGCACGGCAAGGCCCATCGCACAGGGGCAGGCAATGATCAGAACCGAGATCGCCGCGACGAAGGCGCTGCTCAGGGCAGGCGCGGGCGCGAAGATCAACCAAAGCGCGAAGGCCAGCAGCGCAAGCACCATGACCACCGGCACGAAGACCGCAGTGATCTTGTCGACCAGCGCCTGAACCGGCAGTTTCGCGGCCTGCGCATCCTCGACCATGCGGATGATCCGGGCGAGCGCGGTATCGCCGCCGGTCGCCGTGACGCGGAAGGTCAGCGCCGAGGTGCCGTTGACCGTGCCGCCGGTGACGGGATCGCCGGGGGTCTTCTCGACCGGCACCGGTTCTCCGGTCAGCATGGATTCGTCGATGAGACCACGCCCTTCGGTGACCAGACCATCAACGGCGACACGCTCTCCGGGTGCAAGCCGGACGAGATCGCCGGGCTTGAGATCGGCGACCGCGACGGTTTCCGGCTGGCCATTGGTTTCGCGCGTAGCGGTGGCGGGGGCGAGCTCGACCAGCTTGCGGATCGCGGCCCCGGCTTGTCCCTTGGCGCGCGCCTCAAGCCAGCGGCCCAGAAGGATCAGGGTCACGATGACGGCGGCGGATTCGTAATAGACATGCTGGGCATCCGCAGGCAGAAGCCCCGGCGCAAAGGTTGCGACCGCCGAGTATAGGAAAGCCGCGCCCGCGCCCAGAGCGACGAGGCTGTTCATCTCGGGCGCGCGGCGCAACAGCGCGGGAATGCCGACCGAGAAAAAGACGCGCCCCGGCCAGATCAGCACGGCGGCGGTCAGCAGGAACTCGACGATCCAGACCGTGCGCATGCCCACCGCGCCATAAATCCAGTGATGGAAGGCCGGAACCGCATGGCCGCCCATTTCGAGCAGGAAGACCGGCAGAGTCAGCGCCAGAGCGATCAGGAAATTGCGCCGGATCTGCAGCGCGGTGCCGCCATGGTCATGGCCCTGCGCATGGTGATGCGCGGGATCTTCAGATTTGACGTTGCTTTTATAGCCCTTGGCGGTGACGGCTTGCGCCAAGGCCTCGGGCAGAACCCCGGCATCATGGCTGATCGTCGCGGTCTGGGTCGCGAGGTTCACCACGGCCGAGCTGACGCCCGGCACCGCCGCCAAAGCCTTCTCGACCCGACCGACGCAAGAGGCACAGCTCATCCCGGCGACATCGAGCCGGGTTTCGCGCGGCGCTGCGGGATAGCCGAGCTTGGCCAAAGCCTCGGTCGCCTTGGGCAGAGCGGCGGCATCGTCCAGATGCAGATGTGCGCGCCCGGTCGCCAGATTGACGCGGGGATCGCGAATGCCCGGCACCGCCTTCAACGTCTTTTCAACGCGGTTGACGCAAGAGGCGCAGGTCATGCCGGTGACGGTCAGTTCGACCTCTTGCCCGGCGATATTGTCAGAAATGTCTTTCATATCCGTTACCTGTTCTGAAACTCGAGGAGAGAGCGGCAGAAGAGGTGAAGGGAGGCGCTTGCGGTCGAAGCGGCGCTTGCTGCGGCGCCTGTCGTTCAAACAGGCTTTGCAGGCGCGAGCGACCGGGATGGGGCACGTCGGCGACCAGAAGCGGGCGGAGTGACAGGGTCAGCCGCGCAAGCCTTGTGCGCGCGCCGATATGACAGCGGCACCGACGATCCCCGCGCGCACGGCACAGATGGGCCGGACGGGCAAGCGCGCGGCGGCCGCGATTGGGGCAGCTTGGCGCGCATTTCGGGCAGGAGGCGGTCATCGTGGTCATATTTCACTCCGATCAGGCCAGAATTAGTGCTCGCGCCGCCACGTTTCAAGCCAAGCTGCGGCCATAACGACGCTTTGAGTTGAAACAAACAAAACTTGGCGTTAGGCGAGGGCAAGAACACAAGAGATTGCAGGACAGGACATGAACCGTCGTCAGATTCTGATGCTTTCGGCCGGGCTGATCGCCATGCCGTCGATGCTTCTGGCTCAGCAGAAGCTTCCGACCCCGCCGAAAGCGCCCGCCGCCAAGGCCGCGCCCAAGGTCGATCCCTATGCGCCGACCGAAGTGGCGATTCGCCCCGATTTCGAGGTCGGCAGCATTGTCGTCGTCTCGAAGGATTACTTCCTTTATCACGTCGTCGCGCCGGGCCGCGCGATCCGCTATGGCGTCGCCGTCGGCAAGGCCGAGCTGGTGTGGCGTGGCAAGGCCACCGTTGGCCGCAAGACCGAATGGCCGAGCTGGACGCCCACGCCCGACATGATCAAGCGCAGCCCGAGCCATTATGCGAAATACGCAGATGGTATGCCGGGCGGCCCGGGCAACCCGCTCGGGGCGCGCGCGCTTTATCTGTATGACGCCAAGGGCAATGACACCGCGATCCGCATTCACGGCACGACCGAACCGAATTCGATCGGGCGTTCGGTCTCGAACGGCTGCATCCGGATGCGCAACGAGGCGGTGATGGATCTGTTCGAGCAGGTTCCGATCGGAACGCCGGTCTACGTCTACTGATTTCGGGGATGACCCTGAAATTGCAACAGGTGCTGGACCCCGCTTTGGCGGGGTTCGACACGATTATCGACGTGCGTGCGCCGTCGGAATATGCCGAGGACCATTTGCCCGGCGCGATCAACCTGCCCGTCCTGAACGATCAGGAGCGCGCGCAGGTCGGCACGATCTACAAGCAGATTTCCCCCTTCGATGCCCGCAAGCTCGGCGGCGCTCTGGTCGCGGCCAATGCGGCGCGCCATATCACCGAAAGCCTTGCCGACAAGCCGGGAAGCTGGCGGCCTCTGGTCTATTGCTGGCGCGGCGGGCAACGCTCGGGCTCTTTTGCGACGATCCTCAGCCAGATCGGCTGGCGCGTCGCCAAGATCGAGGGCGGCTATAAAAGCTGGCGCGGGCTGGTGGTCGACCGCGTCCAGAACGGGCCGCTCCCGTCGCCGGTGATCGTGCTTGACGGCAATACCGGTAGCGCCAAGACTGAGATCTTGCACATCCTTGCCGCGCGCGGCCATCAGGTTATCGACCTCGAAGGGCTCGCCCATCATCGCGGCAGTCTCTTTGGCGGGCGGGCCGAAGGGCAGCCCTCGCAAAAGATGTTCGAGGGGCGGCTGGCCTTGGCGATGGAGGCGCTTGACCCGACGCGACCGGTGCTGTTCGAGGCGGAAAGCTCGAAGGTTGGCGATCTCACGGTGCCGCGCGCGATCTGGAAGGCGCTGATCGCCGCGCCGCGTCTGCGGCTGGTCGTGCCGGTCGCGGAGCGTGCCCGCTATACCGCGCGCGCCTATGCCGATATGACCGCCGATCCCCAGCAGATCGCGGCGATCCTCGAGCGGCTGCGCGCGGTCCAATCGGGCGAGCGGATTGCCGCATGGCAGGCGCTCGCGCTTGCAGGCGAGTGGCAGAAGCTGTCTGAAGGGCTGATGCGCGATCATTACGATCCGCGCTATGACAGTCACCGCGCGCGCCATGACGATGGGCGCGGCGGGCAGGTCATGCTTGACGACCTGCGCGATCTCGACGCCGCCGCAAGCCGGGTCGAGGCGGCTTTGGCCCGGCTGGCTTAGGCCACGCCGTCCTTCAGGAAACGACGCAAGATGCGCTCGAGCTTGGCCGCGCCAAGGGGAGCCATGGCCTTGGTGTGCTCGTGGCTGATCGATTCATCGCTCAGCCCCGCGCCCATATTGGTGATGACCGAAATCGCGGCGGCACGCAGGCCGAGAAAGCGCGCCAGAATGATCTCGGGCACGGTCGACATGCCGACCGCATCGGCGCCAAGGATCCTGGCCGCGCGGATCTCGGCCGGGGTCTCGAAGGACGGGCCTGAAAACCAGCAATAGACCCCTTCGGGCAGCGGGATCTCCAGCGCGCGGGCCGCAGCCGTCAGCGCGGCGCGCAGGGCCGGGTCATGGGCCGCGGTCATCGGCACGAACCGCGCCTCGGAGGGCTCGCCGATCAGCGGATTGGTCCCGGCAAAGGCGATGTGGTCAGAGAGCAGCATCAGCGCGCCCGGCGGCAGATCCGCGCGCAGCGAGCCCGCCGCATTGGTCAGCAAAAGCTGTTCGGTCCCAAGTGCGGCCAGCACTTCGAGCGGCAGGCGCATGGCATCGGCGCGCCCCGATTCGTAGTAATGTGCCCGCCCGCCAAAGACCGCGACCCGCCGCCCTTCCAATGTGCCGATGGTGAGTTCCGGGACATGGCCCGAGACGCCCGCATGGGGAAAGCCCGGCAGCTCGGAATAGGGGATCGCGACGCCCTCGACCTGTGCTGCGAGATGGCCCAGCCCCGAGCCGAGGACGAGGCCGAATTTCGGGGGCTCGGCGCCGGCCCGGCTCTGGATCAACCGGGCAAGCTCAGCGCTCTTTGACATAGGGTTCTCCGCCCGCGCGCGGCGGGATGGCGCGGCCGACAAAGCCCGCAAGGATGATGATGGTCAGGATATAGGGCAAAGCGTTCATGAACATCGAGGGCACGGTGACTGGCCCGAGATTGAGGTCTGGGAAGCGGTTCGAGATCGCTTCCATCAGCCCGAACAGGAAGGTCGCGAAGAGCGCATACCACGGCCGCCATTTGGCAAAGATCAGCGCGGCGAGCGCGATATAGCCGCGCCCGGCGGTCATTTCCTTGACGAAACCGGCGGCGAGCGCGGTTGCGAGATAGGCGCCCGCCAGCCCGCAAAGAACGCCGCAGATCAGCACCGCCGCATAGCGGATGCGCGCGACCGAGATCCCGGCGGTGTCGACCGAGGCCGGGTTCTCGCCGACCGCACGCAGCCTGAGGCCAAAGCGCGTGCGGTAGAGCACCCACCAGGTCAGCGGCACGCAGAGGAAGGCGATATAGACGAGCACGGTCTGGCCCGAAATCACCTCGACATAGATCGGGCCGAGCACCGGGATTTTGCCGATGGTTTCGGTGAAGGGCAGGGTGATTTCCAAAAACCGCGCATTTCCGGACAGCTGCGGCGTGCGCCCGCCGAGCCCGAAGAGCTTCTGGCCCAGCAGCACAGTCAGGCCAGAGGCGAGGAAGTTGATCGCGACCCCGGAAATCAGCTGGTTTCCCCTGAGCGTGATCGAGGCGAGCCCATGGATCAGCGACATGCCAAGCGCGCCCGCGACCCCGGCGATCAGCCCAAGCCAGGCGCTGCCGGTGGCGAAGGCGACCGAGGCCGAGACGAAAGCCGCCATCAGCATCTTGCCCTCAAGCCCGATGTCGAAAATCCCGGCGCGCTCGGAATAAAGCCCGGCGAGGCAAGCGAAGAGCAGGGGCGTCATCAGCCGAACGGCGCTGTCGACGATTTGCAGGAGCGTTGCATAATCCATGGCTCAGCTCCCGTTCCGTCGCCGCGCGAACAGCCGCTCGAGCGGCATCCGCACCAGATTGTCGAGCGCGCCGGTAAAGAGGATGACCAGCGCCTGAATAACCGTGATCAGCTCGCGCGGGATCGAGGTCCAGAGCGCGAGCTCGCCGCCGCCCTGATAGAGAAAGCCGAAGAGCAACGCCGCCAGCAGCACGCCGAACGGATGGTTGCGCCCCATCAGCGCGACGGCAATGCCGATGAAGCCCGCGCCCTCGACCGAGTTCATCACCAGCCGCTGCGCCTCGCCCATGACATTGTTGACTGCCATCAGCCCGGCCAGACCGCCCGAGATCACCATGGCGATGATGGTGATGCGCACGGGCGAAATGCCGGCGTAAAGCGCGGCAGGCTCGGATTTGCCGAAAGCGCGGATCTCATAGCCCAGACGCGAGCGCCAGATCAGCAGCCAGACCCCGAGGCAGGCCAGAAGTGCCAGAGCCAGCGTGACGTTGACGGGGGTGTGCTGACCCCATTTCATGCCAAAGCTCGCCGCGATCTCCGAGATCGTCGGCAGATGGGTCGCGGCCGGGAAATTCGGCGTCGCCGGGTCCATGCTGCCGACCGGACGCAACAGATTGACCAGAATGTAATTCAGCAAGGCGGCGGCGATGAAGTTGAACATGATCGTCGTGATCACGATATGGCTGCCGCGTTTGGCCTGAAGCCAGGCCGGGATCAGCGCCCAGAAGGCGCCAAACGCCGCGCCAGCGCAGGCCGCTCCGATCAGTGCGAGCGACCAATGCGGCCAAGGGATGTAGAGGCAGGCCAAAGCCACGCCGAGCCCGCCAAGCGTCGCCTGACCCTCGCCGCCGATATTGAAGAGCCCGGCGTGATAGGCGACCGAAACCGCAAGCCCGGTAAAGATGAAATTCGTCGTGTAATAGAGCGTAAAGCCCCAGCCATAGCTCGATCCGAGCGCGCCGGTGACCATGACCTTGACCGCCTCCCAGGGGTTTTCCCCCAAGGCGAGGATGACGAGGCCCGAGATCAGGAAGGCCAGCGCCAGCGAGATCAGCGGCGTGAGCACGATATCCGCCCATTTCGGCATCTTTTCCATCAGGCGGGCACCTCGATCGGATCGCTTGGGATGATCCCGGCCATGAGGCAGCCAAGATCGGCCGAGCTGGTTTCGGCAGGCAGACGTTCGCCCATGATCCGGCCATCAAACATCACCGCGATCCTGTCTGAGAGCGAGCGGATTTCGTCCAACTCGACCGAAACGAGCAGGATGGCACTGCCGCGGTCGCGCAGCTCGACGATGCGTTTGTGGATGAATTCGATCGCGCCGATATCGACGCCGCGCGTGGGCTGACCGACCAGCAACAGATCGGGATTGCGCTCGATCTCGCGCGCGACGACCAGCTTTTGCTGGTTCCCGCCCGAGAAGTTCTTGGCGGCCAGCTCGGGATTGGGCGGGCGCACGTCGAAGCGCGCGATCTTGCCGGTCGCATCGCTTTGCATCGCCTTGTGGTCCATCAGCGCGCCCCGGCTGAATTCCGGCGCGTCCTGATAGCCGAAAGCGGTATCCTCCCAAGCGGCGAAATCCATGATCAGCCCTTCGCGTTGGCGATCCTCGGGGACATGGCCGATCGAGGCCGCCCGGCGGGCGCGGCCATTGGCTCCGGGCCCGGCCAGCGGCAGCGCCGTGCCGTTGACCCGGATCTCGCCAGAGAGCTTTGCTCCCGGCTCGCTATAGCCGCCGAGGATTTCCAGAAGCTGGGTCTGACCGTTGCCGCTGACCCCCGCGAGCCCGACGATCTCGCCGCGCCGGATGGTCAGATCGACATTGCGCAGCCGTTCGACCCCGTCGCGGTCGGTCATCGAAAGGCCGCGGATTTCGAGGACCGGCGCGCCGGGCTGAGCGGGCGCCTTCGGGACCTGAAGCAGCACTTTGCGCCCGACCATCAGCTCGGCAAGCTCGGTCGGAGAGGTCTCTGCGGTGCGCACCGAGGCCACCATCTCGCCGCGCCGCATGACCGAGACATTGTCGGTCACCTCCATGATTTCGCGCAGTTTATGGGTGATGAGGATGATGGTTTTGCCCTCATCGCGCAGCCCGCGCAGAATGCGAAACAGGTGATCGGCCTCGGCCGGGGTCAGCACGCCGGTCGGCTCATCAAGGATCAGGATATCGGCTTGGCGGTAGAGCGCCTTGAGGATCTCGACCCGTTGCTGATGGCCGACCGAAAGCTCCTCGATCAGCGCATCGGGATCGACCTGCAGCTCATATTCCGCCGCCAGCCGTTTCAGCTCGCCGCGCGCGCGCGACAGCGAGGGTCGCAAGAGCGCGCCGTCTTCGGCCCCGAGAATGATGTTTTCCAGCACGGTGAAATTCTGCACGAGCTTGAAATGCTGGAACACCATGCCGATGCCCGCGCGGATCGCGCTCTGACTATCGGTGATCGCGACCCTTTGGCCATTGATCAGGATCTCGCCCGAATCGGGACGGTAAAAGCCGTAGAGGATCGACATCAGCGTCGATTTCCCGGCCCCGTTCTCGCCGATAATGCCGTGGATCGTGCCGCGCGGGACGGCGAGGTCGATGTCCTTGTTGGCCTGAACCGGGCCGAAGGATTTCGAGATCGCGCGCAGCTCGATGGCATAACCCGCAGCCGCTGGACGCGACTGCGGACCCTCTCCGGGAGAGGCTGACATTACTGCACCGGGCAGGTGTTGTCGGTCAGATAGTCATGGGGCTTGATCGTGCCATCCTTGATGTCGGTCGCGGCCTTATCGACGGCGGCGGTCATCTCGGCGGTGATCAGGGGCTTGTTGTTGTCATCCATCGCCAGAGCGACGCCGTCCGATTTCAGGTTCATCTCGCGCGTGCCGGTCTGAAGCTCGGGGCCGGCCTTGAACGCGTCATAGACGGCATTGTCGACGCGCTTGACCATCGAGGTCAGCACCTGACCGGGATGAAGGTGGTTCTGGTTGCTGTCGACGCCGATCGAGAGGATGTTCATATCCGCCGCCGCTTGCAGCACGCCGATGCCGGTGCCACCCGCGGCCGCATAGATCACATCCGCGCCCTGCGATTTCTGCGCCTTGGCGAGCTCTGCGCCCTTCACCGGATCGTTCCAGGCGTTGGGGGTGGTGCCGGTGTAATTGATCAGCACCTTGGCATTCGGATTGGTCGCCTTCACGCCTTGGGCATAGCCGCATTCGAATTTGTGGATCAGCGGAATATCCATGCCCCCGATGAAGCCGACCGTCCCGGATTTCGAGGCGAGCGCCGCCAGCACACCGGCGAGATAGCTGCCCTCAGGCTCGGCAAAGACCACCGACTGGACGTTGGGTTGATCGACCTCGGTGTCGATGATCGCGAATTTCGTGTTCGGATAATCCGGCGCGACCTTGTTTAGCACCTCGCCAAAGGCAAAGCCGGTCATCACGATCGGATTGGCGCCGGTTTCGGCCAGACGGCGAAGCGCCTGTTCGCGCTGCGCCTCGGATTGCATTTCCAGCTCTTTGTAGCTGCCGCCGGTCTCGGCCTTCCAACGCTCCGCCCCCTGATAGGCAGCCTCGTTGAAGGATTTGTCGAATTTGCCGCCAAGGTCGAAGATCAAGGCGGGATCGGCCAGCGCGAGACCCGGCGCGATGCAAAGCGCGGCGGCGCCGGCGAGAAGGGACTTCATCAGGGACATGGCCTACCTCATTCTAACCAGCGGATGATTCCGCAATATAGCTTTGAATTTGGTCGGAGGGGGCCGCAGCCGTCAACCGGGATTATCGGGAAGCAGCTTGCGCGTCAGAACCACTGCGTCGATGCCGGGAGCATAATAATTGCGCCGCCGTCCGGCGGGCTGCCAGCCGCCCCGCGCGTAAAGCGCCTGCGCGGGGGCGTTGTCCGAGGCCACTTCGAGAAAGGCCGTAGTGGCGCAGGCAAGGGCGGCTTTCGCGATGAAGCCCTGCAAAAGCGCGGCGCCGATGCCCTGACGCCGGGCCTCGGGGGCGACGGCGACGGTCAGAAGCTCGGCCTCGTCCAGCAGCACCCGGCCGATCAGAAAGCCCTGCGGCAACTCGATCAGAAAGGCGCCCGAAGTCGCAAGGATGTCGCGGATCTCCTGTGCCGACCACGGCCGGGGGTGGTCGGGAAAACTGGCGGCATGAATCGCGGCCAGTCGATCCAGCTCCGGCCCGGCTGCGGGACGGGCGTCCTCAGGCGTGCTCATGTCAGCATCACCGGGCCGCGATCCTTGGCCGGGGCGGCATCAGCCGGGCGCAGATAGATCGGGGCAGGGCGCGGGCCGGGAGCCGATTTGCGCAAGAGCGCCAGATGGGCAATGCCCTCGGCGATCGGGGTCGGGGTTTGAAGGACGGCGGGGCCTGCAGGCAGTTCGCCCGCTGCGGTCGCGGCAGGCTGGGTCAGCGCGCCTTCCGTGCCGAAATCCTGCCAGATCACATCGCCCGCCCGCGAGGGGATCAGCACGCGGCAGGGCCGGGCTTGGCCAAAGGCCAGCGCCTCGCAAGAGCCTACGCCGATGGCCGGGATCTTCAGCGCGAGCGCAAGGCCCCGCGCGGCGGCGACCGCGATGCGGATGCCGGTGAAATTGCCGGGGCCGGTGCCGACGCCGAGGACCGCGAGATCGGACCAGCCCTTGCCCGCCTCGGCCAGCACCTCTTCCAGCAGCGGCATCAGGCGTTCGGCCTGACCACGCGCCATGTCGTCCTGACGCGAGACCAGAATCCGGTCGCCCCAGAGCAAAGCGGCCGCGCAATGCGCGGCCGATGAGTCAAAGCCAAGGCAGAGATCAGGCAACGGGCCGGACCTCGGTCACCTCGGGGATGTAATGGCGCAGCAGGTTCTCGATCCCCATTTTCAGCGTCAGCGTGGACGAGGGGCAACCGGCGCAAGCGCCCTGCATATGCAGATAGACGACGCCGCGATCAAAGCCGTGGAAGGTGATGTCGCCACCATCTTGCGCCACCGCCGGACGGACGCGGGTGTCGAGCAGTTCCTTGATCTGGTTGACGATATCGCCGTCCGGGCCGTCATGCTCGGTATGGCCGCCAGCGGCGCCCGCACCGTCGAGCGCCGGAGCGCCGGACTGGAAATGCTCCATGATCGCGCCAAGGACGGAGGGTTTCAGGTGATCCCAGATCACCGAATCGTTCTTGGTCACGGTAATGAAGTCCGAGCCGAGGAAGACGCCGGTGACGCCAGCGACGCCAAAGACGCGCCGCGCGAGCGGGCTGGCCGAGGCGGTATCCGCACTGGGGAAATCCGCCGTGCCCTGGCCGAGAACAGTCTCGCCCGGCAGGAATTTCAGCGTGGCGGGGTTCGGGGTGGTTTCGGTCTGGATGAACATGGGCAGCTCCTTTGGCGCTGATATGGGGATTGGCCGGGGGGCAAGTCAAGCTCTCGCGCCCCTGATCGCCGGGCGCGGGGCCCTAGTGATCGCTTGCGTGCGCAGAGAGCCGGGAGCCCGCCCGCCCGATCAGGTGATCTGTTCGAGCCGTTCCTTGGAAATGTCGCCCGGAACGATGGTGATCGGGCAGGGCAGCGTCGGGATCTCGCGGATCAGCCGGGTGATCAGCGGCCCCGGCCCCGAACTTTCGCTGGAGGCCGCGAGCACGACCACGCCGATTTCGGGATCATCGCCGATCTGGGCGAGAAGCTCGGTCGCGGGATCGCCCTCGCGGATGACCAGCTCGGGGTCGATCCCGGGCCGGTCGCGCATCCATTTCGCGAAAACCTCGAAATGGGCCTCGATCCGTTCGTAAGCCTCGGCGCGCATGACCTCGGCCACGCCCATGCCATGCTGGATCTCGCCTGCGGGGATGACGGCCAGCACCTGAACCCCTCCGTTCGTCTTCGCCGCGCGCATGGCGGCAAATCGGATCGCGTTAAGGCATTCGCGGCTGTCGTCGAGTACCACCAGCAATTTGCGCATATTTGCCCTCGGAGCCGTTGCAGATTGAGCGGAGACTGGCCGAAAGGACACGGTCGTTCAAGGACTGACGGACAAATCGTGACAGATCGTTTGCATTTGCCGAGGCCTATGTTACGGCCATTTTAGTGATATGTAAGAGCAGTGCCGAGGGGAATTGTGACTATTCAGCACGACTGGGATCGGGCGGAAAGCCGCAAGGTGGCCACCAAAGCCATCGACCTGCAATGGGCTGCGGGTCGCGAGTTCAACTCTGTTCCCTTTCGCAAGCGCGCCTTCGATATCACCTTTGCCCTGATTCTGCTGGTTCCGCTGTCGATTGTCATGCTGGTCGTCACCATCGTCCTGCTGATCTCGGAAGGTCGTCCGATCTTCTATGTCGCACCCCGGATGCGCAGCCCGAGCCGCTCGTTCAAGCTGATCAAATTCCGCACCATGTTGCGGGCAGAAGGTGATTCGGGGGCGACCGGCGCGCATAAGAACTGGCGCATCACCCGCGTCGGACGCTTTTTGCGCCGCACCCGGCTTGATGAGCTGCCGCAGCTCTTCAACATCCTGCGCGGCGATATGAGCTTTGTCGGCCCGCGCCCGCCCTTGCGTGAATTCGTCGAGCGCTTCCCGCAGCAATATGCGCAGGTGCTGCAAAGCCGCCCCGGCGTCACTGGCCTCGCCACGATGATCTATCACGCCCATGAGGACCGGATCATGGCGAGCTGCGAGACCAAAGAGGCGACGCAGCAGGCCTATTACCGCCGCTGCCTGCCGACCAAGCTGCGCATCGACACGATCTATCAGCGCCGGGCCAGCGTCCGCGTCGATCTGTGGATCATTATGAACACGGTGATGACAGTGATTCTGCCGCGCTGGCAGGGCCGTCGGCCCTGTCGCCGCAGCGACGAAAAGCGCTGAAAAGCGCGGTCTCGTCGCCGCATCGGGGGTAGCTCGGTGTTAAGCGCTCTCTAGTCAGACCAGACCGCGCGCCCCTCGCCTGCCGCGAAGGGATTGGTGGGGTAAACCGCCTCTGTCAGATAGAGCCCCTGAGGCGGGCAGACCGGGCCGCAGGCCGCGCGGTCGCGCGCCTCAAGCGCGGTTTTCACCTGATCGGGCTGCCATGAGCCCGCGCCGACCCGTTCCAGCGTGCCGACGATCGAGCGCACCTGATTGTGCAGGAAAGACCGCGCCGCCAGCCGGAACTGATATTCCGTGCCCGAGGCCAGCGCGATCTCGGTGATCTCGATGCAGTCAATCGACTTCACCGGGCTCGCCGCCTGACACATGGTCGAGCGGAAGGTGGTGAAATCATGCGTGCCGATCAGATGCGCCGCGCCCTGACGCATGGCCTCGACATTCAGCGGGTTTTGCACCTGCCAGACCAGCCCGCGCTCATGGACGACCGGCGCGCGCCGGGCGATCAGCCGGAAGAGATAACGCCGCCCGATTGCGGAAAAGCGGGCGTGGAAATCCTCAGGGACCTCGGCGGCGGCCGTGATCGCAATCGGCGCGGGTTTCAGATGCCAGTTCAGCGCCTGAGCCAGCTTGAAGGGGTCCCAGATCCGCGTCAGATCGGCATGGGCGAGCTGGCCCGTGGCATGGACCCCGGCATCGGTGCGCCCGGCGGCGGCAATGCGCGCCCCGGCAGCGAAACCGGGATCGAGCTGGGCCAAAGCGGCCTCGATCCGCGCCTGCACCGAGGGGTGCTCGGCCTGAGCCTGCCAGCCGGAAAACGAGCGGCCGTCATATTCGATCTTCAAAGCATAGCGCGGCATCGGGACTTATCGTTTCTCGGGCTCGCGGTCCTTGCTCGGGATCAGCAGATTGCCCGGCAGATCCTGCGTGCGGAAATCGAGCGCAGGCGGCTCCGCCGGGGTCTGGACGCCCTCGCGCGCCAGCCGGTCGCGCAGCACCTGCATCTCGATATCAAGATTGGTGCGGCTTCCCTCGATGAGCTGGCTGGTGCGGGTGGAGAAGTTATTCTCAAGATCCGCCAGCAATTGCTCGTAATCCTGCCGCGCCTTGGGGTCGCGGGTCTGGGTATAGAGATCGGCGAATTTCACCGTCGCATCGCGCGCGCCCATCAGATAGACGCCGAGATAGCGGCGGGCATTGGCGATATCGGCGGGGTTGTCCTCGATCTGCTTGAAAAGCTCGCGCGCGGTTGCCCCGAACATATGGACGCGCGCCTCAAGCCGGCGATCGCCAGTGCGCAGGATCGCGTCGCGCATCGCGCGCAGGTAATCCTCGCCCTCGGCAATGATGCGGGCGGCGCGATCTTGCTGGAAGGTGTCGACCCCCTCCATGCCCTTGTCGGTCATCGGGTCCGAGCCGAAGCTCAGCCAATGCAGGACCACCCCGGCGACGCCGATGATCCCGGCCCCGGCGGCAGCGGCGCTGCCCGGTTCGAGCGAGCCCACGGCAAGGCCAAGCCCGGTCAGGATGCCGCCGAACAGCTTGCGCGGGATCGCCGGGCGGCGCGCGGCGCGGCGTGCGTCATAGGCGGCTTCGGCTTTCAGCCCCTCGCGCGTCATCCACATGCCGCTGGCCAGAAGGCCAAATCCGGCAAGGCTGGTCGCCATGGTCAAGGGCGAGTGGAAAAACGCCCCGATCAGCAAGGGCGAGCCCATCAGCGTCACCCAGAAGGTGCGCGATTCCAGCGGATGGTGCCCCTCTTTGGGCGAGGGGCGGGGCAGGTTGCGCGGATCGGTGACCGGGCGGTCATCCTCTTGCGGTTCGGGAGAATATTTCCCGCCATATCGCTTGGCCATGACGGTTCTCCTCAGGCGGCGCCGGCAATGGCCGCATAAAGCGTCAGCCCGAGCAGAAGGTAGAAAGACAGGCGTTGCTTGGCACGGGGGGACATGGGCATCCTTTCGGTCTTCTCAGCCGGGACAACACTGCAAAGCGGCAGCCTGTTCCACGGCCCGGTGGTCAGAGCCGGGAGGATTGGAGCGGGTGATGGGAATCGAACCCACGTATTCAGCTTGGAAGGCTTGCTTCATGCCGTATAACCTCATGAATGATATAACGTCTACTGCTTTCTTCGGGACTTTCTTCGGGAAACCCCCATCATGCTGACACTGTCGAGGGCGTCGGCGAGATCATTGTCGAGCACATGTGCATAGCGCGCTGTCGTTTCCACGTTGCTGTGACCAAGCAGGCGGCTGACCAGTTTGAGATTGCCGGTGTGCCTGAGCAGGCGGGTGGCAAAGGTATGCCTCAGATCATGAAACCTGAAGTCGTGGATCTCCGCTGCCGCTAGGGCCGCGCGAAACTCTTCCATGATCCCTCCACCGTTCGGAACGATCTTGCGCCGCTGATTTTTCCGGTTTTGAACCTCGAAGGTGAAGACATAGCGAGAGTGATCCGGGAGCTCTGACCTCGGAAGATCTGCCAGCAGAGCGGCGATCTCCTTGCTGATCGGGAATTTCATGGTGCCGCCACCCTTGAGGTGAAACATCATCCGCTTGTTTGCCTGATCGATGTGAGACCATTCCAATTCCGTGATTGTCGAAAGGCGGGCGCCTGTCAGAAGGGCAAAGGTCACAAAGGGCCCCAGATCAGGCCTCAGATGTTTAAAGAGCTTGCTTTGCTCTTCGGGCGTAAGCTCACGCACCCGCTCTTCTGGCTCGGCCGTCTGAACTGTCTTGAAATCGATCTTTGGCATCTCTGCCCCGTGGATGCTGACCATATGGCGCATCGATCGAGCCAGCATCTGAAGCTCGCGGTTCACGGTGGCATTCGACACGGTTGCTCGGCGCATCGCGACATAGCGCATCAGACTGGCATTGGTGATCTCGTCCATCTGTTGCGATCCCTCGATGACGCTCAGGATCATTTTTGCCTGGCTGCGGGCAGTCCGGGCGCTGGGTTGGTGTTGACAAACATCCGTCCAATAGGTCCCGAGCGCTTGAGAAATGCTGAAGCGTCCAGTTACCTCTGGGGCATTGCGTGCCTTGACCCGCTCAGCAGCCTCTACGGCCTTGGCCTCTTCATAGTCTTCTGTGCCGCAAGAGCCATGAAATCGAAGACCCCTGACTTGGAAGTCGTAGTGCCAGAAGCGCGTTCCTTTCGGGCGGTGCGGCATTCGGTATGTCCTTCAATAAAGTTTGTGAGATCGTCCGGGCGGTAGCGAATCGTCCCGCTGGTCAACATCACAAAAGGCAGGCCGCGATTTCGCAGGCGTTGTAGGGTCTTCGTAGAAATCCGCAGCGCCCTCGCGGCTTCGGCAGGTGTCAACAGGGTCAGGGTGGTCGCTGCGGCCTGCTCGAGACTCGAAACCATCACCCAACCCTCCTGTTTTCCTCGATGACCAGATGCTGGCAGTTCGCCGCGACGATGGCGGCGGCGAGCGGCGGGCAAACGCTGTTGCCGCAGCAGCTGACCTGAACGTCTTTCGCGAAGCCGCGCCATTGCGGGTCTCCGCTGTCCTGACCTTCCCAGACGCCCTCAATGACGTAGTCCTCCGGAAAGCCCTGCGCGGTGAAGAGCTCGCGCGGGGTGAGCATCCTCATGCCGATATCGACCACCACAAAGGTGTCGCCGTCGTGCTCGAGGGTGACGAACTCGCCGCCCTGCCATGCCCCATGTGCGCGCAGGAATTCGGCCACGGCCCGCGCACGGTCCCGATGCTCGGGGCCGAAGGGCGGCGCTGCCAGCTCGGCCTGCATATGGGCTATGCGGTCCTTGACGGTGATCGTGTGGCAGGGCTCGTCCGTCCGCGCGCCATCGCCAGTGCCGTAGTATTTTGCGAACCATGCCGCGACCGGGGTCTGATGACTGCCGGATGCGGCGATGGTCGATATCGGCTGGCCGATATCGTGACCAGCATGGGCCTCCATGCGGGGCCCGCCGTTGTGCTGGGCGAGGAAGGCCGCGAATGGCGCGTGCTTGGCGCCGCCGGCGACCACCGTACCGAGCGGCGCGCGGATATCGAGCGCACGCGGGGCTTGGCCGTCGCGCTCGCCATAGCCGGTCTGGATCATCGACGCGGCGATCAGTGTCAGACCTGCGCCTCCAGCGGTGATCGTATGAGTCGGCTCATCCGCGCCCTGCCAAGGCTTCTGGCTGTTGCGCATGGTTGCGAGGAAGGGGGCAATCACCGCGTGCTGGATCCCGCCCACGGTGACGGTGCCCAGAGGGTCAGCCAGCGGGTATTCTCGCCGTCCGCCGCTGTCGCCATGGGCGATGCTCGCCAGATAGGGAGCGAGCACGCCAAGGGGCGCCGCGCCGCCCGGCTGCTTGATCCAGCTATTGGCCGTGACCGTCGCTATGGCATCGCGCAGGTGCTGCCGGGTCGCGCCGCCGTTGAAGCGGGTGATGCTGGGTGCGATCAGCGCGCTGTGCCCGCCGCCAGCAAGGACGGTCGGATGCGGCGCGTCTACCGGGCGGTCGCGGCGATCCGTGCCCTTCAGGCTCATCAGATGCGGCCCGAGCGATGTCCGCGACTCATATTCAAAGCCGCCCACGCTTGTGACCTGAATATCCACCACGGCCTTTTCGCCCCGATGTGCCCCAGTGATCGTCTTGATCGGCTCGGCCAGATCCTCGACCCGCCCGCCGTGGGTCAGGTTCACAAGGAATGGGCTTTCGGCCTCGAGCACATAGCGCTTCATCCCGCGAGCAATCCGCGCCAGCGTGTTCGACGCGAGCGGCCGCTTGGCGCGAAGTGAATGCTTCTCCATGATCTCAGCCGAGCTGTCGAAGATGCTGGGGCATGGCAGCGACCAGTCAATGCATGCGGCGGCTGACCGCCAGGGCAAGAGCTTGCCTTTCCGCACCTCGGAGGATTGCGGATCGCCATGGGTCGGTTTCGGCCAGACGATTGGCCGACCATCACGCCGGGCCACCATGAAGAACCTCTTGCGGATCGTGGGCGCGCCATAATCGCAGGCGCGCAACTCCCGCCATTGCATCCGGTATCCAGCCCTTTTGAGGCGGCGTGACCAGCGCTCGAACTCGATCCCGGCCAGTTCCTTGATGGGCTGGCCGTCGTTGTCGATCGGCCCCCAGGTGCGGAATTCCTCAACATTTTCGAGGCAGATTACATCGGGCTTGGCGAACTCGGCCCATTTGACCACGACCCATGCCAGATCTCGGATGTTGCGGTCGCGCGGCGCGCCGCCTTTGGCCTTCGAGAAATGCTTGCAGTCCGGGCTGGCCCAAAGCAGGCCAACATGTCGGCCTTTGGTGACGCTCAGCGGCTCGACATCCCAAATGTTGCTGTCGAGGTGCAGCGTTTCGGGATGATTGGCAGCGTGCAATGCCAATGCCTTTTCGCTGTGATTGATCGCGACATCTGGCGAGCGACCGAGCGCGAGCTCGATCCCGGTGCTGGCCCCACCCCCGCCGGCAAAGCTGTCGACGATCATAGGCAGGTGCGGTTGATAGGTCATGCCTTGTCCTCCGCACGCCACATGCGCTTCTGAGCGCGCTTCATGATGGTTTGACGCTCCGCGACATTGCGCGCGAGAATGGTTGCAGAGCGATCGATCCGCTCGTTCAGGACGCTAAGTCTTTGTTCTTCCTCGGCAGTTGTGAAGCGGTTCCACCGCGCGTCCCCCGAGGGTTGCCGGACAAGGCGCTGTTTTTTCATGTGCTTTCCCTGCCTTTGCTGGAATTTGCGGGGTGTGAGGGTCGGGGGACAGGTGGATAATCGCCCCCGAGGTCACCCGGCCTCGGGGGCTTCCTGCTGCGCCAAGGGAGGAGGTGCGCAGCGGGAACTTGGCGCCGCCGGGGCTGCCATCCCGTCGGCTCTGCCGCGCTCAGTCGGTGAACTGGGCGGGGCAGGTCTCTGGATCAGGGTTGGCGGGGCCGAACTCGGCGTGAAGCGCCGCGATGATTGATGTCGTGACCCGATGTGCGGCCTCTACATCCAGCACATGCACGGCGACCTGCAGGATGTAGAGACCGGTCAGGTTGTCGACGATCCAGCCGTTCCGGTCCGCGCGAAACCGGGCCGCCATCACAGCGCCCCCTCGGCGATCTGGCTGTTCGGCGCGGTTATCGCGGTGATGATGGCGCTGCCCAGAGCGCTGTCGCGCAGCCCCGGGACCTCGTGCAGCGCGCGCCGCAGCAGGTCCTCGGTGATCAGCATCCGAACTGCCAGCATCGGCAGTTGTGCGGCAAACTCGGGGCCCATGAGCTGCGTGGGTGACGTTTTCGACATCAGCGCACCCCCTCGACCAGCTGCTCGACCGAGTGTCCGCGCGTTTCCAGCGAGGTCGGCGCGACGAATGCTTGCACATCCGCCCAGCTGATCGCGCTGCCCGCGACGTGCCAGGCTGTGACGATGATGATGACCGCGGAGATGGTTGCGGCGACCAGTGCTACCGCGCGGATCGCACCGGAGAGCATGGCGCCGATGCGCGGGACCGGGCGGGCGGCTGGTTTGGCCGGGTGGGCGAGGGCGATCATGCTGACGCCCCACAACCATTGAGGATGTTGAGCGCTTCTTTGATGCGCGTGCCCTTACTGTCCCAGGTGTTGGTGAGCGCAGCGACGGCGAGCTCGACCATAGCTTCCACTGGAAGATCATCGTCATCGCCGTCATCGGCAAGCTCGACAAAATCGATCGAAGCGACCTGTCGAATGTCGATCAGGCATCGGCAAAGCCCGATGATGAATAGTCCCCAGCTCTGTGGGCCAGTGCCCTGGTCTGACGCCACAGCGTCAAAAATCGCAGTGAAGGCTTTCCGCGAAATGCCTTCGTATTCCGCGTAGTCACCATTGCTGAAGCGGATGACCAGATTGCCGACCGGAGCGACAGCATCTCTCGTGGTGTCGGCGGAAGACAGGACGGTGGGAATGTGCATGTGCGGGCTCCATCCGGTTGGGGGATGGGGCATTTGTGAGTGTGAAGTGTCACACTGTCAAGCTAATTAATGTGAACTATCACACATATAATATCCGAAGAATCGTCATCCGTAGTTGCTCATCGATAGGTTGTTCACATATCGTTCCATGGTTGTTTGAAGATTTGGGATAGGAATGATGTCGCCATCGCTCACTAGGGCTACGGACTATCAGATGGCGCTTGCGTTGATCGCACTCAGCCCGGCGCCCGGGGAAGGCTCAAAATTGCCGCTGCAAGTCGCTCTTGATCGGCTTCGTCATATTGAGCGAGGATCTCTGCAAGGCGTGGGGCAAGAGAAGGCTGCGGCGCTGAGCCTGTAAGTGAGTCTAAGCCCACGTTTAGGGCCTTCGCTAGAGCGTAAGCGGTGGAAAGCTTAGGACTTTGAGCCCTGCCTTCTAGAAGGTCGGTCACGGCCCGCCTGTTGAGGTTCGCGCATATCGACAGGCTCGCAGGATTGTAACCCTGCGCCGCCATTTCGGCCTTTAAGCGCAACCTGAAAACTTCATTCACATCCATACTGCCTTGTATCGGTGTGAAGCATCGCAAGCGAATGTGAAGTTTCATCTTGCATGGTGTGAAGTATCACACTAACGATGGGAGCATGAACAAGGAAATTTGCCTCCTCACTGAAATGGAAGACGCCGCAGACGAGTTTGGTCTTTCGGTGAGCACTCTGGGGCGTCTTGTCGGGCAAGGCGGGCGCTTTTACTCGCGCCTGAAAGCAGGAAAGCGTTCTTGGCCTGAAACTGAGGAGCGTGTGCGAGCTGCAATACAGGCTGAGCGTTCTCGGCGCGCGAGAGCTCCGCAACCTCCCGAGGATGCAGTATGAGCCTTCATCATCCCGCGTCACGACACGCCTGGGCCATCCCCGGCGCGCTTGGCTGCTGCATCGGCAACGCGCCCGGGAAGTTCAAAGAGGTAAGTCAGCAGCAGGGTCGAAAACTCTGCTCCGGCCTCAACGTCCGCTGGTTCGGGGTCATCCATGTCGTGGATCTGATTTCCCAAGAACCGGATCTCGTGCATCAGCCCGATCAGGGCCGGCGGAAGAGCGTTCTGCGCGGCGAGCTTTTCGACCTTGGCATAGATCATGCCCTTTTCGTCCGGCGCAATCAGCTTCAGCGCCCGGTCAAGCGCCGTGCGGTAGTTGCTCGCGGCGCTGAGATATCGCTTTTCGGCGCGGTTTGCTTCGCCTTCACGATAGGCGCGTTCGACCGCCTCCGGGACATACAGGATCGTTCGTGGTGCAGGAAACGCCGGGGACATTCTGATGACCGTGAGCAAGTCAACAAGCTTCTTTCTATCTTCGCGGGTGATGTCGAGGCTATCGCCTGCAAGAACGCGATCGGGCAATGGCGGGGAAATACAATACAGCGTCACTCCCATTTTGCACTTGTTGCAGGTGACGAAAACGGAACTGCGCGTGGGCTCTGCGGGCGCGATGACACAGATCGTCGCCGCGACATTGCGTGTGGCGCAGTGCGGGCAGTCAATGGGAATTTGTGACATGAATAATGGGGCCTTTTTCTTGAATGATGCCTTGGCGCGCTTTGCCGATCCTGCGGAGTTTTGCCGCTTGTTGGCAATCGCTTACAGCACTTTGACCGAAGAGCAGCGGGTGGGTTTTGTCCATGCGCTTATTGCCGAGATCGCCGCACGCGAAGTTATGGCGAGAGCGCGTCATCGCAGACCCCCCGAGGACGCGGCATGAGCGTTCGCCCTGCCGCATCCTCTCTCCGTTCTGATGATCGTCCTTCTGCACGGGGACACAACAGCACAGGACTTTCTGAAATGTCTTTCCGAAAATGCAGCGGCGAGGAAGCCGAGCGGGCATGGTTTGCCAGCTTGCTCTGGCGCGCCTTCCCAGAGGCGCAATCCGAGAACGATCTGGCGGAACGCGCTGCGGAGGTCCTGACCTCTGATCGCCGTCCTGTCACGTCGCGTACGGTGCGCAACTGGCTGCGTCGGGAAAACGCACCGCATTTTCGCTATGTGCTGAAGGTTGTCGCCTTGGTCGGCGCCGAAGCGGTGTTTCAGATCATCGATCCGGAGGCGGAATGATGCGGGTGCTCTGGCGCATGGCGCAGCGATATTACGCGGCCCGGCATCGCCGGGCGCTTCGGGTGGCGGGTCGCTCGGCTGCCGATGCCGAATGGTTCAAATCGCAGTCGGAAAGATTTTTCCAACGGATCAAGGGCGCAAGCCGCGAATAACCCGGAGATTTTGCGGCCCTCCGGTTTCGTCACCGCCCAGCCTGTCCGGCTCCGGTGACCACCTGCTGGGCGGTCTCTGCTCAGATCGCCCAGCTTTTTCCAAACGAGCGCAGAAGCGCGAGGGACAGGAAATGCAGCATCACCATTCAGAACAGATCCGGATAGGTGCCCGCATCGCGACGATGGCGGTTGCCTTCCAAGCCAAATCCAAATTGGTCGATCCACGAACACTGGCTTGCGCAGTTCGCCGCGTCGATGAGGCCTACGGGCCTGAGCATCATCTTGCAGTCGATTTGGCGAAATTCGCCTCGTGCTTTCCTCAGCTCCGCCAATCTCCCGACGCCCTGATCGGCGCAGGAGAGCGTCTGATGTCGTCAGTTCTACGTGCCTCGTGGCCGCTCCAGTTGGAACGGGCCGATATCTATGGCTGAGCCTCTGAAACTGTCGATCGCCGATCATGTCCTGATCCATGCTCTCGGCCTGCTGTCGCGGCCTGAGATCATCGAGGCCCATCGGGCGGATCTGGATTTGCAGGTGGATATCCTGCGCAGCGTCTTGCCGATGGCCTCGAAGGGCATTCTGACGCTGCGCCCATTGATCGAGCTTGGTTCACGATTTGCAGCGGCGACGCCACGGCGACCAGGCTTTTACGGCCCGCTGCATGAGCAGGCTGGACTGGCCATGAACCGTTGGGACCGCCAGCGGATGGCGGATGCCTGGGACCGGATTCAGGGGGGCGGGCGCGATGCATGACGATCACCGCCTTGCCGAAGCGCGGGCCATGGCGATCGCGGATGTGATCGCGCGGCTGGAGATCGTCAATCTCGTGCGCGCTGGCGGCGAGATGGTCGGCCCCTGTCCGAATTGCGGTGGCCGGGATCGCTTTGGCGTCAATCCCCAGAAGAATATCTTTCAATGCCGGAAGGACTGCTCGCCCCATGCCAAGGGCGATCAGATCGCGCTGGTGCAACTCGCCCTTGGCGTGGATTTCCGCGCAGCGCTGGATTGGCTCTGCGGACCGGCGCAAGGCCTCAGCGATGCCGAGCGCGAAGATCGCCGCCGCAAAGCCGAGGCGGCGCGCGAGAGGCAGGCGAGTATCGGGGCACGCGAGCGCGAAAAGACCATCAAGGCCGCGCGCGATATCTGGTTCGCATCCAAGGATGCCGAGGGCTCGCTGGTGCGGGACTATCTCTGCCGTCGTGGCATTCCCGCAGCGTTGCTGTCGAGCATCCCGCAGACCGTGCGGTTTCAGCCCGATGCCAAATATGTGCATCCGATTCCCGGCGAGCGCAGCAAGTGGCAGACGCTGCATGTCGGGCCAGCGATGATCTGTGCGGTGGTGGACGCCGGAAATCGAGTGACGGCCGTGCACCGGACGTGGATCGACCTCGATCAGGCAAAGGGAAAGCTGATCCTCTCCAACCCGGCAAAACCGGAGGAAACGCTGCCGTCGAAAAAGGTTCTCGGCTCGAAGAAGGGCGGCGCGATCCGTCTGACCGGGCAGAGGAACGCCACGACCATGATCATGGCCGAGGGGGTGGAAACCACCCTTTCCGCCCTGATCGCGGAGCGCCAGCCGCGCCAAGCGGCCTATTGGTGCGGCGTCGATCTGGGCAACATGTCGGGTCTGCGCGAGCGCGGGCCGGGCAAGAAATACGCCGGTTTGCCCGACATGACGGACAGTGACGCCTTTGCGCCGCCGTCGTGGGTCAAGCGGCTGGTCTTTGTCCAGGACGGGGACAGCGATCCTCGCCTGACGCGAGCGCAACTCGAGGCGGGCCTGCGGCGCGCGATGATCAAGAACCCCGGCTTAAAGGGGCAGATCGTGCATGCCGGCGCAGGTCGCGACCTCAATGATATCCTGATGGGGCAGCATCAATGAGTTTGGATGATGAAGATTTCGGGGGCGTTGAAGAGGTCCGCAGCCTCATGACCAACGCCGAGGATGTTTCGTTGCCGGATGGCATGTCGTCACCCGGCTCGGGCGAATATGACTATCCTGAGGATTATCTCCCCCCTCCGCCCCCGCCGGAAGATGGAGCCCCGCAAGATGACGGGCCCGAGGATCCGGTCAGTCGCGCGTCACGCGAGCCGCTGAACGATCTTGGCAATGGGCGCCGCTTTGTGATCCATTTCGGTGACGATGTCCTGTTCGTCTCTCAGGTCGGGTGGTTCGTCTGGGACGGTGCGCGCTGGCACAAGGATGATGAGATCAGCCGCGATGTCTCGCCGCTGATCCGGGGCCGGGCGCAGAAAATGTCGGGCTTGATCGAGCAGGAAATCGATTGGCTGCAGCCATCGCCGCGCGATCGGCAGTTGCTCAATGAAGAGCGCGATCAGCGCAAGCGCCGTGCCGAGATCGAGGCCACGCCGGACTATGCAGGCGATGAAAGCCTGATGACCGAGCTGTCGAATATCGCCGGGCGTCTTCGCAGCATCGATTCTGCGCTGAAAAACCACAAATCGCTGATCGGCCGCCGCCTCACCCACGCCAAGAACGCGGGGAACTCCGGTCCGATGTCCAACCTGATTGCCGAGGCGCGGGTTATGCTCGCCAAATCGGTCGACCAGATGGACAAGAGCGATCTCGACGTCAACACGCTGACCGGTGTGTTGCGCTTTGAGCGGATCACGGCGGAAGGCATGGCGCCGATGTCCGACGTCAAGCTGATCCCCCATGAGCGCGGCCAGCTGCTGACCAAGGTCATGCCGGTGGAATATGACCCCGAGGCCAAATGTCCGCGGTTCGCTGCTTTCCTCGAACAGATCCAGCCGAACATCGCGATGCGGCAGTTCATTCAGCGTTGGTTCGGCCTGTCGATGACCGGCCTTGATGTCCAGAAGCTGGCCTTCTTCCACGGCGGCGGTGCGAACGGAAAGTCCGTGCTGGTGGACCTCATGGGGCGGATGATGGGCGACTACTCCGCCTCTGCCCGGATCGAATCCCTTACGGGAAAGAACAAGAAGGGTGGCTCGGATTCGCAGCCGGACCTCATGCCGCTGATCGCGGCGCGCATGGTTCGGACATCGGAGCCGGAAGAGGGTGAGCGGCTGCAAGAGGGATTGATCAAGGCCCTGACCGGCGGCGAGCCGATGATGATCCGGGCGCTCTACGCCGACTTCATCACGTTTCGACCGATCTTCAAGCTGACCATTTCCGGCAACCACCTGCCTGATATCCGGGGTGGCGATGACGGGATCTGGCGCCGCCTCATGCTGGTCAACTTTCCGGTCCAGATCCCGGAAGAAAAGCGCATTCCCAAGAAAGAGCTTGATGAGATCCTGTGGGCCGAGCGGTCAGGGATCCTCAACTGGTTGGTGCAGGGCGCGCTCGACTATCTCGAAAAGGGGCTGGCCGAGCCGCAGGAGGTTTTGGAGGCCACCGGCAGCTATCGCAAGGACAGCGACCCGATCGGCACCTTCCTCGCGGACGCCACGGTCGTCAGCGGATATGAGGGCGATTTCATGACCGCGCGCGAGCTGGGTGATGCCTTCAACTATTGGATCGAAGAGCGCGGCGAGGCGCGCTGGGGGCCTCGAACGGTATCAGTCAGGCTCAAGGCAAAGGCTGATGTCTGGCGTCACCCCGAAACGAACAGGACGTTTACCCCAGGCAAAAGCGGTGTCACCGGCTATCGCGGCATTCGCCTTGATCAGACTTTCGCGCAGCGCATGCGTGAAGCGCAGTCACGCGATGCGGGCAATTCGTGGGCGCCGCGATGACCCCGCACCCCATCTCCACTCCATTCGACTGGGCGGGCCTGCGGGCCCGTCGCGCATTTCTGGGGGCAGGGTGCGAGTTTGGGCCGGACGGGCGCGAGCATGTTGGCGTTTGGGCGCGAGACCTTCGCGGGGTGAGGGGGCAGCGCTCCAACAGGATCAAAGGCTTACGGCATGATTATGGGCCTGACGGGCCGGACGGGCCTGAAATCTTGGCATGTATGCGCGCGCGTATTTCTCAAGGGGTTTGGGGGAAGCATCTCCCCGTAAAGGTTCAAATCTCTAGCCCTTCAAGCCCTCAAGCCCAAAAACAACCCTTAACCCATTGAAAAGAAACAAACGAGAAAAGCCGAATGGCCTGATTTTCAAACCCAGCTTCCTAAATCTCAAGCCCGTCCAGCCCAACTCAAGAATGAAGACCACAACAGGTAGCGAAATGAACAAGAGGGACCGCAAAATGATGATCCAAGACAGCCAGCAAGTGGTGTTCTCTGTCGATAGCCGGGGCGTTGTCGCTCAAATGGATTTGACCGCTAGTCGCGAAATTGTCCGCCAACACGCAGCTGCGCAGGCCGCGATCCATGATGCGGCCTGGTCGCGCCGTGCCGCCGTGCTTGACGCTGCCGCGATCCCTGAGGAATGCGGCCCCGACATCATCGCCGCGCCGGCGCGTGGTGGGTTCCGGGTTGATCGCCAGTTCACCATGGTGCCGAACGGGGTCGATGAGAACGGATTGGATAAGTGGGCGGCTGCCCCGACCGGATACGGCCATCGCTCAGCCATCCGCACTGCCGATATCTTCGACCGAATGCGGGCACAGGCTTTGCGCGCGAAGCGCCCGATGGTGTTGACACCGGGGCAGGTGGCGATGGGCAGGCGCTATCGTACGCTGGTCGAAATCCTCAACGCCGACGGCTGCAAGCTCTCCAGCCTCGAAGGCTCCAGCGGATCGTCGGACGGCGGCAACTGGATGGACCGCCGCCTTGAGGTGTCGAGCGAGCTCGCCAAGCTGCGCCGTCGCATCGGTGGCCAGGACGCCTTGATGGTTCGGCGCGTGCGTCCGTCCAAGCGCGCAGTGCTCGCTGCCGGTGAAGATCCGCGTTGCAAGTTCTCAAACCTCGATATCGTCGAGCGGGTCTGTGTCGATGATTTCTCGATCGGCGAAGTGCTGCGCCATTACCGTTGGCAGGCCGATGGGCGTAACAAGAAGGCCCTCTTGGAGGCGCTACGCGGCGCACTGGTACGCATGGAGGGATACTGACGCTGAAAAACGATGCTTGACGCTTATGCCCCTCTATGAGAGATATTTGGATAGTATCTGGAATTGCGCCCGCAGGGATCACCCCTCGCGGGCGCAATTCGTTTCAGCGGGCGCACCGCGATCTTCGGGTGAGTGATGGCACGGCTCAAGCAGTTAACCCCTCGGGTTGGCGCGCTTCAAAAGCGCGTGCCTCAAGCTCAACCGCAGTCCCGCCTCCGCGATCAGGTCTATGCTTGGCGCAAGTGGTACAAGACCGCGGCATGGCAAAGGTTGAGATGGGCCTGCATCGCCTCGGCGCTCTTCACCTGCGCGCGGTGCGGTCGGATCGCCGATAGCCCTGACCTCGTGGCTGACCACATTCGAGCGCATCGCGGGGATGAAGCGCTGTTCTGGGGTCCGGCAAACCTGCAATGCCTGTGCAAGTCCTGTCACGACGGGGCCAAGCAGCGGGAAGAGCGCAATGTCCTGCGATGACCATGTTGATGCTACCGTGTTCTGGATTGCGGTGGCGCTGGTCGATCGGGACGGGAAAGCGCCTGATTGGGTGCGAAGGGTGGTGCGGGAGAAGGGCTGGGGCGACATCGACATAGACGCCGCGAGGATCTGGATCGATGCCAACCCTGCCGGATGTGCCTGTCGCCTGTGCCGACCGACCGGACCCGCGCAGCTGAGCCTCTTCTGACCACGTGCTGCGCAGGTGGGTGCGATCGGGACCGCGATTGGCCATTTCCGGGCGATTCCGTGACATTTTGGCAACATGGGAGGGGGTGGGTCGAAAGTCCGGGGGGCTGATCGGCCTAGACCCGCGTCCCCCTCATCTGGAGATTTTTTTCTCATGGCAGAGGTTTTCGACCTGTTCGGGAACCCCGTTGAAGCGGGGACCGGCAAACCCGGGCGTCCGCGGAAAGACGCAACGCAGGAAGATCGCAATAAAGTCAAACTGTTACTGGCTGTTGGCTGGTCCAATGAGCGGATTGCCAGCGTCCTGCATATGTCGCTGCCGACTTTTCGGCGCAATTTTTTTCAGGAGCTGAAGTTTCGGACGGTGGCGCGAGACATGCTCGATGCCCGGCGCTTGGAGCTTGCGATGAACGCCTCATTGGGCGGGAACGTCGGCGCGATGCGTCAAGTCGATCGCTTGCTCGATCGCTTCGATCAGATGGAGGCCGAACGTGCATATGCGGCAAGCGCCAAGGACAAGGCCGAGCCGAAAGAGAAGCTTGGCAAGAAGGTGCTCGACGACAAGCTGGCGCTCGATGCTGACGCTGCGCTGATGGAAGAGCTCGAGCTAGAGACTAGGCAGAATGTTCGACACTGAGCCGCTTCCGCGTTTCGCCTGTCCCGATTGGTGGGAAAAGCTACAGGCTGGCGAGGTGCCGATCGCGCCCGTGCCGATCAATGCCGAGAAGAAGGCGAAACTCCTTGCCTTCTTCAACCGCCTTCGCCTGCCGGATGTTCCGGGCAATCCGACGATGGCAGAAGCCTGCGGCGAATGGTTCAAAACGATTCTGGTAGCCTTCTTCGCCAGCGAAGATCCCGAGACGCATCGCGAGATCGTCTGGGAACTGCTCTGCATGGTCCCGAAGAAGAACTCGAAATCGACCTATGTCGCAGCCCTTGGCCTGACCGCGCTTTACATGGAGGAAGCGCCGAACCGGCAAATGCTTTTGGTGGGTCCAAGCCAGAACATCTCCGAGCGCCTGTTCTCGCAGGCGCAGGGTATGATCGACCTCGACGAGAAGCTGAAGTTGATCTTCAAGGTGCAGGATCACCTCAAGACGATCACGCGTCGCAAGACGGGAACGGCCCTCGACGTCAAAACCTTCGACACCTCGATCGTTACGGGTGAGATCCCCGTTCTGACGATCATCGACGAGCTGCATGAACTCGGGAAGAAGGCCAAGGCGGCCAAGGTGATGCAGCAGATCCGCGGCGGCGGCATTACCAAGGTGCGCGGTAAGGTCCTGATGATCACGACCCAGTCGGATGAGATGCCGACCGGGATCTGGGAATCGGAGCTGAAGAAAGCCCGCGCGATTCGCGATGGCAAAGGCGGTCGGTCGCCCATCATGCTGCCGGTTCTCTATGAGTTTCCGGTGAAGCAGCAGTTGGACCCGAAGTTCTGGGGGGACCGCGCGAACTGGGCCTTGGTCCTGCCAAACCTCGGACTTTCGATCGATGAAGAGGCGCTTGAAGCCGATTACGAGAACAACGGCAGGATCTCGAAGCAGGTTGAGCAGATCTGGGCCAGTCAGCATCTCAACATCGAGATCGGTGTGGGGATCGGCGGAGATGCCTGGTCTGGGGCCGTTCATTGGGAAGGCGCGAGCGTTCCCGGTCTGACCCTCGATCAGCTGCTCGATGAATGCGAGGTCTGCACGATCGGGGTGGACTGGGGTGGGGCAGATGACCTCGCCGCGCTCGCGGTCGTCGGCAGGCGAAAACGCGACAAGGTCTGGCTTCTTTGGGCCAAAGCCTGGGCGCGCAAGACCGTGTTCAAGCAACGACCGAAGATCGCGGATGCGCTTCGGGGCTTTGAAGAGGACGGCGACCTTTCGGTTGTCGACAGCCCCGAGAAGCAAGCTGCCGAGGCGGCTGCGATTTGCGCAATGGTGAACCATACTGGGAAATTACCAGAGGCGGGCGGTATCGGCCTCGATGTCGCGGGCGTCGCGCTTCTGCTCGATGCTCTTGAAGAGCAGCAAATGGCATCGCCGCTCATCCAGTCGGTGCGTCAGGGGTGGGCACTGCAGCCCGCCGTCACGACCGTGGCATTGAAGCTCGAATCCCGGCGGCTGCTGCACGCAGACCAGCCGATCATGGCCTGGGCGGTCGGCAATGCCAAACAGGAGCTCAAAGGAAACAATTACATGGTGACGAAAGAGGTTTCAGGCGCTGGGAAGATCGACCCCCTGATGGCGGCCTTCGATGCTGCCATGCTGATGTTTAACAATCCACAGCCATCAGGGACCTCGATCTACGAGGAACGCGGAATTTTGGTGATCTGATGGGATACTTCAACCGCCTTGGCGCGGCGCTGCTCGGTCAAGGCGGGGTGAAAGCCGCGGTTTCCGACGGTCCGCCTTCCTATGACCTGAGCGATCCGCGCATCGTGGAGTTGATGGCGGCGCTCAGCCAAACCGAGAGCGGCGGACAGGTCTCGGTCGCCAGCGCCTTGCGCAACACCACGGTGTTTCGCTGCGTCAGCCTGATCAGCTTTGCCATGGGGATGCTGCCCTTGCAGCTTCACCACAGCAAGGACCGCAGCAAGGCGCGCGAGCATCCGCTTTATGCCCTGCTCGCGGTTCAGCCGAACGATTGGCAATCAGCCTTCGACTTCAAGGCGTGGATGCAGTTGCAGGCGCTGGTGCGCGGCGATGCCTTCGCGCTGATCGTGCGCAGCATGGGGCGGCCGATCCGGCTGGTGCCTCTGAAGCCCGGCACGGTGACCGTGGTTCAGCGCGCCGATTGGGCCGTGGATTATCACTATCAGCCCGCGCGCGGCGGCAAGCAGATCTTTGGCGCGAACGAGATCCTGCATCTGCGCGGTCTCTCTGAGGATGGGCTGCGCGGCATGTCCTTGGTCAAACAGGCCGCCGAAGCAATCGGCCTCGCCGCGCAAGCTCAGAAGGCGGCGGGGCGGCTCTTCAAACAGGGCATGATCGTCGGCGGCATCCTGAAGCATCCGGGCAAGATCAGCCCTGAGGCCTTCGCCCGGCTCAAGGCGAGCCTAGAGGATCGGCGCGGGGCAGATGGGGCCTATAAGGAGATGATCCTCGAAGAGGGCATGTCCTGGGATGTGCCGTCCGCAACCAGTCGCGACAGCCAGCATCTCGAGATGCGCGGCATGCAGATTGAAGAGATTGCCCGCGTCTTCGGCGTGCCGCGCCCGCTCCTGATGCTCGACGACACTTCATGGGGATCGGGCATTGACGTGCTCGGCCAGTTCTTCGTGCGCTACGGGCTCGCGCCGTGGTTCACGGCTTGGGAGCAAGCCATCCGCCGGTCGGTCCTGACCGGCGCGGAAAAGGAAGAGCTTTACGCCAAGTTCAATGACGGGGCGCTGCTGCGCGGCTCGATGAAGGATCAGTCGGAGTTCTTCGCCAAGGCGCTTGGCGCCGGGGGGCATCAGCCCTGGATGTCAGTCAAGGAAATCCGCGACCTGCAGGATCTTCCCGAGATCGATCCCAAAGACCTGCCGCCCGCTCTGGGCCAGAGAAAGGAGAAGGGCAATGAGCCTTCGCAAACTGCCTGAGATCGCTGCAGCGCGCCTGCCCACGGTCTGCGCCTTTGAGCCCGATGCCGATGCGGTCGAGCGTTGGAGCCCTGGCATGATGGCTGCGGTTTCGGGCGAGACGACGATCAGCATCCTCGATGTCATCGGCGAGGATTACTGGACCGGTGGCGGCGTGACCTCGAAACGGGTCGCCGCTGCCCTGCGTGCCATCGGCGATCAGGATGTCGTGGTCGATATCAACTCGCCCGGCGGCGACTTCTTCGAGGGCGTGGCGATTTACAACGCCCTGCGCGCCCATCCCCGCAAGGTGACGGTGCGGGTCATTGGACTGGCCGCTTCGGCTGCCTCGATCATTGCCATGGCTGGCGATGAGATCCAGATCGGCAAGGCAGGATTTTTGATGATCCACAACTCCTGGGTCATGGCGATCGGCAATCGTCACGATCTTGCCGATGCCGCGCGGACGATGGAGCCCTTCGACGATGCCATGGCCACGGTCTACAGCGATCGGGCCGGGGCGACGAAAGCCAAGGTCACCGAATGGATGGATGGCGAGACCTGGTTCAACGGCGAGCAGGCGGTGCAAGAGGGTTTGGCCGATGCCTTTCTCGCGGCCGATGCCGTCGCCGAAGACAAGACCAAGGCGGAGGCGGCGCGCGGGGTGAATGCCACCCGGCGCATCGACGCACGCCTCGCCAAGACTGGCATGCCTCGGACGGAACGCCGCGCGCTTCTGGCCGAGTTGAAAGGGGGCACGCCCGACGCTGCCCCGCCCGCTACGCATGACGCTGGCGCACTGGTCGCAGCCCTCGCTGCGGCATCCCTGACAATCCGGTCATAACGGAGGTATCCCATGACCAAACATTTTGCCCCCGCGAAAGCTCGCGGGATTGTCTCCGTGCGTGCAGATGGTGATGCGCTGTCGCTGATCCGGGCGCTGAATTCGGACTGGAAGGCGCATAAGGATGCGCAGGCCGAGAAGGACAAGCAGCTCGCTGCCCGCTTCGACGATGTCGTCACGACCGACAAGCTGGTCAAGATCGAGGCTTCGGTCGGCGCGCTGACCGGGGCGCTTGATGAAGCCAACGCCAAGCTGGCGGCTCTGGCGCTGAACGGGCCCGGCGGACAGGATGAGCGCAGCCAGGAAGAGCGGGAATACTCCGCCAGCTTCGATGCGTGGTTCCGCACCGGCGAGGGCGAACGCGACCTGAAGGCGCTGGCCAAGAACGGCGGGATCAAGGCGGCCTACTCGGTCGGCTCCGATCCGGATGGCGGCTATACCGCGCCGGTGGAATGGGACCGCACCATCACCGACAGGCGGGTCGAGGTCTCGCCCATGCGCCAATATGCGGGCGTCCAATCGGTCTCGGGGCAGGGGTTCAAGAAGCTCTACAACGTCCACGGCACGGGCGCGGCCTGGGTCGGGGAAACCGGCGCACGCCCGCAGACGGCAAGCTCGACGCTGGTCGAATACGATTTTGCCTTCGGTGAGCTTTACGCCAACCCGGCGGCGACCGAGCGCATCCTCGAAGATAGCGAGATCGATATTGCGAGCTGGCTTGCAGGCGAGGTCAACATCGAGTTCGCGCGGCAGGAGGGCCTTGCCTTCATCAACGGCGACGGCGTCAACAAGCCCAAGGGCCTGCTGCGCTATGACGCGGCGACCGAGGCCGCGCTGCCCGTCGCGCAGCGCCACCCGCTCGGCGCGATCGGCGAGGTCAACACCGGCGCGGCAGCAGGGCTGACCGCAGATGGGCTGATCGATCTGATCTATGATCTGCCCGAGGATCGCTCGACCGGGGCGGCGCTCTATGCCAACCGCAAGAGCCATGCTGTCATCCGCAAGATGAAGGATGGCGAGGGCAACTTCCTGTGGTCGCCGCCGTTCCAAGCGGGCCAACCGGCGCAGGTCCTCGGCCAGCCGATCCGCGAGCTCTCGGGCCTGCCCGATGTTGCAGCCAATGCCGTGCCGATCGTCTTCGGCAATATGGCCGAGGGCTATCGGATCTTCGATCGCGTCGGCGTGTCGGTGCTGCGCGATCCCTACACCAACAAGCCCTACATCCTGTTCTACACCCGCAAGCGCGTCGGCGGCGGGCTCTGGAACCCGGAGTGGCTGCGCTATCACCGCGTCGCTGCCTGATCGGGCGGGTCTGCATTGATCGAAGGGGCGGCGCGACCGCCCCTTTTTCTATGGAGAAGGAGGCCAATTATGGCGAAGCTGACCAAGCCCATCACCGGCGTGCCCGATGGTGAAATCTATCCGCGCGTGATCCCGGCAGGGGAAGACTGCCCCGCCTCGCTCGTGACCTATGCCCAAAGCGAGGGCGCGTTCGATCCTCTGCCTGATGGCAACATGCCCCTGACGCTCCGCGCCGACATTCTCGAATCCCCGGAGTTTCAGGCGGTCTTTGCCGAGATGATGCGCGAAGCGAAGGAGGCTGCGGATGAAGCGCTTGCGAAAGTCGATGAGCGCAGCTCCGAGCTGGAGGCACGGTCGAGCGCGCTCGACCTGCGCGAGGCAGATCTCGATGCGCGCGAGGCCGATCTGGCTGCACGTCTCGCTGCCATTGAGGCGCATCCGTCGCGCGACGATGAGGCGGCTCATCAAGCCGCGGATGAAATCGATGCCGCGAAGGGAGAGGCGGCGAAGCCGAAAGGCCGGGCTGGGAAAGCTGAAGCGGGCGAGCCGTCGGCATGATCCCGCGTCTCGTGGTCGCGCCGACCGAGCTTCTGGTCACGCTAGAGGATGCCAAGGCACATTGCCGGATCGACGGCAGTGACAGCAACGCTCTGGTTCAGGGCTATATCGATGCCGCCATAGCCTATCTCGATGGCTATCGCGGCATTCTCGGCCGTTGCATCATGACCCAGACTTGGGAGATCGATCTGCCCTGCCTCGGGCGCCATCGCCTGCCGCTGCCGGATGTGATCGAGGCCAGCGCCGTGGATGCCGAAGGCGAAGAGATCGCCTGCGAGTTAGTGCAAGATGCGCGGGGCAGCAGCGTCATTCTCGCCGGTGCGGCGACGGTGCGCTTTACGGCGGCGCTGCCGGAAGAGCTGCGCCCGAGCCTGCGCGTCGCGGTGCTGTTGCTGGTCGGGCATTGGTATGAGAATCGTGAGGCGGTCACGTCCACGGCGCCGCACGAGCTGCCAATGGCTGTCGATGCACTGCTCGCGCCGATCCGTTGGTGGGCGCCATGACCGCGGGCAAACTCGATCGCCGCATTGCCTTCCAGTCGCCGATCGAGGGCAAGGATGCCGACGGCAAGGTCGTGCAGGCATGGTTCGATGAGTTCACGCTTTGGGCAGGGGTTCGCTATCTCAAAGGCGGCGAGGCGGTGATGCAGGCTCGGCTGGCCGCGCGGGCACCCGTCCTGATCATCATTCGCCGGTCGAGTGATGCGGCCCGGATCACCAATGCCTGGCGCTGTCTCTTTGACAACGAGGTTTATCATGTGAAGGAGCTGCCCCGCATGACGGAGGATCGCGCCTATCTCGAGTTCCTCGCCGAAGCGGTGATCACGCCGTGAGGGCCGGTCGCAAGCTGCGGGTCATGGTCATCGCCCGGATTGAGGCGGCTGTGCCCGCGCTCGCGGGCCGGGTCTATGACCGCCCCACCGAAAAAGCCGCCGCACCCTATGCCGCGCTTGGACCGAGCGATTGGCGGCCAGACGATGCAGAGTGCATCGCGGGTCGCGTGATCTCGCTCCAGATCGATGTTTGGGAGAAAACCGAGAGCAAGGGCGCGCTCGAGGATCTGACCGATGATGTCGCCGCTTGCCTCAAGGGCTGGGCCGATACCGACGCGCTCACCATGCATCCGATCGAGATCGCGCTCGTTCGCGTCATGGATGACCCCGATCCGGATTGGGTCCATGGCGTGGTCCAGATCGAGGTCGAGGTAGAGGGGTAGGATGCGTCTGCTGTCTAATACGATTCCATGCATTTTGTGAAAACAGTATTCGCGTATTCGTTGGACACGCGGTTTTTCACCTCATCTGTTAAGTATTGAGGCTGCGAATATGCATCCAAAATGATGGCAGACATCATTTCCTGAGATTGGGCGGGAACGGTTGGAAGGATCGCCTTCATCAACTTGTCAGCCCGCGCGCCGGCTTGCCTAGCCTCCATAATGGATCGTGACAAGTCAGCGACGTGACTACATGTGTCCAGCCGCTCGTCGGCGAACACCGGTGTGGCAAGTACCGCTGCAATAGCGGAAAAAATAAACGCATGTTTTACCTCGGATTCCTTAATGGCCCACCTTAACCCGCGCATCGTTGCGAAACTCAAGCAGATTCCGGCAGTTGCCGTTGACGCAGCCAAAATGGCAATGGAGGAGGGCGCTGAAGAGATATGCGAGTACATGCGCAATCTGATCCGATCCAATTTCAAGCCGGGCAACGGTGATCTTCTTAAATCGGTCGGCTGGACATGGGGCGATGTGCCTCCGGGCAGTTTCATGATCGACGACATTCGCAACGGGAAGAATAAAGGCGATCAGTATGCCACCCTGCGGATCAAGATTTATGCAGGCAGCAAGACCGCGTTTTACGCCCGTTTCCACGAATTCGGGACAAAGTCGGGCCTGCCCGCCCGCCCGTTCTTTTTCCCGGCGTGGAAAGCGAAGAAAGCTGACTTCAAGAAGAAGATCAGGGCCCGCGTAAAAACGGCGATCAAGGAGGCTTGGCGCAATGGCTAAGGCGGTCTTCCACGGAGAGTTTCACTATTCGAGCCGGATCCGCAACGCAGGGTGGTCGGTCTATCCGTCACCGGAGCCGCAGTATTTCCCGCGCGAGCTGATCGATGCGGCGGTCGCGGCGGGCCGTGCGACCGAGGTCTTGCCGAATGCCAGTAGTTCGGCAAGCCGCGCGGGCACAGGAAGGAAAAAGGCCGAATAGCCTTTTCACAGAGATTGTCATCCGGTGCCGCCTTCGGGCGGCTTTTTCATGGAGAGAGACCCAATGGCGAAGCCCATTACCGAAAAGTTCGAGCAGATGGTGCTCGAAACCTCAGAAAACGGCACGACCTGGACGCGGATTTGCGGCCTGATCGGCGTCACGATCACGCGGAGTGCGCAGGTCGACACCTCGGAGGTTCCGGGCGATTGCGATGATGAAAGCCTGCCACTCGATGTCGAAAAGGCGGTTCGCAGCATCGATGTTTCTGTGTCCGCGGATGGATCCTGGGCCCAGCAGTCGCACGGCGATATGCTGGACTGGTTCTATTCTGGGGCGCCGAAGCAGATCCGCGTCGGCCATTTGAACGCAGCGCCCGGTGACACCGAATATGAAGTCGGGCCCGCGCTCCTGACCACGCTGACTAACCAGCGCACCAAGGGTCAGAAAGTCACCTGTGCGATCGAGCTTCAATTTGACGGCGTTCCTGCTCGTCTCGTGAAAGCGGGTCCGTGATGGAAGCGCTGGTCCTTATTTGGCCGGGTGGTGAACATGCATTCCGTCTGCCGCTCGCCCAGTTGGAGTTGCTTCAGCAGAAGACCGAGGCAGGTCCCGAGTTCTTGCTGAACCGGATCAACCTTGGGCAATGGGCGGCAACAGATCTGTTCGAGACGGTTCGTGCCGGGCTGATTGGCGGCGGACTTTCCGCCGTCGAGGCCCAGGCGCGGGTCGTCGCTGCATTCGAACGGCATCCCTTGATCGAGTTCAAGGTCCCGGCACAGGCCATTCTCGGACACGCGCTCTACGGTCCGCCGGATGATCCTGTGGGGGAGCCTGGGCCGGTGACGCCGACACCGGACAACAGCGAAAAAACGGACAGTGGAAGTTCAGCGCCATCCACGGCCTCGCAGCCGCCATTGGCATGACGCACGCCGATTTGGCTCAGCTCAGCGTCTGGGAGTTCACGGCCCGGGTCGATGGCTACGGCAAAGCCAATGGCTGGCAAACACGCGGCGCGGGCGGTGAGCTGTCCGATTCCGATCTCGCAGCAATGGGTGTGGAGGGCTTCTGATGGCTGATGAACCAGATCTTGTCGTATCGGCTGGCTTCTCCGATTCGCAGCTTGTCAGAGAGGCGAACAAGGTCGTCGCCTTCTACAAGAAGCGCGGGGAGGAGGCGCAGAAGGCCTTTGTCGATGCGCAGGGAAAAGTGACGAATACCGAGGCTTTGCGCGCGCACACGCGCGAGATGGACAAGCTCGCCAAAGCCTATGACCCAGCCTATCGCGCTGCCAAGGCCTACGAGAAGCAGGTCGAAGAGTTGAGCCGTGCGCTTAAGGTCGGTGCGATCGATCAGAAGGCCTATATTGCCGCAACCGAACGTGCCGCGCGTCAGATGAAGCAGGCAGGGGAGGTTTCTGAGCAGGCTGGCCGCAGAGTTGGGGGCGGCGGCAATACCCTTCAGCAAGTTGGGTGGCAGGTCGGTGACTTTGCTGTTCAAGTTGGTGCTGGAACATCCGCCGCACAAGCGTTGGGCCAGCAGCTCCCTCAACTTTTGGGGGCATTTGGCACGGTTGGTGCGCTTGCGGGTGCGGCGGCAGCGATCATGATCCCATTGGGAGCGGCATTGATTAAAGCCAGTGACACGTCCGCGCAGTTTGGGGACAAGCTCAAGCTGGTCAAGGAATCGACCGATTTGATGAAGGCCGCGGTGGAAGCTGCCGAAACTCCGATCACCGTGCTCGCGGCGCGCTATGGCGAAGCGGCGGGTGCGGCACAGTCGTTCTTCCAGCAGCATTCGGCGATTGCCCGGGCAATCGCGTCGTCCGCTATGGCAGACCTCGGCAAATCCATTGGCTCGATTGGCGGCGGCTTTGGCGACAAGGCTGAGAGTGCGGGCTTGCTGGCATCCGGGCTCGGCTGGATCTCCGGTGCGGATGTTGATCGAAAAATGACCGACACCGAAAAGAAGGTGAAAAACCTCGCCGACACCTATCGTCTCACCTGGCCGCAGGCACAAAAGCTCGCCGCCGCGATGAAGCTTACGACGGAAGCGGGCGGGGACACGGTCAAGGTGCAGCAGGCCGCAGAAGCGCTGCAGCAAGCCCTGATTGATGTGGCCGGTGGGGCCGATAAGGTGGCGGAGCGCTTCGGCGGCAAGGATGGCCTCGCCGAAAAGGCAAAAGCCTATTTCGACATGGCGTCATCGCAGTCGGAGGCGCTGCGTTCCGCGCAGACCCGAGTGGTCGAGCAATATCAAACCGATACCGAAAAGCTCAAAAAGCTATCTGACGACCGGCTCACGGCGCAGAAGATGCTGGATGAAGCGATCAAGTCTGGTAGCGCCGAGGCAATCCGCCTTGCGCGTGAGCGCATTGGGCTCATCGATGATGAGGTGAAAAAGACCAGAGAACTTGCGCTTGCGAACGATGATTTGTTCAAGGCCATGCAGCAGCGTCTAAAGGCCGGTGCCGGCAGCTTCATTGACGGCTTGGTTCAGAGCGTGACTGGCAATACCGCGACCGAATGGGGGCGGGATGGAGCGGCGGCGCAAAAAGGCATCCTCGAACTCATCAAGCGCCGAGAGAGCGGTGGCGACTACAATGTGACCCTGGATCATGGGAAGTATACCGGAGGCTCCGTCAACCTTGTCAATATGACCCTCCGTGAAGTGCTTGCACTGCAAAAGCAGATGCTGTCGCATCCGGAGAACACCAAGAACAGTTCTGCTGTTGGTGCATATCAGATTGTCGGGTCGACGCTCGGCGGCAAAGGTCTCGATGGCAGCGGCGGGTTGATTAAGACCCTCAATCTCTCTTTGGACACGCTGTTTACCGCCGAGCTTCAGGACCGTCTTGCGCAGCAGTTGCTGCGCGAGATTAAACCCGGAGACGTTGATCATCTGGGTCGGGTCTGGACGTCAACCCAAGGTGTCAATCGCTCCGTGATAAACGCGGCGTGGGGTCAGCAGTCCATTCCGCTCGCCGATCCCGAGATCCAGAAGAAGCTGGATGAGGAGATCAAAGAGCGCGAGCGCCTTGCCAAGCAAGCCAAGGAATACGGAAAGACGCTTTCTGAAAACCTTTTGACCCAGCAGCAGACGGTTGAGATGGCCCGTCAACAAGCTGACCAGATTGCGGCGGTCAAAGCCTCAGGCATGGGCGCGCAGGATCAGGCGCGCGCCATCGCAGAAATCAACGGCGAGTTCGAAAAGCAAAAGACCATCATGATGTTGGTTGCGGACGCCAAGCGCCGCAATGTCGATCTCGATACGCTGATGACCGGTAGCACCCTGACCTATAAGCAGGCCATCGAGGCTCTGGGCGAGGCCAAAAAGGCTGACATCATTGCAACGAATGAGCGTGCTGTTGCGGAAGGCAAGGTGGCCGAGCGCCAGCAGTTCATGGCGAGCGTCCAGGACACCCTCAAGGACGGCCTGCTCGACGCGATCGTGGCGGGCAACAGCTTCGCTGATGTCCTCGGTAATGTCGCCAAGATGCTGGCCAAGGCCGCGCTGGAGGCGGCGCTGTTCGGGTCTGGGCCATTCTCTGGCGGCGGGTCGGGGTTGCTGGGCGGGCTGTTCGGCAGCATCTTCGGCGGGGGCGACAAGTTGGTCGGAGCGCTACGCGGCGCGGGTGCGCCTGCTGTCCTTCCGGGCCGCGCCAATGGCGGCCCCGTTACAGCCGGTCAGATGTACATGACTGGCGAGCGCGGGCCGGAGCCGTTCGTCCCGGCGGTCAACGGGCGGATCTTGAGCGTCCCGCAGGCGCAGGCCGCGCTGCGCGGGGGGCAGGGCGGCGGCAGCGCAACCTTTGCGCCGCAGATCCATATCGCGGGCGATGCCAGCGAGAAGACCGTGGCGCTCATCAAAGCGGCGCTGGCGCAAGAAGGGGCGAAGTTCCCCAGCCGGTGGCGCGCGGCCCAGAAAGAATTCTCTCAGAGGACGTAATGCCAGAGATCATCGAATGGCCTTGCGGCCTTGGGCTGCGCGATACCGATTTCTTTCTGAAATGGACCACGCGCAGCGCCGGGCGCAACCTTGCCGGGTCAGAGCAGATTATCGGGGTCAACTCGGCGGTTTGGGAGGTCTCGCTGACCTTTGCCCAGACCTTCAAAGCTGACCGGCTGCGCGCCTTCGAGGTGCTGGTGACACGGATGCGCGGGCGGACCAATATCGCGAGCCTCTGCATCTGCGATCCGTTTCGCTACGGCCCGCGGGTCGCGCCCCGGCAATGGCCCTTCGACGATGATACCTGGTTCTCGGACGGCACTGGATTCGCGGATCCGACCAGCGGCATGCAGGATCTCCTGCTCAAAGCGGCAGCCTCGGCCGGCGCGACCTCTTTCGTGACCGAGACCAGCAATCCGACGCGCCCGAACCTGCGCCCCGGCGACATGTTCTCGCGCGATGGATTTCTCTACCGCGTCACCGACAGCCAGCCCGGCGGTCAGGTCTCGTTCGAGCCGCCGCTGCGCGCGAACCTGCCGCTTGGCGTCCGGCTCGTCACAGATCCGCCGCGGTTCTATGGCCGTTTCGCCACTGACGATGAGGGGCGGCGGGTACGCGAGAACCTCAAATGGGGCCAGCAGGTCACCGTCAACTTTGTCGAGGCGTTTGATCGATAATGGCTTTCACCCCTGCGCAGGTCGCGCTTCTCGACGCCAATCGCGAGCTGGTCGAGTGTCGACGCCTGTTCCATGTCGCCTTTGCCAGCGCGAGCTATCGGCTGATCGAGGGCAGCACGCCGGACACGCTCGGCGGCAGCACCTGGCAACCCGCCCATGATTGGGTGCAGGCGGCGGCGATCGAATCCGGTGGTCCGCTGGAGGCGGTGCCCGCGATCTATCGCATCGGCAAGAACCCTCTGCCGCTCCTGCTTGCGGCGCTCGACAACCGCGCCGAATGGTGGGGGCGGCCGATCCAGCAATACCTGCAGCTCTATTCCGGCGGCGTGCCGGTCGGGCCGATGGTCTCGATGCATCGGGGTAAGATCCGCGATGTCAAAAAGGTCCAGACTGCCGAGCTCGAATATCTCGAGATCCGCGCCGAGAGCCCGCTCGACATCCGCAATATGACGCCGCTTGGCGAATATACCGATCGCGACCAGCAACGGCGCTCGGCCGGGGATCGCGGCTGCGAGTTTGCGCCGAGCCTCGTCGGCAAGGTCATCACCGGTTGGCTGCGCGGGTAGGCGATTACATCCGCCAGAGCTGGCACCGGCCCTGGAGCTGGGGCGAGGTCGATTGCACGCTCTGGGTCGCGGATTGGTGCCTCCTGTATTGGGGCTTTGATCCGGCGGCGCGCTGGCGCGGGCGCTATGCGACCGAGGCGGAGATGCGGAGGATTACCGGCGGCGATCTTCCGGGGTTTCTGGCGCGGGAATGCCCGCTGCCGCAACGCGCGGCTGCGCGCGAGGGCGATGTCGCGGTGATCGCGGTCGCGGGCCATGAGGTCGCGGCGATCCGCCATGGCGAGAAATGGGCTTTTCGCAAGCCGCGTGGCGTCGGACTGGTCCGCGCCGAAGCAATTCAGATCTGGGGACGATGAATGCCACAAGTTGGGGCTTGGCTGGCGGCGACTTGGAGCGCCCAAACGGTCGTGGGCTTTGCCCTGCGGACGGCAGCCGCCATCGCGTTGAATATGGCGGTGGCCAAAGTCACCCAGCCGAAAGGGCCGAAGCCGCGCGATCTGCAGACCGAATTGCGCGACAGCAACGCGCAGCGCATCCGCCATCTCGGCCGGGTGCGCGCCTCGGGCGCCGCGATGTTCTGGGACTGGGCGCAGGTCGGCGGCCAACGGCGCCTCTTCAAACTCTTGGCGATGGGGCAGGGCGGGATCTCGGCGGTTGAGACGGTCTGGCTCAATGACAAAGAGATCACGCTCTCAGGAACTGCCGTGACCAGCAAACCCTATGCCGGCGTGGTCAGCATCGACTGGCGCTCCGGGCAGAGCGCCCTGCAATCGGGCGGGGCCTATGCTGCGCTGCAGGCAGCGTTTCCGGGCTGGACGCCGAACCATCGGCTGCGCGGGGTCGGCACGATCCTTGGCACCTTCGATGCGGTCAAGGGCGACAAGATCTCGGAGGTCTATAGCGGGGGCGATCCGCAGATATCGGCGCTGATCAAGGGCGATGCCTGCCACAACCCGATCACCGGCGACGCGACCTGGTCCGACAATATCGCCGTGCAGGCGCGCGATGTGTTGACCCATCCGAGCTATGGCCCGCTGCGGCTGGCCGATCTCGACACGGCCTCCTTCGCCCAGGCCATCGCCGATTGCGAGGATCCAATCCCGCGCAAGGCGCCGGGCACCGCGCGGCGCTACATCGGCGGCGGCAGCTATGCCCTGTCCGAACCGGTGGTCGATGTCCTGCGCCGCCTCGAGGATGCCTCTGCGGGGCGGTTCTACATCACCAGCGAGGGCAAGATCGGCTTTCGGGTCGGCAAATGGCGCGCGCCGAACTACACGATCCGGGAGGAGCATATCGTCAGCCTCGACATCGGGCCGGGCTCGGGCGAGTTCGAGCGCGTCACCACGCTGGTCCCCAAATATGTCGCTCCTGAGATCGGCTGGCAGCAGACCAGCGCGGACCCATGGGATGATGCGGCGGCGCTGGCGCTTTATGGCGAGAGCGCGGCGAAAGAGATCGATCTCCCTTGGGTGCAAAGCCATGGACAGGCCCGAAGGCTTGCCAAGATCAAGATGGCCAAGCTCAATCCGAGCTGGCGGGCGACGGTGCGGCTGCGCTTCTGGGGGCTGTTGCTCCTCGAAGAAGAAACCGTGCGCCTGCATCTGCCCGAGCTTGGGCTGATTAATGCGAGCGCCTGGATCGACGGCTTTGCCTTTGACGCCGAGGGCGATGAGGGCGTGGTCACGGTCCAGCTGATCGCGGCAGATCCGGCGAGCTTTAGCTGGACTGCCGCGGAGGAGGGCGACCCACCCTCGGTCCCGGAGAAAGTCGAGCCCGGTCAGCAGCTTCTCGCGGCGCCGGTGATCTCCTCCCTGACCATCGTCAACAATGACGGGCCGCCCTATATCCGCATCGAGGTCGATCCGATTGACGGGCCCTATTATCTCGGCGGCTATTACCGGCGCGCGGGCTCGAGCTTTCGCTATGGGCTCGAGGTGCAGGACATTCGGGTGGGCGGCAAGCTCGTCGCGCGGAGCCTGCCCAATGCCGATCGCGGCGAATATGAGATCGGCATCGGCTGGTATAGCGCACGCCCGGACAGCGGCGCGGCGCCGGGCGGCAATGATGCGGCCTCGGAAATTACGACGGTGACGGGCATCGAGGTCTTTGCCAATACCACGCCGCCCGATGCACCGCAGATCATCAGCAAGTCCGGGACGGCTGGCGGCACGCTGACGGTGATCATGGCTCCGGATCTCGGCGCCAATTACTACCGCACCGGACTGTGGCGCGCGGCGCCGGGCGCGCCGTTCAGCGCGGCGGTCTTCCAGCGCTGGAATTACGACACCTCGTCCGAGGTCGCGATCACGGCCAGCATCCCGTCCGAGGGCGCGCGCTACTGGCTCAGATCAGAAAACCAAAGCGGCAAGACCTCGGCTGAGGTGCTTGTCGGCCAATATCTCCCTTAAAACTGAGGTTCCCCATGGTCACGACGACCAAGACGCCGGGTGCGATTTACCCGAATGGCTCCGCTGTGCCCAAGGCCGATATCCGGACCTGGATGACGGAGATGCAGACGGGCACGAATGCTGAGCTCACGGATCTGCGCAATGGCAGGCTCTGGCACAGCTCGAGCACCAATCTCTCCGCGCAGACCCCGCCGCCCGGCACGAACCAGATCATCGTCGCCAATAACTCCGGGACCTTTAACTGGCGTCGGCTTGGATCGGCTCCGAACCCGGTCAATCCGGCGATCCATGCCCAGACCGCCGATGCCGCGTGGTGGTATCTCTCCGAGGATACGCCGGCGATCAAGGCGCGGGTCTCGGCCGTTGAGACCGATCTGCCCAATGGCCGGGTCTGGCGCTATGCCCGCAATGACCTGACGCCGGTGGGCGCTACGCCCCCGACCGGCACCCAAATGATCGCGGTGCATAAGACGACCGGATCTGGCCAGGCCGACTGGGTTCGACGAGCGGCGGCGCGACGGATGTTTTGGTTCAGGATGCGACCGGCCAATGGTGGGGGCGCACGTTCTCGACAACGTCGATCGAGAGTGATCTCGCGGCCAAGGCTGACACCTCCGAACTGCGCTCTGGCCGGGTCTGGCAATATGCGAGCAATGGCCTGACGATTGACGGGGCCAATCCACCAACCGGGACGCAGCGGATCACGGTCAATCGCTCTGCCGGGACCGAGACGGCGGATTGGGCGCGGACCTCGGCCCCGTCTGACGGGGTGCTGACCGCGACGCTGCGCCCGGATGCGAATGGGCAATGGTGGCGCCGCGTCGCCTCGCTCTCGGCCATCCTCGATGAGATGCGCGACGGTGAGGTCAAGCGGATCATCTCGAACAACCTGCACCCCTCTGGAGCGACGGTCCCGGTCGGGGCCAAGGTGATCTGGGCGGTCAAGGGCAATGCCTCCGGCGCAGCGATCTGGGCGACCATCGGCGCGCCGGGCAACGGGATCGAGACCGATGACTTCAAGAAAGACGCCTCTGGCCAATGGTGGATCCTGCGGTGGTCGTCGGACTGGGTCGCCCGCGATCATCCGACCTTCGCCCAGATGCAGGCCGCGCTGGCCACGGTCTCGGGCAGCGGCTCGGGCGGCGGCTATACGCCCCCCGAGCCCTTGCCCGCCTCGGCGACCCTATTGCCGCGCCGCGTCGGCGGCGTAACCCAGCTGGTTGGCGATGCCGGGATCGGCGCTGCGGCGCGCTATACGGTCGGCGGCGACGGGGCATGGCACTGGCTGCCGTCCCGTGTCGCGATTTTCATGGTGCTCGGGCAGTCCAATGCGGCTGTTTCTGAGATGGAGGGGCCTCCGCTCTATATTCCAGCGAAAACGCCTGACTTCGTGCTGATGTCGAATGATGGTGTCGGCGAGCTCGGCGCGTTGCGGGGCTGGAATGGTCAACCTCCGGGCAAGGCGATCACCGGCTTTGTGCCCGCCGAGATCACCGGCGTCCAATCCTCGGCCGAGGCCCTGGCTTCGGCGTCGAACGCGCTCGATCCGCGCGGGGCCGGGGTGATCTACGCTGGCAGTCATGGGCGCGGCGGCGCGGGATTCACGGCGACCGATCCGAATTTTGCGATCTGGAAGGTGCTTCCCTCCGGGGCGCCCGCGCCCCAGCGCATTCGCATGATCGAGTGGGTGACAGCGGTGATGACTTATGCCCCGGTTCCGCCCACGGAAATCGTGATCGCCTTCACCCATGGCGAGACCAACCGGCGCGACCCGTGGGCGACCTATACGGCTGACGGGCTCGGCTACATGGCCGATATCGAGGCTGATCTGGCGTTCACCGGCCTGCCGGTGGTCTGGCTGGTCGATATTCCGGGCGGCACCACAGCCATGTCCGCGTTTGGTAGCGACTGGCAGGTCAAATACGCTTTGCGCGAGTTGATGCGACAGGCGCGCCTGGCGGGTCATAAAGTGGTCGATGTCGGGCCGCGTTATCACCTGCCGATGGGCACGGCGCGCGGCGGGACGCAGGATCATATCCACACCTCCTATCTGTCGCAGGTCCGTTTGCGCGAGATTGATGCCTTTGCCTATCGCAACCACGTTGCGGGCCTGCCCTGGTGGTGTGCCTTTCCCAAAGGTGAGCGCGCGGCAGGGCTCGGCAACAAGGTGATCCTCGCGGTCGAGAGCCTGACGCCGATTATGATCGACCGGGGCATGGTGCCGCTCGATCCGCATTTTGGCTTCAGCCTCTCGAACGACAGCGCCACAATCACCGGGGTTGAGCAAACCGGGGATCGCGAGATCACCCTGAGCCTCTCGGGCACGCCGAACAGCTCGGCCCGGCTGCAATATGTCTATCGCCGCCCGAATGCGGGCGAGGTCGACACGCGCTATGTCACCGCGGCGGGTTCGATCCGCGAGGTCTGGCAGGGCACCGGCCCGATCACCGGCCTGCCGGTCTATCGGCCAATGCATTCCTTCGAGGTGCCGATCGTATGAAAAGCTTCGCACAAATGGTCTCATGCTTTGGCTCCATGTGCCGACTTCCTTCAGGCCTAGCGAATTCGCTACACTTGCTCCTAAGAAAGCGCTGCGAATCACGGGGGCAAGAGATGTCAGGGCAGGAAAAGGTTTTTTTTGAAGAGGAGGTATCTGGCTACCCCGTCCCCCGGGTTGCCTCACTGAAGGTGTATGGCCAAGTTGGAAGAGTCCAGAATCTTACCTTGCACTTTGAGCCAGATATTACAGTTATCGCCGGACAGAATGGCGTAGGTAAAACAACCATTCTTCGTATATTGGCGGATAAGTTAACTGAATACGGTTCCGCCGAATTCAGGCGCCAAAAGTTGCAAAGTTTGAGCATCGGAATTCGCCCAGGGACGAAGTCAAGGGGCGTAAAAACTGTGCTTTTATTCGGTCGGCGAGAGGGGGGAGAGAATGGACCAGAAATGGACGAAACCACATTTTCTTCAGATGGTTTTGTCGCGTGGTGGAATGAGCGAGATATCGCTCATGCACGTGCCGTGCGAGATTCTGGAGATCTCACTGTAAAGGATCCCCAGTTGCAGGTTTTCCAAGAGGCGCTGGCTAGGGTGGAAGCTTTCAAGGGGGTGAAAGTTTACTCTGCTGGCAACACAATGGCCTTCGAGCGCTCAGGCGTTAAAATGAAGTGGCACGAACTATCTTCAGGTGAGAGGTCTGTTTTCTCTCTATTTGGCATGATCGCTCGGCGGGTGGCGCTATCGAGCGAGGAATACAGTCGGCCATTGGTTTTGGTGTTGATCGATGAGATCGACCTTCACCTACACCCCAAATGGCAGCGAACAATTGTGCCCCTATTAAGGGAGGCATTCCCCGACGTTCAGTTTGTCGTGACCACTCACTCGCCACAGGTTGTTGGGAGTGTTGAGGGGCGTTGTGTTCGCCTTCTGGCATTATCTGATAACGGCGATATCAAGGTTTCGGTGCCTAAGGCAACGATGGGGGTTGATAGTAATTTTATTCTCGAGGCTTTGATGGATGCTGACGAAAGGGCGCCGGAGGCCGCTGCGCAGATAGATGAAGTCATTGAATTAATTAAGCAGAAACGGTTTGCAGACGCGCAGTTTCGTGTTGATGCTCTGAAGGATATAATCGAAGGAGATGCGCCTATAATAAGTCGAATGCAGTTGCAGTTGGATATGGCGCGAAAAAGATCGGCTTCGTGATGAGGGGAAGCGCAAAGGGTGATCCGACACTAGAGCTATCTGAGTGGCGGGAGGCTAACGCAGGGCGACGCCCTGTCTGGAAGACGCTGGACTCTGTAGTGAAGAGAGCACTAGTGCGAGACCTGTGGTCCGAGCAGAGTGGACTTTGTGTATATTGTGGCGGTAGGATAAATATAAACCTTCCCATAGTTAATCCGGAAAGGTTTGCCGGAAAGTTTGCGTTTCACATTGAGCATTTTCGACCTCGGCACGTTCCTGAATATCGCGATCTTATATTCGAGCATTCTAATCTTTTCTTGAGCTGTGGTGGGCTCTACGAATCGGGCGATGAACCAAGCGGAGAAATTTGTGGAGCGTCTAAGGCGGGTGCGTTTGATGAGGAGCGGTGCCTGGAGCCTGAGTTGGATGTTTGCTCCGGAAGGTTTTCCTTCCATGAAGATGGAGAGATCTTTTGTCGAGAAGGTGACGTGCAGGCAGAGTATATGATAAAGATTCTCAATCTGAATGATGAGAATTTGAAGTCGTACCGGCGGGCTACGTGGGAATCTGTCGTTGATGAGATGGTTCAACAGCCGGGTAGAAGTTATTTAGAATTTTCAGAAGGGTATTCACAAGTGGATGAGGGGGGCGCTGCCAAGTCTTATGTTCATATGGTGAAAAGTTTGCTTGCGATCCCTGATCCGGAAGTTTTGACATAACTGGTCGATGTATAGACTTAACATTCAAGCACTGATCGGAGCCGCCGCTGAGGCGGCTTTTCTTATTGTATGAGGCGCAATGACAGACCCGTCGTCTTTCCGCTCGCCCGAGTTCTGGGTGGCGATCGCCATCGCGCTGATCGTCAAGATCAAGACCACAGCGCAGCTCGGCCCTCTCAAGGTCATCACCACGATTGCTGTTGCTGTCGGCGCGGCCTGGGTCGGGGCCGATTGGGCTGCAGAAACCCTTGGCGTTCCCGTGCCGGTCGCCGGTGCCGTTGTCACGCTCACTGCCGAAGGCGTCATGCGCTGGCTGCTCTTGGCTGTGGATGATCCGAAAAACGCCATCGATCTCTGGAAGCATTGGCGGCGCTGACCGCCTTGCCTGTCCCACACGCTGCCGCCCCTCCGGGCGGTTTTTTCATTTCAGGAGAGAGAACATGACCGCAGTCATGAACACGGTGCGCGCGCGGCAGGCGCGCTGCGCTGCCCTAGGCTTTTGGCCGGGCCCGATCGACGGGATCGATGGCAACCGGACCCGCGCGGCCTATGCGGCGGCACTGGCCGCCCAGAAGGCGCGGGGCCTGCCGTTTCTGCATCCGAGCGGGGTCACCCGGATTCACTGGCATTGGGCCGCGAGCGGCTATGCCGCCAGCGCCGAGGCCATCGCCGCCTATCATGCGCTGATCCTCGGCGATGGTGAGGTGCGCTGGCTGGCCGATCCCGCGACGCAGCGCACGCATACGCTCAATGCCAATGGCGGCGCGATCGGTCTTTCGATCTGCGCCATGGCCGGCGCCAATGAGCGCCCGTTCGTCTGGGGCCGGGCCCCGCTCCTGCCGGTGCAGGTCTCAGCTCTCGCGCGCGAGACCGCGCGGCTGTGCCGGATCTACGACATTCCGGTGTCGCGCTGGTCCACGCTCTCTCATGCTGAAATCCAGCCGAGCCTCGGCGTGGTCCAGAAAAACAAATGGGACATCACGGTGCTGCCCGGCATGGCCGGTCCCGCTGATCCGATCAGCGTGGGCGATCGCCTGCGCGATCTCGTCTCCCGCGAACTCTCCACCCTCTGAAACCGAAAGGAACCGTTCTCATGCTCGGACAAATTGCTCTGATTATCCGCTACATCCTCTACCCGCTGGCCGGCGCGCTGACCGCGCTTGGCTTCGTCAGCTTCGACGAGGCCACAGGCACGCTCACCGTCTATCTGAACGACCTCGCTGTCGTTCTCGCGGGGCTCGTGATCTATGCGGCGACCGTGATCTGGTCGCGTGTCGCCAAGAAGAAAGGCGGGGCGACGTGATCGCGGTGCTGCTAGCCAGCGCAGTGCTGGCTGCGCTGCTCTGGGGGCTGATAAGGGGCGGAAAAAACCGCCCCTGAACAGCGAGCAACCGCCAGAAAACATCCTGGGCGGTCACCAAAATATGCACTCGCTAAAAACACAATCAACAGGCGTCACTCATCACGCAAAGACAACGCTGCGATGCAGAACGGGTTTCCTGTCTAAAACGGCAGGTGCTTGTCCGAGGGGCGGCTGGGGCGTAGCCTCGGCCTATGTGTGGACGCTTCGCAGACCCTAACCGCCGCGGCTCCGACGAGGAGTTTTCCGAGATCAGGGTCGATCCCTTGCCTCGGCGCTGGAACGTCAAACCGACGCAGGACATCTTGATCTTCGGCAAGCAGCCTCTCGAGCCGATGATCGCGCGCTGGTGGCTGGTGCCGAGCTGGCACAAGGGTGAGCTGAAGGACTGGAAGGCTGCCACCTTCAATGCCCGAATCGAGGAGGCGCAGAGCAAGCCGACGTTTCGCGGGGTCTGGAAATATGGCCGCTGCCTGATCCCGATGGCGGGCTATTATGAATGGACCGGCGAAACGGGCCACAAGCAACCGCATTTCATCCGCTCTGCGGGCAACGAAGATACGCTCTGGGTCGCAGGCTTGGCCTCGCGGTGGGGCGATCTGCTGACATGCACGGTTATGACCCGCGCCGCCAATACTTCAGTCCAAGAGATCCACACGCGCATGCCGGTGATCCTGAACTCAGACGAACGGGACGCCTGGCTTGGGGGATCCAATGATCTTGAAATCGGCGCGAGTGCCCGTCTTTATCATTATCCCGTGCGCTCCTTCGGAATCCGCGATGACGGTCCCCAGCTGATCGAGCCGATCGAGGGTTGAGGCTTGCTGGGATCACTACCGCTCGATTCACCGGACGGCCTGATTGACGTTTAGAGTCCTTTCCGGACCATGGAAAGCCTTGGGCCATGAAGTTAACGTTCCATTAATAGCGCAGTGAACTGCATGATGAAATCGCGCAAGGTGTTTATCGTTGTTATAAATCTCTTCCGGACAAAAGGCGCCCTGTCTCAGATCGATGGATCTCAGATAACGCTCCATAAAAAATGGACTAAATTGAAATGACATCACACGCACCGCCCACCGCCGCGACTGTTTACAGGCTTTATGGGAGTAGCCAGCACTGTGGTTTCCCTAAGTGCATCGAGCGCCACATTGAATTCGACGATCGGACGGGGAAAAAAATCTCCAATTCTCAAGTGTGTCACATTTGCGCCCGTAGCGAAAACGGAGCGAGGTGGGATTCATCACAGACTGAAGCGGAAAACCGAGACGATAGCAATTTAATCTTGCTGTGCCGAAAACACCACGCTTGGGTCGACGAACCCGGCGCTGATGATATTTACACTGCTCAAGAAATGAGGCGATGGAAAGAAGCTCAGGAGCTTCAAGGCGATAACCTGCTTGGGCCTGATGATCTGATCGCAATCCAATCTAGCAACATCGAGATTATAGCTGAGAATGTTAATCTTGGTGGTATCGGTGGGATGGCGCCGGGTGCAGGTGGAGGCGGAGGGGGAGCTATCGGGACAAACGCGCGTGGCGGAGCAGGCGGAAATGGTGGAAGTGTGTTCAAGAATGGTATTCTTGTAGACCCTTCTGCATTAGAGCGTTGGGACAGAGAGTTTTTTGGGAATCTTTTTGATATCCCATATGGCGCTGGCGGCGCGGGTGAGGGGGCTCTCGGCGAAAGCGCCGTAGGTGGCCGTGGCGGCGATGGCGGGGACATACACTTCGTTGAAGGGTCGTTGCCGGCGGGAAGCTTTCAAATAGTCGTAGGGCGAGGTTCTCGATTGCCAGGAGAGTTCGGCCAGCCAACCTACATAGAAAGGCTTGGTGAGGGCGAAAAAGTTTACTTATTCGGAGACTTAGCTCTAGGTGGAATGTCTGGCGACAGTTATTTCACTGACGATGTTATGGCCGTACAAGCAGAACATTTAGATTCCGGATTTTCTGTAAATTGCCTTGCGTTGCACGATGGGGCAGAGATCGACAGAGGACTGCCCACGGTCAACCGAATTGGCTGGAGTTGGATAGACATCCGAAATTTTCCGTTTGATCTCGTGGTCAATGCCATAGCTTTATTTTCTTTCAAGGAGCAATTTGAAAAGCAGGTTGGCATATTTGTGAGTTTGGTACACGACAACTTCGAGAAAGCACGGATTGCAGTTGAAGTGCCGCAACCGGAAGGTTCCTCATTATCCGTTTTTTGCAGCTTTTCCATAGGGGCACAAGTGCAAGGACCCGGCACTTGGCGGCTTGTGGCTCATAGTGATGGCATTCTGCTTAACCAGATGTGGTTTCATGTGCGAGGAGTTTAATTCGCGCCGACACAATCAAGCACTTCGCTCATATCGAGCGCGCTGCCACAGCACAAGTAAACGGTGGTATCGTTCCTCAAAGCTATCACGGTAGGCCAAGTGTAACACAGGGAGCCCACTGCGGATGGTCGGCGACCTTGGACATCCACCCAAGGCCTACCTCGCTTACCAGTCTCATCGAGCGCGACGCCAACCTGCTGCGACGGCCGAGGCTTCATCGCAAAACCAGCGTTCGCCTTTCGCCTCACTGATGTGGGTCTTCGCATAGTCTCGTGATTGGGGCGTGTGGTAAATGCGCTGACCAGAGCGGCTGATGTTTCCTTTAATGGCGCAATTTTCTGGGGCCTGATGCACAGCTTGGGCCCGACGATCGGAGCGATATTCCCAAGCTGGTTGCGTGGGGCTCTGCCAGATAGCCCGCCGCTCTCTGCGAGCGGCGGCCTCATCGCTCGCGTACTCGCTCGAGTAGCGCACGAAGGCCCAAGCGTATCCCTGCCGGACCATCATCTGACCGAGGTCCTTACCGTTCACGGTGCACCTTGCCACGACGCGCTGGTAGCGATCAATCACGACGGGCCGGCAGGACACATCCCCGTCTTTGACCATGCGCTGCAGGGCCTCCTCCGCCGCCTTCCCGCAGGGCCAAGAGCCGCCATTGGCGCTCGCGCAGCTCTGATCGCGTTCCGGGGCGTCTATACCGTGGATGCGAATTCGCTCCGCCCCAAGCCGCAAAGTGTCGCCATCGACCGCGATCGCACGACCAGCTGGGGCTGACTGTGCGTCCTTGATGGTCTCGGCCGGTGGCGAGCAGCCGGTCGCCAGAGCGAGGGAAAGGAGACAGGCGAGATGATGGCTTTTCACCGATCCAAACCCACTTCGGACTGTTTTCTGCTCGTTGCGGTCCATGGCCCCAGCGCGGGGGTGATCTCACGGCAGACAGATGTGCCGCGAAAACCTCGACGGTCGCAAGGAAAAAGCGGAGAAAACTTTAGGGACCTCGTCACCCTCGTTCGAAGAACCCGGGGTGAGTTTGGTTGACGCCATAGCGAATCATGCCGTCGCCGAACCGCGCGTTGATCTGGTCAACCGCGACTGAGACCTCTTCGCCGCGGGTGCGCTCGGCAGGCGCGAGCGGAGCCAATAGATCACCTTGGCGCGCCGTGAGCAGATCGACATTGGTCAGGTTCACCCCCATCGACAGAACCGGCCCGGGCCGCCCGCCGCGCCACAGCGCGCGCCAGAGCGCCCGATGCAGCCGCAGGAAGAATGACGTGTCCTGCGTCGGAAAGCAGGACACGCCTCGGACCCAGCTCTGCCCAGATAGGAATGACACGGTGAGCGAGAAACGTCCGGCCACGCGGCCATCGCGGCGCAGGCGGGCGGCTGCTTTCTCGGTCAGCCAGCGCCCGACCTGATAGGCTTTGCGAGGATCCCTGAATTCTGGCGAGAGGACTTTGGAATTGCCATAGCCGCCGCGGACCGTCGGCATGATCGGGATATCCATGCCTTGCAGCATCCGCACGAATCGTTCGCCCTCGACCGATCGCCAGATCTGCCGGGCATGGCGCGGATCGAGCTGACAGAGCGTGGGCACATCGAAGACCCGCGCGCGATAGAGGCGCTCCTTCAGCGCGCGTGAGATCCCCGGCAGATCGTCCAGGACCAGGTGGGCTATGCGCTCGGGCATGTTCTCGGGCGCGAGCCACTGGAAGCCGTCGGGCTTCTCCAATTTCCCCGCGATCTTCGCCAGCAGATGGTTGGGGCCGATCCCGGCCGAGAAACGCAGGGCAGGGCCCACCTCCGCCGCCACGGCCGCTTTGAGCCGGGTGACCAGCGCGGCCGCGCCCTCGAGCGTTTGCGCCTCCCCAGACAGCGCGAGCTGGAACTCATCGACGCTGCGAATATGGGTCAGCTCGGCGTGGCGATCGAGCACATCGGCGACCGCGAGGTTGAAGCGGACATAGACGCGATGACGCGAGGCGCGGAAGATGATGCCCGGACAAAGCAGTCGCGCCTCGGCGACGCGCGTGCCGTTGCGGACGCCAAAGGCCTTGGCCTCGTAGCTCGCGGCGACGCAGGCTCCTGCCTCCGAATCGACCGCCGTGATCGCCACCGGCTTGCCGCGCAGTGCGGGCTCGAGCTGTTGCTCGACCGAGGCAAAAAACGAATTCATATCAATGTAGAGGACGCGGAACGGGGTCATGTCGCTACGGAGTGGCTGGATTTCTGTCCCATCTGTTCTATTTTTGTTCTCAAGAATCGCAAGAGGACGAAATGGACAGGAAAGATCAGCTGCGGAACGTTGCCTTTGGCGGTGCCTGGTCAGAACAGATCGCCGGGCGCGAGGAGCTGATACGCGCGATCGACACCCTGCACACCGCTGCGGCGCGCACGGCCGGGCTGGATGTGCGCGTGGACGCGAACGTCAACGTTGCCCTCTGGATCGCCTGCAAGGATCATCCCAAGGGGGACATGCTCCGGATCGCGTGGGACAAAGGCGCCGCGATCCCAGTTGCAGGGCTGCGACAGCAGGAGCTGCGCCGTGTGGCCAGGCTGATTGAGGAAGCTCATCGGGGGCGGATGCGGTGACGCGTTGGTCACATTGCGCCACCAGATTTGGCGGCGACCCATCTGAAGACCGCCTCTTCGCGCTCGTTGAATGGCAGCGACCGGGGAGAATGATTGGCTGACCGGGCACTGGAAACAGTCCTTACCCGGTCAGGAGCGCAAATCGTTAAACGCTTTACTCGGCAACAAAATCGGAACTTGTAACAACGAGACGACATATATGAACAAGTATAGGTTTGCGCCATCTGGCTATTTGGATAGGTGCGATTTGTCCGCCGTATTTACTCGTCCGGCGGGGCGTCGATCCTGACGGGACCGTGACGCGGATCATCGCTGAGGACTGGCCCACGGTCGAGCTGTGGGAGGAGTGCCTCTTACGCCTGCTCTAATCACGTGCGCAGCGCACCCAGCCTAGTATCGCCGCTACGCGGCCTCACCAGACCACGGGACCGGCCGATCTCATCTTGCAGATGTTCCCGAGTCGCCCCTGCGGGATCTGCTTGAAAGCAAGCCGTGGCCAGTAGAGGGCTAGCCTGCCGCTATGCTGGTGATCATGACCGAACACGATGAACTTGAAATATAGCTCAGCGCGCCTTCGGTTCTGGCTAAGGTGCTACAGCGACCTAAGATTGATGGAGCGCTGATGAGGCAGCGTTAGGGCAAAACCTTCTGATTAGTGTCCTCGGCCCTAGCTGCGCCTCTTTGACTCGTCGCGGCTTCAAATCTGCTTAAGTCAATTGGAGGCATGACGAATCTAGCCTTGGAGCCTGATGCCCATTACAACAAATCAGTCAAATGGAGTGAGGGGTGCAGAAGGATGGAACAGCTATCTGAGGTTTGGTCCGAAGTCTTTGCCTCCTTCGAAGCCACACCTCCGCTGGTTGCGGGCGTTCGGCTGCTTATAGCGGCTGTTTTGGGCGGGCTGATCGGCTTTGAGCGAGAGGTAAACGCTCAGTCTGCAGGTCTACGAACGCACATCCTCATTTCAATGGGCGCTTGTATGTTTGCGCTTCTCAGCTTCGAGATTGTGCAGCTGGTCCAGACCGATCCGAGCGCACAGGAGGTCGATCCGCTAGTTATCATTAGTGCAGTGACGTCGGGTGTGGCTTTCCTAGCGGCTGGATCGATCATTTTCTCTTCTGGTCAAATCAAGGGGCTCACTACCGGTGCCGGGATGTGGATGGCGGGAGCGATCGGCCTGTCCTGCGGTATCGGCAAGATCGGACTTGCGTTGATTGCGACTCTGCTCGTCCTTGCCATACTCTGGCTGCTTAAGGGGGTGAAGTCACAGATCGTCCCAAACGGGAGCGACGAGAGGAGCAGTGAAGAACGATGACGGATTCGGTCGATAGCGTCGGAACAGCTTAGGTCGCCTCGGGCATCGGAGCTGACATTGCATGGGGCTTCTGGTCGCCGCTATTCTGCTTGGCGGCGTCGGCACAGTCATCACCTACCAGAACGGCTCGCCAGCGATGACCTGATGGCGGTAGGCACTGTGGTCCGCGGGCCCACCTGAACCGAAAGCATAGGGCAGGGACCCATCGCAAAATATTGCTTTGAGGAAGGTCGACGGAATCTGAATTCTTTCGTTTTGAAACAGTGCTGTGAAATTATGTTGCAGGAGCCGACTGGATTGAAGCGCGTCGAAGCACCATGTAGTATTCATCCATACCGTATATCCGGTGTGGTGTTATGGAGGCTTCTTGATGAGCCCCGACCAAAAATCCACTGAGAAACAGTCACCGGCGCAACAAGAGCAGAATCGCTCGGATGATAAAACGCCTAAGCATGCTGACGTTCCCGAAAAAGGGCAGTCCAAGCAGGCTGATGGAAACGAGCAGAGTAAAGCTCAACGCAGCTAAACTGTACGTGGAGTTGGTTCGCTTGCCACTATAATGTGACCGAGCTTAGCTTCAGCACTTTCCGGTGAAGTTGTACGGACAAGGTATTGCCAATCGGCCAATGCTGGCACCGTCATTAAATAGTAGCTGGAAAGCGAAGCGGCGGGAGGAACAGCCTGCCGCTTTGCTGTTATCTCCTTTTGCTTTTGGGGCGACCACTTAAGCATGTTTTCCTAGATCCCATAACGCGTGAAATCGGCTCATGATCATGACGGTATGTACAGTAAACGTCCCGCTGTCGTATTTCGCCGGAGCCGCCGAATTAATGTGCGAAAGGGGCGCGACAGAAACTGTCGCGCCCCAATCTAAGATGTCTTCGGGAATTTATTGATTGGGAGCTTTGAACTCAGGGAGCGCTTTCAGCTCATCTTTGGACATCGAAACATAGGCACGTATGTCATTTTTTGAATTCTTGTAGACCTTGACCTGCTCGGGTGAGAGTGAGACCCGATGTTCTCCAATACCGAGAAAGCCGCCAACGTCAGTGATTACACCAGTTACCTTGCTGTCAGCGCCGATCACGACATCCGCAATTTCAGCAATCTTCGAGTCGTGCTGATCGTAGACATTGACACCCTTTAGTTGGTCGGACGTTACCGAGGTCAACTCGGTCAAGACGTACCCTTCAGGCACAACTATCACAACCTCGCCGGGTGTCGCCGTAGGCGTTACGGGTGCCGCGCCTGAGGTGGAAGGTGCCTCGACTGTTGGGTCGGTTGCAGGGCTGGTCGTTTGTGCGAATGCCGGAGCAGCAAGCAAAGCGCTTGCAACAAAAACGGAAACAATACGATGCTTCATGGCTATTCTCCTTAATTTAGCAGCGGGTGCAGTTGTGGCAAGGATTAGGTTTTGTCCTTGTCGACAAGGAAGCGGTTGATCTCGTCTTCAGCCCGATCCTTGGTCCAGCCATATTTCTCTTGGAGCTTTCCAGATAACTTATCTTGCTGCCCGGAGATTTGGGTCAATTCATCGTCAGTGAGATCGCCCCACTTTTCCTTGATGCTCCCCTTCATTTGGTCCCATTTCCCTTGGATGATATCCCAGTTCATAATGACCTCCTTATGGATGCTTGATATGCATTGCATATGGAGGAAGAACTCTATTAGGCTTCAGTCGTTCCTTCATTAATGTGAATCGCTAATAATCGGCGATTATCTGCTCACCTTTGTGTTCGGCGCGAGCGAATTACTGCCGGTAATCTCCAAGCTCATTTTGGCCACTGGCTGTGCGCTGGCGGGCTGGATCGCGGCGATCAGCAAATATTCCATGTGGTCGATTGCGTCGATTGCCAAGGGATCGCCCTCGTAAACGCCTCGGGCCTCCTGCGCTACGGCGGCAATGGTTGCGATGGTCGTGCCGCACTCCGGCTGCGCGCTGGCGGGCTGAATCGCGGCGGATCTAACCGCTGTCGCCATGAGCCGCAGGCCGGTTACGCTCGGCTCGACCTGTCTGCCGTCCCGCACCGCATCTGCCCATTTGTTTAGAGCATCGGCGACAGCATTGAGTTTGCTGCACACCGTAGGGGCGGGATTTGTGGGGGCGGTCATGTCTGCACCTCCTGATCAGCCTTTGGCGTTTCCGGCTTGGTGCACCCCGGGCACGGATGGTGGCCGTTGTCCCAATATGGGTGCCAATGGATCAAGCCGCGGCCGCCGCACGTCAAACAGCGCTCAGGGGGCGGGGTGGGGGTGGTGCCGATCATGACAGCACCTCCGAAAGAATCGCCTGCGGACGAATCGAGAACTCGCTTCGGGAGTTTCTTCGGGACTCGAGCGAACTTAGCGTCCGATCATGGGCTTTTCTGTCCGCACGCCGCCATAGCGCGAAACGGTGGGTCGCCATTAAGTCTTTGATATAAGCGATGATTTTGGAGCGGGTGATGGGAATCGAACCCACGTATTCAGCTTGGAAGGCTGCTGCTCTACCATTGAGCTACACCCGCGTTGCATCCCCTATAAGGGGCGAATGTGCATCGCGCAAGCATCCGCTGAAGCGCGGCGCGCGGGGACTTCTTGACGCAGGCGATGGGGCGCGGCAAGCAGACGGGATGATCGACATTCGCCCTGTAGCCAATACGATAGGAAAGCTGGTTGTCACGCTCGGGGCGGCGATGAGCCTGCCGATGCTGGTCGATTACGCCCATGACGATCCGAATTGGAAAAGCTTTCTGGAATCGGGCATTCTTTGCGCGGTGATCGGCAGTCTGATCGTCTTTGCGACGCGCTCGAACGAGAAATCGCTCAATCTGCAACAGGCCTTCCTGCTGACGAACGGGCTCTGGATCGTGCTGCCGCTCTTTGGCGCGCTGCCCTTCTTTCTTGGCGCGCCTCATGTCGGCTTTACTGATGCGTTTTTCGAATCGATGTCGGGGCTGAGCACCACCGGAACCACCGCCTTTCCCAGCCTCGATACGCTGCCCAAGGGCACCCATCTGTGGCGCGGGCAATTGCAATGGCTGGGCGGGCTCGGGATCATCGTGGTCGCGATGATCTTTCTGCCGGTGATGAAGGTCGGCGGCATGCAGTTCTTCCGCTCGGAGGGCTTCGACACGCTTGGCAAGATCCTGCCGCGCGCCTTCGACATCGCGCGCGAGACGACGCTGGTTTATGTCTTCATCACCGTCGCCTGCGCGGTGACTTTCATCATGCTGGGGATGAACGGGTTTGACGCGGTCTTCCACGCGCTCACCACCTGCTCGACGGGCGGTTTCTCGAATTACGACGCGAGCTTTGGCGCCTATCCCGGCGCGCCGCAGCTTGCCGCCTCCTTCTTCACGATCCTTGCCGCGCTGCCCTTTATCCGCATGGTCCAGCTCGTGCGCGGCGATGCGATGCCGCTTTTCGAGGATGTGCAGGTCCGCGCCTTCCTGCGCTGGCTTTTCTATGCGATCGCGGTGATCGTGCTTTACCGGCTGGTCTGGCTTGGCGCCGAAAATCCGTTCCACGTCATGCGCGAGACCGTGTTCAACGTGGTCACGCTGACGGCGGGATCAGGCTTTGGCACCGGCGATGTCACACAATGGGGCAGCTTTCCCTTCGCGATCCTGATCATGATGGGGATGATCGGCGGCTGCACCGGCTCGACCACCTGCTCGATCAAGGTCTTTCGCTATCTCGTGCTCTTCAAGGCGGTGCGCGCCCAGATCCGGCGGATGCACTCGCCTCATCGCGTCTTTCCGGTGATGCTGGAGGGCCGCCCGCTTGACCGTGAGGTCGTGGGCTCGGTCATGGCCTATTTCACCACCTTCATGCTGTCCTTCGGCCTGCTGATTGTCGCTCTGGCGCTGACCGGCCTGCATCCGCGCACCGCCTTGACGGGCGCCTGGGCGACGATTGCCAATATTGGCCCGATCTGGGGCCCCGAGGTCAGCGCCAACGGGGCGGTCGATCAGTTTCCGACCGCCTCGAAATGGCTGATGGTCATTGGGATGTTTCTGGGCCGGCTTGAGGTGCTGTCGGTGCTGGTTGTGCTGCATCCCCGCTTTTGGCGTCAGTAGCCGGGGCCGCAGTTACCGGATCGTTCTGCGCCGGGGCAAAGCGGGTCAGGTTATCCGCGATCTCGGCGGCGATCCGGGTGGCGTTTTGCGCATCCGTCGCCGGCCAGATCAGCACGAAGCCCTGCGCGCGACCGTCGATGACATGGGCCTCGGCATGGCCGATATGGGTGTCGTTCTGCCCGATCAGCACGGCCGAGCCGCGCGAGATCTGACGCTCGGGCGCCGGGACCCAGCCAAGCGCGGTGACCAGCCCGGTGAGGTCGAGCATTTCCTGCTGACCGCCCGGCTGCGAGAAGAGAATCAGCGCAGCCCCCGAACCGTCCTGCGGGCCATAGATTGAGAGCGCGCGTTCAGCGCGGTCGAATTGCAGAAGATGCATCGGCGCGGGCAAAGCGAGCCCGGTCGCCTGATCGCGCAGCTCTTCAAGGCCGACCTCCTGGCGCCAATCTTCGCGCCGCTGGATGAGCATCTGCATCGCCGTTGCCGCATCCGGAGAGCTGCGCAGCGTCACCACCTCGCCCGCAATCGCGGCGCGGGTTTTCGGCCCGTCCTTGCCGTCGATCGGGCCGTCGTAATGGCCCGCCCACCGCAAGGCGCGCTGGATGTCCTCGAGCGGCGGCATGGCGAGCGGCGTGCTGCCTTCCGCCGGGGGCGCGCCGAGTTCCAGCTTGCCCGGTGCGACGGCTTCGGTGCCAATCTCGGATTGCTCCGAGACAAACGCATCCTTTGAAACCGCCTCTGCGCTGCGGAAGGCGCTGAGCCAGGCGCGGGCGGTTGCTTCCGGGGCAGGGCCCATGGCGATGGTGAAGCGGCCATTCTTGAGCTGCCACATGCCGACTTCGGGCAGGGTCTGGCGCCATTTCGCCAGCGCCTCATCGGCCTTGGCGCGATCGCCGAGCGTCTGGACGCGGATATAGAACCCGGGCGGCGGCGCGACCGGCTCTGGCGCGACCTGAGGCGTTTGCTCGGTCGTCGTGGCAACGGGTGCCAGCGAGCCGGGTGCTTGCGTGGCGGGTGCTTGCGTGGTGGTGTCTTGGTTCGAGGCGGCCTGATCGGCGGGAGCTTCATCCGGGGTCGCCTGATCCGCCGGGCTTTGCGCGGCGGTGGTCGAGGCCGCCGCAGCCGGGGTCGTCGCAGCCGGAGCTGCCGATTCCGGGGCGGCGCCTGCGGGTGCGGGATCAACCGGGGTCAGCTTGCGCCCGGCGGCTGCCGCGATGAAACTGTCGGCGGGAACCTTGTTCGCGCCCTTGAGCTCGGCCAGCCGCGGCTCGGCGGTTTCGCGCGGCATTGGCCCGATCGCAATGCCGATCCAGCCATCGGTCAGCGGGAAGGTCACCACATCGGGGAACTCTGCCCGCCAGCTTTCAGCCGCCGTCTTGGCCACGCTGTCGCCGCGTTTGGCCTCGATGCGGATGACCACGTCCTCGGCCAGTGCTCCCGTTGCCAGCAACATGGGCAGTGCCGTTCCGATAATCATTGCAAAGCGCCGCATGAATTCGCCCCTCTGATTGACCCCAAGCCGCCCTGCTCATAGAAGGCGACAGACATTCGTGCCAGTTACGCCAAAGGATGCCCCGATGACCAGCCCCGACCGGCCCAAGAGCTTCCAGGAGATCATCCTGCGACTCCAGAATTACTGGGCCGCGCAGGGATGCGCGGTTCTCCAGCCCTATGACATGGAGGTGGGGGCAGGGACCTTCCACCCGGCCACCACCCTGCGCTCGCTTGGCGCAAAGCCCTGGGCGGCCGCCTATGTCCAGCCCTCGCGTCGCCCGACGGATGGCCGCTATGGCGAGAACCCGAACCGCCTGCAGCATTATTATCAATATCAGGTCATCATCAAACCCTCGCCGCCGAACCTGCAGGATCTTTATCTTGGCAGCCTCAAGGCAATCGGGCTGGATCCGATGATCCATGATGTCCGCTTCGTCGAGGATGATTGGGAAAGCCCGACACTCGGCGCCTGGGGTCTGGGCTGGGAGGTCTGGTGCGACGGCATGGAAGTCAGCCAGTTCACCTATTTCCAGCAGGTCGGCGGCTATGATTGCCGTCCGGTCTCGGGCGAGCTGACCTATGGGCTCGAGCGTCTGGCGATGTATGTGCTCGGCGTCGAACATGTCATGGACATGCCCTTCAACGATCCGGCCTCGCCGATCCACCTGACCTATGGCGATGTCTTCCTGCAGGCCGAGCGGGAATATTCGCGTTGGAACTTCGATCAGGCCGATACCAAGATGCTGTTTCAGCATTTCAAGGATGCCGAGAACGAGTGCAACCGCATCCTCTCGGCTGATGAGAGCGACAGCGCGGGCCGCAAGATCCCGATGCCGCAACCGGCCTATGACCAGTGCATCAAGGCAAGCCACCTCTTCAACCTGCTCGATGCGCGCGGCGTGATCTCTGTGACCGAGCGTCAGGCCTATATCGGTCGCGTCCGCGCTCTGGCCAAACGCTGCGCCGATGTATTCGTGACGACGCCCTCGGCAACCGGCGAGGCGATCTGATGAGCGGCAAGATCATGGCGATCTTCTTCGCCGCGCTGCTGCTTCTCGGGGGGGCAGGGCTCTATTACCTGCAGGTCTATTACTATTACCGCGAGGTGCCTGCCGCCGAGATCCCGACCGCAATGACGCTGGTCGGCGCGGATGGCCAGCCGGTGAGCATCCCGGTTTCGGGCTTCAAGGGCATCTATTCGGTCTCGACCCCGATCGGCAACCGCGCCTGCTTCACCACCACGCCCGCCGAAGCCGCTGCGGCCGAGCCCTATGACAAGCCGACCCCGCTTGGCGCGCCAAGCTGGTTTGGCTGCTTCGATTATGGCCAGATCACGGATGACATCGAATCCGGGGCGGCCAAAGCCTATCTCGGGCAGAAAAACATCGCCCCCAAGATCGACAACGTCATTGCCGTTTATCCCGACGGCCGCGCTTACGAATGGCGGCAGCCGAACGAAGAAGCCGAAGAGAAAAGGACCATCGACTGATGCCCGACCTGCTGATCGAACTCTTTTCGGAAGAGATCCCCGCCCGGATGCAGGCCCGCGCCCGCGAGGATCTGAAGAAACTCGTGACCGATGGTCTGGTCGAGGCGGGTCTGACCTATGCCTCGGCAGGCGCCTTTTCGACGCCCCGCCGCCTGACCCTGGCGATCGAGGGGCTTTCCGCGCAAAGCCCGACCACCCGCGAAGAGCGCAAGGGTCCGCGCACCGACGCGCCGGAAGCGGCGCTCGAAGGCTTCCTGCGCTCGACCGGGCTGAGCCGCGACCAGCTCGAAGCGCGCGACGAGAAAAAGGGCCAGGTCTGGTTTGCGACGATCACCAAGCCGGGCCGCCCGGCCGCCGAGATCATCGCCGAAGTGCTCGAAGCCACCATCCGCAACTTCCCTTGGCCAAAGTCGATGCGCTGGGGCGCGGGCAGCCTGCGCTGGGTCCGTCCGCTTCACACCATCCTCTGCATCCTGACCGACGAGGCTGGCGCGCAGGTCGTGCCGCTCAGCGTCGAGGGCGTCACCTCGGGCGACACCACCCGCGGCCACCGCTTCATGGCGCCCGACGCCTTTGCGGTGACGAGCTTTGACGATTACGCCACCAAACTGCGCCGCGCCCGCGTCATGCTCGACAGCGCCGAGCGTCAGGCCGCGATCTGGCAAGAGGCCCAGAACCTCGCTTTCGCGCGCGGCTGGGAGATCGTCGAGGATCAGGGTCTTCTCGCCGAGGTCGCGGGTCTGGTCGAATGGCCGGTGCCGCTGATGGGCCAGATCGAAGAGCGCTTCCTCGCGCTCCCGCCCGAAGTGCTCCAGACCTCGATGAAAGAGCATCAGAAATTCTTCTCGGCCCGCAATCCCAAGACCGGGCGGATCGAGGGCTTTGTCACCGTCGCCAATATCGAGGCCCCGGACCACGGCGAGACCATCCTGAAAGGCAACCAGCGCGTGCTGGCCGCCCGCCTCTCGGATGCGGCCTTCTTCTGGGATCTCGATCTGCGCGAGGCGAAAGCCGGGATGCAGGATTGGGCCGAGGGCCTGAAATCCGTGACCTTCCAGAGCAAATTGGGCTCTCAGGCGGACCGTATTTCGCGCATCGCCGCGCTGGCGCGCGAGATCGCACCTTTGGTCGGCGCCGACCCGGATCAGGCCGAGGAAGCCGCAAAGATCGCGAAGCTTGACCTGCGCTCAGCCATGGTCGGCGAATTCCCCGAGCTGCAAGGTACGATGGGTCGCTATTACGCGCTTGAGGCCGGCAAAGCCCCCGAAGTGGCCGACGCCGCCCGCGACCATTATTCGCCGCTGGGTCCGTCGGACGCCGTGCCCTCGGCGCCGGTTTCGGTGGCCGTGGCGCTCGCCGACAAGCTGGATACCCTGACCGGCTTCTGGGCGATTGACGAAAAGCCCACCGGCTCGAAAGACCCCTTTGCGCTGCGCCGCGCGGCACTCGGCGTCATTCGCTTGGTGCTGGGGAATGGGGTGCGGGCGAAGCTGGCTACAGTGGTAGCAAACTATCAAAATTATATCGACGACGAGACCGGGATTATTTGGGAAGAGGCTGGGGAGGACTACATTGGAAATACCACCCAAGGCCTCCTCTCCTTCTTCCACGACCGCCTGAAAGTCTTCCTCAAAGACGAGGGCATTCGCCACGACATCATCGACGCCGTGCTCGCCATGCCCGGCAACGACGATCTCGTGCTTCTGGTCAACCGCGCCCGCGCGCTCTCGGATGTCTTGAAAACCGAAGACGGCACCAACCTGCTGCAAGGCCTCAAACGCGCGGCCAATATCCTCGCGCAGGCCGAGGCGAAGGATGGCGTCGAATATAGCTACGGCGCCGATCCGAAATTCGCCGAAACCGAGGAAGAACGCGCGCTCTTCGCCGCCCTCACCACCGCCGAGCCCGCGATCAAAGCTGCCGTCAATGCCGAGGATTTCCCGGCCGCGACCTCGGCCATCGCCGCCTTGCGCGCGCCGATCGACGCCTTCTTCGAGGCCGTTCAGATCAACACCGACAATCAGACGGTGCGCCGCAACCGCTTGAACCTCCTGTCGCAGATCCGTCAGGCCGGTGCGCTCATCGCCGATTTCAGCAAGATCGAGGGCTGATCCGGCTTTCTCTGTCATCAAAATACCCGCAGGGGTGAGCCGCGGGCCGCAAGGCCCGGGCCGAGGGGGCGGCAGCCCCCTTTTTCATGACCGCTCTTCGCGCTTGCCGCAGCGCGGCAGGCATGTCACTTTCATGTCAAATGAACGCGCTGAACGATCCTTCTGCCATCGTCGAGATCACCCCCTCCGCTCGGGTGGATGCGGCGACTCACGGCTGGCGGGCCAAGTGCCTGCAACGGCTGATCCGCATGGATCTGCCGGTCCCCCATAGCTTTGCCATTTCCGCGGAAGCGGTGCGGGCGATTGCCGCCGGGGCCATGCCCGACCGGGCGCGGCTCGCGAAGATGCTGGCACAGGGCAAGGGGCTCGTGGGCGTGCGCCCCTCGGCGGCTGATCCCGCTTGGGGCGGGCCGGGGACTGTTCTCGATGTCGGGATGAATGCCGAAATTCACGCCCGCCTTGCCTTCGAGCTTGGGCAGGGCGCGGCGGATGCGCTTTATCGCAGTTTCGTCCAATCCTATGCGATCCATGTCGCGCGGCTCGATCCGGATATGTTCTCGGATGACAATGCCACGCTGGCCGAGGTGCTGCGCGCCTATGAGGATGAAACCGACGAGCCCTTCCCGCAGGACCCCGCCCAGCAGCTCGCCGAAGTGCTGCGCTCGATGGCGCGCGCTTGGGACGGGCCGACCGCGCGGCTCTTGCGTCAGGCAAAAGGCGCGCCGCCGAATGCACCGCTTGGGCTTGTGGTCCAGGATATGGCCCATGCGCTCGGGCCGGGGGTGACCGGCTCGGGCACGATCCAGTTTGTCGATTCGGTCACCGGCCAGCCCCGCGTCACCGGGCGTTTCCGCGGCCAGACCCAGGGCACCGCCCGCGCGGTCAATGCCGAGACCCTCTATCTGCTCAAAGACCCGCGCGGCCTCTCGCTTGAAGAGACCGCGCCCGAGGTCTTTGCCGATCTCGTCCGCTTCGGCGTCGCCGCACGCGAGCGGCTGCGCGAAGAGATGCAGATCGAATTCGTGCTCTCGGACAAGCGCATCGCCATCATCGACGCGATCCGCGTCAGCCGCAACTCCCGCGCCGCCTTGCGCATTGCCGTCGCTTTGGCGCGCGACGGCATCATCCGCCCCGATGAGGCGATCATGCGGATCGAGCCGCGCGCGCTCAGCGATCTGCTTCACCAGCAGGTCGATCCGACCAGTCCGCGTGATCTTCTGGCCAAGGGCATCAATGCAAGCCCGGGCGCAGCCACCGGCCAGATCGTCTTTACCGCAGTCGCGGCTCAGGCCGCCGAGGCGCGGGGCGAGCCCTCGGTTCTGGTGCGGCGCGAAACCGTGCCCGAAGACATTCGCGGGATGCATGCCGCAGCTGCCGTTCTGACCGAACGCGGCGGCATGACCAGCCATGCGGCAGTGATCGCGCGCGGCATCGGCGTCCCTTGCATCGTCGGCGCAAGCAGCATCTCGATCGACGCACGGTCCCGCACCTTGAGGGTCGGCGGGCGCATCTTCCGCGAAGGTGATGTGCTGACCATCGACGGCACCACCGGCGAGGTGCTTGCCGGGGCGGCGACGTTGCTTGAGCCCGCGCTCGACGGCAGTTTCTCGCAATTGCTCGATTGGGCCGATCAGATCCGCACACTTGGCGTGCGCGTCAATGCCGATACGCCCGATGATGCGCGCACCGGGCTGACCTTCAACGCCGAAGGCATCGGCCTGTGTCGCAGCGAGCATATGTTCTTCGAAGAGGCCCGGCTTCCGGCGATGCGCGAGATGATTTTCGCCGACACGCCCGAGGATCGCCGTCTGGCGCTCGAACGGATCTTGCCGATGCAGCGCGACGATTTCCTCGCGCTCTTCGAAATCATGGCGGGGCGGCCGGTGACGATCCGGCTCTTCGACCCGCCGTTGCATGAATTCCTGCCCCATGACCGCGAAGGCATGCGCGAGCTGGCCGAATCGCTCGATCTGCCGCTTTCGGATGTGACCCGCCGGGTTGAGGCTCTGTCCGAGTTCAACCCGATGCTCGGTCTGCGCGGTGTGCGTCTGGGCATCGTCCTGCCCGAGATCTACGAAATGCAGGCCCGCGCCATTTTCGAGGCGACGGTGGCCGCAAGCCGCAAGGGCATCCATTTCACGCCCGAGGTCATGCTGCCGCTGGTCAGTCACGGGCGCGAGGTTGCCTTGATGCGCAATCTCATTGAATCGGTTGCCGCGACGATCCGAACCGAGACCCATGCCGATTTCGATTATCGGCTCGGCGTCATGGTCGAGACCCCGCGCGCCGCCCTGCGCACCGCCGACTTTGCCCAACAGGTCGATTTCCTGTCCTATGGCACCAATGATCTCACGCAGATGGCCTACGGTCTGTCGCGCGATGATGCCGGGCGCTTCATGGGCAAATATATCCAGCAGGGCGTGTTCGAAGAGGACCCGTTCCATATTCTCGATCAGGACGGGGTCGGAGAGCTTCTGACCATCGGTGTCGAGCGCGCGCGCGCGGTCGATCCCACGATCCGGATCGCGGTCTGCGGAGAGCATGGCGGCAACCCGGAATCGATCGCTTTCTGCGTCCGGGCGGGTGTGGATTATGTCTCGTGCTCGCCCTTCCGGGTGCCGGTGGCGCGCCTTGCCGCCGCACAAGAGACGATTCTGGCACAAGCCGAAGCCCGTCTCTGCGGTTCCGAGTCGGGGTCTTAGGCTCTGCCGGTTCTGGCCGGTTCCTGCCGAATCCGCTAAACCTCTAGGCGAGAACTTGCCGTTTTTGACGCTTTTGTGGCGTTTTCGGCCTCTCACGCGTCTGTGTGCTGGATCATCGGGTCGGTTTCTTCCCTTTTGCGAGCTGTTCCAAGCCCGCAATGCCAAGGGTTCGGGGCTCGGTTGAAACCACGAACAGGACTAACATGTCGATTTGCTTGTCATGGCTGGCGCGCGTCTCCGTGTGTCTGGCTATTGCCGCCCCCACCCTTTCGGCAGGGGCTGCCTTTGCGAATGGCCAGTTTACCGAACGTCTCTTCACCGCCGAAGATGGCTCAGTTTACAAAATCCGCCAGCCTGCCGGTGCGCAGGTCTCTGAAGATGACATCCAGCGCGCTGTCGCTGAAAAGGCCGCTGATGTTGCCGATGCCCGCGCGATTTCGAGCGCGGACAAGTCGGTCGATCCCAAAGATCTCGCCTGCTTGACCGAAGCGCTTTACTACGAGGCGCGCGGCGAGGGGACGCAGGGCCAGAAGGCCGTGGCCGAGGTCATTCTCAATCGCGTCGATCATCCCCGCTTCCCGAAATCGGTTTGCGGCGTCGTCAATCAGGACGGCCAGTTCAGCTATCAGGGCCGCGTCTCGAAACGCTATGGCGAGCAGAGTGCCTATCAGCGCGTCAAGCGCGTCGCGATGGCGGCACTTTCGGGCGCGCCGCGTGACCTCACCGGCGGCGCGACCTATTTCCACACCGGCGGCGTTCGCCCGGCCTGGTCGCGCAGCTTCGTCAAGACCACGCGCATCGGCAGCCACATCTTTTATCGTAACGGTGGCGGTCAGCGTCTTGCATCGAACTGATTTCCCGGCAAGGTAGCTGCGAATAGCCCGGTCGAACTCGGCCGGGCCTTTTGCTTTCAGACGGGGACGATATGGAGCAGCCAGACCGGATTCACCTGCGGGACTATATTGTCTCGGCCGATATTGGTGCCTTCCAGACCGAGCGGGGCCATGACCAGCGGTTGCGCTTCAACCTGACGGTCGAGCTGGCCAATCAGGTTCGCGGCGTCAATGACGAGGTCGATCGCATCCTCTCTTATGACATCCTGACCGGAGCGATTGCCGCAGGTCTGGCCGATCAGCGCTATAATCTGCTGGAAACGCTGGCCGAAAAGATCGCGGCGCAGGTGCTCGACCATCCGCGCGCGGCCCAGATCGAGGTCACGGTCGAAAAGATCGACCGCGTGCCGGGCGCGCTTGGCGTGACACTGCTGCGCCGTGCTGCGCGCGTCGAGGCGGTTCCGACCGGCACTGCGCCGCGCGTGCTTTTCTACGGCCGCGACGCCGATCTGCCAGCCGGGCCGGTCATCCTCGTGCCGGATGCGCCCGGCCTGCCGGTGCCTTTGGGCGGCAATGAGCGGCGCATCGCGCTTTTGGCTTTGGATCAGGCGGCTTGGGCTTTGGCCGGGCGGCTGGGTCTCCATGTCGCCGACAGCCAGACCGAGATCGACTGGGCGGCGGGCGAGGGCCATCGCGTGGTCTGGGCGCCCTCGCGCATGATCGCCGATGAGGTCGAGATCTCTGCCGAGCCTGAGGCTCTGGCCTTCTGGCTGGCGCAGAGGCTGAACGCGCCGCGTCTCGACTGGGCTTTGCCTGCGGGGCGTGGGCTGCCGGTCTCGCCTGCGGGCTTTGCCATCAGCTCGGCCGCGCTCGCGTGAACTTGCCTGCAATGAAACGCGGCGGATCTGCGGAACCGCCGGTTTGCTGTGATGTGATGCCATGACCCAGAAAGACTATTACCGCCCGATTCCCTCGGAAACCGGGCGTTGGCGGCTGGCCGGAGGCTGGGTCCGCTTTTCGCAATGCGAGCTTTTGCGCCGGGGCGCTGCGCCCGAGATCGTCGATGAGATCCCGCCCGATTGGCTGGCGCGGCTGACCGCGCCGCGCCCCTCGGTGCTGGGCCTCTCGTTGGAGGTGCCGCGGCTGATGGCGATCCTGAACGCGACGCCGGACAGTTTCTCGGATGGCGGGCTCTTGGGCGAGGGCGCGCAGGCGGTGGCGCGCGGCGAGGCGCTGATCGCCGCCGGGGCCGATCTTTTGGACATTGGCGGGGAATCGACCCGTCCCGGTGCGGCCGAGGTCGCGGTCTCCGACGAGATCGCCCGGGTCGTTCCGGTGATCGCGGGCCTTGCGGGCGCCGCGCCGATCTCGGTCGATACGCGCAAGGCCAAGGTCGCGGCTTCGGCGCTCAAGGCGGGCGCGGGCATGGTCAATGATGTCTCGGGCTTCGATTTCGACCCCTGCATGGCCAAGGTCGTGTCGCACAGCGGCGCGGCGCTTTGCCTGATGCATGCGCAGGGCCTGCCCGAGACTATGCAGGACGATCCGCGCTACGGAGACGTGCTGCTCGATGTCTATGACGCCTTGGCCGAGCGGGTCGCGCGCGCGCTCACGGCAGGTGTCAGCGCCGCCAAAATCGTGATCGACCCGGGGATTGGGTTTGGCAAGACCGAGGCGCATAATCTGGCGATCCTGCGTCGGATCTCGCTCTACCACGGTCTTGGCCTGCCGGTTCTTCTGGGCATCTCCCGCAAACGCTTCATTGGCCAGATCGGTCAGGCCGAAGCGGCGGCGGCGCGGATGCCCGGCACGCTTGCCCTGACGTTGGCCGCGATCGGGCAAGGCGTCCAGATCCACCGCGTCCATGACGTGGCAGAGATAAAACAAGGGCTGCGCCTGTGGAGCGCGCTCGATTTGGGGATGAGTGGATGAGCAGAAAGATTTTCGGAACCGACGGCGTGCGCGGCAAGGCCAATGCCTATCCGATGACCGCCGAAATGGCGCTAAAACTGGGCGCGGCGGCGGGACGCTATTTCCGGCGCGGCGGGCAGGAGCACCACCGCGTCGTCATTGGCAAGGACACGCGGCTCTCGGGCTATATGCTGGAAAACGCGCTGACGGCGGGGCTGACCTCGACGGGTATGAATGTGCTGTTGCTCGGCCCGGTGCCGACACCTGCGGTGGGCTTTCTGACCCGCTCGATGCGCGCCGATCTGGGCATCATGATTTCCGCCAGCCACAACCCCGCCCATGACAATGGCATCAAGTTCTTTGGCCCCGACGGGTTCAAGCTTTCCGACGAGGCCGAGGCTGAAATCGAGGCCATGCTCTCGGACGAGATCCAGCTGGCTGCCCCCGAAAGCATCGGCCGCGCGCGGCGGATTGATGACGGGCGCGGGCGCTATGTCGAATATGCCAAGACCACCTTTCCGGCCGGGCTGCGGCTCGACGGGCTGAAGGTCGTGATCGACTGCGCCAATGGCGCGGCTTACCGCGCTGCGCCCGATGTGTTGTGGGAGCTGGGCGCCGAGGTTATTCCGATTGGCGTCGAACCCGATGGCACCAATATCAACGACGGCGTCGGCTCGACCCATCCGCGTGTCTGCGCGCGGGCGGTGCTGAAGCATAAGGCGGATCTCGGCATCACCCTCGACGGGGATGCCGACCGGGTGATGATCGTCGACGAAACCGGCGCGATCGCCAATGGCGATCAGATCATGGCGCTGATGGCCTCGCGTTGGGCCGAGCAGGGCAAGCTGCGCGGCGGCGCGCTGGTTGCCACGGTGATGTCGAACCTCGGGCTAGAAAAGTTCCTGCAAGGGCGCGGCCTCTCGCTCGAGCGCACCGCGGTGGGCGACCGCTATGTGGTCGAGCGGATGCGCCAGAAGGGCTTCAACCTTGGCGGCGAGCAATCGGGTCATATCGTGATGACCGATTATGCCACCACCGGCGACGGGCTGATTGCGGGTCTGCAATTTCTGGCGGCGATGCGCGAATCCGGGCGTCTCGCCTCGGATCTGGTGCATCAGTTCCAGCCGGTGCCGCAGCTGCTCAAGAATGTGCGCTATGCGCAGGGCGCCGATCCCTTGGCCAAGGCCAGCGTCAAGCAAGAGATCGCGGATGCCGAAAAGCGTCTGGCGGGCTCTGGCCGTGTGCTGATCCGCAAATCCGGGACCGAGCCTCTGATCCGCGTCATGGCCGAGGCCGAGGACGAGCAGGTGCTGCTCGAAGTCGTCGACGGCATTGTCGCGGCGGTCGAAAAGGCCGCCTGAGCGCGGCGCGCGCCGTTAAGATGCGAAAAGGGCGGCCCCGGGGCCGCCCTTTGTCGTTTGCGCCGGACCTTGATCAGCCAAAGGCCTTGCGGCGGGTTTCGGTGATCTTCAGCGCGGCCTCGGCCGCCTCGCGGCCCTTCTGGACGAAATGGCTGCGGAAGATCTCGTTATGGTGGTCGGTTTCCTGATAATGATGCGGGGTCAGCGAGACCGAGAGCACCGGAACCCCGGTCTCCATCCCGGCCTGCATCAAACCGCTGACCACAGCCTGCGCCACGAAGTCATGACGATAGATGCCGCCATCGACGACCAAAGCCGCCGCCGCCACTGCGCCGTATTTGCCGGTCTTGGCTAGATCACGCGCCAGAAGCGGCATTTCAAAGGCGCCGGGGACGTCGAAGACATCGACCTCGGCGGCTGGGATCAGCTCTAGAAAGCCGGCAAGCGCCTGATCCACGATATCGGAATGCCAGTTCGCCTTAATGAAGGCGTAACGGGTGTGTGTCATTGTGATCTCCTTACTTCAGCGACACGTCACCCAAGGCGATCACATCCGAACCCTGCCGCTGATGCGACGGGGCCGTCTGCTCTCTTTCATCCGGACTATGACCGTCGGCCCAGGAATCGCACCTGATCTGCTGACCCTTTCTGGCGAAAGGCGCTCGCGGGCTTGCGGGAAAACCCGCTTACCGCCGGTGGGGAATTGCACCCCGCCCCGAGAACAGGGAATTGGTTGCAGGATTTCGCAGGCGGTGCAAGCGCGAAATCAAGAGGATGCGACCGGATCGAAATCGTAAAGCCAGGCGAAGCGTTCAATCAGCGCTGTCGGCGCCAACCGCGAGATCGCGCGCAGCCCGGCATGGGCCACGGCGCGCGCCGGGCCGCGCAGGTGATAGTTGCGCGCATTCGCATTTGCGGCGTCCACGATCTTGGTGCAGCGCGGTTTGCGAAGCGCCTGAAAGCGCGCCAGAGCATTGGCCTGATCGGGGTCGGCATCCAGGCAGGCGGCGAGGATATAGCTGTCCTCCATCGCCATGACCGCGCCTTGCGCGATGAAGGGCAGCGTCGGATGGGCGGCGTCGCCGATCAGCACCATGCGCGCGTCATGCCAATGCCCGGCGACCGGGTGGCGGAAGAGCCCCCAGAGCCCGACCTCCTTGACCGCGCCCAGCCAATCCGAGACCGGGCCGCCGAAGCGGGCGAAGGTGGCGCGCAGATCCTCGGGATCGCCGCTTTGGCTCCAGCCTTCCTCGGCCCAGGCCTTGCGCTCGACCACCGCGACCAGATTGCGCAGGCCCCCCGCCATCGGATAGCTGACGAGATGGCGGCCGGGCCCCATGAAGACCTCGGCCACGGGCGCGGCGCCGGGCGCGCAGGGAATGGTCGCGCGCCAGGCGCTCTGGCCGGTGAAGAATGGGGTCTCCGGCCCGTTCAGCAGCGGACGCATCGCGCTTTTGACGCCATCGGCGGCAATGACCAGATCGGCCCCGGCGGGCGGATCGGTGATCTCGGCGCCAAGCTCGATCCGCGCCCCGGCGGCCCGTGCCCCGGCTTCAAACACCTCAAGCAGGCGCGCGCGATGGACGAAGCGGAAATCATCCTTGGGCCGGTAACGGGCCAGATCCATGCGCACGATCTGGCGTGCCGCCGAATCGCGCAGCACCACCGCTTCCGAGCGCATCGAGACCTTGGCGAAGCCGTCCCAGAGCCCCAATGCGCTGAGCACCCGCCCGGCATTGGGCGAGATTTGGATGCCCGCGCCGACCTCGCCAAGCGCGGGGGCGCGTTCGAAGACGGTTACGCGGGCGCCGCGTTGGGCCAAAGCGGTCGCCACGGTCAGGCCCGCGATTCCGGCGCCGATCACGGCAATTTCTCGGTTTGTCAGATGAGCAGTCAGGACCGGAACTCCTGCCCGGAAGGGGCGATGGCAATCGCAGGACTATCCGCCGAGCCGCAGCCGAAGGCAATCGCGAACCGCCTGACCGGGATTTTCGGGCTATGTCTTGCGTCGACGTTCTGCCGCGAAATCTGGCGCGCAGCAGAGCCGGTTCCGGTGAGATTGGCAGCAAGGCGCAAGCCCCCGCAGAAGGCTGCGGGCTTTGGCGTAACATGCCGCGATCTCTAACGGTGACCGGCCTGCAACATAGGCCCGAAACATGGGCCCAAAACGCAGGCGCAAGAGGTCCGGCCCGAAGGCCGGCGCCGGGCTTAGTCGTCGCGGTGCACGCGCTCGCGGCGCTCGTGGCGTTCCTGCGCTTCCAGTGTCATGGTCGCGATCGGACGCGCATCAAGACGCTTGAGGCTGATCGGATCGCCGGTCATCTCGCAATAGCCATATTCGCCGGTCTCGATACGGCGGAGCGCCGCGTCGATCTTGCTGACGAGCTTGCGCTGGCGGTCGCGGGTGCGCAGTTCCAGCGAGCGGTCGGTTTCCTCACTCGCGCGGTCGGCGAGATCGGGCACGTTGCGGGCGCTGTCTTGAAGTCCTTCGAGCGTTTCCGCAGATTGCTCGAGAAGCTCGCCTTTCCAGGCGATCAGCTTGCGGCGGAAATATTCAAGCTGGCGCTCATTCATGAAAGGTTCGTCCTCGGCAGGACGGTAATCGTCGGGCAGGAAGGTCTGGGCTTTCATTGGTCCTCCGGTGAGCGGGCAGGCTGGATGCCCCCTCATGCGGCCCCCATACTGGATGGATGGCCTCTTGTCACTACTTCTCCCCCCTCATGCACCATATCTTGCGCAGGCGTGGCAGGGCCTCTACGGTCCCGCCGATCCCCGCCGCCGGGTCCGGAAAGGAATGACGATGCAGTTCACTTCGACCGACAGTTATGTCGCGCCCCCCGATCTGGCCAAGGCCGTCAATGCCGCGATCACGCTCGAGCGCCCGCTGCTGGTCAAGGGCGAACCGGGCACCGGCAAGACCGAATTGGCCCGTCAGGTTGCCGAAAGTCTTGGCCTGCGCATGGTCGAATGGAACGTGAAATCGACCACCAAAGCCCAGCAAGGGCTTTACGAATATGACGCGGTTTCGCGACTGCGCGACAGCCAGCTGGGCGAGGCGCGCGTCCATGATGTCGCCAATTACATCCGCAAGGGAAAAATCTGGCAGGCCTTTGAGGCAGATGAGAAAGTCGTTCTTCTGATCGACGAGGTCGACAAGGCCGATATTGAATTTCCGAACGACCTTCTGCAGGAACTCGACCGGATGGAGTTCCATGTCTACGAGACCGGCGAGACGATTGCCGCCAAACATCGGCCGATCGTCATCATCACCTCGAACAATGAAAAAGAGCTGCCCGACGCCTTCCTGCGCCGCTGCTTTTTCCACTACATCCGCTTCCCCGATGCCGAGACGCTGAAGCGCATTGTCGAGGTCCATTATCCGGGTCTGAAGCCGCGCCTGCTCGAAGAGGCGCTCGGCCAGTTTTTTGAAATCCGCGAGGTTCAGGGGCTGAAGAAAAAGCCCTCGACCAGCGAATTCCTCGATTGGCTCAAGCTGATTCTCGCCGAGGATCTGACGCCCGAGGATCTCAAGCGTCCGGCGCAAGAGATGTTGCCAAAGCTGCATGGCGCGCTTTTGAAGAACGAACAGGACATTTCGCTGTTCGAGCGGCTGGCCTTCATGTCGCGTAATCCGCGCCGCTGAGGGTCTTAAGCGCGAAGCGCGGCGGGGCGCGCAGGCGGGCGGGCGGCAATCGCCGCGCCCGCGACAATCGCCAGCGCCGCCAACCCAAGGCCAAGCGTGGCGGTGGTCTGGCCTGAGGCGATCAGCACGAGCGTCGAGACCAGCGGCGTCAGATAGGACAAGGCGCCCAGCAGCGGCAGATTGCCGTATTTGGTGGCATGGTCCCAAGCCAGAAAGCCGACCCCCAGCGGGAAGATCCCCAAAAGAAGGATCGCGATCCCCTGACGCAGATCGGGCAGGACCGTCGTTTCAAAGGCGAAATGGCAGAGCCCCGAGGCCAAAGCCACCAAACCTGCAACGCCGATCAGCATCTCGCTTGGCACACCGGCATAACGGCGGTTCGCGACCGAATAGGCCGCCCAGATGACCGCGCAGGCCGCCGCCGCGAAATAGCCTGAGACCGCGCCCGTCGGCTCTGCTCCCCGCGCGCCATCGGCAAAGATCAGAAACACGCCAAGCAGCCCCAGAAGCGCGCCGATCAGATGGGCCGCCTGCAAGCGGCGATTGGCCAGAGCGGCGAAGACCACGATCAGCAGCGGCCAGAAGAAGCAGATCAGGCTGGCGCGGGCGGGCGGGACGCTCGCGAGCGCGTAGAAATAGAGCGCGTGATAGGCAAAGATCGCCCCGGCGGCGAGCAGCCAAGCCTGCACGGGCTGGCGCAGCACGGCAAAGCCTTTGCGGCCGCGCCGTGCGAGGTAAAGACAGCCGAGCGCGAAGGCCACGGCGGCATTCAGCGCGAGCATCTCGAACGGCGGAATGCCGCGCCCGAGCGTCGTCAGAAAAGCCAACGCCGCCCAAGAGGCGAGCGCGATGATCCCGATCCAAGTGGCGGTCTGACGGTTGGGCTGGTCCATCTGCGGCTCCGGGTTGCGGCAGATGAACGTCGCCTGCGTCGCACCTCGGGTCTTGGCGAAATCTGGCAGTCTTTGGGCTCTGGCTGTCAGTTTGCGCGCAGCACGCGGCGCAGCGCGCCGGGCGTGGTGCCGCGCCTTTGCCGCAGCGCGCGGGTCAGCGCCGCCTGATCGGCATGGCCGCTGGCCAAAGCGATCTCGGCAATCGAGAGACGCCCCTCGGCCAGAAGCGCCTCGGCGCGGTCAAGGCGTAGCTCGGCCAGATGGGCATGGGGCGTGCAATCGCGCCGCGCGCGCATCAACCGATGCAGCGCCGAGAGGCTGAGACCGGCGGCGCGGGCAATGTCGCCGACGCTCAAGGGCTGGTCGAGATGGGCGCGCATATGCGCCTCGGCCCGAGCTAAGGCCGCAGCCCCCCGGTCGGTCGGCGCGCCGAGATGGGAGAGCCGGTCCAAGAGCAGCAGCGACCATGCGTCGCGCAGGCTCTCGGTCTCGGGCGGGCATTGCGCGGCATAATCTAGGAGGGCACCAAGCGAAGCGTCGATGTGGAAAAAGGCGGGCGCTGGGGGCAGGGCATCCTCAGGCAGATCGACGACGACAAAGCGCCCGCTCGGACAGGTGCTGAAATCATGGTCATCGCCCGCCGCGACAAAGGCCCCGACCCGATCGCGCACGCGGCCATTGCCGCGCGCGGTTTCCAGCTCCATCACGCCCGCACAGGGCAGGATGAGCTGATGAAACCCGTGCCGATGCGAGCCGCTCGCCGGGGAATAGGACCGGATCTCAATCTGCGCGCCCACATTGCCCTCTCTTGCGGCCCGAGGCCAAGCCTAGCCGTTGACCGGCCCTGCTGCAAAGCCCCCGGAACGGGGGAGGCGAGGCCCGGCAGAGAGGGGCCCTAGTCCTTGAGCCATTCCATGACATGGAAATAGGGCACGCGGGAAAAACGCTCGGCGCGGCGACGATCCCCGCCGGTCGGGCTCGGTTCCTCGAAATGGCTGAGACGCAGGCCCGCGCCGATCAAAAGCCGCATGTAATCCTGCATCGGACGGTGCCAGTTGCGGATCGAGACGCCGCGCCAGCTCATCCATTCGGCGCGTGCCTCGAGATAATTGTCCATGCGGAAATAGCGCGAGCCATCGACCAGCCGGTGCCAGTCGCCCGCTGTGGAAAAGCTGTTGAGATTGGCGATCAGCAGGCTGCCGCCGGGCTTGAGCACCCGCGCCATTTCCGCAATCGCGGGTTCGATCCCGTCGATGTCGATCAAGGTGAGATAGCTCACCACCAGATCGAAGCTCGCCGTATCGAAGGGCAGGGCCTCGGCTTGCGCATCGACATAGTTGCCCGCGGGGTCGCGGGCCTCGGCGGCGGCGCGCAGGCTTGGCGTGGGCTCAACCCCGGTGGCCGCGATGCCCTCGGCCTGCATCATCCGGCAAAAGCGGCCTTCGCCACTGCCGACATCCAGCGCGGTCTGAAAGCCCCGTCCCCGGATCCGTGCCAGCATCGGGGCATCGAGGACATGGATGCGGCTGAAATCGCCACGCTCGCCCATATCCGCGATCCAGGCCGCGGCCGAGGTTTCCCATCCGTTATCTGTGCGGTCCATGCGCTGCTCCTGTGGTGAGGGGCGCTTGATAGAGATCTGCGCCCGATCTGAAAAGCCCAAGGCTTGATTTCGCAAATTGCCAAGGCAACATGTGGCGGTCCCTCCCGCTCGGCGCAACAGGAGCCCTTGATGATCCGGATCATCCCGCTGACTGCCCGCGACCCCCATGAACCGCACCGCGCCTCGTCTCCGATCGAGCTCTTGTTCGATCTGGTCACGGTCATCGCGATTGCTGCGGTGACGGCGGGGCTGCATCACGCGATCCTCGAAGGGCGGGGCGTCGAGATGCTGCCGCGCTTTGCTTTCCTCTTCACCGCGATCTGGTGGGCGTGGATGAACTTCACCTGGTTCTCAAGCGCCTTTGAAAACGACGGTGGCATCTACCGGCTGCTGGTCATGGTGGTGATGATCGGCGAGATGATCTTTGCCGGAGGCGCGGGCTTCATCGAGCGGACGCTCGACATGGAATGGGGCGTTCTGGGCTGGAGCGTCATGCGCTTGGGCATGGCGGCGCTGTGGCTTTGCGCCGCCAGTAACCCCGAATACCGCACCACTGCGCTGCGTTACATGTGGGGGATTTTGATCGCGCAGCTTGGCTGGCTGGTGCTTTATCTTTCGACCGCGCCGGGCTCGTCCGCGTTTTTCGCGGGCAGTTTCATCGTCTGGGCGATCGAGCTTTCGGTGCCCTTTTTCGCCGAGCGCGCGCGGCGCACGCCCTTTCACCGCCATCACATCATGGAGCGCTATGCCGGGCTGACCATCATCTCGCTGGGCGAGCTGATGGTGTCGGTCGCGGCGGGGTTTGGGCTGGCTTACGGGGCGAATGGCACTTTGGTGCCGTGGGTTGCCTCGGTCTCGGCGGTGGTCATCATCTTTGCGGTTTTCGCGATCTATTTCGCGCCGGAAGAGGGGCTGCGGTCGCGCAGCATGGGCGAGAACCTGTTTTGGGGCTATGGCCATGTGCTGGTTTTCGCGGGCATCGCCATGCTGGGCGCCGCGCTGGGCGCCTCGGTCGATCATGCCGCGGGCGAGGGTGAGGCGACGCAGGCCGCCATCGCCTGGTGGTTTGCCGTGCCATTGGCGCTGATCTGGGTGACGCTGTGGCTGATCCGCGACCGCAAGGTGGCGCTTGGTGGACGGGGGCTGGCGCTGCCGGTCGGAGCGGGGTTGGCGCTTCTGGGCGGCGTGCTTGGCCTGCCGATCTGGGGCTTTGCCGTGATCGCGGTGATCGCGCAGATCTGGCGCGCGCCGCTTTTGGACGGGCGGGGGCAGGAGGGCTGATCTCGCCCTCCCGTCGGGGGATCAGACGCGCGAGGCTTTAAGCCCGGTCGCTTCCAGAAGGCCGCGACGCTTGGCCTCGTAGTAATAGCCGCGCGAATACCAGCTGACGGCGCTGTCGTGGTTGCCATTGGCGACCAGATAGGCGCCGCGCAGATACTTCACGCCATATTGCAGATTGGTATCGGCATCGAGCAGGCCCTGCGGATCGCCGCGATAGCCCATCGTGCGTGCGGTTTGCGGCTGGATCTGCATCAGGCCGAAATAGGGGCCATTGCGGGCCTCGGGGCGGTATTTCGACTCGCGGATGACGACGCGATGCACCAGAGGGCGCGGCACGTTGTAATGGTCGGCCCAGTAATTGACCTTGGCGTTCATCTCGGGCGAGGGGTGCGGGCCGCCCGTATAGCTGCGCGGCTTTGGTCCTTTGCTGCCGGTGCTCCCGCAGGCGGCAAGGGCGAGGACCGAAAAGATCAGGCTTCGGCGTGCGATCATTCTCTGCTCCGGGTTCTTGCCCGGCACTGCCACCGGGAGTTTCCCGGATATTTTCCCTTTGATCGTCTCGCAAGAAAAAAGGGCGGCCCGTCAAGGCCGCCCCCGGTCGATCAGCGAAACCATGCCAATCAGGCGTGGATTGCCCCGTCTCCGCAGGCCAGAGCCGCCTCGCGCACCGCTTCCGAGCAGGTCGGATGGGCGTGGCAGGTCAGCGCGATATCCTGCGCGGCGGCACCGAACTCCATGGCGACGCAGACCTCATGGATCATCTCGCCCGCATTCGGGCCGATGATGTGGCAGCCAAGCACCCGGTCGGTGTCGGCATCCGCGATCATCTTGACGAAGCCCTCCGCTTGGAAGAGCGCCTTGGCGCGGGCATTGCCCATGAAGGGGAATTTGCCGACCTTGATCTTGCGACCCGTGGCCTTGGCGGCCTCTTCGGTCAGACCGACCGAGGCAACCTCGGGCGTGGTGTAGATCACGCCGGGGATCACGTCGTAATTCACATGGCCATGTTTGCCGGCAATCGCTTCGGCGGCGGCCATGCCTTCATCCTCGGCCTTATGGGCGAGCATCGGGCCGGGGACCGCGTCGCCGATCGCATAAATGCCCGGGACATTGGTCTGCCAATGGTTGTCGATCTGGACAAAGCCGCGATCGGTCAGCGCCACGCCCAGCCGGTCGAGACCAAGCCCGTCGACGAAGGGACGGCGGCCGGTGGCGACGAGAACGACCTCGGCCTCGACCGACTGCTCCGAGCCGTCTTTCTTCAGCGTGTAGTTCACCTTGGCCTTGCCGCCTTCGGTCTCGACGCCCGACACGGCGGCACCCAGAACGAATTTCAGGCCCTGTTTGGTCAGGATCTTCTGGAACTGCTTTTGCACCTCGCCGTCCATGCCGGGGGTGATTGCGTCCAGATATTCGACGACGGTGACCTCGGTGCCCAGACGCGCATAGACAGAGCCAAGCTCGAGCCCGATGACGCCCGCGCCGATCACGACAAGCGAGCTGGGGATCTTGGCCAAAGCCAGCGCGCCGGTCGAATCGACGACCACGCCCGCGTCATTGTCCACCGTGACGCCCTTGAGCGAGGACGGCACCGAGCCGGTCGCGATGACGATGTTCTTCGTCTCATAGGTGGTGTCGCCGACCTTGACCTGGCCCGGCGCCTCGATCGTGGCCCAGCCTTTCAGCCAGTCGATCTTGTTCTTCTTGAACAGGAACTCGATGCCCTTGGTGTTGCCGGTGACGGTCTCGGCCTTGTAGCCTTGGGTCTTCGCCCAATCGACGCTGACCTCCGGGACGATCAGACCCATTTTCGCGAAATTCTCATGCGTCTCATGCAGCATGTGGCTGGCGTGGAGCAGCGCCTTCGAGGGGATGCAGCCGACGTTCAGGCAGGTGCCGCCAAGGGTCTCGCGGCCCTCGACGCAAGCGACCTTGAGGCCAAGCTGCGCTGCGCGGATCGCGCAGACATAACCGCCGGGGCCGGCGCCGATGACGATGAGATCGTAGGTGGACATTCGGGTCTCCTTGGAAGAAACGCGCCCCGCTTGGGGCTGCGATCAGGTCAGCAGGGCGAAGATGATCATCGCCATGGTTGCAAAAAAGCCCACCATCCAGATGACAGATCGCCACGGCGACCAGGCAAAAGCATAGGCGGGAATATAAAGGATGCGCGCGGCCAGATAGAGCCAGGCGCAGAGCACGGTCAGCGCATTGCTGCGGTCCTCGATCGAGACCATGACCACGGCGATGGTGAAAAAGATCAGCCCTTCGAAATGGTTGGTGACCGCGCGGCGCAGGCGGCCGGTCAGGGGCGAGAATTCGGGCTGCGCATCGCGCGGCCCGGCATTCCATTTCGCGCCCACGTCGCGGTTCATCGAGATACCGGCAAGCCCGATCTGGACGGCTTGCAGAACGGCGGCCAGACCCAGCGCGGTGGTTTCGGCGGACATGTCAGGCGGTCTCCACCAGATGGATCTCGACTGCGCTGACACCGGCCAGCGAGTTGAAGACCCCCGCCGCGCCCGAGAGATAATCCTTCGCCGCCTTGGCATCATTGACCTGATAAAGCGCCCAGGCGCTGGTCCCGCTTTCGCGCCAGAGCTGCAGCAGCGAGAGACCATTGTTGCCGCGATCTTCGGCATGGTCGTCATAGGCTGCCTTGAATTTCGCGTAATCGGCAAAGCTGTAATGGGAAATCATCTGGGTCATGGCGTTACTCTTTCAGCATGGCGGTGCGGAGGGTCTGGAAATCCGCGCCGGTGATTTCAAAATGCCCGCGGCGGACGACATTGCCCCAATTGCCGCGGGTGAAGTCCAGACTGTCAAGTAAACGGGCGATAGGCGTTTCGGTTGCCTTTTTCCAAATCATCTCGCGACGATAGATCTGTTCGCCCTCGTCCGAGGTCAGCCCATAGGGGGCCGGCCCCGCGACCTCGCCAATCGCGGTGAAGGCCTGAAGCGGCGCGCCATCGACGGCGGTTTTGGGCGAATAATAGACCAGCCAATCGCCGGGGCTCATCCGGTTCAGCGGCGCTTTCATGCCCTGATTGAGCATGGCAAAGCCCCCCGTCACGGCGCGCAACACATGCTCGCGGCTAACGGTGCCGATCCAGAAACGGGGGGCGGTCTCGGTCATGGCTCAGAGGCCCTGCACGGGCAGGGCAAGGTTGACGCCATGTTTGGCGGCAAAGGCGGCAATCACGGCGGGATCGCGCGACACCGGTGCCTCGGAGAACCAGCCGATCGAGCATTTGAGCGAAGGCACGGTCACGGAGTTCACGGCGCGCATTTCCTCGGCCTTGAAGAAGCTCTCGCCGGTGCGGGTGGTGACGGGGCCAAGAATGCGGTTGATTTCCCGGATGGTCTGGGCCGAGCGCACGGCAGGCGGGGCCATCAGCGGGTCTTGGGCGCAGGTGACGGGATAGCTGCGCCGCACCAGAAGCGGTGGGCGGATGCCATTCGGCCCGGCATCGATGCCGCGCACGATCACGTCGCGGCTTGTGGTGAACATCAGCGCATCGGGCGCGGTGATGGCGGGGATGGGCGCGGTCGCGCAGGCAGAAAGCGCGAGGGTCGCAGCCAGAAGAACCGGAAGCTTTTTCACGACAGTTACCTTGGGTTGAGGGGGAAGGCTGCGCCCCGGATCAGGGCGCAGCCGATGGGTTTCGGGATCAGAGATCCATCAGCAGGCGGCGCGGATCTTCCAGCGCTTCCTTGACGCGCACGAGGAAGGTCACGGCGCCTTTGCCATCGACGATGCGGTGGTCATAGGAGAGCGCGAGATACATCATCGGGCGGATGACGATCTGACCACCGACCACGACCGGGCGGTCCTGGATCTTGTGCATCCCGAGGATCCCCGATTGCGGCGGGTTGAGGATCGGCGAGGACATCAGCGAGCCGTAAACGCCACCGTTCGAGATGGTGAAGGTGCCGCCCTGCATGTCGTTCATGGTCAGCTTGCCGTCACGGGCACGCAGGCCAAGCTCGGCGATCTGCTTTTCGATATCGGCAAAGGAGAGCTGGTCGGCATCGCGCAGAACCGGCACGACCAGACCCGACGGCGTGCCGACAGCGACGCCCATATTGACGTAGTTCTTGTAGACGATGTCGCCGCCGTCGATCTCGGCATTGACCTCGGGCACTTCCTTCAGCGCATGGGTGCAGGCCTTCACGAAGAAGGACATGAAGCCCAGCTTGACCTTGTGCTTCTTCTCGAAAGCGTCCTTGTATTCGGCGCGCAGGTCCATGATCGCCTTCATATCCACCTCGTTATAGGTGGTCAGCATGGCGGCGGTGTTCTGCGCATCTTTCAGGCGGCGGGCGATGGTCGCACGCAGGCGGGTCATCTTGACGCGCTCTTCGCGGGCGGCATCAGCGACCGAGACCGGCGCACGGGGTGCTGCGGCCGGGGTCGGAGCAACCGAAGCTGCCGGGGCGCTTGCGGCACGCGCGACATCTTCCTTCATCACGCGGCCATCGCGGCCCGAACCTTCGACGGCATCGCGCGCAAGACCGGCTTCGGCCAGCGCTTTCTTGGCGGAGGGCGCATCCTCGACGTCCGAACGGTTGGACGCCGGGGCGGCCGAAGCTGCAGGAGCGGCTGCTGCCGGAGCGGGGGCGGCGGCCGCTGCGGGCGCCGAGACCGCACCTGCCGCGCCTTCCTCGATAATCGCAAGCTTGGCTTTGGCATCGACCGTCGCACCCTCGGGCGCAAGGATTTCCGCCAGCACGCCCGAAACCGGCGCGGGAACTTCGACCGAGACCTTGTCAGTTTCGAGTTCGCACAGCATCTCGTCCTGATTGACGTGATCGCCGACCTTCTTGAACCAGGTCGCGACGGTTGCTTCCGTCACGCTCTCGCCGAGGGTGGGGACCATCACGTCGACAGCTTTTCCGCTCATGTCACTTTGTCCTTCGTTGAGCTTCGCCGCCGGAGTTTCGCGCGGCAGCATTTCTTCGGGGCCAGCACTGCCGTCTTCGGCAATTTGCGCCAGCAAGGCATTCGGGGCGACCGTCTCTCCTTCGGGCGCGATGATTTCGGCCAGCATGCCGGCGACCGGCGACGGCACTTCGACCGTCACCTTGTCGGTTTCCAGCTCGCACAGCATCTCGTCGACCGCGACCCTGTCGCCCGGTTTCTTGAACCAGGTCGACACGGTCGCTTCGGCGACGGATTCCCCGAGAGAAGGGACGCGCAGCTCGATCGCCATGGCTCAGGACCCGAGGGTGATGGCTTCACCCACCAGCGCCTCTTGCTCGGCCTTGTGGCGCGACCCAAGCCCGGTCGCGGGCGAAGCGGCTGCGGCGCGACCGACATAGCGCGGCCGGCTGTGCGTCGCGCCGATGCGACCCAGAACCCATTCGATATTCGGCTCGACGAAGGTCCAGCCGCCCTGGTTCTTGGGCTCTTCCTGACACCAGACGATCTCGGCACCCTTGAAGCGTTCCAGCTCGCGCACCATCGATTGGGCCGGAAAGGGATAGAACTGCTCGAGACGCAGGATATAGACATCCTCGGCCCCGGCGGCATTGCGCGCTTGCAGCAGGTCATAATAGACCTTGCCCGAGCAGATCACGACGCGGCGGATCTTGTCGTCCGAGACCAGTTTGAAATCGGTCTTGCCGCGTTCGGCATCGTCTTGCAGCACGCGGTGGAAGCTCGACCCGGTGGTGAATTCATCGACCGACGACACCGCAAGCGGGTGGCGCAGCAACGATTTCGGCGTCATCAGGATCAGCGGCTTGCGGAAGTTCCGCTTCAGCTGACGGCGCAGAATGTGGAAATAGTTGGCCGGGGTCGAGCAGTTCGCGACGATCCAGTTGTCCTCGGCGCAGCCTTGCAGGTAGCGCTCGAGACGAGCCGAGCTGTGCTCGGGGCCCTGACCTTCATAGCCATGCGGTAGCAGGCAGACGAGCCCCGACATGCGCAGCCATTTCTTCTCGCCCGAGGAGATGAACTGGTCGAACATGATCTGCGCGCCATTGGCGAAGTCGCCGAACTGGGCTTCCCAGAGCGTCAGCGTATTCGGCTCGGACAGCGAATAGCCATATTCAAAGCCCAGAACCGCATATTCCGACAGCATCGAGTCGATGACCTCGTAACGGGCCTGACCCTTGCGGATGTTGTTGAGCGGATAGTAACGCTCTTCCGTGGTCTGGTCGATCAGCGCGGAATGGCGCTGCGAGAAGGTGCCGCGGGTCGAATCCTGACCGGCGAGGCGGACCGGATGGCCCTCTGCCACCAGCGAGCCAAAGGCCAGAGCCTCGCCCGTCGCCCAGTCAAAGCCTTGACCGGTTTCAAACATCTTGGCCTTGGCTTCGAGCAGACGGCCAACGGTCTTGTGCAGGTCGATATCGCCCGGCTGCGAGACCAGCGCCTTGCCGACCTCTTCCATCATCTCGGGCGAGATCGCGGTCTGGCCGCGCGCATATTCCTCGGGCTCGATCGAGAGGCCCGACCATTTGCCGTCCAGCCAGTCGGCCTTGTTCGGCTTATAGGTCTTGCCGGCCTCGAATTCCTCGTTGAGCTTGGCCTGGAAGGCCGCCTTCATATCCTCGATCTCGCCTTCCGGGATCAGGCCGTCCTGAACCAGACGCTCGGTGTAAAGCTGAAGCGTGGTCTTGTGGCCCTTGATGTTTTTATACATCGCCGGGTTGGTGAACATCGGCTCGTCGCCTTCGTTGTGACCGAAGCGGCGGTAGCAGAAGATGTCCAGAACCACGTCTTTGTGGAAGAGTTGGCGGAACTCGGTCGCGACGCGGGCCGCATGGACCACGGCTTCCGGATCATCGCCATTGACGTGGAAGATCGGCGCTTCGACCATCAGCGCGATATCCGTCGGATAGGGCGAGGTGCGCGAGAAGCTCGGTGCGGTGGTGAAACCGATCTGGTTGTTCACGATGATATGGATCGTGCCGCCGGTGCGGTGGCCCTTGATGCCAGAAAGCTGAAGGCATTCCGCGACGACGCCCTGACCGGCAAAGGCCGCATCGCCATGCAGCAGGATCGGCAGGACCGCGGTGCGGTATTCGGTGTCATTGAGCTGATCCTGCTTGGCGCGGACCTTGCCCAGAACGACCGGGTTCACCGCCTCGAGGTGCGAGGGGTTTGCGGTCAGCGACAGGTGGACGAGATTGCCGTCGAAGGTGCGGTCCGACGAGGCGCCGAGGTGATATTTCACATCGCCCGAACCGTCGACATCTTCCGGCTTGAAGCTGCCGCCTTGGAATTCGTTGAAGATCGCGCGGTAGGGCTTGCCCATGACGTTGGCGAGCACCGACAGGCGGCCACGGTGGGGCATGCCGACCACGACATCCTTGACGCCAAGCGCACCGCCGCGCTTCACGATTTGCTCCATCGCCGGGATCAGCGCCTCGCCGCCATCAAGGCCGAAGCGTTTCGTGCCCATATATTTGACGTGGAGGAACTTCTCGTAGCCTTCGGCCTCGACCAGCTTGTTCAGAATGGCGCGGCGGCCTTCGCGGGTGAAGGCGATTTCCTTGCCATAACCCTCGATGCGCTCTTTCAGCCAGGCGGCCTGCTCGGGGTCCGAGATATGCATGTATTGCAGCGCAAAGGTGCCGCAATAGGTGCGCTTCATCAGCTCGACGATCTGGCGCATGGTCGCGATCTGCAGGCCCAGCACGTTGTCGATGAAGATCGGACGATCAAGGTCATTCGGCCCGAAACCATAGGTCGCGGGATCAAGCTCGCCGGTCTGCGGCACTTCGCGCTGCCCAAGCGGGTCGAGATCGGCAAAGAGATGGCCGCGGATCCGGAACGAGCGGATCAGCATCAGCGCGCGCACGGAATCGAGCACGGCGCGGCGCATCTGCTCATCGGTGAGCGTCACCCCTTTGTCGGCGGCCTTGCCCGCGATCTTTTTCAGCGCGGCATCCGCCTCGGATTTCGAGGACATCGGCCATTCGCCGGTCAGCGCGGCCGTCGTTTCATCCGAGGGCTGCGGCGGCCAATCTGGGCGCGACCAGCTGGCGCCTTTGGCCTCGCGCTCGACGGCGCCCAGATCGTCGCCGAGGCTGCGGAAGAACGCATCCCAGGCGGCATCGACCGAAGCGGCATCCTTGGCCCATTGGCCGTAAAGCTGCTCGACATAGGCCGCGTTGTGACCTTGCAGGAAGGAGGAATCATGGAAGGCAGCGTTGCCGCTGAAAGATTGATCGTTCATGGACATACCTCGGGAGTGAGGGCCTCGGGTTGAAAGGGGAGGCGCCGCAGAAGCGCGGCGGCGGACACGGTTGCGCCGGTCGCCAAGCCGCGACGGCGGGGGAAATTCGCAGGGCCAGAGAGGGGGAGCTGATGCATCACTCTCTCCTCAGCCACAGATCACATCGATCATGCGCGCCCCGGGATCATCCTCGGGCGCGCTCATCGGCAGCAGATCGATCCGGGTGGGACGATTCTTCTCAAGAAGGCACAGCGCCGCTGCGGCTTTTTGCTCGGCATCGGCGGGGGCTGCGGCGGGGTGATAGATCAGCCGCCAGCCCGCATCCTTGCGCGCGACCGAACGGATCGACGCGGGCGGAAGCTCGGTTGTGCGGTGAAGATCGGTCCGGGCCAGAACGCCGCCGCGCAGGACATCATCGGTCGGCGCACGACCACAAGCGGCAAGGCCCAAAGTCAGAGCCGCCGCGACGATCATCCAGCGCCGGGCAGCCGGGAGGCCGCTCGCGGCCCGGTCCGGCGCGGGCAGGGGACCTGCGGACAGGCCAATTCCGGCTGTGCCGCGCGGGCAAGCCGGTCTTCCAATGTAGTGCTGCGCGAACTCTGACACGTCATTCACTCACATAGGGACTGTCGCACCCCCTACTTAAGAAGGGGGTGCGCTCATTTCAAAGCGCTTACTTGCCAAGCGCCTTCAGGACGGCGTCGCCAAGGCCCGCCGGGCTGTCGGCAACGATGATCCCGGCCGATTTCATGGCCTCGATCTTCGATTCCGCATCGCCCTTGCCACCCGAGACGATCGCACCGGCATGGCCCATGCGGCGGCCCGGAGGAGCCGTGCGGCCCGCGATGAAGCCGGCGGTCGGCTTCCACTTGCCCTTGCGCTTTTGCTCGGCAAGGAATTCGGCCGCTTCTTCTTCGGCCGAGCCACCGATCTCGCCGATCATGATGATCGACTCGGTTTCCGGGTCGTCGAGGAAGAGCTTGAGCACGTCGATATGCTCCATGCCCTTGATCGGGTCGCCGCCGATGCCGACTGCCGAGGACTGGCCGAGGCCCACGTCCGAGGTCTGTTTCACGGCTTCATAGGTCAGCGTGCCGGAGCGCGAGACCACGCCCACCGAGCCGCGCTTGAAGATCGAGCCCGGCATAATGCCGATCTTGCACTCGCCCGGGGTCATGATGCCGGGGCAGTTCGGGCCGATCAGCGTCGATTTCGAATCGATCAGCGCGCGCTTGACCTTCATCATGTCGAGAACCGGGATGCCCTCGGTGATCGCGACGATCAGCGGGATCTCGGCGTCGATTGCTTCGAGGATCGAGTCGGCTGCGAACGGCGGCGGGACATAGATCACCGAGGCCGTGGCGCCGGTCTTGGCGACCGCGTCATGGACCGAGTCAAAGACCGGCAGGCCGAGATGTTCGGAGCCGCCTTTGCCGGGCGTCACGCCGCCGACCATCTTGGTGCCGTAAGCAATCGCTTGCTCGGTGTGGAAGGTCCCCTGCGAGCCGGTGATGCCCTGACAGATGACCTTGGTGTTTTTATCTACGAGAACGGCCATATGTGCGTTCCTTTACGGAGTCAAAACTTCGCGGGCCACGATGGCCCGTCCGGTGAAATAGTAGAGATCGTCGTTGGGCGTAATGGCGAGGTCGATCACCGACTTCTTGAAGACACCAAGCCAAGCATGGGTAACCCGTGCGTTGGGCTTCAGCGGGATCGGTTTCGCATTGGCGAGACGTAGCCACGGCGAGATCAGTTGCAGAGCTTCCGCTTCCGACATCTTACTGACCGCGACGAGGCATGCCACCTTCCGGTTGGACGGCGTCGTAATCAGGACCACAACGCGATTTCCGAGTGCGGAATAGGCTTTGAAGGGCCCATCCGCATCTGCCATCTTGAAACCGTTCGCCACTAGCGCGCGGGAAGTATCCCGCGAATCCGGCATTTCCTTGGCGCAGACAGCCGCGCCCTGTGCGGCCTTGGTGAGGAGCTCCTCACGCGTAGGCGGCGCAGCATGAGCGGTGCCCACAAGGGGCAGCGCCATGAAAAGAGTCAGTGCCAGATTGCGAAGCATCAGCCCTTGACCGCCTTGACGATCTTCTTGGCCGCGTCCGACAGATCATCCGCCGCGATCACGTTCAGGCCGGATTTCGCGATGATGTCCTTGCCCAGCTCGACATTGGTGCCTTCGAGACGCACGACCAGCGGAACCTGCAGCCCGACCTCTTTCACGGCGGCGATGATGCCCTCCGCGATGATGTCGCAGCGCATGATGCCGCCGAAGATGTTCACGAGGATGCCTTTGACGTTCGGATCCGAGGTGATGATCTTGAAGGCCTCGGTGACTTTCTCTTTGGTGGCGCCGCCGCCAACGTCGAGGAAGTTCGCCGGTTCCGCACCGAAGAGCTTGATGATGTCCATCGTCGCCATGGCAAGGCCTGCGCCGTTGACCATGCAGCCGATCTCACCGTCGAGCGCGATGTAGTTCAGGTCGTATTTCGAGGCTTCCAGCTCTTTCGGATCTTCCTCGGTCGTGTCGCGCAGCTCGAGGATATCCGGGTGGCGGTAAAGCGCGTTGTTGTCGAAACCCATCTTGGCGTCGAGCGCCTTGATATTGCCGTCCGGGGTGACGATCAGCGGGTTGATTTCCAGCATCTCCATGTCTTTCTCGATGAAGAGACGATAGAGATTTTTGACCAGAGCCACGCATTGCTTGACCTGAGCCCCTTCGAGCTTCAGCGCGAACGCGACGCGGCGGCCGTGATAGTCGGAAAAGCCGGTGGCCGGGTCGATCGAAAAGCCGACGATCTTCTCGGGGGTGTGGGCCGCGACTTCCTCGATGTCCATGCCGCCCTCGGTCGAGGCCACGACATTGACGCGCGAGGTTTTGCGGTCGACGAGCAGCGCAAGATAAAGCTCGCGTGCGATGTCCGAACCGTCTTCGATATAGATGCGGTTCACCTGCTTGCCGGCGGGGCCGGTCTGATGGGTGACCAGCGTGCGGCCCAGCATCTGGCGCGCAAGCTCTTCGGCTTCGGCGACGGATTTGGCAAGGCGGACACCGCCCTTTTCACCAGCTTCCTTTTCGACGAAATGGCCCTTGCCGCGACCGCCGGCATGGATCTGTGCCTTGACGACCCAAAGCGGCCCGCCCAGTTGGCTGGCGGCTGCCTTGACTTCGTCAGCCTTGGTCACGGCCCGGCCGTCGCTGACAGGCGCGCCGAACTGGCGCAGCAGTGCCTTGGCCTGATATTCGTGGATGTTCATCGTGGTCCCCCGCAAATTCGGTTGGCGGGGTTCTGGCACAGCCATCCGAACGGATGAACCGAATTCTTCTGAAAATGCTTTGAAAGAGGTGTTTATCTGCGATTTGTGATCACACGTTTCAGCCGAGTGATCACAAAATCCCACACAAGTTTCAAACCGATGGATTTCCGGCGCTCCTTGAGAAATATGAGCGATTTGCTGTTCTCAAATGTCCGTTATGAAATTGCCGTTGACGGCGCTTCGCGCGAGATCTAACGCGAGTTTGCAGCGTGAGGTTTTGCCGCGCACCTGCCGCGGTTGTAGCAAAGTCTGAGGATGTGCTTCGATGCCTGATATCCCGAATAATACGTCGACGACTGCTCTCATCACCGGCACCGGAGATTTCCGCTCCTCGCTCGAGGTGAACGGAGATTCGGATTGGTGGGCGACCAATCTGAAAGCCGGGCTGACTTATGACTTCTATCTGACCGGCGATGGCACCGGCACGAATATGAACGGCCTCCTGACCCTGCGCGACGCGCTTGGCGGCAATCTGAAAGCGGCATCGGTCGGCAATTGGATCTCGTTCACGCCCCAGAGCGACGGGCGCTTCTATCTCGATGTCGCCGACAACAATCCCTATAATTCGGGCAATCCGGCGGGGGGCGCAGAAGGCCCCTATGTGCTGCGCGCCCGCATGAACGATACGGTCCTCAACAACACCGCGACGACCGCGAAGATCACCGCCAGCGGCACGATCAACGGCAGTCTCGAGACCACCAATGACAGCGACTGGTACCGGGTCGAACTGAAGGCCGGTCAACGCGTCGGCTTTTCGGTCACCCCGAATGGCAGCGCGAATATCGCGGCCGATGTCGTGATCCATGACCAATATGGCAATGTCATCAACACCGCCGGTCCCGGGCCGGGCCAGCAGGCAACGACCACGATCAACCAGACCGGCGTCTATTATATCGAGGTCCGCGACAACAATCCCTATGACGGCGCGGCCTCGGGCAATTTCAGCCTGATCTCGCGCATCAGCGACACTGTCTGGAACAACAATACGACGACCTCGCGGCTGATCGACGGCGGCCAGCTGACCAGCGCGATCGACGCGTATTACGATTCCGACTGGCACCGCTTCGATGTGGTCGCCGGGCGCAGCTATACGTTCACCATGACCGGCACTGGCGGCACCGACAGCCTGGCCTCGATGGAGCTTTACCTGCGCGATCAGGGCGGCAGCTCGATCAGCTATCGCCTCGGCTATACCAGCTCTGGTGGCGCGGTGATCACCTGGACCGCCGACCGCACCGGGACGGTGTTCCTCGACGCCGATTATCACGATTATTCGTCCCATATCGGGCGCTATAATCTCTCGGTGATCTCGAACTCCCCGACGATCACCGGCACCAGCGCCAGCGAGACGCTGAACGGCGGCGAGAACGACAACCTCATGCGCGGGGGCGCGGGCAATGACACGGTCTTCGGCAATGGCGGCAATGACCGGCTCTATGGCGAGGTTGGCGATGACGTGCTCAACGGCGGCGCGGGCAATGACACGCTCTATGGCGACGCGGGCAATGATACGCTGATCGGCGGCGCGGGCGTCGATACGGCCGATTATTCAGGCAGCGTGGCGGTGCGCGTGAACCTTGCCACCACAAGCGCCCAGAACACCGGCTACGGGCTCGATGTCCTGAGCGGGATCGAGAATGTCGTCGGCGGCGACAAGAATGACGTGCTGACCGGAGACAATGGCGCGAACCTGCTCTCGGGAGGCTTGGGCAATGACACGCTGAACGGTGGCGCGGGCAATGACACGCTCGACGGCGGCGCAGGCAATGATATGCTGATCGGCGGCGCGGGCATTGATACGGTGCTCTTCAGCGGCAAGGCGGCGATCACGGTCGATCTCAACGTCACCCGCGCGCAAAACACCGGCCAGGGGCTCGATACGATCCAGCAGGTCGAGAATGTGATCTCGGGCGACGGCAATGATCGCCTGACCGGAGACGCTGGCGCGAATATGCTGTCGGGCGGCGCGGGCAACGACACGCTTTCGGGCGGCGCTGGCAATGATGTCCTCAATGGCGGGCTCGGCAACGACCTGCTCGATGGCGGCGCGGGCGCGGATACGATCATCTTCACCTCAAACCGCAGCATCCGCGTCGATCTTGGCCTTGCCACGGCTCAGAACACCGGCGAGGGCCTCGACACGATCCGCAATATCGAGAATGCGACCGGCGGCAGCGGCAACGACCGGCTGACCGGCAATGGCGGCGCCAATGTGCTGAGCGGCGGCGCAGGCAATGACATGCTGATCGGCAATGGCGGCAATGACAAGCTCATCGGCGGAGACGGCAATGACACGCTCGTCGGCGGGCTTGGCAAGGATGTACTGACCGGCGGAGCGGGCCATGATGTCTTTGTCTTCGACGCGAAAAGCGGCGCCGACCGGATCACCGATTTCACCCGGTATGACGATACGATCCAGGTCAAATGGGCCGGGCACAGCTATGCCGATCTCGATATCCGTCAGGTCGGCGGCAATACCGTGGTCCATTTTGCTGGCACCACGATCACCGTCGTCGGTACGAGCTACCTCACCTCATCGGACTTCCATTTCGTCTGAGCGGGCGGCCTGACCAAGCGCTCGGGCCTCGCCACCCCGGCGGGGGCTTTTTGCTGCAAGCAGTGCGCGGCTCGGGCTTTCTTCATCACCCAAATACCCATTCTTCCTCTGACAACAGCGCAAAGAAAAACCCCCGGCAGCCATGGGCGCCGGGGGTTCTGTCTCTTGTCTCGTCAGATCGAGGCCAGATCAGGCCAGAGCGGGGTCGATCTCCTTGCAGGCCTTGACCAGACCTTTGACCGAATCGACCGATTTGTCGAACATCGCCTGCTCTTCGCCGTTCAGCTCGATGGCGATGACCTTCTCGATGCCATTCGCGCCAATCACGGTCGGGACGCCGACATAAAGCCCGTCAAGACCATAGGCGCCTTTGACGAAGGCCGCGCAGGGGAGGACGCGCTTTTGGTCTTTGAGATAGGCTTCCGCCATTTCGATGGCCGAGGTTGCGGGCGCATAGAAGGCCGAGCCGGTTTTCAGCAGGCCGACGATTTCGGCGCCGCCATCACGGGTGCGCTGGACGATGCCGTCGAGCTTTTCCTGCGTGGTCCAGCCGAGCTTGACCAGGTCCGGCAGCGGGATGCCGCCAACCGTCGAATAGCGCGCCAGCGGCACCATCGTATCGCCATGGCCGCCCAGAACGAAGGCGGTGACATCGCGCATCGAGACGCCGAATTCCAGCGACAGGAAGTGACGGAAGCGTGCCGAATCGAGAACGCCAGCCATGCCGACGACTTTGTTCGCGGGCAGACCCGAGAACTGCTGCAGCGCCCAGACCATCGCATCGAGCGGGTTGGTGATGCAGATCACGAAAGCGTTCGGGGCGTGCTGTTTGATGCCTTCGCCGACCGATTTCATGACCTTGAGGTTGATCCCCAGCAGGTCGTCGCGGCTCATGCCGGGTTTGCGCGGCACGCCTGCGGTGACGATGCACACATCGGCGCCCGCGATATCGGCATAATCGTTGGTGCCTTTCAGGACCGCGTCAAAGCCCTCGGACGGGCCCGATTCCGCAATGTCCAGCGCCTTGCCCTGGGGGGTGCCTTCGGAAATATCGAACAGAACGACATCGCCGAGTTCTTTCATCGCAGCCAGATGCGCCAGCGTACCGCCGATCTGTCCCGCGCCGATAAGTGCAATCTTGGGTCGGGCCATGGGATCCTCCTAGGGGAATGATTCCGGGATGGCCTAAAACTTTGGCATGTGAATCGCAAGGCAGGAGTGGCGTCGCGCCGCGAAGTTCCGTCGCTAACATCTTCAGCAAATTGTCCCAAATCCTCATTTGTTACGTCGCTGTCGCAATTGGCGAAATTTCCGCGAGGGCCAATTGCCGCCGTCGCCCGTCCGGGTCACAGAGGGGGCGAGACTTGGCCGGGCTCGCACAGATGCCCGGCAGCAGGGGACGCAAGCGATGCAGCTGGATTTTTGGGAATGGGTGGTCGCGATCCTTGCCGCCATATCGGTCGGGCTCGCGAAGGGCGGGCTGTCGATGGTCGGCACGATCTCGGTGCCGCTGATGGCTTTGGTCATGTCGCCGGTTCAAGCGGCGGGGATGCTGCTTCCGGTCTATATTCTCTCGGATATCGGCGGCTTGCTGGTCTATCGCAAACATGTCGAGCGCGCCGTCCTGCTGCGGCTTTTGCCCGGCGCGGTGCTGGGGATCGGGCTTGGCTGGGCGACGGCGAGCCTGGTCAGCGATCAGGTCGTCGAGCTGGTGGTCGGCGTGATCGGCCTTGCCTTCGCGCTCAACGCGCTGCTGCGGCGCGGCGTCGAGGCGCGCGCGCGGCGCCCCGATTGGGGGCGGGGCAGCTTCTGGGGCATGGTCGCGGGCTATACGAGCTTTGTCGCCCATGCCGGAGCCGCGCCCTATCAGGTCTATGCCCAGCCCCTGAAGATGCAGCCGCTGGTCTTTGCCGGCACGACCACGGTCTTTTTCGCGATCTGCAACTGGATCAAGCTGGTCCCCTATGCCGCAATGGGCCAGCTTTCGGCCGAAAACCTCAAGGTCGCGGCGATTTTGACGCTGCCGGCGCTTGTCGCGGTGCGGCTGGGGATCTGGATCGTGCGGCGGATGTCGCCGGGGCTCTTTTACGGGCTCATCACCTGGATGCTGCTCGCGGTCTCGCTGCGCCTGATCTGGAGCTCGGTCGCGGCGCTGATCTAGCGGCCCCGGACGCGTCCGAAGGGGGGCCAGAAGAACCCGGCTCCGACCAAAGGACAGGGCCGCTTTCGCCGCGTTGCGGCAAAATCCCCCTTGCCATTTGCGTCCTTGCGCGCCAGCGTAGCGCAAGAATATTGCTTTGAGGTTTGCGATGACACGGCCCTTCCGTTCGGTCCTTTATATCCCCGCCGCCAATCCGCGCGCGATGGAAAAGGCCCGCACTTTGCCCGTGGATGCGATCATCTTCGATCTTGAGGATGCGGTGAGCCCCACGGAAAAAGCGGCCGCGCGCGAGGCTTTGGCGCAGGCGCTGCGCGAGGATTATGGCAATCGCGCCCGGATCATCCGGATCAACGGGCTCGACACCGAATGGGGCGAGGCGGATGCGCGTCGCTTTTCGGGGCAGGGCGATGCCATCCTGATCCCCAAGGTCAGCCATCCGGGCGATCTCGACCGGGTCGCGACGCTGGTTCCCGAAACGCCGCTCTGGGCGATGATGGAAACCGCGCAAGGGATGCTCAACGCAAGTGAGATCGCCGCCCATCCGCGCCTTGCCGGGCTGGTCATGGGCACGAATGATCTCGCCAAGGAAATCAACGCCCGCTTTCGCGCCGACCGCCTGCCGATGCAGACCGGGCTTGGGCTGTGCGTTCTGGCGGCGAAGGCGCAGGGCAAGGTCGTCGTCGATGGCGTCTTCAACGCCTTTCGCGACGACGAGGGGCTGCGCGCCGAGGCCGAGCAGGGCCGCGACATGGGCTTTGATGGCAAGAGCCTGATCCATCCCGCTCAGATCGAGGTCGCGAATGAGGTCTTTGCGCCTTCGGCCCAAGAGCTCGACCTGTCCCGGCGGCAGATCGCGGCCTTTGAAGAGGCCGAGGCGCAGGGCCGGGGCATTGCCGTGGTCGATGGCCGGATCGTCGAGAACCTTCATATTGAAACCGCGCGTGCGACACTGGCGCGCGCCGAAGCGATTGCGCGCATGGCGGCAGAGTGAAAAGCTGACCCCGATTAGCATCTAGCCAAAGGATAAGCCCATGTTGATCCTCATTCTCGGCGTCGCTTTGTGGTGGCTCGCCCATCTGTTCAAGCGAATCGCCCCCGAGCGGCGCGCGGCGCTTGGCGCCAAGGGCCGTGGGCCGGTTGCGCTGGCGCTGCTGGTTTCGGTCGTGCTGATGATCATCGGCTATCGCATGACCGACGGGCCCTATTGGTGGGGCGCGACGCCCGCGCTCAAGGGCATCAACAACCTGCTCGTGCTGGCGGCTTTCTGGCTTTTTGCCGCAGATGGCATGAAAACCGCTCTGGCGCGTCGGCTGCGTCATCCGCAGCTCACCGGCTTTTCGCTTTGGGCGGTCGCGCATCTTCTGGTGAATGGCGATCTGCCCTCCTTCGTCCTTTTTGGCGGCTTGCTGATCTGGGCTTTGCTCGAAATGGTGGTGATCAACCGGGCAGAACCGAATTGGCAGCCCTCGACCAAACCCATCCTCTGGCGCAAAGAGGGCATGGCGCTGGTCGGTGCCGTGGTCGTCATGCTCGTGGTCGGGCTGATCCACCGCTGGCTGGGCTACAACCCGTTCGGAGGCTGAGATGAGCAAGATCTATCGTTTGCTGACCGAGGACGACACCTCGGACTTTTGCCACAAGGTTTCGCTGGCCCTGTCAAAGGGCTGGGAGCTTTATGGCCCCCCCTCGATGGCCTTTGACGCGGCGCGCGGCGTGATGCGGTGCGCGCAGGCCGTCACCAAAGAGATCGAGGCGGATTATCACCCCGATATGAAGCTGGGACAGCAGTAAGGGCAAAGATGACCAAGACCAATCCGGGCCGCTTTTTCGAAGATTACACGATCGGAGAGATCATTCCCCATGCCGTGCCGCGCACGGTCTCGGGGGGTGAACGGGCGCTTTATCACGCGCTCTATCCGGCCCGGCATGCGCTGCATTCGAGCGATGAGTTTGCGCGTGCCTCTGGTCTTGAGGCATCGCCGATGGACGATCTCGTGGCCTTCCACATCGTCTTTGGCAAAAGCGTCCCGGATATCAGCCTAAATGCGATTGCCAATCTCGGCTATGCCGAGGGGCGCTGGTATCTGCCGGTCTGGCCGGGCGACACGATCCGCTCGGAATCGGAGGTGATCGGGCTCAAGGAGAACTCGAACGGCCAGTCGGGCGTGCTTTATGTCCGCACCCGCGGCATCAATCAGAATGACGAGATCGTCATGGATTTCGTGCGCTGGGTGATGGTGCGCAAACGCGATGCCGCCAATCCCGCGCCCGAAACCGTGGTGCCCGATCTGGCCGCCTCCGTCGCCCCGGACCGGCTGGTCGTGCCTTCGGGGCTCGACTTTTCGGGCTATGATTTCACGCTTGCGGGCGAGCCCTACCGGCTCGGCGATTACAAGATCGGCGAGATCATCGACCATGTCGACGGGCTGACCGTCGAAGAGGCCGAGCATATGATGGCGACGCGGCTGTGGCAAAACACCGCCAAGGTCCATTTCGATGTCACCGCGCGGCCCGATGGCAAGCGGCTGATCTATGGCGGCCATATCATCTCGATCGCGCGGACGCTCTCGTTCAACGGGCTGGCGAATGCGCAGATGATGGTGGCGCTGAATGCGGGCGCTCATGCCAACCCCTGTTTCTCGGGCGATACGGTGCGCGCCTGGTCCGAGGTGCTCGATCTGGCCGAGACGCCCGCGCCGGGCGTCGGCGCGATCCGGCTGCGCACGGTTGCCCATAAGGGCGAGGCGGGCGATCACCGGCTCAAGGGCGAGGGCGGCAAGTATCTTCCTCATGTGCTGCTCGATCTGGATTATTGGGCGCTGATCCCGGCATGAGCATCCTGTCCCGCCTTGCGCTCGCCCCGCTTGCTGTGGCGCTGCTGACCGCTCCCGCCTTTGCCGACGAGCCGCCTTGCGCGCTGAACGGCCTTGCGCCGCTGCCGGTGCTCGAGAAGGCCAAGGCGGCGATTCTGGCGGGCGATTACTCGGGCTTCTATCGCGAGACCGAGAATGTCTTCCCGCAAGGCGAGGCGCCGGAAAAGGCCGCGATCGGTCCGCTGCAGACCGGGTCACCGAAGGGCTTTGACAGCTGCTCGACCATTCTGCGCCGCACTGATCCGGGCGGAATGGTGCAGGAAATCACGCTCTATACAGGGCTGAACAAATCCGGCCGTTCGGATGAGGTGGCGGCCTTTTATCTTGTCACCGCGCCGCTCAATGGCGAAACGAAGATCATCGTCTTTAGCTATAATGGCCAGATCGCCGAACTGCTTGGAGAGCTGCGATAGTTTCTAAGGAAATTAGTCGGATATCTGGCGCGGCGCCGTGAGAATCAACGACGTGATCACAGTCAGATCGGCTGTGATCACAAAACTAAGGAAAAGCCTCCTTCGACCTTTTTTGTTATCGCAAAGGCGTGACACCGGGGCCGAAAGGGGTAGAAGCGAACCGAATTTTAGCCAGCCGCGATGGCCAGCCTTGGCGTGGACGCGTGGTTCAGCACCTGAGACAATGCAGGAGAGCGCAATATGGCCGACGTGAACCGGGGCAACCGGCCGCTGTCCCCCCACTTGCAGGTCTATCGTCTTCCCATTGCGGCGATTACCTCGATCATGACCCGCATCACCGGCCACGGGCTGGTCGCGGGCGTCCTTCTTCTGGTCTGGTGGCTTGCCGCCGCCGTGACCTCGCCCGCCGCCTTCGCCTGTGCGGATTGGGTGGTCCGGTCCTGGATCGGCTTCATCATCCTGACCGGCTCGATGTGGGCGCTGTGGTATCACCTGCTCGCAGGGATCCGGCATCTCTTCTATGACGCGGGCCACGGTCTCGAGATCGAGACCGCGCGCAAATCAAGCGTCGCGGTCATTGCGGGCTCGGTCGTGCTCGCGGTGCTGACGCTCATCTTGTTCTTCGCGCTCTGAGGAGGGAAGCCATGCGTTATCTGACCCCGCGCAAAGCCGCTGAAGGCCTTGGCGCCTCGCATACCGGGACGCAGGATCACTGGTTCCTGACCGTGACCGCCGTCGCCCTTGCCGTGCTGACGCCCTGCTTCTTCCTGATCGTCGGCCGGGCCATCGGCCTGCCGCGGGAAGAGGTGATCTTGCATTTCAGCCGTCCGGTCCCCGCGATCATCACCGGGCTCTTCATCATCATCGGCATGATGCATTTCATTCGCGGCACGCGGGTGATGATTGACGATTACTTCAATCACACCGCGCGCAAAGTCGCGATCATCCTCTCTGTCATCTTCAGCTGGGCGGTCATCGCCGTGGCTGTGTATGCGCTGGCCCGGATGGGTCTTGGCGCAATCGCTCTCGTCTGAGGTCCCCAATGGCTGCTTATCCTTACGTTACGCATGATTATGATGTCGTCGTGGTGGGCGCTGGCGGGGCAGGTCTGCGCGCGACGCTTGGCATGGCCGAGCAAGGGCTGCGCACCGCCTGCGTGACCAAAGTCTTCCCGACCCGCTCGCATACCGTGGCCGCGCAGGGCGGCATTGCCGCGAGCCTTGCCAACATGGGCCCCGACAACTGGAAATGGCACCTTTACGACACCGTGAAGGGCTCGGACTGGCTGGGCGATACCGATGCGCAGGAATATCTGGTCCGCGCCGCTCCGGCTGCGGTCTATGAGCTTGAGCATTACGGCGTGCCCTTCTCGCGCACCGAAGAGGGCAAGATCTACCAGCGCCCCTTCGGCGGCCATACCACCGAATTCGGCGAGGGCCCGCCGGTCCAGCGCACCTGCGCTGCGGCTGACCGCACCGGCCACGCCATCCTGCACACGCTTTACGGGCGCTCGCTGAAGGAAAAGGCCGAGTTCTTCATTGAATATTTCGCGCTTGATCTGATCATCACCGATGGCGCCTGCACCGGCGTCGTGTGCTGGAAGCTTGATGACGGCACGATCCATGTCTTCAACGCCAAGATGGTGGTGCTGGCGACCGGCGGTTATGGCCGGTCCTATTTCAGCGCGACCTCGGCCCATACCTGCACCGGCGACGGTGGCGGCATGGTGGCGCGGGCGGGCCTGCCGCTGCAGGATATGGAATTCGTGCAGTTCCACCCGACCGGCATCTATGGCTCGGGCTGCCTCATCACCGAGGGCGCACGCGGCGAGGGCGGTTATCTCACCAACTCCGAGGGTGAGCGCTTCATGGAGCGCTATGCGCCGACCTATAAGGATCTGGCCTCGCGCGATGTCGTTTCGCGCTGCATGACCATGGAAATCCGCGAAGGCCGCGGCGTGGGCGAGCACAAGGACCACATCTTCCTGAACCTGATGCACCTGCCGCCGGAAACGCTGCATGAGCGTCTGCCCGGGATTTCGGAATCGGCCAGAATCTTTGCCGGTGTCGATGTCACGCGCGAACCGATCCCGGTTCTGCCGACGGTCCATTACAATATGGGCGGCATTCCCACCAACTATTGGGGCGAAGTGCTGAACCCGACCGCCGCAGATCCCGATGCGATCTTCCCGGGCCTGATGGCCGTGGGCGAGGCCGGTTGCGCCTCGGTGCATGGCGCGAACCGTCTGGGCTCGAACTCGCTCATCGACCTCGTGGTCTTTGGCCGCGCCGCCGCGATCAAGGCCGCCGAGGTCATCGACCGCGATGCGCCGGTGCCGTCCACCAATGTCGCGTCGGTGGAAAAGGCGCTCGACCGCTTCGACAGCCTGCGCAACGCCAATGGCACGATCTCGACCGCCGATCTGCGCCTTGAGATGCAAAAGACCATGCAGGTCGATGCTGCCGTCTTCCGCACAGACAAATCGCTCGAAGAGGGCGTCGTGAAGATGGAAGCGATCGCGGCCAAGATGAAGGATCTCAAGGTCACCGACCGCTCGCTGATCTGGAACAGCGATCTGATGGAAACGCTTGAGCTGACGAACCTCATGCCCAACGCTTTGGCAACGATTGTCGGGGCCGAGGCACGCAAGGAAAGCCGGGGCGCCCATGCCCATGAGGACTGGCCTGAGCGTGATGATGCCAACTGGCGCAAGCATTCGCTTGCATGGGTCGAGGGAGACAAGGTTAAACTCGACTATCGTCCCGTTCATCTGGACCCCCTGACCTCTGAAGCAGATGGCGGGATCGAGCTGAAAAAGATCGCACCTAAAGCGAGGGTTTACTGATGCGTCTTCGTCTTCCTCTGGTCCTTGTGACATCCGCGCTGGCTCTGTCGGGCTGCGTGGTCCAGAATCCGAACGGCATCCCGGTGGCACCGCCGCCGGTGGTGACCACCCCGATTACGCCGGTTCCGAGCGTTCCGCACTCCGATGTGCGTATCGCCATCAACCGCGAGATGAGCCGGCGTCTGCCCGGCGCCAATGTCGCACCCTATACGGACTGCATCGTCCAGAACGCGACCGCAGCAGAGCTTGCCGATATCGGCAATGTCAGCGCCAGCGGTGGCAATATCTCGGATTCGGTGGCCTCGGTCGTCGGGCGTCCCTCGACATCGCAATGTATCGCCAATGTCGCGAAAGCGGCCAAAGCGCGGTCGGTGTAAGATGGTGCGCGCCGGGATCAGCATGTTTCTGGCCGGGGCGGGGGCGTTGATGCTTTCGGCCTGCGCTCCTCAGCAGATCCCGGTCGCCCAGGCCGAGCAGCTCTGTCTGAGCTCGGCCCGCGACGCGGCGGCTGGACCTCGGACCGAGGTCGGGTTCGGCGCTGGCAGCCATGGTTTCCGGGGTGGTTTCATCTCGGTTGGCCTGTCCGGGGACAGTCTGATGGGCCGCGATCCTTCGGATGTCTATGCCCGTTGCGTGCTGCAACGCTCGGGCCAGATGCCCTCGCGGCCGCTTTACCAACAACCCGGATGGGGCGGCCGATGAGCCCCGTCTGCCTGTCGGGCGCGCCTGCCCGTTTTCCCGCCTTCGGGCGCGTGACCTCTTCGACGATCCCCGCTTGCGGGCGGTCTGACCACCAGGAGTAACCCCAATGGTCCAGTTCAATCTTCCCAAGAACTCCCGCATCCGGGTCGGCAAGACCTGGCCCAAGCCGGACGGCGCCAAGAACGTCAAGAAATTCAACATTTACCGTTGGGACCCGGATACCGGAGAGAATCCGCGGCTGGACACCTATTTCATCGATCTCGACAAATGCGGTCCGATGATGCTCGACGCGCTCATCAAGATCAAAAACGAGATCGACCCGACGCTGACCTTCCGCCGCTCGTGCCGCGAGGGGATTTGCGGCTCCTGCGCGATGAACATCGGCGGCGGCAACCATCTCGCCTGCATTTACGGCATCGACGAGGTCAAGGGCGATGTGAACATCTACCCGCTGCCGCATATGCCGGTGGTCAAGGATCTTGTCCCGGACCTGACCCATTTCTATGCCCAGCACGCTTCGGTCCATCCCTATCTGATCACCGAGACGCCGACTCCGGACAAGGAATGGCGCCAGTCGATCGAGGACCGCAAGAAGCTCGACGGGCTTTATGAATGCATCCTCTGCGCCTCTTGCTCGACCTCTTGCCCGAGCTATTGGTGGAACGGCGACCGCTATCTCGGCCCGGCGGCGCTGCTGGCGGCCTATCGCTGGATCATCGATTCGCGCGATGAGGCGACGGGCGACCGTCTGGACGAGCTCGAAGATCCCTTCAAGCTCTACCGCTGCCATACGATCATGAACTGCACCAACACCTGCCCGAAAGGGCTGAACCCGGCCAAGGCGATTGCCTCGATCAAGCATATGATGGTCGACCGCGTCGTCTGAGCCCTTGGGCGCAGGCAGAGACCGAAGGGCAGGGCGCAGGCCCTGCCTTTTGCATTCCGCGTCTCGGTTTCACGTGACGGGCTGCCGGTGACGGGCCGACAGCAACCGGCCGACAGGGATGGGGTGACATTTCGCGGCGCAGCCCCCACATCGCAACAAAGCGGCCGTTTCGGCCCCATGCACAAAGGCAGGACGATGACGATCACCAAGGAAGACGAGCTTACGCGCCTGAGAGAGATCGGGCGCATCGTCGCCGACACCCTGCGCGCCATGACCCGCGCGACCGAGCCCGGCATCACCACGCGCGAACTCGATGAGATCGGGCGCGTCTTCCTCGAACGCGAAGGCGCGGTTTCGGCGCCGCAATCGGCCTATGATTTCCCCGGCGCGACCTGCATCAGCGTGAACGAGGAAATCGCGCATGGCATTCCGGGCGCGCGCGTCATCGCGGCGGGCGATCTGGTGAATATCGACGTCTCCGCCTCGAAGAACGGCTATTTCGCCGATACCGGCGCGAGCTTCCAAGTGGCTCCGCGCCATGCCGCGCTTGATCAGCTCTGCCGGGATGGCCGTCGCGCGATGGAAATCGGCATTGCCGAGGTCGGCGCGGGCAAGCCTCTGGCCGGGATCGGCAAGGCGATCGGGCGCTTTGCCTCGGATCGCGGCTATACGCTGATTCGCAATCTCGCGAGTCATGGCATCGGCCGCGCTTTGCATGAGCATCCCGAGGCGATCCCGACCTGGCCCGAGCGCGGCGAGAAGCGGCGCATCAACAAGGGGCTGGTGCTGACGGTCGAGCCGTTTCTCTCGACCGGCGGGCAATGGGCGGGCGAGGGTGATGACGGCTGGACGCTGTACAGCGAGCCCTGCGCGCCGGTCGTTCAATATGAGCACACAGTGGTCGCAACCCAGCGCGGCGCAATCGTGCTGACCCTGCCGAGCTGAGGTTATGCCGCTGAGATGATCGTGCCTTAGGCCGCAGGCCAACACCCAGCCCAAAGCACCCGCCGCGCAAAAACGTTTCCCAAGCGCCACAGGGCCGGGGCTCTCGCGGGCTGGTCCTTTGCGCTGGCTTACTGCCGCCGTCGATTTCCCTCATATGTGTGCCATTCGTCGTGTGAGGAGCCGGATCGATGCGGGGTGTTGTGAAGCTATTGGTCGTCATCGTGCTGATCGGGCTTGGCTTTGTCTATTTCAGCCTTGGGCCCAGCTTTCTGCTGGGTGGCCCGAAGAATGCCGATATCGTGGCCCAAGCGCGGCTTGCGCTGATCGTAGGCGCACCGACCCCGGCCGAGGCCGATTTGGCGCGGCGCGCCGATCTGTCGCCGCAGGGGCTGTGCAACCGCAGCGGCGACGGCAGCTTTGCCTGCCTTGTCGATGTCTCGGTCGAGGGCACGCTCGCCCGCACCTTCGTCGCGGTGCTGCGCAAGGATGCAAACGGCAACTGGACCGCGACGCCCTGACGCCGCGATCCCCTCTGTTCTCTCGTCTTGTCCCTTAAAGCGAGATCGGAACCATGACCTCGGGCTCGATCACCTCGACGCCCGGCAGCGCCTCGATCATCGGAGCGGCCGATTGCGCGAGGAAGGGGAAGGTCTTGTAATGGCAGGGGATGACCGTCTTGAAATCAAAGTATTTCTTGGCGGCCCAGGCGGCGCGCTCCATATCCATGGTGAAATGGCCGCCCGCGCAGAGAATGCCGATATCGGGGCGGTGATATTCGCCCATCCAGCCCATATCGGCCATGATATCGGTATCGCCTGAGACATAGATGACATGGCCGTCGCCCGCGATCATATAGCCCGATTCATGCCCGGCATAGATCGGCCCGTTCGACCCGTCGAGCGAGGAAGAATGGCTTGCATTCACCATGGTGACCTTGGCCCCGCCCAGATCGACCGTGCCGCCCTTGTTGAAGCCCACGCCGCGAATGCCGTGATGGGCCTGCCAGAACGAGATCAGATCATAGATGCCGACCGCCGGAATATCGAGCTCCTTGGCCAGCGCAATCGTATCGCTTGCGTGATCGCCATGGCCGTGGGTGATCAGGATATGGGTCGCGCCCGCAATCGCCTCGGCGCGGCGATCATGCGGAAAGGCCGGGTTTTGCGAAATCCACGGATCGATCAGGATGACGGCATCTTCGATCTCGAGCCGGAAGCTGGAATGGCCAAGCCAGGTGAGTTTCATCTTGGGCTGTCCTCTTATTGGGGATGCGCCCATTTTGGCGCGGGGGCGCGGCGGCGGCAAGATCACCCCAAGATCGCCTTGGCGCGGCGCGAAAACGGGCGGGATCCAGCCTGCGGGCGCGTCGCCGCAAGCCGCTTGCCCCGACAGGCCTGCGCAGGTAAACCGGCGCCAAGCGAAAGGAATTCCCATGGCGATCACTCAGGACGAAGCTCGCAAGGTCGCGCATCTGGCCCGTATTGCGGTCAAGGATGCTGACCTGCCCGCGCTGGCACAAGAGCTGAATGGCATCCTGCATTTCATGGAACAGCTGACCGAGGTCGATGTCACGGGCGTCGAACCCATGACCGGGGTCGAGCCAATGCGTCTGAAGCGGCGGCAGGATGTCGTCACCGATGGCGAGATGCAGGACAGGATTTTGGCGAACGCGCCCGATGCGCGCGAAGGCTTTTTCGCAGTGCCGAAGGTGGTGGAATGACCGATCTGAACAAACTCACCATTGCCGCCGCCCGCGACGGGCTGCGCGCGAAGGATTTCACCGCGACCGAGCTGACCGAGGCCTGCCTGACCGCCATCAATGGCGCCGACAAGCTCAATGCTTTCGTCCACAAGACCCCCGAGATCGCCCGCGAGATGGCGGCCCGCGCCGATGCGCGTCTGGCCTCGGGCGATGCGCCTGCGATGTGCGGCATTCCGGTCGGCATCAAGGATGTGTTCTGCACCAAGGGCGTGCCCTCGCAGGCCGCGAGCCGCATTCTCGAAGGCTTCAAGCCCGAATATGAATCGACCGTGACCCAGAACCTCTGGGATGCTGGCGCGATCATGCTCGGCAAGCTCAATATGGACGAATTCGCCATGGGCTCGTCGAACGAGTCGAGCGTCTATGGCAAGGCGATCAACCCTTGGAAGATCGATGCGCGCGACCTGACGCCGGGCGGCTCTTCGGGCGGTTCGGCGGCGGCTGTGGCGGCGGATCTCTGCCTTGCTGCGACCGGCACCGATACCGGCGGCTCGATCCGCCAGCCTGCGGCCTTCACCGGCACGGTGGGCATCAAGCCGACCTATGGCCGCGTTAGCCGCTGGGGCACGATTGCCTATGCAAGCTCGCTCGATCAGGCGGGCCCGATGACCAAGACGGTGCGCGATGCGGCGATCATGCTGGGCGCGATCGCCTCGGTCGATGCCAAGGATTCGACCAGCGCCGACCGCCCAGTCCCGGATTACGAGGCCGCGCTGAGCGGAGACATTCGCGGCAAGAAGATCGGCATTCCGCGCGAATACCGCATCGAGGGCCTGAATGCCGAGGTCGATGCCGTCTGGAACAAGGCCGCCGACATGCTGCGCGATGCGGGCGCCGAGATCGTCGATATCTCGCTGCCCCACGCCAAATATGCGCTGCCCGCCTATTACGTCATCGCGCCGGCGGAGGCCTCGTCGAACCTCGCGCGCTATGACGGCGTCCGCTTTGGCCGCCGCGCGAAACTCGGCGCCGGTGACGGCATCGTCGAGATGTATGAGCGCACCCGCGCCGAAGGCTTCGGCCCCGAGGTGCAGCGCCGCGTGATGATCGGGACTTACGTTCTGTCGGCTGGCTTTTACGACGCCTATTACAACCGCGCCCGTAAAGTGCGCGCGCTGATCAAACGCGACTTCGATCAGGCCTATGCGGCGGGCGTCGATGCGATTCTCGCTCCCGCGACGCCGTCTCCGGCTTTTGGTCTGGGCGAGATGACGGGCGCCGATCCGGTCGAGATGTATCTCAACGACGTCTTCACCGTGACGCTGAACCTTGCCGGTCTGCCCGGCGTTTCGGTTCCGGTCGGGCTGTCGGCCAGCGGTCTGCCGCTTGGTATGCAGCTGATTGGCCGTCCGTGGGAGGAAGGCGAGCTGCTGAACCTTGCGCAAGTCCTCGAAAATGCGGCAGGCTTCGAGGCGAAACCGGAACGCTGGTGGTAAACCCCGGCTGGAGAGGGAAGGCATGACGATGCGGAAACTGGCGATCCTCGGGGTAATGGGCCTCGCAGTGCTCGGTCTTTCGGCTTGTAACGAAAACGCAGGCTGGAATCCGAACTACACGATGAATGCCTCGCCCTATGGCGAGTATCAGCGCGCCCGCGAAACCGCGCTGATGACCAACACGCGCGAACCGCAGGTCATCCCGATCCAGCTTCCCGCTCAAGCGCCGACCCCCGAAGATATCGCGGGCAAGCGCGAGGTGAAGGCGATGGTGACGACCAAGGTGGTGCCGGTTCAGCCCGCACAGGTCCGCGTCGCACCGGCCACGCGCGCACGCGTGATCGCCAGCGGCGACAATGCGGTGCTCGTGCGCTTCGCTCAGACCGAGAAGCAAAACCCCGGTCAGGCCCGCTATGCCCGCACCGGCGCCAATCCGGCTCAGGCGCTGAAAGCCTGCTCGCAATTCCCCAATCCGGCAATTGCGCAGACGGCCTTCCTTGCGAATGGCGGCCCGATCCTTGATCCGCAAAACCTCGATCCGGATGGCGACGGCTTCGTCTGCGGCTGGGATCCGCGCCCCTATCGGCAGGGGCTTTGAGCGCGCTTTCCCCCAATCATGGTGAGCGCCGCAATGGCGCCCGCCCGGAACTGATCGTGCTTCATTACACCGGCATGGCGGACGGTGCTTCGGCGCGCGCCCGCCTGTGCGATCCAAGCGCCGAAGTCTCGGCGCATTGGCTCCTTCACGAAACCGGTCAGGCCGAGGCTCTGGTCCCCGAAGACCGCCGTGCTTGGCACGCCGGGGCGGGTGAATGGCGCGGCCAAGGCGATATCAACTCCCGCTCTATCGGGATCGAGATCATCAACCCCGGCGACCGACCCTTCCCTGAACCACAGATGCGCGGCCTCGAAACACTCCTCGCCGCCATCCTGCAGCGCTGGTCGCTGCGACCTGAGGCGGTGATCGGCCATTCCGATATGGCACCCGATCGCAAGATTGATCCCGGCGCGAAATTCGATTGGCGCCGCCTCGCGCTGCAAGGCCTCTCAGTCTGGCCCGAAACGCCCGGCGCCGATCTGCCGCTCCAAGACAGCCTCGATGCGATCGGCTATCCGCCGGGCCCGCCCGAGATCCGGCTTGCCGCCTTCCGCCTGCGCTTTCGCCCCGGCGCCGATGGGCCCGAGGATGAAATCGACCGCCGCCTCGCCGCCGCCGTGCCGCGATGAAAGAGCGCCGCGCCCGCTTTCTTCATCACCCAAATACCCCCTTGAAAAACCCGCCGTCCCATCTTGCCCGGGGGCGCGTTCCGGCGCGATGATCGGACAAGCAAGCCCGCCAAAGACCGCGCAGACCTGACGGTCTCCCGCCCTCGAACCCGGAGAAATGCGATGACGCTTGATCTTGATCTGACCGAAAGCACCGGCGCCTGTCATTGCGGTGCCGTCCGGTTCCATGTTCGGCTATCCGAAGGGCTGCGCAGCGCGCGGCGCTGCAATTGCAGCTTTTGTCAGATGCGAGGGGCGATTGCGGTCTCGGCGCGGGTCGGAGAACTCGAGATCCTGCAAGGCGCCGATGCGCTGACGCTCTATCAATTCGGCACCAGCACGGCCAAGCATTACTTTTGCCGCCATTGCGGGATCTATACCCATCACCAGCGCCGCTCTAATCCGCAGGAATATGGCGTGAATATCGCCTGCCTGACGGGCCTCAGCCCGTTTGACTTCACCGAAGTCGAAGTGCTCAACGGGCGCGAACACCCGAGCGACAAGGCCAATGGCCGCGAGGTCGTGGGCGTTTTGCGCTTCGAGCCAAGTTAAAGCCCGACACGCCAAGGCCCGGCACTAAAGTCCCGCAAATATCGCGTCGAGGCGTCGGGTTTCCTCGTCGATGCCGAAGGGCGGATTGACCACGAACATGCCCGAGCCGACCATACCGTGACCGGGGCGTGCGGGCGGGAACTGGACCTCGTGGCGCAGCGCCTCGGGGAATGCCACCTGCAAGGCCTTCAGCATCGGCCCATGCCGGGCATCGGCAAGAAGCGGATACCATAGCGCGATCACGCCGACATTCCACTTCCGCGCGATCTGGCCGATGAAGCGCGGGATGCGGTCGTAATCGGCTTTGACCTCGAAGCTCGGATCAATCAGCAAAAGCCCGCGCCGCGGCATCGGCGGGCAAAGCGCATTGGCCATGGCAAAGCCGTCTTCACGGTGCAGATGCGCGAAGGGCGCGGCATCGGCCAGGGCATCGGCCTCGGCGGGATGCAACTCGGCCAGATGGATCACATCATCGGGGCGCAGCAGCGTCTCGGCGATCAAGGGCGAGCCGGGATAGGCATCGGGCCCATATTCACGCCGCACCGAGGCCAGCACCTGCCGCAACGGATGGGTTTCGGGCAGCCAGCCCTCGGTCAAGGCACGCGAGATCCCGGCCTCGGCCTCGCCGGTCTTGCGCGCCTCGTCGCCGCCCAGATCGTAGAGCCCGCGCCCAGCATGGGTCTCGATATAGGTCATCGGCTTCGGCTTGTCGGTCAGATAGGCCAGCATCCACGCCAGCAAGGCATGTTTCTGGAAATCCGCCAGATTCCCGGCGTGATAGGCGTGCTGATAGGACAACATCCGCTGTGGATAATCTAAGTCGCTGAAAAAGAAAAGCGGCGGTGCCCAGGGAGGAGGAGGGGGCACCGCCGCGCAACGCTGGCCCAGGGAGGAGGAGGGGCCGCGTATAGGGTGCGGCAATGGCTGGGAGGAGGAGTGCCATTACCGCTCACGAGCGACCCCAGGGAGGAGGAGGGGGCCATCGTATTCTGGTCCGCCCTGCGGCGGAGAAAGTGCGGCGACCCCAGGGAGGAGGAGGGGGTCGCCGCCTTGACACGAAGCCCAAGGGAGGAGGAGAGGGCTTCCGTGTTGGTGCGGCGACATCCTCAGGGAGGAGGAGGAGGATGTCGCCTGAACCCGGCCCCAGGGAGGAGGAGCGGGGCGGGTATGCTATTCTTAGCGCTGGCCTTTGACCGCAGATGCCGCGATCGAAGTGATGTCCAGACGGTTGATGCCCAGATCGGCAAGCTCGCGGTCGCTCAGCTGGTTCAGCTCATTCACCGTCTGGCGATAGAGCGAACGGCGGGCGAAGTAGCCAGCCAGCGCACCGAAGAAACCCGAAGCACCACCGGCCGTTGCGGTCGTGCCGCGCACCGTGCCATGATTCAGATCAAGAACTGCCATTTTCTTACTACCATTTTCGTCCTGAGGCGCAGACCGGATTGTCTGTCGCTCTGTTAGGGCCAACATGGTCGATATTCTGCGGATGCACAATGGTTGGTGCGGAAATGCTGCTATGCGGCAAGAGCATAACTCCTTCTGACATACCTGGCCTTAACCACTGAAAAGTAGGTAACATTTTCTTGAGATATGACAGTTTAAAGACGATTTGTCCTTTGCCTGTGACGGTCTGACGCGGGGTCACAATGCTTTAGGCCGGATCTGTGCGTGCTGGCTTGCCGTCAAGCGGACGAATTGCCATTCTGCGGCAAATTTGTAACGCAGGGGTGCGACATGTCGGTTTCTCGGGAAACGGTCCTCAATGAATTGGGGCGAATCGCAGTGCCCGGCGGCGGAACGCTGATTTCACGCGATCTCGTGCGGGCCTTGGCGATCGAAGATGACACGGTGCGATTCGTCATCGAGGTCGAAGATGCCGCCGCCGCGCGGGCTTTTGCGCCGGTCGAGGCCGAGGCGCAGCGCGCGCTGAAGGCTTTGGCGGGCGTGGGCAAGGTCCAGATCGTGCTGACCGCGCCCACCGCGCCGCGCGGTCAGGCCCAGCCTGCGGCAAAGCCCGCGGGCGCGCCGCCCAATCTGACCATCGGCCGCCATCCGACGCCGCAGGCCGGGCCTGCCGATGTCGCGGGGGTCAAGCGCATCATCGCGATCGGCTCGGGCAAGGGGGGGGTCGGGAAATCGACCGTGACCTCGAACCTCGCGGTTGCGCTGGCGAAGAAGGGGCGCAAGGTCGGCGTGCTCGATGCCGATATCTATGGGCCCTCACAGCCGCGGATGCTGGGCGTGACCGATCGGCCCAAAAGCGATGGCGAAACGATCGAGCCGCTTCATGCTCATGGCGTGACGCTGATGTCGCTTGGCCTTCTCATGAAAGAGGGCGAGGCGGTGGTCTGGCGCGGACCGATGCTGATGGGCGCGCTTCAGCAGATGCTGACCCAGGTGAAATGGGGCGAGCTCGACGTGCTTCTGGTCGATCTGCCGCCGGGCACCGGCGATGTGCAGCTCAGCCTGTGCCAGAAGACCAATGTCTCGGGCGCGATCATCGTCTCGACGCCGCAAGATGTCGCGCTGATCGACGCGCGCCGCGCGATTGACATGTTCAACAAGCTGAAGACGCCGATTCTCGGCATGGTTGAAAATATGTCGATGTACATCTGTCCTAATTGCGGGCATGAGGCGCATCTGTTCGGCCATGGCGGAGTCGCGGCTGAAGCGCGGCGGCTGGATCTGCCCTTCCTCGGGGAAATCCCGCTTGAGCTCGAAGTGCGTCTGGCCGGGGATGCCGGGCGTCCGGTCGCGGCGGGCGAGGGGGCGGTCTCTGACGCCTATGGCCGCTTGGCCGACCGTCTGATCGGCGGCGGAATGGCCTGAGAATGGCCTGAGGCCGAGACAGGCCGGCGTCCGCGGTTCCGAAAGGGGCAGGCGGGCGCGGGCACCGGGCGCGAGATTCTCCGCCTGGGAATTCATGGGAAGCCGTTCCGGGAATTCATGGGAACGGCGCGCCCACCCCGAATCACCCCCGCGTGAGCGCGCGTGATTCAGGGCAGAGACAGCGCTGACGTGGCCCTCCCTGCCGCTCAGATCGCGCTTCGCTCGGCGGGCTTCCGCCTTTTTGGGAAAGCATGGGATTTTATTGTCACAGGGTGGCGCCCACTAGATCTAGTGGCTCGCGATTCTCTGTCCACGACACTTGCGCGCCGATTCGACGGGATGGGAATCTGTTCACGGGCCGTTCGCAAGCGTGCCTTTGCTCACGCCCGCGTGTTGCCGAAAAACCCCGTTGCTTCCCGTGAATTCCCATGTCATCCCTTTCTCCACGGATACGGGCATCAAGGGGCGACCAAGACCCCGAGGCGATAAGCAGGCTTCATACAGGCACCCGCATCCAGACAACGACCCGAGCAGCGCGCGAGCAGCACCTCCCCCAGGTGGCGCACAAGCCGGGCGATCCCCGAAACTTCGGGGCCCAGTAATGGGACGAGGGCGGCGGATCGGGCAGTGGCAGCAGCCCGATCCGCCCTTTGCTTTTCCGGGCCAACCGGAAGGCCGAAAAGGGACAGTGGAAGGAGCGCGGTCGGTGGCGCGCAGGTTCAGAGGAACGGAAGAGGTCAAGGTTGACGCCAAGGGTCGGATCTCGATCCCTGCGAAGTTTCGCCGCGTCTTCGAATCCGCCGATCCCGACTGGACCGACAGCAATTCCCGCCCGCAGCTGGTCATCGTCTACGGCACCAAAGAGCAGAATTATCTGGCGCTCTATACGATCGAGGCGATCGAGGAAATCGACACGCTGATCTCGCAGCTCCCGCGTGGCAGCTCGCGCCGGATCTATCTGGAAACCGTGGTGAACGGGCTGTCCGAAGAATCCGAAATCGACAATGACGGCCGTCTCGGCCTGCCGCAGAAACTGCGGGAAAAGATCGGTCTGAGCGATCGCGCGGTCTTTATGGCCTCGGGCGATCATCTGAAGCTCTGGACCCCCGAAAACTACACTGCCGAGATCGAACGGATCGAAGCACAGATCCCCGAGCTTGAGCCTGGCGCAGATCCGCTTTCGCTTCTGCCCAGCCGCGACGAGCCCGGAGGCGCGCAATGAGCACTGAGACCGAACCCCATATCCCCGTCCTTCTCAACCCGATCCTGCGCGCTGTCGCGCCGGTCCATGGCATCTGGGCCGATGGCACTTTCGGCGCGGGCGGCTATAGCCGGGGCCTGCTTGACGCGGGCGCGGCGCAGGTCGTCGGCATCGACCGCGACCCTTCGGTCTTTCGCATGGCCGAAAGCTGGAGCGGGCAATATGGCGACCGCCTGAAGCTGGTTGAGGGCACCTTCTCGGATCTCGACCGTCTGGCGGGCGAGCCTTTGGACGGGGTCGTGCTTGATCTTGGCGTCAGCTCGATGCAGCTCGATCAGGCAGAGCGCGGCTTTTCCTTCCTGCGCGACGGCCCTCTCGACATGCGCATGAGCGATACCGGCCCGACGGCGGCCGAGCTTTTGAACACCGCCGAGGAAAAGACCATCGCCGATGTGCTTTACCATTACGGCGAAGAGCGCGCCTCGCGCCGCATCGCCCGCGCGATCGTCAATGCCCGGCCGCTGACGCGCACCGCGCAACTGGCCGAGGTCGTCGCGAGCTGCCTGCCGCGTCCGAAGCCGGGGCAGAGCCATGCCGCGACGCGCTCGTTCCAGGCGATCCGGATCTGGGTCAATGATGAATTCGGCCAGCTCGTCGCAGGCCTTGCCGCCGCCGAGCGCGGGCTGAAAGAGGGCGGCCAGCTCGCCGTCGTGACCTTCCATTCGCTCGAAGACCGCATCGTCAAACGCTTCATGCAGCAGCGCTCGAATTCGGCGGGCGGCGGCAGCCGCTATGCGCCGGTGGCCGAGACCGCCGCCGCCGCCTTCACGCTGCCCTTCCGCCGCGCGATCGGCCCTGACGATTCCGAACTTGATGTCAATCCGCGCGCGCGCTCGGCCTTGTTGCGCGTCGCCATCCGCACCGCCGCGCCGGCGGGGCATGTCGATCCGGCAGTGCTTGGCCTGCCGGTGCTTCCGGGGAGATAGGGATGCGTTCGATTCTCTACCTGACGACCGCTTTGGTGGTGATGGGGCTGGCCTTCTGGGCCTATCGCGAGAATTACCGCACGCAGGACGCCATCCGGAAGATGGAGGCGATCCAATATCAGATCGGTGGCTTGCGTCAGGACATCGGCACGTTGCGCGCTGAATGGTCCTATCTGAACCGGCCTGACCGGTTGCGCGAACTGGTGAACCTCAATTTCGACAAGCTGAAGCTCGTCCCGCTCAATTCCGACCAATTCGTCGACATCCGCCAAGTCGCCTATCCCGCCAAGACCGTCGCCGCGCCCGATGCAGGCACCCCCGCCGAGGAGAGCACGCCATGATCCGCAAGCCGCTGCGCCCGCTCGCGCGGATTCTCAAGGCCCGGGAAACCGGCGAGAACCCCGATGATATCGAGGCCGAAAACCGCGCGATCCGCCATGCGGAAATGCAGGACCGCGCCCGCAAGAGCGCGCAGAACCGGCTGATGTTGCTCGCCTCGGTCTTTGTCGTGGCCTTCGGCACGGTCGGTCTGCGCATGGGCGCGCTGGCCTCGGGCCAGCCAAGCGAGCCGCGCGTGCAAAGCTCGGGGGCGCAGATCATCTCGCAGCGTGCCGATATCACGGACCGCAATGGCCGGGTGCTGGCGACGAACCTGCTGACCCATTCGCTTTACGCCCATCCCCAGCAGATGATCGACCCGGACCGCGCCGCGACGGAACTTGCGCGGATTTTCCCCGATCTGAACGAAGAGCGGCTGCACAAGGATTTCACCGGCAAGCGCACTTTCCTCTGGATCAAGAAAAAGCTCTCGCCCGAGCAGATGCAGGCCGTTCATGACATTGGCGAGCCCGGGCTTCTGTTCGGCCCGCGCGAGATGCGGCTTTACCCGAATGGTCATCTCGCGAGCCATATCCTCGGCGGCGCGACCTTCGGCAATGAAGGCGTGAGCAGCGCCGAGGTTCTGGGCATGGCCGGGGTCGAGAAGGCTTTCGACAACTGGCTGCGCGATCCCGCCAATGAAGGCGCGCCGCTGAAGCTCTCGATCGACCTCTCGGCGCAGGCCGCGATGGAGGAAGTGCTCTCGAACGGCATGAAGGTGATGAACGCCAAGGGCGCCACCGCCATCTTCATGGAGATCAAGACCGGCGAGATCATCGCCATGGCGAGCCTGCCCGATTTCGATCCGAACGACCGCCCGCGTCCGCTCCTGAAGGGCGATGCCTCGGACAGCCCGCTCTTCAACCGCGCGGTGCAGGGCCAATATGAGCTTGGCTCGACCTTCAAGATTTTCCCGGTGGCGCAGGCGATTGACGCCAAGCTGATCAATCCCAAGACGATGATCAACACCCAGTCGCCGATGAAGATCGGGAAATATCTGATCCACGATTTCCACAATTACGGCGGCCAGTTGTCGGTTGCCGATATCATCGCGAAATCCTCGAACGTCGGCACGGTGCGCATCGCCCAGATGTTGGGCGTCGAGCGGCAGAAGGACTTCCTGCAAAAGCTCGGCTTCTTCGAGCCGACCCCGATCGAGATGACCGAAGGCCCGACCGGCAAGCCGCTGGTGCCGCAACGCTGGCCTGCGGTGACTTCGGCCACGGTCGCCTTCGGCCACGGCCTTGCCGCGAGCCCGCTGCATCTCGCCAGCGCCTATGCGACGATTGCCAATGACGGCAAACGCGTGCGTCCGACGCTGATCCACGGCCACAAGCATCCCGAGGGCGAGCGGCTGATTTCCTCGGGCGCGGCCAAAGTCGCGATCGACCTGCTGCGCGGCGTGGTGACGCGCGGCTCGGCGCGGTCCTCGAACGTGGTCGGCTATGAGATCGCGGGCAAGACTGGCACCGCCGACAAGCCGCGTCCGACCGGCGGCTATTACAAGAACAAGGTGGTCGCGACCTTCGCCTCGGTCTTCCCGGCGAGCGCGCCCGAATATGTGCTGGTCGTCACGCTCGACGAGCCCTCGACCGGAACCGCCGGCGGCGGCGAGTCGCGTGTGGCCGGTCTGACCGCTGTGCCGGTCGCGGCCGAGCTGATCCGGCGGCTTGCGCCGCTTGTCGGTCTGCGCCCGCAAACCGAATCCACACTGCCGGTCATTGAACCGCGCGCGCCGGACGGGCTAAAACTCGTCGCGAACTGATCAAGCGGGGGTTCCGTGTCTGAGACTGCGAAACGTTTGTCCCTTCTGGGGCTGAGAGGGGACAAGGGGCGTGATCCCGAGGTAACGGGGCTCGCGGTCGATTCGCGACAGGTCAAGCCGGGCTATCTCTTCGCCGCGCTGCCGGGGTCGAGCGCGCATGGCGCAAGCTTCATCCAATATGCCCTGCGTCTGGGCGCGGCTGCGGTGCTGACCGACCGCGAGGGCGCCGCTTTGGCTGCGGCCGAGCTTTCGGGCGCCGAGGCCGCTCTCGTGGTGGTTGAGGATCCGCGCGCGGCGCTGGCCGCCGCTGCCGCTTTGTGGTTCGGCGCGCAGCCCGAGACGCTGGTCGCAGTGACCGGGACCTCAGGCAAGACCTCGGTCGCGACCTTCACGCGGCAGATCTGGCAGCTTCTGGGCGAACAGGCGATCAGCTTGGGCACCATGGGCGTGCAGGGCGATTACGAGGCGAAGCTCGCCCATACCACGCCCGAGCCGATCACGCTGCATCGCGTGTTGGCCGAGGCCGCCGCTGCGGGCGTCACCCATGCCTGTATGGAAGCCTCGTCGCATGGGCTGGACCAACGGCGTTTGGACGGCGTGCGGGTGCTGGCGGGGGCTTTCACGAATTTCACCCAAGACCATCTCGACTATCACAAGAACTTCGACGAGTATTTCGCCGCCAAAGCCTTGCTCTTCAATCATATTCTGGAAGAGGGCGCGAGCGCGGTCATCAATATCGACGATCCGCGCGGTCTTCAGTTGCTTGCGATCGCACAGGCGCGCGGGCTGAAAATCATCCGCGTCGGGCGCAGCCCCGAGGCCGATCTGCGCATCCTCGGCCAGCGCTATGATGCGACCGGGCAGGATCTGCGCTTCTCGATCTTCGGCAAGACCCATATGGTCCGGCTTGCGCTGATCGGCGGCTTTCAAGCGGAAAACGTGCTGGCGGCGGCGGGGCTCGTCATCGCGACCGGCACCGATCCCGACGCGGTGGTCGCGGTCTTGCCGCGCCTGACCACGGTGCGCGGCCGCATGGAGCTGGCGGCGATGCGCGAAAACGGCGCGGCGGTCTTTGTCGATTACTCGCATAAACCCGGCGCGCTGGCCTCGGCGCTGCAATCCCTGCGCCCGCATGTCATGGGCCGCATCGTCGTGATCTTCGGCGCAGGCGGCGATCGCGACCGGCTCAAGCGCCCGCTGATGGGCGAGGCCGCGCGCGACTTTGCTGATGTGGTCTTCGTGACCGACGACAACCCCCGCTCCGAGGATCCGGCGGCGATCCGGGCCGAGGTCATGGCGGGCGCCGGACCCGATGCGATCGAGGTCGGCGACCGCGCCGAGGCGATCTTGCGCGGCGTCGATGCGCTCCAGCCCGGCGATGCTTTGCTGATCGCGGGCAAGGGCCATGAAACCGGCCAGATCATCGGCAACGACATTTTCCCCTTCGACGATTCCGAGCAGGCCTCGGTCGCCGTCGCAGCACTGGACGGCAAGATATGACCGCACTTTGGACCGCAGCCGAGGCCGAAGCCGCGACGGGAGGCAAGGCCTCCGGCAGCTGGACGGTCACCGGCGTCTCGATCGACACGCGCACGATTGCGCCGGGCGATCTCTTCGTGGCGCTGAAGGCCGAACGCGACGGCCATGATTTCGTGGCCCAGGCGCTGGCCAAAGGGGCGGGCGCAGCGCTGGTCTCGCGCATTCCCGAGGGCGTCGCCTCGGACGTGCCGCTTCTGATCGTCGATGATGTGCTCGACGGTCTGACGGCGCTTGGCCGGGCCGGGCGCGCGCGCGTTTCGGGCAAGGTCATCGCCATCACCGGCTCGGTCGGCAAGACCTCGAGCAAAGAGATGATGCGCGCAGGCCTTGCCGGTCAGGGCCGCATTCATGCCGCCGAAGCGAGCTACAACAACCATTGGGGCGTGCCGCTGACCTTGGCGCGCATGCCCGCCGAGACCGATTTCGCGGTGATCGAGATCGGCATGAATCATCCCGGCGAGATCGAGCCTCTCGCCCGGCTTGCCCGCCCTCATGTCGCGCTGATCACCACCGTCGCCGCCGTTCATCTCGAAGCTTTCGGCGTGGTCGAGGGCATTGCCCGCGAAAAGGGCGCGATCTTTGCCGGTCTCGAAGCCGCAGGCACGGCGATCCTGCCCGAAGACCTCGCGGTGACGCCGATCCTGCGCGACGCGGCCGATGAAGCGGGGGCGATTGTCATCGGCTTTGGCGCCCATGGCATGGGCCAGCTTCTCAAATCCGAGGCCATGGGCGAGGAGATGCGCGTCCGCGCGCGCATTCTCGGCAAGGTCGTCGATTACACGCTCCAGAGTGCCGGCGCGCATTTTGCGATGAATTCGGTCGGTGTGCTCACCGCGCTTCATGCCGCGGGCATTGATGTGGCCGAGGCGGCGCGCGGCCTTTCGGTCTGGCGCCCCTTCCAGGGACGCGGCGCGCTCGAGGATCTGGGTGACATCCGGCTGATCGACGATTCCTATAATTCGAACCCGACCTCGCTATCGGCCGGTCTCGCGACGCTCGCGCGTCTGGACGGAGGCCGCCGTATCGCGATCCTCGGCGATATGCTCGAGCTCGGCCCCGAGACGGTCGAGATGCATCGTGCCATGGCGGAAGATCCCGCGATCGCTGCGGTCGCGCTGATCCACAGCGCCGGTCCGCTGATGCGTCATCTCCACGAGGCCCTGCCCGCGGAGAAGCGCGGGATCTGGGTCGAAACCGCCGCCGAGCTCGCCGCGCGGGTGAGCGAACTCGCCCAGACCGGCGATATCGTGCTCGTGAAGGGATCGAAATCGTCGAAGGTCTCGACAGTGGTTGACGCGCTCAGGCGTTCGCTGCAAAGCAGCGCCCCTGAGAATAGGGGATAGCGATGCTATATTGGCTCACCAGCCTGTCGGACGGCGGCGATTTCTTCAACCTGTTTCGCTATATCACCTTCCGGGCAGGCGGCGCCTTCTTCACGGCGCTGATCTTCGGCTTCATCTTCGGCCGCCCGCTGATCGACCTGCTGCGTCGCCACCAGAAAAAGGGCCAACCGATCCGCGATGACGGCCCGCAAAGCCATCTCGCTAAGGCCGGCACGCCGACCATGGGCGGGCTGCTGATCCTGGCCGCGCTGACGGTCGGGACGCTGCTCTGGGCAAGGCTCGACAATGGCTATGTCTGGATCGTGCTTCTGGTGACGCTCGCCTTCGCGCTGATCGGCTTTGCCGATGACTATGCCAAGGTGACGAAACAGCACCATGCCGGGCTCTCGGGCCGGGTGCGCATGGCGCTTGGCTTCGTGATCGCGGCGATTGCGGGCTTTTCGGCGGCGGCGCTTCACCCCGACGCGCTCTCCCATCAGCTCGCGATTCCCTTCTTCAAGAATGCCTTCATCAACCTCGGGATCTTCTACATCCCCTTCGCGATGTTCGTGATCGTGGGCGCGGCCAATGCGGTCAACCTGACCGACGGGCTCGACGGGCTGGCGATCATGCCGGTGATGATCGCCTCGGCGACCTTCGCCATCATCGCCTATATGGTCGGCAATGCGAATTTCTCGACCTATCTCGGGCTACATTTCGTCCCGGGCTCGGGCGAGCTCGCGGTCTTCTGCGCCGCGCTCATCGGCGGAGGCCTCGGATTCCTGTGGTATAACGCGCCGCCGGCTGCCGTCTTCATGGGCGACACCGGCTCGCTCGCCCTCGGCGGCGCGCTCGGAGCGATTGCGGTCGTGACCAAACACGAGGTCGTTCTAGCCATCGTCGGCGGCCTCTTCGTGGTCGAGGCGCTTTCGGTCATCATCCAGGTCCTCTACTTCAAACGCACGGGCCGCCGTGTCTTCCTGATGGCCCCGATCCACCACCATTTCGAGAAAAAGGGCTGGGGCGAGGCCCAGATTGTGATCCGCTTCTGGATCATCGCCCTCATCCTCGCGCTGATCGGCCTCGCCACGCTCAAGATCCGCTGATCCCACGGCCCCGTGACAAAGCGGGGCTGTCCTCGTCTTTCATGTTCAAATATCCTCTGGGGGTCCGGGGGGCGAAGCGCCCCCGGCGTCAGAGCGCAAGGGGGCTTTCATGATTCCCGTTCAGGGCGTTCAAAACCAGACCATCGCCGTTTTGGGCCTCGGCCGCTCCGGTCGCGCCACGGCGGCCGCGCTGACCGAGGGCGGCGCAGATGTCGTCGTCTGGGATGACGGTGCCGATACCCGCGCAAGCGCCGAGGCCGAGGGCCTCACCTTGCGCGATCTCACCCGCGAAACCGCATGGGAGGGCGTTTCGGCGCTGATCACCAGCCCCGGCATTCCCCATCTCTACCCCAAACCCCATCCGGCGATTGCCATGGCCTTGCGGCTGGGCATTCCGGTCGACAATGATATCGGGCTCTTTTTCCGCAGCTTTGCCACCCGCGACTGGGACAGTTTCGACATCACCCCCCGGGTGATTGCCGTCACCGGCTCGAATGGCAAATCGACTACCACTGCGCTGATCCACCACATCCTGACCGAGGTTGGCCGCCCCGCGCAGATGGGCGGCAATATCGGCACCGGGGTGCTCTCTCTCGATCCGGCGCAGGATGGCGAGGTCGTCGTGCTGGAGCTCTCGAGCTATCAGACCGATCTTGCCCGGGCGCTGACCCCCGATGTCGCCGTCTTCACCAATCTCTCGCCCGACCATCTCGACCGCCATCACGGCATGGGTGGCTATTTCGCCGCCAAGCGCCGCCTCTTCGCCGAGGGCGGCCCGGATCGCGCGGTGATCGGGGTCGATGAAATCGAGGGGCTCTATCTTGCCGATCAGCTGTCTGAAGGGCCGCAGGATGATCGCGTGATCCGGGTCTCGTCCGAGACCAAGCTCGACGCTTTCGGCTGGTCGGTCTTCGCCAAGAAGGGCTTTCTCTCGGAATACCGCAAAGGCCGTCAGGTCGCCTCGATTGATCTGCGCGCCGTCACCGGGCTCCCGGGCGCGCATAACCACCAGAACGCCTGCGCGGCCTATGCCGCCTGCCGCGCCGTGGGCATCCCCCCGCGCGAGATCGAGGCCGCGTTCCACAGCTTCCAAGGCCTGCCGCATCGCAGCCAGACCGTGGCCGAAATCGGCGGCGTGCGCTGGGTCAACGACAGCAAGGCCACCAATGTCGATTCCGCCGAGAAGGCGCTGCTCGCCTTCAAAAACATCCGCTGGATCGCGGGCGGCATGGGCAAGGAGGGCGGGATCACCTCTTTGGTTCCCCATCTCGGCAATGTCGTGAAGGCCTATTTCATCGGCCATTCGGCGCGCGACTTCGCGCTCGAGGTTGGCCAAAGCGTCGATTACGAAATCTTCGCGACCATCGACGAGGCCGTCGCCCGCGCCCATGCCGAGGCGCAATCGGGCGAGACCGTGCTGCTTGCCCCAGCCGCCGCGAGCTTTGACCAATTCCCGAATTTCGAAAAGCGCGGCGAGCATTTCACTGCTTTGGTGCAGGCGCTCAAGGGCTAGGCTCAGTTCTACGCCGCGGCTCAATCCTGGGCCGCGGACTCAGGGCGAGAGCCGGATCGGGCCAAGAGCGCGCGGGTCGATGTCGCCGGCCTCTTGTTCGTCCATCCCTGCAGCCTTTCGCAGCTCCGCGTCAAGTTTTGCATCCACAATGTGAAAGCCCTCGGGGAATATCCCGAACGAAGAGCCCGTGCCGGTGACGAAGATCCGCGAGCCGGGCGCGAGGTTTGCGCGTGCCTCCTCGGGATAGCTGCACAGCCTGTGAAACACCGGCGGCAGCTCCTCGAGCACGATATGGCGGGGGCATTTCCCGTCCCCGCCTTTGGCAGATTGCACGACATAGACCATACCGATGGGCTGTCCGAGCGCCAATGTCATGACAAAGGGAAATGACACGAGGACCAGCATCCTGCCAAAGAAAAAGCCCAGCAAACAGACAGCCACTTTGGTCATCCTTCCAAGCGGCTTTCCCTTGTTGACCTCTGGCGGAACTCGGGCGTCCAACCAGATAACCCCGTAGGCGCAGATCACTCCGACAACGAGTGCCGCGACTTGCATCTGCGCGGCCCAGTCGGGAGCGGGCAAAAAACTGCGCCCGAAGAGTTTGTAGACTATCGGCAGGCCGCTCGCGAAGATGACCAGCGGCACCAAGAAGGCGTACCAAGGTCGAGCGGGCTTTGGCGGGCAGGCATCGGTCAACAGCGATCTCCTCCGGTGGGGGCTTCTGGATGTGGTTGGGAGAGGGCTGGACGCGTGATGGCTTGGCTTGGCGTGGTGCAGGCTTGGCGCCGCCCGTGGCCCGTGGCGTCTGTGACCCGGCTGGTTTTGGCGCGCGGCGCCTCGTAACGAAAAGGCCCCGCGATCGCGAGGCCTTTCCACATCAGATCGGCAGGGATCAGAAGCTATAGCCGACGCGGACGCCAATGCCCCAGATGTCGCCATTGTCGGTTTTGGCGACTTGGGTCTTGTGAGCATCAGGACCGACGCCAAGGGTCGAGCCGCCGAGCTTCGAATAGTTGATGCCGGTGGTGACCTTGATGTTGTCCTGCGTGTAGATCGCGGCCAGAGTGATGCCCTTGCGGCCGTTGTAAGGCGCGAGCGGCGAGATCAGATCGCCCTTTTTCGGCTCATAGATGAACGAGGCCGAACCCGACCAGTTGTCGGTGAACTTGCGCCCGACGCCGATCGTATAGGTCGTGGTGTCGTTGAGCGAGACCAGCTCGGTCGGGCCAAGCGGGGTCTGGATCGGGAAGAGGGCGTTGTCGACCTTGAACTCGGACCATTTCACCCAGCGGATCGAGCCGAAGACCAACGTGTCTTCCGCCACACCCGTCTGACCTTCCAGCGTCCAGCTGCGCGGCGTCTTGACCTTGTGCTTGCCCGTGACCGTATCGGTCAGACCGCCGGTCGCCGCCAGAATGGCGGGGCTGGTTTCGGTCATGTTGAAATTATGTTCGATCGGCGAGTTATAGGTCAGCGAGACGCGCGCGGCGAGCTCGGGGACCTCATAGGCGACACCGGCCAGCCAGCCGACGCCCCACGCCCCGTCGATATCCAGATCATAGCCGCCGATGGCCTGATAGGCTTGGCCATGCAGCGTCACATTGCCATCCGCGCGCGAGCCGCGAATACCGCCATGGACCGAGAAGTTATTCTCGAATTTGTAGCGCAGAATGCCGGTATAGGTGGTCGAATTCACATCAACGGTCGTGCCGCCCAGAACCGGCGAGCCGCCATTCGCGGGGGTTTTGTAATTGATATCGGCGCCGAAAGGCTGCTCGATGATGATCGCGGCCGAGAGATTGTCGTTGAACTGATGCTTGTAGGCGAGGCCGAAAAAGCCATAACCGCTCGCGACATTCTTGGTCTCGAACCCGGCAATGTCGCGGCCCTTCACATCGGGAGATGCGCCGCCAAAGCTCAGCTCGGCATAATTGCCTTTTTCAAAAAGCACGTTGAGCGACTGGGGGGCACGTTCGATCCCGCCCGCAAAAGCCGGGGCCGCTCCGATCAGCAAACCGCCGAGCGCTGTAATGGTTCTTTTCATTTGTTCCTCCCCTGAGTCATCTGACTTCTCCGGATCAAGGTTGTTCGAGCGCGGGGCTCGGGTCAATTCTGCGTTATGGCTGACGTGGCGTTGCAAGCTTTTGAGCGGGGCAGGCGTGTCCTTGCGGCAACGTTTGACCCGATGAGCGGCCGAAGCCGCGAAACTCATCACTGCACTGAGCGGGGAGGGCCGAAGGCCGGACGGATTGCGCCCCGCCACGGCCAAAATAGCCGCGCCCGCCGTGCCTGCGCTCTGCCAGTTTCCGCCGGGTCAAGCAAGCGATATCCCCTTCGATATCCCCGGCGAAATTCCCCAAGGGCATCCCGTGCAATGCGCGCGCGATTCAGCCAAGATCCTGCCGAGATCTTGCCCTGCCGAGAAGTTACAAAAATTTGCGCGAACGGCCCGGATTTGCTGGGCGGCGGGCTGGACATTTCCCGAAGGGCGTGAAAGGGGAAACTGCCAAATCGAACACTGACAGGAGACATCCATGCAGATTCGCGAGGCACTCACCTTCGACGACGTCTTACTCGTACCCGCAGCTTCGACGGTCCTGCCGTCAACGGCGGATGTGACGACTTATGTGACCCGCCAGATCCGCATGAACATCCCGCTGCTTTCGTCGGCGATGGATACGGTCACCGAAAGCCGCATGGCAATTGCCATGGCGCAAGCGGGCGGCATCGGCGTCATTCACCGCAACCTCACCTCCGAACAGCAGGCCGACGAAGTCCGTCGCGTCAAACGTTTCGAATCGGGCATCGTTTACGCGCCGATCACCTTGCGCGCCGATCAGACCTTGGCCGATGCGAAAGCCCTGCAAGAGCGTTACAACGTCACCGGCTTTCCGGTCGTCGACGCCAATGGTCGCGTCGTCGGCATTGTGACGAACCGCGACATGCGCTTTGCCAGCGACGAAAAGACCCCGGTCAGCGTGATGATGAGCTCGGAAAATCTCGCCATCCTGCAAGAGCCCGCTGACCGCAATCAGGCGATCGACCTGATGAAGGCGCGCCGGATCGAGAAGCTGCTGATCACCGATGGCGCGGGCAAGCTGACCGGGCTTTTGACCCTGAAAGACACCGAGATGTCGGTGCTGAACCCGCTCGCTTGCAAGGACGATCTCGGCCGCCTGCGCGTCGCGGCGGCCTCGACCGTGGGCGAGGAAGGCTTCGAGCGCAGCATGGCGCTGATCGAGGCGGGCGTCGATCTCGTCGTTATCGACACTGCGCATGGCCATTCGGCGGGCGTCGCCAAAGCCGTCGAGCGCGTGAAAAGCTTCTCGAACTCGGTGCAGGTGGTGGCGGGCAACGTCGCGACCGCTTCGGCCGCCAAGGCACTGGTCGAGGCCGGTGCGGATGCGATCAAGGTCGGGATCGGGCCGGGCTCGATCTGCACGACCCGCATCGTCGCGGGCGTGGGCGTGCCCCAGCTGACCGCGATCATCGACGCGGTTTCGGGCGCGGGCGAGACCCCGGTCATCGCCGATGGCGGCATCAAATTCTCGGGCGATTTCGCCAAGGCGATTGCGGCGGGCGCAAGCTGCGCCATGGTCGGTTCGGCGATTGCCGGGACCGATGAAAGCCCGGGCGAGATCATCCATTACCAGGGCCGCTCGTTCAAATCCTACCGCGGCATGGGCTCGCTTGGCGCCATGGCGCGGGGCTCGGCGGATCGCTATTTCCAGAAGGATGCGGCCTCCGACAAGCTGGTTCCGGAAGGGATCGAGGGGCAGGTGCCCTATAAAGGCACGGCGGCGGCGGTGATCCACCAGCTCGTCGGCGGGCTGCGCGCCGCGATGGGCTATACCGGCAATGCGACCGTGGCCGAGATGCGCAAGAATTGCGAATTCGTACGCATCACCGGCGCGGGCCTGTCCGAAAGCCACGTCCATGACGTGCAGATCACCCGCGAAAGCCCGAACTACCGTTTGGGCTAAATGGGGGCGGGCAGAGCTGCCCGCGCTCATCATATCTTAACCGCCCGGGGCTAGAGAAAAGAAGATGTGCTTCTTTTCGGTCCCGGGATGCTCCGCCAGCTGATCCAATTTGCCCTGACGCGTCCGTATCGCCCTGTCTTGGGCCTTGCGGCGCTTGTGGCGTTGCTGATCGCCCCCGGGCTGGCTCGGGCGCAGGCGGCAGGCCCGGCCGAGGTTTGCGAATGGGCCGCCATGCAGGCCTCGCGCGAAACCGGCGTGCCGCCCGATATCCTGATGACCCTGACCTTGACCGAAACCGGTCGCAAATTGAACGGCGCGCTGCGTCCCTGGGCGTGGAGCGTCAATGTGGGCGGCGAGGGCCATTGGTTCGAGGATCCCCAAAGCGCCATCCGTTTTGTCGAGGATCGCGTGGCGCAGGGACAAAGCAACCTCGATCTGGGGTGTTTTCAGCTCAATTGGCGCTGGCACAGCCAGAATTTCACCTCGGCGACGCAGATGTTCGACCCGCTGGAAAACGCCCGCTATGCCGCGCGTTTCGTCAGCGATCTTTATCTCGAAAGCGGGAATTGGCGGATGGCTGCGGGGAATTTCCACTCGCGGACACAGGTCTATAGCGATCGCTATCTTGCGCGGTTCGACACGTTGCGACGGATGGTGCAGGACGGGGATTATGACGGGCTTTCGCCGCCCGCTGCCTATAACACCTTCGCGGCTGTGGACACGCGGCGACGCGGGCGGGTGCCGCGCGAAAGGGTGATGCTGCTTGGCGCGCCGCTGGGATCAGAGGTGAGCGGGATCACCCCCTCGCTCGCGGTCTTTGCCGACCGTCCGGATCGCCCGCTGATCGGCGCCACGGGGGCGCTGATCGACATGAACGGGCGCGGCGCGCTGATCGGGAATGCGCGCGCGGCGCTGATCGGCGCGCGGGCACCTCCCGACCTCTCCGATCTGCCAGAGCTGGCCGAGCCCTAGCCGCGCGTGGCTTGACTTTCCGCGCGCGCGCACCTTTCTGGGCGGATCACCTGTCTCACTGCCCAAAGGGCCAAGGATCATGACCCCCGCCGCCCGTATCTCTGCCGCCATCACCATTCTCGACCGCGTTCTGGGCGGAGAGCCCGCCGAAGCCGCGCTGATCCGCTGGTCGCGCGCCAGCCGCTATGCCGGTTCCGGCGATCGCGCGGCGGTGCGCGATCTCGTCTTTGATAGCCTGCGCCGTTTGCGCTCGCGCGCGACCTTGGGGGGCGCGATGACGGGGCGTGGGGTGCTGCTTGGCGCGTGTCGCGAGGCAGGACGCGACCCCGCCGAGATCTTTAGCGGAGAGGGTCATGCGCCTGCGGTCTTGACCGAAGCCGAGCTTGCACTGGGCCGCGCGCCCGCAGGCGCCGAGGCGCTCGATCTGCCCGACTGGATGCTGGGGGAATGGCAGGCCTCGCTCGGCGATCAGGCCGAAGCTGTGGCCGAGGCGATGCGCACCCGCGCTCCCGTCTGGCTGCGCGTGAACCCACGCAAGGCCGACCCCAAAGCGGCGCAGGCGGCGCTTGCGGCGGAGGGCATCCTGACCGAAACCTCGCCGCTGCTGGAGACCGCGCTTGAGGTGCGGGAGGGCAGCCGCAAACTCGCGAATGCCCAGGCCTATCGCGAGGGTTTGGTCGAGCTGCAAGATCTCTCGCCCCAGCTTGCCTGCGCGGCTTTGCCCCTTACGGGAAGTGTCCTTGATTTCTGCGCGGGCGGGGGCGGCAAGGCCTTGGCTTTGGCCGGGCGCGGCGCGGCCTCGGTGAGCGCCCATGACATCGACCGCGCCCGCATGGCCAACCTGCCCGAGCGCGCGCGTCGTGCCGGGGGCACGATCCGTCTGGTGCCGCCCGGCAAGGCTGCGGGCCGGTTCGATCTGGTTGTGGCCGATGTGCCCTGTTCCGGCTCGGGAACCTGGCGGCGCACGCCCGACCAGAAATGGCGGCTGACCGAAGCGGATCTCGAGCGGCTTGGCGGACTTCAGACGCAAATCCTTGACCAAAGCGCAGAGGTGGTCGCGGCTGAGGGGCATCTTGCCTATATGACCTGCTCGGTGTTTGCCCGTGAAAATCAGGATCAGGTGCAGGCGTTTTTGAGCAGGAATTCCGGCTTTGTTCTGGAGAAAGTGACCGAATATTCGCCTCTGACCGCATCAGATGGATTTTTCTGCGCAATTTTGCGGCGAAATTAACCCCTGATTAATCCCGCCTTGCTATGACATCGGAAACAGGGCGGATTCGAGGGTTATGATGACACGAAAGGAAATGCCGGCGATCGCGCTGGCAATGGTGCCGTTATTGACGGCGCCGGTCGTGGTGTTTTCCTTCTGGTTCGCCTTCCAACCAAACAGCCTCAAGGGCACGTTTTTCTTCATCCTCTTCTCGGTGGCCTTTGCCTGGTATCTGCTCGGCGGAGCCTATGGTCTGCGCCATCTGATCCAAGCGGCGAATGATCGCCGGGAATTGCGGGGGTTGCGTGCCGATTTGCTCGGACTGCCGGAGGCTGCCTTTGTCGCGATGCCGGACGGGCTTATCCTCGCGCAGAACAATGTGTTGATGGATCATTTGGGCGATCTTGTCGGGCGTCAGGTGCAAGAGGCGCTGGGGCGCTCCATCGCCAATCCCGATGCGGTCTGGCGCACGCTGGGGGTCGCGCTGGGACGGCGCGGGCAGTCCCGGATTGATCTGGGCGCGGCGGGGACCTTTGTCGTCACGCGCAAGGCGGGGGCGCATTTGCAGCTCTGGCGTTTTGCTCCTTCGGTCGAACCGGTCAGCGTCGAGCCTCCGCCGCAAAGGCAAAGCGACGTTATCCAGTTCGACGAATTGCCGGTTGCGCTTTTGCTTCTGGACGCCAAGGCCACGATCATGCGCGCCAATGAGGCGGCAAGGGATATGCTCGGCCGTGACCTCCAGGGCCGCCCGCTCGCCATGCTTCTCGAAGGGCCGGGGCGGCCTCTGGCCGATTGGGTCGGCGATGCCTGCGCGGGTCGGATGCAGGTGGGCGCCGAGGTGCTTCGCGCGCGTGATCAGGGGCCTGAACATTTCGTGCAGGTGACGCTGAAAGGCGGGCAGGGCGATTGCGTGACGGCGGTTCTTTCTGACGCGAGCGATCTCAAGCGGCTTGAGGCGCAATTTGTCCAAAGCCAGAAAATGCAGGCGATTGGCCAACTTGCGGGCGGCGTCGCGCATGATTTCAACAACCTTTTGACGGCGATTAGCGGGCATTGCGATCTCTTGATGCTGCGCCACGACAAGGGCGATCCCGACTATGCCGATGTCGACCAGATTTCGCAAAACGCGAACCGGGCGGCGGCGCTGGTGGGCCAGCTTCTTGCCTATTCGCGCAAGCAGACCCTGAGGCTGCAGCTGGTCGATCTGCGCGACTCACTCTCGGATTTGACGCATCTGCTGAACCGGCTGGTGGGCGAGAAGATCGTGCTGACCTTTCACCATGATCCGAAGCTCAGCCTGATCCGCGCGGACAAACGCCAGCTTGAGCAGGTCATTATGAATCTCGTGGTGAACGCGCGCGATGCTATGCCCGAGGGCGGCGATATCGCGATCACCACGGCCAATATCACGACCGACGGCCCGATCATCTCTGGCCATGCCCAGCTGCTGCCCGGCAATTATGTTCGTGTCGAGGTCAGGGATCAGGGTACGGGCATCCCGGTCGAGCATATGGGCAAGGTCTTCGAGCCGTTCTTCTCGACCAAACGCACTGGTGAGGGAACTGGCCTTGGCCTCTCGACGGCTTATGGCATCGTCAAGCAAACTGGCGGCTATATTTTCTGCGACAGTGAGATCGGGGAAGGCACGACCTTCTCTCTCTATTTCCCGGCCCATGCCGGTGAGGTCGCGGACCCCGATCCCGATCAGGCCGTGAGCCCCCGTCCGAGCGCGGCGATGTTGCCACGGATCGAGAAAGAGGTCACCGTGCTTTTGGTCGAGGATGAGGCCCCGGTCCGCGCTTTTGCCAGCCGGGCGCTGCAGCTTCAGGGTTTCAAGGTGTTGGAGGCTGCTTGCGCCGAAGACGCGTTGGAGCTTTTGTCGGACCAGCGGCTCAATGTCGATGTCTTCGTGACTGATGTCGTCATGCCGGGCATGGATGGGCCAGCCTGGGTTCGAACCGCTCTTCGCGACCGTCCGGCAACCCGCGTGATCTTCATGTCGGGTTACAGCGAGCAGATCTTTGCAGAAGGCGGCTCGCCCATCCCTCATGCCGCGTTTTTGGCCAAGCCCTTCTCACTGAGCGAGCTGACGGCATTGGTCAGCAAACAGCTTGAGCCTGCGCCGATGCGGGAGGAGCCAGAGGTGACGATTTTTGCCGCCCCGCATCTGGATCACGAGATGCACAGTCTTTGAGACCGCGTTAAGGGCGCGGCTCTGCGGGCCAGGTGTTCACTGGACCGGTGTCGCGCCATGTTCTCTGGCCTGTCCCAGATCGAGTTGCGTTTCGACAAAAGTTCGCCAGACGGATTGTCTGCAGGAACACGCGCGCCGAAAGCCAGCGGGCCGGGGACGATCGGCTGGGCGCGCCGGATGCATTTACGTTTTCCAATCAACCATTTCTTAACCTGCCGCGTGCAGACTAAAGCCCATGCAACGTCAGGTGATGATGGGCCGCGGAAAAGCATTGCAAAGCCCACTGGGATGGTAGATAAGAACATTAAGCGAACACTGGCCGCGCAACGCAGATTGCCCCACCGGGTGGGGTGTGAAATAAGGGCATGGAAAGCATGGCAGGGGCGACACTTTTCGACATGAACGACAAGAAAACGGCTGACAAGCAGAAGGCGCTCGACAGCGCCCTTGCCCAGATCGAACGGCAGTTCGGCAAGGGCTCGATCATGAAACTTGGCGCGGACAATCCCGTGGCCGAGATCGAGGCGACCTCGACCGGCTCGCTCGGGCTCGATATTGCGCTGGGGATCGGCGGCCTGCCCAAGGGCCGCATCATCGAGATTTTCGGGCCGGAAAGCTCGGGGAAAACCACGCTGACGCTGCATGTCGTGGCGGAAGAGCAGAAAAAGGGCGGCGTCTGCGCCTTTGTCGACGCCGAACATGCGCTTGATCCGCAATATGCCAAAAAGCTTGGCGTTAACCTTGACGAATTGCTGATCAGCCAGCCCGATACCGGCGAACAGGCACTGGAAATCGTCGATACGCTGGTGCGCTCGGGCGCGGTCAGCCTGGTCGTGGTCGACTCGGTCGCGGCTCTGACGCCCAAATCCGAGATCGAAGGCGATATGGGCGACATGCAGATGGGCTCGCAAGCCCGCCTGATGAGCCAGGCGATGCGCAAGCTCACCGCCTCGATCGGGCGCTCGAACTGCATGGTCATCTTTATCAACCAGATCCGCATGAAGATCGGCGTGATGTTCGGCAACCCCGAGACGACGACCGGTGGCAATGCGCTGAAATTCTACGCTTCGGTCCGTCTCGACATCCGCCGCACCGGCGCCGTCAAGGATCGCGACGAGGTGATCGGCAACGCCACCCGCGTGAAAGTGGTCAAGAACAAGGTCGCGCCGCCCTTCCGTCAGGTCGAATTCGACATCATGTATGGCGAAGGTATTTCCAAGGTGGGTGAGTTGATCGATCTTGGCGTCAAGGCTGGCGTGGTCGAGAAATCGGGCTCGTGGTATTCCTACGGCGATGAGCGCATCGGCCAGGGCCGCGAAAATGCCAAGCAGTTCCTGCGCGACAATCCCGAAACCGCCTATGCGATCGAGGACAAGATCCGCGCCAGCCACGGGCTTGAATTCGGAACGGGCGAAGAAGGCGGCGACGACGTCGTCGAAGAATAAGCCCGACAGACGGATCCGAACTGTTTGCCAAAAGGGGCCGAGAGGCCCCTTTTTCCATTTCGAGGCGCGATCTGCGGCCCTGACCCCGGCCTCTCTCAGACCAATCTCGCAAGGTTGCGCCTTTACGCTGGCCCCGCCGGGCGATATTGGCTTTTCTCACATCTTTAGACAGCGCCGGTTCGTGGCCCATCAGCGGGATTTCCTGAAATGCCAAGCCTGAACGATATTCGTTCCACCTTCCTGGATTTCTACAAGCGCAACGACCACCGTGTCGTCGAGTCGAGCCCGCTTGTGCCACGCAATGACCCGACGCTCATGTTCACGAACTCGGGCATGGTCCAGTTCAAGAACCTGTTCACCGGGGTCGAGCATCGCGATTATACGCGCGCGACCTCGGCGCAGAAATGCGTGCGCGCGGGCGGCAAGCACAATGACCTCGACAATGTCGGCTATACCGCGCGCCACCACACCTTCTTCGAAATGCTCGGCAACTTCAGCTTCGGCGATTACTTCAAGAAAGAAGCGATCCCCTTTGCCTGGGAGTTGCTGACCAAGGATTTCGATATTCCGAAGGACAAGCTCTTGGTCACGGTCTATCACACCGATGACGAGGCCGCCGATATCTGGAAGAAGGTCGCGGGCCTGACCGATGACCGCATCATCCGCATTCCGACCGATGACAACTTCTGGCGCATGGGCCCGACCGGCCCCTGCGGCCCCTGCACCGAGATTTTCTTCGACCACGGCGATCACATCTGGGGCGGTCCTCCGGGCTCGAAGGACGAGGATGGCGACCGCTTCATCGAGATCTGGAACCTCGTTTTCATGCAGAACGAGCAGTTCGAAGACGGCTCGATGCGCGCGCTCGACATGCAGTCGATCGACACCGGCATGGGGCTCGAGCGGATCGGCGCGCTGCTGCAGGGCAAACACGACAACTACGACACCGATCTGATGCGCGCGCTGATTGAAGCCAGCGCCAATGTCACCAGCTCGGATCCCGATGGTCCGGGCAAGGTCCATCACCGCGTGATCGCCGACCATTTGCGCTCGACCTCCTTCCTTCTGGCCGATGGCGTCATGCCCTCGAACGAAGGCCGGGGCTATGTGCTGCGCCGCATCATGCGCCGCGCGATGCGTCACGCGCATATTCTGGGCGCGAAAGATCCGGTCATGCACCGTCTGGTTCCGGCGCTGGTGCGCCAGATGGGCGCCGCTTACCCCGAGCTCAGCCGTGCGCAATCGATGATCGAAGAGACGCTGAAGCTCGAAGAAACCCGCTTCAAGCAGACGCTCGACCGTGGTTTGCGCCTGCTCGACGATGAGCTGGCCAAGCTTCCGGAAGGCGCGAACCTGCCGGGCGAAGCGGCATTCAAGCTCTATGACACCTATGGTTTCCCGCTCGATCTGACGCAGGACGCTCTGCGCGAAAAGGGCCGCGCAGTCGATACCGCTGGTTTTGACAGCGCCATGGCCGAGCAGAAGGCCAAGGCGCGTGCGGCATGGTCGGGTTCGGGCGAGACGGCTGACGCGACGATCTGGTTCGATCTGGCCGAAAAGCACGGCGCGAGCGAATTCCTTGGCTATGACACCGAAGTCGCCGAGGGCCAGATCCTGTCCTTGGTGCAAGAGGGCGCGGGCGTCGAGGCCGCGACTGAGGGCCAGACCGTCCAGATTGTGGTAAACCAAACGCCGTTCTATGCGGAATCGGGCGGTCAGATCGGCGATACCGGCCTGATCAAGACCGAGACCGGCGCGGCGCGTGTGACCGACACCAAGAAGGTTTCGGGCCTCTTTGTCCATTCGGCCGAAGTCACGCTTGGCACGATTTCGCGCGGGCAGGGGGCACAGCTTTCCGTCGATCACGCCCGTCGCAGCCAGATCCGTGCGAACCACTCGGCGACCCACCTGCTGCACGAGGCGCTTCGCCACGCGCTTGGCGATCACGTCGCGCAGCGCGGCAGCTTGAACGCCGCCGACCGCCTGCGCTTCGACTTCAGCCATAACAAAGGCGTCGCCGCCGAGGAGCTGGCGCAGGTCGAGGCCGAGGTGAACGACTACATTCGCCAGAACACCGCAGTGGAAACCCGCATCATGTCGCCCGACGATGCCCGCGCGCTTGGCGCTCAGGCGCTCTTTGGCGAGAAATATGGCGATGAGGTTCGCGTCGTCTCGATGGGCCGTCAGGAGGGCTCTGACAAGGGTCTCGACAAGACGACCTATTCGCTCGAGCTTTGCGGCGGCACCCATGTCGCGCGCACCGGCGATATCGGCGCATTCGTTCTTCTGGGCGACAGCGCGTCGAGTGCGGGCGTGCGCCGAATCGAGGCACTGACCGGCGAAGCTGCTTTGGCCCATCTGCGCGCCGCCGATGCGCAACTCTCTGAAATCGCAGGCGTTATCAAGGCGCAGGCGGGTGAGGTCGTCAATCGCGTCAAGGCTTTGTCGGATGAGCGCAAGGCGCTGGCCAACGAAGTCGCGCAGCTCAAACGCCAGCTCGCCATGGGCGGCGCGACCGAGGCGGCTCCGAAAGAGATCAAAGGCGTCAAGGTCATCGCGCGTCGCTTTGATGGCGTTTCGGGTAAGGAGCTTGGCGCGCTGGTCGATGAGCTGAAAGGCAAGCTCGGCACCGGCGCGGTCGTCGCTTTGGCCGAGGCCGATGGCAAGGCCACGGTCGCGGCGGGCGTCACGGCGGATCTGGTTGGGAAGGTCTCGGCGGTCGATCTGGTGCAGACGGCGGTCGCGGCGCTTGGCGGCAAAGGCGGCGGTGGTCGTCCGGATCGCGCACAGGGCGGCGCCCCTAGCCTTGATGCGGCAGATGCGGCAATCTTGGCCGTCGAACAACTGATCGAGGCCCGCGCATGACCGCTTTGTGGATCGCCAATGTCCATGTGACCGATGAAGAGGCTTACAGCCGCTATGCCAAGATCGCGACTGTCGCGATTGCGGATCATGGCGGGGTCTTTCTGGCCCGGGGCGGGCGCCACGTCCAACTTGAGGGCCGGGACCGGCCGCGCAATGTGGTTGCGCGGTTCCCGAGCCTCGAGGTGGCCGAAGCCTGCTATCGCTCGCCCGCCTATCAAGAGGCGCTGAGCCATGCGATTGGCGCCTCCGAGCGCGATCTTGTGATCGTCGAGGAAGTGCCTCCGGCTGCTGAATAAGCATGATTTGTTAAACTGTCCGTGCTATTGCCTTGAAAAAGAGAAAGAGCAGAGGCAGCAGCACATGTGCCGTTGGGCCGCCTATATCGGCGCACCGATCTATCTTGAAGATATTGTCAGCCGGCCCGGCCATTCGCTGGTCCGGCAAAGCCACGAAGCCACCCATTGCCATACGGCGGTCAATGCCGATGGCTTTGGCATCGCTTGGTATGGTGACCGAGAGGAGCCGGGGCTTTACCGCGATGTCATGCCAGCGTGGAGCGATCCGAACCTGCGCAGCCTGACCGCGACGGTGAAATCGCACCTTTTTATGGCCCATGTCCGCGCCTCGACCGGGACCGCGACCAGCCGCAACAATTGCCATCCGTTCACCGTTGGCCGCTGGACCTTCATGCACAATGGCCAGTTTGGCGGTTATGACACCTATCGCCGCTCAGCCGAGGTGCTGATCCCGGATGAGGTCTATCGCCACCGCAAGGGCGCGACCGACAGCGAGGCGCTGTTTCTGACCGCCATTGCCATGGGGCTGGATCAGGATCCTTTGGCGGCGATGGCGCGCGCCACCGCGCAATTCGAGGCCTTGGCCCGCGAACGCGGCACCGCGCCTTTCGTGCGGCTGACGGCGGCTTTCTCGGATGGGCAGCGGCTTTATGCCTTGCGCTATGCCAGTGACGAACATGCACCGACGCTCTTTCACCGCTGGTCGCCGACGCGGGGCGGACGCGCGGTCGTGTCAGAGCCGCTTGAAAGCGACGAAGGCGATTGGCTTGAGGTTCCGCCGGGCTCGTTCTGCATCTTCGAGGGCGAGGAGGTGACGGTCCACCCCTTCACTCCGGCCTTGGTCGCGGCCGCCGCCTGAGCTTGGGCGGCCGGAACGACGCAAGGGTGGCCGGGGCTTTGCCCGGCCAATCCCGCACTAGTTCGCCTCAAAACGCGCATCAACCGGCACGCCGAGGCCAGTGACCAGCGCATTGGTCTGGCTTGCCATGCCGATGACGGCCAAAAGCTCGGCATGTTGCTCGGGCGTCATGCCCTTGGCCTTGGCCGATGCGGTATGGGAATGGATGCAATAGGTGCAGCCATGCGCCGTCGAGACCGCGATATAGATCAGCTCCTTGACCAAGGGATCGAGCGCGCCGGGCGCCATGATCTGCGAAAGCCGCTCCCAGACCGCGTCAAGCGCGACGGGGTCATGGGCCAAAGCGCGCCAGAAGTTGTTGATGTAATCCGTGCCGCGCGCCTCGCGGATGCGGTTGAAAACCGCAAGGGCACGGGGATCGACCTCGTCGTCGGAGAGCAGCGGGACCGTCGCCATCACAGCACCGCCAGAACGCGCGCCGGGCCGCCGGTGCCGCGCTTGTGTTTGGGGGCGCCGACAAAGATGGTCGCGCCGGTGGCGGGCAGCTGATCGAGCCCGGCCAAAGCCTCGATCCCGAACCGACCCGAGGGCAGCCAGGATTTATGCACCGCGAAATCCGGCGAATTGCCGGGATCGAGCGAGAGCGAATCGACCCCGATCCCCGCGACCTGCATCTCGGCAAGCTTGTCGGTCGCCGATTTCGCAAAGCCCGGGAAGGCGAATTTGCCCTCGGCATCATTGCGGAATTCGGGCGTGCCGACCTTGGCGGCCCAGCCCGAATTCAGCGCAACCACCGCGCCGGCCGGGATCTCGCCATGGGCCTTCACCCAGGTCTCGACGTCTTCGGCCTCGACCATGGCATTGGCGTCGTCTTTGGCCTTGGCGGTGATGTCGATGATGCAAAGCGGGCAGACGAGATTGCCCGGATCAAGCTCGGCCACCGATTTGCCATCCTTCGAGAAATGCAGCGGCGCGTCGATATGGGTACCGCTATGTTCGAAAATTGTGAGCTTCCACAGCTGATAGCCGGATTTGTCGAAATTCACCGCCTCTTCATAAGCGATGCCCGGCGCGCCGTCGAAAGTCGGGAAGGTTTCATCCCAGGCGTGGGTCAGATCGACGACCTTGCCGGTGGACTGGGCCAGAGCGGGCCGGGCCGAGACCGCGCCCAATGTCACTGCCGTGGCGCCAAGTGCGGCCGCGCCTGTAAACAGGCTACGCCGTGAAATCATGTCCGATTTTACGCTTTCGATGACACAAGCATGGCACATTCCGTGATCCTCCGATGGCCGGACCCAGCGCCGGCAGCAAAGCGTCACATGGAGAAAGCTGAACACCAAAGGCTTTCTTGGCGCGAAAAGAACATATCCCCAGCTTTTGGCGGCCAGATCGCGCGCATTCATGCGTCCCGTGCATCCCCGTCGGCCGCGCGGCCCTTTGTGCTTTCAACGCGCGCACATGACCTTTATACAGCGCCGGGGCATTTGTGACCGAAGGGATAGGATCATGGCCAATGTGGTAGTCGTCGGCGCGCAATGGGGCGACGAAGGCAAAGGCAAAATCGTGGACTGGCTGTCCGAACGCGCCGATATTATCGCGCGTTTTCAAGGCGGCCATAATGCCGGGCACACGCTGGTCATCGGCGAGCAGGTCTATAAGCTCTCGCTGCTTCCCTCGGGGATCGTGCGCAAGGGCAAGATGGCGGTGATCGGCAACGGCGTTGTGCTCGACCCTTGGGCACTGTTCGCGGAAATCGACAAACTGACGGCGCAGGGCATCGAAATCTCGCCCGCGAGCCTGATGATCGCGGAAAACACCCCGTTGATCCTGCCGCTGCACCAAGATCTTGACCGTCTGCGCGAGGAAGCTGCGGGCTCGTCGAAAATCGGCACGACCGGGCGCGGCATCGGTCCGGCCTATGAAGACAAAGTCGGCCGTCGCACCATTCGCGTCGCGGATCTGGGCGATATCGAGACGCTCGACGCGCGTCTGGACCGTTTGCTCGCCCATCACGACCCGCTGCGCAAAGGTCTTGGTGCCGAGCCGATCGACCGCGAAGAGCTGAAGGCGAAGCTCCTGGAAATCGCGCCGAAGCTTCTGGCCTATGCGCAGCCTGTCTGGAAAGTGCTGAACGACGAGCGTCGCGCGGGCAAGCGGATCCTGTTCGAAGGCGCGCAGGGCTCGCTTCTTGATATCGATTTCGGGACCTATCCCTATGTGACCTCCTCGACCACCATGTCGGGGATGGCCGCGACTGGCACCGGCCTTGGCCCGAGCTCGATCGGCTTCGTTCTGGGCATCGTCAAAGCCTATACCACCCGCGTCGGCTCTGGTCCCTTCCCGACCGAGCTTGAAGATGCAGATGGTCAGCGTCTGGGCGAGCGCGGCCATGAATTCGGCACGGTCACCGGGCGCAAGCGCCGCTGCGGCTGGTTCGATGCGGTTCTGGTGCGCCAGACCTGCGCGATCTCGGGCGTGAACGGCATTGCGCTGACCAAGCTCGACGTGCTTGACGGCTTCAAGACGCTGAAGATCTGCGTCGGCTATGAAATCGACGGCACGCGCTACGATTACCTGCCGACCGCCGCCGCGCTGCAAGCGAAGGTCACGCCGATCTATGAAGAGCTTGAGGGCTGGTCGGAATCGACCGAGGGCGCGCGCAGCTGGGCCGATCTGCCCGCCGCCGCGATCAAATACGTCCGCCGCATCGAGGAGTTGATCCAATGCCCGGTCGCACTGCTCTCGACGAGCCCCGAGCGGGACGATACCATCCTCGTCACCGATCCCTTTGCCGATTGATCCGGACGGAGCCCAGATGGACCTCAAAATTCGCAAACGCTGGTCGCTTGTCGTCCTGCTGATCGGGCTGCCGCTTTATATCGTTGTGGCGGTCACCCTGATGAATTGGCTCGACCGCACCTTCGGGCGTCAGCCGATCGTGATCGAGGTCCTGATCTATGTCGCGCTTGGCGTGATCTGGGCATTTCCGTTCAAACGGATCTTTACCGGCATCGGCAAGGAGGAATAGCCATGTCCGGGCGGGTCCTTGTCTCTGCGGATGGCGTGACGCTGATCGGTGGGGGCGAGGTGTCGCAGGCAGATCTGACTGAGGCGCGGGCCCGTGCTCCGCGCCTCGTCGCAGCCGATGGCGGCGCCGATCAGGCGCTGCGTTTCGGCGAGATGCCCGATGCGGTGATCGGGGATTTCGACAGCATTTCTCCCGAGGCGCGCGCCGCGATCCCCAAGGGGCGGCTGCATCATATCGCCGAGCAAAACAGCACCGATTTCGAGAAATGCCTGAGCCGGATCAAGGCGCCCTTCGTGCTGGCGCTGGGGTTTCTGGGCGGCCGTATCGACCATGAGCTGGCGGTTCTCAGCCGGATCAGTCAGGATCCGGCGCGGATCATCCTGATTGGGGCCGAAGACATCATCTTCCGCGCGCCCGCGCATTTCGCGATCGACCTGCCGATTGGCAGCCGCTTCTCGCTGTTTCCGATGGGCCCCTCCAGCGGGCACAGTCACGGGCTACGCTGGCCGATTGCGCGGATCGGTTTCGCGCCAAATGGCCGGATCGGCACCTCGAACGAGGTCTCGGGGCCGGTCGAGCTAGAGATTACCGGGCCGATGCTCATCATCCTGCCGCGCGCGGCCTTGGATGCCGCCTTGACCGCACTTCAGCACTAACAGCGCGAAAAGAGGTGCGAAACCGGGGGCTTGCCGCGCCCTGCGACAAGTTCGCGGTTGCAAGGATTGCCGACTGCGTTAGCCTGAGATGAAACCCCAATCAGGCGGTCGGTATGAACAGGCATCTCGTCTCTCACTTCTGGCGCTTTTCCGACCCAAGGCCCGTGCCATGCTGGTGAGCGGCGGCCCGATCCGGGCGAGCGATCCGATTGGCTTTCCCGGGCCTTTGCCCGAGGCCGCCGATGTCGTGATTATCGGTGGCGGGATCATTGGCATTGCCACCGCGCTTTATCTGGCGCGGGCCGGCGTGCAGGTGGTTTTATGCGAAAAGGGCCGGGTCGCGGGCGAGCAATCCTCGCGCAATTGGGGCTGGATCCGCCAGCAGGGCCGCGACCCCGGCGAATTGCCGATCATGATCGAATCCCTGCGGCTCTGGGAGGGGCTGGCGCAAGAGCTGGGCGAGGCAGCCGGTTTCGAGCAGACCGGCGTCACCTATCTCGCCAAGACCGCCGAAGACCTCGCCGGTTTCGAAAGCTGGCTGACGCTGGCGCGGCAATATGGGCTCGACACGCGCATGGTCTCGCGCGCAGAGCTTGAGGCGACCTTGCCGAATGCGGCGGGCTGGATCGGCGCGCTGTCGACGCCATCCGATGCGCGGGGCGAGCCTTGGACGGCGGTCCCCGCGATGGCGCGCCTGGCCGAGCAGGCGGGCGTCGTCATCGTCGAGGATTGCGCCGCGCGCACGCTGGAGCTGGCGGGCGGGAGCTTGCAGGGCGTTCATACCGAGCAGGGCTTCGTCCGGGCGGGCCGCGTGCTGCTCGCGGGTGGGGCGTGGTCTTCGCTTTTCGCACGCAATGCCGGACTGTCGATCCCTCAGCTTTCGGTGCGCGCGACTGTGGGCGCGACCATGCCCATCGTCGATTTCTGGCCCGGAGCCGCCGCCGATGACCGCTTCGCCCTACGGCGCAGGCAGGACGGCGGCTATACGCTCGCGCCCGGCGTGGCCCATGATTTCTGGATCGGCCCTGACGCTTTTCGCCATTTCAAAGCCTATCTGCCCCAGCTCAAACGCGACTTCCGCCGCACCGGGTTGCGGCTGCTCGCGCCCGCGCATTTTCCCGATGCCTGGACGACGCGGCGGCGGTGGAGCGCCTCGGATGTGACGCCTTTCGAGCGGATGCGCGTGCTCGACCCTGCCCCGAACGAGCGGCTTTTGAAGAAGATCCAGCGCGATTTCGCGGCGAGCTTTCCCGCGCTCGGGACGCCGCATTATCATCACGTCTGGGCGGGCATGATTGATGTCATGCCCGATGAGGTGCCGGTGCTCGATGAAAGCCCGATTGCGGGGCTCTTCATTGCAACCGGCATGTCGGGCCATGGTTTTGGCATCGGTCCCGGCGTTGGCCGGGTCATGGCGGATCTGTTGCAAGGCCGCGACCCGGAACATGATCTGACGCGCTTTCGCTATCAGCGTTTCCACGACGGCTCGCCTCTGGTGCTGGGGCCCTCGCTCTAGCCGCCTGCTTGCAGGTGCGGCGGAAACAGAGCAAGCTTCGCGCGAAGGAGAGCTGACATGCCCGTGAAGAACCGATTTGCCGAGCTTTTGCCCGAGATCAAAGGCTGGCGACACGATTTCCACCGCCATCCCGAATTGATGTATGACCTGCCCCGGACCTCGGCCCGCGTCGCCGAGTTGCTGCGGGAGTTTGGGGTCGATGAGGTGACGGAAGGGATTGGCCGTTCGGGCGTCGTGGGCGTGATCCGGGGACGCAGCACCGGCTCGGGCCGGGTGATCGGCCTGCGCGCGGATATGGATGCGCTGCCGATTCATGAGATCACCGGCGCCGATTATGCCTCGACCACGCCCGGCGCGATGCATGCCTGCGGCCATGACGGCCATACCTCGATGCTGCTCGGTGCCGCGAAATATCTGGCCGAGACCCGCAATTTCGACGGCACGGCGATCCTCATCTTCCAACCCGCCGAAGAGGGTGGGGCGGGTGCGCAGGCGATGATCGATGACGGGCTCGTCTCGCGCTGGGGGGTGCAGGAGTTCTACGGGCTCCACAATCTGCCCGGTCTGCCGCTTGGGCAATTCGGCATCCGCAAGGGCGCGATGATGGCGGCAGCGGATCAGTTCAATATCTATCTGACCGGCAAGGGCGGCCATGCGGCGGCGCCGCATCTCGCGATCGACACGACGCTGGTCGCGGCGCAGGTCATCGTGGCCTTGCAAAGCATCGTCTCGCGCAATGTCGATCCGCTGCAAAATGCGGTGGTCTCGGTGACCTCGGTCGAGACGGATTCGCCCGCCTATAACGTGCTGCCGAACACCGTCCATCTGAAGGGCACGGCGCGCAGTCTTGATCCTGCGGTGCGCGATCAGCTGGATCTCCGCATCGGCGAGATCGCGCGCGGTGTGGCGAGCGCCTTTGGCGCGAGTGCCGAGGTCGAGTTCAAGCGCGGCTATCCGGTGACGATGAACGATGAGGCCGCCGCCGAACATGCCGCCCGGGTCGCTGAAGAGGTCGCGGGCGCGGTCGATTGGAGCGTGCCGCCGATGATGGCGGGCGAGGATTTCAGCTATATGCTGAACGAGCGTCCCGGCGCCTATATTTTCATGGGCAATGGCGACAGCGCGATGCTGCATCACCCGGCCTATGATTTCAACGACGAGAACCTGCCGGTCGGCGCAAGCTGGCTTGCCGGAATGGCCGAGGCGCGGATGCCGGTCTGAGCCCGGCCGCCGGATCGCTGATTGAGGAAGGGCCGCACGAGAAATCTCTCGCGCGGCCCTTTGTCATTTCTGCTGCAGGGTTTCGAGATATTTGGTCAAGGCGACCAGCCGCCAGGGCGTCGGCGTCTCGATCCCGTCGCCCGCGTCATAAAGCACGGTCTTGCCCGAAAGGATGTCGCCGAATTCGGGCATCTGGCTTTCGCTGCGCCCCATGGTCGCGCCGTGGATCTGCTCCATCGCCGAGAGCCGCGGGAAGCTGCCGCCGTTTCTTTTGGCGAGCAGGGTGAGATCGGCTGGCCGAGGCTTCAGCTCTGCCGCCACGGGCCCGTCACCCTTGCCGCTCGGGCCATGGCACGAGGCGCAGAATTGCGCGTAATCGCTTTTTCCGGTGGTGGGCGTCAGCTCGGGTGAGCAGGCGGCGACAAGGGCCAAGGTCGCGAAAGTCGCGCTGGTTGCGAGCGCGCGGGCGAAGGTCATGGGCGGGTTTCCTCTGGAGCTGGTCACGGGCGTTATCCGCACAGCGTCGCGACCAGAGGAATGCGCGCCTTGATCTGGCGCAAGCTCCGGGCAAAAGAAATGGGGGGCTATGCGCCCCCCAAACCCCCGCAGGGTATTGTCGTGATGAAGAAAACCTAGAAATGCAGGGTGCGGCCATAGGCCGAGAGCACGGATTCGTGGAGCATTTCCGAGAGCGTCGGATGGGGGAAGACGGTCTCGATCAGCTCCGCCTCGGTGGTCTCGAGCGTGCGGCCGATGACATAGCCTTGGATCAGCTCGGTCACTTCGGCGCCGACCATATGCGCGCCGAGAAGCTCGCCGGTCTTGGCGTCGAAGATCGTCTTGATGAGGCCCTCGGGCTCGCCAAGTGCAATGGCTTTGCCGTTGCCGACGAAGGGGAAGCGGCCGACCTTGATGTCATAGCCCGCCGCTTTGGCCTTTTCTTCGGTCAGGCCGACGGAGGCGACTTGCGGGTTGCAATAGGTGCAGCCTGCGATCGCGCCCGGCTTGATCGGGTGGGGGTGACCGCCCGCGACGAGTTCGGCCACCATGACGCCTTCGTGGCTGGCCTTATGGGCAAGCCAGGGCGCGCCCGCGATATCGCCGATCGCATAGAGGCCGGGCACGCCGGTGCGGCAATATTCGTCGGTCACGACATGGGTGCGGTCGATCTTCACGCCGAGCTTCTCGAGGCCGAGGTTTTCGACATTGCCGACGATGCCGACCGCCGAAATCACCGTGTCGAAGTCTTGCGTCTCGGTCTTGCCGCCGATCTCGATATGGGCGGTGACCTTGTCGCCGGCGCGGTCGAGTTGCTTGACCGTCGCCTTCTCGATGATCTTCATGCCCTGCTTGATGAATTGCTTCTTGGCATGGGCGGAAATCTCGGCGTCTTCGACTGGCAGGACGCGGTCCATGACCTCGACCACGGTGGTGTCGGCGCCGAGCGTGTTGAAGAAGCTCGCGAATTCGATGCCGATCGCGCCCGAGCCGATGACCAGGAGTTTCTTCGGCATATGCGGCGGGTTGAGCGCGGTCTTGTAGTTCCAGACGAGCTTGCCATCCGGCTCGAGCCCCGGCAGTTCGCGCGCGCGCGCCCCGGTGGCGAGGATGATCGCCTTGCCCGTCACCTCTTCGGTGCCCTTCTCGGTCTTGACCGAGACCTTGCCGGGTGCGGTCAGCGTGCCTTCGCCCATGATGACGGTGACCTTGTTCTTCTTGAGCAGGTGGCCCACGCCGGAGGCGAGCTGTTTTGCCACCCCGCGCGAGCGTTTCACCACGGCGGGCAGGTCATAGCCGATCTTGTCGGCCGAGAGGCCGAATTCCTTGGCGCGGTGCATGAGGTGGAAGACCTCGGCCGAGCGCAGCAGGGCCTTGGTCGGGATGCAGCCCCAGTTCAGGCAGATGCCGCCGAGATGCTCGCGCTCGATCACGGCGACCTTGAGCCCCAGCTGCGCGCCGCGGATGGCGCAGACATAACCGCCGGGACCGGATCCGATCACCACCATGTCGAACGTTTGAGTCATCGGAATCCCTCTCGTGAAAAGATAGTTGAGCGTTAAACCAATTTCCCGGCTGCATCAAGCGAGACCTTGCCCGAGACCAGCGCGCCATAGCCGCCTGCGTCGAGAAGCCGTTGCTCGTCCGGGGTATTGGTCCGGCCAAGCGCGCCATTGCGCCAGGGAAAGCGACCGAAGGCGCGGATGGCGTCGCGGTGGAGCTCGGCGTGGCGGGTGCTTTCCTCGCCCATGAATTCACGGATGAGCTCGACCGCACGATTCTGGTCGGAGAGGCTCTCGGAATGTTCGAAGGGCAGGTAGAAGAACTGGCGCGCGGGCAGGGGAATGGCGAGATCATGGCCGAGGTTGATCGCCGCATCGGCAATCCGCAGCGCGAGCGCATCGGTGGCAAAGGCGCGCGGATCGTCGCGGAACATATTGCGCGGAAACTGATCGGTCAGGATCAGCGCGGCCAGCGCATCGCGCGGCGCCCCAAGCCAATCGCGGGTCAGGTTTTCGGCATCCTCCCAAGCGGGCTGGAAGCGGTCGCGAATGGTGGCATCGACCGCGTCGCTGCGGGCATACCAGCCTTTTTCGCCGATCTCGTCGAGCCAAAAGGCATTGATCTCTGCTGGGGTCATCCCGGTCTCCTTCGTTTGGCTGATGCTGGCATCGCCCGACGGAAGGTGCAAGCGCAGTCCGGGACTTAGTCCAGGGCTTTGTCCGGGTTGGGCGTGCTCTGATCGGCGCTGGCCGATTCGAGCGCGGCCTCGATCGCCAGCGGGGTCGCGGCGGGCGAGATCACGGCAAAGCCCTGATCGACATCCGGGCTTGCGCGCCGGGTCATGCGCCAGCAGGTATAGGTGGCGAGGGCGGCCAGCAGGATGCCGATGTAAAGCCAGAACCCGTTCGGGCCGCTGAGCGCGATCAGCCAGGCGGTGATGATCGGTCCCGCCATCGAGCCGATGCCGTTGATAAAGAGCAGGCCCGCCGAGGTCGCCGCCATATCCTTCTGATCGAGAAAGTCGTTGGTATGGGCGAGCAGCAGCGAATAGACCGGGTTGGCGACCCCGCCAATCGCCGCCGCCGCCAGCAAAAGCCCGGCGATTCCCGGCGAGAAGATGATGGTCAGCGCGGAAACCGCTGTCCCGAAGATCGCAAGGCCCAGCACCATCACGCGACGGTCGCCGTGATCCGACAGCCAGCCGATCGGATATTGCAGCACCAGCCCGCCCAGATAGATCGCGCCGACGAAGGCCGAGATCTCCTTGACCGAAAGCCCCGCGATCGAGCCCCAGACCGAGGCCATGCCGAAGATTGCCGAAAAGACACCGCCGATCAGGAACATGCCGACGCAGCCAAGCGGCGACAGTTGGAAAAGCCGCTTGAAGCTCATCCGGTCGATCGAGGCGAATTGCGGCGCAGGCTGGGGCGACAGCAGGATCGGCAGGAAGGCGAAAGAGACCAGCACCGAGGGGATGACGAAGAGCAGATAGCCCCCCGGATCCGCTGCCGTCATCAGCATTTGCGCGGCGACGATGCCCAGCATTTGCACGATCATATAGGCCGAGAGCGCCTGACCCCGGGTCTCGTTGGTCGAGCCCGCGTTCAGCCAGCTTTCGGCGGTGATATAGACGCCCGAGAAGGAAAAACCGATGATCAGCCGCAAAGCCGACCAGAAGACCCAGTTCGGCGCGACGGCATAAAGGATCAGCACCGACGAGATCAGCGATCCCAATGCGGCGAAGACGCGGACATGGCCGACCTTCTGGATCATGCCTGGCACGGTGCGACTGCCCAGAAGGAAGCCCGCGTAATAGGCCGCCATGACATAGGACATCTGGCCGGGCGAAATACCCTCAAGGCTGCCGCGGATACCGAGCAAGGTGCCCTGCATCCCATTGCCGACCATCAGTAAAAGCACGCCAAGAAGCAGGGGCCACGTTGTGCGCAGGACGGTCAGCATTGAAAAACCTTAGGGAATCAGAAGTGAAGCATCGCCATAGCTGAAGAAACGATACCCAGAGCTGACGGCATGTCCATAGATTTCCCGAATGCGCTCTTGTCCCATCAGGGCACTGACCAGCATCAGCAGTGTCGATTTCGGCAGGTGGAAATTTGTCATCAAGGCATCGGTCACGCGAAAGCGATAACCGGGATAGATGAAGATCTCGGTCGTGCCCTGAAACGGCTGCATCCGGCCGTCCTCAGAGGCGGCGGATTCGATCAGCCGCAGCGCGGTCGTGCCCACGGGAATGACGCGCGCGCCCTCGGCCTTCGCGGCATTGATCGCTTGCGCGGCGGCCTCAGAGACCTCGCCCCATTCGGCATGCATCTTGTGGGTGGCGACATCATCGACCTTGACCGGCAGGAAGGTGCCCGCGCCGACATGAAGCGTGACATAGGTGAAGCGCACGCCCATCTCGCGCAAGGCATCGAGCAGCGGCGCGTCGAAATGGAGGCTCGCAGTAGGGGCTGCGACGGCGCCCGAATTCTTGGCCCAGACCGTCTGGTAATCGGTGCGGTCCTGCTCATCGGGCGCACGCAAGGCGGCGATATAGGGCGGCAGGGGCATGGCGCCGACCCGGGCGAGCTCTTCCTCAAAGGCGCTGCCCTCGGCATCGAACCGCAGCGAGAGGCCCGCATCGGCGATCTCGACGACCTCGGCGGAGAGCTGGTCAGAGAAGATGATGCGTTCACCGGGCTGCAACTTGCGCAGCGGCTTGGCCAGAGCGCGCCAATTGCCGGCAGCGTCAGGTTCAAGCAGCGTGACCTCGATCTTGGCGCTGACCAGGCCTTGCGCCGTCATGCGATCGCGCTTGCCGGTGAGGCGCGCGGGAATGACCTTGGTGTCGTTCAAAACCAGCAGATCGCCCGGCTGCAACACGCGGGTCAGATCATGGACCTGCAGATCGCGCAGATCCGGGCCTTCGGCCACAAGTAGGCGCGCCGCGCTGCGCGGCTGAGCGGGGCGGGTGGCAATCAGCCCTTCGGGCAGGTCAAAGTCGAAATCGTCGAGTTTCATGGCGGGTTTCTGATCTTCTCGACGCGAGCGGTCAAGCGCTCCCTCATCACAAAGTGAAAAACTCAGACTTTACTTGTCCGAGTGAATCGGTAGGTTATCCCTCAAAGGGGAAGCGCCATGATCATCTGTCACTGCCTTCAGATTTCTGACCACGAGATCCGTGCTGCGGTGGACTGGATGCGCGCCTCCGACCCCGAAACCATCATCACCCCCGGCAAGATCTATCACGCGCTTGGCAAGCGTGCCGATTGTGGGGGATGCATGCCCTTGTTTCTGGACACCATGCGCAGTTGCGATAATCTGGGCGTACCCCCCGTAATAAGGGGCCTTCGTTCTGGAAAAGAAGGAGCTGCTCATGAAGGGCGACGCCAAGGTCATCGAATATCTCAACGCCGCGCTGCGGTCTGAGCTGACCGCTGTCAGCCAGTACTGGCTGCACTACCGCCTTCAGCAAGACTGGGGCTTCGGACATATCGCAGATAAATCTCGCGCGGAATCGATCGAAGAGATGAACCATGCGGATCGCCTGATCCAGCGAATCATCTTCCTCGAAGGTCACCCGAATCTGCAAAAACTCGACCCGTTGCGGATCGGTCAGAACCTGAAAGAGACGCTGGAAGCAGATCTCGCCGCAGAAAACGACGCGCGCAATCTCTATATCGAAGCTCGTGATCACTGCGAGAAGGTCGGAGATTATGTCTCGAAAGCCCTGTTCGAGGCGCTGATTGCGGATGAGGAGGGTCACATCGACTTCCTCGAAACCCAGCTCGGCCTTTATGACAATATCGGTGCTCAGGCCTATGGCCAGCTCAATGCGAAGCCTGCCGATCAGGCAGAGTAAGCGTCAGGCTTTTCAGGTGAGGGGCTCTGCCCCTCGCCCCTGACGGGGCTCACCCCGAGGTACTTTCGTCAAAGCGAAGTCGAGATCTCCCGAGAGATTTGACGCCCCGACCCGGCCTGCGGCATCATTGGATCGGGGCGCTTCGCTCTGAACGGTCATCGGCACCTCTGCCTGTACCGTAAATCCAGCATAGCTCAGAAGCCTTACCCAAAGTTTAAGCGCTTCGCATTGACGAAAATACCTTGGGGTCCGGGGCAAAGCCCCGATCTCAGCCGAGCCAATGCGCGGCGAGTTCGGGCAGGTCGTCGTAATGTTCGAGAAGCCGATCCGGCTTGAGGCGCGAGATGGCTTGGCCTTCTGGTCCGAAGGTCACCAGAGCGACTTTCACCTTTGCGGCAGTTGCGGTCTTTCGATCGGTTTCGGTGTCGCCGACAAGGAAGGAGCGGGCGGCCTCTCCACCCGCGGCCTCGACCGCCGCAAGATAGGGGCGGGGATCGGGTTTGCGCACGGGAAGTGTATCCGCGCCGATCAGCGCGGCGAAGCGGTCGCGGATGCCGAGTTCGGCCAGCAGCCTTTCGGCCAGCGCCTCGGGCTTGTTGGTGCAGACTGCCAGACGATGCCCGGCGTCTTTCAGGCTATGCAGCGCCTCGATCACGCCCGGATAGAGCACGGTATGCTCGGCAATCTTCTCGGCATAGAAGGATAGGAGGCGTGGGTAATCCTCGTCTTCGGCGCCGGGGGGTGTCAGCACCTCGGCGGGAAGCCGGGCGTAGCCCGCGCGCAGCATCGCTCGTCCGCCTTGAAAGGCGATGGCGGCATCCTGTTGCGGGTCGAGCGGTGCGGCGAGGCCGCGCGAGGTGAAGCATGCATTTGCAGCCGCGATCAGATCGAGCGACGTATCCGCAAGCGTGCCGTCGAGATCGAAGACCACCGTCCCTGTCATAGCCCGCCTGCCATCTTTGTAACCTTCCGTCAAAATGTGTGAACGCGTGCCTCTTGGCCGTCGCCCCACATATCGGTAGAACCTCGACCAAGATAAAGAAACAAGCAATATTTGAGGCAGCCATGTCGGATAGTCCCGTCGCTTTGATCATCTTGGCCGCCGGACAGGGCAGTCGCATGCAATCGGATCTGCCGAAGGTGCTGCATCGTCTGGGGGGGGTGCCGCTCTTCGCTCATGCTCTGGCCGCAGGGCGCTCGCTTGAGCCCGAGCATGTGGTCATCGTGACCGGGCATGGCGCCGCAGCCGTCTCGAAAGCAGTCGCGAAATTCGATCCCGAGGCGCGGATCGTGTTGCAGGCCGAGCAGCTGGGCACTGGCCATGCCGTCGCGCAGGCTCTGCCCGAGCTTGACGGGTTCGAGGGCAAGGTCGTCGTGCTTTACGGCGACACGCCCTTCATCTCGGAAGAGACGCTGGCCGCGTTGCTCTCCCATCCCGCCGAGGTCGTGGTTCTGGGCTTTGACGCCCGCGATCCCGGGCGTTATGGGCGCCTCGTCGTTGGCCCTCAGGGGCTTGAGCGCATTGTCGAATTCAAGGATGCGAGCGAGGCCGAGCGGGCGATCCATCTGTGTAATTCCGGCGTGGTCGCTGGGGATGCCACGCTTCTGGCCGAGCTCGTCTTGAAGATCGGCAATGACAATGCTGCGGGCGAATATTACCTCACCGATATCGTCGAGCTTGCCCGCGCGGGCGGCCACCGCGTCGATGTCGTGACCTGTGATGAAAGCGAGACGCTCGGGATCAACACCCGGGCGGAACTCGCCGCAGCCGAGACGCTCTTTCAGGCGCGCGCCCGTGCGGCGGCGCTGGAGGACGGGGTGACGCTTTCGGATCCCGCGTCGGTCTGGTTTGCGCTCGACACTGTGATCGGGCGCGATGCCGTGATCGGGCAGAATGTCGTCTTCGGGCCGGGGGTCACCATCGAAAGTGGGGCCGAGATCCTGCCGTTTTGCCATCTCGAGGGCTGCCATGTCAGCGCGGGCGCGACGGTCGGGCCTTTCGCACGGCTGCGTCCGGGGGCCGAGCTTGGCGGCGATGTCCATGTCGGCAATTTCGTCGAGATCAAGAACAGCCAGCTTCATGAAGGCGTCAAGGTCGGCCATTTGACCTATCTTGGCGATGCCGAGATCGGCGAGGCCACGAATATCGGCGCGGGCACGGTGACCTGCAATTACGACGGGGTCTCCAAGCATCGCACAGTGATCGGCGCCAATGCCTTCATCGGCTCGGATACGATGCTGGTGGCGCCGGTGCGCGTGGGCGCGCGGGCGATGACCGGCTCGGGCTCGGTGATCACGCAAGATATTCCCGACGATGCTTTGGCGATCGGACGGGCGCGACAAGAGAACAAGCCCGGTCTGGCGACCCGGTTGATGGACGCCCTGCGCGGCAAAAAGGATAACAACTGATGTGCGGCATTATCGGGATTCTCGGCAACCACGAGGTTTCGCCCCAATTGGTCGAGGCGCTCAAGCGGCTTGAATATCGCGGCTATGATTCCGCCGGGATCGCCTCGATTGACGCGCGGGGCGAGCTCGATCGTCGCCGCGCGGTCGGCAAGCTCGTGAACCTGTCGGACCGGCTGGTCCATGAGCCGCTGCAAGGCCTGATCGGCATCGGCCATACCCGGTGGGCGACCCATGGTGCAGCGACCGAGGTCAATGCGCATCCCCATCTTCATGGCCCGGTGGCCGTGGTCCATAACGGCATCATCGAAAACTTCCGCGAGCTTCGGGCCGAGGTCATCGCGGGCGGTCGTGCGCCGGAATCCGACACCGACACCGAGGTCGTCGCCCTGCTGACAGCGCAGTATATGGCGGCGGGGATGACCCCGGTCGAGGCGGCGCGCGCCACCATCCGGCGGCTTCATGGCGCGTTTGCGCTGGCCTTTCTCTTCAAGGACGAGCCCGATCTGATGATTGCCGCCCGCAAGGGCAGCCCGCTCGCGATCGGGCATGGCACGGGTGAGATGTTCCTCGGCTCGGACGCGGTGGCTTTGGCGCCCTTCACCGACCGCATCACCTATCTCGAGGATGGCGATCTTGCGGTGCTGACCCGCGCGGGCGTCGAAATCGAGGACAGCGAGGGGCGCCGCGCCAATCGCGACATGGCGGTGATCGACGTCGGCTCGACCGCGATCGACAAGGCCGGGCATCGCCATTTCATGGCCAAGGAGATCGCCGAGCAGCCGGTCGTTCTGGGCGATGCGCTGAACCATTACCTGCATGGCGACCGGATTGTGCTGCCTGAAGGGCTCGATTTCTCGAGCGTCGAGCGTCTGACGCTGGTCGGCTGCGGCACCGCCTATTATGCGGCTCATGTGGCGAAATACTGGTTCGAAAGCCTGGCCGGGCTGGCGTGCGACATCGATATCGCCAGCGAATTCCGCTATCGCGAGCCGCCGATGTCGCCGCGCTCTTGGGCGCTTTTCGTCAGCCAATCGGGCGAGACCGCCGATACTTTGGCGGCGCTGCATTATGTGCGCGACAAGGTCGAAAAGGTCATCGGCGTGGTCAACGTCGGCACGTCGGCGATTGCGCGCGAATCCGATATTGCGCTGCCGACTTTGGCCGGGATCGAGGTCGGCGTGGCCTCGTCCAAGGCCTTCACCTGCCAGCTGGCCGTGCTTGCGGTGCTGGCGGTCAAGGCCGCGCATGACCGGGGCCGGATCTCGGATGCCGAGCTTGCGGCTCTGGTCGGCGAGCTGCGCGCGATCCCCGGGCTGCTCAATCAGGTGCTGGGTCTCTCGGAGGATTGTCGCGGTCTGGCCGCTTGGCTCGCCGAGGCGCAGGATGTGCTCTATCTCGGGCGCGGGCCGCTTTACCCGGTCGCGCTGGAGGGCGCGCTGAAGCTCAAGGAGCTGAGCTATATCCATGCCGAGGGCTATGCTTCGGGCGAGCTCAAGCATGGGCCGATTGCGCTGATCGACCGCAATGTTCCGGTGGTGGTGCTGGCGCCGCGCGATGCCTTGTTCGACAAGACCGTCTCGAACATGCATGAGGTCATGGCGCGCCACGGTCAGGTGCTGCTGATTTCCGACAGCGAAGGCATCGAGCTGGCGGGTGAGGGAACCCATGCGACGCTGACCATGCCTGCGGCGGGCGGCATCTTTGCCCCGATCCTTTATGCAGTGCCGATGCAATATCTGGCCTATTACACCGCCGTTGCCAAAGGCACGGATGTGGACCAGCCGCGCAACCTTGCCAAATCCGTCACGGTCGAGTGACGCAAAGGGGCGGCCGCCGGGCCGCCCTTTTCAGTTCTGATAGACCTCGATCGAGGGCAGATCGGTCAGACTGACCCCGATCAGTTGCAGCGCGGGCAGCGAGACCTGCGAGCCACCGCCAGCGGGACCGGCCAGCGGCAACAACTCGACCTTCGAGGATTTTCCATTCGCCGGATTGACGATGCGTCCCTGCGCGGCTGCCTTGACCAGCGGCGTCTTGATCCAGAAGCCCGGCACCGTCGGATCGCCAAGCGAGGCGATGGTGGTGCCAAGCTTTTTCTCGGCAGCGACCGCGGGCTTGGCCGCTTCCACCTTTTGCGCGGCGGTCGTCGTATCAAGCTGCGCGGCCGTCTTGGCGCTGGCCTTGGGCACAGGTGCCGTTGTCGTGACGGCCGTGGCCGTGGCCGTGGTGGCGGTGTCGCCCGGTGCTGCCGCCGCTGCTGCTTCGCTCGTCCCGGCCGGTTTTTCCTTACCGAGCAGGCCGTTGATCTGGGTGCAGGCGGTCAGGCCAATCAACGGCAGAAGCAAAGCAAGACGCAGGGGCAGGGGCATGAGATCACCTCGGATGAATGCGAAGGCAGGGTAGAGGGGCAGGCGCGTGCTGTCCACGCAGACTCGTCCAATTGGTTGATGACCCCCCGTCTTGTGCGGGTTCTTGCCCGCGCATATCTAAGGGCTATGGAATACGCGCCTCTCATCGATCCTTTTGCCCGGCCGATCACCTACCTTCGGGTTTCGGTGACGGATCGCTGCGATTTTCGCTGCACCTATTGCATGGCCGAGCATATGCAATTTCTGCCCAAGGTTGATCTTCTGACGTTGGAAGAACTTGAGCGGCTCTGCACGGCCTTCATCGGGCTCGGCGTGAAAAAGCTGCGCATCACCGGGGGCGAGCCTTTGGTGCGGCGCAATATCATGAGCTTTTTCCGGGCAATGTCGCAGCATCTCGGCCAAGGCCTCGACGAGCTGACCTTGACCACCAACGGCAGCCAGCTCGCGCGCTTTGCGTCGGAGTTGGCCGATTGCGGCGTGCGCCGCGTCAATGTCTCGCTCGACACGCTTGACGCCGACCGCTTTGCCGCGGTGACGCGCTGGGGGCGACTGCCGCAAGTGCTGGCCGGGATCGCCGCCGCGAAAGCCGCAGGGCTTCGGGTCAAGATCAATACGGTCGCGCTTAAGGGCTTCAACGAGGATGAGCTCTTCCGGCTGGTCGATTGGTGCGCCGAGGAAGGCCATGACCTCACTTTCATCGAAGTCATGCCGATGGGCGATATCGACGGCGAGGACCGGCTCGACCAATATTGGCCGCTGTCGGATCTGCGCGCCCGGCTGGAAGCGCGCTATCGCCTGACGCCCTTGGCCGAGCGCACGGGCGGTCCGGCGCGCTATGCCCGGATCGAGGACAGCGGGCAGAAGGTCGGCTTTATCACGCCGCTTTCTCATAAGTTCTGCGAAAGCTGCAACCGGGTGCGGCTGACCTGCACGGGCGAGCTGTTCATGTGTTTGGGGCAAGAGGACCGCGCCGATCTGCGCGCCGTCCTGCGCGCCAGCCCCGAGGCAGAGCCGGTTCGCGAGGCGATCCGCGCCGCGATTGCCCGCAAGCCCGAGGGCCATGATTTCGACTATTCGCGCGGCGTGCGCGGCAAGGTCAGCCGTCACATGAGCCATACCGGCGGCTGATCCCTAATTCTCCGCGCCATTCATGTGGCGGCTGTTCAGCGCGCGCGGATCGACCCCTTCAAGACAGGTGACATTGATCGCCACGATCTCCCCGCCTTCCGGGCCCTTGCCGAGCGCATAGGATTCGACCCCGCAGGTCGGGCAAAAGCGGTGATGCACGATCATCTTGTGAAACAGATATTCCGTGACCGGCCCATCCTTGATCAGGCGGAAGCTGTCGGTTGGAACGAAGGTCAGCACAGCCCCGATCCGCTGGCAGCGCGAGCAGTTGCAGGTGAAGGTCGTGTCGAGATCGGCATCGACCTCATAGCTGATCGCGCCGCATTGGCAGCCGCCCTGATAATGTTGAATGGCCATTTTATCCTCTCCTTCGAATCGCGGCGGGATTTGTCGGCCGGCACCGAGCCCGTCCTGATTATGCCTGCAACAGATTAATGCTTCCTTTTCAGCTTCCGTTCCGGCGTTCTCTATACGTTCGCTTTTTTAGGTTGCTTTTTCACGATCAAGCCCTATCTGATGCGCTTGGCGGAAATGGGAACGGATGATGGAACAGAAGTTCATCGAGGTGCGCGGCGCGCGCGAGCACAATCTGAAGAACGTCGATCTCGACATTCCGCGCGACCAGTTGGTGGTCATTACCGGTCTTTCAGGCTCGGGCAAATCCTCGCTGGCCTTTGACACGATCTATGCGGAAGGCCAGCGGCGCTATGTCGAAAGCCTCTCGGCTTATGCGCGGCAGTTTCTCGACATGGCGGGCAAGCCCGATGTCGACCGCATCTCGGGCCTGTCTCCGGCGATTTCCATCGAGCAGAAGACGACCTCGAAGAACCCGCGCTCGACCGTGGGGACCGTGACCGAGATCTATGACTATTTGCGTCTGCTCTTTGCGCGCGCAGGCACGCCCTATTCGCCCGCCACCGGCCTGCCGATCGAGGCGCAGCAGGTCCAGGACATGGTCGACCGGGTCATGGGAATGCCCGAGGGCACGCGCGCCTATCTGCTGGCGCCGATCGTGCGCGACCGCAAGGGCGAGTATAAGAAAGAATTCCTCGAACTCCGGAAGCAGGGCTTCCAGCGCGTCAAGGTCGACGGGCAGTTCCATGAACTCGACGAGCCGCCGGTGCTCGACAAGAAGTTCCGCCATGACATCGACGTGGTCGTTGACCGCATCGTCGTGCGCGATGGGATGGAGACGCGGCTTGCCGACAGTTTCCGCACCGCGCTGGATCTGGCCGACGGCATCGCGGTTCTGGAAACCGCGCCTGCGGGCGAGGAAAGCGCTGCGCCCGAGCCTGAGCGCATCACCTTCAGCGAAAACTTCGCTTGCCCGGTCTCGGGCTTCACCATCCCCGAAATCGAGCCGCGTCTCTTTTCCTTCAACGCGCCTTTTGGGGCCTGTCCGGTGTGCGACGGGCTTGGGATGGAACTGTTTTTCGACGAGCGCCTGATCGTGCCGGATCAGAGCCTCTCGGTTCCGGGCGGCGCGATCGCCTCTTGGGCGAAGTCGAAATCGGCCTATTTGACCCAGACGATCAACGCTTTGGCCAAGCATTACGGTTTCGACAAGAAGACGCCCTGGAAGGATCTGCCGCTCGATGTGCAGAAGATGTTCCTTTACGGCTCGGGCGGCGAAGAGATCAAATTCCGCTTTGACGATGCCGGTCGCATCTATGAGATCAGCCGGACCTTCGAAGGCGTCATTCCGAATATGGAGCGCCGCCTGCGCGAAAGCGACTCGGCTTGGGTGCGCGAAGAATTCGAGCGCTATCAGAACAACCGCCCCTGCGGCAGCTGCAACGGCTACCGGCTGAAGCCAGAGGCTTTGGCGGTCAAGATCGCGGGCAATCACATCGGCGAAGTCACCAAGCTCTCGATCCGCGAGGCTTTGGACTGGATCAAGGCTGCTCCGGCGACGCTGTCGAAGCAGAAGGCCGAGATCGGCGCGCCCATCGTCAAGGAAATCCGCGAGCGTCTGGGTTTCCTCGTCAATGTCGGCCTCGATTACCTGACGCTGTCGCGCGCTTCGGGCACGCTGTCGGGCGGCGAAAGCCAGCGGATCCGTCTGGCGAGCCAGATCGGCTCAGGGCTGACCGGCGTGCTTTACGTGCTCGACGAGCCTTCGATTGGCCTGCATCAGCGTGACAACGACCGGCTGCTGACGACGCTGATGAACCTGCGCGATCAGGGCAATTCGGTGCTGGTGGTCGAGCATGACGAGGATGCGATCCGCCACGCCGATTATGTTTTCGACATCGGTCCCGGGGCAGGGGTTCATGGCGGCCAGATCATCGCTCAGGGCACGCCTGCCGAGATCGCAGCCAATCCGGCGAGCCTCACCGGGCAATATCTGTCCGGCCTGCGCGAGATCCCGGTCGCGGCCCATCGGCGGATGGGCAATGGCAAAAAGGTCTCGGTGATCGGGGCGACGGGCAACAACCTCAAGAATGTCAGCGCGGATTTCCCGCTGGGGAAATTCGTCTGCGTGACCGGCGTTTCGGGCGGCGGCAAATCGACGCTGACCATCGAGACCTTGTTCAAGACCGCCTCGATGCGATTGAACGGCGCGCATCAAACACCCGCGCCTTGCGAGACGATCAAAGGGCTCGAACATCTCGACAAGGTCATCGACATCGACCAGCGCCCGATCGGACGCACGCCACGCTCGAACCCGGCGACCTATACCGGGGCCTTCACCCCGATCCGCGACTGGTTCGCGGGCCTGCCGGAAGCCAAGGCGCGGGGCTATAAGCCCGGCCGCTTCAGCTTCAACATCAAGGGTGGCCGCTGCGAGGCCTGTCAGGGCGACGGCGTCATCAAGATCGAGATGCATTTCCTGCCCGACGTTTACGTCACCTGCGAGACCTGCCACGGCAAGCGCTACAACCGCGAAACGCTGGAGGTGCAGTTCAAGGGCAAATCCATCGCCGATGTGCTGGATATGACCGTTGAAGAGGGGCAGGAGTTCTTCAAGGCGGTGCCCTCGATCCGCAACAAGATGGACGCTCTGGTCGAGGTCGGCCTTGGCTATGTCAAAGTCGGCCAGCAGGCCACCACGCTGTCGGGCGGCGAGGCGCAGCGCGTCAAACTGGCCAAGGAGCTGTCGCGGCAATCGACCGGGCGCACGCTTTATATCCTCGACGAGCCGACCACGGGCCTGCATTTCGAGGATGTGCGGAAGCTTCTGGAGGTGCTGCACAGCCTTGTCGATCAGGGCAATACCGTCGTGGTGATCGAGCATAACCTCGATGTCATCAAGACCGCCGACTGGCTGATCGACATCGGGCCCGAGGGCGGCGACGGCGGCGGCCTGATTGTGGCCACCGGCACTCCCGAAGAGGTCTCGGCCAATCCGGCAAGCCACACCGGGCGCTATCTCGGCCCGCTTCTCGATCGGGCCAAACGGAGGGCTGCAGAATGAGGGCCGAGGACTGGCAACGGATCGAGGGCGGCGGCATTGCCGTCATCGCTTTGGTGATCGCGATCATGACCGGGGCCGGCTGGCCCTGGTGGCTCTGGCTGGTGGTTTTCCTGCTGCCCGATCTCGCGATGGTCGGCTATCTCGCGGGGCCCCGGATCGGCGCGGCGGTCTATAATGCCTTCCATCTCTATGCCTGCGGCCTCTTGGTCGTGCTGCTTGGCATGGCTTTGGGCGAAAGCGGCGTCATCACCTTCGGGCTTCTTTGGCTGGTCCATATCGGCGTCGATCGCGCCTGCGGCTTTGGCCTGAAACAGCCCGAGGGATTCGAACACACCCATCTTGGCCGGATCGGACGCGGGCGGGGCTGACCCCGCTTTTGCGCCGGGCTTTTGGCCCGGCGATTCCACCGCCCGAACCGCATCTGCCCCACTTTTTCCGTCCATCTGATCGGAAATATTCTCGCCTTGCGGGAATCTTAGGGGATTATTCATGCAAAGGACTGTTTCCTTTGAGTAATAACTTCGGCATTTTAAATCTGTGACAGGTCGGTGCGGCCCGAGCGACCGTTGACCCCGCGCCGAACCGGGTCTAAACGAGCGGAAGCCAAACCCATCGCGGGGACGCCACACGGGTTCCTGCGCGCGAAAGGGAGCCTTGTTCCGTGGACTACCTGCTACACGAATACCTGCCGATCCTCGTCTTCCTGGCAATGGCTTCGGCGCTGGCGATCGTGCTGATGCTGGCTGCGGCGGTCGTTGCGGTGCGCAACCCGGACCCCGAGAAGGTCAGCGCCTATGAATGCGGTTTCAACGCCTTCGACGACGCACGGATGAAATTCGACGTCCGCTTCTATCTCGTCTCGATCCTGTTCATCATCTTCGACCTCGAAGTCGCCTTCCTCTTCCCCTGGGCGGTCAGCTTCGGCGGACTTTCGGAGGTCGCGTTCTGGTCGATGATCGTCTTCCTTGGCGTGCTGACCGTGGGCTTTGCCTATGAATGGAAGAAGGGAGCGCTGGAATGGGCGTGATGACCGGGGCGAATACGGCCGGGGCCGACCGCGAGGTCGCCACCGCCGAGCTCAACCGCGAGCTTCAGGACAAGGGCTTCCTGCTGACCACGGCCGAGGATCTCATCACCTGGGCGCGCAATGGCTCGCTGCATTGGATGACCTTCGGTCTGGCCTGCTGCGCCGTCGAGATGATGCAAACCTCGATGCCGCGCTATGACCTCGAGCGTTTCGGGGCCGCGCCCCGCGCCTCTCCGCGCCAGTCCGACGTGATGATCGTCGCGGGCACGCTGACCAACAAGATGGCCCCGGCTCTGCGCAAGGTCTATGACCAGATGCCCGAGCCGCGCTATGTCATCTCGATGGGCAGCTGCGCCAATGGCGGCGGCTATTACCATTATTCCTATTCCGTGGTGCGCGGCTGCGACCGCATCGTGCCGGTCGACATCTATGTCCCGGGCTGCCCGCCCACGGCCGAGGCTTTGCTCTACGGCATCCTGCAACTTCAGCGCCGCATCCGGCGCACCGGCACGTTGGTGAGGTAAGTCATGTCGACCATCGACCCGGAAATCCTCGAAAATCTCGCCGATCACATTGCGACGCGGCGCGCCAATGAGGTGCTCTCGACCGAAATCGCTTTCGGTGAGCTGAATGTGACCGCGACCCTGTCGGGCGTGGTCGATCTGATCGAGTTCCTGCGCAGCGATCCGACCTGCCGCTTCTCGACCCTGATCGACATCACCGCGGTCGATCATCCGGCCCGCCCGGCGCGGTTCGATGTCGTCTATCACCTGCTGTCGATGTATCAAAACCAGCGCATCCGCGTGAAAGTCGCGGTGCGCGAGGACGAACTCGTCCAGACCCTGATCGGCGTCTATGAAAGCGCGAACTGGTATGAGCGCGAGATTTTCGACATGTTCGGCATCCTCTTCGCCGGCCATCCCGATCTGCGCCGCATCCTGACCGACTATGGTTTCCGCGGTCATCCTTTGCGCAAGGACTTCCCGACCACGGGCTATGTCGAAGTGCGCTGGAACGATGTCGAAAAACGCGTCGTCTATGAGCCGGTCAAGCTGGTTCAGGAATACCGCCAATTCGACTTCCTCTCGCCGTGGGAAGGCGCGAAATACGTGCTGCCCGGCGATGAGAAAGCGCCTGCGGAGACGAAAAAGTGAGCCGCGACATGGTGAATTGCAAGGACCGGGGCCCGTGCCTCGGGCTGGAGGGCTGAGATGGACGGCGACATTCGCAAGAACAGCTACGACGACGGTTCGTTTGACGCGCTGACCGGCGAGCAAAGCATCCGCAACTTCAACATCAACTTCGGGCCCCAACACCCGGCCGCCCACGGCGTGCTGCGCATGGTGCTTGAACTTGACGGCGAGATCGTCGAACGTGCCGACCCGCATATCGGTCTGCTTCACCGCGGCACCGAGAAGCTGATGGAGAGCCGGACCTATCTCCAGAACCTGCCCTATCTCGACCGCCTCGATTACGTGGCGCCGATGAACCAGGAGCACGCTTGGTGTCTGGCGATCGAGAAGCTGACCGGCACGACCATTCCGCGCCGCGCGAGCCTGATCCGCGTGCTTTATTGCGAAATCGGCCGGATTCTGAACCACCTCATGGGTCTGACCACCGGCGCACTCGACGTCGGTGCGCTGACCCCGCCGCTCTGGGGCTTTGAGGCCCGCGAGCAGCTGATGATTTTCTACGAACGGGCCTGCGGTGCGCGTCTACACGCGGCCTATTTCCGCCCGGGCGGCGTCCATCAGGACCTGCCGCCGCAGCTCATCGACGATATCGAGGCCTGGTGCGAGACCTTCCCGAAGGTCATCGACGATCTCGACACACTGCTGACCGAAAACCGCATCTTCAAACAGCGTCAGGTCGGCATCGGCATCGTGACCGAGCAGGATTGCCTCGACTGGGGCTATACCGGCGTCATGGTGCGCGGCTCGGGTCTGGCATGGGATTTGCGTCGCTCGCAACCCTATGAATGCTATGACGAATTCGACTTCCAGATCCCGGTCGGGAAACATGGCGACTGTTATGACCGCTTCCTGATCCGGATGCAGGAAATGCGCGAGTCGGTGAAGATCATGAAACAGGCCTGCGTGAAACTGCGCGCCGAGCCTGCCGGTGATGTTTTGGCGCGCGGCAAGCTGACGCCGCCGCGTCGCACCGACATGAAGCGCGACATGGAAAGCCTGATCCACCACTTCAAGCTCTATACCGAGGGCTTCAAGGTTCCGGCGGGCGAGGTCTATGCCGCCGTCGAAGCCCCCAAGGGTGAATTCGGCGTCTATCTGGTCTCGGACGGGACCAACAAACCCTATCGCGCCAAATTGCGCGCGCCGGGCTTTGCTCACCTCCAGTCGATCGACTGGATCTCCAAAGGGCACATGCTGGCCGATGTTCCGGCCATCATCGCGACCCTCGACATCGTTTTCGGAGAGGTTGACCGCTGATGCTCCGCCGTCTTTCCCCCATCCAGCCGGAGAGCTTCGCGTTCACGCCTGACAATCTGGCCTGGGCCGAGGCCCAGATGACCAAATATCCGGAAGGCCGCCAGCAATCGGCGATCATTCCGGTGCTGTGGCGCGCGCAGGAACAAGAGGGCTGGCTCAGCCGCCCGGCCATCGAATATTGCGCGAGCCTGCTTGGCATGGCCTATATTCGTGCGCTTGAGGTGGCGACCTTCTACTTCATGTTCCAGCTCTATCCGGTTGGCACGATTGCCAATATCCAGATCTGCGGCACCACGACCTGCATGATCTGCGGCGCGGAAGATCTCGTCCGCGTCTGCAAGGAAAAAATCGCTGCCGCGCCTCATACGCTGTCGGCGGATGGGCGTTTCTCGTGGGAAGAGGTCGAGTGCCTCGGTGCTTGTACCAATGCGCCGATGGTCCAGATCGGCAAGGATTTCTACGAAGATCTGACGGCGGACAAGCTCTCGGCGCTGATCGACGCTTTCGCGGCAGGCGAAGTGCCGGTGCCGGGGCCGCAGAACGGGCGTTTCTCGTCCGAGGCGCTTGGCGGGGCAACCTCGCTGAGCGGTCTCACCGGTTCGGCGGATCAATATAATGCCAGCGTGCGGCTTGCGGTCGATCTCAAAGAGACCGTCAAGCGCATCGACGGCACCGAGGTTCCGCTGCTGACACCGTGGCGAAATGGCAAGCCTGCCGCAGCAAATGCCGGGGCAGGGGCCGCAGACGCCGGGAATGATGCTACAAATTAAGGAAACAGGCGCCAGAGGCCGCTAGGCGCTGCAGAGGCAGAACAGGATGCGACAGTCGGACTGCACGAGAAACTGCTGGATCGTCGGGGCCATCTCTGGCCTCGTCGTGATGCTGTTTGTCTCGGGCATCGGCGAAACGCATTGGCTGGGCGGGTTGTTCCTTGCGCTGGTCACCTGTTTGCTCGGCGGGGCGCTGTTGATCTGGTTTGTCTGCGAGGGCGCAGCGCCGGCCTATGATGTCGAGGCGGGGCTGCTGAACCGGCGCCGCGCGATGCCCGGCAAGGCCGTCACGCCGGTCGAGACGCCCCTCGCCGCAGCGCCGCCCGTGCCCGCTGCTGCAACTGTTTCTGTTGCTCCGGCTGTGGCCAAGGCGCCTGCGCCCATCGCTCCGACGCCTGAACTGGCGTCAGAACCGGTGGCCGCGCCTGAGCCCGTGTTGGAGCCGGTCGAGACTTTGACCCAAGCTGCGCCCCCTGCCGCCGCTCGTGACGAGGATGTCGCGCCGAAAGACAAAGCGGGCAAGGACAAGGGCACGAAAGCCAAGGACGGCAAGGATAAATCTGCCAAGGACAAGTCGAAGGACAAAGCCAAGGCGAAGAAGCAAAAGCCCGATGATCTCAAGCGGATCAATGGGATCGGGCCCAAGGTCGAAGAGGCGCTGAACAAGCTCGGTGTCTCGCGGTTTGTCGAGATCGCCGCCTGGGGTGCCGATGAGATCGCGGATTATACGAAGAAACTGGGTCGACGTGGCGCGCGCATTGAAAGCGACGACTGGGTCGGACAGGCAAAACAGCTAAGTGAGGGCGCGGATGACTGAGCCCGAACGCGATCAGACGGCAAAAGATTCGGCTCAGGCGCGGCTGGTCGCTGTGGTGATCGCCGTCACCATGCTCGGCTGGTTGGGCTTTCAATGGGTTGGCGGGCAATATGACCTGCCGCCGAAATATGCTTTTCTCGCCGATCTGGCGGCAATTGCAGCAATGATCTGGTCGCTTGTGGTGACCTGGCGGATCTGGCGGCGGCGCAATGCGCCTTCGCAGCGATAAGGATGACGACGTAAATGCTGAACGATCAGGACCGGATCTTTACGAACCTCTACGGGATGGGGGATCGCAGCCTCGCCGGGGCGAAAAAGCGCGGCTGCTGGGATGGCACTGCCGCGATCATCCAGCGCGGTCGCGACAAGATCGTTGACGAGATGAAGGCCTCGGGTCTGCGCGGTCGCGGCGGCGCAGGCTTCCCGACCGGCATGAAATGGTCCTTCATGCCCAAGGAATCGGACGGCCGTCCGTCCTATCTCGTCATCAACGCCGACGAATCCGAGCCCGCGACCTGCAAGGACCGCGAGATCATGCGCCACGATCCGCATACGCTGATCGAAGGCGCGCTGATCGCGAGCTTCGCGATGGGCGCGCATACCTCGTATATTTACATTCGCGGCGAGTTCATCCGCGAGCGCGAGGCGCTGCAGGCGGCGATCGACGAATGCTATGACGCGGGCCTTCTCGGTCGCAATGCCGCGGGTTCGGGCTGGGATTTCGATCTCTTCCTGCATCACGGCGCCGGCGCCTATATCTGCGGTGAGGAAACCGCGCTCCTTGAAAGCCTCGAGGGCAAGAAGGGCATGCCGCGCATGAAGCCGCCGTTCCCGGCGGGCGCGGGCCTTTATGGTTGCCCGACCACGGTCAACAACGTCGAATCGATCGCGGTTGTCCCGACGATTCTGCGTCGCGGTCCGGAGTGGTTCGCAAGCTTCGGCCGCCCGAACAATGCGGGCGTCAAGCTGTTCGGCATGACCGGTCATGTGAACTCGCCCTGTGTCGTCGAAGAGGCGATGTCGATCCCGATGCGCGAGCTGATCGAGAAACACGGCGGCGGCGTGCGCGGTGGCTGGAAGAACCTCAAGGCAGTGATCCCCGGCGGCGCGTCCTGCCCGGTCTTGACCGCCGAGCAATGCGAAAATGCCATCATGGATTACGACGGGATGCGCGAGCTGCGCTCGTCCTTCGGCACCGCCTGCATGATCGTGATGGATCAGTCGACCGATATCATCAAAGCGATCTGGCGGCTCTCGGCCTTCTTCAAACATGAAAGCTGCGGCCAGTGCACGCCCTGCCGCGAGGGCACGGGCTGGATGATGCGCGTCATGGACCGCCTGGTGCGCGGCGAGGCTGAGGTCGAGGAAATCGACATGCTCTTCGACGTCACCAAGCAAGTCGAAGGCCATACGATCTGTGCGCTCGGCGATGCGGCGGCCTGGCCGATTCAGGGCCTCATCCGCAACTTCCGCGAAGAGATCGAGGACCGCATCAAGGCGAAACGCACTGGGCGCATGGGCGCTCTGGCGGCGGAATAAGGGCAGATTCATGGCGTGGCTTCGGGCAAAACATGACGCGCAGGGCAGGGGCTTCGCAGCCCCGGCTTTCGCGCGCCTGTTGGCCCGGCGTTCACCCAAGCGTGTCGAACTTTCGCCTGACTCCGATGTTATGACCACAAGGGATAGCATCCAGGAGAAGAGAGCGATGACGACCTTGAAAACCCTGACTGCGGCAGCTTTGGCTGCCATCACGCTTGCGGCGACCCCGGGCTTTGCTCTGGCGCTCGAACCGCTGAGCCAGAACAAATACGTCAATGACCGGCTGATCGCGGCGCGCATCGCCGACCGGATCCGCAAGGAATGCCCGAGCTATGATGCGCGGATGATCTATGCCTTTGGGCAGGCGCGGGCGCTCAAGGCTTGGACGCTGAAACAGGGCTATACCAGCCGCCAGATCGACGCTTTCCTCGACAACAAGGACGACAAGAAGCGCATCTATGCGGTGGCTGACGATTACCTCAAGCGCCGGGGTGCGGTGCGGGGCAATGCTCAGAGCTTCTGTGCCGTTGGCGCACAGGAATTCGCGAATAATTCATATATTGCGACTTTTCTGGTGAAGAAATGAAAAAGCTGACACGCATCATCGGGGCAGGCCTTCTGGCGCTGGCGGCTTTGGCCATGATCGCGGGCGACCTTCTCGCGCATGGTCGGGCCGAGGCCGGGCCGTTCACCCCGACCACCCAAAAATTCGTGCTGAATTTCGACATGTTCGCGCCCTCGGATCTGTCTTGCGAGGCGACCGGCGCGGGCGTGCGCTCTAAGGCCACGCGCGATCTGGCGGGCAAGCCCGTGCTGCGCGTGACCGGCAATGCCTCGGGGGCAGATATCCAATGCGCGCGTGCCGATGGCACGCGCTACCGCGTCACCTCGAACCGGACGGCATCCTTCACGCCGTCGGCTCCGACTGAGGCGACGGTGACCTTCGAGCGCGGTCAGCCCGCGATGACCACCGTCCTCCGCATTCAGGGCCATGAGGACGTTTATGATTTCAAATCCTTCGTCCGCGTGGACTGAGGCAAAGGACAGGCAGATGAGCGAACTTCGCAAGATCAAGATCGACGACAAGATCATCGAGGTCGATCCCAATATGACCCTGATTCAAGCCTGCGAAGCCGCGGGCGTCGAGGTTCCGCGCTTCTGTTACCACGAGCGCCTGTCGATTGCCGGCAACTGCCGCATGTGTCTGGTCGAGGTCGTCGGCGGCCCGCCGAAACCCGCCGCCTCTTGCGCGATGCAGGTCAAGGATCTGCGTCCGGGGCCGGAAGGCGCGCCCTCGGAAATCAAGACGAACTCGCCCATGGTGCGCAAGGCGCGCGAAGGGGTGATGGAGTTTCTGCTCATCAACCACCCGCTCGATTGCCCGATCTGCGACCAGGGTGGCGAATGCGACCTGCAGGATCAGGCGATGGCTTACGGCGTCGATTTCTCGCGCTACCGCGAGCCGAAGCGCGCCACCGAGGACCTGAACCTCGGCCCGCTGGTCGAGACCCATATGACGCGCTGCATCTCCTGCACCCGCTGCGTGCGCTTCACGACCGAGGTCGCGGGCATCACCCAGATGGGCCAGACCGGGCGCGGCGAGGATAGCGAGATCACGAGCTACCTCAATGAGACGCTCGATTCGAACCTTCAGGGCAATATCATCGACCTTTGCCCGGTCGGCGCGCTGGTCTCGAAGCCCTACGCTTTCACCGCCCGCCCGTGGGAGCTGACCAAGACCGAGACGATCGACGTCATGGATGCGCTTGGCAGCAATATCCGCGTCGACACCAAGGGCCGCGAAGTCATGCGCATTCTGCCGCGCAACAATGACGGCGTGAACGAGGAATGGATCTCGGACAAGACCCGCTTCGTCTGGGACGGTCTGCGCCGTCAGCGTCTGGACAAGCCCTATATCCGTGAAAACGGCAAGCTGCGTCCGGCAAGCTGGACCGAGGCTTTGGAAGCGGCGGCCCATGCGATCAAGGGCAAGAAGGTCGTCGGTCTGATTGGCGATCTGGTCCCGGTTGAGGCGGCGTTCAGCCTCAAGCAGCTGGTCGAAGGTCTGGGCGGTTCGGTCGAATGCCGCACCGATGGCGCGCGTCTGCCTGCGGGCAACCGCTCGGCCTATGTCGGGACGGCGACGATTGCCGATATCGACACGGCCGAGATGATTCAGCTGATCGGCACCAACCCGCGCGACGAGGCTCCGGTTCTCAATGCGCGGATCCGCCGGGCCTGGGCGCGTGGCGCTCAGATCGGCCTGATCGGCGAGCCTGTGGATCTGACCTATGATTACGCCCATGTCGGCACCGACCGCGCGGCGCTTGAAAGCCTGTCCTCGCGCCAGATCAGCGACGAGACCCGTGCCAAGCCGACCTTGGTGATCGTGGGGCAGGGTGCGATCCGCGAAGCCGATGGCGAGGCGGTTCTGGCCCATGCGATGAAGCTCGCCGAGAACACCAATTCCAAACTGCTGATCCTGCACACGGCTGCATCCCGCGTTGGCGCGATGGATGTCGGCGCAGTCACTGAAGGTGGCTTGGCCGCTGCGATCAACGGGGCAGAGGTGGTCTATAACCTCGGCGCCGATGAGGTCGAGATCCAGCCGGGCGCTTTCGTGATCTATCAGGGCAGCCACGGCGACCGCGGGGCGCATCGCGCCGATCTGATCCTGCCGGGCGCCTGCTACACCGAGGAAAACGGGCTTTTCGTCAACACCGAAGGTCGTCCGCAGCTTGCACTGCGCGCCAATTTCGCGCCGGGCGAGGGCAAGGAAAACTGGGCGATCCTGCGCGCGCTTTCGGCTGAGCTCGGCCGCACCCAGCCTTGGGACAGCCTGGCCGCTCTGCGCCGCGCGCTGATCACGGCCCATCCGCATCTCGGTGCGGTTGAACAGGTTGCCGAGAACCAGTGGCAGCCGCTCGAGCTGCGTGATCTCGGTCGGGCGAGCGTGCCCTTCCAGAATGCGATTCGCGATTTCTACCTGACCAACCCGATTGCCCGCTCCTCGCCGCTGATGGGCGAGTTGTCGGCCATGGCCGCTGCGCGCCACGCGCAGCCTCTTGCCGCGGAGTGATCCCATGCGACCATCCGGCCGCGTTCTGAGCTTGCTGATTGCGGGAACCGCCGTGCTGGCGGGATGCGCGGATCAGGGTTCTTCCTATCGTCCGGCAGTCAAGCCGGACGAGCTGACCGTGAACTTTCTTCAGCCGGTGAAAGAAAAGCCGGGTGTGGGGAAATTGCACCGCGCGCGGATCTCGACCAAATCGGGCGAGATCCAGATCCTCGAGCCCGATGGGTCGGTCAGCGAGATGAAGCTCGACGGCGACAATCCGGATGCGTTTGCCACGATTTCCGAGCTGGATCTGGCCAATCTCAACCTGAACCTCCAGCTCGATTTCCGGGGCATGCCAGAGCTTGGCCCGGCGAAAAAGAAGCCAACCTCGCAAGAGCTTGCGATGGAGGCTTTCGCCGCCCGGACCCGGCCGATGTTGCCGGTCCTGCCCAAAGCCTTCAAGTCGCAGCCCGAGATGTTCCGGGGCGCCAAGGTCGAAGCAATGAATGGCGGCAAGAAGCCCAAGCCGGGCGATATGGTCAAAGTGGATGCCAATCTCAAGCGGGGGGTGGACGCTGACGTGGCCTTCGCCTATGCCACATGCGCACTCGCTGGTTGGGCCAAAGAGAATGGGACAAGCTACGCGCGCCACATCATGACTGATCAGCAAAAGCGTAATGGCGAATTGGAGATCGGGGCCTATTTCACCCTCTCCGACGTCCAGCCCATGGGGCTGAAAGTAATGAAATCAGACGAAACCTTGCAGGAATGCAAGGATCGCGGCATTCCCGCGACCTAAGCGAAGGGACAGTAGATCATGGCAGGTTTCTGGTCATCGTACCTGGGTCACGCAGTGATCCTGCTGCTGCAGGGTTTGGCGATCATCGCATTCGTGATGATGTCGCTGGTTTACATGGTCTATGGCGACCGCAAGATCTGGGCCGCGGTCCAGATGCGCCGTGGTCCGAACGTCGTCGGACCCTGGGGGCTGTTCCAGACCTTCGCCGATGCGTTGAAATACGTCTTCAAGGAAATCGTCGTCCCGGCGGGTGCGGATAAGTTCGTCTTCTTCCTCGCGCCCTTCCTGTCGATGGTTCTGGCGCTATTTGCCTTTGTCGCCATTCCCTTCGATGACGGCTGGGTCATGGCGAATATCAACGTCGGAATCCTGTTCATCTTCGCGGCCTCCTCGCTTGAGGTTTACGGCGTGATCATGGGCGGCTGGGCGTCGAACTCGAAATATCCCTTCCTCTCGGCGATCCGGGCGGCGGCGCAGATGATTTCCTATGAGGTCTCGATGGGCCTCATCATCATCGGCATCATCATCTCGACCGGCTCGATGAACCTCACCGCGATCGTCGAGGCGCAGCGTGGCGATTACGGCCTGCTGAACTGGTACTTCCTGCCGCATCTGCCGATGGTCGTGCTGTTCTTCGTCTCGGCCCTTGCCGAAACCAACCGCCCGCCCTTCGACCTTGCCGAAGCGGAATCCGAGCTGGTTGCCGGCTTCATGACCGAATATTCCTCGACGCCCTATCTGCTCTTCATGGCGGGCGAATATATCGCCATGTATCTGATGTGCGCGCTGCTTTCGCTGCTGTTCTTCGGCGGCTGGCTCTCGCCGGTTCCCTTCATCGCCGACGGCTGGTGGTGGATGGTCATCAAGATGTGGATGTGGTTCTTCATGTTCTCGATGGCGAAGGCGATCGTGCCGCGCTACCGCTACGACCAGTTGATGCGCATTGGCTGGAAGGTCTTCCTGCCGCTCTCGCTCGGCTGGGTCGTTCTGGTCGCCTTCCTGGCTCGCTACGAAGTTCTTGGTGGTCTTTGGGCCCGTTGGGCAGGAGTGTGATCCATGGCTTATTCGAACAAAATTGCGGAAATGCTGAGCCACGCCAGCGAAACCGACAAGATCGAGCTGGCGCATTATCTCGCCAACAACCTTGAACCGACGGATCATGCGATCGACAGCGCCCGTGTGCGTGACTATGTCGCCGCGCTCGACCGCTTTGCCGCCCCGGAGGGGAAATAACCAATGGCTTTGGATCTCGCCCGGGCGACGAAATACTTCCTGATGTGGGATTTCCTGAAGGGTTTCGGCCTCGGGATGCGCTATTTCTTCTCGCCGAAACCCACGCTGAACTATCCCCATGAAAAGGGCCCGCTGAGCCCGCGCTTTCGCGGCGAACATGCGCTGCGCCGCTACCCCAACGGGGAAGAGCGCTGCATCGCGTGTAAACTCTGCGAAGCGATCTGCCCGGCGCAGGCGATCACGATTGACGCCGAACCGCGCGAGGACGGCTCGCGCCGCACCACGCGCTATGACATCGACATGACGAAGTGCATCTATTGCGGCTTCTGTCAGGAGGCCTGCCCGGTCGATGCCATCGTCGAAGGTCCGAACTTCGAATATTCGACCGAGACCCGCGAAGAGCTCTTCTACGACAAGGAAAAGCTGCTCGACAACGGCGCCCGCTGGGAAGCGGAAATCGCGCGCAACCTCGCGATGGATGCGCCCTACAGATGACCGATGGTTTCGCCAAACTCTTCGCGCAGATGATCCAGCAGGGTCAGGAGATGGCGCGCGCCTTCAATCCGGCGCTGGAAAATCTCGACACCCGCGCCTTTGAAAAGCTCATGCCGGTGATGCCGGCAGAGATGCTTGAGATGTGGTTTGGCAAGACCTTCAACCGCGACGGGCTTGATGCCCGCACCCGTCTTTTGGTGACGATCGCGGCCCTGACCGTGCAGGGCTCGCTCGCCGAGCCGCAGATGCGCCTGAGCATCCGCCATGCGCTGGAGGCCGGGGCAACCAAACGTGAGATCGCCGAGGTGATCTATCAGATGAGCATGTTCGCCGGTCTGCCCGCCATGCAGAAGGCGCTGGAGATCGCCCAGAGCGTTTTCTCCGAGGAGAACGAAGAATGATGGCCTTAGCCTTTTACCTTTTCGCGATCTGCGTCTGCGTCGCGGGTTTCATGGTGGTGATGTCGCGCAACCCGGTCCACTCGGTCCTGTGGCTCATTCTGGCCTTTTTCTCTGCGGCGGGTCTCTTCATCCTGCAGGGGGCGGAATTCGTCGCTTTGCTGCTGGTCGTCGTCTATGTCGGCGCGGTCGCGGTGCTCTTCCTCTTCGTGGTGATGATGCTCGATGTCGATTTCGCCAAGCTCAAGGGCGAGCTCGCGCGCTATCTGCCGCTGGCGATCATCATCTCGATCGTGCTGATCGCCCAGCTTGGCATCGTCTATTCGAATTGGGCGAGCTCGGATCAGGCCGAGGCTTTGCGCGCCGCGCCGATCATTGAATCGGTTCAGAACACCCATGGTCTGGGGATGATCCTTTACGACCGCTACCTGCTGATCTTCCAGCTCGCTGGTCTGGTCCTGCTGGTCGCGATGATCGGGGCGATCGTGCTGACCATGCGCCACCGTCGCGACATCAAGCGCCAGAACGTGCTTGAGCAAATGTGGCGCGATCCGGCCAAGACCATGGAACTCAAAGACGTCAAGCCGGGGCAGGGTCTCTGATGAACCGCCCCGCACAGCCGCAGGCAGCCGAACTGCCGCAAAGCAAACCGAGGGACAAAAGATGATCAGTCTGGCGCATTACCTTGTCGTGGGGGCGATCCTTTTCGTCACCGGCATCTTCGGCATCTTCGTCAACCGCAAGAACGTGATCGTTATCCTGATGTCGGTCGAACTGATCCTTCTGTCGGTGAATATCAATTTCGTCGCCTTCTCGACCCATCTGGGCGATCTCGCGGGACAGGTCTTCACGATCTTCGTCCTGACGGTCGCCGCGGCGGAAGCCGCCATCGGCCTGGCGATCCTTGTCGTCTTCTTCCGCAACCGCGGCACCATTGAGGTGGAAGACGTGAACGTGATGAAAGGTTAAGCCAGCATGGAAAAGATCGTCCTCTTCGCGCCGCTCGTCGGTGCGCTGATCGCCGGTTTCGGCTGGCGACTCATCGGAGAGAAGGCCGCCCAATATCTGACCACGGGCCTGCTCTTTCTGGCCTGTATCCTGTCTTGGGTGATTTTCCTCGGCTATGACGGGGTTCCGCGCCATGTGCCGGTGCTCGACTGGATCGTGACCGGCGATTTTGTGTCGGAATGGGGCATCCGTCTCGACCGCCTGACTGCGATCATGCTGATCGTCGTCACCTCGGTCTCGGCGCTCGTTCATATGTATTCGATGGGTTATATGGCCCATGACGACAACTGGACCCATGACGAACACTATAAGGCGCGCTTCTTCGCCTATCTCTCGTTCTTCACCTTCGCCATGCTGATGCTGGTGACGGCCGACAACCTCTTGCAGATGTTCTTCGGCTGGGAGGGCGTGGGCGTCGCCTCTTATCTGCTGATCGGCTTCTATTATAAGAAGCAATCGGCGGGTGCGGCGGCGATGAAGGCCTTCATCGTCAACCGGGTCGGCGACTTCGGCTTCCTGCTCGGGATCTTCGGCCTCTACTGGCTGACCGGCACGATCAATTTCGACGCGATCTTCCAGCAAGTGCCCCAGATCGCCGAGACCAACCTGCATTTCCTCTGGCGCGACTGGAATGCCGCGAACCTCTTGGCCTTCCTGCTCTTTGTCGGCGCCATGGGTAAATCGGCACAGCTCTTCCTGCACACCTGGCTGCCGGATGCGATGGAAGGTCCGACCCCGGTGTCGGCGCTGATCCACGCCGCAACCATGGTGACCGCGGGCGTCTTCCTCGTCTGCCGGATGTCGCCGCTCTTTGAATTCGCGCCCGACACCAAGCATTTCATCGTCATCATTGGTGCCTCGACCGCGTTCTTCGCGGCGACGGTCGGCCTGGTGCAGAACGACATCAAGCGCGTGATCGCTTATTCGACCTGTTCGCAGCTCGGCTATATGTTCGTGGCCGCGGGTCTCGGCGTCTATTCGGTCGCGATGTTCCACCTGCTGACGCATGCTTTCTTCAAGGCAATGCTCTTCCTCGGCGCGGGCTCGGTCATCCATGCGATGCACCACGAGCAGGACATGCGCAACTACGGCGGTCTGCGCAAAAAGGTGCCGCTGACCTTCTGGGCGATGCTGATCGGCACTCTGGCGATCACCGGCGTCGGCATTCCGCTGACCACGATCGGTTTCGCGGGCTTCCTGTCGAAAGACGCCGTGATCGAGAGCGCCTGGGCGGGCAGCAATTACGCCTTCTGGATGCTGGTCATCGCGGCCTGCCTCACGAGCTTCTATTCCTGGCGCCTGATGTTCCTGACCTTCTGGGGCAAACCGCGCGGCGATCACCATGCCTATGATCATGCGCATGAAAGCCCGCTGGTGATGACCATTCCGCTTGGCGTTCTCGCCATTGGTGCGGTTCTGGCCGGGATGGTCTGGTACAAGCCCTTCTTCGGCGATCACCATGCGGTCGAGAAATTCTTCAGCATCGGCGGCGCAGAGGCTCATGCCGAGGACGAAGCTGCGCCAGTGACCCATGCGAGCGACGCCGCTCCGGGCACGGCCGAGGCTGCGACGACCGAAGCCGCGGGCCATGCCGCTCCGGCAGCCGAGACCGCTTCGGCCGATCACGGGTTGAACACCCATGTTCCGGCTCCGGTCGGGGGCGCGATCTATATGCATCCCGACAACCACATCATGGATGAGGCGCACCATTCCCCGAATTGGGTCAAGGTCTCGCCCTTCATCGCCATGCTGCTTGGTCTCTTCGTGGCTTGGATGATGTATATCCGTCATCCCTCGGCTCCGGCGAAGCTCGCCGCGCAGCAGCGGGTTCTCTACCAGTTCCTGCTCAACAAGTGGTATTTCGACGAGATCTACAACTTCATCTTCGTGCGTCCGGCGCTCTGGCTCGGCAAAGTCCTGTGGAAGGACGGCGACGGCAAGATCATCGACGGTTCAATCAATGGCGTGGCCCTTGGGGTGATCCCCCGCCTGACCCGCGCCGCCAGCCGGATGCAGTCTGGCTATATCTTCCACTACGCCTTTGCGATGGTTCTGGGCATCGTCGGCTTGCTGATCTGGGTGATGATGCGAGGCGCGCACTGATATGACGAACCTTCTTTCCATCATCACCTTCCTGCCGATTGTGGCGGCGGGCATTCTGGCGCTGTTCCTGCGCGGCCATGACGAGGCCGCCAACCGCAACGCCCGCTGGCTCGCGTTGATTGCCACAACGGCGACCTTCCTCATCTCGCTGATGGTCCTCTTCGGCTTTGATCCGGCCAATACCGGCTTCCAGTTCGTGGAAGACCGCGACTGGATCATGGGCCTCAAATACAAGATGGGCGTCGACGGCATCTCGATCCTCTTCGTGATGCTGACGACCTTCCTGATGCCTTTGACGATCCTCTCGACCTGGAGCGTCGAGAAGCGCGTCAAGGAATATATGATCGCCTTCCTCGTGCTCGAGGGGCTGATGATCGGCGTGTTCACCGCGCTGGATCTCGTGCTCTTCTACCTTTTCTTCGAGGCAGGTCTGATCCCGATGTTCCTGATCATCGGTATCTGGGGCGGCCAGAACCGCATCTATGCGGCCTTCAAGTTCTTCCTCTACACCTTCCTCGGCTCGGTGCTGATGCTGGTCGCGATGATCGCCATGTATCACATGGCAGGCACGACCGACATTCCGACCCTGCTGACCTTCAAATTCCCGTCCGAGACCTATCGTCTGCTGGGCGTGACCATCGTCGGCGGCACGCAGATGCTGCTGTTCCTGGCCTTCTTCGCAAGCTTCGCGGTCAAGATGCCGATGTGGCCGGTCCACACCTGGCTGCCCGATGCTCACGTTCAAGCGCCGACTGCCGGTTCGGTCGTGCTGGCCGCGATCTTGCTGAAAATGGGCGGTTACGGCTTCCTGCGCTTCTCACTGCCGATGTTCCCGGTCGCGAGCGGCGTCGCGCAGCCCTATATCTTCTGGCTCTCGGCGATTGCCATCGTCTACACTTCGCTGGTGGCGCTGGTGCAGTCCGACATGAAAAAGCTGATCGCTTATTCGTCGGTCGCGCATATGGGCTATGTCACGCTTGGTATTTTCACCGTGAACCAGCCGGGCGTTGATGGCGCGATCTTCCAGATGCTGTCGCATGGCTTCATCTCGGGCGCGCTCTTCCTCTGCGTCGGCGTGATCTATGACCGGATGCACACCCGCGAGATCGACGCTTACGGCGGTCTCGTGAACCGGATGCCAAAATATGCGCTGGTCTTCATGTTCTTCACCATGGCGAACGTCGGCCTGCCGGGGACCTCGGGCTTTGTCGGCGAGTTCCTGACGCTGCTTGGCGCCTTCCGGGTCAACACCTGGGTCGCTCTGGTCGCCACCTCGGGCGTGATCCTCTCGGCCTCTTACGCGCTCTGGCTCTACCGTCGCGTGACCTTCGGCCAGCTGGTCAAGGAAAGCCTCAAGACGATCAGCGACATGACCGCGCGCGAGCGCTGGATCTTCGTGCCGCTGATCGCGATGACGCTGATCCTTGGCGTCTATCCGCGCGCCGTCACCGATATCACCGGACCTGCGGTCACTTCGCTTATCAATCACTACAATGCCAGCCAGCCGGCCGCGCCTGCGGTCGCTGCGGCTGACGCAAGCCACTAAGGGGGGCGGCTATGACATCGCTCGATTTCTCAACCATCCTCCCGGAATTCACGCTGGCGATCTATGCGCTTCTGGCGCTGATGGCGGGGGCCTATTTCGGCAAGGACGCGCTGGCGCGACCGATCCTCTGGGTCACGGTCGCGGCGCTGTTGATCGTCGCGGCCATGACCGGGCTCGGCGAGCACAGCGACACCCGCGCCTTCCATGACATGTTCATCGACGACGCCTTCGCGCGCTTTGCCAAGGTGGTGGCGCTGGTCGGCGCGGCGGCCGTTCTGGCGATGAGCGCAGATTTCCTTGAACGCCAGGGGCTTTTGCGCTTCGAGCTGCCGATCCTGATCGCGCTCGCGGTGGTCGGCATGATGGTGATGATCTCTGCCGGAGACCTGCTGACCCTTTACATGGGCCTCGAGCTGCAATCGCTCGCGCTCTATGTCGTGGCGGCCATCCGGCGCGAGAGCGCGCGCTCGTCCGAAGCGGGCCTCAAATATTTCGTCCTTGGCGCGCTGTCGTCGGGGATGCTGCTTTACGGCGCCTCGCTGGTCTATGGCTTTGCCGGGACCACGAATTTCGCGGGCATCATCCAGACCGTGAACGCCGGGCATCTGCCGCTTGGCCTGCTGTTCGGCATGGTCTTCCTGCTAGTCGGTCTGGCCTTCAAAGTCTCGGCGGTGCCCTTCCACATGTGGACCCCCGATGTCTATGAGGGCTCGCCGACGCCGGTGACCGCTTTCTTCGCCACCGCGCCGAAAGTCGCGGCCATGGCACTGATCGCGCGGGTGATGTTTGACGCTTTCGGCCATGTGCCGGGCGACTGGACCCAGATCATCGCGCTGCTGGCGCTTCTGTCGATGTTCCTCGGCTCGATCGCGGGGATCGGTCAGCGCAACGTCAAGCGTCTGATGGCCTATTCCTCGATTGCCCATATGGGCTTTGCGCTGATCGGGCTTGCCGCCGGGACGGCTTACGGCGTTCAGACCATGCTGGTCTACATGACCATCTATACGATCATGAACGTCGGCACCTTTGCCTTCATCCTGTCGATGGAGCGGGACGGGGTTCCGGTCACCGACATCAAGGCGATGAACCAGTTTGCGAAGACCTCACCGACCAAGGCTCTGGCGCTGCTGATCCTCTTCTTCAGCCTCGCGGGCGTGCCGCCGATGTTGGGCTTTTTCGCGAAATTCGGCGTGCTCTCGGCGGCGATTAGCGCGGGGCTCGGCTGGCTTGCGGTTCTGGGCGTGATCGCTTCGGTGATCGGGGCGTTCTACTACCTCCGCATCGTCTACTACATCTATTTCGGCGATGAGGGCGAAGCCATCACCAGCCGGATGAGCAGCCCGCAATATGTCGCGCTGATCGGCGCGGCGGCGATCACGCTGCTGGGCGCGGTCTCGATGCTCGGCATCGACAAAGCGGCTGGACGCGCCGCCGAGTCGCTTGTTGGCCCGACCGTTGCCGCAGCCGCGACCCCGGGAACCGTCGCAGAGCCCGACGCCGTTGAGTGAGGGCTGGCCCGACGGTGTGGCCCGGTTCGTGCTGGCGAGCATCGGCAGCACGAATGCCGAGGGGCTCCGTCTGGCGCCGACGTTGTCCGGTCCGGCCTGGATCCTGACGCTTGACCAGACCGCAGGCCGCGGTCGGCGAGGGCGGGGTTGGACCATGCCGGCCGGAAACTTCGCGGGCACTTTGGTGACGCGGCCAAAGGGTGGGCTCGCGGTTGCGGCCCAGCTCTCTTTTGTCGCGGCGCTTGCCCTTTATGATGCTTTGGCGCAGGCCGCTGGCCCGTCGGTGCGGCTTGCGATCAAATGGCCGAACGACGTGCTGCTCAATGGCGGCAAGGTCGCGGGCATCTTGCTTGAAAGCGCGGGCACGGCCTCCGAGCAGCCCGCCGTGGCCGTCGGCATCGGCATCAACCTTGCTGCCGCACCGCCGCCCGAGCTGGTCGAGCCGGGCGCGGTCCTGCCGGTCTCTGTTCTGGGCGAAAGCGGCTTTGCCGTGCCGCCCGAGGATTTCCTCGACCTGCTTGCTCCGGCTTTCGCGCGGTGGCAGCATCAGCTTGAGACCTTCGGCTTCGCGCCGATCCGCACCGCTTGGCTGCAACGCGCCGCACGTCTGGGCGAGGTCATCATTGCCCGCACCGGCGGCACCGAGACCGAGGGCGTCTTCGAGGGCATCGACGAGGCTGGCGCGCTGGTCCTGATGACCGCCGAGGGCCGCAAGGTCATTCCGGCGGCGGATGTCTATTTTCAGGGGGCGCGGTGATGCTGCTCTGTATTGATACCGGCAACACCAATACCGTTTTCGGTATCTTCGACGGCGACAAACTGCTGGCGCAATGGCGGATCTCGACCGATCACCGACGCACGGCGGATGAGTATTTCGTCTGGCTCTCGACGCTGATGACGGTCCAGAAGTTCGAGCTGAATATCGGGGCCTGTATCATCAGCTCGACCGCGCCGCGCGTGGTCTTCAACCTGCGCGTCCTCTGCCATCGCTATTTCGACACGCGCCCGCTGGTCGTCGGCAAGCCCGATTGCCTGCTGCCGGTCGCGCCGCGTGTTGATGCGGGCACGGTCGTCGGCCCGGACCGGCTGGTCAATGCCGTCGGTGCTTTCGAGCGGCACGGCCCGGATCTCGTCGTTGTCGATTTCGGCACGGCAACCACCTTTGACGTGGTGGCTGATGACGGCGCCTATGTTGGCGGCGTGATCGCGCCCGGCGTCAATCTTTCGCTCGAGGCGCTTCATATGGGAGCCGCCTCACTTCCCCATGTCGATGTCACCATGCCCAGCAAGGTCATCGGCACCAATACGGTCGCCTGTATTCAGTCCGGCATCTTCTGGGGCTATATCGGCCTTGTCGAAGGCATTGTTGCCAAGATCCGGGACGAACGCGGCCTTTCCATGAAAATCATCGGAACAGGAGGCCTCGCGCCGCTGTTCGAACAAGGAACGAATGTGTTCGACGCCATTGAAGAAGATCTGACCATGCATGGTCTTCGATTGATTTATGACTTCAACAAGGAGGCCGGAAATGTCTGACCGCCTGATTTATCTGCCTCTTGGCGGTGCCGGTGAAATCGGCATGAACGCCTATGTCTATGGCTATGGCCAGCCCGGGAAAGAGCGCCTGATCGTCGTCGATCTGGGCGTGACCTTCGGCGATATGGACTCGGCCCCTGGCATCGACCTGATCATGGCCGATGTGACCTGGCTCGAGAAAAACCGCGACCGGATCGAAGGGATCTTCATCACCCACGGGCATGAGGATCACATTGGCGCGCTTGGCCATCTCTGGGGGCGTATCAAGGCGCCGATCCATTGCCGCCGCTTCACCGGGGCTTTGGCCGCGCTCAAGATGGACGAGCAAGGCCAGCCGACCGAGGCGATCAAGATCCACGAGCCGCGCCCCTCGGTCATTCAGGCCGGGCCTTTCGCCGTGCAATTCGTGCCGATCAGCCATTCGATCCCGGAAAGCGCCGCGCTCATCATCGACACGCCCGCGGGCCGCATCGTCCACACCGGCGATTTCAAACTCGACGGCACCCCGGTCGTGGGCGAGGCCTTTGACCCGGTCGTCTGGCATCAGATCGCCAATGAGGGCAATGGCGTCAAAGTTCTGACCTGCGACTCGACCAATATCTTTAGCCCCAATCCGGGCCGGTCCGAGGCGGTGCTTGCCAATCCGCTGCTCGATTTCGTCGTGGCGCAAAAGGGCATGGTGGTCGCGACCACCTTTGCCTCGAACGTCGCCCGTCTGAAGACCTTGGCCGAGGCCGCTTTGGCCGCCGGTCGCAAGGTCTGCCTGCTCGGCCGCGCCATGCGCAAGATGGTGACCGTCGCCCAAGAGACCGGGGTTCTGCGCAACTTCCCCGGCGTGATCTCGCCCGAAGAGGCCTCCGATCTGCCGCGCGACAAGGTCATGCTGATCGTCACCGGCAGTCAGGGCGAGCGTCGCGCCGCCACGGCGCAGCTCTCGCGCGGGCGCTATCTTGGGCTGCAGCTGAAAGAGGGCGACAGCTTCCTCTTCAGCTCGCGCACCATTCCCGGCAATGAGCGCGATGTCATCCGCATCATGAACGCTTTCTCCGAAATGGGGGTCGATGTTTTCGACGCCGAGGACGGGCTTTACCATGTCTCGGGCCACGCGAACCGTCCCGATATCGAGGCGGTCCATGAGCTCTTGAAGCCGCGCATCGTCATTCCGATGCATGGCGAGCATATGCATTTGCGCGAACATGCCCAGATCGCGGCAGGCAAGGGCATTGCCTCGGCCGTGGCGACCAATGGCACGATGCTGGATCTGACCGGCGATCGTCCGGTGGTCGTTGACCGGATCGAAACGAGTCGCGTCTATCTTGATGGCTCGGTCCTGATCGGGGCGATGGACGGGATCGTGCGCGACCGCATCCGCATGGCGCTGAACGGTCATGCCACGGTCTCGGTGATCGTCGATGAAGACGACAATGCTCTGCCCGATGCTTGGGTCGAAACCATGGGCCTGCCCGCGCGCGGTCGCGCCGGAGTGGCGCTGATCGACCATATCGAAAGCGAGCTGTCGGACTTTCTCGAACGCGTCGACGACAAGACCGTGATGGATGATGACCGTCTCGAAGAGGCGATCCGCAAGATCACGCGTCAGGTCTCGATGGAAGAGATCGGCAAGAAGCCCGAGGTGACGGTGGTCATCAGCCGGCTCGCCGCCGAGTAAGGAGCAAAGCCCGCGCTTGACCTTTCGGCGCGGCGCGGGCAAAGCGCGGGCATGAGCGAATTCGATCCGACCCCACCGCGCCGCAATTTCTATGGCCGCCGTTTCGGCAAGACTCTGCGGCAAAGCCAGAAGGGCTATCTCTCCGAGGATCTCGGAGAGCTGCGCCCGCGTGGCATCACCTTCGAGGAAAACCCCGAGCGTTTGCCCTTCGATCCGGCCAGCGTCTTTGGCGATGACCGCCCGGTCTGGCTGGAGGTCGGCTTCGGTGGTGGTGAGCACATGGTCCATATGGCCGCGCGCTACCCAGAGGTCGGGATCATTGGCTGCGAGCCCTTCATCAATGGCGTCGCCATGCTTCTGGGCAAGATCCGCGCGGCGGGCGTCGAAAACGTCAGCGTCCATCCGGGCGATGCCCGCGATCTGATGGATGTGCTGCCGGCGGGCTCGATTTCCAAGGCCTTCCTCAACTATCCCGATCCCTGGCCCAAGGCGCGCCACCACCGCCGCCGTTTCGTCACGCCCGAGCATCTCATCCCGCTTCACCGCGTGCTGAAGTCGGGTGCCGAGTTCCGTGTCGCGACCGATATTCCCGATTACGTCCGCCAGACGCTGGAAGAGGTGCCGCCCGCAGGCTTTACGCTGGTCCATGAAGGGCCGGAGGCTTGGGAGGATTGGCTCTCGACCCGCTATGAGCAGAAGGCCCTGCGTGAGGGCCGTGCGCCCCATTACGTCACCTTCCGCCGCAACGACGCCTGACCGCGTTTACTGAAAGGCCCGCCCGATGTCCCATTCCGCCGAACCCAAACCGATGACCGCGCACCGCTCGGGCGCGCTCAAGGGGGATGCCGCCGTGCCGGGCGACAAGTCGATCAGCCACCGCGCGCTGATCCTTGGTGCGCTGGCGGTGGGCGAAACCAAGATCACCGGCCTTCTCGAAGGCGAGGATGTGATCGACACCGCCAAGGCGATGCGCGCTTTCGGGGCCAAGGTCGAGCGCACGGGCGAGGGCGCCTGGACCGTGAATGGCGTGGGCGTCGGCGGCTTTGCCGAGCCCGAGGGCGTGATTGATTGCGGCAACTCCGGCACCGGCGTGCGCCTGATCATGGGCGCGATGGCGACGACCCCGATCACCGCGACTTTCACCGGTGACGCAAGCCTCTCGCGCCGTCCGATGGGCCGCGTGACCGATCCGGTCGCGCTTTTCGGGGCCGAGATTTCCGCGCGCGAAGGCGGGCTTTTGCCGGTGACGATCAAGGGCGCGGTTGATCCGGTGCCGGTGCGCTACACCACGCCGGTGGCCAGCGCGCAGATCAAATCGGCGGTTCTCTTCGCAGGGTTGAACGCGCCGGGCGAAACCGTCGTCATCGAGAAAGAGGCGACGCGCGATCACACCGAGCGCATGTTTGCAGGCTTTGGCGCGACCATCCGCACCGAGGTCACCGATGAGGGCCATGTCATCACCCTGACCGGCCGTCCCGAGCTGAAGGGCCAGACCGTCGCCGTGCCGCGCGATCCGTCCAGCGCCGCTTTCCCGGTGGCTGCCGCGCTGATCGTGCCGGGCTCGGAGATTCGCGTGCCGGGCGTCAGCCGCAACCCGACTCGCGATGGGCTTTATGTCACGCTTCTGGAAATGGGCGCGGATATCACCTTTGAAAACACCCGCGAAGAGGGCGGCGAGCCGGTGGCCGATTTGGTCGTGCGCCATTCCAAGCTGAAAGGCGTCTCGGTCCCGGCCGAGCGCGCGGCCAGCATGATCGACGAATTCCCGATCCTCTCGGTCGTGGCCTGTTTTGCCGAAGGCGCGACGGTGATGAATGGCGTGGCCGAGCTCCGCGTCAAGGAGAGCGACCGCATTGATGCAATGGCCGTCGGCCTGCGCGCCAATGGCGCGAGCGTCGATGAGACCCGCGACAGCATGACCGTGCATGGCACGGGCAGCCTGAAGGGCGGGGCCTGCGCGGTCACGCATCTCGATCACCGCATCGCCATGTCCTTCCTCGTTGCGGGGCTGGCCTCGGATCAGCCGATCAGCGTCGATGATGGCGCGCCGATCATGACCTCTTTCCCGGTCTTCCTGCCGCTGATGAGCGCGCTTGGCGCCAAGATCGAGGGCTGATTTCCCTTCACCTGCAGGAGAAACCGATGTCGTCTTTCTCGGATCCCGATCAGGTAGCGCGTTATACGGAAGGCCCGGTGCGACAAGTGCCGGGCTTTCGCGATATGCAGCGCATGGCAGCACTTTTGCTGGCGGAATCGCTTGGACCCGAGGGCGAGGTGCTGGTTCTGGGCGCAGGCGGCGGGCTTGAGCTGCGGCTTTTTGCCGAAGGCCAGCCGGGGTGGCGCTTCACCGGGGTCGATCCCTCGGCCGAGATGCTGGCCCTCGCGCGGGAGGTCGCGGCGCCCTTTGCCGCGCGCATCGCGCTGCATGAGGGCTATATCGAGACCGCGCCAGACGGCCCCTTTGACGGCGCGACTTGCCTGCTGACGATGCATTTTGTGCCGCGTGAGCAGCGCGTGCCGACGCTGCGCGCCCTGCGCCAGAGGCTGAAGCCCGGCGCGCCGCTGATCCTTGCGCATCACAGCTTTCCTCAGGACGAGGCGCGCCGCGCACTTTGGCTCTCGCGCTATGCGGCCTTTGCAGCTGCCTCTGGCGTCGCCGAAGCCAATGCCCGCAATGCCGCTAAGGCGATTGGCGAGCGGTTGCCGATCTTGTCCCCGCGAGAGGATGAGGCGGCGCTGGCCGAGGCCGGTTTCACCGATATCAGCCTCTTTTATGCGGGCTTTTCCTTCCGGGGTTGGATCGCCACCGCCTGAGTGACGGGGGTGGACGGGCGACCAGTGGCCGCCCGCCAGCGTGGGGCTCAAGCTTTGGCGTAACCGATGGTTTGCAGCGCCGCGCGGATCTCGTCGAGGATCGCGGGATCGTCGATGGTCGCCGGGGGCTTGAAGCTTTCGCTATCGGCGATTTTGGCCATGGTCGCGCGCAGGATCTTGCCCGAGCGCGTCTTCGGCAGCCTGTCGATCACCACTGCCGATTTGAAGGCCGCGACCGGGCCGATGCAGTCGCGCACCAGTGCCACCACCTCGCGCACGACCTCGGCATGGGGCTTTTGCGCGCCTTTCTTGAGGCAGAGAAAGCCGACCGGCATCTGGCCCTTGAGCGCATCCGCCGCGCCGATCACCGCGCATTCCGCGACATCGGGATGGGCGGCCAGAACCTCCTCGATCGCGCCGGTGGACAGGCGGTGGCCCGCGACATTGATGACATCATCGGTGCGCGCCATGATATAGACATAGCCGTCTTCATCGAGATAGCCCGCGTCGCCGGTCTCATAATAGCCCGGGAATTTCTCGAGATAGCTTTTGCGAAACCGCGCCTCGGCATTCCAGAGCCCCGGCAGCGTGCCCGGAGGTAGCGGCAGGCGGATCGCAATCGCGCCAAGCGTGCCCGCCGGAACCGGATGGCCGTCGTCGTCGAGGATTGCGATCTCATAGCCCGGCATCGGCTTCGTCGGACTGCCGGGTTTGACCGGCAAAAGCTCGATGCCAAAGGGGTTTGCGGCAATCGCCCAGCCGGTCTCGGTCTGCCACCAGTGGTCGATGACCGGCACCTTGAGATGCTTCGCCGCCCAAGCGATGGTTTCCGGATCGGCGCGCTCGCCCGCCAGAAACACCGCCTGCAGGTTCGAGAGGTTGTAATCCTTGATGAGCAGACCCTCGGGATCTTCGCGGCGGATGGCGCGCAAGGCGGTGGGCGCGGTGAAGAAGCTTTTCACCTTATGGTTCTGGATGACCTGCCAGAACATGCCCGCATCCGGCGTGCCGACCGGCTTGCCTTCATAGACGATCGAGGTCGCGCCGGTGATCAGCGGGCCATAGCAGATATAGCTGTGACCGACGACCCAGCCGACATCCGAGGCGGTCCAGAAGCGGTCTCCGGCCTCGATGTTGTAGATGTTCTTCATCGTCCAGCTGAGCGCCACGAGATAGCCCGCCGTGTGGCGGATCACTCCCTTGGGCTGGCCGGTCGTGCCGGATGTGTAGAGAATATAAAGCGGGTGATTGCCCTCGACCGGGACGCATTCGGCGGGCTCGACGCCAAAGCGGAAGCTGTGCCAAGCGAAGTCGCGGCCGGGGATGAGCTCGCAGATTTCCTGCTCGCGCTGATAGATCACGCAGAAATCGGGCTTATGGGCGGAGAGCTCGATCGCCTGATCGAGCAAGGGCTTGTAATGGACGATTCGGCCCGGCTCGATCCCGCAAGAGGCGGCAATGATCGCCTTGGGTTTGCAATCCTCGATGCGCACCGCGAGCTCATTCGCGGCAAAGCCGCCGAAGACCACCGAATGGACCGCGCCGATGCGGGCGCAGGCGAGCATCGCCTCGACCGCCTGGGGGATCATCGGCATGTAAATGATGACGCGGTCGCCCTTCTGGACGCCCTTGGCGCGCAGCCCGCCCGCGATCTCGGCGACATGATCGCGCAGCTCGCGGTAGGTGGTGCCTTTGACGGTATGGGTGACGGGCGAGGAATGGATGAGCGCCAGCTGATCGCCGCGACCGGCCTCGACATGACGGTCAACCGCGTTCCAGCAGGTGTTCACTAGCCCGTCCGAGAACCATTCATAAAGCGGCGCATTTTCGTCAAAGAGCGCTTTCGAGGGCGGCCTTATCCAGTCGATCGAGCGTGCCGCCTCCATCCAGAATGCCTCGGGGTCGGACTTCCAGCCGTCGTAGATATCGATGTATGCCATAGTATCCCCTCACCTCTCGCAGCTTTGTTACGCCGTGAACGCAGAGGGCGCAACAAAGCTGCGCCCTCTGGTTGCGATAACAGGGATATGTTGGCACAAACAGGCCCGGTCCGCTCTTGTGCGAAAGGCCTATGGCCGGCCAGAGGTCCGGCCAGCCATGCGGTCAGCCACCCGATCAGCCGTAGTGATTGACCGGCGTGCCTGCGATGGCGGCCATATTCAGCAGCCCGCGCGTGGTGATCGAGGGGGTCACGATATGGGCGCGGTTGCCCATGCCCATCAGGATGGGGCCAACCTCAAGGCCGTTTGCCTTCATCTTCAACGCGTTGCGCACGCCAGAGGCCGAGTCGGTTCCCGAGAAGACCAGCACATTCGCCGCACCTTCGATCCGCGAATTCGGCAAGAGCCGCTCGCGCAGGGCCGGATCGAGCGCCGAATCGACATGCATTTCGCCATCGAAGACGAAATCGACATTGCGCGATTGCAGGATTTCCAGCGCCGCGCGCATCTTGCGCCCGGAATCGGTGTCGAGATTGCCGAATTGCGAATGGCTGCAGAGCGCGACCTTCGCCTCCATGCCGAACCGGCGGACATGGCGGGCCGCGCCAATCGCGGCCTCGGCGACCTGCTCGGGCGTCGGCGCGTGGTTGACCTGCGTGTCGGTCACGAACAGCGGGCCGTCTTCAAGGATCAGCAGCGAGAGCGCGCCGACCGGGCAATGGCCGTCCCGGGCAAGGATCTGGCGGATATAGTTCAAATGCCAGGAATATTGCCCGAAGGTGCCGCAGATCAGGCTGTCGGCCTCGCCGCGATGGACCATGACCGCGCCAATCGCCGTGGTATTCGTGCGCATGATCGCGCGGGCGATGTCGGGCGTGACGCCCTGACGCGCCATCAGCTCGTGATAGGTGCCCCAGTAATCGCGGTAGCGCGGGTCGTTTTCGGGGTTCACGATCTCGAAATCGACATTCGGGCGGATCGGCAGACCGGCACGCTCGGCGCGCATCTCGATGACCTCGGGGCGACCGATCAGGATCGGCACCTCGGTGGTTTCCTCAAGCATGGCATTGGCGGCGCGCAGGACGCGCTCATCCTCGCCCTCGGCAAAGACGATGCGGCGCTTGGCGGTCGCGGCGATCTCGAAGACCGGGCGCATGATCAACGCCGAGCGGAAGACCGAGCCGTCGAGCCGGTGCTTGTAGGCCGGGATATCCTCGATCGGACGGGTGGCGACGCCAGAGTCCATCGCGGCTTTGGCAACGGCGGTGGCGACGATACCGATCAGCCGGGGATCGAAGGGTTTCGGGATCAGGTAATCGGCGCCAAAGCTCAGACGCTCGCCCTGATAGGCCGCCGCCGCCTCGGCCGAGGTGGTCGCGCGGGCGAGGGCCGCAATCGCGTCGATACAGGCGAGCTGCATCTCATCATTGATCGTGGTCGCGCCGACATCAAGCGCGCCGCGGAAGATGAAGGGGAAGCACAGGACGTTGTTGACCTGGTTCGGGAAATCCGAGCGCCCGGTCGCGATGATCGCATCGGGGGCGACCTGACGGACCTCGTCGGGCAGGATTTCGGGCGTCGGATTGGCAAGCGCAAACACGATCGGACGCTTGGCCATTTTCGCAACCATTTCGGGCGTCAGCACGCCCGGACCCGAGAGGCCGAGGAAGAGATCCGCCCCTTCGATCACCTGATCGAGCGTGCGCAGATCGGTCTTCTGGGCATATTCCTCTTTTTGCGGGGTCATCTGCTCGTTGCGGCCCTCATAGACCAGACCGGCAAGGTCGCAGAGCCAGACATTCTCGCGTTTGACGCCCAGCTTGAGCAGCATGTTGAGGCAAGCGATCCCCGCCGCGCCGCCGCCGGTCGAGACGACCTTGATCTGGTCGAAAGACTTGCCCGAGACGCGGAGCGCATTGGTTGCCGCCGCGCCGACGACGATGGCGGTGCCGTGCTGGTCATCGTGGAAGACCGGGATATTCATCCGCTCGCGGCAGATCTTTTCGACGATGAAGCAATCGGGCGCCTTGATGTCTTCAAGGTTGATCGCGCCGAAGCTCGGCTCAAGCGCGCAGACGATCTCGGCGAGCTTTTCCGGGTCAGTCTGATTGAGCTCGATGTCAAAGCAATCGATATTGGCGAATTTCTTGAAGAGGACGGCCTTGCCTTCCATCACCGGTTTCGAGGCGAGCGCGCCGATATTGCCAAGCCCCAGAACCGCGGTGCCATTCGTAACCACCGCGACCAGATTGGCGCGCGCGGTATAAAGAGCAGCATTGGCCGGATCGGCCTTGATCTCAAGACAGGCTTCGGCCACGCCCGGCGAATAAGCGCGGCTTAAATCGCGGCCATTGGCCATGGGTTTCGTCGCACGGACCTCGAGTTTGCCCGGGCGCGGATATTGGTGATAATCCAGTGCGGCCTGCCGAGCATTGTCCTGTCTGCGTTCTTTCATCTCGCCCTCCACGGAATGGTTCAGCGTTAAACTATTTTTTTGACTGCGAACAGGGGGCGAAGCGCCGCTTGCACAACTTAGGTCCTGCGCGCAAGATCGCACCAAAAGGATGAGGTGGCAAATGACCCTTTTGGAAACGGCGCGTGACGTTCGCGAAAGGGCTTACGCGCCCTATTCGAAGTTCAAGGTCGGGGCTGCCGTGCGCGGGCTGTCGGGCCGCATCTATGCCGGCTGCAATGTCGAAAATGTTGCGTATCCTGAAGGCACTTGCGCGGAAGCGGGCGCGATTGCGGCCATGATTGCTGCGGGCGAAACCGAGCTGATCGAAGTCTGCGTCATCGCCGGAAGTGCTGCGCCGACGCCCCCTTGCGGCGGCTGCCGCCAGAAGCTCGCGGAATTCGGCAAGGGCGAGGTTCCGGTCCTGCTGGCCACGGTCAGTGGCGAAACACATTCAACCACAATCGCGGAATTGCTGCCCGGCCGTTTTGCCGCCGCGCATATGGCGGGGGATGCATGAGCGACCCGCGCGGGGTCATTGCCGCGCTGCGTGACGGGCAGGGGCTTGACGCCTCCGGCGCGGCTCTGATCGCGCGCGGGCTCGCGGAGGGCACGCTGAGCGATGCGCAGGCCGGGGCTTTTGCCATGGCGGTTCTGCTGCGCGGCACCGGGCGCGCCGGGCGGATTGCCTTGACCGAGGCGATGCGCGATTCGGGACGCGTCCTGCGCTGGGATCTGCCGGGGCCGGTGCTCGACAAGCATTCGACCGGCGGGATCGGCGATACGGTCAGCCTGATCCTTGCGCCGGTGTTGGCAGCTGCGGGGGCCTTTGTGCCGATGATCTCGGGGCGCGGGCTGGGCCATACCGGCGGCACGCTCGACAAGCTCGAGGCCATTCCCGGCTGCCGGGTCGATCTTGACGAGGCTGCGCTGCGCCGCATCACCGCCGAGGTCGGCACGGCGATTGTCGCGGCGAGCGGCGATCTCGCCCCGGCCGACCGCAGGCTTTACGCGATCCGCGATGAAAGCGGCACGGTCGAGAGCCTTGATCTCATCACTGCCTCGATCCTGTCAAAGAAGCTCGCGGCGGGGCTCGACGGGCTGGTCTTGGATGTGAAATGCGGCTCTGGCGCGTTTTCGCGGGATCTCGACACGGCGCGGGATCTGGCGCGGGCCTTGGTCGAGACTGCAAATGGCGCGGGCTGCAAGACCATGGCCTGCATCACCGATATGGATCAGCCGCTCGCGCCTGCGGCCGGCAATGCGCTGGAAATCCGCGCGGTGCTCGAGGCGTTTCGCACCGGCGAAGGGGCGCTTTGTGCCTTGGCGCTGGATCTGGCGGGGGAGGGCCTGACGCTTGCGGGGATCGACCCCGCGCGGGCCAGCGAGGCTTTCGCCTCGGGTCGCGCTGCGGAAATCTTTGGCCGCATGATCGCGGCGCAGGGCGGGCCATGCGATCTGATCGAGCGCCCTGACACCTACCTTGGCCCCGCGCCGGTGGTGCGCGCGGTCGAGGCCGGTGGGGCGGGCTTTGTCGCGGCGGTCGATGGCACGGCGCTTGGCCGCGCGGTCGTGGCGCTTGGCGGCGGTCGGGTCCGGGCGAGCGACCGCATTGATCCACGCGTCGGCCTGTCGCAGCTTCTGCGCAAGGGCGATCAGGTGAGCACGGGCGCGCCGCTGGCGCTGGTCCATGCCCGGAGTGAGGCCGAGGCAGAGGCCGCCGCCGCCCAGGTCCGCGCCGCATATGTGATCGGCGAGGCACCCGCGCAGGGGCCGCTGATCCTCGAAAGGATCCTCGCATGAGCCGAGACCAGAACCGCGCCTTTCTGATCGTCATGGACAGCGTCGGCATTGGCGGCGCGCCCGATGCGGCGGGCTTTTTCAACGATGAGCGTCCCGACAGCGGCGCGAATACGCTGGCCCATATCGCGGCGGTGCGGGCCTTGGCGCTGCCGAACCTCGACCGGCTGGGGCTGGGCGCGGCGCTGCATCTGGCCTCGGGCGCGCAAGCGGCCGGGCTTGGCGCCACGCCGCAGGGCCTTTGGGGCGCGGCCAGCGAGGTCTCGCGCGGCAAGGACACGCCCTCGGGCCATTGGGAGCTCGCGGGCGTGCCGGTGCCCTTCGAGTGGCATTATTTCCCGAAGACCCGCCCAGCCTTTCCGCCCGAGCTGACGCGCCAAATCGCCGAGCTTGCAGGCACAAGTGGTATCCTTGGCAATTGCCATGCCTCGGGGACCGAGATCCTCGCCGAGCTTGGCGCCGAGCATCTGCGCACGGGCTGGCCGATCTGCTACACCTCCGCCGATTCGGTCCTCCAGATCGCGGCGCATGAAGAGGCCTTCGGGCTCGGGCGCCTGCTGGATCTATGCGAAAAGGTGGCGGCTCTGGTCCATCCGATGCGGGTCGGGCGGGTGATCGCGCGGCCCTTTCTGGGGCAAGAGGGCGCGTTTCGCCGCACCGCCAACCGGCATGACTATGCCATTCCCGCCCCGGCGGAGACCATTCTCGACCGGGCGGCGGGGGCTGGGCGCGTCACCCATGCGATCGGCAAGATCGGCGATATTTTCTCCCATCGCGGCATCAGCCATCTCCACAAGGGTCAGAGCGATGCCGATCTGGCGCAGCATCTGCTCCGGCTCGCTGAAGAGGCCGAGCCCGGCAGTCTGACCTTCGCCAATTTCGTCGAATTCGACAGTCTCTATGGCCACCGCCGCGATATCGAGGGCTATGCGCAGGCGCTTGAATGGTTCGACCGCATCGCGGGCGCGCTCATGGCGCGTCTGCGTCCCGGCGATCTCGCGATTTTCACCGCCGATCACGGCAATGACCCAAGCTGGAGCGGCACTGACCACACCCGCGAGCGCGTGCCGGTGCTGGGCTGGGGCTATGGCGCGCAGCCGATCGGGCAGGTCGCATTTGTCGATGTCGCGGCCTCGGTGGCCGATCACCTCGGTCTCGCGCCCGTTGGGCCGGGCCGCTCATTTCTGGACCTCCGATGAAGAAGATCGAACTCCACCTCCATCTCGAAGGCGCGGCGCCGCCCGCTCTCATTCGCGCGCTCGCGCAGGAAAAGCGGGTGGATCTGCCGCCGATCTTTGACGAGGCGGGCGGCTATGCCTATCGCGGCTTTACCGATTTCCTGCGCGTCTATGAGGCGGCAACCTCGGTTCTGACGACGCCCCGCGATTATGCGCGTCTGCTCGAGGAGGTGCTCGGCGCCTGCGCGGAGGAGGGCGCGATCTATACAGAGCTCTTCATCTCGCCCGATTTCTGCGGCGGCGGCGATCTCCATGCCTGGCGCGATTATCTGGGCGCGATGGAAGAGGTGGCCGCGCGGATGCGCCGTCACGGCATCGACAGTCGCGCCATCCTGACTGCAGTGCGTCATTTCGGCCCCGATCGGGCGCGCCGTGCCGCGATTTGCGCGGCGGAGACCTCGGGAGGCTGGGTCACGGGCTTTGGCATGGGCGGGGCCGAGACCGAGGGCAAGGCCCGGGATTTCGCCTGGTCCTTTGATTGCGCGCGCGAGGCCGGGCTCGGCCTCACGAGCCATGCTGGCGAATGGGGCGGGCCGCAAAGCATCCGCGACACGTTGGCGCTTGGCGTCACCCGCATCGGCCACGGCATCCGCGCCATTGAGGATCCGGCGCTTGTCCGCGATCTGGCCGAGCGCGAGATTACGCTGGAAATCTGCCCGGGCTCGAACATCGCTTTGGGCCTGTGCAAGGATTGGCGTGCCCATCCGATTGCGCGGCTTGCGGATGCGGGCGTGCGCGTGACGGTCTCGACCGACGACCCGCCTTTCTTTGGCACGACGCTGCGGAAAGAGTATGATCGGCTGGCGGAAGCCTTCGGATGGCACGATGAGGACTTTCGCCGCATGAATCTCTGGGCTATCGACGCGGCGTTTTGCGATACTGACACAAAGACAAGCCTGCGAAAGGAATTCTCATGACCGAGCATTTGACCGTCGTGAACCACCCGCTGGTTCAGCACAAGCTGACCATCATGCGCGACAAGTCGACCTCCACCGCCGGTTTCCGCAGGCTCCTGCGCGAGATCAGCCTGCTTCTCGCCTATGAGGTCACGCGGGAACTGGACCTCACCACCACCACGATCCAGACGCCGATGCAGGAAATGGTCGCGCCGACGCTCGAGGGCAAGAAGCTGGCGCTGATCTCGATCCTGCGCGCGGGCAACGGGCTGATGGACGGCATTCTCGAGCTGATCCCGGCGGCGCGCGTGGGCTTCATCGGCCTTTACCGCGATCCGGAAACCCTGCAACCGGTGCAGTATTATTCCAAGGTTCCCAATGAGTTGGACATGCGGATGACCATCGTCGTCGATCCGATGCTGGCCACGGGGAACTCCTCGGTCGCGGCGATTGATCTGCTGAAACAGGCAGGCGCCAAGAACCTGCGCTTCCTGTGCCTGCTCGCCTCGCCCGAAGGGGTCGCGCGCATGAAGGAGGCCCATCCCGATGTGCCGATCGTGACCGCCGCGCTGGATGAGGGGCTCGACGAGCATGGCTATATCGTGCCGGGTCTCGGTGATGCTGGCGACCGGATGTTCGGCACGAAATAAGCGCCGTTAACCCGGACTTCATTCCCTTGGGCTAAACCTGTCTGGACTCGCGGTTCGGGACAGGATGATGGCCAGATCACTCTTGATTTTCATCGCCGCGGCGCTGCTTTTGGGCGGCGCCGCTTTCGCAGCACTCCCCCAGCCGGCGGAAGAGCCGCCCGCCGATTTCACGGCGCGCCAGTATATCGACAGCAAGGGCTGCGTTTTTCTGCGGCAGGGAAGTGGAGTTTGGCAGGCGAGGGTGGCGCGCGACGGGGCGCCGATCTGCGGCTATCCCCCGACCTTCTCGGCGCGCAGGCTCTCGCCCGACATGCTCGCCGCGACCGCGCCCAGCCCGGGACCAGAGCCGTCGCGGGCCGCGCTGATCGAAGAGGCCTTGACCCGTACCGTCGTCACCAATCTACGCCCCGGCGAGCTGGTTGGACAGGCCGAGCCGCTTCAGCTCTTGCCCGATCTTGGTCCCGAACCCGTGTCGGACGCGCCCGCCCGGCTGATCGCGGCAGAGATCAAGGCCGCCCCGGCCCTGCGCGCGCAAATGGGCAGCGGGCTGAAGCCCAATCAGAACCTGTGCCATCTGCTCGGCTATAATGGCGGCAAAGGGCAGGCGCCGGGCGAGGGGGCTGGGCTCGGCAAGGACCCGAGTCAGGGCTTTTGCGACGGGCTCGCGGGCAATGATCTCGCGCGGCTCGCCTTTAACCGGCCGGTCCCGGTGGCGTCACCCGCGCCTGCCGCCGAGGCCGAGGTGGCGGTCGCGACCGCCGCAAGTCAGACCCTCGGCGCCCGCGAAAGCGGCGCGCAGGTCGCAACCGATCCATCGAGCCAGCAGATGCGCCCCAAGGCGCGGCCAAAGCCCCTGCGCGTTGCCGCACAGCGCCGCGATCAACGGGCTGCTGATAAGGTGAAGGCGGTCCAACCGCGTCCGGCGGCGACCAAACAGGCCGCACGCACCGACGAACCGATCCGCCCGCTTCTGGCAGCCGGGGCGCGCTATGTGCAGGTTGGCGTTTATAGCAATGGCGGCAATGCCGATCGCGCTGCCGCGCATCTGGGCAAGCTCGGCATGCCGGTTCTGCGCAGCTATGTCGAGGGCAATGGGCCGCAGCTCCATGTCATCGTTGCCGGGCCCTTCGACAATCACCGCACCTTGGTGATCGCGCTCGACCGGATCCGCCGCGCGGGCTTTCCCGATGCTTATCCGCGCTAGGCGTTACTCATCGCAGATCTGCTGCAGGGCCACCCATTCGCGGTCGTCAAGCAGAGCGGCGGGCAAAGCGGTGCGGAAAGGATCGGCCTCGATCAGGCCAAGCGTCGCCTCGCCGGTCGGGTCAAGCGCACGCGCATAGGGCACGCTCGACACCCCGGCCTGTTCGAAGAGCTTGAGAAGGCGCTCGTCATCGGCGGGGGCGGGCGGCGATTTCAAAAGCCGCTCGCCATAGCCGTCGAGCGCGTCGCGCGTGAGATCGCCCGAGGTCAGCAGGTGAAAGGCCGCGCGCGGCCCGGCAAAACGCAGCGCCGTGAACAGCGGATCATCGCGCCGGGCGATGGCCTCGGCCGCCAGGATATAGCCCGCCGCGACCTCGGGGGAATGCTGGCCAGAGATCAGATCGCTGCCGATCACCGTCACCGGGCCGGGCAGACGGATCGCTTCGTCAAGCTTGGTCGGCAGGACCGCGACGCGGTGACCGGGCCCGAGCAGGCGTTCGGCAAAATCCCGGGCGGCGGCGCTGGCGGCAGGGCGCTGGCAGGCGTTGCCGGTGATCTGCTCGATTTCGCCGAGGATCATCTGGCCGATCTCGCTGCGCTGGGCGGGCGGGGCGACCTGTGCGGCATGGTTAACGATGGCGGGCGGCAGCCAGATCACCGCCGCGAAAAGACAAACCGCGCCAAGCGAGAGCAGCAGGCTCGCGCGCATTCGGCCCGAGTTCGGACGGCTGGCGTCGATCGCGCGATGGACCTTCTCGATCGCGGCGATCATCAGATCGTCTTCGACTTCCAGCTTCTCGTCGACATCACCGGCACCGGGCGAGTAAAGCGCCGGACGCTTGCCGGGGTTCAGACGCACCACGGCAGGCAGGGACCAATGGGCCAAAGGGATATCAGAGCGCGGATCGGTCAAGACCAGCGTGGCATCGCCGACAGAGACGATCACGTCCCTGCGCTGCGATTTCGGCGTCTCCCGCCAAGTGCCGACCGCTTCGAGCCGCTGATACTGGTTAAGCGCAGTCATGGTGGCGCCGCAGATCCCTGTCCCATGGTCCTGACCTTATGCGCGGAAACGGGGCGGTCAACCATGGCTCCGGGAAATGGCCGGGAAGACCGCCAAAGGCAATGGGCGATCTGCCCGGGAAGGGCGGCAAAAGAGCATTATCGCCGCCCATCGGCGCGAAAAGCACAAACCGCCGCCACGGCAAGGGCCGAGGGTCGGCGGTCATGCACGCGATCCGGCCCATCTCGCGGGGTTCAGGCCGGGATCGTCATGCCTTTTTCCTGCGCCAGAACCCGCATCCGGTCCTGCAGCTTTTCGAAGGCGCGCACCTCGATCTGGCGGATCCGTTCCCGCGAGACGTCATAACGGCTCGAGAGATCCTCAAGCGTCATCGGCTCGTCGCGCAGGCGGCGCTCCATCAGAATGTCCTTTTCGCGGTCGTTGAGCACATCCATCGCCTCAAGCAGCATCGAGCGGCGGGTCGAGAGCTCATCGGCCTCGGCAAAGCTGCCAGCCTGATCGGCGGTCTCGTCCTCCAGCCAATCCTGCCATTGCGCCGTCGATTCGCCCTCGGACGAGCCGACGGTCGCATTCAGCGAAGCGTCCGAGCCCGAGAGGCGGCGGTTCATGTCGATGACCTCTTGCTCGGTCACGTTCAGATCCTTGGCGATCTGGGCGACGTTTTCGGGCCGGAGATCGCCTTCCTCGAGCGCGCCGAGCTTGGCCTTGGCCTTGCGCAGGTTGAAGAACAGTTTCTTCTGCGCCGAGGTCGTGCCCATTTTCACCAGCGACCACGAGCGCAGGATATATTCCTGGATCGAGGCGCGGATCCACCACATCGCATAGGTCGCGAGTCGGAAGCCTTTCTCGGGGTCAAAGCGCTTGACCGCCTGCATCAGCCCGACGTTCGCTTCGGAAATCACCTCGGCTTGCGGCAGGCCATAGCCGCGATAACCCATCGCGATCTTGGCGGCGAGGCGGAGGTGGCTGGTCACCAGCCGCTGCGCGGCACCCGGGTCCTGATGGTCGACCCAAGCCTTGGCCAGCATATATTCCTCTTCCGGTTCGAGCAGCGGAAATTTGCGAATTTCCTGCAAGTAGCGGTTCAGCCCCTGTTCGGGGCTCGGAGCCGGGAGGTTCGTGTAAGTTGCCATGAGCAAATCCCTGTTCCCGCAGAAAGCGAGGTTATAGCTGAAACGCGCACGGGCGGGCGGGGTTCCGAAACGGTCAAATCGTGCTTGAACCCGGGCGGCCGCGCAAATGTCCTAGTAATTCTGTCATGTCGTCAGGCAGTTGGCTATTAAACGATAATAACGCTCCCGTGACCGGATGTGAAAAGCCCAGATGGGCGGCGTGAAGCGCCTGGCGCGGGAAGGTTGCAACCGCGCGCACCGCCTCTTCGCTGACCGATTTCGGCGAGAGTTTGCGGTTGCCGCCATAGGTCGGATCGCCAACCAGACCCAGCCCGGCATAGGCCATATGGACGCGGATCTGATGGGTGCGCCCGGTTTCCAACCGGCATTCGACCAGCATGGCCGAGGGCGGCGTACCGAAAGCTTCGATCATGCGGGCGCGGGTCACGGCATGGCGGCCGTGCTCAAAACTGACGGCTTGACGCTGGCGGTCGGTCGGGTGACGGCCGAGAAGCGAGGTGATCTTGAGCACGCCGCCTGGCTCGAAATTCGTGCCCTTGAGCCCGGCGAGGCGGGCATCGGCGCCGTCGATCACGCCGTAAGCCACCGCAAGATAGCGCCGCGCCGCGCTGTGGTCCTCGAATTGCTTGGCGAGCCCCTGATGGGCGCGGTCGGTCTTGGCGACGACCAAAAGCCCGGACGTGTCTTTATCGATCCGGTGCACGATCCCCGGACGCGCGGCGCCGCCAATGCCGGACAGACTGCCCGCGCAATGGTGCAAAAGCGCATTCACAAGCGTCCCCGACGGGCTGCCCGGCGCGGGATGGACGACCATGCCGACGGGTTTGTCGATCACGATAAGCTCATCGTCTTCATAGGCGATATTGAGGGCAATCGCCTCGGGCTGGGCCTCGATCGGCTCGGGCTCGCCAAGTGAGATGGTGTAATCGCCAGCGGTGGCCTTGGCCTTGCCGTCGAGGACCGGGCCGAGCGGGCCGGAAATCGCGCCATCTGCAATCAGTTTGGCCAGGCGCGAGCGCGAGAGCGCGGCTTCCTCTGGCGCGAAAGCGGTAAGGGCTTTATCAAGCCTGTCGGTCGTGCCGTCGGGCAGGGTGATGATGAGGTCGGGCATGTCCGGAAAATTCAACGAAGAAAATGGGGCAGAGCAGGCTCTGCCGATGCTGCGCTACCTGCGCGCCCTTGTCACGGGGCTTGCCGTGGTCATGGGCATCGGCGTGCTGGCGATTGTGGCGATCTTGTGGCTCCGGCTGGGCGCGGGTGCGCCTTTGCCGGACCTGCCCGCTCAGATCACCTTGCCCGAGGGCGCGAGGCCCGAAGCGGTCACCTTCGCCCGCGATTGGGTGGTGGTGGTGACCGATACGGGCGAGGTGCTGCTTTACGACCGGACAGGCAAGCTCAAGGATCGGGTGAAGCCTTAGACCTTGGCCCGAGCTTCCAGCGCATCAAGACGCGCGCGCAGCTCGGCATTCTCGGTCCGGGCCTTGATCGCCATTTCGCGGACCGCTTCGAATTCCTCGCGGGTCACAAAGTCGCGATCAGCCAGCCAGCGGTCAATCCAGCCGTTGAAGGCGGTTTGCGCTTCGTCCTTTGCGCCTTGGGCCACGCCCATCGCATTGGTCATCAGTTTGCTGAGATCGTCGAAGATACGGTTTTGCGCGGTCATAGGTGGCCTTTCGGATCGGTGTTGCTATCTATATGGCGCTGACGCAGGGCGGGTTCAATGTCCCTCTGCCCGGCCCGACGCAAGCAGAAGGTGAGACGAGACGCCCATGATCCCCTTTCCCGATATCTCGCCCGAGATCTTTACCGTGCATCTCTTCGGACAGGCCTTCTCGCTGCGCTGGTATGCGATGGCCTATCTTGTGGGCCTGCTGATCGGTTGGTGGATCATCGTGCGGCTGATGAAACGCCCCGCGCTCTGGGGCGGCACGCCGCCGATGGAGCCGGGCAAGGTCGAGGAGCTGCTGACCTGGGTCATCGTCGGCGTGGTGCTGGGCGGTCGGCTGGGCTTCGTGCTGTTCTACGATCTCGATTTCTACCTCGCCAATCCCGGTCAGATCATCCGCATCGATCAGGGCGGCATGTCTTTCCATGGCGGTTTTCTCGGCGTGGTGCTGGCCTCGCTCTGGTATAGCCGCAAGCACCATATCCCGACGCTGCGGCTGGCCGATGCCTTGGGCGTGGCGACGCCGATCGGGCTCGGGCTGGGCCGGATCGCGAATTTCATCAACGCCGAGCTTTGGGGGCGTCCGACCGATCTGCCCTGGGGCGTGATCTTCCCCGGCGAGGCCGCGCAGAATTGCCCCGGCGTGGTCGGGCTGTGCGCCCGCCATCCGAGCCAGCTTTACGAGGCCGCGCTCGAAGGCGTCATGCTGGCGATCATCCTTTTCGCGGTGGTGCGCGCGGGCGGGCTGAAGCGTCCGGGTCTCGCTTTCGGCATTTTCGTTGCGGGCTATGGCATCAGCCGTTTCATCGTCGAGTTCTTCCGTCAGGCCGATGCACGGTTCATCACGCCGGACAATCCGCTGGGTCATGTCCTTGGCGGTCCGGTCTGGGGGATTTCGCGCGGCCAAGAGCTGTCCTTGCCGATGATTCTCGTCGGGCTGGGCTTTATCCTCTATGCGCTGCGGCGACCGCCGGTGAGCGCATAGGGCGCCGCGCATGACCCCGCTCGCGCGCCTCATTGCCGCGCGTCTGCGCACTGCGGGCGCGATGCGGCTAGATGAATATATGCAGCTCTGCATGCTCCACCCCGAGCATGGCTATTACGCCACCCGCGATCCCTTCGGGGCAGGCGGCGATTTCATCACCGCGCCCGAGATCAGCCAGATGTTTGGCGAGATGATCGGGCTGGCCTTGGCGCAGGCCTGGCTCGATCAGGGCAGTCCCGCGCCCTTTACCCTCGCCGAGATCGGCCCGGGGCGCGGCACGCTGATGGCCGATCTTCTGCGCGCGATCCGCAATGTGCCGGGCATGGTTGCGGCGGCCGAGATCACGCTGATCGAGGCCTCGCCGCATTTGCGCGCCGTCCAGCGCGAAAAACTGGGTCCGGTGCGCCATCTCGATCAGGCGGCCGATCTGCCTGAACAGCCGCTGTTTCTTGTGGCCAACGAGTTCTTTGACGCCTTGCCGATCCGCCAGTTCCAGCGCGTCGAGGCGGGCTGGGCCGAGCGGATCATTGCGCTGGACCCCGAGGGCGCGCTCACGCTTGGCCTTGCCGCCCCCCAGCCGGGCGAACCTGCCCCCTTGGGCGAGCTGCGCGAGGTTTGCCCCGCAGCCGCGCCCATCACCGCCGAGATCGCGGGCCGGATTGCGCGTCAGGGCGGGGCGGCGATCTTTCTCGATTACGGCAATTGGCGGGGCCGGGGCGACAGCTTTCAGGCGCTGCGCCGCCATCAGCCCGAGGACCCGCTCGCCCATCCCGGCGAGGCCGATCTGACCGCCCATGTCGATTTCGAGCCGATCGCGCGGGCCGCCGAGACCGCAGGCGCGCGCGCCTCGCGGATGCAGCCGCAGGGCGATTGGCTGCTCAGCCTTGGCATCGCAGCGCGCGCGGCGCGTCTGGAGGCCGCTGGCGACGCCGGCGCGCGGGCCGCGCTTCATCGCTTGACCGATGCGGCGGAAATGGGGCACCTCTTCAAAGTGATGGCGCTTTGGGCGCCCGACGCTCCCCCGCCTCCGGGCTTCCAACCGTAGGACAATCATGCAAACCACGCTTGAAATCCTGACCGCCGAACTGCTCGCCCCCGTGCGGCACGGCTTCTTCACCCGCAAGGGGGGCGCAAGCTCGGGGCTGTTTTCCGGGCTGAACTGCGGGCGCGGGTCGAGCGATCAGGCAGAGATCGTGGCGATCAACCGCACGCGTGTGGCCGAGGCGATGGGGGCCGGTATCGAGCGGCTGGCCTCGGTCCATCAGGTCCATTCCGCCGATGTCATGACGATCACCGCCGAGACCGATCTGGAAAAACTGGCCGCGACCCGTGCCGATGGCATGGTGACGACGCTGCCGGGTGTGGTCCTGAGCGTGCTCAGCGCCGATTGCCAGCCGATTCTCTTTGCCGATGCCAAGGCCGGGGTGATCGGCGCGGCTCATGCGGGCTGGAAAGGCGCGCTTGGCGGCGTGATCGAGGCGACGGTTGCCGCGATGGAGGATCTGGGCGCGCGCCATATCCGCGCCGTCATCGGCCCGACGATCAGTCAGCGCGCCTATGAGGTCGGCGACGAGTTCATGGATCAGTTTCTCGCCGAAGACCCAAGCTATGGCCGCTTTTTCTCGGGCGGGCTGAACGGGAGGCCGATGTTCGATCTGCCGGGCTTTGGCCTGATGCGGCTGCGCGAGGCGGGCGTCAGCGCCGCTTGGACGCATCATTGCACCTATTCCGATCCCGAGCGCTTCTTTTCCTATCGCCGCGCCACCCATGAGGGCGCCGCCGATTACGGGCGGCTGATTTCGGCGATTGTGTTGTAAGAGGACGCGCCGGAAGGGCAGGTGGGCGGGCGCGCTTTGGTCGCGCGCCCCGTCCGGTTCACCTCAGGCGAGGCGGCTTTCCACGACTTCAAACGGGATCGCGGGCTCGTCCTTGGCGCAGCGGATCACGAGGCTCGTCTTGACGCTGGCGACATTCTCGGCCGAGGTCAGCCCCTCGGTCAGAAAGCGCTGGAAGGTCGGCAGATCGGGCGAGACGCATTTCAGGATGAAATCGATCTCACCGTTGAGCATGTGACATTCGCGGACCAAAGGCCAGCTGCGTGCCTGAGCCTCGAAGGCCGAGAGGTCTTTTTCCGACTGGCTGTGCAGGCGCACCATGGCAAAGACCTGCACCTCGAAGCCCAGCTCGCGCGGGTCGATATCGGCGTGATAGCCACGGATATAGCCGGTTTCCTCGAGCGCGCGGACGCGGCGCAGGCAGGGCGGGGCCGAGATGCCGACGCGCCGAGCGAGTTCGACGTTGGTCATCCGACCATCGGCCTGTAACTCTGCCAGAATCTTGCGGTCGATATCGTCAAGTCTGGCAGCGCTCATAAATCCCTCTTGCCCATCAGGGCTACGTTTCTTGCCGGAAACTACCGTGGCAGAACCGGAATCGCAATATTCTTTCTGACGTTACGCGGCGACGCCCCACGAAGGGCGACACATTGCAACCGGTCGCGGCGATGTTTACCTAAACCTCTGACCACGGAATTCAAGCGAAAGGCCCTGCGCCATGTCCGATACTGAACTGCCCGCGCATACCCGTCTGCTCATCATCGGCTCGGGTCCCGCCGGTTACACGGCTGCCGTCTATGCTTCAAGGGCCATGCTCGAGCCTGTGCTTATTCAGGGCATGCAGCCGGGCGGTCAGCTGACCATCACCACCGAAGTCGAGAACTGGCCCGGCCACACCGAGATTCAAGGCCCCGACCTCATGGTGAACATGGAAGCGCATGCGCGCGCGATGGGCACGCGGATCCATATGGACACCGTCAACCGTCTTGATCTGCAGGTGCGGCCTTTTGTCGCCCATCTCGACAGCGGCGCGAAAATCACCGCCGATGCGGTCATTCTGGCGACCGGCGCGCAGGCGCGCTGGCTTGGGCTGCCCTCGGAAGAGAAATTCAAGGGCTTTGGCGTGTCGGCTTGCGCGACCTGCGACGGCTTTTTCTACCGCAACAAGCCGATTGCCGTGATCGGTGGCGGCAATACGGCGGTGGAAGAGGCGCTTTACCTGACGAATTTCGCCAGCAAGGTGACGCTGGTTCATCGCCGCAACAGCCTGCGCTCGGAAAAGATCCTGCAGGACCGCCTGTTCAAGAACCCGAAGGTCGAGGTGCTCTGGGATCACGAGATCGCCGAGGTCGAAGGCACCAGCGCGCCGCTTGGCGTGACCGGGCTGAAGCTGCGCGACGTGAAAACCGGCGCCGAGCGCGATCTCGCGGTCGATGGCGTCTTCATCGCGATTGGCCATGCGCCTGCGAGCGAGCTGGTCGTGGGCCAGCTTGAGCTGCACAACGGCGGCTATGTGAAGGTCGAGCCGGGCTCGACCCGCACCTCGATCCCGGGCGTCTTTGCCGCGGGCGATCTGACCGATCACGTCTATCGTCAGGCCGTGACCAGCGCGGGCATGGGCTGTATGGCCGCGCTCGATGCCGAGAAATATCTGGCCGAGCATCACGAAGCCGGTCTGCCCGATCCCGATGCCGCGGTCGAAGAAGTCGCGACCGCCGACTAAGCTGCTCACCGCTTGCTGACCGCGCCCCTCGTTGAAGAGCGCGGTCCATGCTGATATGGCCTCCACATGCGCCTTGAGGAGCCCAGATGTCCGAGCCCGTCCTCATCCTGACGATGAAATGGGGCACGCTTTACAGTGCCGACGATGTGAACCGGCTGGCCCGGCAGGTCCGCCGCAACCTTGCCCGACCCCATCGCTTTATCTGTTTCACCGATGACGCGGTCGGGTTTGAGCCGGGGATCGAGGCCTTTCCTCTGCCCGAGCTGGGCCTTCCGCCCGGCAATGGCGATACCCGTTGGCGCAAGCTGGCGCTGTTTCAGCCCGATCTCTTCGGGCTTCAGGGGATGGCGCTGTTTCTGGATCTCGATCTGGTTGTCGTGCGCGATCTTTCGCCCTTCTTCGAGCTGCCCGGCACCTTCATCGGCATTCGCGACGATGATCTGTTCCGCCCGAAACCCCTGCGCAAGCTGCGCCCGACGCGGGACCGCTTTTTGCATATGGTCGCGAATACCTCGGTCTTTCGCTTCACCGTCGGCGGCTTTGGCAGCATCTTGCAGGGCTATCTGGCCGCGCCGGGCGAGATCGCGGCGCAATATGAGCATGAACAACAATTCGTCAGCGCCGAGCTCGACCGCAAGGGTCAGCTGTCCTACTGGCCCAAAGGCTGGTGCGTCAGTTTCAAGAACGATTGCGTGCCGCGCCATCTGCTGAGCTATGTCAGCGACCCGAGCCTGCCCGAGACCGCGCGCATCGTTGTCTTTGCCGGCAGTCCCAAGATGGATGACGTGTTTTCGGGCAAAGGTGGTAAATGGTATCGTCGGATCGGCAAGATCGACTGGCTCGAACAGGCGTGGCAGGGCAAAAGCGAATGACATCTTCCGAGGCCATGGACATGCTTCATATCGTCACCGGATCGGATAACAATTACATGGCCGGGGTCATGGCGCTGATCGCCTCGACCGCCTTTCACAATCCCCGCGTGCGCTTCACCGTGCTGGATATGGGGATTGCCGAAGACAATTGTCGCAAACTGGCCGAGCTCGCGACCCGGCTGTCCCTGCGCATCGACCGGATTTCCATCGAGGCCTCGCGCTTTGCCCATCTGACGGTGCGCCGCGCTCATTTGAACCGCGCTGCCTATATGCGCCTGCTCATCCCCGAGCTGCTGCCCGAGGACGATCGTCTCGTCTATATGGACAGCGATATGATCGTGGTCGATGACCTGTCCGCGCTGATGCAGGTCGAGCTCGGCGATTGCCCGATTGCCGCCGTGGCCGATCCTTCGCCCGCCCCGCGAGAACTGGCCGCGACCGGGACTCGGCTTGGCGAATATGTGAACTCGGGCCTTTTGGTGATGAATCTGCCGGTCTGGCGCGCGGAAAAGCTAAGCTGCCGCTGCCTCGAAATCCTGTCCGACCCCAAGGCCGCTTGGTATTGCGAGGATCAATCCGCGATCAATATCGTCTGCCGCGACCGGATCGTGCTCTTGCCCGCGCAATACAACATCTATGCCAATCTCCCGACCTATAAATGCGTCGAGGAGCTGCCGAGCCGGATCTCGGTTCTGCATTATGTGGTGAATGTGAAGCCTTGGATGTGGAATGTGGCTTTCGGCGAGATCTGGCATTTCCACGCCGGGCGCATTGCCGACCTCATGCCGCCGCCGCATCGCCACAACTGGCGCCAGAAGCTGCGCCGCGTCGAGGCCGCGCGCCGCAGTGTCTTTGGTCTGCTGTGCGGAAAGCGAAAATACTGGAAGCGCCGCAGCACGGCCAAGGCCATCCGCAGCCAGATCGTCCTGCCCTATCTTGCGAAGGCCGGAGCCAATCCGGCGGGTTTTGGCGACAAGTTTGGCGCTGCCGGTTGCGACAGAGTTATGCCAGCGCGCAACTGAGACGCGCTGGCAAGGCTCGGTTTCGTCAGCGACGCGCGCAGCATTGCTTAGTGAACGCTGACCGGGCTCATTTCGTTTTCACGCGCCAGCATGAAGGCGAGCCCGCGATCTTTCACCAAAGCGATCCGTTCGCCATCGGCACCATGAACGGCATAAAGCGCCTCGACGCCTTCGACCTGATCGCGCACATCCTGCGGCAAAGTCGCAACCGCGACGCGGCGGATATAGACGGTGTTGTCCGTTTCCTGGCTGAAGTCGAACTTCGTATTCATTGCGATCCCCTTTCTTTGCGGCTGATCGGGATGGTCTGGACAATGCTGTCGGGAACAGAGCGTCTGAGGTCGATGTTCAACAGGCCGTTTTCGAGCCCCGCCGCAATCACCTCGACCCCGTCGGCCAGCACGAAACTGCGCTGGAAGGCGCGCGACGCGATGCCGCGATGCAGGAACACCCGGCTCTCATCGACCTCGGCCTGACGGCCGCGAATCACGAGCTGGCGTTCCTCAAGGGTGATCGACAGATCCTCTTCCGAGAAACCGGCAACCGCGAGAGTGATCCGAAAGCCATTCGCCCCAACATGTTCGATATTATAGGGCGGATAGCCTTCCGCGCCCTTGGCAGCGCGTTCGGCCAGACGTTCCAATTGGTCGAAGCCCAGAAGGAACGGATGGGTGGCCAGTGAAATCTTCGTCATCTGCTCTAGTCCTTTGCAGCAAAGCGACTGTCGGCCGGACCCCTGATTGGCAATCCGACCCTGCCAATATGTGAGCGCAGACGGCGCCGAACAAGATGCGGCCTTGCAGTTAACCGGCCGAAACGGGCAGTCTATAAACAGCCATAAGCAGTTCGAGGCCAGATGATGACGTCCCAGCACGAAATGTCTCCGGAAGAGATCCACCGCGCACGACTTGCGGTGCTCAAGCGCGAGCACCGCGATCTCGACGAGGCGATCATCGCGCTGACCAGCCAGACGCTGACCTCCTCGCTGACGCTCCAGCGGCTCAAGAAGCAAAAGCTGGCGCTCAAGGACCGGATCTCGCGGATCGAGGACGATCTGACGCCCGATATCATCGCATGATTGCGTGCACCGTTCCCGCGCGTTAAGGCCGGGGCACGGATCGAATGAGGGCAAGCGATGGACAAACCGGTCGGAATCATCATGGGCAGCCAGTCCGATTGGCAGACCATGCGCGAGGCTGCAAAGATTCTCGATGAGCTCGGGGTCAGCTATGAGACGAAGATCGTCAGCGCGCATCGCACGCCCGACCGGCTCTGGGATTACGGCAAGAGCGCGGTGTCGCGCGGGCTCAAAGTGATCATCGCGGGCGCGGGCGGGGCGGCGCATCTGCCCGGCATGATGGCCTCGAAAACGCGGGTGCCGGTGATCGGCGTGCCGGTCCAGACCAAGGCGCTTTCGGGCGTCGATTCGCTTTATTCGATCGTTCAGATGCCCAAGGGCTATCCGGTCGCGACTATGGCCATCGGGGCGGCGGGTGCCGCCAATGCCGGGCTGATGGCAGCGGGCATTCTCGCGATCACCGATGCGGCTTTGGCCGAGCGGCTGGACGCCTGGCGCGCGGCTTTGTCCGCCTCGATCCCCGAGGAGCCCTCCGATGACTGAGATCCTGAAACCCGGCGCGACCATCGGCATTCTCGGCGGCGGCCAATTGGGCCGGATGTTGTCGGTTGCCGCAAGCCGTCTGGGCTATCGCAGCCATATCTATGAGCCGGGTGCCGCGCCTGCGGGCGATGTCGCCTATCAGGTCACCAACGCGCCCTATGAGGACGAGGCCGCTCTGCGCGCCTTCGCCCAATCCGTCGATGTCGTGACCTATGAGTTTGAGAATGTGCCGACCTCGGCACTCGATCTCATTGAAAGCCTGCGGCCCATTCGCCCGAACCGCAAGACGTTGGCAGTGTCGCAGGACCGGCTGACGGAAAAGGATTTCCTGAGCTCGATCGGGCTCAAGACCGCGCCTTATGTGGCGGTGGAGAGTGCTGAAGGGATGGAGGCTGCGATTGCCGCCGTTGGCGCCCCTTCGATCCTCAAGACCCGCCGCATGGGCTATGACGGCAAGGGCCAGATCCGCATCACCGAACCCGGTCAACGCGACTGGACCGGTGCGCCTTCGGTGCTGGAAGGTTTCGTCGATTTCTCGGCCGAGATCAGCGTCATCGTCGCGCGCGGTCAGGACGGGCAGGTCTCGGCCTTTGATCCCGGGCTCAATGTCCACCGCGAGGGCATCTTGCGCACCACGACCGTGCCGAGCGGCCAGCCGAATGGCGTTCTGACCGATGCGGTGCTGATTGCCGCGCGCATCGTCAATGCGCTTGATTACGTCGGCGTCATGGGGGTCGAGCTGTTCGTGACCGCCTCGGGGCTGATCGTGAACGAGGTCGCGCCGCGCGTCCATAACTCGGGCCATTGGACGCAGGGGGGTTGCGCGGTCGATCAGTTCGAGCAGCATATCCGCGCCGTGGCCGGTCTGCCGCTTGGCGATGGCAGCCGCTATGCCGATGTCGAGATGCAGAACCTGATCGGCGATGATGTCGAGCAGATCCCGGCCTTGCTGAAACAGCCGCGCACCCAGATCCATCTTTACGGCAAGGGCGAGGCACGCCCCGGCCGCAAGATGGGTCATGTGAACAAGGTGCTCTAAGCCTTCAAAGCGTCTTGCAGCCGCGCGAATTCCTCGCGGCTGCCAGGCAGACCCAGACGCAGCCAGCGCGGGTTCCACGGGAAGATGCGGCTCCAGATGCCGCTACGCGCGAGCCGCTCTTGCATCGCGCTGGCATCCTCCAGATCGTAAAGCCGGAAAAGATGCGTGCCGCCGACAAAGCCGCAGCCCGCTTGCGTCATGATCTGGTCGAGATGGGTCGCGGCCTCGGCCAGCCAGACCACCGTATCCTCGGCCCAGCCCCGATCTGCCATCGCCGCCGCGCCGATTTCCAGCGCGGGGCCGCTGACCGCCCAAGGCCCGGCCCGGTCGCGCAAGCGGCGCGTCAGGCCCTCATGTCCGACGACAAAGCCCAGACGCAGCCCGGCCAGACCCCAGAACTTCCCGAAAGAGCGCAGCACCGTCACATTGGCGGGCGGCGCATCGGCGATTGAGAGATCGGGGCGGGGATCGGCGAAGCTTTCGTCAACGATGAGATGGCCGACATAGCGCGACAGCTCGGCAATCTCGGCAGGCCACCAGACGCGGCCATCGGGATTGTTCGGATTGACGATCACCGCCAGATCGGCGCCGTGCAAGGCCGCGACCGTGGTCGGCGCATCGACCTGCCAGCCCGCCGCGCGCAGGCTGGCTGCATGCTCGTTATAGGTCGGCGAGAGCACCGCCGCGCGCCCGCGCGGCAGCAGGCGCGGCAGCAACTGAATGCCCGCCGAGGCGCCCGACAAAGGCACGACTAGCGCCGGATCGCAGCCGAACCAGCCCGCCGCGACCTCTTGCAGCCGGGTGAAAGCGGCCGCTGTCGGCAGGGCCTGCAAGGCATGATCCGAGATCCCTGCGACCGGCCAGGGCCTGCGATTGATTCCCGTCGAGAGGTCGATCCAGTCCGCCCCCCCGAATCTTTTCGCGGCTTTATCGATATCTCCGCCGTGATCGCGCATTTTCGCCCCTCCATTTGCGATTTCTTGAACAGGGGGGCGGGGAAAACTTCAAGCGAACTGTTGAAGGCCTGTGGATGGAATCGACAAAGCTGTGGATTGCGCCCGCAGCTATCTGCCTGTCATGGAAATTTCGCTTTACAGTCCGGAACTTCAAGAACACGATATTTAGTAGCACGACGGCATCAAAACGCCGGGTGTAGTTGAAGCTACCAATGGTTGGGGGATCTTCCCCGCCATCGACAGCAAAGGGGCAGGCATGGCGCAGCTCGAGCAGTATATCCATAGCGATGAGATCGATCCGATCGACATCGTCGAGACCGTCGCGACCCATCATGATTGGGATTTCGACCGCGTTGCCGAGGACCAGATCGCGATGTCGGTCGAGGGCCAGTGGCGCAGCTATTCGCTGACCCTCGCCTGGTCGGCCCGTGAGGAGGTGCTGCGTCTGATCTGCACCTTCGACATGGACCCGCCCCGCAAACGCCTGCCCAAGCTCTATGAGCTGATGAACCTCGCCAATGATCAGGTCTGGGACGGCTCCTTCGCCTTCTGGCCCGAGCAGCGGCTGATGGTCTGGCGCTACGGGCTGGTGCTCTCGGGCGAATCGCTGGCAACGCCAGAGCAGATCGACCGCATGATCCGCAGCGCGATCGAGAATTCCGAGCGCTATTACCCCTCGTTCCAGCTCACCTGCTGGGGCGATGCCGAGCCGGCTCAGGCTCTGGACATCGCGATGGCCGAGGCCTACGGACGGGCCTGAGGATGCGGCCTGAGCGCTTGGCCTGAGCGCGCATCAGGATGCCCGGTCTCAGGGCCGGGCCAGTTGCGCGGGGGAAGCGCGTCGATTGGGGGGACAGATGGAACTGGCAAAGCTGAATGAACGCGGGCTTGTGCTCGTTGGCTGTGGGAATATGGGCGGGGCGCTTCTGGACGGCTGGCTCGACGGTGGTCTCGACCCGCGTAAGGTGGGGGTGATCGATCCCAACCCGCGCGCCGATCTCGCCGGTCTTGGCATTGCCGTGAACGCGGATCTGCCCAAAAATCCCGCCGTGCTGATGATCGCCGTCAAGCCCCAGATGATGGCCGAGGTCTTGCCGACGCTTCAGGCGCGGGTGGGCGCGGATACGCTGGTCCTGACCTGCGCGGCGGGCACGACCATCGCCGCTTATGAGGCGGCTTTTCCGCAGGCGCCGGTCGTGCGCACCCTGCCGAACACGCCCGCCGCGATCCGCAAGGGCATGACCGCGATCGTCGGCAATGCCCGCGCGAGCGCCGCCGATCTCGATCTCGCGGAGGCGCTGATGGCGGCGGTGGGCGCGGTGGTGCGGCTTGCGGGCGAGGATCAGATGGATGCGGTGACCGGCCTTTCGGGCTCGGGCCCGGCCTATGTCTTCTATCTCATGGAGGCGATGGCGGCGGCGGGCGAGGCCGAGGGCCTGCCGCGCGAGATGGCGCTGGAGCTCGCGAAGGCGACGGTTGCGGGCGCGGGCGCGCTTGCGCTTGCGAGCGACGAGCACCCCTCGGTCCTGCGCCAGCGCGTGACCTCTCCGAATGGCACGACGGCGGCGGGACTCTCGCAGCTCATGGACCCCGAAACCGGGCTTGAGCCCCTGATGAAGCGCACGGTGGCGGCGGCGACCGCACGCGGGCGGGAGCTTGGCAAATGAGCGAGACCGCGCCCGGGCGCCAGATCGCCTATGATGATTTCGCCGCCGTCGACATCCGCGTCGGCCGCATCACCCGCGCCGAGCCCTATCCCGAAGCGCGCCGCCCGGCGATCAAGCTCTGGATCGACTTCGGCCCCGAGATCGGCGAGCGCCGCTCGTCCGCACAGATCACCGCGCATTATGATCCCGAAACTTTGATCGGCAAACAGGTCATGGGCGTGGTCAACTTCCCGCCGCGCCAGATTGGCAAATTCATGTCCGAGGTTCTGGTGCTGGGCCTGCCCGATCCCGATGGCGAGGTCGTGCTTCTGGTGCCGGACAAGGACGTTCCCGTTGGTGGAAGGATGTATTGATGAAGCTTCTGGTGACCCGCCGCATGACGCCTGCGGCCGAAAAGGCGCTGGCTGCGCGCTTTGACTGCGATTTTCAGGATGTGACCGCCGGTCTGACGCCGCAAGAGGCCCGGCAGGCGCTGGCCGATTACGATCTGATCCTGCCGACGCTTGGCGACCGCTTTACCGCCGAGGCCTTCGAGGGCCCGATCCGCTGCCAGTTCGTGGCGAATTTCGGGGCGGGTTACAACCATATCGACGTCAAGGCGGCAGCAGCGGCGGGGGTGCCGGTCTCGAACACGCCGGGCGCGGTTACCGATTCGACCGCTGATATTGCACTGACGCTGATCCTGATGGTGGCGCGCCGCGCGGGCGAGGGCGAACGGCTGTTGCGCGCAGGCGCATGGACCGGCTGGCAGCCGACCCAGCTTCTGGGCACTCATGTCAGCGGCAAGACCGTCGGCATCATCGGCATGGGGCGCATCGGCAAGGCGATCGCGCAGCGCTGCCATTTCGGCTTTGGCATGCGGGTGATCTTCTTCAACCGCTCGCCGGTCTCGGCCTTGGGCTTTCCCGCCGAGCAGATCGACGATCTCCATGACATGCTCGCTCAGGCCGATTTCGCGGTTGTCGCAGTGCCGGGCGGGGCCGAGACGCGCCATTTGATCGGGGCCGCCGAAATGGCGCGACTGGGGCCGCAGGGCTATCTCATCAATATCGCGCGCGGCGATGTCGTCGAAGAGGCCGCGCTGATCGCCGCGCTTGCAGAGCGCAAGATCGCCGGTGTCGGGCTCGATGTCTTCGAGCGCGAGCCGATTGTGCCCGAGGCGCTGCGGGCCTTTGAAAATGCGGTGTTGCTGCCCCATCTGGGCACCGCCGCCGAGGAGGTGCGCACGAGTATGGGCATGATGGCGCTCGACAATCTGATCGCCTTTGCCGAAGGGCGCGCCGCACCCAATCGCGTGAACTGACCGCTGCTCGGGGAACCGTGCGCGATGCCGCGCGGTTCGCCCATAGGCCGCTGTCTGGCCGGAGGGAAGGCGATGGACTGGGATGTGATCGAGCGCGAATGGGATCGCGTGAAACTGGTGCTCATGGAAAAATGGGGCGCCCTGAGCGCGGCGGAAATGGCCGAGGTCGCGGGCCAACGCGACAGGCTTTCGGCGCTGTTGCAGGAAAAATATGGCTGGAGCCGCTCGGAGGCCGATGAAAAGCTCGGCGATTTCGCGCGCCGCCATGACAACGGCAGGGACACCACGCGCGACCGGCTGGTCTAGGCGCAGGTCTACAGTCAGGCGCGGCGAAAGCGGGTGCGGTTTGGCGGGCCGCGATCGCTGATCCACTCCCCGGTCAAATTCGCGCATACTTCATCAGCGCATGGCAAGACTGCGATGCGAGCGGTTTGGGGCAGATTGTGAAGAAGGCCACATGAGGATCTTTTCAGATCCGAACTGATGAATACCAGACAAAAAGGGAGGATGCTCCCGGGCGCATCCTTAGCCTTTGCTACTCGTTACTGGGCACTGGTTACTCGTTACACGACACATCTAATCAATGCGCCATGGGCTGAGAAGTTCCCCAGGAAACACAAATTGGTTAACGTTTCCAATCGCCTCACTCGGCGGCGGTCGCCCGTTGATCGGGGCCGCCCAGAATGGCATCGAAGCGCGCTTTCGCCTCGCCCTCGGCATAGGCCAACCGGCCCGCGCAGATCGTCGCCTCGACCTGACGGCTGTCGCGGCGGATGATGACCAGATCGGCGCGCCGCCCATGATCGAGCGTGCCGCGATCGGCGAGCCCACAGATTTCAGCGGGCCGCGACGAGACCAGCGGCCAGATCTTCGGCAGTCCCGCCAGATCCGCGCCGGAAAGCGCCAGCGCGCGTTGGGCGATCTCTGCGCCTTCCCCGCGCGAGACCAATCCCGAGACCATGCCCGAGCGGATAAGATCATTGGCCAGCGCGTCACTGCGCGGCGCCAGCAGGACGGGATTGTCCATCGCGCGCGCCACTGCGGCGGCGGAATAGGAGAGCGGGCAGGTGGCGAGCCGCGCGCCGATCATCGAATAGGTCTCGCGGACATCGCCGCCGGCGTCGTCCAGACTGCCATAGCTGCCGCCGATCGCATCCATCGCCTCGGCGACCCGGCAGAGATGACGCGGGATCTCGCGCAGATGGCTTTGGACCGCATCAAGCGCCGCGCTGAGGCCTGCCGCGCTCAGGCCGAACTGGCGGGCGGCCTCCTCAAATCCGGTCGGGTTTTTCAGGCGCAGATCGACCAGCGCCTCGCGGCGGTTCTCGAAATAGATGAGCTTGGGGCGATGCTGGCCGATCAGATCAATCAGCCGCGCGCCGTCACTTGTGCGCGAGACCTCGACCCGCAAGGCCGGGCGCAGATCGACCGGGCCACTGGGATGGTTCATCGCGATCAGCAGGGCCGCCGTGCGCGCCGCACCGTCGGGTCCGAGGTTCCACGACCAGGGCAGCGCGATCCAGCCCGTCGTGATCCCGGCCTGAGCCGCCGCAACCTGCTGCGCGCGCAGCAGCGTCGTCGGCGTCGAGGGCGCGGTCATGGCCGGAATTTCTCCCATCAGATCAATGATCCCGGGCAGGATCAGATAGCCGTCAAGCTCGACCGCGGGCAGGGGGCCTTTGCTGATGCGCCCCCGCTCGATCGCCACCGAGCGCTGTCTGAGCTCGCCGTCGCGCAGGATCGTCGCGCCGGTCAGGCGCAGGGGAGGAAGCTGCCGCATAACGACCTTCGGTGGCGGGACGGTGAACTGCCCACATCTTGCGCAAAAAGTGTGAAATGCGCGTGACAACACGGCGCGCGGTCAGGGGAAAGCGCGCTTGACCCTCCGGGCAGGCAGGTTACGCAGGAGGGGCGATGCGCAAGCCGGAGGATGCCGATGCTGAAAGCCTATGTTCCCGCCGAAAAGGGCCTTGCGCTGTTGCCGCCCGAAACCGATCTGGCCGCTGCCGTCTGGATCGACCTTTTCATCCCCGATCCCGACGAGATCGCGGCGATGGCGCGGCTTGGCGTCGAGGTGCCGACGCTCGAGGATATGGAAGAGATCGAGATCTCGAACCGGCTCTATCTCGAGGGCGAGACCGCCTATATGACCGCGATGGTGCCGGGGCAGGACCTGCGCGGCCATTCCATTCTGGGTCCGGTCACCTTCATTCTCTCGGCGACGCGTCTGGTCACGGTGCGCCATCACGAGCCGCGCTCTTTCGCGACCTATCCGACCCGCGCCGATCAAAGCTCTTGCGGCGTCGGCTCGGCCGAGCGGATCTTTGTCGGGTTGAACGAAGAGATCGTCGCGCGGATGGCCGATCTGCTTGAAGGTGTGGGGAGGGTGCTAGAACAGACCTCGGGCGAGATTCTGGGCAAGGCGGAAAACTCATCGGATCAAGAACTGCGCGGCGCATTGGTCACGGTTGGGCGCAATGCCGAATTGGTCAGCCGGGTCCGGCTCTGCCTGATGACGCTCGAGCGGATGCTGACCTTTCATCTGCCGGTGATCGAGCGGCGCAGCGAGGCCGCGAAGCTGCGTCCCAATCTCGCGGCGATCCAGCGCGATATTCACGCGTTGCAGGTCCATTCCGATTTTCTCGATGCGCGGGTGACGCTGGTCGTCGATGCGACCATGGGCATGATCAACCTGCGCCAGAACACCACCGTGAAGATCCTCTCCGTCGTGGCTGCGCTCTTCATGCCGCCGACCCTGATTGCCAGCGTCTACGGCATGAACTTCGCCCATATGCCCGAACTCAGCGCGCCCTGGGGCTATGAAACCGCGCTCGCGCTGATGGTCGCCTCTTCGGTCGCGACCTTCCTGCTCTTTCGCTGGAAGAAATGGCTTTGATCAGCCCGCAGGCGTCGAGCGCGCATCGAGCGTGAGCTGCAAAAGCGCGAGATCGAGCCAGCGCCCGAATTTCATCCCGACCTCGGTCAGCACGCCCGCGTCGCGAAAACCAAGCTTGCGGTGGAGCTCGATCGAGCCCTGATTGCCCGCCTCGATCGCCGCGACCATGGCATGTTTGCCAATCGTGCGCGCGCGCTCGATCAGCGCCACCATCAGCGCCTTGCCGATCCCCTGACCGCGCGCATCGCGCGCGACATAGACCGAATGCTCGACGGTGTGGCGATAGCCGTCAAAGGCGCGCCAATCGCCGAAAGAGGCATAGCCCAGCACCTCGCCCGAGGCCCCGGTCGCGACCAGAACCGGATAGCCCAGACGGGTGCGATCCTGCATCCAGGCCAGACGGTTCGCGGCATCGACGGTGCTGTCGTTCCAGATCGCGGTCGTGGTGCGCACCGCGTCATTATAGATCTCGGCGATTGCCGCCACATCCTCGGGGCTCGCATCCCTGACCATCATTGCCGCTCTCCGCCATTGCTTCTGATCGGGATGGGGGCCGTGGGGGCGCAAGGCAAGGTCCAGCGTCCGCCCGTGCCGCGCGCCCGGCCCGTTGCCCGCAGGATCTGCCCGATGACGTGGCATCTGCCACTTTATCGGGCAAAGCCTAGGTCAGCCGAGCGCGACCTCTTCGACCAGCTCGAACTGGCGATCCGGGCGCTCGATCACCAGCGCGAGTTTCGAGACCGGCATCGGTGCTTCGATCAGCGCGCCGAGCGGGCCCGACAACCGGGCCTTCAGCGCGTCACCCTCTTCCTCGGTAATCGGGCCCGAGAGGGTGAGGTGATAGTGGAAAAGTTCGAGCACATGGGGATAGCCCCAGCGGTCGAGATGGTTGCGCGCCGCATCGCTCAGACGCTCTGGCTGGCGGCGGGCGCGATCCTCGGCGCTCAGCGCGGCGCGGAAGCGGTCGAGCTCTTGCACCAGATCGGCCTCGAGCGCATGCAGGGCAGAGGGCTGATGCTGCGGGCGCAGGCAGAGAAAGCCCCAATCGGTGACGAGCTGCATCGTCAGGGCAAGGGGACGATGGCGCGCGGCAACGGTGCGCAACGCGGCGGCCAACTCATCCGGCTTGGCGCCCTCGGCCAGCACCATCGGCGCCTTCAGCGTGGCGTGAAAGCCGTAGCGGCGCGGGATCTCCGTCAGCGCGGCGAGGGGCTTTGGCAGGCCCGTGACCTCGGGCTGGGTCCGCGTTTGGCCTGTGCGGATGTCCCAACCGAGCCAAGCGCTGCCCCAATCTCCAAGCGGGTCTTCGGGAAGGTGGTAAACCGCATAGCGCATTTTTGTCTCCGTCTCTCCGCCGGGGCGGGTGGTGATGGGCCCGCCGCTGGCCCACCGCTGAGCCATCCCGCGCGGCGGAGGGGCCAGATCGGGCGGGCTTTCGCAGATCGGCAGGCCGCGAGGTCAGGCCGTTCGGATGGACTGCGATTGTAACAACCATAGGACGGTCGGGCGGGTCTTTTGCCAATCGCGCCGATCACCTGACAGGTGCCGCCCCGAAAAAAGCAAAAACTTCATCCCTTTGTCAAACCCTTGTCAAACCGGGTCGCGGGGCAGGCGCCGCCTTCCGCCCCGGGTCAGAGCCCGCGATCCCGCTGCCAGCGCGGCGAGATCGCGGAGACGCGGCTTACCCCAAAGCCTCGGTCGCGCGGATCAGCCAGTCATGCGCGGCGCCGGTGACCAGCGGCGCGACTTTCGCGCGCACCTCGGCGTGATAGGCGTTGAGCCAGTCGATTTCAGCTTTCGACATCAGCGTCAGATCAAGCGGGCGGGTGTCGATCGGAACCCAGGTCAGCGTCTCGAAACCCAGCATCTCGCGGCCATCCGGGCTGTCGGATGGGGTCACGACGATCAGGTTCTCGATGCGAATGCCGAAATCGCCCTCGCGGTAATAGCCGGGCTCGTTCGAGAGGATCATGCCCGGTTGCAGCGGAATTTCCGACACGCGCGAAATCCGCACCGGCCCCTCATGGACGCAAAGCGCTGCGCCGACGCCGTGGCCGGTGCCGTGGTCGAAATCGAGCCCCGCCGTCCACAAGGGCGCGCGCGCCACCGGGTCGAGATCGCGCCCGGCGCGGCCTTTGGGGAATTTCAGCCGCGACAGATTGACCATGCCTTGCAGGACCAGCGTATAGGGCAGGCGGTGGCGCGCGGTGATCTGGCCCATCGGAATGGTGCGGGTGATATCGGTCGTGCCGTCGCGGTATTGCCCGCCCGAATCGAGCAGCAACAGCTCGCCGTCGCGGATCGGCAGATTGGTCTGTTCGTTCACATGGTAATGGTTGATCGCCGCATTCGGCCCGGTCGAGCTGATCGTGTCGAAGCTGACATCATGCGCGCCCTGCGCCCGGCGCAGGCTTTCCAGCTTCTTGACCACCGCGATTTCATCGAGCGAGCCATCGACCGGTTGGGCATCGAGCCAGGCCAGCATCTCGACCATGGCGACGGCATCGCGCAGATGGGCCTGACGCATCCCCTCGATCTCCGAGGCGGTCTTGATCGCTTTCGGCAGCACCACCGGATCGGCGGCCTCGACGACATCGGCGCGCGCTTCGACCAGACGAAAGACCTCATCGGGGGCCGAGGCGGGATCAAGCCGCACCGGGCCGTTCAACTCGCCCAAGGCGGCGGGCAGGCCCTCGACCGGCAGGATCACCACATCATTGCCCAGCTTCGCGCGGACCTCGGGGCCGAATTTCGCGGGCTCAGAGAAAAGCTGGACCTGACCCTTGTCATCGACCACGGCAAAGCCCTGAACCACGGGGTTTTTCGGTAGATCCTCGCCGCGGATGTTCAAGAGCCAGGCGATGGAATCGGCCAGCGTCAGCACGGTAGAGGCCTGCCCGCGCGCCTTCAGCTCTGCCGCCAAAGCGACGCGTTTCTCGGCTGCCGTGCGGCCCGCAATCGCCTCGTCATGCAGCCGGACCGGCCCCGAGACCGCTGCGGCCTGATCGGTCCGGATCTGATCGACAAGGTTCTCGCTCGGCACCAGCGCGATATTCGCCCCCGCGAGCGCGGCTTCGGTATCGCGGATTTCCTTGCGGCTTTGCAGCCAAGGGTCATAGGCCACGCGCCCGCCCTCGGGCAAAGCCTGACGCAGCCAATCTGCGAGCGAGGTCTCGGGCCAGTTCACCGGCGTGAAATGCGCGAGATCGACCTCGCCCTTGACCTGCACGCGGTAGCGGCCGTCGACAAAGACCCCGGCCTGCGCCGCCGTCACGATCCCATAGCCCGCGCTGCCCGAAAAGCCGGTCAGCCACAAAAGCCGCGCGTCCTTCGCGGTCACATATTCGCCCTGATGGGCATCGGTGCGCGGCACGATGAAACCGTCAAGCTCACGACGCGCCAGCTCGGCACGCAGCGCGGCCAGTCGCGGCGGCCCGTCTTCGGGACGGGTTTCGACGGTGAAGGACTGAAAGGGTTTGTCATTGGCCATGGGGCACCTCCGATGCCGGACTATCCCCCTTTGGTGGGGGAACTGTCCAGAGGCGGAACCGGGCAAGTGCTCGGCTGGGCAAGGAAAAAGGCGGGACTTGCGGCCCGCCTTTCTGGATCGTCGTTTTCAGGCGCTGATCAGCTTGCGCGGCGCATCCCCAAGGCGCGCGCGCGCTTGCGCGGATCGGATTCAAACAGCGCCGCGAGCTGCTCTGTCATCGCGCCCGCCAGCTGATCGACATCGGTGATCGTGACCGCGCGCTCGTAATAGCGCGTCACGTCATGGCCAATGCCGATGGCCAAAAGCTCGACCTGCTTTTTCTTTTCGACCATGGCGATCACATCGCGCAGATGCTTTTCAAGGTAGTTCGCCGGATTGACCGAGAGCGTCGAATCATCGACCGGCGCCCCGTCCGAAATCACCATGAGGATCTTGCGCGCCTCGCTGCGGCGCACCATCCGGCGATGCGCCCATTCAAGCGCCTCGCCGTCGATGTTTTCCTTCAAGAGGCCCTCTTTCATCATCAGCCCAAGGTTCGGACGCACGCGCCGCCACGGCGCATCGGCCCCCTTGTAGATGATGTGGCGCAGATCGTTCAGACGGCCCGGAGAGGCCGGACGGCCCTCGGCCAGCCATTTCTCGCGGCTTTGACCGCCCTTCCAGGCGCGGGTGGTGAAGCCCAGGATCTCGACCTTGACCTGGCAGCGTTCAAGCGTGCGCGCCATGACATCGGCGCAGATCGCCGCGATCGAGATCGGGCGGCCCCGCATCGAGCCCGAATTGTCGATGAGAAGCGTCACCACGGTGTCGCGGAATTCGGTGTCCTTCTCGACCTTGAACGAGAGCGGCGTGGTCGGGTTCGCGATCACCCGCGCCAGACGGCCCGCATCGAGCACGCCCTCTTCCTTGTCGAATTCCCAGCTGCGGCTTTGCTGGGCCTGCAAACGGCGTTGCAGCTTGTTGGCAAGACGGCTGACCGCCCCGCGCAGAGGTTCGAGCTGCTTGTCGAGATAGGCGCGCAGGCGTTCCAGCTCGGCGGGTTCGGCCAGATCCTCGGCGCGGATTTCCTCGTCGAATTCCTGCGTATAGACGCGGTAATCAATGCTGGCATCCGAGACCGGCGGCGGCAGGTCGGGGGGCGTGTCGGCTTCCGAGGATTCGGCCTCATCGGCCATTTCCTCGTCGGACTGGTCGTCCATGCTGACCTGAGCCTGACGCTCGTCCTGCTGCTGCTCCTGACTTTGCTCGGGCGCGGCCTCGGCATCATCCTCTTCGGATTGGTCGCGAGACTGGTTGTCGCTCGATTCCTCTTCCTGCTCGGCGCTGTCCTCGGAATCGTCCTCGGGCTCATCCGGGTCCTCACCCAGCTGATCGCCATAGCCGAGATCGGCGATGACCTTGCGGGCAAGCCGCGCGAAAGCGGTCTGATCGGCAAGGGCCGCGCTGATGTCCTCGAGATCGCCCCCGGCCTGTTCTTCGACGAAAGGCCGCCACAGATCGGCGACATGCTGCGCCGCCGTGGGCAGTTTCCGCCCGGTCGCCATTTCGCGCACGATATAGCCCGCCGCCGCCGCCAAAGGCGCTTCGGTCGCGGATTTGATCTGGGCATAGCCCTTACGCTCGGCGTCAAAGCCGATCTTGGCGTCGATGTTCGAAAGCGCGCCCGGCATGTCACGCGCGCCAAGCGCCTCGCAACGCGCGGTCTCCATCGCCTCGTAAAGCTCGCGCGCCATCGGGCCCGAGGGCGCATATTTGGCATGGGTCGCATTGTCGTGGTGACGCAGCTTCATCGCCAGAGCATCGGCCGTCCCGCGTGCGAGCAAGATTTCCTCGCGCGTCATGCGGCGGGAGACCTGAGGCAGACGCATCGTATCGCCCGCGACCCCCGAAGGGTCGGCCGAGAAGGTGACGTTCAGCTCACGCTCTTCGGCAAGCGCACGCGTGGCCTCAGTCAGGGCCTTCTTGAACGGATCGGCGGGGTTGTCGGATTTTTTCATGGTGAATTTTCCCTCCAACTCACACTTTATTCTTCTCGAGAGAGGACATGCCGTCCAACAAGATCCCGTTCAATTCCAGTATCCGCCTCGAAATCGTAACGATTTCAGTGGAGTATGTATGTAAGTCGCTGCGCGCGTAAGTATATTCCCACGGCTGCGCATCGGCTCTATCGCAGTTTGAAGCATGGTCGCGAGCAGCATCGGACCAAAACCGGCATGTGAGATGGTCGTGGCCAAGAATTTGCCACGAACCATGGCAAATAATGTTCCGCAAAGTCTTTGTTGATGAGACGAATTCAACAAGGTCGGTGCTGAGCATTCTCAGCCTTGGATGGTTGCTGTAAGCGCTCTCAACATAGTCTTTGATGAACCCGCACATACCGCCAATGCCAGATTTAAGCAATTTTCCTAAGAGCGCGTCGGAGCTAGAGATACCTTTCGCATCCAGAAAACTAGGCGCAACCTTACAGATTGTTAAAATCAACTCACTGACTGCGGATTCCAACAGACCAAAGGCACGGACAAGTTTTCCGATAAGAGCATCGTCGGATCGCGAGAACTCCGAAAACTCTCTTATCGGATCCCGCATCACCCAGCCTTGGCTGCCGCGCTTTCCGGCAGTTCCTCGTCGAACAGGCGCTGGTAGAATTCGGCGACCGTCTGGCGCTCGAGCTCGTCGCATTTGTTCAGGAAGGTCAGGCGGAACGCATAGCCGATGTTGTTGAAAATGCGTGCGTTTTGCGCCCAGGCGATCACGGTGCGCGGCGACATGACCGTCGAGAGATCGCCCTGCATGAAGGCCGTGCGCGTCAGATCGGCGAGGCTGACCATCTGGCTGATTTCCTTGCGACCCTTCTCGGTGTTGTAGGTCGGGTTCTTCGCCAGAACGATATTGGTTTCCGCGTCATGGCTCAGATAGTTCAGCGTCGAGACCAGCGACCAGCGGTCCATCTGGCCCTGGTTGATCTGCTGGGTGCCGTGGTAAAGCCCGGTCGTGTCGCCCAGACCCACGGTGTTCGCGGTTGCAAACAGGCGGAAGAACGGGTTCGGCGTGATGACCTCGTTTTGGTCGAGAAGCGTCAGCTTGCCGTCGGCTTCCAGAACGCGCTGGATCACGAACATCACGTCCGCGCGGCCCGCGTCATATTCGTCAAAGACGATCGCGGTCGGGTTGCGCAAAGCCCAAGGCAGAATGCCCTCGTGGAAGACCGTGACCTGCTTGCCGTCGATCAGTTTGATCGCATCCTTGCCGATCAGGTCGATCCGGGAGACGTGGCTGTCGAGGTTGACGCGCACGCAGGGCCAGTTCAGCCGCGCCGCGATCTGCTCGATATGGGTCGATTTGCCGGTGCCGTGATAGCCCTGGATCATGACGCGGCGGTTGTAGGCAAAGCCCGCGAGGATCGCCATCGTCGTGTCGGGATCGAACTTATAGGTCGGGTCGATTTCCGGCACGCGCTCGGTTCGCTCGGCGAAACCCTTGACCTTCATGTCGCTGTCGAGGCCGAAGACCTCGCGCAGGTCGATCTCTTCGGTCGGTTTGGCATCTTTATCGAGCATGGCGCACCTTTATCGAATATTCACGACTTTCTGGAACATTCCCGAAAGGGGTGCAAGGTCGGCTGACCACTCAGACCACGGAAAGTCGCAGGGCTACGACAAAGCGGGGAGTTTTGGCGCCAGTTTCGTGGTAACCGAGAGGGAGTCCGCCGCGTTCAGTGACGGAGATTTGACACGAGGGTTGCAAAATGACGGGGCTGATCGCGCTTTTGGACGACATTGGCGCAATCGCGAAAGTGGCGGCGGCCTCGGTCGATGATGTCGCGGGGCAGGCGGCCAAAGCGGGCGCGAAAGCCGCGGGCGCGGTGATCGACGATGCGGCGGTGACGCCGAAATATGTCCATGGTTTCGACGCCAGCCGCGAGGTGCCGATCGTTCTTAAGATCGCGCGCGGCTCGATCTTCAACAAGGTCGTGATCCTCTTGCCGGTGGCGCTGCTGCTTTCGGCCTTCGCGCCCTGGCTGATCTCGCCGCTTCTGATGATCGGCGGGGCCTATCTGTGCTTTGAGGGCGCCGAGAAGGTCTGGCACGCGCTGCGCCCCGGCGATCACGGCGCCGAGGCCGAGCTGCAGGTCAATGCCGATGGCTCGGTCTCGCTTGAAGAGCAGCGGGTGGCGGGCGCGGTCAAGACCGACTTCATCCTCTCGGCCGAGATCATGACCATCGCGCTTTCAACCATCCCCGAAAGCGATCCGATCTGGATGAAGGCGCTGATCCTTCTGGTCGTCGCGGTGTTGATCACCGTCGGGGTCTACGGCTTTGTCGCGCTGATCGTGAAGGCCGATGACTTCGGCCTGCATCTCGCGCGCAAGGGCCGCGCCGGGGTCGCGGCCTTTGGGCGCTGGATCGTGCGGATCATGCCGGGATTCATGCGGCTTTTGCTGATTGTCGGCACCGCCGCCATGGTCTGGGTTGGGGGCAATATCGTGATCCACGGGCTCCACGATCTGGGCATGCATCAGCCCTATGAATGGATCACCGCAACCGCGGCCCGCGCGGGCGCGACCATGCCGGTCGGCGCGGGCGTGGTCGAATGGGCCGTCACCGCCTTTTTCGACGGGATCTTCGGCGTGCTTCTTGGCCTCGTGCTGATCCCGGTGGCGACCAAGATCATCGGCCCGGTTTTCGCGGCGATCACCGGCAAAAAGGCGACGGTGGGCCATTGAACGCGGCCGAGGTTTTCGTGACTAAGGGGCAGGGGCGTCCGGACGCGGCGGCCCGCCAGCAGAAGGTCTCTCCGATGTCGCTTCCCGATCATGTCCAAGATGAGCTTGCCAGCGCCTTTGGCGCGCGCTTTTCGGTCAAGGCCGCAGATCTGAGCCATTATGCGGGCTCGGAGACCTTTCACCGCGCGCGTCTGCCCGATGCGGTGATCTGGCCCGAGACCACCGCGGAGGTCTCGTTCATTCTGAGCCTGTGCAACGCGAACCGCATTCCGGTGATCGGCTGGGGCACCGGCACTTCGCTTGAGGGGCACGCCTTGGCCATTCACGGCGGCATCACGCTTGATCTCAGCCGGATGGCCGCGATTCTCGAGGTCCGCCCCGAGGATATGCTCGCGGTGGTCCAGCCCGGGGTGACGCGCGAGGCGCTCAATGCCGATCTGCGCGCGACCGGGCTGTTCTTCCCGGTCGATCCCGGTGCCAATGCCAGCCTTGGTGGCATGGCCTCGACCCGCGCCAGCGGCACGACGGCGGTGCGTTACGGCACGATGCGCGACAATGTGCTGGCGCTCGAGGCGGTGCTCGCGGATGGCCGCATCATCCGCGCCGGCTCGCGCGCGGCGAAATCGAGCGCGGGCTATGATCTGACCGCGCTTCTGGTCGGCTCGGAAGGGACGCTCGCGATCATCACCGAGCTGGTGCTTCGCCTGCAGGGCCAGCCCGAGGATGTCGCGGCGGCGGTCTGCGCTTTCGATACGCTGGAACACGCGGTCGATTGCGTGACGGCGACGATTCAGTCCGGCATTCCCATGGCACGGATCGAATTCGTCGATGCCGAGACCGCGCGCGCCTTTAACCATTACGCGGGGACCACGCTGCCCGAAAAGCCGCATCTGCTGGTCGAGTTTCACGGCTCGGGCGAAAGCGTGCGGGGCGATGCCGCGCGCTTTGGCGAGATTGCGGGCGAATTCGGCGGGCTCGGCTTTGACTGGGCGAGCACGGCGGAAGAGCGGGCGCGGCTGTGGAAGATGCGGCATGGCGCCTATCCGGCCTGTCTCTCGCTGCGTCCGGGTGCGACGGCGCTGGTCACCGATATTTGCGTGCCGATGTCCGAGCTCGCGGGCGCCGTCACCGCCGCGCGCGACGATATCCGCGAGGCGGGGCTTCTGGGCCCGATCCTCGGCCATGTCGGCGACGGCAATTTCCATGCGACGATCCTGCTCGATCCCGAGAATGCCGAGGAGCTCGCCGCCGCCAAACGCGTCGCGACCCGCATGGCAGAGCGGGCGATTGCGGTCGGCGGCACGATCTCGGGCGAGCATGGCATCGGGCTGGGCAAACGTGATCTGATGGCGCTGCAGCATGGCGAGGCCGGAGGCGTCATGGCCGCCATCAAGCGCGCGCTCGACCCGAACGGGATCATGAACCCGGGAAAGCTTATCCCCGGTTGAGCGCGGCGGCGGGCGCCGCCCCGGATCTGGCCAATTCGTGCCATGTTTTCCGCTCTGACCAATTCGTGACTGTCACGCTGGCGTGACTTTCTTTCGCGGCTTTGCCATAACGCGCAAAAGCGCGTCGAACGCGTCGTCGAGCAGAGGGCAGCGATGAAAATTCTTGGAAGGATCCTGGCGGTTCTGTTGGTGGTCGCCGCCGCCGCTTGTGCGCGCAACCCAGGCGCGATTCACCGGGGTGGGGGATATGGCGGCGGCTATGTCGGCGGCACGGTTCCCGCGCTCGGCGATGCCGCGCCCCATTTGTGGAAGGGCGGGCATCCCTATAACCACGAGGTCCATGGCATGGATATCTCGCGCTATCAGGGCAATATCGACTGGCGCGCGGCCCGGCAGGCCGGGATTTCCTTTGCCTTCATCAAAGCGACCGAGGGCGGAGACCATTCCGACCCGGCGTTCCGGCGCTACTGGCAAGAGGCGGGGGCCGCAGGTGTGCCGCGCGGCGCCTATCATTACTATTACTTCTGCCGCTCGGGCGCCGAGCAGGCCGCATGGTATATCGCCAATGTCCCGCGTGAGCGCGGTGCGCTGCCGCCGGTCGTCGATCTGGAATGGACGCATAAATCCCAGACCTGCCGCTATAAGCCGAGCCCCGAGGAAGTGCGCCGCGAGGCGAGCTCCTTCATCAATCTGCTGCACAGCTATTACGGCCAGCGCCCGATCATCTACACCACGGTCGATTTCTACCATGACAACAACCTTGGCCGGGTGGATGCTGAATTCTGGCTGCGCTCGGTCGCGGCGCATCCCTCGGAGATCTATCCGGGCCAGCGTTGGTCCTTCTGGCAATATACCGGCACCGGTCTGGTTCCGGGCATTGAAGGTCGAGTCGATCTGAACGCATTCGCAGGAAACCGCGGTCAATGGCAGCAATGGCTCAATCGCCGGTCACAATAAGGCGCGGCTGGCTTTGGGCCGAATTCGCGGCACTCTTTGTCGGAGTGCCGCTCGGCGTTGCCGTTTTCCTGCCGCCCGGGCGGATGTTTCTCGCGCTCTTCGCCTTCTCGCTGCTCGGGATGGCGCTTTTGTGGCGGACGGGCGGCTTTGAATGGCGCAGCCTTTTGCGGGGCTGGTCCGAGATCCGCTGGGGCAAATATCTGATCTTCGCGCTTCTGGTCGGGTTGATCGGCTGGGGCATCATGTGGCTGACCCATCCGGGCTATGCGCTGAACCTCTCGCCGCAGCGCCTGCGGTTTCTCGCGTTGATCTGGATGCTGTACCCGCTGCTCTCGGCCCTGCCGCAAGAGCTGATCTTTCGCGCGCTCTACTTTCACCGCTACGGCCAGCTTTTCCGCACCAAGCGTCAGGCGATCGCGGTCAATGCGGTGATCTTCTCGCTCGCCCATCTGATGTATTGGTCCTGGATCGTCGCCGGCATGACCTTCTTCGGCGGCTGGCTGTTCGCGCATATCTATCTCAAGCGCGGCTTCCCCGGAGCCTGGCTGCTCCACGCTTTGGCCGGGAATATGATCTTTGCGGTGGGGATGGGCGCCTATTTCTACTCGGGCAATGCCGTGCGCCCGTTCTGATTGCTTGACTTCCCCCCGCCGGAGATGTTGATGCAAATCCGAAATATTCAGGGGAAATCCGATGAGCGCCTATCGCAGCCATACCTGCGGCCAGCTGACTGCCGCGAATGCCGGGACCGAGGTTCGCCTCTCGGGTTGGGTTCATCGCGTCCGCGATCACGGCGGGGTTTTGTTCATTGACCTGCGCGACCATTACGGCATCACCCAGGTGATCGCCGACAGCGACAGCCCGGCCTTTGCCGCGCTGGAAAAGCTGCGCGCCGAGACGGTGATCCGCATCGACGGCAAGGTCAAACTGCGCGATGCAAGCCTTGTGAACGCAAAGCTGCCGACCGGCGAGATCGAGGTCTACGCGACCGCGACCGAAGTTCTGGGCCCGTCGGATGATCTGCCGCTGCCGGTTTTTGGCGAGCAGGATTATCCCGAGGAAACCCGCCTGACCTACCGCTTCCTCGACCTGCGTCGCGAAAGCCTGCACAACAACATCATGCTGCGCTCGAAAGTGGTGCGCTCGATCCGCAACCGCATGTGGGATCAGGGCTTTACCGAATTCCAGACGCCGATCATCACGGCTTCCTCGCCGGAGGGCGCGCGCGACTTCCTCGTGCCGTCGCGTCTGCATCCGGGCAAGTTCTATGCACTTCCGCAAGCGCCTCAGCAGTTCAAACAGCTGATCATGGTCGCGGGCTTTGACAAATATTTCCAGATCGCGCCCTGCTTCCGCGACGAAGACCCGCGCGCCGACCGCTCGCCGACCGATTTCTACCAGCTCGACCTCGAGATGTCCTTCATCGAGCAGGAAGACGTGTTCGCGACCGTCCAGCCGGTGATTCAGGGTCTCTTCGAAGAATTCGGCGGCGGCCGTCCGGTTGATACGAACTGGCCGCGCATTCCTTACGCGGAATCGATGCTGAAATACGGCTCGGACAAGCCCGATCTGCGCAACCCGATCGAGATGCAGGTCGTTTCCGACCACTTCCGCGGCTCGGGCTTTGGCATTTTCGCGAAGCTGCTCGAACAGGACGGGACCGAGGTTCGCGCCATTCCCGCGCCGACCGGTGGCTCGCGCAAATTCGCCGACCGCATGAACGCTTTTGCTCAACAGCAGGGCCTGCCGGGCATGGGCTATATCTTCTGGCGCAAGGCCGAGGATGGCTCGACCGAGGCCGCTGGTCCGATCGCGAAAGCTTTGGGCCATGAGCCGACCGAAGCGATCCGCCTTCAGCTTGGTCTGGGCGAGGGCGACGCGGCCTTCTTCCTCGGCGGCAAGCCCGAAACCTTCGAGGCGGTCGCTGGTCGCGCCCGCACCGAGATCGGTCGCGAGCTCGGTCTGACCGACGAGAACCAGTTCAAATTCGCCTGGATCGTCGATTTCCCGATGTATGAGAAGGGCGACGACGGCAAGATCGACTTCAGCCACAACCCGTTCTCGATGCCGCAGGGCGGGCTGGAAGCGCTGAATGCGCAGGATCCGCTGACGATCAAAGGCTACCAATATGACCTCGCCTGCAACGGCTACGAGCTGATTTCCGGCGCGATCCGCAACCATTCGCCGGAAATCATGTTCAAGGCCTTCGAGCTTGCCGGCTACGGCCATGACGAGGTCGAAAAGCGCTTTGGCGGCATGGTCAAGGCGTTCCGCTACGGCGCCCCGCCCCACGGCGGTTGTGCGGCGGGCATCGACCGCATCGTCATGCTGCTGGCCGATGAGCAGAATATCCGTGAAGTCATCATGTTCCCGATGAACCAGCGCGCGGAAGATCTGATGATGGGCGCGCCCTCCGAGCCCACCAACGAGCAAATGCGCGAGCTGCGTCTGCGCGCGCTGCCGAAAGAGTGATCTGACGGCCGCGTCAAATCATGCGATAGCTTTTCCGGGGGCGCGACCCCCGGAAAAGTGAGGAATTCCCTTGGAGTTTGGCTTTCCCGAACTCGCGGCGATCCGGCTGGGCTTTGGCCTTTCCCCGCATCAAAAGCCGCCCGCCGATGTCGATGCGGTGCTCGCCAGCGTGGCCGCGGCCGGACCCGGCCCCGACGCGGTGAGCTTGGCCGAGGCGCAGGCCGCCCAGCTCAAGCTCTCTGATCTCGCGCAAGAGGCGCGCAACACGAATAGCGAAGAGGCCAAAGCGGCTTACGGCGATTACGCGCGTGATCTGCGCCGCGTCAATTGGCGCGACCTTCAGCGGCGGGTGGCGCGCGGCGTCACGGCCCCGGTCGGTTTTGGCGAGCGTCTGGTTCAGTTCTGGGCCGATCATTTCACCGTGCGCGGCGATGGCGCGGCCCAGCAAGTGCTGGCCTCGGCCTTTGTCGATGAGGCGATCAGGCCGCATCTGAATGGCCGCTTTGAAGACATGTTCATCGCCGCCGACACCCATCCGATGATGCTGCTCTATCTGAACCAGAACGGCAGCGTCGGGCCGAATTCGAAATTCGCGATCAGCCGGGCGCAAAAGCAGATCGAGGTCGGGCTGAACGAAAACCTCGCGCGCGAGGCGCTTGAGCTGCACAGCATCGGCGTGGGCGCGAGCTATACGCAAAAGGACGTTCGCGCGCTGGCCGAGCTTCTGACGGGCCTGAGCTACAATCCCCGCGCAGGCGCGGCTTTCAACGCGAACCGCTCCGAGCCCGGGACCAAGGTGGTTCTGGGCAAAAGCTACGGCGGCAATCGCGCGGGGCAGCTTGGCGATGTTCAGGAAGCCTTGCGTGACATCGCGCGCCATCCGGCGACGGCGGATTACATCTCGCACAAGCTCGCGGTGCATTTTCTCAGCGATACGCCGGATCCGGCGGTGGTCGAGACCATGGCTTCGGTCTGGCGCAAGACCAAGGGCAATCTGCCCGATGTCTATCGCGTGCTGATCACCCATCCCGCCCTCGCCGACAGCTTTCGCCAAAAGGCGCGCCAGCCCTTCGATTTCGTTGTCGCCGGGCTGCGGGCGCTGGGGCTCGACGGCGAGACGGTTCTGGCTTGGGACGAGCGCATGGTGAACCGGGTTCTGGTCGATCCGCTGACGCGGATGGGGCAGCGCTGGATGAGCCCGATCGGGCCCAATGGCTGGCCCGAAGAGGCCGAGGCTTGGATCGCGCCGCAGACTTTGGCCGCGCGCATCAACTGGTCGCTTGATGCGCCGCGCCGGGTCATGTCCGATCTGCCCGATCCGCGCGGCATGCTGGTCGCAAGCCTTGGCGGCACGCGCTCCGAGATGCTCGACTGGGCCGTGCCCAAGGCCGAAAGCGAGCGCGAGGGCGTGGCGCTGATCTTGGCCTCGAACGATTTCAACCGGCGCTAGGGGGAGTTCATGCTCAACAGACGCATGTTTTTGCGCGGGAGCGCGCTGATCGGCTGCTCGGTTGCGGCCCATCCCTTCCTGAACACGATCACCTTTGCCTCGGCTCCGGGCGAGAATCGGTTGGTGGTGATCATCTTGCGCGGCGCGATGGACGGGCTCGACGTGTTCCAGCCCTATGGCGATCGCCAGCTCGCCCAATTGCGCAAGACGATTTCGGTCGGGCCGGGGCAGGGTGCCTTCGATCTTGATGGATTTTACGCGCTGCATCCGAAGCTCGAGATGCTCATGCCGCTCTGGAAGGCTGGAGAGCTGTCCTTCGCCCATGCGGTCTCCACGCCCTACCGCGACAAGCGCAGCCATTTCGACGGTCAGGATGTGCTCGAGGCGGGCACGGGCAATGACATTCCCGAAATCTCGCGCACCGGCGGCTGGCTGAACCGCTTGCTGCAGATTCTGCCCGGCGCGACCTCGGAAACCGCTTATTCGGTCGGCACGGATGAGATGAAGATCCTCAGCGGCAAGGCCAAGGCCAAAAGCTGGGCGCCCGATGCCGATCTGAGCTTGTCGCCGCAGGCCCAGCTTCTGCTCGAGCAGGTCTATCACGACGATCCGCTGTTTCGCGACGCGGCGATGGATGCGAGCGATCTCGGGATGGAGACGACCCCAGGCATGAAGACGCCGGGGCCAAGCGGTGATGCCAAGGCATTGGCGAAATTCGCGGCGAGCCGGCTGAATGGCGAGACCCGGATCGCGGCGTTTTCGCTGCCGGGCTGGGACAGCCATGCCCGGCAAGAGGCGGTTCTGGGCCGCGCGCTCATGCGGTTGGGTGATGCAATCGTGGCGCTGAAAGAGGGGCTTGGCGCGAATTGGCAGCGCACCACCGTCCTCGCCATGACCGAATTTGGCCGTACGGCCCGCGAAAACGGCTCGGGCGGGACCGATCACGGCACGGCTGGCGCGCTTTTGATGGCAGGCGGCGCGATCCGCGGCGGCAAGGCCTATGGCGACTGGCCGGGGCTTCAGGACAACCAGCTTTACGCCGGGCGCGATCTCATGCCGACAGGCGATATCCGCGCTTATGCCGCTTGGGCCATGCGCAATCTTTACGGGATCGAGCGCGGCGCGCTCGAGAGCCAGATCTTCGCCGGGCTTGATATGGGGACGGATCCGAAGTTTCTTGGCTAAAGGGCCGATCATCAGGAGGCAGGGATGCAGGCGCGACCGATAGGGGCCAAGCTCACCGATTTCACCGTGCCGCCCGCCCCGGGGCCCGAGGTGATTGCCGGGCGCTATGTCGCGCTGGAACGGCTGGATCCGTCGCGTCATGCCGATGATCTTTATGCCGCGAATGCCGGGCAGGATTGGGTCTGGGATTACATGGGTTACGGCCCATTCGCGACGCTCGGCGCCTATCGCGCCTGGCAGGCCGAAGCTGCGGCCAAAGCCGATCCCTGCTTTTACGCCCTGCGCGATCTTGCCCGCGAGCGGATTGGCGGTCTTGCCTCTTATCTGCGGATTGACCGCAATCACGGCGTGATCGAGATCGGCCATATCGAGATTTCACCCGCGATGCAGCGCAGCCCCGCCGCGACCGAGGCGATTTCGCTGATGATCGGCTGGGCCTTCGATCACGGCTATCGTCGGGTCGAGTGGAAATGTGATGCCTTGAACGCGCCCTCGATGGCGGCGGCAAAACGCTATGGCTTCCGTTACGAAGGTACCTTCCGCCAGCATATGATCTATAAGGGCCGCAATCGGGATACCGCCTGGTGGGCGATCATCGACAAGGATTGGCCCCCGCTTGCGAAAGCGCATCAAAGCTGGCTCACGCCCGAGAATTTCGACGCAGACGGTCGCCAGAAGCTGCGCCTGTCCGTTTTGACCGAGGCCGCGTCTGACGCGGCAAGCCGGCCGTCGCACGAGACCTGAGCGGGGTCCTGTTCGCCTCCCCCGTCTCGAACGCATCTGCCTCGGCTTAGATCTGCCCGACCGCGTCCAACCGGTCGTGAACCAGCCCGCTGATCCGCGCAAGATCGGCGGCCATAGCGCGGCCTTCTCGCTGATCCCGGGCGAGCGTGCGCGCAGCCTCTTCCAGTTGCGGATCATGGGCCGAGCGGGCGATGCCAGCGAGGAAGCGCGCGATATAGTCGATGGCCGCGGTGTCCGTGGCGGTCGCGAGAATCTCGGCGACATGGCTCAGATCATCGCGCAAGGCGGTCTGATCGGGCCAAATCATGTCATCGGGCAGAAGCCGCATCCCGCCTCGATTCAGATCGCCGGGCAAAGCGGCAAGGATCGCTTGCTGGAACTGCGCCACCCGCTCGATCGGTTTGCACAGGAAGCCATCGGCCCCAGCCGCCAATGCCGCAGCCTCATTCGCGGGATCGCCCGAAATGCCCAAGACCACCGCCGGACGCGGCATGTTGGCGGTCAGGCTGCGGATCAGTTCGGCGCCATTGCCGTCGGGCAGGCCCATATCGACAATGAGCACCGTCGGGCGATAGGTGCGCAGATGTTTGAGCGCCGCGCGCAGTGAGTCGGCGCGGCGGATGCGCGCACCCGAACGCAGGCACAAAAGCCGCAACGCCTCGGATGCGAAGCGCGAATCTTCCACCACCAGCACCGTCAGCCCAGCCAGCGGACGGTCAGGCAGCATTGGCGCGCGCCAGAGCGGAAGCTCGCTCCCCTGCGCCGCGTTTTCCAGTCCATTCATGATCAACTCCGTCCAGAATCCCTTTTCTCAAGAATGACTCGGTTTCCCTAAGAAGCGGTTAAGCGTGACGGGTTTTGCTTCCCCTGCGCGGATCAGCGGCCTAGAAGGAGCCCATATAGCGGAGGAAATCACATGATCGGACGTCTGAACCATGTTGCCATCGCCGTGCCGGATCTCACGGCAGCGGCCGAGCAATATCGCACCACGCTTGGCGCCAAGGTCGGCGCGCCTCAAGACGAACCCGATCATGGCGTGACCGTCATTTTCATCGAGCTGCCGAACACCAAGATCGAGCTGCTTTACCCGATGGGCGATGACAGCCCGATCAAGAGCTTCCTCGACAAAAACCCCTCGGGCGGCATCCATCACATGTGTTTCGAGGTCGATGACATTCTCGCCGCGCGCGATCAGCTCAAGGCTCAGGGCGCGCGCGTCCTTGGCAGCGGCGAGCCCAAGATCGGCGCGCATGGCAAGCCCGTGCTGTTCCTTCACCCGAAGGATTTCAACGGCACCCTGATTGAACTGGAGCAAATCTGATGAATCTGACCGGCGGTATCGTTCTTTATGCGGTGATCTGGTTTCTGGTCCTCTTTGTGCTGGCCCCGATTGGCCAGCGCAGCCAGGCCGATGTCGGCGAGGTGACGCCGGGCACGCCCGCAGGCGCGCCGCATAACCCGCCGCTCAAGCGCATGGCGATCATGGCGACGATCATCACCACCGTGCTGTGGGGCGCGATTGCCTGGATCATCCTCGACGATATCGTCACCCGCGCCGATCTCGTCCGCCTCTTTGGCTGAGGTGATAGAGATGGGTGAAGCTGGCTGCGGCCAGTGTCGGGATCAGGATATTCAGAACCGGCACTGACAGCAGCAGCGCGATCAGCACGCCCAGCCCCAGCGTCTGAGCAGAGAGGCGCTGGCGCAGGGCCCCGGCGGCCTCTGGCGTCAGGTGGCGCCGGGCGGCCATGGCGAAGAACTCGCGCCCGAGCAGCCAGCCATTCGCGCCGTAAAAGAGCACCGGCGCAAGCGGGCCGAGAAACGGTGTCGCGATCAATGTCACGAGCGCGATCAGCAGCACAAGGCCGGTGACGGCTGCCGCTTCCAGCAGCCCGTCCCAGAAATCGAGCGGCAGGCCCTTTGCGTCGGGGTAATGGGTCTCTTCGACCACGACCGCGACCTGCTCGGCGAAAAGGCCCGAAAAGGCGGCGGCGACCGGCGCCATCAGGAAAAACGCCATCACCGGCAGCAAGAGCAGCGAGCCCCAGCTCAGCGCCGCGCCGACCGGGATCTGGCCAATCCACGGCAGGCTGAAGTGGTCGGGCGCGACCCAACGGATCACCCAGAAGACCCCGGTTTGCAGCACCACCAGCAAGACCAGCGTGAGCAGAACGCCAAGCAGGACCACACGGAACACGCGTGGTCGCAGCAGATCCCCCCAGCCGCGGATCAGCGCCTGCGCGATCATCCGAGGAAGTTGACCTTGTCGGCGATGACCGGGCGCGGGCGCTCGGGCGGGGTGGCGCCGCGCTGGCCGATATGGACAAGGCCCACGACGCGCTCACCGGGTTTGACGCCGAGATGGGCGGCGGCGAAATCGGCGCGCGTGGCGGGACCGGTCAGCCAGGCCGCGCCATAGCCCGCCGCGAGGGCGGCATTGACCAGACTGATGCAGACCGCGCCCGAGGACAGGAACTGCTCCCATTCCGGGATTTTCTCGCTGGCGACGGGCGAAGAGACGACCGCGACGATCACCGGCGAGGCAAAGGCCGAGCGCGCCTTCTCGATCATCGCCTCATCACCGCCCGAAGCCGCGACGAAATCGGCCAGCACCGGGGCCAGCCGGTCGAGGGCTGTGCGCTCCAGCACGATGAAGCGCCAGGGCTCGAGCTTGCCGTGATCGGGCACGCGGGCGGCAATGTCGAGCAGGTCGAGCAGTTCGGCGCGGTCGGGGGCGGGGCCCGTGAGCAGTTTCGGCGGATGCGAGCGGCGCTGGCGCAGGAAATCGAGAGCTTGGGGGTTGGAATGCGTCATTCAGACCTCGAAAGTTTGGGCCAGATCGCGAAGATAGGCCGACAGGTGATTGATCCAGAGCGGCGCTGGTTGGCGGGCCCGGATGGTGGCGCCGAGCGGGTCGGGCGCGGCAATGGGGGATCCGGCAAGTCCGGCCACGACCGCATGACCGCAGAAGGGGACATGGGCCTCAGAATAGCCGCCTTCATGAACCGCGACCAGACGGCCCTGACAGAGCTGCTCGGCTGCTTCGACCAGAAGCGCGGTCATGGCGCCGAAGCTCTCCGCGCCCAGCATCATCCGCCCGAGCGGGTCCATCGCCGAGGCATCATAGCCGCAGGCGATGACGATGGCTTCGGGCTCGAAACGGCGAAGCGCAGGCAGGACGATGCGCTCGAAAGCTTCGAGATAGCTCGCATGGCCGGTGCCGGGCGGCAGCGGGATATTGAGATTGCTGCCGCGCGCGCCCCGGACATCGGCCCCGCCGGTGTCGAGCGGATAGTTCCGCTCTTGATGCAGCGAGATCGTCAGGCAGTCGGGATCGTCGAGGAAAATCGCCTCGGTGCCGTTGCCGTGATGGACATCCCAATCAACGACGGCAATGCGGCGCGCGAGCCCCCCGGCCCGCACCGCGCGGATGGCGACGGCGATATTGGCGAGCAGGCAAAAGCCGTTCGGCAGATCGGGCAGCGCATGATGGCCGGGCGGGCGCGAGAGCGCATAGGCGCGCCGCACCTGGCCGCGCAGGACCTGACGCAGGGCCTCGGTCGCAAGCCCCGCCGAGAGCGCCGCGATCTCGTAGCCGCCCTTGAGAAAAGGCGCGCGCGGGCCGAGCTCGCCCCCGCCTGCATCGGAGAGCGCCTTGAAGCGGTCGAGATAGGCGGCGGGATGGACGCGCAGCAGATCTTCGCGCGGGGCAGGCGGGGCGCTTTGCAGTGCCAACGCCTCCATCAGCCCGGTGACGCGCAGAAGGTTCACCAGACGGCGCTTGCTTTCGGGGCTTTCGGGCAGGCCGCCGCCGGGCTTGACCAGACCGCCGACCGGCATGGTCAGCGCATACTCCCCGCCGCCGTGCCAAAGCGTGAGCTCGTCGTGGAGAAAGGCGGTCGCGTGCATTGCTTTTCCGGTGGGGTTTCGGTTCAAGGAAGCATGACCGATCTCAGCCATCTTGTGCAACACGGCCATGTGATTGAGGTGCGGGTCACGCCGCGCGCCTCGCGCAATGCTGTCAGCTGTGAGGGGGGCGTGATCAAGGTCACGGTCACCACCGTGCCCGAAGGCGGCAAGGCCAATGCCGAGGTCGTCCGGCTGCTGGCCAAGGCGCTTGGCATCGCGAAATCGCGGCTGACGCTTTTGCGCGGGGCAAGCGGGCGCGACAAGGTTTTCCGGATCGATTAGCGGGGTTCGAGCCGGTAATTGCCTTCCGGCAGGTTCAGCGCGGCGCGCAGCTCGTCGAGTTGACGCATGCTCAGGGCCACGCGCACCACCTCATCGCTTTCGGGGTCTTCCTGTTCCAGAATGATGCGGTCGTCGAAGGCGAGAATGGTGACATCCTCGAACAGCGGGCGATCCTCGCCTCCGGCTTCGTCGATCAAGGTGATGACCGTGGCGTCGAAATCATGCTCGATGGTGAACATTGGCGTCTCCTCATTCAGATCGGCAACATTTGCGTGAAAGCCCGCGCAGGACGAAAGGCTGGGCTTGGCGCGGTGGGACCGTCAAGGATACATAGCGACGAACAGTGTTGCGAGGTAAGGGATGATGCGCAAAATTCTGAGAGCGGGCGCGGTTTTGGCGTTCAGTCTTGCTGTTTCAGCCTGCGTCGGTCCCTTGCCAGTGTCGCAGACCGGGCCGGGCGGGCCTGTGCCTGCGGTGGTCTCGCAACCCGCGCCGGATTTTGCCCGCTCGCCCGTCAGCGCCGCGCGCGGTTTCGCCGAGGTCGTGCGCCAGATGGAACCGGCGGTGAAGCAGGAATGCCTGCGCCGCCGCACCCAGCCGATCAATTGCGATTTCCAATTCGTCGTCGATGACCGTCCCGGCCTCGAGCCCAATGCCTTCCAGACCATCGACCGCACCGGCCGCCCGATTATCGGCTTCACGCTCTCCTTGATCGGAGAGGCGCGCAATGCCGATGAGCTGGCCTTCGTCATGGGCCACGAGGCAAGCCATCATATCCTCGGCCATATCAACCGCAAATCGAGCGCCGCTTCGGCGGGGGCGGTGATCCTTGGTGGGCTGGCCAGCGCCTATGGCGCGGATGCCTCGGCGATTCGTTCGGCGCAGGAAATGGGCGCGCAAATGGGCGCGCGCTACTACTCTAAGGATTGGGAGCTCGAAGCCGACTACCTGGGCGCGATTATCGCGCTGGATGCCGGTTTCAACCCTGAACATGGCGCGCAGTTCTTCGCGCGAATTCCCGATCCGGGAGATCGTATTCTCGGGACACATCCTTCGCGTGCAGCACGAATGGCTCAGGTTGCGCGCGCCGTCTCGGACTACCGCAGCGGGGCATTCCGATAACTCAAAAGCAACGCAACCTGGGTGTGCAAGTCCGGAGCGCTGTGCTAAAAAGAGTAGAAATTTCGTGCACCTAACGCGAATCCGCAGCTGGTGACGTCCCGTCATCCTCTCAAGACAAAGAGCGTTTTTGTTTGAAAAACTCTTCCGTCTTGAGGGCGCTCTCGATAGGTTGCATCGGCAAGTTGTTGCTTACTGGGGATGAGCCCCGGTCCTTTTTGATTCAGGGAGCGTCCATGATCGGCGTGATTGTCTGGAGCAGTGCGGCGAAGTCGAAAGCTGTGATCTGGTGCGAGGATCAGGGCGCTTTGGCCTATCTGCAGGGGGCCGATAAGCTGGTCGCCGGTCGCGGCTGGCCCGAGGCGGGTGATATGGTCTCGCTTGAGACCGAAATGCGCAACGACCTGCGTCATGCCTTCAATGTCCGCGTGGTTGAAGAGCATAGCTATACCCAATTGCCCAAAATTTTGCGCGACATGGGACGGGCTGATTCCACTGGTTCTGCGCCGTCGGACACCGTTTCCTCGAAGACTGTGACTTCAGAGGTCGTAGGCGCTGCGGGGCGCCCTGCTTTGCGTCTGGTTGCCTCGCAAGACAGCGTTGCCCCGGGATCGGATGCGTCAGACAAGCACCCGAGCCTGATGGCCGTCAAAACGGCTGGAAAAGCGCGCTGAGCCTTTCGGCTCAGCCTCTCGCTTAGACGCCCCGTGCCAGTGCGGCAACGCCGGTGCGCGCCAGCTCGACAAGCCCAAGCGGGCGCATCAGATCGGCGAATGCATCCAGTTTGTCCGACGTGCCGGTGATCTCGAAAACGAAGGTTTCAAGCGTCGAATCAACGACATTGGCGCGAAAGATCTCGGCGATGCGCAGGGCTTCCACACGCTTGTCGCCCTGACCCTTCACCTTGAACAACCCCAGCTCACGCTCGACCGAAGGCCCTTCGACGGTGAGGTCATGGACCTCGTGCACCGGGACGATCCGGCCAAGCTGGGCCTTGATCTGCTCGATCACCGAAGGCGTGCCGCGCGTGACGATGGTGATGCGCGAGCGGTGGCCGGTGTGATCGACCTCGGCCACGGTCAGGCTGTCGATGTTGTAGCCACGGCCCGAGAACAGCCCGATGACGCGAGCCAGAACGCCCGATTCATTGTCCACCAGCACCGCTAGGGTATGGGGTTCCTCGACCTGTGCATTGGGGTCGCGAAGATCATATGCCGAGTGGCTGCTTGCACCCTGCTGAATATTCAATGCCGCCATGATGGCCTCGCTAGATGAAAGTGGGAAAGTCCGGGGGGCTTGCCCCCGGACGGGGTCGGTCAGGTTCCGCGCTTAGACGAGCGCGCCGCCCGCTCCGACAATGGCGCCTTCGGTGGCTTCTTCCGAAAGGATCATCTCGTTATGCGGCTTGCCCGAGGGGATCATCGGCAGGCAGTTCTCATGCTTCTCGATCAGCACGTCGAGAATATAGGGGCCGTCATAGTCGAGCATTTCCTGAATGGCCTCGTCGAGCTCTGCCGGATCAGAGACCATACGGCCCTTGCAGCCAAAGGCTTCGGCCAGCTTGACGAAATCGGGCAGGCTGTCCGACCAGCTCTGACTGTAGCGCTCGCCATGCAGCAGTTGCTGCCATTGACGCACCATGCCCAGACGCTCGTTGTTCAGGATGAACTGCTTCACGGGCGCGCGGAACTGGATCGCAGTGCCCATTTCCTGCATGTTCATCAGCCAGCTCGCATCGCCCGCGACGTTGATGACCAGCGCATCCGGATGCGCAACCTGCGCGCCGATCGAGGCCGGCAGGCCATAGCCCATCGTGCCCAGACCGCCCGAGGTCATCCAGTGGTTCGGGTCGTCGAAATGCAGATATTGCGCGGCCCACATCTGATGCTGCCCGACCTCGGTCGAGATATAGGGCTTGCGGTGCTTGGTCAGCTCATGCAGCCGCTCGAGCGCATATTGCGGCTTGATGACCTGATCCGAGCCCTTGTAGGCCAGACAGTTGCGCGCGCGCCATTGCTCGATCTGGACCCACCATTGCTGGACCGCCGCGCTGTTGGTCTTGCGCCCGCGCGATTTCCAGATCTTGAGCAGATCTTCCAGCACATGACCGACATCGCCGACGATCGGCACATCGACGCGGATGATCTTGTTGATCGAGCTCGGGTCGATATCGACATGCGCCTTGACCGAGCCCGGGCTGAAATCAGCGACGCGGCCGGTGATACGGTCGTCGAACCGCGCGCCGAGGTTGATCATCAGATCGCAGTCATGCATCGCCATATTGGCCTCATAGAGACCATGCATCCCAAGCATCCCGAGCCAGGCCTTGCCGGTCGCCGGGTAAGAGCCCAGACCCATCAGAGTCGAGGTGATCGGAAAGCCGGTGGCCTCGACCAGCTCGCGCAGCAATTGGCTCGCCGCCGGACCCGAGTTGATGACGCCGCCGCCGGTGTAGAAAATCGGACGCTCGGCCTTTTCCATCAGCTCGACCAGCTTGGTGATCTGATCGAGATCGCCCTTCTTCGCCGGCTGATAAGAGGCCAGATCCATGCCCTTCGGCCCGACATATTCGCCGGTCGCGAATTGCACGTCCTTCGGGATGTCGATCAGCACCGGGCCGGGACGGCCGGTGGTCGCGACATGGAAGGCGCGGTGGATGGTCTGGCTCAGCTGATCGGTGTCCTTCACCAGCCAGTTGTGCTTGGTGCAGGGCCGGGTGATGCCGATCGTATCAGCCTCTTGGAAGCCGTCGGTGCCGATCAGGAAGGTCGGGACCTGTCCGGTCAGAACCACGATCGGGATCGAATCCATCAGCGCATCGGTCAGCCCGGTGACCGCATTGGTCGCGCCGGGGCCCGAGGTCACCAGCACGACGCCGGGCTTGCCAGTGGTGCGTGCATAGCCTTCGGCCATATGGACCGCGCCTTGCTCATGGCGGACCAGAATGTGCTGGATATCGTTTTGCTGGAAAATCTCGTCGTAAATGGGTAGTACCGCGCCCCCCGGATAGCCGAATACCGTATCGACGCCCTGATCGCGCAGAGCTTCGATAACCATTCTTGCACCGGTCATGCTTCGGGACATGTGCCCATTCTCCGTGTATAGATAGCCAAGTGAACCAATTGCCGGGGAATCCGGCCGACAGTCCGCGCAAACTAAGGGGCCTTGCAGGGAGGGTCAATGGCCGCCCTCCAATAAAATGACAAGATTTGGCAAATTCTTGTAATTTTATTTCACGAAGTCAGGGTTGCGCGAAACTATCCCTTTATATGCGGAAGAGAGATGCGCGCGACCTGTTCAACGATCGGGTCAATCGAGAGCGGGTGGATGTCGTCATTATGCGAATCCGGGTCGCCAATCGGCTGCCAGACACCGCCCTTATAGATCTCGAGCGCGTCGAATTTGGCCTTATAGGCCATCTTGCGGCTGCCCGGCACCCAATAGCCCAGATAGACGAAGGGAAGTCCGGCCTGACGCGCCAGCTCGATATGATCGAGGATGATATGCGTGCCAAGGCTGCGCTGTTCGAGCGCGGGATCATAGAAGCTATAGACAAGGCTCAACCCGTCATCGAGCACATCGGTCAGGCAGGTCGCGATCAGCTGGTCATCGGCGAGCCGGTATTCCATGACTCGAGTGCGGACCGGGGTTTCCTCGACCATCGCGGCGAATTCGAAAATATCCATATCGGCCATGCCGCCATCGGCGTGGCGATGGTCGAGATAGGCGCGGAAGAGGTCATATTGCTCTTCCGTGGCCCAGGCGCTGCTCGCCAGCCGCTGGATGTCGCGGTTGCGGGTGATGATCCGGCGCTGGGTGCGCGACGGGTGAAAATCCGCGACCCGGATCCGCGCGGACATGCAGGCGACGCAGCTTTCACAGCTCGGCCGGTAAAGCACATTCTGCGAGCGGCGAAAGCCTTGCCGCGACAACACGTTATTCAGCTCGGTCGCGCCATCGCCCGAAAGCGCGGTGAACAATTTCCGCTCGGCGCGGCCATGCAGATAGGGGCAGGGCTGGGGCGCGGTCACATAGAATTGCGGAGCGTTCGGACGGCTGTGTCTCATCACGGACGACCCTTTTCTGTGCGCGCCCTGACCGACCAGGTCGGGATCGGCCTGCTGCACATTCGTGTCCGATGGCGCGCCACACCTGGGGCAGCTGGACAGGAAAAGAAGGGCCGGGCGTGCAATCGGGTCATGGAATGTGAAATTGGGAACGGCGTCAATCGAGCTGCGGATGGGGCAAGCCTAACAAGAGATATGTCCGAGGCCAAGCATCTAAACGGGGGAGAGGCGCGAAGCCGGTCAACCCGCGCCGCATGGCAATCCCGGTTGCAACTGCCATCGCCACCGCTAGGCTGCTTATATGGATTTCGCATCGCGCATCACCCGTCTTCCCTTGCCTGCCGATCCCGCGCGCGGGGCGGCCACTCTGGCGTTGTTTCCACCGCTCGCCGAACCTCTGGGCCAACTCATCAAAGGGGCTTCCGGTTGCAGCCCCTATCTCGCCGGACTGCTCGAACGCGAGCGCGACTGGCTGATCGGCGCGCTTTCGGGCGATCCGGTCGCGCCCGGCAATGATCCGCAGGGGATCACGGCGCAGGTCACCCTTGGCTATGAGACGCTTTCCGCCGACGCCCTTGGCCCGGCGCTGCGGCAGGCGAAACGGCGGATCGCGCTTTGGACGGCTTTGGCCGATCTCGGCGGGCTCTGGCCGCTCGAGGCGGTAACCGGCGTGCTCACGCAATTCGCCGATCGCGGCACCGATCTGGCGTTGCGTGTCCATATCAACAGCGAGATCTCGCGTCGCAAGCTGCCGCCGACCGCAGCGGATGCGGGTGGGATCATCGTGCTTGCCATGGGCAAGATGGGGGCAGGAGAGCTGAATTACAGCTCTGACATCGATCTGATCGTGCTCTTTGACGAAACCGCCTATGCGCCCGAGGACCAGCAAGAGGCGCGCGCGGCGCTGATCCGGGCGACGCGCAAGGCGGTGGCGACGCTCTCGGATGTGACCGATCAGGGCTATGTCTTCCGCACGGATCTGCGGCTGCGCCCGGATGCTTCGGTGACGCCGGTCTGCATCTCGACCGCCGCCGCGCTGCGCTATTATGAGGCCGAGGGCCGGACATGGGAGCGCGCGGCCTATATCAAGGCCCGCGCCTGCGCAGGCAATCTTGAGGCGGGGGCGCGCTTTCTCCACGAGATGCGGCCCTTCATCTGGCGCCGCCATCTCGATTTCGCGACCGTGCAGGACACGCAGGACATGCGGCTGCGCATCCGCGAGCATAAGGGCCTGCAAGGGCCGATGGTGCTGCCCGGTCATGACATGAAGCTCGGGCGCGGTGGCATCCGCGAGATCGAATTCTTCACCCAGACCCGCCAGTTGATCGCCGGTGGGCGCGATCCCGAACTGCGGGCCAAGGGCACGGTGCCGGGGCTGCTTGCACTCTCGGAAAAGGGCTGGATCGGTAAGGAAGACGCGCTCGAATTGATCGCGCTTTACCGTTCCCATCGCGAGGTCGAGCACCGGATCCAGATGGTCAATGACGCCCAGACCCATGCCGTGCCGGTGACGCCCGAGGGGATCGAGGGGATCGCGCGGATGATGGGCGAGGCCGATACCGAGGCGTGGTCGCAGGCGCTGATCCAGCGGCTCGAGCGGGTCGAGACCCTGACCAATGATTTCTTCGCCCCCGCCGAAGAGGCCACGCGTCCCGATCTGTCGCCCGAGGCCGAGGCGATCATCGATCGGTGGCGCAGCTATCCCGCGCTGCGCTCGCAGCGGGCGCGGCTGATCTTCCGGCGGATCGAGGCCGATCTCCTGACCCGGATGCAGCGCGCCGCCGATCCCGACGATGCGCTCGCGCGGTTCGATGCCTTTCTCGCGGCTTTGCCCGCCGGGGTTCAGCTCTTTTCGCTCTTCGAGGCCAATCCTCAGCTGATCGAGCTGATCGTTGATATCTGCGGCACTGCACCGGGGCTGGCGACCTATCTTGCGCGCCATCCGGATGTTCTGGACGGGGTTTTGGGCGGCAGCTTCTTTTCTGATTGGCCGGGTGCCGTCGCGCTGCAAAGCGATCTTGAGACCGTTCTTGCCAGCGCGCTGGCTGCGCCCGATGGCGGCTATGAGCGCGGGCTCGATGCCGCGCGGCGCTGGGCGCATGAATGGCAGTTCCGCACCGGCGTCCACCATCTGCGCGCGCTGATTGGCGCGGAAGAGGCGGGGGGCCAATATGGCGATGTCGCGCGGGCCGCCGTCGGCGCGCTCTTTCCCTTCGTGGCGCGCGAATTCAGCCGCCGCCACGGTCCGCCGCCCGGTCGCGGAGCGGTGGTGCTGGGCATGGGCTCGATCGGCGCGCATCGGCTGAATGCGGGCTCGGACCTCGATCTGATCGTGATCTATGACAGCGCCGGAGAGGAAAGCTCGACCGGAGATCGCCCGCTCGCCGCGCGCGCCTATTTCGCGCGGCTGACGCAGGCGATGATCACCGCGCTTTCGGCGCCGACTGCTGCGGGGCGGCTCTACGAGGTCGATATGCGGCTGCGCCCCTCGGGGCGGCAGGGGCCGGTTGCGACCTCGGTCCAGTCCTTCCGCGACTATCAGCTGAACGAGGCCTGGACCTGGGAGCATCTCGCGCTGACCCGGGCGCAGGTCATTGCGGACACCGGCGCGGATGGCCCGGCACTGGCCATCGAAGTCGAGGCTTTGCGCATGGAGATCCTGGCCGCACGCGGTCAGGAACCCCGCGTTCTCGCCGATCTGACCGAGATGCGCGCCCGGATCTTTGCCGCCAAGGCCAGCGAATCCGCATGGAGCGCCAAGATCGGACCGGGCCGCTTGCAGGATATCGAATTGCTCGGCCAATCTTTCGCCTTGCGCACCGCTGCCCCCGCCCGCGCCACGATCGCCCAATTCAGAGCGGGCCAGCGCGGCAAGCTGGTGAGCACCGCGCAAAGCGCCATCCTCGGCTCGGCCTATCGCTTTCTCTGGAGCCTGCAATGCACCGGCCGGCTGCTGAGCGAAGGCACGTTCGATCCCGAGACTTTGGGGCAGGGTGGACGTGAGTTTCTGCTGCGCGAAACCGGGGCGCTGAGCCTCGATGCGTTGAGCGAGCGCCTGACGGCCCATGTGACCGCGGCGTCCGAAGTCATCTCGCAGCTTCTGGGCGAAGATGCGGGATCGAAGGCGCCAGCCCATCAGGACAGCTGAGGCAGCTTTGCCCAAGCGGGGGATCCATCCCCCGGTTCGGGGGACCTGTTCCGGCGGCAACATCTCCCGATCACCCGGCGGCCTAGCCAACGGTGCCCAGGACCTGAACGGGCGTGCCCTCGTCTTCGTGCGCGGGGCGCTCTGTCAGCTCGCCTTGCAGCTCGACCAGCGCCGAGCTGGTCAGGGACGAGGCGTCGTCGCCTTCGGTCGAGATCTCATCGAAATGGCCGTGGCTGGTCTTGTCCCAGAAGAAGGGCCGCGCGACCACTTCGTAAAGGGCCTTCCATCCGGCGAGACACCCAAGCGGGAAGTAAAGATGCAGGCTTGGCACCCAAGGCAGCAGGTGGCGATGTTCGGGCTCACGCACCGCCCAGAGACCGGCGCAGATATTGATGACCTCGGTCGCGATCATGGTGGTGATCAGCAGCGTCAGTGCCCAGCCATTCCAGACGGTTTGCAGGGGGGCTTCCAGCGGATGGGGCAGGCCGAAGGCCAGAGCCCAGAAGCTCCAGAGCACCGGGGCCAACAGATATTGCGAGAGCCCGCCGAGGAACTGCGTCTGAAAGCCCCAGAAGCGGCGGGGCCCGAGCTCACGCCAAAGCTGGCGCGGCTGGCGCATATGGACGGCCCATGTCATCGCATAGCCCTTGAGCCAGCGCGAGCGTTGCTTGACCCAAGGGAGCGCGCGGCAGTTGGCCTCTTCATGGGTCACGGTGTCGATCATTTCGGTGCGCCAGCCGCGCCGCGCCAGCCGCACGCCGAGATCGGCATCCTCGGTGACGTTATGGGCGTCCCAGCAGCCGACCTCCTCCAGCGCCTTGCGGCGGATGAACATCGTCGTGCCGCCCAAAGGCACCACCAGCCCAAGCCGCGCCACACCGCGCAGATTGGCGCGAAACCAGGTCGCGTATTCGATGGTGAAACAGCGCGCGAGCCAGTTTGTGCGCGGGTTGTAGAAATCGAGCGCACCTTGCAGGCAGGCGACATCGGGCGCGGCGAAGTGGAAGCCGCGGGCGATCTTGTGAAGCTGATCGGGCTCGGGCCGGTCTTCGGCATCCCAGACCCCGATGATCTGGCCGCGACAAAAGCTCAGCGCGAAATTGAGCGCGCGCGGCTTGGTCTGGACCGGACCATCGGGCACGGTCACCGTGCGGATCCAGCGCGGCAGCCGCGTTTGGGCCAAGGCCTCCGAGGTGACCTTGTCGCTTTCCTCGATCACGAGGAGCACATCGGTCAGCTCGCGCGGATAGGTCAGCCGCGAGAGCCGTTCGACCAAACGTCCGGCAATGTCCGATTCGTTGAACAGAGGCACCATGACCGAGATGACCGGCAGCGGGCCCTTCATCTCGGGCTCTGCCTTCAGCCGCTCGGGAAGCGTGCCGGATTTGCGCCGCGCGCGCGCCTCGTCCCGGATCACCGAGGCGAAGGCCAGCGTCTTGAGCGACATGGTGGCGATCAGGGTCAGGATCGTCCAGCCGGTGATGAGCGAAAGCATGGTCAGCGGCGCGAACCAGAGGCCGAGCGCGAGCAGCGCAAGGACCACCCCGGCCAGCCGCGCGATGCGGGCATCATTGCGGCTGCGACAGCTTTCCGCCGCCGCGACGCAGGTTTCGGCGCGCCGCGCCAGTTGGCTGCGCCTCGCCCCGAGGGCCGCCTCGCGCAGCGCGGTTTCCGAGGCGAGAAGCATCCGGATTGCCCCGAAATCTTCGGGCAGAAGCTTGCGGGTTTCGGCGAATTCATCGGGGCGCGCGCAAGCGACATAGGTGACGCCCCCGACGCGGCGCCAGGGCAGGATTCCGGCCGCGATGCAGCGATCGGCGCCGATGCGGTCGATCAGCCGCGGGTCGGGCGGCATCGCCTTGAGATCGACCTGCGAGCTGCGCCATTGCCGTGAAAGCGCGCGGGTCAGCGCCTCTTCCGAGACCCAGTCATGGGTCAGCAGGATCTCGCCCAGAGGCGCGTCCTGACGCTGACGCATCACCACCGCTTTCAGCAGATTTTGCGCAGAGACCGCTTCATCCTCGAGCAGGATCTGGCCGAGTGGGCGCAGGTCGCGCCCTTCGATCAGATTGGTCGGCGGCGGCGGCGTCGCACCATCCATGCCGGCGCGTGGGCCGGTTTGGGCCGGGACAAGCTTGATTTTCCGCGACAGCGCGGAGACCGTGGACGAGGACATGGGCGTTTCCCGTTGGGATCTTTCGCCACTTCTGCCACGGGGGGAGTTAAGGACGGGTTAATCCCGTCCCTGACCGATTTGACGGTCCGCCTTAGCGGCGGCCCTTAATGTCGGCGCGCGCGCATCGCGTCGCTGAACGCATCGAAGAGATAGCCGCTGTCTTGCGGACCCGGCGCGGCCTCGGGGTGATATTGCACCGAAAACACCGGCTTATCGACCATGCGCAAACCGCAATTGGTGCCGTCAAAGAGGCTGACATGGGTCTCGATCACGCCCGCCGGGAAGCTCTCGGCATCGACGGCGAAACCGTGGTTCATCGAGGTGATCTCGACCTTGCCGCTTTCGATATTGCGCACCGGATGGTTGGCGCCGTGATGGCCGTGGCCCATTTTCACGGTCTTCGCACCCAGAGCGAGCGCGAGCATCTGGTGGCCGAGGCAGATCCCGAAAATCGGCAGCTCGGTCTTCAGCAGGTCCTGAATCATCGGCACCGCATAGGAGCCGGTCGCTGCCGGATCCCCGGGGCCGTTCGAGAGAAACACGCCTTCGGGATTATGGGCGAGAATATCCTCGGCGGTGGCGGTGGCGGGCAGGACCGTGACATCGGCCCCGGCCGAGACCAGCGAGCGCAGGATATTGCGCTTGGCGCCGTAGTCGATCGCCACGACGCGGAAGGGGGTTTTCTCGGGGTTGGTGGCGAATTCGCCCGGCCAGTTCCACAGGCCCTCGTCCCATTTATAGCTCTGGGTGCAGCTCACATCCTTGGCGAGATCGAGGCCGACCAGACCTTTCCAGGCACGCGCCTTCGCGACCATGGCCGCGATGTCGAACTTGCCTTCGGGATCATGGGCGATCACGACATGCGGCGAGCCCTGCTGGCGGATCGCGCGGGTCAGGCGGCGGGTGTCGATGCCGCCGATCCCGATCCGACCGCGCTTTTCCATCCACTCGATCAGATCGGCATTGGCGCGCCAGTTCGAGGGCTCGGTCGGGTCCCATTTTACAACGATGCCCGAGGCGACGGGCTCGGGCGCTTCGTCATCCTGTTCGGTGACGCCGGTATTGCCAATATGGGGGAAGGTGAAGGTCACGACCTGACTGGCGTAGGACGGATCCGTCATGATTTCCTGATAGCCGGTCATCGCGGTGTTGAAGACGAGCTCGGCCACGGTTTCTCCCGTGGCGCCGAAGCCTCGGCCATGAAAGACCGTTCCGTCAGCAAGGGCGAGACATGCGGTCGGTTTCTGTGCCATCTTCAAACTCTCCGGATAAATCGGCGAGAACCTAAGGGGAGCGCTCCGCAACGTCAAGGCCGGAACCATGCCAGGGTCCAAGGGTTGAGGGCCAAGGGTTGAGGGCCAAGATCGCGGGGCGTCAGGCTTGACGTTGCCCCGGCGCGGGGGCACAGCCTGCGGTGACCTTCACAGTGAGGATATGATGGAACTTCGCGAACGCATTCAGGCCGATACCAAAGAGGCCATGAAAAGCAAGGATGCCGCACGTCTCTCGACGCTGCGGTTGATCAGCGCGGCAATCAAGGACCGCGAGATCGCGGCGCGCGGCGAAAATGCCGAGCATCCCGGCCTGACCGATGCCGATCTGACCGCGATCCTGTCGAAAATGGTCAAGCAGCGGCAGGAATCGGCACGCGCCTATGAAGAGGGCGGACGGCTCGAGCTGGCCGAAAAGGAAGAGGCCGAGATCGGCATCATCCAGGGCTATCTGCCGCGCCAGCTTGACGCCGGTGAGGTTCAGGCCGCGATTGATGCGGTGATCGCCGAGCTCGGCGCCAATTCGGTGCGCGACATGGGCCGGGTGATGGGTGAGCTCAAGACGCGCTTTGCCGGGCAGATGGATTTCGGCGCGGTCGGCCCGATGATCAAAGACCGCCTGATGAAATGACGCGGGTGCGCCCGGCTTGAGAAAGGGCGGCTTCGGCTGCCCTTTTTTATGGGTGGTTTTGGATCATGGGCCTTTGGCCTGAGGTCATGAGCCCGCAATTTCCGGCAAGATGATTGGCGCGGGATATCCGCGGTTTCCCTCTGGGGCGGGCGGCCTTTGGCGTCAATGGACGCGGGCGAGCTCGCGGCCAAGCTCTTCGCGCAGGGTCAGCCGCTCGGGCGCGGAAAGGAAGCTGCCGATCTCGACTTCGCGCTGGCCATCGGTGAGCGTCAGATACTCCTCGACCGGCCCGTCCTTGCGCAGATTGACCCGCACCCAATAGGGATTCGTGCGCCAGACCCGATTCGCGCGACCCGGATCCTCACGCGTCAGCACCAGCGATTCGGGGGTGAGAATCAGCGTCTCATGCATGGTGCCGGACTGATAGCTGCGCTCGATTCCATACCATAAGGCCGCGACCGCCAGCATGGCGAAGGGCAAAAGCCCCCAGAGTGCCTGCCGCCCGAGCACCGAAAGCACCGGCAGGCTGATGAGCCCCGCGGCCAGACCAATCACCCAGACAAAGCCTTTGCGCGACAGCGAGCGGTAGGGCCACAGATGCAGCTCGACCGGGGCGGCGGTGATTTCGGCTTGGGGCGTGATCCAGCGATAGGGCATGGGCGTCGTTCATCTCGAAGGGTGAAGGGGCCGCCCCAGGCGCGGGATCGGCCAGTCAGCGCCCGTTGGAACATCGCGGGCACCGCCTTCCCCATTTTCGCCAAGCCGGGCGAGGAGCGCAACAGTTGGCTGCGGCCGAGGCTCGGCGCGAATGAAAACGGCCCCGGAAATCTCCGGGGCCGTTTGCGATTGTCTTGCTGGCTCAGCAGGCGACTGCCTTAGTGAGCGACAGCGCGATCCCAATCTTCACGCTTGGGCAGCTGTTCGAACGTATGCTCCGGCGGCGGGCAGGGCAGGGTCCATTCCAGCGTATCGGCATGCTCGTTCCAGTAGTTGTTCACGGTGATGCGTTTGCCCGCGAAGAGCGTGTAGAACACGATACCGATGAAGAAGAGGAACGAGGCGAACGAGATATAGGCACCGATCGACGAGATATTGTTCCAGTAGGCGAATTCCACCGGATAGTCGATGTAACGGCGCGGCATACCCTGACGGCCAAGGAAGTGCTGCGGGAAGAAGATCAGGTTCGAACCGATGAACATGGTCCAGAAGTGCAGCTTGCCCGCCCATTCCGGATACTGACGGCCCGACATCTTGCCGATCCAGTAATAGACACCGGCGAAGATGGCATAGATCGCCCCGAGCGACATCACGTAGTGGAAGTGCGCCACGACGTAATAGGTGTCGTGATAGACGCGGTCCAGCGGAGCCTGGCTCAGCACAACGCCGGTGACGCCACCAACGGTGAAGAGGAACAGGAAGCCGAAGGCCCAGAGCATCGGCGTCTTGAACTCGATCGAGCCGCCCCACATCGTTGCGATCCACGAGAAGACCTTGATGCCCGTGGGCACGGCGATCGTCATGGTGGCGAGCATGAAGTAGCTCTGCTGGGTCAGCGACAGGCCGACCGTATACATGTGGTGCGCCCAGACGACGAAGCCCAGAACACCGATCGCGGCCATCGCGAGAACCATCGGCAGGTAACCGAAGATCGGTTTCTTGGCGAAGGTCGAGATGACGTGGCTGATGATGCCGAAGCCCGGGAGAATGATGATATACACTTCCGGGTGGCCGAAGAACCACAGGATGTGCTGGTAGAGAATCGGGTCACCGCCACCGGCCGGGTTGAAGAAGTTCGTCCCGAAGTTGCGGTCCATGAGCAGCATGGTGATGGCGCCAGCCAGAACCGGCAGCGACAGCAGGATGAGCCATGCGGTGATGAAGACCGACCAAGCAAACAGCGGCACCTTGAACATGGTCATGCCCGGGGCGCGCATGTTCAGGAAGGTGGTGATGATGTTGATCGAGCCGACGATCGAAGAGGCACCCGAGACGTGGACGGCGAAAATCGCCAGATCCATCGAATAGCCGGATTCCGAGGTCGAAAGCGGGGGGTAGAGCACCCAACCGACGCCCGAGCCCATCTGGTCCGAACCGCCCGGCGACAGAAGCGAGGCAATGCCAAGCGCGACGCCGCAGACATAGAGCCAGTAGCTCAGGTTGTTCAGACGCGGGAAGGCCATGTCCGGCGCGCCCAGCTGCAGCGGCATGAAATAGTTGCCAAAGCCACCGAACAGCGCGGGAATCACGACGAAGAACATCATCAGGACGCCGTGATAGGTGATCATCACGTTCCAAAGATGGCCGTTCGGGGTGCATTCCCGGGTCGCATCGGCGAAGAGGCGGGCACCTTCGGCGCACATGTATTGCACGCCGGGGTGTTGCAGTTCCATCCGCATATAGACGGTGAAGCAGACCGAGATCAGCCCGACGATACCCGCCGTGAACAGATAGAGGATCCCGATATCCTTGTGGTTTGTTGACATGAACCAGCGGGTAAAGAACCCACGGGTGTCATGATGGTCATCCGGGCCGTGGACGGCGGCGTCTGCCATGAGTGATCTCCCTAGACTTGCGGCTGGCCGACCATCGGAGACGGGCCGGCGGACTCTGGGTGGTTCTAGACCACAAAAACCCGCCGGGCAATGGACCGGAAGGTGGATTGACGAACCCCCGGCAGCTTTTTCAAGAGGCCGGGGGGACAATTTCATTCACATTTCGCAACCGCTCCACCGGAGGGTCACGCGAAAGGCTTAGTTGGCGGCCGGAGCGGCTGCGCCTTCTGCAGCGGGAGCCGCAGCGCCTTCAGCGGCCGGAGCCGCGCCCGCATCGGGCGAGTTCTTGGCAAGGAAGGCCACGACGTCGGGCTGATTCTTGGCCATCTTGAAGGTCATTTTGGTCTTCAGGGTTTTGTCGCCGACCTTGTCTTCGACATATTTGTTCGGGTCGGTGATATAGGCTTCCAGGTCTTCCTGGGTCCAGACTTCACCGGCCTCGCCAAGCTTGGTCAGCGCGTCCGAATATTTGAAGCCCTCGGCCGTGCCCGCCTTGCGGCCAACAACGCCATAGAGGTTCGGGCCGGTCTTGCCGCCCTTGACCACATCGGTCCCATCGGGAGCCTGGATCATGTGGCAGGCTTTGCATTTCTTGAATTCGTTTTCGCCTTTCGCGGCGTCTCCGGCGTCCTGAGCGAAAGCAGGAACAGCCAGCAGTGTGGCGGCGAGAGTGGCGAGGATGCTGGTCTTCATCGCTATGTCCTTCCAAAGCGGATCTTCCCGGCAGGGGAAAATGCCGTGAGGTTGATCTACATCAAGGTTGCGGAAGATACAGCATGTTGAAAAAGGTTGAAGCTCTTTCTCATCACGATCTGTCCCGCACCCCGAAATAGGGGGTCTTATGGACTCAGAGGTCCGGGAAACTGTCGGTAAAGCGCCGAATGAGCGCAGAGTCGAGATCCCCCATGTCGACGGGAAGCCCAAGATCGACAAGGCTGGTCACACCATGCGCCGAAATGCCGCAAGGCACGATGCCGCCGTAATGGCCGAGATCGGGTTCGACATTGATGGCAATGCCGTGAAAGCTCACCCATTTGCGCAATTTGATGCCGATGGCCGCAATCTTGTCCTCGCGCATCGAACCGTCGATCAGCGGCGCCTTGTCGGGTCGCGCGACCCAGACGCCGACGCGGCCGTCACGGATCTCGCCCGTCACGCCGAATTCCGAGAGCGCATCAATGACCCAGTTCTCCAGCGCCTTGACGAAAGCGCGGACATCGCGGCCGCGCTTGTTGAGGTCAAGCATGACATAGATCACGCGCTGGCCGGGGCCGTGATAGGTATATTGACCGCCGCGCCCGGTCTCGTAGACCGGAAAGCGGTCGGGATCGGTCAGGTCCTGCGCCTTGGCGCTGGTGCCTGCGGTGTAAAGCGGGGGATGCTCGACCAGCCAGATCAGCTCATCGGCCTCGCCTGCGGAAATCGCGGCCGCACGCGCCTCCATCCGCGCGACGGCGGTAGGGTAGTCAAGCAGGCCGGGTTCTGTTTTCCATTCAACCATAAGGCTGTCATATCGCCCGGGCCTTGGCCGCCGCAAGAGGGCGCGGGACCGGGGCAAAGAGAAGCGCCAGATTATGAAATCACTTCATTATCATTGTGCAGATGATGAATTTCCCTAAATGACGCACAAGCGTTATAGATAGCAGCCTGCATTTTCCCGGACCCGATCATGACCGACACCAAGAAGCCCGTTCTCTCCCCCGTTTTCGACAAGCTGCGCAAGGCTGCGGCCGAGCGCATTCTGATCCTTGACGGCGCGATGGGCACCCAGATCCAGAATCTGGGTTTTGGCGAGGATGAGTTCCTCGGCCATGGCTCGGGCTGCTCGTGTCACCATCACTCGGATCATCCGCAGAAGGGCAACAACGACCTTCTGATCCTGACCCAGCCCGAGGCGATCGAGGCCATTCATTACCGCTATGCCAAAGCGGGCGCCGATATTGTCGAGACCAATACCTTCTCCTCGACCTCGATCGCGCAGGCCGATTACGCGATGGAGGGCGCGGTCTATGACCTGAACTTCAACGGCGCCCGGCTGGCGCGGCAGGCGCTGAACCGCGCCACGGCCGAAGACGGGCGCGAGCGTTTCGTCGCGGGCGCGCTTGGGCCGACCAACCGCACCGCCTCGATCTCGCCCGATGTGAACAATCCGGGCTATCGCGCGGTGACTTTCGACGATCTGCGCATCGCCTATTCCGAGCAGATCCGCGGTTTGATGGACGGCGGTGCCGATCTCATCCTGATCGAGACGATTTTCGACACTCTGAACGCCAAAGCCGCGATTTTTGCGTGCGAAGAGGTGTTTATCGAAAAGGGCCTGCGACTGCCGGTGATGATCTCGGGCACGATCACCGACCTTTCGGGCCGCACGCTGACCGGCCAGACGCCGACCGCCTTCTGGTATTCGATGCGCCATGCCATGCCATTGTCGATCGGGCTGAACTGTGCGCTTGGCGCGGCGGCGATGCGCCCGCATCTGGCCGAGATCTCCTCGGTCGCGGATACGCTGACCTGCGCCTATCCGAATGCGGGTCTTCCGAATGAGATGGGCCAATATGACGAAAGCCCCGCCTTCATGGCCGCGCAGATCGAGGAATTCGCGCGTGAAGGTCTGGTCAATATCGTTGGCGGCTGCTGCGGCTCGACGCCCGACCACATCCGCGCGATTGCCGAGGTCGTTGCGAAATATCCGCCGCGCGCCATCCCCGAGATCGAGCCGCGCCTGCGCCTCTCGGGCCTCGAGCCCTTCGTCAAGACCGATGCGATCCCCTTCGTGAACGTGGGCGAGCGCACGAATGTCACCGGCTCGGCCAAGTTCCGCAAGCTGATCACGGCGGGCGATTACGCCACCGCCTTGGACATTGCGCGCGATCAGGTCGAGAACGGCGCCCAGATCATCGACGTGAACATGGACGAGGGTCTGATCGATTCGAAGCAGGTCATGATCGATTACCTGAACCTGATCGCCTCCGAGCCCGATATCGCCAAGGTGCCGGTGATGATCGACAGCTCGAAATGGGAGGTGATCGAGGCCGGGCTGAAATGCGTGCAGGGCAAGCCGGTTGTGAACTCGATCTCGCTGAAAGAGGGCGAAGAGGCGTTTCTCCATCACGCCCGCCTCTGCCGCGCCTATGGGGCGGCGGTCGTGGTCATGGCCTTTGACGAGGTCGGTCAGGCCGATACCGAAAACCGCAAGGTCGAGATCTCGGCCCGCGCCTATGACCTGCTGGTCAATGAGGTCGGTTTCCCGCCGGAAGACATCATTTTCGACCCGAATATCTTCGCCGTCGCGACCGGGATCGAAGAGCACAACAATTACGGGCTCGATTTCATCCACGCGACACGCCGGATCATCCAGACCCTGCCGCATGTCCATATTTCGGGCGGCGTCTCGAACCTCTCGTTCAGCTTCCGCGGCAACGAGCCGGTGCGCGAGGCGATGCATGCGGTCTTTCTCTACCACGCCATTCAGGCGGGGATGGATATGGGCATCGTCAACGCGGGCCAGCTTGCCGTTTACGACCAGATCGATCCCGAGCTGCGCGAGGCCTGCGAGGATGTCGTCCTCAACCGGCGCGAGGATTCGACCGAGCGCATGCTTGAAATCGCGCAGAAATATCGCGGCGGCGAGGGCGCGAAAGGCCGCGAAAAGGATCTGAGCTGGCGCGAATGGCCGGTCGAAAAGCGGCTGGAACATGCTTTGGTGAACGGGATCACCGAATATATCGACGAAGACACCGAGGCCGCGCGCCTCAATGCCGCGCGCCCGCTTCATGTCATCGAAGGCCCGCTGATGTCGGGGATGAACGTCGTCGGCGATCTCTTCGGCTCGGGCAAGATGTTCCTGCCGCAGGTGGTGAAATCCGCCCGCGTGATGAAACAGGCCGTCGCCCATCTGCTGCCCTATATGGAAGCGGAAAAGGACGGCACCTCAAGTTCGGCCGGTAAGGTCCTGATGGCGACCGTGAAAGGCGATGTTCATGACATCGGCAAGAACATCGTCGGCGTGGTTTTGGCCTGCAACAATTACGAAATCATCGACCTTGGCGTCATGGTGCCCGCGACCAAGATCCTCGAGATCGCGAAGAAGGAAAACGTCGATATCATCGGCCTTTCGGGGCTGATCACGCCCTCGCTCGACGAGATGGTCCATGTCGCCTCGGAGATGGAGCGCGAGGGCTTTGACATTCCGCTGCTGATCGGCGGCGCGACGACAAGCCGCGTGCATACGGCGGTCAAGATCAACCCGCGCTATCACAAGGGCCAGACCGTCTATGTCACCGATGCGAGCCGCGCGGTCGGCGTGGTCTCGAACCTGCTCTCGGACCGCAAGAGCGATTTCACCGCCGGGGTGAATGCCGAATATCTCGACGTGGCCGAGAAATACACGCGCGGCGAGGCCGATAAGAAGCGTCTGCCTCTGGCGACGGCGCGCGACAATGCGGTCAAGGTCGATTGGACCGGCTTTGCGGCCAAGGTGCCGAGCTTCCTTGGCGCGCGGGTGATCGAAGATTTCGATCTCGCCGAAATCGCGCGCTATATCGACTGGACGCCCTTCTTCCAGACTTGGGAGATGAAAGGGGTCTATCCGCGCATTCTCGACGATGAAAAGCAGGGCGAGGCCGCGCGTCAGCTCTTTGCCGATGCGCAAGCGATGCTGAAGCGGATCATCGACGAAAATTGGTTCAAGCCGCGCGCCGTCATCGGCTTCTGGCCTGCGAACCGGGTCGGCGACGATATCCGGCTTTGGACCGATGAGAGCCGCACGGAAAAGCTCAACACCTTCCACACCTTGCGCCAGCAGGTTGCCAAGCGCGATGACCGCCCGAATGTCGCCTTGTCGGATTTCGTGGCGCCCGAGGGCTACCGCGATTACGTCGGCGGCTTCGTCGTCACCACCGGCGCGGAAGAGCAGGTGATCGCCGACCGCTTCAAGGCCGAGCGTGACGATTTCTCGGCGATTCTGGTGCAGGCCTTGGCCGACCGTTTTGCCGAGGCTCTGGCCGAGCTGATGCATGAGCGGGTGCGGCGCGATTACTGGGGCTATGCCGCGGGCGAAACCTTCACCCCGGTTGAGCTGATCGGCGAGCCCTATCAGGGCATCCGCCCCGCGCCGGGCTATCCGGCCCAGCCCGATCATACGGAAAAGGTTGCGCTTTTCGATCTGCTCGATGCGACGGAGGCGACCGGGGTCGAACTGACCGAGTCGATGGCGATGTGGCCGGGTGCCTCGGTTTCGGGCATCTATATCGGTCATCCCGAGGCCTATTATTTCGGCGTGGCCAAGGTCGAGCACGATCAGGTCGCCGATTATGCCGAGCGCAAGGGCATGACGCTGACCGAGGCCGAGCGCTGGCTGGCGCCGGTTCTGAACTATCTGCCCGCACCGGCGCAGGCGGCGGAATAGAGCATAAGAAAGGGGCGTAAAAAATTCTTCAAAAATCTGTCGAATGCCCCTTTTCAACGCCCGGCGGTCAGGCTACATCGACCGGGCTGACGACGGAGCGGTCGTGGCGGAATTGGTAGACGCGCAGCGTTGAGGTCGCTGTTCCTTAACCGGAGTGAAAGTTCGAGTCTTTTCGACCGCACCATCGTCAGCTTGAAAAACACCGGCGCCTCGGCGCCGGTGTTTTCATTTTGGCCACAGTCCATTGCCTGTCCCAATGCTTGTCGGTCTGACCGTGTTGTGCTCACCTGAGATATCCGGTTTAAGGCCGCAATTGCAGCCAAGTCCTCGTGAGAGAGCCAGCAAGAGATGACCCTTTACATTCACATCGGTGCGCAGAAAACCGGTTCAACCACGATCCAGGCCGCCTTGGCCGCCAATCGTGAGGCCTTGCAGGCGCATGGTCTGATCTATCCCGAGGTCGAGGAAAACGATCCGAATAAAGTCAGCCATTACAACTCGCTGCGCAGTTTCTTCAGCCAATCCGACGTTGAAAGCGCAGCGCTCAATCCTTTCGTCCAGCGCATCAACAAGCTGAAGGGCAATGTCCTGATTTCGGCCGAGGCGCTCAGCAATTGGCCGCGCCTGCGCCCGCAGGAAGCCGAAAGCGTCTATTGGCAGCGCAAGCGCGCGGCGCTCGTGAAATTGCGGGCCGCGCTTGCTGCCGAGGATGTGAAGATCGTCATGTGCATGCGCGAGCGGGCCTCTTATCTCAAATCGCTCTTCAAGCAGCATCTCAAGATCTTCAAACGCCCGTCGATCTCGATCGACGAGATGCTGGCCGATTTCCTGCGCCACGAGATCTATCGGTCCAATCTGGTCAAACAGCGCGCCGCCTGGGCAGAGATCTTCGGCGAGGTCCGCACCATCGACTTCGACGCGCATCAGGATGGCAGCCTGATCCCGGCTTTCATGCGCGCGGTTGATTGCAGTTTCGTGCCGCGCGAAGTCGAGATCAAGAATGTCTCGCCAAGCTGGGCTGATCTCGAAAAGCGCCGGATGCAGGTCACGCTGGGGCTCAATGCCGAGGCGACGATCGACCCCGCGAAAAGCGCGGAATATAGCGCGCTGATCGAGCAGCGTGTCTGTCGTCGGATCACGGCCGCGATCCAGCAGGCCGAAAAGGAAACCGCCGCGGCCTGAGCCGTCAGAGGCGGGAGGGCGCGGCGCGGCCCCTCAGCCGCATTGCGAATAGCCGCAATGCGGGCAGGTCATGCAGCCCTCGGCCATATGCATCCCCGGCTGGCCGCAATTGGGGCAAAACGGCCCGGAGAGCGCGGTGACGCCCTGATCGGCGGGGCTTTGCGGGTCGGATTTCAGGCTCATGCCTTCGCCCGCCAGAAAGCCGATCGCGATCATATGACGCTCGATCGCGGCACCAATGGCGGCGAGGATCGAGGGGTAATAGCGGCCCTCGATCCAGGCGCCGCCGCGCGGGTCAAAGACCGATTTCAACTCTTCGACGACAAAGCTGACATCGCCGCCGCGTCGGAAAACCGCCGAGATCATCCGCGTCAGTGCGACCGTCCACGCGTAATGCTCCATATTCTTCGAATTGATGAAGACCTCGAAGGGCCGGCGACGACCGGCCTGCACGATGTCATTGATCGTGATATAAATCGCATGTTCGCTGCCGGGAAATTTGAGCTTGTAGGTCGCGCCTTCGAGCGCGCGCGGCCGCTCGAGCGGCGTGCTCAGATCCGGCGCGGTGGGCGCGGGCGGCGCGCCGACCGACAGGACCGAGCCCGTCACCGCATTCGGGCGATAGGTGGTGCAGCCTTTGCAACCGAGCTCCCATGCGGCAAGATAGACATTCTGAAAGCTTTCAAAATCAATCTCTTGCGGGCAGTTGATCGTCTTTGAAATCGAGCTGTCGACCCAATCCTGCGCCACCGCCTGCATGGCGACATGATCGAGCGGAGCAAGCGTCTGGGCATTGACGAAGTAATCCGGCAAAGGCGCATCGCCATGCAGCTTGTGCCAAAGCTGGACCGCGTAATCGGTGACCTCTTCCTCCAGCGTGCTGCCGTCCTTTTGCAGCACCTTGCGGCTATAGGCATAGGCAAAGACCGGCTCGATCCCCGAGCTGACATTGCCCGCGTAAAGCGAAATCGTCCCGGTCGGTGCGATCGAGGTCAAGAGCGCATTGCGGATGCCATGGGTCGCAACCGCCTCGCGGACATCGGCATCCATCCGCGCCATGAAGCCCGAGGCGAGAAAGGGCTCGGGCTTGAAGAGCGGAAAGGCACCCTTTTCGCGGGCGAGATCGGCCGAGGCGAGATAGGCCTCGCGCGCGATATGATGGAGCCAAACCCGGGTCGCCTCGACGGCCTCGGGCGCGCCATAGCGCAGCCCGGTCATCAGAAGCGCATCGGCGAGCCCGGTCACCCCCAGCCCGATCCGACGCTTGGCCAAAGCCTCGGTTTCCTGCTCGGGCAGGGGGAAGCGGCTGGCGTCGACGACATTGTCCATCATCCGCACCGCCGTGCGCACCAAGGTCCCAAGTGCGTCCAGATCGAGCGCCGCCTCGGCCTCGAAAGGCCGCCGCACCAGCCGCGCCAGATTGACCGAGCCGAGCAGGCAGGCACCATAGGGCGGCAGGGGCTGCTCGCCGCAGGGATTGGTCGCAGCGATCCTTTCGGCGTAATGCAGATTGTTCATCTGATTGATGCGGTCGATGAAGATCACGCCCGGCTCGGCATAATCATAGGTGGCGCGCATGATCCGGTCCCAGAGATCGCGGGCGCGGACCGTGCGATAGGTCTTGCCAGCGAAGACCAGCGGCCAGGCGGCCTCGGCCCGCACCGCCTCCATGAAGGCATCGGTGACGAGCACGGAAAGGTTGAACATGCGCAGACGCTGGCTGTCGGATTTCGCGGCGATGAAGGCCTCGATATCGGGGTGATCGCAGCGCATCGTCGCCATCATCGCGCCACGGCGCGAGCCCGCCGACATGATCGTGCGGCACATCGCGTCCCAGACATCCATGAAGGAAAGCGGCCCCGAGGCATCGGCGGCGACGCCCCTCACCTCGGCGCCCTTGGGCCGGATGGTCGAGAAATCGTAACCGATGCCGCCGCCCTGCTGCATGGTCAGCGCGGCCTCTTTGAGCGATTCGAAAATCCCCTCCATACTGTCGGGGATCGTGCCCATGACGAAGCAGTTGAAAAGCGTCACCGTCCGATTGGTCCCCGCACTCGCCAGAATGCGCCCGGCGGGCAGGAATTTGAAATCCTCGAACGCCTCGTAAAAGCGCGGCTCCCAGAGTGCGGGATCGGCCTCGACGCTGGCAAGATCGCGGGCGACGCGGCGCCAGCTGTCCTCGACGCTTTGGTCAAGCGGCGTGCCATCCGCCGCTTTCAGGCGGTATTTCATATCCCAGATCTGTTCGGCGATGGGGGCAGAGAAACGGCTCATAGCGGTCTCCAAAGCGCGGCGGCTGGAGAGAAGGATAGACGCTCATCGCGCGTTTTTCCAGTTTGCCAAAGCGGGGGCTGAGCGCGGCTTCAGGTCCGGGCGCGGCGTGCGCGCCCGGATCGCGGGGCAGATCAGGCGGGCAGATCAGGCGGCGCCGGTGATCTCGTCGATCACATTCTGCCAAAGGCTCGCAGGCTGGGCGCCCGAAATCGCGTGTTGATCGGCGATGATGAAGGTCGGAACCGAGGACACGCCGCGCTCGCGGGCATGGACTTCGCGGCCAATGACCTGCTCGACATCGGCATCGGTTTTCAGCAAACGCCGCACCATTTCGCCGTCGAGCCCGGCAACGGTCGCGATTTCGACCAGCACATCGGGATTGGCGATATTGCGGCCCTCGCGCCAATAGGCCCGCATCAAAGCCGACATGACCTTGGTCTGCGCGCCGCCTTCGACGCCTGCCCAATGCATCAGGCGATGGGCGTTCAAGGTGTTCGGCACGCGCTCGATCAGCGAAGGGTTGATCCAGAGGCCCAGGCGTTCAGAAGCCTCCATCACCGGCTTCATCGCGGCGAGAATGCCCTTCTCATCCTCGAACTTCATCTTCATGTAATCGACGTAAGGCATCCCCGCAGGCGGCATTTGCGGGTCAAGCCGGAACGGGTGCCAGGCGATGGCAAAGGGATGATTCGGCCGGCTTTCCAGCGCGCGGTCGAGCTCGGCCTTGCCGATCATGCACCAGGGGCAGACCGGATCGGCGAAGATGTCGAGTCGGATGGAAGAGGTCGGCGCGGAGGTCATAGGTGGTCCTTGGAATAGCGGTCGCGCAAAGCGCGGCGATTGATCTTGCCGGTCGCGGTGCGCGGCAACTGGTCAAGATGTAGGTAATCGCGCGGTTGTTTGTAGCGGGCAAGATGCTCTTTTGCGGCCAGCTCGAGTGCCTCGCGCGAGGCGGTGCCGGTCCAGAAGGCCGCGATCACGGTGACGCCGGGGCGCACGGCGATTTCGGCGGCGGCGACTTCGCCCGCGGCTTCGACCCGGGCGAGCGGCTCTTCGATCTCTGCTGGGGCGACGCGGTAGCCGCCAGCGTTCATCACATCGTCGGTGCGCCCGAGCATGGCGATCGCGCCCTCGGATGTGGCCTCGGCCAGATCTCCGGTTAAAAACCACGCCCCGGCGCGCCGGGAGGCGGTTTCCTCTGGCTGGTCGAGATAGCCGAGAAAGAGCCCCGGATCGCTTTCATGAACCGCGAGCCGCCCGGGCGTGCCGGGGGGAAGTTCGGCTCCCGCCTCATCCAGAATGGCAATGCGGCGGCCGGGTTGCGCAAAGCCCGCCGTGCCATCCGGCGCGGGCCGGGCCGGGCTACCCGACAGGAAAGTCGAGCATTCCGACATGCCCATGGCCTCGTGCAGTTCGGTCCCGGTGCGCGCGTGCCAGGCGGCGCGCAGGGCCGGATCCAGCCTTTCGCCCGCCGCCAGCCCGTGGCGCAGGGCCGTCCAAGGCCTCCATTCGGTCTGAAGCATCTTGCGAAAGACGCCGGGCGCTGCGGCAATCAGGCTTGCGCCATGACGCGCGGCCAGCAGCGGGATCTGCTGGGGCTCGGTGCCATCGGCGGGAATGAGCGCGGTGGCGCCAAGCGTCCAGGGATCCATCAGCCCGGTGCCAAGCGTGAAGGTCCAGTTGAAGGCGCCGGCGTGAAGCAGCCGGTCCTCGGCGCGCAGGCCATACCAGCCCTCAAACATCGCGGCCCGCGCCAGAATCGCGCGATGGGCATGCATGACCGCGCGCGGCTGACCCGAACTGCCGGAGGTGTAGATGATATAGGCAAGCCGCTCGGGATCGCCCATGTCCCAAGGCGCGGGGGGCAGGGTTTCAAAGGCGCTGAGCTCGGTCTCATCCATCACCCGGGCCGGATGGTCGGGCAAAGCGACGCCCGCGCCTGCAACCACCAGCGCCGGGTTGGTTTCCTGCGCGATTCTCGTGATCTCGCTGCGGGTGAGCAGCGCCGAAGTCGGAATCGGCACGATCCCCGCCGCAATCGCCCCCAGATAGGCCACCGGAAAGGCCGGGCGATTGCCCAGCCGCAACAGCAGCCTGTCGCCCGGAACCAGCCCGGCGCGCAGAAGCCCCGTCGCCGTGCCGCGCACCGCCGCGATCAGCCGGGCATAGGACCAACGCTCGGCCCGACTAAGGCCGATTACGGCAAGAGCGGCTTTGTCGGGCGTGGCCTCACCTGCGGCAAGCACATGTCGCGCAAGGTTCATCTGTGTGGGGTAGAGGGTCATCCGTGCCTATGTCCTTCCTGCCGGGCAAGCCTTTCAGGAGCTTATGACGGATGCGCGAAAGGGAAAACGGCCCGCGAAGCGGGCCGCTCCGATCGTATGAGAAATATGAGATCAGATCAGTTGCAGATCCGAGGCAGACGAACGACCGTCACGGCCAGCCTGCAGCTCGTAGCTGATTTTCTGATTGTCGTTCAGGCCGGTCAGGCCAGCGCGTTCAACTGCCGAAATGTGAACGAACACATCTTTGCCGCCATCATCGGGTGCGATGAAACCAAAGCCCTTGGTGGCGTTGAACCATTTTACGGTGCCGGTAGCCATTACCGTCTCTCCTCAGTAGTTCCCGGGTGCGAGATTGCAGCCCAGGCCGTGCAGCCCTTTCCGTTTTTTGCCCGGCTGCCCGTAAAGGGAGGCGGTAGAAAGTCATGCTCACGCGTGAAATGTTGCCCGATCTACCAAAAAAAACAAGTAAAATTGCGCCGGGAATTGTGATCCGGCGCAGGTCGATTTTTTGAGATCGGCGGATCAGCGCTGATCGGGCGCGAGTGCTTCTGCCTTGAGTTGCGCAACCGCTTCGTCGAGGGACAGGCTTTCGCTGCCCTGTTTGTCCAGTCTGCGCAGGGAGACGCTGCGTTCGGCAACCTCTTTCATCCCGATTGCCATGATGACCGGAACCTTGCCGACGGAATGCTCGCGCACCTTGTAGTTGATCTTTTCGTTGCGGACATCGGCCTCGGCCCTGATTCCCTGAGCACGCAGAGTTTCGACGACTTCTTGCACGAAATCATCAGCATCCGAGACAATCGAGGCGACCACGACCTGCCGCGGTGCAAGCCAGAGTGGCAGTTTCCCGGCGCTTGATTCGATCAGGATACCAATGAAGCGCTCGAAGCTGCCCAAGACCGCGCGGTGCAGCATATAGGGCCGATGTTTGGCACCGTCTTCGCCGATGTAATTGGCGTCGAGACGCTCGGGCAGGTTCGGGTCAACCTGCAGCGTGCCGCATTGCCAATCGCGGCCAATCGCATCGCGCAGCACGAATTCAAGCTTCGGCCCGTAGAACGCGCCTTCGCCCGGATTGAGCTCGTAGCTATAGCCCGCTTTGGTCACGGCTGCCGCCAGCGCGCCCTCGACGATGTCCCAGCTTTCTTCCGAGCCGATGCGGTTTTCAGGGCGCGTCGACAGTTTGATGCGGAAATCATCAAAGCCGAGATCCTTGTAGATCGCCGAGAGGAATTCGATGAATTTCTTGGTTTCCGGCTCGATCTGAGCCTCGGTGCAGAAGATATGCGCATCGTCTTGCGTAAAGCCACGCACACGCATGATGCCATGCAGCGCGCCCGAGGGCTCGTAGCGGTTGCACGAGCCGAATTCGGCCATGCGCAAAGGCAGGTCGCGATAGCTTTTCAGCCCGACGTTGAAGACCTGCACATGGCAGGGGCAGTTCATCGGCTTGAGCGCATTGATGGTCTTTTCGCGGGCATGATCCTCGTCGACTTCGACGATGAACATGTTTTCCTGATAGTTTTCCCAATGGCCCGAAGCTTCCCAGAGCTTGCGGTTCACGACCTGAGGCGTGTTGACCTCGACATAGCCGCCGCGACGCTGCTGGCGGCGCATGTAATCTTGCAAGACGGTGTAGATCGTCCAGCCATTCGGATGCCAGAAGACCTGACCGGGCGCTTCTTCCTGCATGTGGAAGAGGTTCATCTCGCGGCCGAGCTTGCGGTGGTCGCGTTTCGCGGCCTCTTCCAGCATCGTCAGATGCGCCTTGAGGTCATCGCGGTTGCGGAAGGCAATGCCATAGATGCGCTGGAGCATCGGACGCGAGGCATCGCCCAGCCAGTAAGCGCCTGCGACATGCGTCAGTTTGAAGGCATCGGCGGGCACCTGACCCGTCGATTGCAGATGCGGGCCACGGCAGAGGTCTTGCCAATCGCCATGCCAATACATCCGCAGATCCTCGCCCTCGGGGATGCGGTTTACCAGCTCGACCTTGAAGGGCTCGCCGCGCTCTTCATAATAGGCCAGCGCGCGGGCGCGGTCCCAGACCTCGGTCTTGACCGGATCTTTGGCGGCGATGATCTGCTTCATCTTCTGCTCGATCGCGCCCAGATCTTCGGGCGTGAAGGGCTCGGCGCGGTCGAAGTCATAGAACCAGCCGGCATCGCGGACCGGGCCGATGGTGACTTTGACATCGGGCCACAGCTCTTGCACGGCGCGGGCCATGATATGGGCGAGATCGTGGCGGATGAGTTCGAGAGCGGGGGCCTCGTCCTTCATCGTATTGATGCGCAGCGCGCCCGAGGCCTTGATCGGCCATTGCAGGTCGATGTGATGGCCATCGAGATTGGCCGAAATGGCGGCCTTGGCCAGAGACGGCGCAATCGAGGCCGCGACTTCGCCAGCCGTCGTGCCCGCGGGATAGTCGCGGATGCTGCCATCAGGAAATGAAAGGGAAATGAGATCGGCCATATCGGCTCCTCGTCGGTTTGGCGCCCACGGAACGCCCGGTTGCGGGTTATGTCGTGCGGTGATTTGGACACTTTGACCGCTGGTGTCAATGCGGCTAGTGCTGGGGCGCGCGACACCGAGGCCAAAGCAGGGTCCAGACTTGGGCGCCAGATTGGGAGCAAAGCATGACAAAGATGATCGAGACGGCAACGGGCCGCCATATCGCCTATAACCGCAGGGCCGGGCAGGGCGTGGGGGTGGTGTTCCTCGGCGGCTTCAAATCGGACATGCAGGGCACCAAGGCGCTGGCGCTTGAAAACTGGGCCGCGCGCGCGGATCGCCCCTTCCTGCGCTTTGACTATTCCGGCCATGGCGAAAGCTCGGGCAGCTTTGAAGAGGGCGCGATCAGCGACTGGGCCGAGGATGCCGCCGCCGCGATCGAGACCTTGACCGAGGGGCCGCAGGTTCTCGTGGGTTCGTCGATGGGCGGCTGGATCTCGCTGCTGCTGGCGCGGCGTATGCCCGAAAAGGTCGCGGGGTTGGTTACCATCGCCGCTGCGCCCGATTTCACCGAAAACGGCTTCTGGGCCGGGTTCGGCCCGGTCGAGCGCGAGACGCTTTTGCGCGATGGCCGCATCGTCATCCCGACCGAATACGAGGATTTCCCGTATATCATCACGGCTCGGCTGATCGAGGATGGGCGCAAGAACCTGATTTTCGACCAGCATTTGCCGCTGCCCTTCCCGGTGCGGCTGCTTCAGGGCACCGCCGATGCCGAGGTGCCGCAGGAGTGGGCGCTGCGGCTCTTGCATCATGCCGCGAGCCCGGATCTGCGCCTGACCTTGGTGAAGGGTGCCGATCACCGCTTTTCCTCGCCCGATTGCCTCGCGCTGATCGAGGCTCAGGTTGAAGAGGTGCTGGCGCGGGTCGCGGGCTAAGCACGCGGATCACGGTTCGGATCACCACGCTACAAAAGAAAACCCCCACCGTGGCGGGGGTTTTCTTTATCAAGTCAAACGCATCGCGCTTAGACGGGCATCCGCGAGCTGTCGATTTTCGGCGGCGTTTCCTCGGCCTTGCTGGCGACGAGGCTCGGCGTCGAACGGGTGCGACGGCGGCGGCTGTGCTGCTGGTCGAGCATATGTTCGTCGATGAAGTCGAGCACCAGCGGGCGGATGTTCAGACGCCAGCTCTTGCCTGCGAAGATGCCATAGTGACCGGCGCCCGGCTCAAGATGGCTGGCCTTCTTGCTGTCGGGCAGGCCCGTGAGCAGGCGCAGCGCCGCGACGCATTGGCCGGGGGCTGAGATGTCGTCATTCGCGCCCTCGACGGTCATCACCGCGACATCCTTGATCTTGCCGAGATCGACCGGCTTGCCATCGACGGTGAAGGTGTTCTTCGCGATCTCGAGCCCCTTGAAGATGCGCGACACGGTCGAGAGATAGAATTCCGCGGTCATATCCATGACGGCGAGATATTCATCGTAGAATTTGTTGTGGCGATCATGCTCCGAGCCGTCGCCGCGCGCTTCGGAATAGATCTTGTCGATGAAGGCGCTGGTGTGGGTTTCGGCATTCATCGCGATGAAGGAGGCCAATTGCGCCAGCCCCGGATAGACCATGCGGCCCGCCCCGCCATATTTGAAGCCGACCTGCTGGATCATCAGCTCTTCGAGCTCGCCCATGGTCATGCGGTTGCCGAAATCGGTGACCTCGGTCGGCGCGGCATCGGGATCAATCGGCCCGCCGATCAGCGTCAGCGTGCGCGGCTGCGCGGCCGGTTCTTCTTCGGCAAGGATCGCAGCGGCTGCGAGCGTCAGCGGCGCCGGCTGGCAGATCGCGATCACGTTGATATCGGGGCCGAGGAAGCGGATGAACTCGACCAGATATTTCGTGTAATCCTCGATGTCGAACTTGCCCGCGCTGACCGGAATGTCGCGCGCATTGTGCCAATCGGTGACATAGACATCGCAATCGGGCAGCAGCGAGGCCACGGTCGAGCGCGCGAGCGTCGCGTAATGGCCCGACATCGGCGCGACCACCAAAACCTTGCGCGGCATCGGATCGCGGCGGGCGACGCGGAAATGGACCAGATCGCCGAAGGGCTTTTCCAGCACCGGCTCGACATAGACGATATGGTCCTGACCGCCTTCACCGGCGATGGCCGGGATCTTCCAATCGGGCTTGATGACCATGCGCGCGAAGCTGCGCTCGGTCACGCGGCCCCAGGCCGAGATCAGCTTGAACATCGGGTTCGGTGACAGAGCGAAGGCCGGGTAAGAGGCCAGAGCCCGCGCGCTTGCGCCCATCCATTCATTCGTGTTCCGGATCGTCTCCATCGCATCATAGGAGATGATGCCACGCATGCCTTTGTACATCATGAAACGTTAACTTTCCTCGCTATGAAGGTCGGGCTGACCTCGCGATTGGCCGGACTCACTTTACCTGCCGATGGGCTCAGGCATAATAGATTTGGTAGTTAGGGAGGATTTGAGCGCATGACAAGCCGTGAGGGCAAGCCGGACATTGCGACAGATGGCCAAAAGGGCGGCGAAAACTCCTCGGATCGCGTCGAATCCGCAACTGTTTCCCCGCAATCGCGTGGCTCGCAGAATAAAAGCGCGGCTCCGGCGGCTGCGGTGACCGAGGCTGTGGCCGCTGAGCCGGTCACGCGTGATTCTGTGCCCGCCGCCGCATCTGATGCCACGCCCAAACCGGCGCGCAGCCGCAATCGCGCTGCCGCAAAGCCTGTCGAGGCTGCAAAAAAGCCTGCGGCGGCAGCGGCAAAGCCCGCAAGCGATGCGCAACCCGCCCGCCGAACCGCTGCGAAGAAAGCGGCCCCCGCGAAGGCCTCCACCCCGACCTCTGCGCGGGCCTCCGCCGCTGCCAGCGACGAGCCGCGTGATGAGGCGCGGGCGGATAAACGCGCATCCCCGCGCGCGGCGCCCGAGGAGGCCAAGGCCAAGCCCCGTCCGAGCACAAGCCGGGCGCGCACCGCCAGCCGGGCCGATACCCGCACCACCACGCGCAAGAAGGCCGCGCCGCGCAAGGTCTCGGCAGATGCTGAAAGCGCCGCGCTGAAGGAGCCCGTCGCCCCGCTGGTCGAGCCCGCTTTGCCGCGAAGCCCCGCCGTTCAGGCCCGTTCGGAAGCGCCCAACACCGCCAAATCCGCGCCGCATCGCGCGGATCAGCCCGCGGACACCGAGCCGACGCCGCGCGGCACCGCCGCCTTCATGGAAGCCGCGTTCGGTCCGAACAGCCACCTGCCCGAACAGTTGATGCAAAATATCGAGCGCATCGAAGGGTTGAATCAGCGCCTCTTGGCTGCGCTCTCGCAGCGCCGTGCGCCCAATCCCGGCGTTGAGGCTCCGGGTCCCGATTTCTTTGCCTCGACCGCTGCGGCCTGGCTCAAGCAACTGGCCGAGCAGCCCTCGCGCATCATCGGGCAACAGGTCAGCTATTGGGGCGAGACCTTGCGCCATTTCGCCGAGACCCAGGCGGCCCTGTCGAAAGGGCTGATGGCGGCGCCCGAGCCCGAGGACGGCGCGAAGGATCGTCGCTTCGCCAATCCGCTTTGGGACAACCATCCCTTCTTCAGCTTCGTCAAACGCCAGTATCAGATCAATGCCAAGGCGATGCAGAAAGCCGCTTCGGATCTGGATATCGAGGATCATATCGAGCGGCGCCGCATCGACTGGTTCACCCGCCAGATCATCGATATGATGGCGCCGACGAACTTTCTGGCGACCAACCCCGACGCTTTGGAAAAAGCCGTGGCGACCGAGGGCGAAAGTCTGGTGCAGGGGCTTGAGAACCTCGTGCGCGATGTCGAGATGAATGGTGGCGAGATGATCGTCTCGCTGGCCGATCGCGACGCGTTCCGGGTCGGCGAGAATATCGGCACCAGCGAAGGCAGCGTGGTTGCCCGGACCCATCTTTACGAGCTCATTCAGTATAAGCCCAGCACAGCGCAGGTCCATGCGATCCCGCTGGTGATCTTTCCGCCTTGGATCAACAAATTCTACATCCTCGATCTGAAACCGCAGAACTCTTTGGTGAAATGGATCGTCGATCAGGGCTATACGCTTTTCGTTGTCGCCTGGAAGAACCCGGATGTGAGCTATGCCGAAACCGGGCTTGATGATTACGTCAGCGCCTATCTTGAGGTGATGGATCGGATTCAGGACCTGACCGGCGAGGAAAAGGTCAATGCGATCGGCTATTGCATCGCGGGCACGACGCTGTCGCTAACGCTCGCGCTGCTCAAGCAGCAGGGCAAGGATCGCGTGAATTCGGCGACGCTCTTTACCACGCTGACCGATTTCGAAGAGCAGGGCGAGTTCACCACCTATCTCCAGAACGATTTCGTCGACGGGATCGAGGCCGAGGTCCAACGCCATGGCGTGCTCTCCTCGCAGCTGATGACGCGGACCTTCAGCTTTTTGCGCGCGAATGATCTGGTTTGGGCACCGGCGATCCGCAGCTATATGCTGGGTGAAGCGCCGCCCGCCTTCGATCTGCTCTACTGGAACGGCGACGGCACCAACCTGCCCGGCAAGATGGCAATCGAATATCTGCGCGGGCTGTGTCAGGCCAATACCTTCGTCAAAGAGGGCTATACGGTCTTGGGTCAGAACGTGCAGATCTCGGATGTGACCGTGCCGATCTGCGCTATCGCCTGCGAGACTGACCATATCGCGCCTTGGCGTGATTCCTGGCGCGGCGTGGCGCAGATGGGATCGACCGACCGCACCTTCATCATGTCGGAATCGGGCCATATCGCCGGCATCGTCAATCCGCCGAGCAAGAAGAAGTATGGTCATTACACCTCTGAAGCCGGGTTCGAGGGAGACAGCCAAAGCTGGCTCGATGCCGCAAGTTTCCACCCCGGAAGCTGGTGGGGCAGGTGGGATCAATGGCTCGCGCCACGCTCGGGCGGCTGGGTCGAGGCGCGCGATCCCGGGGAGGGCTTTGGCCCGGCGCCCGGGCAGTTCGTCCACGAACGGCCCTGAGTTGCCCGCGAAAGGCGCGGATCTTCCGCGCCTTTTCTCGTCTTCGGTTCGGCAATGGTATTTTTCTGCACTGCAGCATAGAAAAATCTTGAAATGCTGCAGTGCAGCATGTATATGCTTGCCAAGTGGAAGATATAGCAACTGGCAGCTCCACCATTCGAGCCGCCGCCCTGACGGAGTAGCAACAATGGCCAAGACCCCCGATTTCACCAAGAATTTCCAAGAAGTTCTCGCCAAACTGCCGATCGACACCTCGTCGATCCAAGAGGCTTTCAAAACCCAGTCGGCTCTGGGCGAGAAACTGACCAAGATCTCGCTTTCGGCTGCCGAGCGTTCGACCGAGATTTCGGCGCAATGGGCGAAAGACACCATCGCGCGCGTCGGTGAGCTGGCTGCTGGCAAGGAAGAGCCTTCGGATTACGCCAAGGCGATCAGCGATTTCGCTTCGTCGGCTGCTGAAGCTGCCGCCGAGCACCTGGCCTCCTTCGCCGAAATCGCCAAGAAAGTGCAGATGGACACCGTCGATCTGATGCTGACCGCTGGCAAAGACATTGCGTCGGAAACCCAGAAGGTTGCCGAGAAAGCTGCGCGTGACACTCAAGCCGCCGTGTCGAAAGCCACCGCCGCTGCCACGCCGAAGGCCTGAGCCTACGACATCTTTTCGCAAAAGGGGCGGGCAACCGCCCCTTTTTCATGTCTGGACAAGGCGCAAGCGGGATCGCGGCGAAATCGCGCTGTTTTCCTTTGCATTTCTGCGGCCGTTTTCTCATCATGCTGCAAATGCAATCTCGGGAGAGGTCGATGTCCGAAGCCGAAAAAGCCACGCCACTGTTGATCAAGCGCTACGCCAGCCGCAGGCTCTACAACACCGAGACCAGCGATTATGTGACGCTTGAGGATATCGCTGGCTTCATTCGCGCGGGGCGTCAGGTGCAGATCGTCGATCTGAAATCCGGAGATGATCTGACGCGGCAATATCTTCTGCAAATCATCGCAGAGCATGAAAGCCGCGGCGAGAATGTCCTGCCGCTCGATGTGCTGACCGATCTCGTGCGCAGCTATACGACGCAAGCGCAGTCGGTGGTGCCGCAGTTCCTTGCCGCCAGTTTCGAGATGCTGCGCGAAGGTCAGTCGAAGGTGATGGAGAACCTTTCAACCTTCCCCAACCCGATGTCCTCGATGCCGGGTTTCGAGGCCCTGCGCCGCCAGCAAGAGCTTTTCCTCAAGGCGATGACCTCGGGCTGGGCAGGGTCCAGCGGCCCCGAGCAGGAAGAATCTACAGCAGATTCCGCTGCAAAACCCGGTGCTTCCGAGGATATGACCGAGATCAAGCGCCAGCTTGCCGAGTTGCAGAAACGAATTTCAAAGCTCTGACGCGGAGCGCTTGCACCCGGCTCGCCATCAGGCTAGACGGTGCAGAACGGACAGTTGGCCGAGTGGTCGAAGGCGCACGCCTGGAAAGTGTGTAGGCGGGGAACCGTCTCGAGGGTTCGAATCCCTCACTGTCCGCCAAAATCATATTCACAGACGTTCACCGAGATACACAGAAGTTACTGAATTCAGCAACTTAGCGCAGTTTTTTGATGATGCGAGTTGATGCGAGTTCGCCGATGGTTACCTGAAGAACCGTTTTCGGGTAGGGTCTTCGCTAGGGATGGAACGGACCTAATCCTTCCCCCGCTAGGGAAGAGTGGATATGGCAGGAATCATCAACCGACTGACGGCGCGCGGCGCAGCTGCAATTTCAGTGCCGGGCCGCCATGCAGACGGCCAAAATCTGTATCTGAACATTTCAAAAGCCGGATCGCGCAGCTGGGTCTTCCTCTACAAGCGCGACGGTCGCCAGCGCGAAATGGGACTGGGGTCGGCTGCGCCGGGCGCCGTCTCGCTTGCTGAAGCCCGCGAAGCCGCGGCGGCTGCCCGCCGCATCCTGGCAAGTGGAGGCGATCCTCTCGACGCGCGGAGTGCAAGCAAGAAAGAGGCCCGGGTCGAAGAAGCTCGTGGTACGACATTCGGCGAGTTCGCTGATGCATTCGTCGATCTTCACGAGGCCGCCTGGCGCAATCCGAAGCATCGCGCGCAGTGGCGCTCGACCTTGGGCGACAGCTATTGCTCTCAGCTGCGAAAGAAGCCGATCTCGCAAGTCGAGACCGAGGATGTTTTGGATGTCATCCGACCGTTGTGGCTCGACCGGCGTGAAACTGCAAATCGCATCCGTCAACGGATCGAGACCGTTCTGGATGCGGCGGTGGTCGATGGGCGGCGGTCGCCCGGGCTCAATCCCGCGAGATGGAAAGGTCATCTCGCTTTGCTCCTGCCCAAGCAGGCGCGCGGCGCGAAAGGCCACCATGCCGCGCTTCCTTGGGCCGAGATGCCCGATTTTGTGTCCGCGCTGTCCGAGCGCGAAGGTGTTGCGGCGCGCGCGCTAGAGTTCTTGATTTTCACTGCCGGCCGCAGCGGAGAAGTGCGCGGCGCGCGCTGGTCCGAAATCGACCTTGAACGCGGTCTGTGGATCGTACCGGCGGATAGAATGAAGGCCGGTCGCGAGCATCGCGTCCCTTTGAGCCCGTCTGCGGTTGCGGCCGTTCAGACTATGTTGCCGCTTCGACCGCGTAGGGCAGAGGATATCTCTGGTGCGCTTGTCTTCCCCGGCCTGCGGCGCGCGCCATTATCGGACATGACGTTAAGCGCGGTAATCAAGCGCATGAATGTTGCGAGTGCCACCCCGCATGGTTTCAGAAGCTCTTTCCGGGATTGGGCGGCATCGGACGGGAGTGCTTCTTTCGAGGCGGCGGAGATGTGCTTGGCGCACGTCGTCGGAAACCAGACGGTGCAGGCTTACCTGCGGGCCGATCTTTTCGAACAAAGGCGAGAGCTGCTTGATCGCTGGGCGAATTTCCTTACTTTGCAGGCACCAGCTGCTGGATAATCCAGCACGACTAACTCTCCATCGAGAAAGCATAACGCAAGTGGTCTGCCAGATTTGAACCACTGCAGTTGGGTAAAATCCAACTGTTTTCCGGGGGATTAAGTACTCGCTTCTCGATTTTTAAATGTGTCTTTGCGGATACCACATTAGCGCCGCGTGGCGTCTATGGTAATATGTGACTGTAATTAATACAGGTAACGTTGGTGCCATGCAGAAACAAATAGAAACTCCCGACACTCATGCATTTTTTACCGTGCAGGAGATCGCAGACACATTGCGCGTAAGCAGAGCGATGGTTCATAAGCTTGCCCGTCAAAATAAGCTGAAAATCACGAAGATCGGATCAAGGTCGCTCGTTTCCACGTTGGAGTACGATCGCTTTATTCGTCAGGCGACCCAATAGAGGGGCCTTCATGCGAAACGAAAAAGCCGCCCAACCGGGGCGGCAGGACGGCTCTGATTTCTTGAGGTCAAAGGGATATTGGGCCAAATCCAAATCTGATACAAGTGGCTTCTTCGATGATCCGAAGTCACGCTTCGTTTTGACTGCATACGCCGATTTACCGCCTCCTCCTCCGAGGCGGGAGATCATTGCTGGCCTATTGGCCGAGGGCGAAGTCATGTTCCTTACCGGCCACCCCAAGGCCGGTAAAAGCGTCCTTGCTGCACATCTCGCCGCATGTGTGACCCGAGACGATCCGTTTTGCGGACGCACTGTCGCGCGGGGCCCCGTTGTCTATCTGTCCCTCGAACGGCATGAGCTCCAGAAGCGTCGCATCAAAGCGGCCGGAGCCGATCTGACGCAGGTGTTTGACGTCGACGGAGAGCTGATCTCGCTGGGCGATGAAGCTCTCATGCGCGAGCTGGCGGATGCGATCGCTCCCATTGCGGCAAGACTGGTGGTCATTGATACCGGGGCACGCGCGATGGTCGGTCTCGACGAGAACAGCTCAAGAGACATGGGAACCGCCATGCGCGGGCTTGAGGCACTGCGACAGCGGCTGCCCAATGCCGCGATTGTTGTGCTGCATCATCTGGTCAAGGGCGGCGGAGACATGCGCGGATCGAGCGCGATCCTCGCAGCTGCTGACCTCGAACTCCGGGTAGAGGCTTCGAAGGGTGGCAAGGCGAGGACGGCTCGCGTGACCGGCGCCAATGACGTGGTCGAGGGTCAAGAGCTGGCTTTCACGCTTACCGTGGTCGACGACGAGGCTGTGGCCGTTGGAATGCAGACCGGCGGCGATTCCGTGCGAGCAACAGCGGTTCTTGGGGCAAAGAATGATCGCAGTCGGGCAGACGGACTGGCCCGCGCGATGCAGCTCTATAATGCCTGCCCAGATCAGTTCGATCGTAAGCGTGCCGCCGAAATCGCAGCCGTCGCGGGGATCGTCGAACAGGGCTCGAGCGACAAGAGCCGAGCCACCATCGTGGCCCGGCTCCTTCGCCGACTCGCGGAGCAAGGCATGATTTCCGAGATCGACGGCAAGTGTATGAAATTAGGTGATAAATCATGAACACCTCTGGCGGAAACACTCGCAACACCCGGGAATCGGGATCCGCAACAGACCTGAAGTCTGCGGCAACAGCCGAGAAACAGGCGGAGCAACAGTCAAGGAAACACCCAGAAACACCTAACGGTGCTTGCATGGCAACACACCCCCTCTCCCCTTTAGGGGAGGGGGATGGGGTGTTGCCGCAGCCGACGACGCGCCGAGAAACCCTCATCGTGTTGGTGAACCTGCTGCGTGCCATCGGGGATCGAGGCGTCTCTCCGGAGCAGGCCGCAGAGATCGGTCACCGCGCGGAAATCCTCAAAAAGCCGACCCGCAAGCAGCGCTGCGCTGGGGCTGCGTGGCTGCTCGAACGGGCGGTTGCCTGCGGGCTCGCCGTCAAAGACGATAGCGGCGCATTCCGGCCGCTCCTGCACAACCTTCCCCGAAGCCTCGAAGCACCGACAACGGCACGCGGCGCTTGGTTTTGCGAGTTTACCCACTGCCCGGAGATCGGCACACGCATTGTGCGGCGTGATGGACTTGGGTTTGTGCTTGTTGCCGCGGAGCCTTACACGCGCAAGAGCGACGGCGCGGCGTCCTTCCTGCTGACCTGGCTGTCCGATGACGGTCGCAAGGCCACCACGGGCCTGCGTTCGTCTAGCGTGCGGTGGCAGCGCAGCGAGGTTCGCTGATGTCGAGTTCCAACCGTTCGAAGCGGCTGCGGGATTGGCAAAAGCTGATCGCTCTCGCCGAGACGCATCCGGAACTCGAGGATCTTCGTGGTTGCATTACGGGCTGGCTGGACGGTGGCGCCACACGCCGCGGTGCTGCCTTGCTGATCCCGCCAGCGGCCCGAGGTGGCGATCATGGGCGAGGCCAGCGCCTCGCCCGTGCCGTCGCCTGGATGCGAAAGATTCGACGCGATCACCTCGCCGATCTCAGCAATCATCAGGCGGCCGCTTCGATAATTGCCCGGCTGTGCCGATATCAATCCGAGGGCTTCGTTGCTAATCGCAGTATTGGAAAATATCCAAATTGCCCGATTGAATACTTTTGCCACTGGTGCCTATTGACGAAATCCCTTGAGCGCTCCGGAAAGCTGATCGACGTTAAAACGGTTGCACGCTACCTGGGTCAATCCGGCGAGGCGTGAATTTCAATTCGGCTTTGATTTTCAAATTGCCCGGTAAATTGTGGCGCGGCATCTTTTGTGAAAAGGAGCCGCGCCATGAAAATCCCGAATGTAAGACGAAAGTTTTCGCACCCTGGAATCGAAGTCGACATCGCGCGCCTGCGCGAAATAATTTCAGCGGGCGATGTTGCTGATGTCGGGCTGCACGCCGAAAATAATCGCATCCTTGCAGAGGTGGCACACGGTCGGCTTGACGCCGGTCACCTCGGCCAGCTTCGTGAGCAGCTACTGGCGAAACAAGGCGAGCTCTTGCGCTGGGAAGACGCGGATTCGCGCCGCAACGCCGACGTCATCTCGAGAATTAAGGCCGCGATTGCCCGGCTTCAGGATGAAATCAAAGCTGAAACCGCCCGCATCGAGATCGCGAAAGCACCGCATCGGGTCGCTGCCGCCCTCCGGGATCGCTGTGTCGATTACGCAATCGAAGCCGGCGTTCGGCTTCCCGACCTCGCACGGTTTGACCGGTCGCAGTGGTCGACCACCACGGGAGAAATCCGATGATTACCACGCTGTCGAAACGCTTCCGTCGGATCGCTGACGGCCTGACCACCGGACAAACCGCCGTCGCGGATTTGCGCGCCGAGATCGTAGCGACCGAGGACCGACTTGAGCGGGCGAAGAACCGGCCACAATCGAAAGCCGTTGCCCTCGATAAGGCGCGTCGTGATCTGGCAGAGGCTGCAGAGATCGGACAGACGATCCTACGCGTGCACGCTCGGGCTGCCCGCAGCGGCGTGGGCGGGGATCTCCTTGACCGGGTGACCGACGCTCGCGACGCTCGGGCTCTCCTTGCGCTCGTGGCCGCTCCGCAGCTTCTGGCAGCATTTGAAACCGAGGCTTCCGCTCTCTGGGGCGACGACCTGGGCCTTACCGAGGACGAACGCGAGCAGGAGCTGACTATCCTGCACCGGGAACTCTTCGACCTGGAGCTGGCAGAGGAAGCACTGATCAGATCCGCCGCCGTCGCAGGCCTCGTGATCGATCGGCGCCCCGATGCGCACCCGGCTGCAGTTTTGGCACCCGATCACGCTCTTCCGCCGGTATGACGTTCGGGCGCGCCGCGCGCGCCCCGCGGGCTGGGCTGGCCCGTACGCCCATCGGCAGCCCCCGTTAGTCGGCGAGTGGGCAAAACCCCGACAGGACGCGGCCGCTCCTCCTTTGCGGCGCGGCGTCCAAACAGACACGAAACCAGTAGGGCAAAATGGCACGCGAAAAGACCACAGTGCTCCGCGTTCGCGAGCTTGACGATCAACGCATCATCTTCGAGGCAATGGTCCACCGCGTCGGCGGTGGCCATGCCACGCGCGCCTTCTCTCGGGCAATCAACCACGAAACGGCAAAAGCGCAGACCGCCGTCAAACGCGTGATTGCGTCGTCGACGGGAATTCGCGCTGGCGACGTGCAGAAACAAATCCGCCGGACGCGGGCCACGGTCAATAATTTGTCCGCCTCTATCGTCGCTCGCGGCGAGGCATTCCCCCTCAAATACTTCGGGGCAAAGCAATTCTCCTTCGGCGTCCGCGCTAAACCTTGGGGGCAGTGGCAGCGCTTTCCCCATGCGTTCGTCTCCGCGAGTCTCGGCGGCCACGTCTTTGTGCGGGAGGGCAGCGGGCGTCTGCCGATCCGCCAGCTCTGGGGTCCAAGCGTGCCCGCTGAACTGATGCGCCCCGCAGCGATCGCAGCGTTCGACTATGCATCCGGCGAGATCGTCGACCGAGCTCTTTACGAGCTGCGCCGCATCTTCGAGAGGCGCAGATCGTGACCCGTCGCCTCCTCGCTGCCGCGCCGCGCGTCGCCTGCACCGTGCCTGGGCGCGGCCTCGCGGGCGCGCGAGGGCCGGGATGGGCCCCCGGTAGGGACCGTAGGGGAGGTCACGGCGGGCGGGGTCCGCAGCCCCCGGGTTTCGTGCGTTTTTTTGAAAAAATCTTTCCGGTTTTGACTTGGTCAAATCTGGGAGGATTGGCCCCCGGTCAGGGGGTCACGGGTCGCGCTAACGATCCGCAACTCGGGGCCTGTTTGGACAACGACCCCGCCGACCACGCTCTCGCTTCTGGTCGTCCCCGCCAACCGGTGGGCGGGGGCGATTTCTCCCCCTGCACCGGACTGGAGCCACCGCGTTGAAAGTCAAACTCTCGCAACCCATAGAACGCGCCGGGCGCAAAACTCGCTTCGTCACCATTCGCCAGCCGACGCTTCGCGACCTCGAAGCGATCGAGAAGATTGCAGCCGACCTTGCTTCGCCGGACGAAGCCGCCCGGGCGATGGAAGCCGTGTCCGCGCTCCTCGCTGACCTCAGTATCGATCGGGTTGCCGCTCTTCCCGCCGCAGATCTTTGCGCTCTGATGCAGGCCGTCACTGTGCAGGTCGAGGCCGCTTGGGCGGCCATCGCGGCGGCCGCGCCTCCCTCCCTTCCAGCCCCGGCGTGTCCTTTGCCGCCGCTGCGCTCGCTCAACTGAGGATTGCGCGATGGCCAGAACCTTCAGATCCGCGCTAGTCGTCGAACTCATGGACCGTGTGTCCGGCCCGGCAAAGCGCGTCGGTGCCGCTCTCCGGTCAATGAGCGGCGGCTACGGCGAACTTGGCGACAACGCCCGGACCCGCCTTGACGCGGCAATGGCCCGCAACAATGCGTCGCTCGCAAAGGCGCGGGCCGGGATGATCGATGCGGCGGCCGGGGCGATCGTGCTCAAGGGTGCCTTTGGCCTGACTATGGGCGCGGCCATGGACCTCGAAGATGAGATGGCCGACATCGCCAAGGTCTCGGGCATGAGCTCTGACGAGCTCCGCAGCTTTGAAGGCATCATTCGGAACTTAGCCCGGTCGGAGATCCCGCTCGCGGTCGAGGAGCTTGCCGATCTGGCTGCCGCGGCTTCGCAATCCGGTATCGCGAATGAGGACCTTGAGGCTTTCACAAAACAGGTTGCGAAATCAGCGGTCGCATGGGGTGTATCCGGGCAATACGCTGGCGAGAGCCTGGCGAAGATCAAGACAGCCCTCGGCATGACGATCGACGAAACGGCTCGTTACGCTGACGCGATCAACTACCTTGACGACAGCTCGTCGTCGTCGGCCGAAGACCTTGTCGAGTTTGCTCGCCGCGTCGCTACCGATGGAAAGATTGCGGGTTTCACGAACGAACAGACGTTGGCGCTTGGATCGGCCATGATCTCAATGGGGGCGCAGGCTGATGTAGCCGCGACCTCGCTCCGGAACGCGGGTAAGGCTCTAACCCGCGGTGCAAGCGCGACGAAGCGTCAGGACATCGCCTTTGCCAAGCTCGGGCTCACCGCGGAGGAGGTCGCCAAGGCGATGCCCAACGACGCGCTCGGCCAGATGCTGATGGTGCTTCAGAAGATCAAGGACCTCGATCAGCACGAGCAGATTTCGACCATGTCGGATCTGTTCGGCGACGAGGCACGAGCTCTTATGCCCCTCTTGTCAAACCTTGATGAAGTCCGGAAATCGACAGGCGAGCTCGCGGATCAGACGAACTATCTGGGTTCTGTTCAAAAGGAGTTCGAGATCCGTTCAAAAACAGGGCGCTATGCGCTGCAACGCTTCCGCAACGTCATGCGGGATCTCGCAATTTCGATCGGCCAGTCGCTTCTTCCCGCCATGAAGCAGATTCTTGAAGCCGTCGCGCCGGTGCTTGCAGCCATCGCCGATTGGGCCCAGAAGAACCCAAAGCTACTGGCGTCAATTGTTGCCGTGGCGGGCGGTGTTATCGGACTTCGGGTTGCGCTGGCGACCCTTCGCTATGTTGGGCTGTTCGGAAAAAGCGGTGTCCTCTCGCTTCTGTCCTTCGGCCTAAATTCGATAGCCGGAACGGGCAGAGGCCTTCTCAGCGCGGCCAGCGCATCAATCGCGCTGCAGCGCTCACTGGCGGCCATGTCGGGCGCGAAAATGACCGGCCTGCAAACCATCTCTACCGGGATGCGCGGCATGATCGGCGCGGTGCCGGGCATGCGCACGGTTGCGAGCGTCGTCGGCGCGGTCGTGTCCGCGATCGGCGCGATCAGCGCGCCCGTCTGGGTCGGCATCGCCGCAGCGGTTGCGGCGGTCGGGGCCGCTTGGAAATATTGGGACAGGATCTCGGCGATCGTCAGTGGTGTTGCCTCTGCGATTGGTGAGGCTTTGTCGCCGGTCGTCGAGGGGCTTAAGCCGCTGCTCGAACCGCTCCGGCCCGTCCTCGATGCATTCGGCGCGGCGTGGGATCGGGTTAAAGCCGCGATCAGCGGAGCGGTCGATTACGTCAGGTCGATCGGCGGGAGCATCTTTTCCAAGGAGGTGCTCACGCCCGAGGAGGTCGCGGCGATCAAGCAGCGCGCGCACGATCTGGTTGCGGGGGTCATCTCCAAACTAAAGGAGCTGCCTGCCAAGATCCGTGAGGGCGCGGCTGAGCTCTTGCAGGCTGGCAAAGACCTCCTGCAATCGCTCTGGGATGGGGCAATCGCTAAGTTCGACGAGTTCCTCGCGTGGTGCGGTGAAATTCCCGGGAAGATCAAGAGCGCCATCGGCAACATTAATCTCACGTCCCTGATCACCGGAGGCGTCGCGGCCGAGGGCACGGGCGCAAAGTTCACATCGCAAGGTGGGGGCGGTGCTCAGGGCAACTATGTCAGCGACGGTGTCGGCGGGTTCAAGCTCGACGGTGCGCGCGCCAAGGGCGGGCCGATCAGCGCAGGCGGGACCTACCTCGTCGGCGAAGAGGGCCCGGAAGTCATCACCCCGAGCCGCTCCGGCTATGTCAATCCGAACGGCTCTGGGGGCGGCGCCGCGCCGATCACGGTCAACGCGACGATCAATGTTCCTGCGCTCCCGTCTGAAAGCGCAGAAACAATCGCGCGCCGGGTGAAGCAGCTCTTTGATCGTGATGTCGGCGCGTCGCTACGCGCCTCTATGGCCGATCTGGCAGTGGAGTAAGCGCACGATGAACCTGTATCAAATTGCCGACCGCGCACTGAACCGTCCGCTGCTGCTGCATCCTGACAAAGCCGCGATCATCCTCGATGTCTTGGCGGGCCGGATCGGCGTGGACGGCTCTGGGCCGGGTCCGCTGACCCCTGAAGCGAGCCGATTCTTCGGTTCGGAGAAGCGGGACGACGGTTCCTATAAGATGAACCGGGCGGCTGGCGGTGTCGCGGCGATCCCGATCGTCGGTTCTCTCGTAAACCGGGGGGCGTGGATCGGCGCGAGCTCCGGGCTGGTGTCCTACGAGGGCATTGCCGCGCAGCTTCGCGAGGCCGCCGCAGATCAGGACGTTCACACGGTCGTCCTCGATATCGACACGGGCGGCGGGGAGGCGGGCGGCATCACGTCGCTGGTCAATCAGATCGTCGAGCTTCGGAAAACGAAGCGCGTGGTCGCGGTGGTGAACGATATGGCGGCAAGCGCTGGCTATTGGATCGCCTCGGCCTGCGACGAGATCGTCGTGAGCGAAACCGGGATCGTCGGATCGATCGGGGTCGTCGTGCTGCACGTCAACCGGTCTGGCGAGCTGCAGCAAAAGGGTTGGCAGCCGACCTTCATCTTCGCCGGGGCCCACAAGGTCGACGGTAACAGCCTCGGGCCTATGCCCGATGAGGTTCGCGCGGATGTGCAGGCCTCGGTCGACGATCTCTATAAGACTTTCGTCAACGGCGTGGCCGCAAACCGGGCTGGGCGACTGACGCCAAAATCTGTCCGCGCCACCGAGGCGCGGATGTTTACCGGAAGGGCCGCAGTTGCCGCGGGCCTGGCTGATCGGATCGCGAGCTTTCCGGAGGTGCTTGCACAGTTCCAAGCCGACAAGCGGGCGAACAAACTCGGGGGCTCTCGCTCAAGCGGCATCACCCTTGAGCGGGCCATCCGGCCGGCGGCGGCGGTATCGCCGCCCGCAAGCGCGAAACTTCCCGATGCACATGCGCAGGGCTCGGCCTTGATGCGCGGTGCGGTCAAACGTCTCAATGAAAAACGGAGCGAGATATGAAAATCGAAATTCCCGAGGGCTGCACTGCACCCGAAGCTTATGCTGATTCCTTTGCTGAGGCCTACGCCGAAGGCGTCCAGTTGGAGCGCACGCGGATTCTCACAATTCTGGGCAGCGATGAGGCGAAAGATCGCCCCGAGCTGGCAAGGAAGCTGGCGCTCGAAACCGATCTGCCGGCCGAGGCTGCCGCAGCATTTATGGCCGACATGCCGGTCGAAGAGGCCGCGACTGACCTGTACAGCTACACCGGCTTAGATGCGCGCGCTCGAGAAAAGTGGGCCAGAGACATCGCGAAAGTAAGGGAAGTTCATAAGGAACTCGGTGGGTCGGGTGCCCATTCACGTCTCAAACTCGATCCGACCTATCGCGCGCGATGACTTCGCACGCGGGCTGGACGCCAAAACTCGTTGGCGAAACCTTGCTGGCCGCGCTCGAATGGGCGCGGTCAACTGCAGGTCGGGTTGGGCCCTCGGGCTTTGTCACCAGCACAGAGCGCACTCGGTTCTTGCCGTCGCTTGAAGATCATCTTCGCGAAGGCTGGGGCCTACCTGAGGTAGCAGACGATGAACCAGGGCGGCGGATGCGCTTGGGCTGGTCGCTCGCGCAGATCCGGCTTTTCAGCGCCGCGCTGCACTGGCAGGGCCAGTACATCGCGCTCGGATCCATCGAAACAGCTCACGGCCTCGGCGATTGGCTGCGCTGCAAAATCGATCATCGAAGCTTCGATGCCGCCATGTCGAGCCGGGGTTTTTCCCGATCTCATGGGTTCAGGTTGCGCGATAGGGGCCTCTCTATGATCGCTCAGGGCCTGCACAGGGACCGTGTGCCGGTTCCGCGCCCCGAAGGGCTGGCGGACGACTAGGCGGCCTCAGCGGCCGTCGTGCGGCGCGTTCATCTCGATCAGGATCTGGAGGATCTCGCGCGCCGCCTCGGCGTTAACCAGTTGGATTGTATCCAACTATTCCCTCAAAGTTGGATTAAATCAAACAAAACAATAGTTTACAATATTTCCGGTTGTGGTAGTCGATAGTCCATCAGGAGGATGTACCATGACCAACTCGACTCAATTTGATCTCCGAACCGCGCCCGAGCCCAGACCGGCGCCCAGCCCCATCATGACGCTGTTTTCCCTCTGGAAGGAAACCGCCGCCTGGGTCGACGGCACCGAGCCCGCGACGACGGAGGAACTCAATGCGGGCGCCGAACGGAAATGGACGTTGCGCGACGCGATTCTCGCGCTCCCGTCGACCGATGCTCGGGACCATTTGGCGAAGATCGTGGTTTCGACGTCATGGGGCAGCCACGACCTCGAGGACGATGGCTCGGGAGCGCTCTGGGCTGAGGCGAGAGCTCTCCTGATCGCCTGATCGGTTAATCCGGTGCCCGCCCATGATGGGGGCTGCCAACGTGGGCGGAAAAGTAATGCGCAGACAGTCGCATCGCGCTGATCGGATACAAATTTGATCGGAATAGGCTTATTGGATGAGACCATTCTTGTTGCTTCCAGCCGCAACCCAGCTACAAACGGGACCATGAACCATCAAAAGCCCATGCATGAGTTTGTTGGAGTCGGCCTCTACTCGTTGGTCGATGCTGCACAGCTCCTTAAGGCCCCGCCGCGGAAGCTCCGGCGGTGGATGGATGGCTATGACTACAAGGAGGACGACGGTATTCGCCACGTCCCCCCCTATGGGTGCCCGATATCCCGAAAATTGACGATCAGATCGAATTGAGCTTCCGTGATCTGATCGAGCTTCGATTTGTCCGGGCATTTCTGGCGAAGGGCATAGGGCTCAAGGCTGTGCGAAACTGCCTCGACTATGCGCGGCAGTGCATGCACACAGACCGCCCGTTTTCGTCAGGGCGCTTCCGGACTGATGGGAAGACAATCTTTCTCGAGAGCCTTGAAGCCGCTGGAGAACCGAAGCTGCTCGATCTCAAAGAAAAGCAATATGTTTTCAAGCAGGTGGTCGAGCAGAGCTTCAAGGATCTGGACTTGGAAGGCGACATCGTAACGCGCTGGCGTCCGTATCGAGGCAAGGACAGCATTGTCGTCGACCCAACACGATCTTTTGGTCAGCCGGTCGCATCCGTCTCCGGAGTTCCGACGATTGTGCTGGCGGAAGCCGTAAAGGCCGAAGGATCTATGTCGCGTGTGGCGGCACTTTACGAGGTCGAGAAGGCGGTCGTCCACGATGCAGTAAAGTTCCATGAGGAGCTAATGGCCGCTTGAAGGTGATGGTTGATGAAAACCTGCCTCCGGCCATGGCGAAAGCGCTCGCAGCGCTTTTCGCTGGCAAGCACGAGGTCGTTCACCTGAGAGAAAAGTTCGGCGCGGGGGTCAAGGATACCGAGTGGATCGGGGCGTTGAACGCTGAAGGCCACTGGGTGATCATCTCTGGAGACCGCCGGATCTCGAAGAACAAGGCCGAACAACAGGCATTCAAGAGTTCGAAGCTGGTCGGATTTTTCCTCGCGTCAGGGCTCCAAAAAGCCAAGCTGACCAAGCAGATGGAACGCCTTATGGCGCTTTGGGAAACCATCGAAAAGCAGGCCGATCTTGTCGGCGGGGGCGCTATGTTCGAAATTCCGATGAAAAGCAGCAAGCTTGAGCAGATCTGATTCTTAGGCAGTTCGACCCTAGGCCGCCTCTCGCGGTCCACCGCGTGTCATGGCCCTGCTGCTGGGCCGCATAGGTTTGCGAAATCTCTCGGCCGTCGGCCACGTCATCCCCACCTTGATTCTCGCGTGATCCTAGCAGACCGATCTTCGTCAGCAAAAGTGCCGCAAGGAATGCCGGGGGATGCAGTTTTCCTAGCGCTAGGGTTGCGGGAAGGGGAGGTGCATTTGAGATGTGAATTATATTGTAAAAACATAATGATGTGAGATTTATTGTAAGTCCTCACTGTCCGCCATTCATCTCTTAAGTGATTGAATTTAATTAGAATTCCGCAGGTTTCCCACCTGCGCCCGAAAGTTTTCCAACGTTCTGGCCTTGTTCTGTTCAGCGAACTGCACGACGACGGTCGGCCGACTTGTGTTGCGGGGCGCCAGCTTCCGGACAAAAGTGGACTAACTTCCGGACAGAAATTTTCTTGAGCGAGGCTGTTGGTCGCTAAGAGCCCTTAGCGGACGGTCGCCCCCGTGTTGTCTGTCAGCCACCAGAGAGGACGAAAGCCATGGCAAATGCGTTGGTTCCTGAGTTCGCGGTCAAAGACTGGCGGAAATCAAGGCAATTTTATTGCGATATCCTCGCGTTCAAGTGTGAGTATGAGCGCCCAGAAGATGGTTTCAGCTATCTGTCGGTAGAGGGTGCTGAACTCATGATTGACGAGATCGGGATCGGGCGGACGTTTGACGGCGGGCACCTGCCTGACGCTTATCCCTTTGGCAGGGGCCTGAATGTTCAGATCATGGTTTCAAACGTAGCCGCGCTGCTGGATCGCCTCGAAGCGGCGAAATATCCGCTATTTTTGCCGCTGGAAGATCGGTGGTATCGGGTTGGCGATGTCGAAGAGGGAAACAGGCAGTTCGTCGTGGCTGATCCTGATGGCTACCTGTTGCGGTTCTTCCAAGACCTGGGCGAGCGCCCTGCCTCATCAAGATGACCGGCAGCTGCGTCCCTCATAGCTGCCGCCTCCAGTCTGGTCCCGCGCCGCTGGCGGGGGCAGGATGCTAGCATCAACGCGAAGAGCCCTTAGCTGACGGTCGAGGGCGTGCTATTCTTGATCCAAGACTGACCCAGACTTGGAAATGACGGTGAGGCCCATGGCGGGATCGCGGCAGGCAGGCCCGAGGAAGACCTTCGAGGGAGAGAGCGCGGAACAGAAAGCATTGAGGGCCTTGGCTTGGATGGCCGATCTATACTTGGGGCGCGACGAAGGCGTCCTGGACAACATGGCCATGAGTTCGGGTGAACTCGCATTGGAGGTATTGGTCGAACACGGACTCGCGACTTGGCTGAATGACGACGTGCGCTTCGCAAACTGGACCGATGAGGGCCGGAAGCTTCTGGACCGATACGAATAGCGTTTCCAAGCGCTCACGATGAACGGCAGCTTCGTCCGCAAAGCAGACTGTGCCGCTGCCCACCGCTCTACACCGTCAGAAAAATTCTACTGCATTAGCTAGTGCACTTTTCTGCCGAAGCTGGCGCCCCGCAACACTTGTTGCGGGGCGCCAGCTTCCGGACAAAAGTGGACTAACTTCCGGACAGAAATTTTCTTGAGCGAGGCTGTTGGTCGCTAAGAGCCCATTGCGGTCATTGCCAGTGTCGGCCAGTATTCAGCGAATACGATGAAGAGGCCGCAACGGTGGAAGTTCGCGACGAGTTCTACGTAGCTGTCGAAAATGCCTATGCTGAAAGCGCAAGGGCAGTGCGTTGGGCTTACGTTCATTGGGCGCTAGACGCTGGAATCGAGAGCGCTTTGAAGGATGCAATGGGCTACGAGGTATCCAAAGCCATGGTTGGTCTGTTGCATGCAGTCGAAGCGCTTCTGCAGGATGGCGGAGGGTCGCCAAAGCCCAAGCTGGCCTTGCGCGCCGAGGACTATGACCCCGACGAAAAGCTTCCCTGACTGCCCGGAATGGCCGCATAGCAGATGCCGTGCCTCCGGCACACTGGGTCAGCGTTGCTTGACGATTGGGGTGGAAGTGCCTGGCGGTCCCGGCCGTCAGGCACAGCAATGCCTCTCTCCGTGAGTCAAAAATCTCTGAAACCTGACACCCTCTGTATGTTCTGTCAGGTATTGATGGCTTTCCGTCAGATTTCTTACCCAATCGGCTCTGAGGCCGGATCAGGTCATAGACGCTTTGAGCCCCTTGCGGACGGTCGCCTGACAGCTAGTCTGTTCATGTAATCGAGCTTAGGATGTCGCATGAGATTTTGGCCGATTGCTGTGATCATCTTCCTAACAGGCTGCTTGGACGAGGATCTGGCCGACAGATTTTTGGCAGATGAAAGCCTGCGCTCGCTGTCCCCTCTAGCGGCTGAGTCACGAATCTTTTTCTGCGCGGTCGCGGTTTACAGCACATCTCCACTTTCAGATCCCCCTGAACTGACGGGAAATTTTGAGCCTTGGAGCACAATTCCGCTTTCGGAACGGGTTCATGCTGAGGCAATCGAAATGCGTGCCATATCAAATGAGTGCTGGGACGAAGATATACAAAGAGCAACTGAAGCTGCTGATCCATGGGAATATCTTGATGCGGCGAAGCCGACGAACTCTTTCGACCACGCAGGAAATGTTGCGCTGTTCGATCCGAAGAGGAATATTTTTATCGCGATCAGTGGCTGAATGTCAGCTTCGTCCCGCATCACAACCGCCATCTGTCAGGAATGCCCTCTACTCCCAATTTCCTAACACCCGCGCGGGGGCCATTTGGCCCCCGTTTTCATTCCCGCTTTCGCCACCCGGCGACGGCGATGGCCAAGGCCGCGATGATCGCGGCTGAAGCGCGGCCCAAGCGCTGGGCCCAGAGGCTCGAGGCGAGCGCCGCGCCGAGCATGACGCCGGTCCAGTCGAGGGCGCTGTCCCAGAACAGGAGCTCGCCCGCGACCGTGGCCTGAAGCGCCTCGAAGGCGGCATAGAGAAGCCCGGCCCAGAGCAGCGGACGGCGGGTGAGCCCGGCCAGCAGCGCCCAGAGCGCGACCCCGATCGCGGCATGGGCGACGAAGACGGCCGCCCAGGCATAGGGGTCGGCGTGATCCTCGGGAGTGAGGAGCTCGCGGATCATGTGACCTCCGGGATCTGCGCCCGGGCCCAGGCGCGCAGGCGGGCGCGCTGGTCCGAGGTCGGAACGCCGTCGCAGAGGAAGAGCCCGGCGAGGTCGAAGTCAGCCGGGTTGTCGGGGCCTCCGAAGGAGGTGCCGCCGCCGAGCATGAGGCCGGTTGTGGCCGGGATCGGGGCCGCGCGCGCGACGGTCGAGCTCGGGCCCCCCGCGACTGCCGTGCCGAGCGCCTCGGGCGTGATCCAGAACTCGACCACCTGCCAGCTGCCGATGGCATAGGCCGCCTGGGTGGCCTCTTGGCCGCCGTCGCTCAGGGCATAACGCGCGGTCCAGGCATTGAGCTCGAAGAGGATGCACGGCGCGTTCCAGCTCGTGGCCAAGTCATTGACCCATTGCAGCACCGGGCGCGAGGTGTTGACGGCTGGGGCGAGCAGCCGGATCGCGACAATGCCATAGCGCGGCCCGCTGCCCGCATGAGCTGCGCCGAGAACCGTGCCCCGGAAGGCGAGCGCGCCGGGCACCGAATCCGGGGCCGGGGTGCCCGCCAGCGGCACGAGGCCGGGATCCCATCTGTGTTTCGGCGTGCAATCTTGCCCCCTTAGATGGGGGTTTCGGCACCCAATTTTGACCCCCCTTAAGTTTTGTCAGACCGTTCGCTGGAGGGTCAGCGAGCGGAGGGGGAGATGAAGCGGGTGGATACGATCGCGCGGGTCCGGCGAGCCTTTTACGTTCATGGCTGGTCGGTGAAGACGATCGTTCGGGAACTGCACGTGTCGCGGATCGAAGCCATTGCGCCATTGGTCCGAGCAATGGCTGAGGGGTGCGGAAGATCCTGCGGTCGGATGAGACAGATTTCAGTTATGAACGCAGTCACCAGCCGTTGCCCCGGATCGGGCCGTGGCAGGGGCAGCTGGAACAGTTTCTGTCCTCGAATGCGTCGAAGGCCTCTCGCGAGCGGCTGACGCTGATCCGCGTCTTCGAGGAATTACAGGCCCTCGGATATGAGGGCGGATACGATGCCGTGCGCCGGTTTGCGCGAACCTGGTCACAGTCCCGCGGGGCGGTGACGGCCGAGGCCTATGTGCCGCTCTATTATGCCCCCGGCGAAGCTTACCAGTTCGACTGGAGCCATGAGGTCGTGCTGATCTCGGGCGTGACCGTCACGGCGAAGGTCGCCCATCTCCGGCTTTGCCACAGCCGGATGATGTTTGCCCGCGCCTATATGCGCGAGAGGCAGGAGATGGTCTTCGATGCCCATGACCGTGCCTTCACCTTCCTGAAGGGGGCCTGCACACGCGGGATCTATGACATCGAGCCATGAGCCGCCACTGGTTCAAGGCCATGGCGAGGGAAGACGGCTGTGGAGGCGATCTTCAGCGGCAAAGAACGCCAAGACAACCGCCGTTTCCTGCAGATGTGCAGCCATTACCTGGTACAGCCGGTCGCCTGCACCCCGGCCTCAGGTTGGGAGAAGGGCCAGGTCGAGAACCAGGTCGGGCTGGTGCGGGAGCGCTTCTTCACGCCGCGCCTGCGGGTAAAGAGCCTCAATGAGCTGAACGCATGGTTGCTCGACAAATGCGTGACCTATGCCAAGACCCATCGTCATCCCGAGGTAAGCGAGAAGACGGTCTGGGAGATGTTCGAAGCGGAACGCCAGCATCTCGTGCCCTATGCCGGGCCCTTCGACGGCTTCCACAGTGTGCCTGCATCGGTCTCGAAGACCTGCACAGTGCGGTTCGACAGTGACGAAGATCAGAAAACGATCCGGGGATCGTTTTCCTGAGGAACGAATACTCGGTGCTGGCCACCGCTGTTGGCCGTCCGGTCGAGGTGCATGCCTATGCCGATCGCATCACTATCCGGCAGGACGGGGTAGTGGTCGGCGAGCATGCCCGCGTCTTCGGACGAGGCCAAACCGTATATGATCCTTGGCATTATGTGCCTGTTCTGGCGCGCAAACCCGGAGCGCTGCGCAATGGCGCGCCCTTCAGGGACTGGGCCTTGCCCGCCGCCATGTCCGCGATCCGCCGCAAGTTGAAGGGCAGCGATGATGGCGATCGGCAAATGGTCCAGATCCTGGCCTGCGTGCCGGAGGACGGCCTTCAGGCTGTCGAGGCCGCTTGCCGCGAAGCGCTCGATCACGGCGTCCATTCCGCGCCGGTCGTCATCAACATCCTCGCCCGCCAGCGCGACCCCGCGCCACCACCCTTGCTGCTCACACCAACCGCGCTGCGCCTGACCCATGAGCCCGTGGCCGACTGCGCGCGGCTCACGATAACCTCAAGAGGACAAGCCACTATGGAACGCACCCAAATCCTCGATCTGATGGGGACGCTGAAGCTTTACGGAATGCGCAGCGCCTATGACGAGGTCATGGCCGCCGGCATCAAGCGTCAGCACGAGCCGCCCCGGATCGTCGGCGATCTGCTGCAGTCGGAGATTGCCGAGAAGCTGGCACGATCCATCCGCTATCAACTGACCGTCGCCAAGCTGCCATTGGCGAAGGACATCGAAGAGTTCGACTTCACCGGCACGCCGATCAATGAGGGCCTAGTGCGCGACCTCAGCACCGGCAGCTTCGTCTCTGACCAGCGCAACGTCGTGCTGATCGGCGGCGCAGGCACTGGCAAGACCCACCTCGCCATTGCCATAGCACGCGCCCTGATCCGGGGCGGCACCCGCGGACGCTTCTTCAACGTCGTCGATCTGGTGAACCGTTTGGAAACCGAGACGCGCAATGGCAAGCAGGGTCGCATGGCCGACTACCTGACACGCCTAGACTTCGTCATCCTGGACGAACTGGGCTATCTGCCCTTCGCCCAGTCAGGCGGCCAGCTGCTGTTCCACCTCATTAGCCGGCTCTACGAGCGCACCTCGATCATCGTCACCACGAACCTTGCCTTCGGGGAATGGCCGACCGTCTTCGGCGATGCCAAGATGACCACGGTACTCCTCGACCGGCTCACCCATCATTGCGAGATCATCGAGACCGGCAACGAGTCATGGCGCTTCAAGAACCGCGCATGACCGGGGCCTGACCCGCCTCCACCACTGATCAGTTCCGTCGGCTCAGGCCCCGCCGCAAACCGCATCAACGGGGTCAATATTGCACGCCGATAAGGGGGCAGTTTGCCTGCCGATTGACATATCGCCACCTACATTCTGAACCCATCTCTCTCAGATGCCCGAGACGATCTCCTTCAGCTCCTAGGGTTGTATCGACTTATCGATCTCCAGGTGCGGAGGCATGGTTCAGAGGCGGCTCAATGAGGGTGATTTCGGTAGGCCCTGGTGGAACGAAGCCTTTTCGGAACCCACGGCTATACTACTCCGAACCGTAGAAGAGGGTACAGGCGTTGGCCGCCCGTGTTCCCTGTGAATATTCGCCACGCTTGACCTGACCGGTAGTTGCAGCCAGCCCGTAGCTCATCGCGTCTGCCGCCAGACGAGCTGGCGATGAGAGTCCCCCTGCTTTTCTTATTTTTTCAATTATATCGCGAATATCTCCAGGAGGTTCGACAAGCTCCACGCGAGTAATCTTTGCTGTTTGGCAGTTAATCAGAGAGAATCGCCCAGACACAGGCCCCTTGTCGGCTGATCGAATATTGTACAACCCGACGTTACCGTTGCCGAAATCCTCTCCAGACATCTCATATGTTGTGCTGCCCAGCACCGAGATCGCACGACCGCCGCCGGCAATCGTCTTACTATGCAGCTTTGCGTCTTCAGACGAGCAGCCTGCCAAGATCGCGAGAGACATAACAGCCAGAGTGCGCGCTTTCATCATCGATACCAACCTTCATAATATCGCGATCTCAACACCACGATCAAAAACTCGATGATACAGATGAGGCGAACGGCGGCTAGCCGCATCGCTGCCGTCACCGCAGGCGGTCTGCGGCGGTAATCCTCCCCGTTTTAACGGGGTGCAGAAGTAGACTTCAGGCAGCCATCTTCAGTTTCTGGGCGGGTGTGATGCCGCCGATGCCCATGTTGGGGCGCTCATTGTTGTAAGTCCATAGCCAGTCGGTTGCGATCTCCTGCGCCTCCTCGATGGTTTCAAAGATGTATAGGTCCAGCCATTCATTGCGGACTGTCCTGTTGTAACGCTCGACGTAGGCGTTCTGCTGTGGTTTCCCAGGCTGGATGTGGTTGTGGGCAATGCCCTGCTTCTCGGCCCAGATCATCAGCGTGGAGCTGATGTATTCAGGGCCATTGTCTACCCTGATGGCCAGGGGCTTTCCGCGCCACTCGATGATCTGATTGAGGGACCGGACCACCCGCTCGGCCGGGAGCGAGAAGTCGACCTCAATGCCGAGGCCCTCACGGTTGAAGTCGTCCAGCACGTTCAAGAGGCGGAATTGACGGCCATCGGCCAATCGATCAGCCATGAAGTCCATTGACCAGACCGTGTTCGGCGCGTCAGGGACGCTAAGCTCTTCAGGCTTGTCACGCTTGATCCGCCGCCGCGGCTTGATCCGCAGGTTCAGTTCCAACTCGCAATAGATCCGATGGACGCGCTTGTGGTTCCAAGGATGCCCTTGGACGTTGCGCATGTGCAGGAAACATAGCCCAAAGCCCCAGGTCCGGTGCACCTTGGTCAGCCCTTCCAACAGGTCCGCGATAAACTCGTTCTCGGCATCGCGCTTCGGGCTGTAGCGAAAGCAGGTCTCGCTCACGCCAAAGGCCCGGCAGGCCAGCGCGATGCTGACCCCCTTCGTCGCCACAGCCTTCTCGGCCAGCTCCCGGCGTTGAACTGGCCGTGTCATTTTTTTCCTAGTGCTTCCTTGAGCAGTTCGGCCTGCATGCTCAGGTCCGCAAACATGCGCTTCAACCGCCGGTTCTCGTCCTCAAGCGTCTTCATCTGGCTCATCATGGACGCGTCCATGCCGCCATACTTCGAGCGCCATTTGTAAAAGCTCGCTGTGCTGATCCCATGCTCGCGGCAAAGTTCAGGCACGGCCACGCCGCTCTCGGCCTGACGAAGCACGGCCATGATCTGCGGCTCGGTGAAACGGCTCTTTCTCATTCGAATCTCCTCAGCTCACGCTACGAGAAAATTCTACTTATGCAGCCCCTTAACCATGGGGAGGATTACCATCATTGTTTGGGCCGCCATGGAGGGCTCCCGTCCAATCGTCAGGTCTCAAGTCGGGGTAGTACTGGAATGCAGGGTCGAATTTCCAAACGTTTAACGTAACAGAAGTAGGCATAAGCTCTCCCTTCCCTTAGCAAGACGCAGGAAGGTATCGCTGCGTCCGTTGGATTCGCGATTCGAGACGATTTACGGCATTTGACATCTGTTTTTTTTGATAATGAGAACATCCTATGCGTGTATAACGCAAGTAATTACTCGCTGGAGAGCGTTGCTGGGCGTTAATTTCTGAACGGACCGGACGGATTTTACTCGATAGGCGTCAGGAATGCCCTCTCAGCCCAATTTCCTAACATCCGCGCGGGGGCGATTTGGCCCCCGTTTTCATTCCCGCTTCCGCCACCCGGCTGTGGCGATGGCCAAGGCCGCGATGATCGCGGCTGAAGCGCGGCCCAGGCGCTGGGTCCAGAGGCTCGAGGCGAGCACCGCGCCGAGCATGACGCCGGTCCAGTCGAGGGCGCTGTCCCGGGCGAGCAGCTCGCATGCGACTGTGGCCAGAAGCGCTTCTTTAGAAGGGCGCCGCCTTTGTCAGAGAAGGTTTTCGGGCTATTGCCTAGCGGCGCTGCCCGCGGGATCGGCGACGTTCCAACTGGCATTGAAATTGCCTTCATTTCAGAATCTTCCTAACACCCATCCAAAGCCAATTTTTCACCTTCTTGCTCGCGGCGTCCATTCAGCCAGCTGGGTATGGTGACGTGTTCAGTGGAGGAGAAATATGATGAAGCCCGAAGCGGTTGAGCTGTCCCGATGTCCCGATGAGATCGCTCAAATTGCGGTCGCCGGCCTCCAACTCAGCGAAGCTGCGCTTCAGTCCCAACTGGTGCAGAGCCAACACCGGGCGCGTATCGCCCTAGCTTGGGATGTGCGCGAAGGACAGCGCTTGCTGGAACTCGGCTGCGGGCAGGGAGATATGACTGCTGTACTCGCGGCAATGGTTGGATCCTCGGGGCATGTCACTGCAATTGATCCGGGATCTCCGGACTACGGCGCTCCCGTTACATTGGGCGAGGCTATCGCACGACTAACCGCCGGTCCGCTCGGTGGTCGCCTCAACGTCCAGTTGGGCACCGGCCTATCGTCGCCAACTCTGGCACTGCCATTTGAACACTACGACGCGGCTGTAATGGCACATTGCAGTTGGTACTTCGCATCTCAGGACAGCCTCGTGGAAACTTTTTCGTGCCTTGCAGGACGAACGAGACAGCTCCTGCTATCGGAGTGGGATATTAGGGCCGAGAGCCCTTCGCAGATTCCTCATTTGCTGACGGTGTTGCTGCGGCGTGCTCTGTCAGTTCCGCTGCCTGACGACAACATTCGCACCCCAATTTCTCAAACTGAGATGATAGCGCTGCTTTCTCAAGCTGGCTGGAGTGTTGAGCAGGTTACGGAAATTGACAGCAACCAGCTTCAGGACGGCGGTTGGGAAGTCGATATGATGTTAGACCGCTTGCTGCACGACCCTGCATTAGGCAGCGTCCAACTGATGTCTGACACCAATTTGGAGAAGTTGCGCACCGCGCTGCTAAGATCGCAGATCGAGTCCATGCCATCATACGCGCTAGTCTGTCGCCGTTAGGCTCCCTTCTAGAAGAGCTATACCGCCCAATTTCCTAACACCCGCGCGGGGGCCATTTGGCCCCCGTTTTCATTCCCGTTTCCGCCACCCGGCGACGGCGATGGCCAGGGTCGCGATGATCGCGGCCGAAGCGCGGCCGAGGCGCTGGGCCCAGAGGCTCGAGGCGAGCGCCGCGCCGAGCATGACGCCGGTCCAGTCGAGGGCGCTGTCCCAGAACAGGAGCTCGCCCGCGACCGTGGCCTGAAGCGCCTCGAAGGCGGCATAAAGAGCCGCAGCCCAGAGCAGCGGGCGGCGGGTGAGCCCGGCCAGCAGCGCCCAGAGCGCGACCCCGATTGCGGCATGGGCGACGAAGACGGCCGCCCAGACATAGGGGTCGGTGTGATCCTCGGGGGTGAGAAGTTCGCGGATGATCTCGATCACAGCGCCACCCCAAATTTTGCCGCAAGGGTCCGGCGCGCGACGGCCTCGACGCCCGCGAGATTGGGGCCATGCGTGATGCCCAGAACATCGCCGATCAGGCCCCGGAAGCCATTGCTGCCCGAGCCTTTGCCGACAAATTGCAGCGGGAGCGGGCCGGGCTGGGGCACGCTGCTCGGGATTGGCGAACTGCCGATCTGGACACCATTGACGCGGGTGACGACGCGCCCGGCGGCAAAGGCATGCTCAGCGATGACCACCTGGTCGATATTGGGCAGACGTGAGCCGATGATATTACCGGCACCGCCGCCGCCGCCAAGGTTCGACCAGATCTGGATAAACCAGCCCTGTGCGCTGGGGTTGGAACGGAACTCCAGACCGTTCGCCCCCAACCAGCGGCTGGCGACGGCAAAATCCGCCAATCGGAAGGCCGACATCAGGGTGACATCATTGAGGTCTGCGGGCAGAGCGGTGGCAAAATGGGTGGCAGCCTCGCCCCGGAAGTCGAGCATGCCGTCGCTGAGCGGACTGGCCGGGCCGGTGCGGGTGGCGTCAAAGACCGCGCCCGCACCGCCAAGATTGCGGATGCCGGTGACAGCGCCGCTGGCATCGCGGATGGCGCCTTCAAGGGCCAGATGGATGGCAATTTTGCCGGGGCCGAGGCCGTAATGCGCGCCGATCTCGGGGCTGGTCCAACTGAAGCGCGCGCCCTTGAGCGCCGAGACCTCGCCCGCCGCCCCGTCTGCGCGGCCGCCTTGCCGCATGACTGGTCGAGGTGCGTGCCGGCGTCTATGTCGGCGACTGTTCGGCCCGCACGCGCGAAATGATCTGGTCCCAGGTCACCGGCGGGATCGAGCAGGGCGATGCCGTCATGATCTGGAGCGCGCCGACCGACCAAGGCGATGCCTTCGAAACCACCGGCCGCAACCGCCGAATGCCGGTCGATTTCGACGGCCTGAAGCTGGTGTCGTTTTTCCCGCGCGATGACGGGAATAATCGGTAGGATTTGCGGTAGACGAAAAGCATTGGTAGAACAGGTGCTTGCAACAAGACTGTTCCCCGCACCCGCGGGGATGAACCGATAAACCGCTCGGCCGTCACCATGACCGCACTCTGTTCCCCGCACCGGCGGGGATGAACCGCCCCTTATTTCAACAAATCTGCGCACTCGCTGCTGTTCCCCGCACCCGGGGGATGAACTGCGCACCGAACGGATCTTGAAAGACGCGGCCAGCTGTTCCCGGCACCCGCGGGGATGAACCGGCGGTGATGCGCCGGGCGCTGAAAAAGGCGGCCTGTTCCCCGTACCCGCGGGGATGAACCGGACGGGCGGATCGTGCAGTGGGGTCCGGGCTACGGTTCCCCGCACCCGCGGGGATGAACCGTGCTCGTCGTCGCGCAGGCTATCGAAGCTGAGCTGTTCCCCGCACCTACGGGGACCGCTTTCCGCCCCCTCTTTGCACTGACGCGGCCAAATCGTCGCGCTCTGCTTGAGTGACCGCTCTGCCTGTTCTGATCCGGACGCCAAGCCGCATCGCGGAAGTCAGCTCTCCGCCCGCTCGACCGATTATGTTGGAGATGCAGCCAACATCGGTGCTGCGCCTCCAAACGGCAGCTTCGTCCGCAAAGTCGCCAACACCTGTCAGGAACGCTCGCTCAGCCCAATTTCGGAACTCCCGCCTGAGGACCAGTGGCCCTCGTTCTCGGTCCCGTTTCCGCTATCCGAGGTTGGTGCTGACCGACGCTGACGCGGACCAAGGTTGGGCGGATCGCGTTTGACGTGGGTCCAAGGCGCTGGCCTCTTGCGCTGACGGGCGGCCTCTCACCGCGACATCCTCACCCGCGAACGCCCGGAGAACGCGCCCATCCTGCCCGCAAAGAAAAAGGGCCGCGCTAAGGCGGCCCTTTCTGGTCATGTCGTCACAGATCAGATGATGCCGAATGCGCGCATCGGCTCGGCCACGCGGATGAAGCCCGCGATATTGGCGCCGATCACGTAATCGCCCGGCGCGCCGAACTCTTCTGCGGTCTGGTAGCAGCTGTCATGGATGTCGCGCATGATGTCGGCCAGACGGGCCTCGGTCTTGTCGAAGGTCCATTTGTCGCGCGAGGCGTTTTGCTGCATCTCGAGCGCCGAGGTCGCAACGCCACCGGCGTTTGCCGCCTTGCCCGGGCCGAATTTGACGCCAGCCTGCTGGAAGGTGCGGATCGCTTCCGGGGTCGAGGGCATGTTCGCGCCTTCGCCAACCGCCATCACGCCGTTCTTCACCAGCTTCTTGGCGTCTTTGCCGGTCAGCTCGTTCTGGGTGGCCGAGGGCATGGCGACCTCGCAGGGCACGTCCCAAATGTTGCCATCGGCAGCTTTGACGAAATAGACGCCATTGCCTTCGCCCTTGATGCGCGCATATTCGCCGACGCGGCCACGGCGAACTTCCTTGATCTCTTGCAGCAGCGCCAGATCAATGCCGTTTTCGTCAACGATATAGCCCGAGCTATCCGAACATGCGATGACTTTTCCGCCGAATTCCTGCACCTTTTCAATGGTGTAGATCGCGACGTTGCCCGAACCCGAAACCACGACTTTCTTGCCGTCGAAATCGGTGCCGGTGGCTTGCAGCATGGCGCGGGTGAAATAGGTGTTGCCGTAGCCGGTCGCTTCCTTGCGCGCCAGCGAGCCGCCGTAGAAGAGGCCCTTGCCGGTCAGCACGCCCGCCTCGTAGCGGTTGGTCAGACGCTTGTATTGGCCGAACATATAGCCGATTTCCCGCGCGCCGACGCCGATGTCGCCCGCCGGAACGTCGGTATATTCGCCGAGGTGGCGATAAAGCTCGGTCATGAAGCTCTGGCAGAAACGCATGATCTCGCCGTCCGACTTGCCCTTGGGGTCAAAGTCCGAACCGCCCTTGCCGCCGCCGATCGGCAGACCGGTGAGCGCGTTCTTGAAGATCTGCTCGAAGCCGAGGAATTTGATGATGCCGACGTTCACCGAGGGGTGGAACCGCAAGCCGCCCTTATAGGGACCCATAGCCGAGGAGAACTGGACGCGGAAACCACGGTTGATGTGGACCTTGCCTTTGTCATCGGTCCACGGCACGCGGAAGATGATCTGACGCTCGGGCTCGCAAATGCGCTCGATCAGCGCATCTTCGAGATAGTCGGGTCGCTTCGCGACGACTCGGCCGAGGCTTTCGAGGACTTCACGCACCGCTTGGTGGAATTCGGGCTCGCCGGCATTGCGCCGGACGACCTCATCGAAAATTGGTTCGAGCTTGTCGTCGAGAATGGTCAATATGGTTCTCCCTAGAGGGGCAGGGGTTGCGGAAAGTTGCGCGCGCGCAAGGGCTGATAAACCAGTCGTTAAGCAACATAAAGTGGCAAAGGCAAAGAAGTTGCGCAGTCGCCTCCACCCTATGGCTGAAGACAGCGGCCGTCAGAGCGAAAAAACGCGCGACCGGACGGGTGTTTTGGCGCGCGTCGTGGACCGTCATCCGTCGGATTGGCCACCTGTGGGCACCGGTTTGACGAATCTGATCCGCAGTTGGTGCCGCAGAATTTGGCTTGCAGGAATCGACCCGAAAAGCGCGGCGCGCGGAAAGCAACCCGCGCGCCGTCCTGCCGCGCGACATCGGGGCGGGCAGGGCGCCACAAGAGAGCGCCGCAAGGAAGACCCGCCCAAAGCGCGCCGCACAACCAAAGCAAAGGGAAATGTCGGCCGAGCCTGTTCGCCTTCCCGGCCAACCAACCAAACACTCGTTACCACCCCGGTGGTTTAACCTGAGGGCGGGAGCATTGCGACATATCTAATGGGACAGTCCCGTCACGGACAATGGGCCCGCTGCGCAAGCAACAGGCTGAATCTGCGAGGCTCTTGGGACGGAAGGCCGCGTCTTTCGAAAAGGATCGGCCCCCGTGAATTGCGCGAACAGGACGGGGGCCGGACATAAGCGTTTTTGGCTTGCGTCTTGGACAGATTCGCAGGCTTTGCCCCCGCGCGCTTTGACCGAGATCAAATTCGGCCCAAGTCTTCCGTTCTGTCGTCCTCTGCTCCGCTGCGGGCTGCTCTCGGCGCTTGAACCTCGCCCCGGCGGTTTCTATAACCACACCCATGTATATGACCGGGCACAGCATTCGAATTAGTCGCCCGACGGCGTAGGGGGTCCTCGCCGTCGGGATGATTGCTGCCTGACTGTCTGCCAAAGGATTCCCGCTGATGAGCGAACCGACTTCGACCGCGCCCGATTACCGCGACACCGTTTTCCTGCCCGAAACCGAATTTCCGATGCGCGCGGGCCTGCCCGCCCGCGAGCCGGACTGGCTGGCCCGCTGGGAGGCGCTTGATATCTATGGCCGCCTGCGCCGCAAAGGCAAAGAGGCGGGCCGCGCGCCCTTCATCCTGCATGACGGCCCTCCCTATGCGAACGGCAACCTTCACATCGGGCACGCGCTGAACAAGGTGCTGAAGGATTTCATCACCCGCAGCCAGCAGATGATGGGCCGCGATGCGCGTTACGTGCCGGGCTGGGACTGCCACGGCCTGCCGATCGAATGGAAGATCGAAGAGCAATACCGCGAGCGCCAGCAGCGCAAGGACGATGTCGATATCGTCGAATTCCGTCAGGAATGCCGCGCTTTTGCGCAGGGTTGGGTCGAGACCCAGCGCGAGCAGTTCAAGCGTCTGGGCGTCATCGGCAATTGGGAAGATCCCTATCTGACGATGAACTACCACGCCGAGGCGGTGATCGCGGCCGAGTTTATGAAGCTTTTGATGAACGGCTCGCTCTATCAGGGCTCGAAGCCGGTCATGTGGTCTCCGGTCGAGCAGACCGCTTTGGCCGAGGCCGAGGTCGAATATCACGACCACACCAGCCACACGATCTGGGTGCGGTTTAAGCCGGTCGGAGCGAGCGGCGATTCTCATATTGCCAAAGGCGCTGGTCTCACAGTCGATCCCGGTTTGAGCGACCAGATTGAGGCCGAAGTTCTCCAAGATATGAAGGATGAGCTGCTCCAAGCCTCTATCGTTATCTGGACGACAACGCCCTGGACTATTCCGCAAAACCGCGCGGTGGCTTTTGGTCCTGACATTGATTACGGTCTCTATGAGGTGACGGATGTTGAAGATAAGTCCACGGCCGTACTTGGCGAGTATCTAGTTCTCGCGGATGCTCTTGCCGAAGGGGTCTTGAAGTCCGCTAAGGTGACTGGGTTCAATCGACTGCGCGAAGTAACCGCGGACGAGTTGAGAGGGCTGATCCTCGCCCATCCCTATCGCGGCATCGAGAATGGCCAAGGCGAGTGGGACTTTGACGTGCCGCTTCTGCCGGGCGATCATGTGACCGAAGATGCGGGCACGGGCTTTGTCCATACCGCGCCCAGCCACGGCGATGACGACTATCAGCTTGGCGTGAAATACAAGCTGCCGATGACCTATAACGTCGAACCCGATGGCTCCTATCGCAAGGACCTGCCGGTTTTCGGCGGCGAGGCGATCCTGACCTCGACCGGCGCCGAAGGCAGCGCGAACGTCAGCAATATCAAGCAACTGGCCTATGCCGGGGCGCTGCTCGCCAAAGGCAAGATCAAGCACAGCTATCCCCATAGCTGGCGCTCGAAAGCGCCGGTGATCTATCGCAACACGCCCCAGTGGTTTGCCGCGATCGACACCGATCTGAGCGATGGGATGAACGAATATGGCTCGACCATCCGCAGCCGCGCACTGACCTCGATCGACAAGCTGGTGCGCTGGACGCCCCAGACCGGGCGCAACCGCATCCATTCGATGGTCGAGAACCGCCCCGATTGGGTGCTCTCGCGCCAACGCGCCTGGGGCGTGCCGCTGACCGTCTTCACCAAGAAGGGCGCGCGTCCGACCGATGCCGATTTCCTCTTGAAAGACGCGCGTCTGAACGACCGTATCACTGCCGCCTTTGAAAAGGACGGCGCCGATGCCTGGTATCGCGACGGCTTCAAGGCGCAGGTGCTCGAGGGCATCGCGAACCCGGACGATCACGATCAGGTCACCGATGTGCTCGACGTCTGGTTCGATTCTGGCTCGACCCATGCTTTCGTGTTGCGCGACCGTGCCGACGGCACGCCCGACGGCATCGCCGATCTCTATCTCGAAGGCACCGACCAGCACCGCGGCTGGTTCCAGTCCTCGCTTCTGCAGGCCTGCGCCACCAAGGGCCGCGCGCCCTACAAGGGCGTTCTGACCCATGGCTTCACGCTGGACGAGAAGGGCATGAAAATGTCCAAATCGCTCGGCAATGTCATCCTGCCCGCCGAGGTCATCAAGGATTACGGCGCCGATATCCTGCGTCTCTGGGTGGCTCAGGCCGATTACACCGCCGATCAGCGCATCGGGAAAGAGATCCTCAAAGGCACCGCCGACAGCTATCGCCGTCTGCGCAACACTCTGCGCTATATGCTGGGCAGCCTTGCCGGTTTCACCGAGGCCGAGCGGGTCGAACCGGCCGAGATGCCGGAACTCGAGCGTTGGGTCCTGCATCGTCTCGCCGAGATCGACGCGCAGGTCCGTCACGGCTATGACGTCTATGACTTCCAAGGCGTGTTCCAGACGCTCTTCCAATTCGCGACGCTGGATCTCTCGTCCTTCTATTTCGACATCCGCAAGGACGCGCTTTACTGCGACGGGCCCGACAGCCTGCGCCGCCGCGCCGCGCGCACGGTGCTCGATATCCTCTTCCACCGCCTGACGACTTGGCTCGCGCCGATTCTGCCCTTCACGATGGAAGATGTCTGGCTCTCGCGCTTCCCGGGCGACGACAGCTCGATCCATCTGCAGGATTTCGTGGCAACGCCGCATGATTGGCTGAACGCGGATCTCGCGCGCAAATGGGATCAGGTCCGCCGCGCCCGCCGCGTTGTCACCGCCGCGCTGGAGCTCAAGCGCACCGACAAGACCATCGGTGCCAGCCTCGAGGCCGCGCCCGTCGTCCACGTCGAGGATGCGGCGCTGCTCTCTGCGCTGAAATCGAGCGATTTCGCCGATATCTGCATCACCTCGGATCTGTCGCTGACCGCTGATCCCGCACCTGCCGAGGCCTTCCGCCTCTCGGAAGTGCCCGGCATCGGCGTGGTCTTTGAGCCTGCCGAGGGCGAGAAATGCGAGCGTTGCTGGCGGATCCTGCCCGATGTCGGCACCCACCAACATCCGGGCACCTGCGCCCGCTGCGATGAGGTTTTGAGCTGATGGCTGAACGTCCCGCAAAACCCCTCGTCGCTGGTTGGCAGCCCGATCCCGAGCGTCACGAGCGCATGACCTATCGCCGCACCGGTCGCTCGGGGCTGATGCTGCCTGCGGTCTCGCTGGGGCTCTGGCACAATTTCGGCGAGGACACGCCCCATCAGGTCAAGCGCGCGATCTGCCGCGCGGCGCTCGATTGCGGCATCACCCATTTCGATCTCGCCAACAATTACGGCCCGCCTCCGGGCAGTGCCGAAACCGCCTTTGGCGAGATCCTGCGCACCGATTTCGCGGGGCTGCGCGACGAGCTGATCATCAGCTCGAAAGCGGGCTACCGGATGTGGGACGGTCCCTATGGCGAATGGGGCAGCCGGAAATATCTGATCGCGTCTTGCGATGCTTCGCTGAAGCGTCTCGGGCTCGATTACGTCGATATCTTCTATTCGCACCGCTTCGATCCCGAAACGCCCTTGGAGGAAACCATGGGCGCGCTCGATCACATCGTGCGCTCGGGCCGTGCACTTTATGTCGGCATTTCCAGCTATAATGCGCATCGCACCGCCGAGGCGGTCGCGATCCTGCGCGAGCTCGGCACGCCCTGCATCATCCATCAGCCCAGCTACAATATGCTGAATCGCTGGGTCGAGGGCGACGGGCTGCTGAACACGCTGGAAAGCCTCGGCGTCGGCTCGATCGCCTTCACGCCTCTGGCGCAGGGGATGCTTACCGGCAAATATCTGCGCGGCATTCCCGATGGCAGCCGCGCGGCACAGGGCAAATCGCTCTTCCCGGAATGGCTGACCGACAAGGCTTTGGGCGCGCTGCGTGGGCTCAACGATCTCGCCGAGGCGCGCGGGCAGACGCTGGCGCAGATGGCGATTGCCTGGGTTTTGCGCGGTGGCCATGTCACCTCGGCGCTGATCGGCGCCTCGCGCCCCGAGCAGGTCATCGATTGCGCGGGCGCGATCCGCAATCTCGATTTCTCGGCGGCCGAGCTCGCCCGCATCGACCAACTGGTCGCCGATTGCGGCGATGTGAACCTCTGGGCGCAATCTTCGGAAGGGGCGGGCGGCTGAGCCCACCAGACCTTTCCCGCACAGCAAAAAGGGGCCCCGCGGGCCCCTTTCTTTTTGGCGTCCTTATTGCGGAAACCACAATTCGCTGCGTTTGAGAACCTGACGCATCGCCTTTTCCGAGGGCGGCAGCCCTCCGGCAAAGAGCGGGCGCAGCACCTTGCGGCCTTCCCCTTGCACCACCAGCTTCTGTGCGCCCGCGTCTTGGGCGAAAAGCGCCGCGATCTTCGGATCGGCGAGAAGCGTCTCGACCTCGCTTAGCGCCGCCTCGGGTTCGCGGGCATAGAGCAGCGAGAGGTTGCGGTAATGGCAGGTCACCGCGCCATCAAGCCCATCGAGCTCTGGCCCCGGACGCCCGCCCAGGAACGAGTGGATGACCAAGGGCAGCGTCGCCTGATCGAGCCAGGGATCGAGGCTTTGACAGGCCAAGGCCTCGCCCGGATCGGCCTGAACCTTCAGCGCGGCATCCAAGAAACGGCGCCCGAAAAGATCGGGATCGCTGCCGAAGAACCAGCCCGCGTTGAAGTAGAGATAGCGCTCCCAATCATCCTCGGACCGCGTCGGATCGAGCGAGGTCTCAAAGGGCAGCTGGAAGCGGTCATAAAGCGATTTCCAGATCTCGGCATAGCCCGGCCCGTAAAGCGGCGGCTCGGGCCATGTCCCCTCGCGCCGCATCGAAGCCGAGGGCCGCGCGAAGTTGAACGCGATCTGATCGAGCGGGCCGAGGATCAGTGTATCGGTGTCGAAGAAGATGAAATTCTCCTTCGCCGGCAGCAAGGCCAGCGCCTCGATCTTGTTGCCATAGGGATAGGCGCGGCCAAAATGGCGCGCGGTGAAGGGCAGGATTTCGGCGCCGTAGCCGGTCAGAAGCGCGCGCTCGGCATCGGGAATACGGGTGCGCGCGCCCGACCAAGCGCCTTCCGGCAGCGGTTCGGCCACGATCAGCTGTCCCTGCCAATTGGGCGAATTGCGCCGCAGGCTGGCCGCAAACAGCACCGCCTCACGGGCAAGCGTGCCATTCTGGGCGACGATCAGGATGTTGAAGCTCTGTTCTTGCGCCTGGGCCTGAGCCTGAACCTGAACGGGGGCTTGAACTGGGGCCGGAGCAGCCTCGGGCGTCGGCGCGGCGGCCTTTGCCGCTTTGGGTGCCGAGGGCGCGGGAGTTGCGGCGGCCGAGACCGCAGGAGCCGCCGGGCGTGTGGGCCGGGTCGGCTGCTCGCTCACCGTCACGGAGGCGGGCTCTGGGGCAGCCGCCGCCTTCGGCGCGGCAAAACCCGCCACCGGAGCCGCAGATGCGCTGGGACCGAGGCTGGCCCGCTCGGCGCGGCGCTTGTTCTGGCGCGCCTTGCGTTTGGCCTCCTGCTCCTCGAAGCGAAGCTTCGCATATTCGCGCTGGCGCAGGGCCTTTTCTTCGGGGCTCAGCCCGGCGAATTTGTCATTGGCGGGCTTGCTCTTCGCGACCTTTTCCTCAGTCGAGGGCGCAGCCTCTCCCGCTGGATCCTTGGCCTGACGGGCCTCGCGCTCGGCCTTCTTGGCGGCGCGCTCGGCCTGACGCCCGGCCTTTTTGGCCTCGCGCTCGGCCTGGTTCGCGGCGCGGCGCGCCTCGCGCTCATTTTGACCCGCGCGCTCGGGCGCGGCGGCTTTGGCGGCCTTGCCCTTTCCGGCGCCCGCCTTGGGCTCGGCTGCGGCACCGGCCTTCGGATTGTCCTTGTTTTTCTTTGCCTTGCCGTCTGCCATCTTGCGCTCCCGCAGCACTCTGCCGATGGACGCAACCATATCCTTTCGCCCCGCAGATTGAAATCTCTGACCTCCGCCGCCGGGCTTGTCAAAAGCGGTTTTTCTGCCCAGATAGGGCCCATGGTTACCCCTCGTTTCGACATCACCCCCGCCGAGATCGACCGCGTCATCGCCGTCTTTTACGCCGCGATTCGCCGCCATGAGACGCTTGGCCCGGTCTTTGCCGGCCATATCACCGACTGGCCCGAGCACGAGGCCAAGATCGCGGCCTTCTGGCGTAATGCGATCCTGCGCGAAGGCGGTTATGACGGCAGCCCGATGCGCGCGCATATGCAGGCAGGCGATGTCCGCGCGCCCCATTTCGCGCCCTGGCTCATGCTCTTTGATGAAAGCCTGCGCCGCTGCCTGCCGCCCGAGGCCGCGCAGGGCTGGTCCGCGCTCGCCCATCGCATCGGCGCGGGTCTGCGCATGGGGGTCGAGGATTTCCACGCACGCGGCAGCGCGCCGCCCCGGCTGGTCTGAGCTGCCCCGGCAGCTCTAAGGGTCACGCGGATCAACGCCCGGCTGCACCTTCGGCGCGCGTCGCTTATAGACCGGCAATTGCCAGCCCCAGACCATACTGCCCGCCCGCAGACCAAAGGTCACCGCGCCGCAGGCGATCAGGCCCCAACCATGGGGAAAGCCCAGCCGGTCGAGCGCCAGCACGGTGATTGCGCCGCCGAAAGCCGCCGTCAGATAAAGCTCGCCCTGCTTGAGAACCAGCGGCACCTCATTCGAAATCACATCGCGCATCAGCCCGCCCGCGCTCGCGGTAATGACCCCGGCCATGGCGACAATGATCGCGCCATAACCCGCGCCGATCGCGAAATCGACGCCTGCGGGGACTGCGACCGCCAAAGCCAGCGCATCCAGCCACAGCAAGGTGCGATAGCGGCTCTCGAGCCGATGGGCGGTCAGAAAGACGATAAGCGCCGCCGCAACCGCCGCCAAAATCAGATTGGGTCGCGCCACCCAGAAGATGACCTCACGCCCCAAAAGCAGATCGCGGACGGTGCCGCCGCCGACAGCGGTCAGCACGGCGAAGAAGATGAAGCCGACGATATCGAGTTGCCCCCGGCTCGCGACCAGTGCCCCGGTCAGGGCGAAAATGAAGACCGAGGCATAGTCGAGGAAGATCTGGACCTCCGACAACCCGACCTCAGAGATCATCACGCCCCTCGCTCGGCTGCGGCTTTCTCGGGCTTGAAGGGCGTCATCCCGGCGCGCGCCAGCTCATCGGCGCGTTCGTTCTCGGCATGACCGGCATGGCCCTTGATCCATTTCCAGGTGACCGTGTGGCGCGCCTGCGCCGCCTCGAGCCGCTGCCACAGGTCGATATTCTTCACCGGCTTGTTGTCTGCCGTGCGCCAGCCCTTTTTCTTCCAGCCGAACATCCACTGGGTCACGCCGTTTTTGACATAGGCGCTGTCGGTGGTGATGGTCAGCTCGGCCGGGCGCGCCAAGGTTTCAAGCGCGGCAATCGCCGCCATCAGCTCCATGCGGTTGTTGGTCGTATCTGCCTCGCCGCCCTTGAGCTCGCGCTCCTTGACGATCTCGGCGCCATTCATCGCGCGAAGCAACACGCCCCAGCCCCCGGGGCCGGGATTGCCCGAGCAAGCGCCATCGGTCCAGGCGAAAAGTTCAGTCACAGCCAATCCGTCATCGGTCAAAATCCAAATTCGAGGCCAAGCTCAGGCCAAGCTCATGTCGAGCTCGTCTCAGTCATAAAGGCCGATATAGCCCGGCAGCGCCGCGATCCGGTCGCACCAACGATTGATCGCGGGAAAGCGCGACATGTCATATTGCCCACGCGACCCGGCGGTATGGGTATAGCCGTAAAGCGCCAGATCGGCGAGCGACAGGCTCTCGCCCACCAGCCAATCGCGCCCGGCCAAACGATCCTCCAGGATCTGCAAAAGCCCGTAACCCCGCTCCAACAGCTCGGCCAGCCGCTCGGGCGTCGCCAGAGTTTTGCGCGAGGGATAAAACAGCAAGGCCCCGCGCACGGCAATGACGCCCTCATGCTGGTTTTGCTCCCAGAACATCCAGCTCAGCATCTCGGCCTGCTGATAGGCATCGCCCGGAATGAACGCCGTGCCTTGCCCAAGCCACATCAGGATCGCATTCGATTCCGGCAAAAGCCGCCCATCGGCCAGCTCAAGCACCGGAGCCTTGCCGAAAGGCAGCCGCCCCGCCGCCTTGGCCGCGGCAATCTCGGGCGAGCTGTCCTCGACATCGACGATCGCGCAATCGCGGCCAATCAGCGCCAGAAGCAGCCGGACCTTGTAGCTGTTGCCCGAGGAGGGCATCGAATAGAGCGTCATCTCTTTCATGTCGAAATATCCCGGGGGAGTCCGAAGGACGGGGGCAGCGCCCCCATCGGTTGCGATCACGCCTCGCGCAGGACGCGGGGCACCTTGAATTCGACATTCTCGCGCGCGGTCTCGACGATGTCGATGGTCACGTCGAAGCGCTCGCGGAAGGCATCGAGCACCTCAGTGATCAGCACTTCGGGCGCGCTCGCCCCGGCGGTGACGCCAACGCTGCGGATCCCCGAGAGTGCACGCCAGTCGATATGTTCAGCACGCTGCACGAGCTGGCTATAGGCGCAGCCCGAGGCCTTTCCGACCTCGACCAGACGCCGCGAATTCGAGGAATTCGGCGCGCCGATCACCAAAAGCGCCTCGATTTTCGGCGCGATCGCCTTGACCGCCGCCTGTCGGTTGGTGGTGGCGTAGCAGATGTCTTCCTTGGCCGGGCCGATGATCGCGGGAAAGCGCGCTTGCAGGGCCGCGACAATGGCGGCGGTGTCATCGACCGACAGGGTGGTCTGGGTGATGAAGGCCAGACGCTCGGGATCGCGCGGCGCCAGTGTCGCCACATCCTCGACGGTCTCGACCAGAATGACCTCGCCCTCGGGCAATTGGCCCATGGTGCCCAGCACTTCCGGGTGACCGATATGGCCGATCATCACCATCTGAAGCCCGGCCTGATGATGGCGCTCGGCCTCGACATGGACCTTGCTGACCAGAGGGCAGGTCGCATCGACAAAGACCATCTCGCGCGCACGCGCCTCGGCCGGGACCGATTTCGGCACGCCATGCGCCGAAAAGATCACCGGGCGGTCATCGGGACATTCCGACAATTCCTCGACAAAGACCGCGCCTTTGTCGCGCAGGCTGTCGACGACGAATTTGTTATGGACGATCTCGTGGCGCACATAGACCGGCGCGCCCCATTTGCTGAGCGCGAGTTCGACGATCTTGATCGCCCGGTCGACGCCGGCGCAAAAGCCGCGCGGCGCCGCGAGATAGAGGGTGAGCTTCGGTTTCTCGGTCATGCCCTGTCCCTAGCTGCGTCAGGGCCGCGCCACAAGGGACGGGCCCCGAACTGTGATCATGCGCCGTCGTAAGAGACCAGCGAGAACACATCGACCCCGCCGTCTTCCAGCAGCTTGCGCCCGCCGAGATCGGGCAAGTCGATCACGAAAGCGCAGCCGATGACCTCGGCGCCCAGACGCTCGCACAGCTTGATCGCGGCCTTGGCGGTGCCGCCGGTGGCCAGCAGGTCGTCGACGATCAGCACGCGCTCGCCCGGTTTGATCGCATCGTCATGGATCTCCATGACCGCCTCGCCATATTCGAGCTGATAGGCCTCGCTCAGAACCGCGCCCGGCAGCTTGCCCTTCTTTCGGATCGGCACGAAGCCCACGGTCAGCTGATGGGCCACGGCCCCGCCGAGAATAAAGCCGCGCGCCTCAAGCCCCACGACCTTGTCGATCTGCTCGCCCGCATAGGGTGAAAGCAGCTGATCGACCGCCATGCGGAAGCCGCGGGCATCTTGAAACAGGGTCGTCACATCGCGGAAGATGATTCCCTCTTTCGGGAAATCGACAATCGTGCGGATGTAATCCTTGACGCTCTTTTGCGCGTGGCGGGGGCTCATGGGCGCTCCATTTCGAAGGTTTCGCGGACGGCGGTGTAATCCTTGTAGCCCAGACGCGCCAGCCAACCTTTTGCGGAAAGGTCGAACCTGCCGTCACGAATGCAGTCTTCGCGCAGATGAATGCCGGTGACAACGCCGAGGACGAGGAAATTCGCCTCGCCCGCCTGCCGGATGATTCGCGTCATGCGGCATTCGAGATTGGCCGCCGCACGCGCCACGCGCGGGCAATCAATGGTCTCGCATTCGGCCTTCTCGATGCCGCAGGCCGCGAATTCATCGGTCCCCGCCGCAAAGGCGGCCGAGCTCGCATTGACCTGATCGCGCATCTCGCCATCGGCGATATTCACGCAAAAGACACGCGACTCTGCGATCTGGGAAACGCTGTCCTTGCTGCCGTCGCGGTCGGATTTCTGCCCGGTCGAGGCGAACATCACCTGAGGCGGCGTATAGGCCGTCGCATTGAAGAAAGAATAGGGGGCGAGATTGTCGCCAAGCAGGCTGCGGGTCGAGATCCAGCCGATCGGACGGGGCGCCACGATCGCGTTGAACGGATTGTGAGGCAGGCCGTGACCGTCTTGAGGTTTGTAGAACATGGCCTCTTTTCTCCTTGCTGGCCTAGGGCTTGGCATCATCGCTTGACAAACCGCGTCCAAAGTCGTTTGGGCCGGGGTTCATTCATTCGCGCAAGCCGACCCGCGCCGGTTTTCGCGCTGCATATTGCATGATAGGGCGGGTCGATCCAAGCGGGAGGCGCAATGTACGAACTTTGCCCCGAGACACCGGCTGATACGCCGGAGGTGGAGGCTCTTTATGACCTGTGCTTCGCGCCGGGCCGGACGGCGCTGTCCTCCTATCGTCTTCGGGACGGCGTGCCGCCGGTGTCCGAACTCTGCCTGATGTTGCGCAATGAAGCCGACGCCGTCACCGCCGCCATCCGCTACTGGCCGGTGCGCGTGGGTGACGCGCTGGTGCTGCTTCTCGGGCCGGTTGCGGTCCATCCGATCGCGCAGGGCGAGGGGCTCGGCGGCTATCTGATGCGCGAAAGCCTGCACCGCGCGGAAGCGATGGGCTGGGCGCGGGTGATGCTTGTCGGCGACGCGCCCTATTACAAGCGTTTCGGCTTTACCAAGCTCGAGGGCGTCGAAATGCCGCCCCCCACCAACCCCGACCGTGTGCTTGGTCTGGAACTTCAGCCCGGCGCATGGGTTGATGTGCGGGGCGCCGTGACGCGAGAGACCCATCCCGACGTGCTCGCCGGGCTTGCCGAGATCGGTCAGACGCCCAGTCTGCGCGCCTCTTGCAAGCCGGTCGCCTTCATCGAGGGAGAGCCTCGCGCCGCGCTGCGCTCTGAGACAGCTGCCGAGAGACAAAGGACCGAGGCCGCAACCCATGACCGAGACAAGACCCGCAAGGCCTGACCCGGCGATTCTGCCGCCGATCACCGATCCGACCGTTCACGCCGAAATCGACCGGCTGGCGCGCCGCTATCTCGCAGCGGGCGGGCTTGCCATGGAGGTGATGAGCGCCGTCGGTGGCAAGGCCGAGGTTTTGCTCGACCGCCTGCCCGGGCCGGTTCGGAAGCGCATGGACCGGATCGTTCTGGCCGGGCTCTCGCGCGCCTTCGACGCGGCCTTCCGCTCGCGTCGGCTGATCGGGGATCGCGGCGAATGGTTCAACCGGCTGATCTCGACGGCTTCGGGCGCGGCGGGCGGCATCGCGGGCTTGCCCGGCGCGATGGTCGAGCTGCCGATCACCATCACGCTTCTGCTGCGCGCCATTATGGAAATCGCCGTCGAGCATGGCTTTGATCCCCATTCCGACGAGGTCCGTTACGAGGCTTTGCGCATCTTTGCCCAAGCCGGGCCCTTGGCCGAGGATGACGGCACCGATCTAGGTCTACTGGCCGCGCGGCTCTCGATCACCGGGCCGAGCCTGCAGGGGCTGATCTCGAAAGTCGCGCCGAAGCTCTCGATCTCGCTTGGCCAGAAGCTTGCGGCGCAGGCGACGCCGATCATTGGCGCCGTCGCCGGGGCCTCGATCAACTATGCCTTCACCCGCTTCTATCAAGAGCTGGCGCGGGTCCATTTCGGGCTGATGCGGCTTTCCCATGAGACCGGGCTGCCGCGTGAGGCCCTGAACGAGGCCTTTGCCGTGCGCGTCGATCAGATCCGGCTGAAACGCCAACTCACCAAGGCCGAAGCGCGGCGCTGATCGGGGCCGTAGGGCCGGGGGCGCTAGTCCTCGTCGCTCTGCGCCTTGAGTTCCAGCAGCGGCGCCGCCTGCGGCAGATGCTCGATCGAGAGCGGTCCCGAGGGCCGCGCCAGCCGCGAGCGCACGACCCAGAAAAGCCGCTCTTGTGCGCGGGTGATGCCGACATAGGCCAGACGCTTCCACAAGGGGATCCCGGCCTCGGTCCGGTTCGACCAGGCGGCGGCGGAAATGTCGGGGGCGAAGATCTGGACATCGGGCCATTGACTGCCCTGCGCCTTGTGGATCGTCACCGCCGCCCCATGCAGGAAGGCCGCGCCCATGGGTGCGGGGAAGGGGATGAACGGCTCTTCGACATCGGGCATTTCGATCTTGACGATCGAGGCGGCGGAAAGGCGCGGATCCTCGGCGCCGATGACATGGAGGCGCGAAAAGCCGGGCTTGCGGCCGGGCCCAAGATAGACGACCTGCGCGCCCTTGATCAGCCCGCGCGCCTCAAGATCAATGCGCTTCTTGCGGTGCTTGAGGGGCAGCTCGAGCCCGTCGCAAATCAAGGGCTCGCCCGGCAAAAGCGCATCGGGCGGCGCGCCGTAAGCGGTGCGGAAGGCCTGGATCAGCTTGACGCGGGTCGCATTGCGCCAGACCAGAACCGGGCTTTGCGCCATGAGATCGCTGTCAACGCGCTCGGCCCAGACCACGCGCGGATCGCGAGCGGCGGCGTCTTGGACCATGCGCTCGAACCCGGCGAAATCCAGCGCGGGATCGGCCAAAGCATGGGCGAGATCAAGGATCGGGCTGTCATCGGCCTGACGGTGGATGCGGTGCAGGATCAGCTTTTGGCTTGTCGCCAGCCGGTCAAAGACCATCTCGCCGGACTGACCCACAGGAGCAAGCTGGGCCGGATCGCCAAAGAGGATCAGGACCGGAAAGATCTCGCGCAGATCTTCGAACTGACGCTCGTCGAGCATCGAGCTTTCGTCGATCAGCCCGACATCCAAAGGATCCTCGCGCCGTTTCCAGCCCCGGATGAAGTCCGAGCCGCGCAGGCCCGCCGCCGCCAAGGCGCCCGGGATCGAGGCATGGAGGTCATAGGAGGCCTTGGCGCGGTCGAGCGCCTCTTCGGTCAGCTCGGGGATCTGCGGCCGCTCGCCGACGCCGACCAGCCATTCGGCGATCCGCTCATATTCGGGGTCATAGACCGGGGTATAAAGGATGCGGTGGATCGTCGTGGCGGGCACGCCGCGCATCCGCAGAACGAAAGCCGCCTTGTTGGTGGGGGCCAGAACCGCGACCGTGCGGCGGTCCTTTTTCTTCTTGCCCTCGTAATCGCCCGAAATCAGCTCGACGCCCGCGTCTTTCAGCGCGCGGGTCAGTTCGGCCAGCAAAAGCGTCTTGCCCGAGCCCGCCTTGCCGATCACCGCGATGACCCGGCCCTTGCCGGGCTCGGGCGGGTGGATCTCTTCGGCGGTCAGGTCAATGCCGGCCTCTTCAAGCACGGCGGCAAGGGTGTCCCAGGCTTCGGCCTGATCGGAGGAGAGGGTGGGAAGGCTCATGCCGCCCCTGTTAGCCTGTCGCGGGCCATTGGGCAAAGCGAAAGCGCGTCCTAGACGCTGACCGCGATCAGAAGCCCGACGCCCAGCACGATCAGCGCCATGCCAATGAGCTGGCGCGGCGAGGTCTTTTGCTTGAAGACCCGGCCCGAGACGAGCTGCGCCATCGGCACCTCGATCAGCGCCAGCGTGCGGACATTGGCGGCGGGGGCGAGCGCAAAGCCGATGAACCAGAATTGCGAGGCGAAAGCGCCCAAGAACCCGGCCCCGAGTGAGTTTTTCCAATGCTGGGCCATGCCGCGCAAGGCCGCGCGATTGGCGAGCCCCAGCCACAAGAGCACCAGCACCGTCTGCATCGTCAGATTGAGCGCCAGCGTCGTGGTTGCACGCACCAGAAAATCACCCGAAGGCAGGTTCAGGATGCCGCCGCGAAAGCCGATGGAGGAGAGGCCAAAGAGCGCGCCCGACAGAACGCCCAGAAACATCGGCCACCAATTGCCGCGCCATTGCGTGGCCCCCGACATCATCACGACGCCAAGTGTGGCGATGACGATTGCCGCAAGCCGCATCGGCCCGAGATATTCGTGAAAGATCAGCGCGCCCATCAGCGCGAGCGTCACCGGCTCGGTCTTGGTCAGCGCGGTGACGACGCCAAAGCCGCGCAGGTTCATCGCCTGAAGCATGAAGGCGGTCGCGCCGATCTGGGCGACCGCACCCAGCGCGGTCCAGCCAAGCGTGGCCGCGCCGGGCAGGGGGATCTCCTCGAAAAGCGCGACCGCGCCGAGAAAAAAGAGCGCGAAGGGCAGGCCGAAAAGGAAGCGCACGGCGGTCGCGCCCATGGTGCCGATCTGGCGCGTCAGTTGGGTCTGGGCGGCATTGCGCCCGGTCTGGGCAACGGCGGCGATGAGGGTGGCAAGGATCCAGCCCATGATATCCTCGGTTTGCGCAAAGGTGCTTTGGAATGAGAGACGCCTCTGATGGGAAGGAGCCTCTGGTTGGAAGGTGGCGCGGAATGGAAAAGGCCGGGCGCATGGCCCGGCCTTGGGTTCAGCCCCGGATTGCCTCGATCATGCGATGGACATTCTCGGGATCGGCCTCGGGCGTGATGCCATGGCCGAGGTTGAAGATATGGGGCCCTTGCGAGAAGGTCTCGACGATGCGCTTGGTCTCAGAGACCAGACGCGGGCCGCCCTCGATCAGCAGGCGCGGGTCGAGATTGCCCTGCACGCAGCCGTCCTTCTGGACCTCCGCCGCGGCCCAGCTCGCATCGGTGAACTGGTCGAGCGCCACGCAATCGGCGCCGGTTGCCTTGGCAAAGCCGACATAGCGCGGACCGGCCTCGCGCGGGAAGGCGATGATCGGCAGGCCGGGATGGCGCGCTTTCAGCGCCGCGATGATCTTTTTCGCCGGAGCCAGCGCGAAATCGTCGAAATCCTGGCCCTTGAGCGAGCCGGCCCAGCTGTCGAAGAGCTTGATGACCTCGGCGCCCGCCTCGACCTGCGCCGAGAGGTATTCGACCGTCGCATCGGCGATCTTGTCGATCAGCGCGGAAAAGGCCACGCGATCGGCGGCTTTGAAGGCATGGGCGGGGGCCTGATCGGGCGTGCCGCGACCGGCGACCATATAGGTCGCGACCGTCCAGGGCGCGCCGGCAAAACCGATCAGCGTCGTCTCAGAGGGCAGCTCACGGCGCAGGATGCGCAGGGTCTCATAGACCGGCGAGAGTTTCTCATGGACCGCATCGGCTGGTTTAAGCGCGGCCACGCCCGCCGCCTCGGTGATGGTCGAGAGGCGCGGGCCTTCGCCGGTGACGAACCAGACATCCGCGCCCAAAGCCTGCGGCAACAGCAAGATATCGGCAAAGAGGATCGCGGCATCGAAGCCATAGCGGCGGATCGGCTGCAGCGTCACCTCGGCGGCAAGCTCGGGGTTATAGCACAGCGACAGGAAATCGCCCGCCTGAGCGCGCGTCGCACGATATTCGGGCAGATAGCGCCCGGCCTGACGCATCATCCAGATCGGGGGGACGGGCAGGCGCTCGCCAGCAAGGGCGCGCAGGATGGTCTTCTGGGTCATGGTGTCTCCTTGCCTGTCCTTCATCGCCAGACCGTCCCGGTTGTCAAGGGCGCGGGGGGGCGATATGGCAGGCGCATGGAACAGATGCCCTCCTCCTCCCGCCCCCTTCGCATCGGCACGCGTGGCTCGGTGCTTGCGCTTGCTCAGGCCCATGAGACCCGCGACCGGCTGATGGCCGCGCATGGTCTGGCCGAGGATGCGTTCGAGATTGTCGTCATCAAGACGACCGGCGACCGCATTCTCGACCGCGCGCTGAAAGAGATTGGCGGCAAGGGGCTTTTCACCCGCGAGATCGAGGATGCGCTTCTGTCGGGCGAGATCGACATTGCGGTCCATTCGATGAAGGACATGCCGACGCTGCAACCCGAGGGGCTGGTGATCGATTGCCACCTGCCGCGCGAAGATGTCCGCGACGCTTTCGTCAGCCTGACCTATGGCACGATTTCCGAGCTTCCCCAAGGCGCGGTCGTGGGCTCGTCGAGCCTGCGCCGTCGCGCGCAGCTTTTGGCAGTGCGCCCCGATCTGACGCTCGTCGAGTTTCGAGGAAACGTTCAGACCCGCATGAAAAAGCTGGAAGACGGCGTGGCTGTTGCGACTTTCCTTGCGATGGCCGGGCTGGCGCGGATGGAGATGACCGATGCCGCGCGCGGCGCGATTTCCGCCGATGAAATGCTGCCCGCCGTCGCGCAGGGCTGCATCGGGGTCGAGCGCCGTGCTGACGATGCGCTGATGGCAAGGCTGCTCGGGGCGATCAACCATCACGAGACCGCATTGCGGGTCGCGGCGGAACGCGCCTTCTTGGCCGAGCTTGACGGCTCGTGCCAGACGCCGATCGCGGGGCTCGCCGTACTTGAGGGCGAAAGCCTGTGGCTGCGCGGCGAGATCTTGCGCCCCGACGGTTCCGAAGTGATCTCGGCTGAGCGGCGTGGTCCGGCGAGCGAAGGTCCCGCGATGGGTCGCGATCTGGCGCAAGAGCTGCGTGGCCGCGCGCCTGCGGATTTCTTCGAGGAAAGCTAAAGCACGGCGGCGAGGCTGGCGGCGAGCAAAAGCCCCATCAAGACGACCGAGCGACGATAGATCTGCAGCCCGCGCCTGAGGTCCGCCGGACCGGGGTCGCGGGCATTTTCGTTCAGCCACGGCTCGGATGATTCGCGCCCGCCATAGCTGCGCGGCCCCGACAGCCGGACGCCAAGCGCGCCCGCCATCGCGGTTTCGGGCCAACCGGCATTGGGCGAGCGGTGGCGCCGCGCATCCCGCCGCATCACCGCAAAGGCCCTCAGCGAGGGCGCGGCCACAGCGATCAGCACCCCGCTCAGACGCGAGGCGGGCAGGTTCACGATATCATCAAGCTTCGCCGCGAAGCGCCCGAAATCGCCATAGCGCGGGTTGAGATGGCCGATCATCGAATCGAGCGTATTGATCGCCTTGTAAGCCGCGATCCCGGGCAGCCCGAGCAAAGCCGCCCAGAACAGCGGCGCAATCACCCCATCGGATTCGTTCTCGGCGAGACTTTCCAGCGCGGCGCGGGCAATCGGCTCGGGGCGGTCGTCGAGGTCGCGCCCGACGATCATCGCCACCGCCTGACGCGCGCCTGCGCTGTCCTCGGCCTCCAGCGGGCGGGCGACGGCGGCGACATGGTCGTAAAGCGAGCGGCTCGCCACCAGCGGCCAGGCGAGGATCCCCAAAAGCACCGCGCCGCCCGGCAGGGGAGCGAGCAGCAGCGTCAAGAGGACGGCAGGCAGAACGGCGGCGAAGATGGTGACGAGGCTCGCGATCAACCCCTTGCGACGGCGGTTGTCGCCTTGGTTCCAGCGCCGGTCTAGTGCCGAGATCAGGCGACCGAGCCAAGTGACCGGATGGCCGATCCGGCGGTAAAGCGCATCGGGCCAGCCAAAAAGGGCATCGACCACAAGGGCGGTCAAAGCGGTGGTCAGCGTGGCGGCAAGAAAGCTCATCGGGGGCTCATGGGACGTTGGTTATGAGGTCTGCGGATGGGGCACTAGCTCCGGGGCGGTCCAGTTGACGAAACTGACCGACCACTGGCCCGGGCTCCCCTCGATCACAGTGAGCGACAGCGGCGCGACCGCAAAGGACAAAGCGGCAGGCCCGATCACCAGCGACAGCGCCGCGCGCACGGTTCCGGCATGGGCGATGATCAGCGCGGTGCCGGTCATCGCCTCAAGCGCGGGGCGGGTGCGCGCGACCAGATCGGCGAAGCTCTCGCCGCCGGGCGGGCGGTGGCGGGCGAGCTCCTCAAGCGGCAGCGGTCCGAGATCGGGGATTGCGGTGCCGGGCTGCTCCCATGCGCCGAAATCCTGCTCCCAAAGGCGAGGATCGGTCTCGGCCTCAAGCCCCAGCGCCGCGCAGGTCTGGCGGCAGCGAAGGGCCGGGCTCGACCAGATCCGCGTCGGCGCAAGCGCCTGAAGGCGGGCCTGCAAAGCGGCAAGCTCGGGCGCGAGCGGGAGAACCGCCGCAAGATCGCGGCGACCGGCAAGGCCCGAGCCGGGCGGCAGCGGCGCATGGCGCAAAAGGCAAAGCTTCATCGCGGGCACCGGAAAAGCCGCCATGCGTGGTCAGATCGGCAGGGGAAACGAGCGGGCAGGGTCATGGCTTCCGCGTGGCCCGCGCGGGCTCTTTTGTCAATCGCGCGCCGTGTCACCGCAGGCTTTTCGCCGATCCGGGGGGCTGTCTGTTCAGGTGTCTGTCGGGCCGCCGCATCTTTCGGCGAAGATCGGCGTTGACGCCTCAGAGATGACTGGTCCATAGTTTAAATGAACGAGTGTTCGATAACTCCCCGGGAGGGTGCGGCGATGTTCACGGCGGCTCTGGAATTCGATCTGGGCGACGAGGTCAATGCGCTCCGCGATATGGTCCGGCGGTGGGCGCAGGAACGCCTCGCCCCGATCGCCGCCCGGATCGACCGCGAGAATGCCTTTCCCAACGAGCTCTGGCCCGAGATGGGCGCGCTTGGTCTTCTGGGCATCACCGTGCCCGAGACTTGGGGCGGCGCCGGGCTTGGCTATCTCGCCCATACCGTCGCGACCGAGGAAATCGCGCGGGCCTCGGCCTCGGTCAGCCTGTCCTATGGCGCGCATTCGAACCTCTGCGTCAATCAGCTCAAGCTGAACGGCACGGATGCGCAGCGCGCGCGCTATCTGCCCGATCTGTGCGCGGGCAGCCGGATCGGCGCGCTGGCCATGTCCGAGACCGGCGCGGGCTCGGATGTCGTCTCGATGAAGCTGCGCGCCGAGAAGCGCGGCGGGGACTATATCCTCAACGGGCAGAAATACTGGATCACCAACGGCCCGGATGCCGAGACGCTGGTCGTCTATGCCAAGACCGACCCCGAGGCCGGCGCGAAAGGCATCACCGCCTTCATCATCGAGCGCGGCATGGCGGGTTTTTCGACCTCGCCGCATTTCGACAAGCTAGGGATGCGCGGCTCGAACACCGGCGAGCTCATTTTTGAAAATTGCGCGGTCCCGGCGGCAAATGTGCTGGGAGACCCCGGACGCGGCGTGCGCGTCCTGATGTCGGGGCTCGATTACGAGCGGGTCGTGCTTTCCGGGATCGGCCTTGGCATCATGGCGGCCTGTCTCGACGAGGTCATGCCCTATGTCAAAAGCCGCCACCAATTCGGCCAGCCGGTCGGCTCCTTCCAGCTGATGCAGGGCAAGATCGCCGACATGTATGTCGCTCTGAACACCGCGCGTGCCTATGTCTACGAGGTCGCGCGCGCGTGCGATGCGGGCCGGGTGACGCGGCAGGATGCGGCGGGGGCGGTGCTTTACGCCTCCGAGCAGGCGATGGTTCAGGCCCATCAGGCGGTGCAGGCCCTGGGCGGTGCGGGCTATCTGAATGATGCGCCCGTCAGCCGATTGTTCCGCGATGCCAAGCTGATGGAGATCGGCGCGGGAACTTCGGAAATCCGGCGCATGTTGATAGGGCGTGAACTTCTGGAGTTGATCTGATGTTGAAAGCACTTTTGATCGCGGGCTTTGCCATTGCCACCCCGGCCTTCGCCATTCCGGCCTTTGCCGAGGGCCCGGACATGCCGGATTACAACCCGGAGATCCTGTCGAGCTGTCTCGACCACAACAAGGGCTATGATGATCGCGCCGCCTGTATCGGGCAGGCCTCGGACAAATGCATGTCGGATGCCAAGGGCCAGACCACAGTGGGCATGGTGCAATGCCTCGGGCTCGAGCGCTCGAGCTGGGACGGTTTGCTCAACGATACCTATAAATCGCTTCAGGATGAGCAGCGCAAAGCCGATGACGCGCAAAAGGCCGATGATCCCGCATCGACCCCGGCCCGGGTTGCGAAGCTGCAGCAGATGGAAAAGAACTGGATCGCCTTTCGTGATTCCGCCTGCGCCTTTGACGCGACGCAATGGGAAGGCGGCAGCCAGCAAGGCCCCTCGGTCGAAAGCTGCATGTTGCAGCTGACCGCGCGCCAGACCCTGCTGCTCGAAACCTATCTCGCCGATGAGCGTCAGGAAAACTGAGCCCGCACGGCGACGGGGAGGCACCGCGAAAGCCCCCCGCCACCATGCCGCGTAAAGCCCAGCCCGGGGCGGCAGCCCGCCCCAGCGCCCGCAGAAACCGTCCCGCCCGCCGCTCTCCCGGTCCATTGCAAAGGCGCCTCCGATGAAGCTTTCCTCTGCCGTTCAGCCCGGATCCGAGCTCTTCCGCGCCAATCGCGCGGCTCATTTGGCCTTGCTAGAGGGCGTCCGGGCGGCGGCCGAGTTTGCCGCGGCAGGGGGCGGCGACAAGGCGATGGCGCGCCATGTCGCCCGCGGCAAAATGCCCCCGCGCGAACGGGTCGCGAACCTTTTGGATCCCGGCTCGCCCTTCCTCGAAATCGGCGCGACCGCGGCCCATGGCATGTATGAGGGCGCGGCCCCTGCCGCCGGGCTGATCGCCGGGATCGGGCAGGTGCACGGGCAAGAGGTCATGGTGCTCGCCAATGATGCGACGGTGAAGGGCGGCACCTATTATCCGATGACGGTCAAGAAACACCTGCGCGCGCAGGAAATCGCGGAAGAATGCCGCCTGCCATGCCTTTATCTCGTCGACAGCGGCGGGGCGAACCTGCCCAATCAGGACGAGGTCTTCCCCGACCGCGACCATTTCGGCCGCATTTTCTACAATCAGGCGCAGATGTCGGCCAAAGGCATCGCCCAGATCGCGGTGGTCATGGGATCAAGCACGGCAGGCGGGGCCTATGTCCCGGCGATGTCGGATGTGACGATCATCGTCAAAGGGCAGGGCACGATCTTTCTCGCGGGCCCGCCTTTGGTGCGCGCGGCGACCGGCGAGATCGTCAGCGCCGAGGATCTCGGCGGCGGCGATACCCATACGCGGCTTTCGGGCGTCGCCGATTATCTGGCCGAGGATGACGCCCATGCCCTGGCGCTTGCCCGCCGCGCCGTCGCCCATCTCAATCGCGATCTGCCCGGCACGGTCCAATGGCAAACGCCCGAGCCGCCCGCCTATGATCCCGAAGAGATCCTGGGCCTCGTGCCCGCCGATCTGAAAACCCCCTATGACATCCGCGAGCTCATCGCCCGGCTGACCGACGGCTCGCGCTTTGACGAGTTCAAGGCCCGCTTCGGCGAAACGCTGGTGACGGGCTTTGCCCATATCGAGGGCTGCCCGGTCGGCCTCATCGCCAACAATGGCGTGATCTTTTCCGAGGCTGCGCAAAAAGGCGCGCATTTCATCGAGCTCTGCAGCCAGCGCAATATCCCGCTGATCTTCCTCCAGAACGTCACCGGCTTCATGGTCGGGCGCAAATATGAAAGCGAAGGCATCGCGCGGCATGGCGCGAAAATGGTGACGGCGGTTGCGACCACCAATGTGCCGAAAATCACCATGCTGGTCGGCGGCTCCTTCGGTGCAGGCAATTACGGCATGGCCGGACGCGCCTATGGCCCGCGTTTCCTCTGGACCTGGCCCAATGCCCGGATCGCGGTCATGGGCGGCGAACAGGCGGCAGGCGTGCTCGCCACCGTTCGGCGCGAGGGGATCGAGCGCGCGGGCGGGCAGTGGTCCGCCGCCGAAGAGGCCGAGTTCAAACGCCCGACGATCGAGATGTTCGCCCGCCAGTCCGATCCGCTCTATGCCTCGGCCCGGCTCTGGGACGATGGCATCATTGATCCGCGCAAATCCCGCGCCGTCCTCGCCCTCTCGCTGCGTGCGAGCCTCAATGCCCCGATCGCGCCGACCCGCTTCGGCCTCTTCCGGATGTAGCCGATGACCCAACGCGCCGCCGCCGCCCTGCCATTGTCCAACTCCGCCTTCGCCCCAGCCCATCACCACCCACACCCGTCTTTCATGCCGAAATATCCCGCGGGGGTCCGGGGGCGCGAAGCCCCCGGTCGCGCCACAAGCACCTCACCCGCCCGCAAAAGGCATCGCCATGTTTGACAAGATCCTGATCGCCAATCGCGGTGAAATCGCCTGCCGCATCATCCAGACCGCGCGCCGCCTCGGCATCCGCACGGTCGCGGTCTTTTCGCAAGCCGATGCCGAGGCGCGCCATGTCGCTTTGGCCGATGAGGCCGTGCCGATCGGCGGGCCCGCACCCAAGGACAGCTATCTGCGCGGCGACCGTTTGATTGCGGCCGCCTTGCAGACCGGGGCGCAGGCAATCCATCCGGGCTATGGTTTTCTTTCGGAAAACCCCGATTTCGTCGAAGCGGTGACGGCAGCCGGGCTCGTCTTCATTGGTCCCTCGGCGGGCGCGATCCGCAAGATGGGGCTCAAGGATGCGGCCAAGGCGCTGATGGCGGAGGCGGGTGTGCCGGTCGTGCCGGGCTATCACGGCCCCGATCAGAGCCCCGCGCGGCTCGCCGATGAGGCCGCGCGCATTCGCTATCCCGTGCTCATCAAAGCGGTGGCGGGTGGCGGCGGCAAGGGGATGCGTCTGGTCGAGCGGCCCGCTGATTTCGCCGATCGCCTCGCCTCCGCGCAAAATGAGGCCGCGACCGCATTTGGCAACAGCGCCGTCTTGATCGAGAAATACATCCTCACCCCGCGCCATATCGAGATGCAGATCTTCGGTGATGGCCGCCGCGCGCTCCATCTCTATGAGCGCGATTGCTCGCTCCAGCGCCGCCACCAGAAGGTCATCGAGGAAGCCCCGGCCCCCGGCATGACCTCCGAGATGCGCGCGGCCATGGGCGCGGCGGCGGTGCGCGCGGCCGAGGCGATTGGCTATGCCGGGGCGGGCACGGTCGAGTTCATCGTGGACGCAAGTGCGGGCCTGCGCCCGGAGGGCTTCTGGTTCATGGAGATGAACACCCGCCTTCAGGTCGAGCATCCGGTGACCGAGGCAATCACCGGCATTGATCTCGTCGAATGGCAGCTCCGCGTCGCGGCAGGCGAGCCCTTGCCCGCCAATCAGGACCAGATCCACGCGACGGGCCATGCCTTCGAGGCGCGTCTCTATGCCGAGGATGTTCCGGCGGGCTTTCTGCCCGCGACCGGCAGGCTCGCCCATCTGGCTTTCCCGGCGACGGCGCGGATTGAAACCGGAGTGCGGCCGGGCGATCAGATCTCGCCTTGGTATGATCCGATGATCGCCAAGATCATCACCTCGGGCCCGACCCGCGCGCTGGCTTTGCAGGCGCTGCAAGGCGCGCTCGAGGCGACCGAGGTCGCGGGCACGATCACCAATCTCGATTTCCTGATCGCGCTGACCCGCCATCCGGGCTTTCGCCGGGGCGAGGTCGATACCGGGCTGATCACACGCGATCTCGCGGCGCTGACCCAGCCACTCAGCCCCGACAGCCGCGCCGTGGCTTTGGCGGCCTTGGGGCTCGCCGGACTTGATGATGCCGGACTTGATCCGCCCGATTGGACCAAAGGTTTCGCGCTCTGGCAACCTTTGCGCCAGCGCATCGACTGGGAGGGCGGTCATGCCCATGTCGAGATCCCGGCGCCCGGCCTGTTCCGGCTGCATCTGGACGAAGTCAGCCATGAGCTGCGCTTTGCGAATGACCGCTGGTGGGTCGATGGCGCGCCGACGCCCTTGCGGCTCGTCCATCACGCGGCGGCGGTCAGCGTCTTCGGCACCGTGCCGGTCACGCTCAAACCGCTCGATCCCTTGGCGCGTCAGACCGAGGTTTCCGGCGCGGGGCTGACCTTGTCGCCGATGCCGGGGCTGGTGCGCGAGATTTTCGTGACGCCGGGGCAAGAGGTCAAGGCGGGCGAGCGCCTCGCGCTACTGGAGGCGATGAAGATGGAGCATATGCTCAGCGCCAGCCGCGACGGACGCGTGGCCGAGGTTCTGGCCGCGCCCGGCGATCAGGTCGAGGCCGGGGCGGCGCTGATCCGGCTTGAGGAGAAGGAGGCGCATGGTTGAGCGCGCGGAAATCTTCGAAGTCGGCCCCCGCGACGGGCTGCAAAACGAAAAGCGGCTGATCCCGGCGGCGGACAAGATCGCTCTGGTCGATCTGCTTTCGACGGCGGGGTTTCGGCGCATCGAGGTTACCAGTTTCGTCAGCCCGAAATGGGTGCCGCAGCTGGCCGATGCCGAGACGGTCATGGCCGGGATCTCGCGCCACGAGGGGGTGAGCTATGCCGCGCTCACCCCGAATATGACCGGCTATGCCCGGGCGCGCGCCGCCCGCGCCTCGGAAATCGCGATCTTTGCCAGCGCTTCGGAAGGGTTTTCGCGCGCCAATCTCAATGCCTCGATCGCGGAAAGCTTGGCGCGAATGGCGCCGGTGGCCGAGGCGGCGCGCCGTGACGGCGTGCCTCTGCGCGGCTATGTCTCGGTCGTGACCGATTGCCCCTTCGACGGCCCGACGCCGCCCGATCAGGTCGCGCGGGTCGCCGCGGCTTTGCGCGATCTCGGCTGCTATGAGATCAGTCTGGGCGAGACCTTGGGCCATGGCCGGGCCGAAAGCGTGGATCGGATGCTGGCGCGGGTGTTGGATGAGCTGCCGCCGGAACGGCTCGCCGGGCATTTCCACGACACGCTTGGCCATGCGCTTGCCAATATCGACGTGGCGCTGGCCCGCGGGCTGCGGGTCTTTGACGCGGCGGTCGGCGGGCTGGGCGGCTGTCCTTACGCGCCGGGCGCCAAGGGCAATGTCGCGACCGAGCGGGTCGCGGCCCATCTCGCGGCGTCTGGCTATGCGACCGGGCTCGACCTCGCGATCATCGACCGCGCCGCGAGCTTGGCCCGTGCGCTGAGAGGGGACGGGCATGTTTAAGACGATCCGCATCACCCGAGAGGATCGCGGATTGGCGCGACTTGAGCTGGCGCGGCCCGCCAAACACAATGCGCTTTCGGCCCAGATGATCGCCGAGCTGACCGAAGCCGCGCAGATGCTGGGCGCCGATCCGCAGATCCGTGTCGTCGTGCTGGCGGCGGAAGGGCCAAGCTTTTGCGCGGGCGGCGATCTTGGCTGGATGCAAGAGCAAATGGCGGCGGACAGCGCCACGCGGCGCAGCGCCGCCCGCGCGCTGGCGCTGATGCTGAAGGCGCTGAACGAGATCCCCAAGCCGCTGATCGGCCGGGTTCAGGGCAATGCTTTCGGGGGCGGGCTCGGTCTGATCTCGGTCTGCGACATTGCGTTCGCCGCCGAGGAGGCGCGCTTTGGCCTGACCGAAGTGCGCCTTGGCCTCATTCCCGCGACGATCGCGCCCTATGTGCTGGCGCGGATCGGCGCGGGGCAGGCGCGACGGATGTTCTTCTCGGGGCAGATTTTTGGCGCGCCCGAGGCGGTGCGGCTGGGCTTGCTGGCCGAAGCTCTGCCAGCCCGCGACCTCGACACGGCGGTCGAGACCGAGGTCGAGCGCTATCTGCACTGCGCCCCCGCTGCCGTGGCGGCGGCCAAGCGGCTCTGTCACCGGCTTGGCGCGCAGATCGACGCGGCGGTGATCGAGCAGACGGTCGAGGACCTCGTCGCGGTCTGGGACGGCGATGAGGCGCAAGCCGGACTTGCCGCCTTTTTCGGCAAACGCCCGCCGCCGTGGCAAAGCTGAACCGGGCGCGAGCCTTGCGTCACAGGAATGCTTGATTTGCGAGGTAAGGCTGCTGACACCGCGGTCTGGGGATGTTAACGCAACCAGACCCCATTCCTGAAATCTGCCTGCCCGAGGTGCCGCCCTTGTCGCCGCGTCCCAATACTCGCCTTGCCGTTCTGGCGCTTGCCCTTGGTGCTTTTGCCATCGGAACTTCCGAATTCGCCGCCATGGGCCTCTTGCCGTGGTTTGCCGCCGATCTTGGCGTGACCGAGCCCGAGGCCGGTCATGTCATCTCGGCCTATGCCTTGGGCGTGGTGGTCGGCGCGCCGCTGACCTCGATCCTTGGCGCGCGCCTGCCGCGGCGGCGCTATCTGGCCGGGCTGATCGCCGCTTACGGCGTGATGAACCTGCTCGCTGCCGTGCTGCCCGGCTTTGGCACGCTGGCCGCGATGCGCTTTCTCGCCGGTCTGCCGCATGGCGGCTTTCTTGGCGTGGGCATGCTTTTCGCCGCCGACGCTTTGCCCAAAGAGCAGCGCGCGAAGGGTGTCACGCAGGTCCTGCTCGGTCTGACCGTCGCCAATATCCTCGGCGTGCCTTTGGCCGGAGCCATTGGCCAAGGCCTTGGCTGGCGCTGGGGCTTTGCGCTGCCGGGCGTGATCGCGCTGGTGACGGCGCTCTTGATCCTCAAGCTGGCGCCGCGCGTCGGCGTCGATCCGAATGCGCGCCCGCTCGAAGAGCTCAAAGCTCTGCGCAATCCCGATGTCATCCTCACGCTGCTGGTCGGCGCGATCGGCTTTGGCGGCATGTTCGCGGTCTACGCCTACCTGTCGGCGGCGATCTTGGCGACCACGGATGCGCCCGGCTGGGTCATCCCGCTGACGCTGTGCGTCTTTGGCGTCGGTGGCACGATTGGCAGCATCTTTGCCGGGAAACTCACCGTGCGTATCGGCGTCTTCGGCGCGGCTTTCCGGTTGATCCTCTTCATGGCGATCACGCAGGCCTTGGCCTCTTTCGCGGTCGGAAGCTGGCCCCTGATGCTGATCACATCCTTCCTGATGGGGCTGGGCTCGGGCACGGTGGTGCCGCTTCAGACCCGGCTGATGGAGGTCGCGGGCTCGGCGCAAAGCATGGCCGCCGCGATGAACCACGCGGCCTTCAACGCCGCCAATGCGCTTGGCCCCTGGCTTGCGGGCATGGCGCTGACGGCGGGCTGGGGCTGGCATTCCTCGGGGCTGGTCGGCGTCGGCCTCTCAGCCGCGGGGCTCTTGATGCTGGGCCTCGCCTGGTATCATGCGCGCCTCAGTGGCAGCCTCTTCCAGCAGCACACGCCGTGAGCCCGAGGCGAATTCGCGCCGCCAGCTGATGAAGAGCACGAAGGCCACGGCGACAAAAAGCGCCAGTGGCCCGGCCAACCAAGCCAGCGCCCCCAGCGCGAAATAGACATTGCGCAGGCCCGCATTGAAGCTGCGGGCGGCGCGGATATTGATCTCGGCGGCCTGCAACGCGCGCGGCATGGCGCGGGGATCCGTGGGGCTGTTTGGAACCGAGCCCATGATGATCGCGCAATAGCCGAAAAGCCGGTTCGACCAGACGAATTTCAAAAACGCATCGACGACGAGCAGCAGGGGGACAAGGATCTTGATCTCCCATTTGATCGTCGGGATGTAATCCATCTCGAACTGCCGGGCGAGCAGCGAGAGCCGGTCGGCATTGCCAATCAGCGCAAGCCCGCCTCCGATCGCAATCATCGAGGCCGAGGCGAAGAAGGCCGTGCTCTCGCGCAGGTTGGACAGGATATTGCCGTCGAAAATGCGCGGCTCGCGATGGACGAATTGGCGCATCCATTCGCGGCGCAGCTCTTTCATCAGAACCGAGACCGAGGGCTTGCCCGCAGGCGGATGCTCGGTCCGCCAGCCGATCCAGCCCCAACTGGCGATCAGCCAGACCACGGCAAGCAGATCCCAATAGCTGAACGAGCGGATGATCGCATCAAGCGCATTGTTCATCTTTGGCCCTCCCTTTGCGGCTTGCCCAAAGCCGCGCCACGTCTCGTCCCTTTGCTGCGGTTGCCTGCGCCCGCCGCGCCCGCTATCCATTGAGGGGAACGGTTACGCAGGAGGACGACCCGTCCCGATCCCACGCCGCCGGACCCTTCTGGGAGGAAGGGGTACGGCAGGCTCGATTCGGGGTCTTCGTTTTGCATAACCTGTGGCTTTCAAGGGCTTGCGGCCAAGAGTGCAGGCAGGTTCGCAGGTAATGGGAAAGCGCGCAATGCGCCTTTGCAGCCCAAAGCCGCCTCTTTGGGGCGGGCGACGGGGCAAAGCGGCCAAAGCGCGCCTTCGGGGGGAGAGACGATGGAGATGCCAGTTCCCGATCCGGGCATTCTGGCGCGCAAGGCGGCGATTGCCGCAAGGCTGCGCGCCGCCGTGCCCGATGCGGTGATCGACGATCCGGCCGAAACGCGCGCCTATGAATGCGACGCGCTTTCCGCCTATCGCTGCCCGCCTTTGGCGGTGGTGCTGCCCGCAACCACCGAAGAGGTCGCGGCCATCCTGCGCATCTGCCACGAGGAGCGCGTGCCGGTCGTGCCGCGTGGCGCGGGGACAAGCCTTGCGGGCGGCTCGATGCCGACGGCGGATGCGGTGGTGATCGGGCTCTCGCGGATGAATGCGGTGCTCGAGACGAATTATCCCGACCGTTACATCCGCGTGCAGGCCGGGCGCACGAACCTGTCGATCTCTGGCGCGGTAGATGGCGACGGCTTCTTCTATGCGCCCGACCCGTCAAGCCAACTTGCCTGCGCGATCGGCGGCAATATCGGCATGAACTCCGGCGGCGCGCATTGCCTGAAATATGGCGTCACGACCAACAACCTCTTGGGCCTGCGCATGGTGATGATGGACGGCACCGTCCTTGATCTCGGCGGGCCGATGGGCGAGGCGGCGGGGCTCGATCTTCTGGGCGTCGTCTGTGGCTCGGAAGGCCAGCTTGGCATCGTGACCGAGGCGAGCCTGCGCATCCTGCCCAAACCCGTTGGCGCGCGCCCGGTTCTGGTCGGCTTCTCGGCCAGCGAGACCGCCGGGGCCTGCGTCGCCGCGATCATCCGCGCGGGCATCATCCCCGTCGCCATCGAATTCATGGACCGCCCCTGCATTCAGGCGACCGAGGCCTTTGCCCATGCCGGTTACCCCGATTGCGAGGCGCTTTTGATCATCGAGGTCGAAGGCACCAAGCCCGAGATCGCCGAGCAGCTTGCCCTCATCCGCGAGATTGCCGAGCGCTTCGATCCCGTCGAATTCCGCGAAAGCAAATCCGAGGACGAATCCCGCCGCATCTGGCTTGGGCGCAAATCGGCCTTTGGCGCGATGGGTCAGATCAATGACTACATGTGTCTGGACGGCACGATCCCGGTCTCGACCCTGCCGAAAGTGCTTGCGGGGATTGCCGAGCTCTCGCGCCAATACGGGCTTGGCGTTGCCAATGTCTTCCATGCCGGGGACGGCAATATGCATCCGCTGATCCTCTATAATGCGAACAAACCCGGCGATCTCGAGCTTTGTGAGGCTTTCGGCGCAGATATCCTGCGGCTCTGCGTCGAGGTCGGCGGCTGCCTGACCGGCGAACATGGCGTCGGTGTCGAAAAGCGCGAGCTGATGGTCGCGCAATTCGCGCCCGAGGATCTGGAGGCGCAGATGCGGATCAAGGATGCCTTTGATCCGTTCTGGCTGTTGAATGCCGCCAAGGTCTTTCCGCTGGCGAGTTCTGCCCCGCGTCGCGAAGGCGCGCATGGAAAGGGGCAGCGCAATGCGGCCTGAGAGCGAAGAAGAACTGGCGCACATCCTGCGGACGGCCTCGGCTCCGGTGTCGGCCATCGGCGGCGGCACGCGACTTTGGCCCGGCGAGGGCGAGGGCGCGCGCATCGACATGACCGGACTGTCGGGGTTGACGCTTTACGAACCCGAGGCACTGACCTTGGTCGTGCGCGCGGGCACGACGCTTGAAGAGGTGCGCCGCGTGCTCGCCACTGAGGGCCAAATGCTCGCCTTTGAACCCGATGCGCGTCCGGGCTCGACCATCGGTGGGGTCGCGGCGACGAACAGCTCTGGGCCGCGCCGGGTGCAGGCGGGGGCCTGCCGCGATGCGATGCTGGGGCTGCGGTTTGTGACCGGCGCGGGCGAGATCGTGAAGAACGGCGGGCGGGTGATGAAGAACGTCACCGGCTATGATCTGGTGAAGCTTCTGGCCGGATCGCGCGGCGCGCTTGGCGTCCTGACCGAGGTCGCGCTGAAGACCGCGCCGATCCCGCCGGTCTCGCGCACCTTGGCGCTGCCGGGGCTGGGTCCGGAGGCGGCGGTCGCGGCGCTGACCTCGGCCCTGACCGGGCCATATGATGTCAGCGGGGCGGGCTGGTTGCCGGGGCAGGGCGCGCTGATCCGGGTCGAGGGGCTCGAAGGATCGGTCGATCTGCGCATGACCTCCTTGCGCGAGCGGCTGCGGGCTTTTGGCGAGATCTCCGAGGTCGAAAGCGCGCTTTGGACCCAGATGGTACCGCGTGAGGCCGAGGGCGATCTTTGGAGGATCATCTGCCATCCCTCTGAAGTTGCGTCTCTTTTGAAAAGCCTTCCCGCGCCTTTGGCGATGGATTGGGGCGGGGGGCTGCTCTGGGTCTCGCTGCCTGCCGGAGAGGTGCCGCGTCTGCCGCTCTTCAACGGCCATGCCGCGCGCGCGACTGGCGCGACGCCTCTGGTTCTGCCCGCGCCCCATCCGGTGATCGCCAAGCTGAACGCCGATCTCCGCCAGAAATTCGACCCGCGCGGCATTCTGTCCGCGCAGAAGGAAACCGCCTGAGATGCAGACGAATTTCACGCCCGAGCAGTTGCAGGACCCGCTCACCGCGCGCTCGAACAAGGTGCTGCGGACCTGCGTTCATTGCGGCTTCTGCACAGCGACCTGCCCGACCTACCAGGTCCTGGGCGATGAGCTCGACAGCCCGAGGGGGCGGATCTATCTGATCAAGGACATGCTCGAAGCCGGGCGTCCGGCGGATGAAAAGACGGTCAAGCATCTCGATCGCTGCCTCGGCTGCCTGTCTTGCATGACGACCTGTCCTTCGGGCGTGAATTACATGCATCTGATCGATCACGCCCGCGTCCATGTCGAGGAAACCTATCGCCGCCCCTGGCGCGACCGCGCCCTGCGCTGGCTGCTCGCGCGGCTTTTGCCCTATCCCAAACGCTTCCGGCTGGCGCTTCTGGGCGCGAAACTTGCCAAACCCTTCTCCGGGCTGGTGCCTGATGCGCGGCTGCGCGCGATGCTCGAGATGGTGCCCAAGGCGATCCCGCCGGTCAGCCGCAATGATGACGGGCAAGTTTTCGCGCCCGAGGGGCCGCGCCGCGCGCGGGTCGCCTTGATGCCGGGCTGTGCGCAGCGCGCGCTGAATACCGACATCAACGATGCGACGATCCGGCTGTTGCGGCGGGCGGGTTGCGAGGTGGTGATCCCGCAGGACTTCGGCTGCTGCGGCGCGCTGACCCATCACATGGGCCGCGAGAAGGACGCCTTGGCCTCGGCGCGCCAGACGATCCGCAGCTTTCTGGCGGCTGGAGATCTGGATGCGATCATCATCAACACCTCGGGTTGCGGCACGACGATCAAGGATTATGCCGCGATCTTTGCCGGCGATCCGATGGAGGCCGAGGCGCGTCAGGTGGCAGGCCTCGCCCGCGATGTGACCGAGTTTTTCGCAAGCCACGGCCTTCCCGCGATCACCCGACCCGGTGAAGGGCTGCGGGTGGCCTATCACTCGGCCTGCTCGCTGCAACACGGCCAGCAGATCCGAGGCGTGCCGAAAGAGCTTTTGGCTGAGGCGGGATTTACCGTGCTGGAGCCCGCCAATCCGCATCTCTGCTGTGGCTCGGCCGGGACCTATAATCTCTTGCAACCCGAGCTTTCGGCCGAGTTGAAAGAGCGCAAGATTGACACGTTGCAGGCGGTCTCGCCGCAGGTGATTGCGGCGGGCAATATCGGCTGCATGATGCAGATCGGCTCGGGCATGGACGTGCCGGTGATCCATACCGTCGAGCTTCTGGATTGGGCGAGCGGCGGGCCGAAACCGCCCGCATTGGCCGCGCACCCTTGAAAGGCGAAAATTCGCATCCCATCTGAATCCTGTCGGCGGCCCCAAGTGGCGTCGGCAGGCTGCTTGCCCGAATGACGGGGAGCAACTTCAGTATCGCTTTGAAAAGGATGCGAAAATGCGAAATTTTGACCTGACCCCGCTTTATCGTGCTTCGGTGGGGTTTGACCGGATGGCGGATGTTCTGGACCGTGCTCTGGCGGCTGATCTGCCCCAGCACAGCTATCCTCCCTACAATATCGAAAAGACCGGCGAGAGCACCTATCGCATCTCGATCGCCGTCGCCGGTTTCTCGGCGGATGAGCTCTCGGTCGAGGTCAAGGACGGTGCGGTGATCGTCGCCGGGCGCAAGGCTGCCGATGACGAAGGCCGGACCTTCCTGCATCGCGGCATCGCCACCCGAGCCTTTGAGCGCAAGTTCACTCTGGCCGATCACGTCCGCGTCGATGGCGCGAGCCATGTTGACGGGATGCTGCATATCGACCTGATCCGCGAGATCCCGGAAGCGCTGAAACCGCGCCGGATCGAGATCGCGAAACCTGCGAAAGCGGTCGAGAAGCTCGATTCCTGATCCGGTGATGTCCTGAAAAGGAACCGGGGCTCTGCCCCGGACCCCGGGATATTTGGTCATGAAAGACGGGGACTTGAAAGGAGGGGTAAGGCTGCGGCCTTGCCCCTTTTTCGTGCCTAAACCGTATCGAGATAGAGCTCGACGGTTTCGTCGTCGGAAAGCTCGGCCATGTAGTGGAGTTCCTGCCGCTTGGTCATCACGAAATTCTCGATCAGATGGGCGGGGAAGATTCGGGCGATTTCGGGGGAGGTCGCGAAGGTCTCGATCGCTTCGGTCCAGGTGGCGGGAAGCTGAGCCAGACCCTGTTCATAGGCATTGCCGCGGATCGGGGGCGGCGCGGGGGCTTTGTCCTCGATCCCGTTCAGAGCCGCGCCCAAGACGGCGGCGACGGTGAGATAGGGGTTCACATCGCCGCCCGCGACGCGATGTTCGATGCGGCGCGCTTTCGGGCCCGAGGAGGGGATGCGGATCGCCGAGGTGCGGTTTTCATAGGCCCAGCCGATGCCGGTCGGCGCATGGGCATTCGGCACCAGCCGGTCATAGCTGTTTTCATGCGGCGCGAAGAGGAGGGTTGAGCCCGACATGGCCGCAAGGCAGCCCGCAACCGCATGGCGGAGCGCGTCTGAACCCTCGGGGCTGCCATTGTCGAAGATATTGTTGCCCTCCGCGTCGAGGATCGAGAAATGCATATGCATGCCCGAGCCGTTCCATTCCTCATAGGGTTTGGCCATGAAGGAGCCGGCAAAGCCATATTGGCGGGCGAGACCCTTGACCAGCATCTTGAAAAGCCAAGCGTCATCGGCGGCTTTCAAGGGATCGGGCTGGTGCATCATATTGATCTCGAACTGGCCCGGAGCGGCCTCGGAGATCGCGGTATCGGCGGGGATGTCCATCGCCTCGCAGGCGTCATAAAGCGCGGTGAAGAAGCGGTCGAAGCCATCGAGGGCGCGCAGGCTGAGGGTCTCGGCCCCGGTGCGGCGTTTGCCCGAACGCGGCGAGGGCGGCACGCGGAGTTGCCCGCCGGAATCGTCGATGAGGAAGAATTCAAGCTCTGTCGCGACCACCGGCGTCAGGCCCGCCGCTTTGTAGCGGTCGACCACCCTTGCGAGCGCCTGACGCGGGTCGCCGTCATAGGGGCGGCCGTCGTCGTGAAACATCCAGAGCGGCAAGAGCCCGGTCGGCGCATCGAGCCAAGGCATCGGCATGAAGCCGCGCTCGGTCGGCATCAAGATCCCGTCAGGATCGCCGGATTCGAAGACGAGGGGGCTGTCTTCGACATCCTCGCCCCAGATGTCCATATTGAGGACGGAATAGGGGAATTTGGTGCCCTCGGTCAGCAGCTTTTCGGCGAAACGCGACGGCACACGCTTGCCGCGCGCCACCCCGTTCAGATCTGCCGCTGCAACGCGGATCGTCTTGACTTCGGGATGTTCGCGCAGCCAGTCCATGATTACCTCAAGAGTTGCGGTCTATAGCGGATTTTCTTCGCCGCGCCCGGAATATGGCGGTTCAATCGCCGGTTCATCGCGCCGAAAAGCAGGATGAGCAGCAAGGTCAGGCAGATGAAATAGCCCGCGACGATCGGATAGGCGACGAAGGGGTTGAAGGTCTTTCCGGCGAGATAGCTGGCATAATAAAGCGAATCCCCCATCTGCTGATAGGCGGGGAAGCTTGAAAAGAAGACCAGCGTCGTCGCGTGGAAAAGGAAAATCGCCTCGTTGGTGTAGGACGGCCAGGCGAGGCGCATGGTGATCGGCCAGATGATCTTGCGATAGCGCTTCCAGCCGGTGAAGCCATAGGCGTCGGCGGCCTCGATATCGCCTTTCGGGATATTGCGCAGCGCGCCATAGAAGATCTCGGCGGAATAGGCGGCGGTGTTCAGCGTCAGCACGAAGAGCGCACCGGCCCAAGCCTTGGTGAGCCAGCTTGTGTGCACGGTCAGTCCGAAGATGTCGATGCCGACGCGCGGAAGCTGCACCAGCGCCTCATAGGCGACGAAGAACTGGATGAAGAGCGGGCTGCCGCGAAAGACGAAGATGAACCATTCTGCGGGTTTGCGCAGCCAGGGATTGGGGCTCGCTTTGGCCAGCGCCAGCACATTGGCGAGGAAGAAGCCAAAGAAGAGTGCAAGCGCGGCGAAATAGATGTTCCAGATCAGCCCCGAGGCGATCAGCGTCATCTCCTGACAGAGCGTGAATTCGGTGCGCGGCAGCATCCGCTCGCCAAAGCCGATCGAGCGCAGGCCGAAGTCCTGAATGGTTTGGAGACATTCGTTCATTGCGCGGCCTTCCGCAGAGATTCGCCTGCCATTGTCGCCTGACCCTTCGACAGCCGGGCTCGGATGCGGTCAAGCACCCGCTCAGAGATCCAGGTCATGGCGAGGAAGAAGACGAGAATGCCGAGGAAGTAGTAAATCCGCCAATCGGGATGGGGATAGGTGAAGGCGCTGGTCTTGGCGCCGCCAAGCTCGCGCGCCCAATAGACGATATCCTCGACGCCCAGGACGAACAGAAGCGGTGTGGCCTTGAGGAGGATCATCCACAGGTTCGAGAGACCGGGCAAAGCATAGGTCCACATCTGCGGGATCAGGATGCGCCGGTTGATCTGGCGCTGGTTCATGCCGTAAGCCTCGGCGGTCTCGAGCTGGGCGCGCGGCACCGTGGCCATCGCGCCGCGCAGCACATTGGCGGCGAAGGCGCCAAAGACGATCGAGAAGGCAATCACGGCGAGGAAGAAGCCATAGGTCTGGTGCACCCATTCGGGCGAGCTCGACAGCGGGATCTTGGCCGCCGCGCAGACGCGGAATTCATTGCCCTGCCAGACCGGCACGCTCGGATCGCAGACGAACCGGCTTTTCGACCATTCGAAGAGCTGATCGAGCGCGATCGGCACGAAGAGGAAGAAGATGATGTCGGGCACGCCGCGCACCATCGAGGTGTAGATCTTGCCAAACCAGCGCAGCGGCGTGATCCGCGAGCGGCTTGCCATCGCCCCGCCAAAGCCGAAGAGCATCGCGATCGGGGCTGTGACCGCCAGCAGGGCGAGCACGGTCAGGAAGGAGAGGTAAAAGCGCATATGGGTGCCGGATGTCAGATAGCACGACAGCCAGGTCAGCCCTTCAAGCGATTTGGGGTCCGCGCAATATGCAAACATCGGTCACCGGGACAAGCCCCGCCCGCCGCCCGAAGGCGCGGACAGGGCGAGGAATGTTCAGATCAATGGGCGTAGGTCTGGGCTTCGGGGCCAAACCACTTCTTGATCAGCTCGTTGATGCTGCCATCGGCCTTCATCGCAGTGATGGCGGCGTCGAACTTGTCGTGAAGCTCGGTGTCGGACTGGCGCAGACCCATGCCGATCCCGTCGCCAAGCGGCACGTCCTGACCGACCCAGGCAAAGCCTTGGCCTTCCTTGACCAGCGGCACGAGGAATTCCTTATCGGCGAAAACTGCATCGGCCTCACCGTTGCGCACGGCGGCGGCGGCTTCGTCGAAGGTCGGGAATTCGACCAGTTTCGCGCCCGATTCCGCGACATAGGTCGATTGGATCGTGCCGGTCTGGGCGGCGACGACGCTGGTTTTCACGTCAACATCCGGGCTCAGCGCCGCATAGGCCGAGGGCACCGGCGGCAGGTAGTTCTGGGTGAAGGCAATCGCCTTCTTGCGCTCCTCGGTAATCGACATGCCGGCCATGATCGCGTCGAAGTTCGAGCTGAGCAGGTTCGGGATCATCGCGTCGAAATCGTTCTTGACCCAGGTGCAGGTCAGGCCGGCGCGCTTGCACAGCTCATTGCCGAGCTCGATTTCGTAGCCGTCCAGCTCACCCTTGTCGTTGATGAGGTTATAGGGCGCATAGGCCCCTTCCGAGGCGATGCGGACGGTTTGGCCTTCAGCAAGGCCCATGCCAGCCGAGAACGCCAGAGCGGCGGCGGCGACGAGAAGCTTTTTCATTCTTTTGCTCTCCTGTTGGACGGGTTTAATGTGCATTGCCTGCACTTAGGAATTGGCGCAGCCGCTCGGTGCGGGGAGCGCCAAAGATCTGGCTGGGCGGGCCTTCTTCCTCGATCCGGCCGTGATGGAGGAACACGACATGATCGCTGACATCGGCCGCCAGCCGCATGTCATGGGTGACCAAAAGCATGGTGCGATGCTCGGCCGCCAGATCCTTGATGACCTTGACGACCTCTTGCTGCAATTCGGGGTCAAGCGCCGAGGTCGGCTCGTCAAGGAGCAGCGCCTTGGGCTCCATACAAAGCGCACGAGCGATGGCCGCGCGTTGTTGCTGGCCGCCCGAAAGTTGCGCGGGCCAGGCTTCGGCCTTGTCGCCGATGCCAACCTTCGCCAGCAGCGCGCGGGCCTTGTCCTCGGTCGCCTTGGGGTCGCGGCCAAGGACGGTGACCGGCGCCTCCATGACGTTTTGCAGCACGGTCAGATGGGACCAGAGGTTGAACTGCTGAAACACCATCGACAGATTGGTGCGCAACCGCGTCACCTGTGCGCGATCGGCGGGGCGTCGGCCTGCACCGCTGCCCGCCCATTTCACCGCCTCGCCCTCGAAGATGACATCGCCTTTCTGGCTATCTTCCAGCAGGTTGCAGCAGCGCAGCAGGGTAGATTTCCCCGAGCCGGACGAGCCGATCAGGCTGACGACATGACCGCGCGGCGCAACAAGGCCGACGCCCTTGAGCACTTCGTGCTCGCCGTAAGCCTTGTAGAGATCGCGGATCTCGATGACCGGGGTCTGCGCGGGCGCCCCGGTCGGAGCGCCGGGATCGGAGGAGGATGCTGGCATATTCATTCCATCATGTGGCGATATTCACGCCCGATTTGCAACGGTTTCATCGCAGGGATCGCGGCGGAGGAGGCGAGATGGCGCAAGGTCATCTCGCCTTCGGGCCTAGTCGCTCGCGCGGCCAAGGCTTTGCAGCACACGCTGCCGCGCCAGACCTGAATCGACATCCGTCACGCCAAGGAGCCCGGCCACCAGACGCAGGAAGGATTCTTCAGCTGCCGTGCGCACGCCATCGGCATAGGCGATTTCCCACAAAGCCGAGATGATCCCGATCCGGTCCTCGAGCGCGATGCGGTCCTTGATCGCGCGGGTGAAGCGCACGGTGTCGGGGGCTTCGGCCTCGACCATTTCTGCGGCCATGCGCCGCTCGGCCGCCTCGGTCATGTCGATGCCGCGCCGCCGCGCGAGGATCTGGTCGATGCGGTTTTTCTCGACGGCGCTGTAATTGTCATCCGAGCGGGCCAGACGGACGAGCAGCGCCGCGATCGCGACCTCGGCATCTTGCGAGGTCAGTCGGGACGAGGCGAAATCGTCGTGGAAGAGGCGGCTGAAGAGATTGCGGAACATGGGCCTACGCTTGAAAAAATCTGGACAATCTTAGATTTTTTCCGGCCAGCCTCAAGCGCTTTCGAGCTTGGCTGTGGAACTCGCGGCGAAACGTCATGCGGGGATGGCAAGGGCCGCGGCTGCCCCGATTCTCGAGCAGAGGCGCCGCGCGTGCTTGCTGCGAAGGCCGATAAAGGCCGCGCGTCCGGGCAGCGCTTTCGCGCTGCACCGGGTCAGCTCAACTGGCAAGAACCGGAGGACGGCCTTAGTAGATTTGCGGAACGTACAGATCGCGCGGCAGAGTTTCCCGCTCGTAATCGGGATTGAAGACCCGGTCGGGCAGGTGGATCTCTTCGTGCGGGACTGGCGTATAGGGGATCTGGGTCAGAAGATGGGCCATGCAGTTCAGGCGGGCCCGCTTCTTGTCATTGCCCGGAACGATATGCCACGGCGCCTCGTCGATATTGGTGCGCTCGAGCATTTCCTCTTTGGCCTTGGTGTAGTCTTCCCAGCGGATGCGCGATTGCAGATCCATCGGCGACAGCTTCCACTGCTTCAGCGGGTCGTGAATGCGCATGAGGAAGCGCATCTGCTGCTCTTCATCGGTGACCGAGAACCAGTATTTCACCAGCCGGATGCCCGAACGCACCAGCATCCGCTCGAATTCGGGAACGTCGTCGAAGAACTGCTGGACCTGATCTTCATTGGCAAAGCCCATCACCCGCTCGACGCCGGCGCGGTTGTACCAGCTGCGGTCGAACAGGACGATTTCGCCGCCTGCGGGCAGATGCGGCACATAGCGCTGGAAATACCATTGGGTCTTTTCACGGTCCGACGGCGCGGGCAAAGCGACGACGCGGGCGACACGGGGATTGAGGCGCTGGGTGATGCGCTTGATCGCGCCGCCCTTGCCGGCGCTGTCGCGCCCCTCAAAAATCACGACGACCTTTTCTTTGTAATAGCTGACCCAATCCTGCAGCTTGATCAGCTCGGATTGCAGGCGCAGCAGCTCGCGGAAATAGGTCTTGCGGTCCATCTGTTCGGGATGGGCGTCGCGATAAAGGCGCGAGATTTCTTCCGAGAGGACAGCGTCCTCGAATTCGATCTCGATATCTTCGTCGAGCGTGTCGTCGAGCTCTGCCCGAAGCCACGGATTGTCGCGCATTTCATTCATGTTCGCCGTCCCGGAACCACTACGCCGCCACTATACAGGAATATATGACAATTTCGTGGCGCCCGAGATCAGTTCAACAGGAGCGATGCACATTTTCTCGTGACACCGAAAGCGAAGCCTCCGGCCTCGGCGGCGGCCACGGTGCCGCACCAATCGCCGGTGCTGGAAAAGAGGCTTTTGGTGCCCTTGGGCCGGTAGAGCGCGCGCTTGCCGCCAAGGGTGAAGAGGTTCAACGTGCCGCTGCCGTTCTCGGCGTAATAGCCGACGACATCGCCTTCGCGGGTGAAGAGCACGCGTTTCGCATTCTCGGGATTGCGCGGGGAATTGGCATAGGCCGAGGAGGAATTCGCGCCGCTCGCGCTGGAATTTGCGGCCGCAGAGGGGGAGTTTCCCTGCCGCGCGGGCGAGTTCGCGGGCGCGCCGGGACCAAGATCAAAAGGCAGCTGGGTCTGGTCGAGCACGAAGATCGGTGCATCGGCCCAGACCGGGCCCGCGCATATCAGCCAAAGCGCCGCGATCTGCAGTTTCATCCCACCCCTCGCACTTTGCCTCTGCCGCCTGCCGACAGCATTCCATAAAGGCAGGAGTCTCGAAAGACAAAAGGCGGCCACTGGGGCCGCCTTGTCATCATCGGTTTACAAAGGCCTCAGACCAGACGGTCGCTGTCCTTGGCCGCACGCACGAAATCGGCAAAGAGCGGCGCGGGCTCGAAGGGCTTCGATTTGAGCTCGGGGTGGAACTGGACACCGATGAACCAGGGATGGCCCTTGACCTCGATGGTTTCCGGCAGACGCCCATCGGGCGACATGCCCGAGAAGGTCAGGCCCGCGCCCTCAAGTTGCTCGCGGTAACGGGCATCGACCTCGTAGCGGTGGCGGTGACGCTCTTCGATCTGGGTCGCGCCATAGATCCCGGCGATCTTCGAGCCGGGCGAGAGGATCGCGGTATAAGCGCCAAGGCGCATGGTGCCGCCCTTGTCGTCGCTGAGCTTGCGCTCGACCTTGTGGTTGCCTTGCACCCATTCCTTGAGGTGGTAGACGACCGGGGTGAAGCGGGTTTCGCCCGCCTCGTGATCGAATTCCTCGGAGCCCGCATCGGCGATCCCGGCGGCATTGCGCGCGGCTTCGATGACGGCCATCTGCATGCCCAAGCAGATCCCCATATAGGGCACCTGCTTTTCGCGGGCATATTGCGCGGCGGCGATCATGCCTTCGGTGCCACGCTCGCCAAAGCCGCCCGGCACCAGAACCGCGTTGAAGTCCTTGAGCAGATTGGCCGCGCCTTCGCGCTCCAAAAGCTCGCTGTCGATCCATTCGGCCTTGACCTTGACCCGGTTCGCCATGCCGCCATGGGTCAGCGCCTCGGCGATCGATTTATAGGCGTCTTCCAGCTGGGTGTATTTGCCGACAACGGCGACGCGAACTTCGCCCTCGGTGTTGTTCAGCCGGTCCATGACATCTTCCCAGCGCGTCAGATCGGGACGCGGCGCCGGGCTGATGCTGAAGGCTTCGAGAACCGCGCGGTCAAGACCGGCGCGGTGATAGGCCAGCGGTGCCTCATAGATCGATTTGAGATCATAGGCCGGGATGACCGCATCGGGGCGGACGTTGCAGAAAAGCGCGATCTTGGCGCGTTCCTTTTCCGGGATCGGCTGCTCGGAGCGGCAGACGAGGATGTCCGGCTGCAGCCCGATCGAGCGCAGCTCCTTGACCGAATGCTGTGTCGGCTTGGTCTTGAGTTCGCCCGAAGCCGCCAGATAGGGCAGCAAGGTCAGATGCATGAAGACGCATTGGCCGCGCGGCCGGTCCTGGCTGAATTGGCGGATCGCCTCGAAGAAGGGCAGGCCCTCGATATCGCCGACCGTGCCGCCGATCTCGCAGAGCATGAAATCGACCTCGTCTTCGCCCACGGCGAGGAAGTCTTTGATTTCATTCGTGACATGCGGGATGACCTGAATGGTCTTGCCCAGATAGGCGCCCTTGCGCTCTTTTTCCAGCACGTTGGAATAGATCCGGCCCGAGCTGACGGAATCGGTGCGGCGTGCCGAGACGCCGGTGAAGCGCTCGTAATGGCCGAGGTCGAGATCGGTTTCCGCGCCGTCGTCGGTGACGAAGACCTCGCCATGCTCGAAGGGCGACATCGTGCCCGGATCGACGTTGAGATAGGGATCAAGCTTGCGCAGGCGGACGGTGAAGCCACGCGCCTGCAACAGCGCGCCAAGCGCGGCCGAGGCCAGCCCTTTGCCAAGGGAGGAAACCACGCCGCCAGTGATGAAGATGTAACGCGCCATTGGGCCCCCGTGAGTGTTCGCTATAAATCAAAAGCGGTCCGTCTGGACCGGCAATCACGGGAGTTAAGATATAACCGATTCGTCCCGTGGCCGCAACCGACCGCAAGTTATTGTAAAGGGCGCCAGAGGCGCCCCTAGTGATGGTGATTAGTTGCTGGCCGGTGCAGGTGTCGCCGGAGCAGGTGTGGCGGGCTCTGCCGGGGCAGGGGCCGCGGGCGTTTCCGCCGGAGGGGTTACGACCGGCTCGGCGCCGCTGGTGTTGTTTGCTGCCGGAGCGGCAGCAGTCGGCGGCGTCACCGGCAGGCCAGCGCTCGGCGGCGGCGCATAGCTCGGCGCGGCCGGCAGCGAGCTCGACGGCGCGGGCATGGTCGGCTTGCTCAGGTCAAGCTGATCGGCAACCGAGCTGCCTGCGGTGCCGCGTGCGGCCATGATGGTCAGCGTGACCGAGGTCACGAGAAAGGCGATCGCAAGGATCCAGGTGATACGAGTCAGCGCATTGGCCGCCTGACGGCCGGTCATGACGCCACCGCCACCTCCGCCGCCCATGCCAAGGCCACCGCCTTCGGACCGTTGCAGCAGAACCAGGGCGATCAGCGCCACGGCGAGGATCAGGTGCACGGTGAGGACGACGTTTTCCACAACGGGGCCTTTCTAAAAGCGACGGGTCTATCTAGTCGCCTGAACTCGGGTTGGCAAGCGCGCTCTGGCCCGCACTGCGGGAATTACGCGACGGGCTTTGGCGCGACTTTACGCGGCGGGCTTTGGCGCAAGAACCTCGGCCAGAATCCGCAGGGCTTCGTCCTTGCAGGGCGAGAGCGCGGCGCGGTCCTCGCCGGGGAAGAAGCGGGCGCGCAGCGCGGTCGGCATCGGCGCTGGGGTCGCAATCTCGATCCGCGGCCCGAGCTTTTCGTTCTCGGCCTGCCAGCTCTGCGCCAGCGCGATCTGCGCGCCTTTCGTGGCCCCATAGGCGCCGAAGAACTTCTGGCCCGCGCGCGGGTCGTCGAAGAAGAGCCCGGTGCCATCGCGCCCACGCAGCAAGGGCTCGAGCAGAACAATCAGCCCGCTTGCGGCGGTGACATTGAGATCAAGCGATTTCGCAAGGTCGCGCGGGTCGATATGACCGGCAGGCGACAAGGGCGCGGCATGGATCGCCGTATGCGCCCAAAGATCGACCCCGCCCCAGCGGCCCAGCACCGATTTGGCAAGCTGGATCATCGCCTCGGGATTGGTCACATCCATCGGCGCCAGCGTCGCCGAGCCGCCCGCCGCGCGAATGCGGTCGTCCAGCTCTTCGAGCGCGCCAGTGGTGCGGGCCACGGCGATGATATGCCAGCCCTGCGCGGCCAGCCCTTCGGCCAGCGCCGCGCCAAGGCCGCGGGAAGCGCCGGTGATCAGCGCGATTTTGGTCGGGTTGTTCGGGGCGTTTTCGGTCATGGTCCTCCTTTGGCATTGCCGGCTCTGTCACGCAAGCCCTGCGGCGCAGGCTGCGACAAAGACCGGGGCCAGAGGAGGACGCAGGGCATGAAAAAGCCCCGGAACTCCGGGGCTTTTCTGAGGTCGGTCCGAGGCTCAGCGGTTGCTGAGCGGGACGTAGCTGCGACGCTCGGCACCAACGTAAAGCTGGCGCGGACGGCCGATCTTGCTTTGCGGATCGGCGAGCATTTCCTTCCACTGTGCCACCCAGCCGACGGTCCGCGAGATTGCGAAGATCGGGGTGAACATCGAGGTCGGGAAGCCCATCGCTTCCAGAATGATGCCCGAGTAGAAATCGACGTTGGGATAGAGTTTCTTCTCGATGAAATACTCGTCTTCCAGCGCGATCCGCTCGAGCTCCTTGGCGACTTTCAGCGTTTCGTTGTCGTGGATGCCCAGCAGGTCCAGAACCTCGTCGGCCGATTCCTTCATGACCTTCGCCCGCGGGTCGAAGTTCTTGTAGACGCGGTGACCGAAGCCCATCAGCTTGAACGGGTCGTTCTTGTCCTTGGCCTTGGCGATGAATTCCGGGATCCGGTCAACCGTGCCGATTTCGCGCAGCATTTCCAGCGCCGCCTGGTTGGCGCCGCCATGGGCCGGGCCCCACAGGCAAGCGATGCCCGCCGCGATACAAGCAAACGGGTTCGCCCCCGAAGAGCCCGCCAGACGCACGGTCGAGGTCGATGCGTTCTGCTCGTGATCGGCATGGAGCATCATGATGCGGTCCATGGCCTTGGCGAGAATCGGCGAGACCACATAATCCTCGCAGGGCACGGCAAAGCACATGCGAAGGAAGTTCGAGGCATAATCGAGGTCGTTCTTCGGATAAACGAAGGGCTGACCCAGCGAGTATTTATAGGCCATTGCCGCGATCGTCGGAAGTTTCGCGATCAGGCGGATCGAGGCGACCTCGCGCTGCCAGGGATCGTTCACATCGGTCGAATCGTGGTAGAAGGCCGACATCGCGCCGACAACGCCGACCATGGTGGCCATCGGATGCGCATCGCGACGGAAACCACGGAAGAAGTTGTGCATCTGCTCGTGAACCATCGTGTGATGGGTCACGCGCTTGTCGAAATCGGCCATTTGCTCGGCATTCGGCAGCTCGCCGTAAAGCAGCAGATAGCTGGTCTCGAGATGGTTCGACTTGGCGGCAAGCTGGTCGATCGGATAACCGCGATACCACAGCTCGCCCTTGTCACCGTCGATGAAGGTGATGGTCGATTCGCAGGATGCGGTCGAGGTGAAGCCGGGGTCGAAGGTAAAGACATCGGCATCGCTGTAGAGTTTGCGAATGTCGATTGCGTCGGGACCTACCGTTGGAGAAAGAAGCGGCAACTCATATTCTTTGCCATGCACTTTGACCGTTGCGGATTTAGCATCTGCCATTCCGTTTTCCTTTCACCTGAACCCGGCCGAAGCCGGCAGTTTGTAAGGGCCTCAGCCCAACTGGTCCTGTAGTCGGGCCAGTGTTTCGTCGCGGCCGAGGGCCAGCATCATTTCAAACACGCTCGGGGTCGAACTGCGGCCCGCCAGAGCAGCGCGAAGCGGTGCGGCAATCTTGCCCAGACCCAGCCCATGCGCGTCTCCGATGGCCTTGGCACTCGCCTCAAGGTCGTCTCGAGACCAACTAACATTCTGCAATGCAGCAGTCAATTCTCCGAGTATACCACGGGATACCGAGTCGAGCGCAGCGAGTGATTTTTCATCAAGCTCGACCGGGCGCTCGATCAGGGCGAAATGACCCTGTTCCAAGAGCGCGGGCAGGGTTTTCGCCTTGGCTTTCAAGGCATCAAGCGCGGGCAGAAGGCGCTCTTTCTGAATGCTGGTCAGGGCCGGAGCCTCGGTTTCTGCGCGGAAGGCGTCGATCTCAGCCAACAGCGCGTCATTCTCCATCCGGGCGATGTGGAAGCCGCTGACATGTTCGAGCTTCTTGAAATCGAGCCGGGCCGGGGCCTTGCCGATCCCGCCGAGATCGAACCATTCGAGCGCCTGAGCATCGTCAAAGAGCTCATTGTCGCCGTGGCTCCATCCCAGCCGCGCCAGATAGTTGCGCATCGCCGCTGCCGGATAGCCCAGAGCCGCATATTCATGCAGCCCGACCGCGCCATGACGCTTCGAGAGCTTCTTGCCATCGGTGCCGTGGATCAGCGGGATATGGGCGAAAACCGGCACATCCCAGCCCATGGCGTGATAGATCTGGATCTGGCGCGCGGCATTGGTCAGGTGATCGTCGCCGCGGATGATATGGGTCACGCCCATATCGTGATCGTCCACCACCACAGCATGCATATAGGTCGGCGTCCCGTCCGAGCGCAGCAGGACCATGTCGTCGAGCTGGTCATTGCGGAAGGTCACATCGCCTTGCACCGCGTCCTGAATGACCGTCTGGCCATCGCGCGGCGCTTTCAGACGCAGCACATAGGGCGCGTCGGGATAGCTCGCGGGATCGGCGTCGCGCCAGGGGCTCTGGAAGAGCGTGCTGCGGCCCTCGGCCTTGGCGGCCTCGCGGAAGGCCTCGATCTCGTCCTGGGTCGAGAAGCATTTATAGGCGGTGCCATTGGCCAGCATCTCGCGCGCGACCTCGGCATGGCGGTCCTTGCGCTCGAACTGGCTGACCGGCTCGCCGTCCCAGTCGAGGCCGAGCCAGGTCAGGCCCTTGAGGATCGCCTCGGTCGCCTCGGGCGTCGAGCGCGCGCGGTCGGTATCCTCGATCCGCAGCAGGAATTTGCCGCCACGGCCGCGGGCATAAAGCCAGTTGAACAATGCGGTCCGCGCGCCGCCGATGTGGAGATACCCGGTCGGCGACGGGGCAAAGCGGGTAACGACGGGTTTTTCTGCGGTCATGGGAAAGCCTTGGTAACGAAGCTTGAAGATAGTTGGCATTTGTTAACGTTCCATAAAGGTGGACGTGCCAATCTCGGTTCCTGAAATACGCAAGCTCAGGGACAAGGACAAGGATCGGCGTGGTTTCTATCGAGCTGCCGGACCACGGAAAGGAAGGCCGGGCGCTTTCGTGGATTCGCCGGAAGATCCAGCAGGGCCTTGCGCGGCCAGCGCCGCGCAAGGGCACGCGCCCACGTCTGTCGCCCGTGACACGGGGCGGATTCACCATCTGGGTGCCGTTCTGGCTCTCGCTGGGTATCGGGCTCTGGTTCTGGCTGCCCGCCGATCCGGGGCCGGTTTCTTACGGCGTTGGAACCGGAGCTGTGCTGTTGTGCCTCGCCCTGCACGCCGCAGCGCGCAGGCTTGCGGAAGCCGGGCGGCTCGATTGGGCTCGCGCCGACATTCTGCGAATCGCATCATTGGCGCTGGCGCTTGTTCTGGGCGGATTTCTCTGCGCCGGGCTGCGCTCGGCGGCGGTTGCAGCGCCGGTGCTTGAGTTTCGCTATTACGGGCCGATCGAAGGGCGGGTGATCGACATTGATCGCTCATCCCGCGACCGCATCCGCCTGTTTCTTGATGAGGTCCAGCTCAAGGATACCCCGCCCGAACGGACGCCGGACAAGGTGCGGATTTCCTTCATGACCGTGCCGGATCTGCCGATGCCGGGTGAGCGGGTGATGCTGACCGGCCATCTCGGCCCTCCGCCCGGCCCGTCAGAGCCTGATGATTTCGACTTCCGCCGCAACGCCTGGTTCGAAGGGATCGGGGCGATTGGCTATAGCCGGACCCCGGTCATGACCGTGACAGAGGCGGTGCCCGGCGGCGTGCTGGCCATGCTCCGGATTAGGATGCGGCTTTCGGCGCTGATGCAGGGGGAGATCGGCGGGCAATCGGGCGCGGTCGCCTCGGCGCTGATCACCGGAGATCGCTCGGGCATTTCCGAGGCGACGAATGAGGTCATGCGCATCTCTAGCCTTTACCACATCATCTCGATTTCCGGCCTGCATATGAGCATGCTTGCGGCCTTCTCTTACGGGGCGATCCGGCTGATCGGGGTCAGCGCGATTGCGCTTGGCGGAAGCCTGCTCTGGCCCTTGCACAAGATCGCGGCGATCGGCGCAATCGTGATCGCGACCGCCTATCTGCTGCTCTCAGGTGGCGGTGTTGCGACCGAGCGGTCCTATCTGATGGTCCTCGTGATGCTTTGCGCGATTTTGGTGAACCGACGGGCGATTTCGCTGAGAACCGTCGCGCTGGCGGCGATTGCGGTGCTGCTCAAGGGCCCCGAGGCGCTGACTTCGCCCAGCTTTCAGATGAGTTTCGCCGCCACCGTCGCCCTGGTCATCGGCCATGGCTATTGGAGCCGGGTGTCGGGCTACGTCCCGATGATTTTCCACCAACCCGCCATGCTTCTGCTGACCTCGCTGGTCGCAAGCATGGCGACCGGCCCGATCGCGGCCGCCCATTTCGGACGGATCGCGCCCTATGGCATTCTCGCCAATCTGCTCGCGGTTCCGATTGTCGGCACGATTGTCATGCCAATGGGGGTTATCTCTGTCATTCTGGCGCCTTTTGGCCTCGCCGGACCAGCGCTCTGGCTGATGGGGCTTGGCACGAGCTGGATGCTGGATATTGCCGAGGCAATTGCTGGGCTGAAAGGGGCGGATCTTATCGTCGCTGCGCCCCCCTCCAATGTCCTGCCGCTGATCGGCAGCGGGATGATGCTGGCGGCACTTCTTGGGCCGCAAATGAGAAAGCCCTCGGGACTCATGAGAAAACTGGCAATTTTCAGCCTGCCCGCGAGCTTGCTTGTCGTCGGCTCGGTGCTTTGGATCTCGTCGAAGCGCCCCGAGGTGCTGATCTCGGCCGATGGCACCGCGATCGGCATTCGCGGAGGCGCTGGCCGGGTGCCGTCCAAACCGAGCGGCGGTAGCTTTTCGGTCGAGAACTGGCTTCACAATGACGGCGAGGCCGTGTCTCAAAAGACCGCCGCTGCGCGCGATCTCTGGTCGGGTCCCGCCAATGCGCGCGACGCACGAGCGGGCCCCGATGCCAACCCGATTGCGGTGATCCATTTGACCGGAAAAGGCGCGGCAGAGGCTTTGCCCCAACGCTGCAAAGCCGCAACCGTGATTGTCAGCGATCAGCTTCTCACTGGCTCCGGGCCGGTGCGCGGACCGTGTTTTCTCCTTGATCGGCGCCGGCTCGATCGGACTGGAGCTCTGGCTCTGTTTCGGCAGGGCGATAGCTACCGGGTCGTGTCGACAACCGTGGTTCATGGGCGACGCCCGTGGAACCGTCCACGCGTCGCGCCCGCCGAGCGGCTCGCGGCCGAATTGACGACCTATCTCACTCCCCCTCTCTCAGCCCAGAGGTGATCCATGCTTGGACTGGTTAACCGTTCGATCGAGGTTTTTTTGCGCACCACCTATGGCGAGCCGCTGTGGCAGGAGGTTGCCCGAAAGTCATCCATAGATGTTCGGGGATTCAATAGTTTGCGCGAATATAAGGACGATCTGACCACGACCTTGTTGCGCAATGCGGCAGCAAAACTCGGCAAACCAAGCCTCGACATCCTTGAGGATACCGGCGCCTGGCTGGTCCGCCTCGAGCCGATCCGGCGCCTGCTGCGTTTCAGTGGCAGCGATTTTGCCGAATTCGTCGCCGCGCTCGAGGAGCTGCCGGGACGCGCGCGCATGGCGGTGCCGCGACTTCCGTTCCCGCCAGTCACCGTCGTCCGGCTGGGGCCCGATCATATCCGCATTTCTGGGCGGGATTGGCCATTTGGTTTGCAATGGATGCTTGCTGGCGCCTTGCGCGGAATGGCCGATGACTACGGCGTCCTCGTCATCATCGAGGCGCGGGTCGAAGCGGTCGAGATGAAGGTTCTCGTGGAAGGATATACAGACAGTCGGCCCTTCGATTTCTCGCCGCAATTGGAGCAGGGACACCCGCAATGATCCACCCCGAATTCATTCACACGACCTCGGTGAGCCTGCTTCTGCCGATGAGTCTGCATCTTTCGCCCGAGGGCGAGATTCTCACCACCGGGCCGACGCTACGCCGCTTGATCGGCAACGCGCGGCATTTCGATATGGCTTTTTCGATCGATCGGCCACGTCAGATCACCACGGGATTCTCGGGTCTTCATCCGGTTCTGCAAGAGGGCGGGCGGATTTTCCTGCGGTTGACCGCGCATCCCGAGACGATCATCCGCGGCCATGGCATTTTGATGGGCAATGGCGCCGCGCTGTTAAACTTTGGCTTTGGCGTCGGGCTGTCGGATGCCGTGCGAAACTTTAAACTCTCGGACGCCGATTTCGCGCCCTCCGATCTGGCGCTCGAGCTTTTGTTTCTGCACGAGGCCAATGTCGCCGTGCAAGGAGAGCTGTCGCGGTTCAATCTCAACCTCGAAGAGGCGCGCAAGGCTGCCGAGGTGCAGGCCTATACCGATCCGCTGACCGGGCTTTACAACCGGCGCGGCCTGGATGTCGCGCTTGGCACGGCGTTGCGAGAGGCCGAAAAGCTGCCCTTCGCGGTCGGGCATGTCGATCTTGACCACTTCAAAGAAGCGAATGACCAATATGGCCATGCCGCGGGCGATCTCGTGTTGCAGCGGGTCGCGAAAATTTTGCGCGAAGAAACACGCTCTTGCGACACCGCCGCACGCGTTGGCGGGGATGAGTTCGTGCTGATCCTGCCCTCGCCGGGAGCCTCACCCAATCTGCTAAAGCTCGCGCGGCGCATCATTACCCGGATCGAAGAAGGGGTCTGTTTCGAGGGCCAGCAGCTTCATGTCTCTGCGAGCATCGGCTTTTCGGAATCGAGTTTTTACGCGTCTCCGGAGTCGGCCCGGATGCTCGCCGATGCCGATACTGCGCTCTATCAGGCCAAGAAAGAGGGGCGGGCGCGGGCGGTGCTTTATGGGCGCAGCCGCGATCTGGAGGGCAGCTTTTCAGAGCCGAGACCGCAGATCTGAACCGCGCCCGAACTAAACCACCTTACGACGGCAACAGCGGCAAGGCGGCGGCCATGGCGTGGCGCAGATGGCTGCGCATGGCGCGCGCCGCGCCTTGGGCGTCGCGGTCGCAGATTGCCTGAACAATCTGGCGATGCTCGTCGTGAGAATCGCCAACCCGCGCGTCCGAGCCAAGCTGGGCCCGGCGCAACATTTCGAAACGTCCACGCAGATCCTTGGCAATCTCGGCCAGTTGCGCATTGCCGCAGGCATTGCAGATCTGGTCATGCAGGTCAGTGTTCAAGCGGCGGTAAAGATCGTGATCGCCGTCCTGTCGCACCTGAGCCATGCGCTCGACCAGGGTTTCCAAGGCAATCGCGCCGGAAATCGAGATACGCCCCGCAGCCAGAGAGGCGCAAAGCGCCTCGATCTCGGACAAAGCTTCAAAGGATTGCGCCAGAAAGGCGGGATCGGGCGCAATCACCTCGACCCCGCGATAGGGTTTGCGCAAAGCAAGGCCGCGCCCGCATAGCTCGGTCAGCGCCTCGCGCACCGGGGTGCGCGAGAGGCCATGCGATTCGGCCAGTGTTTTCTCGTCGAGCCGCGCCCCCGGGGCGATCCGCCCCTCAAGAATGGCCTCGCTCAGAAAATCGGCGAGGCGCAAGGCATGGGTTTCGCTCATTTTCGGCTCCGATTGATGTGTCCCGGAAAACTTTCCTTGGATCGTATGCAATATAGGGGTAATTAGCGGTCAGAAAATACAAAACTGGCAGATAAGATGGCGATTGCACAAATTGAGGCGAGTTTGAAGCGGGTCGGCCTTGACCGCTATATGATGTTGCTCATCCTGATGGTGGTTCTGGCGACGCTGCTTCCGGCGCGCGGTGCCTCGGCCGAGGTGCTGACGCAGGTCACCTATTGGGCGGTGGGGCTGCTCTTTTTCATCTATGGGGCGAAGCTCTCGACCGCGACGATTCTCGCCGGGCTGTCGAATTGGAAGCTGCAGATCTCCTGCCTGATGTGCACCTATGCGGTCTTTCCGCTGCTCGGCCTTGCGCTGGCGCCGATCGCGAGCCTTTATCTGCCCTCGGCCTTCGCGATCGGCATCCTCTATATCGGCTGCCTGCCTTCGACCGTGCAAAGCTCGATCGCCTTTACTTCGGTGGCCAAGGGCAATGTCGCGGGCGCGGTTTGCGCGGCCTCGGTCTCGAATATCCTTGGCGTCTTCATGGCGCCTTTGCTCTTCGCGCTGCTGATCCCCTCGAGCACCGGGGTCGAGATCGGCGCCGATGCGGTCTGGAAAATCCTGCAACAGATTCTGCTTCCCTTCGCGGTCGGGCAGCTGTGTCGGCCGTTGATTGGCGGCTGGCTCAATCGGCATAAGCAGATCACCGGCATCGTTGACCGCGGCTCGATCCTGCTCATCGTCTACTCCGCCTTCAGCGCAGGCGTGGTTAACGGGATCTGGCATGTGGTCGATGCCCAGCACATGTTCGGGCTGTGGCTGCTGGTCGCCTTCATGCTCGCCGCCGGGATGACGATTTCGATGCTCGCGGGACGAGCAGGCGGGATGGATCGCGGCGATCTGGTGGCGCTGTTTTATTGCGGCTCGACCAAATCTCTGGCGACGGGGTTGCCGATGGCGGGGGTGCTCTTTGCCGGACAGGATGTCGCGATGATCGTGCTGCCCTTGATGTTCTTCCACACCACCAAGCTTTTTGCCTGCGCGATCATCTCGCAACGGCAGGCCATGGCAATCGCTGCGACCGCTTGAGGGCGTCAGAGTTCCGGGCGGAGACCGCCCGGAACAGGATCAAACCTCTGCCGCCAGGGCCCGCGCAGCGGCGCGCGCGGCGACCCGTTTGCGGATCGCCTCGATATCGGTGACCGGGGTCGCGGCGAAGAGCTCGCGCGTATAGGGGTGCTTGGGATCGGCGAAGACCTCTTCGCGACTGCCCTGTTCCACTGCTTCGCCCTTGTGCATCACCAGGACATCATCGGCGATATAGCGCACGACCGAGAGGTCATGGCTGATGAAGACATAGGCGAGGTTGAACTCATCTTGCAGATCGGCCAGCAGGTTCAGCACCTGCGCCTGAACCGAAAGATCGAGCGCCGAGACCGGCTCATCAAGCACCAGCAGCGTCGGGTTGAGCATCAAGGCCCGCGCAATCGCAATGCGCTGGCGCTGGCCGCCCGAGAACATATGCGGATAGCGGTTGAAATGCTCGGGCCCGAGCCCAACCTTCACCAGCATCGCTTCTGCCCGCTCGCGCCGCTCCGCGGCGGGGGTATTTGTGTTCAGGAGAAGCGGCTCCATCAGCACATCGCCGATTTTCTGGCGCGGGTTGAGGCTGCCATAGGGGTTTTGGAAGACCATCTGCACCTTCGAGCGCATCTCGCGGTCGGGGCGGTGTTTCGAGATGTCGACGGCTTTGCCCTCGATGCGGATCTCGCCGCCCGAGGCCGGGTCGATCAGCGCGACGATCCGGGCGAGGGTCGATTTGCCCGAACCGGATTCGCCGACGATGGCGAGCGTTTGGCCGCGCTCGACCGAGAAGCTGATCCCTTTGACCGCGCGCACCGTCTTGGCCGCGCGCATCATCGAGCCGGGGATGAGATAGTCGCGCACGAGGTTATGGGCTTCGACGACGCTCATGGGCGGACCTCCGGTTTGGCCATGAAGTCCGCGACCGTCGGCAGGCGGTCTCCGGTCGCGTTTTCCGGCAGGGCCGAAAGCAGCGCGCGGGTATAGGGGTTTTGCGGGTTTTCAAAGAGCGTCAGCACATCGGCCTCTTCCATTTTATGGCCCTTGTACTGGACGGCGACGCGATCGGCGGTTTCCGCGACCACGCCCATGTCATGGGTGATCAGGATCAGCGCCATGCCCGAGCGTTCCTGAATCTCGGTCAGCAGATCGAGGATCTGCTTTTGCACGGTCACGTCGAGCGCGGTGGTCGGTTCATCGGCGATGAGCAGGCGCGGCTCGGTCGCGATGGCCATGGCGATCATCACGCGCTGGCATTGTCCGCCCGACATCTGATGCGGATAGGCTTTGAGCTTTTGCTCGGGGTCGGGCAGGCCGACCTGGCGGAAGAGCTCGAGCGCGCGGGCGCGGGCGGCGCGGCGGTCGAGGCCCGCGTTGAAGCGCAGGACTTCCTCGATCTGATAACCCGCCGTGAAGGAGGGGTTGAGCGAGGCGATCGGTTCCTGGAAGATCATGGTGATCTCTCGCCCGATGATCTTGCGCCGCTCTTTGGGGGAGAGCTTGAGAAGATCGCGGCCGTCGAAGCGCATCTCATCGGCGGTGACGGTGGCGGTGTCGGGCAAGAGCCCCATCACCGCCAACATCGAGACCGATTTGCCCGAGCCCGACTCGCCGACGATGGCCAGCACATCGCCCTTGTCCACAGTCACGTCGATCCCGTCGACCGCAGTGAAGCTACCGGTCGAGGTCGCGAAGCGGACGGTGAGGTTTCTGATGGAAAGAAGTGCCATATCCTCAGCTCCGCTTCAGTTTCGGGTCAAGCGCGTCGCGCAGCCCGTCGCCCATCAGGTTGATCGCGAGAACCGAGATCAGGATGGCGAGGCCGGGCAAAGTGACGACCCACCAGGCGCGCAGGATGAATTCACGCGCCTCGGCCAACATGGTGCCCCATTCCGAGGCCGGGGGCTGGGCGCCCATGCCGAGAAAGCCCAGAGCCGCCGAGTCGAGCACCGCCGAGGAGAAGGAGAGCGTCGCCTGAACGATCAGGGGGGCGAGGCAGTTCGGCAGGATGGTTTTGAACATCAGCCGCAGATTGCCCGCGCCCGCGACACGCGCCGCCGCGACATATTCGCGCTCGCGCTCGCCCATCACCGCCGCGCGGGTGAGGCGGGCGAAATGGGGCTGGTAGACGATGGCGATGGCGATCATCGCATTGGTCAGGCCCGGGCCAAGCACCGCGACCAGCACCAGCGCCAGCAAGAGCGAGGGGAAGGCCAGAACGACATCCATGACGCGCATGATGACGTTATCGACCCAGCCGCCGAAGAAGCCCGCGATCAGGCCGATGATGATGCCGCCGGTCAGGGCGATGGCCACAACGACGATGCCGATAAAGAGCGAATATTGCGCGCCATAGATCAGCCGCGACAGGATATCACGTCCGACCGCATCGGTGCCGAGCAGGAAGCCCGCGCGACCACCCTCTTGCCAGATCGGCGGCACGAGGAGCGCGTCGCGATATTGCTGGGTCGGGTCATGGGGGGCGATGACCGAGGCGAAGACTGCGGTCAGGACGAGAAGGACAAAGACGACAAGCCCCGCCACCGCGCCCCGGTTCTGGCTGAAGTAGAACCAGAACTCCTTGAGCATCCGGCGACGGATCGCGCTGTCCGAGATTTTGACGGTTGCGTCGGTCATTTGTGCCGGATCCTCGGGTTGATGAGACCATAGGTCAGGTCGACGATCAGGTTCACGATCATCACGATGGCGGCGATCAGCAGAAGGCCTGATTGCACGACCGGATAGTCACGCCGCGAGATCGAGTCGATCATCCATTTGCCGATCCCCGGCCAAGAGAAAATCGTCTCGGTCAGGATCGCGCCCGCCATCAGCACGCCGATTTGCAGGCCGATGGTGGTGATGACCGGGATCATCGCATTGCGCAAAGCATGGACGCCGATCACACGGGTCGGGCTCAGGCCCTTGGCCTTGGCGGTGCGGACATAATCCTCGCCCATGACTTCGAGCATGGCCGAGCGCGTCTGGCGCGCGATCACCGCAAGCGGGATCGTGGCCAACACCACAGAGGGCAGGATCAGGTGTCTGACCGCCGAGGCGAAGGCGCCTTTCTGGCCCGACAGCACGCTGTCGATCAGCATGAAGCCGGTCACGGGCGGGAAGAAATACATCAGCGAGATGCGCCCCGACACCGGGGTCCAGCCAAGCGTGCCCGAGAAGAAGATGATGAGCAGCAGCCCCCACCAGAAGATCGGCATCGAAAAGCCGATCAGCGCCCCGGTCATCGACAGCTGGTCAAACCACGAGCCGCGCTTGATCGCCGCGATCACGCCAATCGGCACGCCAATCGCCGTCGCGAGGATGATCGCGACCAGACCAAGCTCGATCGTGGCGGGAAAGAGCGCGAAAAACTCGGTCAGGACCGGCTTTTTCGTGACAAGCGAATTGCCGAAATCGCCGTGGAAGAGGTTGTTCAGATAGAGCAGATATTGCTGCCAGATCGGCTTGTCATAGCCGAGTTGTGCCGAAATCACCGCGTAACGCTCGGCCGAGACGCCGCGTTCGCCGGCCATCAGCAGGACGGGATCGCCGGGCAACAGCCGGATGAAACCGAAAGCGACAATCGTAATCCCGAGAAAGGTCGGGATCAGATAGAGGATTTTCTTGAGGATGAATGTGAGCATCGAACCCTAGCCCGATGGGCCGCGCAAAGGGGGACTCCCTCGCGCGGCCCGTTCAGTGTAAATGTCGATTTCGTCTGTTATTCAGTGAGATCTACATTATCGAAAGCGTAGTCGCCAAGCGGAGACTGCACAAAGCCCGTCACGTTCTTCGCCATCGGGACATATTGGGTCGAGTGAGCCAGCGTGGCCCAAGGCGCCTGATCCTTGAAGATGACCTGAGCCTCTTCGTAAAGCTTCACACGCTCGTCGTGATCATTGGCGACCTTGGCTTTGGCCAGCAGATCCGAGAACTCCTTGTTGCACCAGAAGGCGCGGTTCGCACCGGCATCATTGGCCGCCGCGCAGGAGAGCAGAACCGAGAGGAAGTTGTCCGGGTCGCCATTGTCGCCGGTCCAGCCCAAGATCACCGCGCCCTTGCGGGTCGGGTCCATCGACTTCTTGAGATACTCGCCCCATTCATAGGAGACGATCTCGACCTTGACGCCGATCTTGGCGAAATCGGCCTGCATCATCTCGGCCGCACGACGGGCGTTCGGCATATAGGGACGCTGCACCGGCATCGCCCAGATCTCCATCGAGAGATCCTTGACGCCTGCTTCCTCGAGCAGCTTTTTCGCGGCTTCGGGGTTGTATTCGTCGTCCTTGATCGCGTCGTTATAGCTCCACATGGTCGGCGGGATCGGGTTCTTGGCGACTTCGCCCGAGCCCTGATAAACCGCTTCGACCAGCGCTTTCTTGTCCATCGCCATGTTCAGCGCCTTGCGGACTTCCGGCTTGTCGAAGGGCGCGATCGTGGTGTTATAGGCGAGATAGCCGACGTTCAGACCGGCTTGTTCGTCCAGTTTGAGGTTCGGATCGGCCTTGATCGCGGCGATGTCGGCGGGTGCCGGGAAGGGCATCAGCTGGCATTCATTGGCCTTGAGCTTTTGCAGACGCACGGCGGCATCGGGCGTGATTGCAAACACGAGATCGTCGATCTTCGGCGCTTCGCCCCAGTAATCGGCGTTCTTCTGATAGCGGATGACCGCATCTTTCTGATAGGCGACGAATTTGAACGGGCCCGTGCCGATCGGCGCGTTGTTCAGATCTTCCTTGGTCCCGGCCTTTTCAAGCGTATCGGCATATTCTTTCGACACGATCGACAGGAAGGGCATGGCGATATTGGCCATGAAGGGCGCTTCAGGCTGGTTCAGCGTGAATTTGACGGTGTTGTCGTCGATTTTCTCGATGCTCTTGATGAGCTTGTCCATTTCCATCGAGCTGTAATACTCGAAGGTCAGGCCCGGAATATATTCATGCCACGGGTTATCGGCCTTGCCCTGACGCTCAAAGCTGAAGATCACGTCATCGGCATTGAAGTCGCGGGTCGGGGTGAATTTGTCATTCGACTGGAATTTCACGCCCTTGCGCAGATGGAAGGTGTATTCCTTGCCATCTTCGGACACGTCCCAGCTTTCCGCCAGAGCGGGCTCGACCTCGGTCGTGCCGGGCTTGAACTGGGCCAGACGGTTATAAACGGCATGGGCCGAGGCATCGAAGGTCGTGCCGGCGGTATAGGGCGCGGGATCAAAGCCCTCGGGCGAGCCTTCCGAGCAATAAACGAAGGTTTTGGCGTGGAGCGGCGCAGCGGCCATCACGGCCAGAGCGGTGGTCGCGAGGAACCGCTTCGAGAGAAAAGACATAAGGCCTCCCAGGTCTGAAGTTTCTTCTCTCTCTGATGCAACCCAATCCGCGCCACGGGTCAAGTAGCGTGAGCGTTGGTTTCGTTAAAATGGCGGGTTCCATCACGCAAAATGACGAAAAAGAGAGGGGCAAGGACTGCAAATCGCCCGAAGGCGCGCATTTGCCGCAGGAGGCGCGAGCGGGCTTTGTGAAGGCTGCCCTTAGGGAAAGCAAGCGTTCGATTCTTTGCCCGAGAGAGGCGAGGGGGTGCCCTGACGGTCGCGCGTTGGTGGCGGGCAGAGCGCGCTCAGGCGGCGGCGCGCACCAAGGGCAAGATCGCGCTCAGGCTGGCGACCCGCGCATCGGCCTCGGGCGGGGTCGGGGCGGTGGGATCTTCGGAATAAAAGACCGTGGCCAGACCCAGAGCCTTTGGCGCGGCAATATCCCAATTCGGATCATCGCCGATCATCCAGCTGTCCTGTGCCGGGCTCTCCAGATCCGACAAAATGGCTTCATAGACGCGGGGGTCGGGCTTGCCTTCGCCGAATTCCTCTTCGATCTGGATCGCCGCGAAATGGCGGGCGAGGTCGAACCGCGCGATTTTACCGCGCTGGCGCGGCCCCGAGCCATTGGTCAACAGACCCAGCCGGATCCCCAGTGCGCCAAGCGCGTCGAGCATCTCATGGGCGTCGGGTTTCAGCGTGATCGTCTCTTCGAGGAAGCTTTCGAAGCGGTCGGCAATGCGGTCGGCATCGACGCCATGCAAGGGCTCGGAGGAGGGCGGGCGTTGCAGATTGAGCCGGTGAAAGGCCGAGCGCACGACCCGGCGCCGCGTCTCGTCACCCTCGAGCCGCCAAAGTTTGCGGTGCTCTTCCTCGGCGAGAAAGTCGAGCACGCGGGCCAGCACCTCAGCCGTGACCCAGCGGCTGTCATGCTCGCCCAGAGCCTCGGCATGTTCGGCGATGATCGCGCCCCAAGTCTTTTCCGGTGTGCGATAGGCGGTCAGCAAAGTGTCGTCGAGGTCGAAGATGATCGCGCGCGGAAAGAGCATCTCAGCCAAAGGCCTCTGCCGCCGCGCCAAGCGCCTGACCGGGATCGGCGGGCACGCCCAGCCGGTGCAGCCCATGGGCGATGGCGTTGAGATCGCTCAGCACCGGCTCAAGTGCTGCGCGTGGGCCGGTGTGGTTCAGCCGCAAAAGCCGGTCGCCCGCGGGGCCGACGCCAGCGCTTAGCGCATGGCCCTCGGGCAGCTCGGCCAGCAGATCGTCGGCAGACATGCTGTCGGGCACAGGCAGCGGGGTCACCAGATTGGACGCCTGATCCTCGGCGACCCAATTGCGCCCGACGAGCGCCAGCACCCCTGCGCGCGCGGCATTCGCGGCGCGGGCATGGCGGCGCTCGATCGCGGAAAGCCCCTCTGCCCGGACCCGGTCGAGGGCCGCGGCAAGGGCGTGGAATTCCAGCGCCGAAGGCGTGCCGGGCAGGGCGTGGCGGCCCTGATCGAGCCAGAGCGTTTTCTGATCGGCCAGCGAGAGGATCGAGGGCGCCTCGCCACCCGGGTGGACCGCGGCCCAAGCCCGCGGCGAGACCGACAGTGCCGAAACCCCGGCCTGACCGCCAAGCGATTTCTGCGGCCCCATCACGGCAATGTCGATGCCAAGATCATCGACCTCGACCGCATGGCCGCCAAGCGAGGCCACGACATCGACCACGGTCAGCGCACCTGTCGCTTGCGCCAGCGCCAGAATCCCCGCGAGAGGGTTCAGAATGCCGGTTGCGGATTCGGCATGGACGACCGCGACCAGATCGAATTTTCCCTGAGCCAGAGCCGCCTCGACCGCCTCAAGCCCGATCGGCAGGCCGGGGGGCGCGGTCAGATCGACGACCTCTGCCCCAGCGCGGCGCAGCCAGCCGCCAAACCAGCGCCCATAAAGGCTCGTCACGATATTCAGTGCGCGCAGCCCCGGGCGGCCAAGCGAGCTCGCGGCGGCCTCAAGGGCAACCACAGCCTCGCCCTGCACCAGCAAGACATCGTTTTTCGTCCCAAGCAGTCCCGCAATCGCATCGGCCAAAGGCGCGTAGCCCTCGGGCGGAAAGAGCGGCGCGTCGGGAAGGGGGGACCAGTCGGGCATCAGGGCACCTTGTGCAGTTCGGGGATGGCGGCGATCAGCCGCCGGGTCAGTTCGGTTTGGGGCGCGGCGATCAAATCAAGCGTCGGCCCGGTCTCGATGATCCGGCCCGCCTCCATCACCGCCGTGCGATGGGCAATCTGGCGCATCAGGGCCAGATCATGGGAAACGAAAAGATAAGCGACCCCGGTCTGATTTTGAACCCGCACCAGCAGTTCGACGATCCGCGCCCGCACCGAGGCATCAAGCGCCGAGACCGCCTCGTCGAGAATGATGAGCTTGGGTGCGCAGGCCAAGGCGCGGGCCAAAGCCACGCGCTGACGCTGCCCGCCCGAGATCTCGGTCAGGCGGCGATGGGTCAGATCGGGCGGCAGGCCGACCTGCTCCAGAAGCGCGGCGATCCGCTCGGGCCAGTCGGCGCGGGGCGCGATGCGGTGGATGCGCAAGGCCTCGGCAATCGCCCCGTCGACAGTTGCGCGGGGGTGGAAGGCGGCGGCGGGGTCTTGAAAGACCATCTGCATCCCCGCCCGCGCGCGCCGCAGCGCGGCACCTTTCAACGCCAGCCAATCCTGCCCGGCAAAGCGGATCTCGCCCTGATCAGGCGGTGTCAGCCGCGCCACCACCCGCGCCAGCGTCGATTTCCCCGATCCCGAGGGACCGACAAGGCCAAGCGTCTCACCCGCCGCAATCGAGATCGAGACATTGTCGAGCCCCTTGACCGGACGCGGGCCGGGAAAGGTTTTGGACAGGCCTTGGGCGTTCAGAAGGTTCATTCCCGCCCTCCGGAGGTCTGGCCGATCAGCACCGGCGAGCGCAGATCGACATGGGCGGCCAGCAGTTCGCGCGTATAGGGTTCGCGCGGAGCGTCGATGACCTGGCGCGCGGGGCCGGTCTCGACCAGCCGGGCATCGCGCAGGACCGCGATCCGGTCGGCGAGGCTGGCGGCCAGCGCCATGTCATGGGTGATGAAGATCAGCGTCATCCCCATCTCGCGGACGAGATCGTCCAAGAGGCGCATGATCTCTGCCTGCACCAGCATATCCAGCGCCGAGGTCGCCTCATCGGCGATGAGCAGCGCGGGACCGGCGGCAATCGCCAAAGCGATGGCGATGCGTTGACGTTGCCCGCCCGAGAATTGATGCGGATAGCGGGCCAGCGCGGCCTGCGGATCGGGCAGTTGGACACGCGCGAGCAGCGCCTCGGCACGGTCGCGGGCCTCGGCGCGGGAGAGGCGCAGATGCGTGCGGATGACCTCGACCAGCTGGGTCCCGATCGACAGGACCGGGTTCAGACTGCCGCCGGGATCTTGGAAGACATAGCCATAGCCCGCACCGGGGCGCGGGCGCTCAGGCGTCCAATGGATCTCGCCGGACTGACGGCTGCCCTGCGGCAAAAGCCCGGCCAGCGCCCGCGCGAAAGTGCTTTTGCCAGAGCCGCTTTCCCCGATCACGGCGAGCCTTTCGCCCTGCGCAATGGTCAGCGACAGCCGGTCGAGCGCGGGCCGCGTCGCGCCCGGATAGCGCACCGACAGCGCCTCGATCTGGGCGAAAGGCGCGCTCATCTGCGCCGTCCCATCAACGCCTGCGACAGCGCCTCGCCAAAGAGATAGACCGCGATCACGGTCGCGACCAGCGCGAGCCCCGGGATCACCGAGAGGTAAGCCGCCGAGCGGATCTGGTTGCGCCCCTCGGCGATCATCCCGCCCCAAGTGACGGCATTGGGATCGCCGAGCCCGAGGAAGGAGAGCGCGCTTTCGGTCAGAACCGCGCCCGCGACAATGACCGAGATCAGCGCCAGCACCGGGCCGAGCGCCAGCGGCATGATCTGGCGGAAGGCGATTTCGGCGGGATGCATGCCCATGACGCGGGCGGCGGCGACGAATTCGGCCTCGCGCAGCCGCAGCACCTGCGCGCGCGCCAGCCGGGCGGGGCCGGTCCAGGCGCCAAGCGCGATGGCAAGGATCACCCCGCCAAGCGAGGGCCCCATCGCCGAGACGAAGGCCAGCGCCAGCAAAAAGCCCGGCACGATCTGGAAGGCATCGACCAGACGCATCAGCGCCTCATCGACCAGCCCCCCGGCAAAACCCGCGAGCGTCCCGACCACCATCCCCGCCGCGATCGCCGTCAGCGCCGCCGCCAGCCCGACCAGAAGCGAGGTGCGCGCGCCGTGAAAGATCCCGGCCAGAAGGTCGCGGCCAAGCCGGTCGGTGCCGAAGGGAAAGGCGGCATCGGTGAAGGGGCGGATCAGCGGTTTCGCGACAATCGCCTGCGGGTCTCCGGGAAAGAGCAGGGGGGCGCTAAGCGCCATGCCGATCAGCAGGGCCAGCAAAAGCGTGCCCGCGATCCCCTCGGGCGTGGTCAGAAGCCGCCTAAGCATCGCGCCCTCCCGCGCCCGAGCCGACGCGAGGGTCAAGCAGGCCATAGGCCAGATCGACCAGAAGATTGGCGGCGATGACCAGAAGCGCGCTCGTCAGGATGATCCCCATCAACAGCGCGGAATCGCGCCCCGCGACGGCCTCTTGCGCCAGCCGGCCAAAGCCCGGAATGGCGAAGACGCTTTCGATGACCACGCTGCCGCCGAGCATTCCCGCCGCTTGCAGCCCCAGCATGGTGATCAGCGGCAAAAGCGCGTTTCGGGCGACATGGTTCAGCGTGATCCGGCGCTCGGACAGGCCACGGGCGCGGGCGGCCAACACATAATCCTCGCCCCAGACCTCGGCCATGCCCGCGCGCATCATCCGCAGGAAAAGCGCGAGATAGATCATGCCGAGGGCTGCAACCGGAAGGGCCAGATGCCAGCCGATGTCGCTTGCGCGCGCAAGGCCGGTCTTGCCCGAGGCGATGGTTTCCAACCCAGAGACCGGGAACCAGCGCAATTTGACCGCGAACAGGATCGAGAGCACCAGCCCAAGCCAGAAGCTCGGCACCGAGTAAAGTGCGAGCGAGCCGGTCGAGAGCAGGCGGTCGGCCAGACTGCCGGGGCGGCGCCCCGCGACAATGCCAAGGCTCGAGCCAAGCAGAAACGACAAAGCCACGGCGCTGCCCATCAGCCAGAGCGTCGGCGGCAGGCGCTCCCAGATGACCGCACCAATCGGGCGGTTCAGCGCCACCGAATAGCCGAGATCGCCCTGCGCCAATTGGCCGAGGTAGAAGCCCAGCCGCGCCCAGGCCGAACCATCGAGCCCATATTGCGCGCGCAGCTCTGCCGCGAGCGTGGCGCTGCCGCCGCCGATCGAGCCAAGATAGGCATCGACCGCATCGCCGCTGGCGGCATTGAGCAGGAAGAAGGTCCCGGCGATGACGATGACCAGCACCGGAATGCTGGTCAGCAGGCGCCGCGAGATCAGGCGCAGAACCGGCATGGGATCAGCCGTCAAGCTCCGTATCGGCCCAGGACGAGACCGCCCAACGCGGCGTATTGGCGATATTCTTGACCGCAGTGCTGGCGACCGAGGTGAAGGTCCAGTCGACGACATTGATCAGCGGCAGATCCTCGGTCACCTTGCGCTGGAAGTCCTGATAAAGCGCCACGCGTTTGGCCGGATCAAGCGTGACCAGCGCCTCGTCGATGATCTGATCGAGCGCCGCGTTCTTGTAGCCGCCCTGGTTCGAGAAGGGCACGCCGTCTGGAATGCCCGAGCGCACGAGGATCGTGGTCGAGATCGCGGGATCGGCGCGGAAGACGGTCGGGGCAATCGCCAGATCGAAAGCGTGATCGGTATAGACCGCCTTCTGATGCCCGGCGCTGTCATTCGAGACGATGGTCGCGTCGATGCCAATCTTGCTCAGCGCCTGACGCAGATAGTCGCCGAACTGCTTGGTTTCGTTGAAATAAGGCGCGGGCAGCAGGCGCAGCTTGAAGCGCACCCCATCCGCGCCCTTCTTGTAGCCCGCCTCATCTAACAGGGCATTGGCCTTATCGGTGTCGAAATCATAGCGCGTGACATCGGCGGTGTAGAAGGTCTTGGCGCTTTCCGGCACCGGGCCGGTCGCAATCGTGCCGTAGCCCAGAAAGATCGTATCGAGCACGAATTTCCGGTCGATGGCAAAAGCAATCGCCTGACGCACCTTCAGATCCTGAAGCTCTTTCGTGCGGTGGTTGATCTCGACGGTGAGCTGATAGGTCAGATCCTCATAGCCTTTGGTGACGACCTCCAGCCCATCGACGCTTTTGATCCGGTCGAGATCGCTGAGCGGCACCGCCGAGAAGCAGGCCAGCTGGACCTCGCCCGCCTCGAGCGAGCTTGCCGCCGCGGCCCTGTCGGGCAGGACCTGAAAGACGATCTCGTCGAGCAGGGGTTGGCCCTTTTGCCAGTAATCCGGGTTCTTTTTCAGCAGGTAATACTGGCCGGGCTTGTATTCGGCGAAGGTGAAGGGGCCGGTGCCGACCAGCGCGCTATTCGCGGGATTGGCCGCAATATCCGTGCCTTCATAGAGATGTTTGGGCAGCACGCTCGACACCACGGGCAGCGCGTTTTCGATGAGCTGCAAGGGCGTCGGTTTCGAGAAGCGGAAGACGGCGGTGTCGGGGCTGGGGGTCTCGACCTTTTCGAGATTGGCGAAAAGCTCGCGTCCGATGTTTTGCAGGGGCTTCCACACCTCCATCGCCGAGAAGGCGACATCTTCCGAAGTGAAGGGCTTGCCGTCATGCCATTTGATCCCGTCGCGCAGACGGAAGGTGATCGACAGCCCGTCCTCGCCCCCAGCCCAGCTGGCGGCGAGCAGCGGCTTGACGCCTTCGAAAGTGGCTTGGCCCAGAGTCTCGATCACTTTCGAGGCGATGAAGAACACGCCGTTCGAGGCGGCGATCGCGGGGTTGAGCTGGCGCGGCTCGCTGTCATTGGCGACGACCAGCCTGCCTCCTGCGCCCGCGGCCATGGCCATGCGCGGCAAGGCGGTCGAAACCAGCAATGCGGCGGTCGCGCCAAGCGAGGAACCAAGGAAGAAACGGCGGGTCAGCAGCGAGCTCATCGAAAACCTCCGGAGCCAGTCAGAATTCAGGGCCCGCAGATCCGGGTTGCGCAAAGGGTCTCAGGACTTTGCTCCGAATTCAAGCTTTTGCGGCGAATGCTGAAAATTAAAACTATCCTTCTTCAGTGCTGTGCAAAAAAGCCTCTGACATTCCGCCTGAATGCAAAAAACAGGGGCGCGAGTCCTTGTCTGACGCGAAGTCAGAAATATTTCCCGAAGGGTGTTCATCGGTGCGGCTGCCGGTGGCGAAAGGGGGAAGGGACGGGCGCTCGCGCGACCGCAGGTTGAGACATCCGGAACGGTCGGGGCCTGCTCGCGAAAATGGCATCAAAAAGGGACAGAAAGCGTTTGAACTTGCCGGTCAAGCGTGCAGAAATTCAAGAAAATTTCGCCAGAGCAGGGCGAACCGACAGAAAGACTACTCATGCCGAAATTCAAAGCCGGGGTCGCCGGCACGACCAGCTTGGTGACCGCGACGGTGGCCACTTCGGTCGCTGCAATCGTGGCCGTCCTGTCCCTTGCGGGATATGTCTCCGCCCAAGCCGTGACAGAGGTTCCTGCGGCGGCTCCCATGGCGGCTCCCGAGACCCTGGTTCCCGCCGTCCAGCAGCCCCATCTGCCCGAGACCTTGCCCAAGGGACCGCACCGCCCCCAGCCCGCCGCTTTGCCGCTGCTTTCGGATGAGGATGAGCCGCTTTCGCTGAGTGCCGAGGCCTTGCAGAAGCCATTGGGCAAAGAGGTCCAGCCGGTTTTCGATCAGCTGATGAAGAAAGCCGGTCTGCCGCAGGATTTCGTCGTGGCCGAAGCGCCGGTGCGCGATGTTCGCGCGGTGATCGTGGCTTTGCCAAATGGCGGTGCGCAGCGGGTGCTTGCGGTCAATCCGGCCTTTCTGTCGGGCCTGCCGGGCGCGATCGAGCGCGGAGATTGGAGCTCGCTCTTGCTGCTCTCGCAAGGCATCGGCCATCATCTGAGCGGCCATTCGCTGCTGTCGGAAAGCAGCCGGGGGCCGCAGACGCTGGCGGCGGATAAGTTTGCGGGCGCGATGCTTGGGCGGCTTGGGGCGGATTTCAAGACGGTCTCCGAGACCGCCGCCGCGCTGTGGCCCGAACAGCAGACGGGCGCCGTGCCGGGCCGGGCAGAGCGCCTTGCCGCGCTGGCCTCGGGCTGGCTTGCGGCCTGTGTCGAGGTCAAGGCTTGCTCGCCCGATTCTGCGCCCCAGCCGGGTGGGGAAGAGCATCCGCTGCCCAATCCGTTGCAGAACGCCCGCCAGCCGGTGCTGGCCGCGCTTCAGGCCGAGATCGCCAGCCACAGCCAGAGCGGTCACGCGCCGCCCCCCTCGGAAGAAGCCAGCGAAGTCTCTGCCGAGCTTGGCCGCGCGGCGGCGATCCCCTTGAAATTCGACCGTTTCGTCGAGGATCCGGCGGCGCTGATCAATGAAAAGGAAGTGGCCTCGCTTGAACGCGATGCGGTTTCCTATGCCCAGAAGCCGGGGGTCGAGGTGTTGACGGTGGTGCGCAACGATCTGGGCGGGCTCTCGGCCGAGGCCTATGCCCAAAAGATCCTGCGCGAGCGCCGGGTTGGCCAGCTCGAGCTCGGCAATGGCGCGGTTTTGGTGATCGCGCCGGGGCGCGGCGAATGGGGCGCGGCTTTGGGGCCGGGGCTGACCAGCCTGCCGGATGCGGCGAGCGGCGCGGATGAGTTCGGCAAACGTGCGGCTGCCTTTACCAAGTCGATCAGCAAGGGTGACGATCCCAAACAGCCGATGGTGGCGATGGGGCTGACCGAGGCGACCCATGCCATCATGCGCAAACCCTCCTTTGCCGATGCCGATTGGACGATCCGGGCGCAAAGCTTCGAGGCGCTGATGGATCTGCGCGCGACCGCAACCGCGCAGCGTGCGGCCAAAAGCGAGGCCTATGATCCGGCCAAGGACGCGCTTCTGGGCAAGATCGTGCGCCTGCGCGGCCAGCTCATCGGGCCCGCTGCAGCGGCGGGGCTTGCGGGCGTGCGGCTCGACGAGGCTTCGGCCTATGGTCAGCCGATGCTTCTGCGCGCCTCGGACGGCAATGATCTGGTGGTCTATGTCGCGCGTCAGGTGCGCGAGCTGATGCCCGTCGCCTTCCGCGCGGGCCACGATTACGAAATCGTCGCGCGCATCATCCGCAATGACGAGGACCGCCCGGTTCTGGCGCTTCTGAGCTATGACGATCTGACGCCTTTGCCGTAAGCGCGGGTTCTGCGGCGGCTCTGCTCAGATCTCGCCCACAGCTGCCCGCGCAAGGATTGCGCGGCTGTGGGTCAGATCGGGCAGGGTGCCGTAATCCTGCCCGGCCTCGCCGCCCAACCGGGCGCGGCAAAAGAGATCGGCCATGTCATTTGGCGCATGGCGCAGCAATAGGCTCGCCTGAAAGAGCCGCGCCATGTGTTCGACCAGTTGGCGGGCGCGGCTTTCAATGCCTTGAGCGTCGCGCAGCCGCGCAGTCAAATCTTCAAGCGCGGCGTCAAAGACCCGCGATTGGCCGCGTGCCAGAGCGACCTCGTCGCGCCAGAGCGTCAGGCTTTCAGGCCGCTGCGCGATCGAGCGCAGCACATCCAGACAGATGACATTGCCCGAACCCTCCCAGACCCCGTTCAGCGGCGCCTCGCGATAGAGCCGAGCCATGAGATGGGTTTCGACATAGCCGTTGCCGCCATGGCATTCGAGCGCCTCGGCGACGAAAGCACTCGCGCGTTTGCAGGCGAGATATTTGCCCATCGGGATGACCAGACGGCCCAGAAGATGCTCGGCCTCACCGCCGTCTTGCGTCTGAGCCATGCGCAGGCCCGACCACAGAAACGCCTCGGCATCGAGCGCCAGATCGGTCAGGACATTGGCCATCAGCGGCTGGTCGATCAGCCTGCGCTGGAAGGCCTGCCGGTGGCTCGCGTGATGGATCGCCTGCCGCAAAGCCTGCCGCATGATCGCGCCCGAGCTGATCGCGCAATCGAGCCGCGTGAGATGGGCCATGCCAAGGATCGTGGCAATGCCGCGGCCCTCCTCGCCGACCATCTCGGCCTCAAGATCGCGAAACTCGACCTCGGCCGAGGCATTCGAGCGATTGCCGCATTTGTCCTTGAGCTGCTGAAGAAGGAAGTGATTGCGTCTGCCGTCAGCCAGCCAGCCGCGCGCGAGAAAGCAGGTCACGCCCTTGGGCGCCTGCGCCAGCGTCAGGACAAGATCGGACTGCGGCACCGAAAAGAACCATTTATGCCCGGTCAACAGCCAAAGGTCGCCGCCGCCCGGACGCGCTTGGGTCGTGATCTGGCGCAGATCCGAGCCGCCCTGTTTCTCGGTCATTGCCATGGCGACACTGAGGGCGGTCTTTTGGGCGGCGGGGCGGGGGCTCGGGTCGTAATCCTCGCTGAGAATGCCGGGGCCGAGCTCTGCCCAAAGGGCGGGGGCCTGGCTCAAGGCGGCGCGGGAGGCGAAGGTCATGGTGATCGGGCAGCAGACCCCATTTTCGCCCTGATTGAGCAGATAGGAGAGCCCCGCCCGCGCGACCTGCGCGCCCGGACGATCCGCGCTCCAGGCGAGGCTATGCGCGCCCGAGCCCCGCGCGATTGCCATCAACTCGTGCCAGGCCGGATGGAAGGCAATCTGGTCGATGCGATTGCCGAACCGGTCATGGCTGAGCAGCTCGGGCGTCTGGCGATTGGCCTCGCGCGCAAGCGCGACCATGCGCGCAGAGCCCACGGTTTCGCCCAAATCTCGCAGCCGGTCCTCGGCCCAATCGCCGCCAAAGGCGCGCATCGCGGCACAGAGCGCGGGGTCCTGCGCATAGGCATTATAGCCGATCAGATCACCGGGTTGATTCGTCACCTCATGGGTGGCGTAGCCCTCTGCCTGAGGCTCGGGACGGGCGGGCGCTTCCTGCATCATGTCCTCCCGCAAAGGGGTGGTGGATTACGGGTATCATGCCACGGAAGCGCGGATTTTCCCACTCTGCAATCGGCCCCGGGATGTTGATCCAATTGCGCTTGACAGCCCGAAACTTTCGGCAGAATGGGCAAGACAGCGGCGCGTCACCCGTCTGTCACGCGAACCAAGGAAACCAGAGATGAACCCCGACTGTCGAAGTTCGACGTCACAGCACAAAGACCGGATCATCGCCTGAGTTTTCCGCTTTGGCGGCGATGCGTTTGCCAAAGGAGAAGAAAGATGCTGCACAGCTATGTCTGGCACGCCAACCGGCTTGCCTCGGTCACCCTGTCCCGGACCGACTCGACAGAGGTTGAGGACGATCCCGCTGTGCCGCCCGCGCCCGCCCCGGTTTCGGTGCGTGGCAAGCCTTTCACCTCGGGTGGTGCGGTCGATCCGGGCCGGATCGTCTGGGTCGATCTGCTGGACCCGACGCCCGAAGAGGGCGAGCTGGTGCGCAAGATGACCGGGATCGAGATCCCGACCCGCGCCGAGATGGACGAAATCGAACTGTCCGCCCGGCTTTACAACGAAGACGGCGCCGAGTTCATGACCGCGACCACGCTGACCGCGCTTGACGGCGAGGATCCGATCAAGCTGCCGGTGACCTTCATCCTGAAGGGCCCGCTTCTGGTCACCGTGCGCCATGCCGAGCCCAAACCCTTCGCGGCTTTTCTGGCACGGGCGCAAAAGCCCGGCAGCTTCGCCTGTCAGCAGGGCGAAAGCGTGATGCTCGGGCTGCTCGAGGCCTTTATCGACCGCATGGCCGATGTGCTCGAGCGTGTGGGCAATGATGTCGATGGGGTTTCGCGTGAGGTCTTCCGCTCGAAGACCTCGAATGTCACGAAAAAGACCCGCGACCTGCAATCGCTGATCGAGCAGATCGGGCGGCGCGGTGATTTGCTGACGGCGACGCGCGAAAGCCTTGTCTCGATCTCGCGGCTGATCGCCTATCACGCGGCCCCCACCAGCAATGAGCGCGGCAACAAGGAAAACAAGCAGCGCATCAAGCTGATCCAGCGCGATGCAGCCTCGTTGGGCGAGCACGCGAATTTCCTGTCGGGCAAGATCAACTTCCTGCTCGATGCGACTTTGGGGCTGATCAACCTCGAGCAGAACCAGATCATCAAGATCTTCTCGGTCGCCGCCGTGGTCTTCCTGCCGCCGACGCTGGTTGCCTCGATCTATGGCATGAACTTCGAGATCATGCCCGAGCTGAAGCTCTCCTTCGGCTATCCGCTGGCGATCTGCCTGATGATCCTGTCGGCGGCGATGCCCTATCTCTACTTCAAGCGGCGGGGCTGGCTGTAATCAGGCCCCGCGCCCATCACGCAGGCGATCATCAGCCGCCGCGACGGGCGGCCTCGATGGTCGCGATGTCGATCTTGCGCATGGACATCATGGCGGTGAAGACGCGTTTGGCCTCTTCGCCGCCTGCTGCCATGCCCTCGGTCAGCGCGCGCGGAGTGATCTGCCACGAGAGCCCCCAGCGATCCTTGCACCAACCACAGGCGCTTTCCTGTCCGCCATTGCCGACGATCGCATCCCAATAACGATCGGTCTCGGCCTGATCCTCGGTGGCGATCTGGAAGGAAAAGGCCTCGGATGGCGGGAAGATCGGCCCGCCGTTCAGCCCAAGGCAGGCCAGGCCCAGGACGGTGAATTCAACCGTCAGCACATCGCCGGCCTTGCCTCCGGGAAAATCGGTGGGCGCGCGGTGGACGGCCGAGACCGCGCTGTCGGGGAAGGTCTGGGCATAGAAGCGGGCGGCCGCTTCGGCCTCTTTGTCAAACCACAAGCAGATGGTGTTCTTGGCCATGCTGCACTCCTTTCGAAGCGGGCCGCGTCACGTAGCGGCGCGCAGGCATCAGGATAGACCAGTTCGAGCCTTTCGTCATGGGCGCTGTTCGCCGCGTGCGAACGCCGCATTTGTCGCCGCAGCCTTGGACCGGTCGGAAAGGCCGACTAGATTGGGCGAGAGCCATTCCGGCCAGAGGAGAGGAAAGATGGGGCTTCTTGTCGACGGCCAATGGCAGGACAAATGGTATGACACCAAGGCGAGCGGCGGCCGGTTCGAGCGCTCGGTCACGGCTTGGCGCAACTGGGTCACGCCCGATGGCAGCGCCGGGCCAAGCGGGCAGGGCGGCTTTGCCGCCGAAAGCGGGCGCTATCATCTCTATGTCAGCCTCGCCTGTCCCTGGGCTCATCGCACGCTGATCTTTCGCGCGCTCAAGGGGCTGGCGCCGCATATCTCGGTCTCGGTAGTCGATCCGATCATGCTGGAAAACGGCTGGAGCTTTGCCACCGGCTTTCCCGGCGCGACCGGAGACGGGCTTTACGGACTGCCCTATCTGCGCGACCTCTATCTGCGCGCCGATCCCCGCGCCTCGGGCCGGGTCACGGTGCCGGTCCTGTGGGACAAGGCACGCGAGACCATTGTCTCAAACGAATCCGCCGAGATCATCCGCATGTTCAATTCGGCCTTCGACGGGCTGACTGGCAATCGCGCGGATTTCTATCCCAGAGCCCTGCGCCCCGAGATCGACGCGCTGAATGCCCGCATCTACGAGACCGTGAACAATGGCGTCTACAAGGCCGGTTTCGCGACCAGCCAGACCGCCTATGACGAGGCGATCGCGCCGCTTTACGACAGCCTCGACTGGATCGAGAACATCCTGTCGCGCAAGCTCTATCTGGCGGGAGACCAGGTGAGCGAGGCCGATTGGCGCCTCTTCACCACGATCCTGCGCTATGATGCGGTCTATCACACCCATTTCAAATGCAACCGCTATCAAATCCGCGATTATCCCAATCTCTGGGCATGGGCGCGCGCGCTTTACCAATGGCCGGGCATCGCCGAGACCGTGGATTTCGGCCATATCACCCACCATTATTACCGCAGCCACCCGACGATCAATCCCAGCGGCATCGTGCCGACCGGCCCGGTCCTTGACTGGAACGCCGCCCCGAACCGCGAACAGCTAGGCAAAGCACAATGACCACCGGCATCCATCATGTGACCCTGATCACCCGCAAGGTTCAGGCCAATGTCGATTTCTATGCGGGCTTTTTGGGCCTGCGGCTGGTCAAGCAGACCGGCGGTTATGAAGATGCCGAGCAATTGCATCTCTTCTATGGCGACCAGCTGGGCAGCCCGGGCTCTCTCGTGACCTTTCTGGTCTGGGAGGACGGCGCGCCCGGGCGGACTGGCCATGGTCAGGTCGGCGAGATCGCGCTGGCCGTGCCCGCCGACAGCATCGGCACCTGGCTCACCCGCGCGATGAGCGCCCATGTCCCGGTCGAAGGCCCGAGCCATGAATTCGGCGAGACCGTGCTGCGTCTTCACGACCCCGATGGGGTGATCGTCAAGCTGGTGGGCGTCGATCTGCCTGCCGCGGCGCCTCTGCCCGATCCGATCGCGCCGACGCGGGTGCGGGCGGTGACGATCCTGACCGAAACCCCCGAGGAAACCGCGGAATTCGCCGCGCGCTTTGGCTATGCGCCGCAAAACAGCGAGGGCAATACCCGGCGTCTGGTCTCGGACAGCGATGTGCTCGATATCCGCAATGTGAAGGGCTACTTTCCCTCGATCCCCGGCACCGGGATTTTCGATCACGTCGCCTTCCGCGCCCCGGATGTCGAGGCGGTGCGGCAGATGCGGCTCTCCTTCAAGAACCACCCGACCGTCACCCCGGTCCATGATCGCAAATATTTCCTCTCGCTCTATGTGCGCGAGCCCGGCGGCACGCTGATCGAATATGCGACCGATGGGCCGGGTTTCACCGTGGACGAAGCGGCCGAGCATCTGGGCGAGACCCTGTTCCTGCCGCCCGACAGCTGGAAGCGTGAGGCCGATCTGCGCGTCCTCATGCCGCAATTCGCCCGACCGGGCGCGCCGCGCCGGCCTGCGCGTGATCTGCCATTCGTGCACCGGTTCTACGAGCCCGAGGCACCGGATGGCTCGGTCCTGCTTTTGTTGCACGGCAGCGGTGGCAATGAGACCGATCTTCTGGCGATGGCCCATCGCATCGCGCCCCATGCGACGCTTTTGGGTCTGCGCGGGCGCTCGGTCGAAGAGGGCCATCCGCGCTGGTTCCGCCGCCTTGATACGGGCGGCTACGATCAGGACGATATCCGCGCCGAGGCCGAGGCTTTCGCAGCTTTTCTGGAGGGGGCGGCCCGGTCTTATGGGATCGATCTGAGCCAGCTCACCGTGCTTGGCTATTCGAATGGCGCGAATTTCGCCAATGCGGTCATGGCGCTGCATCCCGGCTTGATCCGGCGCGCGATCCTGATGCGCAGCATCGCGCCGCTCGACGATCTGCCCGAGGTTTCTTTGGCGGGAGCCGAGGTGCTGATGCTGACCGGAACCGAGGATGCTTTCAGCGAGGGTGCGCCCCGGCTTGCCGATTGGCTGACCGCCTCGGGCGCGGCGCTTGAGGCGGAAAACCTCGCGACCGGTCACGGCCTTGGCGCGCTGGACGAGCAGCATGCGCGAGACTGGCTTGAGCGGCACCCACCTGAAGTCGAAGCGCCGCTGGTCTTCAGCTGATAAAGAAAAGGCCCGGCGATTGACCGGGCCTTTTCGTGATCGGTTGGCAGTCGCTTAATCGAGCGGCTTCAGCTTGGCCTCGATCGTCGCGCGCCGCGATTCAAGGAAGGGCGGCAGCGACAGGCTTTCGCCAAGCGTGGCCAAGGGCTCGTCCACCGCAAAACCGGGACCGTCGGTCGCGATCTCGAAGAGGTTGCCACCCGGCTCGCGGAAGTAGAGCGAGCGGAAGTAATAGCGCTCGACCTCGCCCGAAGAGGGGATGCCCAGTTCCGTCAAACGGCGGGCCCAGTCATGGATCGCCGCGACATCCGGGGTGCGGAAAGCGACGTGATGGACCGCGCCCGCGCCCTGACGCGCCACCGGCAGGCCGGGCTGGACCGCGACGTGCAGCTCGGCTGCGGGACCGGCCTCGCCCATCTCATAGACATGGACCCGACCCTCGCCGTCGGGGCTGGAGTAATCACGGGCCGCATGCATGTTCAGGACCTCCCGAAGCACGAGATCGGTCGGCGCAAGTTCCGGCACCGAGATGGTGATCGGGCCGAGACCACGGATCTGATGCGCGGCGTCAACCGGGCTTTTCTCCCAGGGATGGGCGGGGCCGGGTTGATCGGCGATCAGGCGGAAGCGCTGGCCCTCGGGGTCCTCGAAATCGAGGCTGGCGCGGGCATCCAGCGTGACCGGCCCTTCGGTCGTGAGCCCGGCTGTGCGCAGACGATCCGCCCAGAAATCAAAGCTGTTTTCGTCCACGCGCAGCCCGGTGCGGCTGATCGAACGGGTGCCACGCCGCTCGCGGGCGACCGGCCAGTCAAAGAAGGTCAGATCGGTGCCCGGTGTGGCCAGCCCATCGGCGTAAAAGAGGTGATAGGCGCTGGTGTCGTCCTGGTTGACGGTTTTCTTGACCAGCCGCAGCCCGAGCGTCTCGGTATAAAAGCGCTTGTTGGCGCGGGCATCGGCGGTGATCGCGGTGAGGTGGTGAATTCCGGTGAGTTGCATGGCGTTCTCCTGCATCTTGTTGGTGTTGATATGGCCCTTCCGCGCGCTGCCGCCACGGCGATGCGATCAAAACCGGCGTTCGGGAATTGCGAACGGCTGCGCCCGCGCTATGATGGCGCCATGCGCTATTCCCTTGATGAGATGGAAACCTTCCTGACGGTGATGGAGCTTGGCACCGTCACCGCCGCCTCGGACCGGCTCAACCTCTCGAAATCGGTGGTCAGCAAACGCATTTCGGATTTCGAGACCACGCTCGGCGCGGCCTTGTTTCGCCGCAATGCCGGGCGCATCACCCCGACCGAGGCGGCGTTGCGTCTGGCCGAACGGCTGCGGCCCGCGCTGACCGAGCTTTCGGCTGCGGCGGAAAGCGCCGCCTGGGGCATGGACGGGGTCAGCGTCCTGCGGGGTCGGCTGACGATTTCCGCGCCGATGAGCTTTGGCACGATCTATCTGAGCCCGCTGATCGCCGAATTCGCGGCGCTCCATCCCGAGCTGGAAATCCGGCTCGATTACGACGACCGCGCCCGCGATCTGCTGAGCGAGGGCTTCGATGTCGCGCTGCGCGTGGGCGAGCTGCGCGATACCGCGCTTAAGGCGCGCAAGCTATGCGAGGATCAGCAGATCCCCTGCGCGAGCCCCGATTACATCGCCACCCATGGCGCACCGCGCGATCTGCAGGAACTCAGCCAGCATCCGGTGATCAGCTACAGCCACCGCTCGGACACCCGGCTTTGGGAGTTTCACTGCAATGGCCGCGCGGTCTCGGCGCCGGTGAAAAGCCGGCTCTCGATGAACAATGGCGAGGCGATCCGCGATTTCGTCATTGCCGGGCTTGGGCTTGGGATGCTGCCGGGCTTCATCGTCTCGCCTGAGATCGCCAAGGGGCGGCTGGTACGCATCCTGCCCGGCTATGCGCCGCGGCGCGTGCCGATTTCGCTCGTCTGGCCGCCGGTCGAGCCGATGCCCGCCAAGCTGCGCGCCTTCATCGACTTCATCGCCGCCGCTTTGCATGACGGCCCGCCTTGGGCGCTGTGCCCCGAGCGCGAGGACTGACGCCGCGCAAGCGGGCTCTTGCAAATCGCGGATTTTGGGCGTTCATCCGAGGCAAAAGACTGCCTTTGAAAATCCCATCATGCAAAATCTCAGCCGCCTTTCCCTTCTGCTTCTCGTCGCGGGGGTCATCCTTGTTGGGGCCAATGCCTTCGTGCTCAGCCCGATCCTCGGCGATGTCGCCCGCGATCTCGACACCGATCCGACGCGCGTCGCCCGCGCAATCTCGGCCTTCGGGGTCGCCACCGCCTTTTCCGCCTTCAGCTTTGCCGGCATGGTTGATCGCTGGGGGCCGCGCCGGGTCCTGAGCCTTGGCGCGCTGCTCGTGGCCGTCGCGCAGATCATCGGCGCGGCCAGCCAGAGCTGGCAGGTGCTTGCCGCCTCGCAGCTTCTGGCGGGGCTTGCGGTCGGGGTCATGCTGCCCGCGACCTATTCGACCGCGACCCGCACGGCGGCGCCGGGGCAAGAGACCGCGCAGCTTGGCAAAGTGCTCACCGGCTGGGCGGTGTCTCTGGTCGCGGCGGTGCCGCTGTCGGCCTTTATCACCGCCCATTTCGGCTGGCGCGCGATCTACGGCCTTTTGGCGGCGCTGTCCTTGGCCGTGGCTTTGGGCTTTGCGCTGCGGATGCCCGCGCTCGCAAGACCTGCGGCAGAGGGCCTCGAGGCAGGGCCGCGCCTCAACCCGCTTCAGGCTTTGCGCCTGCCCGGCGTCAAGCGCATCCTCTTTGTCTGCCTGCTCTTCATGACCGCCTTTTACGGCAGCTTTTCCTATTTCGGCGAGGGTATCCGCGCGGCCTTCGGCGGAGGCGCTGCGACCGCCGGGCTTTACGTCATGTATTATGGCATCGGCTTTGGCCTCAGTGGTGCGCTCATCGGCAAGCTGGGATCGGTGCGCGCGCGGCGCGCGATGATCGTGCTCTTGCTCTGCATCGCGCTGAACTATGTCGCGATGAGCTTCAGCCTTGGACATGGGCTGGTAATGGCGCTGTCGGTCGGGGTCTGGGGCTTTCTGAACCAGTTCGGCCTGAACGCGATCATCGTCTTGCTTAATCGTGCTGCACCTGCAGCAGGCGGCGCGGTGATGGGGCTGCACAGCACCGTGACCTATCTGGCAGTCTTCCTTGGCCCCTATCTGATGTCCTTCGTTTTCCGCCAAAGCGGCTTCGCACCGATTCCCGCGATCGCTGGCGGACTGATTCTGGTCAGTTCGATCTTCCTGCTTCTGTCGCCCCGGGAGACCGAACAGGGCTGATGTTTCGGGTCGGCAGCAATGTTAAGCATTTTAGCATTCTTGCCGATTTCCCGTATAACGGGAGAATATTCGGCTAGAACAATCAGCGGATATTTCCGACCAAGGGCTGAGATTCTGCTAGAGAATTGTTACTCATCTATAAGGAAACGTTGATTTTTTAAACTAAACCGACCGGTGGGTGGCCTTTTGTGACAGTCGGCTGTCTCGCGAAAGTTGCACATCAAAAAAAATGACAACTTTTGAAATGATTTCATTTAATTGCCTTGGACAATGTGATTACTGCTGCGGAGAGAGCGGCGCCAATGCAAGCCAATCTTTAGCAGGTGACCGGTTAATAATTCTGCCGCGTCGCCGCTCTCACATTCTGCCTCAGGCGCCCCAGGTCCGCTCAAGCAGACCGACCCAGTTCTTCCACGCGATCTTCTCTGTCAGCTCCTGCCCATAGCCATGCTGCAGCATAGCATCGACGAGATTTTGCTGCGCCCCGACATCGGCCAGATCCTGCGGCATCAGCGCCCCGTCGAAGTCAGAGCCAAGCGCGACCCCGTCTTCGCCCAGGATCGCGAGCAGGTGGTCGAGATGGCTTAGCATGATCTCGAAGCCCGCGAAGGTCAGGCGTTTGCCGTCCGGCCGCAGGAAGCCGGTCGCATAGTTCAGCCCGACCAGCCCCTTGCTTTCGGCCATGACCTTGAGCTGACGATCGGTCAGATTGCGCGAGCTGGGCGAGATCGCATGGGCGCAGGAATGGCTCGCGACCAAGGGCGCATCAGAGAGCCGCGCGACGTCGTTGAAGCCCTTTTCGTTCAGATGCGACAGATCGAGCATGATTTTCAGCTGATTGCACTCGCGCACCAGCCCCTTGCCCGCTTCGGTCAGCCCGTCTCCGGTATCGGGCGAAGAGGGGAAGGCGAAGGGCACGCCATGGCCATAGCGCGTCGGGCGCGACCAGACCGGTCCGATCGAGCGCAGGCCAAGCCGGTGCCAGACATGAAGCATATCGAGATCGGCAACCGGCTCGGCGCCTTCGATATGCATGATCGCGGCAATGCGACCTTCGGCGATGGCGCGGCGGATGGCAGCGGCGCTGTGGCAGATCTCGACCGTGCCGCTGCGCTCCATCGCCAGCAGATTGGCGGCCTGCGCCAAAGCATGGGGCAGGGCGTGGGCGGCGGGCACTTCGGCCGGCAGATCCATGGCGAAGGGTGGGTTCTCCATCAGCTGGACCGCGATATCGTCATTCGGGCCTTCCTCGGGCGAAGGGGTCCAGATCGCGAAAAAGCCGCCAGCAAAACCGCCTGCGCGGGCGCGCGGCAGGTCGAGATGGCCGGTGCCATCGCCCGAGAGCCACAGCGCGTCGCGCGCCGGGCCTGCTTCGACCATGCGCTGGAGAAAATCGTTATGCCCGTCGAAAACCGGGATCATGGTCCTGCTCCTTTAAGGTGGATTGGCGGGAACATGCGCCGAATGCCCGGCACTCGCAATGGTGTGCGGGGGATGTGCTCTGCCGCGCGATCAAGGCGCTTTGTGGGCGGGCAAAACGGACGTAAGATCAGGGGGCCAGCCAAGAAGAGCCAGCCAAGGAGAGCGAGCCATGACCGAGATCACCACCGGCTTCAGCGGCCAGACTGTCATCTGCACCTTCGATGTGACGCCGGGCACCGCGCATGACGTTCTGGAAGCCCTGCAAGCCGCCTATGACGGCGTCATCAGCCGCCAGCCGGGCTATATTTCCGGCGCGCTTCATCTGAACGACGCCCAGACCCGGATCGCCAGCTATTCGCAATGGCAGGCGCGCGGCGATTATCAGGCGATGTTGCGCACCCCCGAAATGCGCGAGCGCAATCGTCAGATCAACGGCATGTGCCGCAGCTTCGAGCCGGTCATGTATGAGGTGATCTCGACCTATTGATGCTTTCAATGCTGCACCTGCGAAAAAGACGTGCATCGCCGACAGGGGGCCTCTAGACTCGCGCTCGGGCCGAGGCGCTCGGGCTTGATGGCGGAGGCAGGATGGCGGGACGTATCATTACCGTGGCGCAGCAAAAGGGCGGGTCCGGCAAGACCACGCTTGCCGTCAATCTCGCGGCGGATCTTCTGAGGCGCGGCCATAGCGTCGCGCTGATCGACACCGATCCGCAGGGCAGCCTCGGGCGCTGGTTTCTCGAACGGCTCGACCGCATCGGCGAGCAGGACGGGCTGGAGTTCTCGACCTCCTCGGCTTGGGGGGCGAGCTACGAATCCGAGAAGCTGAAGAAACGCTTCGATTTCGTCATCATCGACACGCCGCCCAAGATCGACAGCGATCTGCGCCCGGCGCTGCGCGTCGCCGATCTTGTGCTGGTGCCGGTCGCGACCAGCCATGTCGATCTTTGGGCGACCGAGGGCGTTCTCGATCTGGCGCGACGCGAAAAGTCCGAGGCGCTGATCGTGCTTAATCGCACCCGCCCGAACACCCGGCTGACCGCCGAGATCGCCGAAAAAGCCGGTGCGCTTGGCGCGGGCATCGCCGCGACCCAGATCGCGAACCGCGTCGCCTATGCCGAAACTTTGGGGCAGGGCCTTGGCGCGGGCGAGAGCGGCCGCAATGCGACGGCGCGCGCGGAAGTCGCCGCACTGACCACCGAGATCCTGTCGCATTGGGATTGATCTGAAGGTCCTGACCCAAAGGCTCCGCGAAATCTATCGGTTCCGCGGAGTACCTTGATCTTAGCTGTGCCGCCGCGAGCGTTTGTTGCCGCCGCGCTGCCCGGCCCGGCCCGCCGTCGAGCGGCCCGAGGATTTCGCCGCCTTTTCCGCCGCATCCTCGATCACCGACTGCCGCGCAAGCGGATCGTCGGCGACGGCCAGCTCGACCGCCTCAAGACGTTTGACCTCGTCGCGCAGACGCGCGGCCTCTTCGAATTCGAGGTTCTCGGCGGCTTTGCGCATCTGGACGCGCAGGGCATCGAGATGGGCCGAAAGGTTCGAGCCCACCAACGGCTTGTCGATCCGCGCCGTGACCCGCGATTCATCGGTATCGCCCTGCCACAGCCCGGCCAGCACATCCTCGACGTTCTTGCGCACGGTTTGGGGCGTGATCTCGTGCTCGACGTTATAGGCCATCTGCCGCTCGCGGCGGCGGTTGGTTTCCGCGAGCGCGCGCTCCATACTGCCGGTGACGCGGTCGGCATACATGATCACCCGGCCATCGGCGTTGCGCGCGGCGCGACCAATCGTCTGGATCAGTGAGGTTTCCGAGCGCAGGAAGCCTTCTTTATCGGCGTCGAGAATGGCGACCAGACCGCATTCGGGAATGTCGAGCCCCTCGCGCAGAAGGTTGATGCCGACCAGAACGTCGAAGGCACCCAGACGCAGGTCGCGCAGGATTTCGATCCGCTCGATCGTGTCGATATCGGAGTGCATGTAGCGGATGCGAATGCCCTGCTCATGCATATATTCGGTCAGATCCTCGGCCATGCGCTTGGTCAGCACCGTGACCAGCGTCCGCATTCCGGCGGCTGAGACTTTGCGCACCTCGTCCAGCAGATCATCGACCTGCATGTCGACGGGCCGGATCTCGACCGGCGGATCGAGCAGGCCGGTCGGGCGGATGATCTGTTCGGTGAAGACGCCGCCGGTCTGGTCCATCTCCCAACCTGCCGGGGTCGCGCTGACGAAGACCGATTGCGGGCGCATTGCGTCCCATTCCTCGAATTTCAGCGGGCGGTTGTCCATGCAGGACGGCAGGCGGAAGCCGTGTTCGGCCAAGGTGAATTTGCGCCGGAAGTCGCCGCGATACATGCCGCCGATCTGGGGCACCGAGACGTGAGATTCATCCGCGAAAACAATGGCATTGTCGGGAATGAATTCAAAAAGCGTCGGCGGCGGCTCGCCCGGCGCGCGGCCGGTCAGATAGCGCGAATAGTTTTCGATGCCATTGCAGACGCCGGTCGCCTCAAGCATCTCGAGATCGAAATTCGTGCGCTGTTCCAGCCGCTGCGCTTCAAGCAGTTTGCCCTCGGCCTGAAACTGCTTGAGCCTTTCATTCAGCTCGGCCCGGATCCCCTTGATGGCTTGCTGCAGCGTCGGGCGCGGCGTGACATAGTGGCTGTTGGCGTAAATCCGGATCTGCTTGAAACTGTCGGTTTTGGTGCCGGTCAGCGGATCGAATTCGGTGATGCTTTCGAGCTCATTGCCGAAGAAATCAAAGCGCCAGGCGCGATCATCGAGGTGGGCGGGCCAGACCTCGACGACATCGCCGCGCACCCGAAAGCCGCCGCGCTGGAACGAGGCATCGAGGCGGCGATATTGCTGGGCGACCAGCTCTCCGAGGAATTCGCGCTGGTCATACATCTGGCCCACGACCATATCCTGCGTCATCGCCGAATAGGTCTCGACCGAGCCGATGCCGTAGATGCACGACACCGAGGCCACGATGATGACATCGTCGCGTTCCAGAAGCGCCCGCGTCGCCGAGTGGCGCATCCGGTCGATCGCCTCGTTGATCTGGGATTCCTTCTCGATATAGGTGTCGGACCGAGCGACATAGGCCTCGGGCTGGTAATAGTCGTAATAGCTGACGAAATATTCGACGGCATTGTCGGGGAAGAAGCCCTTGAACTCGCCGTAAAGCTGGGCCGCAAGCGTCTTGTTCGGCGCCAGAATGATCGCGGGGCGCTGGGTCTCCTCGATCACCTTGGCCATCGTATAGGTCTTGCCGGTGCCGGTGGCGCCCAGCAGCACCTGATCGCGCTCGCCCTGATTGAGCCCGCCGCTGAGTTCGGCAATCGCGGTCGGCTGGTCGCCCGCCGGCTGGAACTGGCTTTGCATGACCAGACGCCGCCCGCCTTCGAGCTTTGGACGCGTGACCTCGGCAAAGCGGGAGACCGGAGCGTTGGTGTTGTTGTGACCCATCGTTGCACCTTTGTTCTTGGCTTCCAATCTGGTCTTTTTGCCGCGCGATGCAAGGGCAAGCTGACAGGTCCCTGCCGTAACTCAGTCCGTGGAAAGGGCGCTGTCGCCGATGTAGATGGAATCGCCGTTCTTGTAGATCAGCGCTTTTATCGCGGCCGAGCCATCCGCGGGATGCGAGATCAACAACCCGTCGCGGATCTCATAGGTGCCGCCGCGCTTGGCCTGGCTGCCAGAGGCAAAGCCTCCGGTCGTATCACCCGAGCCATTAGTGAAGGTGGCGCTCGCCCCGCCCGAGCTGGAGCCCGAATAGGTGCCGTCCTTCTTATAGGCGAAAAAGGACGAGCTCGACACGCCGCCGCCAATGGTGCCGGGCGTGAAGCCCATGAAGTAGAAGTCGGAAATCGAGCCGCTGATGGTCGAGCCATCCGGCAGAAGCTTCATCGGGTAAAGCGTCCGAGACCCGTCGGCCATCGTGTTCTGGTTCAGGGTCAGCTGGCCTGTCGTGCCATCGGCAAAGGTCAGATCGAGCTTATCGCCGCTGATGCGATAGGTGCCAATCCGCGTGTCGATCGGCTCGCGCAAAGTGGCGGGGGCGGGCAGGGCCAGCCCATCCGGGGGCGTGCCATCATAGAAATAGCCGTTCCCCCAAAAGACCAAGTGACGGGTCGAGGCCTCCATCCGAAGCATCCCGTCGAGCCCCAGAACCGAATTCATGCTGGTGCCCGACCAAAGGCCATCCAGTCTTCCGGGCGTGGCTGGCGGCATCAGCGGCACCGCCCCCTCCGAGACGTAGCGCATCGACGAGGCAAGCCCGAGCCCCGTGCTCTGGAAGATCTCGGCCGCTTCCTTCACCGTGGCCTGATTTCCCGAAGGTGCGCGCAGCGCGATCATCTCGTAGCGGTCCCCGGCCTTGGTCGCGAGGAGAAAAAGGAAATCGTCATCGCTCACGCGCGCCATGGCAAAGGCATAGGTCCAGCCCCCGTCCTTGATCAGCTTTGGCGGTTCGAGCAGGGTCAGGGTCTCGTCCTTGCCGGGGTCGAGCAGATGGGGGGCGTTCTGCGCGAGAAAATCGGTGAGCTCGCCCTTTGCCGGGGCCGAGCGCGCGATCAGGAAATCGCATTGCTCGCAAGAGGTTGCCCCGGACCTGCCGAGCAGTTGATAGGCTTCGGTCGCGCGATAGACGCCCCAGCCTTTCGGCAGCTCGTAAATGCTGTTGCTGTATTGATAGCGTTCCGCGCTTGCGAGCGAGCCGGGCAGGGCAAAGAGCGCAGCAATCGCGAGACATTTCAGCCTGACCATGGCTCAACCTCCTCAGAAACTCTCTCCAGCTTCGCTTGCGGCTTGGGGCATGGCAAGTCCCGCTGATGGTCCTACGACATGCAAAAAACGTTGCGATTGCTGAGATTGCGATCTTGATCTGGGCTTGATCCGCAAGGGCGCATGGTGGATAACACGGGGCGAGCAAGAACAGAGGTTTTCGCCATGCGCGTCCGTATCTACCAGCCCGCCCGCAATGCGATGCAATCGGGCATGGCCAAGACCAAAGGCTGGGTGCTGGTCTTTCCGCAGGCCGATGCGCGCGAGATCGATCCGCTGATGGGTTGGACCAGCTCTGACGACACCCAAAGCCAAGTCCGCCTGCGTTTCGACACGCTGAAGCAGGCCGAGGAATATGCCCGCGAAAAGGGCCTCGATTACGAGGTGATCGAGCCGCAACCGCGCCAGCCCAACATCCGCGCCCGCGGCTACGGCGAAAACTTCGCCCCCGACCGCCGCGCTCCCTGGACGCATTGAGCCTGTGTAAATCGGGCGAAAGTTAGTCCCCAATCGGGGTCGTTTTGTCCGATTTCGGGGCATAGTTTTTGCAAGTAGTTGAATTCGCTGGGATCGGGAAACGATCCCAGCGTTTTTCTTTTTGAGGCGCGACGCGGACCAAGCATCTAGTGACTTCGATCATGCCGCTCGGTGATCTCGGTACCCATAACGGCGGTTTCATGCGGATGACTTTTCTCAAGCGTCATCCTGACCCGGCGTGTCCCGGATGCCCGATTGATCTGCAGTCGCGCGTCTGGATGGATCACACTCGGCTCTGATCGCATGGCAATGACGGAGATTGCTGCGCGTGGGGCTGAGATAACGGCATGATGATCAGGTTTTCTGGGAAGAGCCATAGCCGCTCTGCTAGACGGGTGATCGTCGTGAAGGGTGGAGAGCCGCCTGACGGCGGCGTGGCATGGCAGCCGCGGCAATTCGGGTTAGCGGACATTCGTCCCTAGCGCAGCGAAACCTGAATGGCTCAGGTCCAGCAGGCGGGGAATCTAAAGGCGAGTGGCGTTGGCGGTGCCTATGCGATCGCGATCACCGCAGGCAGCCTTGCCCGAGAAAGTTCAGCCTTCCGGTGTAAAATGGGCATCAGGCAGCGCTTCACCTTCGCCCACGCTATCCGCCCACCATTTTTCCAGCCTAGCGTAGGAAATACCTTAATCCCTTGCGAGTTGCCCAAGCGGCATGTTGTTCGGCGGCAGCATCTTCGTCAGAACCACTGCCTTTCGTTCCGGTGAGAAATCCAAGTTGCCGCCCTATCCCCCGCCAAATCAATCTCTTCAGATCGAGAACGGGTGACAGCTCCCTTTACATCAATCAGGTGCATTCGCACACAATTCGGCACGCCGACGGCTGTGCGCCCCAAGGAAGTCACCCAGAATGTCGTTAAAGCGTATAACGTCACACAACTTTTAGTTGGGTGACGGATCAGGATTGGAGGAATTCGGTGCAAAACCCCCACGACGCCGCACAGGCCTTCGCGAACGAGTTCGGCAATGCAGAATACGCTTTGAAGCGATCCGGCTTGATACGGGGAAACAGGGAGACTGCTGAGGCCGATTGGGATGCGTTCGCCCGCGATCTCGGGCCAGAGTTCTTCGCTGCAGTCGTCGATAACAGCATCGCTAAGACGCTGATTGGCGAGCCGCCGCGTCGGCTGATGAACGACCTTGTATGGGCGCCTAGAATACCCACGCCCTTAACGAACGTGCACGAGCTAATTATCCAAGGCGTTTGCCGAGTGCGCAATAGCTACCTGCATGGAGAGAAGTTCCGCGGTGGGCCGGATGGCCAGTGGGAGCGTGACGTGACGCTTATAAAGGAAGCCCACGCTGTGCTGCAGGCAGCCCTTGCTTGGCCGGCCCGCGCGAACGCCTGACCATTGTAGAAACTGGAGAACTGGAAAATGGGGTTCCGATGACAAACGAATGTGGACGCGCTGCCCGCGTGGCAGATCACCGTAGGGGGTAGTGGTGGTTGATCGGAGCGCAGTTTCAACAATTGCTGGCTATTTCTATCAATTCGATCGCTCAATCCTCAGCATCCTGGGGCTATCCGATGGAAATGACTCGGTGGCAATCGAATGCATTGAGGATATCGACGTCCGCACCGCTACCGAAACGACTGCCGTCCAGTGCAAATATTATGAGAAGTCCGAATATAATCATTCGGTTATCAAGCCCGCCATCATGTTCATGCTTGCGCATTATAAAGAGGGCCTCACGGCTGGCCGGCCAGCGATCCAGTACCAGCTCAGCGGTCATTTTTCGTCGGGGCAGGATAAGTTAGATATCCCGTTCGATATCGACTTCCTAAAGACCAATTTTCTCACAACTGCATCAAAAGATGGGACGGTCAAAAAGCATGAAGAGCTTGGCGTCAGCGACGCGGAGCTTAAGGATTTCTTGAAACTACTGTCTATCGACGTGAATGCGGCGAAATTCAACGATCAGTTTCAGAGCATCATCGAGAGCCTTGCAAATGAGTTTTGTTGCTCGCCGTTCGCAGCAGAGTTTTTTATTATAACAGTGCGTTACGGGTCATAAAAGGGTAATCCTCCCCAAGGTTAAGGGGCTGCATAAGCAGAGTTTTCTCGTGAGCCGGCAGCTGAGAAGATTCGAATGAGAAAGAGCCGTTTCACGGAACAGCAGATCATGCCCGCGCTGCTGATCGGCGTCGTGCTGCTTGATCTGGCGGTGCAAGCGGTTCACGTCACCAATCAAAGCATCATTTTCGAGCGCCACCCCCAAGCGCGCAGTCGTCTGGTCGGCGGCTACATGGCGTTCTATTCGCTTGGCAGCGCGATCGGCGCCATCGGAGCGACGACCGCCTTTGCCCATGCGGGCTGGGCGGGCGTCTCGGCGCTCGGCGCGGCATTCAGCGCGCTGGCCCTGATCATCTGGGCCGCCGCGGCGTGGTCGGGCTCGTGAGAGGAGCAATGTGACTAAGACCTGCGCTCGGTTGCCTCCCGGCCTGAGCCGGTGCTGCCGCCCGTCATCGGTGGATTGACCGGCATGGCGCGCGGTGCCGCCGATCATCAACAGATCGAAGGACTGGCCCCAATCCGGTCAGCGATGATGCCCAAATAGACGGGGAGAGGGGCAGCGCCTATCTACAGCGACGCCGCCTGCGGTCAAACTGTCTCCCGACAACAGATGCAGGGCGGGTGGGAGAACGCTAATATCTGTGCCGTCGTTTCACTTGCGGGTCCTCTCTTTGAGGTCCTCGCGAACCCTTTGCAGCCAACCGCCCACGGCCGCCAGAGCAGTGCCGCCAGTACCGAGAAACGCCTTCAGTTCGGTCTCGGCAGCGTCGCGGGTGGTTTGGGTGCGATCGGGCAGCGGCGGCAGGATATGGGCATAGTAGGTCTTTCCCAAGAGACGATGCAGCAGGCGTTCACCCGGGAAGGGCTGGTTGTTGTTCACCGTGCGGGCGGCCTTGATCAAGGTGCGGATATCATATTGCACCGGGCTGATATCGGGCACCTGCTTGCGCAGCCCCAACAGCGTATAGACGCCAATGCGCGCCGTGCGGATCGAGCTATCCATGGTGAAGACGATATCATTCGCCGTCTCGACGAACTGGCCCATCAGCGCGAGGTTCGTGCAGCCCTCGGGCACGACATGGGGACGGTCACCTTTGGCACGCGGCATGAACATCGAGGTAATATAGGGCATCAACGCCAACCGTACCTTGGTCTTCGCGGCGACGGCCTCGAATTGATCGTCGGGAATGCCCAAATGATGGCACAGCTCGGCCAAAATCTCGCGCCCGGTGCAGGCGGGCATGGGCTTTTTGACCTTGTTGCCATCCTTGTCCATCAGCAGCGCATAGACCCAGAGCACCAGAACATCCTTGGGCTGGCCGAGGAAATGCGGCTGGCGGTTACAGGTCACGCTCATCACCCAATTCGAGTCGGTGAAGGTAATGATGCCGCCGGTCACGGTCTTGCCGGAATAGGGGTCGTTGACCGACAGCTCTGTCAGCCGGTCAGTCAGGGGCGAGGGCTTGCACGTCAGCGTGCCGGATTCCCACATCGACTTGTCGATATCGCCATAGAACTTCTTGGGATTGCCAAAGATCGGCGATTTCGCGGCGAGGTTTTGCCACAAAGCCCAATCACTGTCTGGTCCCGGATCCGAGCGCCCGCGCTCCATCACGGGGGCATGATCCATATCGCCATAGGCGGTGCCCTCGGTCATCGAGCCGGTCAGCGCAAAGACCACATCCTTTTCATCGACTGGGATGCGGTGTTCCTGACCGTTCACGCTGGCCAGAATGCCCGTCACACTGCGCTTGCCTGCGTCTTCGGTCATTTCCAAATCAGAGACACGGGTCGCGAACTGGACCTGAACGCCGAGCTTCTTTAGGTGGTCGACCAGCGGCTTAACGAAGGTATCATGCTGATTATACTTCGGGAAAACGAGGCAGGACATATCCGCAAACCCGTCGATGGAATCGAGAAAGCGGTGGGTATAAAGCTTCATCTCCAGCAAGCTCTGCCAGTTCTCAAAGGCGAACATCGAGCGCCACAGGAACCAAAAGTTCGACTGCAGGAAGCCGGGGCTGAAATAATCCTCGATGGTCAGATCATCGAGATCCTCTTTGCGCTTCAAGAGCAGGCGGATCAGCTCCCATTGCTGCGGCTTGGTCAGGCCGAAGGTTGAGAAATCGCGAATCTCGCCCTGATTGTGCATCAGCCGAGACTTTGACCAGTTGGGATCGGCATCGTTCAGTTGGCGATACTCGTCGAGCACGCTGTAGCCCTCGGGCAGCTCCAGCGCCTGCACGTCCTGGAACATGTCCCAAAGGTTGTCGTAATTAAAGTTCATCTCGCGGCCGCCGCGGATGATATAGCCATCCTCGGGATTGCCAGCCCCGTCGAGCGAGCCGCCCGTGACATCCAGCGCATCCAGAATGGTGATGTCTTGCCCTTTCATCCCGCCATCACGGATCAGGTAGAACGCCGCTGCCAGCCCGGCGATACCGCTGCCAATGATCCAGGCCTTGCGACCCTCGACCTGGTTGCCGGGATAGGGGTGGTTGCGCATATAAGCGCCCATCATATCGGGCACAGGCAGGGTATTTTCTGGTCGATTTGACCAATATCCGGCGGTCGTGTCGTTCTCGACGTGGAAGGGTTTGGAGGTCTTGGGGCTCATGTTCAGTCTCCTGTCTGAGGCATCTCGACGCGGAAGAGGTCACGGCTGTCGGGCGATGGACGCTTGATGGCGCAATTGGATTCCCCGCTCTGCCGCAAGCTTGCAGCGACTCTGTCCGACACGCAACCCTTGGGCGAATAGACCGGACGCGCGCAGTCTGGCGGGCGATCCGGTAGGAGCTGTTCAGAGAGAGATTGTTTCTGGGCCGCCCCATAAAAGCTGATGACCCGCCGCACTGCCCGCCGCTTTAGCCTCGCCACGCGGACACAGGCGCTTCTGGCTTCGGTCAACCGCAGCGCAGAACCTCGCGGGCAAGATCGGCCTTGTCGGCGGGTGGTCTCGCCTCGATTGCCGCCATTGACGCATCGGGTCCATTTCGCCCACAGTCAGGGTGATGACCTGTGCTTCACCCGTTGGGAAGGATCCAGCTTGGCGACACCATCGGTTCGCGCAAAGTTTCTGACCGCAAGCTTGCTTCTGGCATTGATCGGAGGTCCCGCTTTGGCTGACACAACCCCGCTCTCGGCGCAGGCTTCCGACCCGCGTGTCATGGGTTGGATGCAGGGCTTTCCGCCCGCGCCAGACAAGATCATAACGCAACCCGACTCGGTTTACTTCAGCTTTCCAAAGCTGCGGTGGTCGGTTTGCCATCTGCGAGAATTCCTGCCGACAAAGCAGATCAGCCGAGGCCTCGGTGCGCCAATCCCGCTCTCATATCCCGAACCGGCAACTTTCGCGGATCTGCGCAACGAGATCGATTCTCTGACCTTCACACCTCTGGGCGGCGGAGCCGAAATGAGCTGGGAGGCGTCGCTCTACGCCAATTATACGGACGGTATTTTGATCCTGCACAAAGGCAAAGTCGTCTACGAACGCTATTTCGGATGCCTTGATGAGACCGGGCAGCATGCGGCCATGTCGATGACCAAATCGGTTACCGGACTTCTGGCCGAGATCCTCGTCGCCGAGGGGAAGCTGGACGATAGGGTGCACGTCGCCGAAATCATTCCAGAGGTCAAAGCGGGCGCTTTCGGAAGCGCGACCGTCAGGCAGGTCATGGATATGACCACAGGGATCAAGTTCTCCGAGGATTATGCAAGTCCGAACGCAGACATCTGGACATATTCGGCCGCTGCCAGTCCGCTCCCGAAGCCTGAAGGCTACCTTGGCCCAGACGGGTATTGGGAATATCTCGCACAGGTTCAACCCGAGGGCAGCCATGGCGAAGCCTTCCATTATAAAACGGTAAACTCTGACATGCTCGGCTGGATCATCAGCCGGGTTTCGCAAAAGTCTGTCGCCGCACTTGCCTCCGAGCGTCTCTGGCAGCCGATGGGGGCCGAACAGGACGCCTATCAGACTGTGGACGGCAAAGGGGTGCCCTTCGCGGGCGGCGGGCTTAGCCTTGGCTTGCGAGATTTGGCGCGGCTTGGACAGCTCATGCTCGACAAGGGCGAGCTGAATGGCCGGCGCTTGTTTCCCAGCGAGGTGGTCGAAAAGATTGCTGCGGGTGGCGATCAGAGCAAGTTCGGCGGTTACCCGACGATCCCGAACGGCAGCTATAAGAGCCAATGGTGGAGTTTCAACAACGCGCATGGCGCTTACGCGGCGCGTGGCGTGCATGGGCAGACGATCTATATCGATCCGGTCGCCGGGATGGTCCTCGTGCGCTTCGCCTCATTCCCGACCGCGTCGAATGGTGAGATCGATCCGACATCTCTGCCCGCGTACATGGCGGTGGCCAACTACTTGATCCAGCACGATTAGTATGATCATGCGAGTTCTATCTTTCTCGACGGAAAGAAAGAGCTCGTCAGTCATGCCATCCTGGGCAGCCGAGCGATAGCAAAACCCATTCGCGCGACTCCGTGGACGTGATCGCGCAGGCCGCGGCCACGATCCTCTTATTGACGGCGCAAGACTGGGAAGCCGAAGGCAGGATTGATGGTCTCGGCATCACCTGCGCAAGAAGGCCTGCCCGATTTCAGAGCAATTTGTCTTTACTCCGTCAATCTTACGGATTCTTCCGAAATTTCAGGCTCGCAGCCCGCATCAAAATCAAGTTTGCTTTTCAAAATTTCATATATTACTGTGGATTGTGGGCGAGCGTTGTATTTCCACTTTTGCGCCTAACGCACTAGCCGACTCTGGCGACACTCGCCGGAGGTGTGGCGCCGTTGATGGCGCGATCGCCGTCGCTTCTCCTGTTGTTGATTGGTTTCTATAGCTCTTGGCACCTTACATGGGTGACGCTGATGAAGCTTGAAGACCTGACACTCTCAGATGATCACTCTTTTATTTCAACTGGACATCTTCCTTTCAAGGATCAGATTCATGATTTGGTAAAGGATGCCTATTTACGTTTCGCGAGCGATCGCGATGGAGACATCTCAAACGTCTATCCCGCTCTCGCGGCAGTAGATCCCGATCTTTTCGGAATTTCGGTTTGCGGCGTAAACGGTGATTCAATAAAATGCGGTAACGCGGATGATCATTTTTCGATCATGAGCGTTTCGAAGCCTTTTCTCTTTGCGCTTGTCTGCGCGCATCTGGGGCACAGACAAGCCCTGAATCTCATTGGAGCCAATAGCACCGGTTTGCCGTTCAACTCGCTCACCGGAGTTGAGGCGAGTCGCGATGGCCGAACGAACCCGATGGTAAATTCTGGAGCTATTGCCACAACGAGCCTCGTCCCCGGGGACAACCCAGCTCGGAAATGGAGCTTTATTCACGAGGGAATGTCGCGGTTTGCAGGGCGCGATCTTCAGGTGAATTCTGCGATTTATCGTTCGGCGCAGGAAACGAACTATCGCAACCGCGCGATCGCAAATATGTTGAGGTCTCGAGATTGCATTTATTGCGACCCTATCGACGCCGTCGACCTTTATACACGGCAGTGCGCTCTGGATGTCTCTGCTTTCGATTTGGCTGTCATGGGAGCAACTCTCGCGGATGGTGGCGTTAATCCGATCACCAGAGCGCGCGTGATTCCGGCAAGCATATGTCACTATACTCTCGCCGTAATGGCGACGGCCGGAATGTATGAGACCTCTGGAGATTGGCTCTATGAGGTTGGTCTTCCTGGAAAAAGTGGAATTGGTGGTGGAATTGTCGCTGTGGCGCCGGGTAAAGGCGCGATTGGGACTTTTGGGCCGCGATTGGATGCGGCGGGAAACAGCGTCAAAGGCCAGCTTGCTGTGAAGTATCTTTCGCAGAAGCTTGGTATGGGTCTTTTTGCATCGCGGCCAGAGCAGTAATCGTCAGCGTTTCCGGCGCGAAGCGTTCTCCTTGCAGATTGTGACATAGACCAGACAGGAAACAGCAGATGAGCCAACGCCTCGAAGCGGATCTCGTGCCTCACGAAAGACAATCTTGGCTGCCGATGACCGCGATCGGACTTGGTCAAATGATCATGTCGTTCAACGTCGCTTCTTTGCCAGTCGCAATGGGAGGGATGATCAAAAGCTTCAATGTTCCTCCGACGACAATCGCCACGGGAATCGTCGCCTATTCGATGTTGGTTGCTGGGTTCGTTATGCTAGGCGCAAAACTGATACAGCGTTTCGGCGTCGTTAAAATCTTCCGCTTGGCGATCATTGGTTTTTGCATTTCACAAACTTTGATGACCTTTAGTCCCAATGCAACGATCATGATAACGGCGCAGTTCTTGTGCGGTGCCTCTGCCGCCGTGATCGTGCCCTCGCTGGTCGCACTTATTGCGGAAAACTACCACGGAAAGCAGCAGGCGACGGCGATTGGCGCTTTGGGATCTGCGCGGGCTGCCGCGGGTGTTTTGGCCTTTGTCATAGGCGGTGTTCTTGGAACCTATATCGGCTGGCGCCCGGCATTTGGCATTTTGGTCGTCGCCTCGGCGGCGGTCTATTTTCTGAGCTTCAAGCTGAAATCCGTTCCCGGGCGGGCCGAGGTCAAAATCGATATTCCGAGTGTTATCTTAGCCGCCGGCTCGATTATTCTTCTCAGCTTTGGTTTTAACAATCTCAATGCATGGGGGCTCATTCTTGCGACGAGTAACGCTCCTTTCAGCCTGCTGGGCATGTCGCCTGCGCTGGTGATGTTGATCTTCGGAGCAGGATTAGGAAAAGCATTCTTCACCTGGACGGCGCGGATTACCCGAAATGGCGGCACTCCGCTTCTTCCGCTCGAGATAATTGCCTCGCCACAAGAACGCGCTGCCGTTTACTGCATGTTCGTTGTCGTGGCGTTGGAGGCCGCGCTAAACTTTTCCGTGCCGCTCTACATTCAGATTGTGCAGGGTAACACGCCACTGGCGACGGCGATTGCCATGATGCCGTTCAACCTGACCGTCTTCTTCGCCGCGATGCTCATCATCCGGTTTTACGACCGATTTACGCCGCGCCAAATCGGGCAGGGCAGCTTTGTTCTGTGCGCCGTCGCGTTGATGTGGTTGTCGTGGGTTGTGCGCAATGATTGGAGCGCGGTTCCCGTCCTGTTTGGGTTGGTGGTCTTCGGGATCGGGCAGGGCGCGTTGGTCACCTTGCTGTTCAATGTGCTGGTCACCTCCTCTCCGAAAGAGTTGGCGGGCGATGTCGGATCCTTGCGCGGAACGACAAACAACCTCGCTGCGGCGGTCGGAACCTCGGTTGCCGGGGCTATGATGGTTGGGCTGCTCAGCGTGTTGGTCCTCGGCAATCTTGCAGCCCATCCAATCCTACCCCCGGACGCTTTGCCACAGCTCGATCTGAGCAGCATCAATTTCGTCGGGAATGATCGGTTGCAGGACTTTCTGATCTCTACAGGCGCGCCTGCGGATCAAGTGGCGGCAGCTCTTGAGATCAACACCGACGGTCGGCTGCGCGCCTTGAAGTTTGGACTGATGATCATGGCCGCACTGTCGCTTATCGCCCTTCTGCCCGCGGCCCGCCTGCCCGGCCTCCGCAAGGGTGAAGATATTCCCGCCGAGCCCTTCGGAGGGGCGCGCGACGGGCGCTCCAACACCGCAAGAATCCAACAAACAGGGGTTTGATTTCATGTCCTATTCCGTCGAAACTGCCTCGCAGATCTTACGGCAGTCCATGCGCGAGACGATCCAGAAATACTCGTTCTGGTATTTGCTGCAGGGGTGCCTGATGGTTGTTGCAGGTATTTTTGCCATCCTTTTTCCAGCACTCTCATCCTTTGCGATGGTGCGTTTTTTAGGCTGGCTCCTGATCGGCACGGGGATCGTGCAGGCCTTCGGCGTGATCGGATCACGGTCGGCGCCGAACTTCCTGCTGCAACTGATCTCTGGCGCGCTCTTTGTGATGGTCGGCCTGATGTTCTTGCGAAGCCCGGTCGAAAGCATGCTGACCTTGTCGCTGTTGCTGATCGTTCTTTTCATGGTCGAGGGTATTTCAAAGATTGTCTTCGCCCTCACGATCCGGCCTCTTCCAAACTGGATCTGGGTTCTGTTCAGCGGCATCGTTGGCGTGATGCTATCGCTCTATCTTTGGTCCCGGATGCCGGTGACCGGGATCTGGCTGATTGGGACGCTGCTCGGGATCAGCTTGATAAGTGAGGGCTTTGCGATCGCATTGCTGGCGTGGCAAATCCGTAAACGCCGGAGCGAGAAAGCCGATCCAAACACCGCCGATCTTCCAGTCTAGGGTCAACGCCAAATCTTGGTGTGATGAGAATGGGCTCGCGTCTTTGATGAAAGGAACCGCAATGGCCAGACCACTTCCTTTATTGACGATCAGTACAGTGATAATCTCACTTGCAGCTTGTGCGCCGCTCGATCGGACCGCACCGAATCACACCACTCAAGGCACAATCGCAGGTGGTGTTGCCGGGGCTCTAATCGGCGGCACAAAAAGCGGCTCAAGCCGGGTTGCGGCGCGTGGAGCTCTCATCGGCGCCACCGCTGGCAGTGTGGTTGGTAGTCTTGCCGATCAGCAACGAGCCCTGCGACAATCCATCAATGATCCGAATGTGCAGATTTCGAATGATGGCACCAATCTGACGGTTGTTTTCGCAGATTCTGTCCTGTTTGACACATCGTCATTCACCATCTCTCCCAACGGGAAGCGGGATCTTTTCGGGCTTGCTGCCCATCTGCAGCGCTTTCCGCAAAGCGTTGTGCGTGTGATCGGGCACACCGATAGCACGGGCTCTCTGTCGTATAATCAAACCCTGTCAGAGCGGCGCGCAGCGGGTGTCGCAAACACGCTGATTGCAGGCGGCGTGAGCGCTCACAGAATCACAACGCTTGGTCAGGGGCCGGCGCGTCCCATTGCTTCGAACGCAAATCCGGCTGGCCGCGCAGAAAATCGGCGGGTTGAAATTGTTATCCTTCCTGCTGGGTGAACAGGGCCCGCTGGCAGGTCGGATCTAGCTCTGCCTCGATCCTTGGCTCGTAGCGCTTTATCAAATCCCCGGAGAGAGTGGGTTCACTCACGGCTCAGGAGGCGTTTAAAAAAGGGAGGTCACTGGCGAGGATTCGCACTGTTCTAGCCCAACGTCGATATCGGTAATTTTCTTAACAGATCCAGAGGAGGGGAGGTTCTAAGCGGTAACCCCCGTTTCTGGCCCTCCTTAGGAAGGCTGCGAAGGCGGAGATTATCGGGCCAGGCGGCTGGCCTCATTGAGGGCTCAGTTAAGCCAGATTTAACCCGAAGTGCGAAATCTCGGTGGGCAAGGTCCGTCGTGCTGGCTAGTCGTTCGGGGATCCAGCCTTTCTTTATAGATTGGAGGTTGGAGCGGCTCCGTAGTCCAGGCGCATTTCATTAATTCCAGAACGCCTGACACTCGGAGATATGAGGCGGATGTGACATTTTTATGTGAGGTTCGTCGAAAGTTAATAAATCCGGTACAGCTATCTCACGACCTGCTGAAAGAGTAACGATCTATATCGTCAGCTCTTTGATGGGGTTGATGTTTGTCTTTGAGACTAGCAGATTAAGTAATGAGTGATGCGTTGCCAATTCCGCTCTCTTAATGATATTTGGCGGTTAAAACATTTAATGCAGTGCAGAGCACGGGCACATTGCTGTCTCAAGTGATGGCACGCCTCGTAATCTCGGGGGCGCCCTCAGCTTGGGAGGCGAGGAACGATGGCTTTTGACAGTGCCTCAATCCCGCTAGCATCGGCCTCGGCGGTATTCCTCAATATCTTAAGAAATGTCGCGGCGACATGTTTTGGCATCGCTTGGTATAGCTTGACGAGTTCGATGACTCTGTCCGTTGCTTGATTGTGAGTTTCTGTCGTTTCCGAAGCATCGCTTTCAGCAAAGAACAGTTCAATTTTTATATTAAGAATTGTGGAAATGTCCCATAGCCGTGAAGCTGAAACGCGATCATGCCCCATTTCGTATTTCTGTATTTGTTGAGTCGTAACTCCGACTAGGACGCCTAGGTCTTTCTGGGTCATGAGCGATTCATGCCTAAAGCGGCGAATATTACGGCCCACTATGAGATCTATATTATGGACCAATGCTTCTCACACATATTTTGCTCTCTTAATTCGCTAATGTGTGGAAAAATATTCCGCAATTTTGTTCATTGTGAGGGTGACGATCTAGGCGAAGTTTCGCTTACGTTTTTTGTTTGCCAAAAATGACAGGTTAAGAGTTGCCTTGCTCGATTTGGCGGGGAAGATTCTGGGCTGAAATTTCGCTTTCTGTGAGGTTTCAGTCATGCAATGGCGGGACTTAGGCAGATCTCTCTCAGTCGATGATCTTATTATTATTATTTAAAATCAACATGAAGTCCAAAGGTGATCGTCTCCCGGTGACCGCTGGGACGTCGGAGATCGACGCAAGGGCAGGCGTTGTGAATGCGGTGGTAGAGCGAGAGGTTCACGAAATGTGACGTGGAACTGAATCAATCGAGAGTTGTATTCTGAATCTTTTTCACGCGCGAAAACTAGCAACTAAAAGTTGTAAATCTGAACGAGCACTAGCGCTTTCCTGCATTTTTGACAACCATGAGTTCGGGCGCTTCGACCTCTGTGAGAATCAAATCATGCCAACATCGACCGTGAACTGGATCTGGATGGGGAATGCCCCGATGATCGACGACACCCCGCTTACCGACAGTACGCCAGCCCAGCAAACGGCCGTCGTTGGCTATACCGCCAGTGGCAGCAGCCAATTGGAGGCCGTGGCGATCACAGGGGCTTATGAGTTCTCTCCTGGTCAAACACAGAATGGATTTAGCCCGAGCTGGGCAGCGAGTGCCAACCCTCCCCACATACCCTCACATTTTTCCTATACCGCTGACGGTATGTCTCATACCAACTTGACGGCCGTGAGTGCCATCGCCGTCACGATGCGGATTCAAACCGCTATAAATCCTGATGTATTTCAGGATCAAGGAGCTTTGCTTGTTCAAATGTCGAACGGCGATATGTTCTTTAGACCCTTGAATGCTCAGCTTCCGAACTGGGCTGGCATTACCCAAGTTCACTCGATTCAGGTTATTTCGGTGTCGATAGGGACCTCTTTCTCTGCCTTCAATCATACAACAAGCTTTGCTCCTTCTATTTTCGATGTCGAATTTCCCTGCTTTACGCGAGGGACGCTGATCGAAACCGATCAAGGGCTGATTCCGGTGGAAAGCTTAAAGGTTGGTGATTTGGTAAGAACGGCAGATCACGGGTTTAAACCAATTGTGTGGATCGGATCGAGATCCCTTGATCGCGTCGATCTTGCTGCCCGTCCAAAGCTTCGGCCCATTGAAATTAAGGCTGGTGCGCTTGGTCCTGGCCTGCCACTGCGCGATTTGGTCGTGTCCCCGCAGCATCGGGTGCTTGTGAAGTCCCGCATCGTACAGCGCTTATTCGCGCAGGATGAAGTGCTTGTTGCAGCTATTCATCTGGTGGGGTCAGCAGGCATTCAAAGATTGAATGACTGTAATCAGGTGGAGTATTTTCACTTCATGCTGGATCAGCATGAGGTGGTGTTTGCAGAAGGCGCTCCGACTGAATCCTTATATTTGGGTAAACAGGCAGCGAAGATGCTACCCACCAGCTGTATGGACGAGATTTTGACGCTGTTTCCGGATCTTCATCCCGGCGAGGGTGTTCCAGCAAGAACTTTCGTAACCGGAAAGCAAGGACGTGAAATCGCTACAAAGCATATCTCGCAAGGGCAGGCCCTGTTGCCCGCACTCAGAAATTAACATGCGAGATCAATAAGTGTCGCTGGCCACTACCGAGAGGTGGCCAGCCTTTGAATCGCTACTGTGGGATATGGTGATGCTTGACTGCGTTTTCATATAGTCTCGGCTCTGACCGCCAATCACGGTTTTGGTTGGCTAGAGGGCGAAGCCGCCAGAGCCTCCAGCTTCATTAACTTTAGAGCCAGAAGAGGACGGTTGCGGCAAGGGCGATGGCCGAGAGGAAGGTGATAGGGCACCTGTCGTATCTGGTCGCAATCCGCCGCCAATCTCTGAGCCTGCCGAATATGATCTCGATACGGTTGCGGCGCTTGTAGCGGCGTTTGTCGTGCCTGATAGCTTTCTTCCTGCCCTTCCGGCCGGGGATGCATGCCTTTATCCCATTGTCTTTCAAGGCATTTATGAACCAGTCAGCATCATAGCCGCGGTCAGCCAGCATCCATTCCGCCTTCGGCAGGCTGCTCAGCATGGCAGGCGCTCCGGTGTAGTCGCTGACGGGACCAGCGGTGACGAACATGTGGATCGGGCGGCCATGCGCATCGGCTACGGCATGAAGTTTTGTATTCATGCCGCCTTTCGTGCGCCCGATCAGCCTTCCACGCCCCCCTTTTTCACCTGCAGGCTGGAGGCCGTGCGATGGGCTTTCCTTCTGAATAGCCCCATGTTTCGTGGACGCCTTCTTTGCTAATTTTGAGGCAAGGAGGCCATGATGGGCACAGCCATTTTCAGCGACGACTTCAAGCGCGATGCGGTCGCTCAGATCACGGAGCGGGGCTACCCGGTCAGCGAGGTTTCTGAACGGCTCGGGGTGAGCAAGCACTCGCTCTATGCCTGGAAGCGCAAGTTCGCGAAGACGGCATCAGGTGAGACCGAGAAGGATGCCGAGATCCGCCTGTTGAAGCGGGAGCTGGCACGGGTTTCCGAGGAGCGCGACATCCTAAAAAAAGCCACCGCGTATTTCGCTCGGGATGCAAAGTGAGATACGCGTTCGTGGCCGAGCATCGGGGTCAGTTTTCTGTCCGGGCCATGTGCCGGTGTCTGCGCATCCAGCCGAGCGGGTTCTATGCCTGGCTACAGGCTCCGATGAGTGCGCGAGCTCACGAAGACAGGCGCCAGACTGAACTGCCGCGGAGCGCCTGGACGGAGAGTGGGAAAGTCTACGGATACCGCAAGCTGCATGACGATCTGGTTGAGCAGGGCGAAAGCATCTGTCCGAACCGGGTGGCCAGATTGGCCCAGCTTGCGGGGATCAAGGCGGAGATCGGCTATAAGCGCCGCCCTGGCAGCTATGGTGGCAAGCCATCGGTCGTGGTCGACAATACTCTCGACCGGCAGTTCGACGTCGATGCGCCAGACAGGGTGTGGGTGATCGACATCACCTACATCCGGACGCAGGAGGGCTTTGCCTACCTCGCGGTGGTCATCGACCTCTATTCCCGGCGCGTGATTGGTTGGTCGATGCAAAGCAGGCAAACAACGGATGTCGTCTTGCAAGCCCTGCTCATGGCTGTCTGGCGGCGCAAGCCGAAGGGAAAGGTGCTGATTCATTCAGATCAGGGCAGCCAATTCACCAGCATGGATTGGGCTGCGTTCCTGAGCGCCCACAATCTTGAGCATTCGATGAGCCGCCGCGGCAACTGCCACGACAACGCCGTCGCCGAGAGTTTCTTCAACCTCCTCAAGCGCGAGCGGATCAGGCGCAGGACCTACCGGACCCGCGAAGACGCAAGGCAGGACGTGTTCGATTACATCGAGATGTTCTACAATCCAAAGCGCAAGCATGCGAGGAACGGGATGCTGTCGCCCGCCGAGTTCGAACGGCAGCAGAAGATGAGACGCGAAGGCGTCTAAGAAACTCGGGGCTATTCAGATCGCAGAGCCATGGAAGATCTTCCTGCCAGACATCCCGTTGCGATTGAACATCTACCAAGCTTTATTACCCCGCCGGGGCAGACCGATCTGATGTTCAATTTTGTCATCATCTTTCTTCTGGTGGCGGTGCTACTTACCGGGGCTTTCTACCTTAAGCTGCATTCGCTCCCCGAAAGGATGATGCATGGCCGTCATCCTGCACAGTTCCAAATCGTCGCAGTTATGGGGCTAATCTCGCTTTTGACGCATAACCAGATATTTTGGATCGCGGCGCTATTATTGGCCATGATCGATTTGCCAAGCCTGTTTTCGCCGCTAGCTTCCATGGCCAGATCGCTTCATCGACTGTCGGTGCAACCTGCCCGGCGCGAGCGCCGCCGCTCGCGGCGTGCCGCTGCAGGTGATCCGGCGGCCGACACAACCGACGAGATGACCGATGATCTGCCCGAGGATGCGGGAGACACCGTCGCAGCAAGCCATCATCAGACCGAGAGGAAGGCCGATGCTTGAGTTTCTTCTATGCTTGATGGTCACGATTTTTCCGGACTATCTTTTTCGGCGCTTTTTTCAGGGCAAGCGCCTTGGCAACGAGATTAATCTTTACTCGGTCTGGTATGAGCTGAGGTGGGGCATTACGGCCTGCATCTTGTTGACCGTCAGCTTGATCACGATGATCTTTTATTATCACCCCTCGACGACCAATGTGACCAAGGCGTTTCGCACCATCACCATCCAACCCGAGATGATCGGTCGCGTGGAAGAGGTCTATGTGACGCGCTTTCAACATGTGGAAGCCGGGCAGGCGCTGTTTAGGATGGAGGACTCGCGGCAGGCTGCGGCTCTGGATACGGCTGAAAAAAGCCTTGCCGAATTAGAGGCTTCGGCCAAGGTGTCGCAAACCGAACTTGAAGGGATCGACGGGCGTATCGCACAGGCGCGGGCCGCACATGATCTGGCGTGGGACGATTTGCAGACCTATCAGGAACTGCGCAACCGTAACGCCTCGACCACTACGCGCACCGAACTGAACCGGCTGCAAGCGGTCGTAGATGCCCGGGTGGGCGAGTTGGATGCCGCGCTGGCCAGTAAGCGCACATTGCAAACAAAGCTTGGATCGCTTCTACCCGCCGAACTGGAAAGCGCAAAGGCCAAGATCCGCGAAGCGCAGGTCGCGGTGGATCGCACCACGGTATATGCAGGTGTCGCGGGGACTCTGCAGCAATTCACGTTGCGCCCGGGCGAGGTGATCAACCCATTGATGCGTCCTGCCGGGATCCTTGTTCCCGACGATGCGGGCGATGAGACGCTGGTGGTGGGCTTCAATCAAGTCGAGGCGCAAGTCCTGAAACCTGGTATGATTGCTGAGGTCACATGTGCCTCTAAACCCTATCAAATCATCCCGATGGTCTTGACCGAGGTGCAAGATGTCATTGCCTCGGGGCAAGTGCGCGCATCAGATCAGCTGGTGGATGCCCAGCAATTGGCAAAGCCGGGAACGATCACGGCCACGCTCGAGCCACTTTATGCCGGTCAGATCGCCGATATTCCGCGCGGCAGCAGTTGCATTGCCAATGCCTATACTAATAACCATGATCGTCTAAGCGACCCGAACACAGGCCCCGGCCAAGCGATTTTCCTTCACGCGGTCGATGCGACAGCTATGGTTCATGCAATGCTTCTGCGGATCCAAGCTGTGGCCCTGCCGGTCAAGACGCTGGTGCTCAGCGGTCATTGAGGAAGCGTCGGCGCTGAAGCGGATCGTGATCTTTCTGGCCGCTACCAGCGCAAGCCGGTTCAAGCGGGCCGCCATCGCCGTAATTGGGTTGTTTTCGGTAAAGGTGGCTGCTGCAGGGGCATGATCGGCGCACTGCATGATCCTATACCCCACTGCCTGATGCCGCTTTAGGCTTGTCAATGGAAACGGCAGTGCCGTTGTGCTCGTCGAGCTCGGCGCGTGCTGCTGCAGCGACAGCTTGAAGTACCTCGCTTCGGCCGCCTGCCAAAAGCGGCTTACTGCGCATCGGGTGGATCGAAGCAGTCAGGATGCAAGTGCAGCGAATGGCCGCTTCGTCCCGCATAGTGGACATCTCCTTGCCTGATTACGTCGAGTGCTGCCCTTTTCGTCCGGCTCGTTCGCCTTCGAATCATCGCTTCATCTAGGGCGCTTTTGTATTCTATGTGTCCATTTCAGCGACAAGGCATCCGCTCGAGAAAAACCTTAGAATCCGGTCGCTTGCGAGCCGACTGCCTGTAAGGCAACTCTCAGTATCTCTCTTGTATTCAAATGAAAATGGTTCTCGTCAATACTTGGACTCTGCCCATAATGACAGGTGCGAAAACGCTTAAATATCTGATTATATACGGTAATTTGACTCACCGTCCTGTTTGAGATATGTTGGAGCCCTAAAACAATCCGACAGGCTGAATTTTTACCCTACCGGTCTCTGATGGTTTTGCCATCGTGCCGGTTCGCGATGGAGAATATCGATGTCTCAAGATTTCTTTTCGCATCTTCAGAAAGCGCGGGCGGCAATTAAGGCTGTCGAAATCGGCCCAACCGCCCAAGAACTGGCACGAGCGCCCGAGATCGATTTGTGGCTGCCGGTCTTGCATCATCTTGGTGCGCCGTGCCTGTGGGGGCAGGTCCGGGATCATCCCATTCTCGGCGGCGACGATATCATTACGTCGCCGGTGGTGGCGCTGAATATCGAGGAAGGCTGGGCCAGGAGTTGCAGCCGTTGGTACCGGCTGGGACGCCCCTTTTTTCGACTGCGGGATGCCATCGCCGCGGAATTGAGCGAAATGCACCCGGCGAATTTAGACCTTATGTTCGAGTTTCCCGGCGCCTATCCGATCGGAGATCTGGACATCGCTCAGCGGCTGATTGCGGATTTTGTCGCTCTCGTTCGCGAACAGACCTGCGGTCAACAGGACGGTTGCGGATCAGCAGATCGCTGATCGCGGCCGGACTGAGCAAAAACGTTCATCAGTTCCTGACATTTGCACCAGATCTTCGGCAGCGCCCCTCCAGGCGTCACAGTCGATGAGGCGGCGGCGCGAGGGCCAACGACGCCTCTTGTTTTTACAGCATTGAGAAGGGTGAAACCATGCCTTCCATCCGCTTCATTCAAAGCCAGCTTCCCGACCCAATGCGATCGCAGGAGGCAATCGCCGACCGTTTTCTCCGGAACGCCAAGATCCGACTGGCGCGTCGCTCGGACATGGCCATACCACGGTCGATCGACGGCAGCATTGATCAGCGCAGCTTTGACAAATTCTACCCTGATCTTCGGCTGTCCTATGATCAGACCCACGAGATCCACCGGCGGGCCACGCGCATCGCCAGATGGCATGAGCAGTCATCGCCTTTTTACCGCATGAAGGATGCGGACCGCGACATTCTGTTACGTCTGCGGGAGGGGGCCGAGGTCATCCCGCCTCCGCGGGAGGAGGAGGCACATCGGATCGGGGCTGCCCTTCATGCGGAAATGCCCTGGATGTCAGCAGCGAGCACATTGATCATGCGCGATATGCTGCTTTCGCAAAAGCGAAAGGAGATCGGGTTTCGCTGTCGGCCCGTCATCCTGAATGGCCCGCCCGGCGTCGGAAAATCTTTTTGGGCACGCAGGCTTGCAGAACTGCTTGGCGCGCCTTCCATCGCGATCGATGCCACCGGAGAGTCCGCGGGATTTAGCGTCGGCGGTGTCCAGAAGGGATGGGGCAGCGCCACACCGGGGCGACCCCTGAGCCTCATCCTGCAAGAGCGGATCGCCAATCCTTTTATCATCATCGACGAAGTTGAAAAAGCCGGACGTGCGAGTTCGATGCGCGACACGGTTCCGAGCATCACCGATGCACTTCTTCCGCTACTCGAGCCTCTATCGGCTGCCCAATGGAGTTGCCCATATTACCAGCTGGTGTTTGATATGAGCTGGATCAGCTGGATTTTTACCACGAATACAGTGACGTCGCTGCCGGAGCCCTTCCTGAGCCGGTGCAGGGTGGTGACCGTCGGTCAGGTGATGCGCGATGACCTCCACAGCTTCGCGCGTCGTCAGGGTAAACGACGCAGCCTTTCAGCGCCTTCGATCGAAGCTATCCTCGAGGTGATCATTGAGCGCGAAAGAGCTCGTCAGTCCGTCAATCTGCGCATGATCAACAGGATGCTCGACCTGGCCGAAATCCTCGAAACGGCCCCGATGCTTAACTGACGAGCAGACCGGAGGCGGGCTCCGAACCCAACACTCTTTGATCGAACTTTTCGCGCAACGATCCAGAAAGTCCCCCGGCGGGGTCTGCATGACTTCACAAGCATCTGATTTAAAATAAAAAATATGCGGCCATCGCATTTATGTGGATAACCAAATTTAGGCTATCTGCAGTTTCTCTCGCCCGAGTCACAATGAGGCAACTGAAGAAGGAGCCTCGCATGATGACGTAAAATGCAGCCGTCCAAAGAAAAGCCCGATCCACAGGGACCGGGCAAAGGTCGAGTCGAGATGAATCTCAACCCATTTGCATAGCTCAAGTTACGCGCAATCCGAAAAAGCGCAAGAGATTCCTCCGGCTCATCAGAAAAATCACCCCAGATCGCCGCTTCTGGGACCGCAATTCTCATGTCTGAAGGAGCCTTCACATGCTTGAAGGAATGAACACCTATCAATGGGCGGCGCCGGCGCGAAGCCGTGCCAAGCGGGCCATACCGCGCAAGGCCGATCGCCATGCAGTCGGACAGCTCGTCTTCGGCCCCGGCAACGGCCAATGCCTCGGCTATGCAAGCCATCTCGAATACAAGGTCGCGATCTGCGCGATCTACCGACCTGATGTGATCGACGTTGAAGAGCAGCTGGAAGGCGTCAGATATTTTCTGCCGAGTCTGCCGGTCGGCAAGCAGAATCCACTGCACTACATCGACTTTCGAGTGACCAAACGTGGGGGTCATCGTGTTGGCCTTATCGTAAAGCCGTCGTGTCGCGTAACTCCAGAATTCCGCGCCCAGGTGAGAGCAGTGGCGGTCGCCGCCAGAGGAAAACTGGTCGACAGTGTTTGCCTCGTCACCGAAGAAAACATCAACCGGATTGAACTCGCGAATGCCGAATTCATGCATGAGGTGCGGTTTCCGGATCCCGAGAGCGATGCCGTCCTCGCGAGCTTTCTGCCAACGATGATGGAGGCATGCCGGATTTCCGACATCGTCCGGCAGACCGGTCTCGGCGATCGCGGTTTCGCGGCGGTGCTCCGCGCTCTCACCCAACAAGCTCTGCAATTCGACCGCCGCCAACGCATCACCTTTGACACGGTCGTTTGGCCAGCGGAACGGGGGCAGGTGCAATGACCATGTTCGAACGCATGCCCATGCCCCGGGCGACGCACCATTTGTTGGAATGCGAGGCCGAGCTCATTTTCAATGGCCGCTGCGGTACCGTTTTCGAGGTGAGGCCGGAGGCATCTCTCATCGCCTGGAAAGAGTTCTTCGACTTGGAAACTGGCGAGGTCCACGCGGCGCGTTCTTCTGCACTGACCCATGAGGATGCCGCCCGAGCCGATCGGGAAGGGCGGCTGGCGGTGACACGCCGTCCGGGAAGTGCGAATGCTGTTGGTCGTCCGAGCCGGTTTGATCGCTCCCCCGAGGAAATCCGACGGATGGAATGGCGAAAGTCCTATGTGCTGGCTTCAGATGCTCTGGTTTCATCCGGTGCGATGCGCCCGAGCCGGACCGAGTTCGAACGCTGTGCGGACGAGATCCTCGCCGCCGGTGAAACGCGCGATCTTCACACGCAGATGCAGAAAAACGGTTACGCGGCAAAGCGGGGCGGCGCATCGGTCGAATGGGTGCGCCTGAAGGCATCGCCGAAGTCGGCGGCCATCATTCGGCGCTGGTACCTTGCCTGGAAGCGGGGCGGCGATGACGCGCTTTTCGACAATCTTCGGGCCTCGGGCCGCCGCGGCACGCGGATGCTCGACGAAGAGCGCGCTTTCATGTGGTCGGTCATCGAGATGCGACTTGATCTGGAGCGTCCGAGCATCAGCAGCATTGTCGACAGCGTCCAGACGGCATTCGATGTCCATAATCAAGGAGTCGTCCCTGGAACCGGGGATGATCGCATCCTCGAAGTTCCCGGCTATGACGCGATTTGGAGCGCGATCAACGAAATTGCCCCGCTCGATCACGCGATCCGCACCCGTGGTCTCAAAATCGCTTATCGCGACATGCATGGGGTTGGAATCGGTATCGAGACCACCCGCGCCCTGGAGAGGGTCGAGATTGACGAATATACCATGGATCTGATGGTGCTGTTTCGGAAAACCGGTATCCTCGAGCTTTTGAGCGACGACATCGTACGCGCCCTCGGTCTGGATGGATCGGCGAAGCGGGTCGTGCTGTCCGCGGCCATTGATGTCCACACTCGCTGCATCGTCGGGATCAAGCTCGGCAAAGAGGCCTCAGCGCGATTGATGCGCGACACCGTGGAGATGATTTACACCGAGAAAACGCCGATCACCGATGGCATCGCCGAGATGGACTGGCCGATGTATGGGCGGCCGGGGCTGATCGCGATGGATCGGGGAGCGGCCTATGTCGCCGACGAGACCTATGATCTATTGGCGGCGGCAGGGATCACCAATTTCGGTGCGCCTGCGGGTAAACCCTGGCTCCGGGGCTTCATTGAGCGGCTGTTTCGCACCATTCATTCCAAACTGCTGCAGCGATTTTCCGGACGCACCTTTTCCGACGTGGTGCAACGCGGTGAAAATAATCACATCGACCGCGCATCCGTCACGCTGGAAGATCTTCTCGGGTTTCTCACGCGCTGGATCGTCGACATCTATCATTTGGAGCCGCATCGCGGACTGAATGGCATGTCCCCTTATGAGGCCTGGATGGAGGCGACGGCCAACTTGCGGCCCGCAGAGATGTCGCGTCGCGAGATGCGCCACGTCTTCGGAATCAAGGACAAGCGGAAGTACCAGAAATCTGGCTTCCGGGTTTTCCATCTCGACTACATGTCCGACGAACTGCATGCGCTGAATCTGCGCGAAGCGGAAATCGCGTGGTGGCCGGGTGATATCAGCGCCATTGAGGTGAAAGTCGGCCCGGATCGTTGGCTGACGGTCCCGGTCACCGATCCCAAATGGATTGGCAAAACGCATATTGACCACACGGCATGGCTGATGAGCCGCCGCGAGCGCAATCGAGAGCATGAAGCGATTGCGAACCGGGCCAAATATGCGCTGGATGTCGAGTCCTATCGGCGAAAGCAACTCTCAAACCTGCTGCCAACCATCATGACGGCGCATGAGTTGCGCCTCGAAGAGGAGCGGCATCGTCGCTACCTGGACACGGCGTCACGGCGGATGAACAGCGCCGAGCCTCGTGATCTCTTCGCCGATGAGGTTGAGACAGAGATTCCGCCACAAGGCGAGATATCATCGACGCCGCCGGTTTCTCAGCCCAACGCTGACAATTCCGCGCCCCGTCACCCGGAAGTTCCGGGCGATGACGACACTGATGATTTGATGGATTGATCCCATGCTTTTGAAAGAACGAACCTCTTCCGCGTTGACCTCGGCCGACCTCACGGACCTCCCCTCACGTTTGGCCTGGCTCGATGATCGCTACCTGCGAAACGCCCGTGACGAGGCTTTCGAGGAAGGCCTGCGTGAGATCATGAAAGTTGATGCGGAGGGCAAGATTGTCCCTGAGCCCATCCGTGATCCCCTGACAGGCGAGACCAATGGTTTTGCAGTGATCGGCAGTTCCGGCGATGGAAAGTCGGCGATGATCCGGCGTAACCTGGCAAAGCTGGTGGGGTTCCGCGAGCAAACGCCTCAGAGTGACGGCAATTACCTGGCGGTTAACGTGCCGCCCGAGGCGACGATCAAAAGCTTGGCCACAGATATCCTGGCCAAAACGGGATATGGAAAGGTGGCGAGCTCGGCCAAAGCACATGAGCTCTGGAAGATGGTCCGCCACCGTTTGATCCTTTGCAAAATCTCGTTGCTCTGGATCGACGAAGCCCATCACCTCTTGCGTGGGGGCGCTGGCCGGGATCTGGTTGGTGCGCTTCAGACCCTGAAAAATCTCATGCAGGAAGAAAGCGGCGTTGCGGTCATTGTCTCGGGCATTCCTAAGCTGCGCGAGGGTTTGCTGACCGATCCGGAGACCAACCGTCGCTTCAAATGGCAGTGGTTGCGGCCAGTCGGGACGGCCAGCGAAGATGCGGTCAATATCGCAAGGTTCGTGACCGCATGCTGCAAGAATATCGGGCTTCTGCCGCCTGGCGATCCGCATTTTGCGGAACGCTTGATCTTTGCATCTCACGACGGCTTGGGCCTGAGCCTTGCCCTGATCAAGGACAGCCTGCGACGGGCGCTCACCGTCAAGGATAGCCAACTGACCCTGGACCACGCCCGCCGCACATGGGAGCTGCAGCACCCTGAGCATGATGGGCTCGGGCCTTTCGCCGACATCCATTGGCCAGATCTCAAGAAGTCTCTGGTCGACGCAGGTTGGGCATGATGGCCGTTATCTCGCCAAATTCGCCCTATGAAGCCTCCGAAACGGCACTGTCCTATGCGGCCCGGCTCTCGTTCGTTCATACTGGCATGACGATCCGGCGCCTGCTCGAAGATCTTGATCTTGGCCGCGACCGGTTCCTGACCGGCAAGCCCGAGGCCATCGAGAGCTTCGCCGCGGATGTCGGCGCCGATCCGTTGCAACTGTCTCGTGGCACCGTAGAACTTCTGTCGCGATATGGCCGGTTCAGGGGCGAGGACATCAGCACGGGTTTCATCTCCACCAAAGTCCGCAAATTCTGCCCTCAATGTCTTATGGAGGATGGCGCCCGTGAGGCATGGAAGCATCGGTTGCTCTGGTGCTTTCAACATGTCGATGGATGTGCAGTTCATGGGGTTCGGCTGGCGGAGCTTGCCGGCAGCGAGAAGGTCTGTGACCTTCGCGAGGTGATCGAAGGCAGAACGGCCCTTGAGGCCCTGAACACGACCGAGCCGTTTTCTGCACCGGATTGGCAGACCTGGCTTTCGGCGCGGCTTGAGGGTGCGGCGGATGATCCGTGGCTGGCCGATCACACGATCGAACAGGTCGTTGCAGCTTCGGAGATGATCGGCGCTGTTCTTGGCCATGGCCAGCAGATCCGTCTGCGAAGCCTCTCCCGTCAGGAAAGGTCGGATGCCGTCGAGCGGGGGTTTTCCTATTATCGCGAAGGGCAGGGCGGCGTCATGGCAGCCCTTGACGAAATCCAGGCCCGGTCCTCGGCCCGGGCAGTTCAGGCCGGCCCTCTTGCCGTCTATGGCCGCCTTTACGACTGGCTCGAGGGGGGCGCGAAGCTGATCGATCCGGGGCCAATCCGACCGCTGCTGCGTGACCGTATCCTTTCCCACATCCCGATGGCAAAGGGCGAGCGCCTGCTTGGCGAAGAGGTCACGGAGCGCCGCCTGCATTCGGTTGTCAGCCTTGGCGAAACCCTTGGCATCCATCGTAAGCGCTTGACACGGCTTTTGGCAAAACTGGGCCTTGCTCCGGAAGGGGCGAGCGATGCCGAGACCGGCCTGCTGACCTTTCCTGTCGGCGAGGTTGAAGAGCTGCAGAAGGATGTCGCGCATGCGATCCCTTATGAGGAGGTCGCCAATCATCTTGGCGCAAGCATACGGCAGGTCCAGATGCTCTACGGGGCAGGGATGATCATGCCGCTATTTCCACCCGCTGGCGCAGGAAGCGTTCGGCGGCTGGTCTTTGCCAGAAGGCATCTCGACGCCTTCCTGAATCAGGTCTCGAGGGCTGATGTCCTGGATGGGGATGTTGGCGACGATTTCGTCTCGATTGCCGTCGCCTGTCAGCGCATCGGCATGATGACCCCGGACCTGGTCGATGCAGTTTTCACAGGGCGGATCCAGGGATGGCGCGATCCGTCACTCTCAGGATTGGCCGCGTTGAAGGTGCGTCTGGATGATGTCCGAAGCTTGAAGGCGGCAACGGAAATTCGGGCCGCCTGAGACACGAAAACCAAAGAAAAACCGATCAAGCCCGCGATATCGCGGGCTTTTTGATTCTGGCAAACCGCCAAGGACGGGAACAACTTTGCCCCGAACTCGATCCTATCTTTCCTCTGAGAGTTTTTGTGGGCATTGATTTCATTGAATAAAATACGTCGTTTGGCACTAACTTTCGCCCGAATTACAGCCTGTATGTAAATCGGGCGAAAGTTAGTCCCCAATCGGGGTCGTTTTGTCCGAATTCGGGGCATAGTTTTTGCAAGTAATTGAATTCGCTGGGGTCGGGAAACGATCCCAGCGTTTTTCTTTTTGAGGCGCGACGCGATCGCTTTCGGCACGAAAAAAGACAGCCGAAGCTGCCCTTTAATCTCGTTGTGATTTCTGCCTTTAGGCGGCTTTGCCGCCGCCGGACAAGCAAACAAAGCCGCGTCCAGCGCGTCATTCGCGTTCAGATGCGGGTCGCCCATGATCTTCAGGGGGCTATCCTGCGGATCATGGGCGGGTCGCCTTAAGACGCGGTGGCCTCGAACAGCGGTTTGAGGTTCTGGGCGTGGCGCTCTGCCAGATGGCGGGCGGCGCGTCCTGGGATCAGCGGGCGGGCCGGAGCGGGCAGGAAGCCGGTTTCGGCGAGCTCGGGAAAGAGCGCCAAGATCTCGTCCATTGCCGCCGGGCCAACGCTGCGCAAGGCCTGTTCGCCGGTGAACAGCGATTCCGCCTCGGCGCCATTGGCATGGATGATCTGATGGCTGTCGAGCAAGATGTGGACATAGGTCACGCTGGCCAGATCGGTGGCCTCTTCAACCCCCTCGATACCCAGCAATTGCTGCGCGGCGATCAGCACCTCTTGCGCGCCAAACATGCGCAGCGCGATTTTCGAGCGGATGAGCATCCGGTGCTGCGGCGAGACGACGAGATCGGTTTGCGGGGTGTTCGCCCCCAAAGCACCGGCGCGAATGCGGATCGGGCAGAGATGGGGGGCATGCGCGAGCTCTTCGGCGGAAAGCGCGCGTTTCCCGATCCAGCGGATCGGTTGGCATCCGGCGTCCCGGGTCCAGACCAGATCGCCAACGGCCAGATCACCTGCCGCGACCAGCCCCGATTGCGTCTCGATCAGCGCATCTGTCGAGAAGCAGACCGCGTCGATAACGTCGTTGTATTGGACCCGCACCCATTCAATTTGAGTGATGGGGGTCAGGCTGATGAACTCGAGAGAGCCAGCGGTGCCTTGCAGGGCGGCTTGCGGGATGCCTGGGACGACGGCGTTCTGCGGCAAGGTGTAATCTTGAGGGATCCAGAACATCATGGTCTTTGATGGATCAGCCGGATCAGCCACTTGGATGATGAAGTTTTGATTAAACCTAACTTCGACGCCACCGTTCACCCCTATCCAAGTCAGTTCGGCTTGGAACAGCTGGGTCACCTCATATTCTTTTCCGCCCCAATGTAGGGTGTCTCCGGCTGCGATCTGGTTGGGATCGGCAAGGTCGATCTGGGTTCCGTCCCGCATCTGGCCAAAGGTGGTGCCAGAGTTGGGGCCGTTGCCGGGCAGATAGGTTTGCCCCGGTTGCGGCAGGCCGGTTGCTCCGGGCGTGTGATCGAAAAGGCGCGTCAGGTCGTTCAGGATGGGCATGGTGCACTCAGTAGTCGGAGGAACGAGATAAAAAGCGCGCGGACAGAGGCGTTGGCTCGCAGAGGGGGCGTGGCGCATCTATCAGCCGAAAGTGGCAAAAAAGCCGAATCAAATGGTCACCAACGCGGCATCATTCGAGGTTAATTTCTCCTTAAAGTTGTTTTTTGTCCAACATAAATCCGCCATGCCGTGTCGGATTTTGCTTTCGGCACGAAAAAGGGCAGCCGAAGCTGCCCTTTGATCTCGTTGGGATTTCTGCCTTTAGGCGGCGTTGTCCAGCACCCTTCCGGCGGAGAAAGCCGGGCCCCCGCCTCTTGGGCGGGTCGCCTTAAGACGCGATGGCCTCGAACAGCGGTTTGAGGTTCTGGGCGTGGCGCTCTGCCAGATGGCGGGCGGCGCGTCCTGGGATCAGCGGGCGCGCCGGCGCGGGCAGGAAGCCGGTTTCGGCGAGCTCGGGGAAGAGCGCCAGGATCTCGTCCATTGCCGCCGGGCCAACGCTGCGCAAAGCCTGTTCGCCGGTGAACAGCGATTCCGCCTCGGCGCCATTGGCATGGATGATCTGATGGCTGTCGAGCAGGATATGGACATAGGTCACGCCCGCGAGATCGGTGGCTTCTTCGACCCCCTCGATACCCAGCAATTGCTGCGCGGCGATCAGAACCTCTTGCGCGCCGAACATGCGCAGCGCGATCTTCGAGCGGATGAGCATCCGGTGCTGCGGCGAGACGACGAGATCGGTTTGCGGGGTGTTCGCCCCCAAGGCACCGGCGCGAATGCGGATCGGGCAGAGATGGGGGGCATGGGCGAGCTCCTCGGCGGAAAGCGCGCGCTTCCCGATCCAGCGGATCGGCTGGCACCCGGCATCCCTCGTCCAGACCAGATCGCCCAAAGTCAGATCGCCCGCCGCGACCAGCCCCGATTGCGTCTCGATCAGCGCATCCGCCGAGAAGCAAATCGCGTCGATATTGTCGTTGCCATCAACGTCGATCCAGTTGATCTCGGTGATCGGCGTTAACGAATTGAAATGGATCGAGGCGGCCGTGCCCTGCATTCTGACCTGTGGTGGCAGAAAATCGAGGTCGACATTGGTTGGGAGGGTGTTGTCTTGCGGAAGCCAGAACATCATCGTCTTTGAAGGATCTGCGGGATCCGCCACTTGAATAATGAAGTGTTGGGAGCTTGTTGCCGAAAGGCCGGTATTCACTGATTCCCAATGAATATTCGCTTGGAAAAGCTGGGTGACTTCATAAGCTTTCCCACCCCAATGAAGCGTGTCCCCGGCTGTGATCTTGGTTGGATCTGCAAGGTCGATCTGTGTTCCGTCCCGCATCTTGCCAAAGGTTGTGCCGGTGTTGACCCCGTTTCGGGGCATGTAGGTTTGTCCTTGTTGTGGCACACCGGAGGGTCCGGGCGTTTCATCGAAAAGGCGCGTCAGGTCGTTCAGGATGGGCATGATGTACTCAGCAGTGGGAGGAACGAGATAAAAAGCGCGCGGACAGAGGCGCTGGCCCGCAGATGGGCCATGGCGCGTCTATCAGCTGAAAGTAGCGAAAAAGCCGAATCAAACGGGTACCAAACCGGTATCATTTAAGGTTAATTTCTTCCTAAAGTTGTGTTTTGTCCAATCAAAATCCGCCGTGCCGTGTCGGATTCTGCTTTCTGCGAAAAAAAAAGACGGCTGAAGCGGCCTGTTGATCTCGTCGAGGGTTTTGCCTTCCGGCGGCGCGCTATCCCACGCCGTTCGGGCAAGCAAAGCCGCGCCCGGCGGCGCCGTTCGACCCGTAGGGCGAGGGTCCGCGCCACTGCGAGGCCACCTCTCTTTGCGCGCGCGAATTCGTCTTAAACTGCGACCGATCGGCGGGCTGGATGCTCAGATCAGAGCGGTGAGGGGTGCGGATGACCGACGATCCAGACGTTCCTCTCGGTCACCCGATCCGCTTCCGTCCGAGATCGAGGTGGCAGACGGCGATCGCACGAAGCTGCCCAGCTTGCAGACCTATACGATCCGCGACGCTGCCAAGATCGCGCATCTGCCCGAGCGGCTCGATATCGGCGGGCTGGAAACATCGCTGGCTGCTCAAGGGCAGGTTGCCGAGGAGCTGGGCGAGCCAGCGCCGTAGCGGATCGGGCCGACCGAAGACCGCCGCCTGACCCGCTTACAGTTCACGGGCACCGAAAGGAGCGGCGGATTGTGGTAAAGCGAGCCGGGCATCTCTGAATGATCGCACGCCTCTTTTGAGGAGATCTGGCGCCATTTCCGCTGCTTCACCCGCGCAGGACCAAAGCGGCTGTAGTTCCGGTTCCGCTTCGGGGAGCCGCGCGGACTCGAGACGACTGCGGCAGTGCCGGGCGACTGCCTAAAGCCGCCATTCCATCCCGCAGGCCGCCAGCCCGGATCGTTCAGCCATATCCGCGCCGGTAGCCGCTGGGTAGGTCGGATCCAGCTCTTCCGCCCGTCGTCGCGACGCGACAATCTCGCCGAGCTTATCGGCAAGCTCCGAGGTCGCTGGCCCGACGCCTGCATAAATCAGGAACCGGTCTGGGGTATCTTCAGGCAGGGGCGCGCTCACAGCGGCGGGCGGCGTGGAGCTGTCGCTGGATGACGAATTATAATGCTCGACCGTGATCTCAACCAAGGCCGGACCGCTCCCGCATTGCCGCCATTGCTCGATAAATGCGAATTTCGGCCCGGCACCGGTGGAGAAGTTCTGCTCCGACAGGCCCCCGACCGCTGTGTTGGCGCGACTAGGGGTCCAGCTCTGATCGAACTGGGCGACGAGTTGGGCCACCATTTGACGCGTCTCGGTCCCAGCATCGGGATTCGGCCAAAGGCCCTAATCATGCGTGGCCTGTGACCTGCTTGTCCCTTGCCATCGCTCCTCGACATGGGCGCAGACCGAAACATCGCCGCTCGACAAGCGGCAGGCGACCGCACCTCGTTACGGGCAACCGGGATTTTGGCAACGCGATGCGCCATAGGGCGATGTTGGCGAAGAATGGCTTGGTTCCCAATCTCCGCATTGGGTGATGTTCGAAGGGCGAAGATGGCTTCTGAGGTACTGGCTACCTGCAGTAAGGTGATCAGACGAAAGAGAAGCAGGCCCACGGCCTCGCGGGCGTTTTTGATTCTGACCGACCGCACTGGCTGACGAGAACCTTGCCCCAAACTGCACCATATCCCCCCTCAAATGGTTTTGGCTTTCGCTGATTTTATTGAGAAAAAATGTCCCCTTGGCATCAACCTTCACCCGATTTACAGAGCTTCGTAAATTGCGCGAAAGTTCAACACCAATCGGGGGAGTCTCGCCCGAACCCGGGGCGAATTTTCGCAAGTGACTGTATTTGCTGGGATCGGAGATCGATCCCGGCGTTTTTCGTTTCCGAGGACGGGCAGGGCCGGTCCATCACCATCAAGGACCGTCCACCATGTCTCCTGCCTATCTCGTCACCCATAACGGCGGCTTTCACGCGGATGAGCTCTTTTCCAGCGTGATCCTGACCCGGCTTTTCCCGGATGCTCAGCTGGTCCGCAGCCGGTCGCCGGAATGGATCACGCCCGCCGCGGATCGCGTCATCTATGATGTCGGCGGCGCCTATGATGCCGAGGCCGGGATCTTCGATCACCACCAGCGCGGCGCGCCTTTGCGCGATGACGGCCAGCCGCTCAGCTCCTTCGGGCTGATCTGGCGCCACTTTGGCCGCGATTATCTGGCGGCCTCTGGCGTTCCGGCGGATCATATCGAAACGGTTCATGCCTCGTTTGATGCGGGTTTCGTGCTGCCGATTGACCTCGTCGACAACGGCGCGCTCAGCCCGGCCAGCGCGGGGCCCTTGCTGACCGGCATGGTGCTCCCGAGCCTGATGGAAACGCTGAAGCCGGTTTTTGACGACACCGATCCGGGATCCGAGGATCGCGCGTTTCAGACGGCGCTGACCATTGCCCGCGCCTTTGTCGAGGCCCGCATTGCCCGCAGCGCGGCGAAACTCCGCGCCGAGGGCATGGTGTTCGACGCGATCGCCCGCGCGGGCGAGAGCCGCATTCTCGAGCTGCCCATGGGCATGCCCTTCCGTCCGACGGTGGTGAAGGCCGGGGCCGATCACCTCTGGTTCGTCATCAACCCGCGCGGCAAGGATTGGGGCATCGGCGGCATCCGCAAATCCGAAGACGGGTTCGAGCTGCGCGCCGATCTTCCCGCATCTTGGGCGGGTCTTTCGGGCGAGGCTCTGGAAGCCGCCTCGGGCGTTCCCGGCGCGCTTTTCTGCCACAATGGCCGCTTCATCGCGGCAGCCGCCACGCGCGAGGCCGCCGTGGCGATGGCCGAGATCGCGGTGCGCGAGGCGGAAGCCAACCGCGCCTGACCGGTTCGCCTGACCGGATCGTTTGCGCGCGCCTCAGCGATCCGGCAATTGCCGCAGGAAATCGAGGATCAGCGCCGAAACCTCGGCGGGCCGCTCTTGTTGCAGCCAGTGGCCCGCGCCCTCGACGAGATGGCTGCCGCGCAAATCGGGGACGAGTGCGGGCATCGCGGCAATGATCTGATCCATGCCGGGCATGGCCAAGCCGCTGTCGCGCGTGCCGATCAAAAAGAGCGCGGGCGGCGTGACCGTCGCACCGGCATAGGCTTGCTGGAGCTCCCAATTCCGGTCGAGATTGCGGTAATAGTTCAGCCCGCCCGTGAAGCCCGACGCCTCGAAAGCCTGAGCCAGCGCGTCAAACTCTGCGCCAGGCAGCCAGTCGGGCAGGCGCGCCGGATCGGGCAGGGTCGCGAGCAGGCCAGAGCTGCGCGAGACCATGCCGAAGGGGTTCGGTGTGGCGTCGCCGGGCAGGCGGGGACCTGCCTCGCCGCTGGCCGCGAAGATCAGCTTGCGCAGCGTTTGGCGGGGATCTCGGCCGAATTCGGCCTCGGCACCCTCGGGGTTTTGAAAATAGAGTGTATAAAACAGCGCGTTCTCGTTTTGCGGAAAGATCCGCGAGGGCGGCACCGGCGGCTGGCCCATCATCGGCACGGACAGCGCCACAACTGCGCGAAAGCGATCCGGGCGCATGAGCGCGGCCTGCCAAGCGATCGTCGCGCCCCAATCATGACCGACAATCACCGCCTGTTGCTCGCCGAGCGCATCAAGCAGCGCCACCAGATCGCCGACCGCATGAATGACGCTGTAGTGCTCCGCCCCCTCGGGCGCCTCGCTTTGGCCATAGCCGCGCAGATCCGGCGCGACCGCGCGGTAGCCTGCTTGCGCCAGCGCCGCGATCTGATGGCGCCAGGCGCGTTTGGTTTCGGGAAAGCCGTGGCAGAGCACAACCAAAGGGCCGTGCCCAGCCTCGAGGAGGCTCATCTTGATCGTGCGGGTCTGAAGGATCGTTTCTTTCATCGGGCTCTTCTCGGGATGTCTGAACAGAGGAGGCAGTGCGGTGCCGCGCCAGATCGGATAACCAAGGGCGGTGCAGCGGAGTTCCTTTATTGTGTAACAGTAAATGTTACACATATGCGGATCTGTCAAGATTGCGTAACATGAATTGTTGCGGAAAGGGATGCGATGAAGACCGATGGCCGGCTTGCCAGAATGCTGCATGTGCTGGTGCATATGGGCCTGCTCGGGGGGCGCGAGACCTCTGAGCGCATTGGGCAGATGCTCAACACCAATCCGGTGGTGGTGCGCCGCACGCTCGGCGCCTTGCGCGATCATGGCATCGTCGCCTCGGAAGGCGGGCGGGGTGGGGGGTGGAAACTGACCCGGGCGCTTGATCAGATCACGGTGCTCGAGGTGCAGCGCGCGCTGACCTCCGGCGCGATCCTGACCGCGCCGCTCTCGCGCGATCATCCGACCTGCCCGGTCGAGCGCGCCGCCAATGCGGTTCTAGAGGCGGCTTTCGCCAAGGCCGAAGCGCAGCTGGTCGCGAGTTATGGGGCGGTCACGCTGGCGCAGATCGCGGCCAGCGCCTTTGCCGCCGAGGGGTGAGGTGGGGCTGGCGCGCCGAGGTAGAGAACATCGCCGCCCGCGGCTTGGCAAGCGAGAGAGCCCCGGCGCGCCAAGACAGCCCGCGTCATCTGCGGGGCCAAAACACGAAAAAACACGAACTGTCGGAACAAGAGCGAGCCCGGCAGGAAGCGCTGCAAGTTCCACGGCGGCAAGTCCACCGGCGCCAAGACACCTGAGGGAATCGCGCGGATCAGGGAAGCGCAGCGGCGGCGCTGGGCAAAGCTGGGTGTCGCAGCACTGTGTTCGCCTCGCTATCCTGAGGCCTCATAAGCACCGCCGTCTTACTCCGGTTTGCAGGCAAATTCGGATGCAAATGAGCGCGAGTTGCATTGCGAAGCATCACACCATCGAGAGACCCCGCTACCATAGAGCGACCCAGACTTGCGATCGAAGAGCAGCGCAGTGCTGCTGGCGCCGTCAATCTGCGCCGCGAGCAGAAAGTCCTTATTCTCTGAGTGGATTGGTAGCGTTTTCCCGCTTTCGGTGCCCATGGCGCGTGAGGCCAGATCTACAATAAGTCTGGTTCTTCCCTCCATTCCCCGAACAGGAATGCAAGTAAAGGCCTGCTGATCCGCAGAGCCAGAAACAGGCATGAGAGCAAGGCAAACTCCGATGATAGACGCTCTCATGCTTTCCACCCCTATGCCAAGATACCATCAGACAACCGGAAGGGGTTGGGTGCAAACCAATTCTTCGTCAATAGCGCTGCAGGCGAGGGCGCTAGCGGTCAATCTGAGCGTCTTGATTTTAATCAGCCGAAATCAAGCGACATGAGCAGAGATCGCTGGGCTTGATTAGGTCAGGCCATGAAGAGGCGGCCAGCAAGCCTCGGCGGCGTCAGTAGTGGTCGGGCTGAACGGCCAGCGCTACCGTCAGGACAGCAGTGGTTCCCTCGAAACGGAAGCTGTAGCGCCGTTGCGGTGATGGCGCGAAATCGGGGATGTGCTCGCTTTCCGAGGATATGCCGAGCGCGAGGAGTGCATCGGATATTGCTCGCTCTTGAGCGGGATCGCCACCGATGAAACGAAGCTTCGCATGGGTCATTCCGCGCAGTTGTCGGGCCAGGAGTTTCAGGGTCTCGTCATCCAGGAGCGGTGCGCTGCCGTCGTTCTTCTTAGCCATAGGGCTCAAGCTCCGATCCATCATTCAAGAGGCCGGGAGCTTACGCGGCGATGGTATCGTTTGCGAGACTGGCAGAGCGTGGCGGGCGGAATAGTGCCGGTTGGGTCTACGGCGCCCCCGGCCCAGGTCAGCGAAATGCCTCGCCCGGCTGGTGAGATGCCCGAGGCATCGAACCTTCCGAATAGCTGATTGCGCCATCATCACCCCGGCGCAGTCGATGCCATGAGGCTCCGTAAGGCGCAGGCGTGAATGACAGCCCGAATTGACATGAGGCAACAGACGACAATGGCTGTGGTGATCGGCATGTCATAGTCGAGAGGCTGCGACGACACGGACCAATCCAAGAGCACAACGGCGGCGAGGACCACGGGGATGCTAAAACCCCGCTCTCCTTTGCGCGGCGCGGAGATCTCGCTTTGCGTCATTGATAATCTCGCTTCTGAGCAGTGCAAATCGTCTCCCGCTAGTTGTGCAGCCCGGACCTGCCGTCTAAATCTGAGCTTGTGAAGAAGCTTCCGGCCTCAGTGAAATTCCCACTCCCTCCGCCACTTGGCCGCCCTCGAGGAACTGGATGCCCCTTGCCTCCAAGGCTTTGCGCAATGTCTCCGCCGTGGAATGCTGCAACCCACTCTTCCCGGTCTCAAAACGGCTCACCGTAGCGAAGAAAATTCCCGCGAGTTCAACGAGTTATCGCACGCCAAGCTGAAGCGCGCTTCGGGCCATTCGAAGTTGGGCAGGGGTCATTCGTCTACCCTGTATCGTAACTATAACACTGTTTGCGAACTGGCCGCACAGCGAGATGGTTCGATGATCTACAATCTTTCCTCGATCACGTCGGAAGCGTGGATCATTGCATGACGGTTCAAAGGGAACGGCGAGCCGATGCGGGCGCGTCTGGCCTGACCTCTGCCGACTATGACCAGCTTGACCAAATCCGGCGTGAAATGGCGCGTCGGGGGAACTGACTGAGGCGGGCGCGACACCGCGACCCTCGCGAAATTTGCGACAATGGCGAACCCACATGAGCGCGAGAACCGCGACCGATACCGGCATGTGAGCTTTTCCGCTTCACGAAGTCCACGATCGCCTTGCTCTGGCGCTCGATGCCAGCGAGCATGACCGGGGCTATACTGAGGCAGAGGCCCGGGGCTATGTGCGCGCCGCGCTGCGTCAGACCCTCAAGCTGGTGGAGGTCCAGCGACGAGAGCCTCCGAAATCCTGCGGTTCAAGGGAGACGCCCGCGAGGCAGCCGACGGCATCGCCCGTCACGTCCATGCGATTATCCGGGTTTCTCGGCTGGCGCTTGAGAACGAGGCCAGCGGCGATTTTCAACACCGCGAAGCCTATGTCGCCGACGCTCTGGAGATTGCCGAGTGTCTGATGGACATCGGTCCGATGGCGTTGAAGGACTAGCTCGCGAGACAAAGTGTGGAGCGTGGCGCGAGGATGAAGCCGCATGAGCGCCAGACTTCTCAAATACTTCGCCAATCAGCATCTGTGAAGCAGCCGCGCGACAGGCGACGCCCATGCTTCGCGCGTCGCGTGCCACAATTTAGCTTACGTCATATCTCGGGACAAAACGTGCACTCTCGCAAAGCGAGCACTGCCGACACCAATGACGGCCAAGTCCCCGTTAGGATATGCGGAAATTGCTCTGATATTCCCAATACTCTCGCCGCGGTCCCGCCCAATGGGCGCGAGATCAACTGACCGGATCCCCCCTGACGTGACTTGCCCCAGCTCACTTTCCCATGGATCAGAAAGCCAAAGCGCGCTCCCGGGATCCGAAATGATCTGCGGCGAGAACTTCGGGCCAGTCTCGATCCGGCGCTGAAAGCGTCCATCGGCGTTGAACTCGAAGATGCCGTCGCGGCCGTCGGTATCCTCTCCGCGTTTGAGGGCGATGAAGATGCTGCCCGCCGCATTGACGGCAATGCTTGTCGCCGAGGGAGGGCGTGACACCATCGGATCTGCGGCCAAGGCCTGTGCCATCAGCCCGGTCAGCCGCCGCCGCTCCCTCAAATCCCGGTCGAGAAGAACCAGCGTATCTGGTCCCGGTAGGCTTGCGGGCTGCCCCTTGGTTGGCGGTGCGACGAAGTAAAGCGCAAGGCCGCCATCCGCGGTAACGCAGCTTCCCTCACCGTTGGTCCAATAGCCGTCGTTTTCGGGCATTGGCACGCGGTCTTTTACCGCGCCAGAGAGCGGATCCAGCCGCACCAGAATGTTATATCCGTTGAGCACGATATCGCCGCCCGGCAGAACGCCGAGCATTTGGCCGCGGCTGTCTTCCGGCGCGGAAAACTGGGTCAGGGGCGCCCCATCCGGACCAAATACGTAAAACCGTTGCTGTTGATCGGTAACCACCGCCCGAGAGAGGCTATCAATACCGATCGCATTGAGATTGTCGCGAAAGAGCCCAGCGCTTGCACCCTTTCCACCGACATTGAAGACAGCTTCCACTCCACTCTTGGCCGCTGGTGTCGAGCGACGGCCAATTCCCAGGATCTGAGACAGCCCCAGCATGGCTCCGCCAACTGCGACAACGCCCAGCCCGGTGCCCAGAGCCTGTCGCCGTGATAGGCTGGCCGTCGAAGGGGCCGGGACACCGGGTTTTCCGTCAGGAAAACGATGCTCAAGCACGATATGCTGGCGGCCTCGCGCTTCGATCACATATTGCGACCCGCAACTTCCACAGCTGCCGATGACATGTCCATCAGGCGTATTCGCTATGGCCAGCGTTCCACCGCAGCTTGAGCATTTGAGTTTGCGCATGAGCATCCTTTTTGACGCGCAACCTAGCCTCGACCAGAAACCCGGTTCCAGCGCTTTTTTAAGGTGCCCTAAACACTGGGCGACAATATCGGGCACCCAACGACGTCACCTTGAGGGTTGGCTTCGCGCAGCATGATCGGCGCGCACGAGGTGAGGTGATCCGCCCTGCGTGTCCTGAATGTCGCGGACAGTATAGCGGCGTAGCAGGGGAGGGCGCGGGAAACGCTGCCTGCACGAGATGTTAACAAGGTGAAGCAGTGACGCAACGCAACCCGTCGCAATCAAGCGCAACAAGAAGGCGGGCGCTTAGGCGGGGAAAGCTCGCCAATTACGAAATTAACTAACGATTTCAGTGATATATGGCGGAGGAGGTGGGATTCGAACCCACGGTGGAGTTACCCCCACGTCGGTTTTCAAGACCGGTGCATTAAACCGCTCTGCCACTCCTCCGACGGCGCAGGATTAGCCTGACTGCGCGGGCAGAGCAAGAGGCGGTGATGATCCGCCTCTTGCGATTTTCAGACAATGCGTTGATTTCGCCGCATTCCAAGGGCTTGCCTGCTATTCGGCGGCCCGCGCCATCGGGTTGTTCGGATGCTCGGTCCAGTTGCTGTAGGGCTGGACGGGGCGGCCGGTGCGCAAATCCATCTCGCCAACCTCGAGTTCGCGCATGGTGATGCAATTCTCGACCGGGCAGACATCGACGCAGAGATTGCAGGCCACGCATTCGGCCTCATTGACCTTGAAGACGCGGCCGGGCTCGATGTTGATCGCCTGGTGGCTGGTGTCTTCGCAGGCGGCATAGCAGCGGCCGCATTTGATGCAATCATCCTGATTGATCACCGCTTTGGTGGTGTAGTTCAGGTTGAGATGCTGCCAATCGGTGACATTCGGCACCGCGCGACGGATCAGATCGGACATCTCCATCTCATGGCTGTCGAGATAGTCGTGAAGGCCGGTGATCATCTCTTGCACGACCTTGAAGCCATAGGTCATGGCCGCCGTGCAGACCTGCACATTGCCCGCGCCAAGCGCCATGAATTCGGCGGCATCGCGCCAGGTCGTGACCCCGCCGATGCCCGAGATCGGCAGGTTCGCCGTCGCAGGATTGCGCGCGATTTCGGCCACCATATTCAGCGCGATGGGCTTGACCGCCGGGCCGCAATAGCCGCCGTGGCTGCCCTTGCCGTCAATCGTCGGCTGGGGCGCGAAGAGGTCGAGATCGACCGAGGTGATCGAATTCACCGTATTGATCAGGCTGACGGCATCCGCGCCTCCGCGCAGGGCTGCCTCGGCGGGCTTTTTCACATCGGTGATATTCGGCGTCAGCTTGACGATGCAGGGCATGCGCGAATGCTGCTTCACCCAGCGCGTCACCATCTCGATATATTCCGGGACTTGCCCCACGGCGGCGCCCATGCCGCGCTCGGCCATGCCATGGGGACAGCCGAAGTTCAACTCGACCCCATCTGCCTCGGTGTCTTCGATCGCGCGCAGGATCGAGATCCAGCTTGGCTCGTCGCAAGGCACCATCAGGCTGATGATGAGCGCGCGGTCAGGGTAGTCGCGCTTGACCGATTTGATTTCGCGCAGGTTCACCTCGAGCGGGCGGTCGGTGATCAGCTCGATATTGTTGATGCCGAGAACGCGGCGATCCGCGCCATAGACCACGCCGTAGCGCGGGCCGTTGACGTTGACGACCGGCGGCCCTTCAAGCCCGAGCGTCTTCCACACGACCCCGCCCCAACCGGCCTGAAAGGCGCGGCGAACGTTGACCTCTTTGTCGGTCGGAGGCGCCGAGGCGAGCCAGAACGGGTTCGGGGATTTGATGCCGATGAAATTCGAACGCAGGTCCGCCATGTCAGGCCCCCATCAGTTGCGTATGGATGTCTTCGGCCGCATCGCGGCCCTCGGCGACGGCGGTGACGGTCAGATCATCGCCGCCCGTCGCGCAATCTCCGCCTGCCCAGACGCCCGAAAGCGAGGTCCGGCCCGTGGCGTCAACCGCGATCTTGCCGCCCGAAAGCGTGAGCCCCTCGGGATGGCCATGAAGCGTCTGGCCAATCGCGCGGAAGAGCTGGTCGGCGGCAAGACGAAAGCGCTCGCCGGTCTCTTCAAGCCCGTTTGCGCCGTCGCGGGTATGGGCAAACTCGACCTCGCGCACCGTGCCATTGCCGTGGACCGCAATCGGCATGGCATTGCAGATGATGCGCACGCCCGAGGAGGTCGCATGTTCCTGCTCATGGGCCGAGGCGCTCATCCGCTCCTGGCCGCGCCGATAGACAATGGTGACGTTCTGCGCGCCAAGGTGACGGGCCTGCACGGCGGCATCGACCGCGGTCATACCGCCACCGATCACCACGATATCGCGGCCAATCGGCAGGGCCGAGAGATCGCGGGACTGGCGCAGCTCGCGGATGAAATCGACCGCGTCATGGACTTCGCCACGATCTTCGCCCGGCGCGCGCAGGGCATTCACACCTTGCAGGCCAAGGCCAAGAAAGACCGCGTCATAATCGGCGCGCAGCTTGTCGAGCGACAGATCGCGCCCCAGCGCCTTGCCGGTCTCAACCGAGATCCCGCCGATCCCGAGCAGCCAATCGACCTCGCGACCCGCGAAACCATCGACCGCTTTATAGGTGGCAATGCCGTATTCGTTGAGCCCGCCGGCCTTTTCACGGGCGTCAAACAGCGTGACCTCGTGGCCTTTAGCGGCCAGACGATGCGCGGCCGAAAGACCTGCGGGGCCCGCGCCGACCACGGCGATGCGCTTGCCGGTCGCCTCGCCGCGCCGGAAGGGATGCTCGCCCTCATCCATGAGGTGATCGGTGGCATAGCGTTGAAGCGCGCCGATCTGAACCGGCTTGCCCTCGGCGGTTTCACGCACGCAAGAGCCTTCGCAGAGGTTCTCGGTCGGGCAGACGCGGGCGCAGATCCCGCCCAGAATGTTCTGGTGAAAGATCGTCTTGGCGGCGGCATCCGGCGTGCCCGTCGAGATCTGACGGATGAAGAGCGGGATGTCGATCGAGGTCGGGCAGGCTGTGACGCAGGGCGCGTCATAGCAGAAGTAGCACCGATCAGCCGCAACCCTCGCCTCGTGATCATCGAGGGGCGGGGCAACATCGGAGAAATTGACGGCGTAGACTTCAGTTGTGAGACGGCCCGGCACAACACCGGGCGTCAGCTGGCTATTGGACATCGCTTGGACCCCAGGCTGGCTGCTATCTGAGAATCAGGCTGTCACAGGTCAAATTTTTTATCAAATGGTAAAATTTCTCGAATTTGATTTTCCGAAAATTTCGCGGCGCAGCATTTTTACGCTGCAAATGCATCAGGCAGGCAGGATCAGCTCTGCTCGCAGCCCGCCCAGATCCGAATGGCCAAGGGTCAGACTGCCGCCGTGTAAGGCGCACAGATCATGCACAATCGCGAGCCCGAGACCCGCGCCGGGCGGGCCGAATTCATCGAGCCTGCGGCCGCGCGTCAGGGCATGGGCGTGATCCTCTTGCGACATGCCGGGGCCGTCATCCTCGATGCGGATCGCGATCTCGCGCTCGCCCGCCTTGTTCTCACTGGCCTTGTTCTCGGGCAGCAGACGCGCCGAAATCCGGATCTGGTGATCGGCCCATTTCGAGGCGTTCTCGGTCAGATTGCCGATCATCTCCTCAAGGTCCTGCCGCTCTCCGGCAAAGGCCAGCTCGGGCGGGCAGGCGGTTGTGATCGCGATCGCCCGATCCTCAAGCGGGCGGCGGAGCACCAGCAGAATATCCTCGACCACGGCGGCGACGGGGGTGCGGTGACCCAGAAGGCGCGGCGCGGCAGAGCTGCGCGCGCGGCGCAGATGCCAGCCGATCTGGCGATCCATTCGCGCGATCAGCGCCTGTCCGGGATGATCGGGGCCAAGGCTGTTGGCCAGCGCGGCCAGCGGGGTTTTCAGCGAATGGGCAAGGTTGCCGACATAGTCGCGCGATCGGGTCAGAACAATTCGATTTTGTTCGAGCAGAGCATTGATTTCAGAAGAAATTGGCCGAAGCTCTGATACGGCGGGCAGGGATAGGCTTTCCGCCTCTCCGGCGCGGATGCGGCGAATGTCATGGCCCAGCCGGTCAAGGCTTTTGAGGCCTGCGGTGACCTGCAAAAGGCTGGTCAGACCGAGCCCAAGCCCCAAGACCAGAAGCGAGATCGCCAGCGGGCGGCGGACTTGGGCAAGGCTCTCGACGATCTCGGCTTGCGGCGCGGTCACCGCGACCGAGAGGCGCGCCTCGCTGCCGGGAAGGGTGAAGTCGCTGTGGATCAGGCGCAGCCTCTGGCCGTCCGGTCCAAAGAGATGACCGCCCTGCACATCCTCGACCGGCACCGACAGCAGATTGTCAAAGAGCGAGGGCGATTTCGCGGTGACCTGACCATTCTGCATGAGCTGCCAATACCAGCCCGAGAGCGGCAGATCGAAGCGCGCATCGCTTGGCGGCACGCCCGCCACCAGCCGTCCGCTGTCCGAGATCGTGGCCCCCGCCATCAGCCCCTCGGCAATGGCGCGGGTTTCCGCATCGAAGCGGCCGGTGATGAAATCTTCAAGGATCGCGGCAATGGTCAGATAGGCGGCGATCAGCGCCGCGCCGACCAGCAAAGCGGCGAGCCCGAGCAGGCGGAAGCGGATCGAATCGGCGGGCAGTTTCAGCTTCATGATGCGCGATCAACCGGGGTGCGCAGGACATAGCCCTCGCCGCGCCGGGTCTCGATCAGGCCCTCGCCGATCTTGCGCCGCAGCCGCCCGATCACGACCTCCAGCGATTTGTAATCGCGATCAGCTGCCGAATCGTAGAGATGGTCCGAGAGCTCCGAGCGGGTGATGACCCGGTTCTGATGGTGGATGAGATAGGAGAGAATCCGGGTCTCGAAGCCGGTCAGCTTCAGTGCGAGCCCGTTTTGCGAGATCACGCCAAGCTGGCTGTCGAGCTTGAGCGGGCCCGCCGCAATCACCGCCTGCACATGGCCAGCGGCACGGCGCACCAGCGTTTGCGCGCGGATGACTACCTCTTCGAGCCGGAAGGGCTTGACCGCGTAATCATCGGCGCCTGCGCGAAAGCCCGCGACCTTGTCGGTCCAGTCGCCGCGCGCGGTCAGGATCAGCACCGGAATGGTGGTGCCGCCGCTGCGCCAATGGGTCAGCACCTCGATCCCCGGCATCCCCGGCAGGCCAAGGTCAAGGATCGCGACATCATAGCTTTCGGTCGCGCCGAGAAACTCGCCCTTTTCACCGTCATGGGCGATGTCGCAGGCAAAGCCCCCGGCCTGCATGGCATCCGCCAATTGCGAGGCGAGCAGGGGATCGTCCTCGATGATCAGGGCTTTCATGGTTCAGTCTCCTTTGCGCTTGCGCGCCTTGGTCAGTCCCGCGCCCGCAACCTCAAGAAAGCGGCCGGTCTTCGCATCGAGCCGGATGAACAGGACATCGCGCTTTGGGGTGAGCAGGCGCAGCTCGTGGACAAGCTCGACGCCTTGCTCGAATTCCGCGGGGGTGGGCGGGATCAGCCGCGCCGCGATCAGCTTGCCGCTGAAGCGGCTTTCGACCAGCCGCGCGGCGGTGCTCAGCGGCAGGACGTCGAAGCTTGGCGGAGCGTCAAGCTCGCTGTCGTCGAAATCCACCGGGCCGCTCCAGCGATGATGGGTGAGCTCACCCGGCGCCGCCTCGCGCCCGCGTCCGAGCATCCCCGATCCCAGCCCCAGCCCGAGGGCGAGAAGCAGCAGCGCCGCGAGGGCGAGCAGAAGAAGAGAGAGGCGGCGGCTCATATCGCCTGATTATGGCGCGAATTCCAAACGAATGCCAAACAGGCTGTTGGCGGTTCGTTGATCTTCTCTGCGCTAGATCTGATTCGCATGGGACGCATATCGTCCCGCCCAGAGGAAGGAAGTCAGAATGAGCAGAATGGTTAAAGGTTCGGTCGCGGTGATTGCTCTTGCGGCCATGCTGGGCCTGCCGATCGCAACACTGGCGCAAGAGAGCACGCCCGCTCCGGCGCCGGCCACCGCATCGACCCAAAGCCCGGAGCTGCCGCAGGTGCTGAAGGATCTCAACCTCTCTGATCTGAAGGTCAGCGCAGGCAAGCGCGGCGGTCAGCGGGTGAGCGGCAAGACCGCGGATGGGGCCGAGATCAAGGCGATGCTGGACGACAACGGCGCTTTGCGCGGTGCCTTTGCCGATAAGGACGGCACGGCTTTGCCCGAGACGCTGGTCGCCCAACTTGTGCCCGAGGCCGTGCGCAATCAGGATATTTACAAGCAATTCTCGCGTGTTGGTGGCGTTTTCTCGGATGAGCGCGGCGTGATGGTCGTCGGCGCGGACAGCAGCGGGCAGGGTTTGCGCGCGGGCTTTACGCAGGACGGCACGCTGATGCGCTTTGGGCGCGGCGATGATCGCGGCCCGGATCGGAAGGGCGGAGAGCATGACCGTCGCCACGGCAAAGGTGACCATGACAAAGGCGGTCGCGACAAGGGCGGCCACGGCAAGGGCGATTGGTCCGGCAAAGGCGAGCGCCATTCCGGCAAGGGCGGGCCGGGGCAAGCCGCGCTGAGCGATGAGGCGGCGCTGAAGGCTGCAAGCGATGCGGGCTATACCGAGACCGGCAATCTCACGCGTGAAGGGCGCGCGATTTACCTTGATGCCAAAAACCCGCAGGGCGAGACCGTGCGCGTCGAGATCGGCGCCAAGGGCGAGGTCCTGCGCGAAACCGCCCGTTAAGAGGCTTTAGGACCGAATCAGGCAAGAGAACCGGGTGCGAAGTCTTGTGCTTCGCGCCCACAATGCGTCCGGGATGCGCGAATTATGATGATTTGATGTCGCTTGTCGGCAGTCTCTTGCTCTCGCTGGGAAAACTGCTTGCGAGTTGCTTAACGCGGTGCCAAATCCCGTCCTGCTGGCCGCTTTTATGGGGATGGCCGATGTGAAAGGTCCGGGGGATGTATCGTCGCAACTTTTTGTTTTCTTCCGCCGCTGCCTTGGGCTCGACCGGCGCTCTGGCGGGATTTGCCTTCGCGCAAGAGCCGGGCGCCCCGGCCGCTCCGGATCAACCGGCCCCTGAGACCCCGGACGAGGCCCAGCCTGAACCCGCGCCCAAGCCCTTCGATTTCGAAGATGTCGCCGACATCGCCAAAGATTACGCGAGCCGCGATTACACCCAGCCGATTTCGCAGCTGACCGGCAGCTTTGGCAATCTGAACTATGATCAGTATCGCGCGATCCGTTTTCGCCGGGACCGTGATCCCTGGCATGCGAACCGGCTGTTCTCGCTGGATCTGCTGCCGCCGGGCTCGATTTTCTACGAGCCGATCGAGATCAATATGGTCGTCGATGGGGTCGCGACCAAGGTGGCCTTCACGCCGCGGCTCTTTGAGTTCGATCCGTCGCAGTTCCCCGACGGCGGCGATATGGAGACCGTCGGCAATATGGGCTTTTCGGGCTTCCGGCTGCGCACGCCGTTGAACCGCCCCGATGTCATGGACGAATTCGCGGTCTTTCAGGGCGCGAGCTACTTCCGCGCCGTCTCGCGCGGGACGCTTTACGGCCTTTCGGCGCGCGGTCTGGCAATCGGCACCGGCAGCCCCGAGGGCGAGGAATTCCCGCTCTTCCGCGCCTTCTGGATCCACGAGCCCGGCCCGCAGGACCGCACAGTCAAGATCAACGCGCTGCTCGACAGCAAATCCATCACCGGCGCTTTCGAATTCATCCTCGCTCCGGGGGCCGAGACGGTCATCACCACGCGCGTGGCCCTGTTCCCGCGCCGGGATATGACCAATGTCGGCATTGCGCCGCTGACCTCGATGTATTGGTTCGGCCCCGCCGACCGGCGTCGCATCGACGATTATCGCCCCGCCGTTCACGACAATGACGGGCTTCAGATGCTGACAGGCGCGGAAACCCGGCTCTGGCGCGTGCTCTCGGGGCCGCCGACCTTGCAGGCTTCGGCCTTCATGGACAATGACCCGCTTGGCTTCGGGCTGGCGCAAAGGTCGCGGAGTTTCGAGGATTATCAGGATGCCGAGGCGCGCTATGATCTGCGGCCCTCGGCCTGGATTGCGCCGCAGGGGCGTTGGGGCAAGGGCTCGGTCACGCTGATCGAGATCCCGGTCGAGAACGAGTTCAACGACAATATCGTGACCTTCTGGCAATCCTCGGACAAGCTTCTGAAGGGGCAGCGCAAGGACTATTCCTACGTTCTCACCTTCGCGCCGCAAATCCCTGATAGTGCACCGATTTCTCGGGTTTTGGAAACGATGTCGGGCAGGGCGATCAACAATGCCGATGCCCGGACCTATATCGTCGATTTCGATCTCTCGGTCTTTGGCTCGGAGGATCCTGCCGCGCAGATCCGTGCCTCGGCCGGGCGCATCGGGCATAATTATCTGATCCGAATGCCGCAGGAGGGCCGGTTGCGACTGTCCTTCGAATATTTCCCTGAAAACGCCAAGGTGGCGGATCTTTCGGCGGTACTGAACGGGCCGGAAGGGCCGCTCAGCGAGACCTGGATCGCCCGTTGGGCACGCGAGTAAGTCAAGGTGAGCCAGTTCGATTCCGCACCGCTTTCTGCCGGGACCAGCCGCAGTTTTCCCGGTGGTCTACTCGGTCCCGAGGCGGATGTATCGTTCAAGCCAGCACTGAATGGGCTCGTCCGGGCAACCCCGCCGGAAGAGCCTCTCAGCATGCCGGTGCAGGATCTGCGCGGCGCGCCGCCCCATGGACCCCGTCCGGGCTGGGCGAGCTGGCGGGTCACGCTGGCGCGGTTGATTGCCTTTGGCGGCACGGCGGCGATTGCGGTGGCGGGCTACCGCGAGATGGTGCTTGTCTTCGGTGACCACATCACCTTTCTTCAGGGCGTGCTGCTGGTCCTCTTCGTTCTGACCTTCGGCTGGGTCGGCTTTTCCTTTTGCTCGATGGTCGCGGGCTTTTTCGCGCCTGCGCCTAAGACGCCCGAGGGCCCGAATGCGGCCCGGATCGCCGTGGTCATGCCGGTCTATCACGAGGACGCCGCCACCACGAGCGGGCTGCTCGCCGCTTTGGCGCGTGACCTCGCCCGCGAGGGTTTGAGCGACCGTGCAGAGATTTTCGTGATCTCGGACAGCCGCAAGCCCGAATCCGTGGTCGAGGAAATGGCAGCGATCAGCCGGTTGCGCGAGATGTCTCCGGTGCCAGTCTGGTATCGGCGGCGGCGCAGCAACGAGGGCCGCAAGGCCGGGAACGTCGCCGATTTCGTCCGCCGCTGGGGCGGGCGTTACGACCAGATGCTGGTGCTCGATGCCGACAGCGTCGTTGGCGCGGCGACGATCAAGGCGCTTTCGGCGCGCATGAATGCGGACCCGGATCTCGGCCTGATCCAGACCATGCCGATGCTGGTCGGTGGCCAGACGATTTTCGCGCGGCTGACCCAATTCGCCGGGCGGGTCTATGGGCCTGCGGTGGCGCGGGGCGTTGCTGCCTGGTCGGGCGACAATGGCAATTTCTGGGGCCATAACGCGATCATCCGTGTCCGCGCTTTCGCGGCTTGCTGCGGATTGCCAACCCTGCCCGGGAAGGCGCCTTTCGGCGGCACGATCCTCAGCCACGATTTCGTCGAGGCCGCGCTTTTGCGGCGGGCGGGCTGGAAGGTCCGGCTCGACCACGATCTGCGTCAAAGCTTCGAGGGCACGCCGCCGACGCTTCTCGACATGGCCGTGCGCGAGCGGCGGTGGGCGCAGGGCAATCTTCAGCATCTGCGCATCTTCCTGTCGCGCGGCTTTACCACCGTCAGCCGGGTCCATTTCATGATCGGCGTGCTGGGCTTTGTGATGTCGCCGATCTGGCTTGCCATGATCCTTGTCGGTCTGGCTCTGTCGGCCAATGTGCTCTTGTCGCGGCCCGATTACTTCCCCTCGACCTATCAGCTTTTCCCGGAATGGCCGGTCTTCGATCCGGTGCGGATGCTCTGGCTCTTCGCGGTGGCGATGGGCTTCCTTTTGGTGCCCAAATTCATCGCGCTCTTTCGGGCCTGGATGCGGCCTCTGGCGCATAATTCGGGCGGCAAGGGGCGAATTGTCGCTTCGGCTCTGTTCGAGATCGTGCTGTCTGCGCTGATCGCGCCGGTGCAGATGCTGTTCCAGACCCGCCAGATCATCGAGATCTTGCAGGGCAAGGACAGCGGCTGGGAGGCGCAGGTGCGCGCCGGACAAACCCCGCCGTGGTCGCTGGTGCTGCGCCGTCACGCGCTGCATGTCGTCCTTGGTCTCGGCACGCTGATCGTGCTGGCTTATTTGTCGCCGGGTCAGCTGGTCTGGCTGTCGCCGATCCTCGCCGGTCTGATCCTTGCGCCCTTTACCTCGCGCTGGTCGTCAAGCCCGGTCTTCGGACGGTGGGCGCGGTTGCGCGGCCTGTTGGTGACCCCCGAAGAGCGCGATCCGCCCGAGCTTCTGACTGCGGCCAATGTGCTGGGCAACCGCATCGCGGCGCTGAGCGAGACGAGTCTGGCTCATCTCGGTGAAGATGCCGCCGAGCGCGTCCGCCATGCGGCGATGACGCCCGTCTTCGATCCGACGCGGCGCAATTCCGAGCGGCTGAATGCGATCTCGGCCGGGGCCAAGATCGGCGCGGCGCTCAACCGGCGCGAGGCGCTTGGCTTCCTCACGCAAGGCGAGGTGCTCGCGATGATCGAAGAGCCCGAGCTGCTCGACATCTGGTCCCGGCTGCCCGCATGAAGCGGATTGCCTCGCTCGATATGCTGCGCGGTTACGCGCTGGTCTGCATCATGCTGGACCATATGCCGGTCGGCAGCCTGCGCGCGCTGACGCTGACGAATTTCGTGACCTTCGACGCGGCCGAGCTGTTTGTCCTGTTGTCGGGCTTTCTGGTCGGGCTGGTCTGGATCAAGGTCGAGGCCCGCGAAGGCCGAGCGGCGGCGCGCAAGCGGTTCTGGCGGCGGGCCTTTCAGGTCTGGCGCGCCTTGATCCTCGGCGCGATCCTGCTCGCGTTGCTGTCGCGGCTGCTCTTTTACTTCAAGCTCAAGCACACGGCGGTCTGGTTCGAATATTCGAATATGATCATCGACAACCCGCTTGGCTATGTCGCAACCGTCGCGCTGATGTGGATGCAGCCCAACCTGCTGGATGTGTTGGCGCTCTACGTCCTGCTGATCGCGACCGTGCCGGTAACCGTGCCGATCCTGCTGCGCTGGCCGGTGCTGTTCATGGTCGCTTCGGTCGCGCTTTGGATGGTGGCGGTGCCGCTGAATGCGCTGATCCCGAACCAGAGACCGGGGCCGGGGCTGTTGTTCAACCCGTTCGGCTGGCAGTTGCTGTTCTTCTGCGGCGTTGGCATGGGGGCTTTCCGCGACCGCATTACCGCGACGCTCAAGCCCTATGCCGGTTGGGTCACCGCCGCGGCTTGGGGCATGATGCTGTTCAGCATGGCGATCGTGCTGAGCTGGCAGCTCGGCGAGCGCGGCAAGCCGCTGCATGACGCCCTGTTCCTGATCCACGGCGATATCGACAAATGGTCGATGGACGGCGTCCGGCTCTTGGGGGTGCTGGCGGCAAGCTGGCTCGTCGCCATGCCTTTGGCGCGGTATTTCAATTGGCTGGCCGATACGATCGGCGGGCGGGCGCTTGCCGAGATCGGGCAGGGCGGGCTATTGTCCTTCGTGGCCTGCGTCCTGCTTTCAATCTTTGGTGATGCGATGCATCTGACCGCGCCTGCGGGGCCTGATGGCCTTGGCTTCAGGATCGTGATCGACATCTGGTGCATTCTCACCCTCTGGGTAGTGGCGGCGCTGTGGATGCGGCGCAAACAGCTTTGGGCCGCATGGAGCGGCCATCATCACCCGGCCCGCTAGATGCCAAGGACGAGCGGAAAGGGGCGGGGATGAGAGAGGGCTTTCCCATCGCGGTTCCCGGGATGCGGATCGGTCTGCTGGGAGGCTCGTTCGATCCCGCTCATGCCGGCCATGTCCATATCACTGAAATGGCGCTGCGCCGCTTCGGTCTCGATCGGATCTGGTGGCTGGTCAGCCCGGGCAACCCCCTGAAAACGCGCGGGCCTGCCCCTTTGGACACCCGGATCACCGAGGCGCGTCGCATCATGGAGGATCCGCGCGTCATCGTCACCGGCCTTGAGGCGCAGCTGGGCACAAGGGTGACCGCCGACACGATCGCGGGTTTGCAGAAGATCTATCCCGGCGTGCATTTCGTCTGGCTGATGGGGGCCGACAATCTCGTGCAGTTTCACAGCTGGGGCCGCTGGCAAGAGATCGCCGCGCGCGTGCCGATCGGCGTCATCGCCCGGCCTGATTGGCGGATGCCCGCCCGCTTTTCGGTGGCGGCGCGCAAGCTCTGGCGCAACCGGCTGCCCGAGAGCGAAGCGCAGCTTCTGCCTCTTGCCAATCCCCCGGCTTGGGTGTTGATCAACGTGCCGCTCAATTCGCTTTCCTCAACTGCCATCAGGGCCGAGCGTCGTTGCGCTGATAGCAAAAGGTAGAGACATGTCCGATCTCTCGCGTCGTTCGCTGCTGCTGGGACTGCTGGCTGCGGGCTCGCTTCCGGCGCTTGCGCTGGCCAATCCCCGCCCCAAGGCGCGCCCCGCCACAGACGGCGGGACCGCCGCTGCGGCGCCTGCGCGTGCGGCGACCCCGCTGGACCCCGAGGCGCTGATCGCGAAGGCCAAGCTGGGCGCGGTCGTGGCCTATGCGGCACTTGACCCGGCGACCGGGCGGTTGATCGACGCGCGCGAGCCCGATCTGCCGCTTGCGCCCGCGAGCACGCTGAAGGCGGTGACCGCGCTTTATGCGCTGGCCCGGCTGGGGCCGGATCACCGCTACCGCACCCGCGTCATCCGCGCGGGCGATCTGCTGATCCTTGCCGGTGGCGGCGATCCAGAACTCGACACCGATGGCTTGGGCACGCTGGCCAAAGCGGCGGCTGCGGCCGAGAAAGCCGCGGGACGACCGGCGCCGCGCCGCTTTGCGGTCTGGGGCGGCGCGCTGCCCCATGTCTCCGAGATCTCGCCCGGTCAGGCCGTGCATCTGGCCTATAATCCGACGATTTCGGGGATCATCCTGAACTTCAACCGGGTCCATCTGGGCTGGAAGCGCAGCGACAAGGGCTATACTTTGGCGATGGAGGCGCGGGGCTCGCGGCTCTCGCCACCCTCTTACACGATTTCGGCGACGGTGGCCGACCGCGCCCAGCCGATTTTCACCTATAGCGCCGCCGAGGGCCGCGAAAACTGGACCGTGGCCAAATCGGCGATGGGCAAGGATGGCAGCCGCTGGTTGCCGGTGCGCAACCCCGAGCTTTATGCCGCCGATGTCTTCCAGACGCTCTGCCGCGCCGAGGGGCTGAACCTGCCTGCCGCCGAGATCATCACCGATCTGCCGCCGGGCGAGGAAATCGCCAGCCGCAGCTCGGCGCCGCTGCAGGAGCTTCTGGTGCGGATGATGGAATATTCGAACAATCTGACCGCCGAGATCGTCGGGCTAAGCGCGAGCCGCCAGCCCAGCCTGCGCACCTCTGCCGCCGAGATGGAAAGCTGGCTGCGCGGGCAGGGGATTTCCGGGCCCTTTTCGTTCCGCGACCATTCGGGGCTGGCGCCCGACAACCGCGTCACTGCGCGGATGATGGCGGAAATGGCCGCCGGGCCGGGCCGGGCGCAGGGCTTGCAGGTCTTGATGAAGCATATCGCCTTGCGCGATGCCGAGGGCAAACCGGTCAAGGCGAGCCCGGTGCGCGTCGATGCCAAGACCGGCACGCTGAACTTCGTCTCGAACCTTGCGGGCTATGCCCAGCAGGGCGCCGGGCCGCAGATCTGTTTCGCCATCCTGACCGGCGACGAAAGCCGCCGGGCGGCCACGGAAGGCCGCGAGCGGCCCGAGGGCGTGCTCAACTGGACGCGGCGCTCGAAGGCGCTGCAACAGGGGCTGATCGAGCATTGGCTGGCGGGTGCGGGACGCACCGCGCCGGGCTCTGCGCCGATCTCAGAGCAGGCGGTGGCGGGCGCGGGCTGACATTTCGATCGCCGCGGCATGAAGGCGGTCGATGCTCAGTTGCAGCCGGATCTCGGCCAGCATCTGCGCCTCGACCTCGCCCGAGCGCCCGTCCGAGGCCGCGACATCGCAGGCCAACACATAGGCGGTGTCGAACAGATGTTCCGGCAAAGCGTCGCGGATCAGGCCGAACAGCGCATCCAGCCCGTCTTCTTCCTCGAAGAGCGTGAGGACGGTCTGTGAGATCGCGCGCATCCGGTCGATGTCATAGCGGGCGAAGACCGGCGTATGATTGACCATGCGTTCGATTGCAATCAGCTCGGCCGTGCGGATGTTCTCATCGGAGGCCGAGACTGCCACCATCACTGCCACGAGCGCGTCGCAGGCCGAGAAAGAGGGCAGATCCAACGTCATGTCATGTTTCCTTATTGGGTTTCACTGCAATTATTGACGATAACGGCGGGTTTCAATACGGGAGACAGGTTAGTGATGGAGACTCAACATGACCGCTCTGCGTGATGCCGCGATGAATTCCAAGGCCTGGCCGTTTGAAGAGGCCCGCCGCGTGCTGAAACGCTATGAGAAGAAGGACCCCGAAAAGGGCTATGTCCTCTTCGAGACCGGCTATGGTCCCTCGGGTCTGCCCCATATCGGCACCTTCGGCGAAGTTGCGCGCACGACGATGGTGCGCCGCGCCTTTGAACTGATCTCGGACATTCCGACGCGGCTCTTCGTGTTCTCGGACGATCTCGACGGGATGCGCAAAGTTCCCGAGAACGTGCCGAATCAAGAGCTGCTCAAAGCCAATATCCAGAAGCCGCTGACCTCGGTCCCCGATCCGTTCGAGGAATATCCGAGCTTTGGCGACCACAACAACGCCATGCTGCGCCGCTTTCTGGACACGTTCGGCTTTGAATATGAATTCATCTCGGCCACCGATTTCTACAAATCGGGCCGTTTCGACGCGACCCTGCTGAAGGCCGCCGAGAAATATGACGCGATCATGGAAGTCATGCTCGCGTCCTTGCGCGAAGAGCGCCAGCAGAGCTATTCCTGCTTCCTGCCGATCAGCCCGATTTCGGGCCGCGTGCTCTATGTGCCGATCAAACAGGTCGATGCCAAAAATGGCACGATCACCTTTGACGACGAGGACGGCACCGAGACCACGCTCTCGGTCACCGGCGGCAATGTGAAGCTGCAGTGGAAGCCCGATTTCGGCGCGCGTTGGGCCGCGCTCGACGTCGATTTCGAGATGTATGGCAAGGATCACTCGACCAATACGCCGATCTATGACGCGATCTGCGAGATCCTGGGCGGCAAGAAGCCCGACCATTTCACCTATGAGCTGTTCCTGGATCAAGACGGTCAGAAGATCTCGAAATCCAAGGGCAACGGGCTCTCGATCGACGAATGGCTGACCTATGCGGCGACCGAAAGCCTCAGCTATTTCATGTATCAAAAGCCCAAAACCGCCAAGCGGATGCATTTCGATGTGATCCCGAAAGCGGTGGACGAATATCACCAGCAGCTGCGCGCCTATCCGACCCAGACGCCCGAGCAACAGCTGGCGAATCCGGTCTGGCATATCCATGGCGGCAATGTGCCGGAATCCGATCTGGTGGTGCCGTTCCAGATGCTGCTGAACCTCGCTTCGGTCGCTGGCGCCAAGGACAAGACCGGGCTTTGGGGCTTTATCAACCGCTATGCGCCCGAGGCGAGCCCGGAAAAGAACCCGAGCCTCGACGCGGCTGCCGAATTCGCGGTGCGCTATTTCACCGATTTCGTGGCGCCGACCCGCAGCTTCCGTCTGCCGACCGAGCAAGAGCGGCGCGCGATGGAGGATCTCGCCGGTCGTCTGGCGGCTTGGGAAGGCGGAAACGACGCCGAAGAGCTGCAAACCATGGTCTTTGCCATTGGGCGCGAGCATCAGTTCGAGCCGATGAAAGACTGGTTCCAGGCGCTTTATCAGGTGCTGCTGGGCGCCGATCAGGGGCCGCGTTTCGGCGGTTTCATTGCGCTTTACGGCGTCGCGGAAACCCGCGCGCTGATCGAGCGGGCGCTCGCGGGCGAGCTCGCCGCCTGAGCCTTTACGTTGCGCGCGCGGCTGTTGCGGCGCGCGCATAGTTAACAGCCGGTTAATTTGGCCTTGCCAGTTTTCCCCCATCGCATCGGCCCCCGCGGGGTGGCCAAGCAAGGGGAGAACGGCATGGCCATTTCGGGCAATTCGGCACTGATACCGCAGGCTTTCAACAAGGGTTTGGGGCTGTGGTCACGCACCACCGGCCTGCCCGGCACACCGAGCTGGGCGGGACAGGCCAATGCGGCTGTGGTTCCGGCGGATGAAGATTTCGGCACCTGCCTCGAAATCCTCAAGCAAGCTGAGCCAACCTCGCTGCGCTATATGCGGCGCACACCATTGCAGCCCGGCACCTATCTGCGCATCTCGACCCGGATCAAGGTGATCGCGGGCAATCTGCCCAAGGTGCGGATTGCGGGCACGGCGCTTGGCTCGAATGGCGCGGCGCTTGGCGGGCTGCCGCTGACCGGCCCGGTCGAGACGCCGGTGGGCTATGGCGATGTGATCGAGGTCTCGGCGATTGTCGGCAGCGGCAAGCGCGACGGCGTCGATCTGGTGTGGGGGCGGAGCGCGGTTTTCGGCCATTTCGGGCTGGACCTGATCGGTGACAACAATGGCTCGGTCCGGATCGAGAATTTCCTGATCGAGGATGTCACCTCGGCTTTCCTGCCGCAGATGCTCGATTGGGTCGATGTGCGCGATTTCGGCGCGGTTGGTGACGGGGTGACCGATGACCGCGCGGCCTTCGTCGCGGCCGATCAGGCGGCGGCGGGCGGCGAGATCGTCGTCCCGGAAGGGGTCTATCGCATCGCCTCGTCGCTGTCGCTCAACGCGCCGGTGCGCTTCAAGGGCAGGCTCTCGATGCCGCGCACGGCCCGGCTGGCCTTGCAGGGGCGTTTCGATTTCCCAACCTATGCCAGCGCCTTCGGCGATGAGACCGAGGGGTTCAAGCGCGCGCTTCAGGCGCTTTTCGGCTATACCGACCACACCACGCTGGACCTTTGCGGGCGCCGCGTCGATCTGGTCGAGCCGATCAATGTTGCCGAGATCGCGCCGGGTCTCGGCAGTTTCTCGAACCGTCGCCTGATCACCAATGGCCAGATCGGCGTGGTCGCGAGTTCGGCCTGGGACACGCGGGTGGTGACCTCGACCGGGACCTATGATCCGGTGCGCAGCAATATCCTGTCGAATGTCGCCAATGTCGCCAATATCGAGGTCGGCGCGCGCGTGGTCGGAGCGGGCGTCGGCCGCGAGGTCTATGTCCGCGCCAAAAACGTCGGCGCGGGCACCTTGACACTGTCGCAAGGCATGTTCGGCGGCGCGGCGACCCGGAACTTTGCCTTTCACCGCTATGCCTATGCGCTTGATTTCTCGGGGCTTCAGCGCATCGACCGGCTGAATATCAGCGATATCGAATTCCAGCTCGATGGGATCGCGAGCGCGATCATGCTGCCGCCGGACGGCCAGATGTTCCATTAAGGCGACGCGAAAGAATTATCTTTTATAGTCAGTATGTTGATAGACGGCGTTGAAACGTGATTTTATTGCCGGGTCCGCAGTTTTACTATCTTGGCTGCGCTCTCGGATTTGCCTCTCATATAGCGATCGGTCGTCTTGAGGTTGGCGTGTTGGGCTGCATCGCGGATACTGAACGGATCCGCACCAAGGTCACGGGCCTCAGAGATCGCGCCTGATCGAATGTCCATCGCCCAGAGGTTTTTCGGCAGATCAAGCCGATCCCGAATCCGAGCAAAGGTCGTGCGCCATGTCTCTTCCATGTAGGGCAGGCCGAGGTTTGAGACGACAACTGGACCAATGCGCTTGGTCGGATCGATGCGGCTGAGGCGCGCGGCAACTTCCGGTGTGATGTCAAACCGGAATGGCTCTGGCATGGACTTGCGGGTTTTGCTGATCACCTTCTCGAAGTGAGAAAGATCGGGGGCAAACATGTCCCATGTCAGGCCGTCCTGCCAGCGTTTGCCGTCGCGGATGATGCCTCCTTCGCTTCCGTCATCAGGTAGCCATTGACCTCGGACATCGACTGCTCGGAGCATGTACGTCCACTGGATCAAGATGCCGAGCGAGAAGGAGTACAAACCTCGGCTATCAGCGGCCGCGATGATCGCTTCGATCTGGTCTCTGGTTACTTTCGCCGTTCGGCGCGGTGGCGAGCTGAAGCGCATTTCTGACAGCGTATCGGCGACGTCTCTCGCCTCGCCAACGCGCAGGGCTTTCCCATAGCCAGCAAGTATCCGAAGCATCGACATCATCCGATGGATGTAGCTGGTTGATCTACCTTTCCCACGCATCCCGGTTTCGATTGCCGAGATCTTTTCATAGGTCAGAGCGCCAATCCGGACTTTACCGATCACCGGCTTCCATCGATCGAGCTGCTCCTGGTAGGATTTCCGAGAGTTTGCCTTAAGCCGATGGAACGGGGAGAACTCGTCAGTCTCATAACGATGAATGAGCCAACTCCATGTGCCGGTGGCGTGGGTTGGCCGCTCTAGGCTTTCAAGCATAGCGACGGTGAGTCGGCGGGCCTCTCGAGCCATGTTGAGCCCGTCGGATTCGCCAACGCGACCAAGCTTGATGCTCGTGGGCTGGTAGCCCTGGTCGCGGTATTTCTTCGGACATTTCCAATACAGGATGCCACGAGACACGCCGGTGCATGGCGCATAGTGTGGATCGCTCCCGTCCCTCAATGCGTCTTTGAAAAGCATTTCACCCTCCAATGATTGCGGTTACAGCGCCGAGAAGTTGATTTCAGCATCTTCGACGCTGGCAGCTAAATTATCAGAGTCAGCCACCTTTCTGCGAGCCTTGATCCATGCCTCAACGTCATCGCCGTGGTAGCGACGAAAAATGGGGTCAGGCTTCGGAAACCCCTCTGCTTCCATTGCCGAGCGGCGGGAGTAAAACATGGTCGTGCTGATCCCAAGCCGAGAGGCTACAGCTGAATAGCGAAGGTAGACTCCCATCACCCAGTCCTCCTGATCTCTTCCACGGCCCCGAGGCACCACTGGTGCGCCGCGGCTTCCATCATCCCCGGATAGGATCGGCTGCGCAGGCGGGCGCGCTCCGGCCCCGGCGGCATCCGATGCACCCGATTCCATGCCCTCCATTCATCCGATCCGCGCACCGGCTCGGGCAGGGGCGCAGTCGCGACTAGTTCTGGCAGTCCACGAAAATACCAGCCTGTGCCCTTATATTCTGGGTGTCCGAACCAATGCGGCTGTACGATGTGCGGCGCGGGCAGATCGGCAGGCATCCGGTCGCGCGCGAGATCGTTCATTTCCGGGTTCTCGATCGCGACCCGATTGATTGGCGCGGTCCAGCAGGCGGTGAAAATCCTAACGCCTTCCTCGAACTCGAGGCGCATGTCGCTCCAGCTGCGCCCTTTCGGGAGGCGCTTGGGCGGGGACCATTTGCCGGGGCCGCTCATCCAGCGCCGCCCAGAACGGCACAGCCGTGTGCAAGGCGGGTGCATGACCGCAAGCAGATCCCATCCTTCGGTCAGGATGCCGTTGCGAATGTCGCAGCGGACATGCCTGTTGCTGCCGTCCTCTGCCGCCTCGATGTCGCAGGACCAGACGTCATGACCAAGCGCCGCAAAGGCGCGTCGAGCGATGCCAGACGTCTCGCAGCCGATCAGGATTCGGAGAGTGCCCGTCATTCCCTGGCCTCCGGATAGCAAACACGGCACGGCACATAGACCAGCGCGGTGTAGTCATCTGCTCCGGTGCCGAGGCAAACCCTGCACTCCGGGTCTGGCCCCAGAAAGTGGCTAATCTGACAGATCGCGTGCTCCACTTTCCGGGCAAATCCATGCGTGTTGCTCTCATCATGCGTCCAGGTCACCGGCGCGCCGGGGACCTCGGGCAGCACGATCTCGATACCGCGATGGGTGATGGCTTTGTGGGCGGTCATGATCACACCCGCATTGGCATGATGACGCCAAGAAACTCGGGATCCTCGGAATGGATCAGTGCGGCATCACCGCTGCCGTTGATCTGCAGACGGATGGTGCCGTGGTTCTGGGCGAATTCGCGCAAGTAGCGCATGTTGAAGCCAATCGCGATATCTCCCTCCGCTTCGATCGGAAGGGAAGCGTCCAAGCCGTCACTCGGTGCGCTGATCGACAGTTTGCGCTCGGCGAGATCGAGCCTTGCGGCGGCGTGGCGCTCGCTGGTGATGCCGGGCGGAATCCGTCGAAACAATGCCGGTGCGAGAACCGCACGGCCCTTGTAGTTGTCGCCGTTGGGCTTCGGTATGACCCGATCGTAGTCTGGAAAGGTGCCGTCGATCGTCTTGACTGTCAGGGACCAGCCTTCACCCGCGAACTTCATGCGCGGCTTGGTCCAGCCGGTGACTGAGATCGGATTGCTGCCACCGACAGTGAGCAGCGCTCCAAGGGTTGCAACCGCGCGCGTCGGCAGGATTTGCGCCGCGAGCGGCCATTGATGGCCGGAAGAGCAAAGCGCGAGGCGATGCCCGTCTGTCGCGACCCCCGCAAGCAGGCCCTCAACCGCATGGATGTAGACCCCGTTCAGGTAATAGCGGGTCTCCTCGCTGGAGATGCAATGACGGCAGGTATCGAGCACCTTGCGCAATGCACCCTCCGGGAGCGTGATCGCCTCGTGTTCACCGTCCATCTCGGCCATGACCGGCCAGTCCTCGATCGGGATGAGTTGGCGGCGCTTGATGGTAAGCGGCCCGAGCTGGATGGACAGAACGTCGCCGGCCGCGTCTGCCGGTTCGCGCTGGATGGTGACGATTTCCTTGGCTTCCGCGCCGCGCAACAGAGCGGAGACCTGGCGAGCGTCGAGGGTAAAGCTGCCGAATTCCGCGAGGCATTCGGCGGGACAGTCGATGGAGAGCAGCCGGTCGAGGTCGGTGCCGCAGATCGTGAGCTTGCCTGCCGCAGGGTGAAAGGCGAGACACGCGAGGGCAGGGATGTGATTCCAGCGTTCGGTCGCGCTCGCAGCCAGGGAAACGGCGCGGCGCAGATCTGCAACCGTGCAGCGGATGGTGGTTGCGGATGCGGCCGGCGCGGCCTCGGCGATGACTTCGGAAAAAGCGTTCATCACATCATTCCCAATGCTGCTTTGTACATTTCGAGAATGGCCTCTTCCTCGGCCACATCGTCCTTGTCGCGCTTGCGCAGCGCGATGACCTTGCGCATGACCTTGGTGTCGTAGCCGCGGGCTTTGGCCTCGGCCATCAGCTCCTTTTGCTGCTCGGTCAGGTCTTTCTTCTCCGCATCCAGCTGCTCGAACTGTTCGACAAACTGCCGAAGCTCGTCGGCGGCGATGCCATAGGTTTGGTCGCTCTGCTGGCGGTCCTCTGCGGTCTCCTTCACAGGCGGGGCCTTGCGGCGCTTGCGGTCTGCGCTGCGCATGATCTCGGCGCCACCGTTGCCGGTCGGAGGCGGAAGCCGATCCGGCATGCCGTCGAAGCTGTTCTGAATATCCATGTCGCGATCCTTGCGTTGCTGACGCTCGGGATGCCGGTCCGCGCGGGACCGGTCACCGGAGGGTCAGGCACGGTTCACTGCATCAATTCGCTGCTGTTGGTCGTCAGCTCGCCAAGATCGCCACGGAAATCGACGTCGGGGATAATGGCCTGCGGTTTGAAGGTGACGCGGTAGTGATAGGCGCTGACCTTGGCGGCATCGAGCTGCTCGACAAAGGCGCTCACGTTGTCAGACAGAACCAGCGTGTGGCGCTTGTATTCGCTCGGGCCGGTCTTGCAGATCACGTTGAAGGCCGTGGCGGCAGAGTTCAGATCCATCGAGCAGAACCCCTCTACCGTCAGGATGTACTTGTCGGTGATGCCGTTGAAGAACACGACGCGTCGATTGATCTCGAAGTTGTCGGCGGCTTTCTTCAAGTTATGAGTGGCGACAGCAGCGTCGTCGCAGGAACCGGCCATGAGGGGCAGGCAAAGGGCTGGTATCAAAAGCAGGCGCTTCATGGATCTGTCCTTGTGAATGCCCGGAGCCGCGGGCGCGGTTCTGTTGGGAATGTTGCCCCCGGGGTGTCCTAGCTACCTCGGGGGCTTCCATCCGCGTCAGGGAGGAGGAGGCGCGGCTGGAATTGGCGCCGCCGGGACTGCCATCCCGGCGGCTCTGCTGAGCTCAGTCGGCGGGCTGGGCGGGGCAGGTGCGATCAGGATGGCCGAGCATGGCCAGAACTTCGGGGCTCAGTGGCTCTGGCTGATCAGATGTGAAAAGCGTGACTGGCTTCGACCAGCCCCGCGGATCTCGATTGTCGAAGAGCCGCGCAAACTCAGGTCCGGTCAGCATTAGCGCCCGGTGCGAGCCCGGCGGGATGATGAGCGTGAAGCGATCGGACATCACCGCATCCCCTCGACCAGCTGCTCGATGCTCCGGCCCTGCGTTTCCAGCGAGGTCGGTGCGAGGAAAGCCTGCACGTCCGCCCAGCTGATCGCGCTGGCTGCGACATGCCAGATCGTGGCGGCAAGGATGACGGCGGAAATGGTTGCGGCGACCAGCGCCACCGCGCGAAACGCGCCAGAGAGGAGCTCTCCAATGCGCCGGGCGGGGCCGGAGACTGGTTCGGCCTGATGTGCGAGGACGGTCATGCGTCACCGTCTTCTTGGCGTTGATCCTCGCGGTAGTATTCATGGGCGATGCTGGCGACATGGCCGAGGTTGAGATACACGACCCGATCCAGCCGCCTGCCGTGCCGAATGACGAGAAAATCCTCATTCGAGCGGCACGCGCGAGCGACATCTCCGCCCAACGCAGCCGGGATGTGGTGAATCTTCTCGATGACGCCAGAGCTATAGGTCACGCGAAGAAAACCGTCGCCCGTCACCCCATCAAGGATGCGCTGTGCGAGCGCGGCATGAGCGGGCTCGGCGTCTTCTGCGGACAGGACAGTGGGAATGTGCATGTGCGGGCTCCATCCGGTTGGGGATGGATATAGCTAACCGTGGACATTTGTCCATGTCAACACAATAAAAGGACAATTGTCCACGTTTTGGATTTGCAGCCCGATTCGCACCTGCTATCCTGCGGTCAGGGTGGGCCGCGTTGCTCGCCTCGCTCGCGCCGGGCTTCAGCGCATGAAAAAGCCCGCCGGTTAGGGCGGGCTGGGGGGATATATGTTCAGGTGGTGGATTGGGATGGATGCGACGGATAGGCAGTTTATTCGCACGATGCTTTCCATCGCGTTTTCTTCTTTTGCGCTCGGTTTTTCGGTTGCGGTTGAGGTCTGTCGCTAACGTTCGTGGCCATCTAGCCATATCCAATCGAAAGCGAAATCTTTATGCGAATCAACATTCTTCGCAAGGATCCAGATTTTTGCAACGTCGCGAGGCCGCCCTGATCCACTCTTACTGCCCGATGGTTCTAACCTTTGCGCCCAGTTAAGACCTTTATGTTCGGGCAATGGATTGCGAAGGCGGCGTGCTTGGGGTGCGCGGTTGCGAGCTCTGTCGATGAAGTTTATGGGGCGGGGATCCTCGATTGGTTCGTGTGCGTCTTGATAGTGAGCAATGGTTCCGTTTTGGTTTGTTACGCGAACTGCATTTATTTGCAGACTGACCTCTGCATGGTTGCGGGCCGTAATGGTGATCACTCTCCAATCGTCCAGGTCCGCAGATTCCTTGACTTCAGTTTTTTCGAATGTCGGGAGTTTGCGCATTTGCGCGCTCTTTGCCACCCTAGCAGAAACGTGAGCGCTCCAGCCTTGCCAGAACGTAAATGATGCACTGGCAATCGAAATGATGAGAGCTACACGCGCCTCTGTGATCCAGTCGGGAAGGGTCATATCCGCTCCACCATTTCCGCAGGCAGCGCTAGCATCACGCGCGCGGACCGCTTTGCTGTAATCTTATCCACAGATTCGCCCTCAGGTTTGTTGCAGAAGTGCCCAGTCAATCGGTTGTCAGCTCAGTGAGCAGTTGCCTACTGTTCTAGTATTGTTCTGAGTGGGGTACCTTATGCGCGATCGAGATCGTCTTGAATTTCTGGTGGATCGCTTGCGTTTGATTGTGTCGGAGAAGTGTCCTCTCGCGCGCGCTGACCTCGTGCAGCAGCTAGCAGAATCTGACGCTCTCCATCGGTCAATTGTCGCCACAAGTCTACGGCTTCAGACCGAAGGCTTGCTGTGTCGTCGCCAAGCATTTCGTCGAGAGTGAGGCCAAGCGCATTGGCGATTTTAGCGGCGTCATCAACGTTGGTTGATGTGCGTTCTCCCTTTGCTCCACGCTGCATGAACTTAGTGATTTGAGTTGTTGGGACACCGGCCTCACGGCATAGCGTGGGGATCGACCAGCCCGTGGCTTCGAGTGCGTCTCTAAGTGCGTCGTAAAACCGTCTGCTCATGGCAGCAATCTAGTCTTTTGAGAGGGCTTGCAGCCACAAGACAATTGTCCATTGACATGTGAAGGACAATTGTCCACTTTGTGGCCATGACTAAAGCTGAAATCATCGCCGCAATTGAGCATCACGCCGCTACGGCAGGCGTTTCTCCGGCTACGGTGACTGGCCGTGCTGTTGGAAATAGCAGGCTTTACAGCCGGATGATGGCGGGCGGCGGCTGCACGGTGGATGTCGCTGAGAGATTGCTGAATTACATTGCCGATAATTCGGCCGCTCAACCTCCCGAGGACGCAGCATGAGCCTTCGCCCTGCCGCATCCTCTCTTCGTTCTGATGATCGTCGTTCTGCACGGGGACACAACAGCACAGGACTTTCTGAAATGTCTTTCCGAAAATGCAGCGGCGAGGAAGCCGAGCGGGCATGGTTTGCCAGCTTGCTCTGGCGCGCCTTCCCAGAGGCGCAGTCCGAGAACGATCTGGCGGAACGTGCAGCTGAGGTCCTGACCTCGGATCGTCGCCCGGTCACCTCGCGCACGGTGCGCAACTGGCTCCGCCGGGAGAATGCCCCGCATTTTCGCTATGTGCTGAAGGTCGTCGCCTTGGTCGGTGCCGAAGCGGTGTTTCAGATCATCGATCCGGAGGCGGAATGATGCGGGTGCTTTGGCGCATGGCTCAGAGATATTACGCGGCCCGGCATCGCCGGGCGCTTCGGGCAGCGGCGCGCTCCGCTGCCGATGCCGAATGGTTCAAATCGCAGTCGGAAAGATTTTTCCAACGGATCAAGGGCGCAAGCCGCGAATAACCCGGAGATTTTGCGGCCCTCCGGTTTCGTCACCGTCCAGCCTGTCCGGCTCCGGTGACCAACTGCGGGGCGGTCTCTGCTCAGATCGCCCCGCCTTTTCTCAAACAAACGCGAATGCGCATGAGGGACAAAATGTATATTGCTTCTTCTCGCACAGCCGATGAGCGCGACCTCGCGATCCTGCGCCGCGCCGTGAGCGGTGATAGCTATTCCGAGATCAGCCGCGATTACGGCAAAGGCGTCTCCTTCTCTCGCGTGCTGGTCGCGCGGATCCGGGACGCAGATCTGCGCGAAAGCGGCGAGGCGGCCAGCGTCGTATTGGCGGGCTATCCGAAGGCGCGCCTCCATGGGTAAGCGATCGAATTTCCCGCGGCGGGAGCGTGATTGGTACGCGACGCCGTCGGCAGCGGTTGCGCCGCTTTTGCCGCATTTGACATGGGGCGACAGCTTTGTCGAACCCTGTGCGGGAGACATGGCACTGGTCAGTACGCTCGAGGCTGCTGGCATGTCTTGCCAATGGGCGGGCGATATCGCGCCGCGTCATGAGGATGTCCGGTGCTGTGATGCCCTCTCCGACGATCTGGCCATCTGGGCCGAGGATGTTGATTACATCATCACCAACCCGCCCTGGACCCGCTCGATCCTGCATCCGATGATCCGGCATTTCGCGGCCATGCGCCCGACCTGGCTGCTTTTTGACAGCGATTGGGCGTACACGCGGCAGTCGGCTGAGTTCAAGCAGCTCCTGCGCAAGATTGTCTCGATCGGGCGGGTCAAGTGGATCCCAGACAGCAAGATGACCGGCAAGGATAATTGCAGCTGGTATCTGTTCGATGCCCGTCCTTCCAACGGCGCGACGGAATTTATCGGGAGGGCCGCGGCATGAGCGATTCCGCTCTCGGTCAGCCCGGACGCGGGCGCGGCTGCTATCATTGGCAGGGGCAGGTCTATCACGGGGCCAAGGCTGTCGCGGCAGCGGCTGGCGTATCGCTGAACGCGGTGTTCTGGCGCTTACGCACCCATGGCAACCTCGATGGCCTCCTTACCAAAGATACCGTCCGGTATGAGTGGCAAGGGCAGTTCTACCGCACCCAGGCGGAGGTTGCAGCCGCCGCCGGTGTGGTCAAATCAGCGGTCTCTACCTGCCTGAACCGGCACGGCCATCTCAAGACCCTTGGTATCGGCGCTGGCAATGCGCAGACGGGCCGACGCGGACGCGGCCGGACGGTGCGGATCGGGGCGCGCGAGTGGCCGTCGATCTGCGCCTTGGCGCGAGATCTGGGGGTTACGCGACGCACGGTGAGGCTCTGGATCGCTGATCGCAACATCGAGCGCCTGCAAGCGCAGCTGATGGCAGTCGATGCTCGAGCCGCGAAGAGAGGTGCCGCATGACCGTGCCCCGCCGCAACCTGCATCCGGTTGCCGTCGATGCTCTGCCGGAGTGCCCAATTCCGGCAGGGATCGAGCTCAAGAGCCACTACTTCATGCAGTTCCATCATCAGTATTGGGGCAATTGCGATTTTCGTCAGTTGGCGGACCGAGATTCGCGCTGTCTGGCGCTTGAGCTGATCTTTGCCGCGCAAAACCAGCAGCCGGTTGGGACGCTGCCGGAAGATCCCCGCATCCTTGCGGGTCTGGTTAATACCCCGGTCGATGAGTTCATTCGGATCTGCGAAAGGGAGTATGGCCCCCTCTGGGAGTGGCGGCGGTGTCTTTGCGAAGACGGCACTGTTCGCCTTTACCATCTCGAAATGCACAAATGGGTGCAGGACGCGGCCAAAGCGACGGTCAGCTATAATGACAAGCTAGAGTCTGAGCGGGAGCGGAAGCGTCTCGCCCAGCTGCCTGATCAGATCGTGCGGGCGGGCGGCACGAAAGCCATGGCCGAAGATCACATCTATGTGCTGCGCCTCGACCAGTATCTTCTTGAGAACCACCCCAAGAAGCAACGCCGCCCAAATATCGTCCTCGACGCGATGGAGCAAATGGAACTGGCTGAAATCCGGGCCAGCGGCTGAACATCCCATTCTTTCCATTTCTTCCGCCGGAAGAAATTCGGAAGGAACCGGAAAGAACGCGGAAGGAATTCGGAAGAAATCAGGAGGAAATGGGAAGGTTTGCGCCGAGTTCCGGCCTGATTTCCTCCGAATTCTTCCGGACAGAGAAGAGAAGAGAAGAAATGAAAAGATAAGGAAAGGAAACTTAAGCGCGCAATCGAAAGGGCGCGCCTGTGGATAAGTCGAGACGTGCTGAGAAACGGGGATAGCCATGAACAGCGAAGAACAGGCACAGGGCGAAAAGCGGGTTTTGCGGCTTCTGGTCGAGCCATTGAAGCGGCGCGGGCTTACGAAGACCTCGACGCTGACCGTCGCGCAGTTCGATGAGATGATCGAGGGCATGTGCCAGAAGCTGGCCTATATGTCGGATGCGTCGCTGATGGCGCTCGAAGAGCAGGCTGCTGCCAATCCGAGCGGCAAGGATCGTGACCGCTTCCCGATCGCGAACCTGATCCTGCAATGGGCTGCGGTCATCCAGCCCCCGGATGGAGGGGCGTCGCCGCTGATCCAGGCTGTCTTCGCGCATGGCGTCGGTCAGTCTGCCATCACAGAGGGTTGGGCCCCTGAGCTTCTGGATCACCTGCGCAAGAACAGGAACTGGCCGAACAACTGGACGCTCGGCAAGATCCGCGATGGCGCGGACGGTGCCTTGCGGCGCTATCGCGATCTGCAAGGCCGCTTGGCCAGAGAAGGCGAGCTCGGCCCGGTGGACTGTGATTGGTGGGATCGGCGCAACGCGGCGTTGCAGCGTTGCCGCGAAATCGGGGAAGGGGCTGCAGCATGACCAAGGAATATCGGCGGATGGCCCAAGGCAGGGCGGCGGAAGAACGGGCGCGCCTCGATGCGGTTCTGTCGCGCGCCACACCGGTCGAGGGCTGCGGTCCGCTGATCCCGGTGGCGCCCGCGCGGGGGCCGCAGGTGGTGGTGACGCCGCTGCGCATGGTGCCGGATCCCAAGGACAGCACCGGCTGGAAGGTCGAAGAGATGGGCTGGCGCGGCTTCAACGCCGTGCGCGCGGCAGATGTCTTTGACGATCTTGCCCGCCGAGCGGCTCGGAGGAAGGCGGCGCCGCCCTTCTCGCCGGGGCAGGTTCAGGTTGCGCGGCTCTATCGCGATCTGGTCGAACGCCATGATGCGGGCGGGATGCGCTGCTCAAGCCTTGAGACTGGGCGCGGTGGCTCAAGCTCGGGTGGCGAGTTCATTGATGCCTTCATCGAAGAGGGCAGGGTGATCGATCTTTTGCGCCGTCGCATCGGGGCCGGTGTCGCCATGGCGGTGCGTCGAGTTCGGCCCTCGGCGCGGGGTGAGGGTGGCGCGCGGATCATTCACGACCGCGTGCTGGTTGATGAGATTTGCCTGCATGGACGGTCGTTTCGCGACGTGCTGGAGCGGCATGGGTGGACTGGGACCGCGCGAAATATCAACATGCTTGTCGTGTCTTTGACTGCGGTCCTCGAGCGCATGCGCGGACATTTTGCGCCAGCCTAAGTCAAACCCTCTTGACTGCTTAGGACGCACGGCCCTATCAATCTTTCTATCATCTATCAGTGCGCCCGGCGGGATCCTCCCGAGCCGGGCGCACTGCGTTTTCCCTATCGTTCGGTGATGTCATGCCCAGCAAGCCCTGCGCGGTGCCTGGTTGTCGGACCGTTGTCGAGGTGGGGACGGTGCGGTGCAAAAGACATCGATCGGTTTCCGATGTGCCTGGGAAGAGAGGGCTGCCATCAGGTGGTTGGCATGGCCAGGCGGGCAATCGTCATGAGCGTGGTTATGGTGCCGCTTGGGACCGTTTGCGTATCGCGATCCTCGAGCGCGACAAGCGCCTCTGCGTTCTATGCATTCGATCTGGCAGGCCGGTTGTGGCGCATAGCGTCGATCATATCGTGCCAAAGTCGAAGGGCGGCACGGATGATCTCGATAACCTGCAATCCTTGTGTCGACCCTGCCATGCAGCAAAGACGGCGCGCGAGGGTTCTGCGGCGCAGGGAGCGCTCAAGGCAGAGGCGCAGCCGTCAATCGGGCCGGATGGCCGACTGATCATTCCGCGAGACTGGGGCTTCAGTATACCGCGGGGTGTCCGGCCTTCGGCAATACCGCTCACCATTGTCTGTGGCCCTCCGGCCTCCGGAAAAACGACATGGGTGCAGGAGCGTGCTGGTTCTGGCGACAAGGTGATAGATCTCGATGAGATCAAGGTTCGGGTCGGAGGTGTACGGTATGACCAGCGTACCGGCATCTTCCGCAAGGCAATGGCCTATCGCGATATGATGATCCGCTCGTTAGCGGATGATGTTTCAGGCAAGGCGTGGCTGATCGTCACCGCGCCAACCAAAGCTGAGCGTCTGATGTGGGTCGAGGCGATGGGGCCGCGATCCGAGTTGATGGTTATCGATGCGCCGGAAGCGTCCTGCATCGAACGGATCCGCGCCGATGCCGAACGGGCGGAGGTTGCGGCTGCACTCATCGCCGCGGTTCGGCGCTGGGAGCGATAATCCTTCACGATTGTAGCCACGGATGGCTCGATTTTGGCCGATTTCGCCAAAAAATGCCCAAAAAACAGGCAAAATTGGCGTTTTGGGGCCAAAAGGGAGGGGGAGGGGCGGAAACCTGGCCGAAACACAGGAGGACCGGCGGCAGTAGGTAAATTCTTTCGCGCGCCAATTTTTGAGGGGGGGGGTAACAAGAGTTAGTCATGACAATCAAGCTGGATTACATCCTTGCTCGGCTTCCGCCGGTGCCGGACTATTTCACCGAACGCCATATGGAGATTGTCCGCTCTCTCGCTTCGGTCCTGCTGCGCGACGGAACGTTCGACGAGGCGGTATGGTTGCAGGTCCAGCGATATGCCGTGCACCGTCTCAAATGGGACGATATCAACTTCGATCTGGAAACCGATGACGGAGAGGATGAGAAGGGTTTCGGTTCGCCGAAGGTCCAGCGCCTCGCCTATCTGGACAAGGTGCTCACGCCACTTGAGCGCGAGCTTTTCTTCACGCCGGCGTCGCGCAAGGAGGGCCTCGGCTCGGAGCAGGCCTCCTTCATGAGCCTCCTGACCGGCGCCGAGAAGGCGACATCGGCGCCTGTCGATCCGGTTGGGGCGGTGACGCCGTTCCGTCCGCGCCGGAGGCCGGTGGGTGGCTGACGGTGCTGCGTCGATCGCATGGTCCTGCACGGATCGCGCGGTTGCCTATGCCGATCTGGTCGTTTCCGGGGATCTGCCGTCGTGTCGCAAGGTGATACAGGCATGCCAGCGCTTCCTTGATGATCTCGATCGGCAATGCACATCGGACTTTCCCTATGTCTTCGATCCGGACGCGGCCGAGCACATGGCGGCCTTCATCGAGGCCATGCCGCATATCAAAGGGCGATGGGCAGCGCGGCGCGAGTTGGTGCGGCTCGACGATTGGCAGTGCTTTCTCATCGCCAATATTGCGGGCTGGGTTCATGCCACAACGGGGATGCGCCGCTTCAAGACGGCATATGTCGAGGTTCCGCGCAAGCAGGGTAAATCGACCCTGCTGTCGGCAATGGGGCTCTATTTTCTGATCGTGGACGGCGAGCCGGGGGCAGAGGTCTATTCCGCAGCGAGCTCGAGCGATCAGGCCCGCATCGTCTTCGAATCGGCGCGCAACATGATTTTGCGTGCCGAGGTGGAAGGAAAGCCCGCCGTCGAGGCGCTCGGCCTCACGGTTGAACAACACCGGATCAAAACGACGGATGAGGCCGCGGTCTTTCGGCCTGTCGCGGCGCAGACCAAATCGCAGGACGGCAAGAACCCGCATTGCGCGATCGTCGACGAGCTGCACGAGCATCAAAACCGCGATGTCTGGGATTCGATGGATTCGGCGCTTGGCGCGCGCGAACAGCCTTTGCTGATCGCAATCACCACGGCGGGCAGCAACACCGCCGGCGTCTGTTACGAGCAGCGGACCTATCTGACGCGAATTCTCAACCGCACACAGGTGGACGAGGAGTATTTCGGGCTGATTTACGAGGCCGACGAGGGCGACGATCCGGGCGATCCTCTGACCTGGGCGAAAGCGAATCCGGGCCTAGGCCGTGCGAAAAGTCTGGAGTACATGCAGCGGCAATGGACCAAGGCCAGCGCATCTCCCGTCGCGATGGGAGAGTTCCTGCGCAAGCACCTCGACATCTGGACGAGCGTCGGCGCATCGGCGCTGGATCTTACCAGGTGGCGGGCCGCGTTCGATCCCGCGCTCTCGATCGCGGATTTCGCCGGTGAGCCTTGCTTTGTCGGCATCGATCTCGCGACGCGGCAGGACTTCGCAGATGTCGTCGTCGTGTTTTTGCGAGGCCGTAAGCTCTATGCTTTCGCGCGCCATTTCCTCAATCGGGCCGTGATCGAAGCCCCCGGCAACGAGCAACTTCTGGCTTGGGCCGAAGAAGGTAGGATCCTGACCACGCCGGAAGCGGGCGAGCTGGATCTGAATATGGTGCAAGCCTATGTTTTAGCGCTGATAGGAGTGGCCTCGGATGAGTTCGACTTTCCGCTGCTCAATCTCAATGTCCAACAAGTCATCTACGACCCGCAGTTCGCTCACCAGATGGTGGCGACATTCGAGGCGAAGGGTCTGACCTGCATCGAGCTCCAAACTAAGGCCAAGAACATGCATGAGCCGTTCAACCGGCTCATCTCCGCCGTCGATGATGGCCGGTTGGTAACGGATGGAGATCCGGTGCTGGAATGGATGGCAGGCAACGTCCTGCAAAAGCGGGTTCTGGGCGGTGATTACATTTTCCCGACCAGGGCTAACCCCGAAGACAAGATCGATGGCGTCGTCGCTTTGATCAACGCGCTCTGGGCAATCGAATATCCCGATGAGGAAGAGACGGTCGTCTCCCCTTGGGACGATCCCGAATTCAGTTTGGTGGGACCATGAACATTCTTGGCTTGGAAGTGCGGCGCGCGGAGACGCGTTCCGCCACGGTAGAGAGCCCGAGCGTGGCGCTCAGTTCCGACAATATCCTTTCGTTCTTCGGGATCGAGAAGGTGGCGCTGCCCCATGTGACGATCAGCAACGCCTTGACCGTGCCAGCCGTTTTCTGCGCCGTGGCCTTTCTGTCGCGCACCTTGGCGGCGATTCCGCTCCATGCCTTCCGCCGCACGGCAGAGGGTGCCGAGCGCCTGAGCGGCGATACCGCGCTGACCATCAGCGAGTTTCCGAACGAGGAAATGGACGGGTTCAAGATGCGCCAGTATTTCTGGCAGCAGGTATTCACCGGCGGCCGTGGGCTGGCTTGGATTGAGCGTAAGGGCGACGAGGTCGTCGGGATCTGGCCGATGGATCCGCGCAAGGTCAGCGTCAAGCGCGTCAACATGCGGCTGGTCTATACCTTCGACGGCAAGCGGTATCCGGCGGCCGATGTGATTGACGTGCCTTTCATGCTCAAGGAAGACATGATCGGCCATGACGGCCCGATCAACAAGGCACGCAAGGCAATCCAGCTCGCGTTGGCCATGGGCGATTACGGTAGCAATTTCTTCGCCGGTGGCGGGGTGCCGCCTTTGGCTCTGTCGGGGCCGTTGCCGCAGGGCGCTGATGGGCTCAAGCGGGCCATGGCCGACATGACGCGCGCCATTGACGCGGCGAAGTCCTCGCAAAAGCCCGTGTTCCCGATCCCGCCCGGCCATGAGCTGAAGCAGGTCGGTTTCGATCCGGCCAAAGGCCAGATGACCGAGGCGCGCCTGTTCCAGATCCAGGAGTTCTCGCGAGTGTGGCAATTGCCGCCGGTATTCTTGCATGATCTCAGCCACGGCATCCGCGCAAATGTCGAACAGCAAGACCTCAGCCTGATCAAACACTTGCTGAGCCAATGGGTGAAGGCCTTCGAGGGCGAGGCCAATCTGAAGCTGTTCGGGCGCAAGTCGAGGCACGAGGTTGGCGGTCGCTATGTCGAGCATAATCTCGCCGGCCTGATGCGCGGCGATTTCAAAACCCGGATCGAGGGCATTGCCCGCGGCATCCAGACCGGTCAGCTGACCCCGAACGAAGCGCGCGAGCTGGAAAACCGGCCCCGCCACAGCAATCCGGCGGCTGACGAATTGTTGGTGCAGGGCGCAACCGTGGTTTTAGGGAGTGCCGCCAATGGCGCTGGCGTGCCGCCGCCAGAAGCGCCGAGCGAATCCCAAGCCGATGATGGAGAGGTCGATGCCGACAAAACCTGACGACGAAAAGCGCTCCGTCATCCTGCCGGTCGAGCGCCGCGCGGATGCCGACGGCAAGATGACGGTCGGCGGCTACGCTGCCGTCTTCGGCGAGGTGACCAGCATTGGCGGGTATTTCGACGAGGTTCTGGCGCGCGGAGCCTTCACCAAGACGCTTCAGGTGGCGGATGTTCTGGCCTATTTTGACCATGACCGTGGCCGCATTCTCGGCCGCTCGACCAGCGGAACGCTGCGCCTGAGCGAAGATGCCAAAGGCCTCGCGGTCGAGATCGATCTGCCCGACACGTCGGACGGTCGCGACGTGCGCACCCTGATCGAACGCGGCGACATCCGCGGCATGTCCTTCGGCTTCCGCGTGACGCGCGAAGAGTGGGATGAAACCGGCGAGACGCCCAAGCGCACGATCCATGAGGTCGAGCTGCGCGAGGTCAGCATCGTCTCCGAGCCCGCCTATGACGGCACCTCGATCGCTATGCGTTCGCTGGACGCGGCCCGCAAAGAGCGTCGGGCCCAGAACTTCACCGCCGCCGAGCGCCGAGTTTCGGCGCGGCGCGCCAATGCCGAGGCGCGTTTCCGCGGCATCCTCTGAAATCACCCGGTCTTTCCGGAGTCGGCAGCGCGTACCTGCCTTTGACCCGCTTCAGGCGGATTTTGTGCGTTCTCACATAGAAGGAAGCCAAGATGGCCCTCAAAGACCTGATCGAAAAGCGCAATAAGCTTGTGACCGACGCCCGCGCCGCGCTGGATGAAATCACCAAGAACACCGATGAGAGCCGTGCCGCTGAACTGGATCAGCGCCACGACACGATCATGGCCGACTTCGACAAGGTCGAAGGCCAGATCCAGCGCGAGCAGCGTATGGTCGATGCGGAAAAGCGCGCGGCGGATGCTGAAGACGAACAGCGCTCGCGCCAGCGTCCGATTTCCGGTGGTGAAGGCCGAGGTCAGGACGGTGGCGACAAGCTGGAATACCGCGAGGTCTTCCACAAGTTCGTCACCCATGGTGCCGATCTGGGCGAACTCAATGCGGAAGAGCGCGCGGTTCTGAAGGCGGGCGCCCAGGAAATGCGCGCGCAAAACACCGGCACGACCACTGCGGGTGGTTTTACCGTTCCGACCGAGCTGGCAAACCAGATCATCAAATCGATGGCGGCATGGGGGCCGATGTATGACGAGGATATCACCACCACGATGGTCACGGCCTCGGGCAATCCCGTGAAGATCCCGACGGTGGACGATACGGCGGTAACAGCCGAAAAGCACACCGAAGGCGCGGCCCTGACCGATGACGGCGGCAAGGATGTCACCTTCGGGCAGAAGTCGCTGGACGCCTATGTCTATGATACCGAATTCGTGCGCTGGTCCATGGAGCTGGGACAGGACAGCATCTTCAATTTCGAGAGCCTTTTGGGCGAGCTGCTCGGTGAGCGCCTCGGCCGCATTGCCAACCGCGAGCTCACTGTCGGCGACGGGGTGGGCGATCCGAACGGCATCGTCACCGCCTCGTCCCTCGGCAAGACGGCCGCCGCGGCAGCCGCCATCACGGTGGATGAAATCATCGACCTCATCCATTCGGTCAATCCGGCTTATCGCCAGTCGCCGAAGGTGCGTTTCATGTTCAACGACCTGACGCTGGCGGCGATCCGCAAGCTGAAGGATGGCGAGGGGCGCTACATCTGGAGCAGTGGCGATATCCAGAACGGCATCCCCGGTACTTTGCTCGGCTACCGTTACAGCATCAACCAGGCGATGGCCGGGCTGGAGGCTGCGTCGAAGCCGATGATCTTCGGCGATTTCGGCAAGTATTTCGTGCGCAAGGTCGGGCAGCCGGTGATCGGCGTTCTGCGCGAGCGCTTCTGGCCCGATCTCGGCATGGCTGGTCTGATCCGGTTTGATGGCGAGCTCGGCGACACCGCTGCGGTCAAGCACCTGATCACGGCGGCATAAGTCAATCTGGCGGGGTTCGGGCCCCGCCATTTTCATTGGAGGGCATGATGAGAGTCAAAATGCTGACCGGACTGAGCGGGCCAGAATACAATCTTGCGCCGGGAGATGAGCACGACTTTCCCAAAGCTGAGGGTTTGCGGTTGATTGCGGCCGGCTTTGCCGTTGCGATGGATCCGGCGGTCGAGACCGCGACCAAGAAGCCTGCGTCAGAAAAGCGCGCGAAAGCCTGATCATGTGGTATCCGGTTTCCGATGAGGTGACGGCGGAGGCCGTGGCACGAGAGATCGTCGCAGACTATCTCGGTGTCAACGAGGATGAGTTGACCTCCGAGATCGGCTTTCTTGTGTCTGCGGCACGGGCGCATGTCGAGGCCTATTGCAACAGGTCCTTTGCCGCGCATCTCATGACATGGGGATGCGACAGCTTTGCGGATTTTGCACGCGTTCCGGCCGCCCCTTTGCTGTCCATTACGGAAATTGCCTTCGTCGATCCCGCCGGTGAGGCTCAGGTCTTGGATCAAGGTGTATTTGCCATTCGTGCCGATGGGCTTGATCCGAAGATTGTGCTGAATCATGGGGCGGTATGGCCGCATATCCAGCAAGGCTCGCGTATTAGCATTACGGGCACCTTTGGCGACGCGACTCCCGATGACGTTAAGCACGCGATCCTGCTCCTCGTCGGCAATGCGGATTGGGATCGTGAAAACGAGGCTCGCCCCGCTTGGACGGTGGTCGACGGTCTCTTGAGCAATCATCGGCGGGGGGCGTGGTGAGCGAGGATCATCTCAGGTCGGGGCGTCGACGCGACACGGTCGTTTTCCAGTCGCCCGTCGAAAGTCGGGATCGCGACGGTAAATTGGTTCAGGGCTGGGAAGACCAGTTCACAGTCAGTGCTCACGTCAAGCCACTGCGCGGCAGCGAGGCGGTGATGCAGGCGCGGGTTTCGGCTAGAGCGCCCGCAATCTTGTCCGTTAGGCTCTCGGCGCAAACCTTGCGCATCATGGCCGATTGGCGCGCGGTGGTGGAAGGCCGGATCTTTGATCTCAAGGAATTGCCGCGGCGGACGAATCGTCCGCGCTTTCTGGAGATGTTGGTGGAGGCAGGGGGTTGAGGGCAGGGCGCATACTTCGTCAGATCGTCATGGACCGGATGATCGCTGCGGTGCCAGACTTGGGCGGGCGGGTGTTTGATCAGGCAGGGCGGGTAACGCCCTCGCCATATGTGACGCTCGGGCCAAGCCACTGGGCGTCGGACGATGCGGATTGCATCGATGGCCGCGTGCTCACCTTGCAGATCGACGTTTGGGGGCATGGAACCACGAAAGGGGCGATGGAGGACCTCACAGATGATATTGCAGCATGCCTGCAGGGTTGGTCCGATATTGACGCGGTCACCATGCATCCCGTCACGGTCAGCATGGTTCGTGTCATGGGTGATCCCGATCCTGATTACGTGCACGGCGTTCTGCAGATCGAGGTTGAGATTGAAGCCTAGGGGCTGCTTGAGGTTCGCGTGCCCATCGCCGCGCGAGCGGAAGGCAGAGCGCTGCCAACTACAGGAGAGAAAATGGCCAGACTCAACCCTCGCATTGTTGCAAAGCTCAAGAACATCCCAGCGGTTGCTGTAGAGGCTGCACAAAAAGCCATGGAAGAGGGCGCGGCGGAAATCGTTGCGGCCATGAAAGCAGCGGCCCCGCATGATCAAGGCGATCTGCGTGATTCCATTGGCTGGACCTGGGGCGAAGTTCCCGCCGGTACGTTCATGATCGATGAGATTCGCAGCGGGAAGAACAAGGGCGATCAATATGCCACCCTGCGTATCAAGATCTACGCCGGCAATGCCGATGCCTTTTATGCCCGCTTCCATGAGTTCGGAACCAGTACAGGCGTTCCGGCGCAGCCATTTTTCTTTCCGGTTTGGAAGGCCAGGAAAGCGGAGTTTCGCAAGCGAATCCGCAAGGAAGTACGCGCAGCGATCAAGGAGGCTTGGCGCAATGGCTAAGGCGATCTTCCATGGTGAGTTTCACTATTCGAGCCGGATCCGCAACGCAGGGTGGTCGGTCTATCCGTCACCGGAGCCGCAGTATTTCCCACGCGAGCTGATTGATGCGGCGGTCGCGGCGGGTCGTGCGACCGAGGTCCTGCCGAATGCTAGCAGTTCGGCAAGCCGCTCGAGCACAGGAAATAAAAAGGCCGAATAGCCCTTTTACAGAGATTGTCATCCGGTGCCGCCTTCGGGCGGCTTTTTCATGGAGAGAGACCCAATGGCGAAGCCCATTACAGAAAAGTTCGAGCAGATGGTGCTCGAAACCTCAGAAAACGGCACGGCCTGGACGCGGATTTGCGGCCTGATCGGCGTCACGATCACGCGGAGCGCGCAGGTCGACACCTCGGAGGTTCCGGGCGACTGCAATGATGAAAGCCTGCCGCTCGATGTCGAAAAGGCGGTTCGCAGCATCGATGTCTCTGTGTCCGCTGATGGATCCTGGGCCCAGCAGTCGCACGGCGATATGCTGGACTGGTTCTATTCTGGGGCGCCGAAACAGATCCGCGTCGGCCATTTGAACGCAGCGCCCGGTGACACCGAATATGAAGTCGGGCCGGCACTGCTGACCACACTGACCAATCAGCGCACCAAGGGTCAGAAAGTCACCTGTGCGATCGAGCTTCAATTTGACGGCGTTCCTGCTCGTCTCGTGAAAGCGGGGCCGTGATGGAAGCGCTGGTCCTTATTTGGCCGGGTGGTGAACATGCATTCCGTCTGCCGCTCGCCCAGTTGGAGTTGCTTCAGCAGAAGACCGAGGCGGGTCCAGAGTTCTTGCTGAACCGGATCAACCTTGGGCAATGGGCGGCAACCGATCTGTTCGAGACGGTTCGTGCCGGGTTGATTGGCGGCGGACTTTCCGCCGTCGAGGCCCAGGCGCGCGTCATGGCTGCATTCGACCGGCATCCCTTGATCGAGTTCAAGGTCCCGGCGCAGGCCATTCTCGGACACGCGCTCTATGGCCCGCCGGATGATCCTGTGGGGGAGCCTGGGCCGGTGACGCCGACACCGGAGAACAGCGAAAAAACGGACAGTGGAAGTTCAGCGCCATCCACGGCCTCGCAGCCGCCATTGGCATGACGCACGCCGATTTGGCTCAGCTCAGCGTCTGGGAGTTCACGGCCCGGGTCGATGGTTACGGCAAGGCCAATGGCTGGAAAACACGCGGCGCGGGCGGTGAACTGTCCGATGCCGATCTCGCAGCAATGGGTGTTGAGGGCTTCTGATGGCTGATGAACCAGATCTTGTCGTATCGGCTGGCTTCTCCGATTCGCAGCTTGTCAAAGAGGCGAACAAGGTCGTCGCCTTCTACAAGAAGCGTGGGGAGGAGGCGCAAAAGGCCTTTGTCGATGCCCAGGGAAAAGTGACGAATACCGAGGCTTTGCGTGCGCATACGCGCGAGATGGACAAGCTCGCCAAGACCTATGACCCAGCCTATCGCGCTGCCAAGACCTACGAGAAGCAGGTCGAAGAGCTGAGCCGTGCGCTTAAGGACGGTGCGATCGATCAGAAGGCCTACATTGCCGCAACCGAACGTGCCGCACGTCAGGTGAAGCAGGCAAGCGAAGCGACGGAACAGACCGGCCGAAAGCTCGGTAATCAATGGGGCAATATCGGTTTCCAGGTTGGCGACTTTGCCACTCAGGTCGGCGCGGGCACTTCGGCTGCCCAGGCAATGGGGCAGCAGCTTCCTCAGTTGCTGGGTGGATTTGGAACCTTTGGCGCGCTTGCGGGCGCCGCAGCGGCGATTCTCATTCCGCTCGGGGCGGCATTGATTAAAGCCAGTGACACGTCCGCGCAGTTTGGGGACAAGCTCAAGCTGGTCAAGGAATCGACCGATCTGATGAAGGCGGCTGTGGAAGCTGCCGAAACTCCGATCACCGTGCTCGCGGCGCGCTATGGCGAAGCGGCGGGTGCGGCACAGTCGTTCTTCCAGCAGCAATCGGCGATTGCCCGGGCAATCGCCTCGTCCGCTATGGCAGACCTCGGCAAATCCATTGGCTCGATTGGCGGTGGCTTTGGCGACAAGGCAGAGAGTGCGGGCTTGCTGGCATCCGGTCTCGGCTGGATCTCCGGTGCGGATGTTGATCGAAAAATGACCGACACCGAAAAGAAGGTGAAAAACCTCGCCGACACCTATCGTCTCAGCTGGCCGCAGGCACAAAAGCTCGCCGCCGCGATGAAGCTTACGACGGAAGCGGGCGGGGACACGGTCAAGGTGCAGCAGGCCGCAGAAGCGCTGCAGCAAGCCCTGATCGATGTGGCCGGTGGGGCCGATAAGGTGGCGGAGCGCTTCGGCGGCAAGGATGGCCTCGCCGAAAAGGCAAAAGCCTATTTCGACATGGCATCATCGCAGTCGGAGGCGCTGCGTTCCGCGCAGACCCGCGTGGTCGAGCAATATCAAACCGATACCGAAAAGCTCAAAAAGCTGTCTGACGACCGGCTCACGGCGCAGAAGATGCTGGATGAGGCGATCAAATCCGGAAATGCCGAGGCAATCAGGATGGCTCGGGAGCGGATTAATCTCATCGACCAAGAGGCGGATAAGACCAGGGCACTGGCCCTTGCCAATGACGATTTGTTCAAGGCCATGCAACAGCGTCTAAAGGCCGGTGCCGGCAGCTTCATTGACGGCTTGGTTCAGAGCGTGACTGGCAATACCGCGACCGAATGGGGGCGGGATGGAGCGGCGGCGCAAAAAGGCATCCTCGAACTCATCAAGCGCCGAGAGAGCGGTGGCGACTACAATGTGACCCTGGATCATGGGAAGTATACCGGAGGCTCCGTCAACCTTGTCAATATGACCCTCCGTGAAGTGCTTGCACTGCAAAAGCAGATGCTGTCGCATCCGGAGAACACCAAGAACAGTTCTGCTGTTGGTGCATATCAGATTGTCGGGTCGACGCTCGGCGGCAAAGGTCTCGATGGCAGCGGCGGGTTGATTAAGACCCTCAATCTCTCTTTGGACACGCTGTTTACCGCCGAGCTTCAGGACCGTCTTGCGCAGCAGTTGCTGCGCGAGATTAAACCCGGAGACGTTGATCATCTGGGTCGGGTCTGGACGTCAACGCAGGGTGTCAATCGCTCCGTGATAAACGCGGCATGGGGCCAGCAGTCCATTCCGCTTGCTGATCCCGAGATCCAGAAGAAGCTGGATGAGGAGATCAAAGAGCGCGAGCGTCTTGCCAAGCAAGCCAAGGAATACGGAAAGACGCTTTCTGAAAACCTTTTGACCCAGCAGCAGACTGTCGAGATGGCCCGCCAGCAATCTGACCAGATTGCGGCGGTCAAAGCCTCCGGCATGGGCGCGCAGGATCAGGCACGTGCCATCGCAGAAATCAACGGCGAGTTCGAAAAGCAAAAGACCATCATGATGTTGGTTGCCGACGCCAAGCGCCGCAATGTCGATCTCGATACGCTGATGACCGGTAGCACCCTGACCTACAAGCAGGCCATCGAGGCTCTGGGCGAGGCCAAAAAGGCTGACATCATCGCAACGAATGAGCGTGCTGTTGCGGAAGGCAAGGTGGCCGAGCGCCAGCAGTTCATGGCGAGCGTCCAGGACACCCTCAAGGACGGCCTGCTCGACGCGATCGTGGCGGGCAACAGCTTTGCTGATGTCCTCGGCAATGTCGCCAAGATGCTGGCCAAAGCCGCGCTGGAAGCGGCACTGTTCGGGTCTGGGCCATTCTCTGGCGGTGGCGGATCGGGCCTTCTTGGCGGGCTGTTTGGCAGCATCTTCGGCGGGGGCGACAAGCTGACCGGGGCGCTGCGTATTGCGGGCGCGCCTGCAGTCCTCCCTGGACGCGCCAACGGCGGCCCGGTCACAGCCGGTCAGATGTACATGACGGGCGAGCGCGGGCCGGAGCCATTCGTCCCCGCAGTCAATGGTCGGATCTTGAGCGTGCCGCAAGCACAGGCCGCGCTGCGCGGGGGGCAGGGCGGCGGCAGCGCAACCTTTGCGCCGCAGATCCATATCGCGGGCGATGCTAGCGAGAAGACCGTGACGCTCATCAACGCGGCGTTGGCGCGCGAGAATGACAAGTTCATCTCCCGCTACCGGGCTGCCCAAAAATTACTCGGCGAGAGAACATGAATGCCAGAGATCATCGAATGGCCCTGCGGCCTTGGGTTGCGCGATACCGATTTCTTTCTGAAATGGACCACGCGCAGCGCCGGGCGCAACCTTGCCGGGTCAGAGCAGGTTATCGGGGTCAACTCGGCGGTTTGGGAGGTCTCGCTGACCTTTGCCCAGACCTTCAAAGCTGACCGGCTGCGCGCCTTCGAGGTGCTGGTGACGCGGATGCGGGGGCGGACCAATATCGCGAGCCTCTGCATCTGCGATCCGTTTCGCTACGGCCCGCGGGTCGCGTCCCGGCAATGGCCCTTCGACGATGACGTCTGGTTCTCGGACGGCACCGGACTCGCGGATCCGACCAGCGGCATGCAGGATCTCCTGCTCAAAGCGGCGGCCTCGGCCGGCGCGACCTCTTTCGTGACCGAGACCAGCAATCCGACGCGCCCGAACCTGCGCCCCGGCGACATGTTCTCGCGCGATGGATTTCTCTATCGGGTCACCGACAGCCAGCCCGGCGGTCAGGTCTCGTTCGAGCCACCGCTGCGCGCGAACCTGCCGCTTGGCGTCCGGCTCGTCACAGATCCGCCGCGGTTCTATGGCCGCTTTGCCTCGGACGATGAGGGGCGGCGGGTACGCGAGAACCTCAAATGGGGCCAGCAGGTCACCGTCAACTTTGTCGAGGCGTTTGATCGATAATGGCTTTCACCCCTGCGCAGGTCGCGCTTCTCGACGCCAATCGCGAGCTGGTCGAGTGTCGGCGCCTGTTCCATGTCGCATTTGCCAGCGCGAGCTATCGGCTGATCGAGGGCAGCACGCCGGACACGCTCGGCGGGGTCACCTGGCAACCCGCCCATGATTGGGTCCAGGCGGCGGCGATCGAATCCGGTGGTCCGCTGGAGGCGGTGCCCGCGATCTATCGCATCGGCAAGAACCCTCTGCCGCTCCTGCTCGCCGCGCTCGACAACCGCGCCGAATGGTGGGGGCGTCCGATCCAGCAATACCTGCAGCTCTATTCCGGCGGCGTGCCGGTTGGGCCGATGGTCTCGATGCATCGGGGTAAGATCCGCGATGTCAAAAAGGTCCAGACCGCTGAACTCGAATATCTCGAGATCCGCGCCGAGAGCCCGCTCGACATCCGCAATATGACACCGCTTGGCGAATATACCGACCGCGACCAGCAACGGCGCTCGGCCGGGGATCGCGGCTGCGAATTTGCCCCGACCCTCGTCGGCAAGGTCATCACCGGTTGGCTGCGCGGGTAGGCGATTACATCCGCCAGAGCTGGCACCGGCCCTGGAGCTGGGGCGAGGTCGATTGCACGATCTGGGTCGCGGATTGGTGCCGCCTGCATTGGGACCTCGATCCGGCGGCGCGCTGGCGCGGGCGCTATGCGACCGAGGTGGAGATGCGGAGGATCACCGGCGGCAATCTTCCGGGGTTTCTGGCGCGGGAATGCCCGCTGCCGCAACGCGCGGCTGCGCGCGAGGGCGATGTCGCGGTGATCGCGGTCGCGGGCCATGAGGTCGCGGCGATCCGCCATGGCGAGAAATGGGCTTTTCGCAAGCCGCATGGTGTCGGGCTGGTCCGCGCCGAAGCAATCCAGATCTGGGGAAGATGAATGCCACAAGTTGGTCCTTGGCTGGCGGCGACTTGGAGCGCCCAAACGGTCGTGGGCTTTGCCCTGCGCACGGCAGCCGCCATCGCGTTGAATATGGCGGTGGCCAAGGTCACCCAGCCGAAAGGGCCGAAGCCGCGCGATCTGCAGACCGAATTGCGCGACAGCAACGCGCAGCGCATCCGCCATCTTGGCCGGGTGCGTGCCTCGGGCGCCGCGATGTTTTGGGATTGGGCGCAGGTCGGCGGCCAGCGGCGGCTCTTCAAGCTCTTGGCGATGGGGCAGGGCGGGATCTCGGCGGTTGAGACGGTCTGGCTCAATGACAAAGAGATCACGCTCTCAGGAACTGCCGTGACCAGCAAACCCTATGCCGGCGTGGTCAGCATCGACTGGCGCTCAGGGCAGAGCGCCCTGCAATCGGGCGGGGCCTATGCCTCGCTGCAGGCGGCTTTCCCGGGCTGGACGCCGAACCATCGGTTGCGCGGGGTCGGCACGATCCTGGGCACCTTCGATGCGGTCAAAGGCGACAAGATCTCGGAGGTCTATAGCGGGGGCGATCCGCAGATATCGGCGCTGATCAAGGGCGATGCCTGCCACAACCCGATCACCGGCGACGCGACCTGGTCCGACAATATCGCCGTGCAGGCGCGGGATGTGCTGACCCATCCGAGCTATGGCCCGCTGCGGCTCGCCGATCTCGACACGGCCTCTTTCGCCCAGGCCATTGCCGATTGCGAGGATCCGATCCCGCGCAAGGCACCGGGCACCGCGCGGCGCTATATCGGCGGCGGCAGCTATACCCTGTCCGAGCCGGTGGTCGATGTCCTGCGCCGCCTCGAGGATGCTTCTGCGGGGCGGTTCTACATCACCAGCGAGGGCAAGCTCGGCTTTCGGGTCGGCAAATGGCGCGCGCCGAACTACACGATCCGGGAGGAGCATATCGTCAGCCTCGACATCGGGCCGGGCTCGGGCGAGTTCGAGCGCGTCACCACGCTGGTCCCCAAATATGTCGCGCCTGAGATCGGCTGGCAGCAGACCAGCGCGGACCCATGGGATGATGCGGCGGCGCTGGCGCTTTATGGCGAGAGCGCCGCGAAAGAGATTGACCTGCCTTGGGTGCAGAGCCACGGGCAGGCGCGGCGGCTCGCCAAGATCAAGATGGCCAAGCTCAACCCTGCATGGCGGGCGACGGTGCGGCTGCGCTTCTGGGGGCTGTTGCTCCTCGAAGAAGAAACCGTGCGCCTGCATCTGCCCGAGCTTGGGCTGATTAATGCGAGCGCCTGGATCGACGGCTTTGCCTTTGACGCCGAGGGCGATGAGGGCGTGGTCACGGTCCAGCTGATCGCGGCAGATCCGGCGAGCTTTAGCTGGACTGCCGCGGAGGAGGGCGACCCGCCCTCGGTCCCGGACAAGACCGAGCCCGGTCCGCAGCTTCTCGCGGCGCCGGTGATCTCCTCCCTGACCATCGTCAACAATGACGGGCCGCCCTATATCCGCATCGAGGTCGATCCGATTGACGGGCCGTATTATCTCGGCGGCTATTACCGGCGCGCGGGCTCGAGCTTTCGCTATGGGCTCGAGGTGCAGGACATTCGGGTGGGCGGCAAGCTCGTCGCGCGGAGCCTGCCCAATGCCGATCGCGGCGAATATGAGATCGGGATCGGCTGGTATAGCGCGCGCCCGGACAGCGGCGCGGCGCCGGGCGGCAATGATGCGGCGTCGGAAATTACGACGGTGACGGGCATCGAAGTTGTCGCCAATACCACGCCCCCCGATGCGCCGCAGATCATCAGCAAGTCCGGGACGGCTGGCGGCACGCTGACGGTGATCATGGCTCCGGATCTCGGCGCCAATTACTACCGCACCGGACTGTGGCGCGCCGCGCCGGGCGCGCCGTTCAGCGCGGCGGTCTTTCAGCGCTGGAATTACGACACCTCGTCCGAGGTCGCGATCACGGCCAGCATCCCGTCCGAGGGTGCGCGCTACTGGCTCCGATCAGAAAATCAAAGCGGCAAGACCTCGGCTGAGGTGCTTGTCGGCCAATATCTCCCTTAAAGACTGAGGTTCCCCATGGTCACGACGACCAAGACGCCGGGTGAGATTTACCCGAATGGCTCCGCTGTGCCCAAGGCCGATATCCGGACCTGGATGACGGAGATGCAGACGGGCACGAATGCTGAGCTCACGGATCTGCGCAATGGCAGGCTCTGGCACAGCTCGAGCACCAATCTCTCCGCGCAGACCCCGCCGCCCGGCACGAACCAGATCATCGTCGCCAATAACTCCGGGACCTTTAACTGGCGTCGGCTTGGATCGGCTCCGAACCCGGTCAATCCGGCGATCCATGCCCAGACCGCCGATGCCGCGTGGTGGTATCTCTCCGAGGATACGCCGGCGATCAAGGCGCGGGTCTCGGCCGTTGAGACCGATCTGCCCAATGGCCGGGTCTGGCGCTATGCCCGCAATGACCTGACGCCGGTGGGCGCTACGCCCCCGACCGGCACCCAAATGATCGCGGTGCATAAGACGACCGGATCTGGCCAGGCCGACTGGGTTCGACGATCGGCGCCGACGAGCGGCGGCGCGACGGATGTTTTGGTTCAGGATGCGACCGGCCAATGGTGGGGGCGCACGTTCTCGACAACGTCGATCGAGAGTGATCTCGCGGCCAAGGCTGACACCTCCGAACTGCGCTCTGGCCGGGTCTGGCAATATGCGAACAACAGCCTGACGATCGACGGCGCGATCCCCCCGACCGGGACGCAGTGCATCGACGTCACCAAATCAGTCGGGACGGAATCCGCGAAATGGGTTCGAGCCTCTGCGCCGAGCGATGGCGTGGTAACGGACACGCTGCGCCGCGACGGCACGGGTAACCAATGGTGGCGGCGGGCCTCGTCTTCCCAGGTGCTGCGGGATGACATGTACGACGGCGCTGTCAAGCGCGTCGTCGCAAACAATCTGCGACCGTCTGGGATCACCGTCCCGGCAGGAGCGAAAGTGCTTGTCATTACGAAGGGCAACGCGCCGGGAGAGGCAATCTGGGCGACGATTGGCAGGCTGCCCGACCTGCCTGAAACCGATGAATATGCAAAAGACCTCGATGCAAAGTGGTGGATCCTGCGGTGGTCGTCGGAATGGGTCGCCCGCGATCATCCGACCTTCGCCCAGATGCAGGCCGCGCTGGCCACGGTCTCGGGCAGCGGCTCGGGCGGCGGCTATACGCCCCCCGAGCCCTTGCCCGCCTCGGCGACCCTATTGCCGCGCCGCGTTGGCGGCGTAACCCAGCTGGTTGGCGATGCCGGGATCGGCGCTGCGGCACGCTATACGGTCGGCGGCGACGGGGCATGGCACTGGCTGCCGTCGCGGGTCGCGATTTTCATGGTGCTCGGGCAGTCCAATGCGGCGGTGTCTGAGATGGAGGGCCCTCCGCTCTATATCCCGGCGAAAACGCCCGACTTCGTGCTGATGTCGAATGATGGCGTCGGCGAGCTGGGCGGGTTGCGGGGGCACAACGGGCAAGTCCCTACCGTTCCGATCACTGGCTTTGTTCCCGCACAGATCGCAGGCGTCCAATCGTCTGCCGAGGCTCTTGCCTCTGCGTCGAACGCGCTCGATCCGCGCGGGGCCGGGATGATCTACGCAGGCAGTCATGGGCGCGGCGGCGCGGGATTCACGGCGACCGATCCGAATTTTGCGATCTGGAAGGTGCTTCCCTCCGGCGCGCCCGCGCCCCAGCGCATTCGCATGATCGAGTGGGTGACGGCGGTGATGACGCATGCAGCTGTTCCGCCAACAGAAATCGTGATCGCCTTCACCCATGGCGAGACCAATCGGCGCGACCCGTGGGCGACCTATACGGCTGACGGGCTTGGCTACATGGCCGATATCGAGGCCGATCTGGCGTTCACCGGCCTGCCGGTGGTCTGGCTGGTCGATATTCCGGGCGGCACCACAGCCATGTCCGCGTTTGGCAGCGACTGGCAGGTCAAATACGCTTTGCGCGAGTTGATGCGACAGGCGCGCCTGGCGGGTCATAAGGTGGTCGATGTCGGGCCGCGTTATCACCTGCCGATGGGTACGGCGCGCGGCGGGACGCCCGATCATATCCACACCTCCTATCTGTCGCAGGTCCGTTTGCGCGAGATGGATGCCTTTGCCTATCGCAACCACGTTGCGGGCCTGCCCTGGTGGTGTGCCTTTCCCAAAGGCGAGCGCGCGGCAGGGCTCGGCAACAAGGTGATCCTCGCGGTCGAGAGCCTGACGCCGATTATGATCGACCGGGACATGGTGCCGCTCGATCCCCATCTCGGCTTCAGCCTCTCGAACGACAGCGCCACAATCACCGGGGTTGAGCAAACCGGGGATCGCGAGATCACCCTGAGCCTCTCGGGCACGCCGAACAGCTCGGCCCGGCTGCAATATGTCTATCGCCGCCCGAATGCGGGCGAGGTCGACACGCGCTATGTCACCGCAGCGGGTTCGATCCGTGAGGTCTGGCAGGGCACCGGGCCGATCACCGGTCTGCCGGTCTATCGGCCAATGCACAGCTTTGAGGTGCCGATTGCCTGATGCCCGCCTCGCGCGGGCTTTTTCATGCGCAGGAGGCGCAATGACTGAACAGCAAGTCGGCACAGACGGAACCGAGGTGATTAAAGGCGCAGGATCGACGACTCCAGCGTCATCAATCCTGCGCAGTTGATGACCTCTTCCGAACGAGAAGCCTGGGAGGCTGAGGCCATACCGTCACCCCCGACAGATGAAACGGCCAGTTCAGATTATTCCGCGCTATTGCAGTTTCAAGGGCGTTTCAGGCACCTCATACTTCGGGTCGGACTGAACCGTAAGAAGGCCGCGGAGTCGATGATCGTGAAGATATCGACCCCGCGCAGTGATGGCTGCTCACGAGCTGAGAACATAGGGAGCGTGAGGCCATGCCGTCGGACGATCGGAGACGGCAACCCAACCATATCGCGCAGTGATCGCGCCGCCATTCGACCTTTCTCTGATGCGCAGGAGGCGCAATGACCGAACAACAAGCTGTCCTTGATATCCTCAAGGCCATTCAATCCGGCTATCCTCAGCTTGTCGGGAATTTTGCAATCATCTGGTGGGCGAGGATGATTGACCTTCGAAACAAGGATCATGCCGCCCGCCTTGATCGTCATGAAGCGCGCCTGACCGCCTCCGAGACGGCACAGCAGAAGTGGGATGTGCGGCAGGCCCGGATGGAAGAAAACATCTCCAGTATGAAGCTGACGCTCGACCGCATCTATGCGCAGGTGTCTGACCAGAACCGAGCGCAGACAAGGTAACCGGCCCCCGCCTAGTTCGCGCGATAGGAAGGGGCCGGGGCTCGATCACGCGCGTGCGCGAGAACCGGGCTCCCTTTACCACATTGCGCGGTGATCGGGAGGCCTTTCGTACTAAGGGAGCATTTGGCAGTAGCCAACATCACAGTGGCCGGCTGCTGCTCCACGTAAAACGCCTCCCGCGATAGGCGTCTGCTACGCGCGGGAGGCTTTGCCCTCGCAGGTTGAACTGAACGAGCGGCTGTCCGCAGCTAGACCTAGAGAAGAAGTGCGGAACGCAATTACCACTAAAGGATGAAGGCGGGGGCGTCCAACGAAATTGACCCCAGTCGGTGGACCTCGACTGGGGTCATATCTCATGCACCCTCCCAGAAACATGAGATTAGCCAATTCTATACCACACCACATGGCCGTCGATACGAAAGAGTTGGCCCTGATGGATGCCATCATCAGGGCCATGCCTCGCGCACAACGCCAGCAGACGCGAAGCACCCGCCCACTTTACCACACGCTGCCGCCCCTCCGGGCGGTTTTTTCATTTCAGGAGAGAGAGAACATGACCGCAGTCATGAACGCGGTGCGCGCGCGGCAGGCGCGCTGCGCCGCCCTGGGCTTTTGGCCGGGCCCGATCGACGGGATCGACGGCAGTCGGACGCGCGCGGCCTATGCGGCGGCACTGGCCGCGCAGAAGGCGCGGGGGCAGCCGTTTCAGCATTCGAGCGGGGTCACCCGGATTCACTGGCATTGGGCCGTGAGCGGCTATGCCGCCAGCACCGAGGCCATCGCCGCCTATCACGCCCTGATCCTCGGTGATGGTGAGGTGCGCTGGCTGGCTGATCCCGCGACGCCGCGCTCGCATACGCTCAATGCCAATGGCGGCGCGGTCGGTCTTTCGATCTGCGCCATGGCCGGCGCCAATGAGCGTCCGTTCGTCTGGGGCCGGGCCCCGCTCCTGCCGGTGCAGGTCTCAGCTCTCGCGCGCGAAACTGCGCGGCTGTGCCGGATCTACGACATCCCGGTGTCGCGCTGGTCCACGCTCTCCCATGCCGAGATCCAACCGAGCCTCGGCGTGGTCCAGAAAAACAAATGGGACATCACGGTGCTACCAGGCATGGCCGGTCCCGCTGATCCGATCAGCGTGGGCGATCGCCTGCGCGATCTCGTCTCCCGCGAACTCTCCACCCTCTGAAACCGAAAGGAACCGCTCTCATGCTCGGACAAATTGCTCTGATTATCCGCTATATCCTCTACCCGCTGGCCGGTGCGCTGACCGCGCTTGGCTTCGTCAGCTTCGACGAGGCCACAGGCACGCTCACCGTCTATCTGAACGACCTCGCTGTCGTTCTCGCGGGGCTCGTGATCTATGCGGCGACCGTGATCTGGTCGCGTGTCGTCAAAAAGAAAGGCGGGGCGACGTGATTGTTGCCTTGGGGCTCACAGCTAGCGGGATATTGCTCTTGCTGCTCTGGGCGATCGTGAAAGGAGGTCGTCGAGGGAGTTGATCTCCCTCGATATAATTAGCGCCGCGGGATTATCGAATTGACCATAGCTATAAAGGCTGGCTTGAATTTTTCAGGAATTTCCTGATAAAAATGGATAAACTCTCTCGCCTCCGAGCTGGGAAAGCTATCTAAGCTTTCACTTCTTTTTATGTTATTTGGGAAGAAGTCGCCGATGTTGATATTGAGGAACTCCGAAATAATGAATAGTGTCGATACGTTGACACGTGTTAATCCGGTTTCGTACTGTTGTAAGGTTTGGCGGGTGAGATTTAAATGGGCGGCCAGTTCAATCTGGCTGATATTGCAAAACTGCCGATAGATTCTAATTTTTCGCCCTATATGTTTGTCGATCTCGTGTGACATGAGCTTCCATGAAAATCTCCATCTAGGTAAAATAAGATGATGACCTTCTGCTGAGCGCGCAAGAGCATCATACCATGCGACGCACGCTAAGGCAGAATGTCGCCCATCACTCAGTTGGGGATGTTGAGGTGCCGGAATCGCAGGGTAATCCTCGCCCTAGTTAAAGGGCTGCGGCAGCAGGAGCTGCGCCGCGTGGTCAGGTTGATTGAGGAAGCGCATCAGGGGAGGATGTGGTGGCCAGCTGGTCACACTTATCACGGCCCGCGTCTTCGATGCGCAGTGACGGACGGATCAATTTGCGCGATGGCGAGCCTGTCGACGCCGTGGAGGAGACGGATGTCCGTTGGATTTGGGAGGAATAGATCCACCTGGCGAGTTCTCTCGAAGAGGATACCCTGCAAGCGGCGCTTGGGGCGGTGAGGCGGGAGAATTGCGAGCGCGGTAGATTTTAGCGATGTGGTTTCAGCTGGCCTGCCGCCACTTGGCATTTCACCGAGCGATTCAACCTTGGTCATATGGCGGGAAATAAGCAGATCGTGAGCGGCAAACGCCGCTCACGAACCAGCGAGCTAGCTGACCAAAGCGCGTTCTTTTTGGGCGTGACGAACCGCAAGCTTGCGTCCCATGCGACCAGACGCCAAGACGCGGGCAGGTTCAGGAGCGAACGTGCTGTCTTGCAGTTCTGGGAAGATCGCGAATATTTCCTCGCGTGCTGCAGGTCCAACTGAATTAATCGCTTCAGCGCCGGGGTGGAAAGATTCAGTTTCCGCACCGTTCGAGCACACAATTTCGTGGCGATCGAAAAGCATGTGGAAGTAGCTAACCTCAGCTACGTCTGCTGCGATCTCAATACCGTCAATTTGCAGCAACTGTTTTGCCGCAACCAAAACTTCATTTGTTCCAAACATGCGCCGAGCGATTTTTGAACGCACCAAAACACGATGTTGTGGCGATACCATCAGGTCACGTGACGGGGTGGCGGAACCGAGGGCACCCTTACGTATCCGGATTGGCCGTAAGCTTGTGTTGACCTGGAGATCACTAGAAGATAGATGGACTGAGCCAATCCAACGAACAATCTGAAGGCCGTTGTCTTTGGTCCAAACGCGCGTACCATCGAGAATATTTTGGATTTCAACAGGACCTTGTTCGGTCTCGATTAGGGTGCCACTAGTAAAACAAGTGACATTTATTTTTACAAAACCTACATCCGTGGTGCCGTCACCATCGCTTATTTGGTAGGTGATTGTTTCTTCACCCAGAACGGAGGCAGAAACGACTGTCAAAGTGCCATCGGCATTGAGAGTGACAGTCGTGCCAGAGGTAAGTGTGACGCTGTCACCAGCAGTGACATTTTGGCCATTTATTTGTGTTACGGTCAAAGTCGTTCCCTGACCGGTTGTGTCATTTTCTAAGATGCTAAGGTTTTCCGTTTTCCCTCGTCCTAGAGTAATTGTATCATCATATGCAATCACCTCCGTTTGCACGCTATGGGCGGCGATGATTAGATTCGAATCGTATTGGGCATCGCCTGCATCCGCGATGCCGAACCAAATCGTATTCGGCACGCCTGGGTTAACCGGCGCTTTCAAAGTCAAGGTTACAGTGAACCCATCCATTTCTGTATTATAGGAACCGTCTGAGTTGCTGACATACAAATTCTCGTTGCGAGGTGATCCTCCGTTCGTTCCTCCGTCCGTTATATTGTCAATTGATATGTCGCCAGACCCGATTGTTAGCGTCGCTTTCACCCCATTTACATATACAACTACAGCATCATTATAGCCGCCGTTCACATACTCTGGGTACTCTTCCGACGAGAATACCAACTGCATCGTGAGGGTGCTTCCTTCAGGAATAAAGGTTGCCTCGAGAATGGCGCCATCCTGCGTGGGAACGCCTGCAGTTTCGTCCAGTCGCGCGTTGCCGTCGACGCCGCTCGTGTCTGTGGATCGTCCATCCTCTTGGTTTGCTTCACCTGATGTATTGGTGAAGCTGGATGCATGTCCGGTTGAAAGAATGATACCAGAATCGGCCGGCATTACGCCTGGGGAAACAGTGTCACCGTTTGTATAGATAGCACTTGAGAGTGGGTCTCCTTGATAGGTCGCGGAGACAATTTTAATGCCTTTGCCGAAGATAGTTTCGGCGAGTTGCATTGCATTTGCGGACGTATCGACTGGGAGTGGGGTAGCTTGGACCATCATTTCCTCTGAGCTTATACTTTACAAACCCTCACACTTTTCAGCGAAGGTTGAAGAGGGTGGCGATTGAAGCAGGAAAGCATCAGTCAATCGGGCGAAATGCTCGTCAGACGATGCCATGAGTCGAAGTATAAAAAACTACGCGAAACATGGAACTCATGAACAGAGCGCCGGGTAATGTAAGTTGAAAATTAGATCAATGGTGCATAATGAGCATATGGAAAATTCTCTTACCTGTGCTGTAGTTGTCTCAACTCTGGCAACTCTTACCGCAGAGGTCGAGCTCGCCAGAAGATTGATCGAATCTCGCGATCCGCCTAGTCTCGGCCGATGTGTAGCCTCTACCAGATCGCATAATCCGCCGATCTCGTCGCGCAGATGTTCCCGAGCCGCCTGCTGCGGGATCTGACCGGCAATAAGCCGTTGCCTTCAGATCTCTATCGGACTGGTTGGCCCGATCATCCGGCACGATAGCGAGGATCTGGCGATTGCAACGGCTCGCTGAGGTCTACCGACGCCGCCGCGCCATCTGCCCGCCTCGGGCCGGGACAGCGGTCTGAGCAATCTTCGCAACGTCGCGTCGCCCCATTGGCGGCGCCAGAGCGCCCGATCATCGATGCTATTCTCGACGGATAGCTAGTTTCGCCTCCACTGTCTTTACGTTCCTCTCAGGCGTGACCTAGCATGGCTACGAAACGATCAGGAAGGCGGCGCGATGTTGATCCGGGTGGGCGACGAACGCACCAAGACGATAGATTTGGCGTTAGCGGGCATCATGTCATCGGTTGCCGGGGCGCTGAATGCCGTGGGTTTTCTTGCCGCCGGATCCTTCACAGCTAACATGACTGGAAATGTCTCGGCATTTGCCGACCATCTCGCCAATGGCCAGCTGACATTGGCCCTCTCGTTTTTGGGACTGCTCGGCGCGTTCATCTCGGGCGCATTTCTGGCTGGGCTAGCTGTGCAGCTTGCGGAAAAACGCCGCCTGCGCTCCATCTACGCCCTTCTCGTCTCCATTGAGGCTGTGCTGTTAGTGACGATTGCCCTCACCATCCCACCCCGCCCCTATGCCGCGCAGGAGGTCGCACTCGTCTTTGGCCTGAGCTTCATTATGGGCCTGCAGAATGCGACCACCACATTGATCTCGCGGGCACGCGTGCGCACCACCCATGTTTCGGGGATGGCGACGGATATCGGGATCGAACTTGCCGCATTGATCGATGATCCTGCAATCCAGAAAGAGGCCCGGCCCAAACTCAAACTTCACAGCTTGACACTGTTTTGCTTCGCGGGGGGCGGAGTTCTCGGTGCCATCCTGTTTGGGCTGATTGGTCAGGGACTATTTCTGCTAACCGCCGTATTGCTCTTGCTGATCGCGTTGCCTGAACTGATCCGCGCTTATCAATTTTGACGGAGATTAGGCGACCTGCCTCCGTATCGACCGCCGTGATCGCTAGCGGCCTGCCGCGCAGGGCGGGCTCGAGCTCTTGCTCGACCGAGGCAAAAACGGCAATCTTCCCCGTTTTAACGGGGCGCAGAAGTAGACTTCAGGCAGCCATCTTCAGTTTCTGGGCGGGTGTGATGCCGCCGATGCCCATGTTGGGGCGCTCATTGTTGTAAGTCCATAGCCAGTCGGTTGCGATCTCTTGCGCCTCCTCGATAGTTTCAAAGATGTAGAGGTCCAGCCATTCCTGCCGGACCGTTCTGTTGTATCGTTCGACATAAGCGTTCTGCTGGGGCTTTCCGGGCTGGATGTAGTTGAGGGCAATGCCCTGCTTCTCGGCCCAGATCATCAGCGTGGAACTGATGCATTCCGGGCCATTGTCGACCCTTATTGCCAGGGGCTTCCCGCGCCACTCAATGATTTGATTGAGGGAACGAACCACCCGCTCAGCCGGGAGCGAGAAGTCGACTTCGATCCCCAGACCTTCGCGATTGAAGTCGTCCAACACGTTCAGAAACCGGAACTGGCGGCCGTCGACCAATCGATCAGCCATGAAGTCCATTGACCAGACCGTGTTCGGGGCCTCGGGAACGCTGAGTTCATCGGGCTTGTCGCGCTTGATCCGTTGTCTGGGCTTGATCCGCAGGTTCAGCTTCAGCTCCAGCTCGCAATAGATCCTATGGACGCGCTTATGGTTTCATGGGTGCCCCTGGTCATTGCGCATGTGCAGGAAACACAATCCGAAGCCCCAGGTCCGGTGCAGCTTTGTCAGCCCTTCCAGCAGGTCCGCGATGAACTCGTTCTCGGCATCGCGCTTTGGGCTGTAGCGAAAGCAGGTCTCGCTGATACAAAATGCCCGACAGGCCAGCGCGATGCTGACCCGCTTCGTCGCCACTGCCTTCTCAGCCAGCTCGCGGCGTTGAACTGGCCGCGACATTTTTTTCCAAGCGCTTCCTTGAGCAGTTCGGCCTGCATGCTCAGGACCGCAAACATGCGCTTCAGCCGCCGGTTCTCGTCCTCAAGGGACTTCATCTGGCTCATCATCGACGCATCCATGCCGCCATACTTTGAGCGCCATTTGTAGAAGCTCGCCGTGCTGATCCCATGCTCCCGGCAAAGTTCAGGGACGGCCACGCCGCTCTCCGCCTGACGAAGCACAGCCATCATCTGCGGCTCGGTGAAACGGCTCTTTCTCATTCGAATCTCCTCAGCTCACGCTACGAGAAAATTCTACTTATGCAGACCCTTAACCATGGGGAGGATTACCCAAGGATCATCCCAAGGGGGACATGTCGAAGCGCGGGGCGAGGCCCTGGAGCAGGTGCGTGCCGGAGCGTCTGACGAATGGCCAGCACAGCCACAGCGCAGGTGACGCATCACGCCTCTTTGCGCTTGTTGAATGGCAGCGACCGGGGAGAGTGATTGGCTGACCGGGCACTGGAAACAGTCCTTACCCGGTCAGGAGCGCAGATAGTTAAAGGCTATATTCGGCAGCAAAATCGCAACATGTAACAACGAAACCACCTATACTGTATAAGTATAGGTTTGTGCCATCTAGCTATTTGGATAGGTGCGATTTGTTAGCCGCATTTAGTCGACGGCGGGGCGTCCGTATTGATCCTGACGGGGCCGTGACGCGGATCCCGGCCGCGGGTTGACGCGGCGGATACCGAGAAACGATAACGATGCCCCTCAAGAGGAATCACAATAACCAGAAGTCACGTAGCCTCTTCACGCGGCGCGTTAAACGTCTCAAAGCCGGCCGAGGTCGCGTCAACTCCTTGGTATGGGCTGCGAAAAACTCTCGGGCCTCAGTAATTTCAATTTAGATCGCCGATGATCTCACTGCGTGGCAACATGTTCTTTGCTACAAGCAAGAAGATCTTTGGCATTCTTCAAATGACGACGAACCAGTTCCTTTTGCAGAGAGTTCGAAGGAATCATATGCGCCGGAACGCCAAGGCCAATCTCCGGAAAGAGCGTCGCGAACTCCTCCCGTTGCGCCTTGTTGAGCGTCTTTTGCGTTTCGAGGTTAAGCAAGAAACTCTCGGTTGGCGCGCCTTCGGCGAATATTACTTCATGATTCCTAAAGGTGAGGTGGAAATACTCGACATGATCAACCGTGTCGTCAACGTAAACACCCGGAAGTTCTGTCAATCTTATCGCTGCAACGAGGGCTGTTTCTGTCCCAAACATGCGCTGAACGATATTGGATCTTATGGCCATCCGATGCTGGCGGGATACAAGCAGATCCCTCGTAGGTAATCCCGAGCCCAATGCCTGAGCAGTGATCCGAACCGGATAAAGCTTCGCATTCCGCTGCAGCTCATCTGCCTCGACAACTCGGTGCATCGTCATGATAAGCTCTTGAAATCCGTTGTCCTGTGTCAGCACTTTGAAGCCGGGCTTCAGCTTCTCCACAGGTATATCGCCGTGATCGGTCGTGACCAAGGTTCCCCGGACGAGGCAGGTTGCACCGGTCGGAACCAAGTCGCCAGCTACCTCTAGGGTATCAATGTCAGAGTTCCATTCTAAGTCGCCCAGAAGGCCGCCCACGGGAAGATGGGAGAAATCAATAACCATCGTGGTATAGACATCGCCTACGGCCGCGCTTCCTGCAATATTGACGATACCTGAATATGTCACGGCTATGCTCCCGCCCATATTCGTGTAAGCTGGTTCTACGTGAAAGGGAAAGCCCTCCTTGGATCCAGGTGTGGAGCCCCCCTCAGGAGACGTATCAGAAGCGGTGGTTGTGTCGAACACTGAGCTCGCGGGCTGCAAATCGATTTTAAGTGAAGCTAAAAGCTTGGTTGTCGTCAGGTTGTGCCATTCGAAGCCAAACGACATTTCAATGTTTTCGCCGCTAGCCCCGCCATTCGTATATTGATCATAAGCGTGCCAGGTGAGGGTTTCAGTGGAACCATCAGCATATGTGGCTGTGACCTTGGCGCCGTCCAGATCGACACCACGTGAGACGGTATCGGCGCGAAAGCCGTGAACGGTTTCATGCGGGTTCTCGGCTAGCCTGATAATATCAATAGATGGCATTTATGAAAATACTTTCTATTAGCTGTCGTTTGCGTCAATAACGTCCGAAGCAATCGTCTACGCATTTAAAAATGCGGATGTGGATAAGATTCACGAGATTTTGCCTTCGTTTAAGACTCCTCGCAAAATCTTCCCGTCCCGTTGAAAGGTCAAGGTTAGGCAAGTTACACGGCACTCACAGATCGCGACTGCGTCGGGCAGTCAGTGGCCGCTACTGCTGAAAAGAAGGTATGCTGAACGGTCTGAGGCAGTTCAAGATGGCAAAAAGGATAGTCTTTCGGCGCTCACTCAAGTGCTGCCGGCCTGGAGTTTTCAAGCCGGAACATGCCCTCTTATACCCAAAGTTGATAGGCTCCTCGACCTGATTCCATGCGGCTTGGATCGCTGGCGTGCCCTCGGCCGCAATGTCACAGCTAAGGGCGTTGATCTCATTGCGCCTAGAAAGCTCAGCTCACCAGTGCACGCTCGTGCTGGGCGTGGCGAACCGCAAGCTTGCGTCCCATGCGACCAGACGCCAAGACGCGGGCAGGTTCGGGGGTGAATGCGCGATCTTGCAGCTCTGGGAAGATCGCTAAGATTTCCTCGCGCGCTGCTGCGCCCACAGCCTTGATCGCCTCCGCACCAGTATAGAGCGTTTCGGTTTCTGCACCATTGGAAAGCACGATTTCATGGCGATCGCAAAGAATGTGGAAGTAATGAACCTCTGTCATCTCTTCGGCGATCTCGACGCCGTCGATCTGGAGCAGCTGTTTGACGGCCACTAACATCTCGGTGGTGCCGAACATGCGTTGCGCGATCTTCGAGCGAACAAGCACACGGTGCTGTGGTGAGACAACGAGGTCAGTGCTGGGAATACGAGGGCCAAGTGCTCCCGCGGCAATGCGGATCGGCGCGAGATGTGGGGCCGCGATTAGATCAATCTTGCGCGACCCGATCCAGCGGACGGTTTGAAGGCCGTTGTCCTTGGTCAAAATCTCATCGCCCACGTCGATCATCTCTATGGCGACAACACCTTGTCCAGAGGCAATCAGCGTCCCTTTGGCGAAGCAAGTAAATTGGTCATAACTAATAGGCGTACCAAAGCTGCCAGTCCCTTCAGAAGATGTGATGTTGCCAGCGAAGGCACTGGAAACTTTGCCGTTAACTATAGGGAAAACGATCGGGATGGCGTTGCCCGGACCAACATAGAAACTGACTGTCTGAATGGTGAGGCCATTTATTACGGCGGTGTCGCCATAGTAGATTAGGCCGATTTTTTGTGGGACGCCATTGATCGCAATAGTGTCGCCTGTATTGACCGAGATCGTGCCGTCTCCGTTGACGTCGCTGACCTCGACCTGCATTAGGTAAGGCGTCAGATCATATGGGGGCCCGCTGGAGCCATATGAACTGTCATCGAACGTCCAGCCCGGAATGAGGTAGCCAAGCTCGGTTAGTTCCAAGTTCCACGCGTCTAAGGTGCGTTCAGGCACTGTTGCCTCGCCATAAGAGTGTACCGCCAATCAATGACTAGCGGCATTGTCCCTGTCAACTCGATGAGCTGCAGATTCGCTTGATCTGGGCCCTACATCTTCGGGACTCGGCGGCTCACCAACCGCTCCAGCGCGCTGCTCGCGATCATAACCTACACCTCTGACAGTACCGGTCTGACAGTACCGGCGCGTCGTCATCGCCGAGTGAGCTGCCTCCCCCTTATAGGCAAAGTCGATGTGCGCCTCGACCTGATCCTATGCGACTTCCATCGCATGTGTGCCCTCGGCCGCAATGACGCGGCGAAGGGCGTCGACCTCATTACTCCTAGATCGCTCAGCTTACCAAAGCACGGCCATTCTGAGCATGGCGAGCAGCGAGTTTTCGTCCTAAGCGACCGGTGGCGACTGGACGGGCAAAATCGGGCTGTGCCAGTCTGTCAGAAAGCTCAGGGAAAATCTCCAGAATTTCCTTACGGGCATTAGTCCCGAGAGACCGTAATGCCTCGATGCCAACGTAGAGGGACTCGGTTTCTGCGCCATTTGATAGGACAATTTCATGGCGATCCAACAAGATGTGGAAGTAGGTCACGGCGTTCATTTCTGAGGCGAGTTCGATGCCATCGATTGCAATAAGCTGCTTCGCGGCGACAAGGATCTCTCGCGCTCCAAACATCCGCTGCGCAATACCAGAGCTAACGAATATCCGATGTTGTGGGGAAACCATTAGATCTGAGGATGGAACCCCTGAGCCAAGTGCTCCAGCTGTGATACGGATTGGTCTCAAATGAGGCTGAGCACTTAGGTCAATGGAGCGGTGACCTTTCCAGCGAACTGTCTGAAGTCCATTGTCTCTTGTGAAAATTAAGTCACCCACTGAGAGGTCTTCTACTGGAATATCACCGTTTTCAGCTAAAATAAGCGTACCAGAGGTAAAGCACGGCGCTCCTTGAATATTGTTGCTTCGGATGCTCAACGTGCCGACTGAATTTCCGTCAGCATCGAAAACCTCATAGGAGAAATCTTTAAATGAAGGGTCTTCAGTGCTGCCGTCCTCGCTTAAGTTAATGACGACTAGCTTCCATCCAGGGGGAAGGTTGACGATCGTATCATCGTATTCACCGTCGGATGGTTGAGAATCTACCGTGACAGTCCCGCTGAAGTTAGGGCCGATGTTTACGGTGACGGTGTCGTCAGTTCCGTTATTTCCTACGTTTTCGTAGAACGAACCAAAGCCATTAGCATCTATCGTTATGTCAACCATTTCATTCCCTCCATGGTTAGCAGACATAACGGTCCGTTACAACTTATGGGTTATATGCACAACGCTAGGTGGCGTGGAGCTTGCATTCATGAGCGGACTTTTGCGTTGGCCCGTCGCCACAGCACATCGGCGTGGCAGGGCTGATCCAGCGGGCACCAGCAGGTTAGATTCTTGCCGCGCAACTGGTGGATATGCTCGTGGAAATAGCTGGCGAACGCCGGGTGTAGCGTCTTCGGATGCGTGTCCTTGGCGAATTGCAGTGCGCCCGGCCCAATAAGAAAAGTCTGCGTGCCGCTGCTGACACGCCTCTCATATGTGCGCCCCGCGTCGGCGAGATCTCATGGATGAACGGATTGTCCCAGATTGACGGTCGGCAGACGGATACCGCGCCCACGGGCATCCGCCAACCCTTGGTTCGTTTGCGCTGTATCCGCTCCGGGGCCTGTCTGCTCGCGGTCACGGGTTGGCCTCGTCTTCGCAGTCATCGCGATCCCAGCTCCCCCGATCTTCACGAATCATCTCCCACGCTCCTTCGAGCGACCAGTCATAGTGTGGTGAACCGAACTCTTCGCTGAGGCTTTGCATAAGGTCGATAACGTAGGCCGCTGCATCGATCATGTTGAACGCGCAAGTCGCGACCAGACGCCTCGCCATCGCTGCGATGAGGTCGGAGAGGGTCAGCCCGCTCTCGGCTGTGCGGTTGGGGGCGTGGCGGATCATTTGGCGCCCCGCCTGACTGACGCTTGAGCCCGGTTCCCATATGCCGCGCTCCCAATAGATCTCGCCGGGCCGCTCCGGCAGTTTCCGAAAGCATTGACCGCAGAGCCAGTAGCCTTTGACGAAGTCGCCGTGCTGGTGCGTGCATGGCTCACTCACGGCCTCCCACCCCGAGGGCGCGGAGGGCGGCGTAATATCGGCGTGGGGCGGGGTGGGTGGAACAAGATTTCCGTTTTGGTCACCATTTGTCTCTGCATCTGGTACAGCGATTGCATTTGATTCTATAGGGTTTTTATTTAGATCCTGAACCATCTTTACGGGGGCATGGATGAACCCGAGCTGAAAATCATCGATGTGTTCATCTGCAAATTGCGCAAGAAGCTTTCGGCGGTGCTCGACGGCGACAATTATATCGAGACCGTCTGGGGGCGCGGCTATGTCCTGCGCGATCCGGTACAGCCCGGGGCCGAACAGGGGCGGCTCGCGACCGGCTGATGCGATCATAGGGATCGAGCGGTTGGCGCGATCGCCTGTTCCGGGCGGCAGATCGGGCAGCCGATCAAGACTGTCGATCAGCCTTATGGAAAAGGCTTGGCTGGACAAGGCGGCGCTCTCACGGCTATCACCCCAAGGTCAGAGGCGCCCCCGGGGCCCTCTCCGCTGAAGACCGAGAAGATGGGGCATCCGAATGGCCGAGCACGTAAGCGCGGAAAGGGCGGCCCGTCTGCCCGTCGAAAATCTCACCAAGGCCGAGGCCGCGCATGAGCTGGCCGGGCTGATTGACGCGATCGGCAAGGCAAACATCGCCTATCACCGCGATGACGCGCCAGTCATCAGTGACGCCGAATATGATGCGGACAAGCGACGTCTGGCCGAGATCGAGGCGCGCTTTCCCGATCTGCGCTCCAGCGACAGCCCGAGCGAGCAGGTCGGCGCCGCTCCGGATGGGCGTTTTGCCAAAGTGCCGCATCGCCAGCGCATGTTGTCGCTTGAAAACGCCTTCTCGGAAGGGGAGGTGCAGGATTTCGCCCAACGCATCCGCTCTTTCCTTAATCTTCCGGCCCGCGCGCCACTGGCTTTCACCGCCGAACCCAAGATCGACGGCCTCTCGCTGTCGCTGCGCTATGAAAATGGCGTGCTGGTTCAGGCCGCGACCCGGGGCGATGGTGCTGTCGGCGAAAATGTGACCGCCAATGCGCGCACGATCGCGGATATCCCGCACGAGCTTGCGGGGTCGGGCTGGCCCGAGGTGCTCGAGATCCGGGGCGAGGTCTATATGACCCATACGGAATTCGTGCGGTTGAACGAAAACGAGGCGGGGCGCACCTTTGCCAATCCGCGAAATGCGGCGGCGGGCTCGCTGCGCCAACTCGACCCGACGATCACGGCCGCCCGTCCGCTGCGCTTCTTTGCCTATGCTTGGGGCGAGGTCTCTGCACCCTTCGCCGCGACCCAGATGGAAGCGGTCGCGCAGATGCGGGCCTTTGGTTTCCAGACCAACCCGCTCATGCGCCTGTGCGACAGCGTCGACGAGATGATCGCGGTCTGGCGCGGGATCGAACAACAGCGCGCCGCGCTTGGTTATGACATCGACGGCGTCGTCTATAAGGTCAACGACCTTGCCCTTCAGACCCGCCTCGGGATGCGCTCGACCACGCCGCGTTGGGCTTTGGCGCATAAATTCCCGGCCGAAACCGCCTGGACGCTGTTGGAGGACATCGACATTCAGGTCGGTCGCACCGGGGCGCTGTCGCCGGTGGCACGTCTTGCGCCGATTACCGTGGGCGGGGTCGTCGTCTCGAATGCAACGCTGCACAATGAGGATTACATCGCCGGGCGCGATTCCTCGGGCGAAGAGATCCGGGGTGGTCGCGACATCCGCAAGGGCGATTGGGTCATGGTCTATCGCGCGGGCGATGTGATCCCGAAAATCGCCGATGTCGATCTGACGCGCCGCCCCGAAGGGTCCGAGCCTTTCGCTTTTCCGCAAACCTGCCCGATTTGCCAATCCCCCGCCGTGCGCGAAGAGGGCGATTCGGTGCGTCGCTGCACCGGCGGTCTGATCTGCCCGGCTCAGGCGGTCGAGAAGCTGCGCCATTTCGTCAGCCGTGCGGCCTTTGACATCGAGGGCCTTGGCGCGAAAGTGGTTGAGGAGCTCTTTAACGACGGCTGGATCGCCGAGCCCGCGGATATCTTCACGCTGGAAACCCGCTTCGGCCCGGGGCAGATCCAGCAGCTCAAGAACCGCGAAGGCTGGGGCGAGACCAGCGCGGCCAAGCTTTTCGAGGCGATCAACCGCCGCCGCGAGATCACGCTGGCGCGCCTCTTGTTCGCGCTCGGCATCCGCCATGTCGGCGAGGTCGGAGCTCAGGATCTGGCGCGGCATTATCTGAGCTGGACGGGGATCGTGGCGGCGCTGGATCTGGCCCGTCCCGCCGTTCTGGCCCATCGCGCCGCAGATGAGGCGGCCCTTGAAGAGCGCGAGATCGCCGCGCGCCGCAACCGTCGCGCCCGGATTTCCGAGGCGCGCGCTCAGGCGATTGCCGCGCTCAAGGTCGAGCCTGCGGCGCAGGCCGCTTGGGACGATCTGATTTCGGCCGATGGCATCGGGCCGGTCATGGCGATGTCGCTCTCGGATGCTTTGGCCAATCCGCGTGAGCGCGCGGCGATTGACCGGCTGGTCTCTGAGCTCACCACGATCCAACCGCCCGAGGCGCGTGCGACCGACAGCGCGATTGCTGGGCTGACGATTGTTTTCACCGGCACGCTCGAGCGGATGACGCGGGCCGAGGCCAAGGCGCGGGCCGAGGCTCTGGGGGCGAAGGTGGCGGGCTCGGTTTCCGCCAAGACCGATATTCTGGTCGCGGGGCCGGGGGCGGGCTCGAAGGCCACCAAGGCCGCCGCACTTGGCGTTCGCGTCATCGACGAGGATCAATGGATGGTGATTGCGGGGCAATGACGGCGACCAAGGGACGTCCTCCTTCGCTATTTCCGCTCTTCGCGGGAATCGAGACCCTTCCGGGCGTCGGCCCCAAAGTGGCCGAAAGCTTCGCCCAGATGGGGGTGACGCGCCCGCGCGATCTGATTTTCACGCTGCCCCATTCCGGCATCCGCCGCCGCCGGATCATGCATCTGTCCGAGGCCCATCCGCCGGAAATCGTGACGGTTGCGGTCACGGTCGAGCGCCATATCCAACCGACCGGCAAGGGGCGTCCGTGGCGGGTGATCTGTTCGGACGGCAAGGCCGATCTGACGCTGGTCTTCTTCCATCCACGCAAAGACTGGATCGAGGGGCAGTTGCCGCTTGGCGCGCGCCGCGTGGTCTCGGGCAAGATTGAGCTCTTCGACGGTCAGGCCCAGATGGTGCATCCCGATCACCTCGGGGTTGGGGCCGAGGATCTGCCGCCGGATTTCGAGCCGGTTTATCCGCTCTCGGGGCGGCTGACGCAGAAAGTGGTGCAAAAGGCGGTGCAGGGCGCGTTGGCCCGCGTGCCTGAGGTCGCCGAATGGGCCGATCCGGCGCTGCTTTTGCGCGAGGGCTGGCCCGGCTTCAACGCCGCCCTGAGCGCGGCCCATGAGCCGCAAGGGCCGGAGGGGCTGTTTCCGGCCGATCCGGCGCGGGCGCGGCTCGCTTATGACGAGCTCTTCGCCCATCAGCTGACGCTGGCCCTTGTGCGGCGCGATCGGCGCAAGCGGGCCGGGCGGGTCAATCAGGGCACCGGCAAGCTGCGGGCGAAGGTGCTGGCGGGGCTACCTTGGCCGCCGACGGGCGCGCAGCTGCGCGCGACCCACGAAATCGCCGCCGATATGGCCGAGCCGCATCGCATGAACCGTCTGCTTCAGGGTGATGTCGGCGCGGGCAAGACGCTGGTCGCTTTCCTCGCGCTTCTCAATGCCGTCGAGGCGGGCGGGCAGGGCGTGATGATGGCCCCGACCGAGATCCTCGCGCGCCAGCATTACCGCGCGCTCGAGCCTTTGGCCCAGCTTGCGGGCGTGCGCATCGAGGTCCTGACCGGGCGCGACAAGGGCGATGCTCGTGCCAATATCCTGACCGATCTGGCCGAGGGTCGCATCCATATTCTGGTCGGCACCCATGCGGTGATCCAGAAAACGGTGGAGTTTCAAGACCTTCGCCTTGCGATCATCGACGAGCAGCACCGCTTTGGCGTGACCCAAAGGATGGAGTTGTCAAACAAGGGCGACGGCTTGCCGGTCGATATGCTGGTGATGACCGCGACGCCGATCCCGCGCTCGCTCGCTCTGGCGCAATATGGCGATATGGAGCTGTCGGTGCTCGACGAAAAGCCCGCAGGCCGCCAGCCGATCACCACGACGGTGATCTCGGATCAGCGGATCGAGCAGATCGTTCAGCGCCTCGACAGCGCGATGGCGGGCGGCGCGCGCGCCTATTGGGTCTGCCCTCTGGTCGAGGAAAGCGAGCTGGTCGATCTCACTGCCGCCGAGGCGCGCTTTCAGGCGCTTCGCGCGCGGTTTGGCGACAAGGTCCGGCTGATCCATGGCCAGATGCCCGCGGGCGAGCGCGATCAGGCGATGGCCGATTTCGCTGCCGGACGCGCACAGCTTCTGGTCGCGACCACGGTGATCGAGGTCGGTGTCGATGTGCCCGAAGCCACGATCATGGTGATCGAGAGGGCCGAGACCTTCGGTCTGGCCCAGCTGCACCAGCTGCGGGGACGGGTCGGGCGCGGCTCGGGCGCGTCGAGCTGCCTGCTGGTTTATCACGAGCCGCTCTCTGAGACCGGGCGTCGGCGGCTTCAGATCCTGCGCGAGACCGAGGACGGTTTCCGAATCGCCGAGGAAGATCTGGCGATGCGCGGGGCGGGCGATGTCATCGGCACCGCGCAATCGGGTCTGCCGCGCTTTCGAATCGCCGATCTTGAACGTCAGGCCGGGCTGATGGCTTTGGCGCGCAGCGATGCGCAGGCCTATCTCGAGCGCGATCCCACCATGGAGAGCCCGCGCGGCGAGGCTGTGCGCCTGCTCTTGTGGTTAATGGAACAGGACAAGGCGATCCGGCTGATCTCGGCGGGTTGAGCGCCGCGAGGCCATTGTTTTTCTTGAAAATCACGAGAAGCTGGCGTGGCCGCTTCGGGTGGCCAGCGGCCAGATGTTCTCATTATCCGGCAATGTTCCGTTAATAGTTCTTAATATGTTCTTGACTCGTTCCTGCGATTCGTGAGAACAAATGAGCAACGTTGATGACGGAGGCTCACATGACCCGCGAATTCATCTCTGACCTGATCGGCGTCGCCGCCCTGACCGCGACCACGATCACCGTACTTTGGATCCCGGCGCTGATCTCCGGCTGATCCCCATTCCTGCTCCTTTCTGCCCCGCGTATCGATGCGGTCACATCGCCTGTCACCGCGGCCTTTTCCCCAGGCTTCGTTTGCGCGCAACTGCCGGTTCCCGTTCGCCGGGGCCGGCTTTTCTTTGCGCGGATCGGGAAAAATGGGGCCGGTCAGGCGGCGTCGATCGCGGCCAGGGTCGCGTCCCAGGCCAGCAGGATCGAGGCATGGCGATTGGGGAAATCGCGGGCGGGCAGCAGGGTTTCGAGCTCGGTGAAAATCCCCTCGGGAGCTGGGCCGTTCTCTTTCAACATGGCGATCAGCGCGGCGCGGGCCGCCGCGATCTCGTCGCGAGACCGCCCGAGCACATGCTGGCCCAGCACGCCCGCCGAGGCTTGGCCCAAGGCGCAGGCCCGCACTTCTTGGGCGAATTCGGCAATGCGGCCATCGACGAGGTTGACATCGACCGTCACCGACGAGCCGCATTGCGGCGAGCGTTTGTGACCGCTGCCCGAGGCCTGCGGCAAGCGCCCGAGATGGGGAATATCCGCCGCCAAGGCCAGAATGCGGCGCGAATAAAGCTGCATCAGTTCGCTGTCGGACATGGCTTTTCCTAGCATGGCTTCCCGATTAGATAGGGGCCGGACCTGTGAAAGGAAAGCCCATGTTCGATCCGGCCAGCCTGAAATACGATGCCCATGGCCTCGTGCCCGCGATTGCGCAGGATCATGCGACGGGCGAGGTCTTGATGATGGCCTGGATGAATGCCGAGGCGGTCGCAAAGACTCTCGCGACGGGCAAGGTCACCTATTGGTCGCGCTCGCGTCAGAATTTCTGGGTGAAGGGCGAAAGCTCGGGCCATGTCCAGAAGCTGGTCGATTTCCGCCTCGATTGCGACCGCGATTGCCTGCTGGTTCTGGTCGAGCAGACCGGGCCTGCCTGCCACACCAATCGCCGCTCGTGCTTTTACACCTCGGTTCGCGACGGCGACGAGGTCGAGCTGATGGCGCCCGAGGCAGGTTAATTAAAGCCCGATCATCCGGCGAATATCCTCGGGGCGCGCGCCTTCGGCCCGGTAGAGGCTGATGGCGCGGGCGTCGTCGCGCTTGGCAAGGCGCTTGCCGCTGTCGTCGCGGATCAGGCGGTGATGGTGATAGCGCGGGCTCGGCAGGTCGAGCAGGCGCTGCAACAGGACATGGATCCAGGTCGAATCCAGCAGATCCTTGCCGCGCGTGACCAGCGTGATCCCCTGCGCCGCATCATCGACCACCACGGCCAGATGATAGGAGGTGCCCATGCCGCGCCGCGCGAGCACGACATCGCCGACGCCGGTCAGGAACTCGGTCGCGGCAAGGCGGTGGGACACGCCCGGCGCGATGTTTTCATCCAGAAACGCGACCTCGCTTAGATCGAGAAGCGCGAAGGCCTTGGCCGCATTCAGCCGGATCGCATCCTCGGGGCGCGCATCCGACATCGCGCGGTGGCGGCAGGTGCCGGGATAGATCGGACCATCGGGGCCAATCAGCGGCTTCTGGCCCTCTTGCGGCGCGTCGAGCGCGGCGAGAATATCGGCGCGGCGGCAGGAGCAGGGATAGATCAGCCCAAGTGCTGCCAGCCGGTCGAGCGCCTGCTGATAAGCGCCGAGCCGCTCGGACTGACGCCAGACCGGCTTTGGCCAATCGAGGCCCAGCCAAGCCAGATCCTCGAAAATCGCGGCCTCATAGGCCGGGCGGCAGCGGCTTTGGTCGATATCCTCGATCCGCAGCAAAAACTGGCCCGCATCCGCCAACCGCGCCGCCGTCAGGGCTGCAAAGGCATGGCCCAAATGCAGCGGTCCGGTCGGCGAGGGGGCGAAGCGGGTGCGGGTCATCTTAGCCCTGCGCGGCCAGCCAGCTGTTGAAATCGGCCTTCGCGCGGTCGGTATAGGCCGGATAGCGGTTCTTGCGGCCACGACGCCCGCCCTTGATGTCCTCAAGCGGCGGGTAGAGGCCGAAATTCACGTTCATCGGCTGGAAGGTCTTGGCCTCGGCGCCGCCAGTGATGTGGTTGACCAAAGCGCCCATCGAGGTCGTCAGGGGCGGCGGCGGCAGGTCGTGGCCCAGAGCTTCGGCCGCCGCCATCCGGCCCGCCAAAAGCCCCATCGCGGCGCTTTCGACATAGCCTTCGACGCCGGTGACCTGCCCGGCAAAGCGCAGATTGGGGCGCAGTCGCAGCCGCAAACGGTCGTCGATCAGGGTGGGCGAGTTCAGGAAGGTGTTGCGATGGATACCGCCAAGGCGCGCGAAGCTGGCATTCTGGAGGCCGGGAATTCGTTTGAAAACCTCGGTTTGCGCGCCATATTTCATCTTGGTTTGAAAGCCCACGATATTATAGAGCGTCCCCAGAGCGTTATCGCGGCGCAGCTGCACCACCGCATAGGCTTTTTCGGAGGGCTTATGGGCATTGGTCAGCCCGACCGGCTTCATCGGCCCGTGGCGCAGGGTCTCGCGGCCACGCTCTGCCATGACCTCGATCGGCAGGCAGCCGTCGAAATAGCCCGCGGTTTCGCCCTCGCGGAACTCGGCCTTGTCGGCGGCGAGAAGCGCGTCGATGAAGGCCTCGTAATCCTCGCGCGTCATCGGGCAGTTGATATAGGCGGTGCGCTCTTCCTCGGTCTCGCCTTTGTCATAGCGGCTTTGCAGCCAGCAGATCGACATATCGATGCTGTCGGCGTGAACGATCGGGGCAATTGCGTCGAAGAAGGCCAAGGAATCCGCGCCGGTCAGAGATTGGATCGATTGGCCAAGCGCCGCCGAGGTCAAGGGCCCGGTCGCGACGATCCAATTGCCTTCGCTCGGCAGGTCGGTGATTTCCTCGCCCCGGATCTCGATCAGGGGATGAGCGCGCAGAACCTCGCTGACGGCGTTCGAGAAGGCGTCGCGGTCCACGGCCAGCGCGCCGCCCGCGGGCAGGCGATGCTGGTCGGCCATGCGCATGATGAGGCCATTGGCCGCGCGCATTTCCCAATGGAGCTGGCCGACGGCGTTCATCTGGTCATCATCCGAACGGAAGGAGTTCGAGCAGACCATTTCCGCGCAATCGCCGGTGCGATGGGCGAAGGTCTCGACCTTGGGGCGCATCTCGTGAAGGACGACGGGCACGCCTGCCTCGGCGATTTGCCAGGCGGCCTCCGAGCCGGCCAGACCCGCGCCGATGATATGGATGGGCTGCATCGTCATTCCTTTCCGCATTGGCCCCCTTGGCGGGGGCAGGGCGTGTAGGTAGCAACGAAGTGGGATTGCGGCAAGGGAGTGCAGGTCATGGCGGATGGTGAGTTCGAGACATTCGAGATCGACGGGGCGGAATTGCGCATCCCCTCGGGTCAGTTGAACGACCGTCTGCGTGGGCGGCTGAAGGATCAGGGCTATGAGCATTTTGAGCGCGATCTGGCGCGCGCTCATCTGCGGCCGGGAGATCGGGTGCTCGATTGCGGCTCGGGCGCGGGGCTGGTCGCGATTGTCGCGGCGCGGATCGTCGGGGCCGAGAATGTCACCACGGTCGAGGCCAATCCCGAAATGCACGACGCGCTGCGCCGCAATCTGCGCCGCAATGCAGGCGAGGGGCTTCGGCTGATCAAGGGCGCGGTCGTGCCCGATGATTATGCGGGCGACAGCGTGACGCTGAACCTGCGCGGCGCCTTCTGGGCGGCCTCTCTCGGCGAGACCAAGGGCAAGGGGATGCGCCCGGTCGAGGTCGCGGCCAAGCGCTTTGGGCGCTTGCTCGCGAAGCGCGAGGCGACGGTGCTGACCATGGATATCGAGGGCGCCGAGGCCGCGCTTTTGCTGGCGCCTTTGCCTGCCAGCATCCGGCTGGTCATCGTCGAGCTGCATCCGAACCTTTATGGTGAAGACACGCGCGACAAGATTCTGGCCTCGCTGACCGCGCAAGGCTTTCGCGATCTTGAGGCGCGGCGCACGGAAGAGGTCTATGCCTTCGGGCGCGGCGACTAGCGCCCTTTCCGACGCCAAGCCCCGCACCTGTCGCCGGGATGTCGCAATTTTGCGTCATTCCGGTGACGGATTACCATGGGCTGAGCGAGCGGAGAAGAAAATGCGTCAACCAGATTATCCGGGACGGGATTCAGAGGATTGGGCGCGGGTCGATGGTTACTTTTCAGACCTGCTCGCCCCGGCGGATCCGGTGCTCGCTGAGGTCTTAGCGACCAATGCTGCGGCGGGGCTGCCCGCGCATGATGTCTCGGCGATGCAGGGCAAGATGCTGGCGCTGCTGGTCCCGCTGACGGGCGCGCGGCGCGTGCTCGAAATCGGGACTTTGGGCGGCTACAGCACAATCTGGATGGCGCGGGCGCTGCCCGAGGGCGGCGCGATTACCACGATCGAGGCGAATGCCCATCATGCCGAGATCGCGCGGGCCAATCTGGCGCGGGCGGGGCTTAGGGCGCGGGTCGATCTGCGTGAGGGTCCGGCGCTTGAGGTGCTGCCCGAGCTTGAGGGGCATTTCGATCTGATTTTCATCGATGCCGACAAACCGAACAATCCGGCCTATCTCGAATGGGCGATGACGCTCTCTCGCCCCGGCACGCTCCTCATCGGAGACAATGTCGTCCGGGGTGGCGCGGTCACGCAAGGCGACAGCGCCGATGCCAATGTGCAGGGCGTGCGCCGTTTTCTCGAGATGATCGCTGCCGATCCTCGCCTTGAGGCGACGGCGCTTCAGACAGTTGGCGAAAAGGGCTGGGACGGATTTGTCATGGCCGTGGTCCGGGGCTGAGCGCGTTCGGCCAGACGCCCGGCCCGGACAGTCGCCAAGAATGCGGCAACAAGAACGCGGCAATGAAAAAGGGCGGCCTCTGATCGAGGGCCGCCCTTTCAATTCTGCTGCGGAAGCGATCAGGCTTCGGCGGCTTCGCCTTCGGCGGCGTCATCACCCGCGACCAGACCGGCCGGTGCAGTGATGTTGGCGATCACGAAGTTGCGGTCGATGGTCGGCTTCACGCCCTTCGGCAGCACGATATCTTCGATGTGGATGACATCGCCGATGTTCTTGCCGGTCAGGTCGACCGTGATGTGATCCGGGATGTCCGAGGCGGTCACAACCAGCTCGACTTCCGGGCGAACCACGGTCAGCGTACCGCCGCGCTTCAGGCCGGGGGCTGCGTCGTGGTTTTCGAACGTCACGTGAATGAACAGGTTCACGCGGGTGTTGCGATGCAGGCGCATGAAGTCGATGTGGGTCGGCAGGTCCTTGACCACATCGCGCTGAACGCCGCGGCAAACGACGCGCACGTCTTCCTGACCATCAACCTTCAGGTTCCACAGCGTCGACAGGAAACGACCTGCGCGCAGCTTGGTCAGCAGCGAGTTGAATTCGATCGCAATCGGCTGCGGCTCTTTGCCGTCGCCATAAACGATGCCGGGCACCTTGCCTTCGCGGCGAGCTTGACGGGCGGCCCCCTTGCCTGTCCCCGTGCGTGCCTCGGCCACCAGATTCGGAATCTCTTTGGCCATGTCTTTGATCCTTCAGTTTAAGACAAAACCGCCATCCTCCAAGGGTGCATGGCGGCTAAAGACGGGCCTATAGCGTGGATTTGGTGTAAAGGAAAGATGCTTTTGCCCTCGCTTCGCCGAGGCGATTTACATAGTTTCACCCCCATAAGCGCCTCTGGCTGGGAAGAAATTGCTTTGGTCCGGATCTATTCGATTGATTACCTGAAATTCGTCATGGCTCTTCTGGTGGCGCTCGGACATTCGGGGTTGCTGCAGAATCATCTCGGGCTGGAAGTCTTCGTTTTCGCAAACAGCCTGCTGCGGCTGATCGTGCCGAGCTTCGCCATCGCCTCGGGATTTTTCCTGTTCCATGTCGTCGCCAAACGCAAGCTCGGGCTGTGGATGCGGCGCGTGCTCATGCTGCACGTGCTCTGGACCGTCTTTTATGCGCCGATCTGGCTGAACTATGTCACGAAGCCACGCGATCTGCTGGCCCCCTTCATCTGGGGCTATATGCAGCTGTGGTTTCTGGCGGGGATGGTCGTGGCCGGGGTGATGTTTGCGGGGCTGCTCTGGCTTGGCAAGCGGCTTGGCGGTGCGACGCGGCTGCTGGTTCTGGTGGCGGTCCTCTGCGCGATTGCCGGGGTTGTGCTGCAATATGTCAACATTACCGGGCTCGCGGATATGCCGATGCACCGTTATCGCAACGGGCCTTTCATCATCTTCCCCTTCATGGTGATGGGTTATGTGCTGGCTGGTGTGGTCAAGAACCGCGGGCTTGAGGCCTTGCCCGGGCCGCGGCTGATCTTGCCGCTGTCGCTGCTCGCGCTGTTGGCCATGGTCGCCGAGGCAAGCTGGGTCGCGCTGAATTACGGGCTTAGCGAGCGCAGCTATCTCGAAGTGCCGTTCTTTTCCTATCTCGGGGCGGGGCTCTTATTCGTGCTGACCCTGCGGCTGAAACTGCCCAAACCCGTGCTGGATCTGGGCTATCTCTCGGGCTCGATCTATTTCCTGCATGTCTTTTTCGAGCTGGTCGCGGGCTGGAGCGGGGTCAGCAATGAATGGCTGGTGCTGCTGGCTGGGATCGTCGGGCCGATCATTGTCGGCCTTGCCTATCTGCGGCTGATGGCCGTGCTCCGGCCCGGCCGCAAACGGCAGGACGAGACTGGCGGAGACATCCGCCAGCCTGCTGGTTCGTAAGGGTCAGAGGCTGCTGTATTCGTCAAGGAAATCGCGCGGCAGCAGGATGTTCTGCGGCCCGAAGTTGCGGACATCACGCTCGCCGCAAAGCGCCATCGTGGTGTCGAGCTCTTTGTGGATGATCTCGAGCGCGGTGCGCACGCCTTCCTCACCCATCGCGCCAAGACCATAGATAAAGGCGCGGCCGATATAGGTCGCATGGGCCCCGAGCGCCAGCGCACGCAGCACGTCCTGACCCGAGCGGATGCCGCTGTCCATATGAACCTCGACCCGGTCGCCCACCGCCTTGACGATATGGGGCAGCATCCGGATCGCGCTGAGCGCGCCGTCGAGCTGACGCCCGCCATGGTTCGAGACCACGATCGCATCCGCGCCGAAATCGGCGGCGATGCGGGCATCCTCTTCGTCCAGAATGCCCTTGAGGATCAGCTTGCCGCCCCATTGCTCGCGGATGCGCGCGATTTTCGACCAGTCAAGCTGGGGGTCGAACTGCTCGCTCGTCCAGCTCGACAGGCTCGAGAGATCATCGACGTTTTTCACATGGCCGACGATATTGCCGAAGGTGCGCCGTTTGGTCCCCGCCATGCCCATGCACCAGCGCCAGCGCCGGGCCAGATCCATGATGACCGGCAGCGTGAACCGCGGCGGCGCCGACAGCCCGTTTTTCAGATCCTTGTGGCGCTGGCCGAGGATTTGCAGATCCAGCGTCAGGACCAGTGCCGAGCATTTCGCCTTCTTGGCGCGCTCGATCATGCCATCGACGAAATCCTCGTCGCGCATGACGTAAAGCTGAAACCAGAAGGGCTTTTCGGTATTGGCCGCCACGTCTTCGATAGAGCAGATCGACATGGTCGAGAGCGTGAAGGGCACGCCGAATTTCTGCGCGGCGCGCGCCGCCTTGATCTCACCATCGGCACATTGCATCCCGGTCGAGCCGACCGGCGCAAGGCCCACGGGCATGGTCACCCGCTCGCCGATCATCGTGCTTTCGGTCGAGCGATCGGCCATATCGACGGCGACTTTCTGGCGGAAACGGACCTTCTGAAAGTCCTCGGAGTTCTCGCGGAAGGTCTGCTCGGTGTAACTGCCGCTTTCGGCGTAATCGTAAAACATGCGCGGGGCACGGCGACGGTGAAGTGACTTGAGATCGTCGATGCAGGTAATGACCGGCACGTCCTGTCCTTTCTTGGAGCCTTTGCGGCAGCTGTTGTTCTTTGCCTGTTATTCTTTCGCCGGCGCGGCGCAATCGGTCTGACCCTCGGGGCAGTTGGTCATGCTGGCCCCGCCCGAGGGGACATCGGCCTGTTTGAGCGCCTCGGCGCGGGCGCGAAGGGCGGCGGCGCGGGCGGTCAGATCACGATTGTCGACCGGACGCGACCCGGTCGCTGCGGCCCGCCCCTTGAGGCCACGCCCCTCGGCTTCAAGCCCGTCGCGCACGCGTTCCGGCGCGGCGGCAGCCTCTTGGGCATGGGCGGGAATCGCCGGAGGTGCGAGCAGCTGATCGGTCGGCGCGAGCTTCGGGTAATCCGTGACCGTATCGCCGCAAGCCAGCAGCGGCAGGCTCAGCGCAAGGGCAAGGCAGGGGCCGAGATGGCGGGAAATCGGGGAATGCGCCATCGGGCTCTCCTGATTGGTTGGCGTGCAGGATAGAGTGCGGGCGTGCGGTTTCACAAGGGTGTGCCGCGCGCGGTGGCAATCTCGGCGAGGGCGGTGGCGCGGGGCCGCGGTTCGGGCTTTCGCCAGCGGGGATCACGGCATAGAAGGCGCCATGGCGCGCACACAAGGTTCCCGATCCGAGATTACCGGCCCCCTCATCCGCGAGGCGGCTTTGCGGCTTTTTGCCCGGCACGGCTATGCGGCGGTCTCGATGCGTCAGATCGCGGCGGCGGTCGGTGTGCAGGTCGGCACGCTTTACGCCTATACGCCCGACAAGCAGACGCTTCTCGCCGATCTGCTGAAAACCCATATGGAGGCGGTGCTGGCCGAATGGCACGACCGCCCTGACACCGATGCGCTGACCCGGCTCGATCATTTCGTCGCGACCCATATCGCGATGAGCCTCGATCACCTCGAGGAGGTCTTTCTGGCCTATATGGAACTGCGTAACCTCTCGCCCGAAAATCATGCGATGATCGCGGGCCTGCGTCGCCGCTATGAGGATGCGCTTGAGATCATCCTGATCGACGGTCAGCGCGAGGGGCGGATGCGGCTCGACGATCCGCGTCTGGCTATGCTCGCACTTATCGGTATGCTGACCGGGGTGACCAATTGGTATCGCGCGGGCGGACGACTTGACCGCGAGCGGCTGATTGCCATCTACCAAGGTCTCGCGCGCGGCGCTGTCGGGGCCTGATCCCTCTTTTCAACTGCCCTTTCCGTGACGATATTCAACCCATGAGCCTGTCTCCGCAATTCCTTGATGAAATCCGCGCCCGTGTGCCTTTGTCGCGCATTATCGGGCGAAAGGTGCAATGGGACCTGCGCCGCTCCAATCAGGCCAAGGGCGATTGGTGGGCGCCGTGCCCCTTCCATCAGGAAAAATCGGCCTCGTTCCATGTCGATGATCAAAAAGGGTTTTATTACTGCTTCGGCTGCCATGCCAAAGGCGATGCCCTGCGCTTCATGCAAGAAGCCGACGGGATGGGCTTTCTCGAAGCGGTCGAGGTTCTGGCGGGCGAGGCGGGTCTGCCCATGCCTGCGCGCGATCCCGGTCAGGTGCAAAAGACCGACCGGCGCGCCAAGCTCGTCGAGGTCATGGAAGAGGCGGTGCGCTGGTTCCGGCTGCAACTTCAGACCGGCATGGCGCAAGAGGCGCGCGATTACCTGACCCGGCGCGGCCTCAGCGATCCCGACCGCGAGCGCTTCGGCATCGGCTATGCGCCCGATCAGCGGCAGGGGTTGTTTCAGGCGCTCAAGGCCAAGGGGATCGACGAGAGGCTGATCGTCGAGGCCGGGCTTTGCGCCAAGCCCGATGACGGCGGTGCGCCCTTTGATCGCTTTCGCGGCCGGATCATGTTCCCGATCCGCGATGCGCGTGGGCGCTGCATCGCCTTTGGCGGCCGGGCGATGGATCCGAATGCGCGGGCGAAATATCTGAACTCGCCCGAGACGCCCCTGTTCGACAAGGGCCGCAATCTTTACAACCTGGGGCCCGCGCGCTCGGCGGTCGGCAAGGGTCAGCCGCTGATCGTGGCCGAGGGCTATATGGATGTGATCGCGCTCGTGAAGGCGGGTTTTGAGGGCGCGGTCGCACCCCTCGGCACCGCGATCACGCCCGAGCAGCTTCAGCTCATGTGGCGCGTCTCGCCCGAGCCGGTGATCGCGCTCGACGGCGATACGGCGGGCGTGCGCGCGGCCTTGCGGCTGATCGATCTGTCGCTGCCGATGACCGGCCCCGGCCAGGCCTTGCGCTTCGCGATCCTGCCGGAAGGGCAGGACCCCGACGATCTGATCCGCAAGCTTGGAGCCCCCGCGATGGCCGAGCAGCTTGAGGCGGCGCGGCCTCTGGTCGATCTGCTGTGGCAGCGTGAAACCGAGGGCAAGGTCTTCGACAGCCCCGAACGGCGCGCGGCTCTGGATCGCTCGCTTGGCGAATCGGTCGCGAAGATCCCCGATCCGACGACGCGCGATTACTACAACGCCATTTTCAAACAGATGAAATGGGAGCTTTTCTCGCCCCGCCGCTCGGGCGATGGGGCCAGCGGGCGTCAACCGCGCGAGTTCCGCGAGAACAAGGGCCGCGGGCAGGGTCGTGGGCAAGGGCAGGGGCGCAGCTTTGATGCGCCTTCGGTCGCTGCGACGCGCGCCTCGCGGCTGTCCTCACCTGAAGCGGCCGAGAAAGTCGCCGAGCAGATGATCGAATCGATGGTGCTGGCGATCTGCGCCACCCATCCGAAGCTGGTTCCAACCGTCGAGGCCCGGCTCGAGCGGCTGACGCCCGAAGATCCGGGCCGGGCGCAGCTTGTCCATGATCTGCTGGCCGGGACCCAGTCAAACAGCGGGCGGCAAGCTCTTGAAAGCATTCTCGCCGAGGCCCATGTCAAGGCCGCTCCCCTGATCACCCGGCCTCAGGACGGCGATTCTGCCGCTGATGTTCTTGCAAATGCGCTGGATCGGATCGAGGCCCGACGCGCCGCCCGGCTTGAAACCGCGCGGGCGGAAACCGAAATAGAGGGTCTGGCGGATGAGGGACTGACCTGGCGCGTGAGCCAGTCGGCTCGCCTGCGCCAGAAGGCCGATCACCCGGCGATGAGCGATCTGGGCGACCTTGGTGAGAACAGCGACGCGCAGCGGGCTTTCCTGAAGTCCGCTTTGGAGAATGAAATCTGGCGGAAGCCGCGCCGCTGAGGCGCCGAATCATCCGCCGAATCACAGCCGGTCCAATGCCGGGTGCGGGTCTTTGAATCCGCTCCGTCTTTGTTTAGAACCGGCGGATGCCGACACGATTCGCGTGATTCGCGAATCACCGCCTGCAAGGAGCGAGCATGGCCTCGAAGGACGACGACGATAACAAGCCCGACACCAAGGACGATGAGCATTCGCTGGACATGAGCCAAACGGCGGTCAAACGGATGATCGCCGAAGGCCGTGAGCGGGGCTTTATCACCTATGACCAGCTGAACGCCGTATTGCCGCCCGATCAGGTCTCGTCTGACCAGATCGAGGACGTCATGTCGATGCTCTCGGAAATGGACATCCGGGTCGTCGAAAGCGACGAGGACAGCGACGACAGCGAAACCGGGGGGCAGCTCGCCACCACCGGTTCGGGCTCGCGCGAGGTCGCTCTGGCCACGACCGAGACCGAAAAGCTCGACCGCACGGACGATCCGGTGCGGATGTATCTGCGCGAGATGGGCTCGGTCGAACTGCTGTCGCGCGAGGGCGAAATCGCCATCGCCAAGCGGATCGAGGCCGGTCGCAACACGATGATCGCGGGCCTGTGCGAAAGCCCGCTGACCTTCAAGGCCATCACCATGTGGCGCGAGGAGCTTCTCGACGAAGACATCCTTCTGCGCGATGTGATCGACCTTGAGGCGACCTTCGGCCGCGTGCTGGACGAAGAGGGCGAGGACACCGAGCTTGAAACCGCCGAGCCGGTGGTCGGCGCGGCTCCGGCCCAAGCGCGCACCGGCGACGAGGAATTCGACGCCGACGGCAACCCGATGCGCCGCGAAGACGAAGAGGATGACGAGGACGGCCAGAGCCTGTCGCTTGCCGCGATGGAGGCCAGCCTCAAGCCGAAGGTTCTCGAAACGCTCGAGCAGATTGCGCATGGCTATGAAGAGCTTGCGCATATGCAAGACAGCCGGATGTCGGCAACGCTGAACGAAGACAGCACCTTCTCGGCCTCGGACGAGCTGGCCTATCAGCGCAAGCGCTCGGAAATCGTTTTGCTGGTGAACGAGCTGCACCTGCACAACAACCGCATCGAGGCGCTGGTTGACCAGATCTATGGCATCAACCGCCGCATCCTGACGATCGACTCTGGCATGGTGAAGCTGGCGGATGCCGCGCGCATCAACCGGCAGGAGTTCATCAAGGCCTATCGCGGTTGCGAGCTTGACCCGACCTGGGTTGATCGGATGTCCTCGGGGACGAGCCGCGGCTGGCAGACGCTCTTCGACAAATCGCGCGATCAGGTTGATCGCCTGCGTGGCGATATGGCCGATGTCGGGCAATATGTCGGCGTCGATATCGAAGAATTCCGCCGCATCGTGAACCAGGTTCAGCGCGGCGAGAAAGAGGCGCGGCAGGCCAAGAAGGAAATGGTCGAGGCCAACCTGCGTCTGGTGATCTCGATTGCCAAGAAATACACCAACCGCGGTCTGCAATTCCTTGATCTTATTCAGGAAGGCAACATCGGTCTGATGAAGGCCGTCGATAAATTCGAATATCGGCGCGGCTATAAATTCTCGACCTATGCGACCTGGTGGATCCGTCAAGCGATCACGCGCTCGATCGCGGATCAGGCCCGGACGATCCGGATCCCGGTCCATATGATCGAGACGATCAACAAGCTGGTGCGCACCGGTCGTCAGATGCTTCACGAAATCGGCCGCGAGCCGACGCCGGAAGAATTGGCCGAAAAGCTGCAAATGCCGCTCGAGAAAGTGCGCAAGGTGATGAAAATCGCCAAGGAGCCGATCTCGCTCGAAACCCCGATCGGGGACGAGGAAGACAGCCAGCTCGGCGATTTCATCGAGGACAAGAACGCCGTCCTGCCGCTGGAATCGGCCATTCAGGAAAACCTGAAAGAGACGACGACGCGGGTCCTTGCCTCGCTTACCCCGCGCGAAGAGCGGGTTCTGCGGATGCGTTTCGGCATCGGTATGAACACCGATCATACGCTGGAAGAGGTCGGTCAGCAGTTCTCGGTCACCCGCGAACGGATCCGTCAGATCGAGGCGAAAGCTCTGCGCAAGCTCAAGCATCCCTCGCGCTCGCGCAAGCTGCGCAGCTTCCTCGACCAGTAACAGCCGGTCGCAGCGAACACCGAAAAAGTGAGAAACGCCGATGGTCTTGAATCATCGGCGTTTTTCGTTTTGGCGTGCTGGACCCATGCGATTTCTGAGAAACGATCCATCGTCCCAAACGTTTTCCTGCCAGATGCAAAAGGCATCCGGGCAGGGCCCGCGAGGGTCCGGGGTTAGAGGTTTGAGGGTAAAGAAATGTCAATCAAATCAATACTTTTGGGCGCCGTTGCGATCAGCACCGCGCTTTCAGGGGTGATGCTTCCCGTCCTGTCGGCCAGCGCCGAAGAGGGGCATCGCCGTCCCGCCGCAGAGCAAAGCCGGGGCGAAGCGCGCCCGGTGATGCGTGCTGAGGCGATGCGTCGCGAAACCACCGAGAGCCCGCGCCAGGAACGTGTCGAAGTTCGGCGCGCCGCCGATGCGAGACAAGATCACACCGAACGCGCCCCGACCCATCCGGGCAAGGGCCACAGCACCGGTCCAGTGCCGCAACCCACCCATGTCAAGGCGCCGACCCATCCGCGCAAACCGGGTGAGACGGTGATTGTCGACCGCACCGTGATCGACGAGGGCTTCGGGCCGTTCTGGCCGGTTGGCCCGGCGGTTGTGCTTGAGGACGCGGCGATTGCCTCGGTCTTTGGCTGGCAACCCACCGAGACCGTGGTCGAGACCGTGCCGCTCGCCGACTTTGGCGAATGCCACTATCATGTTGTGACCGACCGGGTCACTGGCGCCGAAAAGGTCGGGGTCTGGATTGATGGCAAAGAGGTGATTGCCGGATCGAAACATGCGATCGAGCAGGTGCTGACCAATTGCACCGCGGAAAGCACGCCGGCTTCGACCTTCGCTCAGGTGGTGGATGGCTTCTATCCCGAGCTTGGCGGCTACAATCTCGTCACCACCGGCCCCGGCATTTACGCGCCCGAAATCATTCGCGAGAACAACATCGAGCGCGTGACCTATTTCGCCCGCGACAAAGCCAATGAGACCGTGAAGGTCCATGCCAGCTGGGGGCCGAAACAGGCGGTTCAGGTCAAAACCGAAAAGATCTGACCTGAGGCAAGGTGATCAGCTCAGCTTTTCGACGAAGCTGGCGAAGTGATCGACGAAACTCTGCAGGAAAGCGCGGGTGTTTTCGTCGGTCACGCTGCCGTCCGCACCGTAGGCCTCCGGTTTCCACTGGATATAGGCTTCCGGCCCGGGCATCAGGATCGTGGACAGGCTCGCCAGATCATTGCGCAGGCGGGCCTGACCCACCGCAGCACCGATCGCACCCGGAGACGCTCCGGTCACTGCGGTCGGTTTGTTTTTCCAGCAGCTCTGGCCATAGGGACGCGAGCCCCAATCCATCGCGTTTTTCAAGACGCCCGCATAGCTGCGGTTGTATTCCGGGGTCAGCATCAGGATGCCATCGGCCTCGGAGACCTCTTTTTTCATGCGCAGCACCGCCGCCGGCGGATTGGCCCAGAGGTCTTCATTGTAAAGCGGCAGGTCGCCCAGCTCGACGTAGTGGAACTTGAGCTTGCCCTCGGCCAGCTTTTCCAGTGCATGGGCGAGGCTCAGGTTGATTGCCCCTTTGCGCAGCGAACCGACCAGCACCGCAATGGATTTCGTCATTGCATTTCCTTTCAATCGCAGTCTTTTGGCATCCATAGGCAGAGGATCCGGGACGGGATCGGCTAACCCCTTGGATACGGGCTTGAACGGCAGGCACAAAAAGGGAACACTGCCGCAACCTGACTTGGCGATATCATATGACTGCGACCCCTTCCATGACGATTTCCGCGTGGTTCTCGGACCCCGGGCGGCTTCAGCTTCTTCTGGCAGCTGGGCTTTTTCTGGCGCTTTTATGCTTCTCGCTGTGGCGGCGTGCGGTCGCGGGTTTGCGGGAAAGCGCGATCCGGGCCGAGCTTCTTCAGACGCAGCTCTCCGAGCAAGCGGCGGGCGCGGCGGCGGTTGCCGCGCAGCTTGCGGCGCGCGCGGCCGAGGCTGAAGAGCTGCGTCAGGCCCGTCACCAAAGCGAGCTGAGGCTTGGGCGGATGGAAAGCGCACATGCCGGGCAGGGCGCGCGGCTGGCCGAGCTGGTCGAAGAGCGTGACGAGCTGCGCGATGCGCTTCATGCCGCGCAAAAGCTTGAGGCTGGCCTGCAACGCCAGCTCGCCGAGACGCGGCTTGCGGCGGACAAAGATCGCGAAAGTGCTGAACGCGACATTGCCACCCTGCGCGAGGTGCGCGAGGAGATGAGCAAGAATTTCAAGCTGATGGCTGACGAAACCCTGCGCGTTCAGGGCGAGGATATGCACAAGCGCCAAAGCGAGAACCTGACCTCGCTGCTTACGCCCTTCCGCGATCAGGTCCACCGCTTTCAGACCGAATTGCAGACCCGCAACAAGCAGACTGACGAAGAGCGCGCGCGCCTGCGCGAGCAGATCGAGGGGCTGCACAAGCGCTCGGAGGAGATCTCTCGCGAGGCGGTGGCGCTCACCCGCGCGCTCAAGGGCGACCGCCAGAAGCAGGGCGCTTGGGGCGAGATGATCCTTGAGCGGTTGCTTGAGGAATCGGGGCTGGAAAAGGGGATCCATTACCTCACGCAAGACACGCGACAGGACGAGGAGGGGCGGCGCTGGCGCCCGGATGTGGTGGTGCGCCTGCCTCAGAAGAAGGTTCTGGTGATCGACAGCAAGGTCTCGCTTTCGGCCTATGAAGAGGCGGTCAATGCCGAGGATGCTTTGGTCAGTGCGGCGGCGATGAAGCGCCATGTCGCCGCGATCCGCGCCCATATCACGGGACTGTCGGACAAGGGCTATCAGGGGCTCGATCAGGGCGCGGTCGATTATGTGCTGATGTTTATCCCGATCGAGGGCGCGTTCTCCGAGGCTCTGCGCGCCGATCCCGATCTTGCCCGCTTCGCGATGGAGCGCCGCATCGGGCTGACCACGCCGACCACCTTGATGCTGACGTTGCGCACCGTCGATCACATCTGGACGGTCGAGCGGCGCGAAAGCAATGCCATGCAGATCGCAGCGCGCGCGGGCCAGCTTTACGACAAGCTGCACGGGTTTGTCGCCGCCGTCGAGGATGTCGGGACCCAGCTGGAACGCGCCCAGAAAAGCCATGCGCTCGCCATCGACCGGCTGACGCGCGGGCCGGGCAATGTCATTCGTCAGGCGGAAATGCTGCGCGAACTCGGCGCGCGGACGCAAAAGCGTCTGGGGCTCGACCATGACGGCTTAAGCGCGATGCAAGAGGACGCGCCGGTCTCGCTGCCGCTTGAGGATCAGGAGGAGGGCTGAGGCCTTCCCCCTGACAAAGTTTTAGGCGGTTTTGCGGCGGGTCGCCACGAAGGCCAGAATGCCCGCAGCAATCCCTGCGCCTGCCCATTTAAAGGGCAGCATATCGGCGGTTTCGCTGCGGATCGGGCGCACGGTGACCGTGCCGGGGCGGCTTTCCAGCGCACCATTGGCCGCCGCGAGCTGATCGGGCGAAACCACCCATTCCGCGCCGTTCTTCTTGTCGTAATACATCATCCCGCAGCCGACGACGACGGCCACCAAAGCAGAGATGACCAGTCTTACCGTGAAAGACATCTGACCCTCGATTGTTTGTTTTGTCTGGGGTCTGTTCACCATGTCCGCTTTGCAGGGGCAAGGGTGAAAGCCCCTATTTTGCCGGTGTTGTCGGGGTCTTGGTGAATTGATGCGCCATGAAGATCCCAGCGCGGCGCCAGGCCTCGTCATTGTCGCCGCGAAAGTTGAGATCGCGTTTGAAGAGCACATGCTGCTGATCGACATCAAGGACCTGCACGAAGGCCTGCATGATGAGGCTGCTGCTTTTGTGGACAACGATGAAGATCGCGGTCTGCGCCCCGGCCGCTTTCGCAGCCGCAAGCAGGCATTCCGGCGTTTCCTTGGGGCAGGCGGTGGCAATGTCTTGGGAGGACAGCGCGGTCGCTCCGATGTCTTCGGTCAGCACCTGCGTCAGAATGGCGATGCGATCAAGATGCGCCGCGCTTTGGTCGGTGGCTTCTTTCGACGTGTCCAGAAACTTCACCGGCATCACCACGATTCCCTCGGCGCGCGAAGGGTGGGGCAGGGCAAGAGCAAGCAAGAGAATGAGCCAGCGCATGGAAGTACCTCCGCCACGAGCCTAGCAGAGCGCGCGGCTTTGCGCCAGAAAACACCAGATCTGCGAGGCAAGATGCCTTGGCGCGCGACGCGAGGCTGATCCACCGCAATAGGACGGCTGCGGAAATGACCATGTGGGGGAGAGGGTGAGAGGCTGGACCTTGTAAATAGCAATATAAAACAGATAGTTATGAAATTTCTGGCACGAAATTTAGGAAAATTTCTGGCACAGATTACATTGCGTTAACCTGATGCAGAAAGGGCGAGGTTTCCCCCGCCCGATCTAGTTTTATTCCACACAGTAAGTATCGGCACCGCGCCAGCGGAGAGGCTAGCCGTGCCGCGTCGGGGTTTTGCAAATGCCTTGCGCGCACTCACCGACTGATCGCAACCGTTCGCGCTGTTGCTGAGTGCGCTAGGTGGTCAGCCTAGTTTGAATATACAGCGCCTCTAGCTGGCAGTCGCACGGGCGAAGATTTTCCATCATCTCTAGTGAGGGACCGGCAGACCCATCTTCACCGCCACCTCTTCAACATCCGCCACCAGGGTCACCGGCATGATACCAGCTTGCGCCAGTCGCCAGCCTGCATCAGCAAGCGCGATCTCGGCGGCATCCCGGTCGTTCTGGTCTTCGATTGGTAGGGACCGAAGCGCCAGCAGGCGGTGCAGGCGATCCCATTCAAGTTCGAGCAGGTAGATATTTCGCTTCATCACTGTCCCCTGTGTTGATGGGACGAATCTGACATGCCTGACGAATCTGCGTCAAGAACTAAAATATAATAAAAACAATAAGATAGTCTGTATCCGAATACATACGGCAGCAATGCTGACTTGGTTCCCGTCCGGAAGCTTGGGGTGGTGCAGGAAGTCAGAACATGCCGAAGTTCGGATCGGCGCGCATGACGGCATCCTGCCTCTCTGCTTCCGTCATGCTTGCGGCCTTCGCGAGGGCGCGCTTCTTCTTCTTCGCCTCGTATTGCTGTTGCTTGTGGCGCTCTTTCTTCTGCTCGGGCGTCAATCCCGCAAGCTTGGTATAATCGCGAACGTCCCGATTTTCCTCTTGCTCGACTTTGGCGCGGTAGTTGGAGCGCTTATTGGCAAGGCTCAGTTGATATTCCGGGTCGGCGCGCTGTTTTTCGAGGCGTTGAGCATTCTTCTTTTGCCGCTCGGCGACCTTCGCCGGGTCGTTGCGGCGCACCTTTAAAATATCGCGTTGCTTTGCGGTAAGGGCATCGAACCAAGCTCTAACATGGGGTTCAAAATTGCCGCCGCCAGACTTGCTCTTATACAAGTGGTGGCAGTAGCTCCCGAGTGAAACTTTATCGAGCTTGGTAAATCCGTTTCTTAATATCCAGTTCAATATACCTGTATCTGACTGCCCCGCGAATGGCGCGAGTGGTTCAGATTCGGAAATTGAATTGGTGTTTTGAGATTGACTGATGCCGCCAATCAGAGTAGTTTGATTATGCATAGACGTTCCGAATTACCTATGTTCAAGCCGGGTGTTGCCAGACACCCGGCTTTCTATTTACGCCAACGCACGGTCGATTTGGTTCGCGATAGCACCAGCCGTCGCGGACGACATGGGGAAGCGCTTGCCCGTAAGGGTCGAGGTTAAAAGAAAGCCGATGCCGCGCCGTTTGACCTGCGCAAAGCGCTCTTCGATATCGAGCCGGTGACCGGCAGCGATTTCGCGAAGGCGCTTAGCGAAGTCCACGGCCTCGGCCCGCGTCGGATCAAGCTTAATGTCGTCCAGGGTAATCCCGACCTGATTGACGGCTTTCACTTCGACGCGCACGCCGGGAAGGTCGCCCGAGATTGTGCCCGCCTCAACCTCCCGCTCGATCCAGTGAATAAGCGTGTCGGCAACGCTCAGGCCGCGAGCCTCAGCGACTTTCTTGATTTGTTCGAGCCGTGAGGCAGGGATTTTGATGTAACCGGAAGTGGTCGCCATGTGGGTGCTCCAATGATATTGGTTTACTGGTAGCACGGTGGTTGCAAAAAAGCAACATAAATTTATGATTGGTTGCAAAATAGATACAGTCGATAGGGGCGCGTGAGTGAGCCGGATGATATTGGCCTTTGAGGCTGGCGAGCTATCGGGTCGGAGAGGTGGTCAAGTGAAGAGGGGTCGTGCGAGGGCGCGCAGCGCCCGAGTATGGCCGGAGGGGTATCCATAAAGTTTGTCCACATTTTCTCCGTCATTTAATAGTCTTCTTCTCTTAGATATATCTTAATATACGACGAAAATGTGGACAAACCTGTTCCGGTCAGGTTTTCCCCTCTCTAAAGGAGAAAATGTGGACATCCGCGGTTGTCCTCAGGGTTTTGGTGGTTGCTTGCCCTCTAAAGGAGAAAATGTGGACAATCGCCATTGCTGCGCCGAAAGTTACCCCGGCGTTACCTCAAGATTCCCCCGCTGCGTCGCTGGCGAACAAGTTCATCCCGGACAAGATCACGCATACCGCGTTCGGTCTCTTTCGCTATCTGGCGGGCAAGGTCGCCATTCTGTTCCGGTGTGCCGCCCGAGGCGTTCACCGTGATCGGTCCACCTGTCACGTTGATGTGCTGCACGGCGCCCCGGAGCGAGTCACTGGCGGGCGTTGCGGCCTTCTTGGCAGCACCGACAAGGCCACCGCGTGAATAGCCCTGTAGCGCGCGCTGATGAAGCCTTTCGAGATTGCCCACGCCAATGCGTTCGGTCGCGGCTTTCGACAGGACAAATTCGCCGCGATGAACAAGGCCCGCGACCTGATGCTTGCCGCCGTCGCCGGTATAGCCACCGGCTGCAAAACCAGCGGGCGGGGTCAGGGCCGAACCAAGCCAGCCCATCGCAGAGCCGAACGGGCCACCCTGACCAGCAAAGCCAAGGATCAGCTTCAAGAGCGAGTTTTGAAGGATTTGCATCCCGAGATTGCGCAGCGCACCGGCAAAGGCTTCGCTTCCCTCGGTGGCACTCATCACCAGATCGGTGAACGCCTGTGCGCCCTGCTTAGTGTTATCTTCAACGCTTTTCATCTGGTCGCCTGCCTGCTCGGCCTTCTGGCCTGCCGTGACATAGGCGCGGGCCAAGGCATCCACCTGGGCGATAAGCTCGGGCGTCTGGCTCTTCCCGGCTGACAGGGCGGCAGTGAGAAGGCTGGCCTTCGTCTGGGCAAAATCCATCGCGCCCGCCATCTTCTCGCCCGAGGCGGCAACGGCCAGCAAAACCGATGCCTCTGTTTCTAGGGCGGTCGTCTTTTCCTTAATGCTCGCGACCTCGCGGGCGTAATCGTCCAGCTTCTCGGCTTTGGCACCGCCGCCGCCTTTGGGCTTGCCACCACCGCGCGCGGCCTTGTCGGCAGCTGCACGAGCGGCATCACCCGCCAGCGCGGCCTCGGCGGCAGTGGTGATCTCGGCTTCGGTCAGCACGGCACCGGCAGCAGCGGCACGTTTGCGCGCGTCGGCGCGGGCTTCCTCAAGTTTCATGCTCGCGGTTGTCGCAGCGTTCCGTTCAGCCTCGGACTGGGCGAAGTTCTCGTTCGCCTTGGTCATCGCGTCTAGGCTCGCCATGCTGGCCGCTTCGGCCTCATTGCGATCCCGCAGCGCCTTCACTGCCTTGCCGTCCGCAAGTGAAGCCATCGCGCTGGATAGCGACTGTGCAAGCGACAGGACGCCCGCAATCGCACCACCGAGAACGCCAAGCTCACCAATCACCGTGCCGAAGCTGGCGCGGTCCACGTCCGACAGGCTGGCGAAGGTGTTATCCGCCTCGCGCTTAACCTCGGTCAGTTGGGCCGCGAACTCTTCGCCGGTCATGGTGCCGTCTTGGAAGGAACCGGCAAGCGCCTGCATCCGATCGGCAGCAGCTTGCAGCGCGTCGGCAGCATCATCATTGCCCATCAGGCGAAGCGTGGCGGCAGCGTCCAGCAAAGCAGGGGCTGCGCTAGAGGCGCTATCCGCAAGCTGGTTATACTGTTCGGTCAACCCCCGAAGCGTGGCGGCGTTCTCCTGTGCGGCCTGCTCGCTTTGGGCGAGGTCATCATAAAAGGCATCGCCAAGAACCTGACGCCCGACAGCCTCATTCGGAAAGAGCGCATCAAGGTGGTCGCGGAAGTCAGTGAGCGCGACCACGCCCTCGGCCACCGAGATCACAACACGCTTGCCGAAGTTCGAGACGCTGGCCTGTAGCGCGGTAAACTTACGGTCGACCTCGGCGGCGCGGTCGATCACGTCGCTATCAAGGACCGCGCCGACTTCATGGGCGCGTTCAATCGTGGCGCGCATGGCGTCTTCGCCTTGCCCGAGTAGGACGGCAAGCTGTTCCGCGCCCGTGCCGCCGAAGGTCTCATCAAGGATGCGGTTCTGTGCGGATTTGTCGAACTTGCTGGCCCGTCCAAGAACCTCAAGCATCAGGGCCGAGGGGTCTTTGAGCTTGGCCTTCAACTGGTCGGCGGAATAGCCAAGACGGGTGAAGGCTTCGGCGGCAGGACCGACGCCCGTAACAATGAACTCGTCGGCGCGCATTCCAAGTTCTTTGAACCCGTCCGCGAGGGCGTCCACGCTGATCCGGTTTTCATCGGCGAGGTATTTCCATTCCTGAAACACGGTCGTGGTGACGCCAGCCCGTGCCGCCTCGTTCTTGATCTCTGCAATCCCGCGCGTGGCCTCGCCAAGAGAACGGGTGAACTCGGTGATGCCACCGACAGCAAGACCACCGGCAAGCCCGCCCAAGAACGCGCTGCCAAGCCCTTTCAATGCCGAGGGGATGCCTTCAAACGCTTTGCCAATTTTCGGCCCGAGGCCCTCATATTGCTGGGCGATCTTCTGGGCGTTGCGCTTGGCAAGCTGTTCCATCCGCTGTGAAGCACGGTTTTGCTGCGAGATTGCGCGATTGAAGTCCTTCTCCCATTTAGAGACATTCGCCTCAAGCTTGATCAGAAGGCCGGTTTCATCGAGTGCCATATTAAAGCTTCCTACTCATTACGCGACAAGAAGACCGAGAACATCATCCCGGCTGTAATAGCTGCCTTGATCTTTATCAGTAACCGCGCCGGATACAGCCATGCTGGCGGCAACTGCCCCGTCGATATGCCCGCGCTTCTTATCCGCCTTACTCATCCAAACCACGCCGGTATCATTCACCACAGCCGCCACACCGTCGAAATGATGCCGCAAGATCGGGTGATTAGTGTGCCGAATTAGTCGCCCATTGACTGCTCGGATAAGTTCGCCGTTCGCTGGCCCCATAATCGCAATACTTTGTTTCATTTCGACCATATGGATACCCTCGGATAGAAGTTCGGTAGCCATTGCCCTAAATCCGTAGGGATCATAGCCAACCCGCCGAACATCATGCCGGGCGCTTATCTCGCGAACAACCTCGGCAACTGCCTGCTGCGTCACCATGGGGCCGGGAACAACAATTAGTTGCCCGTCCTTCACCCATTGACGATAAGGAACCTGTTCAAGCCGTTCGCGATCTTCTAGCCTTTCCGACTGCACAAAAAACCAAGGCTTGATCGTGATCTTTCCATCATGCACGCCGCCCTCGTGCCGCCATGCTGCGACGATACAAGCAAGGTCGCCTGTCTGGGCGTAGTCCACACCCAGATAGCAGGGGCAGTCTTCGAGGTCGGTTTCGTAATCGACAGGCTTACCGTCCTTGCCGATCTCGGCAGTGAACGCGCCCGCGTCGTATTCATCGAAGTTGAAGAGTGGCGAAGTGGAGTTACCAAGCCATTCGTTCAAGGCCATTTGGCGAAATTCATATCCCTCAATCGGATCATGTTGCGCTGTAATGGCGTCGTCGCGCATTTCATCCAAAATAGGATATCCATATCGCATTCCGGGATTGACCTTATGCCAAACCTTTTCGTCTAACCAATCGTCACCCTCTTCCGGCTCGAATATGATTGGCAGCTTGGTTGGGTTATTAATCTTACCTAATGCAATATCACGAAAGAGCGAATAGCGATCATAGGCAAAGCCATGCCGTCCACGTCCAGCGGTGGTTGTCGTGATAAACAACGCCCCACGCTTACGACGACCTTGCCACATTGAGTCCCAGAGTTTCCGGTTTTTCCAGACATGGACCTCATCACACATAACGAACGTTGGCGTCCGGCCTTGGTAACTGTCGCCATCGGCGGTCGTGGTTTCCAACTTCGTTCCGTCAATCAGGCTCTTGGCTGATTTGGTGCCGATCTGGGGGTTATTGATCCGAACCGCTTGCGCAAGGTTGCTATCGGCGCGAATGATCCCCATCGCCTCCAGAAAGCCAATTTCCGCCTGTTTGCGGTCGCTGGCACAAAAGTAAGCCTGACCTTGCGGGACCGCTTCCGGGCCGAGAAGGTGAAGCAGTGAGAACGCAGCAGCAAGCGAGGTCTTACGATTGCCACGCGGAACTTCAAGCCAAACGTCTTTGACAATTCGTGAGCCGTCCGGGTGGCGCGGCCCATAGATGCGCCGGACAATCCGCTCTTGCCATTCGTCAAGCTGAAAGGCGTTCCCCGGAAGTGCGCTTTGCGGATGCGACAGCGAGCGCAAAAACTGCACCGCCTGTTCGCCATAGCCGAACGGATCGGGAATTTCGGAGCCGTCAAAAATCCAATGCGGATAGGTGCTTTTGCTCATCGACGGAAACTTAAAGGGTTGGGGCGTGCGTTCGGATCGGGCTGGTCAGCACCGCCACCGATGCGGGCGCGGCTGGTCGGGGTCAGGCCATATTCGGCGGCAAGCTGGCGTGCCGTTTGCATGTAGCGGATTTGCAAACCGCCTAGCTTGAGGTCCGGGACCGGCATCACGTTGATAATCTCGGCGATCTGGCAGGCAGCACCGACAGCGCCGCAATAGTTTTCGACGCCTGCCAGATCGGCGCGGGTGATGATCTGGCGCGCGATCAGTTGCGGCATGATCCGCCGCCATTCGGCTTTTGCCCATTTCGACAGGTAGGCCGGTGCGGGCGGGGCTTTGGTCAGCGCCTCGGCGTCCTTGGAGACGGCAGGCTTTATGCCGCGATGATGAACGCTCATGCCGCCACCGCCCGTAGCTCAAGCCCGCGCCGCCGCCCGATCTCGGCAATGGCGACGATATTCCAGACCTTGCCGTCATGGGTGATCCGATCCGCGACCGAGACGCCCGGAATCCAGCGGATCAGAAAGACCGCGTTCGAGGTCGTGCCTTCCACGTCATTGCGCAGGAACTCGGAAAGACCAGCTTGCCGAAGCTCGGCCCGGCCCGTGGCGTAGGTCGTCCAAACCTCCTGAACCTTCCGGCTGGCGGTCAAGGTCTCGGTCAGGCGTTGCAATTCGATGCGGTGTTGAAGCTTGCCCGCCTGCATCAGATAGCCCTCCACCGGATCACGGCCCGCAGCTTGATCGCAGCGTGACTGTGCGACTGCGCCGGGTCAGGATCAGGAACCCATGCCAGCGAAGGCCGGTCCCATTCATCGAACCAGAAACCAGCGGCAGGCGGGGCGTCCATCAGCACAGCCAGCACCGCGCCTGCGATCTCTTGCGCCACGTCCGAGGAATCTTGCACTGCCCAAAGGTGAAGGATCAGGCTCACCTCTGCCACCGTCTGACCACTGGCAGCACGCCCGAGGATTTCGACATTGCCCGCAGGCAGCAGGATTGCAGGCATGAATTCGGGGCGGATGCTACCTGCCCGGATACGCTCGGGCGCGACATGGGCAGTGACAGCAGGCGAGGCCGCAAGCGCGTCACCGACAGCAGTTTGAAGGGCAAGGGAAGGCTCAAGCATTGACAGCCTCGCGCCATGCTTTGCGAAGGGCGCGGTTAATGCGCTGTTCCTGCTTGCGACGGTTCAAGCGCCATGCCGGGTTGAAGAACGGCTTCGCGGGCATGGCGCCAGTGCTGGTGCCGTCCTTGTGCTGGCGTTCGACCGTGCCGCCTTCGACCAGATGGGCATGACGGGCGTCAGTGTCGCCCGCCGTCACCAGCACTTCGAGCGGTCCAGCCGTGCGCGCACCGCCGTCTGTGCTATGGGCGGGCGTGGTCTCACCGGGGCCGGTGACGTGAATGCTCTCGATCAGATCGCCCGTGCGCCGCGATGCCTCGGCCAGAGCGCGGGCGTCCTTGGCGACTTCCTCGCCCGCCCTCATCAGCGTCGGACGGATAGCCTCGGGCATCTTGTCGCGCAGCGCCATGAGCTTGCGTTGAAGCTCTTCGCTTCCTTGAACGAACTCGCCCATTACGCGGCCTCGTCGGGCGTATAGCTGATGACGTGGCGCTTGAGCCCGGACAGCAGGTCATGGACGCCATAGGGAAGCTGATACGGGCTGGCGAAGGTGACAGCCTCGCGGCTCTCATAGGAATGCGAGACCAGCAAGAGCGCGGCCTGAACCATCAGAGCGTTGGCAGGGTCGAACGGTAGGCCGGTATAGGAGGAAACCCACGCCTCGGCCACGTTGGCATAATGGGTCAGGATTTCGGCTTCGTCTTCCCGCTCACCGGGAAGGATATTCAGGTGCGCCCGGACAAGGGCAGTCGGCAGGGGCATAACAAGCAACTCGCGAAAACATCACTGTTGCATAAATACCACATGCCGATTCGGCTGAAAAGTTAAATTCGGCCTATCTTGCGCGTGCCTCCCCCCGCCGGTTCCCGAGATGGCGCGGAAGTTCAGAGATACCCCCTCCTTATGCTGGATGCAGAAGAGCAGTTTCCAACGCGGACTCTGAAAAACCATCAAGCAATGAAATTGCAGGATCATGCCAACTAATGCAGTCATCTACTGATCGCAAGAATATCTCCTCGCCATGAGCAATTGCGTCTCTCTTCTCCTTTAACGTCGAGCAAAACGCTCTGTAAAGGCTGTGGTCAAAAGTGCATTGGACAACCCAATCAGACAGAAAGCGAAGCATCGGATAGCTGAAGTTTGAAGTATCGATAACTGCTTTTTGATTTATACCGCCTATTAGATCCGTCCTGAACTCTGCAACATCAGGTCGGCAGAGTAAGTATCGAGCATCAGAGGAGTGCCTTATGGCCTCCTTTCCATGAAAGGAGAGCCAAGCGGTTCGATAGTCATATCCTTCTCTTGGATGAACTTTTAGATAGTCCAAATATGCTCTGGAGACTGCCTTAATTGCTTGATCGCAATGCGCATATATCATCACCGCCCAAGATCGGCACAGGTAGGCCTCCTCAGCTCGTCCCGCACGACTTTCAGCAATAGCGCGCGCCTGAGAAAGCTCAAGCTTTCGCCATGACCTGATACGGTCAATTTCCAACTGGAGTTCATCTATATTCATGTCGATCGCGACTAAATCTTGAAATACTTAGCACCCAGCTTGACCAATTCGGGGATGCGCCTTTGAGCGTTCTTTCCGCTTCCAGAAGCAGTTCTAAATGCTCTATTGGACCCGACACTGTCAATTTTCTCCTTGAGAACTTTTTTCGATGGTAGCTTCTCAATGTTCTGTGCCACACCAAGAGCTACAGCTTCAAAAAATGAAATGGAGAATTTACCTGTTCCGGGGCTACTCTTGTAGCGCAGAGCATTTTCACCCCATGCCGCGAGAATGGCATCGAAGGTTTTCTTAAAGGTCACCTCATGCCCTGCATAGTCAAAGCTATCATCAGAAAGTATATTCCTAAGGGCTTTAGTTAAGAATACATCAACACTTTTAGCTTTTGGCAGGCTTTGTATCTCGTCAGAGAGAAAGACGATAAACCTTAGAACAAGCTCCACATCCATACGGACCGATAGATCGCGATCAGACATGCCGCACACTTTTACGAACGGTTCGTATTGAGCAAGGCTTTCAAACCACTTTAGAGCTTCAGGATTCTTCCCGGCAATAATAGCATTACGCAGTTCCTGTCCGGAAATTGATGTTCCGCCCGAGTTCAGCCTTTGGAACAGTTCGAATTTTGCGTCAAGATCCGTTTCGCGGAGCAGGATTGTTAGCTGTATCTTGGTTCTTCGGAAATCGAGTTGAATTCTGCGCCCAAAGTCTGCCCAACCCTTTCCAGTGAACTCCTCGATATAATACAGATCATCAGACAGAGTTTCGAACGCAGTGTAATATGCATTACGCTTTGTCTCATCATCAACAATTCCCATGAAGTCGAATATTGTCGACAGCCTCTGCATCCCATCGACGACTTCCCAGTTCCCTTTTTCGTCTTGAGCGACAAAAACCGAAGGAAGCGGTAACCCAATGAGAATAGATTCTATTAGCTTTGACTTCTGCTCCGAGCTCCAGCGGAAGTATCTTTGATATTCTGGTCGGAGGATGATTTCTCCCGCCTCATACATACTTGCGAGCTCGCCAATCGACATTGGATAAGAGTCGGTTTTTACCGTTTGCCTTGCGTTATCAAGAACGTCTTCAAGGTTGACAGAATTTTTAGACAACAAATGCACTCCTAGTAGGCGGCTGTGCTATCTTATCCAGTGATTCTTTCGCTTGTCGAGATATGTGTTTCTCGCTCAAACCTATGCACGTCCCTGTCGTGGCAGGGCTTGCAGAGCGTTTGCAGGCTGTTCCAGTCTCAGAACAATGCCTTATCGCCAGTGTATTGAGGTATGTTTTCGCGCGGCTTAGTCATCTTCTGTCGGAGATGCGCCGCCCGGCGTAGTGACGCGCTCGCGCAGCGAGCCGCCTTGGGTGTCAATGGTGATCGAGGTGGAGCTCGCAGCGCTAGCGTCGTCGTTTTTGTCTCCGCTATTGCGCTCGATGGAGATGCCGCCCGAGATCATGTAGCCGCCCGTGACCACCTCACCGTAGGCGATAGGAACAATGGCGCCTTCGCGCAGATTCGAGGTTGGGCCGGACATGGTGAAGCTCTGGGTGGTATCTTCAGCTTTCTGCTGTGGGGCGATCAGAGAAGAGGCGCCCGTCAGCAGCATCCCCGTCCCTATCTGCCCGACGATCTGCGAGCCTGTGACGTTCGAACCTGCCCAGAGAGCGCCACCAAGCAGGCCACCACCGCCAGCCGTAGCAGCAGACAGGCCAATGAGCGCAATGCCCGCGATGATCTTGCCGAGACCGCCCCGCTTGCGCCCCGCAGCAACTGGGACGATATGTAGCGCGTTCTGGCCTAGGCGGAATCCGGCAAGCTGCGCTTCTTCGAGGCTGAGGCCATTGGTGCGGGTTTTACCAACGACGATCTCATAGAACCCGTTTCGGATCGCATTGGCGAAGGTCGGGAAATTGGCGCGAAGAGCCATAAGGGCGTCTTGAATCGTTTCAATATCGAAACGGAAATGACGGCCAAACTCTTTCCCAAGAGCGCCGTGAAGATAGAGGTCATTCATTTGAAGCACGTTCCATTCGCTGTTTCACCCGGTCGTGACAGGGCTTGCAGAGTGATTGTAGATTGCGCCAATCAAAGAGTAGCTTAGGCACGCCCCTATGTGGCTTGATATGGTCGACAACCTGCGCCTCGGCCCCACAGAAGGCACAGCAAGGATGCACGCGCAGGAACTCGGCCCGGAGCTTGCGCCATTCGGTGCCATAGCCGCGCTGCGAGGATGAAGGCCGGTTCTGGTCGTGGCGGCGCTTGCGCTCGCGTTGGCGTTCGACCTGACATGCGCAAAGCTGATCAGCCGGAACAATGGCACCACATGAGCAAAGACGGGGCGGGCGTGGCATCAGAACATTGCCTGTAGTTCGCGCAGGCCCATGCGGTCGAAGTCTGGATCAAGACCTTGCTCTTCCATCTGGCGGCGCTGTTCCGGAGTGAGCGGCTGGCGTTTCGTTTCGCGTTCTTCCGGCGTGGCGTTTTCGACCTTTGCACGTTCGCCCTTGGCGATCAGCGCGGCCTCGATCTCTTGCAGGCTGGCGTTCCAAGTCTCGGATGGGGGCCAATCGAGATAGGCAGTCGCGAAGCCGTAGAACTCGGCAATGACAGATTCCCATGTCATGCCGGGTCCGTCGCTCGGGCCGTCCGATGGGGCAGGCAGCAGGTTCGCCATGAGATCAAGACAAGCCGCCTGCGCTTCGGGCAGGACGGGCGCAAGCGGCTTGTGTGACAGGGACAGAAGAAGACTGTGCGCCCCTGCCTCATCCGTCGCGGTTGCGAGGATCACGCGACGGATTTCCGTGAAGCGCCCGCGCAGGATGCCGGTGAAGGTGGCAGAGATGCCACCCGGCAGAGCCTCAAGAGCAGCAGCGGCCCGCAGATCGGCGCGCAGTGTCACGGCATGATCGCCAAGACGCAATTGAACCTCATGTGCGGGCTGGAGCATGGCTTATACGGCCATCTTCAATTTGGAGAACACGTCCGCGCGGATCACGCCAGCACCAACGCGACGGCGGGCATGGAAGCGGGCAAGGCCCTTGGTGCGCTGTGTCAGCAGGTCGGGCAGAACATCCAATTCCACGCGGTCATAGATGCGATACCCCGCCTTGAAGTCGCCAAGCATGATCGGAGTCGCGCCACTCGCGATGTTCGGCATATCCAGAGCTTCGACGACCGGACGCCCGAGAATGGTTTCAGGCTGGCCTGCCTGATAGCTCGGTTGCCAGAGGTAGTTGCCGTTGCCGTCTTTCAAGGTGCGGATCACGGCCAGCGTGGTGCCGTTCATCACCCAAGTTGCACGGTTCCGATAGGTCGCAGGCATGGCATAGAATTGCCGGATCAGGGCATCTGCCGAAAGATTGGTTGCGTGACCGTTGTTCACTTCGGCGATGCCGGTGGCGGTCATGAAGCCTTGCGGCTGAACGGCAGCAGTAGCACCAGCGCCGCCATTGACGAAAGCGACGGCCTCTTTCTTGCCGAAGTCTTCGGCCAGTGCGAGGCGGATCTCTGCTTCGACGTTGGCGGAATCTTCGAGCATCCGAAGCGACAGATCAACAAAGGTCGCAAGTTCCTTGATGGAAATATCCATCTGGTCGAAGCTCGGTTCCGAGGCGGTGCGGTCTTCAGTCTCGCCAACCCAAACGGCGTTCGTGATGCCGGTGCGCTTCGGCAAAAGGATCGTATGCGAGCCGGTTGCGCGCACATCGGCAATCGAGCGGATCGGGCTGAACTCGACCAGATTGCGGATGAACTCGCCCGAGGTCTCTTCCGGTGCCAGCACATAGGCCGGGGCGTCGGCAGCAATGGTTAGCGCCTTCTGGTCGATCAGGCCGGTTTGCAGAAAGTTGACGAATGCCTTCTTTTCGCTGGCGTCAGTTGATTTCTCATCCACGACAGCAGGGCGATTGCCCTTGGCTTCAATCTTGTCCAGACGCGACAGAACCGCGTCGAACTTCTTCTGGTCGAAGCCCGAGGCATCATTCGCCGAGGTTTTCGATTTGTCGTCATTCAGGTTTTCGTTTTCCATCTCGGAACTTTCACTCATTACAGATTTGACAGAGGTGATCTGCGCCCCCGGATGCGCCGGGACCGCAACAATGCTGATTTCGTGAAGTGCAAGGGCGCTGATGGTGCGCCCCTTCGCATGGCGTTGGGCGGACTTGGTGACAAAGCCAATCGAGAGGCCAGAAACCGCACCGGCCCGGATCATGGCGCGAACCTCGCGGGCGCGCTCGACCTCATCGATCAGAAGGCGACCTTTGACAGCCAGACCCTCGGGCGTTTCCGCGATCTCATCCCAGACCCCGACGACTTGGCCTTGGTCATGGGCGAAGAGCATAGGCAGCGCCTCGGGCCGGTCGAAGGCACCTTTCTGGATCACGTCGCCCACGCGGTCGGGCGTGCCGAAGGGCCAAGCAAGCCCGGTGATCTCGCCGGACTCGCTTGCCGTGATCTGCGCCTTAATCTCGATACGGTCGCTCATGCCAGCCCCACGATACCCGTTGCGGTCGTGCCGGTGGCGAAGACGCGCGAGATGCGAAAGGGCAGGATGCAGGCGTCCGGGACGGTCAGCGTCACGTCCGCGCCGCTCTTCATCCGCACGCGGATGGTGCCGCCCGTATTGACGTTCAGACCTTTGGTGACTTGGGCCAGATCGGAGCTATCCGAGGGCATGATTGCGAAAGCATCCTCAACATAGGGCGAGGCCAAGCTATCGGCGTAGCCCTCGAAACGGTCTTTAATCGGCATGTTGAACCTCTTCGGTGCCAAGCCAGCGCGCCGCCAAGATCGTTGTGGCGAGCGGCAAGATTTCGGAAATGGGGCGATTACGGGCGTAGGCGTTCACAAGGCGCTCGGCCTCTTGGGGATTGCAGCCGCCGCCGATCAGGCCAAGGCGGATCACCTCGACCAGATCGGCGAGGCCGAACGCCTGCGCTGTGAGCCGCTGGAAGATGGTGCCAACGCCTGCGCCGGTCTTGGCCTCAAGCTCAAGCAGCATGTCATCGGTCAGGGTGAAGGCGCGTTCCTGATCGCCAAAGAAGCCAGTCACCGAGATCATGCGTCAGCGTCCAGATTGAGCAAGGCGCGCGCCTCGCGGGGGTCAATGATCTTGGCTTTGACCAGCGTCATGATACGGTCAAAGCTCTCGCGGTGATCGGTCAGGGCGGCGAGTATCGCCGCCTTTTGCTTAGGCGTCATTGGTCGTTTCCTGCTTGGAGGGGGCCGAGGCAACGCCACCGCCCGAGGTTGTGAAGGGATTGGAAAGCTCGTCGCCGCCGTCCATCGGCGGCAGGTTCAGACCGGCCCGAACCTCGTTCGGGGTCAGGGCGCGCATGGCGACGAATTGGCTATAGGCGGTGGCCTGCGCCGCAAAATCGACGGCCAAGAGGTCTTTGGTTTCCGCTTCGACATAGAGCGCCTTGCGCTCTTCGACGGTCAGCAGGACGCGGGCATAAGCAGCCTGCCAGCGCTTCAGCCAAGGCCGGAGCGTCATGGTCAGGAATTGCTGGCCCATTTGTTCGGTGTTCGACCATGTGCCGCGCGACAGTTCAAAGAGCATGGTCGGCGGGATGCGGAAGGCACGGGCGACCTCGCGGATTTGCTCAACCCGGTTTGTGTAGAACTCGGCATCGGTGTTTGTCGTCGCGAGCGGAAAATACTTCATGCCACCGTCGAGGATCGCGGAGCCGCCCGATTTAACCTGTGACCAGCCGGAGATGATCTTGGCCGAAGCTTCGGGCTTCAAATCCTGCTCGGTGGAGAGGTAGCCCGAAGGACGGCCAGCTTGACCGAACCAGTCGGCAAGGTGCTGTTCAGCGGCAAGGGCGAGACCGATTGCCTCTTTTGCGTGTTGGATCGGAGAAACACCGTCGAGCGTCGAGATATGCAGAACCTCGGCGAAGGGCAGCACCGTGTCGCCGCCGTCCTTGAGCCGGGCCTTGTAGCGCGGTTCACCGTAATCATCGGCTTCGATTGCAACCGCGCTCGGCTCGATCCGGTGAAGCCAAACCGGCAGGCCCTGAGTGTTGCGCGTAACCACGGCGAAACCGTGGCCGGTTAGCAGGGCATCACGGGTCAGTTGCTCGCGCAGTTCCTCGGCAGAGGTCCATTCGTTCGCCTCGCCGTGGATCAGGCTATAAGCTGGGTGATCCTTCTGCGCCTCGCGCGTGTCGCGGTCGTGAAGCTTAAACGGCAGGTTCCCGCAGGCTTCCGCGATCAGCCCGACAGCACAGGTGACAGCAGGGACGCGCAGGGCCGTGGCGCTGTTGACAGTGACGCCAGAGCGGACCGGCAGACCACCGAAGAGCGCCAGCGCCTCTGGCGAATTGAGGGTGAACGCCTTGGACTCAGTGACGCCTTGCCCGATCTCGCGGGCAAGGCGGGCAGTGATCGAACTCATAAACACGAAACTCGCTACAGTCTTACTGTTGCAATATTGCCACAGCAAGGCGAGTCCGTCAACGGCTTAGTTTAGTAGACTTAGCTAGGTAAGCTTGTAACTCGGCATCTTGGCTATTGCGGCGATCTTTGTCCGCAACGTTACATCACCGTAGGCATCGCCAACGCTTTTGGCGGCATGGCCTTGGAGGGCATCTAAAATCCGATCCTGTATACCAGCTTCGCGCCCTCGGGTCTTGAAGGCGTGCCGGAAGCCGTGCGACGGCCAAACGCCATCAGGAACAAGCTTCTCGCGCTGTAACCAGTCACTAATGCGGTTCGCAACCTTCGAGGCAGCGTAACGGTATTTCTCCGGTTTCGTCTCGTTGGTGAAGATCGGGCCGGAGGCGATGGTTTCGACATACTGCATCAGGCCAAGCTCAATCAGTTGAGGGTGAAGCGGAACGTCACGGAAGTCGCCCGTCTTGGTCGTGCCTGACTCGGGACTGATGCGAATGACGACAGAGCCAAGCTCTTCGCGGAAGTCCTCGCGCCGTAGCTGAGTGATTTCGCCAATGCGCGCCCCGGTATGCGCGGCGATCAAAGAGGCCCAACGCTTAGCAGCGCTCATCCTCGGCCCCTCAAGCACCTTGCCATGAAACGGAACCAGCGGTTCATAAGCTCGGACGAACTGAAGCAGCGTCTCGGCCTCTTCGTCCTTGAAACCCTTCTCGCGCAACCTCACAACCTTCTGGGCGTCCACCCGGAGGGAAGCAGCGGGGTTCTGTTCAATGCGATCTGTATCATGCGCCCATCGGAAGAGCGCCTTGACTGTCGGCACATAGACCTTGCGCATGGTTCCGGCTGAGAACTTTTGGCTCGCGGCCTCTTGCCATTTCCTGAGATCTGCCTTCGTGGTTCGGCGGGCATCCCGATAGCTTAGGTGATCCAATAGGCTTTGGATCGGCAGAAACTGTCTGCGCCCGCCGTCCTTCATATAACCGAGAGTCTTGCGATACGTCACATAGTCCCGCCAGAGGAATTCGATATCAACAGGCGGCAGAGCCTCTGTTTTTGCTGCCGGCGCTTTAACGATTGGATCGCTCGGCCTTCCTGTATAATCGCCTTTGTCGCGCTCAAGCGTGCGGTTCAAGGCTTCGATCTCGGCGCGCATGAGATGTTTCGCGAGCGTGACGCGCTCGGCTGATCCAGCCGGAGCGGCAAGCCCGTGCTGATTCAGGTATTCATCAATCTCATGCTCAACCTGATGGGTTTTGTTCTCGGCCAGTTCTCGGCGTAGAGCGTCGAGCCGGGCTTCGCGGGCGTTTTTGTCGAACGCTTTAGCATTCCGCATTACCAGCAGGTCAAGCGATTGCTCAACCACGGCCAGAGGGTCATCGGGGATGCCGTTTCGCTGGAAACGTCGCACCAGCTTGGCCTTTTCCGCCTCGATAGCGGCAGGGGTCGGCAGGCGATCACGCTTTGCCTCATCCTCGGCCAGCATCGCCATGTAACGACGCCAGACCGCAATACCATAATCCTGCGTCGTGATCGTAGGGCGATGGGGTAGAGGCTCGCGAAGGGTAGCGATGCCTTTAGCGTGGCTGATCTGTGCTTGTAGCGCCGCGACGGCAGAGGCCAGCGCCCGTTTCGCCTCGCGTCGGTCGGCACCAAGAGGGGCGGTTAGCTCGGTCTTGCCTAGGATCGGTTGTAGCGCGACAGGGACCGCCATGCGGGCGTAGAATCGGCCACCCTTTTCCTTCCAATGTCGGTCGTTACCAGCCATCCGCCAACCCCCAATTCTGGCACCAAAACTGGAACCAAAAACGGCACTAACCCCAGCAAAGCAAGGGTTTTCTTTAGTGCCAATGGTTTGGGTGAAAACGAGGTGAGAGGCTGGACAACGACCCAAGCGGGTCTCGTTACGGCTGCTTCCTTCCGGACCTGACCGGGTTGGCGAGGCGCTCACCCGCGCCAACCTCTCGCCGCTTAGATAAGACGGCGGCGTGACAGATGCAACCCCCGTGACGCGTCAGAGCGAAAGTCGCAGCCGCAGAAGCCCGCTCTCGGTCACGCCCAGATCCTCAGGGCGGAAGGCGGCGATTTCAGCAAGATGGCTGGCGGCCTCGGTCGCGGTGTCGAAGAGAACCGTGGTGCCCGGCATGGCGCGAAAGCGCCAGCCATTCTCGGCCGCGGGCGCCAGTTTGCGTTCCGCGGTGACATAGCGGCGCAAGATATCGCGGGTGCGTCGCCCGTCGTCGAGCAGCACCGGCTTGTCGAGCGTCAGCCCGGCATAGGGACCGGCCCGCGACAGCCGGTAGCTGTTGGTGACCAGCAAGAATGGGTCGTTCGGTTCGATGATCCGGCCAAAATGCGAAATCTCGCGGATCCGCGCGGCCTCGGGGTGGAAAAGCGCGCCCGCGGGGCTGTAGCGGGCGGGTTGGCTCAGGTCGATCTCCCAGGACAGCCCGTCGATTACGTCGAAATTATAGGTCGGGAAACGCGGGTCGATGAGCGGCTGATCGGCCGCTCCGGGGCGGAGCTGGAGAAACTTGGTCGCCGCCCGCTCAAGCCAGTCGGCGAGCTCGGCGCCCGTCATCTCTATCGCCTGAAGCCGGTTCGCGAAAGGATAGAGATCAGCCAGATGGTGCAGGCTCAAAGGCCCCGGCGCGATCGCCGTATAATGGCCCGGACCCGCCCGGCCACCCGCCCGCGCGGGCGAAACCACCGAGAGAATCGGCAGGCTGCTGTAGCGCGTGCCCCGCAACTGACGTTTGGCGTGCCAGCGCTGTGCCTGCGCGATCAGACGCAGCCCGGCATCTTGGCCGAGAAGCGCGAAATAGCTGTGGGTGGGGTGTTCAAGCCGCGCCAGCTTGCGCGAGAAATGGCGCGCGCTGGCAAGCTGGGTCGGAGCCGCGATCTGGCGCAGCCGCTCATGGGGGGGCGCATTTTGCGTCGGGCGGGCGGTGCTCGTATGTCGGGCAATGCGCCAACGCGCACCGTCATGATGCAGCTCGAGCGCGATCACGCCAAGATGCGAGCCCCAGAACCCGGCCATGACGGCGGGTTTGCCAAAGAGCGTGCCCTGTTCGGAATCAATCGCGGTGTCGGGGCTACACCCGGCGAAATCAGGCGAGGGGAAAACCAGATGGGTGTGGCCCGCGATGACGACATCAATGCCATCAACTGCGGCAAGCGCGGTGGCCGCGTTCTCCATGCCCGGACGGTAGTCGGCCGCACCGATGCCGCTATGGGCGAGAAGCACGATGAGATCGGCCTGACGCGCGCGCAAAGCGGCGATTTCGATGCGCAGGGCCTCGGCCATATCGCTGACGCTGATCGTGCTGCGCAAAGCTGCGTCCCAGTCGGTGGTCTGGGTCGGCAAGACGCCGACCACGCCGATCCGCAGCTGGTGGCTTACCCCCGAACGGTCGCGAAACGCGCGCGTCAAAATCAGGCTACGCTGAATCCGTTCTGGGAACTTCAATCTAAGGTTGCTCGACACGACGCCGAAACGTGCATGACGCAGACTTTTGCGCAAAAAAGCGCTGCCGAACGCGAAGTCGTGATTGCCAAGGGTGCAGGCATCAAAGCCAAGCGCATTCATCGCCGCGATCATCGGATGAGCACCCTCTGCCCGGGTCGCAGGCAGATTCGCCAGATAGTCGCCGGTGGGGGTGCCCTGAAGAAAGTCACCATTGTCGAAAAGAAGGCTGTTCCAGCAGGTTGAACGCTCTTCCTCGATAAGTCCCGCCACGGCGGCAAGTCCGGTTTCCCCGAGATTCGCGCCTTCAACACCCCCGGGGGCGCAGAGTTTCATATGCAGATCGGTCGTTGTCAGAATCCGCAGATCGACCGGGAATTTCGGCTCGGTTTGAGGCATCCTCTTGGCCCATTCAACTTGTGGCTGTAAGGTGCAACGAGCTTGAGGTCTGTTCAAGCGCTCTTTGTTTCTTTTAACGCTGCTTTTCAAATCAAGGCTGACGGGAGAAGAGGCCGATTCGCGACAGGCCCGCTACCGAAGGTTTTTCACTACAAGCGACATACTCAAGGCTACCGAGAATGAAATTTTCGACCCGTCAGGACACTGATCTCGCTTCAGAGCAGTTGTTCGATTTTCTTGCAGATTTCGACCGACTTGAACGACTGATGACGCGTCGAGGTGTGGTCGTGCGCAGGATTGATCCGCGCAGCGAACCGGGCGTGGGTCGCGGCTGGGAGCTGTCTTTCGATTGGCGTGGCAAGCGCCGCAACATGCGCCTTGATGTCGTGCGCTTCGACCGGCCCGAGCTGATTGCGATCGAGGGCCAGTCCGAGCTGTTCGAAATCTCGATTGATATGGCGATCGTCGCGCTGACGCCGACCAAGTCGCGTCTGAACATGCAGATCGACGTGCGGCCACGCTCGATGCGGGCGCGGCTGCTCTTGCAGACCGCCAAGCTTGGCAAAGGTCAGCTCGACCGGAAATTCGATCTGCGGATTGCCGAGCTTCTGGGCGATGTGACCCGGGCGGCGGCCTGAACGGCGCCTAAGCCGGGGTGGGCAGATGAAAAGGGGCGGCGGGTTGATCCGCCGCCCCTTTCGTTTCGGGCGCATTTTCCGAGCGGCGGCAAAGCCTCAGTCGGTTTGTTCGGCCTTCTGGCGCAGGCGCAACGGATCGGCGGGATAGACGCCAAGAATATCCATGCTCGAGGTGAAATAATCGAGCTCTTCCAAGGCGCGGGCGACGTTTGGATCTTCGGGATGGCCCTCGATATCGGCATAAAACTGCGTGGCAATGAACTGGCCGTCGACCATATAGCTTTCCAGCTTGGTCATGTTGACGCCATTGGTCGCAAAGCCGCCCATCGCCTTGTAAAGCGCCGCCGGGATGTTGCGGACGCGGAAGACGAAGCTCGTCATCATCAGCCCGCCACCCTCGGCATTGAGGCGGCGCGCCCGGACCGGCTCGCGCGACATGACCAGAAAACGGGTGGTGTTGTTCTTGAAGTCCTCGATCTCATGGGCCAGCTCGTCGAGGCCATAGATCTCGCCCGCGATCGGAGAGGCGAGCGCGGCCAGCGCAGGCTCACCCCGCTGCGCGACCTCCATCGCAGAGCCTGCGGTATCGGTGCCGGTCAGCGGCAGGATCGAATGGGCGCGCAGGAATTTCCGGCATTGGCCCAGCAAAACCGTATGGCTCATCGCCTCGCGGATATCGCCAAGCGTTGCGCCGGGCACGCCGAGAAGGCTGATATGGACGCGCACGAAGGCTTCGTCGATGATGTGAAGGCCGCTCGCCGGAAGCAGGTGATGGATGTCGGCGACCCGGCCATAGGTCGAGTTTTCGACCGGAAGCATGGCGAGTTCGGCCTGATGGCTGCGGACGGCCTCGATGACATCCTCAAAGGTCCGACAGGGCAACACATCCATGTCCGGACGCGAGATCCGGCAGGCTTGGTGGCTGTAAGCGCCCAGTTCGCCCTGAAAGGCAATCACGTTCTTGGTCATCCGATCCTCCGATGTCGCGTGCCGAGAGGGCAACATCGCGCCCCCAATACGTCGCGGCCCCGTGATCTATACCTTGATCAGTCGAAACAAAAGCGGATAGATACAGCGCAATTCCACGGACAGACCGCAGAGGGAACCCGCAGACATGTTCAATACGATGACCATCACCAAAGCGGCTGGGGCAATCATCGCTCCGCTTCTGTTTCTTTTGCTGGTCGCATGGGGGGCCTCGGGCCTTTACCATGTCGGTTCGTCAGAGCATGGCGGTGAGGGCGAACATGCTCAGGCCTATACCGTCGCCGTGACCGAGAGCGCGGGTGGCGACAAAGCTTCCGCCGGGGATGATGCCGCCGCAGAAGCCGCAGCTTTCGACGCAGCCTATGCCTCGGCCGATGCGGCTGCCGGCGAGAAAGTCTTCGGCAAGTGCAAGGCCTGCCACAAGATCGACGGCTCGAACGGCACCGGCCCGCATCTCGACGGCGTTGTCGGCCGCGCGGTCGCCAGCGTTGCCGGGTTCAACTACGATGACGCGATGAAGAAACACGCCGATGAAGCGCCCGATTGGACGCCCGAGGCGCTGTCGCATTTCCTCAACAACCCCAAGAAAGCCGTCCCGGGCACCAAGATGTCCTTCGCCGGTCTGCCGAAGGTCGAGGATCGCGCCAACCTGATCAAATACCTTTCGACCCTGCAGTAAGCCACATCCGGCCAGGTCAGAACGGGAATGCAGCGCGGAGGGAAACCTCCGCGCTTTTTCGTTCACGCAAATGCATCTTGAACCAGCGGGCCTGATCGTTACCGTAGCCGAACCGAACCAGACAGGACCCTTCGCCGATGCGCTATGCTTCTCTGCTTGCCCCGCTTGCCACCCTTGTTCTGATTGGCCCGGCATTGGCAGAGGACGCGACCATCACCTCGCACGGCATTTCGGTCTTCAACGAGCCGCTGAAGCTGCCCGCCGATTTCGCCCATCTCGATTACGTCAATCCCGATGCGCCGAAAGGTGGCGAGATCTCGGAGTGGTGGCTGGGTTCGTTCGACAGCTACAACCCGTTTTCGATCAAGGGCCGCGCCGCGCTTTTGTCGAGCAGTATGCTCGAAAGCCTGATGACCGGCGTCGCCGATGAGGTCGGGACCGCCTATTGCCTGATCTGCGACAAGATCGAATATCCCGCAAGCCGCGACTGGGTGATCTTCTCGATGCGGCCCGAGGCGAAATTCTCGGATGGCACACCGCTCACCGCGCAGGATGTGCTGTTCTCCTTTGAGACCTTGCGCGATCAGGGCCTGTCCTCCTTCCGCACCGTGATCGCCCAGCAGGTCGAAAAGGCCGAGGTCATCGACGATCACCACATCAAATTCACCTTCCTGCCGAACTACCCGCGCCGCGACCTCATTCAATCGGTCGGCTCGCTGCCGATCTTTTCGCGCGCCGATTTCGAGAAGAACAAGCGCGATTTTTCGGCGAGCAGCTCGGTGCCCTATCTCGGCTCGGGGCCCTATATGTTCGACCGCGCCGATATTGGCCGCACGATCATCTATAAGCGCAACCCGGATTACTGGGGCCAGGATCTGGCGATCAACAAGGGCCGCTCGAACTTTGATCGCATCCGCATCGAATATTTCGGCGATTCCGACAGCGCCTTCGAGGCGTTCAAATCCGGCGAATATACGTTCCGCAATGAAAACTCGGCTCTGAGCTGGGCGACGGGCTATGATTTTCCCGGCCTCAAGAACGGGTCGGTGATCAAGGACACGCTCGCCAAAGGCAACAAGGCTCAAACGCAGGGCTTTGTCTTCAACCTGCGGCGCGAGAAGTTCCAAGACATCCGCGTGCGCGAGGCGATCTCGCTGCTCTTCAACTTCGAATGGGCCAACCAGACGCTGTTCTACGGGCTCTACAAGCGCGTCAACTCCTTCTGGGACAACAGCGATCTTGCCGCGACCGGGGTGGCAAGCCCGGCTGAGCTGGCGCTTCTGACGCCTCTGGCCAAGGATCTGCCCGAGGGCGTGCTGACCGAGGATGCCGTGACCGCGCCGATCAGCGGAGAGCGCCAGCTTGACCGCAAGAACCTGCGTCAAGCCAATGCGCTGCTGGATGCGGCAGGCTGGAAAACCGGCTCGGACGGGATGCGGCGCAATGACAAGGGCGAGACGCTGAAGGTCGAATTCCTCAACGACAACAAACAGTTCGAGCGCATCATCAACCCCTATGTCCAGAACCTGCGCGCGGCGGGCATTGATGCGGTCCTGACCAATGTCGATGATGCGCAGATGACCACGCGCGAGCGCAGCTTTGATTTCGACATCATCACCGATGTGATTTCCACCGATCTCATGCCCGGCGCCGATCTGGAGCAGATGTTCAAATCCGACTCGGCGCAGGGCGAGTTCAACCCGATGGGGCTGGCCAATCCCGCGATTGACAGTCTGGTCGATCAGGTGATTGCGGCCTCCACTCAGCAAGAGATGACCGACCGCACCCGTGCGCTTGATCGCGCTTTGCGCAGCCTGCGCTTCTGGGTGCCGCAATATTATTCGCCGAATTACAATCTGGCCTATTACGATCAATATGCCCACCCAGAGACCCTGCCGCCCTATGCTCTGGGCGAGCTTGATTTCTGGTGGTTCGACGCCGATAAAGCGCAAAAGTTGAAGGCCTCCGGCGCGCTGCGCTGAGAGGTTTTCGCAAAAACAGGGCGAGGACGTAAGCAGGAATGCTGGCCTATCTGTCGCGGCGTCTGCTGCTGATCATTCCGACCCTTTTCGGAATCATGTTGGTCAATTTCGCGCTGACCCAATTCGTGCCCGGCGGCCCGATCGAACAGATCATCGCCAAGATCCAGGGCGAGGGGGATGCGTTGCGCAATCTCTCGGGCGGCGGCGGAGATGCCGGGCAATCCGCGCAATCGACCGAATATGCGGGCGCGCGCGGCATCCCGCCCGAGCTGCTCGACCAGTTGGAAGTCCAGATGGGCTTTTCGAAACTCGTCTGCACGCCAAGCCATCAGGGCGAGCCAAGCCTGAAATCACCCGATTGCCACAAAGAGAAGATCAGCGCCTTTCATCGCTTCTTCATCATGTTGGGCAATTATCTGCGCTTCGATTTCGGGACGAGCTTCTTCCGCTCGATCTCGGTCACCGATCTGGTGATCGAGAAAATGCCGGTGTCGATCTCGCTTGGCCTGTGGTCGACGCTGCTGGCCTATGTGATCTCGATCCCGCTTGGCATCCGCAAGGCGGTCAAGGCGGGCACGGCCTTCGACACCTGGACCTCGGGCGCGATCATCATTGCCTATGCGATCCCGGCCTTCCTCTTCGGCGTGGTCCTGATGGTGCTGTTCGCGGGCGGGTCCTACTGGAAAATCTTCCCGCTGCGCGGGCTGACCAGCGACAACTTCAGCGATCTCTCGACGCTCGGCAAAATCGGCGACTATCTGTGGCATATTACCTTGCCGGTGATCGCGACCACGATTTCGAGCTTCGCGACGCTGACGCTGCTGACCAAGAACAGCTTCCTTGACGAGATCAACAAGCAATATGTGATGACCGCCCGCGCCAAGGGCCTGACCGAGCGGCGCGTGCTCTACGGCCATGTCTTCCGCAATGCGATGCTGATCGTGATCGCAGGCTTTCCCGCGCTGTTTCTCGGCGTCTTCTTCGGCGCCTCGATCCTGATTGAAACGATCTTCTCGCTCGATGGGTTGGGGCGTCTGGGCTTTGAGGCGGCGGTGCAGCGCGATTACCCGGTGATCTTCGGCACGCTTTACGTCTTTGGCCTGCTCGGGCTGATCGTCGGCATCCTGTCGGATCTGATGTATGTGTTGGTCGATCCGCGCATTGATTTCGAGAAGAGGGCGGGCTGATGGCGCTTTCCGAGCTCAACCGCCGCCGGCTGCGCAACTTCCGCCGCAATCGCCGCGCCTATTGGTCGCTGATTCTCTTCTCCATCCTCTTTGCGGTCTCGCTTTTCGCCGAGCTCGTGGCCAATGATCGCCCGATCGTCCTGAGCTACAAGGGCACGCTGCATTTCCCGATCTATCGCTTCTATCCCGAAACCGCCTTTGGTGGAGATGTCGGAACCGAGGCAATCTATACCGATCCCGGCGTGCAATGCCTGATCAACACCGGCGGGCGCGAGGAGTGCTGGGACGATCCCGCAGGCGTGATGAAAGAGGCCGCCGAGACCGGCAAGGTCGCCGGAGAGCCGGTTGAGAAGGGCTGGATGATCTGGCCGCCGATCCCCTTCAGCTATCAGACGATCAACAATGTCGGCACGGCGCCCAGTGCGCCCGATGCGACCCATTGGCTGGGCACGGATGACACCACCCGCGATGTTCTGGCCCGCGTCATCTATGGCTTCCGCCTCTCGATCATGTTCACGCTGATCGTAACACTGGTGAGCTCGGTCCTCGGGATCGCGGCGGGGGCGGTGCAGGGCTATTTCGGCGGACGCACCGATCTCATCTTTCAGAGATTGCTTGAGATATGGTCGTCAACTCCTTCACTTTACGTCATTATCATCCTTTTCGCGATCCTTGGGCGTAGCTTCTGGTTGCTGGTTTTCGTGACCATCCTCTTTGGCTGGCCCGCTTTGGTTGGCGTGGTGCGCGCCGAGTTCCTGCGCGCGCGGAACTTTGAATATGTCCGCGCGGCGCGCGCGCTTGGCGTCAGCGACCGCGTCATCATGTTCCGCCATATCCTGCCCAATGCCATGGTCGCGACGCTGACCATGCTGCCTTTCGTGGTGACCGGGACGATCTCGGGCCTCGCCGCGCTTGACTATCTTGGCTATGGTCTGCCCGCCTCGGCGCCCTCGCTTGGCGAGCTTGCGCTACAGGCCAAGCAGAACCTTCAGGCGCCCTGGTTGGCCTTCACCGCCTTCTTCACCTTCGCCATCATGCTGTCGCTTCTGGTCTTCGTCTTCGAAGGCATCCGTGACGCCTTCGATCCCAGAAAGACCTTCAAATGACTTCGGTGCTGCGCGTCGAGAACCTGCGGATCAGCTTCCGTCAGGACGGACAGACCCTGCCTGCGGTCAAAGGCGTGAGCTTTGAGGTCGGCAAGGGCGAGACGGTCGCGCTGGTCGGTGAATCCGGTTCGGGCAAATCGGTGACGGCGCTGAGCACCGTCCGTCTGCTGGGCGAGGCGGCACAGGTAGAGGGCTCGGTCCGCTATGACGGGCGCGAGCTGATCGGCGCGCCGGATGCGGTGCTGCGTGGCGTGCGCGGCAATGACATCAGCTTCATCTTCCAAGAGCCGATGACCTCGCTCAATCCGCTCCACACCTTGCAAAAGCAGCTCGAGGAAAGTCTGCAGCTTCATCAGGGTCTGCGCGGCGAGGCGGCCAAGGCGCGGATCGTCGAGCTGCTCGACAAGGTCGGGATCCGTGATGCGGCCGAGCGGCTGAATGACTTTCCCCACCAATTCTCGGGCGGGCAGCGCCAGCGCATTATGATCGCCATGGCTTTGGCCAATCAGCCCGAGCTTCTGATCGCGGATGAGCCGACGACGGCGCTCGACGTCACGATTCAGGCGCAGATCATAGATCTGCTGGCCGAGCTCAAGCGCAGCGAAGGGCTGTCGATGCTCTTCATCAGCCATGATCTCGCGCTGGTGCGTCGGATCGCCGACCGCGTTTGCGTGATGAAGGATGGCGAGATTGTCGAACAGGGTCCGGCCGCCGAGGTCTTCGCCGCGCCCCAGCATCCCTATACGAAAAAGCTGCTCGCGGCCCAGCCGCAGGGGCGCGCGCGCCCGCTTGCGCCGGATGCCCCGGTCACCGTCGAGACCCGCGATCTCAAGGTCTGGTTCCCGATCAAGCGCGGCTTTCTGCGCCGGGTCACCGGCCATATCAAGGCGGTCAACGGCGCGACGCTTTCGGTGCGGGCGGGCGAGACGCTTGGCATCGTCGGCGAATCCGGCTCGGGCAAGACCACGCTCGCGCTGGCGATCATGCGGCTGATCGAAAGCGAGGGGCCGATCCTTTACATGGGCCAGGACATCAGCCATTGGCCTGCGCGCCAGCTGCGCCGCCTGCGCCGGGACATGCAGATCGTCTTTCAGGACCCCTATGGCAGCCTGTCGCCGCGCATGACCGTCGAGCAGATCATCGCCGAAGGCTTGGGCGTACACGGGGTCGAGCCGGGCCGCGACCGGCGTGAAATGGTGGCCGAGATCATGCAGGAGGTCGGCCTGAGCCCCGAGGCGATGCATCGCTACCCGCATGAGTTCTCGGGCGGGCAGCGCCAGAGGATTGCGATCGCCCGCGCGATGATCCTGCGCCCGAAGGTGGTGGTGCTCGACGAGCCGACCTCGGCGCTGGATGTGACGGTGCAGGTCCAGATCGTCGAGCTCTTGCGCGGTCTGCAGGAAAAGCATGGGCTGACCTTCCTCTTCATCAGCCACGATCTGCGGGTCGTGCGCGCCATGGCTCATCAGATCATGGTTATGCGCATCGGCGAGGTCATTGAGCAGGGGACGACTGAACAGATTTTTAACGCTCCCGTGCAAGATTACACCCGCAACCTCCTCGCTGCGGCTTTCCGGGATCACGACAGGTGAAGATACTTTTCGTCCATCAGAATTTTCCCGGCCAGTTTCTTCATCTCGCCCCGGCCTTGGCCGAGCGCGGGCATGATGTCATCGGGCTGACGGATGAGAAGAACCAGCGCAGCTCGCGGGTGCAGGTGATGCGCTACAAGTCGCCGGCGCCGGTCGAGATAAAAGGGCTGGGCCGAACCTATTCTGAATATGCCGAGCGTGGGTGGCTGGCGGCGCGCGGCGCGCGTGCGCTGCGCGAGCGGCACGGCTATATTCCCGACGTGATCTTCGGTCATTCCGGCTGGGGCGAGACCTTGTTTCTGCGTGAGGTTTGGCCGGAAGCGAAACTGCTCGTCTATGCAGAGCTTCTTTACAACACAAGCGGACATGATGTCGGCTTTGATCGGGAAATCAGTGCTGCGACGCTTGAGAGCCGGGTGACGACGGTGGCGCGCTCGGCCCATCTCATCCAGGGTTTGCTGCAGGCCGATGCTGGGCTGTCGCCTACGGAATATCAGGCCAGCACCTTCCCGCCTGAATTGCGCCAGAAGATCACCGTGATCCATGACGGGATCGACACCACGCTGGTGCGGCCAGATCCAGAAGCGAGCCTGACCCTGCCAAACGGACAGGTGCTGCGGGCCGGAGACGAGGTGATCTCCTATGTCTCGCGCTCGCTTGAGCCTTATCGCGGATTTCATCGCTTCATGCGCGCTCTGCCCGAGGTCATGCGCGCCCGTCCTGAAGCGCAGGTGGTTCTGATCGGTGGGGATGGAGTCAGCTATGGCGGAAAACCCTCGGATGCGGACAGCTGGAAAGCAAAGCTTCTGGCCGAGCTCGACGGTCAGCTTGACCTCTCGCGCATCCATTTTCTGGGGCGCGTCGCCTATCAAACCTATTTGAGCTTGATCCAGGTGACCCGCGTTCATTGTTACCTGACCATGCCCTTCGTTCTCAGCTGGTCCCTAACCGAGGCCATGTCGGCAGGCTGTTACATTGTCGCGTCGGACACCGCGCCGGTGCGTGAGTTGATCACCGACGGCGTGAATGGGCGTCTTGTCGGGTATTTCGATCAACCGGCGCTTGAGCAGGCATTGATTCAAGCGCTCTCCGGAGATCCAAACGAGGATCGTCTCCGTGCTGCGGCCCGCCGTAAAATCATAGACGGCTATGATTTCAAAGGAAACACATTGCCACGGTTGGTGGAGTGGGTCGAAAGCTTCGGGCCGGCTGAAAGGGCGGAGCTAGCGTAAGAAGCCGGAAAAGCAGGCTTTGGCATCGCGGTCGGCACATATTGCATAGGTATATTCGCTGCTGTCCACCGCCTCGGGTTCTGGGTTTTCGACACTCTCTATCAGGAAACCTCGGATGGGCGTTCAGTGGGGGCGCGCTAATCTCCGAACGCTATGTTTGGTAACAGGCGTTGCAGAAACCGACATCGATCTGTCGGCTAAGTTGGCGCTCGGTTAACATATAGCTTTATACGAAAGGTACTGCGGAGAGCAATGTAGTTAGCAGCTGGCGTGCAAGGGTACTTCCGACGGGGCAAGCGATAGAACTTGGATTGCCTAAGAGCCGACGGTGGCCGACAGGGTGTATCTAAAAACCAGTCTGACCTCAAAAGAGCGTAAATGAGCGTAGCTGCGCGAACGAGATCGAGAGCAGGTCACGCCCGAAGAGAAGTGGCGGCAGTCCGGTTCCGGCGCATCTACCTGATCTCACGTAAATCAAAACATACCCCAACGCCAGAGGTGGATAGAACTCCCGCCTTTGAAATGAGAGGCGCTCCGGTGCGAGGCGAGGCCAGGGATTCACTATCGCCGACTTAGAATACTTAATGCGGTTGCGTAGGGATCAGAGATTCCGCTCTTGACTTCTTCTAACTGTCGGCGAAGAAGGAAGTTCTTCATCAGCTTTTCGATATTATCTCCGTCCTTAAAAATCTCGATGTTAGAGCAGCCGAAAGTCTTCTGCATCTTCACCTTTAGGTCGGAGATTTGACGATCCAGCGGCAGTTTGCCGAAGGACTTGTCGAAGCCGAAGGCTCCCAGAAGGATCTCTTTCAGTGGTTTCGAAGCTAGCGTCAGATACCATTTTGTAGATTCGCTAGAGGTTGAGGACGCGATAAGTGAAATCTCAGCTCGTCCGCTTAGTGCGAGGCGTAAATTGTTGTCCTGCTCTCCGACTAACGTCTCGAACTTTTTGTCTACATATCTATTTGAAATTTGGTTCCTGACCTCTAGCGAAATGCCCTCGTTGCGGGAGAGCCCGGAAAGCTCCTTAGCGAGTTCGGCGTATCGCTTGTCGCCCAACCTGTTGGCGAAGCTTCGATTGTCGTTTAGATCAGAGGTCATCACCTTCTTTATGAAGGCCTTGTTAGAAATGTCCCCCTCGAGCCCAAAGGACGTGAGCGCGAAGCGAAGCATTCGGTAGTCAGAAAGGAGATCGTCGATGTTGTTTGTCTTCTTCGATTTCTCGGAAAAGTAAAGTTGCTCCCGTAAGGTGTCCGGACTGTTCGATAGCCGGCCTTTCTGAGCCGAGAGGTTGCGATTTAAAATCGACCAACCTAAATACGCGCCGCTGCCTATGAATGGAGAGAAGCTCATCGTCGCGACCTCAGTTGATTGTTTTTTCTAGCTCAAGGAAGTATTTTAGTCCCTTTAGAACGGGGTATACGTCCTTGGTGACCCATGCGAGTTGCATTTTTTGGAGTTTCATATCTGAATTTTGGTCTTTAACCAGGGTTTGCGCGTAAATAATGGCGTTCATAATCTTCTCAAAGGCGGCCAGGTACTCGTAGTCTCCGGTGAGGACTAGCTGCACCGTGTAGCAAGCTTCTGACAGCACGCCGCGGACGTCGCGCGGATGGATCGCGTCGCGAAGTCGCAAAATTCGAGCATCGGGAGAGCGTATCGAGATCTGGGTTCGTTTTGCACCGTTTTCGATGACCGCCCCGTTTATCAAAAATCTCTCCATCGGAGCTAGTCTGAGAATGAGGCCGCCCATAGTGCTTAACTCCTTAGCCCTTTCATTATACGTATATTGATATCAATAATATCGTCGAGAGTTCCCTCTCCAGACAGATATTTTGTTCCAGATTTTATGGAAAAGATCCCAAGAGAAAGAATTCCTGCTTTGATTTCAGCTGGAAGGTTGTTCGTGGGAAGGAGAAGGTCATCTATCAGTAGGGCCCAGAGCGAGGAGTTTCTCTCAATAGGAGAAATCGATGCTTTGAAGTTATTAGCGCCTCTCGCATGTAGTAGTTCTCGTGTTATCTCGGCAAAGAGGTCGTGCTCGATGTTCCTCGTGGTTCTTGTTGGAGCAGAGCGGAAGTATGAAAGTTTTCCGAAATTAGCTATCGCACTCAACATGCTTATCCTAATAGGAGTGGTGGATGGCCGAGCGCAAAAATGCGCTCGGCCCTAGCTGCTTAGCCCCGGAACAGGGATAGGATGGCTTGAGGTGCTTGGTTCGCAATCGAAAGAGACTGAATACCAAGCTGTTGCTGAGTCTGCAGCGCTTGGAGCCGCGCAGAGGTTGCTTCCATATCCGCGTCCACCATTGCACCGATCCCTGAGGTAAGTGAATCGGTCAGTTTCGACAGGAAGTTTGATTGAGTCTCAAGTCTCTTACCTGCAGAGCCAAAATCGGCGGCCGCTGAAATAGAGGCCTGAAGCATTGCTTCGATGTCATTAAGAGCAGTCGTAGCTCCCGCCGCAGTACTCACGTTGATGTTTGCGAGTTGACCGAGCGCGCCCGCACCGGCGTTTCGATACTGGGCGGTAACGCTCAGATCGTCGGTTCCGTTGTTTGTAAGGGTCAGTGTGCCAGGCGTTCCGCTGTCAAAGTCGATTTCCAAGCCCGCGATGCCGAGTTTTTCGATCGCATTCTTCAAACCGACCGCGCCTAAATCGGAGGGAGTAGTAGCCGCGACATCGGTGGCACTAAAGGTATAGCTTGCTGTTTTTCCACCAATAGTAACGGAAATGCTATCCCCGGCTGCAAAAATTGCGCCCGCATCGATCTCGATGGTATTGGATGCGCCTGCATCAAGGAAGAAACCAGCGGTATCACCAGCAGCAGAAACTCCACCAGTAGATGCGCCGAATACGGCGTTCGCTGTGTACTGCCCAATCGACAGGTTTTGAGAATTGACAGTAATGCTGCTCGCTGTCACGCCGTTTGCCGACCGATCGAGTGACGACAGGACGTCGATGGATGCGCCGGCAGAGCCATCCAGAAGGTTCAACCCTTTGAACTGAGCGCCCTTGATGACGGTTGTAATTTGATCCCGAAGAGCGATGACGTCATTCTGAAGTTTATCGCGATCAGTGGCAACACCTTGAGCAGTGACAATCTTGTCGCGCATTTGCGTCAAGAGATCGGTGATGGCCTCTGCGCCATTCCGAGCAGTGGCAACCGCAGATGCGCCGAGAGAGAGGCCGCTCGAAATTGCCTTAAAGCCGCTAACCTCGGCTTCCATGACTTTAGAAATCGCCCAAACTGCGGCGTTATCTTTTGCGGTAGAAACCGACTTGCCAGTCGAAATCTCATCTTGAGTCTTATTCAAATTGGCATTGATCGACTTCAAGGTCTGAAGTGCCACCATTGCGCCATTGTTGGTAAGAATACTGGACATCTCGTGTCTCCTATCGAGCGGACTTTGGCCGCGTTGTCAAATAGGTCTTCTGACCAATCGGTGATTCCACCGTCGCGTTCTGCTGATCTGCCGATTTCCGGCATGGAGATTGAAATATGATCCCGATCTACTTCGCAAGATTATAGTCGAGACGCTTTTAATCAAAATTTCTTACTTATCGGATTCCCGGGTTTCGCTCGATTTAGCCGGCCATGACGATCATAGATGTCGAGTCGCCCGACTTGATCAGTTAGAGAGGCGACATGTTCTTTGGCTGTCTGAATGCCGCTTATGCCTGACTCTATCAGGGAAGTGAGCTGTTTCAAGCTACGTTGAAATTCTTCGACCTCATGGTGCGGCACGCCCGACATGGATAGTTGGCGCTCCACCTCTAGGAGCGTTGCATGTGCTTCACTTAGATCGAAGCGCTTTATGGCGGCTTTCGCTTTCTCGAGAGCGGTTAACACATCACTTAGCCTTATGGATGGGAAGTGAAAGAGATTGCGAGATCAGATCGGAATAGGCGTCATTCAGGAAGCTTGCGAATTCGCTTTGGCGGACGCCACCTACAGTGTTGAGCGCGCTGACCTCCTTTAGTAGGGTATTCGCAAGAGTGCTGCCGAGTACTCGCCCTAGGTCTGTAGGGGGAGTTGCCTTCCTCTGGTGCAGTCCGACGTTAAGCGTTTCTTCAACTTTCATTTGACTTCCTTCGGCGAGGTTGGAAGCTTCAACTTGTCAGACAACGGTAAATATTTGGTAACCTCTATAGTCTATCGTGCGAGATCCTAGATGGAAGGAACTGGCTCACATGATCCGATCTCAAGCCTTACCCAGTCTGGTTTCTGACGGATTAACTCCGATCGCGGCCAGAGTCCCTGAGCAGAGGAGCGCTTCTAGTGAGTTCGAGGTCTGCTTTCTCGAAACTCAGGTGCCGGGCGGACGCGATAGCGCATTCTTTCAAAATGTGAGCGTCTGTCCAGAATCTCTCAACCTTGATGATGGGGATTGCTGCAGTAGACTGGCCAATGTGACATTGAATACTCGCGATCAGCCTTACGAAGCTACCGAGCCTCCTATTCTGAGTGAAGAGGATAGGGCTCTAGTAGTGGGCGGTGACCTTGAGGATTTGGGCGATGAGAGGGAACAGCGTAGCGCGTCGGGCGAAGAAATGTCAATCAACAGGGCAGATCTTTACGCCAAAACGACGCTACCTATATCCATCACGCCAGAGTTTAGCATGCAGGTTCCGCATCACACCTCACCTCCCATCGAATCAGTTGAGACCTCTGATGTCAGGTCAGTTTTTGCTGAGTTGACGAATGATCAGGCGGAGGCTTTTCGCACCACAGCTTCGGTCACGACACCTCTCTTCTCTGAAAAATTGTCATCGCACAGAGTAGATAATGGCGTTACCTATTTAGCTCGGATTCAAAGTACTGAGTTTAACTTAGGAGAGGCACGCGTCGATCTTGCTAACAGTTCGGATAGTCATGGCGTGACTGAACTGGCGGTCCCTGGTGAGCTGCCGCGCATGGATGCAGCTGGCGAAGAGACCGATTTAGCTACACCCCGTCAGTGGGGCTCAAGCTTCAGACCCGCTAGCGCTTCGATCGTCGGTCTCCAACCTCATACTGGTCGACGTGATATCATTAATCCCTCTGACGAGGATCGAGGTGCTCAATTACGTAAACGAGATTTTTCGGCGTCTGATTTCCCAAACATTGATAATGCGACCTCCGAGAGTAGAAGATTTGAATTATACGATAATGTTGACCAAATGTCGACAAACCTGATTGGAGCCACTATGGCGGAACCCCATTTTGGGGATCGCCTGCCACAGTTTACGCAGCAACCAAACGCTTATGAACTTCCAGGCCGAGGAACCGCGGGAGGGTATCCTCTGATTGTAAAGGATGTTAAACTCCCATTCTCGCATGAGAGTGCTGCTGCAGAAGGCAGCAGCATATTGGTCCGGGCAATGGATTCGGGTTCTTTTGAAAATAACGGTGACGCATCGGCTTCCTCGGAGAGGCGGCAGGATATTCAGTCCATGGTCAACCCGTCACGAAAAACGGAAATGGCGAGTAACTTTCTTCGTTTCGAAAGTGATACTAAGCTACTAAATCCCTTGTCTGCTAAGCCAGTGCTTTCGTCGGGTAATCGAGCTACCCTTTACGCGACTATCGATTCGGTTGGTTATGAAGTATCAGAGCTTTCTGGTGAGCTTCATGGCAAGCCCGAACTTAGCGCGTTTCCCCCGGCCTTGTATCGAGACTCGAAGGACTCTCTTGATCCGATTCATGGGTCAGTATCTGGCTCAATAGAGCTAGTTCATTCGCAGGAGCCGAAGCAATTGGCGCAGTATAGCTCTCTGTTAAACTATTCGGCGACAGCGGCGCATCGAATCTCTGCGCAGCTCGCACTCCACCTTAAACCCTTGCGCGATGGCGCGGTTGAGGTTTCACTCTCCCCGGTGGAGTTTGGTAAGGTTAGGATGTTCGTAGCAACTACTGATCGATTGTCTATTCATTTGGTTGCAGAGAGGCCCGAGGTCTTGGATTTTTTGCGAAAGCATTCCGATATTCTTCACCGGGAGCTTCGCGACAGCGGCTTGGGCGATGCGAGCGTTACATTCGAATATGGAGGCGATCGAGGTCGTGGCCAGTCACAATATTCTGGTTTTCAGGGCGATTCTCTTAGTGAAGCTGTCGAGATATGGGACGAAGCAATTGCGGGCGAGGAAGTAATGAAAGCTACTCCAAAGCCAGTGGATCGCCTCGATATTCGCTTTTAATATAAGGAAATATGATGGTGAATTCAGTCGGCGGGTCAACCACGAACCCCAGCAACGGTAGCAATCCTCCTTCTGCGGGAGGATTTTCAGGTGGAGATTATTCTACTTTTTTAAAGATGCTAACCACTCAAATCAAGAATCAAGACCCTTTGAATCCTATGGAAAGCACTGATTTTGCTACGCAATTGGCAACTTTTTCGGGTGTCGAGCAGCAAGTCAAGACCAACAACCTTCTTGCGGAACTGGTCTCAAGTATGGGCGGAGGTGGACTGTCCATTTTCGCAAACTGGATTGGTAAAGAGGTGCGCACAACTGCGCCGGTCAACTTTTCTCAAAGGGCGTTGAATTTGCATGTCGAGCCGCATGTATCTGCCGATGAGGTCTACCTCGTTGCTTACAACAGTTCAGGAAAGGAAGTCACTCGAGACTCCATAGGTCCAGGTGTCGGGGAGGTTCAATGGCTTGGTACGACTACAAATGGTACGACTCTTTCGTCGGGCCTATATACGTTTAAGGTCGAATCTTTTAAGAAGGGTGAGAAACTATCGGCTTTGCCAGTTAGCGTTTACACCAAAGTCATAGGCGCCGAAATGGCGCGCGATGGTTCTCGGCTTCTTCTTCAAGGCGGTGCAATCGCATATGCTGATGAGGTTCTGGCTATTCGTGAGGCGAAGGATTGATGGAAATGGGCACCGAATAGCTCGTTCGAGTTGAGCGGTGCATTGATCCAGGAAAATTTTTCTCTTTCTAAAAGGAAAAACGTAGCGATGAGCGGGACCGTGGCCGCCAGCCACGTCGCGCCATACTTATCGCCCGGCAATGCTGACGCTTGCGAGGGCGCGCCGGGCTGTTGGGCAGATAGGTGGGGGGGGTAATCCTCCCCATGGTTAAGGGGCTGCATAAGTAGAATTTTCTCGTAGCGTGAGCTGAGGAGATTCGAATGAGAAAGAGCCGTTTCACCGAGCCGCAGATCATGGCCGTGCTTCGTCAGGCCGAGAGCGGCGTGGCCGTGCCTGAACTTTGCCGCGAGCATGGGATCAGCACAGCGAGCTTTTACAAATGGCGCTCGAAGTATGGCGGCATGGACGCGTCCATGATGAGCCAGATGAAGACGCTTGAGGACGAGAACCGGCGGTTGAAGCGCATGTTTGCGGACCTGAGCATGCAGGCCGAACTGCTCAAGGAAGCACTAGGAAAAAAATGACACGGCCAGTTCAACGCCGGGAGCTGGCCGAGAAGGCTGTGGCGACGAAGGGGGTCAGCATCGCGCTGGCCTGCCGGGCCTTTGGCGTGAGCGAGACCTGCTTTCGCTACAGCCCGAAGCGCGATGCCGAGAACGAGTTTATCGCGGACCTGTTGGAAGGGCTGACCAAGGTGCACCGGACCTGGGGCTTTGGGCTATGTTTCCTGCACATGCGCAACGTCCAAGGGCATCCTTGGAACCACAAGCGCGTCCATCGGATCTATTGCGAGTTGGAACTGAACCTGCGGATCAAGCCGCGGCGGCGGATCAAGCGTGACAAGCCTGAAGAGCTTAGCGTCCCTGACGCGCCGAACACGGTCTGGTCAATGGACTTCATGGCTGATCGATTGGCCGATGGCCGTCAATTCCGCCTCTTGAACGTGCTGGACGACTTCAACCGTGAGGGCCTCGGCATTGAGGTCGACTTCTCGCTCCCGGCCGAGCGGGTGGTCCGGTCCCTCAATCAGATCATCGAGTGGCGCGGAAAGCCCCTGGCCATCAGGGTAGACAATGGCCCTGAATACATCAGCTCCACGCTGATGATCTGGGCCGAGAAGCAGGGCATTGCCCACAACCACATCCAGCCTGGGAAACCACAGCAGAACGCCTACGTCGAGCGTTACAACAGGACAGTCCGCAATGAATGGCTGGACCTATACATCTTTGAAACCATCGAGGAGGCGCAGGAGATCGCAACCGACTGGCTATGGACTTACAACAATGAGCGCCCCAACATGGGCATCGGCGGCATCACACCCGCCCAGAAACTGAAGATGGCTGCCTGAAGTCTACTTCTGCACCCCGTTAAAACGGGGAGGATTACCGGCTCCGCGGAGGTGGCGATTGCCCAACCTCATACCGATGGCTGCTAGATCCCAATATACTCATGATAGATAAGTGAAGACGGTGGAGCAGGTCGGACGACAGGTGCTTCTTGGTGTGCCGACCCACACACAGGGATTTCGCTGTTCTGGGCGGGTGCTCCTTTCCGACAAGCACCCCTCGGACAGATGTCGCTCGTTCGGGTTGGTCTTTTGTGGTCGGTAGAGCAATCGATCATGGATGAGGCAGTCCGCAGGGCGCCTTCTGATCCGCGTCCTAGGCTACTGGCCGATGTGGTAGGGATGGTAATTTTTGCGTGCCGGGGCGTTGCCGCTTAGGAAAAGGTTGGCTTGTGGGCCCGTGGCAACTTGGACTTCGCTCGGGAGAGTCCAGAGATTGCTGCGACCGGTACGGCTATCCTTACGCACTGCGCTTACCGAGATCATCCCGAGCAGGTCTACGAGCCTGTCACACTGAGAATTGCAGCGGGCAGGACTCGGAGAGGAGAGCGCTCGTCGGCCAAGCAAAGACCGACGGGCGCCGCTGATTAGGCGTGGTTGGGCTCAGAACGGGATGTCGTCGTCGAAGTCCGGGCGGTTCGAGGAATAGCCACCCGAGGACTGGCCTCCGGAAGATTGGCCACCCGACGACGGACCGCCGGACGAACCACCGCCGTAGCCGCCGTCATTGTAGTCATCGCGGCCGCCGCCGTAAGAGCCACCGCCCTGACCGCCGCCCGAACCACCGCGACCGTCGAGCATATGCAGTTCGGACCGGAAGGGGCGCAGCGCGACCTCGGTCGAATAGCGGTCATTGCCTTGTTGATCCTGCCATTTACGCGTTTCGAGCTGGCCCTCGACATAGACCTTCGAGCCTTTGCGCAGGAATTGCTCGGCCACGCGGACGAGCGGCTCGGAGTAGATTGCGACCGTGTGCCATTCCGTACGCTCGCGACGTTCGCCTGAGTTGCGATCCTTCCAGCTTTCGCTGGTCGCGATCCGCAGGTTCGCGACCTTGCCGCCGTTCGGGAAGTTCCGGATTTCGGGGTCCTGACCAAGATTCCCGACCAGAATTACCTTGTTTACACTGCCTGCCATTCTGTCGGTCCTTTGATCCGTCGATTTCGTCGCAACGGTTTAGCCTGCCCCGCGGCATTGGAGCAAGGAGAATGCGCGCTTCATGCCGGGCGCCGCGTTACCACAGGGCAAAGGGAACCCGGCGACTTTTCGCCGATTGCGGAGGGCCCCCGCTGGCGCTAGCGTAGCGCCGCCGGAATAAATCGGTATAGTCTGTACCAAAAAAGAGCGCGGCGAAGAGGGGCAGTCGAATGCATCCCAGCAAGACGGGTAAGATGGCGCGGTTGATGCGCCCCGGCATGTTTGCCGTGGTTTTTCTGGGGCTTGCAGTCCCGGCCTCTGCTGAGGGCCTGATGGGCTCGGGCAAGATGGGCAAGTCGCGCGCTGCTCAGTTCGCGCGTCAGACTCAGCTGATGGATTCGCGGCTTGCGGGCCAATATGCGAAATCGGACCGGCTCAAGCCTGAAAGCGTCTCTACGAAATCCGGCGATGCGCTGGAGTTTGCGGCCGCGGTTCCCCGCTATACCGGCAACAAGCGCAGCCAATATTTGCCCCATGCCAAGGCGATGGCCAAGAAGCATGGCATTCCCGAGGATCTGTTTTTGCGCCTCGTCCAGCAGGAATCTGGCTGGAATCCCGGCGCGCGCTCGGTCAAGGGCGCCCATGGCTTGGCGCAGTTGATGCCCGGCACGGCGGCGAAGCTTGGCGTGGATCCGGCCGATCCCTATCAGAATCTCGAAGGCGGCGCGCGCTATCTGCGCATGATGTATAACACCTTCGGCAGCTGGCCGCTGGCTTTGGCCGCCTATAATGCGGGCCCGGCTGCGGTCGCGAAATACGGCGGCATCCCGCCTTATCAGGAAACCAAGAATTACGTCATCGCCATCAACGGGCGCTGATTAAAGAAAAACGAGGGACAGAAAAGGCGAGCCCTCGGGCTCGCCTTTTTTCATTCTGTGGGGCCTGTGCCCTCAGAAGCTCGACGGGATGATGCGCGTGTATTTTGTCCCGGCGATGGTCGCGCCAGCCATAAGGCCTGATTGGCCGAAAATCATCGCGACGACCGGTTGCTGTGCACTGATCGTATCGGCGCCAAGCGAGACGCCGCGCGCGGGCAGGGCATAATAGGCACCGGCTTCGGCAACCCAGCCGGGTGCGGCACGGAAATTCGACAGTGCCTCGTCGGTCTGGAAGATCAGCACATGCGCATATTGCTGGGCGCCAATCGCAAGGCCGACGCTGGCTTGCGTGGCCGAGTAATAGTCGACGGTGGCGTCGTTGATACGCAGAGCGCCCTGTCCATAGGCGCCGCCAATGCCAAAGGCGGCCTCGGTCATCAGCGGCATATAGAGCACGCCCTTGGCGCTTTGGATCATCCCGCCCGCATCCGGATAGTTCTGGAGCAGGAAATTCTTGGTCTCATTCACGCGGGCATCAAGCCGCGCCGCTGCATTCTGTCCGACCGCATTCGAGCAGCCAGCCAGCAAGGCGGCAGCACCGCCGACGAATAGAGCGCGGCGTGAAATCCTGAAATCGTTAAGCATATTCGCCTCGTCCCTTGATGGCGGTTTCCCCGCCTTTGCCACGGGATGATAGGGGCTTTAGCCCAGATGCGCCAGCTTTTCAGCCACTTCCGGGGCGTAATAGGTCAAAATCCCGTCACAGCCCGCGCGCCGGAAGCCGATCAGGCTTTCGATGACGACATCGCGCGAGAGCCAGCCGTTGCGGATCGCGCCCTCGATCATCGCATATTCGCCCGAGACCTGATAGGCGAAGGTCGGGACCTCGAAGCGGTCGCGCACCTCGCGGCAAAGGTCGAGATAGGGCATCCCCGGCTTGACCATGACCATATCGGCGCCCTCGGCGATATCGCGGGCGACGCAACGCAGCGCCTCTTCGCGATTGCCGGGATTGACCTGATAGGTCTTCTTGTCGCCGACGAGCCGCCCCGAGGCGCCGACCGCATCGCGGAACGGGCCATAAAAGCCGCTGGCGAATTTCGCGGCATAGGACAGGATCGAGACATCGGCATAGCCGTTCGCCTCAAGCCCGGCGCGCAGCGCGGCAATCCGGCCGTCCATCATATCCGAGGGGCCCAGAATATCGGCCCCCGCATCGGCCTGTGCCAAAGCCATGCGCACCAGCGCCTCGACGGTTTCATCGTTGAGGATGACGCCGTCTTTCACCAGCCCGTCATGGCCGTTGATATTATAGGGATCGAGCGCAATATCGGTCATCACTGCCAGCTCGGGCGCGACCTCCTTGATGGCGCGAATGGCGCGGTTGCCGATGTTTTCGGGGTCCCAGGCGCGCTCGCAGCCCTCGGTTTTCAGATCGGGGTCGGAATGGGGGAAAATGCAGATCGCGGGAATGCCAAGGCGCAACGCGGTTTCCGCCGCCCGTTTGGCCCCGTCCAGCGTCAGCCGCTCGACCCCGGGCATCGACGGGATTTCGCCCACGCCGCTGTCAAGCTCGGTGACGAAGATCGGCCAGATCAGATTGGCCGGCGACAGGGTCGTTTCGGCCACCAAAGCACGGATCGCCTTGGTGCGGCGCAGACGGCGCAGGCGGGTGGCGGGAAAAGCGGGAAGGGAGGTGCTGACGGCCATATCTGTTCTTTCCTGGCTTGCCCGGCAATGGGGGCGCGGGGAGGCGCGACGAATGTGCACCCTGCGCGGCGCAGGTGCAACCCCGGCGGGCACCATCTCGCGCGCCACGGCGATTGCGGGTTTTTCTTGACCGCGCGGCCCTCTAGGGTGCGATGTCAAGAGACAAGACAAGAGAGATTCCGTGTCGTTTTTCCACGAACTCCTGAGCCTGCTGGCCAGTCGGTCCTTTAGCTCGATCTGGTTTTGGGTCCTGTTGGCCGGGGCTTGGACCGCGGCTGGGCGCACCGCGCTTGGCGTGCCGCCCGATGTGGTGGCGCGCGCCTATCGCGAGCGTGAGGGAGAGGCCAGCGTCGTGCTGCTCGATTGGCTGTCGCTGATGCTGCCGCGTTGGCGGGCGCGGCCGAGTGAAGGGGCGGTGCTTTTCGGCCTCTCGGTTTTCGTTTTGGTGGCGCTTGCGGTGCTTGGTTTCGGCTACCGGCTTGAAATGGCGCAGGCTTTGGTCTTGCTCTTGTTGCCGCTTGGGCTTGTCGTTTTGGCGCGCTTTCGCCTAGCCGCGCGCCTGCGGCTGCTTCTGAGCGCCGCCCATGCCGGAGAGATCAGCGCCGCCAGCGCCGCGACCGATGCCGCGCGGCAATTGCGCATCCATCGCTTCGTGGTCAACGGTCTGTCGATCGTGGTGATTGCGGTGGCGGCGTGGTGGGGCGCGCTTTGGCTTCTGGCCCATCCTTATGGCTTCTGACGCAGGCGCGAACTTGACATCCATCCTCACGCGTTTAGGTCAGCCGATATGTCCGACCAACTGATCCTTTCCGGTGCCCCCGAGGGCTTCGATGCGGCCCTCATCGCACGCGAGCTGGCCCGAGGCGCGCCCGTCATCCATATCGCCCGCGACGATCGCCGCATGGCGGCCATGCGCGCGGCGCTCGAGTTCTTCGCGCCCAAGGCCGTGGTGCTCGATTTCCCGGCCTGGGATACGACGCCCTACGACCGGATCTCTCCGGCGGCGGGGATCATGGCCTCGCGGATGGCGGTGCTCACCGCTCTGGCGCAGGGTGCGATCAAGGGGCCGTTCATCCTGCTGACGACGCTCAATGCCGCGTTGCAGCGCGTGCCCGCGCGCGAGGTGGTGAAGGCTTCGGGCTTTTCGGCGGCGGTCGGCGACCGGATGGATGAGAACGCGCTCCGCGCCTTTCTGATCCGCATGGGCTTTACGCAGGCGCCAACCGTGACCGAGCCCGGCGATTATGCGGTCCGGGGCGGGATCATCGACATCTATCCGCCGGGCGAGGGGGGGCCGATCCGGCTTGATCTCTTTGGCGATGTTCTGGACGGCGCGCGCCGCTTTGATCCGGAAACCCAGCGCACCACCGACAAGCTCTCGGGCGTTGAGCTCGCGCCGATGTCCGAAGTCATTCTCGACGAGCCCGCGATCACGCGCTTTCGCCAAAGCTATCGCTCGACTTATGGCGGCGGCACCAATGACCCGCTTTACGAAGGGGTCAGCGCCGGGCGCAAAATGGCCGGGATGGAGCAATGGCTGCCGTGGTTCCACGCGCGGATGGAAAGCCTCTTTGACTATCTGCCGGGCGCGAGCCTGGTCAGCGATGACCATCTCGATCAGGTGCTCGACGCGCGTTGGCATACGATTTCCGAACAATATGACGCGCGCAGCGAAGCGCTGAACCGCAAGGGCTCCGACAGCCCCTATCGCCCGGTGCCGCCGGGCGAGATGTTCCCCGACCCGGCCGAATGGCATCGCTGGCTTGGTGCGCGCCGTCATCTGAAGCTGTCCGTGTTGCACCAGCCGCCGGGGCCGGGCGTGCTTGACGCGGGCGGGCGTCCGGGGCGGAATTTTGCGCCCGAACGTCAGGACGAAAACAAGAATATCTTCAAGGCGTTGTCCGAACATATCCGCAAGCTCCGTACATCTGGTCGAGTGGTTCTCGCCAGTTTCTCGGAGGGGGCGCGTGACCGTCTGGCCGGGCTCATCGCCGATGAAGGCGTCGAAGGCGCCACGCTGATCTCGGATATTCGCGATCTGCCCGAGGGCAAGGGCGCGCTTGGACTGGTGGTCTGGCCACTGGAGGAAGGCTTCGTCTCGGACGGCGCGGCGACCGGCGATCTTGCCGTGATCTCCGAGCAGGATGTGCTGGGCGACCGGTTGGTGCGCGGGGCGAAGAAGCGGCGCAAGGCCGAGAACTTCCTCAAGGATACCCAAAGCCTGACTCCGGGCGATCTGGTCGTCCATGTCGAGCACGGCATCGGGCGCTATACCGGGCTTGAAACGGTCAAGGCGCTTGGCGTGCCCCATGATTGTGTCGCGCTTGAATATGCGGGCGGCGATCGGCTGTTTCTGCCGGTTGAAAATATCGAGCTCCTTAGCCGCTATGGCCATGAAGAGGGCATGCTCGACAAGCTTGGCGGCGGGGCGTGGCAAGCGCGCAAAGCGCGCCTGAAAGAGCGCATCAAGCAGATTGCCGACAAGCTCATGCGGATTGCGGCGGAGCGGATCTTGCGCACGGCGCCGGTGCTCGAACCGCAGTTTCACGAGATCGAAAGCTTCGCCGCGCGCTTTCCCTATACCGAGACCGAGGATCAGGCCTCGGCCATCGCCGATGTTGCCGCCGATCTGGCCGCCGGGCGGCCGATGGACCGGTTGATCGTCGGCGATGTCGGCTTCGGCAAAACCGAAGTCGCGATGCGCGCGGCCTTTATTGCCGCCTCGGAGGGGATGCAGGTCGCGGTGATCGCGCCAACGACGCTGCTCGCGCGCCAGCATTTCAAGAATTTCGCCGAGCGGTTCCGCGGCACGCCGATCAATGTCCGCCCGCTCTCGCGTTTCGTGAGCGCCAAGCACGCGACCGAAACGCGTAAGGGGCTGGCCGAGGGCACCGTCGATATCGTCATCGGCACCCATGCCGTGCTGGCCAAACAGGTGAAGTTCAAGAACCTCGGTCTCTTGATCGTTGACGAAGAACAGCATTTCGGTGTCAGCCATAAAGAGCGGCTGAAGGAATTGCGCAGCGATATTCACGTCCTGACGCTGACCGCGACGCCGATCCCGCGCACCTTGCAGCTGTCGCTGACTGGCGTGCGCGATCTCTCGGTCATCGGCACGCCGCCCGTCGACCGCCTTTCGATCCGTACCTATGTCAGCGAATTCGACACGGTCACCACGCGCGAGGCGCTTCTGCGCGAGAAATATCGCGGCGGGCAAAGCTTCTTCGTCGTGCCGCGGCTGTCGGATCTACCCGAGATCGAGGATTGGCTGAAGCAGAATGTGCCGGAGGTCAGCTATATCGTCGCTCATGGCCAGCTTGCCGCCGGTGATCTCGATGAGCGGATGAACGCATTTTACGACGGCAGCCATGATGTGCTGCTGGCGACGACCATTGTCGAAAGCGGGCTCGATATTCCGACCGCGAATACGATGGTGGTCTGGCGCGCGGATATGTTCGGACTGTCGCAACTTTATCAGATCCGGGGCCGGGTCGGGCGCTCGAAGACGCGCGCCTATTGCTATCTGACCACGAAGCCGCGAGTTGCGCTGACGCCGCAGGCGATGCGGCGGCTGAAGTTTCTGGGCTCGATCGACAGCCTTGGTGCGGGCTTCAATCTGGCCTCGCAAGATCTCGATCTGCGCGGGGCGGGGAACCTTCTGGGCGAAGAACAATCCGGTCATATCAAGGAGGTTGGCTTCGAGCTTTATCAACAGATGCTCGAGGAAACGATTGCCAAGCTGAAATCGGGTGAGATCGAGGGCACGCCGGATGACGGTTGGGCGCCGCAATTGAACCTTGGCGTGCCGGTCACGATCCCGGAGAGCTATATCCCCGATCTCGACGTGCGGCTGGGGCTGTATCGCCGCCTGTCGGAGCTGACGACCAAGGTCGAGCTCGAGGGCTTTGCCGCCGAACTCATTGACCGGTTCGGCGCGCTCCCACGCGAAGTGAATACGCTTTTGCTGGTCATTCGCATCAAGGCGATGGCCAAGCGGGCCAATATCGCCAAGCTCGATGCCGGGCCGAAGGGCGCGACGGTGCAGTTCTATCAGGACAAATTCCCGAACCCCGCAGGGTTGGTTGAATTCCTTAACGATCAGCGTGGGCAGGCTAAGGTCACCGACAACAAGATCGTTATCCGTCGCGACTGGGCCAATGATGCCGAGAAGATCAAGGGCGCCTTCGGGATCGCCCGCGATCTGGCGGCGAAGATCAAGGAAGGCAAGGCGCGCGCCTAAGCGGTGCGCGCGGTCGGAAAGGGAATCTGCAAAAGGAAAGGGCGGCCCGAGGGCCGCCCTTTTTCGTCAATCCGCGATCAGAAGCGGAGGCTTGTTCTTGGTGATCTTCGGCGCTTCCGGTCCGGTGATGTCGAGGACGGGCTTGTCCTCTTCGATCCGGATGCGCACGAAGCCGCCTTTCTGCAACCGGCCAAAGAGCAGCTCTTCCGCCAGCGGTTTCTTGATGTGCTCCTGGATCACGCGGCCAAGCGGGCGGGCGCCCATCTTGTCGTCGTAACCTTTTTCCGCCAGCCAGTTCGCGGCCTCGGGCGTGAGGTCGATATGGACATTGCGGTCGATGAGCTGCGCCTCGAGCTGGAGGATGAACTTGTCCACCACCTTGATGATGACATCACGCGACAGCGCCGCAAACGAGATGATCGCATCCAGACGGTTGCGGAACTCGGGCGTAAAGGTCCGCTCGATCGCGGCCGTATCCTCGCCCTCGCGTTTGTCACGGCCAAAGCCGATCGCGGCACGTTGCATGTCCGAGGCCCCGGCGTTCGAGGTCATGATCAGGATCACATTGCGGAAATCGACCTGACGCCCATTGTGGTCGGTCAGTTTCCCGTGGTCCATCACCTGCAGCAGGATGTTGAAGACATCCGGATGCGCCTTTTCGATCTCATCGAGCAAGAGCACGCAATGGGGATGCTGATCGACCCCATCGGTGAGCATGCCGCCCTGATCGAAACCGACATAGCCCGGAGGCGCACCGATCAGACGGCTGACCGCATGTTTCTCCATATATTCCGACATGTCGAAGCGCAGGAGCTCAACCCCGAGCGAATCCGCAAGCTGTTTGGCGACCTCGGTCTTGCCGACGCCCGTCGGGCCAGCAAAGAGATAGTTGCCAATCGGCTTTTCGGGTTCGCGCAGACCGGCCCGCGCCAGCTTGATCGCCGAGGAGAGCGCGTCGATGGCCGCATCCTGACCGAAGACCACGCGCTTAAGGTTCTTCTCGAGATCCTTCAGCACCACCGCATCGTCCTTGGAGACGTTTTTCGGCGGGATCCGGGCGATCTTGGCGACGACCGCCTCGATCTCTTTCGGGCCGATGGTTTTGCGGCGTTTGCTTTCGGCGACCAGATGCTGGGCAGCACCGGCCTCGTCGATCACGTCGATGGCGCTGTCGGGCAGTTTGCGGTCATTGATATAGCGCGCAGCAAGCTCGACCGCCGATTTGATCGCGTCATTGGTATAGCGCAGATCATGGTGTTTCTCGAAGCTCGGCTTCAGCCCCATCAGGATCTTGATCGCATCGGGAACCGTTGGCTCGTTCACGTCGATCTTCTGGAAACGACGCGACAAAGCGCGGTCTTTCTCGAAATGCTGGCGGAACTCTTTATAGGTGGTCGAGCCCATGCAGCGCAGCTTGCCGCCGGCGAGCGCCGGTTTGAGCAGGTTCGAGGCATCCATCGCGCCGCCCGAGGTTGCGCCCGCGCCGATCACCGTATGGATCTCGTCGATGAAGAGGATCGCATCGGGATGCTCTTCCAGCTCTTTCACCACGGCTTTCAGACGCTCTTCGAAATCACCACGATAGCGGGTGCCCGCCAGAAGCGCGCCCATATCGAGCGAGAAAATCGTCGATTTGGCCAGAACTTCGGGGATTTCGCCGCGGATGATCTTGAGCGCGAGCCCTTCGGCAATCGCGGTCTTGCCCACACCGGGATCGCCCACCAGAAGCGGGTTGTTCTTGCGGCGGCGGCACAGAACCTGAATGCAACGCTCGACCTCATCGGCGCGACCGATCAGCGGATCGACATCGCCCTTGCTCGCCTTGCGGTTCAGATCGACGCAATATTTCGCAAGCGCCGTTTCCTCTTTGGGCGGCGCGGATTCGACATGCTCTTGCTCAACCTGCGGCTCCGAGCCCTGAACCGAGCGGTTTTCCGAGAAAGAGGGGTTTTTGGCGACGCCGTGAGCGATGAAATTCACCGCATCATAGCGCGTCATATCAAGTTCTTGCAGGAAGAAGGCGGCGTTTGATTCACGTTCGGCAAAGATCGCGACAAGCACATTGGCACCCGTCACCTCGGTCCGACCCGAGCTTTGGACATGGATCGCCGCGCGCTGGATCACCCGCTGGAACGCAGCGGTCGGCACGGCTTCCGAGCCCTCAACATCGGTGACCAGCGTCGAAAGATCATCTTCGATGAATTCGACGAGCATCCGGCGAAGCTCGTTCAGATCGACGTTGCAGGCCTGCATGACCTTGACCGCATCGGGTTCGTCGGTCAGCGCCATAAGGAGGTGTTCAAGGGTTGCCAGCTCGTGATGATGATCATTCGCCAGCGCGAGCGCGGCGTGAATGGCCTGCTCAAGGGAGGTCGAAAAAGAAGGCACGACATTGGCTCCTGTCAGTCGGCTGGCGGGTATGGACCTATTCTTGGCCCACCTGTCCAGACTGTCATTCTTATGTTAAGAATTAGTGGAATTTCTGGGGATTCAAGTGAGAACCGGTAGAAGGGTTGTGATTTTGTGAATGTTGCTCAAGTTGTGATCCTCTGAGCGCACTCGGCCTGAGACGACCCCGCTCGGTCAGGCCCTTCAAAACTCATCCTTCATTTTCCTCAGCCGCGCGAAGACCTCGGCGTCCGGGGCATTTTCCAGCCCGAGCGACGCGCGCAAAGCATGAACCCGAAGGAAGGGGTTCGTGGCGCGCTCTTCGTCGAGACTGGCCAAAGCGCAGATCTTGCGACCTGCGGCGACGTCGGCCAGACGCTGTTTCAACGCTTCATTGCCGGGCTCGACCGACAGCGCGAAGGCGCCATTGCCGCGGCAATAATCATGTCCCGAGCAGATCAGCGTTTCGCCGGGCAGGGCGTTCAGCCGCGTGAGGCTTTCCCACATCATCGGTGCATTGCCCTCGAAAAGACGCCCGCAGCCGATCGCCATCAGGCTGTCGGCAGTAAAGGCATAGTGCGATTGCGGCAAATGCACGGCAATGTGGCCGATCGTATGGCCGGAGACGTCGAGTATGTCGGCAGTCTCGTCGCAGATTTCAAGGGTGCCGCCGGGGGCAAGCGTGATGTCGAGCGGGGGCAGGCGATGGGCGTCCGCGCCATTGCCCGCAACCTTGGCGCCGGTCTTGGCGACGAGCTCGGCCGTGGCCTGGATATGGTCGTCGTGGTGATGGGTCAGCACGATCAGATCCAGCGACCAGCCCCGCGCCTCAAGCTCGGCAAGGATAGGGGTCGCCTCGGGGGCGTCGATCAGCGCGGTCTTGCCATTGCCGTGCAGCAGCCATGCGAAATTGTCAGTCAGGCAGCGGACCGGTATGAGTTCGAGTGTCATTGGCAAATTCCCTTCCTGGCGCAGAAATCGTTCTGGCATCTTCGTGCAGTCTGTTGTCAGGTTCGGAGGGATTGCCGCAGGTTGCAAGGGGCGCGATGCATCACGACGTCGTCGATCTGAAAGCGTTCTACTATAACCGTGCGCTTGGGCGCGTGGTGCAGCGGATCTTGCGCGACCGACTGCTCGACTTCTGGCCGGCCGAGAAACTGGGCGGGATGACCATGGTCGGCTATGGCTTCGCCGCGCCTTTGTTGCGACCCTATCTGTCGCGCGCGCGGCGCGTGACCGCGCTGATGCCGGGGCCGCAGGGCGTGATGGCCTGGCCAGCCGGTTTGCCGAATCATTCCGTGCTTTGCGACGAAACCGCCTGGCCGCTCGATACCGGCAGTGCCGACCGGGTGGTGATGCTCCATGCGCTTGAAACTGCGGATTATCCCACTGCGATCATGGAAGAGGCCTGGCGCGTGCTCGGCCCCGGCGGGCGGCTTTTGCTGATGGTGCCGAACCGCACCGGGCTTTGGGCGCGCTCGGAGGCGACGCCCTTCGGCTATGGCCGCAGCTACAGCCTGCGCCAGTTGGAGAGCCAGGCGCGCGAAGCGGGCTTCGTCCCCGAGCGCAATGCCGCGGCACTTTATGTCCCGCCCTCGGATCGTCGCTTCTGGTTGCGCAGCGCCCAGATGTGGGAGCGCACCGGGGCGCGCATCTCTCGGATGCTGGTTGCGGGTGTGGTCATGGCCGAATTCTCCAAGCAGGTCGCCGCGCCGATCGACCGCAGCGCGCGAGTCAGGATGCGTTCGCCGATGCAGGTGCTCGAAGGGATTGCCCGGCCCAAACCGGCGCGGGAAGGGGCACTGCGGCATCATGTCTCGCCCCGTTAGCGCCACCTCCCTGATATGGCGCAGATCAGACCCAACTTAGGGTGGGAAACCTCAACTTTCTGTGCGCGAGTCGGTTGCAGCAGAACCGTTCAACTGCTAGACCCGCGCGTGATTTTAGGGGAAGGAACCGCCGACCCCGTGGACCCGCTCCGCACAGACCGCCCTATGGACGGCCCGTCGCGGAGCATGCGCAAACCGGAAGGATGACCGTGGCAAATTCCGCTTCGATTTCCGCAGATATCGCCGGACGCTATGCCCAGGCACTGTTCGATCTCGTTAAGGAGTCGGGCGGGATTGATGCATTGTCGTCTCAGGTCGATGGTCTCGCGACCGCGCTCAAGGAGAGCGACGAGCTGCGTGACCTGATCGCATCGCCGATCTACACCCGCGAACAGCAAGGCGCCGCAATTGGTGCGCTGGCCGACAAGCTTGGTCTCGCGCCGGCCTTTGGCAATACCCTGCGTCTGATGGCGCAGAACCGTCGTCTGTTCACGCTTCCGCAGCTTGCAGCTCGTCTGCAGGCACTGATCGCGGATGCGCGCGGTGAAGTCACCGCAGACGTCGTCAGCGCGCAAGAGCTGTCGGCCGATCAGAAAAAGCGTCTGACCGAGACGCTTGCCCAGAAATCGGGAAAAACGGTCAAACTCAATACGCGCGTCGATGAAGGGCTCATCGGCGGGATGATCGTCAAGCTGGGATCAGAAATGATCGACAGCTCGATCCGTTCCAAGCTCGCATCCCTTCAGAATTCCATGAAAGAGGTCGGATAATGGGAATCCAGGCTGCCGAAATTTCGGCGATCCTCAAGGATCAGATCAAGAACTTCGGCCAAGACGCCGAGGTGGCCGAAGTTGGCCAGGTGCTGTCCGTTGGTGACGGCATCGCCCGCGTCTACGGCCTCGACAAAGTCCAGGCCGGCGAGATGGTCGAATTCCCCGGCGGTGTCCGCGGGATGGCGCTGAACCTCGAAACCGACAACGTCGGTATCGTTATTTTCGGCGACGACCGTTCGATCAAGGAAGGTGACACCGTCAAGCGCACGCGCTCGATCGTGGAAGTTCCGGTCGGCAAAGGCCTTCTGGGCCGCGTCGTTGACGCTCTCGGCAACCCGATCGACGGCAAAGGCCCGATCGAGTTCACCGAAAAGCGCGTCGCCGACGTGAAAGCTCCCGGCATCATGCCGCGCCAGTCGGTTCACGAACCGATGGCAACCGGCCTGAAATCGGTTGACGCCATGATCCCGGTTGGCCGTGGCCAGCGCGAGCTGATCATTGGCGACCGTCAGACCGGCAAGACCGCAATCGCGCTCGACACCATTCTGAACCAGAAGAACTACAACGGCCGCGAAGCGGACGGCATGAAGACGCTCTACTGCATCTATGTCGCTGTCGGCCAGAAACGCTCGACCGTCGCCCAGCTCGTGAAGAAGCTGGAAGAGACCGGCGCCATGGCTTACTCGATCGTCGTCGCCGCAACCGCTTCGGACCCGGCTCCGATGCAGTATCTGGCGCCTTACTCGGCGACCGCGATGGGCGAATACTTCCGTGACAACGGCATGGACGGCCTGATGATCTATGACGACCTGTCCAAACAGGCCGTTGCTTACCGTCAGATGTCGCTCTTGCTGCGCCGTCCGCCGGGACGTGAAGCTTACCCGGGCGACGTGTTCTACCTGCACTCCCGCCTGCTCGAGCGTTCGGCCAAGCTGAATGCTGACAATGGTTCGGGCTCGCTGACCGCTCTGCCGATCATCGAAACCCAGGCAGGCGACGTGTCGGCCTATATTCCGACCAACGTGATCTCGATCACCGACGGTCAGATCTTCCTCGAAACCGAACTCTTCTTCCAAGGCATCCGCCCGGCCGTGAACACCGGTCTGTCGGTGTCGCGCGTGGGTTCGGCTGCTCAGACCAAAGCGATGAAATCGGTCGCGGGTCCGGTCAAACTGGAACTCGCTCAGTACCGCGAAATGGCGGCCTTCGCTCAGTTCGGTTCGGATCTCGACGCCGCAACCCAGCGTCTGCTGAACCGTGGTGCGCGTCTGACCGAGCTGATGAAACAGCCGCAATATTCGCCGCTGACCAACGCCGAAATCGTGATCGTCATCTATGCGGGCACCAAAGGCTATCTGGACAACGTCCCGGTAAACGACGTGACCAAATGGGAACAGGGCCTGCTTCAGTATCTCCGCAGCCAGAAGGCTGAACTTCTGGACGATATGACCAAGAACGACCGCAAGGTCTCTGGTGATCTGGAAGCGGCGATCAAGGCGGCGCTGGACGGTTACGCCAAGACCTACGCCTGAGGGAGGGACACATGCCCAGCCTCAAGGACCTAAAAAACAGGATCGGAAGCGTTAAGAACACGCGGAAGATCACCAAGGCCATGCAGATGGTTGCCGCTGCCAAATTGCGCCGTGCGCAAGAGGCAGCGGAGGCCGCGCGGCCTTACGCCGACCGCATGGCGGCGGTCATGTCCGGGCTGACGGCAGCAGCGGCGGGGTCGAATGACGCCCCGTTGCTGCTCGCCGGCACCGGCGAGGATCGTCGTCACCTGCTGGTCGTCTTGACCTCGGAACGCGGGCTTGCAGGGGGCTTCAACTCCTCCATCGTCAAGCTGGCGCGCCAGCATGTGGCCGACCTTCGCGCCCAGGGGAAGGATGTCACCATCCTGACCGTCGGCAAGAAAGGTCGCGAGCAGCTCAAGCGTGATTACGGCAATCTGTTCGTCCATCACGTTGATCTGAGCGAAGTGAAACGGATCGGCTATGAAAACGCCCGTTCGATTGCGGATGAGATTCTCGACCGCTTCGAAGACGGTAGCTTCGATGTCGCAACGCTGTTCTACAACCGGTTCGAGTCGGTGATCAGCCAGATCCCGACCGCGCGCCAGATCATTCCCGCTGTGGTCGAAGAGGCCGGTGACGCCAATGGCGCCTCTGCTCTTTACGATTACGAACCGGATGAATCCGGCATTCTTGCCGAACTTCTGCCGCGTTCGATCTCGACCCAGGTCTTCGCGGCGCTGCTTGAAAACGCAGCTTCGGAGCAGGGCGCACGGATGAGCGCGATGGACAATGCGACGCGCAACGCCGGAGATATGATTGATAGGCTGACCACCGAGTATAACCGCTCGCGTCAGGCTGCGATCACCAAAGAACTGATTGAAATTATCTCGGGCGCCGAGGCGCTCTGATACCTAGGGGTAATCACATGGCAGAGGCCAAAGGTAAAATTACGCAGGTAATCGGTGCGGTTGTCGACGTCCAGTTCGACGGCCAGCTTCCTGCGATTCTGAACGCGCTCGAGACTGAAAACAACGGCAAGCACCTGGTGCTGGAAGTTGCTCAGCACCTCGGCGAAAACACTGTCCGCGCGATTGCGATGGACGCGACCGAAGGTCTGGTTCGTGGCACGCCCGTGTCCGATTCCGGCGCACCGATCTCGGTGCCGGTTGGCGATGCGACCCTCGGCCGCATCCTGAACGTCGTCGGCGAGCCCGTCGACGAGCGTGGCCCGGTCGCTTCGACCGAGCGTCGTGCGATCCACCAGCCCGCGCCGGACTTCGCCCAACAGGCGACCAGCTCGGACATCCTCGTCACCGGCATCAAGGTCATCGACCTGCTGGCTCCTTACTCGAAGGGCGGCAAGATCGGTCTCTTCGGTGGTGCAGGCGTCGGCAAGACCGTTCTGATCATGGAACTGATCAACAACATCGCAAAAGTGCACGCTGGTTACTCGGTGTTCGCGGGTGTTGGCGAGCGGACCCGTGAAGGGAACGACCTTTACCACGAGATGATTGAATCGGGCGTTATCACGCCGGACAACCTTGAAGCCTCGAAAGTGGCTCTGGTTTACGGTCAGATGAACGAGCCTCCGGGAGCGCGGATGCGCGTCGCCCTGACCGGTCTGACCCTGGCCGAGCAGTTCCGCGACGCCACCGGCACGGACGTTCTGTTCTTCGTCGACAACATCTTCCGCTTCACGCAGGCTGGTTCGGAAGTGTCCGCACTTCTCGGCCGTATCCCGTCCGCCGTGGGTTACCAGCCGACGCTGGCCACCGACATGGGCGCGATGCAGGAGCGCATCACCTCGACGAAAAACGGCTCGATCACCTCGATCCAAGCCGTCTACGTTCCGGCCGATGACCTTACCGACCCGGCTCCGGCAACCACCTTCGCCCACCTCGACGCAACCACGGTTCTGTCGCGCGCGATTTCGGAACTCGGGATCTACCCGGCCGTTGACCCGCTCGACTCGAACTCGCGTATTCTCGACCCGGCTGTTGTCGGCGAAGAGCACTACAGCGTCGCGCGTTCGGTGCAGGGCATCCTGCAGAAGTATAAGTCGCTTCAGGACATCATCGCCATTCTCGGCATGGACGAACTGTCGGAAGAAGACAAACTGACCGTGACCCGCGCGCGTAAGATCCAGCGCTTCCTGTCGCAGCCCTTCGACGTCGCAAAAGTCTTCACCGGCTCGGACGGCGTTCAGGTTCCGCTGGAAGACACGATCAAGTCGTTCAAAGCCGTTGTTAACGGCGAATACGACCACCTGCCGGAAGCTGCCTTCTACATGGTTGGCGGTATCGAGGATGTGAAAGCCAAAGCTCAGCGTCTCGCCGCTGAAGCGGCATAAGGAGAGCGCGGATGGCTGACACGATGCAGTTCGACCTCGTCTCGCCGGAACGGAACCTCGTGTCCGTTGCCGTGCGCGAGGTTCGCCTGCCGGGCAGCGAAGGCGATCTGACGGCGATGCCCGGCCATGCGCCGGCCATCGTCAACCTTCGTCCCGGCCTTGTGACCGTGATCGCGGCCGATGGCAAAGAGACCGAATTCGCCGTCACCGGCGGTTTCGTCGAGATCAACAACGATGGGGTCACCCTGCTGGCCGAGCGCGGACATCCGCGCGCGGAAATGACGCAGGAGATCTACAACGACATGATGGTTTCGGCGCAGCGCAAGGTGAAGGTGGCCGAGGGCAAACGTGGCACCGTGGGCGAAGAAATCGTCACCGCTGCCGTCAAGCTTCTTGGCGATATGGAGGCTCTTGGCACCCATATCGGTCTTGATCCCAATCAGGCCAGCATCCCGGATTGATCCGGACTGATCCGATCTGTTTACGAATTTGCGGCCCCGGACTTCCGGGGCCGTTTTATTTCAGCTAAACAGAGGCATAGTGATTTGCCTAATTTGAGTGGATGGCGATGAGACGAATCAGCAACGCGGAAGTCGGTCTGGAAAACGGGCAGAAGTTGCTTTTTTCGGCTTTCGAGGACAATGGCGAGATGTGGGCGGGCGAGGGACCGCGCGTCATTCGATCTCCCGTGCGATTCGATCAGACCTTTCTGGATGCGCCGACGGTCCATGTGTCGGTGGCCATGCTCGACATGGACAGTGGCGCGAACCATCGCTTCGATCTTCAGGCCGAACGGGTCACCGCGAGCGGCTTCGACATTATTTTCCGGACCTGGGGCGACACCCGCGTGGCCCGCGTCCGGGTCAGCTGGCTTGCCATCGGCTCTGTCGCCTATCGCGACAATTGGGATGTCATCTGACGCCTGATTGCGGTGAGCGGGCGATCTAAAGCGCGTCAGGCGCGCTCCAGATTGGCCGTGATCAATCCTGCGACCTCAGCGGCATGGGTCAGTGGCGCCATATGACCGGCGCCGGGCACGGTCGCGCGTCCAACATCGGGCAGACGCGCGGCGAGTGCATCGGTGATCTTGCCGATCACCGGCGGTGAGTTCTCGCCCATGATCAGCATCACCGGAGCGTCAATCGCCTCTAACCCGCCCTCGCGCAGAATGCGGGCCTTGTCGTGGATCAGCACATCATTGGTGTCGCGCACCAATTCGATCTGACGCAGCTGGATCTCTGACGGCGGGGCAGGGTCATCGCCGTCGCGTTGAAGCCCCCAAACCTGCAGGAAATCGGCCAGAGCGCGCGCCGGATCATCTTCGGCGAAAGCCTCGCCCATGCGGGAAAATAGCGCGTCCTGCGCCGCATCAGGAGCGGCGGCGAACAGAACCGGCTCGATCAGCGTGAGGCTGCGCACCGCCTCGGGATAGGCCACGGCAATGCGCAAGGCGACGGTCGCGCCAAAGCTGTGGCCGATCAGATCGAGCGGGCGGGTGATTTCTGCCGCGACCGCGCGGGTGACGGCGGTGTGATAATCGACCTCGCCCGGTTGCCAGTCGGGGCTACGGCCGTGGCCAAAGAAATCGGGCGCGACGAGATCAAGGCTGACGCCAAGCGCGCCCGCAATCGGACGCCACGAGGCGCCGCTGCCCATCATGCAATGCAGACCAAGCGCCGGGCGGTTCGGGTCGCCCGCGAAATGGCGAAGATGGAGCGCGCTCATGCCAGCGTCGCAAGATGCTCATCGAGGAAACCGAGGTGATCTTGCCCCCAGAATCGCTGATCGCTGTCGGTCACGATATAGAAGGGCGAGCCAAAGGCTCCGGCATCGACGGCCTGCTGAAGATTGCGGCTGTAGATCTCGGCCCCGGTCAGCAAAGCGGAAAAGGCGATCTTGGGGTCAAAGCCATGGGCGGAGAGCTTTTCCTCGATGACGGTATCGTCGGAAATATCGCGATCCTCGACCCAGACCGCGGACATCAGCCCATGGACAAGCCCGCCGACATCGCCGCCACCGGCAACCTGCGCGGCAATGATCGCATAGGCCGCGGGCGCGGCATTGGCGCCACGAAAGCGCGGGGCGGAATGGAGCGGCATCTGCAACTTGGCGGCCCATCGCGGCAGATCTTGCGCGGTATAGGCGAGTCGCTGCGGCGCACGGTTTTCGCGACGGATCCCCCCGGTCCGGTCGAACAATTGGGGCATGTCGACCGGCTTATAGGTGACGCTCGCGCCATGACGGGCGGCGATTTCCTCCATTCGGAGCCCCGCAAGGTAGCTCCAGGGGCTCAGGACACCGAAGTAATAGTCGATATGCGGCATTGTGGCATCTCCAGGGTTTGCGGGAAAGCTAGCCCGGTGATAAGCGGAGCGCAATCTGACCAATCCGAATGGAGTCTGCCATGCCGGCCATGACTGAACCCAAGCTGATCGCGGGCAATGCGAACAGACCACTTGCCCATGCGATCTCGCGTCGCATGTCCATGCATCGTGGTATGAATGTCGAGCCGATCAAAGCGCGCGTCGAGCGTTTCAACGATCAGGAAATCTTCGTCGAAGTTTACGAGAACGTGCGCGGCGAGGATATGTATATCATCCAGTCGACGTCCAATCCGGCGAACGACAACCTGATGGAGCTCTTGATCATCACCGATGCGCTCAAGCGCTCGTCGGCTGACCGGATCACGGCGGTCATTCCCTATTTCGGCTATGCCCGTCAGGATCGCCGCGCCAAGGCACGCACGCCGATTTCGGCCAAGCTGGTCGCGAACCTGCTGACCGAAGCCGGTGTCGACCGCGTGCTGACGCTCGATCTTCATGCCGCGCAGATTCAGGGCTTTTTCGACATTCCGGTGGACAACCTCTACGCCGCGCCGATCTTCTCGCTCGATATCATGCATCATTTCCGCGACAAGCTGGGCGAGCTCATGGTCGTGTCGCCTGACGTTGGCGGCGTGGCCCGTGCCCGCGAGATCGCACAGCGCATCAAGGCGCCGCTCGCCATCGTCGACAAACGCCGCGAAAAGCCCGGTGAGATCGCCGAGATGACGGTGATCGGCGATGTGTCGGGCAAGACCTGCATTATCGTCGACGACATCTGCGACACTGCTGGCACCTTGTGCAAAGCTGCGCAGACGCTGGTCGACAATGGCGCGACCGAGGTTCACGCCTATATCACCCATGGCGTTCTGTCGGGGCCGGCAATTGACCGCGTCGAAAGCTCAGTGATGAAATCGCTGGTCATCACCGATTCGATCGAGCCCTCGGATCTGGTGCGCAGCGCCCGCAATATCCGCATCGTGCCGACCGCGCCGATGTTTGCGCAGGCGATCCTCAACATCTGGAACGGTACTTCGGTCAGCTCGCTGTTCGAGCTCGAGACCCTCGGGCCGATCTATGAAGGGCTGTATCACACCGAGTGAAGCCCGCTTTGCAGCCGGGGAAGCTCGATTTTCGGGCAGCGGTCTTCAATGACCCGCACCCCGGCCGCACGGGCCTTTTCAGCCGCCACCGGGCTGGTGATGCCAAGCTGCATCCAGATGGTGCGAAGTGCGGGCAAGGCGGCCAACGCCTCGTCCACAAGGGCAGGCACCGCCTCTGACCGGCGGAAGATGTCCACCATATCGACCTCTGCCTCGCGCGGGATTGCGGCAAGGTTCGGATAGACCAGCTCATCGAGCAAAAGCTTGCCCGCCTGTCCCGGATTGACCGGGATAATCCGATAGCCCTGAGATTTCAGATAGCGTGCCACGCCCCAGCTTGGGCGATCCTCTCGCGGGGACAAGCCGACGACCGCGATGGTGCGCGCCTCGGTCAAAGCAGCGGCGATGTCGCTTTCGGTCATGGGATACCTCCTGCACATTCGGTCTGACGCCGAACCCCTGTCTGGTAGAAAAAGCGCCCGGTCGAATGAATCGCCGGGCGCAAGTCGCGGAACGAGGGACAGTGATCAGAGCAAGACCGTTCCGTGGTCAAGCTCACTAATAAAATAGGTTTGTTGCAGATTAGTTCCAGCATTCTCACGAAAAGGTGAAAATTTTAGGGGTAAAGCTCTTTCCAGCTTTCCTTAGCCTCGCTCAACAGCCGCTCTGGATCGCCCGCAAGCTTGTCGCGCGCAGCCGCCGAGCGCACGAAATAGGCGCGATTGTTGATTACGACGAAATAGCGCGGATTGCCCGGCTCGGAGCGGCCTTCGGCCAAAGCAACCACGCACAGGCCATCCAACCCCGGCGCATATTCGCGCGGATTGGATTCGAACAGCGAGCGATTCTCTTCATTGGCGAAATGCCACGCCTGACCGTGCCAGATCGTGACCAGATCATTGCGTCCGGGCAGGGCGGCATCATCGGCGAGATAGGCAACCGGATCCATCCCATCGAGGGCCCAGTCTTGCGACTGGGCCGTGACCGGAAGGGCGCAAGCGCACAAGGCGGCGGCTCTGGCAGTGAGACGACGAATCATAATCTTTCAGGCATCAGAAACAGGCAGCTTCCTAGCATGTGTCACTTTGGCGACCGATTCTCAATCTTTCTGGCGGGGATGTGAAATCCGCGCTCAGATCCGTGAGGCTGCATAAAGCGCAATCGCCGCCGCATTCGACACGTTGAGCGAGCCGAAATCCGCCGCGAAGGGGATTCGCGCCAGCTTGTTGCAGGTCTCCAGCGTGCGCTCGCGCAGGCCCGGCCCCTCGGCGCCCAGCACGATGCAGAGCGGGCGGCCCTTGAGCCCGTCGAGCACATCCGGCAGATCCTCGGTCGCGGTGCCGTCGAGGCCGATGACGATATAGCCCATCGCCTGCAGCTCGATCAGCGCATCCGCGAGATTGCCGATGCGCAGATAGGGTTGGCGTTCCAGGGCGCCCGAAGCGGTCTTGGCCAGCGCGCCGGTTTCCGGGGCAGAGTGACGCTGGGGCGCGATCACGGCCCGCGCGCCAAAGACTTCGGCAGAGCGCAGGATTGCGCCGATGTTATGGGGATCGGTCACGCGGTCGAGCGCGACCAGCAGCGGCCGTCCGGCGCCCTCAAGCGCAAGATCCTCGAGCCGGCCCCATTTGAGCGGCTTGACCTCCAGCGCGGCGCCCTGATGGACGCTTTCGGGGGGCAGGGGGACGTTTTTGTCAAAGACCCGAGCGTCGACGATTTCGGGCGTGACGCCCTCGGGCAGCTCGCCCAGCCGGTCGAGCGCGTTTTGCGTCACGACCAATCGCAGCTTCTCGCGATTGGGGTTCACCAGCGCGTCGCGCACCGCGTGAAGGCCGAAAAGCCAGACGGTTTCCGCCGCCGCCGCCCGTTTCGCGCGCTCTTTGTCGATCACCCAAGTCGGCTTCTTTGCCTTGCGGTCCGGTTGGCTCATGGTCGTCATCCTTCTGATTTCACCCTAACTGCGACGACCGCGAAAAGATCGCAACCGAAATCCGAATTCGCCACTTGACCCCCCCTGATACTGCCTATAGTAACCGCCCCACAGCGTCGGGCGACGTGCTGCAAGGTGCGGCAGCGGACTGTAACTCCGCCGGGGAGACCCATGCCTGGTTCGATTCCAGGGTCGCCCACCATTTTCCTAAAATGCAATGTTTTCAGGAAGGTGGTGGTTCGCCGGGGCGGTGTGATACCGCTTTGATCGCTGTCGTCCCCAAAAAATTTTCCAAAAGTTTCATGTTTTTTTCTGCGCGCGGCAAGCCGGTTTTCACCTGTGGCTTAGAGGACGCGGCCTTGCGAAAATCGTCGCTGATTTTGACCCGTATTGCGGCCTTTGGCGATGCGCGTGCGTCGGCTCTTTTCGCCTTTTCCGATCCGGGCTAGACCGGGGCTTTCCGCCTTTGCCTCTGTCCGGATGGAGCCGCCATGACCCGCTTTCCCGATCTCTATCTGATGCGGCATGGTCAGACCGAGTGGAATGCGCTTGAGCGGATGCAGGGGCGTCTGGATTCGCCTCTGACCGCGCTTGGGCGCAAGCAGGCGCGCCGTCAGGCGGCGCTGGTGCGCAACCTCCATCCGCAGATTGGCGAGGTCGCACGCTATGCCAGCGCGCAGGGCAGGGCGCGCCAGACCGCCGAGATCGTTTTTGCGGGCGAAAGCTTTGCCACGGATCACCGCCTCGTCGAGATCGACATCGGAGATTTCACCGGCGCGCGGATGCAGGATCTCGTGGTCAGCCATCCCCAGATCTTTCACGGCGCGCGGCTGGACTGGTATGATCACGCACCGGGCGGCGAGCATTTTTCCGGGCTCGAGACGCGGGTGCGTGCGTTTCTGGACGAGCTCACCGGGCCCGCGCTCATCGTCACCCATGGCATCACCTTGCGCATGATCCGGGCGGTGGCGATGGAGCTGCCGATCTCGCGCATCGGTGAGATGCCGGTGCGGCAGGGCGCGGTCCATGCCGTGCGTCAGGGCCGCCACCAGATGTTTGAATGACAACGCCGCCCCGAGGGGCGGCGCAACCTGGTCCAGCGAAGAAACGGCGCTGAGGCTTACATGAAGCCCAGTTCGAGCCGCGCCTCGTCGGACATCATGTCCATGCCCCATTGCGGCTGGAAGGTCATCTCGACATCGACCTGTTTCACGCCCGGCACAGCCTCGACCGCATCGGCAACCCAGCCCGGCATCTCTCCGGCGACCGGGCAGCCCGGGGCGGTCAGAGACATCACCACGCGCACGGCAGCATCTTCCTGGATCTCGATCGTATAGATCAGGCCGAGATCGAAGATATTGACCGGGATTTCGGGGTCGTAAACAGTTTTGCACGCCTCGACCACGGCTTCATAGAGCGGATGGTCGGTCGTCGAAGGGGCGATCAGGGGATCGCCCTCGATCAGGGTTTGGTCGCTCATGGCCTGAATGTCCCGGCTAGATGTCAAATCTGACAGAACATATAGGTCTATCGTCGGCTGTGGTCCAGTGCAGGACCAAAAGCTCAGAAGCGGAAATCGAAATGACGCACGATGCCGAGCTTCACCGAAGGCTGGTTCTTGTCCTGAACCAGCGGCGAATCCCCGGAATCACCGAGCAGGCGCTGATATTCGACCTCGCCGACGATCGCGGTTTTTTCCGTCAGCGAATAGCGCGCCTCAAGCCCGATCGAAGCACCATAGATGCCGCCGCCAGCGGAATAGGTGCCATAACGGCTGGTCAGCGATTCCTCGGGCGTGACGCCGAAATAGGTATCGTTGAACTTCTTGTTGCCATATTGCGCCTCGACATTGCCCCAGAAGGACAGCTTGTCAGAGGCGTCGATGCGGTAAGACGCGCCGAATTCGCCGGTGAGGCCAGAATGGCCGCCAAAGCCCTTGCGCAGGGTCAGGTAGCTGGAGGTCGGGCCCATGTCGTAGCCGACTTTCAGACCAACTTCGCCCGCCCGCTTGATATCTTTCATCCCGGCGAGCGCGTCGTAATCTTTTGCGTCGCGGCGGCCCTGATAGCCGAAGGAGGGCAGGATCGAGAAGCCATCGGCGTCGTCGGCGGTCTGACCCGGACGGATCAGCGTGCCATTGCGCAGGATAAGCCAGGGCGAGGTCTTGTTGTCATCCGAGCCGAGATAGCCAGGCCCGTATTCCGCGCCAAGGCCGACATCGCCAGCGATTCCGTAACCACTGAGATCCTGCGCGACGGCAGGGGTGGCGAGGGGGGCGGCAATCAGCATCAGGGGAAGCAGGTAGCGCATCTTTGGCTCCTTATGTTCGCGTTCACGGGCTGCATGAAGCCTTCGTGACGCGAACTCAAGAAAAAATCAGCCTCTCTCGGCCTTTTCCAGACGATCGAGTGCTTCTAGCCACAGGGTCTCGGCGCGAATCATCGCTTCGCTGGCCTCGGAGTGCTTGCGACCCCATTTTTCGGTCTCGATCGGATCGCCATAGGTGACGGGATCGGCCATGATCGTATCGAGCTTTTCAAGCATCGTGGTCAGCTTGCCGACGCGCTCTTCCGCCTTGCGGACTTCGCCGCGCAGCTCGAGGATCTCGTCGCGCGAAGCGCGTTTCGGCGCGGGTTTTTCAGCCTTCGGGGCTTCGGCCTTGGGGTTCTCGCCCTGCAAGAGCAGCTTGCGATAGCTGTCGAGATCGCCCTGATAGGGCTCAACCCCGCCATCCGCGACCAGCCACAGCCGCTCGGCCACGAGGTTCAGAAGATGCATGTCGTGGCTGACCAGCACCACGGCGCCGGTATAATCGTTGAGCGCCTCGGTCAAAGCCTCGCGGCTTTCAATGTCGAGGTGGTTGGTCGGCTCGTCGAGGATCAAGAGATGCGGCGCGTCGATGGTTGCGAGCAACAGCGAAAGCCGCGCCTTCTGACCGCCCGAGAGTGCGCGCACCTTGGTATCGGCCTGATCGGCCATCAGGCCAAAGCCCGCAAGCCGCGCCCGTTGTTTCGGCTGGCCTTCGTTCGGGCGCAGGCGGCGGACGTGGTCAAGCGGGGTTTCGTCCAGTTCCAGCTCATCGACCTGATGCTGGGCGAAATAGCCGATGCGCAGCTTGTTCGAGCGGGTGATCTTGCCTGCCATCGGCTCAAGCCGCTCGGCCAGAAGCTTCGACAGCGTCGATTTGCCCTGACCGTTGCGGCCCAAAAGCGCGATACGGTCGTCCTGATCGATCCGGAGCGTCAGTTTGCGCAGAACCGTGCGGTCGTCATAGCCAACGCTGACGCTGTCGAGCGTGACGATGGGCGGAGACAGTTGCTCGGGCTGCGGGAAGGTGAATTTGTGGAACTTCGCCTCTTCGGGAGCGGTGATCGGCTCCATCTTCGCCAGCATCTTGATGCGGGCCTGCGCTTGGACGGCCTTTGAGGCTTTGGCGCGGAAACGGTCGACGAAGCTTTGCAGATGGGCGCGGCGGGCGTCTTGCTTCTTGGCCTCGGCCGCTTGCAGGGCGCGCTTTTCGGCGCGGGTGCGCGCGAATGTGTCATAGCCGCCGGTGTAAAGCGTCAGCTGCTTGTTCTCGAGATGCAGGATATGGCCAACCGCGCGGTTCAGCAGATCGCGGTCGTGGCTGATGACGATGACGGTATGGGGATAGCGCGCGAGATAGCTTTCCAGCCAGAGCGCGCCTTCGAGGTCAAGATAGTTGGTCGGCTCGTCGAGGAGAAGCAGATCGGGCTGCGAAAAGAGCACGCCCGCCAGCGCCACGCGCATCCGCCAGCCGCCCGAATAATCCGAGGTCGGCCGTGCCTGATCCTCGGTCGAAAAGCCCAAGCCGCGCAGGATGGTGGCCGCGCGGGCCTCGGCCGACCAAGCGTCAATATCAGCAAGGCGCGAATGGATGTCCGCGATGCGATGGGGATCGGTCGCGGTCTCGGATTCGACCATCAGGCTGGCGCGTTCGGTATCCGCGGCCAGAACCGTGTCGAGCACGCTCAGCTCGGTTCCCGGCGCCTCTTGCGCGACGCCCCCGATCCGCGCCCGCGACGGCAACGAGATCTCACCGCCATCGGCATGAAGCTCGCCGCGCAGGATGCGGAAGAGCGTGGTTTTGCCTGCCCCGTTGGGACCGACCAGACCGACCTTATGGCCGGTCGGGATCACTGCCGAGGCATGTTCAAAAAGCGGGCGGCCCGCAATGGAGAAGGAGATATCATCAAGACGCAGCATCCCGCCCGCTTGCCGCATCCAGCCCGCCGCGTCAATCTCTCGCTTGCGGGGGCGGCCCGAGTTTGGGCCGGAAGTCGCGGCGACATGCGGGCAGGGCGGGGCACGGCAGCGCCATGGGAACGCGACGGCGAGCGCCTGCGTCACCGAAGTCAGGCATCCGCGATTGATCGAGAATTTGGCAAGAATTCGGCGGGCCGCTGTCGTGGCCGACCTTTTCAAAAAACGGCCTGCGTGTTAATCGGGCGCGGATTTCTGGGCCATGGGGTCCGGAGAAACGCAAAAGGAATTCATCATGGCTCTCGAGCGCACCCTTTCGATCATCAAACCGGATGCCACCAAGCGCAACCTGACCGGCAAGATCAATGCGAAATTCGAAGACGCTGGCCTGCGCATCGTCGCCCAGAAACGCATCCAGCTGACGCTGGCTCAGGCTGGCCAGTTCTATGCCGAGCACAAAGAGCGCCCCTTCTTCGGCGAACTGACCGAATTCATGGTTTCCGAGCCGGTCGTCGTGCAGGTTCTGGAAGGCGAAGGCGCCATCCTGAAAAACCGCGAAGTCATGGGCGCAACCAACCCGGCCAATGCCGATGAGGGCACCATCCGCAAAGAGTTCGCTCTCTCGGTCGGCGAAAACTCGGTCCATGGTTCGGACAGCCCGGAAGCGGCTGCGCGCGAGATCTCGTTCTTCTTCTCGGGCCTCGAACTGGTCGGCTGATCGGTTCCGCCTTGGACATGGAAAGGGCCGCTCGATTGAGCGGCCCTTTTTCTTTGCACGTTTCTTTGCGCGGGGGCCTTCGGGGCGGCTACTGGCGCTTGGCGTCCAGATCGAAAGAGATGGTGACCGGGAAGGCCACGGTGCTTTCGTCGCCATAGGTCTTGCCGAGCTCGAAATCGCGGCGATCCACGGTCATGGAGCCCGAGGCATTGGCCTTATCCCCCTTGACGACAACATCGAAGGGCAGTTCCGCAATCACGGTCTTGCCGGCAATCGTCAGATCGCCCTTGGCGAGATGTGGCCAGCCCGCGCTGTCTTCGGGGCGCAGATTGGCCTCGAAGGTCGCTTTGGGGAATTGCGTCGTATTGAGGAATTCCGGCCCCTTGGCGGTATCGCTGACCGCGCCGAGCGTGAGCGAGCCGGTGTCGATGGTGACGCTGACATGGCCGGTCTGGCTCGCGGGATCATAGGCGATCTTTGCCGTCCAATTGGCGAACTGGCCAGCGACCTCGGCGCCCGCCTGTTTCACCGAAATCCCAAGCGTGCCGCTTTCGACCTGCCAGAGCGGCGCGGGTTTGCTCGGATCCGGGTCGGACGCATAGCCCGACGCGGTGCCGGAGTCGGAGGTTGTGGCATAATCCGGCGCCGTCCCGGAGGCAGAGGCCGCCGCAGGCGCCGTCTCTGGGGCTGCCGCAGGGGCTGCCTCGGCGGGCGTGGCACTGGCCAGAGCGGCCCCGGAGCCTGCGGGGGCGCTGGTGCTCGCGATGCCCTCGGGGCCGCCCTGGGGCTCTTTCTCGGGCGTCACCACCATGGCCACGACCGCAATCGCCGCCCAGAAGGCCAAAGCCACAAGAAGGTTCGACAGATGCGAGCGCGGCTGAGCGGCTTCCACGCTCACCTGCGGCATGGTGCGGGTCATGCGCACCAGCGTCTCGTCGCGGTCGATCAGCGCATGTTTGAGCGCGCCCGCGACATGGAGCACGAGCAGCCCGACCAGCAGCCACCAGCCGGTATTGTGGAAGGTCGCGAAGCGCTCGGACAGCTCGGCGTTTTCGGGGATGAAGGGCAGGCGCTGGCCGAAGGGCCAGAGAATGCGGGCAAAGCCGCCGGGTGCCGCCGAATGGATGAGCCAACCCGACAGCGGCATCACCACCATGCCGGTATAAAGCCCCCAATGGACGAATTCGCCAAGCCAGGTTTCAAGCTTGCGCTCGGGGTGAAGCGGGCGCGGCTTTTTCTGGCCGAGCATCCACAGGATGCGCAGCAGGGCCAGGATCAGGACCGCGATTCCGACGGTCTTGTGGATCGAAAAGACCTGAAAGATCTTTTGCAGATTGCTGGCGGCCCCTTCGCGCAGGCTGCTGCCGTAAAGGCCCAATCCCAGCGCGGTGAAGATCAAAAGCGCGATGATCCAGTGAAATCCCCGCGCGACCCAGCCATAGCCATCGGGACTGTTTTTTGCGTTCATAAGGGCCTCCTAGGGCGCTTGCATGGCCTCTCGCCAATGAGAACGGCAGAGCGAGACATAGGTTTCATTGCCGCCGATCTGGACCTGCGCGCCTTCACGGATGGGCTGGCCCTGATCGTCCTGACGGATGACCATGGTCGCCTTCTTGCCGCAAAAGCAGATCGTGCGCACCTCGCGCAGATCATCGGCGAGCGCAAGAAGCGCCGCCGAGCCCGGAAACAGCTTGCCCTGAAAATCCACCCTCAGACCGTAGCACATGACGGGCTGGCTCAGATCGTCCGCGACGCGGGCAAGCTGCCAGACCTGCTCCTCGGTAAGAAATTGCGCTTCATCAAGGAAGATGCAGGCGGCGTCTTTGCCCTCACGCCGGATCAACTCGCAGAGATCGGTGTCGCGCGAAAACGTGAGCGCCGGGGCGGAAATGCCGATGCGGCTGGCGATGACAGCATCGCCCGCGCGGTCGTCGATCGCGGCGGTCAGCAACAAGGTCGCCATGCCGCGCTCGCGGTAATTGTAGGAAGCCTGCAAGAGGAGCGTGCTCTTGCCGGCATTCATCGTCGAGTAATGGAAGTAAAGCTTGGCCATGATGCCCCAGCGATAGGGCGTAAAAAAAAAGGACCGGCAAGGCCGGTCCTTTCGCGAGATCAGAGACGCCGGGGCGTCAGGTCAGCCGTTGCTGCGGGGCGCGCGCGTGTCAGGCGTTGCGCGGGGCGCGCGGGGCACCTTGCGATTTCGGCGCGCGCGAGGGGCGGCGAGCCGGGCGTTTCTTGCCTTCGGCACCCTCGGACCGCGGGCCTTTGGCCGCACCGCGTCCGGCGTAGCTCGGGCCGGGACGGTTGGTGAAGTCGAAGGGCTCTTCGCCGCCGACAACCGGGATCTTCGCCTTCATCGCCTTTTCAATGGCGCGCAGTTCGCCGACCTCGGCCGGGGCACAGAAGGCCACGGCGCGACCATCGCGACCGGCGCGCGCGGTGCGGCCAATGCGGTGGACGTAGTTTTCCGGCACGTTCGGCAGGTCGTAGTTATAGACATGCGCGACTTCCGGGATATCCAGCCCGCGGGCCGCCACGTCGGTTGCAACCAGAACCTTGGTTTCGCCCGCCCGGAACGAGGCCAGCGCCCGCTCGCGTTGACCCTGGCTTTTGTTGCCGTGGATCGCTGCGACCTTATAGCCCCATTTCTCCAGCAGTTTCGCCAGTTTCTCCGAGCCGTGCTTGGTGCGGTTGAAGACAATGGCCAGCTCTTGGGTGTGCTTGGACATATATTCAGCGAGCAGCGTCGCCTTGTCGCCCTGACCGACGAAATGGACGCCCTGCTCGATTTTCTCGGCAGCTTTGCCCGGCGGGTTCACCTGAACCTTGGCCGGATCGGTCAGATAGCTGTCAGCCAGTTCCGACATCAGTTTCGGCATGGTGGCCGAGAACAGAAGCGTCTGACGCTCTTTCGGCAGCAGGCGCGCGATGCGGCGCAAAGCGTGGATGAAGCCGATGTCGAGCATCTGGTCAGCCTCGTCCAGCACCAGATAGCTGGTCTGACGCAGGTCGATGGCATTGCGCTCCAGCAGGTCGATCAGACGGCCGGGCGTTGCGATCAGGACATCGACACCGCGCGACATCCGCTCGGTCTGAACGTTGATCGAGGCGCCGCCGACGATGCGGTAGCTGCGGATCGAGGTGCCTTCGGCATAGGCGTCGATATTGGTCGCGATCTGGGTCGCAAGTTCGCGCGTCGGCGCAAGGATCAGCGCGCGGCAGGTCTTGGGATCGGGTTTCTTGCCGAATTTGATCAGGCGGGTCAGCATCGGCAGGCCGAAGGCCGCCGTCTTGCCGGTCCCGGTCTGAGCCAGACCCAGAAGGTCACGGCCCTTGATGATCTCGGGGATCGCCTGCGCCTGAATCGGCGTCGGTTGGGTCAGGCCCATGGCGACGAGGTTGGCGTTGATGCGTGCATCAATGCCCATCTCGGCGAAGGGGCCGGTGGGATCGGGTTCGCGAACCGGCGCACGGCGGCGCAGTTCGGCATGTTTGTCATATTCGCTCATCCCCGCTTGGGAATGACGGCGACCGCCGCCCGAGGGGTTGCCGCCAGCTTTGCCCGCAGCACCCGCCATCGGGCCGCCGGGCACGCCGACTTGCGCGTCACGGGGTTTCGAGCTGCGGTTGAAACGCGGCTTTGCTGCGCCACCGCGAGGGGTGCGTTGAGTAAAATCGTTCATCTTCATGTCTTTCTGTCCCTTCCCCCCGTATCGGAGGCAGGGCCGAGGCGGAAAAATCCGCGATGCAAAGGTGCGGGCAAGATACGGAACCCGCCGAACCCCCGCGTGACATGGGATGCGAAATCTGGTGTCGGGTCACATCGGGACGGCCCCGATTGGGGCGTCTCCCGGCGCTGCTCACGCGGCAGCAAACGTCGACAGGGATGCAGATGGTGCCGCAGCGCAGAAATGTCAAGCGCGGTCGGTGGTATCCATCCAGATCGTCACCGGACCGTCGTTCACCAGCGACACTTTCATATCTGCGCCGAATTCGCCGGTCTCGACCGGTAGGCCCAGTTTGCGCAATTCCTCGGCAAAGGCGAGATAAAGCGCATTGCCGCGATCGGGCGGGGCGGCGCTTGAAAAGCCCGGACGGTTGCCGGTGCGGGTATCGGCGGCAAGGGTGAACTGGCTCACGACCAGCACCGCGCCCTGAATGTCGCTGACCGAGAGGTTCATCTTCTCGGCGGCATCGCGGAAGATCCGCAGCTTCGCCACGCGCGCGGCGAGTTTTGCGGGCGCGTCATCGGGATCGCCCTGCATGGCGCAGACGAGGACGAGCAGCCCTTGTCCGATCCGGCCGGTCGAACGCCCGTCGACTTTGACCTCGGCCTCGGTGACGCGTTGGATCAGAGCGCGCATCAGCTTCTCCTGTTCAGAAGGGTGTGAAGGCCGATGCCCAGAAGCATGGCCGCCGTGAAAATCCAGATGGCCGCGCCGCCAAAGCCGATCGAGGCGAGCGCCGGGCCGGGGCAATAGCCCGCAATCGCCCAGCCAAGGCCAAAGAGCGCCGAGCCGCCAAGCAGTCGCGCATCGATCTGACGCGAGGCCGGGCCGGGCAGGGGAGCCCCCGAAAGCGAGCGCGGCATCCGCGCCGCAATTCGCCAGGCCAGCGCCATCGGCAGGATCGCCCCGCCGAGGACGAAGGCAAGCGTCGGATCCCAAGCACCGAAAACATCAAGCCAGCCTCGGACCTTGGCCGGATCGGTCATGCCCGAGACCAGCAGCCCCGCGCCAAAGAGCGCACCCGAGGCAAGCGCGACCAGCAAGCGCCCCATCACAGCGCTCATCCCAAGGCGCGGGCCAGAACCACGCCGAGCACACCGAAGACCAGATAGGTCAGCGTCGCCGCGATCCCACGCCAAGCCAGCCGCGAGATCCCGCAGACGCCGTGGCCCGAGGTGCAGCCATTGGCCATGCGCGTTCCGAACCCGACCAGAAGGCCCGCGACGACAAGCCCAAGCGTCGAGGCGACCGGGCGCGAACCATGTCCGAACCCCGCCCAGACCAGAAGGGCTGGGGCCGCGATCAGGCCAAGGAGGAAGATCCCGCGCTCTCGCCATTCGGATCCGGCGGGGCTGCGGGTGAGAAAGCCGCCGAGAATGCCGCTCGCGCCCATGATCCGGCCATTGACCAGCAGATAAAGCGCGGCCGCAGCCCCGATCATCAGCCCGCCGATCAGCCCTCTGATCCAGTCCGCCTCCATGACCCGCCTCTCTTGCCGGTTTATTTGCCGAGCATGATGCCGAGAACGACGGTCATCAGCCCCAGAATTGAGGCCGCAAGCGCCGCCATATTGACGACCATGACGCGGCGCATGGTCCGGCGCAGGGTCTCGTCATCGGCCTTGCCGCGCCGGGCGCGCAGCACCGTCAGGATGCACCAGACGAGGGCCACAAGCCCCACCACCGTCAGGACGGTTCCGCCCCAGATCAAAACTTGCCAGATCGTCATCTTTCGTCCTCTTTAGGCCCGAATGGCCTAGCGGCGATTGCACCTTACCGCAAGACCGCCTAATTCCCTGCCCACAGCAGGCAGGAGACAGTTATGCAGGACGATAACGCTTACGGCATCGCGGCGGGAGAGCTCCGCCAGTTCATCGAGCAATTCGAACAGCTCGAAGCCGAGAAGAAGGATCTGGCCGAACAGCAAAAAGAGCTGATGGCCGAAGCCAAGGCGCGCGGCTATGACACCAAGGTCATGCGCAAGGTCATTGCTTTGCGCAAACGCGACAAGGATGACATCGCCGAAGAAGAGGCGATTCTCGAGATGTATAAAGCGGCGCTCGGGATGGCCTGAGCCGTCACGCATCGCCAGATGTCAGGGCCTTTCCGCAGGGAGAGGCCCTTTTTCATGGCGCAGGTCGTAAGGGCGCCGCACCCCTGCGGGATCAGGGCGCGATGAATTCGACGCCGGGCAAAGCCGCGATCTCTGCGACATCCTCGTCATATTGCTCGGTCATCAGATCGATCAGATCCTGCGTCCAACCGGGCAGGTCGATCTCGACCTCGATCTTGTCGGTGATCGCGTATTTCTGCAAAGCGGCGGCAAAGATCTCGCGCCGGGTCGCAATGGTCATCCGCTCTTGCTTGCTCATTTCGTCGCGGATCATATGGATCCCCTCGGGCTGCAACAGATCGCCCAGAACCTGAAGCCCGGCCTTCAGCGCGACATCGCCGGGCATGGTCGCAATGCGGCGCACGACCTCGGGCCAGATCAGCGGCGTATCCTCGTGGCACCAGACCACCAGACGCTTGTCGCCAATCCGCCGCAGCATCCGCTGGATCGCCGGACCCCAGCGCAGGGTCTCGGGCGGGACGCCATTCATCGCGCGGACATAGTCCTTCTCGGGCATGTTCTGGATCGCGTAAGGAACCAGAGTCGCCGGATTCTTGAGCGCCAGAAAGAATTCAACCTCGGCATTCGGGAAGAGATTGGCCAGCGCGGCCATCTTGTCGCCCGAGGTTTCCAGCAAGCCATTGGGGGAGATCACGCGGTGCGGCAGGCCCAAAAAGCCCGGCAGGCTGCAGATCACCCGATGGGTGTTGTCGTTTTCGAGAATGGCGTCGAGCATCATCTCTTCCATCTCGCGCGTCGCAGGCCCACCCGCCAGCGAGCCAAGCGCCTTTTCAAAAATCCCGCGATGGCGGCTGCGCGACACAGCTTCGATGCCGTTCTTGGACAGCCAATCGCGATTTTGAAACAAGGTCTTCAAGAGCCCGTCCTGATCTGTGCCGTGAACTCCGCAATGGTAGACGATCTGCATGATTGACCCGTGACTCGATGACTTGGGGCAAATTAGCCAGCATTCCGCGGCAGGGAAACCGCTTTGCGGGCATTCGGGAAAAAACGCTTGGCGCAGGTGGCGCGCGTGGCACGGCCTCTACCGTTGAGAGCCGCGCCGCAGGCCGCCGGATTGCTGATCCAGAACCCGGGCCCAAAACCCTGTCCAAAACCTAGGGGCAAGAACTCCGGCCCAGAACCCTGAGAATGCCGCGCATTCTTCTGTTGAAGCGTTCATGCCGACAGGCTATGAAATCCACGCTGCCGGATTAGCTCAGAGGCCAGAGCTGCGCTTTTGTAAAGCGAGGGTCGGGGGTTCGACTCCCTCATCCGGCACCATCTTTCCCAACATTGGCGTTCGGCACCGAATCCCCGAGGTTTCGACGAAGGTCGGTTCGCGTCGAGGAGCCCCGCTCGGGCACCTCAAGGCTGCGGCGGATCGGGCAGGGCTTTTGATCGCTGCCCGTTCCCGATGCGTCAAAGCCCGGTCTCGAACCGCAGTCGCTCAGCTCGGTTCGAGACAGCGGTCCATCTGGAATGGCCTGCTGCCTGCGACCTATCGTCCCGCCCGCCGATCACAGCCCGTTGGCGACGCGGGGCGCGCCAATGCTGCCGGTCGAGATCGCGTGCGAAATGAGCGCTGAGGGGCTCGTCCAAGCTGACATCGTTCGCGTTGCGATAGCTTCGGTTTTGGGGATGGCACGGTTATATGGCCGATGAGTTTATTTAATCAAAGCGTTACCCTCGGGCGGCATTATCAAGATGGGCCGCTTTGGCGGGCCAGCGATGCTCTTCCTGCGAAGGAAAGATGATTCGAAATGCCGATTTGAAACTCTACCCATTGTCAATACGATTAAGGATAATCTGCCGCTGCATTCGATTTCAATAGGCGGACACTGCGTCAGGCGGTGATGATAAGCGCGAGATTTTGCTTATGCAGCATCTGCCAAAGGCCGCTCAGGTCCCGGAACTCATTTGCGGTTGCGTTGACCTAGCGTGATCGCAATGCTGCAGGCGCATAATGAGTCGATTGCACCAAAGAATTCTTGAGGCGGTTTTGGCGTTAAGCGGGGCGGTTGTTCACCCCAGCCTTTTCAACCTGCCGGATAACGATATTTTGGAGCGAGGTTTCGCACATTGGGATATAACCCTGAAAACTATTTCGAAAATCCTGGCAACCTCTTTGGAGAGCTGACGCGGCAAGTCCTCGATGCGGATTCCCTGACCCGTTTTAGCGAGATCATTCAGGGCGCAGCTGAGCGATTGGGATATTCGCATTTCGCCTATCACATGATTCGCTCTTCAGCGCTGGAAACAGGAGAAAAGCGGCTGTCGCTTGGGCTGACGAATTATTCCGACGATTGGCTAAGTCATTATAGAGATTATAATTACGTCAATCAGGACCCGGTTGTGAATCAGGTCATGACCGGCAAACAAGCATTTCGCTGGAGCCGCGCCTTTCGCGATACAGAGTTTGAACGGCGACAGGCCGAAGTGATGGCGGATGCCCGCGATGCGGGGATCTTTGACGGCGTGACCGTGCCGTTGAAATCGCACAACGGCGAGGTTGCGAGTTTGACCTTCGTTCGCGGCGAAGCGCCAAACGGCAATGTCGAGAGGCTTATCGAGCTGGAATGTCTCCTTGCGGAATTTCTTCATGGTCACATCCGCCAGCATGTTCTGCGCGAGGAGTATAAGCATAAACTCCGGCGCAAGGGCTCGATCCTCTCACCACGCGAAACTCAGGTTCTGACTTGGGCGGCCCAGGGGAAATCCTCGTGGGAGATTGGGCAAATCCTTGGAATTGCCGAAAAATCCGTGGAATTTTATGCCGACTCGGCGAAACGCAAACTCGATGCCTCGAACCGCACCCATGCGGTGGTCAAGGCCGTCGCGCTTGGTCTGATCGAGTGATCGTCTTCAACCGCCCGTCCCGGTGACGCGAGACGGGCAGTTGGACGTGATTTTAGAAAATCAGGGCATTGTCATAGCTGCCCGAGGTGTTGTGACCGAAGTCGAAATGGTCAGAACTGTGGTCATATGAACTCTGCTGGGCCACATTGACGCGCTGATGCGCCCCCGAGTCATCAATCGTCAGCCCCAGCGCAATGATCTGCGTGCCCTGCGCACCGGTCGCGCCGAAATCATCGTCGGAAATGATGATAAGGCTTTGTTGTTCAAGGACAGATCCATCCGCTTGCGTCACCGGAACCTTCTGACCCAGCGCCATGCCCTCAAGATTGGCAAGGTCGATATGGAAGTCGTCGAGGTTGGCTAGAAGCGTCTTTTCCGCCGTTTGGAAGCGGCTGCCGCTGAGGGAGTCCCGATCGGACACGTCGGTCGCATGGCTCAGATCGACCAGATAAAGCTTCGCGGTGTATTCAAGCCCCCTCGGGCCGTTGATGACTCCGCGCTCCAGCGCCAAAAGCGTGCCATGATCGTCAAGCGCCAGCATCTCGACCAAGCCAACGCTGCTCGACCCCTCGGAATGTCTGGGCATCCTTGCGGCCCGGTCGAGCTGATAGGCAAATTCGCCGGTCTCGGTGCCGCTGCGGAGATCATATTGCACGATCCGCGCAATCTCGCCTCCGCGACGCCCTCCCGCGCCCATGTCCTGGATCAAGGCGCGCTCGGTCGCCGTCCACAGGGTCTCGCGGTCGGGTGAAAGGGCAATGCTTTCAAAGCCGTGACCGACCTGAACGCCCGACCTTCCATCCTCACTGTGCAGAAACTTGTCGTCGATCGGCAGCTCGCCAGTTTGCGTGACGGTCAGCCCATGCGCCTCCATGACGTAAATCGCCGGATTGCCCGCAGCATCCCCGGATGAGGCGAGATAGACGGTGTTGCCATTGAAGGCGATGGCCTCAAGCTCTGCGCCAGTGGTTTCGAACTGACCGCCGTCGGGCGTCAGAATTTGCGCGACCCCGGCAATCCGGATGTCGCCGGGATCGAGGCTGCCGTCCGAGAGGTCGATCAGCAGGCCATGCGCGCGCGGGTCAGACACATCGTCCGAAATGGCGGCAAATGCACCGGACAGCGGATTGTAGTAAAGGCCAGACAGACCGCCCAAGGTCGTGCCGAACACGTCGATCCCGGTTCCCAGCGTCAAGGAGCCCAGAAAGTTGACGTTCGACACGTTGACAGCAGGTTCATGCGGATCGTGGCCGCCATGGTGAGGCGGGTGGCCGGGATAATGCCGAGGCATATGCTTTCCTCCGAGTAACAGATTACGCTTTACGTTTGCTTAAGATGCGATCCCCGCCTGCGGGGAGGGTCGGACGAGATGGTCCGCAGCTGGACAATTGGCCTCTCTGATCAAGACAGCTCGGCTGCTCTCGATCAAAGCTCCCGCGAGCGGATCACATCCTGTCAATGCCCGCGACGCAGAGCTGTCTCAATACAGGGGAAACCCTTGTGGGGGACCGCCGAATATTCCGATTGTGCAATCGCAGCAATCATCCCGGTCATCAAATGCGCAAACGGGAGCGTTCCGATGATCCAACTGATCGACTGCACCAAAACTCACGCAAGCCACGAAGATATCAATGATTTCTTTGAGTTCCGCCATCAGATCTTTCGCGAGCGTTTGGGGTGGGACATGCCGAGTTTGTCGCCCTGCGACACGCATGAGGTTGATCAGTTCGATACCGAAAACGCCATTTATATGCTGCATCGCGGCATCGACGGAAAGATCGTAGCGGGGCTGCGTTTGTTGCCGACCAATCTGCCCTATCTGCTGGGCGATTGTTTTGATTGGATGCTGGATGAAGCGGCGCCCCGGCAGTCGAATGTCTTTGAGGTGACGCGGCTGGCGGTTTGCCCGGATGCGGCGCGGTGCAATGGGGCCAGCGCCTATCTGCGCGTGCTGATCTGGGGGCTCATGGAATATGGATTGCAGAACAAGGTGAAAAACTATGTCTCGCTGTCCTATTTGGGAATGGAGCGGCTGCTGCGCCAATCGGGCTGCCAATTCCAGCGTCTGAGCGCCCCGAAACCGATCGCGGGGCGAAAATCGGTGGCGCTGCAATTTGATATCATGTCGGGTATTCGCGACCGCTGCCGTGCGCTGATTGACCCCAAGCTGATGAACGGAAGATCGCTCGAACTGGCAGAGCCGATGGCGGCCCCGCTCTTGATGGCTGCCTGATCTCGGCGCAGCCGCTTTCCATCCGACCAGAAAAGGCCTCAAGGGGATCGCCCTTTGAGGCCTTTTTGCGTTTCCTGCGCCATTGGACCGGTAAAAGCCGAAACATATCAAATGGTTCGGCGATGGTTTTGGATTGCGCCGTCTCGGGGATGCCGCGGCCCGACCCCCCGGGGAAACCCCGTAAAGAGAACCTCCAAATTGAGGGAAAGGCCTTTTCCAAGCCTGATGGCGTCAACAGACATCAATGCGAAAAGGTGGAACATGCGGATTTTGGCTCTTAGCGAGGTCCTTCCCGGCACCCCGGTCACAAATGCCGATCTGGCTGAAAAGTTTGGGCTGCACGCGCAGTGGCTCGACCAGATGACCGGCAATCGTCAGCGCTTCTTCTGCCGCGAGGACAGCGCGCCGGACGTGCCGCGCAGCACCAGCGATCTGGCGACCGAGGCGGGGCGTCGCGTGCTCGACAAATCGGGCTGGACGCCGGAGATGGTCGAGTTCCTGATCCTGACGACGGCCTCGCCGGATCATCTGATGCCCGCGACGGTGAACCTCGTCGCCGACCGGCTGGGCATCAACGGCGTGCCGACCTTGCAGATCACCTCTGGCTGCGCCGGGGCGCTGCAGGGCCTCTTTGCGGCGCGCGCGCTTTTGGAAAGCGGTCATACCCGCGGCCTCGTGATCGGTGCGGACACCTGCATCAAGATGTGGCCCTCCAACCGCGACGCGAAATCGATGAAGCCAGCCGAGATGGTGAACTTCGCGATGTTCGGCGACGGCGCCGGAGCCGCGGCTTGTGAGGCCGGGACCGAAGGGCCGGGCTTCAAGGTCGAGCATCTGTTCCTGCGCGGCATCGGGCTTGGCCGCAAACCGGCGCAGGTCGTGAAATGGTTCGGCGCCGAGGGTGCCGCCGAGGGCGAGGCCATGGGCGAAGAGGACTATAAGGCGATCGAGCGCCATGTCCCCGAGATCACCCAGGCCATTCTCGCCGAACTGGAAAGCAAGCAGGGCTGGCCGCTTGATGAGGTCGATCACATCCTGCTGCCGCAGCTCAATGGGGTGATGACCGAGAAGCTGCGCGTTGGCCTCAACGTCACCGAAGAGCAGGCGGTGTCCTGCGTTTCGGTGACCGGCAACAACGGAAACGCGCTGCCTTTCGTCCAGATGAACCGCCTGGCCGAGCGCCTCGCCGAAGAGGGCGACGGCCAGCCGACCCGCGCCTTCGTCGCCAATGTCGAATCGTCGAAATGGATCATGGCCGGCATGGCCCTGGTTCACGGCTGAGGAGCGCGTGCCATGAATGACATTCAGCCCATCGCGACCGACGGCCCGGTCCGCCCCTTGTCTCGCCTGCGCCAGCTGGGCCGCGCGGGGATTGGCCCCGATCTCGCGCCGCTGCGCGCGCTGCTGACACAGATCTCGGATCCTCTGGACCTCGACGCCGCTGGCAGCCTGCTCGCGGGGGAAAAGCTGCAACACCAGCTTGCTGCGATCACCGGGCTGCGCGAACAGCGTATCGCGGTGCTGGGCAGCTCGACGCTCAATATGGTGCCCAATCTCTTGCAGGCCATGCTGCTGCGCGAGGGCATTCTGGGCCGGTTTCTGACCAGCGATTTCGATCAATGGCGCATCGAGATCATGACTGGCGCGCCCGCTTTGGCGCCCTTCCAGCCGCGCCTGACGCTGTGCCTGCTCGACGAAGAGGCCGTCTTTTCGGGCGTGACGGTGCCGCATGATGTCGATGCGCTTGAGGCGCGCTGCGCCGGTTTCGCCGCCGAAGTCGCCGATTGGGTGCGGCGTTGCCGCGCGCTGGCGGGCGGACGCGTGGTGCTGGCGACGGTGCCTTTGTCGCGGCGGCGCGCGGGCCATCTGCTCGATTACGCTGGACGGGCCCGGCTTTCGGCAGCCTGGGCGCGCATGAATGCGGCGCTCCTTGATCTGGCCGAAAGCGCCGAGGGCGTCTCGGTGCTGGACGCAGCGATCCTGACCGAAAGCGCCGGGACCTGCCATGCCGCCGACCGTATGAGGCAGGCCGCAGGCATGGCTTTCGCACCCGAATTCCTTGCAGCCTATGCCGAAGAGGTGACGCGGATCGCCCGGGCCGATCTCGGCATGGCGCGGAAGGCGCTGGCGCTTGATCTCGACAATACGCTTTGGGGCGGGGTGGTTGGTGATGTCGGAGTCGGCGCGCTCGCTTTGGGCCGGATGTGGCCGGGCACGCCGCATCACGAGCTCCAGACCCTCGCGAAATCCTATGCCGCACAGGGCGTTATCCTGACCGTCTGTTCCAAGAATGACGACGGCGTGGCGCGCGGCGCGCTGACGGAGCATCCCGAAATGGTGCTCGGCGCGCGCGATCTGTCGCTGATCACCGCCAATTGGGAGCCGAAGGCGCAAAACCTCAAGGCGCAGGCGAAGAGCCTGAACATCGGGACCGATGCCTTTGTCTTCATGGATGACCACCCGGTCGAACGCGGCGCCATGCGCGAGTTCCTGCCCGAGGTTCAGACCATCGAACTCGCCGATGAGCCCTCGGGCTATGCCAGTGCTCTGGCGGCGTCGGGTGCCTTCAATCTTCTGCGCCTGACTGACGAGGACCGCCAGCGGACCGCGCTTTATCGCGCGCAAACCGACCGCGCTGAAGCTGCCGTCGGGATCAGTCTTGAGGAGTACCTGCGCAAGCTCGACTCGCATCTCGTCCTTGAGCCGCTGGGGGAATTGAACGTCACCCGGATCACCCAGCTTTTCGGCAAGACCAACCAGTTCAACCTGACCCAGAAGCGTTACGCCGAAAGCGAGCTGCGTGACGGCTCGCGCCGGAGCTGGGGTGCGCGTCTTACCGATCGTTTCGGCGACAGCGGGCTGATCGCGGCGGTCACGATGATCGATCACGCCGATGGCACCTCCGAGATCGAGAATGTCGTCCTCAGCTGCCGCGCCTTTTCGCGTGGGGTCGAAGAAGCCGTCATGTCCCTGATCCTGAACGGCGCCCGCCGTCGCGGCCGGGTTGCGGTGACGGGCCGCTATGTCGCCAGCGCCAAGAACGGACGCTGCGCCACGTTTTACGACGAGATGGGCTTCCGGCCCGCAGGCGAGGGCTGGTGCCACGACCTGCACGAGATCCTGCCGGTGCCCGACCAAATCACAGCGACAGAAGAGGAGTAAGACCGATGATGATCACTCAGACCATCGTGAACGAAGCACTTGTCGACCTGCTTGACCTCGATGAAACCAGCCTGACCCCCGAAGCCCGTTTCGAAGAAATCGAAGGGTGGGATTCCGTCAATGCCCTGCGCCTTCTGGTGTTTCTCGAGCGCGAGATCGGGGCCAAGCTCGACTACAACGCCTATATGGCCTGCAAGACGCTTGGCCAGCTGGCGCAGCTGACGGTCGAGCCGGTCGAGGTGGCGTCATGACCGCGCGGGCGGCGGCCTTTCCGGCAGAGCGGGCGCATACCTATGCCTTCCTGCGCGACGCGCGCAACACCGCACATGTCTTCCTGACGGCGGATGTCGATACAACGGCGCTGCAAGCCGCGCGCGCTCGGGCGAATGCCGAGATCAGCTATGTTTCCTATGTGGTCAAGGCCGCGGCCGAGGTGCTGGCGAAGCATTCCGCCGCCCGGACCACGCTGCGCGACGGGCTGCGGCCGCGCATGGTGACGATGGACGGCGTGACCGCCAAGGTCCTTTTCGACAAGGATTTCAACGGCACGCGCTGTGTCGCCTCGGGCACGGTCGAGGCGCCCGACAAGGCCTCGGTCGCCGTCATCCAGTCGCAGGTCGATCACTACAAGGCCGCGCCGATTGCCGCTGAGGGGCCGTTTGCGGCCCTGTGGAAGCTGCGCCGCCTGCCGCTGCCGGCGGTTCGGCTGATCTACAACCTGCTGCTGGCCAGCCCCAAACGCCGCGCCCGCTTTCAAGGGACATTCTCGGTGACCTCGGTCGGGCACCGCGATGTGCGCTCGATCCTGCCGATGATCGCCACGCCCATCGGTCTTGGCATGGGCCGGATCGCCGCCACCCCGGTGGTGCGCGACGGCAAAATCACCATCGCGCCGCAGTTCACGCTGTCTCTGGCCTTCGACCACCGCGTCCTCGACGGCGCGCTGGCGGCGGATCTGCTGGCGGACATCAAACATCGACTTGAAACCTGGGAGAACTGAGATGACCGATCATTTTGATACGGACGTTCTTGTCGTCGGCGCGGGGCCGGCGGGTGCCATCCTGTCCGATGTCCTGGCGCGTCAGGGCATCCGTGTGACCCTGGCTGAACGCGCCGCGACCGCCGAACGCTCGTTCCGGGGCGAAACCGTCGCCGCGCTTTCCGTGAAAATCATGGAGGATCTCGGCTATGGCGATCGTCTGAAACAGGCGGGCTATCTGCCGCTCGAGGGGATCGCATTTCGCGAAAATGGCCGGACGCTGTTGTCGGCCGATTATAGCCGCTTCCCCATCGGCCAACTGCCGATCGACATGCCGCAGCCGCAGCTTCTGGGCGTGGCGATCGAGGCGGCCCGCAGCGCGCCGAGCTTTAGCTTTCTGTCCGGCACGCAATTCCTGTCGCTGATCGAAGAGGACGGCGTGGTCAAAGGCGCGATGCTGCGCAGGTCGGGCGGCGAGCCCTATGAGCTGCGCGCGCGTCTGACGGTCGGCTGTGATGGGCGCTTTTCGCGGATGCGCAAACTCTCGGGGCTTGAGGCCAAGATCACGCCGATGGAGCGCGATTTCCTTTGGTTCAAGTTGCCGCGTCCCGAGAATTGGCAACACACCTCGCAGCTCGTGGCGCGCGGTGATCGTCATCTGGTGATCTTGCCGACCTGGCCCGACCTGCTGCGCGTGGGCTACAATGTGCCCAAGGGCGGCTTCCGAGACCAGCGCGAACAGGGGATCACGCTGTTCCAAGACAGCGTCGCGGCGCTCGATCCGCGTCTGGCCGATCTGGTCCGCACCCATATCAGGGGCTGGGACGATGTCACGCTGCTCGACATCTTCACCGCCGAGATGGAGCAATGGAGCCGCGACGGGCTTTTGCTGATCGGCGACAGTGCCCATACGGTGACGCCGGTGCTGGGGCAGGGCGTCAATCTGGCGATCCAGGATGCTGTCTCCTTCGCGCCCGCGATCTATCAGGCCCTGGCTGACAGCACGGATGTCATTCCCGCCTCGGCGCTTCAGGCGGTGATCGCCAAGCGGCGCAGCCACAAGGCCATGATCACCAAATTCCAGCGGATGCAGGAAGGCAATCTGGCGCAGGGCACCCGCTTCGGCACCTTCTTGCGGCGTCTGAAGATGCGGCTGCTGAACCATTCTCCGGTCAAATACAAGGTGCTGGACCGGATGATGAACGCGCCGCACGCGCTGCGTCAGGCGCCGGAATACCGCGCAATGCTTGAGCGGCTGGCGCCGATCGGCGCGCCCGTTGATGCCGCTGACGGCTTTGCGCCGGTCGCGCCCGCGCATCAGAACTTTCGCGAAGAGGTCAGAACGAATGCGGCATGACCTTCCCCATATGGATCAGGCGCTGCAGGAGGCGCGCGGTTTCGTCACGCTTCACGCGCGCCACATGGGCTTTGACGACCGACGCATCGCGCGGCTCTTTGAGCGGATCACGACGCTCTCGGGCGAGGGGGCATCCTCCTGGGTGTCGGTCTTCACCGGCGAAGCCCTTGCGGCGGATGCAGCCAAAAAGCCCGTCGAGGCGGCCAATCTCTTCAATCTGGCGCGCTTTCCCGTCGCTGATACCCCGGCCAAGATCTATGCCCAGCAGGCCGCCGCTCAGGTTTTCGGTGAGCATGTCGAACGGCTCGATCGCGGCGAACGCATCCAGGTCGAGCTTGACGGCAAGAGCCTCTCCGTTCTCTTTCGCGAGCCGCGCAACCGGCGGGCAGGGCTTTTGATCCTGATGGGGGGCATCGTCTCTCTGAAGGAGCAATGGGGCGCTTTCCTGAACCTCGGGCGCAAGCTTGGCTGCGCGGTGGCCATCGCGGATTTTGCCGGGGTCGGCTGCAATGAGGTGCCCTATGACCGCGCGGCTGCCGGGATCTATGGCGCGATCATGGATGCGGTGGCGGAGAGATGCGATGTTCGCCGCACGCTGATCGTCGCGCCGAGCTTTGGCGGCCATCTCGCCATGCTGCAGGCAATCCGCGATCCGCGCATTCGCCAGATCGTCACGGTCGGTGCGCCGATCCGGGCGTGCTTCCAAGAGGCCGCGCGCGGGGATGCAACCGACATCCCGCTGATCACGCGCCTGGCCTTGGCCCATGCCATGCGCATTCCGGTAGAGACCCTGCCGGATCGCCTTCCCGATCTGGCCATTCAGCCCGACGAGATGCGTCGGCTGAAGACCCCGGTTCTCTATCTTGCAGCCGAGCGCGACGAGATCATTCCCGTATCGGAATGGGCCGAGGTCGCGCGAGACGCTCCCAATCTCCGGGTGCATGGCTTCGACGATGTGCATGGCGCGCCCAACAGCCTGCCCGCCCTGCGCCTGATCATCCTCACCATGGTGTTGCGACATTGCGGGCGCTCGGTCGCCAGTCGCCTCGTTCAATCGTTCTTGCGCCTGCGCTTTGACGTGCAGCCGTCCCTTTTTCACGGCCTCGATAGGGTTTGACATGACATTTCTCGCTCCCCAAAACTCCGCTTTCGCTCTGGTCGGCATCGCTGGCCGCTTTCCCGGCGCCCCGGACATGGACAGTCTGTGGTCGCTCTTAAACGAAGGCCGCTTTGCAATCGGCCCGATCCCGGCTGATCGCTGGGATGCCACTCGGCAGCTCGACCCCGAAAAGCATGTTCAGGCCGTCGGCGGCTTCATCGAAGGGGTCGATCAGTTCGATCCGGGCTTTTTCGGCATCTCGCCGCGTGAGGCCGAGGACATCGACCCGCAGCAGCGCCTGATGCTCGAGGCGAGCTGGACCGCGCTCGAGGATGCGGGCATCCGTCCCGAGACCCTGCGCGGCAGCCGCACCGGCGTCTATGTCGGCGCCTCCTGGCATGATTATGAAATCCTGCGCAAGGAGCGCGGCCTTCATGCCTCGCAGCACACCGCTGTCGGCAATGCGCTGGATGTGATCGCGGCACGCCTGTCCTATTTCTACGGGCTGACCGGCCCGAGCCTGACGGTCGAAACCGGTTGCTCTTCGGCCATGGTGGCGCTGCATCTGGCCGCGAAGGCCTTGGCGACCGGCGAGATCGACGCGGCCTTTGTCGGTGGCGTGAACCTGATCCTCGCGCCGGATGTCTCGATCGGCCTGACCCGGTTTGGCGGGCTCTCGGCCAAGGGGCGGTGCAGTGCGTTTTCCGAAGAAGCGGACGGTTTCGTGCGCGGCGAAGGCGTCGTCGCGCTTTACCTCAAGCGGCTCGATCAAGCGCAGGCCGATGGCGACCGCATCCATGCGGTGATCGCGGGAACCGGGGTGAACAATGATGGCGGCGGCGACAGCCTGGTGACGCCGAGCCCGGCAGGTCAGGAAGACCTGCTCACGACCATTTATACGGGTTCGGGCCTGAACCCCGACAAGCTGGTCTATGTCGAGGCCCATGGCACCGGCACCAAGGTCGGCGACCCGATCGAGACCGGCGCGATTGGCCGCACTCTTGCGGCGCGCCGCGACCCGTCGAAAGGGCCGCTCGCCATCGGTTCGGTCAAGACCAACATCGGCCATCTTGAAGCGACGGCGGGTCTTGCCGGTCTGGCCAAGGCTGTTTTGGCCATTCGCCACCGCGAGATCCCGGCCAGCCTTCATTCCGAAAGCCTCAACCCGGCCATTGATTTCGACGGTCTCGGGCTTGAGGTCGTGCGCGCACCAAAGACGCTGCCCGAGGGAAGTGATTTCCTGATCGGGGTCAATTCCTTTGGCTGGGGCGGCACCAATGCCCATGCCGTGCTGGCGCCGCCGCCCGAAGCGGTGCGCCCGGTCGCAGAAGAGGCCGACACCACCCAAGGGCCGGTGTTCCTGCCGCTCTCGGCGCAAAACGCCGATCGTCTGCGCGCCCGCGCCGCCGATCTTGCCGCGCTGGTGGCGGAAAGCGATCTTCGCCTTGACGATATCGCGGCCACCTTGGCCCATCACCGCAGCCATTTCGCGGAACGCGCCGGATTTGTCGGCTCGGACCGCGCGACACTGGCCGAGGCGCTGACCGCCTTGGCTGAGGACCGCGAGCTTGCCGGTCTCTCGGACCAGCACGCCGAGCCGCAGACCGCGAAGACCAAGGGCCGCGTGGCCTTCGTCTTCCCCGGTCAGGGCTCGCAATGGGCGGGCATGGGCGCGCAGCTGATCCAGCAATCGCCGGTCTTTGCCGCGCGGATCGCGGATTGCGCCGCGGCACTGCGCCCCTATGTCGATTGGGATCTCGAGGCGCTGATCCGCGGCGATCTCGGTTCGGATTGGGTCGAGCGCGTCGATCAGGTGCAACCGGCGCTCTGGGCGATGAAGGTCGCTCTGTCCGAGGTCTGGCGTGCGCAGGGCATCATCCCCGATGTCGTGGTTGGCCATAGCCAGGGCGAGGTTTCGGCGGCGACCGTGGCGGGCATCCTGTCGCTGGACGATGCCGCCCGCATCGTCGCGCTGCGCTCGCAGATCATCCGCCGCAATGCGGGCAAGGGCGGCATGCTCTCGGTCGATATGAGCCTCGAGGAAGCGCGCGCCCAGCTTGAAGGCTTTGAGGACAGCATCTCGATTGCCGTCAACAACGGGCCAAGCTCTTGCGTCCTTTCGGGCGATATCGAGGCTTTGGAAACGCTTCAGACGCTGCTTGATGCCGATGAGGTCTTCAACCGTCTGGTGAAGGTCGATTACGCCTCGCACAGCCATCATATGGACGAGTTCAAAGAGGAGCTGCACGGGGTTCTTGTCGGCATCGAGCCCAAGGCGGGGGAAGTCACCTTCTTCTCGACCGTGGATCTTGAGGCCAAGGCCGGGACCGATCTCGACCCGACCTATTGGGTGCGCAACCTGCGCGAGCCGGTGCAGTTCTTCGGTGCGATGTCGGCGCTCTTTGACGATGGTGTGACCCATGTCATCGAGGTCAGCCCGCATCGCGCGCTTCTGCCCTCTTTGCAGCAGATCGCGGCGCTGCGGGACGATCCCGCCATCGCGCTTTCGACGATGCAGCGTGACCGCGATACGGTAGAGGACGTGCTCGGCATGTGCGCCCGCGCCTATGTCGCGGGGCTGATGCCAATGGGTCAGCGCCCTCAAGGCGCGTTGGTCGATCTGCCTGCCTATCCGTGGCAGCGCCAATCCTTCTGGGCGGCGAAGGCGCGTCCGCAGGGTGCGGCACGCAAAGGGCTTGAAGTGTCGCTGATCCCGTCTCCGGCTGAACAAGATGCTTGGGAAGGGCTGGTCGATATCAGCGCCGAGGACAATCCCTGGCTTGCCGATCACAAGGTGCATGAGGCGACTGTCTTCCCCGGTGCGGGTATGGTGGCCCTGATGCTGGCGGCGGGCCGGCAGCGGTTTGGCGCCCTGCCGCGCCGTCTGCGGGGCGTGCAGCTTCTGGCCGATCTGACGCTGGGCGAAGAGCCGCGCCGCGCCGCGCTGATGCTGCGCGACACGTTGTCGGCGGGCGGGGACGTGGCTTTGGCCTCGCTGCCCGAGGGTGCGACCGATTGGGTCACCCATGCCACCGCGATTGTCGAGCAAATGCTGCCGCCGACGGCGGCGCCGATCTGCCCCGAGGCGCTCGATGCGGCAGATGCGGTCACGCCGGACGACTTCTATGCCGCCTGCACGGCGCGCGGTCTGAGCTATGGCGATGCCTTCCGCGGCGTCACCGCGCTTCAGGTTGCGAGCGACGAGGCGCTGGGCCAGATCACGCTGCCGCAACCCTGCACCGCCAGTGCCCGCGCCCATGGCCTGCATCCGGCGCTTCTGGACAGCGCGCTGCAAGTCACTCTGGCGCTGGAAAGTGCCGAGGCCACGGTCGTCCCGGTCGCCATCGACGAGATTCGGCTGTTCATCGACCCAGAAGCCCCGATCACCGCCGTGAGCGTCCATGCGCGCCGCAACGGGGACAAGCGCTTCGACCTCGATCTCTTCACCGCCGAGGGGCAGCCGCTGGCCGCCATCATCGGGCTGCAGCTTGAAACGCTGGTGCTCGACACCTCCGCCGATGCGGATGAGCGGCTGCACCGGCTGGCCTTCATCCCCGAGACGCGCCGCGAAAAGACCGAGGCCGCGCGCGTTTGGCTGATTGCCGGGAGCACGGGGGCAGAGGCGCTTGCGGGCGCGCTGACCGGGCTCGGGGCCACGGCGGCTCTGGGCGACGCGCCCGGCGAGCATCACACGGCGGTGGCCTTTGTGGCCCCTGATGCCGAGGCCGGGCTCGACGCGCAAAAGGCAGCCATCATGGCCTTGGCGCAGCTGGTTCGCGCTTGCGCCGCCCAAAGCCAGGCGCCCCGTCTGGCGGTCATCACGACGCAGGCGCAGGCGCAGCTTTATAGCGGCATTGCCGATCCGGGCGCCGCGCTCTTCTGGGGGTTCGTCCGCGTGCTGCGCCGCGAGCATCCCGAGCTTGAGCCCATCGTCATCGACATGGCCCCGGGCAGCGAAGCCGAGGTCGCGGCCGAGCTGCACGGCTGGAGCGGTGACGATCAGGTCGTGCTGGCCGGGGAAATCCGTCTCGTCGGTCGCCTCAAACGCGGCGCGCCAGATCGCGCGTCGGAAGACGAGACGGTCAAGACCGCGTGGCAATTGCCCGCGCAACCCTTCCGCTTGGTTTCCGGTGCAGCGGGCTATTACGACGAGCTTGAATATCGCCCGCTTCAGCGCTCGGCGCCGGGGAAAGGCGAGGTCGAGGTCGAAATCTCGGCGGCTGCGCTCAACTTCATCGATGTGATGAAGGCCATGGGCACCTATCCCGGGCTGGATGCACGCAGCGCACGGCTGGGCGGAGAGTTCGCGGGCATTGTCGTCGCGGTCGGCGAGGGCGTGACCGGGCTCACCCCGGGCGAGCGTGTCGTTGGCTGCGGCTTTGGCGCCTTTGCCTCTCATGCGACCGTGCCGTCGGCCCATGTCCGTCCCATCCCGCAGGGGATGAGCGATGCCGAAGCGGCGGCTCTGCCGCTGGTGATGACGACGGCATGGTATGGGCTGGTCGATCTGGCCGATCTCGGCACGGGCGAAACCGTGCTCATCCATTCGGCGGCGGGCGGGCTTGGCCTTGCTGCAATTCAGGTGGCGCGGATGCTCGGGGCCGAGATCATCGCGACGGCTGGCAGCAAAGAAAAACGCGAGATGCTGCGCGCCATGGGTATCGAGCATGTCTTCAACTCGCGCGATCTCTCCTGGGCGGAAAAGGTGCGTGAGGTCACCAAGGGGCGCGGCGTTGACGTGGTCCTGAACTCGCTGACCGGGATGGCCATTCCGCTGGGGCTTGAAGCCTTGGCTGAAGATGGCCGCTTCATCGAGGTCGGCAAGAAGGACATCTACGCCGGTCGCACGATCAACCTGTCGGCCTTCCGCAAGCGGCTGTCGATCGCTTCGGTCGATATCGCCGGGTTGATGGAAAAGCGCGTGGCCCGCTTTGGGCGTCTGCTGGGCGATGTCTGGGCTGCCGTCGCGGATGGTGACCTGACGCCGCTGCCGATCCTGCCCTACAGCTTTGCGGCGGCGGGCGAGGCTTTGCGCACCATGGGCAAGGGCGATCACATCGGGAAGTTTGTCCTGACCGACCCGGCCAGCGTGACGAATATCGCGCCCGCGCCCTTCACCGAAGGCGAGCTGCGCGGCGATGGCACCTATCTGATCACCGGCGGTCTGGGCGCGCTTGGCCTGTCGCTGGCCGAGCATATGGCGGCGCGCGGGGCAGGCGGGCTGGCGCTGCTTGGGCGCTCTGCCGCGAAAGGCGAGGCCCTGACCCGGATCGAGGCCTTGCGCGCGCAGGGCGTCGCGGTGCGCAGTTTCGCGGTGGATGTCTCGGATCGCGCGGCCTTGGCCGAGGTTCTGGCCAAGATCCGTGCCGAGATGCCCGGTCTGCGCGGCGTGGTTCATGCCGCAGGTCTTCTTGATGACGCGCTTATCGACAATATGACCGAAGACCAGCTTGCCCGCGTGCTGGCGCCCAAGATCGACGGCGCTCTGGCGCTGGATGCGCTGACCGAGGACGACCCGCTCGATCTCTTCGTGCTCTTCTCCTCGGCGGCGGCGCTCTTCGGCAATGCCGGTCAGGCAGCCTATGCGGCGGGCAATGCCGGTCTCGATGCTTTGGCCGAGGCGCGGCGCGCGCGCGGAAAACCGGCGCTGAGCGTGCAATGGGGGCCCTTCGCCGACATCGGTCTGGCCGCTGCGGATGCGATCCGGGGCGACCGGCTGGACGAGCGCGGCATGGGCAACTTCAGTGCCGAGGATGGCTGGTTGGCGCTGACGCGGCTCTTGCAGCAAGGCGAGACCGTTTCGGGCTTCGTGCCGATCAACCTGCGCCTGTGGTTCGATGCCTATCCCGACACGGCAGCTTTGCCGAGCTGGAGCCTTCTGCTTGAGGCCGCGCGTGGCAATACGCAGGCCTCAAACGGCGCGCAGGCCTTCCGGGCCGAGCTTGAGGCCGCCCCCGCCGAGAGCCGCGACGAGCTTGCCGAGGCCAAGGTGCGCGAATTGGCCGGGCGCGTGCTGCGGATGGATCCGCAGGCCATCGGTCGCGAGACGCCCTTCAAGGCGCTTGGGCTCGACAGCCTCATGGGGCTCGAATTGCGCAACCGTCTGGAGGTCGCCTTCGGCCTGAAGCTCTCGCCCACGCTGCTGTGGACCTATGGCAACACCAAGGCCATCGCGCCGGTGCTGGTCGAACGGGTCTTCGAGGTGGCCGCGTGATCGCGGCCCCCACCTTCCCAACCAATTCATATCCGCCTGAAAAGGATCATTCTTATGAGTAGCTCTAAAGCAGAGTCGACCCCGCTGACGCGTGCGCTCGACACCATCAAGAAACTCAAGGCGCAGATCGACACCCAGACCGGCCACCAACCGATTGCGATCGTCGGTGTGGGCATGCGCCTGCCGGGCAATATCGAAACTCTGGACACGCTGTGGGACAGCCTTGCCTCGGGCGCCACTTTGGTCGGGCAGATGAGCCCGAGCCGGAAGGCCCCCTTTGCCGAGGACTGGGAGGGGCTGCCGGCGCGCGGCGGCTATCTCGACGATGTGCTGGCCTTCGATGCCGAGCATTTCGGGATCTCGCCGCGCGAGGCCCGCGCCCTTGATCCGCAACACCGGCTGCTGCTCGAAACCTCGCTGCGCGCCTTCGAGGATGCCGGGATCCGGCCCGAGATGACCGAGGGCCAGCAGGTCGGCGTCTTCGTCGGGATCACCGGGCAGGATTACCGGGACTGGCAGGGCGAGGACAAGGATGCGGTCTGGGCGACGGGCAATGGCCATTGCTTCGCGGCGGGCCGGGTGTCCTATACACTTGGCCTGACCGGGCAGGCGGTTGCGGTCGACACCGCATGTTCCTCTTCGCTCGTCGCGGTGCATCAGGCGATGCAGGCGATCCGGCGCGGCGAATGCGACATGGCGCTGGCGGGCGGCGTGAACCTCGTCCTCTCGCCGCGCTCGACCAAGCTTGTGCAAGAGACGCGCTCGCTGTCGCCCGATGGGCTCTGCAAGGCCTTTGATGCGCGGGCGAACGGCTTTACCCGTGGCGAAGGGGCAGGGATCATCTTGCTGAAACCGCTCGACGCGGCCTTGCGCGACAAGGACCGCATCCATGCGGTGATCGCGGGTTCGGCGCTGAATCAGGACGGGCGCAGCTCGGGCTTTACCGCGCCGAATGTGCTGTCGCAGATCGCGCTCTTGAAAGCCGCGATGGAGGATGCGGGCCTGACGCCTGCCGATCTTGCCATGATCGAGGCCCATGGCACCGGCACCTCGCTTGGCGATCCGATCGAGCTTGAAGCGATCGTCCATTCGATCGCGCGCGGCAATGACGGCCGCCAGCTGCACATCGGGGCGGTCAAGGCCAATATCGGCCATCTGGAATCTGCGGCCGGGATCGCGGGTATTTTGAAGGCCGTGGCCTGCCTGCGTCACGGCGCGGTGCCCCCGATTGCGCAATTCGGCACGCTGAATCCGCGCATTGATCTGGAAGGCACGCAGGTCTCCTTCCCGACCACGGTCGAGCCCTTCTCGGACGGGCGTCGGGTGATCGGGATCAGCTCTTTCGGGATGAGCGGCACCAATGCGCATGTGCTGGTCGGCGCGCATGACGCGGGTGAGGTGCAGCCGGATGCGGGTGCGGATGGGCTGTTCCTGTCGGCACGCAGCGCGACGGCTTTGGCCGAGCTCGCGCGGCTTTACGCGGATCGGCTGGCCGAAGTTGCCGCCGAGGATTATCCGGCCTTCGCCTGGACCGCGAGCCATGGCCGGACCCGCCACGAGATCGGCGCCTTCGTGAAGGCCAGCACCCCCGCCGAGGCCCGCGCGGCCCTGCTGGCCCTGGCCGAGGGGCGTGCGGATGCGCGCATCGTTACCGGACCCGAGGCCGAGGATCTGCGCGACGCGGATCCCGCCCCGCGCCGCGTCTTCGATCTGCCGGGCTATCCGCTCTCGCGCAGCCCCTGCGCGCCGGATCATGCGCTGGCCGCGATTGCGGCATTCGCGCAGCCAAAGGACGCGCGCGTGGCTCAGATGCCGTTGATGGCGACCCGCTGGGTGCCGCTTGAGCTGACCGCCTCTGACGAGGCGTCTGGCGATGGTTTCGCCGTGGTCGGCGAGGATACGGCGCTGCTGGAGGGGCTGCGGGATGCGGCGGTCAGCGTGGTCGCGCTGGACGAGGCCCCGGCTTGGGAGGCGCTTTGGCAGGCGCAGGCCGCCGCCGGGGTCAAGACCGCCGTGCTCGCCCTGCGCGCCGAGGCGCTGCCCGAAACGGCTGACACGGGCGATCCCGCCGCCGCAGGCGCGGCCTTCTGCGCCAAGCTGAACGCAGCGGTCCAATCGGCGGCGCGCTCGGGCATTCGCGTCTTTGCCGTCACGCGCGGCACGCAGATGCAGCCCGAGGCCGTGAGCCATCATGCGCTGGTGAATGGACTCGCGCCGGTTCTGGGGCTGGAATGCCCGGCAGGCTGGGGCGGGACCATTGATCTGGCCGTAGACGCGCTTGGCTCGGACCATCTCGCGTTGGCCCGATTTGTGACCTCGGCGGGACACGAGGACCGCATCGCGATCCGCGACGGGCAGCTCTATGGCGCCCGGCTGGTCCCCGAAGAGATCGCGCAAAGCCCGCTGCCGGTATCGGACGGCGTGCATGTGCTGACCGGGGGGCTTGGCAGCATTGGCCGCACGGTCGCCGCCGATCTTCTCGCCTGTGGCGCGAAATCGCTGCTGCTGCTTGGTCGTACGGCGGAGGCGGCTCTGTCCAAGGGTGCGGCTCAGGCGCTGGCCGATCTGCGCACCAGCGGGGCCGAGATCCGCTATGCCGCGCTTGATTGCGATGACGGGGCCGCAGTGGCGGCGCTGATCGGCGGTCTGGCCGCCAGCGGCCAGCGCATCGCGGGCATCGTTCATGCAGCGGGCGCGCTGGCGCCGGCTGCTTTGGACGGTCTCGATGCCGATGGCTTTGCCGCCGCTCTGCGTGGCAAATACTCGGGCGCCTGGTGGCTGCATCAGGCCACGCGCGACATGGATCTCGACTATTTCGCCACGCTGTCGTCGGTCACCGCCGTCTGGGGCACCGAGGGTTTTGGCGCTTACGGCGCGGCCAATGGTGGTCTTGAGACCATCAGCGTGGCGCGCCGCGCGGCGGGTCTGCCGGTCGCTTGCGTGGCCTATGGGCCTTGGGCGCTTGACGACAGCATGGCGGATGAGGCCGCGCGCGCCGGGTTTGCGCGTCTGGGCGTGCATGCGGTCGAGGCCGCGCCGGGTGTGGCCGCGATCAATGCCGCGCTTCCTGAGGGTGCCGTCAGCGTCGTGGCCTGCGCGCTTGATGCCAAGCGTTTCGTGAAGGTCATGGGCGCGCATCGCCCGCGTGCCCTCTTCAACGCGCTGCTGGCCGATCAAGACACGGCTCTGCCTTCGGTCGAACCGGAGGTGGTCGCGGTCAATGCCGCACCTTTCCTCGAAGAGCTTGCGGCGCGGCCTGCCGCCACACGACCCCGTGCAATTGCGCAGAAGCTGCGTGAGATTGTCGGTGCGACGCTTGGTCATGCCGACCCAAGCGCGATCCGCGAGGACAAGGGCTTCTTTGACCTCGGGCTCGACTCGATCATGGCCGTCGACATGTCGGCGCTTCTCGCCGAGACCTTCGGCTTGAAGGTGCAGGTCTCGGAGATCTTCGACAATCCGACGATCTCGTCTCTGGCCGCGCATCTGCAAGCGCAGATGGCAGGCCAGCCCTTGCCGCAGGCGCCCGCCGCCCCGGCGGCGGTGCCCGCCCTGCGGGTTCAGGCGGACGAGCCCCATGCCGATACGACGCGGGCGAGCAAAGACCACGACGGTCCCGTCTCGGACACGACCGTGCCCGATGCCGAGCCGATTGCGATCATCGGCATGGCTGGGCGCTTCCCCGGCGCCGATGATCTCGACGCCTATTGGACCTTGCTCGCCACCGGACAGGATGCGGTTGGCCGGGTGCCGGAGGATCGTTTCGACATTGGTGCGCTCTTCAACACCGATCCGCGCAGCACCGGCACGATCAGTTCCGATCAGGGCGGGTTCCTGAAGAATATCCGCGCCTTTGACGCCGAATTCTTCAATCTGCCGCGCCGGGAAGCCGAAAGCATGGACCCCCAGCAGCGCCTGCTTCTGGAAACCGCTTGGCATGCAATCGAGAATGCGGGGATCAGCGCGCAGGCTCTGGCCGGGACCAAAACCGGGGTCTTTGTCGGGGCGACCAATGTCGATTACGCCCGCGTCATGGAGAAAGGCGGGCTGCCCGGCTTGGACGCCTATTACGGCACCGGCACCTCGCTGAACACCTTGCCCGGACGCATCGCCTATGTGCTGGGCACCCATGGCCCGTCGCTCGCGGTGGATACGGCCTGCTCGTCCTCGCTGGTTGCCGTGCATCTGGCCGTGAACTCGCTGCGCAATGGCGAAAGCGATCAGGCGCTGGTGGGTGGCGTGAACATCATCACGGCGCCGGATTGCTCGGTCGCGGTCAGCCGCGCGCATATGCTGTCGCCGGTCGGGCGCTGCAAGGCCTTCTCGGCCGAGGCGGACGGCTTTGTGCGGGCGGAAGGCTGCGGCGTGTTGATGCTCAAGCGTCTCTCGGATGCGCAAGCCGACGGAGACCGCGTGCTGGCGCTGATCCGGGGCTCTGCCGTCGGGCATGACGGCGCGTCGTCAGGGCTGACCGTGCCCTCGGGCAAGGCGCAAGAGATGGTGATCCGCGACGCGCTCGAGAATGCGCAGCTCGCGCCCGCCGAGGTCTCTTATCTCGAGGCCCATGGCACCGGCACCTCGCTTGGCGATCCGATCGAGATCGCGGCGGCCTGGTCGGTGCTGAAAACCGGGCGCGCGGCGGATCGCCCACTGGCTCTGGGCTCGGTCAAGAGCAATATCGGCCATGCGGAATCTGCGGCCGGTATGGCGGGGATCATCAAGACGGTGCTCGCCATGCGTCACCGCCAGCTGCCGGGCAATCTCAACAGCACGCCGCCCAATCCGCATATCCGCTGGGATGACATGGCGGTCGCGGTGGTTGACCGGCTGACCGACTGGACCGCCGAGCGCCTGATTGCCGGTGTGTCGGGCTTTGGCTTCAGCGGCACCAATGCGCATGTGCTGCTCGAAGAGGCGCCCGAACTTGCCGCGCCGACGATAGAGGCCATCGGCCCCTATCTGCTGCCGGTTTCGGCGGATCAGGCCGAGGCGCTGCCGCGTGTGGCGGCGGTCTGGGCCGAGCGGCTCGAACAGGCCTCGGACGCCGATCTTGCCGGTCTGGCGCTGACCGCCGGGACGGGGCGCGCGCATCTTCCCGCACGCCGCGCCGTCTTGGGCGACACCCGTGCCGCTCTGGTCGAGGCGCTGCGCAAGGTCTCGGCGCGCAAGCCTGCGTCGGGTACGCCGCGTGTTGCCTTCCTCTTCTCGGGGCAGGGCAGCCAGTATTTCGGCATGGGCCTCGATCTCTATGAAACCGAGCCGGTGTTCCGCGCCGTCATCGACGATTGCGACAAGATCCTGAGCCCGCTTCTGGGGCAAAGCCTCTTGCAGGTGATGCTCTATGGCGCGGACAAGACCCTGCTGAACCAGACCCGCTACACCCAACCCGCGCTGGTCGCGCTGGAGCTGGCTTTGGCCGCGCTTTGGGAAAGCTGGGGGGTCTCGCCCTGCATCGTCATGGGCCATAGCGTCGGCGAGGTGGCGGCGGCCATCCATGCTGGCGTGATTGATCGGCGCAGCGGGCTTGAGCTCATCGCCCGCCGCGCCAGCCTGATGCAGGACATGAAGCCCGGCGCGATGCTGGCCGTGGTCGCCACCCCCGAAACCGTCACGGGACTTCTTGAGGGCACCGGGCTTGATGTCGCGGCGATCAACGGCCCCGAGGCCGTGGTGGTCGCAGGTCCGCAAGACCGCGTCGATGCCTTTGCCGAGACGCTCAAGAAGATGGGGATCGAGGCCCGCGCGCTGGTCGTCAGCCATGCCTTCCATTCGCGCATGATGCAGCCGATGATTGCCGAGTTCCGCGAGCAGGTCGATCAGTTCGACTTCCACGAAGCCCGGACCCCGATCATAGCCAATCTGCACGGACGGCTTGCCGACAGCGCCACCTACAGCGCGCAATACTGGTGCGACCATGTGCTGGCGCCGGTGCGGTTCCATGAGGGCGCGCAGGCGATGCTGGCCGAGGAGGTCGATATCTGCCTCGAAGTCGGGCCCGACCGCACTCTGGTCAGCCTGATGCGCGCGGCCGGGCTGATGCCCGAGGGCGGCATGACCAACTCGCTGCGTCGCGGTCTGGCCGAGCGCCCGACCCTGCTCGGCGCTGTGGCCCATCTCTATGACCGGGGCCAGAGCTTCGATTGGGCCAAGGTTCAGGGCGCGCTTCAGGCGCGGCGCGGGGATGGTCCGCTCTATCCCTTTGCCAAGACCGAATACTGGACCCAGATCACGCCGCAACCGGCCTTGGCCGTGCGCGGGGTCGAGACGCGGCGCCATTGGGGTGCGGAACTGCTGTCTCCGGCGCTGCCCGGCCGCGTCTTCCAGTTCGAGCGCGACAGCAACTTCCCGGCCTATCTCGGCGATCACCGGCTTTACGGCACGGTGGTGACCCCGGTCGCCTCGCATCTGGCGACCATCCTCTCGGCGCTCGGTCGGGACGGGACGCCGGTCGCCATCGAGGATCTGGTCTGCCCGCGGGCGCTCGTGATCCTCGACGGGGAACGCTATGACGCGCAGATCATCACCGGCGCGGGCGAAAAGCCGCAGCTTTCGGTGCAAAGCCTGATCGATGCCGAGACGGGAACCTGGCAGACCCATGCCATGTGCCGCCTCAGCGACAATGGTGCGACCTTTGCGCCGATGCTTGACCGCGAGGCCTTCATCGCGGGGGCAGAGCGTCACATCTCCGGCGCGGAGTTTTACGCCTACTTCCGCACGCTCGGCTATACTTTGGGGTCCTCCTTCCGCTGGATTGCCGATGTCTGGATCGACGGCGAAGAGGCGCTGATCCGCTATGCCCAGCCCGAGCTGCCTGACGATCCCGCAGCCTATGAGATCTATCCGGGCCTGATCGACAGCTGCTTCCAAAGCATCGCGGGCTTCATGGTCGATGATCATGCCGAGGAAGCGCCCTCGCTGGCCATTCCCTTTGCCGCGCGCCGTCTGGCCTTTGCCGGGCGCCCGCGTGGGGCGGCGGATCTGTGGGGGCATGTGCGGATCAAATCGGCCGATCCTCTGCCGAATGGCCGCCTGCGGGTCGAGACCGCCGATCTGGCGATGTTCCATGCCGATGGTCAGCCGGTCTTCAGCGCGGACACCTTCCGCGTCCGCCATGCCCCGCGCGCGGTTCTGGAGCATGGGCTGCGCAAGCCGCCGAAACATGCCTATGAGCCGGTTTTCGTGGCTCCGGACAGCCGCCCGGCCCGTGACGAAAGCGTGCGCGAGCTGCGCCTTCTGACCGATGGCGTGCCGTTGCTCAACGATCTGGTCCCGGCGCTTGAGGCGCGGGGCGTGACCACGCGGCTCGACCAATTGCCAGAGGCGAGTGATCCCGCGACCGAGGGGCTGCGCATTGTCGACGCGCGCTTTGCTTCGGTCGATGGTGTCGCGGCTGAAGATGTCGAGCACGCGGTGGCGCTGCTGGCCGAGACCTTGCGCAATGTGCCCCATGCGGTGCCCTATATCCTGCTGGTCGACGGTAGCCCCGAAGCCAGCCCGCTGCGGGCCGCACTTTGGGGGATGCTCTCTGCTCTTGAGGCCGAGCAGAGCGATCGCCGCTTGGTGCGGGTCAAGATCGGGGCAGATGCCGCCATCGAGACCCTGGCAGAGACCGTTCTGGCCGTGCCGCAGGAAAATCGCCTGTCGGTCGGTTCTGACGGGCTGCGTGTCGAGCGTCTTCTGCCCGCCGCCGTCACCCTTCCCGAGGGCCTGCCGCAAGGCGCGGCGCTGATCACGGGCGGGCTTGGCGCGCTGGGTCTCAGCACCGCCGAGATGCTGGCCAATGCCGGTGCGGCGGGGATCGTCCTGATGGCACGGCGCGCACCCGATGCGATTGCGCAAGAGGTCATCAACCGCATCGCCGCGCAGGGCATTCCGCTGCGTATCGTGCAGGGCGACGTGACCAATGCACTTGACGTGAAGGCCGCCATCGAAGCTGCGCGCAGCTTTGGCAAGCTCGGCAGCGTCTTCCACCTTGCCGGTGCGAATGACGACATGGCCTTCGACAGCATCGACCGGGACTCCTACGCCCGGGTCTTCCACGCCAAGACGCGGGGCGCGCAGGTGCTGGCGCGTGCGCTTCACGACGATGCCGAGGTGCGGCTGGTCTTCTTCTCGTCGGTGTCGAGCGTGCTCGGTTCGGCGGGGCAGGTCAGCTACGCCGCAGCCAATGGCTATCTGGAAGGCCTCGCGGAAGCACTTCGCGCGGGCGGCAAGCAAGCTTGCGCCGTCGCCTGGGGTCCCTGGGTGCCAGAGGCCAAAGGCGGGATGGCGGCCTCGGATGTCGTCCTGCGGTCTGCGGCGCGCTATGGCGTCCGCCCGCTCAACGATGCCGAAGCAGCAGAGCTGGTGGCTATCGCAGCTTCGGGGCAATCCGGGCGTCTGGTGGCGGTGGCGGCGGATTTCGCCCGCTACCGGGCCGAGCTCGGCGCGCAAAGCCGCGCGTCCTTCCTCTCGGCCTTGGATGCGGGCGAAGTCACGACCCCGCGCAAGACCGAGGTCACCGAAGCGGCGCGGGGCTGGCTGCGCGATCTGGCTTTGGCCGAGCCTGCCGAGGACCGCATCGACAGCCTGCGCGAGGCGCTGGCCCGTCTGGTCTGCGCAAACCTCGGCGACGAGAGCCCAATCGATCACGACACCGGATTTGTCGAATTGGGGCTCGACTCGATCATGGCAATCGATCTGCGCGCCCAGCTGAACCATGCGCTCGATCACGATCTGCCCGCGACTGTGGCCATCGAATATCCCACGGTCGCCCAATTGGCGGAATTCATCGCCGAGACCGGTCTTGGCCAGATCGAACCCGCGCCCGCCGCGGCTCTGGCCCAGACGACAACGCCCATCAAGACTCAGACCGCAACCCCAACTCCCTCGCAACCTGACACGGAAAACCTGACCGACCGCAGCATGAGCGATCTGCTGGCTGCGGTGCAGGACGAGCTCAACTGGACAGAAGGAAAGCACAAATGAGCGCCCAAGATCTGCGACCCATCGTTGAACAGCAACTTGCCTTGTCCCGTCGCCTCAAGGCCCATATCCAGCAGCTGGAGGACAAAGCCAGCGCGCCGCTTGCGGTGGTCGGCCTCGGATTGCGCCTGCCCGGCGGGATCACCACCCCCGAGGCCTATTGGGATCTGCTGACCAGCGACCGCGATGTGATCTCCGAGATCCCGGACAACCGTCCCGGTCTGCGCGGGGTCTATGACCCGCGCCGCGAGACGCCCGGCAAATCCTATGTCAATCGCGCGGGCTTTCTGGCCGATGTCGATCGCTTCGATGCCCGCTTCTTCGGGATGTCGAAACGCGAGGCCGAGGCCTTGGATCCCCAGCAGCGCCTGCTTCTCGAAACCGCATGGGAGGCGATGGAGCGCGCGGGCATTGCCGTTCGGCGCAGTGACCGCCTGCCGGTCGGGGTCTTCGTCGGGATCATGGCCTCGGAATATGGCGAGCGCCGCTCGGGGCAGGCCGATAAGACGGCGATTGACCCCTATTTCGGGACCGGCGGCGGGCATTGCTTTGCCGCGGGGCGGGTGTCCTATGCCATGGGCTTCTCGGGCCCGGCGCTGAGCGTAGATACTGCCTGCTCGTCGTCGCTGGTCGCGCTGCATCTCGCGGCCCAGAGCCTGCGGCGCGAGGAATGCCGCTATGCGCTGGTCGGCGGGGCGAACCTGCTCTTTTCGGGCGATCTGATGGTGTCGCTCTGCCAGTCGGGGGCGCTGGCCCCGGACGGTCGCTCGAAGACCTTCACCGCCCATGCCGATGGCTATGGCCGGGGCGAGGGGGTCGCTTGTCTGGCGCTGATGCGGTTGGCGGACGCTCAGGCCGAGGGTCGCCCGGTGCTGGCGGTGCTGCGCGGCACCGCGACCAACCACGACGGGGCCTCCTCTGGTCTGACGGTGCCGAACGGGCGCGCACAGCGCGACGTGATCGCGGCGGCCTTGCAGGACGCGCGCGTGGCCCCCGCCGAGATCGGCTATGTCGAGGCCCATGGCACCGGCACCTCTCTGGGCGATCCGATCGAGGTCAATGCGCTGGATGCCGTGCTCGGCAATGGGGCCGGGCCGCGGCCCGCCCGGCTGGCGCTTGGCAATGTGAAATCGCGGATCGGCCATCTTGAGGCTGCGGCGGGCATTGCCGGTGTCATCAAGCTAGTGATGTGCCTGCACAAAGGCCTGATCCCGGCGGCATTGCGTCAGAGCGACGGCGCCCTTTCCGCCGCGATCCCCTGGGCCTCGACCCAGATCGAGGTCTCGCGTCAGACCGCGCCTTGGCCCGAGGCCTATGCCCGCCGCTGCGCAGGGATCTCGGCCTTCGGGCTGAGCGGCACGAATGCCCATGCGATCTTTGAAGCGCCGCCCAAGCAGGATCTGCCCGCTGCCGCAGAGATTGGTGCCACAGAGACTGGCGCCGAGCTGGTCGTGGTCTCGGCCCGCGATCCCGCTGAGCTGACGCAGCAGGCCCGTCAGGTCGCCGCGCGGCTGCGGGTGCTGGGACAAGCGGGGCTTGCAAGCCTCGCCCATACGACGCGCAGCGGCCGTGCGCTGCTTGCCTGCCGCGTCGCGGTGGTGGGCCACTCTGCCGAGGCGATCGCTTCGGCGCTGGAAGCCGCCAAGCATGTCCCGACCGAGGCGGCGCCCACGCGGTTTCGTCTGACGGTCGGGCCAGAGACGCCCGCGCTGGTGGCCCTGCTTGGCGCCCTCGTCGCGAGCTTCCCGGCATTGGCGCTCCATGCCGATGAGGCGGATCCGGCGGCCCGGCTTCATCAGGCGCTGGCGCGGCTCATCCCGCGTCTGCGCCTGCATCGCGGCGACGCCCCGGGCGTGAGCCTGCAATGGGGGGACACCTCGGTCGCGCTCGAGGCCGAGGGGCTGCGGGATCAGTTGCTTGAGGCACTGGCCGCGCTCTTCCAATCGGGGGCGGATCTGCGGTTCGACGCTTTGCGGCCCCAAGGCGTGCTGCTCGACGGCGGACTTGGCACCTATCCTTTTGCCGCCGACCGCTACTGGATCGACGAGCCGCGATTTGCCACGCAAACCGCGACCGAGGCCGCGCGGCACGCGGGCGACAGGCCGCTTGATGCGGGCGCGGATGAGATCACCGATTTCGTCCATGCCGAGCTGGTCTCGTTGCTTCGGGCAGAGGATCCGCTTGATCTCGATGACACGTTCCTTGCGGCGGGCGGCGATAGTTTCATCGCGATGCTGCTGAAAAAGGCGGTCGAGCAGAAGCTTCAGGTCGAGGTGCCGCCAGAGATCGTCGATGCGACCATCCCCCTCTCGGAGATGTTCGCGCGCATCAGCCAGCACGTCCGCGCGGCTCCGGTTCTGGAGGCGGCAGAATGACCGCCTGGCTGCGCCCCCGCCCCGTCGAAAACCCGCGTTTGCGTTTGGTGATGTTTCACCATGCGGGCGGGTCGGGAAGCACATTCTTCAACATCGTCAAGCAGATGGGAGAAGATGTGGATGTCGTCCTGCATGAGCTTCCCGGCCGAGGGCGGCGCTATGCTCAGGCGCCAATCGACCAGATGAGCGAGATGGTCGCGCAGGTTGCGCGCGATCTTGGCGAGCTGACGGGTGAGCTGCCGCTTGCGCTTTTTGGCCATAGTCTCGGGGCGATTGTCGCCTCGGAACTTGCCCGCAAGCTGACCCGCGACGGCACTCCTCCGCTGTGGCTTGGGGTGTCGGGGCGGCAAGCGCCGACAGTCGCGCCCCGCGCCTCGCGCCTGCACCTTCTGCCCGATGACGAGTTCCTGCACACGATGCTCGAGCTTGGCGGGACGCCCGAGCGCGTCCTGCAGGAGCCCGAGTTCGTTCGGATGTTCCTGCGTCTGGCGCGCGCGGATTTTACCGCCGTGGACAGCTATGGCGCCCGGCCGGACCGCACGATCCTCGGCTGTCCGATCCATGCCTATGCCGCGGTGGACGACCCTTGGGCGCCGCCCGCGCTGATGGAGAACTGGGCGCTTGAAACCGGCGGCCCCTTCCATCTGAGCCGCTTCGACGGCGGCCATTTCTACTTCACCGATGACAGTTGCGCGCGGCTTGGTCGCCAGATCGCGCGCGACCTCACTGCGCTTGGCGACCCCGGTTTTCGGGGCACGGCGCTCAACGATCAACCCGTGACACAATCCGTGGAGCTCGTAGACTGATGGCCAGAACAATTGAAACCTCAATCGACATCGACGCGCCGATCCCCGCGGTCTGGCAGGTGCTGACCGACTTCGACCGCTTTTCGGAATGGAGCACCTTCATTCTTGCCGTCGAGGGCGATGTGACGCCGGGCAATACCGTGAAAGTCCGGCTCAACGACGGCGGCGGCGAGGTCACCATGAAACCGCGCATCCTTGCGCGCGAAGCACCGCGCCAGCTGATCTGGCGCGGGATGCTCGGCGGCTCGTGGATCTTCTCGGGTGAGCATCGGTTCACCTTGTCCCCGCTTCCGGGCGGCGGAACCCGTCTGTCGCATAGCGAAAGGTTCGGAGGTCTTCTGGTGCCCTTGCTGTGGAAAACCTTGGTGCGCCGCACGCAACCGGCCTTTCTCGCCTTCAACGAGGCGCTGCGGCGCCGGTGCGAGGGCGACGCACACCAGGAGGCACCGCTTGCGGTGGTTGGCGCAAGATGAGATCACTCGAAAGCCAACTCACAGCGGCCCCGCCCGTCACCCGCGCCTTCCTTGAGGAGCTGCCGGGGAAATCCCTGCTCGGCCCCTCGGTCTCATCGGCGCTGGTGCGCTATGATGTCGGCGCCTTTTCCGAGGCCATGGCCTCGGCTCTGGACCTGCCGCTTCCCAGCGTGTTGCGGCAGACGGCGGTCTCGCGCAAATCCGACTATACCGCGGGGCGTTATTGTGCCCGGGTGGCGATGTCGCGCTTTAGCGATGAGGCAGGGCGTCCCTATGCGGTGCCGCCCGGTCCCGCCGAGGCGGCGCCGCATTGGCCGCGGGGGCTGGTCGGCTCGATTTCACATGCGCGGGGCAGGGCGGTGTCACTGATCGCCTCGGCCAGCCAGTTTCGCAGCATCGGGGTCGATATCGACCGCGTCATGGAGCCGGAACAAGCCCGCAAGATCGAGGCCGAGATCTGTCCGACAGAGCTTCACGCCCTGCCACGGGTGCCCGCGATCCGCGCGCTGCATGTCACGGCAATCTTTTCGGCCAAGGAGAGTCTTTTCAAATGCCTCTATCCGCTGGTCAATCAGATGTTCTGGTTCGACGCGGCCTCGGTGGTGATTTCGCGTGATCTCTCGGGAAATTTGCTGGGATTTCGCGCGACCCTGACCTGTGACCTGCCGCCCTTCTCCAAAGGTTGGACGGTCCGCGGCCGGCTTCGCTGCGAGGAGGGCTATGTGCTGAGCGCGATTGCGCTGCCGTGACCGTTTTTGCCCTGCCCGTGCCGATCAGCGGGCGGGCAGGAGATCAGGGTCCCGCAACGAAAAAAGCGCCGGAGGTCCGGCGCTTTTTTTAAGATCCCGTCAGGGCGTCAGCGCCTCAGGCGCGGTCGATGCCGATCTTTTCGGCAAAGGCCGAGCGGTAAAGCTGCGACAGACCTGCCAGCGCGGCGCTGTCGGTGCCGAAGCTGACATTTGCGCCACCAAAGGTCCCGACCTTGGCGGCTGGGACGCCAGCGGCTTTGGCGGCCTCCAGAATGGCCTCGGCCTTGTCTGCCGGGGCGGTGACGAGATAGCGGGCCTGATCTTCGCCATAAAGCGCGGCGATCTCGGCGCTGTCCAAGGCCACGCCGAAACCGGCAGCCTCGGCCATTTCAAAGGCACCAAGCGCCAGCCCACCGTCGGAAAGATCCGCAACCGCCGAGAAAAGCGCGCGATGGGCGAGGATGAATTCGCCATTCTTGCGCTCGGCGGTCAGATCGACATGGGGCGCGTCGCCCGCTTCGATCCCGAAGGCCTCGGCGGCAAAAGCCGATTGGCCGAGATGGCCATGGGTCGCGCCGATCACGACCGCGACATCGCCCGCAGCCGGAAGGCCCGCGATAATCTGGTCGAGGTTCGCGATCAGGCCAACGCCGCCGATGGTTGGGGTCGGCAGGATGCCCTTGCCGTCGGTCTCGTTGTAAAGCGAGACGTTGCCCGAGACGATCGGGAAGTCGAGCGCCAGACAGGCCTCACCGATCCCTTTGATCGCGCCGACGAGCTGGCCCATGATCTCGGGCTTCTCGGGATTGCCGAAGTTGAGGTTGTCGGTCGCGGCCAAGGGCGTCGCGCCTGCGGCAACCAGATTGCGCCAGGCTTCGGCGACGGCCTGCTTGCCGCCCTCGAAGGGGTTGGCCTTGACATAACGCGGCGTCACGTCGCTGGTGAAGGCGAGCGCCTTTTCGGTGCCGTGGACGCGCACGACGCCCGCGCCGATGCCCGGACGGCGGATCGTGTCGGCGCCGACCTGGGTGTCATATTGCTCCCAGACCCAAGCCTTATGGGCATAGGAGGGCGAGCCGATCAGGGCTTTGAGAGCATCAATCGGCGTGATCGCGGGCAAAGCGGGCAGGGCGCCTGCCGCCGGGGTCTCGACCCAAGGGCGGTCATATTCCGGCGCGCTCGACGACAGTTTCGAGAGCGGCAGATCGGCCATGATCGTGTTGCCGTGCTGGATCAGGAAACGATCCTCGGCAATGGTTTCGCCGACGATGGCAAAGTCGAGATCCCATTTCTCGAAGATCGCGCGGGCCTCGGCCTCTTTTTCGGGCTTGAGGACCATGAGCATGCGTTCCTGAGATTCGGAGAGCATCATCTCATAGGCGGTCATATTGGTTTCGCGCTGAGGCACATTGTCGAGCACCAGCTTGATGCCGAGACCGCCCTTGTCGCCCATTTCGACCGCCGAGCAGGTCAGACCCGCCGCGCCCATGTCCTGAATGGAAATGACGCTGTCGGTCTGCATCAACTCGAGGCAGGCTTCGAGCAGGCATTTCTCGGTGAAGGGGTCGCCGACTTGGACGGTCGGACGCTTCTCCTCGATCGTGTCGTCGAATTCAGCCGAAGCCATGGTCGCGCCACCAACCCCGTCACGGCCGGTCTTCGCGCCGAGGTAAACCACCGGCATCCCGACGCCCGAGGCCGCCGAATAGAAGATCTTGTCGGCATCGGCGAGACCCGCCGCAAAGGCGTTCACGAGGCAGTTGCCGTCATAGCTCGAATGGAAACGGACCTCGCCGCCGACGTTCGGCACGCCAAAAGCATTGCCATAAGCGCCAATGCCCTCGACCACGCCCTTCACGAGATGGGCGGTCTTCGGGTGCTCGGGGCGGCCAAAGGACAAAGCGTCCATCGCGGCGACCGGGCGCGCACCCATGGTGAAGACATCGCGCAGAATGCCGCCAACGCCGGTTGCGGCGCCCTGATGCGGCTCGATGTAGGAGGGGTGGTTGTGGCTTTCCATCTTGAAGACCACGGCCTGACCATCGCCGATATCGACCACACCCGCATTCTCGCCGGGGCCGCAGATCACTTGCGGGCCGGTGGTGGGCAAGGTGCGCAGCCATTTCTTCGAGGATTTATACGAGCAATGCTCGTTCCACATGGCCGAGAAGATGCCAAGCTCGGTGAAGCTCGGCTCGCGGCCGATGATCTCGAGGATGCGCTGATATTCATCGGGCTTGAGGCCATGCGCGGCGATCAGTTCCTCGGTGATCAGTGGTTCGGTCATCGTGATGCCCTTTTTGCCCGGAAATTACCGGCCTTTTACGCACAGGCCGATGATTAGGAAAGGGCAGAGAGAGGGCTTGGCGCAGATTGACCGCATTTTCGCCCGGACCTGACCCGACCGGGGACCGCAGGGCAAAAAAAAGCCGGGCATAAAGCCCGGCCTAAGTCCAACAGGGAGGTTGAAGGTGATAAGAGTTTCCTCAGATCATCGCCTTCGCAGCCCGAGATATGGGCAGGAGGTAAACCATTCAAGGGCGAACTTGCTGCAAAGCGGCATGACGGATATGCGCCCGGCGAATGGCTGGTTAAGATTAGTTGGTCTCGCTGTCGTTTTGGCCTTTTTTCATGGCCTGAATCTCTTCGAGGACGAAGTCGCGGAAGGCTGAAACCCGGCGCGAGGTGCGCAGCTCTTCGGGGAAAGCGAGGAAGACAGGAACCTCGCTCGACTCGATTTCCGGGAGGACGCGGATGAGCGCGGGCACGTCGGTTGCCACATAATCAGGCAAAACCCCAATGCCGACATTGCTTTGCACCGCCTGCAACACGCCGAAATAGCTGTTGACCAGAAGCGTCGAGGGCGAGTTCTGGCTGAGCAGCATCTTCGACAGGATCGCGCCCGAGGTCACTTGCGGCGTCGTCGGGTTCTGGCAGATGATGCGATGGCGCGCGAGATCCTCGAGCCGTTTCGGCACGCCGTTCTTCGACAGATATTCCTGCGTGGCATAAAGCCGCATCCTGATGTTCAGAAGCCTGCGCCGGATCAGATCCTGCTGGTTCGGCTCTTTCATGCGGATGGCGACATCGGCCTCGCGCATCGGCAGGTCAAGCACGCGCTCTTCAAGGATCAGGTCGATCTTGAGATCGGGATAGCGGTCGTAAAGCTTGGCCAGACGCGGCACCAGCCACAGCGTGCCGAAGCCGGTGGTCGTGGTCAGCTTCAGCTCACCATAGACATGCTCTTCGCTGTCCTTGATCCGCGCGGCGGTGGTGTCGAGCTTGCGCACCATAGCCGAGGTCGCATCAAAGAGCAGCTCGCCCTGTTCGGTCAGGATCAGGCCGCGGGCGTGACGGTGAAACAGCGTCGTGCCCAGCATATCTTCAAGCGCGCGGATCTGGCGGCTGACGGCCGATTGCGACAGATGCAGGGTCTCTCCGGCGTGGGTCAGGCTGCCCGCATCCGCTACCGCGTGGAAAATTCGCAGCTTGTCCCAATCCATGTCTTTTGCTTTCTTGTCTTATCAGCCATGCGTCTTGTGCAACCCTTAGCACGAAGACCAGTTGAAACAATACAGCGGAAATCACCTGATTTTATCGCCATACGGCATTGTGACTGACCTAAACTCTGGACAAGTTTATCAGACCAAAGTGGCGATTCTGTGTTAGCGCAATCATTCAGTTTCTGATGGGCTTGGTCCTGCTTTGACCGGCAAGTCCTCTGGTGGCCTGATTGCGACCAAGTGACCGCCGCCGTCGGAAATCATGGCACTTCCGGCTGATTGGTCCTAAAACACGCCATCAAAGCGAGGAGGCGCGGATGGCGGTCGGAGTATTTGATTCGGGACTTGGTGGGCTGACGGTGCACGAGGCCATTGCCGCCCGTCTGCCCGATCTGCCGCTGGTATATTATGGCGACAATGCCCATGCGCCCTATGGCGTGCGCGATTCCGACGATATCTACGATCTGACCTGCAAAGGCGTCGAGCGGCTCTGGGATGAGGGTTGTGATCTGGTGATCTTGGCCTGCAATACCGCGAGCGCGGCGGCTCTGCGGCGGATGCAGGAAAGCTGGCTGCCCAAGGACAAGCGCGTGTTGGGCGTCTTCGTGCCGCTGATCGAGGCGCTGACCGAGCGCCAATGGGGCGATAATACCCCCCCGCGTGAGGTCGAGGTCAAGCATGTCGCGCTTTTCGCGACCCCGGCGACCGTCGCCAGCCGCGCCTTCCAGCGCGAGCTCGCCTTTCGCGCCATCGGCGTCGATGTCGAGGCCCAACCCTGCGCGGGCGTCGTCGATGCGATCGAGCAGGGCGATGAGCTCTTGGCCGAGGCTTTGGTCCAGTCCCATGTCGAGGCGCTCAAGCGCCGCATGCCGCATCCCGAGGCGGCGATCCTCGGCTGCACCCATTACCCGCTGATGCAAGCAGCCTTCCAGAAGGCCTTGGGCGCGGAGGTCAAAGTTTACTCGCAAGCCAATCTTGTGGCCGAGAGCCTTGACGACTATTTGCAGCGGCGGCCCGAGTTCACCGGCAGCGGCACCCGCTCGGCCTATCTGACCACCGGCGATCCTGACCGCGTTTCGGGCAAAGCCACGCAATTCCTGCGCCATGGGATCAGGTTCGAAAGCGCCTGAACTTTATACGAGAACGATATGAAAAGCCTGAAAAAGAAACGTCGCATCCAGATCTTAATTGCCGCCGCTGTCGCGCTTGTGCTGGCGGTCGGGTTGATCGGTTACGGCTTTCGCGATGGCATCAATCTCTATCGTTCTCCGGCGCAGCTTTCGGAAATGCCGCCCCATGACGGCGAGGTTTTCCGGCTGGGCGGTCTGGTCGAGGATGGCACGCTGGTGCGCGGTGCGGGCGAGACGATCACCTTCCGCGTCACCGATGGCGGCGCGAGCGTGCCGGTTCGCTTCACCGGCGTTTTGCCCGATCTCTTCGGCGAGGGCGAGGGCATGATCGCCACCGGGCAGATGGTCGGCGACACCTTTGTCGCGACCGAGATTCTCGCCAAGCATGACGAAAGCTATATGCCGAAAGAGGTCGTCGACTCGCTGAAGAAACAGGGCGTCTACGTCGATCCGAACTCCTGAGCCGAGCTGTCCGGGCGCTTGGCAACGCGCGCCCGGTTAAGCAATGGTTAAACGCTGACTTGCACCCTGCCGACTTGCCAAAAGCAAGGGGGCGGCATGAAAAGCGTGGAGCAGATTGCGACAGAGATCGTCGCGCGCGAAGGGGGCTTCGTCAATGATCCGAACGATCCCGGCGGCGCGACCAAATATGGCGTCAGCCTGGCGACGATGCGCCGTCTTGGGCTGGACCTGACGCGCGACGGCAAGATTGACGTTGCGGATGTGAAAGCCCTGTCCGCCGCTCAGGCACAGGCGATTTTCATCGAGCATTATTTTCGCAAACCGGGTCTTGGCGAGCTGCCCGAGACCCTTTGGGCGAGCGTCTTCGACATGTATGTCAACAGCGGCTCGATGGCGGTCAAGTTGCTGCAACGGCTGGTTACGCGCATGGGGTTTGCGGCCAAGGACGATGGGCTGATCGGCCCGAAGACGCTGGCGGCGGCGCGCGCGGCAGCAAAGGCCGCGCCGGGACATCTCGGGGACGCTTACGGGATCGCGCGTCGAAACTACTATTACGCGCTCGCCGACAGCCGACCCGCCTCGCGCAAATATGCGCGCACCACGACCGGCGAGAAGGGCGGCTGGATCCGGCGCGCCGAAGAATTCATCTCGCCCAAATATCACCTGACAGCGGCAGAGCACCGGATGAGGATTGCAAAATGGGCGTGATCGAACGGGTTATCGGGATGGGCGGGCCGGTCTCGGCAGTGGCGAATGCGGCGACCAATCTGGCCGAGGTCTTTCAGGTCAATGCGACCCGGCGGCTGGAGCTGGAAGAAGAGGCCTATGCCCGCGCCATCACCGAACATGGCGCAGAGTTCGCGGCGCTTCGAGATGGATTTTTTGACCGTCTTGTCAATGGATTGAACAGGCTTCCTCGGCCCGTTCTGACTTTGGGAACGCTCAGTCTCTTTGTCTATGCGATGGCAGATCCGGCCGGTTTCAGCCTGCGCATGGAGGGGTTGGGCCTGGTGCCCGAGCCGCTCTGGTGGCTGTTCGGCGCGATCATCAGCTTCTATTTTGGCGCGCGCGAGGCCCATTATTTCCGCAGCCGCAGCGTCCCACAGCCGAAGGCCAAGCCGCAGGAGGCTGAGGTCGCCACGGTCACGGCGGGATCAGATTTCTCTGATAATGCTGCGCTGCGCGATTGGGCGCAGCAGTAAACCGCTAAATATCGCGAAAATGCGGACCAGAGCCGTGACGATGCTGTGACATCCTGACTGCACGCCGGGTCTGGTCCCGAGACCGCCATCGGGCTATCTTCCGCTCAATCTTCCCGGAGACAGCCATGATCGCCGAAATCGGCCATTTCGCCCTCATTCTCGCATTCGCCGTCGCGATCTTTCAGATGATCGTGCCCTTGATCGGCGCTTCACGCGGCTGGAGCCCCTGGATCGAGGCCGCACGTCCGGCCGCGATCGCGCAATTCGGGCTTGTTGCCATCTCTTTCGCCGCGCTGACCTATTCCTTCGTGGTCTCGGATTTCTCGGTTCTGCTAGTCTATGAGAACTCGCATACCGCCAAACCGATGCTCTACAAAGTCGCGGGCGTCTGGGGGAACCACGAGGGCTCGATGCTGCTCTGGGTGCTGATCCTTGCGCTCTTCGGTGCCGCGGCCGCCACCTTCGACCCGAACCTTCCGCCCAAGCTGCGCGCCCGCGCGCTGGCAGTTCAGGCCTCGATCGGAGTAGCGTTTTACGCCTTCATTCTGTTCACCTCGAACCCGTTCTGGCGGATGTCGCCCGCGCCCTTCAACGGCCGCGACCTGAACCCGCTGCTGCAAGATCCCGGGCTCGCCTTCCATCCGCCGTTCCTTTACCTCGGCTATGTCGGGCTGAGCATGGCCTTCAGCTTCGCGGTCGCCGCGATGATCGAGGGCCGGGTCGATGCCGCTTGGGCCCGCTGGGTTCGGCCTTGGACGCTGAGCGCCTGGGTCTTCCTGACCATCGGCATCGCGATGGGCTCGTGGTGGGCCTATTATGAGCTTGGCTGGGGCGGCTTCTGGTTCTGGGATCCGGTCGAGAACGCCAGCTTCATGCCTTGGCTGCTCGCGGCGGCGCTGCTGCATTCGGCCATCGTTGTCGAGAAGCGCGAGGTGCTCAAAAGTTGGACGATCCTTCTCGCGATCATGGCCTTTGGCTTCTCGCTCATCGGCACGTTCATCGTGCGCTCGGGCGTGATCACCTCGGTCCACAGCTTTGCCAATGACCCGAAACGCGGCGTCTTTATTCTTGCGATCCTTGCGTTTTTCGTCGGGGGTGCGCTGACGCTTTATGCCGCCCGCGCAGCGGCCATGCAGGCCAAGGGCATGTTTGCCCCGGTTTCGCGCGAAGGCGCGCTGGTCCTGAACAATATTCTGCTCGCGGTTTCGGCCTTCGTCGTCTTTATCGGCACGGTCTGGCCTTTGATCGCCGAGCTGGTCTGGGGCCGGGTTCTCTCGGTCGGCACGCCCTTCTTTGAGAAGGCCTTCACGCCCTTCATGGTGGTTCTGGCAATCATCCTGCCGATTGGGGCGATCCTGCCGTGGAAACGCGGCAAGATCGCCAAGACCCTCGCCCCCTTGCGCGGCGCGCTGCTGTTCGCGCTGGCTGTCGCCACGCTGGTCTTCGCGGTCTCGACCGGGAAATCCGCGCTGGCGGTGATCGGCGCCGGGCTCGGCAGCTGGCTGATCGCGGGCGCTGCCGCCGATCTGTGGCAGCGGACCGGAAACTCGGGCTTTGCTCGTCTGGGTCGCTTGCCGCGTGCCGATTGGGGCAAAGCGGTCGCCCATGCCGGGCTTGGCGTGACCTTCATCGGGGTCAGCCTGCTTATGGCCTGGCAGGTCGAGGACATTCGCGTGGCGCAGATTGGTCAGAGCTTCGAGGTCGATGGCTATGAGATCACGCTCGATGCCGTCAACGAGGTGCCGGGGCCGAACTATACCGCGACCGTGGCGACCATGCATGTCGATCGCGGCGGCAAGAGAATTGCCGTGATGTATCCCGAGAAGCGGTTCTATCCGGTTCAGGCCATGCCGACGACCGAGGCTGCGATCCAGAACGGGGTCTTCCGCGACATCTATCTGGTGATCGGCGACAAGCAGACCAATGGCGGCTGGGCGGTGCGCAGCTATATCAAGCCGTTTGCCAGCTGGATCTGGCTTGGTGCGACGCTGATGGCGCTTGGCGGGTTCCTGTCGCTGTCGGATCGGCGTTACCGGGTTGCGGCAGGCGCGCGGCGTCAGGCGCAGCCCCGGCCGCAAGCAACCCCGGCGGAATGATCATGCGCGCGCTTCTCCTTTGCCTGTCGCTGCTTATCGCTCTGCCTGCTTTCGCGGTCCAGCCCGATGAAATCCTCTCGGATCCCGCGCTTGAGGCGCGGGCGCGCGAGATCTCGAAGATCTTGCGCTGCCCGGTCTGTCAGGGCGAAACCATAGACGATTCGAATGCCCCGATCAGCCGCGATCTGCGTCTTTACCTGCGCGAGCGGCTGGTGGCGGGCGATACCGATCAGCAAGCGGTGACGGCGATTACCGATCGCTTCGGCGAGTTCGTGCTGTTCGAGCCACCGGCCAAGGGGCTGAACTGGATCCTCTGGCTCGCCGGGCCGGTCATGGCGGTGCTCGCGCTTCTGATCGGTTGGCGCTTCCTGCGCTCGCGCAATGCGACCGAGGCGACGCCGGAGGCACTCAGCCGCGCCGAAAGCGAGCGGTTGAAAGAGATCATGCGGGACTGACGCAAAGTTCCGCTTTCCCCCGGTGCCAAAAGCGGCCAGCTTCGGCGCGATGGATGAGGAGGGATAATGTCCTATCAAAGCATTGAATTCGAGGTCCAGGACGGCGTCGCCACGATCAGCCTGAACCGGCCCGAGGTGATGAACGCGCTGAGCTCGACCATGCGGCGCGAGATCGCGGCGGCGATGGGCGCTTTGCCCGAGGGCGTGCGCTGCGCGGTGATCACGGGCAAGGGCCGCGCGTTTTGCTCGGGGCAGGATCTGGGCGATAAGGCCTCGGCGGCTGATCTGGAGGCGACGCTGCGCGACGAATATGAGCCGATGCTCTGGTCGATCCGCAACGCGCCAGTGCCGGTGATCGCGGCGGTGAACGGCGTGGCGGCGGGCGCAGGCGCCAATCTCGCGCTGGCCGCTGACGTGGTGATCGCGGCGGAATCGGCCTCTTTCATTCAGGCTTTCACCAAGATCGGCCTGCTGCCCGATGCGGGCGGGACCTATATCCTGCCGCGCTCGATCGGCATGGCGCGGGCAGCGGGCGCGATGCTTTTCGCCGATAAGATCTCGGCACGGCAGGCGGCTGACTGGGGCATGATCTGGGAAACCGCGCCCGATGGCGAATTTGCGGACCGGGTCGCGGCGCGCGCGCGCCATCTCGCCAATGGCCCGACCACGGCCTTTCTCGCGGTGCGCGAAGCGTTGGCGGCGTCGGCGGTCAATGACCTTGAGGCGCAGCTGCGTGTCGAGGCACGGCTACAGGGCGGTCTGGGGTGTAGTGCTGATTTCACTGAAGGCGTCGATGCTTTTCTCGAAAAGCGCGCGCCGGTTTTTACGGGTCGTTAAGCGATCCGCATGAAACGCGGCACCGCGCTGCGATTGTCGAAGAACGGAACAGAGGCAGGTTCGGCCAAAGCGCCATCGCCTGCCTCTGCGACCAGAGCGCCCACCTCGGCCAGAACGACTTCCGTGATGAAGGGCAGGTCCAGCCGCCGCGCCTGCGTAATCGGGACCCAATGCAGGTGAGAAAGCTCGTCACAGGCTTGCGAAAAATCGCGGCGATCGCCGTGAATCGCTTCGGCATCAAGCAGCAGAAAGCGGGCATCGAAGCGGCGCGGACGCATCGGCGGCGTAATCGCGCGGAAGAAAAAGATCAGACCCGAGGGATCGGGGCCGAGACCGGCCTCAATGTAGCGCTCCCAATCTGCGGGGGCGGCGCCGGACTTGCCGATCATCAGGCCGGTTTCCTCGGCCAATTCGCGCAAAGCGGCGGCGGCAAGGGCATGGGCGGTGACGGAGGATCCATCCCGGGGTTCGAGCGCGAGCCGACGGGCGGAGGCTTCGGAAATCGCGCCCTCAAGCGCGGCATTGCTGTCCCCGGCATCGACAGCGCCACCGGGGAAGACATATTTCGACGGCATGAAGGCGGCAGCCTTGCCGCGCTGACCCATCAGAACCGAAGGCCCGCCCGGTGCCGTCCGATCAAGGACGACCACCGTCGCGGCATCGCGGATCGGAGCTTGCGCGGCGGCCGTCTCGTTCATCTGGCGGTCAGGGCCGCTTCGTCGTGGTGCTCGTCGCCAAAGCCATGCATCCGCCGGGCCCATTGGAAGCCGACGAAAGCGCCTTTGATGCGCGGAAGCAAAAGCATCGACATGACAATCGCGCCGATCGAGAAGGTGACGAGCATCATCATCGCCGAGGGGCGATACATCATGTAGATCGCCAGAAGCAGCGGCGCCCCGATATGCGACACCAACAGGATGGTCAGATAGGCCGGGCCGTCATCGGCGCGCTGGTGGTGCAGATCTTCGCCGCAATGGGCACAGGTGTCTCTGACTTTCAGAAATCCGTCAAAGAGCTTGCCCTCACCACAAGCCGGGCAGCGGCCAAGGGCGCCACGCAGAAGAGCCGGTTTGAGGGGGCGGTCGTTAACTTCGTCGTTCGCTAGAGTCTGTGACATCACACATGATCCTCTTCAATCTGGTGCCAACATAGTCCTGTCGGACCGGGAAGTGAAGGAGGAGGCCGGAAGGATGGCGAAAGGTCGCAGGTAAATTTGCGCCCTTCGGATGTGTCACGCGGCAAGCCCCTGCGGCGCCACGACAATGCGATTGCGCCCCTGAGACTTCGCGATCAGCAAAGCACGATCCGCGCGGGCGAGCAAGAGCTCCGGCGTCAGGCTTTTGGTCGGGCTGCCAGCAACCATCACCGCCACGCCGACCGAGACAGTCATCACCAGTTCAATGGCGGCATCGTCGCCTTCGACATGGATCGGGCTTTCGCCAATGGCGCAGCGTAGGGCTTCGGCCAAGGCCTGTGCCTCGTCTGGGCTTTGAATGACGGCGGCGGCGATGAACTCTTCGCCGCCAATGCGGGCAATCAGCGCGTCGGGGGGCAGCGCGTCGCGCAGCCGTTCAGCGACCGCGATGAGGGTCTGATCCCCTGCGGCATGGCCAAAGCCGTCATTCACCCGCTTGAACCGGTCAAGATCGAGCGCGAGTACCGCCACGCCTTTGCCGTCTTCGGCAGAGCGCGCGATCATGTCCTGCAGTCGCGGCATGGCGAAACGTCGGTTATAAAGCCCGGTCAGCGGGTCGGTCATCGCCCAGACCAGATTGCGCCGCGCCTCGCGACGGCGGCGATCCGAGAGCAACTTTTGCGAGATCTGCGCCTGAATGCGCAGCCCGGCCTCGGCCGCGGTCGGGCGATCGATCAGCGCATGGGGCAGAACATCAGCCGCACCGAGGTCAAGCGCCATTGCGGTCAGATCGCTGCGATCAGGGCGCACGACGACGAGGAAAGCCGCCTCGCGCGACAGCGGACGCGAGCGCAGTTCGGCCATCAGGCGGAGACCGTCGCCGCGACGTTGGATATCGGCGGCGATCAGATAGAGATCCGCGCTCGGGCCGCTTTGCGCTTCGGACAGCGCGCGTTCCGGATCACGCAGATCAATGTCGCAGCCGAGATGATCTTGCAGCGCATAGCGCCAGCTGAGGCCGGTACCGATCTGATCGGCAATGAAGACGGCGCGCAACCGGGTCTGACGCACCGGCTCGGCCGTGATCTGCCAGCCCGCGCCCGAGGTCTCTGCCTCGGCGCTGTCGGGCATTTCGCGGAGCAGCGAGCGGATCCGGGCGAGCAGGGTGTGTTCGTCATCTTGCGGGTCAAAGAGACAGGTCGCGCCGGCATGAAGCGCCTCGGCCCCCTGACCATTGGTGGCCTGCACCAGGATCGCAAAGCTTTGCCCGCCGGGGCGGCGACGCAGGGCGCGGCAGAGTTCGGCTGCGGGATAATCCGGAAGCGCGCTGCCGATGACGACAATGCGCGGCAGGTCAGCCGCCAGTCGGTCCAAAGCCTCTTGCCCCGAGCCGACCGCCGTCACGTCATGGCTGGCTGCGGCAAGCCGCACCTTCATGACGATCCGATTGGTCGGAACCCCATCCACGATCATGATTCGCCCGGACATCTGCGCCACCGCTCTCTCTCTCCCGATCATTGGGACTGTGGCAGCAAACACTTAACAAACCGTTGCGCGCTCGCTAGGTGAGGCGGATCAGTGCAAAAAATCAGCAGGACCTGCCATGAACCAGTCTGAAGCCCGCGATATTGCCGATGCCGGATTCGCTTTCGTGGCCGGTGATCCCGAGCTGGTCGGCGCGCTTCTGGCCGCGACCGGCGCTGAGGCTTCGGATTTGCGCGCGATGGCGAGCCGCCCGGAATTCGCGGTTTTCGTGCTGGATTTCCTGCTCGAAGCCGATGAGCGGGTTGTTGATTTCGCGCGTTCCGCCGCGATCAAGCCTGAGCGTGTGGTGATAGCCCGCGCCGTTCTGGGCGGCGCGGACCCGTGGTGACGGCCTAGCTCAAGCGACTTCGGCGAAGACCTTCTTGAGCGCCTCTTCGAGCTTTTCGAACATCTCGTCCATCTGCGCCTCGGTCATGATGAAGGGCGGGCAGAGCACGATGGACTGACCGAGCGGGCGACAGATCAGCCCGTGATCGGTGCAGCTGTTGGCGATGCGCTCGGACACGGAGAGGCTCGCGGGGAAGGGCTCTTTGGTGGCCTTGTCCTTGACCGCTTCCAGCGCCCACATGAAGCCGACACCGCGATATTCGCCGATATTCGGGTTCTCGGCCAGACGCTTCATCCCGGCCTCAAAGCGCGGGGCGAGGCGTTTGACGTTCTCGGCCAGCCCTTCGTTCATCACGACATCAATGGCTTTGAGCGCAATCGCGCAGCCGACCGGATGGCCCGAGGCGGTGAAACCATGCGGGAATTCCTCGATCTTTTCGACGGCGGCTTCGACGCGGTCGGCAAGTTCGGGACCAAGGATGATCGCGCCCATCGGGAAATAACCGGCGGTGAGGTTCTTCGACGAAATGATCGCATCGGGGGTAAAGCCATAGGTCTGGCAGCCCCAAGTGTTGCCGGTGCGGCCAAAGCCGCAGATCACCTCATCCGAGATTACCGGAATGCCGTGCTTTTTCAGGACCGGGATCACCGCTTGGAAATAGCCCTTGGCGGGGGGGATGACGCCACCTGCGCCCATGACCGGCTCGGCGAAAAAGCCCGCGATGGTGTCGGCGCCTTCGCGTTGGATCGTGTCGTCAAGCTCTTGCGCCAAGCGGGCGACGAACTCTTCCTCGGTCTCGCCATCCTTGCCAAAGCGCCAGTAATGCGGGCAGGTCAGATGGATGAAGCCCGGCAGCGGCAGGCCGAAGACCTCGTTATAGGGCTTGCCGGTCATCGAGGCGGAAACCGCGGTCACGCCGTGATAGGCGTTCCAGCGCGTCAGGATCTTGCGCTTTTGCGGATTGCCCTCTGAGCCATGCAGAAACCACAGGATCTTGACCATGGTGTCATTGGCCTCGGAGCCCGAGTTCGTGTAAAAAACCCGTCCCCGGTCGTAAGGAGAGACCTCGACCAGCTTTTCCGACAGCATCACGGTCTGATCGGACATGCGGCCAAAGAAGGCGTGATAGCCGGGCAGGCGGTCATATTGCGCCTTGGCGGCCTCGGCCATGCCAGCATGGTCAAAGCCCGCGACCATGTTCCACAGGCCCGAATTCGCGTCGAGATAACGCTTGCCGTTGGTGTCGAAGATATAGGGCCCCTCGCCATGGGTGACGACCACCGTGCCGCGCTCGTGAACCGAGGGCATGTCGGTGAAACCATAAAGCGAAAATTCCTCGGCGCGTGCTTCCCAGCTTTGCGGCTTGGTCATGGACGGTGCTCCTTTGGGGTGTCCTTGAGCACAGGCTAGCCGGGCAATTTCTGGCGATCAATGGGGCAGGGCACTAACGCGGCGGCGCGGGCGCAAGGCCGATCAGATCAAGCGCCTCAAGAAGGGCATGGGGCAGCTCGCCCGCGCCCGGTTTCTTGCGGCAATCCGCGACCAAAGCGTCAAAGCGCAGGCGCAGATCGACCTTTTCCTTGCCCCGGCAATCGTTCCACGGTCGGCCCTGCAAGGCCATATGAAGCACGTAATAGCCGATGAAATGCGGTCGCTCGCCATTCCCGATCAACGCGCGATAGGCCTCATCCGCGCCAAGGGCGCGCAAAGTTTCCGCATCTGGGATGCCTGCGGCCGTCAGCGATTTCGCCGTCGCCGGGCCGATATTGGTGATCGAGATCAGGTCGGTCATGCTCATGTTCTCTTTTTATTCCAGAGACGGCACGCGGGCAATCGGTCAAAATCACGCGTGGTGCTTTCCAATTTGGTCCCGATCCTGTAACCCGTCCCGATCTTTCCAGGGAAATCGTGACATGACCCAGACGGTAGCCGGAGCTAAAAAGCTCTTCATCAAGACATATGGCTGTCAGATGAACGTCTATGACAGCCAGCGCATGGCCGAAGCCATGGGAGCCGAGGGCTATGTCCTGACCGAGGATCAGTCCGAAGCCGATATGGTGCTGCTCAACACCTGCCATATTCGTGAGAAGGCTGCGGAAAAGCTTTACTCTGATCTTGGCCGCCTGAAGCCGTTGAAGGCCGAGCGCCCCGATCTCAAGATCGGCGTGGCGGGCTGCGTGGCGCAAGCCGAGGGCGAGGAAATTCAGCGCCGGATGCCGATCGTCGATCTGGTCGTCGGGCCGCAAGCCTATCACCGCCTGCCCGCGATGGTGAAGAAAGGGCGCGGTGTCGACACCGAATTCCCGGCCGAGGACAAATTCGAGCATCTGCCGAAATCCCCCGCGACACGGCGCGCGCCTGCGGCTTTCCTGACCGTGCAAGAGGGCTGCGACAAGTTCTGCGCCTTCTGCGTCGTGCCTTATACCCGAGGCGCCGAGGTCAGCCGACCGGTCAGCCGCATTCTCGCGGAGGCCACGGATCTGGTGTCGCGCGGCGTGCGTGAGATCACGCTGCTTGGCCAGAACGTCAATGGCTGGCACGGTCTTGGTACGGATGGCGCCGAATGGGGTTTTGGTCGCCTGATCCGGCTCTTGGCCGAAGTCGATGGGCTTGACCGCATCCGCTATACCACGAGCCATCCGAATGACATGGCCGATGATCTGATCGAGGCCCATCGCCACGAGCCGAAGCTAATGCCCTATCTGCATCTGCCGGTGCAATCGGGCTCGGACCGCATCCTGAAAGCGATGAACCGCAAGCATACGGCCGAGCAATATCTGCGCCTGATCGACCGCATCAAGGACGCGCGCCCCGATATTCTGCTGACCTCGGATTTCATCGTGGGTTTCCCCGGCGAGACCGATGCCGATCATCAGGCGACGCTCGATCTGGTCGCTCGGGTGAATTTCGGCACGGCCTTCAGCTTCAAATATTCGCCGCGTCCCGGCACGCCCGCTTACGACCGCCCCGAAGTCGAGAGTGCGGTTGCCGATGCGCGTTTGCAGGAATTGCAGGCGCTGTTGTCCAAACAGCAAAAGGCCGCGCAGGAAAGCATGGTCGGGCGCGAGCTGAGCGTGCTTTTCGAAAAACCGGGCCGCCTGCCGGGCCAGATGGTCGGCAAATCGGACTATCTGCACGCGGTCTTTGTCGAGGCGCCCCAAGCCAAGGTCGGCGATCTCGTGCGCGTGCGCATCACCCATTCCGCGCCGAATTCGCTGGCGGGCGAGCTGATTGGCTAAGGTCTTTGCTTCAAAAGGCATCGGAAAAGGGCCGGTCGCTGGACCGGCCCTTTTTCATGCAATGACAGTGGGATGGGTCAGGCCGTCGCGCTGCGACGTGGGGCGATCCAGCCCAGAAGCGTGGCGACGATCCAGCCAAGCGCAAAGCCGATCGCGGCGGCGATCAGGCCGTTATGGCCGATCGGCATGGCGGTCTGGAATTTGAACCAGGTTGCGTGCAGCAGCGTCGGATCATCCATGTAAAGCGGATGCAGCAGCCGCTTGACCGGCGCGGTCTTGCGCAGCTCGTCCAAAGCTGGGGTCAGTTCGGCCAGCCGCTCTTTCGCCCGCGTTACCGCAGGCGAGGGGAGTGCTTGGCTGGCCGGTTCTGCCTGAGGTTGAGCTGTCGCGTCAGCCTGACTTGCCTTTTGCACCGAGCGTTCCAGAACCGAGATCTCCGCTTGCATCAACAGGATGTATTGATTGCTGAAAGCGGGGAACTGCGAGAAGAGCGAGGCGCAGATCAAAGCCAGTATGACGCGAAACGGGGTCATCCTTTATAGGTCGCCTCGAACACTGGTTGGTAGATCGACTTGAGGCGCTCGACCGCATCCGCAGGCGACATTTCTTCGGAAATGCCAGTGCGGCGGCTGGTCAGTTCGACCTTGTTCTCGGCCAGACCGCGCGGCCCGATGGTGATGCGCCAGGGCAGACCGATCAGATCCATGGTCGCGAATTTCGCGCCCGCACGCTCGTCGCGGTCATCGTAAAGCGGGTCGAGACCGGCGGCCTTGAGCTCGCGGTAAAGCGCCTCGCTGGCGCTGTCGGTCGAGGCATCGCCCTGTTTGAGATTGACGATGCCCACGTGGAACGGCGTGACGCCTTCCGGCCAGATGATGCCTTTCTCGTCGTGGCTGGCTTCGATGATCGCACCCAGAAGACGCGAAACGCCGATCCCATGCGAGCCCATATGGACCGGCACGCGCTCGCCTTTTTCATTGACGACGGTCGCGCCCATCGGCTCGGAATATTTCGTGCCGAAATAGAAGATCTGGCCGACCTCGATACCGCGCGCGGTGCGGCGGCGCTCTTCGGGGATCTCGGCGAAGACCGCTTCGTCATGGGTCTCATCGGTGCGGGCATAGCGCGAGGTGAATTCCTCGAGAATGCTGCGGCACTGTTCGGTGCTGGTATAGTCGATCTCGCGGTCGCCGAACTTCAGATCGGTGATCTGGCTGTCATAGAAGACCTCGGATTCGCCGGTCTCCGCGAGAACGAGGAATTCATGGGTATCATCGCCGCCAATCGGGCCAGAATCGGCGCGCATCGGGATCGCCTGCAGGCCCATGCGCTCATAGGTGCGCAGATAGCTGACAAGATGGCGGTTATAGGCGTGCAGCGCATCTTCCTTGGTCAGGTCGAAGTTATAGCCGTCCTTCATCAGGAACTCGCGGCCGCGCATGACGCCGAAGCGCGGACGCATCTCGTCGCGGAACTTCCACTGGATGTGGTAAAGCGTCAGCGGCAGTGCTTTGTAGCTCGACACATAGCTGCGGAAGATGTCGGTGATCATCTCTTCGTTGGTCGGACCGTAAAGCAGATCACGCTTCTGACGGTCGGTGATGCGCAGCATCTCGTCGCCATAAGCGTCATAGCGGCCCGATTCGCGCCACAGATCCGCCGTTTGCAGCGTCGGCATCAGAAGCGGGATATGGCCAGCGCGCTGCTGCTCTTCATGGACGATCTCTTCGATCCGGTTGAGCACCTTGAACCCGAGTGGCAGCCAGGAATAGATCCCCGCCGCCTGCTGGCGGATCATGCCCGCACGCAGCATCAGACGGTGGCTGACGATCTGGGCCTCTTTCGGATCTTCTTTCAGAACGGGCAGGAAGTAGCGCGACAGACGCATAAGCGGGAACCTCTTCGTTTCTTGCCTTCGGGTTACTCCACAAGGGCAGGCGCGGCAACGGGGTTGCTTGCACTGGGGCGCGGTTCCCGCCACATTCACGCAAGACGTGAGGGAGAAATGCATGAGATTGCCGTTTTCAAGGCGGGACTGGTGCAGGGGCGGGGCTGTGCCACGCCCGCTTTCGGGGCTTTGCGGCTTGGCCAGCGCGGCCCGGCCTTGTGCAAGGCACGGGGTCCCGCCGCGTCTTTCGGCACTGCGCGCCTGCGCCGGGGGCGGCTGAACCATGGCGCGGCAGCTCACCTTTGATCTGGCCGGGCCACCTGCTTCGGCGCGGGCCGATTTTCTGGTGACTGCCGCCAATCGCGATACGCTGGCGATGCTCGACCGGCCCGAGATCTGGCCGCGCGGGCGTCTGCTGCTTCTGGGCGCCAAGGGCAGCGGTAAATCCCATATCGCGCGCTTTTGGGCGGCCGAGAACGGCGCCTTGCGTCAGGCGGCCTCGGGGCTGCGCATCGAGGCGCTTGACGGGGTGGTGCCGCAAGACGGCGCGCTGGTGATCGAGAATGCGCATCGTTTGGGCACGGCTGCGGGCGCCGAGCAGGCGATGTTTCATCTCGCCAATCTCGCTGAAGAGCGCAGCTGCCTCTTGTTGCTGACCGCGCTGCGCCCGCCGCGCGACTGGGGCATTATCCTGCCCGATCTGCGCTCGCGCATGGAATCGCTGACCACGGTCGAGCTGGCCGCCCCGGATGAGGCGCTGCTGCCTGCGGTGCTGGTCAAGCTTTTTGCCGACCGCCAGATCGCGATCTCGCCCGAGATTGTCGATTACCTCGCCTTGCGCATGGACCGCGACCTCGATCTGGCCCGCCGTCTGGTCGCGGCGATCGACATGGCGGCTTTGGCGGATCACAAGGCAATCACGCGGCGGCTGGCGGCGGAATGGCTGGACAAGCTCTTTGAACCGGACGCATGATTGCGCGTAGCAACGCCGAACCTGTTCCGATTGAAATGACCCAAGCTGATTTCCTGAAATTCCCCTTTCCCGCTCCGCGCGAACTTCCCGATGGCCCGCCCGAAGGCCAGGCGCGCTTCTTCAATCGTGAGATCAGCTGGCTGAGCTTCAACTGGCGCGTGCTCGACGAGGCGCGCAATCCGCGTGTGCCGCTTCTGGAGCGGCTGCGCTTCCTGTCGATTTCCGCAACCAATCTCGACGAATTCTACACCGTCCGCGTGGCGGGCCTGCGCGAGCTGGTGCGCGAAGGCAGTGCCATGCCCTCCGAAGATGGGCTGACCCCGGCCGAGCAGCTTGCGCTGGTCAATGCCGATGCGCGCCGCCTGATGGCCGCGCAGCAGGCGGTCTGGAACGGCGTGCGCCGCGAGATGGAGCAGGCCGATATCACCATCCTGTCGCGTTCACGCGTGACCCGCGCCGAAGAGGCCTATCTGCGGCGCTATTTCGTCGAGAATGTCTTTCCGGTGCTCTCGCCGCTGGCGATCGATCCGGCGCATCCTTTCCCCTTCATCCCGAACCTCGGCTTTTCGCTGGCGCTGGAACTGGCGCGCGAAAGCGACGGACGCCAGATGCAGGCGCTTTTGCCGATCCCCCAGCAGATCGACCGCTTCATTCCGCTGCCGGGCGGCACGCGCTTTCTCAAGCTCGAAGACCTGCTCTTGATGCACCTGCGCAGCCTCTTTCCGGGTTATCGTGACACCGGACATTGCGCGTTCCGCGTGCTGCGTGACAGCGATCTTGAGGTCGAGGAAGAGGCCGAGGATCTGGTGCGCGAGTTTGAAACCGCGCTGAAGCGGCGCCGCCGCGGCTCGGTCATTCGGCTCAAGATCACCGCAGGCGCGCCGGATCGGCTGCGCCGCCTGATCATGGAAAAGCTCGAGGTTCGCTCGGAAGAGGTGGTTCAGGTCGAGGGCCTGCTCGGCATGGCCGATCTCGGCGCGCTGGTTCTGGACAGCCGCCGCGATCTGCAATGGCCAAGCTTTACCCCGCGCGTGCCTGAACGCGTGCAGGATCACGACGGCGACATGTTCGCGGCGATCCGGCAAAAGGACATGCTGCTGCACCATCCCTACGAGACCTTCGACATGGTGGTGCGCTTCTTGCAGCAGGCGGCGCGCGATCCGAACGTGCTCGCGATCAAGCAGACGCTTTACCGCACCTCGCGCGACAGCACGATCGTCGAGGCTTTGTGCGAAGCCGCCGAGGCCGGGAAATCGGTGACCGCGTTGGTCGAGCTGAAGGCGCGCTTTGACGAGGCCGCGAATATCCGGCAATCGCGCCGGCTGGAGCGTTCGGGCGCGCATGTTGTCTATGGTTTCACCCAGTATAAGACCCATGCCAAGATCTCTACCGTGGTTCGGCGCGAGGGCGGTCAACTGGTGACCTATACCCATTTCGGCACCGGCAACTATCACCCGATCACTGCGCGGATTTATACCGATCTCTCGCTCTTCACCTGCGATCCGGCGCTGGGGCGCGATGCCTCGAAGGTGTTCAATTATCTGACCGGCTATGTCCAGCCAAGCGAGCTGGAAAACCTCGCGATCTCGCCCCTGAACCTCAAGGACCGGCTGCTTGAACTGATCGCGCGCGAGGCGGAATTCGCCCGCCAAGGCCGTCCGGCCGAGATCTGGGCCAAGATGAACAGCCTGATCGAAAAGGATATTATCGAGGCGCTTTATGCCGCGAGCCAGGCGGGTGTGAAGATCAATCTGGTGATCCGTGGCATCTGCGGCCTGCGTCCGGGCATTGCCGGGCTGTCGGAAAACATCCGGGTGAAATCCATCGTCGGGCGTTTCCTCGAACATTCGCGCATCGTTTGTTTCGGCAACGGGCAGGGCTTGCCGTCGCGGCGCGCGCGCGTCTTTATCAGCTCGGCCGACTGGATGGGACGCAACGTCTCGCGCCGGGTCGAGACGCTGGTCGAATGCCTGAACGATACGGTCAAGGCGCAGATCACCAGCCAGATCATGGCCGCCAATCTGGCCGATGAAGCGCAGAGCTGGCTCTTGCAACCCGATGGGCGCTACGTGCGTCATCTCCCCGCAGGGCGGGAGGATTTGTTCAGCTGTCACAAATTCTTCATGGAAAATCCGTCTTTGTCCGGGCGAGGAACTGCGGGGGCCAAGGACGTTCCGGCGTTGACGCATTCCTCGGATTGAACCATCCAGCCGCAGAAGAGTTTCAGACAGGAATCGAGAGGCCCCAATGAACGGCGTGGTAACCACAACCGGCGAGACCATCGATCCCTTTGGACGTTCGTTGTTCGAACGTGCCTCTGAGCGCGCCTTGAGCCGCGTTGGCGTGGTCGATGTTGGCTCGAACTCGATCCGCATGGTGGTCTTTGACGGGGCAGCGCGCAGCCCGGCTTATTTTTACAACGAAAAGATCATGGCCGGGCTCGGGCAGGGTCTTGTCACCACCGGAGAGCTGAACCCGCGCGGTGTCGAACGCGCGATGTCGGCGCTCAAGCGTTTCGCGGTTCTGGCCGAGGGCATGGGCGTCAAGCCGCTGACCTGCGTTGCCACCGCCGCCGTGCGCGAGGCTACGAACGGCCCGGCCTTCCGCAAGGCGGTCGAGAAAGAGACCGGGCTCAAGCTTCTGGTCATCGACGGCGAGGAAGAGGCGCGGCTGTCTGCGCAGGGCGTGCTGCTGGGCTGGCCCGATGCCAAGGGGCTCGTTTGCGACATTGGCGGCAACTCGATGGAGCTCGCCTATATCGAGGATGGCAAGGTTGGCCGCCGGGTCAGCTCGCCGCTGGGACCGTTCCGGCTCCAGCAGGTCGAGGGTGGCAAGGCCGGTCTGCGCGCCCATATCCGCGAGGTGATGGAGGGGCTGGTTGCCGAAATCGGCGCCGAACACGAACAGATCTATCTGGTCGGCGGCTCGTGGCGCGCGATCGCCCGACTGGATATGGAGCGCTGCGCCTATCCGATGACGGTGCTGCATGAATACCGGATGAGCCCGCAGGCAGTGACCCAGACCGTCAAATGGATCGCCGAAAATGACCTGAACATCTTGCGCGCCCGCACCGGGATTTCGCAAAGCCGGATCGAGCTCGTGCCTTTGGCGGGGCAGGTCTTGCGCCAGCTCGTGCTGACCTTCCGCCCGAAATCGCTGGCGGTGTCCTCCTACGGGATCCGCGAGGGCCTGCTTTACGAGCAGATGCCGCGCACCCTGCGCCAACGCGATCCGCTGATCGAGGCCGCGCGCTTCACCGAGCGGCAGATGGCGCGGATGCCGGGTTTCGGCAAGAAGCTTTATCAGTTCCTCCAGCCGCTCTTTGGCAATGTCGGACCTGAGCGTGACCGGCTGATCCGCGCGGCCTGTCTGCTGCATGACACCGCTTGGCGCGCCCATCCCGATTACCGTGCTGACGCCTGTTTCGACAATGTCACCCGCGCGAATATGGCGGCTTTGTCCCATCCCGAGCGGATCTTCCTTGGCCTCGCGCTGCTCCATCGCTACCGCAACAGCCGCGCCTCCTCGCCGATGGCCTCGCTCTTTTCGCTCTTGAGCGAGAAAGAGCTCAAAGACGCCGAAGTTCTGGGCAAGGCCATGCGCTTTGGCGCGATGTTCTCGGTGCGGGATCCCGAAGAGGCGGGCAAGCTCAAATTCTTCCCACAAAAGAAGGTGTTGGAGCTGAAGCTCACCAAGACCGGACAGGCGCTTTACGGCGAGGTGGCGCAGGCGCGCTTCCGCTCGCTGGCCGATGCGCTTGGCGCGCGTCCGGTCACCAAATAACCCAAGGCGGCCCTTCGGGGCCGCCCATCATGCCCGCTTTTCGCCAGCAATATGTTTGACGATTCATATCGAATCGTGAAACCTGCGTGAAATTTGCGAAAGACGGTGCCATGCTGATCCGACATCTGAGATTTTTCGTCAGACTTGCCGAAGAGCAGCATTTCGGTCGGGCGGCCGAACGCTGCAATGTGACGCAGCCGACGCTGTCGCAGGCGATCCGCAAGCTCGAAAGCGATCTGGATCTGGTGCTGATCGTGCGCGGTCACCGCTTCCTGTCGCTGACGCCCGAGGGCGAAAAGGTGCTGCTCTGGGGCCGCCAGATCCTCGCCGATTACGACAATCTACGCGGCGATCTGAACGGCACGCGGGCGGGCGGGCTGACCGGCACGCTGCGCCTTGGCGTGATCCCTGCGGCGATGCCGGTGATCTCGCTGCTCTCGGAACGCTTCTCGACGCTCCATCCCGAGGCGCGGATCGAGGTGCGCTCGATGACCTCGCGCGCGATTGAAAAGGCGCTCGAGACCTTCTCGATCGACGGCGGCATGACCTATCTCGACAATGAGCCGCTGGCCCATGTCCGGGGCTTTCCGCTTTACCACGAGCGCTATGTCTTTGCCTGCCGCCCCGATCATCCGCTGGCGGCCTCGGATACCGTGGGTTGGGCCGAGGCCAATGCCGCGCCGCTCTGCCTGCTGTCCGATGAGATGCAAAACCGCCGCATCCTTGACGAGATCGCTGCGCGGGCGGGCGTCGTGCTGACGCCGCGCATCGTTAGCAACACCTTCCTCGGCATTGCCTCGCATCTGCGCGCCGGGCGCTGGGGCGCGATCATTCCCCATACATTCGGCTATCTCTTCGGCGACCGCGAGATCGTGCTGCGCCGGATGGAAGGTCCGGCCCACAGCCAGACGCTGGGGCTGGTGCTGCCCGAGCGCACGCCGCAATCGCCCATGGCGCAGGCGCTGCAGGATTGGGCGCGCCGCAAGGAAACCGCGCGCGAATTCGAGCTGACCTTCGGGCTGGGGGAAGAGGACCTTAGTGAAGCAGATAATCCTGCGCCACGGGGGCGGGCGGCACATCGTCTTCGCCCAGTGCCTGCCGCAGGTGGATCTCGATCATTGTCGCATAGCTCGTAAGCGGCAGGTCGTTCGGGGCAAGGCCGAAGGGCTCTTCCAGCTCTTCGCTCAAGGCGTCGAGACCCAGAAAGGTATAGGCGACCAGCATCGTCGCCAGCGGCGCGGCCCAGCCAAGGCTGTCGGCAAAACCGAAGGGCAGAAGAAAGCAGAAGAGATAGGCCGTGCGGTGCAAGAGCAGCGTATAGGCGAAGGGCAGGGGCGTGTTCGACAGCCGCTCGCAGCCGGTCAACGCATGGCTGAGGCGGGTCAGGCTGTCGTTGAGGGCCAGGGCCTCGATCGGCTCGATCTCTTTGCCGCGCAGCGCCTCTGCGACCAGTGCGGCCAGCCGGGCGAGAATGGCGTCCGGTGTCTCTGCGGGTGCTGCGTCGGGCGTCTTGGTGGGGCGCGTCCCGCGCAAATGGTGCTCGGTCGCGCGGGCAAAGAGAATCGCGCCGTCGAGCAGGCGCTTGCGTGGCGCGGGCGGCAACATCACCGATTGGCGCGCCAGATCGCGCGCGCCTTGCGTGATCTCGCCCCAAAGCTTGCGGCCCTCCCACCAGCGGTCATAGCAAGAGCTGTTGCGAAAGCTCAGAAAGATCGAGAGCGCAATGCCGATGAGGGCGAAAGGCGCGGGGTTCATCCCCGGCACCAGCCCGGGCGCCAGACGATGCGCGGCGACGATCAGCAGCGAGACCACGCCGACCCCGACCAGTTGCGACCAGATCCGCGGCATCATCGAGCCGCGCCGCACGAAGAAAAGCTTCCAGGCAGAGGGGCGTTCCCGGACGATCATGGCAGTCTCATCTCTTGCATGCGCTGGCGCTCCGAGCCCTCGGCTCGCGGTGGCGCGGTTGGTTTTCCCGCACATACTCCGAGCCGATTGTCAGCGCGAGCCCGGATCTGCGCGGCTTGATTGGAAACGCCTATGGATTCTTGAAAAGATCCCATTGGATCGGCACCGGCAAGACGTGCACTCTTAACCTGTCTTAACAGGCACAGAGCTTCATCCGAGGCGATCAGAGAGGAAACCCCGACATCGCCCGGCGCCCCCGCCGGGAAGCCCGCTCGAGGAGGAGCGGAGATGGTCCCGGCATGCCGCGTTGCGGTTGCCGGTCGGGAACGGCTGACGCCTCACAACTGAAAGGAACCGACATGGCCAAGGTGGTCTGCGTTCTCTATGATGATCCGGTTGACGGCTATCCGACGTCCTATGCACGGGACGATCTTCCGAAGATCGATCAATATCCCGATGGCCAGTCGCTGCCGACGCCGAAGGCGATCGACTTCCAGCCGGGGACCCTTCTGGGCTCGGTCTCGGGCGAGCTGGGTCTGCGCAAATATGTGGAATCGCTCGGCCATGAATTCGTGGTGACCTCGTCGAAAGACGGCCCGAATTCGGATCTGGAAAAGCACCTGCATGACGCCGAGGTCATCATCTCGCAGCCGTTCTGGCCGGCCTATCTGACCGCCGAGCGCATTGCGAAGGCGCCCAAGCTGAAGCTGGCGCTGACTGCGGGCATCGGCTCGGACCATGTCGATCTGCAAGCGGCGATCGATCACGGCGTGACCGTGGCCGAGGTGACCTATTGCAACTCGAACTCGGTTGCCGAACATGTCGTGATGATGGTGCTGGGCCTCGTGCGCAACTACATCCCCTCGCATGACTGGGCTCGCAATGGCGGCTGGAACATCGCCGATTGCGTCGCACGTTCCTATGACGTCGAGGGCATGCATGTCGGCACCGTCGCCGCTGGCCGCATCGGTCTGCGCGTGCTGCGTCTCTTGGCGCCGTTTGGCATGCATCTGCATTACAACGACCGTCACCGCCTGCCGGAAGCTGTTGAAAAAGAGCTGAACCTGACCTGGCATGCGACGCGCGAAGAGATGTATGGCGTTTGTGACGTGGTCACGCTGAACTGCCCGCTGCATCCCGAAACCGAGCATATGATCAATGACGAGACGCTGAAGCTGTTCAAGCGCGGCGCCTATCTGGTCAACACCGCGCGCGGCAAGCTCTGCGACCGCGATGCGATCGTGCGTGCGCTGGAATCGGGCCGTCTGGCTGGTTACGCGGGCGATGTGTGGTTCCCGCAGCCTGCGCCGAACGACCATCCGTGGCGGACGATGCCGCATAACGGCATGACCCCGCATATCTCGGGCACCTCGCTCTCGGCGCAGACGCGCTATGCGGCGGGCACGCGCGAGATCCTCGAGTGCCATTTCGAGAACCGTCCGATCCGCGATGAATATCTGATCGTGCAGGGCGGCAGCCTCGCGGGCGTGGGTGCGCATTCCTATTCCAAGGGCAATGCCACCGGCGGTTCGGAAGAAGCCGAGAAATACGAACGCGCCTGACAAGGCCGGAGCCCGCGCCTTTTTCCCTGGGCGCGGGGTTTCCTGCGTGGAGAAGCATTTTGACCTCTGCACCCTCTGACACTTCTGCACCGCTCACGGCCTCGTGGCGTTTGCGCGTGATCCGCGCCTTGCAACCGGCCCTCACCGCCGGTTTCGGCGGGATGCTGGCGATCTGGGCGATCGCTGAACTTGATCTCAACGTGACCCAGCTGCTGCTGATTGCCCCTTTCGGCGCAAGCTCGGTCCTGCTTTTCGCTCTGCCGAAAAGCCCTTTGGCCCGCGCGCGCAATGTCATCGGCGGCCATGTGATTTCTGCGACGATGGGGCTGATCGTCCTGACGCTACTGGGCAATAGCCCGCTGAGCTGCGGCCTTGGGGTCGGGCTCGCGATTGCGGCGATGGTGCTGACCGATACGGTCCATCCGCCAGCGGGCGGCAATCCGATCATCGTCATTCTGACCGGGGCGAGCTGGCAATTCCTGCTGACGCCGATCCTGGCCGGGGCGGTGCTGCTCTTTGCGATGGCGACACTTTACCGGCTGGCTGTCAGCAAGCTGACCGGCAGCTGACGCGCCCGCAGCATCGTGAAAGCCAAAGCGCCCGCGACGAGATTGTCGCGGGCGCTTTTGTCATGTCGGGCCCGGACCGCGCGAGAGAGGCGCGGCGGGCGCTTCAGCGCCCTTGGCGGCCGTCCAGCGAGAAGGCACCGGGTCCGGTTGTGACCAGAGCCAGGAAGACGAAGCTGAAGAGGATCGCCGCGTCTCCGCCATTCGCCACCGGGAAGAAGCTGCGCGGGGCATGGGCCATGAAATAGGCAAAAGCCATATGTCCCGACAGCAGGAAGGCGACCGGGCGCGTAAAGAAGCCGAGCACGATCAGCGCGCCGCCGATCAGTTCAAGGAGACCCGAAGCCAGGGTCAGCGCGGCCAGATTGCCCGGGCCCTCGATGGGGAAGTTGAAGAGCTTCTGGGTGCCGTGTTCGAGGTAAAGCAGGCCGGCGACGACGCGCAACAGCGCGATCGCATAGGGCTGAAGTCGGTTCAATGTGCCGTTCATGATTGGTTGACTCATTTTCTTTGGAATCCTGATCCGAAGAACAGCCGAGATTTCCGTAAGATGCAAGCCGTGACGCCGCGCGCTTGGCGGGCTCGGTCGGGTCCTCGCGCAAAGCCTCTTGCCTTTCCGCTCCGGCTTCTTTTAGGATAACGTTATATTATAACATAACGGTAAAACATCATGACTCACGCATCCGCACAACCTGATCCCCGCCTGCCGGTGACGGTGCTGTCGGGCTTTCTGGGTGCTGGAAAGACGACGCTGCTCAATCATGTCCTGAACAATCGCGAAGGCCGCCGGGTCGCGGTGATCGTCAACGATATGTCAGAGGTCAATATCGACGCCGATCTCATCCATGCCGGGACCGAGCTGTCGCGCTCTGAGGAAAAGCTCGTGGAAATGACCAATGGCTGCATCTGCTGCACCCTGCGCGACGATCTGCTGCAAGAGGTGCGCCGCTTGGCGGCAGAGGGGCGCTTCGATTACCTGTTGATCGAGAGCACCGGCATTGCCGAGCCTCTGCCGGTTGCGGCGACCTTCGATTTTCGCGACGAGGCGGGCGAGAGCCTCTCGGATGTCGCGCGGCTCGACACGATGGTGACCGTAGTCGATGCGCTGAACCTGACGCGGGATTTCTCGAGCCATGATTTCCTTGCCGATCGCGGTGAAAGTCTGGGCGAGGCGGATGAGCGCACCTTGGTCGATCTGCTGACCGATCAGATCGAATTCGCCGATGTGATCGTGCTGAACAAGATCGGCGCGGCCGGACCCGCGCGCGTGGCGCAGGCGCGCAAGATCCTGCGTGCCCTCAATCCCGATGCGCAGGTGATCGAGACCGATTATTCCAAGGTCGAGGCCGCGCGGATCTTCAGCACCGGCCTGTTCGATTTCGAGCGCGCGCATGAGCATCCGATGTGGGCCAAAGAGCTTTACGGCTTCGCCCATCACACCCCCGAGACCGAGGAATATGGCGTGAGCTCCTTTGTCTATCGCGCGCGCCGCCCGTTTGATCCCGCGCGCATCCATGCGGTGCTCAATGGCGAGCTCGCGGGCGTGATCCGCGCCAAGGGCCATTTCTGGATCGCGACCCGGCCCGATTGGGTCGCGGAATTCAGCCTTGCCGGGGCGATCTCGACCGTGAGCCCGCTCGGGCGGTGGTGGGCGGGCGTGCCCAAGCAATATTGGCCGACCGTGACCGAAAGCCTCGATGCGGTGACGGCGCTTTGGCAGGAGCCGTGGGGCGACCGGCGGCAAGAGCTGGTCTTTATCGGGGCAGGGATGGATCAGGCGGCGATCACGCAGGCGCTCGACCGGGCGCTGGTCTCGGCGAGCGCCTTCGATCCCGATGGCTGGGCCGCCCTTGCGGATCCCTTCCCGGTCTGGGGCGCGCAAAGCGCGGCCTGAGCGAAGCCTGACAATTTAGCGCGGCAGCAGCACCGCGACGACCCGGCTCGCGAAAGCGGCGATCGCCGTCTCGCCCATCGGGGGGCTGCGCTTGACCAATTGCTCGCGCTGCTCGCCAAGGATGGTCAGGCGAAAAAGGCGCGCGAAGAAGCCAAGATCCCCCCCGGGCACCGCCTCGGGGGGCAGAACCTCCGTGAGCGCGCCGTCGAAAGCCTCGGCGACCTGCGCGGTGCTTTCGACGAATCGGGCTCCGAGCGCGGGAAAGCGCGCCTGCTCTTCCAGCAGGATGCGCATGGTCGCAATCGCCTCGGGGCTCAGGACAAAGCGCGCATAGTCAATCGCGAGCCCTGCAACCTGATCGTGCAGATCGCCCGCCGCCCGGCGCGAGAAGCCGGCGACCACTTGAGAGATGCGCTGCTCGACCACGGTCTGAAACAGATCGTCCTTGCCTGCCGCGACCTTGTAGAGGGTTTTCGTTGAGATTCCAGCACGTTGCGCGATGCGCGCCATGCTGGCCTGACCGACCCCCACGGTAAAGAATTCGGCCGCCGCCGCATTGAGCAGCAGCTGGCGCGTCTCGGCGGCGCTGCGCGTGGCCGGGCGCCCCGGGGCGCGGCGGGGGGTGGGGTTTCCGCCGCGTCAGCGGGCGGGCAGGGATCGGATTCCATTGACAGGCCTGTTCATCTCCAATTAGGAAAATATCAATTTTCTTATTTTCGCAATCCGCATCGTGATTGCGGCCGAGAGGTTGATTGATGTCGACGCGCAAACTGATTGCAACCCTTGTCCTTGTCGCGGCCCTTGGCGGAGGCACCGCGCTTTGGGCAATGACGCGTCCTGCCGCGCTGGTGGTGCAGGGCGAGGTCGAGGCGACGCGGATTGATCTCGCCTCGCGGGTGTCTGGCCGGGTCGCCGAGGTCGCGGTCGATTTCGGCGACCGGGTCCAGAAGGGCGAAACTTTGGTTTTGCTCTCGAGCCCGCAGCTTCAGGCGGGGCAGGTGACGGCGCAGGCGGCGCTGGCCGTGGCCGAGGCGAACCGCGATCTGACCTTTTCGACCCGGCCCGAAACCATTGCCGCGCGCGAGGCAGAGCTCGCCAAGGCCGAGGGTGATGTCGCGCTGCTGCAGAAGAATTACGACCGCATCGCCAAGCTGCGCGACACGGCGGTGGTATCGGCGCAGACGCTTGACGAGGTCTCGAATGCGCTGGCCTCGGCTTTGCGCGCGCGCGAGGCGGCGAGCGCCAATCTGGCTCTGGCGAGGAACGGAAATAGCCCCGAGCAGAGGGCCGTCGCGCAGGCCCAGGCCGAGCAGGCCGCCGCCGCTTTGGGTCAGACCGAGGCCGATCTGGCCGAGCTGACCGTGGTTGCGCCGATCGACGGGCAGGTGACCGCGCGCATGGCCGAGCCGGGCAAGAACTTCGCGGCGGGCTCGCCGCTTTTGTCGATTGTCGATGTCGATCACGCTTGGTTCACCTTCAACCTGCGCGAGGATTTTCTCGGCGCGCTCAAGATCGGCGACGAGATCGAGGTCCGTCTGCCCGCGCTTGGTGACAAGCGCATCCGCGCGCGGGTGAGCGCGATCAATGTGCAGGGGAGCTATGCCAATTGGCGCGCGACCAAAGCCACCGGCGATTTCGACCGCCGCACCTTCGCCTTGCGCGCCGTGCCGCTGGCCCCCGATGCGGCTTTGCGTCCGGGGATGAGCGCGCTGATCGAATTCGCGCGGCCCTGAGCCCATGTCCTCTGCCATGTCTGCTGTCACTCCGCCCCCCATTCCTGCCACCACGCGCGCGCTGCCTGCGGGATTTCTCCGGGTGCTGCGCCGCGAGATCCGTCAGATCCGGCGGCGGCCCGCGCTGGTAATGATGCTCGGGCCCTATCCGCTGATCCTTTTCGTGCTGCTTGCCTCGATCTTTCATGCCGGGCTGCCGACCGGGCTGCCGGTGGCGGTGGTCGATCTCGACGGCTCGACCCTCTCGCGCCAGATCGTGCAGATGCTCGATGCGACGCCCGAGCTCGAGATCGCGGCGCGCCTGCCCAATCTGACCGAGGCCAAGGCAGAGCTCGTCGCGAACCGGGTCTATGGCATCGTGCTGATCCCCCAACATGCCGAGCGCGATCTGCTGGCGGGTGCGCATCCCGAGATTGCGGTCTTCTCGAACAGCCAGATGATGACGGTGGGCGGCATCGTCGCGCGGGGCGCTGCGGGTGCTTTAAGCACGTTCTCGGCCGGGGTTTCGGTTCAGCTTTATCAGGCGAATGGCCTGAGCGCCGAGGCGGCTCTGGCGGCGGTCAATCCGATCCCGGTCCAGCAAAGCGCGCTCTTCAATCCCGCGCTCGCCTATACCGAGTTTCTGCTGGCGGCGGTGATGCCGACGGTGCTGCAGATCTTCATCTGCGCGACTGCGGTCATGGCGGTCGGTCGCGATGCGCATAGCCGGGCAGGGATGGCGCGGCTGGTGCGGCTTGGCGGCTCGCCGCTTCGGGCGCTCGCGGGGAAGTTGCTGCCTTACGCTGCGGCCTTTCTCGGCTGCCTCTGGCTCGCCGATGCGATCATCTTTGGCTATTTCGGCGCGCCCTTCCGGGGCAGCCTGGCGCTGCATCTGACCTATTCGCTGCTTTATGTCGTGACCTGCCTTGGCCTTGGCACCATGCTCGCGCTCTTGGTCGAAGAGACCGTGGCGGGGCTTGGCATGGCCGGGCTTCTGGCCTCGCCCGCCTTTGGTTTTGCCGGGATCAGCTTTCCGCGCGACATGATGAACGGCTTTGCCCAAGCTTGGGGGGCGATCCTGCCGCTGACGCCCTATCTGCATCTGCGCACCGATCAGGTGGTGCGCGGCACGCCGGTCGCGCAATCGCTGCCCGCGCTTGGCTGGATGCTGGCGCTGGCGCTGATCTATGGCGGGATCGCCTGGCTTTTGGCGGGCAAGCGCGCCCGCGCCCTGCCGCCCTTGGACGCCGAACGGGCAGAGGTCACCGCATGATCGGTCTTCTTCGCGCGATGGGCGCGGCCCTGCGCAGGATGTTGGGGGAAAAGGCCTCGCGCTCGACCATGGTGATGTCGATCATCATCTATTCGGCGCTCTATCCCCAGCCCTATACCGCCGAGGTCGTGCAGAATGTGCCGGTCGCGGTGGTCGATCAGGATGGCACGCCCATGAGCCGCGAGCTCGCCCGGCGCATCGACGCCGCCGATACGGCCGCCGTCATCGCCCGACCCGCGACGCTCGCCGAGGCGCAGGCGCGGTTTTATGCGCGTGATCTGGTCGGGATCGTCATCATCCCCGCGCATTTCCAGCGCGATCTTCTGGCCGGAGACGCAGCCCCCATCGCGGCCTATGGCGATGCCGGTTACTTCATGACCTATAATGCGATGATGTCGGCGGTCGGAGGGGCTGCGCGCAGTCTTGGCTCTGAAATCCAATATGGCCGCCTGACCGCGCAGGGGTTGGATCCGGGCACTGCTGCGACCCTGACGAGCGCGCTTGGCGTGGTCTCGGTCTCGCTTTTCAATCCGCAGGGCGGCTATGCGAGCTATGTTCTGCCCGCGGCCTTCGTGCTGATCCTGCAACAGACGCTGATGATGGGCATCGCCATCCTGCATTCGGGACGCAAACCCGAAACCGGCATGGCGCTTGTCGCGACCCCGCTCGCCTATATCCTGTTCTATTGCCTGTGGATCGGGGTGACGCAAATGCTGTTGCCGCTGATCTACAATATCCCGAGGCTGGGGCCGTGGTGGCATCTCTATCTCGTCGCGGTGCCGTTCCTCATGGCGGTCACAGCACTGGGCTTTGCGCTGGCGCAGGTCTTTCGCGCGCCCGAGGGCATGATCGGTCTGCTGGTGGTGATGGGGCTGCCCCTGTTCTTCCTGTCGGGCGTGTCCTGGCCGATCGAAAGCACCCCCGCGCTGGTGCGCCATCTCGCCATGGCAATCCCCTCGACCACGGCCATTCCGGCGGTGGTGCAGGTCGATCAGATGGGCTCGGGCCTTGCGGCCGTCAGTGGCACGATCCGGCTGCAACTGCTGCTGGCGCTTTTCTATGGCGCGCTGGCGCTGGGGCTTCATGGCTGGCGCGGTCCGCAGGCCGCGCGCGGGAGCTGAAGCGCCGCGCGCATCGCGCTTGCGCCGGGCCCTTCGGACCCCGGAAGGATCGCCAGTCAGGCCGTAGTCCGGGCTTTGCGAGGCGGCAAAATCCCACGTCGGGCGGGGTGGAGAGAAACCCTGTCGCGAACCCGCGCTAGGGTGTCGGAAATTCTCCATTCAGCGACACGCAGCCGACATAACCTATCTGGGAAGTCGAATATCGCAGGGATCACATGTCGCAATTTCCTTCTCACGCAAAAGTCGTCATTGTCGGGGTCGGCGGCATCGTCGGTGCCTCGGTCGCCCATCACCTGATCGAGCGCGGTTGGGATGACATTGTCGGCATCGACAAATCCGCGGTCCCGACCGATATCGGTTCGACCTCGCATGCCTCGGATTTCTGCTATGTCACCAGCCACGATTTCCTGTCGGTCTGGACGACGAAATACTCGATCGATTTCTTCGACAAGATGGGCCATTACGCCCGGGTCGGCGGGCTTGAAGTCGCGCGCACCGGTGATGCGGAATGGCTCGAAGAGCTCAAGCGCAAGGTCACCTCGGGCAAGGCCTTCGGCAGCCGCGCCGAGCTGATCTCGGGCGCCGCCGCGAAAGCGAAGTTCCCGCTGCTTGAAGAGGACATGGTTGAGGCCGCGCTTTGGGACCCGGATGCGGGCCTCGTGATCCCGCGCTCGCAGACGGTTGCGGGCAAGCTGGTCGATCAGGGCGAGAAAACCGGCAAGCTGCGCGCGTTTGCCAATACGCCCGCGCAATCGCTGGTGATCGAGGACGGGCGCGTCAAGGGCGTCGTCACCCATCGCGGCACGATCACCGCCGATCACGTCATCGTCTGCACCGGCCTCTGGGGGCGTCTGATCGCGGAAATGGCGGGCGAGGATCTGCCGGTCATGCCGGTCGACCACCCGCTGACCTTCTTCGGTCCCTATGATGAATTCGCTGGCACCGGCAAGGAAATCGGCTATCCGCTGCTGCGCGATCAGGGCAACTCGGCCTATATGCGCGACACCGGCGACCCGAAAACCGCCGAGGGCGGCCAGATCGAATGGGGCTATTACGAGCCCTTCGAGCCGCGCATGTGCCATCCGAGCGAGCTGTTGGAAAAAGAGCAGTCGCGTCTGTCGCCCTCGCAGCGCGATCTCGAGCTCGATCAGGTCATGACCGGCCTTGAAAAAGCCATGGAGCTCACGCCGATTCTGGCCGAGCTCGGCTATAACGAAAGCCATTCCTTCAACGGTCTGCTGCAGGTTTCGGCGGCAGGCGGTGCCTCGGTCGGCGAAAGCCAGAAGGTGCGCGGACTGTGGTATTGCGTCGGCATCTGGGTCAAGGATGCGCCCGCTTACGGCAAGCTCGTCGCCGATTGGCTCACCGATGGCCGCACCGAGATCGACCATTCGCCGATCGATTTCTCGCGCTTCTACCCCTATCAGCTCGAGCGCGATTTCATCGACGCGCGCTGCACCGAGGCCGCGAAGAAGATCTACTGGCCCGCGATCCACCCGCGTGAGCCCTATGCCAGCGCCCGCAACGTCCGCCGCTCGCCCTTCTATGCGCGCGAAAAGGACCTCGGCGGTCACTTCATGGAGCTGGGCGGCTGGGAGCGGTCGCATGGCTATGCCGCGAACGAGCATCTGCTCGAGATCTATGGCGACCGCGTGCCGGTTCGTGAAAACGAATGGGACAACCGCCATTTCTGGCGCGTCTCGAATGCCGAGCAGCTGAAGATGAGCGACGATGTCGGCATCATCAACCTCTCGCATTTCTCGATGTATGATGTGACCGGGCCGGATCATGTCGCGCTGCTCGAATGGGTTTCGGCGGCGAAGGTCGGGGGCGACAACAACATCGGCAAGGGCATCTATACCCATTTCCTTGACGATGAGGGCATGGTGCGGGCCGACCTCACGCTCTTCCGCATGGCCGACCGCATCCGCGTCGTCGATGGTGCCGATGCCGGGCCGCGCGACTTCACCTATCTCAAGCGCGTCGCCGCCGATAAGGGCTTTGACGCTCAGGTCGAGGATGTGACCGAGAAATTCGTCACCATCGGCATCTGGGGTCCGAATGCGCGCGAGAATCTGAAGAAGGTCGTCGAAAAGCCCGAAGAGCTCGACCGCGAGAATTTCGCTTTCGGCACGCTCAAGGACATCCGCATTGCCGGTCAGGACGTGATGGCCTTCCGGATTTCCTATGTCGGCGAGCAGGGCTTCGAGCTGCATATGCGCTACGAGGATGCTCTGGCCGTCTGGGACGCGCTGCGCGGCCTTGGCATCACCGCTGTCGGGGTCGAGACCTATGCCAACTCCCGCCGCATGGAAAAGAGCCTGCGCTTGCAGAACGCCGATCTCTTGACGCAATACAACCTCTTCGAAGCCGATCTCGCGCGTCCGAAAGTCAAGGAAGCCGATTTCCGCGGCAAGGCCAAGCACCTCGAATACAAGGCCCGGGCCGAGCAGCCGGCGACGCTGTGCACGCTGGTGATGACCGAGCATACCGACGACGAGGGCGTGAAGCGTTACCCGGTCGGGATCATGCCGGTGCTCCACCCCGAGACCGGCGAGACGCTGGTCGATGAGCTTGGCCGTCGCTCTTACACGAGCTCGGTCGCCTATGGGCCGACGGTCGGCAAGAACATTGCTCTGGCCTATCTGCCCAAGGAATTCGCCAAGCTCGGCCAGAAACTCGAGGTCGAATATTTCGGCAAGACCTATCCGGTCGAGGTTGCGGGCGTGGGCTATGCCCCGCTTTATGACCCCGAAAACGCCAAGCCGAAGTCGTAAGACACCAGAAAGGGCGGTCCATCGGGCCGCCCTTTTCGCAGGGCCGCACCGGTTTTGCCTCGGCGCGGTTTGCGCCGCTTCGACCATGACGGACGGCGTTAGGTCCGCCAGGCTGTCGTCGCGACAAAGTCCGCAGCCGATCCGCGCGGTGCCCTTTCCGTTTCCTCCCGTCGATATGCTCAATATGCGCAAATGAACTTGCGCCGCGCGTCGGAATTCGCAGGATGACGCCAAAAGAGGCTGATGGAGCAGGACGAAAATGGGCCGCACGGGCATCATTGGGCAGCATCTCGCGCTGACCGGATCGCTGTTTTGGCGCTATGGCGCGGTTTTGACGGCGGTCTGGGCGGGGGGCATGCTGCTCAACCAGATCCTGCTGCGCATCGCGGTCGAGATCGGGCTGTGGAATCGGCTGTTCGGGCTGGTCACGCTGGCCCTTGTCGTGATGCTGCAGCTTCTGGTCTTCGTCGCCATGTTCGTGATCCTGCGCAGGGGCCTGCCGCGCCTGCGGTTGCGCCGCCGTGTCACGCAACACCCGGATCCGATCGCCGACCTCTCGGATCGGGCGCCGCAAGGTGAGGTTCAGGCACGGGGCTTCGCGCTGACGCTTCTGGCGGTTCTGATCCCGTTTTACGGCTATTATGCCGGTTGGGGCTTTCTGGCGAATACCCTGCGCAGCTATACGCAGATCTTTTACACGACCCAATTGGCGCGGATGGATTACGGCAATCCCGGGCGGCTTCAGGTGGCGCTCGAGATCGACGAGACATCATGGGTCGTGGTGACGGTCGCGGTGATCTGGCTCATCCGCCGTGGCGCCAAGGCGATGTCGGCGCGCGCGGGTGCGTCGGGGCTGTGGCCGATGCTGATCGTGACCTGCGAGGCGACTTGGGCGCTTTTGGGTCTCTATGTGCTCTCGGGCTGGAAAAGCGAATTTGCCGCTTGGCTCGCGACACTGCCCTCGCCGCAGATGCTGCTCGAATCGGTCTTTGGCCCGGCCGAAGCCGCGATCACCGATGCCGCCCGGCTGCCGGTCGATTGGCCGCTGCCGTTCCAGCTCTGGCCCTTTCTCACCGCGCTCTTCTGGTTCGCGCTCTTGCCGCTCGTATGGTTCAATCTCGGTGCCATCGTCTATGGCCATGACCTGACCAGCATGAAAGAGCCGACCCGGCGGCTTGCGGGTCATGCGCTCGATCAATGGCGCGCTTTGCCGAAACCGCTCACCGATTTCATCGGCCATTTCTGGGCGGGCGTGATCAAGCGCTGGCATGCGGTCACCAATGGCGTCCTGCTTGCGGCCTCGGCGGGCGTCGTGCTGACCTGCTCGGTTCTGGTGCTGTGGCGGCTGGTTGATTGGCTGGGCGCCTGGGCCTGGGTCGGGGCGTCCGAGCTGATCGGGCCGCAGGATATGCAAAGCTGGGCGGTTCTCGGCGTGCCGCTCAATGTGCTTTTTGGCACGCCCGGCGCGCAAACCAATGGCCTGCTGGTCTGCCCGCTACAATTCTGCATCCTTGCCGCCGGATTAGAGCTCGCGGGCCGGGCTCAGGAAGCCGCAGCCAAAGCTAGACCGGAGGCCGCAGCCGCGGCGTGAAGGGCAGGGACAGCGCCTTTGGGCGGGTCGTCGTGCTGGAAAGCTCGACCCGCAGCGTGGTCAGCGTATCGACGGGCACGACGAAAACCTGCTCCGAGAGGGTCGCGCCACCCTTGGGCGCCCGGAACAGAGATTGCGAGCAGCGCGGCGCGGATGTGCCCACATCGCTCAGCCGGTCGAGGATCTGATCGGCGAGGGCGCCACTGACCGGAAACCAGCTGCGCCCCTTTGGATCGCTCAGGGCGAGGTCGCAGCCGAGCCAGCTCGCAAGCTCATCGGGATTGCCCTGCAAGCTCAGTCGCAAGAACAGCAGCGCCCGATCGGGCCGGGCGGGCATGATCATCCCGCGCGCCGCCTCGACCCGAACCGTGACCCCGCCGAGCGTGCCGCTGTCGCCCTCGACCCTCGTTATCTGCCAGTTCTTGCTCTGGCGCAGCTCGGTCAGCGCAGGCCAGGCAATCACGACCACGGTTAATGCGGCGCAGATCAATGCGACCACGAGCCAGCCGATCCGCCTCATCCGTCGAGCCTCACCACCGCTGCATCGGCAGGCACCGGACCGGGCGGCGCAAGATGCAGGGTGCCCTCAAGCGGCGGATCAAAGCGCGCCTCAAGGATCAACCGGCCCCCGGCGATTTCATCGGCGGGAAGTTCGAAGACAGCAACCGCTTTGTTTTGCAGACCGGGCTGGATCGTAAGCGCCCTGAGATCACGCGCAAAAGAGCTGATCCGTTTGGTCGTGTCATAGCGCCGCCCGCTCGCACCCTGCCAGCTTGCCGCGAGGGAGGTCGAGCTGATGGTGCCGGTCAGCTCCAGATCGACAATCAGGAAGCGGCCCTCTGTGTCGCGATGGAGCTCTTGGCCGAGACTCGCGACATCAATGCTTTCGGCGGTTTGCCAGCCTGTGAAGCGCGCCGCGAACAGCCGGGTCTCGCCGGTCTCGCTCGCGGCCACATGGGTGACGAACGGACGAAAGACGCTGTTGTAATCGGGCTCGGTCAGCATCATCCCGCCAAGAAGCGCGGCGCTGCACAGGCAGGCCAGAACCCGACCCGCGCCGATCATGGCAGGATCTCGGGAGTCGCCGTCAGGATGGCAGTGGGTGCGGCGCCAAGCCAACTCGATTGGCCGTAGAGATTGTCCCTGAGTTTGAAGCGTTCTTTCGAAAAGCCAAACCGGATCTCGCTTGGGACCTGTCCCGCGGGCAGCGGCCAGATCAGCGCAATTTCCTCGGGCATCCTTGGTTCGATCTGCGCCAGCGGAGCGTGATCGCGCAGCAAAATGATCTCGGCGGGCGGCACACCTTTGCCATCAAGGATCAGCTCAGGCGGCTTTGCGGGCAGGCCAAAAACCGAAGATTGGCTCGCGCCGGTGACGTTCTCGATCACGGCCGTCAGCATGATCTGATCCGTCGCACCGCGTTCGAGCGTCACGCGCTGGGGCGTGAAGAGGCTCCGCCCAAGATCGACCGGCTGGTTGAGCGCCGCCGTCGGCAGCACCTTGGGGGCCCGCGCATCTTCGATCTTCCACCACCAGCTGAGCAGGACCGCAGCACTCACCCCCGCCGTCGCCATCAGCCGCAGCAGGATCGTCCGGAGCACGGGGGGATTTTGCTTCTTCTCCATAAGCGCGATTGGTATGCGATGGCCGGATCTTTGGCAATATTCTGGCCGGGGCCCGACCTGCGGCGCGACAAAGCTGTTGCCGGTCGCGACATGAGGCCGACCAAGCGGCACCGGCTCACGGGTCCTATGGACGGTCGCAGCAGCCGATTCGCTTTCGGCGCAAAAGCTGGCCCATCAGCGGTTCACGCTTGGGACATATTGTGCTTAATGGATTGAATTCATGTGATGAAGCAGGAGGGATGGTAGGCCCGGAGGGACTTGAACCCCCAACCAAGGCGTTATGAGCGCCCTGCTCTGACCATTGAGCTACAGGCCCCCGCATCTCGGTCACGATAAGGTTATGTGCGTGTTCTTTCGCCGCGGTCAAGCAAAGATGGCGCATAAAAGCCAATTCCGCGCGAAACCGGCGATGATGCCGTCAAAACCGTGCCTTTCGTGCCGGGTCCATTGCGCCAGAGCGGGGCTTTCGCTATCGGATCAGCTGACGCTGGCGAAATCAGGGGGCGATGATGAGCGAAGTCAAAACCGGCATGTCCTATGCCGAAGCAGGGGTCGATATTGACGCAGGCAATGCGCTGGTCGAGCGCATCAAACCCGCCGCCGCGGCCACCCGCCGCACGGGCGTGATGGAGGGCCTGGGCGGTTTCGGCGCGCTCTTTGATCCGCGCGCTGCGGGCTATCAGGATCCGGTGCTGGTCGCTGCGACCGATGGCGTCGGCACGAAGCTCCGCATCGCCATCGACACGGGCGAGCTTGACGGCGTCGGCATCGACCTTGTTGCCATGTGCGTCAACGATCTCGTCTGTCAGGGCGGCGAGCCGCTTTTCTTCCTCGACTATTTCGCGACCGGCAAGCTCTCGGTCGATGAGGCCGCGCGGGTGATCAATGGCATCGCCGAGGGCTGCCGCCGCTCGGGCACTGCACTGATCGGCGGTGAGACGGCAGAGATGCCGGGCATGTATCACGCCGGCGATTTCGACCTTGCGGGCTTTGCCGTCGGCGCGCTCGAGCGTGGCACGGCGCTGCCGCGCGATGTCCGCGACGGCGATGTGCTGATCGGTCTTCTCTCGGACGGCGTCCACTCGAACGGCTTCTCGCTGGTGCGCCGCGTCGCCGAAAAGGCCGGGCTTGGCTGGAAAGATCCCGCGCCCTTCGCACCCGGCACGCTCGGACAGGCGCTGCTCACGCCGACGCGGCTTTACGTCCGCCCGGTGCTCGAAGCGATCCGCGCGGGCGGCGTTCACGCGGCTGCCCATATCACCGGCGGCGGCATCACCGAAAACCTGCCGCGGGTGCTGCCCAAGGGCCTCGGCGCCGAGGTCGATCTCGACAGCTGGACCCTGCCTGCGGTCTTCGATTGGCTGGCCGAGGCGGGCAATATCGCCGAGGCCGAGATGCTCAAGACCTTCAACTCCGGCATCGGCATGATCCTCGCGGTAGAGGCGACCCGCGCCGCAGAGATCGAGACGCTGCTGCAAGCCGCAGGCGAAACCACCGCGCGTCTTGGCGCGGTCGTTCCGGGCGAGGGCGTGCGCTACTCTGGACGCCTGCGGTGAAACGCATTGCCATCCTGATCTCGGGAGGCGGATCGAACATGATCCGCCTCGTCGAAAGCATGGTGGGCGACCATCCCGCCCGCGCCGTTCTGGTCGGCTCGAACGACCCGACCGCGACAGGGCTCGCGCGCGCCGAAGCCCTGGGCGTCCCGAGCTTCGCCGTCGATCACCGTCCCTTCAACGGCGACCGCGCGGCCTTCGAAGAGGCGCTTTTCGCGCGCCTTGATGCCGCCCAGCCCGATCTGCTGTGCCTTGCGGGCTTTATGCGCATCCTGACGCCGGGCTTTGTCAGCCGCTTCGAGGGCAGGATGCTCAATATCCACCCCTCGCTTTTGCCGAAGTATCCGGGCCTTCATACCCATCAACGCGCCCTCGACGCGGGCGATGCCGAGGCCGGCGCCTCCGTCCATCTGGTCACGCCCGAACTCGACGCCGGGCCGATCCTCGGTCAGGCCCGCGTCCGGATCCAGCCAGAGGACACCGCCGAAACCCTCGCCGCGCGCGTTCTCAAGCAGGAACACCGGCTCTACCCCGCGGTCCTACGCCGCGTCCTCGACGGCAATCTCTCTCGCCTCGACCTCGAAGCAGAATGAAAAAGGGGCCCGATGCGGCCCCTTCTTCGTCTTTCATGCTGAAATATCCCGGGGGTGCGGGGGCAGAGCCCCCGCGTCGAACTCCCGCGTCAAATCCGCCCTATTTCTCCGGCACCAGCCCGCGTGGGGCAAAGCGCAGGACCAGCAGCAGCACCAGTCCCATGGCGATGAAGCGCATATGCGGCGCGCGTTCCATCAGGGTCTGGCTCAGATTGCCCTCGGGCAGCAGCGAGGTGAAACCGGCCATCAACTCCGGACCCCAGACCTCGGCTTTGACCCAGAGAAACCAGATCAGGATCGCGCCCAGAACCGCGCCCCAATTGTTGCCAGAGCCGCCGACGATCACCATCACCCAGATCAGGAAGGTATAGCGCAAGGGCGCATAGCCGCCGGGGCTCATCAGCCCGTCTTGCGTGATCATCATCGCGCCGCCCAAGCCGATAACCGCCGAGCCGATAACGAAGATCTGCAAATGACGGCGGGTGACGTTTTTGCCCATGGCTTCGGCCGCAGTCTCATTGTCACGGATCGCGCGCATCATCCGGCCCCAAGGCGAGTTCAGCGCCAGCTGGGCCGCGAGGATCAGGAGCAGCAGAACCACCGTGAAGAGGCCCGCATAAAGCAGCTTCACCCAGATCGCCGAAGCCGTCGTCGGGTCCAGCCCGAATTCGGCGGCACGGGCGACGAAGGAGGGATCGGCCTGCAGATCGACCTCATAGGGCACGGGGCGGGGAATGCCGCTTACGTTCTTGACCCCACGCGCCAGCCATTCCTCATTGCGCATCACCGCCGAGATGATCTCGCCGATGCCAAGCGTCGCAATCGCCAGATAATCCGAGCGCAGGCCAAGCGCGACCTTGCCCACCGCCCAAGCGGCAATCGCGGCAAAGAGCGCGCCGACCGGCCAGGACAGCAGAACCGGCAGGCCCAGCCCGCCGATATTGCCCGCCGAGGCCGAGTTATTGGCCTCGATTGCGGTCACCGCCGGGTCAAAGAAGCGGCGATAGAGGACAAAGCCCACGACCAGCAGCGCCGCCACCGCAAGCCCGCGCCAGCGTTGGCCGAGATGTTTCCAGGCGAGCATCGCGGCCCAGATCGTCGCAATCGCGATGGCGAAAGCGAGGATCAGCCCGGGGCCGCCAGCCGCCCAGGCGCCGGGGACGGGCTTGGTCGAGATCAGCACCGGGGCCACGCCGCCAATGGCGATGAAGCCGACGACACCCGCGTTAAAGAGCCCGGCATAGCCCCATTGCATATTCACCCCAAGCGCCATCACCGCCGAGATGAGCCCCATGTTCAGGATGCCGAGCGCCGTGTTCCAGCTGCCTGAAAACAGCGCATTGCGGGTCGTCCCTTCGAGCACGAAGAGCACGAGGATGACCAGAAAGACCAGCGGCGCGCGCCAGCGGCTCGAGGCATCGGCCTGACGAGTTTGTGACATGCTCACCCCCTCAGAAAGATTTGCCGCGGAAGAGGCCGGTTGGCCTGAAGAGCAGCACCACGATCAGAATGATGAAGCTCACCGCGAATTTATATTCGGTGGACAGAAGCTGAAGCAGGCTGTCGGGCTGCCAGCTTGGGAACAGATAGCCCGCGACCTTTTTCCAGGGATAGGTCAGCGCAACCTCGGAAAAGGCGACGATGAAGCCGCCCGCAACCGCGCCGACCGGATTGCCAAGCCCGCCGACGATGGCGGCGGCAAAGATCGGCAGCAGGATCTGGAAGTAATTGAAGGCCTTGAAGCTTTTATCAAGCCCGTAGAGCACGCCCGCCGTGGTGGCCAAAGCCGCCGCGATGATCCAGGTCAGGCGCACGACGCGCTCGGGGTCGATGCCGGACAGAAGCGCGAGATCCTCGTTGTCGGAATAGGCACGCATCGACTTGCCCGCTTTGGTGCGGTTCAGGAAGCGGAAGAGCAACCAGCAGGCAATCGCGGTCACGACCAGCGTGATGAGCTGGCTCGTGCGCAGCGACAGGCCCTCTTGCAGCCCGGTCGCGGCGCGAAAGCTCGCGACATCAATCACAAAGCGCGCGCCGTCATCGAAGCGGATCTCGTCCACGCCGATGAACATGCGCGTGAGCCCGTTCATCACGAACATCACCCCGACAGAGGCCATGACCATGATGATCGGATCGGATTTCTTGCGGCGATAGAAGCGATAGACCAGCCGGTCAGTGCCGACCATCAGCGCGGCTGTCGCGACAATGGCGATGGGCAGGGCCAAAAGCGCCACCGGCAGCGGATAGATCGAGATGCCAAGCGCGACCAGAACCGCCGTCACCTTGATGCAAATCGCGGTGCCAAAGGCCATGGTGTCGCCATGGGCGAAGTTGGAAAAGCGCAGGATCCCATAGATCAGCGTCACCCCAAGCGCGCCGAGCGCAAGCTGCGCGCCGTAGGCGGCGGCGGGAATGACCACGAAATTCAGCAGGGCGACACCGGCGTTGAGAATGTCCATGTCTTATCCTCCGAGGAAGGTCCGGCGGACATCTGGATCGGCCATCAGCGCCTTGCCTGTATCCGTATAGCGATTGGTGCCTTGCACCAGCACATAGCCGATATCGGCGATCTCAAGCGCCTGACGGGCATTCTGCTCGACCATCAGGATCGAGATGCCGGTGCGGGCGATCTCGATAATGCGGTCGAAAAGCTCGTCCATGACGATGGGCGAGACGCCCGCAGTCGGCTCGTCGAGCATCAGAAGCGAGGGCCGCGTCATCAGTGCGCGTCCGACCGCGACCTGCTGGCGCTGCCCGCCCGAGAGCTCGCCCGCATTCTGGCGCCGCTTGTCGGCGACGGCGGGGAAGAGCTCATAGACCTGCGCGATGGTCTCGCGATAATCGTCGTCGCGGATGAAGGCGCCCATTTCGAGATTCTCCTCGACGGTCATCGAGGGGAAAATGTTATGGGTCTGGGGCACGAAGCCCATGCCCTTGCGCACGCGCTCTTGCGGCGAGAGCCGGGTGATGTCCTCGCCATCGAGCAGCACCGCGCCTTCGCGCAGGTTCAGCATGCCGAAGACCGCCTTCATCGCGGTGGATTTCCCCGCGCCATTCGGGCCGACGATGACCGCGATCTGACCGCGCTCGACCGTGATCGTGCAATCGTTGAGGATATCGGCCTTGCCATAGCCACCACGCATCTGGCTGGCCGAGAGATAGGCTTGGGTCATGCCGGAACCCCCGCCGGGCCGTTGCCGGTCCCTTTGCCGAGCCCGGGCTGGGCGCCATGGCCTCCGCCCTGAGCGCGCTCGGCCTCGATCTCTGCCGCGACTTTGTTTTTGAGCCCGGTGCCGAGATAGGCCTCGATCACCGCCTCATTCTCCATGATGTTCTGGGCCGAGCCCTTGGCCAGCACCTTGCCCTCGGCCATGACGATGACCGGGTCGCAAAGGCGGCCGATGAAATCCATATCGTGCTCGATCACGCAGAACGTATAGCCGCGCTCGCGGTTCAGCCGCACGATCGCATCGCCGATCGTGCCCAGAAGCGTGCGGTTCACGCCCGCGCCGACCTCGTCGAGGAAGACGATCTTGGCATCGACCATCATGGTGCGGCCAAGCTCGAGCAGCTTTTTCTGCCCGCCTGATAGGTTGCCTGCCTTTTCGTCGGCGACATGCGAGATGGTCAGGAAGTCCAGCACCTCATCGGCTTTCTCGCGGATCGCACGCTCTTCGGCGCGGATGCGGCCGCGCTGGAACCAGGTGTTCCACAGCGTCTCGCCGCTTTGCTGGGCGGGGACCATCATCAGGTTCTCGCGCACGGTCATCGAGGAAAACTCATGCGCCAGCTGGAAGGTGCGCAGCAGCCCCTTGTGAAACAGCTCATGCGGCGGCAGGCCGCTGATGTCTTCGCCATCCATGAGAACTTTGCCGGAAGTTGGTTTAAGAACTCCGGCGATTACGTTGAAAAGGGTAGATTTTCCCGCGCCATTCGGGCCGATCAGCCCCGTGATTGAGCCGGTCTCGATCGTGAGACTGGCCCCGTCCACCGCGCGGAATCCACCGAAGTGCTTATGCAGGTCATGGACCTGGATCATGACGCTCCCCAGTCCTTGCTTTTTCGCAAGATCTTATTGTTGGCCGTTGATCTAATGTAAGAAAGCCCGGCGTTGGCCGGGCCTTCCTGTCATTGATCAGCGGTATTTGACGACATTCATGGTGCCGCCCTTGAAGTCTACTTCGCGGTAGACGCCAGCGGTTTCACCGGGGGGCAGCAGCTCGACCGAGGTCGCGCCGACATAGTCGATGTCCTTGCCTTCGGCCAGCAGCTCCAGACCTTTGGCGAGCTCACCCGCATAGATCTTTTCGCCCGGCGCATTGGCGATATCCATGATCTTGTCTTTGTAGACTTTCGGATCCGAGGATTTCGCCGCCTGCATCGCCAGAGCGATCAGCGCGGTCGCATCATAGGTCTCGCCCGCGAAAGCCGAGCTGCCGTCAAAGCCATCAGCCTTGGCCATTTCCATGAATTTGTCATGGCCTTCGCCTTCGGCGGAGGGGTTTTGACCGAAGGACGTTTCAAGGCTCTTGCCGAATTTGGTGACCAGAACCTGCGAGATCATGCCATCGGGGAAGACGAAGGTGCTGAAGGCGCCGGTGTCGAGCGCGCCCTGCACGATGCCCGAGCCGCCCTGATCGACATAGCCTGCCACGACCAGCGCATCGCCGCCCGCTGCGGCCAGCGCCGCGACTTCGGCCGAATAATCGGCTTTGCCGTCGTCATGAGCGGTGTTGATCGTGACCTTGCCGCCTTTGGCTTCATAGGCTTTGACGAAGCTGTCGGCGAGACCCTTGCCGTAGTCGTTGTTGGTATAGGTCACCGCGACCGATTTGATGCCGTGCTCCAGCGTGATATCGGCCATGACATCGCCCTGACGCGCATCCGACGGCGAGGTGCGGTAGAAATAGCCTTTGCTGTCGATGGTCGAGAGCGCGGGCGAGGTCGCTGAAGGCGAGATCATCACGACGCCATTCGGCACGCCGACTTTCTCAAGCGAGGCAATGGTTTCGCCCGAGCACATGCCGCCGACGATGCCCTTGACGTGATCCGAGGTCACAAGGCGCTCGACGCCCGCGACGGCTGCGGCCGCATCGGTGCAGGTGCTGTCGGCCTTGACGATCGAGATTTTCGAGCCGTCGAGGAACTTGCCGCTGTCCGAGATCTCTTTCGCGGCCATTTCGACCGATTTCAGCATGTTCGGCGACATCGATTCCAGCGGCCCGGTGAAGCCGAAGGACACGCCGATTTTGACATCCTCGGCCGAGGCGACACCCGCAGCCATGATGCAGGCCGCCGTCGCCAGAAGCAATTTTCTCATTTCAGAACTCCCTGTTCGGAATGTTATCCGGAGTTCAGGCTATAAGCGGTGCGTCTAAAAGAAAAGTCTGATAAGCGTGACGTTCCGCTCCGTTCACGGCTTAAAGCGCGGCGGGCTCTTGGGTGCCGCGCTGGCGATAGGGCGTGGTGCCATAGCTCGCGCGGTAGCATTTCGAGAAATGCGCGGCGCTGGCAAAGCCGCAGGCGAGCGCAATCTCGATGACGCTCATATCGGTTTGCAGCAGCAGATTGCGCGCGCGTTCCAACCGGATTTCCATGTAATAGCGCTTGGGCGAACGCCCAAGATAGCGCGCAAACAGCCGTTCGAGCTGGCGCGGCGAGATCCCGGCATCGGCGGCCAGTTGGGCCGGGCTGATCGGATCCTCGAGATTGCCCTCCATCCGCGCGACGATGGTGGCGAGCCGGGGGTGGCGCACGCCGATCCGGGTCGGGATCGAGAGGCGCTGATGGTCGTCCTCGGTCCGGATCGAGGTGTGGATCATTTGATCTGCGACCCGCGCCGCCAGATCCGAGCCCTGATCGCGCGAGATCTGGCGCAGCATCAGGTCGATGGCCGCCGTGCCGCCCGCCGCCGTCAGGATATTGCCATCCTCGACAAAGACCGAGCGGATCATTTCGATATCGGGGAATTTCTCGGCCAGACCGTCCTGGTTTTCCCAATGGATCGTCGCGCGCCGCCCATGAAGCAGCCCGGCCTCGGCCAATGTCCAGGTCCCGGTGCAAAGCGCCCCGATCCGCGCGCCCCGCCGCGCCTCGCGGCGCAGCCAGGCGAGGATCGGGCGCGTGGTGGCCTGGGCGACATGCAGCCCGCCGCAAACGAGGATCGTATCCTCGCGCGAGCCTTCCTCGAGCCCGCTGTCGATCGCCAGCGCCGTGCCATTCGAGCAACGCGCAATCCCATGCCCGTCACGAAAGCCTTCGCCGACCAATTTCCAGCTGTAGTGGGTCTTGCGCGACAGCTGGTTTGCCAGCCGCAAAGGCTCGATCGCCGCGGCGAAGGAAATCATCGTAAAGCGTTCGAGCAACAGGAAAACATAGCGCCGGGGGCGCTCTGTCGGCAGAACGGAGGAGGGGGACCCGGATTCGGGCGCAAAGGGGGCTGTGTCAGACATGGCTATCGCGCGTTTCTCTTTGCGCGAGATGAACAGGCAATCGAGGTCCGCGCAAGGCTTTCCCTTTGCCGCAGCTGCCTCTATATGTACAGGCCTGAACATGAAGGACGAGACCATGGCAGAGATCAATCGCAGTTCCACGACCGCAACTTCGGCATGGGACAAGCGTGGCTGGCGTTACCGGCCGCGCGTGCAGATGCCCGATTATCCCGACGCGCAAGCGCTCGAGGCCGTCGAGGCACAGCTTGCGAAATATCCTCCCCTGGTTTTTGCGGGCGAGGCGCGTCGCCTTCGCGCACATCTGGCTGACGTGGCGCAAGGGCGCGCCTTCCTTCTGCAAGGGGGCGATTGCGCCGAAAGCTTCAGCGAATTCTCGGCCGACAACATCCGCGACACCTTCAAGGTGATGCTGCAGATGGCGGTCGTGCTGACCTGGGGCGCGCAGCTTCCTGTGGTGAAGGTCGGCCGGATGGCGGGCCAATTCGCGAAACCGCGCTCGGCGGGGACCGAAGTGATCGGTGGCGTCGAGCTGCCGAGCTACCGCGGCGACATCATCAACGGCTTCGACTTCACCGCCGCAGCCCGCGTGCCCGATCCCCAGCGCATGCTGGCGGCTTACACGCAGGCCTCGGCCTCGCTGAACTTGCTGCGCGCGTTTTCGACCGGCGGCTATGCCGATATCCATCGCGTGCAAAGCTGGATCTCGGACTTCACCGATGCGACCGATGCGGCGCGGTACCGCGACATCGCCGACCGCATTTCCGACGCTATGGCGTTCATGGCAGCGGCGGGCGTCACCGGAGAAACCGCTCATGAACTCGCACAGGTCGAGTTCTACACCAGCCACGAGGCGCTGCTTCTGGAATATGAAGAGGCGCTGGCGCGCATCGACTCGACCACCGGCCTGCCGGTTGCGGGCTCGGGCCATATGATCTGGATCGGCGATCGCACCCGTCAGCCCGACGGTGCGCATGTCGAATTCTGCCGTGGCGTGCAGAACCCGATCGGCCTGAAATGCGGTCCCTCGACCACGGCCGAGGATCTGAAAGTGCTGATGGCGAAACTGAACCCGGCCAACGAGCCCGGCCGCCTGACCCTGATCGCGCGCTTTGGCGCGGGCACGGTTGGCGACCACCTGCCGCGTCTGATCAAGACGGTGCAGGAAGAGGGCGCGCAGGTCGTCTGGTCTTGCGACCCGATGCATGGCAACACGATCAAATCGGCCTCGGGCTACAAGACCCGTCCGTTCGATTCCGTGCTGCGTGAAGTGCGCGAATTCTTCTCGGTCCATCAGGCTGAGGGCACGATCCCGGGCGGCGTCCATTTCGAGATGACCGGCCAGGATGTGACCGAATGCACCGGTGGCGTGCGTGCGGTGACCGATGAGGATCTCTCCTCGCGTTACCACACCGCTTGCGATCCGCGCCTGAACGCCAGCCAGTCGCTGGAGCTTGCCTTCCTCGTCGCCGAGGAACTGCGCGGCCGTCGTCTGGAAGAAGCCCGCCAAGCCAAAGCGAGCTGAGCTCGAAATAACTTAAATAAAACGCCGTAACCTTCTGGGTTGCGGCGTTTTTTATTGACTTAATCCTTCGGACGTTCAGGGGTTTCGTGCACGATGCGAAACCGTGCGCGCCGCGCCTCGGGGGTTTGTGCAGCCCCGACCGGCACGGGCGCGGGAGCGGCCAGAGGCGGAGCGCGCCAAGGCGAGGGCTGCTCATTGAAGCCGGCTGCCGAGGGCGAGGGGTCAAGGGCCAGCGCGCCGGGAATGACCGGCACCACCTCATCCGAGACGATGTCGAAACGGCGCGGGGTGCGGCCGATTTCGCCCTCGGAGATAATGCAGCCAAGCGCGCGCGTCACATCGCCCAGATCCGAGCGCAGCGGCAGGATCAGCATCCGCGCGGTCAGCGGCGGACGGCCGTAGCCACCCGGCGAATCCAGCCGGATCTCGGCAACCTGCGGCGCCTTGAACACGCTTTCCAGCACATCCGACAGCCGCCCGCGCGAGCTTGGGTCGAGCAGCGAGCAGAACGGCATCCCGCGCACTTCCATGCCCATGAGGTCGATCAGATGCTTTCCGGCCAGCCGGAACCGCGCCGCGCCCGGCGCGATCCTTTCGAGAATGAAGGCGTAATCCAGCGCATTGCGGATGCCGCGCGGCTCGACATCCGAGCGCTCTGGAATGGCGCGACCCTTGCGCAGGCTTTCCCAATAGGCCCTGAGCTCAATGATAATCTGGCCCGGCCGAATGGGATCGAAGTCGATAAGCTGCACGACCTCGCCCATCGTCGGAGCCGACGCGGGCGTCGTTTCCTGTGCCATGGTTACCGGCCTGATGTGATCATCATCTTGATCTTTTGACATATGAGAACTCGAAAACCTGAACAACTACAGGTCACAACTGTTCAATACCGGATTTCGATCCCCCAAGCGATTGCTTTGTTTCAGGATTGGTTAAGCAGCAGGCCAAACCGCGCCTTTGGCGTGGCGCAAGGCTTGACCCCGGAGCGGGGGATGCGCATTGAGGGGCGGAAGATACAGGGGATTTTTATGGAACGCAGCGGACTTCTCATCATCCTGTCCTCACCTTCGGGCGCGGGCAAATCGACGCTGGCGCGGCGGTTGATGGAATGGGACCCGGCGCTGCGCTTTTCGGTCTCGGCGACGACGCGCAGCCCGCGTCCGGGCGAGGTCGATGGCGAGCATTATTATTTCCGCTCGATCGAAGAGTTCCGCACGATGGTCGATCAGGGCGAGATGCTGGAACATGCCGAGGTCTTCGGCAATTACTATGGCTCGCCCAAGACCCCGATCGAGGCCGCGATGCGCGAGGGCCGCGACACCTTGTTCGATGTCGATTGGCAGGGGGGCCAGCAGATCCGCGCCTCGGCGCTTGGCGCTCAGGTGATCTCGATCTTCATCCTGCCGCCGAGCCTCGTCGAGCTCGAGCGCCGTCTGGTCTCGCGCGGGCAGGATTCTGCCGAGGTCATTCGCGGGCGGATGCAGAAAAGCCTGAACGAGATCAGCCACTGGGCGGAATATGACTATGTGCTGGTCAATGAAGATCTCGACCAGAGCACTGAGCAGTTGAAGACCATCCTCACGGCTGAAAGACTGCGCCGGGAACGCCAGACCGGGCTCGGCCGGTTCGTGCGCGGATTGATGGATGAGGAGATTGGCAGATGATCTGGGAACTCGAGGGCATTGCGCCCGAAATCGCGGCAGAGGCCTGGGTTGCGCCCGATGCGCAGGTGATCGGCAAGGTCGTGCTCGAGGAGGGGGCGAATATCTGGTATGGCGCGGTTCTGCGCGGCGACAATGAAGAGATCCGCATCGGCAAAAGCTCGAATGTGCAGGAACTTTGCGTGCTCCACACCGACCCGGGCTATCCGCTGACCGTGGGCGAGAATGTCACCGTCGGCCACCGCGCCATCCTGCATGGCTGCACGATTGGCGACGGCGCGCTGATCGGCATGGGCGCGATCATCCTCAACGGCGCGAAGATCGGGGCGGGGGCGCTGATCGGCGCGGGCGCGCTGGTCGCCGAGGGCAAGGAGATCTCGCCGGGCGCGCTCGTCATGGGCGCTCCGGGCAAGGTGGTGCGCGAGCTTGACGGCGAGGCCCGTGCCAAGCTGATCAAATCGGCCGAGAAATACCGCGCCAATGCCGCGCGCTTCCGCGCCGGGGCAAAGCCCGTCGCATGAGCGGACCGGATGGCGATATGCTGATCGAGGCGGTTCCGGCGGCCATGCTGGTCGTCGACCGCCAGAGCCGTCTGGTCCTGGCCAATGCCGAAGCGCGCGCCCTGTTCGGCGAGGCCATCGTCGGGCGGCCCTTCGTGACCGTCCTGCGCCATCCCGGCATCAACGAGGCGCTCGAACGGGTCCTGCTGGGCGTGTCTCAGCAATCCCTGACCGCGACCTTCACGGTGCAGGGCCGCGATCTGACCGTTGAGGTGCGGGTGACGCCCCTTTCGGTGGCGGGCGGGCGCGGCGCGGCTCTGGCCTTCGAGGATCGCTCGAGCCTTGAGCGCGCCGAGCAGATGCGTCGCGATTTCGTCGCCAATGTCAGCCATGAGCTGCGCACGCCGCTGACCGCGCTCATGGGCTTTATCGAGACCCTGCGCGGCCCGGCCAAGAACGACGCCAATGCGCGCGACCGTTTTCTCGGCATCATGGAGCGCGAGGCGGGCCGGATGAACCGGCTGGTCGGCGATCTTTTGTCGCTGAGCCGGGTCGAGGCCGAAGAGCGTCGCCGCCCGGTGCAAAGCGTCGAGCTGACCGGGCTCTTGCGCAATGTCATCGCGGCGCTGCGCCCGACGGCGGATGCGGCAGGCGTCACGATCGAACTTGCGCCGCCCGACGAGCCAGTGACGGTTGCGGGCGATGCCGATCAGCTCGTGCAGGTTTTCGACAATCTCATCGAGAATGCGGTGAAATACGGGGGCAGGGACGCCTCGGTCCATCTCGGCTTTGCCTATCTCGAACATGAGCCGGTGCTGCGCGGCCCGGCTTGGGCGATCACCGTCGCCGATCAGGGCGAGGGCATCGCTCCTGAACATCTGCCGCGCTTGACCGAACGCTTCTACCGTGTCGACACCCATCGCTCGCGCGAACAGGGCGGCACCGGGCTGGGCCTCGCGATCGTTAAACATATCGTGAACCGCCATCGCGGGCGGCTGAAGATCGAAAGCGAGAAGGGCAAGGGCAGCCGTTTCATCGTGATCCTGCCCGATCAGATCGGCAAAAGCTGAAGGGCGCGGCCCGGACTGACGCGCAGCCCGAACGACAAAGGCCGCCCAATGGGGCGGCCTTTTGCTTTGGCAGGCGTGGCTCCGAAGGGCCTATTCCGCCGCGTGATCGGTCGCCGATGCGGTTTCCGAGCCCGGTTTCATATGGAAGCCGCGCTGCAATTGGTCGAAAGGCGCGACCGGATAATCGCCCGAGAAGCAGGCGTCGCAATATTGCGGGCGCGAATTGTTGCGGCCCTGAGCCTCGCCCGCCGCGCGGTAAAGCCCGTCCAGCGACACGAAGGAGAGGCTGTCAACGCCGATCCAGTCGCGCATTTCCTCGGTCGACATATTCGCGGCCAGAAGCTTGCTGCGCTCGGGCGTATCAACGCCATAGAAGCACGGCCATGCTGTCGGCGGGGAGGCGATCCGGAAATGGACCTCCTTCGCGCCTGCATCAAGGATCATGTCCTTGATCTTGCGCGAGGTCGTGCCACGCACCACCGAGTCATCGACCAGCACGACGCGCTTGCCCTTGACCAGCGCGCGGTTGACGTTGAGCTTCAGACGCACGCCCATATTGCGGATCTGCTCGGTCGGCTCAATGAAGGTCCGGCCGACATATTGGTTGCGGATGATGCCCATGCCGAAAGGGATGCCGCTTTCATGGGCATAGCCGATCGCCGCGGGCGTGCCGCTGTCGGGAACCGGGCAAACCAGATCGGCCTCGACCGGGGCTTCGCGCGCGAGCTCGACGCCGATCTGACGGCGGGTCTCATAGACCGAACGGCCGCCGATGATCGAATCCGGGCGCGAGAAATAGACATGTTCGAAGATGCAGAAGCGGCCGGTCGAGGGACCGAAGGGGCGCGAGCTTTCGACCTCGCCCTTCGAAATGACGACCATTTCACCGGGCTCGATCTCACGCACCAGCTCGGCGCCGACGATGTCAAGCGCACAGGTTTCCGAGGCCAGCACATAGGCCCCGTCCGACAGACGGCCCATGACCAGCGGGCGCACGCCCAGAGGATCGCGCACGCCGATGAGCTTGGTCCGGGTCATGGCGATGACCGAGAAGGCGCCTTCGATGCGGCGCAAAGCATCCTTCATCCGTTCGGGGATATTGCGCTGGATCGAGCGCGCCATCAGATGGATGATGCATTCCGAATCCGACGAGGACTGGAAGATCGAGCCACGCTCGATCAGCTCGCGGCGCAGCGCATCGGCATTGGTGATATTGCCGTTATGAGCAATCGCGCAGCCGCCCATGGCGAATTCGCCGAAGAAGGGCTGAACGTCGCGGATCGCCGGCGCGGCCTTGGTGCCGGCGGTCGAATAGCGGACGTGACCGATGGCCAAGGGACCCGGCAGGGTCTCCATCGTCGATTGCTTGGTGAAATTGTCGCGCACATAGCCGAAGCGATGGGCAGAGTTGAAGCCGGTTCCCGGATCATGCGAGATGATCCCTCCCGCTTCCTGGCCGCGGTGCTGCAAGGCATGAAGCCCAAGCGCCACGAAATTGGCCGCATCGGCGACCCCGATCACACCGAAGATTCCGCATTCCTCGTGAAGGCGATCGGAATCAAAGGGATGGGCAAGGAATGGCTGCATCATCACCGTCTGGGTCCTGTAACTTGGGGCTTGGGGCTGCGGCCTATTTAGGCGCTCCCCCTGAAAAAGTCACGCCCCGCCGAGCAGGCGGGGCGAATAATTTGTCACCTGATCGTCTTGAAGGATCAGGTGGTCGCCGGAGCGGTCTCGCCCGCCGGGGTTTGTGCCGGGGTTTGCGTCGACGCGGGCGTGGCGGTCGAGGGCGTCACGGTGGTGCCGGTCGTGCCGCAGGTCCGCACCATCTGCTCGTAGCGGTTCACGATCCAGCCGGGCGCGTCTTGCGGGATCTGCTGATCCATCTGGCTGGTCACGCGGTGGAAGACCTGTGCCGAGCGCGAGCTGTCGACCATGGCGACCGGGGTGGCGACGCGGTCATAGACGATGAAGGCCACCGCGACCAAAAGGACGCCGCGCGCCACGCCGAAGAGAAAGCCCACGCCCTGATCGACCCCGCCAAGCGCCGAGCGCTGGACGACCGAGGAAAACAGCGGCGTGATCACCGAGAAGATCACCAGCGCAATGGCAAAGACTACGGCAAAGCCCGCAATCGTGGCCAATTCGCAGCTATCGGCGAGAAACTTGTTCAGGCCCGGCACCTGAGCGACCATCGGGCGCACGGTCGGGGCAAAGATGAAGGCCAGCACCGCCGCCGCGATCCATCCCAGAATGGCCAGCGATTCGCGCACGAAGCCGCGGGCATAGGCCAGAATCGCCGAGAGGATGATGACAGCAGCGACGACGCCGTCGATAATCGTGAATCCGTCCATATTACCGCCCTTTGCAGGATAGACCTGCGTTGGTGGTGAGCTTCAGCCGGCGCCGAAGGTCTCGCCCACAAAACCTGTCAGATCGGAGATCCGGTCGATCCGCATCCCCGCCATGCCCTCGACTTTTTGCGCCTCGGGCAAGATCGCCCGTGAAAAACCAAGTTTTTGGGCTTCTTTCAACCTGTTTTCGGCCTGAGCGACCGGACGAAGCGCCCCCGAGAGGGAAATTTCGCCGAAAATCACGGCTTCGGGAGGCAGCGCGATGTCTTCGCGTGCGCTTAGAAGGGCGGCGGCGATGGCGAGATCGGCGGCAGGCTCGTTCACGCGCATCCCCCCGGCCACGTTGAGAAAAACGTCAAGACCGGCGAAGGGAATGGCGCAGCGCGCCTCAAGCACGGCGAGGATGGTCGAGACCCGCCCCGAGTCGAGCCCGACCACAGTTCGGCGCGGACTTGCCAGTGTCGATGGCGCAACAAGCGCCTGAATTTCGGTCAGGACCGGGCGCGTGCCCTCGATCCCGGCAAAAACCGCGCTGCCGGGCACGGGCTGGCCGCGCTCGGACAAAAACAGCGCCGAGGGGTTTGTGACCTCGGCCAGACCGCCGCCGGTCATCTCGAAGACGCCGATCTCGTCGGCGGGGCCGAAGCGGTTCTTGACCGCGCGCAGGATGCGGAACTGATGGCCGCGCTCGCCTTCGAAATAGATGACGGTATCGACCATATGTTCGACGACGCGCGGGCCCGCGATCTGGCCTTCCTTGGTGACATGGCCGACCAGAATGATCGCCGTGCCCGAGCGTTTGGCGAAGGTCACCAGTTCATGCGCCGCCGAGCGAACCTGAGAGACCGAACCCGGCGCTGCCTCGACCGTGTCCGACCACAGCGTCTGGATTGAATCGATCACCGCGACATCGGGCTTTTCCGCGTCGAGTGTCGTCAGGATATTGCGAAGCGCGGTTTCCGCGCCCAGCCGCACCGGCGCATCCGAGAGGCCAAGGCGCTGCGCGCGCAGACGCACCTGCGCGCTCGCCTCTTCGCCCGACAGATAGATCGCATTCTGACCATTGCGGGCGAGGGCGGCAGTGGCTTGCAGCAGAAGCGTCGATTTCCCGATCCCGGGATCGCCGCCGACCAGAATGGCCGAGCCCGGCACAACACCGCCGCCGAGCACTCGGTCGAATTCCGTCATGCCCGAACAGGCGCGCGGCGGCGGCGCTTCAAGGGTCGAGAGGCCTGAAAGCGGGACCGGCTTGCCGCGCACCGCGCCCAGCCCCCGCCCGGGGCCTTGGCTCAAGGGCGCCTCTTCGATGATCGTGTTCCACTCGCCGCAGGCCTCGCAACGGCCCGACCATTTGCGATGGGTGGCACCACAGGCGGTGCAGGTGAAAGCTGTAACTGATTTTGCCATCAGAGGTTCATGGCAGCTTGGGGAGCGTCTCGCAAGATGGTGTGCTGGGCGCGGTTACTGCGCGCCAAGCCCCGCCTTCATCATCAGACGCCGCACCGGACCGCTGGCGTAAAGCGAGCCCAGCACCGCCGCGCGCAGGTCACGCAGCGGGCGGGGTGTGGCCATGCTGACGCGGTTCAGCGCGTCAATTCCCATCAGCCGCGCCAAAGCCTCGGGGCGGCGTCGTTGTGCATAGGCGTCAAGGCTTTCGCGCGAGCCCGGATCGTCGCGCGAGAGCTCGACCAGCGCGGTCAGATCGGCAAGGCTCATGTTCAGCCCCTGCGCACCGATTGGGGGCACGACATGGGCGGCCTCGGCAATCAGCGCGGTGCGGGGGCCGGTATAAGCATCGGCGATCTGGCTGATGATCGGCCAGACGGTCACCCGTGTCGCCTGCGTCAAAAGCCCCAGAACGCCGGCCGAGCGGCGGTTCATCTCGACCGCGAAATCCTCGCGCGGCAAAGCGGCGAGGCGCTGGATTTCCGGGCCGCGTTCCAGCCAGACCACCGCCGAGGAATGCTTGCCCTCGCGGTCGGGCAGGGGAACCAGCGTGAAGGGCCCGCCCGAGCGATGCACCTCGGTCGAGATATTCTCATGCGGGCGGTCATGGGTCACGGCGAACGCCAGGGCTTTCTGGCCATAGCGGATGGTGCGCACCCCGATCCCCAAGGCCTCGCGCACCGGCGAATTGCGGCCATCCGCGCCGACGACCAGTTTCGCGCGCAGGCGCTGGCCATTGGTCAGGCTGACGATCGCCGCATCCTCGCGCACAACCAGCCCCGCCGTGCCGACACCGGGTTGGAAGCGGACATTCTGCAAGGTCTCGATCCGTGCCGCGATCTCGCGCTTCAAAAGCCAGTTCTGGAGGTTCCAGCCGAAGGGCTTGTCGGAAATTTCGGCCGCGTCGAACTCGCGCACGAGCCGCGCTTCGGCGCGCGCGCCGCCCGCATCGACGATGCGCATGATCTGCAGGGGCGTCGCATGGGGGGCAAGCCGCTCCCACAGCCCCGCGCCCTCAAGGACGCGGATCGAGGGCTGCAAAAAGGCCGTCGAGCGCAAATCTGATCCCGCCGCGCTCTCTTCCGTTACCGGGGGCGCGGGGTCGATGCAAAGCACCGAATGACCCGCCGCGCCAAAGGCCGCCGCCGCCGTCAGACCGGCAATGCCGCCGCCCGAGATCAGGATATCGACGCTTTCATCCACCATTGCGGCAACCTTCTCGCTCTGTGCCAGCCGGGCGCTCCGCTTGGGCGCCCGATCCGGCAGGGTCAGGCGGGCAGTCTAGAACCCCGCCGCATAGGCCACAAGCAAGAGCAGGATCGTCGCCGTGGCGAAAAGACCGAACATGGTGAGCGCGGGCAGGCCCCAGATTGCAATCGCCCCGGCCAGAGCGACCACGAGCAGCGCCACCCCGATCAGGATGCGCGCGGCAAGCTGGTTCTCGGCCTTGGCTTCGGCGCGTTGTTCTGCGGTGGTTTGGGCGGTATGGCTCATCTCAGTCCTCATTTCCTATAGATCGCAGCGAAAGCGGCCCTTAGCGGGGCAGATCTCGCAGGAAGCTCGTCAGATCCATGGTCTGGAACTGGACATGGCGTCCATGATCTCGATCAAATCCCAAAAGATCGGGGCCATGACGGCCCGAGCCGACCAGAACCGTGCGCATCCCCAGCTGATCGGGCACCAGAAGGTTGCGCGGATCGTCTTCAAACATCGCGGCGGTGGCCGGGTCAAAGCCCTGCGCGGCAATCACCGCCTGATAGGCGCCCGCATCCGGTTTGGGATGGAAGCCGACTTCCTCGACGCCGAAGATCGCGTCGAAGATCTCGAGCCCGCGATGGGCGAGGACGCGGCTTGCGTAAAGGGAATCGCCATTGGTGTGGATGATCTTGCGCCCGGGCAAAGCGGTGATCGCGGCGGCGAGCTCGGGATCGGGGCGCAGCTCGGAAAAGTCGATGTCATGGACCTCGCGCAGATAGGGCAGCGGGTCGATGCCATGCTCGGCCATTAGCCCGGCCAGCGTGGTGCCATGTTCGCGCCAATAGTGCTGGCGCAGACGGCCCGCCTCGGCGGCATCGACGCCCAGAGTGCGCATGACATATTCGACCATGCGCGTCTCGATCTGTGCAAAAAGCTGCACTTCCGGCGCATAGAGCGTATTGTCGAGATCAAAGATCCAGGTGGTCACATGAGAGAAGGTCATCCCCTGTGACTAAACTGGCGGCAGACCGCTTGCAATCTTCCTGTCAAAGACAGATCGTCGCGGCCATGAAAGACGCATATTCCCTTATCCTCACCGCCATTGACAATGGTTCCTTCCGTCCCGGCGACCGGCTGGTCGAATCCGAGCTGGCCGAGCGGTTCGGCGTCTCGCGAACCCCGGTGCGCGAGGCGTTGCAGCGGCTTGAAACGCAGGCGATGCTCAAGCGTGACGGCCGCTCGCTGATCGTGGCGACGCTGGATCACAACCAGCTGGCCGAGCTTTACACCGTGCGCTCCGAGCTCGAGGCTTTGGCCGCGCGGCTGGCGGCACGCCATGCGACGCCCGAAGAGATCCGGGTGCTGAAGGCCATGGTCGAGGACGATCACGCCATTATCAACGATCCGCAGGCTTTGGCCCGCGCCAACCGCCGGTTCCATCACCAGATCCATCTCGCCTCGCACAACCGCTATCTTGTCCAGCAGCTCGATCTTGTGCACCGCAGCATGGCGCTGATGGCAAAGACGACGCTGGCCGCGGAAGGGCGGGGCGCGCGCGCGCTCGAAGAACACAAGGCCCTTGTCGATGCGATTGCGACCGGGGATGCGCAGGCGGCGGAAGCGGCCTTGCGCCAACATATCTCGAATGCGTTCGAAACCCGGTTGAAGGAGGAGGCCCGTCTGCTGGCCGAACGTCCTGCGACCGGCATCGACAACGAGGTCTGATTGCGCCGGATCGAGACAGAGGCGGATCTGGCCGAGGGCTCGGCCTTTCTGGCCGGGGTCTGCCCGGTCATGGCGCGGATCATCCCCGCGGTCGGGCCGCTGCCGTTGCGCCGGCGCGCCGATGGCTTTCCCGCGATCCTCGATGCGGTGATCTCGCAGCAGATCTCGACCGCGGCGGCGGCGGCGATTGCCGGGCGGATGGCTGCGGCGGGGCTCGAGACTGAGGCCGCCTTGCGCGCGGCCAGCGATGAGGATCTTCGCTTGGTCGGCCTGTCGCGGCCAAAGCAGAAATATCTGCGCGGCATCGCCGAGGCGCGGCTCGACTGGGGCGCTTTGCGCGATCTGCCCGATGAGGAGGTCATTGCGCAACTGACCGCCTTGCCGGGGATCGGGCGCTGGACTGCGGATATCTATCTGAAATTCGCGCTCGGTCGCGCCGATGCTTTCGCGGCGGGCGATCTCGCGCTCGCTGAGGCTGCGCGGGTGCTTTACGAGCTGCCCGCGCGTCCGGGGCCCAAGGCTTTGACCGAGCTCGCCACGCCCTGGCGGCCCTGGCGTTCGGTTGCCGCCCGGGTGCTCTGGTCCTATTACAGACAGATCAAGGGACGCGAAGGCGTCCGCTAACGTGAGGAAAACATGGCGCGTGCGTTGAACTCTGGCCGCAAGGGCCCCAAACAGGCGACCTCCGTCGTCGTCTTCCTGCATGGCTATGGCGCGGATGGCGCCGATCTGCTGGGCCTTGCCGATCCTTTGGCGCCGCATCTGCCGCAAACCGCCTTCTATGCGCCCGATGCGACCGAGCGGTGCGTGAACAATCCGATGGGCTATCAGTGGTTCCCGATCCCCTGGCTCGACGGCTCGTCCGAAGAGCAGGCGCGCGCCTCGATGGCGCTCTCGATCGCGGATATCAACGCCTTTCTCGACAAGGTTCTGGTCGACGAGGGGGTGACGCCCGACCGGTTGGTGCTGCTTGGGTTTTCGCAAGGCACGATGATGTCGCTGCATGTCGCGCCGCGCCGCGACACGGCGGTGGCCGGGATCGTCGGCTTCTCGGGGCGGCTGCTCGCGCCCGAGGCCTTGGCCGCCGAGGCACGGGTAAAGCCGCCGGTTCTGCTGCTGCACGGCGATCAGGACCCGATGGTGCCTTTCGCCGATATGGGGCTTGCGGCCGAGGCGCTCAAAGCGGCGGGCTTCGAGGTCGAGACCTATGTCATGCGCGGCACGCCGCACGGGATCTCGCCGGATGGGCTTGGCCGGGCGCTTGGCTTCATTAAGGACAAATTGGGGGCTTGAACCCGCCGGTCAGGTGGTTACCTTGACAGATAGATAGACGGAGGATGCCTCATGGACCTGATCTGGATGACCGCGCTCGCATTGATCCCGCTGAGCCTGATGATTGCGAAAGCTGCCCGGCCGGTGCCGGCGAAAGCCGAAGCCGTCGCCCAGAAGGCCCGTCGCTGACGACCTCTTCCGAAGGCAGCCCCTCTGGTGGCTGCCTTTTTTGTTTCTGGTCAACGCAGTTGCGGCCAGATGGCGGGGTCGGCCAATTCGATGGAATTTCCGGCAGGATCGCGGAAATAGATCGACCGCCCGCCTTGAGGCCAGATGAAATCGGCCTCGATTTCGACCCCAGATGTTTCGAGATGCTGGCGCCAAGGGTCCAGATCCTCGGGCCGGACCGCCAAGCAGAAATGCCCCGACCCGGTTGCGCCATGGGCCGGAACCGGCAGACGGGATTCGGCAGAGGGCGGGTGCGCGGTCGCAAGCGGGTTGAAAATCAGCAGAACCTGCGCGCCGATCTTCAAGAAAACGTGACGACCGGGCTGCCGCGAGATTTCCGCAAGTCCCATGACCCCGGTCCAGAAAGCCGCCGCCGCCTCGAGATCCTCGGCATAAAGCGCGATCTCGAGCGGGCCGATCAAGGAAGGAGCCGTCACCATCTGCGCCACCAAAGATCTATCTGCACAGCCGAGATTGACCCGATCCGTCTCAACAATCAATCTGCGCGGGTTCGATGCACGATAGGGAGCAAACAATGGCGTGGATTTACCTACTGATAGCCGGGGTCTGTGAAGTGATCTGGGCAGTGGCGATGAAGGAATCGAATGGATTCTCAAAGCTCTGGCCGACCGTTGTCACCGCAGTCGGCATGGCGATCAGCATCTGGTTTCTGGCGCTCGCGATGCGCACCTTGCCGCTTGGCACCGCCTATACGATCTGGACCGGCATCGGCGCGATTGGCTCCTTTGTGATCGGAATTTTGTGGATGCATGAGCCCGCAACGGCGATGCGCCTGCTGGCAGCGGCACTGATCATTTCGGGGCTGGTGCTGATGAAGGTGGCGACGCCGCACTAAAACCGCAGTAAGACTGCCGTGGGATTGCTCTGACGCTGCGCGTCACGGCGCTGTCACAGCCTAGAGGTAATCAGTTAACGACCCTACATCTCGGAACTTGTCAGCCGCTTCCCACGACTTATAGTGGGCCGACAAGAGGGCAGGTTCCGGCCAAGGATACGGAGCAATGAGAATGCCGCAGCACGATCAGATCGACTTCCGGACACAGTTCGTTCGCGAACCGGCGGCACTCAAGCATTTTCCAGCTCTGGTCCTGAATGCGGATTTCCGGCCTCTGTCCTATTACCCGTTGTCGCTCTGGCCCTGGCAGGAGGCGGTCAAGGCCGTGTTCCTCGACCGGGTCTCGATCATCGCGGAATATGACGAGGTCGTGCGCAGCCAAAGGGAGGCGATACGCATCCCCTCGGTGGTGGTTCTCAAAGATTACGTCAAACCCCAGAAGCGCGTGGCATTCACGCGCTTCAATCTTTTTCTGAGGGACGAATTCTGCTGCCAATATTGCGGCGCCAAGGGCGATCTGACCTTTGACCATGTCGTGCCGCGCTCGCGCGGGGGGGTGACGAGCTGGGAAAACGTGGTCGCGGCCTGTTCACCCTGCAATCTGCGCAAGGCGAACCGCTCGCTGAAGAATTCCGGCCTGCATCTGGCCCGCCAACCGCGCCGTCCAAGCTCGGAGGACATGCATGCCTCCGGCCGACGCTTCCCACCGAATCACCTGCATGAAAGCTGGATCGATTATCTTTACTGGGATGTCGAACTGGAAAGCTGACGGCTTTGGTCGGTCCGCGCGTGTATTGCTGACACCAATAGAACGATCATGCGCATTTTCAAATGCTCTTCTGTTCTGCTTCTGGCCCATAGCGTAACATCGAGATGACGGATACAGGCTCGAAACGTCAATCTCAGAGCTCCGACCAGCCGGGATGCAGCCAAAGCGGCCGCTGATCGTCAGGTTCAAGGACCTGTCAAAGCTAAGAGAGCGAGGGCCGATCATGCCGATGCCATGGACCTATCGCCATGCTTCCAAGGAATGGCGGGCCATCCTTGATGATCTCAGGGACCGCATGGGCCTCACGTCGGATAACATGGCCTATACCGCGATGGACGGCGTCTTGCAGGTCTTTCGAAAGCGGCTGACGGCCCAACAGGGATTGGATTTCGTTTCCGTTCTCCCCGCAATTCCTCGCGCAGTTTTCGTTGCGGGCTGGCAGGTTCACCTCCCGCCGCTTCCTTTTGCAAATCGTGCGAGCTTGGTGCAGGAGGTCAAGAAGGTCAGGCAGAACCACAACCTCACACCTGACAATGCCATCGAGGCGACAGCTTGGTCCTTGCGTCGCTATACGAACAAAGCGGATCTGGAGCGCGTTCTGACGACCCTGCCTGAAGGCGCAGTGGAGTTTTGGCATGTAGAGGTGGCCGATCCGCGCGAGATCGAGCAGAGAGTTTTCTAGGCCAACAAGATCAACTGTCCACTAAGGGCGATCGCGCCAATAAGGCCCGGAAACAACGGACCATTCAGGCGAGGCCAATAAACCTAGCTCCCTCCGTTGACGCGGGTTTGTCGTGCGGATGCCCTGAGCCAACGGCGACGCGTCAATGGCCGTTGCGGTGGTGACGGTCTTCTCCGCTGTCGCGGCGGGTGAAATGCACGGCGGCGGCGATCAAAAGCGCGATCAACCCCAGGACAGCAGGCGGCAGCCCGGCGGAAAGGGCGACCCAGATCGTCACCGCAGCGGCGATGATGACGGCGGCTAGCATCAGAAGGAAATGCGGCAGCGGCATTCTGATCTCTCCTCTATCCCTTGTAATATGGGGATTTGCGGGCGGCGTGGAAAGAGCCGCGTTGATATCGTTGCGTCATCTTCGACCAATGGCGGAGCACCGCCGCCGGTTCCCGTTAAAATTGTTAGAAGGATTGCGGTTTCGGACGGTTTCGGGCTAAATGTTCCCTATATGTTCTTTCTGGTCCGCTATGCTTCCTCCGTCCAACCCCGATGAAATCCGCAAGGCGCGTGGCGCGGACAGCCGTCCGGCCGCAAGGTTCGAGCCCTATCAGCGCGAACGCGAATCCGATGGCTGGGACATTCCCGAGGAGGAGCGGCTGTTGCGCACCGAGGTCACGACGGAACTGGCGCGCTCGATCATTGCGCGCAACCAGTCGCCGGACATTCCCTTCGACCGCTCGGTCAATCCCTATCGCGGCTGCGAACACGGCTGCATCTATTGCTTCGCGCGGCCAAGCCATGCCTATCTTGGCCTGTCTCCGGGGCTCGATTTCGAAACGCGGATCACGGCCAAGCCCAATGCGGCCCAGCTGCTTGCTGCCGAAATCGGGCGCAAAAGCTACAAGATCGCGCCGATTGCTTTTGGCACCAACACCGATCCATATCAGCCGATCGAGGCCAAATTCGCGATCATGCGCAGCTGCCTGCAGGTGCTTCATGATTGGAACCATCCGCTGACCATCGTCACGCGCGGGGCGACGATCCTGCGCGATCTCGACCTCATCGGGGAAATGGCGACGCGGCGCCAGATCGTCGTCGGGGTCTCGGTCACCACGCTCGATGCCGATCTGTCGCGCCAGATGGAGCCGCGCGCGCCCGCGCCCGCGACCCGGCTTCGGATGATCCGCGAGCTGGCAGCGGTCGGGTTGGCGGTGCGGGTGATGGTGGCGCCGGTCATCCCTTATCTGACCGAGCATGAGATCGAGCGCGTGCTGACGGCTGCTGCAGAGGCGGGGGCGCGCACGGCCTCGATGATTCCGTTGCGCCTGCCGCTTGAGGTCGCGCCGCTCTTTCGCGACTGGCTCGAGCGGCATCATCCGGGCAAGGCCGCGCATGTCATGGCCAAGGTGCAGGCGATGCGCGGCGGGCGCGACAATGATCCGCGTTTTGGCTCGCGTTTTCGCGGCGAGGGGATCGAGGCCGATCTCATGCATCAGCGTTTCCGGCTAGCGCGCAAGCGGCTGGGGCTCGGGCGCGAGAACGAGGTGCTCGATTGCAGCCGCTTCGCCCCGCCACCACGGCAGGGCGATCAGCTCAGTCTGTTTTAGCGCCGCCCGATTCGCTCATCGCCTCGCCCATGCGGCGCGCGATCATGTCGGGCGTCGGGCGGGGGCCGCGGGCATGGGTCTGCAACGCATCGCGCATCGCGCCGAGATGGGCGGGCGTGGTGCCGCAGCAGCCGCCGATGATGCGCACGCCAAGGTCGCGGGCGAGGATCGCGAATTCGGCCATGACCTCGGGCGTGGCATCATAGATCAGCCCGCCGTCCTGATAGCGCGGCACGCCCGCATTCGGCTTGGCGATCATCGCGCGTTCGCTGCCTGCCGCGGCAAAGCCGGTCATGGCGCGCAACAGCTCGCTCGGGCCGGTGCCGCAATTCGCGCCGTAAGCGGTCGGGCGCGGCGAGAGCCGCTCGACCAGAGCGGCAAGCTGGGCGGGCGTCACGCCCATCATGGTCCAGCCGCCGGGTTCAAAGCTCATCATGCCGACCCAGGGCAGGCCGGTCGCCTTGGCGGCGACCGAGGCCGCGCGCAGCTCTTCGACGGCGCTGATGGTTTCGACCCACAAGAGATCCGCGCCGCCCGCCTTGAGCGCCTCGGCCTGTTCGGTGAAGATCTGCGCGGCTTCGGTCTCGGTCAGACGGCCCATCGGTGCCATGATCTCGCCGGTCGGGCCGATCGAGCCCGCGACCAGAACCTTGCGTCCTGCGGCGTCGGCCGCCTCCCGCGCCAGCCGCGCCGCGGTCTGGTTGATCGAGGCGACACGATCGGCCGCGCCCGACAGACGCAGGCGGCAGGCATTGGCGCCAAAGCTGTTCGTCAGGATAATATCCGAGCCCGCCGCGATCATCGCGCGATGCAGTTCGAGCACCTTTTCAGGATGCTTTTCGCACCACAGATCGGGTGCCTCACCCGGGGCGAGGCCCATATTGTAAAGATTTGTGCCCATGGCGCCATCGGCCAAAAGCCAGTCGCGCTCCTCGAGCAAAAGGGTCAGCGCATCGGTAGCCATAAGGCCTCCTTCGGCCGGAAAATAAGCCGAGGTCAAGGGAGAAGATGCCGCCGATCCGCGCTGGTCCGGCGGCACAAAGCTTAACGCGAGCGGATCATGCCCATGATCCCCTTGGCTTCTTCAACGACCGGCTGGGCGATTTCTGCCGCCCGAGTCGCGCCTTTGCCAAGGATACGGTCAATCTCGGCGGGATCGGCCATGAATTGCGACATTTTCGACGTGATCGGCGCCAGAACATCGACGGCGATCTCGGCAAGGGCGGGTTTGAAGGTGCCAAAGCCCTGACCTTCGAACTTGCCGAGGATCTCGTCAATGCTTTCGCCGGTCAAGGCCGAGTAGATATTGAGCAGGTTCTTCGCCTCGGGGCGGTCCTTCAGCCCCTCGGCACTGCCCGGCAGCGGCTCGGCATCGGTGCGCGCCTTGCGGATCTTTGCGGTGATCGTGTCGGCATCATCGGTCAGGTTGATGCGGCTTGCATCCGAAGGATCGGATTTCGACATTTTCTTCGAGCCGTCGCGCAAAGACATGACGCGGGTCGCGGTGCCCTCGATCAGCGGCGTGGGCTGGGGGAAGAATTCGACGCCGTAATCATGGTTGAACTTCGCCGCGATATCGCGCGTGAGCTCGACATGCTGCTTCTGGTCGTCGCCCACCGGCACGGCAGTCGCACGATAGGCCAGAATGTCGGCGGCCATCAGCGAGGGATAGGCGTAAAGGCCAAGGCTCGAATTCTCGGAGTTCTTGCCGGCTTTATCCTTGAACTGGGTCATCCGGTTCATCCAGCCCAACCGCGCGACGCAGTTAAAGAGCCATGCAAGCTCGGCATGGGCAGCAACCTGGCTTTGGTTGAAGAGGATCGACTGTTCGGGATCGACGCCAGAGGCCATATAGGCCGCCGCGATCTCGCGGGTGCGGCGGCTCAATTCGGCAGGGTCTTGCCAGACGGTGATCGCGTGCAGATCGACGACACAGTAAATCGTCTCGGGACCAGTGCCCTGAAAGCCAGCGAAACGGCGCAGAGCGCCCAGATAGTTGCCCAAAGTCAGGCCACCCGACGGCTGGATTCCAGAGAAGATACGCGGTTTGAAGCTCATCGTCATAGCGTTACCTGCTTGGAAAATCACTGGCGCTGGCTTACCCCTTGGCCGGACCGGGTGCAACCGCCCAGTCCGGACGAGGGCAAGAACCGTCCCAAGACCCGCAGACAGACTGAGCCGCTGACAGACTAAGCCAGAAAAGGACCGAGACATGCGCCCCGGCAACGATCAATCCCCTCTCAATCCCGTTCCGGCGATCGTCTGGATCCTCGCTTTGCCGATGATCGCCTCCGAGGCGGTCTTCGGTCTGGCGCTGACGGGCTTTCTCAACAACGGGCTCGGCGGGCAGGGGGCGGCTTTGGCCATGCGCCAGATCGCGGCCGAGAAATCCGCCTTCGTCCCCGATATCCTGATCCGGATGTGGCAGCTTGGCATTGCCGATCCGCGCCAATTGGCCCGGCTCGTGACTTATCCCTTCATTCATTACACCTTCACGCAGGCGCTCTTCGTCGTCGTCTTCCTGCTGGCGCTCGGCAATATGGTGGCGCGGGTCTTCCGGCCCTGGGCGGTGCTGGTGCTGTTTTTCGGCTCGGCAATTGGCGGCGCGCTGATCTATACGCTCTGCGCCGCGCTCTTGCCGCAGTTCCGCTTTGCCGCGCTGATCGGCGGCTATCCGGCGGTCTATGGCTTTGTCGGTGCCTTTACCTATCTGCTCTGGCTGAAGCTCGGTCAGGAGAACGGCAATCAAATGCGCGCCTTCAGCCTGATCGGCATGTTGCTGCTGTTCCAGCTTGTCTTCGGCATCATCTTCCAGGACGGCAACCTGACCTGGATCGCCGAGCTTGCGGGCTTTGCCTCGGGTTTCCTGCTCTCCTTCGTGCTGATCCCCGGCGGGTTTGCCCGGCTGATGGGCCAGATCCGGCAGCGGTAAACGCGGGCACAGAACATGAAAAAGGGGGCCAGTTGGCCCCCTTTTTGCTGGCGTCGCCAAAGTGGCTCAGCGTTTGCGGCGCAGATCGGCCTTGAGATCGGAGGGTTTGACCGCGCCCAGCAGCACGGCCGCGACGAAATAGCTTGCCATGCCGCCGAGAACGAGAAGGGCAAGGCCCAGATAGCGCGCGCCGTGGGTCGAGAGCATCTCGCCCAGAACCTGCATCAGCGCGAAGACCACAACGCCCATGACCAGCGAGGCGGCGATGATCCGGGGCAGGCGGTGCTTGAGCCTTGCGTCAAAGCTCGCGGCCTCGCCCATGGCGCGGGTGCCGCGCCAGAGCTGCCAGGCCATGATCCAGCCCGCGATGGTCGTGCCCCAAGCCGCGGCGGAAAAGCCCATGAAGGGGGCAAGACCAAGCGCGCAGGCAGCATTCACCACCATCGAGACCACGGCAAAGCGGAAGGGCGTGCGGGTGTCCTCGCGGGCGAAATAGAGCGGTTGCAGCACCTTTTGCAGCACGAAAGCCGGAAGGCCCACGCCGTAGATCGCCAGCGCGAGCGCGGTCGGGCCGACATCGGAATGGTCGAACTGGCCACGCTCGAACAGGACCGAGATCAGCGGATAGGCCGCGACAATCAGCGCGACGCCGCAAGGCACAGTCAGAAACAGCGCGAATTCCGTGGCGCGGTTATAGGCATGGCGGCCGCCGGTATGGTCCTCGGCCTTCAGGCGGCGCGAGATATCGGGCAAAAGCACGATGCCAATGGCGATGCCCACGACGCCAAGCGGCAGCTGATAAAGCCGGTCGGCATAGGTCAGCCAAGCGATCGCGCCCTCGAAGAAGGAGCCGACCTGACGCCCGACCAGCAGGTTGACCTGAACGACGCCGCCCGCGAGCACCGCAGGCGCGGCAATCGCCAGAAGCCGCTTCATATCCGGGGTCAGGCGCGGGCGGCGGAAGTAGAGCGGAAATCCCATCTTCTTCGCCGCAATCCAGACCATCGCAAATTGCGCGATCCCCGAGATCGGCGTCGACCAGGCCATGGCCAGCCCCATGTCCCAGCCGAAATGGTCGGCGAGCACCATGGCGACGATCAGGATCAGGTTCATCAGGACGGGGGCAGCGGCGGCGGCCATGAATTTGCCGCCCGCGTTCAGCAGCCCCGACAGCAGCGCCGTCAGCGAGATGAAGAAGATATAGGGAAAGCAGATCTTGCCATAGACGACGGCCAGATCGAAACGCTCATCGCCCGCAAAGCCCGCCGCCTGAATGAAGACGAGCCAAGGCATGATGAAATTGGCGATGACCGAGACGATCAGCACGACCATCGCGAGACCCGAGAAGGCCTCCTCGGCAAAATCGCGCGGATTGGAGCCATCTTCGAGTTTCTTGGCAAACATCGGCACGAAAGCCGTGTTGAACGCCCCTTCGGCAAAGAAGCGGCGGAACATATTGGGCAAAGTGAAGGCCACGAGATAGGCTTGCGCCACCGGGCCAGAGCCCAGAAAGGCCGCGATCATCATGTCACGGACAAAGCCCACGACACGAGAGACCAGCGTCCAGGCGCCAACGGAAAGAAAGCCGCGGATCAGGCGGATAGGCTGCATAGATTAGCTCCCGGCGCGCTCGGCGCCTTCGCGGATGGCCTGACGAAGCCGCTTTTCCAGCGTCTCGCGCCGAAGCTCCTGATGAAGCTTCAACCCGAAGGCATCCTTGACATAAAATGTATCGACCACCTGCGCGCCGAAGGTCGCGATGACGGCACTGACGATCTGGATGTGGTTTTCCGCCAGCGTCCGCGTCAGGTCATAAAGCAGGCCCGGGCGGTCGCGGGTGTCGACCTCGATTACGGTGTAAATATCGCTGCCTTCATTGTCGAAGGTGATATGGGTCGGGAAGCGGAAGGCGGATTCGCGTTTCTTGGGCTTGTCCTTGCTGGCAAGCGCGGTGCGCGCGACGATCTCGCCCTTGAGCGTGCGCTCGATCATCTGGCGCAGGCGGGGCAGGCGGTCGGCGTCATAGGGCCGCCCCTCGGCATCCTGCGTCCAAAAGACCGCCGTCGCATAGCCGTCCCGCGTCGTATAGGTGCGCGCATCGACGACATTGGCACCGACAAGCGCCAGAGCGCCCGCGAGCCGCGAGAAAATGCCGGGATGGTCGGCCAGCACGAAGGCCGCGCGGGTCGCGTCGCGGTCGGTATCGGGATGCAGGTCGATGCCGACCTCGCCCGAATCCGGCGGCGGGCGCAACATGCCCGCAAAGACCGCCTGAGTTTCCGTGGGCAGGCCCGACCAGTAATTGTCGTAATGGCGGGCGAGCTCTTCGCGGATCTCGCGCGCGTCCCAGCCGGTCGCGACCAGCAGGTGACGCAGCGAGCGCTTGGCCTCGTCGGTGCGCTTTTCGCGGTTGAGCTCTTCGAGCCCGCCATCAAGCGCGGTTGCGGTCAGCTCGTGCAGGCGGCGCAGCAGCATGGCCTTCCAGTTGTTCCAGGTCCCCGGACCCACGCCGCGAATGTCGCAAACCGTGAGGATCAAAAGCAGATCCAGCCGCTTGCGGCTTTTCACCATCTTGGCGAAATCGCCGATGGTGCGCGGGTCCGAGATATCGCGCTTTTGCGCCACATCCGACATCAGCAGATGATTGCGGACCAGCCATTCGATGGTTTCGACCTCATCGGCAGGCAGGCCGAAGCGGGTGCCGATTCGGCGCACCAGCCGCGCGCCAAGGATCGAATGATCCTCGGGGCGCCCCTTGCCGATGTCGTGAAACAGCACGGCCAGCGTCAGGGCGCGGCGGTTGATGTCGCCCTTGATGATCTCGGAGGCGAGCGGCAGATCCTCGGACAATTCGCCCCGCTCGATCGCGGCCAGCGAGGAGATGCATTGGATCAGATGCTCGTCGACCGTGTAATGGTGGTAGACGTTGAACTGCATCATCGCCACGACCGGTGCGAATTCCGGGATGAAAGCGCCCAGAACGCCGAGCTCGTTCATCCGGCGCAGGCTGCGCTCGGGGTTGCCGTGTTTGAGCAGCAGATCAAGAAAGATCCGTACCGCTTCGGGATTGGCGCGCATCTCGTCATCGATGAGATCGAGATGGCTGGTGACCAGCCGCATCGCCTCGGGATGGATCAGGATGCCGGTGCGCAAAGCCTCTTCGAAGAGGCGCAGGATATTCAGCGGATCCTTGAGGAATTCCGCCTCATTCTCGATATTCAGCCGCCCGCGCTCTTCGGTGAAGCCCGGCCGGATGCGGCGGCGCTTGCGAAAGAGCAGGTTGAGGATCGGCGCCTTGTAGAGATGGCGGTTTTCCAGCGCGACCAGAAAGACCCGGGTCAGCTCGCCGACGCGGGTGGCATGAAGGAAGTAATCCTGCATGAAGATCTCGACCGCGCGGCGGCCGCCGCTGTCGCGATAGCCCATCCGGCGCGCGACCTCGACCTGCATGTCGAAGGTGAGCTGATCCATCGGGCGCTTGGCGATCAGATGGAGATGGCAGCGCACGGCCCAGAGAAAATCCTCGGCCTGCCAGAAGGTCAGATGCTCGTCGCGGGTGAAAAAGCCCAGATCGACCAGCTGAGCGGCGCGCTCGACCTTATGGATGTATTTTGCCATCCAATAGAGCGTTTGCAGATCGCGCAGACCGCCCTTGCCCTCTTTGACGTTGGGCTCAAGCACATAGCGCTGGCCGCCCTGCTTCTTGTGGCGCGCCGAGCGCTCGGCGAGCTTGGCCTCGATGAATTCGGGGACGGAATTGTCAAAGAGCTCGGGCCAAAGCCTTTCACGCAGCAGCTCGGCCGTGGCGGCATGGCCGCAGATCAGCCGATGCTCAAGCAGGCTGGTGCGGATCGTCATATCCTCGGCGCTGAGCCGCAGACAGTCGTCGATCGAACGCACCGATTGCCCGACTTTCAGCTTCAGGTCCCACAGCATGTAAAGCATGGTTTCCACCACGCTTTCCCCCCAAGGCGAGACCTTCCAGGGGGTCAGAAACAGGATGTCCACATCCGATTGCGGCGCCATTTCGGCGCGGCCATAGCCCCCGATCGCCAGCACGGCGAGCCGCTCGGCCTCGGTGAGATTGGACTGGGCATGCAGGATTTTGGTCGCGACGTGATAGATCGCCGAGACCGTCGCATCGGTCAGCGCGGCAATAGCGCGGACGGTTTCGCGTGCCGCGCGCGGATGGGTCATGAAATTGGCGACGATCCCGGCCATGCTCTCGGCCCGGGCCTCGGTCAGGATCGCAACGGTGGTCGCCCGCACGGTCTTCGGATCGCTCAAGCCGGTCAACGCTGCCGTCAGACGGGGGATGAAGTCATCGCTGGCGATCAAATTATGCGCCCCGGACAAAGCCGGGGCGGTGGGATCAGATGGGCCGGAGCTCTGAACCAAGATCAGAACCCAAAGCCGCTAAAGCTTTTCGGCGCCGGATCAAGCACGACCAGCTGGCCGTTGCGGATGGTGCCAACCGCGAGCGCGCGGTCATTGGTGCCGTCGCGACGCAGGCGGAACGTGCCGTTGATGCCAGCAAAGCCCGAGCTCTGGGTCAGGCCCGCCGTCGTCAGCGCATTGGCCTTGCCTGCGCGCACCAGTGCCGAGATCGCGGCAACGCCGTCATAGCCAAGCGAGCCGAGCTCATGGGGCGCCTCGCCGTAGGCGGCACGGTAACGCTGATCGAACTGGGCCTTCTTGGTGGTGTCGGGAACGGCGAACCAACCGCCCTGCACGCCGGGGATCTGCATCCGGGCGGCAGGCTGGTCCCAACGCGTCAGGCCCATCATCTGGGTGGTCGAGGAATTCACACCGGCCGCGTTCAGCTTGTCGAGCAGATAGGGCAGGACCGCGCCTTGGTTGGCGGTGACGAAAATCGCATCGACATTGCCGGAATTGGCGGCCGAGGCGATATTCGGGATGACCGCGTCAATCCCCGAGGTCGAGACCTGATGGTTGACCGCGCCTGCCAAAGTGCCGCCATTCTGGCTGATCGCCTTTTGGATCGCACGCGCGCCGACCTGACCGGCGGCATCTTCCTCGGCGACCATGAGAATGCGCTTCTTGCCATTCTTGACGCCGTAGCGCACCAGACGGTTCGCGACATTGTCAAAGCTGCTGCCAAGGATGAAGAGGTTGCCGCCCGCAATATCGGGGTTGTTCGAGAAGGACAGCACATTGACGCCGCGCGGTTTCACGGCATTGCCGACGGCATTGGCCGAATCGGCGAACAGCGGCCCGAGGATGATCTTTGCACCCTCATCGACGGCCTTGTTGGCCTGAGCTACCGCCTGTGCAGGATCCGAGCCCGCCGGATAGATCCGCAGATCGATCGTAGCGCCTTGGGCATCGCCCGCGGCCATCTTGGCCGAATTGGTGAGCGATCGGGCGAGCCAGTCGAGATCGGCGCTGCCGCTGCCCGAGGGAACCAGAAGGGCCACCGGAACCGGCTGTTTGGGGTCGATCATCTGGCCGGTCTGCGGCCCCGAGGCCCCCATTCCGGTCGGTTCGCAGGCGGCGAGAAACATGGCCGAGACGACGGCGCCGAGCCGCGCCAGAGGACGGCGCAGTTTGCTCGCGCCACGGATCGTTTCGGAGACGGTCATAGCGGTGATTCCCTGTTGGCAGTGCTGGAGACTTAACGTCGGCAGGTTATTGGCATATTGGCGTGAAGGCAACTTACGCAGAAACTCCGAAAGGGCAGAGCATGCAGGAACCGGCCGATGGTTGGGATGACCCGTCTCAGGCGACAAATGCGCCCGGCACGATCGCCGCGCGCATCATGGCGACCCGGCCCGACGCCGGTCTCTATCTGGTCGCAACCCCGATCGGGACCGCGCGGGATATCACGCTGCGCGCGCTCGATACGCTCAACAGCGCCGATGTGCTCGCCGCTGAAGACACCCGCACGCTGCGTCACCTCATGGAGATCCATGGCGTCCCTTTGCGCGGCCGTCGGGTAATCGCCTATCATGACCATAATGCGGACCGGCAACGCCCGCTGATCCTGAAGCTGCTCGGCGAAGGGCGCAGCGTAGCCTATGCGTCGGATGCCGGCACGCCCCTGGTGGCCGATCCGGGCTTCCGGCTGGCGCGTGATGCAGCAGAGGCGGGCTTTGCCGTTCATGCGCTGCCCGGTCCCTCGGCGCTGCTGGCCGGGCTCACGGTCTCTGGCCTGCCAAGCGATCGCTTCATGTTCGTGGGCTTTCCGCCCTCGGCCAAAGGTGCGCGTCAACGCTGGCTCAGAAGCTGGTTCGGGATCGATGCGACCATCGTTCTCTTCGAAAGTCCGCGACGCGTTAAGGACTTGTTGAAAGAGTTCTGCGAGATTGATCCGGGCAGGTCTACAGTGGTGTGTAGGGAGCTGACGAAAAAATTCGAAGAGGTCATGCGCGGACAGGCCTCTGAGTTGGCAGAAGCCATTCCGGAAGAAGGCTTGCGGGGCGAAGTTGTCGTGCTGTTCGGACCGCCCGAAGCGCAAGAGGTTGATGAGGCGACGATCCGGGCGGATCTGGGCGTCGCTCTGGCAGAAAGCTCGGTGAAGGATGCTTCGGCCTTGGTCGCGGCGCGATATGGTTTGCCGAAACGTGACGTCTATGCGCTGGCTTTGGCGCTGATGAAGGAGAAAGAGTGACATGCTAGACAGCGCCTTACTGGAAGGGCGTGGGCGCGCGCAGCGCTCCATCCGCGGCAAAATTGGATATGTGAGTGGGCGCATGGCCGAAGAGGCCGTGGCCGATCACTATGCACAGGCGGGATATGCGCTCGCGGCTTCGCGCTGGCGCGGCAAAGCCGGGGAAATCGACCTCATCTTGCAAAAGGATGGCGGCTATATCTTCGTCGAGGTGAAGGCCTCAGCAGACCATCAGCAGGCCGCGGAACGGCTGTCTCGGCGCCAGATGGACCGGATCTGTCATGCGGCTTGCGAATATGTCGGCGATTTGCCGACCGGCTCGCTGACAGAAATGCGTTTTGACGCGGCGCTGGTTGATAATTTCGGTCGGATTGAGGTTTTGGAAAATGCCTTCGGATTGAACTGATCCTTGCATTGCCGGGATCGGCAAGCGACAACCGCGACGAATGACCGTTGGGAGATTGTCGATGAGTCTTTACGTCGCTTTGCAGATGGATCCGATCGAGAATGTCTCGATCCAAGGGGACAGCAGCTACCGGTTGGGGCTGGAGGCCGAAGCGCGGGGCCATCGTCTGTTTGAATATACGGCCGATAGGCTGAGCTATTCCGAAGGCCGGGTGCTCGCCACCGGGCGGAAAATCACGCTTCGCCGGGAGGAGGGCAATCACGTCACTTTCGGCGACTGGGAAACGGTCGATCTGCGGGATTTCGATGTGGTCTGGCTGCGGCAAGACCCGCCTTTCGACATGGCCTATATCACGACGACCCACCTGCTCGATCGGGTTCATCCGGAAACCTATGTGGTGAATGACCCGTTCTGGGTCCGGAACTCACCCGAGAAACTGCTTGTCCTCGATTTCCCCGATCTCACCCCGCCGACGCTGATCACCCGCAATATCGAGGATATCCGCGCATTTCGCCGCAAACATGGCGATATTATCGTCAAGCCTCTTTACGGCAATGGCGGGGCCGGGGTGTTTCATCTGCGTCCCGAGGATCCCAATCTGTCCTCGCTGATGGAGACCTTCACGGCCATCAACCGCGAGCCGGTGATTGCGCAGAAATATCTGCCCGCCGTGGTCAAAGGCGACAAGCGGGTGATTTTGGTCGATGGCGAGCCGGTCGGCGCGATCAACCGGGTTCCGGCGGCGGGGGAGGCACGCTCGAATATGCATGTCGGCGGTCGTCCCGAGCCGGTGGGACTGACCGAGCGTGAGCGTGAGATCTGCGCTCGGATCGGTCCGATCTTGCGCGAGAAAGGCCTGATCTTTACCGGGATCGATGTCATTGACGGCTGGCTGACCGAGATCAATGTGACCTCGCCGACCGGCATTCAAGAGCTTGAGCGCTTTGATGGGATCAATGCCGCGGCGCTGATCTGGGATGCCATCGAGCGGCGGCTTGCCGCGCGCGGCTGAGGTTCAGGCTAACCGCCTGCGATAAATGGCAGGCGGTAGCTGACCGCTTCGGCGATATGCGGGCTTCGGACCTGCGGGCTCGCGGCGAGATCTGCGATTGTCCGGGCGGTGCGCAGCACGCGATGATAGCCGCGCGCGGTCAGCCCGAGTTTCTCGGCTGCGCGCAAAAGCAGATCGCGGCCTTCGGTGTCCGGGGTGGCAATCTCTTCCAAAAGACTGCCTGCCGCATCAGCATTGACCCGGATCTGCGGATGGGCCGCGAACCGGTCGTGCTGGATCTGGCGTGCGGCCGCAACCCGACCCGCGACCGGCGCGCTGGCCTCTCCCGGTGTGCGAATATCGAGATCGGCGAGACTGACGGCCGGAACCTCGACCCTGAGATCGAAGCGGTCCATCAACGGCCCGGAAATCTTACCCATATAATCCGCGCCGCATTGCGGGACGCGGGCGCAGGCGCGGGAGGCATCTGCAAGATAACCGCAGCGGCAGGGATTGGCCGCCGCGACTAGCAGGAAGCGGCAGGGATAGCGGATATGAGCATTGGCGCGCGCGACGACGACCTCGCCGGTCTCGATTGGTTGGCGCAGGGTGTCGAGCACGGCGCGAGGGAATTCGGGCAGCTCATCGAGAAAGAGAACGCCGTTATGCGCAAGGCTGACTTGCCCCGGGCGGGCGCCACGTCCACCCCCGATAATCGCGGCCATCGAGGCGGTATGATGCGGCTCGCAGAAGGGCGATTGACGTGAAATCGCGCCGGATTTGAGATTTCCGGCAAGGGAGTAAATCATCGAGGTCTCGAGCGTCTCTTCCGGAGAAAGTGGCGGAAGAATGCTTGGCAATCTTTTGGCAAGCATAGATTTTCCAGAACCGGGTGGTCCGGACATGAGCAGATGATGCCGCCCTGCCGCGGCGATTTCGAGCGCGCGTCTGGCGCGTTCCTGCCCCCGTACATCGGCAAGATCCGGGCCATCGGCATGGCGCGCGACTTCGCCCGGCGCGGCGCGGCGCAGCGGCGCGCGGCCGGTCAAGTGATCGACCGCCTCGCGCAAAGACGCCGGGGCAAACACCGGGACCGAGGCGATCCACGCCGCCTCACCACCGCAGGGGGCTGGGCAGAGGAGTGCGCGATCTTCCTCTGCGGCGGCCATGGCGGCAGGAAGCGCGCCCGCGACGGCGACGATGCGCCCGTCGAGGGACAGCTCACCCAGCGACAGGATATGGGCGAGCTCTTCGGCAGGTAGGATCTCGACGGCTGCCAGAACTGCGAGCGCGATCGGCAGGTCGAAATGAGAGCCCTCTTTCGGGAGATCGGCGGGGGAGAGGTTGATGGTGATGCGGCGCGACGGCATGGCGATTGCCATGGCCGAAAACGCCGAGCGCAGCCGCTCTTTGGCTTCATTCACCGCTTTATCGGGCAGACCGACGATGGTAAACGAGGGCAGTCCCGGCGCAACTGAGCATTGCACCTCGACAAGCCGACCCTCGATCCCCTCGAAAGCGACCGTATAGGCGATGGCGACCATATCCGCCTCCGATCTTTTGACGGATTGGATAGCGCGACGCGCTTAACAATTGGTTAACTGGCGTGGATCCGCCCTCGTTGCTTGTTCCTCGGGCCGCTTGGCCCTATGTCCCGGAGTGCAGCGCAAAAAAAGTGAGGTCGCGATGCAAGGCAATAGAATCCTGCTGGTGGTCGGGGGCGGAATCGCCGCCTTCAAGATCCCCGAGCTCATCCGGCTTTTACGCAAGCAGGGCATGGCGGTGACGCCGGTTCTGACGCAGGCGGGTGCGCAATTCGTGACACCGCTGACCCTGTCGGCTTTGGCCGAGGCGCCCTGTCATCAGGAGCTCTTTGACCTCACGCGCGAATCCGAGATGGGCCATATCGAGCTGTCGCGCGCCGCCGATCTGGTGGTGGTTGCGCCGGCGACGGCGGATCTCATGGCGCGGATGGCGGGGGGGCTTGCCAATGATCTGGCCTCGACGCTGCTTTTGGCCACGAATAAGCCGGTGCTGATCGCGCCTGCGATGAATGTGCGCATGTGGGAACATGCCGCAACCCAGCGCAATCGCGCGACTTTGGCCGAGGATGGCATTCTCTTTGTTGGTCCCGATGAGGGCTCTATGGCCTGCGGTGAATTCGGCGAGGGCCGGATGGCCGAGCCCGAGGCAATCCTCGAGGCGATCCAGCGTCATCTCGGCGAGCGCCCGCTGCGGCTGCCGCCTGAGGCGGTGGTGAGGCTTCCGCCGCGCGGTAGCCTTGCGGGCAAGCATATTCTGGTGACCTCTGGCCCGACGCATGAGCCGATTGATCCGGTGCGCTATCTCGCCAACCGCTCGTCCGGGGCGCAGGGGACGGCGATTGGCGCGGCGCTCCGCGATCTCGGTGCGCGCGTGACTTTTGTGACCGGCCCGGCCAGCGTGCCTCCGCCCGAGGGCGTAGAGGTCATCCGGGTCGAGACAGCCGAGGAAATGCGCGTCGCGGTCGAGCATGCGCTGCCGGTCGATGCGGCGGTGATGGCAGCGGCTGTGGCCGATTGGAAGGTCAAGAACGCCAGCGCCTCGAAGATCAAGAAAGACGGCTGCGGCCGGATGCCGGTGCTCGAATTCAGCGAGAACCCGGATATTCTGGCGTGGTTGAGCCGGCTTTCGCTGGGGCGGCCAAAGCTCGTCGTGGGCTTTGCCGCCGAAACCGACGATGTGATCGCCCATGCCACCGAAAAACGCCTGCGCAAGGGCTGTGACTGGATCCTGGCCAATGATGTGCGCCCGGGGACCGAAATCATGGGCGGGACCGAGAATGCGGTGACGCTGATTTCGGATCAGGGCGTCGAAAGCTGGCCGCGCATGGCCAAGGACGAGGTTGCGGCGCGGCTTGCCGCGCGGATCTCGCTTGCGCTGGAGGGGCGGTGATGGCGCGCGCCTATCTCGACTGGAACGCGACCACGCCGCTTTGCGCCGAGGCGCGGGCGGCGATGCTGGCGGCCTGCGAGATCGTCGGCAATCCGTCCTCGGTCCATGCCGAGGGCCGCGCGGCGAAATCCGCGATGGAGCGGGCGCGCGAAGAGATTGCGGCGGCGGTCGGCGCCGAGGGGGCGGATGTCATCTTCACCTCGGGCTCGACCGAGGCGGCGGCTCTGGCTTTGGCGGGGCGCGGCTTTGCCTGCTCGCCGGTCGAGCATGACGCGGTTCGCGCCTGGTGCGGCGAAACGCTCGCGACCGATGCCAATGGGATCGTGACGGTGCTCGATCCGGCGCGGTCGAGCTTGCAGCTCGCGAATTCCGAGACCGGGGTGATCCAAAGCCTGCCCGATGGGCTTGGCGTCACCGATCTGACGCAGGCGTTCGGCAAGATCGCCTTTGCCTTCAACTGGCTTGGCGTCACCGCAGGCTTCATTTCGGCCCATAAGATCGGCGGGCCCAAGGGGATCGGGGCCCTGATCGTCAAGCGCGGCACCGAGATCGAGGCGCGGATCAAGGGCGGCGGCCAAGAGCAAGGGCGGCGCGCTGGGACCGAGAACCTGATCGGAATCATGGGTTTTGCCGCAGCTGCGAAGGCTGCGCAAAATGATCTGGATCAAGGAAAGTGGGAGAGGGTCGGTGAAATCCGCGATTCCTTGCTCGCTACACTGGAATCCGGGGCCGAAGATGTTACATTCTTGGGGCGCGATTCCCGACGCTTGCCAAATACCTTGTCGGTTCTGACACCGGGCTGGAAAGGCGAGACGCAGGTGATGCAGATGGATCTGGCTGGTTTTGCCGTTTCGGCGGGCTCGGCCTGCTCCTCGGGCAAGGTCCGGGCCAGTGGCGTTCTGCAAGCCATGGGGATCTCGCCGGAACATGCGGGCGACGCGATCCGCATCTCGTTCGGTCCGAGCACGGATGAACGGGATGTTACGCGTTTTGCCGACGCCTGGTTGACTGCTCGGCAGCGCTGGCGTGAACGGAATTATGGGCGGTCTACCGCCGGAAAGGATGACCATGGCTGATCTGGCTAATGCTCCGGAGCTTGAGGTCCGCGAAGGCGTCGACCGCGAGACCGTCGAAACTGTTCAGAACATGGGCAGCTACAAATACGGCTGGGATACCGAAATCGAGATGGAATATGCCCCCAAGGGCATCAATGAAGACATTGTCCGTCTGATTTCGCAAAAGAACGAAGAGCCGGAGTGGATGACCGACTGGCGGCTCAAGGCATTCCGGCGCTGGCAGGATATGAAGCAGCCGGAATGGGCGATGCTGACGATCCCGGACATCGATTTTCAGGACGTCTATTACTACGCGCGCCCGAAAAGCATGGCGGTGAAGCCGAAGTCCTTGGACGAGGTCGACCCGAAGCTGCTCGCGACCTATTCGAAACTGGGCATTCCGCTGAAAGAGCAGATGATCCTTGCTGGCGTTGAAGGTGCGGGCGAAAGCCCGGCCGAGGCGCGTAAGGTCGCGGTTGATGCGGTCTTTGACTCGGTCTCGATCGGGACGACCTTCAAGGATGAGCTGGCGAAAGCGGGCGTGATCTTCTGCTCGATCTCGGAAGCGATCAAGGAACACCCGGAACTGGTGAAGCAGTATCTCGGTTCGGTGGTTCCGGCGGGCGACAACTTCTATTCGGCGCTGAATGCGGCGGTCTTCTCGGACGGGTCTTTCGTCTATATCCCGCCAGGCGTGAAATGCCCGATGGAGCTTTCGACCTATTTCCGCATCAACGCGGAAAACACCGGCCAGTTCGAGCGCACCCTGATCATCGCCGACAAGGGCGCTTATGTGAGCTACCTTGAAGGCTGCACCGCGCCCAAGCGCGACACCGCCCAGCTTCATGCGGCGGTGGTCGAGATCGTCATTCTCGAAGATGCCGAGGTCAAATATTCGACCGTTCAGAACTGGTTCCCGGGCGATGAAGAGGGCAAGGGCGGCATCTACAACTTCGTGACGAAACGCGCCGATTGCCGGGGCGATCGCGCGAAGATCATGTGGACGCAGGTCGAGACCGGCTCGGCGATCACCTGGAAATATCCGTCCTGCATCCTGCGCGGCGACGAAAGCCAGGGCGAGTTCTATTCGATCGCGATTGCCAATAACATGCAGCAGGCCGACACCGGGACCAAGATGCTCCATCTTGGCAAGAACACGCGCTCACGCATTGTTTCAAAAGGGATTTCTGCTGGTAAAGCGCAGAATACCTACCGCGGTCAGGTCTCGATGCATCCGAAGGCCACCAACAGCCGGAACTATACGCAATGCGACAGCCTGCTGATCGGTTCGGAATGCGGGGCCCATACGGTTCCCTATATCGAGGTCAAGAACAACTCGAGCCGGGTCGAGCACGAGGCCACCACCTCGAAGGTCGATGACGATCAGCTCTTCTACTGCCGCGCCCGCGGCATGGACGAAGAAGAGGCGGTCGCGCTGGTCGTGAACGGGTTCTGCCGCGAGGTGCTGCAAGCCCTGCCGATGGAATTTGCGATGGAGGCTCAGTCTCTGGTCGCGATTTCGCTGGAAGGTTCGGTCGGCTGAGTGCCGGAAAGAAATAGCGGTGCCGGGCGCGTGACGCCTGCTTGTTGCCGAGACGAGATGTAAGGGAAAAATATGCTGGAAATCAAAAACCTGCACGCCGAACTTGAAGACGGTAGCAAGCAGATCCTCAAAGGGGTCGATCTGACCGTGCCGGCCGGGCAGGTTCACGCGATCATGGGGCCGAACGGGTCGGGCAAATCGACGCTCTCCTATGTGCTCTCGGGCCGCGACGGCTATGAAGTGACCGAGGGCGCGGCCTCGCTCAACGGCGAGGACCTGCTGGCGATGGAGCCGGAAGAGCGCGCGGCGGCAGGGCTGTTCCTGGCCTTCCAATATCCGGTCGAGATCCCCGGCGTCGGCAACCTGACCTTCCTGCGCACGGCGGTGAACGCACAGCGCAAGGCGCGGGGCGAAGAGGAGCTCTCCTCGGGCGATTTCCTGAAGCTGGTGCGCGAAAAGGCAAAGACGCTGAACATCGACGCCGAGATGCTGAAGCGTCCGGTCAATGTCGGCTTCTCGGGCGGCGAGAAAAAGCGCAATGAAATCCTGCAGATGGCCATGCTGGAGCCCAAGATGTGCATCCTCGACGAGACCGACTCGGGTCTCGATGTCGATGCGATGCGTCTGGTGTCCGAAGGCGTGAACGCTCTGCGCGCGCCGGATCGCAGCTTCCTAGTGATCACCCATTACCAGCGCCTGCTCGACCACATCCGCCCCGATGTCGTCCATATCATGTATAACGGCCGCATCATCAAAACCGGCGGGCCCGAGCTTGCGCTTGAGGTCGAGAAGAACGGTTACGCCGACCTGCTGGCGGAGGTTGCGGAATGACCGAAGCCGCTCTTCGCTCTCCCGAGACGGGTGCGAAGCCTGCCGCGCAGACGGATGCTCTGACGGCACGGCTGGCCGCGCTCGACCTGCCGAAAGGCGGCTTCACCGCCGCCGCCCGCGCCGATGCTTTGGCGCGGCTGACCGCTGCCGGGCTGCCCAAGGCGCGCGACGAATATTGGCGCTATACCCATCCGACCGCCTTCAATGCGGTTGAACCTGCGCCGGTTCCGGTTCTGCCGGGCGCGGCGGATTCGCCGCTTTTCGGCGATCTTGACCGGCTGAAGCTGGTTTTCGTCGACGGTCGTTTCGATGCATCTGCCTCGGATGATCTGGCGGGCGAGGGGCTGGAGATTGCCAGTCTCGCCGCCGCCGAGGCCTCGGCTGATCACTGGGCCAAGGGCCTCTTCGGCACGCTGGAAGCCGCTGGCCAGAAGCCGGTGCTGCGTCCCTTCGCGATCCTGAACACGCTCGCGGCGGGTGATGGCGCGCTGATCCGCGTGACGGGAAAAGTCGCACGCCCGGTCCATATCATCTATCGGCGCGAAAATGCGGCGGCCGATGTGCTGGTCCATCATGTCGTGAAGATGGAGCCGGGCTCGGAGCTGACGCTTCTGGAAACCGGCATGATCGGCGCGCGCTCGAACAATGTGCTCGAGGTCGATGTCGCGTCTGAGGCGCGCTTCCATCACATCACCGCCAAACGCGCGGCCTATGCCAAGGTCGGCAATGGCCATATTTTTGCCCGCGTGGCGGAAAAGGCGCTCTTTAAATCCTTCGAGCTCGCGGTCAGCGGCCGGATGATGCGCAACGAAAGCGTCATCGACATCATTGGCGACGACGCTGTGGCCCATGTCGCCGCCGCAGTTCTGGGCGACGGCAAGGAAGGCCCGTTCCATCACGACAGTACCGTTTTCATCACCCATGCGGCCGAGCGGTGCGAAAGCCGTCAGGTCTTCAAGAACGTGCTGAAAAACGGTGCCGTCGGTGTCTTCCAGGGCAAAATTCTGGTCAAGCAGGGCGCGCAGAAAACCGATGGCTATCAGATCAGCCAGTCGCTGCTTCTGGACGGCGAAAGCCAGTTCCTCGGCAAGCCCGAGCTGGAAATCTATGCCGATGACGTGAAATGCAGCCATGGCTCGACCACTGGCGCGATCGACGAGACGGCGCTCTTTTACCTGCGCTCGCGCGGGGTTCCGAAAGAGCAGGCGACAGTGCTTCTGGTGCTCTCTTTCCTCGCGGATGCGCTGGAAGAGGTCGAGGATGACGCCCTGCGCGACCGCATCGGCGAACGGCTCGAAGAGTGGCTGACGACGCAGGCCAGTCAGGGATGAGCCAGCCCGGGATGAGCCAGTCAGGGATTTTGCCGCGCGTCGTTCGAAGCTGGTGGGCCCCGGCCAAGGTCGTCTCTGAACTGCGCGGGATGCCCGACCGGGTGGCTTTGGTGGTGTTGATGGCGGCGATGCTGATCACCTTCATCTCGCAGCTGCCGAAACATGCCCGCGACGCGGCGCTCGACCCTTCGATCCCGCTGCAGGCGCGGATCGGTGGGGCGCTGCTCGCGGTGATGTTCATCATGCCGGTTCTTGCCTATGGGCTGGCCTCGCTCGTGGCGGCTTTGTCGCGGGTGACGGCGCGGCCAGTCACGGCGCAGAATTCGCGGCTTGCGCTCTTTTGGGCCTTGCTTGCGGTTTCGCCGTTGATGCTGCTGACCGGGCTCACCTCCGGGCTGGTCGGACCCGGCCCCGCGCTGACGCTGGTGCAGGTGCTGGCGGGCTTTGCCTTTCTGTTCATCTGGGGCGCCGGATTGCGCGCTGTCGCAGGGAAATCATGACTTTCACTCAAATTGGTGAGCTTGCCGTCCTGACGTTGCGCGAACCTGCGCGCGGGTTTCGGGCCTTGCAGGGACTGGGCCTGCCGATCGCCGCGCGCTGGATGCTTTTGGTTCTGGCGATCGCACTCTCGGCTTTGCTGGCAGGCGTGGCGAACTGGCTTTTTCCTACGCCGATCACCACGCCGCTGACCGAGCTGGTCGCTCAGCCTTGGCTGCTCGCGGCAGTCCAGTTTGTTGCGATGACGGCCACGGCGCTGCTGATCACCTTTGTCGGTCGGCTCTTCGGGGGCAGGGGCTCGTTTGAGGATGCGCTGCTCGTCACCGCATGGATCGAGCTTCTGCTCGTCGCCGTTCAGGCCGTCCAGGTCGTTTTGATGCTGGTCCTGCCGTTGCTGGCGGGGCTCTTCTCCTTGGTCGCTTTCGCGCTCTTCTTTTACCTGATCGTGACGCTGACCAAGGCGTTGCACGGGTTTCAGAACGGCTTTCTCGTGCTTCTGACGATGGTCGGCACGCTGTTCGTCGTCGGCTTCGCTTTGACTTTCCTTGCCCTCGCGATGGGCATTCCGCCCGAGGTTTTGACCCATGAGCTATGATCTCGCAAAAATCCGCGCCGATTTTCCGATCCTGTCGCGTGAGGTCAACGGCAAGCCGCTGGTCTATCTCGACAATGGCGCCAGCGCGCAAAAGCCGCAGGTGGTGATTGATGCGATCACGCAGGCCTATTCGATGGAATATGCCAATGTGCATCGCGGGCTGCATTACCTCTCGAACCTCGCGACCGAGCATTATGAGGCGGTGCGCGGCAAGATCGCGCGCTTCCTTGGCGCGGCGCATGAGGATGAGATCATCTTCACCTCGGGCTCGACCGAGGGGATCAATCTGGTCAGCTATGGCTGGGCCGCGCCGCATTTGAAGGCGGGCGATGAGATTCTGGTCTCGGTGCTGGAGCATCACGCCAATATCGTGCCCTGGCACTTCCTGCGCGAGCGTCAGGGCGTTGTGCTGAAATGGGTCGAGCCGGAGGCCGATGGCAGTCTTCCTGCCGAAAAGGTGCTGGCGGCGATCACCCCGAAAACCAAGCTGATCGCGATCACCCAGATGTCGAACGTGACCGGCACGCTGGTCGATGTCGCGGCGATCGGGAAGGGCACCTCTGTGCCGATCATGGTCGATGGCAGCCAGGCGGCCGTGCATATGCCGATTGATGTGTCGTCGATGGGCGTCGATTTCTACGTCATCACCGGACACAAGCTTTACGGGCCGTCGGGCTCGGGTGCGATCTGGATCTCGCGCGAGCGTCAGGCCGAGATGCGTCCCTTCCTCGGCGGCGGAGATATGATCCGCACGGTCACCCGCGACAGCGTCGATTATGCCGCGCCGCCGCTGAAATTCGAGGCGGGCACGCCCGGGATCGTCAACCAGATCGGTCTGGGCGCTGCGCTCGATTACCTGACCGGGCTTGGCATGGAAAATGTCGCTGCGCATGAGAAAGGGCTGCGTGACTATGCCCGCGATCAGCTGCGCGCGCTGAACTGGCTCCAGGTGCAGGGGGATTCGCCCGACAAAGGCGCAATTTTCTCGATGACGATGCAGGGCGCGCATGCCCATGACATCTCGACGATCCTCGACAAAAAGGGCATCGCCGTCCGGGCCGGCACCCATTGCGCCATGCCTTTGCTGGAGTTTTTCGGTGTCACCGCCTCGGCGCGGGCGAGCTTCGGGCTCTACAACACCAAGGCCGAGGTCGACGCGCTGATCGACGGCTTGAAATTCTGTCGCGAGCTTTTCGCCTGATCCCCATTGCAGCCCCGTGATTTTCCGGCTAATCACGGGGCAGCTCGCACCCATAGCTCAGCTGGATAGAGCGCTGCCCTCCGAAGGCAGAGGCCAGAGGTTCGAATCCTCTTGGGTGCGCCATATCATTTTCCCCTCATTGAAAATAAAGGCGTTTTCGCTTTTTCTGTATCGTGTTCTGCTCGTGATACGGTGTTCCGATTTGTTCCCGGACCGCTGATCAGCCGCTTCATTTCAGCCGCGCGGGTGTACTGCTCGACCTCTTGCAGCGTTTTGTGACCTCCCCATGCCATGATCGCATGCGCGGTTCCGCCCGCTTCGGCGATGGCGGTGAGACGCGCTTTCCTGAGCCCGTGGGCCGTGCAGTCGTTCAGGCCTGCGCTGTTTGCGGCGGCGGCTATCACGTTCGACAGCCCTTTGTGGCTCCGCATCTTTCCGTTCGAGGTCGCTAAGAACGTCAAGCCGCCCTTGAGGCGTTCCACTGCGTGATGGACGGTTTCTCGCTCGCACTGCCACGAGCTCGCGAAATCCGGCAGGGGAGCTGTCCAGGGGACGTATGCAGGGCCTTTGGTCTTGCTCTGGATGAACGTTAGGATGCCATCCATACCAACGTTTGTAGTGGAGAGCTTGACGGCGTCTATGGTCCGCGCCGCCGTCCAATAGAGGAGCTCGAAGCAAGCTCGTTGCACAGTTCCGACAGCCCACTTGTTGCGATAGCTGGCGATGTCGTCTGTTGTCCACGTTTTGTGCCCGACAATGGTTTCCTTGCGCTTCGAGACCAGGGCCGCAGCGTCCTTGTCGCCATTGCCCGTACGCTTGGCAAACTTGCTGAGTTTTCGCCAAGTTTTCAGACGAGCGTTTGCGGGGTTCGGTGGCAACTTAGATAGATCAGCCTCGATATGCCGTGCTTCTATTAGTCGGAAAGGCACATCGGCGTAGGCCTCTTTAATCTGCTCAGCATTGCGCTTGAGGATGGCGCGATAGACAGGGCTCCCGGATAGATAGTCCTGAGACGCGAGGAAGTTGTTGACCACGGCCGCGATCGAACCGAGGTTCACGCCGCGTATAGCTTTGGCCTGAATGGATCCGATTTGAGACTGAGCCAATGCCCAAGCTGCGATGAAGTCAGGATGCAATTCTGGCAAGTCTGGCAAGCGAACACCCGTCGCGCGATGATATTTCACCACTCGATCGCCGCGCTTCTGCCGCCTGACACCCTTCAATCTCATAGCCCAAATGCCTCGTCTGCTCTTTTTGCTTCTTCCGCGTCGTTCTGCCCTTCATAAGGGAGGGCGCTTGCATAATCGTCCAGGTCGAACCGATCATACAGGCGCTTGGAGCGCGCCTCCTTTCGAGGCAACCCGAGTGAGCGCAACATGGTCGCAGACATGCCGAGGTATCTCGCCGCTTCCGGCTCGGCCAATAAGCGCGGCGCGAAGGCGATTTCAGCTCTCATCAGCCGACCCTCTTGTTCTTCTCGATGACCAGATGCTGACTGTCCGCGGCGACGACGGCGGGCAGTGGGCGTATGAGCATTCGCCCTGCAGTTTCACAGACGAGGCTGCAAAAGGTTGTAATATTTGGACGTTTGCGCTAGCAGTGTCACTATGTGGAAAAAAGTCAAAGCAACGGGTGTCGATCAGATCGGCACTATCGACCGCTGGATTGTCCAACTGCGAAACATCCCAGTCGGACATCTCTCCTACAAACGCCCCGCTCCTGGCAGCCAACCTTGGAAATGGTCTGCTGACAATGTTCCCGGCGCTTCCGGTCGCGCATGGACCGAAGAAGCTGCTATCAACATGATCAAGCAGGCGGTCTTGGACGATTACCCCCGACCAGCCTGATCGGCACCCGAGTAGGCGGGGCTGATTTGTAATCATAACCGATCCTCCGGGAAGTAAAGTGAGCTCTCATCGAGTGCCTGCCATTTCTGGTCGTATTGCCTGGTTCCCGCGCAGTGCCGGGAGTTCGGCTCTGGCCCGAAGCGCCGCGAGATCTTGCGGATGGCTCCCGCTCGCGTTTGAGAGGCCCCAGAGAGGCCGTTCTCCTCACCGGCCCATGAGTAAGCCCAGCTGACATCATGGGCGACGATTTCAATGCCGCGGTGGGCGAGGGGTTTGTGGGCCATCATGATCACACCCGCATGGGCATGATGGCGCCGAGGAAGTCCGGATCCTCGGAGTGGATCAGCGCGGCGTCACCGCTTCCGTTGATCTGCAGTCTGATGGTGCCGTGGTGCATGGTAAAATCGCGCAGGTAACGGATGTTGAATCCAGTGGTTACCTCGCCCTCCGCCTCGATCGGAAGGGAAGCGTCCAAGCCGTCACTCGGTGCGCTGATCGACAGTTTGCGCTCGGCGAGATCGAGCCTTGCGGCGGCGTGGCGCTCGCTGGTGATGCCGGGCGGAATCCGTCGAAACAATGCCGGTGCGAGAACCGCACGGCCCTTGTAGTTGTCGCTGTTGGGCTTCGGTATGACCCGATCATAGTCCGGGAAGGTGCCGTCGATCGTCTTGACTGTCAGGGACCAGCCTTCACCCGCGAACTTCATGCGCGGCTTGGTCCAGCCGGTGACTGAGATCGGATTGCTGCCACCGACAGTGAGCAGCGCTCCAAGGGTTGCAACCGCGCGCGTCGGCAGGATTTGCGCCGCGAGCGGCCATTGATGGCCGGAAGAGCAAAGCGCGAGGCGATGCCCGTCTGTCGCGACCCCCGCAAGCAGGCCCTCAACCGCATGGATGTAGACCCCGTTCAGGTAATAGCGGGTCTCCTCGCTGGAGATGCAATGACGGCAGGTATCGAGCACCTTGCGCAATGCACCCTCCGGGAGCGTGATCGCCTCGTGTTCACCGTCCATCTCGGCCATGACCGGCCAGTCCTCGATCGGGATGAGTTGGCGGCGCTTGATGGTAAGCGGCCCGAGCTGGATGGACAGAACGTCGCCGGCCGCGTCTGCCGGTTCGCGCTGGATGGTGACGATTTCCTTGGCTTCCGCGCCGCGCAACAGAGCGGAGACCTGGCGAGCGTCGAGGGTAAAGCTGCCGAATTCCGCGAAGCATTCGGCGGGACAGTCGATGGAGAGCAGCCGGTCGAGGTCGGTGCCGCAGATCGTGAGCTTGCCTGCGGCAGGGTGAAAGGCGAGACAGGCGAGGACAGGGATGAGGTTCCAGCGTTCGACCACGCCAGCCGCCAGGGAAACGGCGCGGCGCAGATCTGCAACCGTGCAGCGGATGGTGGTTGCGGATGCGGCCGGCGCGGCCTCGGCGATGACTTCGGAAAAAGCGTTCATCACATCATTCCCAATGCTGCTTTGTACATTTCGAGAATGGCCTCTTCCTCGGCCACATCGTCCTTGTCGCGCTTGCGCAGCGCGATGACCTTGCGCATGACCTTGGTGTCGTAGCCGCGGGCTTTGGCCTCGGCCATCAGCTCCTTTTGCTGCTCGGTCAGGTCTTTCTTCTCCGCATCCAGCTGCTCGAACTGTTCGACAAACTGCCGAAGCTCGTCGGCGGCGATGCCATAGGTTTGGTCGCTCTGCTGGCGGTCCTCTGCGGTCTCCTTCACAGGCGGGGCCTTGCGGCGCTTGCGGTCTGCGCTGCGCATGATCTCGGCGCCACCGTTGCCGGTCGGAGGCGGAAGCCGATCCGGCATGCCGTCGAAGCTGTTCTGAATATCCATGTCGCGATCCTTGCGCTGCTGACGCTCGGGAATGCCCGGTGCCGCCGGGCGCGGTTCTGGTTGGAGGTATCGCCCCCAAGGCCGCACGGCCTCGGGGGCTTCCTGCTGCGCCAGGGAGGAGGCGCGCAGCGGGAATTCTTGGCGCCACCGGGACTGCCATCTCGGCGGCTCTGCTGCGCTCAGTCGGTGGGCTGGGCGAGGCAGGTCTTGGGATTAAGGCCGGTGGGGTCGAATTCGGCGTGCAGCGCCACGATGATTGATGCCGTGACCCGATGCACGGTGTCTTCATCCAGCACATGCACGGCGACCTGCAGGATGTAGAGGCCGGTCAGGTTGTCGACGATCCAGCCGTTCCGGTCCGCGCGAAACCGGGCCGCCATCACAGCGCCCTCTCGGCGATCTGGCTGTTCGGCGCGGTGATCGCGGTGACGATGGCGCTGCCCAGAGCGCTGTCGCGCAGCCCCGGGACCTCATGCAGCGCGCGCCGCAGCAGGTCCTCGGTGATCAGCATCCGAACTGCCAGCATCGGCAGTTGTGCGGCAAACTCGGGGCCCATGAGCTGCGTGGGTGGGGATTTCGACATCAGCGCACCCCCTCGACCAGCTGCTCGATCGAGCGTCCGCGCGTTTCCAGTGAGGTCGGCGCGACGAAGGCTTGCACCTCCGTCCAGCTGATCGCGCTGCCCGCGACATGCCAGACCGTTGCGGCGAGGATGACCGCGGAAACGGTCGCAGCGACCAGCGCCACCGCGCGGAACGCGCCGGAGAGCATGGCGCCGATGCGGGGGACTGGGCGGGCGGCTGCTTTGACCGGGTGGGCGAAGGCGATCATGCTTCACCTGCCTTCCGGAGCAAGCGCAGCGCAGCGTTTACGCGGCCGGCGTGGTTCCGGCTGGTGTCTTTCAGGATCGCGATCGCACGGGCGGTCAGCGCCTCCGGCTCAAGGTCAGAGACCGGCTCGGCCGTGGCGAGATCTCGGACAGACAGGACGGTGGGAATGTGCATCTGCGGACTCCATCCGGTTGAGGATGGATATTAATTCACATAATGTGAAAATTAGGTCAATCTGATATTTTACATTTTGTGAAATACATGCGCTTACTGCTCTGCAGACAGGGTGGGTCGCATTGTCGCCTCCACGGCGCCGAGCTGCGGTGCATGAAAAAGCCCGCCAATGAGCGGGCTGAGTGGCGGATTAGAAGGCGCCCGCTAGCTGATCCGGCGGATTATGACGCCGCTTCCTTCTATCCGGAAAACCTTAGCAGCCTCATCAATCGGAGTGGCGACTGCATTGCTGTCGATGGAATACCATACCTCGTCAGCGCTTACCGTCATCCTGACATGATGGATGCCGCCGAACACGTCTTCGCACAAAAACACTTCTGAAATGGGTTTCAAGCTATCTAAGTCCTTCTGGTTCAATATGCTCAAACGCGCCCAACCTTCCGGCAGGACGCGTTCAACATCGACAAGAACTCTTTAAAAACTGCCAATCCAGTACCCGCGTCATTGGCTGAGGTATGTGCTCGAGCGCACGGAATGGCAGGAATGTACGTCACGTCACTTGCGGTTGAGCCTCAAATGCAGAGCCTGCCAGTTAAGGCGGGCTGGCGTGGTGACTGGCTTTAGACTTCCCACTCTTCCACGGGCTTCGTCAGCTTGTACGCCCAAGTCTCCAACATTCTGGCCGCCCCGAAATCGCCATGGCGATCACGTTCATTGGCTGCCTTCTGAAGAAGGCCTGGCAGATCGCTCAGGGTGAACGTACCTGGCTTCTCGGTTTGCAGCTGCAATAGCCCAAGAATGACGCGGGTCGCCGCGGCCCACTGGTCTACGGTTTCGGAAAGGGGCGCCATCATAGCCGCTCGACCATTTCCGCGGGTAGCGCTAGCATCACGCGTGCAGCCCATTTAATCCTAACGTTGTGCATGGTCTCTGCGGTCGGGTTGAGTGAGATAAGATTCCAGAGACCCTGAGAGTCACCGCGCTTGACTTGCTTCACCCACGCCATGCCGTTGGCGTCCTCGACAATGCAGGGTCGGCCAATGTCTTCTTCGGGAATGCCCTCATGCGTGTGGCGCGTGTAAAACAGAACGTCGCCCGGCTGATACATCGGGGACATGCTGTCGCCCTTAATCTCGACAGCAGCGATGTCTTTTGGTGGGCCGTTGCGCAGTAAGGGCTCGGGCGCGGCAATATGGAACAGTGCGTCGCCGTGTTCCGTGGCATCTACCAGAGGGACCTGTGCTCCAGCACCAACGCATCCCGCAACTGCAATTGGGGTCGCCGGAACATCGATCAAAAGAGGTGCGGGAATCCCAAAGATTGCGGCGGCGCCTTCAATGTAATCGGCATTCATGCGGCGCTTGCCGTTCTCTAGCCCATTATACAATGAAACAGAGATGTCGAGCAACTCGGCCATCTGCTCTTGGGTCAAGCCCTTGCGGTCGCGGAGTTCTTTTAGGCGAAATTTCATACGTGAACTTTGCACGGGTGAGGTTGCCGGGCCAGAAACACAGAGTAAAATTTCACTTGATGTAAAATTTACAATGTGTGAAATACGCTCATGAACCTGACCGATCATATCTCCCGATCCGGACTCAAGAGGGCGCAAATCTGCACTGCTACGGGTATTTCGCGCGGCATGTTGAGCCAAATTGAGCGAGGCAAGCGCCGCATTGGCGCGGAAAAGGCTGCGTTGTTTGCGGCGGCTCTTGGCCTGTCTGTTCGCGTGGTGCGTCCAGATCTGGCGAATCTATTTACCTCAACCCAACCTCCCGAGGATGCGACATGAGCGTTCGCCCTGCCGCATCCTCTCTCCGTTCTGATGATCGTCCTTCTGCACGGGGACACAACAGCACAGGACTTTCTGAAATGTCTTTCCGAAAATGCAGCGGCGAGGAAGCCGAGCGGGCATGGTTTGCCAGCTTGCTCTGGCGCGCCTTCCCAGAGGCGCAGTCCGAGAACGATCTGGCGGAACGCGCAGCTGAGGTCCTGACCTCTGATCGTCGCCCGGTCACCTCGCGCACCGTGCGCAACTGGCTGCGCCGGGAGAATGCCCCGCATTTTCGCTATGTGCTGAAGGTTGTCGCCTTGGTCGGCGCCGAAGCGGTGTTTCAGATCATCGATCCGGAGGCGGAATGATGCGGGTGCTTTGGCGCATGGCTCAGAGATATTACGCCGCCCGGCATCGTCGGGCGCTTCGGGTGGCGGGTCGCTCCGCCGCCGATGCCGAATGGTTCAAATCGCAGTCGGAAAGATTTTTCCAACGGATCAAGGGCGCAAGTCGCGAATAAGCCGAGGTTCTCCGGTCCCGGTAACGTCACCGTCTAGCCTGTCCGGCTCCGGTGACCAACTACGGGGCGGTCTCTGCTCAGATCGCCCCGCCTTTTCTCAAACAAACGCGAATGCGCATGAGGGACGGATCAGATGTATATTGCTTCTTCTCGCACAGCCGATGAGCGCGACCTCGTGATCCTGCGCCGCGCCGTGAGCGGTGACAGCTATTCCGAAATCAGCCGCGATCACGGCAAAGGCATCTCCTTCTCTCGCGTGCTGGTCGCGCGGATCCGGGATGCAGATCTGCGCGAGAGCGGCGAGGAGGCCAGCGTCGTGATCGCAGGCTATCCGAAGGCGCGCCTCCATGGGTAAGCGATCGAATTTCCCGCAGAGCGCGACCGTATTACCCGTGCCTAAACGTCGCCCTGGACCTTCGCCGGGTGTCTATCCGTGGCAGGGGCGCGACTATTACGGCATGCGCGCAGTTGCGGCAGCCGCTGGCGTCAGTTGTCAGACCGTTGTCCACCACCTTGACCGTCACGGCAATCTTGACCGCCTCGGCCGTGGGCCTGTCTGCAACTGGAAGCCCGGCGCACATAAACGCCCGGTCTCGGTTGGCAGTCACAGCTGGCCGTCGATTAAAGATTTCGCCGCTGCACTCTCTGTTCATCGCAGCACGGCATCAAAATGGCTGCGGCGTGGCGAACACGACCGGATCCTGTCTCAGCTGATGTCGGTGGATGCGAGAGCCGCGAAGAGAGGTGTCGCATGACCGCGCTTGACTTCATATTTTATGCCACGCGTCCGCCGATTACTTTAACTGCTCTAAGCGAAGGGTTTTACGAGCGAGGGCAAAAAAATGGACGGCGATATTCTACAGTATCCATATCCATTGAATCTGAGGTGGAACCATATTCACTGGTTTCCTGTGTTTTTCCGGCGCTATCGGAATTGTACGTTCGGTCTCCTTGCGGACATGGACGTGCAGGGAGCCGCGCTGAATTTAATGATGATATCCATGAGTCAGAGTCCGCCTGCGACCCTTCCCCAGGACCTCAGTATTTGCGGACGTCTTCTCAATTTGACTCAAGCCGAGTGGGAGAGGTTGTTACGGAGGGATATCAATCCCCTTTATGGATGGGTCGAGGTTCAGTGCGGAGCCGAGCGACGTTTAACGCAACCAGTGCTTTTGGAAGCTTTGGAGGTCGCGGTAAAGGACGCCAAATTGCGACAAAGGGGGACAACAGCCCGCAAGAAAGGGGAGCCGCCAGACGCGGGTCGCGCACCGGTATAGTCGGCTTCTCGGTGACCGTTCTCGGGAGGGCTAACCATGAGTGACGCCTTCCGGAAGCTTCAAATTGTGGGGGTAGATGCCCTGCCTCAGTATCCTATTTCTGCTGAAGATCGGCTGGACAGCCATTTCTTCATTCAGTGGAATCTCAAGCGCTTCCGTAAGAGCACCTTCCGAAATCTGGTTGAGCCCGAAATCGGTTGGTTTGGTTTTCTGCTTTTCTGCGAGTCCCATGACGAAACGCCGGTCGGAACATTGCCGACCGACGAGCGCCTGTTGGCGCGGGCGCTAGGGATCACGGTTGAGCGCTGGCAATTACTTTGCAAACGAGATGTCAGCCCTCTTCACAATTGGACGCGGGTGATTTGCGATAATGGCGAGATCCGTTACGCGCACCCCGTGGTCACGGAAGTGGCGCTGGAAGCCCTGAAATCCAGTCGTAAGAACAAAGCTGATCGAGACGATCGCAAGCGCGCAAAGCGCATCAAGGATCTGGGCGAAATGATTGAGAAACGCATTCAGGCTCCGCAGCTTCTGCGGTCGCCGGGTTTCCTAGATCGCTTCAATGACTGGCTCGAAGAACGCTACCCCGAAGCGCAACGTCGCGAGGCATTTGTCCGCGCTGCTCTGAGCGAATTTCAGGTCGAGGTGATGGCGTGACCCGCATACCGCGCGATCTGTCACATTCTGTGACGGTTACAGAATATTACGGAACAATCACAGATCATTACGGAATTTCACGGAATATTCCGGATCGTTCCCCTTTTTTTGCCGGTTTTCTGTGACCGCTGAAAGGAGAGGAAACGAAAAGAAATGAAACGAAAAGACACAGACGGATCGCGCGCAATCGGAAGGGCGCGCCTGTGGATAAGTCGGGATGTGCTGAGAAAGAGGGTGAGATGAACAGCGAAGAACAGGCACAGGGCGAAAAAAAGGTGATGCAGCTTCTGGTCGAGCCATTGAAGCGGCGCGGGCTGGCCAAGCCGTCCTCGCTGACCGTTGCTGACTTCGAGGAAATGGTCAGAGATATGTGCGCGTGGCTCGCCTATATGTCGGCTGGGAGCCTGATGGCGCTTGAGGAGCAGGTCGCGGCAAGCCCCGGCGGCAAGGATCGCGATCGCTTCCCGATCTCGAACCAGATCCTGCAATGGGCGGGCGAGATCCAGCCGCCGGGCGACAGCGCTTCACCCTTGATCCGCGCCGTCTTTTCTCATGCCTGCGGCCAGACCGCGATCGCAGAAGGCTGGGCGCCCGAACTGCTTTTCGACTTGCGAAAGAACCGACGCTGGCCGTCTGCCTGGGCGCTCGGCACCATTCGCGATGGCGCGGCGAGCACCTTGCGCCGCTATCGTGATCTCGAAGGCCGCCTGGCCCGAGAAGGTGAGCTCGGCCCGGTGGACCTTGACTGGTGGGATCGGCGCAACGCGGCGTTGCAGCGTTGCCGCGAAATCGGGGAAGGGGTTGCAGCATGACCAAGGACTATCGGCAAATGGCCCAAGGGAGGGCGGCGGAAGAACGGGCGCGCCTCGATGCGGTTCTGTCGCGCGCCACACCGGTAGAGGGCTGCGGTCCGCTGATCCCGGTGGCGCCCGCGCGGGGGCCGCAGGTGGTGGTGACGCCGCTGCGCATGGTGCCGGATCCGAAGGACGGAACCGGTTGGAAGGTCGAGGAAATGGGCTGGCGCGGCTTTAACGCCGTGCGCGCGGCAGATGTCTTTGACGATCTTGCCCGCCGAGCGGCTCGGAGAAAGGCGGCGCCGCCCTTCTCGCCGGGGCAGGTTCAGGTTGCGCGGCTCTATCGCGATCTGGTCGAACGCCATGATGCGGGCGGGATGCGCTGCTCAAGCCTTGAGGCTGGGCGCGGTGGCTCAAGCTCGGGTGGCGAGTTCATTGATGCCTTCATCGAAGAGGGCAGGGTGATCGATCTTTTGCGCCGTCGCATCGGGGCCGGTGTCGCCATGGCGGTGCGTCGAGTTCGGCCCTCGGCGCGGGGTGAGGGTGGCGCGCGGATCATTCACGACCGCGTGCTGGTTGATGAGATTTGCCTGCATGGACGGTCGTTTCGCGACGTGCTGGAGCGGCATGGGTGGACTGGGACCGCGCGAAATATCAACATGCTTGTCGTGTCTTTGACTGCGGTCCTCGAGCGCATGCGCGGACATTTTGCGCCAGCCTAAGTCAAACCCTCTTGACTGCTTAGGACGCACGGCCCTATCAATCTTTCTATCATCTATCAGTGCGCCCGGCGGGATCATCCCAAGCCGGGCGCACTGCGTTTCAGGGTCTGCGATGTCGCGTCACGCTCTCTATAAGACGGCGCGGTGGCGGTCTGCCCGGCTTGCGCATCTGCGACAGGAACCACTTTGCCGGATGTGCCAGCTGCGCGGCATCCTCAATGATGGATCTCGGTCAGCGTCGGGCGAGCCGCAGGGCAACCCGAAGCGGCGCTTTCTAGTGGTCGATCACGTCATCCCGCACCGCGGCGATCTGGTTCTCTTCTGGGATCAGTCGAATTGGCAGACGCTCTGCCCCGATCATCATGACGTGGTGAAGCAGCGCGAAGAGGTGCGGGGCTTCTCGAACGCGCGGGGCCCGGACGGATGGCCGCTCGACCCGCAGCATCCGGCGAACCGGTAGGGCCCCAGCGCGATCCGTCAGCGCGTTGCCAAAATGTCACAGATGGGAGGGGGGAGGTCGAAAGTTCAGGGGCGTCGGGCCCAGGGACCGGCGTCCATCCTTTCTGTGCGCAAAGTCGAAATTGGATAGAAAAAGCCCAAGGTTAGGAAGAGGTAATGGCAAGGGGACGCAAGCCTGCCGAGTCTGTCGTCGTGCCGATGAAGGACGACGGCGACGCCGGTCACAATCTGCAGGCCCGTGCTATCGCCCGCGCCGCCGAGCTTCGGCCCGAAGGGCTGCTCGACAAAGAACGCTGGGTTTATGACCGGTTGGCGCCCCACCTTTGCCATCCGACCAAGGCCCGACTGAACGAGATCAACATCTTCATGTTCGTTCAGCTTTGCCGGTCGGTTGTGCGCTACGAAGATTACCAGCTGCTGCTGGCCGAGTTGGGCGAGACCTATACCGCGCAGACGCGCAACGGCATCCAGATCAAATCCCGGCCCGAGATCGCCCAGCTCAACGAGACTTGGCGGCAGATCCGTGCGCTTGGGGGCGACTTCGGTATGACGCCGGCGGCAGAGCGTTCGCTTGGCGGGGGTGGCCAGCTTGGCTTCACCTTCCCGGACAACGGCGATGACTTCACTTGAAGCCGCGCCGGCGGATCGCTATGCGGCCGATCCAGTCACCGCTTGGGCCGAGGATGTGGCGGCCGGGAAGGTCACTGCCGGGCCGCATGTGCGTAACGCCGCCGCGCGGCACATCCGCGATCTGGCCGAAGGACCGGGGCGCGGGCTCGTCTGGGATGTCGATGAGGCCAAGCGGGTCATCGGCTGGTTCGCCCGTAACCTGCGGCTCAATGGCGGGCAGTTCGAAGGCAATCCCTTTGTGCTCCATCCGAGCCAGGCGTTTCGCGTCGGCTCGCTCTTTGGTTGGAAGATCAAGGCAACGGGGCTGCGCCGCTTTCGCCGCTTCTATGACGAAGAGGGCAAGGGCAACGGCAAGAGCCCGATGCTCGGCGGCATTGGCCTCTTCCTGCTGGTCGGCGATGGCGAGGCGCGCGCCGAGATCTATTCAGCGGCTGCCAAGAAGGATCAGGCGCGCATCCTCTTCAATGACGCCGTGGCCATGGTCGATCAATCGCCGCGGCTGGCATCGAAGATCGTGCAGCATGGGATCGAGCCGGTCTGGCAGCTGAGCTATCGCGGCAAGGATGGTGGCAAGCGGTTCTTCAAGCCGATCGCCAATGAGACCAAATCCCGCGGCCAATCCGGACCGCGTCCGCATGCGGCACTCTGCGATGAGGTCCATGAGCATCCGAGCCGGGATACGATCGACATGCTCGAGCGCGGCTTCAAGTTCCGCAAGCAGCCGATGCTCTGCATGGCGACGAACAGCGGGTCTGATCGCAAGTCGATCTGCTGGGAGGAGCATCAGCACGCGGTGCAGGTCGCCGCGGGGATCAAGGAGGATGATCGGACCTTCGCCTTTGTCTGCTCGCTCGATGAGGGCGACGACTGGGCCAATGATCCGAGCTGCTGGGTCAAGGCCAATCCGTTGCTGGGCGAGACGATCACCGAGGAATGGCTGGCCGAGCAAGTCAACCAGGCGAAGATGATGCCGGGCAAGCGCAACGGCATCGCCCGGCTGCACTTTTGCGAATGGACGCAGGCGCAGACGGCGGCGATCAAGCGTGAAGCTTGGCTCGCCTGCACAGGCGAGGTCGATGAGGAGGAGATGCTGCGTGCGGGCTATCCCTGCTATGGCGGTCTCGACCTCAGCCGGACGCGGGACTTTACCGCGCTGACGTTGCTCTGGCTAATCGATGCGACCCGTGACGCCGAGCGCTTCGTGACCAAGACTTGGTTCTGGACCCCGAAGGACACGCTCGCCGATCGCGCGGCGCTGGACCAGACGCCCTATGATGAATGGCATCAGCAGGGCTATCTCGAGGCGGTGCCGGGCGACCGGCTCAAATATGCCTGGCTCGCCGATGCGGCGGCGCGGCTCAACGCGAAGTTCGCGCCGATCACCATCGGTTGCGACCAGTACGGCCTCGAGCGGCTGCAGGAGAACCTGACGGATATCGGCGCGGCAATCCCGGCCGAGATCCACCCGCAGGGCTTTCAGAAGCGGATCCTGGAAAAGGACGCCTCGCAGCCCGAAGGCCAGCAGGAAATCTATTTGTGGATGCCCGACAGCATCAACAAGCTGGAGGCGGGGCTCTATGAGCAGCGCTTCCTGATCGATCGCAACCCGCTCATGGACAGCATGGCGGCCAGCGTCGTCTATGCCGAGAACCGCACCGGGCATCGGATGTTCGACAAGCCCAATGCCTATGGCCGCATCGACGGCATGGTCTCTCTCGCCATGGCAACCGGTGTGGCGCTCTGCAGGCCACGCGGTGCCGGGCCATCCATCTACGAGGAACGCGGAATTTTGGTGATCTGATGGGATACTTCAACCGCCTTGGCGCGGCGCTGCTCGGTCAAGGCGGGGTGAAAGCCGCGGTTTCCGACGGTCCGCCTTCCTATGACCTGAGCGATCCGCGCATCGTGGAGTTGATGGCGGCGCTCAGCCAAACCGAGAGCGGCGGACAGGTCTCGGTCGCCAGCGCCTTGCGCAACACCACGGTGTTTCGCTGCGTCAGCCTGATCAGCTTTGCCATGGGGATGCTGCCCTTGCAGCTTCACCACAGCAAGGACCGCAGCAAGGCGCGCGAGCATCCGCTTTATGCCCTGCTCGCGGTTCAGCCGAACGATTGGCAATCAGCCTTCGACTTCAAGGCGTGGATGCAGTTGCAGGCGCTGGTGCGCGGCGATGCCTTCGCGCTGATCGTGCGCAGCATGGGGCGGCCGATCCGGCTGGTGCCTCTGAAGCCCGGCACGGTGACCGTGGTTCAGCGCGCCGATTGGGCCGTGGATTATCACTATCAGCCCGCGCGCGGCGGCAAGCAGATCTTTGGCGCGAACGAGATCCTGCATCTGCGCGGTCTCTCTGAGGATGGGCTGCGCGGCATGTCCTTGGTCAAACAGGCCGCCGAAGCAATCGGCCTCGCCGCGCAAGCTCAGAAGGCGGCGGGGCGGCTCTTCAAACAGGGCATGATCGTCGGCGGCATCCTGAAGCATCCGGGCAAGATCAGCCCTGAGGCCTTCGCCCGGCTCAAGGCGAGCCTAGAGGATCGGCGCGGGGCAGATGGGGCCTATAAGGAGATGATCCTCGAAGAGGGCATGTCCTGGGATGTGCCGTCCGCAACCAGTCGCGACAGCCAGCATCTCGAGATGCGCGGCATGCAGATTGAAGAGATTGCCCGCGTCTTCGGCGTGCCGCGCCCGCTCCTGATGCTCGACGACACTTCATGGGGATCGGGCATTGACGTGCTCGGCCAGTTCTTCGTGCGCTACGGGCTCGCGCCGTGGTTCACGGCTTGGGAGCAAGCCATCCGCCGGTCGGTCCTGACCGGCGCGGAAAAGGAAGAGCTTTACGCCAAGTTCAATGACGGGGCGCTGCTGCGCGGCTCGATGAAGGATCAGTCGGAGTTCTTCGCCAAGGCGCTTGGCGCCGGGGGGCATCAGCCCTGGATGTCAGTCAAGGAAATCCGCGACCTGCAGGATCTTCCCGAGATCGATCCCAAAGACCTGCCGCCCGCTCTGGGCCAGAGAAAGGAGAAGGGCAATGAGCCTTCGCAAACTGCCTGAGATCGCTGCAGCGCGCCTGCCCACGGTCTGCGCCTTTGAGCCCGATGCCGATGCGGTCGAGCGTTGGAGCCCTGGCATGATGGCTGCGGTTTCGGGCGAGACGACGATCAGCATCCTCGATGTCATCGGCGAGGATTACTGGACCGGTGGCGGCGTGACCTCGAAACGGGTCGCCGCTGCCCTGCGTGCCATCGGCGATCAGGATGTCGTGGTCGATATCAACTCGCCCGGCGGCGACTTCTTCGAGGGCGTGGCGATTTACAACGCCCTGCGCGCCCATCCCCGCAAGGTGACGGTGCGGGTCATTGGACTGGCCGCTTCGGCTGCCTCGATCATTGCCATGGCTGGCGATGAGATCCAGATCGGCAAGGCAGGATTTTTGATGATCCACAACTCCTGGGTCATGGCGATCGGCAATCGTCACGATCTTGCCGATGCCGCGCGGACGATGGAGCCCTTCGACGATGCCATGGCCACGGTCTACAGCGATCGGGCCGGGGCGACGAAAGCCAAGGTCACCGAATGGATGGATGGCGAGACCTGGTTCAACGGCGAGCAGGCGGTGCAAGAGGGTTTGGCCGATGCCTTTCTCGCGGCCGATGCCGTCGCCGAAGACAAGACCAAGGCGGAGGCGGCGCGCGGGGTGAATGCCACCCGGCGCATCGACGCACGCCTCGCCAAGACTGGCATGCCTCGGACGGAACGCCGCGCGCTTCTGGCCGAGTTGAAAGGGGGCACGCCCGACGCTGCCCCGCCCGCTACGCATGACGCTGGCGCACTGGTCGCAGCCCTCGCTGCGGCATCCCTGACAATCCGGTCATAACGGAGGTATCCCATGACCAAACATTTTGCCCCCGCGAAAGCTCGCGGGATTGTCTCCGTGCGTGCAGATGGTGATGCGCTGTCGCTGATCCGGGCGCTGAATTCGGACTGGAAGGCGCATAAGGATGCGCAGGCCGAGAAGGACAAGCAGCTCGCTGCCCGCTTCGACGATGTCGTCACGACCGACAAGCTGGTCAAGATCGAGGCTTCGGTCGGCGCGCTGACCGGGGCGCTTGATGAAGCCAACGCCAAGCTGGCGGCTCTGGCGCTGAACGGGCCCGGCGGACAGGATGAGCGCAGCCAGGAAGAGCGGGAATACTCCGCCAGCTTCGATGCGTGGTTCCGCACCGGCGAGGGCGAACGCGACCTGAAGGCGCTGGCCAAGAACGGCGGGATCAAGGCGGCCTACTCGGTCGGCTCCGATCCGGATGGCGGCTATACCGCGCCGGTGGAATGGGACCGCACCATCACCGACAGGCGGGTCGAGGTCTCGCCCATGCGCCAATATGCGGGCGTCCAATCGGTCTCGGGGCAGGGGTTCAAGAAGCTCTACAACGTCCACGGCACGGGCGCGGCCTGGGTCGGGGAAACCGGCGCACGCCCGCAGACGGCAAGCTCGACGCTGGTCGAATACGATTTTGCCTTCGGTGAGCTTTACGCCAACCCGGCGGCGACCGAGCGCATCCTCGAAGATAGCGAGATCGATATTGCGAGCTGGCTTGCAGGCGAGGTCAACATCGAGTTCGCGCGGCAGGAGGGCCTTGCCTTCATCAACGGCGACGGCGTCAACAAGCCCAAGGGCCTGCTGCGCTATGACGCGGCGACCGAGGCCGCGCTGCCCGTCGCGCAGCGCCACCCGCTCGGCGCGATCGGCGAGGTCAACACCGGCGCGGCAGCAGGGCTGACCGCAGATGGGCTGATCGATCTGATCTATGATCTGCCCGAGGATCGCTCGACCGGGGCGGCGCTCTATGCCAACCGCAAGAGCCATGCTGTCATCCGCAAGATGAAGGATGGCGAGGGCAACTTCCTGTGGTCGCCGCCGTTCCAAGCGGGCCAACCGGCGCAGGTCCTCGGCCAGCCGATCCGCGAGCTCTCGGGCCTGCCCGATGTTGCAGCCAATGCCGTGCCGATCGTCTTCGGCAATATGGCCGAGGGCTATCGGATCTTCGATCGCGTCGGCGTGTCGGTGCTGCGCGATCCCTACACCAACAAGCCCTACATCCTGTTCTACACCCGCAAGCGCGTCGGCGGCGGGCTCTGGAACCCGGAGTGGCTGCGCTATCACCGCGTCGCTGCCTGATCGGGCGGGTCTGCATTGATCGAAGGGGCGGCGCGACCGCCCCTTTTTCTATGGAGAAGGAGGCCAATTATGGCGAAGCTGACCAAGCCCATCACCGGCGTGCCCGATGGTGAAATCTATCCGCGCGTGATCCCGGCAGGGGAAGACTGCCCCGCCTCGCTCGTGACCTATGCCCAAAGCGAGGGCGCGTTCGATCCTCTGCCTGATGGCAACATGCCCCTGACGCTCCGCGCCGACATTCTCGAATCCCCGGAGTTTCAGGCGGTCTTTGCCGAGATGATGCGCGAAGCGAAGGAGGCTGCGGATGAAGCGCTTGCGAAAGTCGATGAGCGCAGCTCCGAGCTGGAGGCACGGTCGAGCGCGCTCGACCTGCGCGAGGCAGATCTCGATGCGCGCGAGGCCGATCTGGCTGCACGTCTCGCTGCCATTGAGGCGCATCCGTCGCGCGACGATGAGGCGGCTCATCAAGCCGCGGATGAAATCGATGCCGCGAAGGGAGAGGCGGCGAAGCCGAAAGGCCGGGCTGGGAAAGCTGAAGCGGGCGAGCCGTCGGCATGATCCCGCGTCTCGTGGTCGCGCCGACCGAGCTTCTGGTCACGCTAGAGGATGCCAAGGCACATTGCCGGATCGACGGCAGTGACAGCAACGCTCTGGTTCAGGGCTATATCGATGCCGCCATAGCCTATCTCGATGGCTATCGCGGCATTCTCGGCCGTTGCATCATGACCCAGACTTGGGAGATCGATCTGCCCTGCCTCGGGCGCCATCGCCTGCCGCTGCCGGATGTGATCGAGGCCAGCGCCGTGGATGCCGAAGGCGAAGAGATCGCCTGCGAGTTAGTGCAAGATGCGCGGGGCAGCAGCGTCATTCTCGCCGGTGCGGCGACGGTGCGCTTTACGGCGGCGCTGCCGGAAGAGCTGCGCCCGAGCCTGCGCGTCGCGGTGCTGTTGCTGGTCGGGCATTGGTATGAGAATCGTGAGGCGGTCACGTCCACGGCGCCGCACGAGCTGCCAATGGCTGTCGATGCACTGCTCGCGCCGATCCGTTGGTGGGCGCCATGACCGCGGGCAAACTCGATCGCCGCATTGCCTTCCAGTCGCCGATCGAGGGCAAGGATGCCGACGGCAAGGTCGTGCAGGCATGGTTCGATGAGTTCACGCTTTGGGCAGGGGTTCGCTATCTCAAAGGCGGCGAGGCGGTGATGCAGGCTCGGCTGGCCGCGCGGGCACCCGTCCTGATCATCATTCGCCGGTCGAGTGATGCGGCCCGGATCACCAATGCCTGGCGCTGTCTCTTTGACAACGAGGTTTATCATGTGAAGGAGCTGCCCCGCATGACGGAGGATCGCGCCTATCTCGAGTTCCTCGCCGAAGCGGTGATCACGCCGTGAGGGCCGGTCGCAAGCTGCGGGTCATGGTCATCGCCCGGATTGAGGCGGCTGTGCCCGCGCTCGCGGGACGGGTCTATGACCGCCCCACCGAAAAAGCCGCCGCACCCTATGCCGCGCTTGGACCGAGCGATTGGCGGCCAGACGATGCAGAGTGCATCGCGGGTCGCGTGATCTCGCTCCAGATCGATGTTTGGGAGAAAACCGAGAGCAAGGGCGCGCTCGAGGATCTGACCGATGATGTCGCCGCTTGCCTCAAGGGCTGGGCCGATACCGACGCGCTCACCATGCATCCGATCGAGATCGCGCTCGTTCGCGTCATGGATGACCCCGATCCGGATTGGGTCCATGGCGTGGTCCAGATCGAGGTCGAGGCGGAGGAGTAGCGAAAGCGCCCTCAATAAGGGCGCATTCCTTATTCCTACTTGGATTTTTTATCTTCCACCTTTGGCTCAGCTTTTCGTAGTACGATGCATTTTTGCGAAATCTGGGTCTGCTCGATCACCTCTTTGCGCCCTTTTAGATCGGCAATCTGCGGAGCGACGTTGCCACCGGACAGCGATGAAACTGGAAGCCCAAGAAATATAACACCGACAGTATCATTGCTGCGTGCTTTTTCTTGTTGGTTGGAGGCACGAGCAAGGGCATTATCGATACGGATTGCTTCTGATTGTAGCTGCTGACAGCTCCAACCTTGATAGGTGGATGGCGATACGTATGCAGATTGGATAGCCTCAGGTTTTTGTGCGCAACCGGAGAGAATGCATACAGTCACAGATGCCAAGAAAAGCGATTTCATTTAGAAATTCCCATTTAAAATATATCAGTGGCAGTGCACTCGGCCACCATCTTTCTTGTCCGCATGGCAGCATTGGCCAGGGGGAGACGACTTTCGGCAGCCGCCGCCATGGGCCGACGCATCGCCGAAATTAAAGAGAAGCATTGTTATCGCGGTTAATAATAAGGAAAAAGCACGCATTCAGGTTCACCTCGGTCAAAATGTATTTTTACCATACAAAGCAGTAACCGATTCGTGAACGAGCCGTTTTCCTAACAAAACTGTCTTTTTAGGTAGTTCACCTTTACCTCGGATTCCTTAATGGCCCAACTTAACCCGCGCATCGTTGCGAAACTCAAGCAGATTCCGGCAGTTGCCGTTGACGCCGCTAAAATCGCAATGGAGGAGGGCGCTGAAGAGATCTGCGAGTACATGCGTAATCTGATCCGATCCAACTTCAAGCCGGGCGACGGTGATCTTCTTAAATCGGTCGGCTGGACATGGGGCGATGTGCCTCCGGGCAGTTTCATGATCGACGACATTCGCAACGGGAAGAACAAAGGCGATCAGTATGCCACCCTGCGGATCAAGATTTATGCGGGCATCAAGACCGCGTTTTACGCCCGTTTCCACGAATTCGGGACAAAGTCGGGCCTGCCCGCTCGCCCGTTCTTTTTCCCGGCGTGGAAAGCGAAGAAAGCTGACTTCAAGAAGAAGATCAGGGCTCGCGTAAAATCGGCGATCAGGGAGGCTTGGCGCAATGGCTAAGGCGGTCTTCCAAGGAGAGTTTCACTATTCGAGCCGGATCCGCAACGCAGGGTGGTCGGTCTATCCGTCACCGGAGCCGCAGTATTTCCCGCGCGAGCTGATCGATGCGGCGGTCGCGGCGGGCCGTGCGACCGAGGTCTTGCCGAATGCCAACAGTTCGGCAAGCCGCGCGGGCACAGGAAGGAAAAAGGCCGAATAGCCTTTTCACAGAGATTGTCATCCGGTGCCGCCTTCGGGCGGCTTTTTCATGGAGAGAGACCCAATGGCGAAGCCCATTACCGAAAAGTTCGAGCAGATGGTGCTCGAAACCTCAGAAAACGGCACGACCTGGACGCGGATTTGCGGCCTGATCGGCGTCACGATCACGCGGAGTGCGCAGGTCGACACCTCGGAAGTTCCGGGCGATTGCGATGATGAAAGCCTGCCGCTCGATGTCGAAAAGGCGGTTCGCAGCATCGATGTTTCTGTGTCCGCGGATGGATCCTGGGCCCAGCAGTCGCACGGCGATATGCTGGACTGGTTCTATTCTGGGGCGCCGAAGCAGATCCGCGCCGGCCATTTGAACGCAGCGCCCGGTGACACCGAATATGAAGTCGGGCCCGCGCTCCTGACCACGCTGACTAACCAGCGCACCAAGGGTCAGAAAGTCACCTGTGCGATCGAGCTTCAATTTGACGGCGTTCCTGCTCGTCTCGTGAAAGCGGGTCCGTGATGGAAGCGCTGGTCCTTATTTGGCCGGGTGGTGAACATGCATTCCGTCTGCCGCTCGCCCAGTTGGAGTTGCTTCAGCAGAAGACCGAGGCAGGTCCCGAGTTCTTGCTGAACCGGATCAACCTTGGGCAATGGGCGGCAACAGATCTGTTCGAGACGGTTCGTGCCGGGCTGATTGGCGGCGGACTTTCCGCCGTCGAGGCCCAGGCGCGGGTCGTCGCTGCATTCGAACGGCATCCCTTGATCGAGTTCAAGGTCCCGGCACAGGCCATTCTCGGACACGCGCTCTACGGCCCGCCGGATGATCCTGTGGGGGAGCCTGGGCCGGTGACGCCGACACCGGAGAACAGCGAAAAAACGGACAGTGGAAGTTCAGCGCCATCCACGGCCTCGCAGCCGCCATTGGCATGACCCACGCCGATTTGGCTCAACTCAGCGTCTGGGAGTTCACGGCCCGGGTCGACGGTTACGGCAAAGCCAACGGCTGGAAAACACGCGGCGCGGGCGGTGAGCTGTCCGATTCCGATCTCGCAGCAATGGGTGTGGAGGGCTTCTGATGGCTGATGAACCAGATCTTGTCGTATCGGCTGGCTTTTCCGATTCGCAGCTTGTCAGAGAGGCGAACAAGGTCGTCGCCTTCTACAAGAAGCGTGGGGAGGAGGCGCAAAAGGCCTTTGTCGATGCCCAGGGAAAAGTCACAAATACCGAGGCTTTGCGTGCGCACACCCGCGAGATGGACAAGCTCGCCAAGACCTATGACCCAGCCTATCGCGCTGCCAAGGCCTACGAGAAGCAGGTCGAAGAGCTGAGCCGTGCGCTTAAGGTCGGTGCGATCGATCAGAAGACCTATATTGCCGCAACCGAACGTGCCGCGCGTCAGATGAAGCAGGCAGGGGAGGTTTCTGAGCAGGCTAGCCGCCGAGTTGGCGGCGGTGGCAATACCCTTCAGCAAGTTGGATGGCAGGTCGGTGACTTTGCTGTTCAAGTTGGTGCTGGAACATCTGCCGCACAAGCGTTGGGCCAGCAGCTCCCTCAACTTTTGGGGGCATTTGGCGCCGTTGGTGCGCTTGCGGGCGCCGCCGCGGCCATTCTCATTCCGCTCGGTGCGGCATTGATTAAAGCCAGTGACACGTCCGCGCAGTTTGGGGACAAGCTCAAGCTGGTCAAGGAATCGACCGATCTGATGAAGGCGGCTGTGGAAGCTGCCGAAACTCCGATCACCGTGCTCGCGGCGCGCTATGGCGAAGCGGCGGGTGCGGCACAGTCATTCTTCCAGCAGCAATCGGCGATTGCCCGGGCAATCGCCTCGTCCGCTATGGCAGACCTCGGCAAATCCATTGGCTCGATTGGCGGTGGCTTTGGCGACAAGGCAGAGAGTGCGGGCTTGCTGGCATCCGGTCTCGGCTGGATCTCCGGTGCGGATGTTGATCGAAAAATGACCGACACCGAAAAGAAGGTGAAAAACCTCGCCGACACCTATCGTCTCAGCTGGCCGCAGGCACAAAAGCTCGCCGCCGCGATGAAGCTTACGACGGAAGCGGGCGGGGACACGGTCAAGGTGCAGCAGGCCGCAGAAGCGCTGCAGCAAGCCCTGATCGATGTGGCCGGTGGGGCCGATAAGGTGGCGGAGCGCTTCGGCGGCAAGGATGGCCTCGCCGAAAAGGCAAAAGCCTATTTCGACATGGCATCATCGCAGTCGGAGGCGCTGCGTTCCGCGCAGACCCGCGTGGTCGAGCAATATCAAACCGATACCGAAAAGCTCAAAAAGCTGTCTGACGACCGGCTCACGGCGCAGAAGATGCTGGATGAAGCGATCAAGTCTGGCTCTGCCGAGGCCGAGAAAGCTGCGCGTGAGCGGCTTAAGTTGCTCGATGACGAGGAAAAGAAGGTCCGGTCGCTGGCAGTCGCGAACGATGAGGCGTTTCAGGCGATGCAGCGCCGCCTCAAGCAGCAGATCGGCGCGCACTGGAATATTTCTAGCGGCCAGATGCAGAATGGCCTGATCAGTGATGTCATTGCGCAGGCAACGGGATCGACGCCGAAAGAATGGGGCGAGTGGGCACAGAAGATCAAATCGACGGCTTCTGCCTCCGAGGTAATAAAGCGGTATGAGGGCTATCAGCCAACCGGGAAATGGGATGTCAACGCTTACCGCGCGGGCTATGGTTCTGACACTGTCACTTTGGCCGACGGGACGATCGCAAAGGTCACAAAGGGAATGGCCGTCTCGATCGAGGACGCAAACCGAGATCTGAGTCGTCGAATTGGCGAGTTTCAATCCGGAATCATCGATAGCATCGGCGCTGTCCGTTGGAAGCAATTCGATCCGGGCCAGCAGGCCGCGCTCACGAGCATAGCCTACAATTACGGCAGCCTGCCCCAAAGGATCTTGGAGCCGGTTCGATCTGGATCAAATCAGGATATTGCGAATGCGATTGCGCAGCTTTCGACCGACAACAATGGGATCAATGCCAAGCGGCGCCAGTCTGAGGCGAGCGCATTCGGCCAAGCCAAAGATCTGACAGCTGAAATTGAGGAACGGGAGCGCCTTGCAAAGCAGGTTAAGGAATATGGAGCTCAGCTTGCGAAGAACTTGCTGACGGAGCAAGAGAGTTCCAAACTTGCTGCGCAGCAAGCTGACCAAATCGCCGCAGTGAAGGCTCAGCAGCTGAAACCAGATGATCAGGCGCGCGCCATCGCAGAAATCAACGGCGAGTTCGAAAAGCAAAAGACCATCATGATGTTGGTTGCGGACGCCAAGCGTCGCAATGTCGATCTCGATACGCTGATGACCGGTAGCACCCTGACCTATAAGCAGGCCATTGAGGCTCTGGGCGAGGCCAAAAAGGCTGACATCATCGCAACGAATGAGCGTGCTGTTGCGGAAGGCAAGGTGGCCGAGCGCCAGCAGTTCATGGCGAGCGTCCAGGACACCCTCAAGGACGGCCTGCTCGACGCGATCGTGGCGGGCAACAGCTTTGCTGATGTCCTCGGCAATGTCGCCAAGATGCTGGCCAAAGCCGCGCTGGAAGCGGCGCTGTTCGGGTCTGGGCCATTCTCTGGCGGAGGCGGCTCAGGGCTGCTTGGCGGGCTGTTCGGCAGCATCTTCGGCGGGGGCGACAAGTTGGTCGGAGCGCTACGCGGCGCGGGTGCGCCTGCTGTCCTTCCGGGCCGCGCCAATGGCGGTCCCGTCACCGCTGGTCAGATGTACATGACGGGCGAGCGCGGGCCGGAGCCATTCGTCCCGGCGGTCAATGGTCGGATCTTGAGCGTGCCGCAAGCACAGGCCGCGCTGCGCGGGGGACAGGGCGGTTCTTCCTATGCTCCTCAGACCAGCATCGTGATTAACGGCAATTCTGATCGCGATCGCATCGCGGAACTCGAAGCTCGTCTCAACAAGCGCGATCAGCAGGCCTTTTCGCAATGGCTGCGTTTCAACAGGGAATATGGTCAGCGCATGAGCTGACCATATTCGAGCGCTTTAAATAAAGAGGCACTACTTGACCACGTACAGGAGAGGCCCGGGTGGCGCAGGTTCCTCTCCGCTCAGCATAGCAATCAAAGTTTTGACATGCTTGCTTGTTGTTTCGCTCTCCGCACAGTCAACAGTCCACTCAAGGCCCTGAAGAATAGCAGTGCGTTGTGTGTTTCCCAACGAGCTAATCGCTTCCGCGATTGCATAGGAAATATAAAAGTTGGCTCTTGCAAGCTCAAACGCCGATGCGGCAACTGCCGCAGGGTCCTTCCTTGCAAGCTCTAAAACATTCATCGCCATCTCCTGTCGCGCAAATAATTAATTCTAACATCGAGAACGTGAATGTCAGAAATAATCGAATGGCCTTGCGGCCTTGGGCTGCGCGATACCGATTTCTTTCTGAAATGGACCACGCGCAGCGCCGGGCGCAACCTTGCCGGATCAGAGCAGATTATCGGGGTCAACTCGGCGGTTTGGGAGGTCTCGCTGACCTTTGCCCAGACCTTCAAAGCTGACCGGCTGCGCGCCTTCGAGGTGCTGGTGACGCGGATGCGCGGGCGGACCAATATCGCGAGCCTCTGCATCTGCGATCCGTTTCGCTACGGCCCGCGGGTCGCGCCCCGGCAATGGCCCTTCGACGATGACGTCTGGTTCTCGGACGGCACGGGATTCGCGGATCCGACCAGCGGCATGCAGGATCTCCTGCTCAAAGCGGCGGCCTCGGCCGGCGCGACCTCTTTCGTGACCGAGACCAGCAATCCGACGCGCCCGAACCTGCGCCCCGGCGACATGTTCTCGCGCGATGGATTTCTCTATCGCGTGACCGGCAGCCAGCCCGGCGGTCAGGTCTCGTTCGAGCCGCCGCTGCGCGCGAACCTGCCGCTTGGCGTCCGGCTCGTCACAGATCCGCCGCGGTTCTATGGCCGCTTTGCCTCGGACGATGAGGGGCGGCGGGTACGCGAGAACCTCAAATGGGGCCAGCAGGTCACCGTCAACTTTGTCGAGGCGTTTGATCGATCGTGAGTGCGTGCATCATGGGATTACCGCACAAGAAAGCTCTGGAAAGGCTGCATCCTTAGCTGTGCGCAAAGATTGCCGCAGCGCTGAAAGGGTGTTGGCCCGGTAGGGGTGATCCTCGACCGTGATCCTTGCAATCTCATCGACCAGCAGAATGGCTTGATGAATTGCCGCGCGAATATTGTCGTCATTTGACGCCATGAACCTGTCCATTCGTTGTTGATGTGTGCGCCAGTTACGCGCGCCACTCCAAGGAAGTCCAGAAAAAGGAACATTTTGTCTTGGCTTTCACCCCTGCGCAGGTCGCGCTTCTCGACGCCAATCGCGAGCTGGTCGAGTGTCGACGCCTGTTCCATGTTGCCTTTGCCAGCGCGAGCTATCGGCTGATCGAGGGTAGCACGCCGGACACGCTCGGCGGGGTCACCTGGCAACCCGCCCATGACTGGGTCCAAGCGGCGGCGATCGAATCCGGTGGTCCGTTGGAGGCGGTGCCCGCGATCTATCGCATCGGCAAGAACCCTCTGCCGCTCCTGCTTGCGGCGCTCGACAACCGCGCCGAATGGTGGGGGCGTCCGATCCAGCAATACCTGCAGCTCTATTCCGGCGGCGTGCCGGTCGGGCCGATGGTCTCGATGCATCGGGGCAGGATCCGCGATGTCAAAAAGGTCCAGACTGCCGAGCTCGAATATCTCGAGATCCGCGCCGAGAGCCCGCTCGACATCCGCAATATGACACCGCTTGGCGAATATACCGATCGCGACCAGCAACGGCGCTCAGCCGGGGATCGCGGCTGCGAATTTGCGCCGAGCCTCGTCGGCAAGGTCATCATCGGTTGGCTGCGCGGGTAGGCGATTACATCCGCCAGAGCTGGCATCGACCCTGGAGCTGGGGCGAGGTCGATTGCACGCTCTGGGTCGCGGATTGGTGCCTCTTGCATTGGGGCCTCGATCCGGCGGCGCGCTGGCGCGGGCGATATGCGACCGAGGTGGAGATGCGGAGGATCACCGGCGGCGATCTGCCGGGGTTTTTGGCGCAGGAATGCCCGCTGCCGCAACGCGCGGCTGCGCGTGAGGGCGATGTCGCGGTGATCGCGGTCGCGGGTCATGAGGTCGCGGCGATCCGCCATGGCGAGAAATGGGCTTTTCGTAAGCCGCGTGGTGTCGGGCTGGTCCGCGCCGAAGCAATCCAGATCTGGGGAAGATGAATGCCACAAGTTGGGGCTTGGCTGGTGGCGACATGGAGCGCCCAAACGGTCGTGGGCTTTGCTCTGCGCACGGCAGCCGCCATCGCGTTGAATATGGCGGTGGCCAAAGTCACCCAGCCGAAAGGGCCAAAGCCGCGCGATCTGCAGACCGAATTGCGCGACAGCAACGCGCAGCGCATCCGCCATCTTGGCCGGGTGCGCGCCTCGGGCGCCGCGATGTTCTGGGATTGGGCGCAGGTCGGCGGTCAGCGACGGCTCTTCAAGCTCTTGGCGATGGGGCAGGGCGGGATCTCGGCGGTTGAGACGGTGTGGCTCAATGACAAGGAGGTCACACTCTCAGGGACTGCGGTGACCAGCAAACCCTATGACGGCGTGGTCAGCATCGACTGGCGCTCTGGCCAGAGCGCCCTGCAATCGGGCGGGGCCTATGCTGCGCTGCAGGCAGCGTTTCCGGGCTGGACGCCGAACCACCGGCTGCGCGGGGTCGGCACGATCTTGGGCACCTTCGATGCGGTCAAGGGCGACAAGATCTCGGAGATCTATAGCGGGGGCGATCCGCAGATATCGGCGCTGATCAAGGGCGATGCTTGCCACAACCCGATCACCGGCGACGCGACCTGGTCCGACAATATCGCCGTGCAGGCGCGGGATGTGCTGACCCATCCGAGCTATGGCCCGCTGCGGCTCGCCGATCTCGACACGGCCTCTTTCGCCCAGGCCATTGCCGATTGCGAGGATCCGATCCCGCGCAAGGCACCGGGCACCGCGCGGCGCTATATCGGCGGCGGCAGCTATGCTCTGTCCGAGCCGGTGGTCGATGTCCTGCGCCGCCTCGAGGATGCTTCTGCGGGCCGGTTCTACATCACCAGCGAGGGCAAGCTCGGCTTTCGGGTCGGCAAATGGCGCGCGCCGAACTACACGATCCGGGAGGAGCATATCGTCAGCCTCGACATCGGGCCGGGCTCTGGCGAGTTCGAGCGCGTCACCACGCTGGTGCCCAAATATGTTGCGCCCGAAATCGGCTGGCAGCAGACCAGCGCTGATCCTTGGGATGATGCTGCGGCGCTGGCGCTTTATGGCGAGAGCGCGGCGAAAGAGATCGACTTCCCTTGGGTGCAGAGCCACGGGCAGGCGCGGCGGCTTGCCAAGATCAAGATGGCCAAGCTCAATCCGAGTTGGCGGGCGACGGTGCGGTTGCGCTTCTGGGGGCTGTTGCTCCTCGAAGAAGAAACCGTGCGCCTGCATCTGCCCGAGCTTGGGCTGATTAATGCGAGCGCCTGGATCGACGGCTTTGCCTTTGACGCCGAGGGCGATGACGGCGTGGTCACGGTCCAGCTGATCGCGGCAGATCCGGCGAGCTTTAGCTGGACTGCCGCGGAGGAGGGCGACCCACCCTCGGTCCCGGAGAAAGTCGAGCCCGGTCAGCAGCTTCTCGCGGCGCCGGTGATCTCCTCCCTGACAATCGCCAACAATGACGGGCCGCCCTATATCCGCATCGAGGTCGATCCGATTGACGGGCCGTATTATCTCGGCGGCTATTACCGGCGCGCGGGCTCGAGCTTTCGCTATGGGCTCGAGGTGCAGGACATCCGGGTGGGCGGCAAGCTCGTCGCGCGGAGCCTGCCCAATGCCGATCGCGGCGAATATGAGATTGGCATCGGCTGGTATAGCGCGCGCCCAGATAGCGGCGCGGCGCCGGGCGGCAATGATGCGGCCTCAGAAATCACGACGGTGACGGGCATCGAGGTTGTCGCCAATACCACGCCTCCCGATGCGCCGCAGATCATCAGCAAGTCCGGGACGGCTGGCGGCACGCTGACGGTGATCATGGCTCCGGATCTCGGCGCCAATTACTACCGCACCGGACTGTGGCGCGCCGCGCCAGCCGCGCCGTTCAGCGCGGCGGTCTTCCAGCGCTGGAATTACGACACCTCGTCCGAGGTCGCGATCACGGCCAGCATCCCGTCCGAGGGCGCGCGCTACTGGCTCCGATCAGAAAATCAAAGCGGCAAGACCTCGGCTGAGGTGCTTGTCGGCCAATATCTCCCTTAAAGACTGAGGTTCCCCATGGTCACGACGACCAAGACGCCGGGTGAGATTTACCCGAATGGCTCCGCGGTGCCCAAGGCCGATATCCGGACCTGGATGACGGAGATGCAGACGGGCACGAATGCTGAGCTCACGGATCTGCGCAATGGCAGGCTCTGGCACAGCTCGAGCACCAATCTCTCTGCGCAAACCCCGCCGCCCGGCACGAACCAGATCATCGTCGCCAATAACTCCGGGACCTTTAACTGGCGTCGGCTTGGATCGGCTCCGAACCCGGTCAATCCGGCGATCCATGCCCAGACCGCCGATGCCGCGTGGTGGTATCTCTCCGAGGATACGCCGGCGATCAAGGCGCGGGTCTCGGCCGTTGAGACCGATCTGCCCAATGGCCGGGTCTGGCGCTATGCCCGCAATGACCTGACGCCGGTGGGCGCTACGCCCCCGACCGGCACCCAAATGATCGCGGTGCATAAGACGACCGGATCTGGCCAGGCCGACTGGGTTCGACGATCGGCGCCGACGAGCGGCGGCGCGACGGATGTTTTGGTTCAGGATGCGACCGGCCAATGGTGGGGGCGCACGTTCTCGACAACGTCGATCGAGAGTGATCTCGCGGCCAAGGCTGACACCTCCGAACTGCGCTCTGGCCGGGTCTGGCAATATGCGAACAACAGCCTGACGATCGACGGCGCGATCCCCCCGACCGGGACGCAGTGCATCGACGTCACCAAATCAGTCGGGACGGAATCCGCGAAATGGGTTCGAGCCTCTGCGCCGAGCGATGGCGTGGTAACGGACACGCTGCGCCGCGACGGCACGGGTAACCAATGGTGGCGGCGGGCCTCGTCTTCCCAGGTGCTGCGGGATGACATGTACGACGGCGCTGTCAAGCGCGTCGTCGCAAACAATCTGCGACCGTCTGGGATCACCGTCCCGGCAGGAGCGAAAGTGCTTGTCATTACGAAGGGCAACGCGCCGGGAGAGGCAATCTGGGCGACGATTGGCAGGCTGCCCGACCTGCCTGAAACCGATGAATATGCAAAAGACCTCGATGCAAAGTGGTGGATCCTGCGGTGGTCGTCGGAATGGGTCGCCCGCGATCATCCGACCTTCGCCCAGATGCAGGCCGCGCTGGCCACGGTCTCGGGCAGCGGCTCGGGCGGCGGCTATACGCCCCCCGAGCCCTTGCCCGCCTCGGCGACCCTATTGCCGCGCCGCGTTGGCGGCGTAACCCAGCTGGTTGGCGATGCCGGGATCGGCGCTGCGGCACGCTATACGGTCGGCGGCGACGGGGCATGGCACTGGCTGCCGTCGCGGGTCGCGATTTTCATGGTGCTCGGGCAGTCCAATGCGGCGGTGTCTGAGATGGAGGGCCCTCCGCTCTATATCCCGGCGAAAACGCCCGACTTCGTGCTGATGTCGAATGATGGCGTCGGCGAGCTGGGCGGGTTGCGGGGGCACAACGGGCAAGTCCCTACCGTTCCGATCACTGGCTTTGTTCCCGCACAGATCGCAGGCGTCCAATCGTCTGCCGAGGCTCTTGCCTCTGCGTCGAACGCGCTCGATCCGCGCGGGGCCGGGATGATCTACGCAGGCAGTCATGGGCGCGGCGGCGCGGGATTCACGGCGACCGATCCGAATTTTGCGATCTGGAAGGTGCTTCCCTCCGGCGCGCCCGCGCCCCAGCGCATTCGCATGATCGAGTGGGTGACGGCGGTGATGACGCATGCAGCTGTTCCGCCAACAGAAATCGTGATCGCCTTCACCCATGGCGAGACCAATCGGCGCGACCCGTGGGCGACCTATACGGCTGACGGGCTTGGCTACATGGCCGATATCGAGGCCGATCTGGCGTTCACCGGCCTGCCGGTGGTCTGGCTGGTCGATATTCCGGGCGGCACCACAGCCATGTCCGCGTTTGGCAGCGACTGGCAGGTCAAATACGCTTTGCGCGAGTTGATGCGACAGGCGCGCCTGGCGGGTCATAAGGTGGTCGATGTCGGGCCGCGTTATCACCTGCCGATGGGTACGGCGCGCGGCGGGACGCCCGATCATATCCACACCTCCTATCTGTCGCAGGTCCGTTTGCGCGAGATGGATGCCTTTGCCTATCGCAACCACGTTGCGGGCCTGCCCTGGTGGTGTGCCTTTCCCAAAGGCGAGCGCGCGGCAGGGCTCGGCAACAAGGTGATCCTCGCGGTCGAGAGCCTGACGCCGATTATGATCGACCGGGACATGGTGCCGCTCGATCCCCATCTCGGCTTCAGCCTCTCGAACGACAGCGCCACAATCACCGGGGTTGAGCAAACCGGGGATCGCGAGATCACCCTGAGCCTCTCGGGCACGCCGAACAGCTCGGCCCGGCTGCAATATGTCTATCGCCGCCCGAATGCGGGCGAGGTCGACACGCGCTATGTCACCGCAGCGGGTTCGATCCGTGAGGTCTGGCAGGGCACCGGCCCGATCACCGGCCTGCCGGTCTATCGCCCGATGCACTCCTTCGAGGTGCCGATTGCCTGATGCCCGCCTCGCGCGGGCTTTTTCATGCGCAGGAGGCGCAATGACTGAACCTTCTTCCTTCCGCTCTCCCGAGTTCTGGATCGCGATCGCCATCGCGCTGATCGTCAAGATCAAGACCACGGCGCAGCTCGGCCCTCTTAAGGTCATCACCACGATTGCTGTTGCTGTCGGCGCGGCCTGGGTCGGGGCCGATTGGGCTGCAGAAACCCTTGGCGTTCCCGTGCCGGTCGCCGGTGCCGTTGTCACGCTCACCGCAGAAGGCGTCATGCGCTGGCTGCTCTTGGCTGTGGATGATCCGAAAAACGCCATCGATCTCTGGAAGCACTGGCGGCGCTGACCGCCTTGCCCGTCCCACACGCTGCCGCCCCTCCGGGCGGTTTTTTCATTTCAGGAGAGAGAGAACATGACCGCAGTCATGAACGCGGTGCGCGCGCGGCAGGCGCGCTGCGCCGCCCTGGGCTTTTGGCCGGGCCCGATCGACGGGATCGATGGCAACCGGACCCGCGCGGCCTATGCAGCAGCACTGACCGCCCAGAAGACACGGGGGCTGCTGTTTCAGCATCCGAGCGGGGTCACCCGGGTTCACTGGCATTGGGCTGCGAGCGGCTATGCCGCCAGCACCGAGGCCACGGCCGCCTATCACGCTTTGATCCTCGGCGATGGCGAGGTGCGCTGGCTGGCCGATCCCGCGGCGCAGCGCGCGCATACGCAAGGCGCCAATGGCGGCGCGATCGGCCTTTCCATCTGTGCAATGGCCGGCGCCAATGAACGTCCGTTCGTCTGGGGCCGGGCCCCGATCCGGCCGGTGCAGGTGTCGGCGCTCGCGCGCGAGACCGCGCGGCTGTGCCGGCTCTACGACATTCCGGTGTCGCGCTGGTCCACGCTTTCTCATGCCGAGATCCAGCCGAGCCTCGGCGTGGTCCAGAAAAACAAATGGGACATCACGGTGCTACCCGGCATGGCCGGTCCCGCTGATCCGATCAGCGTGGGCGATCGCCTGCGCGATCTCGTCTCCCGCGAACTCTCCACCCTCTGAAACCGAAAGGAACCGCTCTCATGCTCGGACAAATTGCTCTGATTATCCGCTATATCCTCTACCCGCTGGCCGGTGCGCTGACCGCGCTTGGCTTCGTCAGCTTCGACGAGGCCACAGGCACGCTCACCGTCTATCTGAACGATCTTGCGGTCGTTCTCGCGGGGCTCGTGATCTATGCGGCGACCGTGATCTGGTCGCGTGTCGCCAAGAAGAAAGGCGGGGCGACGTGATCGCGGTGCTGCTAGTCAGCGCAGCACTGGCTGCGCTGCTCTGGGGGCTGATAAGGGGCGGAAAAAACCGCCCCTGAACAGCGAGCAACCGCCAGAAAACATCCTGGGCGGTCACCAAAATATGCACTCGCTAAAAACACAATCAACAGGCGTTACTCATCACGCAAAGACAACGCTGCGATGCAGAACGGGTTTCCTGTCTAAAACGGCAGGTGCTTGTCCGACGGGCGGCTGGAGCGTAGCCTCGCCCTATGTGTGGACGCTTCGCAGACCCTAACCGCCGCGGCTCCGACGAGGAGTTTTCCGAGATCAGGGTCGATCCCTTGCCTCGGCGCTGGAACGTCAAACCGACGCAGGACATCTTGATCTTCGGCAAGCAGCCTCTCGAGCCGATGATCGCGCGCTGGTGGCTGGTGCCGAGCTGGCACAAGGGTGAGCTGAAGGACTGGAAGGCTGCCACCTTCAATGCCCGAATCGAGGAGGCGCAGAGCAAGCCGACGTTTCGCGGGGTCTGGAAATATGGCCGCTGCCTGATCCCGGTGGCGGGCTATTACGAATGGACGGGCGAAACCGGCCACAAGCAGCCGCATTTTATCCGCTCTGCGGGCAATGAGGATACGCTCTGGGTCGCGGGCTTGGCGTCGCGGTGGGGCGATCTGCTGACATGCACGGTCATGACCCGCGCCGCCAATGCTTCGGTCCAAGAGATCCACACACGCATGCCCGTGATCCTGAACTCAGACGAACGGGACGCGTGGCTTGGCGGATCCAACGACCTTGAAATCGGCGCGGGCGCCCGGCTTTCCCATTATCCCGTGCGCCCCTTCGGGATCCGCGATGACGGTCCCGAGCTGATCGAGCCAATCGAGGCTTGAGGCTTGCTGGGATCGGCTCGGCAGATCCGGGGTGATGTAGATTTGGAGCCCATTGCGGTCATTGCCAGTGTCGGCCAGTATTCAGCGAATACGATGAAGAGGCCGCAACGGTGGAAGTTCGCGACGAGTTCTACGTAGCTGTCGAAAATGCCTATGCTGAAAGCGCAAGGGCAGTGCGTTGGGCTTACGTTCATTGGGCGCTAGACGCTGGAATCGAGAGCGCTTTGAAGGATGCAATGGGCTACGAGGTATCCAAAGCCATGGTTGGTCTGCTGCATGCAGTCGAAGCGCTTCTGCAGGATGGCGGAGGGTCGCCAAAGCCCAAGCTGGCCTTGCGCGCCGAGGACTATGACCCCGACGAAAAGCTTCCCTGACTGCCCGGAATGTCCGCATAGCATATGCCGTGCCTCCGGCACACTGGGTCAGCAATGCCTCTCTCCGTGAGTCAAAAATCTCTGAAACCTGACACCATCTGTATGTTCTGTCAGGTATTGATGGCTTTCCGTCAGATTTCTTACCCAATCGGCTCTGAGGCCGGGATCAGGTCATCGACGCTTTGAGCCCCTTAGCCGTCAGTCGCAGCTATGCTAAGCTCGTCCTATGATTGACCCAGATGACGGCGGAACATCGCTGCGCAGATTCGTGGAGCGCGCTTGGAGAATGTGTAAGCGCATTTGTCGCGCTCACTTGGAATCCTATGCCTTCCCTTGCTCTTGGAGATCATGGTTGCCCGGCCTCGTCGCTATAGGCCTCGTTTTCATATTCGGTTTCTTGACCAGAATGTGACTGGCAGCTTTGTCCCGCATCGCTACCGCAAACCTACTCCATACCACCCCATCATCCGCGCTCGAAGAATCCCGGATGCGGCAGGTGGATACCATAGCGAATCATGCCGTCGCCGAATCGCGCGTTGATCTGGTCAACCGCGACTGAGACCTCTTCGCCGCGGGTGCGCTCGGCAGGCGCGAGCGGGGTCAGCAGATCACCTTGGCGCGCCGTGAGCAAATCGACATTGGTCAGGTTCACCCCCATCGACAGAACCGGCCCGGGCCGCCCGCCGCGCCACAGCGCGCGCCAGAGCGCCCGGTGCAGCCGCAGGAAGAATGATGTGTCCTGCGTCGGAAAGCAGGACACGCCTCGGACCCAGCTATGCCCGGACAGGAATGACACGGTGAGCGAGAATCGCCCGGCCACGCGGCCATCGCGGCGCAGGCGGGCGGCTGCTTTCTCGGTCAACCAGCGCCCGACCTGATAGGCTTTGCGAGGATCCCTGAATTCTGGCGAGAGGACTTTGGAATTGCCATAGCCGCCGCGAACCGTCGGTATGATCGGGATGTCCATGCCTTGCAGCATCCGGACGAATCGCTCGCCCTCGACCGATCTCCAGATCTGCCGGGCATGGCGCGGATCGAGCTGACAGAGCGTCGGCACATCGAAGACCCGCGCGCGATAGAGCCGCTCCTTCAACGCGCTTGAGATCCCGGGTAGATCGTCCAGGACAAGGTGCGCGATGCGCTCGGGCATGTTCTCGGGCGCGAGCCACTGGAAGCCGTCGGGCTTCTCCAATTTCCCCGCGATCTTCGCCAGCAGATGGTTTGGGCCGATCCCTGCCGAGAAACGCAGGGCAGGGCCCACCTCGGCCGCCACGGCCGCCTTGAGCCGGGTGACCAGCGCGGCCGCGCCCTCGAGCGTTTGGGCCTCCCCCGACAGCGCGAGCTGGAACTCATCGACGCTGCGAATATGGGTCAGCTCGGCGTGGCGATCGAGCACATCGGCGACCGCGAGGTTGAAGCGGACATAGACGCGATGGCGCGAGGCGCGGAAGATGATGCCCGGACAAAGCAGCCGCGCCTCGGCGACGCGCGTGCCGGTGCGGACGCCAAGGGCCTTGGCCTCGTAGCTCGCGGCCACGCAGGCTCCGGCCTCCGAATCGACCGCCGTGATCGCCACCGGCTTGCCGCGCAGAGCGGGCTCGAGCTGCTGCTCGACCGAGGCAAAAAACGAATTCATATCAATGTAGAGGACGCGGAAAGGGGTCATGTCGCTACGGAGTGGCTGGATTTCTGTCCCATCTGTTCTATTTTTGTTCTCAAGAATCGCAAGAGGACGAAATGGACAGGAAAGATCAGCTGCGAAACGTTGCCTTTGGCGGTGCCTGGTCAGAGCAGATCGCCGGGCGCGAGGAGCTGATACGCGCGATCGAGACCCTGCACACCGCTGCGGCGCGCACGGCCGGGCTGGATGTGCGTGTGGATGCAGGCGTCAATGTCGCCCTCTGGATCGCCTGCAAGGATCATCCCAAGGGGGACATGCTCCGGATCGCTTGGGACAAAGGCGCTGCGATCCCGGTGGCGGGGCTGCGACAGCAGGAGCTGCGCCGCGTGGCCAGGCTGATTGAGGAAGCTCATCGGGGGCGGGTGCGGTGACCGGCTGGTCTCACATATCACGGCCCGCGTCTTCGGTGCGCCGTGAGGGACGGATCGTTTTGCGCGATGGTGAGCCGGTCGGCGCAGTGCATGAGGGGGATGGCCGTTGGATTTGGGAGGGCTGGATACATCCGGCGGGTTCGGGCGAAGAGGATAGCCTGCAGGCGGCGCTCGAGGCGGTTCGGCATGATAACGGCGGGCGCGGTGGTTTTTGATAGTGGTTCGCGCCCCTTCACTGGCGATCGTGGCAGCACGGTACGAAAGATGACTAACCTTACGACCTTCACAGCAAAGCTGAATTTCCCTAATTTTAGCATCAAGTTTCAGTGATTAGCTCGTTGAGCAGTGCTACCTTGACGCTGTTGATGTGATTCGAGCAGGCCGAGCTATGATTGTTGAGAAGAGATCAAGATTTTTTCGTTTATACGATTTCACATGCACTCCGAGGAAGCCGCGTGGTGTAGCCCTGCCTCTTGTTGGGGCCGACAGTCTGATGTCCATTTTTCAAGACGCTATACGGAAAGGTGTTGCTAGCGTCCCGCAGTCAAACGGTGACGTCGTAGAATTGGTGTCTGTCGAATTGTGTGAGGAAAAAACTCATCTTGCGCTCTTATTCCATCGAGCAAACCCAGATGCTCCTGATCCAATTTACAGACGGCGCACGCACAGCGGATTGAATTTGCGTGCGTCGGATAAAGGTGATGATGAAGAGCAGGCATATTCTGCGCATATGGTCATAGATGTTAAGCCGTTAAGGCTTGGCGTGTATCGAATGACCCTTGAGGAAGTTCCTGGACTTAGCGCTACTTCTGTTGTCGGTGTTTTGAAGAATGTTGCGAGCGCGATAGAATATGAGTGTGAGGATGATCGCAGGCAGGTCCTGAAGACATACACAGTGATAAATTGCGACGGATATTCTTCTGAGTCGCTAGAGCAGGCCCTTACTAAGGGGCGAATTAATTATATTGATCTGTGGAAGGGTCCAGATAAGGATCTTGAGCAGGATGGAGCTTATGCGCCGTCGCGGCAAAAGGTTTCTCTTAGGGTCTATGAGCCTATCACTCGGCATAATTACAGAGACAGATTTCTGAGTATATTCAGTCTTTCTCGAGATAAAGGGTTTGATGATGTGCGGGTTAGGATCGACTTTGATGATGACAGGAGGTCAAGAGTTGTGACTCTTAATAGAGAGGATGCAGCCGCAAATATCTTATTTGTTAGATCAAAGCATTTTGATTTCGGTGATGACTTGGATTTATGTTATGTATCGCTTCATAAGCCGCTTATCGATGTGGCCAAAGTGTATCTGTCGGAAGTTACCTAATATGAGGCTGTCAAAATATTTATCTTTAGAAGACGAGAAGGAGAGAAGCCTCGTTGCACGCAGATTTGTGGCGTCGGCAGCAATTGGAATTCTGATCTCTGCTCTTCTTTCTTTTTGTTCCGGCTGGAACATATTCGGTGGGTCCGGTCTAGTTGATCGTATCGGGAGTCTGACTGCCAACCTTACCGGCTTCTACGTGGCGGCACTTGTAGCGGTGACGACGTTCGGGCAGGGCAGGCCGGAAATGGAAAGCGAGATGCCTTCTGGGAAGGTCTACTTGCTTGATCGTGGTGAGCGCGTTTCCATAAACAGAAGGGAGTATGTGACGGCTCTGTTTGGGCATCTTGTTATATTGGCATTCTTTGTAACGATTGTTTCAATCGCTGGCACTTTAGGTGCGGCTGCCGTTGGGCCGGTGTTCGACGAGGTTGAATTGATCGGCGGGATTAGCAGTCAAAGGCTGATCGTTTTTTATTTCTTGCACCGTATCTTTTCTTGGTGGCCCACTTGATTTCTGAAACGGCGCGCGGCTTGGACTATCTTGTAGATAAGATTTACCGGAAACACCCTTCGCTCGTGCCGGGAAGCCTTGTTGATTCAAGTGCCGTACTTGACAAAAGCTCAGATGAATCTGAACCTAAGTGAAACGTGCTGACGTATTCGTATCGTGCACGGCGCCAGTATTATTTAATTCAAACGGATCGCCCCAGATCGAAGGGTGGCATACCGATATCGCGCCCTTGGTCATGCCACCACCTCATTCGCCAACCGCAGCAGCAAATCGGCATGGCACGGCTGATCTAGCCGACACCAGCACGCCAGATCCTTGCCGCGCAGGCTCGGGAGGTTGTCGAGGATCCGCTGGCGCGACGCTTTGTTCACGGGCCCGACGCATTCTGGAAGCAAGCTCGGTTCAGCCAGCCACCCTTCGAATTCGTCCACGCATATCCGAGATAGCGCGGAAGCGGGGCCTTCTATTCCAATGGCGCGCAAGTTTGCGACCGTGAACGGGTTTCCCCAGATCGAGGGGCGGCAGACCGATACCGCGCCCTCGGGCATCCGCCAGCCCTTGGTGCGCTTGCGCTGGATCCGCTGCGGATCTTGCTTGCTCGCGGTCATCATGAGAACTCCACTTCGTCCAAGGCCTGATCAATCGCCCCTTTGCAGGCGGCCAGGATGTTCGCGCGCATCCGCTTTGCCAGCGCCTTTTGCTTCACGCTGGGGTGTTCCAGCACGGGAACCTTGCCGTCTTGGGCTTCGATTTGCCGCCGCAGCTCGTCCCATACCGCGTTGCAGACCGCGCCATGCCGCTTAACCGCTTCCTCGGGGTCGGTCTTCCAGATCGGGCCAGGTTCTGCGTCCAGCGCTCGCCGCGCTAGGGCAAGGAGGTGCATGTGATCTGGAGAAGGGCTGTTGCTCGCGGTCATGGGCTATACCTCCGACAAGACCGGCGCGTTTCCGTCGCGCTGCCATTGCAGGCGACATTCCAGTCCTCGGTTTCGCCGCGCCAGACTCCCGGAATGGATCCGGGCATATCGCCGCCGTGCGAAGCTACCCAATCGACAAGGACGCTGAACAGCTCGGAAATCTGCGTCATGTTGCACCGCCTGACGCCAGAGCGACGATCCGCGCCCAAGTCCCGGCGCTGACGCGGTGCACTTCGACGGATTCATAGCCGCTGTCCGCTTTGAGCGTCATCGTCAGAGTCGCGGCTTTGTCCTGCGCGGTTGCGCGCCCCGCCTGATCGGCGGGCGGCGCAGTCTCGGCGTGGGGCGGGGTGGGGGTGATTTGGGCTGGCATGTTGATCTCACAGAACGTGTTGAAAACAGGATGTTTCAACACCGTTTCAACATCTATGCCTGCGCGAAAAAAGTTCAGAGCAAAGCATTGTTATTGCTAACTATATTGACAATATTCGCGACGGCTGCTTGCAGATGTTCCATCTGCGCGATTGCTATATCACGCGGCCCAAGGATCGCGGCATCACCTCGATCGGCAATGGCTGTCAGGACATGCTGATCGACCGCTGCCAGTTCCTGTCAAACGAGATGTCCGATCTCGCGCAGGACCGCAGCACGATTGCGATCAACGTCAATGCCAATGACACCAAGATCCGCCACAACCGCTTTGTCCGCTTCGGCCATTTCATGGTCGCGAATGGCGCGGGCCATATCATCGAGGGCAATCACTGGTTTCAGGGCGATGCCGCGCAGGCTGGGGTCCGGGTCGCGGGGCTCGTGCTGACCCAGACCAATGTGCAGACGACGATCACCGGCAATTATGTCGACAACAGCACGATCGAATGGACCAATGAACATGCTGCGGTGCCGCGTTTTGGGGGCGATGAATATTCCTTCGGCGGCCTGACCATCACCGGCAACACCTTCCTCGCCTCGAATACGACGCTGGGATTTTCATGGCTGACGGTCAAACCCTACGGCTCGGGCCATTTCATCCATGGGCTCGCGGTGATGGGGAATGTGTTCAAATCCGTTTACAACAAGATCGACCGCATCGACAAAGTCGACACGACCTTCGCGGATCTGAACTACAGCCGGATGCGCAATATCCAGTTTCAGGGCAATCTCTTTAACGGCGTGAACACCTATGTCGCCAATCCGGTCGACCTGACCCTGACCCAGAACACCGCCTCGGCGCGCTGGGTGATGGCGGTCAGCGCGGCTTTGCCCTTCAACGGCTGGGCACAGAAGGTGGAATCGGTGATCGCCGATAGCGCGATCACCACGGCGGGGAATGCGCGCGTCGGCGAGATGCCCTGGATCCAGACCCAGGTCGGCGCCGACCGCAAATCCATCGCGCTGAACTGGAGCGCGGCGGTCAAGGGAACGGTCTCGCTGCGCGTTCGGGTCGACAGTCCGAACTGAGCCTGACCGCAAACGGCAATCTGAGCGCGCGCGCCCCGGGGGATTATTCCTCCGGGGTTTTCAGCATATCCGCGGCATCCAACCGATAGGCGCGGGCGAAACCGGCGTTCAGGAGGCCAGAGACCGGCTCGATCCGCCAGAAGCTGAAATCGGGCAGGTCGATATAGACCGTGGCCTTGGGATCGTTTTCAAGCCAGCGCGCGCGACGCTCTGCATCGGGCTCGGCCAGGGTGGCGCGGGCGAGGATCGACAGCCGGGCCTGGTTCATCGGATCGCCCTTGGCCACGCTGTCGGCGACCATCAGCCCGACGCGCGAATCGGCCTTGAGCGCGCGGCTATGCGCGGCAAGACCCGAGAGCAGCGCCATCGGGCAGCCGTCGCGGTCGCGCTGGATCGCGATGCGGGTCAGCAGCGGCGTGCCGGTCTCGGGGTCGATCGTGCCGAGGGTCGCGTGTTTCATCTCAAGGATCAGGCGCTGCGCAAGCGCGCGGGCCTCCTCATCGGTGGTGCGGATCGGGTCGGTTTTGCTCATGGCGCATGATTGCCGCGAGAGGCTTGTTTTCGCAAGTGAAAATGTTGATTAAAAAAGGTGGTTATTGAGCAGGTGCTCCTGCGCGCACCAAGCCCAACGCGGCGCCAAAGCCGGGCACCGACTTTAGTCCAAATCCGGTTTACGCTGGCGCAGAAAACGGCTTAACCTTCTTGCAGAAACAAGACACCGGCAGCGGTCCCTGTGAGGGGCAGCGGACCATTGCCCCTGTGATATTACCCCTGTGATATTGCGTAGAGAGGAGCCATGAATGTCCGTTGAAGCCATTTCCCGACACCCGATCCCGGCCGGATTTGAGAACGCACTTGTCAAACCCGAGGATTATGCGCGCCTCTATGCGGAATCGATGAACGATCCCGATGGATTTTGGGGGCGTGAGGGCAAACGGCTCGACTGGATCACTCCCTATAGCAAGGTGAAAAATACCGATTTCACCATGGGCAAGGTCTCGATCAAATGGTTCGAGGACGGCGTGCTCAACGTCGCGGTGAACTGCATCGACCGCCATCTGCCGACGCGCGCCAATCAGACCGCGATCATTTTCGAGCCCGATGACCCGAACCAGCCGGCGCGCCACATCAGCTATGCCGAGCTGTCCGACAAGGTGAACCGTTTCGCCAATGTGCTGTTGTCGCAGGGGGTGATGCGCGGCGACCGGGTGGTGATCTATCTGCCGATGATCCCGGAGGCCGCTTATGCGATGCTGGCCTGCGCGCGGATTGGCGCGATCCATTCGGTGGTCTTCGCGGGCTTCTCGCCCGATGCTTTGGCCAACCGCATCAACGACTCGGGCGCCAAGGTGGTGATTACCTGCGATACCGCGCCGCGTGGCGGGCGTCGCACGCCACTGAAGTCGAACACCGATGCCGCGCTGCTGCATTGCTCGGACAAGGTGCGCTGCCTTGTCGTCAAACATACCGGCGATCAGACCACCTGGATTCAGGGCCGCGATGTCGATGTTTTGGCCCAAATGGAGGAGGTCGCGCCCGATTGCCCGCCGCGTCCGATGAATGCCGAAGATCCGCTTTTCATCCTTTACACCTCGGGCTCGACCGGCAAGCCCAAGGGGGTCGTTCACACCAGCGGTGGCTATCTCTGCTATGCGGCGATGACGCATGAGCTGGTCTTCGACTACCACGAGGGCGATGTCTATTGGTGCACGGCCGATGTCGGTTGGGTCACCGGGCACAGCTATATCGTCTATGGCCCGCTGGCCAATGGCGCGACCACGCTGATGTTTGAAGGCGTGCCGAGCTATCCCGATGCCGGGCGCTTCTGGGCGGTGTGCGAAAAGCACAAGGTCAACCAGTTCTATACCGCGCCGACTGCGATCCGCTCGCTGATGGGGCAGGGGCCGGAATGGGTCGAGAAATACGACCTCTCGAGCCTGCGCGTCCTTGGCACGGTGGGCGAGCCGATCAACCCCGAGGCCTGGGTCTGGTATGACCACCATGTCGGCAAGGGGCGTTGCCCGATCGTCGACACTTTCTGGCAGACCGAGACCGGCGGCCATATGATCACCTCGCTGCCGGGCGCGATCGAGACCAAGCCCGGCTCGGCCACTTTGCCCTTCTTCGGGGTCAAGCCCGTCGTGCTCGACCCATCGAGCGCCGAGGTGCAAGAGGGCAATGGCGTCGAGGGCGTTTTGTGCTTCTCGGACAGCTGGCCCGGCCAGATGCGCACGATCTGGGGCGATCACCCGCGCTTCATGGAGACCTATTTCCAGCAATATCCCGGCAATTACTTCACCGGCGACGGCTGCCGCCGCGACGCGGATGGCTATTACTGGATCACCGGCCGCGTTGACGATGTCATCAACGTCTCGGGCCACCGCATGGGCACCGCCGAGGTGGAATCGGCGCTGGTCGCCCATGAAAAGGTCGCCGAAGCTGCCGTCGTCGGCTATCCCCATAACCTCAAGGGGCAGGGCATCTATGCCTATGTCACGCTGATGAACGGGATCGAACCCACCGATGAGCTGCGCAAGGAGCTCGAGGCTTGGGTCCGCACCGAGATCGGCCCGATTGCCAAGCCCGATCTGATCCAATGGGCGCCGGGCCTGCCGAAAACCCGCTCGGGCAAGATCATGCGCCGCATTCTGCGCAAGATCGCCGAGAATGACTTCGGCGCGCTTGGCGATACCTCGACGCTCTCGGATCCGGCGGTGGTCGACGAACTGATCGCGAACCGCCAAAACCACGGCTGATCGGACCGGGCCAATCCGGCCTGTGCTTGCAAAGCCCGCCCTCTGGCGGGCTTTCGCATTCATGGATCACAGATCGATCTGCGGGCCCTTGGGCAGAGCGGGCGCCGCACGGTCTGGCCGGTCCGCTGGCGGGTTCAGGCGCGGGTCCATCTCGGGCGCGGGTCGGGTCAGGTCCTGAAACTGCTCGCTCACTGGCGGAGGCGGCGGCGCGCCGGGTTTGCGGCGGATCAGGATATCGCCATTGGCGAGCCGCTCGGGCGCCTGATAATTCTTGATGTCATCGACCATATTGCCGAGATCGTCGAAAATCGGGGCAAGCGTGTTCAGCCGCGCGCCGAGATCGCGGCCGATCGCCTCCATATGCGGCTGCAAATCATTCGCCAGCCCGTCCAGAAACGAGCCGAGCTGATCGTCCAGCGCCTTGCCGAAATCGTCGCCGCTGAGGCCCTTGCCAAGACTTCTTCCCAAGTCTCTGCCCGGATTGCGGTCCATCGGGGCAGGCGCATTCGGCGAGAGATCAGGTGTGGCCCGGCTCGGATCGCCCTCGGCGGCGCTTGGCGGTGTATAGCCCTGCGCATGGCCCGCGGGCGGCAGGTTCAGCGTCAGGGGCACAGCCAGCGGCAGGGCCAGCATCAGCGACATCAGGGCATGTTTCATCCTGCGGCCTTTCTTGGCTTTGCTTCTGGGTCAACGTGACGGGATGGTCCGGGGTTCCGACAGCGGCGCCAGCAGGCGCGCGCGGTGGCGGATCTATGCCCCGACCGGCTCGGCCAGATGGCGCGGGCGATGGGCCTCGCGGAAGAGATCCCAGGCCTCGTTGAGCGCGCGGGTGCGCGTCTCGGCCAGCCGGACCGCCTCAGGGGGCAGGCCGCGCGCGATAGCGCGATCGGGATGAGCTTCGAGGATCAGCTCGCGCCAGCGCCTGCGCGCCTCATCGAGCGGCGTATCGGCGGAAATGCCCAAGACCTCGCAGGGCGGACAGCCTCGGTTCTTGTCATGGCGCAGCCGGATGCGCGCGACCTGATCCGCCGAGACCCCGAGAATGCGCGCGACCTCGTCGATGAAGATGATCTCGGCCTCATGCAGATCGCCATCGGCGACCGCGATGATGAAGAGCCCCTCGATCAGATCGAGCAGCACCGGATCGCCTGCCGGAAACATCCGCGCAATCCGCCGCGCCCAGCCATCGAAACCGGCGACATCCTGCCGCGCGAGGTCAAACACCCGGGCGGCATTCTTTTCCTCCGAGCGGGGAATGACGAAAACCCGACGGAAGGCCGCGACTTCGGAACGCGCGACCTGCCCATCGGCTTTCGCCAGTTTCGCGCCAAGGGCAATCACGGCAATGGTAAAGGCAACCGAGCGTTCGGGCGGTGTGGCGGGACGCACCGCACCGACGAGAACCGCAAGCCGATCTGCAATCCGCTGCCAAAAGCTGCGCGGCTTTGGCAGTTCGGGGCAGGGTCTGGTGGCGCTTTGGTCGTCCATGACCAAATCCTAGCCGGGATTGCGGCGCTCCGCTAGGCGACAAACGCCCGGCTGTGATCACGGATTCGACGGAACCAGAACCCCATGTCCGGGCTGGGTTTTTTCGCTAAAGCAGGACTTCGCCGCGCGGGGTGGCAAGCCGCGCCTGCAACCGGGCCGGGCCTTGGGTCAGCCGGATGCGCGGGTCGGCAAGGGGAAGCGCGAGAGGGTCGGGGAAGGACAACTCAAGCGCGTTCAGCCGCAAGCCATGGTCGGTCAGGCGCGTCGAGGGATGGGGGCTGCCCTGCCAGTCAATCAGCGCGGGGATCACGCCTTGGGCCAGCGGCTGGCCGTCATCGGGCAGCGAAAACCGCCAGCGCAAGGCGCCGCGCGACAGATCGCGGGCGGTGGTGCCGGACTGGGTGAGCGCGCCCGCGCTGCGCACGACCCAGGACACAAGTCGCGGCGGGCCGGTGAAGGTATCAAGCCCGAACCAGCGCGGCCAAAGCGGGGTGCCACCCGCAGGATCCGCCGCGATGATTTCAAGATATTCGCCCGGTCCCAAGGACAGCAGCCGGTTATGGGTCGCAAGCTGGGGATGGGCGCCGCCGGGCTCGGGCGCGATGCCGAGCCTCTCTTCGATCCAGGCCGCGCCCTCGTCGAGCGTGCGGGCGGCAATGGCCAGATGGTCGAAGGCGGGCAGCTCGAAGTTTGGGGTAGCTTCGGTCATCTGCCCACCCTCTCTCAATTCTCAGCTATGCGCACCTTGGGCCAGCGAGGCGACGAAATCGAGGATTTCGGGCACCGGGCGGCCTTCACCGATCTTTTTGACAATGGCCGAGCCCACGACGCAGCCATCGGCCACGGCGGCGACGTCGCGGGCGGCCTCTGGCGTCGAGATGCCAAAGCCGACCACGACCGGCAAATGCGCCGAGGCGCGGATGCGGGCAACCTCGGGGGCGACATCATCGGCATTGGCCGCAGCCGCGCCGGTGATGCCGGTGACCGAGACGTAATAGACAAAGCCCGACGTGTTGTTGAGCACCGCAGGCAGACGGCGGTCATCGGTGGTCGGGGTTGCCAGACGGATGAAGTTGATCCCGGCCTTTTGGGCGGGAATGCAGAGCTCGTCGTCCTCTTCAGGCGGCAGATCGACGACGATGAGCCCGTCGACACCGGCCTCGACCGCCTCGGTCAGAAAGCGGGTGACGCTGCCTTCGCGGGCATAGATCGGGTTGTAATAGCCCATGAGCACGATCGGCGTCGTGGCATCTTCCTTGCGAAAGGCGCGCACCATCTCGAGCGTGCGGGTGATGCTGCCGCCAGCTTCCAGCGCGCGCTGACCGGCCAGCTGGATCGTCGGGCCATCCGCCATCGGATCGGTGAAGGGCATGCCGAGCTCGATGATATCGACGCCCGCGCCGGGCAGACCGCGCATGATTTCGAGCGAGGTGTCAAAATCGGGATCCGAAGCCATCATATAGGCCACGAAAGCCTTCTGGCCCCGCTCTTTGAGCGCTGCGAAGCAAGTGTCGATTCTGGTCATCTCAAGCCCTTCCGTGCGTTGCTTCATGGTCTATCGCGGGGAGGGGGCCAGATCAACGGGGCGCAGTCAACGGGGCGCAGTCAACGGGGAGCAGGCAACCGAGGGCAGGCCCAGGCGCGCCGTTTGGCACGAGATCAGCTTGGCTGCGGATCGGGAGGCGCCTCTGGCGCGGGAGCAGGATGCCCGATCACCGCTTTTTCGGACGGACCTTGCCGATGCTGTCGCAGATCTTCGCCTGCGGATCGAGCCGGACATATTCCTGCGCCGAGATCACATGCATGTCGATCGAGCGGTTCCAGCCGCCAAACCAACGATCGCGAATGCCGTTGCGGTAATAATTGCCCATGATCTGATCGACATAGGGCGGGATGATCTCGGTGCCGGGCAGGCGGGGCGCGTGAAAGCCGATCGTGGCCTTGGGGCCAAGGCAGGCATTGGGCAGGGTCGTCAGCATGGTGCAGGCCGAACGGCAATAGCCGCGGATGCGCACGATCTTGCCCGACCGCTCAAGGCTTTCGCGGTAGCGCACCATCTCCATGACATTGCCGCCGCTGTTGTCGGGAATGTCGATATAACGGCTGTCGCTTTGCTGGGCGATACTGAGGCCGGAGGACAGGGCCAGCGCGAAGGTGGCGGCGAGGAAAAGGGCAGTCGGTCGCAGCATGGGTCTCTCTTTCGGGCAGCCCGGCTTTGGGTGGAGCTGACGGCGCTTTTGATCGGGACGGGCGGGCAGGTGAAGGCAGAACGCGCCACGACCGCAAAAGGTTCGGGCGGCGTTCTGCAAGCTGCGGGTGCCCGGCGGAGATCAGCCTTTGGCCGCGGCCTCGGCGGTCATCACCATCCAGCTCGTGCCGAAGCGATCTTTCGTCATGCCGAAACCGGGCGAAAAGAAGGTGGCGGTGAAAGGCATCGTGGTCTCGCCGCCGCGCGCCAGCTGATCGAAGATCGCCTGCGCCTTTTCGGCCGTGGCAAAGCTGACTGCAACCGAGACGCCCGCCTGTTTCTGCCCGCCATATTGCGGGGGCATATCCGCCCCCATCAGCGCCGCGCCATCCGGCAGGCGGATTTCGCCATGCATGATCCAGTTTTTCTGCTCGTCGGGCAGGCCCGGCATGTCGGGCGCATCGGGCATCGACGAGAAGCTGAGAAGTTCGGGCTTGGCGCCAAAGACCTCGCCATAGAAGGCCATCGCTTCGGCACATTGGCCCTGAAAGGACAGATAGGGAGTAAATTGCATGTCATGCTCCGCTGAGGGTTTTTCTTGGGGCCCTTCCCCTGAGTCGATATGGTTGCGCGAAAGCGGGCGGGGCTCAATGCTGGACTTGTCGGCCCGCGCCCCCTAGATAGCGGCCAACACCATTTGAGGGAATGAAACATGGGCTTTCGCATGGGGATCGTCGGTCTGCCGAATGTGGGCAAATCGACGCTGTTCAATGCGCTGACGCGCACCGCGGCGGCTCAGGCCGCCAATTTTCCGTTCTGCACGATCGAGCCGAATGTCGGCGAGGTGGCCGTGCCCGATCCGCGCCTCGACAAGCTGGCCACGATTGCCGGCTCGAAGCAGATCATCCCGACCCGCATCACCTTCGTCGATATCGCCGGTCTGGTGAAAGGCGCGTCGAAAGGCGAAGGTCTGGGCAACCAGTTTCTCGCCAATATCCGCGAGGTCGATGCCATCGCCCATGTGCTGCGCTGCTTTGAAGATGGCGACATCACCCATGTCGAGGGCCGGATTGATCCCGTCGCCGATGCCGAGACCATCGAGACCGAGTTGATGATCGCCGATCTCGAATCGATCGAGCGCCGCTTGGCGAACCTCTCGCGCAAGGTCAAAGGTGGCGACAAGGAAGCGGTCGAGCAGGAGATGCTGCTCAAACGTGCCGCGGCTGCGCTCAGCGAAGGCCATCCCGCCCGCACCGTGGCAGTCGCTGAGGATGAGCTGAAATCCTGGAACATGCTGCAGCTTCTGACCGCGAAACCGGTGCTCTACGTTTGCAACGTCGAGGAAGACAAAGCCGCCGTTGGCAACAGCCAATCCGATCGCGTAGCTGAAATGGCCGCGAAACAGGGCGCGGGCCATGTCGTGATCTCGGCGCGGATCGAGGAAGAGATCAGCCAGCTCGACGCCGAAGAAGCCACGATGTTCCTTGAAGAGCTCGGGCTGCACGAGGCCGGTCTCGACCGTCTGATCCGTGCGGGCTACGACCTTCTGGGCCTGCAGACTTATTTCACCGTCGGCCCGAAAGAGGCCCGCGCCTGGACGATCTCGAAGGGCACGCTGGCCCCGCAGGCGGCTGGCGTCATCCATGGCGATTTCGAGCGCGGCTTCATTCGCGCCGAAACCGTGGGCTATGACGATTACGTTGCCGGCAGTGGCGAGGCCGGTGCGCGCGAGGCGGGCAAGTTCCGCGTCGAGGGCAAGACCTATGAGGTCAAGGACGGCGACGTGCTGCATTTCCTCTTCAACGCCTGATCTTCGGATCTCGCGAAACGGATTGGGGCGGGCCTTCGGGTCCGCCTTTTTCATGCTCCCTAGGCCATTCGTCCCGTCTGAGCCCCACCTCTGAAAATCTGCCACGTTCAGCTTACTGTCAGCAAACGTTCAGTCTTCTGCAAGCTCTCTCCTTTAGACCTGCACAAAATGAGCAAGAAAGGTCAGGGCATGAGCCAGAAGAGCATGAGCCAGAACTCCCCCGCAGAGAAGAGCGAGCGGCAAAAGGCGATTGGCGTGATCTGCCTCTTGCTGGCGGCCATCGTGACTTCGGTCGCGCTGATTGACGTGCCCGTCAGCCTGCTGTTTCAAAGCACGCCGCAATGGCTGCATGTGGTGATGCGCAACTGCTCGCGGATCGGGGATTCGTCCTGGTCGATCCCGCTGAGCCTTCTGCTGGTGGCGGTCTTTGGCTTTCGCGCCCGCATCACCGAGGGCGCCACGCAAAGTCTCGCGCGGCGGCGGCGCAATGCGAGCCTCTTTGTCCTGACGAATGTCGCGGTCTCGGGGCTGGTGACTGTGGCGCTGAAAGGCATCATCGGGCGCGCGCGTCCGGGTGTGGCGGGGCCGGGCGAAAGCCTGAGCTTCCATCCTTTCATCCATTCCTCGGATTGGGCGAGCTTTCCTTCGGGCCATACCACGACCGGCGTCGCTTTGGCCTTGTCGCTGGCCATGCTGTTTCCGCGCGCGCGCCCGGTTCTGGTCGCTGTCGCGGCGCTGGTGGGGCTGAGCCGGGTGGTGCTGGATGTGCATTGGGTCAGCGATACTTTCGCCGGGGCGTTGGTGGCTTTCGTCACGCTTCAGCTGCTGGTGCCGATCTTCCGCCAGCTTTGCGCTTCGGGCTATCGCCTTCAGGGCGCGCCTCGGGGTCAGATCGTTTCGGCCTGAGATCAACGGGTTCAAGTCGTTTCAGGGGGCTGCATCGTCAAGATGCGGCCCCTTGCGCTTGTGCAGTGTTTCACGCCGCAAGGTCGTGACGGCCCTGACGGCAAGCAGAGTTTCTTTCCCGATCAGATCGCAGTATCCAGCAAAGATGAACCCTCGTGTCCCGACCCTTCCCCAATTGCGCCCCGCGCGGGTGCATGAGGCCTTCGGCCCCGGCGCGGCCAGCTTTGCTGCAATCACCTGCGCCCAAAGCGGGGGCCGGGTTTTGTGGATCGCCGAGGCCTGGCAGCCCGAAAGCCTGCATCCTCACGGCGTGATGCCCTTTTTCGATCCGGCGCGTCTGGTCATGGCGTGCAGCCGGGATCAGACTGAAACGCTGGCTGTCGCCGAAGAGGCTCTCAAGGACGGCGCCGTGGCGCTGGTCGTTCTTGAAATCAGCCGCCCGCTCGATTTGCGTGAAGGACGGCGGTTGCAGCTTGCGGCCAAGGCAGGGGGCGCGACGGGGCTGTGCCTGATCCCCGAGGGCATGGGCAGCAATGCCGCCGAGACCCGCTGGTCCTGCCGCCCGGTTTTCGAGCCTGATCGCCACCGCACCGACTCGACATTGATGCAATGGGAGCTTACTAAGAACAAAGCAGGAACGACTGGAGTGTGGCATGTTCGATGGGATGCGACGGCGCATCGTCTCGATGTGGTTTCCCCGGTTGGCCTCGGACCGGGCGCTCCGGCTTCGCCCGGTTGATGGCCCTTTCGCGCTGGTCGCGCGTCAGGGCAATACCGACCGGCTGCATGATCTGAACCATCAGGCCGAAGCGCAGGGGTTGGAGCGCGCGATGACCTTGGCCGAGGCGCGCGCCTTTTGCCCGGGGCTGCGCACCGCTCCGGCCGATCTGGCGGCGGATGCGCGCTTTCTGGCCGGGCTGCGGCGCTGGGCGTTGCGCTATAGCCCTTGGGTCGGGCTTGAAGGCACGGACGGGCTGGTGCTCGACATCTCTGGGGCGGCGCATCTGGTCGGAGGCGAGGCCGCGCTTCTCGAGGAGCTGCGCGCAAGGCTCGGCCGGTCGCGGGTCGAGCTGCGGCTCGGGCTTGCCGATACGCGCGGCGCGGCCTGGGCCTTGGCGCATTTCGACGAGGGGCAGGCCGCGCCAGGCGACACGGCGGCACGGCTCGCGGCTTTGCCAGTGGCGGCGCTGCGGCTTGATCCCGAAAGCACGGCGGCGCTGGAACGTTTCGGGCTGCGCAGCATTGGCGCGCTGGCCGAGGCGCCGCGCGCGCCTTTGGCCCGCCGCTTTGGCCCCGCGCTGCTGATGCGGCTCGATCAGGCGATGGGCGATCAGCCCGAGGCGATTGCGCCCGCGCCCGAGGCACCGACTTACGCGATGCGCCTGACGCTGCCCGAGCCGATCGGGCTGGTCTCGGATGTGATGGCGGGGCTGGAGCGGCTGCTCGACGGGCTTTGCGCGAAGCTCAAGGCGCAAGAGGCGGGCACAAGGGTGCTGCGTCTGACGCTGCGCCGGGTCGATCAGCACAGCCAGATCGTGCCTTTGCGGCTGGCCGCGCCCATGCGCGATCCCGCGCGCATCCTTCCGCTGTTCGCGCCCGCGCTGGAAAAGGTCGATGCCGGGTTCGGCATTGATCAGCTACGGCTTGAGGCGGTTCTGGTCGAACCTCTCGCCTTGGCCCAGATCGGCGACAGCGAGGCCGCGCCCGAGCAGTTCGACAATCTGTTGACCCGACTTGGGACAAGGATCGGGCTCGACAATCTTCGGTGTTTCGCGCCGGTGGAAAGCCATCTGCCCGACCGCAGCTTTCGGCTGGTCCCGGCGGCGGGTTTCGGGCCGGGCAGCCGGTGGGCTGCCGGGCGCCCGCGTCCCTTGCGGCTCTTTCGGCCCGAGGCGATTGCAGCCAGCGGCGCGACCCCGCCCGAGCGCTTTCGCTGGCGCGGGATGCGCCTGAGCACCGGCCGCGCCAGCGGGCCGGAACGGATCGCGCCGGAATGGTGGCAAAGCCATGAGGGCTGGCAGAGCGGCCTGCGCGATTACTGGCGGGTCGAAACCCTGCAGGGGCGACGGCTCTGGATGTTTTACACGCCGCAAAAACCCGGCTGGTTTATCGAGGGAGAATTCGCATGAGCCCCGTTCTTGATCTGCGGGTGCCGCGCTATGCCGAGCTGGGCGTCACCTCGAATTTCACCTTCCTGACCGGGGCCTCGCATCCCGAAGAGCTGGTCCATCGCGCCGCTGAACTGGGGCTCGAGGCGCTGGCGATCACCGATTGCAACTCGGTCGCGGGGGTGGTGCGGGCCTGGCGCGCCTTGCGGGCGCTGCGCGAGGACCAGGCGGCCATCGAAAGCGCGCAGGCGGAGGGGGCAGGAGAGAGCAGCGCCGAGGGCATCGCGATCCGTTCGCAGCAACAGCACGATCCAAGCAGCCGCCAAACCCGGGGACGGGGGGAGAAGCTGTCGCTTCCGCCCGGCACGCGGTTGCCGCAGCTGATCGCGGGAACGCGGCTGGTCTTGCGCGACAGCTCGGTCGCGTTTCTCGCCTTGCCGACCGATCTCGCGGCTTGGCAGCGGCTCTGCCGGTTGCTGACCTTGGGCAAGCGCCGTGCGGAAAAGGGCGATTGCGCGCTCTTTCTGGCCGATCTGGTCGCGGGCGGGCAGGGCATGATCCTGATCGCTCTGCCGCCCTCGGACCTGCGCGATCTCGCCACGGCGGAGGAAACGCTTGCGACGATCGAAGCCCTGCGGCGGCGCTATTCGGGGCAGGTCTTTCTCGGGGCCGCGCCGCGCTATGACGGCTCGGATCAGGCTTGGTTCGACCTTTGCGCCGCGCTGGCTTTGCGCGCCTCGGCGCCGATGGTCGCGGTGGGCGATGTGTTGATGCACCGCGCCGCGCGTCGCCCCTTGGCCGATGTGCTGACTTGCCTGCGCCATCACCTCACCATCGACGAGATCGGCCATCGCGCTTTGGCCAATGCCGAGCGGCGTCTGAAAGGGGCCGAGGATATGGCGCGGCTCTTTCAGCGCCATCCGGCGGCGGTCCGGCGCACTCTGGAAATCGCCGCGCGCTGCACCTTCGATCTGCGCGAGCTAGGCCATGTCTATCCCGATGAAGGCGAGGGGGGCGAGGATGCGCAGACCCGGCTGGAGCGGCTGGCCCGCAGCGGCATGGCTGAACGCTGCAAGGGCGAGATCCCGCAACGCTATCTCGAACTGCTGGACAAAGAGCTGGGCGTGATCGGCGAGCTGAATTACGCGGCCTATTTCCTGACCGTCCATGACATCATCAGCTATGCCCGCGGGCAGGGGATCCTGTGTCAGGGGCGCGGCTCGGCGGGGAATTCGATCATCTGCTGGTCGCTTGGCATCACCGACGTCAATCCCGATATGATCGGCATGGTCTTCGAGCGCTTCGTCTCGCGCCATCGCGGCGAGCCCCCCGATATCGACGTCGATTTCGAGCATGAGCGCCGCGAAGAGGTCATCCAATGGATCTATGAGAAATACACCCGCGACCGCGCCGGGCTTTGCGCAACCGTGATCCATTTCCGCTCACGCGCGGCGATCCGCGAGGTCGGCAAGGTCATGGGCCTGTCGCAGGATGTGATCGCGAGCCTTGCGGGCATGATCTGGGGGATTTCGGGAGAGGGCGTCGATCCCGAGGAGGTGCAGAAGATCGGGCTCAATCTCGAAGACCCGCGCCTGATCCAGACCGCGGATCTCATCGCCCAGATCATCGGTTTTCCCCGCCATCTCAGCCAGCATGTCGGCGGCTTCGTTATCACGTGCGGGCGGCTGGACGAGCTGTGCCCGATCAGCAATGCCGCGATGGAGGACCGCACCTGCATTGAATGGGACAAGGATGACATTGACGCGCTGAAGATCCTCAAGGTCGATGTGCTGAGCCTCGGGATGCTCACCTGCATCCGCAAGGCCTTCACGCTGCTGCGCGAGCATGAGGGGATGTCGCTGACGATCGACACGGTGCCGCAAGAGGATAGGGCGACCTATGAGATGCTGTGCCGCGCCGATGCCATCGGGGTGTTTCAGGTCGAAAGCCGGGCGCAGATGAACTTCCTGCCCCGGATGCAGCCCAGAGAGTTCTACGATCTGGTGATCGAAGTGGCGATCGTCCGGCCCGGCCCGATTCAGGGCGGCATGGTCAAGCCCTATATCCGGCGCCGCCAAAGGCTTGAGGATCCCGAGCCCTTCGGCCCCAGGCTCGAGCCGATCACCCGGCGGACGCTCGGCGTGCCGCTGTTTCAGGAGCAGGCCATCCTGATTGCGATTGAAGGCGCGGGCTATTCGCCGGAAGAGGCCGACAAGCTGCGCCGCTCGCTCGCCTCGTTCCGGCGTATGGGCACGATCGCCGCGCATAAGACGAAATTCGTTAACGGCATGGTCGCGCGCGGCTATGATCCCGAGATCGCCGCGCGCTGCTTTTCCCAGATCGAGGGCTTTGCCGATTACGGCTTTCCCGAAAGCCATGCGGCGGCCTTTGCCTTGCTGACCTATGTCTCGTCCTGGCTGAAATGCCATTACCCGGCGATCTTTGCCTGCGGGCTTTTGAACAGTCAGCCGATGGGCTTTTACGCGCCCGCCCAGATCGTGCGCGATCTGCGCGATCACGGCGAAGAGGTGCGCCCGATCTGCGTGAACCACAGCGGCTGGGACAATCAGCTCGAGCGGCGCGCCGACGGGCGGTTGGCCCTGCGGCTGGGCTTTCGCCAGATCAAGGGCTTTCGGCAAGAGGATGCCGCGCGCATCGCTGCGGCGCGCGGCAATGGCTATCCCGATCCCGAAAGCCTCTGGCTGCGCGCGGGTCTCGCGCCAGCGGTGCTCGAACATCTGGCCGAGGCCGATGCCTTTGCCGTCATGGGCTTGACCCGGCGCGCGGCGCTCTGGGCCGTCCGCGCGATCCGCGCCCCGGCGCCGCTGCCGCTCTTTTCCGATCCGATCGACGGCGAAAGCGTCGCCGAGCCTGCGGTTGCCTTGCCGGTCATGCATCTGGGCGAAGAGGTGGTCGAGGATTACGTCTCGACCCGCCTGACCCTGCGCGCCCATCCGATGGAGCTTTTGCGCCCCGGGCTGCCGGGGGTGATCCCCCATGCCGAGCTGACGAGCGCGACCGGCCGGGTCTCGGTCTGCGGGCTTGTCATCACCCGCCAGCAGCCCGGCACGGCCTCAGGGGTGATTTTCGTGACGCTTGAGGATGAAAGTGGTGTCGCCAATGTCGTGATCTGGAAGCGGGTCTTCGGACGCTTCCGCCGCGCGGTGATGGCCGGGCGTCTGTTGCAGGTGACCGGCAAGATCGAGCGCGAAGGCCAGGTCGTCCATCTGATCGCCGAAAGGATCGAGGATCTGAGCCATCGCCTCTCAGATCTCGGCCATCCTCTGGACCATTGGGTGGGCATCACCCATGCCGCCGCCGACGACGCGCCCCGCCCCCGGCGGCCCCGCCGCACCCCCTCGCGCGCGCATCACCCCCGAGAGCAGGCCAAACGCCTGTTCCCAAGCCGGGATTTTCATTGAGCGCGGAAGGTCGGATCAGGAGCGCTTTCCGGGCGCATCCGCGAACGAGGTTTTGAAGGTCCAACCCTTGCTGTTGTAAAACGAACGGATATCCGATCCGCCGTAACGCCTTGCATGGACGGATCCAGCTTGGAAGGCGCCTTCGTTTTTCAGCTCCGCTGCCAGAGACAGCAAGGATTTCTGGATTTGGATATTCGACGGATCCAGCGTGATCGCCCTTTCCAAAGCGACCAGCGCCGCCTTCTTGTCTCCGGCCGCAATCTGCAGCTCGAAATCCATCAAATGGAATTCGGGGTTGTCGGAAAGAAGATAGCGGTTCGCGAGAATGAATTCCGCCAGATGTGCGCTGTCGTCGGAGAGCTGGCTGATCCCGTCACGCTCAGCCTTTTTCACACGCTCAGGCTCGACCATCTTCCCGATCCAGGAGCTGAGAACATCGGCCTGAAATTCATCAATCCGTACGCCGCGCAGGCCATGCTGGCTGATGACCGGGATCTCGGACGGAGGATCGAAGTCATGATCGACGAAGGCATGGCAATAATGAACCTTCGCCGCAATCGCGAGCGGCGTAAAATCACCGTAGCGTTTTCGCAAGGTCTGAAGATTGGACAATTCAATGACATGCGCACCGGGTTGCATGAACAGCATATTCGTCAGACCAGCGCCATGCAACGTTACCATGGCTTCGGTTTGCCACATCAACTTGGCCTGACCCAATTGGTCGTAATCTTCAAAGCTGGCGACTTCGAAACCGAACTTCTTCAGTCGCTCGATCAAAAGCTCTTCGCCAACGACATTGCGCACTCGTTCGGCCTTGCGCGTGATATAAAGACGGCGTCGTGCGGGCTTGCCATCGGAAGTGATTTTTGCGGCATGGTTGCGAAACTCAAGCAGGGATTGCTCGATGCTATTGCGCGACATTGAAATGACATTCGCGGCACTCGGCTTTCTGGGAACATTGACGCCGACATCAGTAATTTCCTGAATAACCTTGGCGGTGGTTTGGAAATAGAGATGGGTCGTGCTTAGGCCAAACAGAGCTTTTTCGAAAAGAAGAGCGCCGCCGTCGTTGTTGATCTCGACAGCATCGACGAGATCCGGGAACCAGGCCGCGATAAGCGTCTGAATAAATCCAGAAATCGGACCACCACCGGCAATAATGATTTTGCCGCGCAATTGATGCTTCTTATAAAGTGTCAAAAGCGGGAAAGATTCTTTGACGAAATGATAGAAGTTGAAGAAATTCTTTGCTTCAATCACCAGCGGCAAATCACGATAATCCTCCGGATAGACCGGGATATCGAGCCTGTTCTCGCTTGCGACCTGCCTTAGCCTTTCGGTAATGGCTGCCTCGGTTTCCTTGTCCTTTTGAAGGATTTTGTTTCGAAATCTCGTACCGCTCGTCGAGTTCAAAACGACCTTCTTGCCGACGCTTAATGTTGCTTTCGCGACCGAAAGATGACTTGCGACCACCAGAGCCGTCGGAAAAACGACAGATTTCGCCCATTTCTCCTTCGACAGTATATTGTCATAGGTGTTCAGCCGCTGGGGCGTGTCCGAGCAGATGGAAACGAAGTCGACTTCGGCCGCGTCTCGGCGCCAAGGTTGGAGATTCTGCGGCTCGGCAAGCCAAATCCCCTCGTCGATGCCGGGAATGAAGATTTTGTCGACAACATTTTGATCTACCATTGCTGATCTCGTCGTTTCTTGAGGTGGCGCACTAGCAGATAATGGCGCGCAAAATAAACTATTCGTTATATTTCAGTAATTTACGGGATGATGTTGGCGACAGGATGAGGTTCGGTGCGCGTAGGGCTCACTCCGTTCAACAGGCGGCGCGCATAGGCCGCGTTCTTGTGAAGATCATCGTCAGATGTCAAATTGTAACGCGCATCAATCAGAAATCCGTCCACGATCATCTCGTCAGGGGTAGAGATCAAAGTTGCATCAAGTGTCGCTGCGATCTCGTTATAAATACTCCAGATTAGAGGGTAGAGTGACTCGGTTCCGGCATACGCCGTCTGGTTCGGCTCCATTCCCGGGCATATCCCCCGAAGCGGTGTTGGAAGGATCGTGACTGAACCGGCGAACTGGCTTCTCAAACTGCGAAGTGAGCGTGCGGCCGGCAGATTTTCCAAGTATTCACGAACGATCTGACGGACGAAGGCGATACTATAATGCCAAAGAGGCTTTGACATAATAGCTTCAAAGACTTGAGAGGTTCTGAATCGGCCACCTGACCATAGGATGTGATCATAATCCGCCAGTGTGGTGGGGGGCATAGAGTCCTTGGATCTGCCGGAAACGATGCCATCAGAAAAACCGATCGTATTGAAGGCCGAGCCGGTTTGGAACCAAAATGAAACATCTTGATAGCCAAGAATGCTTCCGTCGGCATTCATCAGATCTTTAATCATCCCAACATTGCTGTCGCCAAGGACCAGCAGGCGTTTATCTTGCGAATGCATTCAGGATAACCTCATCACAAACGATATCGTCTTCAGTCTCTACGAGGTCCGTATCAGTTTGATCTTCTGAACTATTACTCTCATCGCGCTCGGAGGATGCTCTCGGTTTGCGAGTAGATTCTATGCCTTTGAAAAAATGTGCGAGCACGGCACTGACCCCGGCGCTCGTCACTGTGCGCGCATTTCCCTCATAATGCATGCCGCGACTGATTGGAGCCGTCACGACTTCGTAAGAGGGGAAGTAATCTATACTCGGGCTGTCATCCATGAACTGCCCGGCGACCGCCCGCAATATGCTTTTTGAATAGGTGGTCGCAACAAGAACATGTTTACTCGTCGCCGTGGCGGTCAAGGGTACAGGGGATACCGTCGTGATGACACGAATATTTTTGTCGCGATTCTGGTTGATCACACGTAGCGCGTCGCGGAATTGGCGCAAAATGCTTCCAAAGTTATGATTAACCAGCTTGGTGCGCCCGGGATCAAATACCCCTGCAACTACGCCGGGGCACATCGAGTACTCCTGCCCGGTTTCGATATCCTGCCAGGATTCAGTTAAACCGAAGGTGAAAAGAAAAATGTCGGCGGTAGTAAATGCCTGCCTAATCGCCAGAAAAGTTGCCTCCCGACTTGCGAGAAGTTCATCTACGCTCGGAAAGCCTTCCGGTTCGATCTGCTGGCGGTATGGGTCGTAATAACGGCCCTTACTTTCCAGCGGCTGTAGTTTTGGTTCCTCCAGTCCGAAAGAGAACTTCAACCATTGAAGTAGCATATTTGCGGTATAAATATTTCCGGTGCGAAAGCTGAAGATGCCATAGTTGAATTTTCGTTTCGCTTCCGGTGCGATAAGATCTGGGCCCGGCTCCGCATCAAGCCAGGTATATCCACGGTCGACTAACTGGCGGCTGATATGCTGAGCAAAGCATGATCCAGCAGTTATAATCTTTGTGCTCTTCGTGATTCTGAACTTGGATTTCCATAGTTCATTCAGGCCAAAGCCACCAACGTCCGAGACAGCAGTTTTCCAATAAAATTTCGGCGCACGATCTTGATAGGGATGGGGCATGATGTGTTCCAGGGCGAAATGTCACTCTGCATCGCGCGTCGCACGTGATTCTGCAATCCTCGAGCGCGTCGATCGCGTCGATCGCGTCGTTTTCGGGCGACGTAGCCTGCTGATCGTCACGGTGCGGTAGGCCCCGCAGCGTGGTTGAAATCCTTGATATAACATGACGACGCGACGCAGCACGACGTCATGTTGTGATGGAAACCTGTGCTCGTTGAGGCCGGCCGATGGGCTGACAGTTGGAGAACGATCGGCCATCTTCCCTTGAGGTTCGGTCGGAGTTTGCACGCCAGATGACCGTAACGGGGGGCGGATGACGTTCCATTCATGCGTAGGAGCTGCGAGGCATCAAATCAATTTCCAATACATATAGAAAGAGTTTTCGCCTCATCGCCGCACCTCCTGCGCGACAATCCGGTGAATTTATTGGTGCTGAACAAAGGCGTAGATCGCATGCTCACCTTTTACAGGTATCAAACTTCGCACTTGCTCGGTGGGTAAAAGCTTAATAGGTGATTGGTCGCCACAGACGGCGGGATCGGTAAGACGGCAAGAGTCAGCATGCACTTCACGGATATTGAGCAAGGCGATCGTGGAATCGCCTACCTTGATCAGAGGCTGACCGCAGTTATGAATCGTCGTTCCCGGTCAAGAACGCTGCTTGTCACATTCGGGGACATGATGGCATTGGCCTCGGGTGATAGGGCCTGGGGGGAAGATCTCGGGCTTAAACATGATATGGACGTTTTGAGCTTTATGGCCGGCTCCAGAAATTGGTACCCAGCGATATCGATGATGAAAGCATTGGATTTGCTTTCTCGAGCGTTACATCAATATGATGAGCGGATCTGTTACGGCGGGTCAATGGGAGGTTATGCCGCGCTGAAATACTCCTCTCGAATAGGGGCTGATCGGGTTGTTGCCTACATGCCTCAATTCAGCATTGATTCTCGCGATGTAAATGATTCTCGTTATTCTCGGCATTTTAACCAAGCCGAGAACGCTGATATGGCCATATCTCCCCAAGATGTTTCCGGTGCTGTCGTCTTGGTCAGTGATCCCGGATTTCTGCCAGACGAGCGCCATATTGAGCGCATCGTTACAGAGGTTGCGCGCCCCGTGGAGCGTATAAAAGTTCGCAATGCCGAACATTCGGTGACAGGAATCATGGCGGGTAGCGAGATGTTCAGAAGAATACTGAACGTCGCTGCCGGGCAAGCTTCTGCGCAAAGTCTAGCGATTGCTATTCGTGAGAAGAGGCGGAATCATCCACTCGCGGTACGAATTTTTCTTAGAAAGCTGATCGAGCGGCATCCTGATTGGTTGGCAAAAAGAATCTCGATAGATCGCAGACGATATGATTTGAAATGGACGCAGCTTTTTCGGATCTTCTTTCATACTCAGATGATGCGCAATGACAGGCTGTGGCGTAGGGCCGAGCGCCTGATCGTGCGCAGTCTACGCGCGCGGCTGGGGCTTTCCGATTGCGGAGACTCTTTTTATCTGATGTCGCATCATGGAACGATTCTCTGTGCCGCTGAAGATGGGAAAATGTTCACTGCAACCGTGAGCGATGTCATCGCGGATGAAGTCAGGCCGATTCACTTTTCAAAAGAGGCGAGCGGCGATAACTTTTACGGCGGCTGCAGGGTGGTACTTCATCGCCATGGTGTCGCGTTTGTAAAGGGGGATCAGTATCTAACCGCCGAACGGACTGGAAATAAAGAGTTTTCTGCCAAAGAGATTGGGTTCTGGCAGATGTTTGGCCTATGCTAAGTTTCCTGAGAGTTTCAGGATGAGGATTGATGAACGGGGGATCCCGATGCGCATCAGTGGCTGGGATTGAACGATTTTTGGCTTTCGATTTTCTTCGATCTGGCATCAGAAATCAATCTGCTGTGGTGTGATTTTTAAAACCAGCTTGCGGCGCAACTGCCGTGCTCCGGCCCGGCACAGGCTCAGTCTTTCGAGTGCTGGCCCGTTTGAAAGCTGGCGGATCGGAGAGGGGTGCCTCGGCTGGGATAGGGCTACCTCGAGCGTCTCGCTTCCGGTCCGCGCGTAGATCGCAGCAGTGTCCGGTGTCTCCGGGCTGCCGGTTCTGAGGAGGATGATCCGGGCGCGACTGTGCGCCCAATCCTCATGGAATGCCGTGCTTGGCCACGTGCATTTTGGCGCGATGGCCGGATCGCAGAAAATTTTCACTGGGCTAAAAATCGACACATTTTGCCCTTGTTCTACCTATCGTTAGGCTGATAGACGGGTCAGCGGAGATGTGGCCGAGTGGTCGAAGGCACACCCCTGCTAAGGGTGCAGGCTCGAAAGGGTCTCGAGGGTTCGAATCCCTTCGTCTCCGCCATTTCATTGAAATTGTTATGATAACCTAAGCGTTGATGCCTCTAGACTTGGCAGCTTAACGCGCTTTTCCCTGCCTTATCCCACATCATTTCGAGCCCGCCCAGTTGCCCACCATCCGTGGTGCGGGCGGATGATCAGGGCAGGGTGTATTCCAAAGCGCATGGTCCTCTGGCACCGCTGCTCGGTGAAATTTCCGTGACAGGGCGCGGCGCGCCATGTCAATCTTCTTGCGATCTGGTTGCAGCGGAGAGGAAATCCGATGATTCAGAAGATATTATGTCCGACTGATGGTACCGAGCATTCCGATATCGCCATTCGCTACGCCGCCGAACTGGCGGCAAAATGGGGCGCGGCGCTGACGATTTGTGTGGTCAATATCGCGCATGGCACGCCGCGCGCGCCGGTCATTCTTCATTGGAGCGATCAGGAGATCAGCGATCTTCTTGAGCGCGCCAGCGAGATTGCGCGCAACAGCGGCATTGCCCAACCAAAGCAGGTCAGCGTGGTCAGCCGTGAGGCTGCGGCGGGTATCGTCGCTTATGCCGAAGAGAATGGCTATGACCAGATCGTCGTCGGGACCGGAGACAAAAGGGGGCTGTCCCGTCTGATGATCGGCTCTGTGGCAGCGGATGTGGTGGCGCGGGCACATGGGACCGTGACGGTCGCACGCTGAGAGCTAAAACTGTTTTGATAATCAAACGGATAGTGGCAAAATCGAGACGCCGGAGGGCTAGAACAAGGCCCGGCTCTGTTTTGCTGCTGACCGACGCGGGCTTGCCCGACGCCGGTCAGAAGAGAGATCGTGAACCAATAACTGAGTAAGACAAACTAATCTGTAACAACGACGTAAGATCTACATGACGGCAGAGGTCATGACCATTTGGCTAAAAAGTTAGGTATCCAAATGGCCAAGTGATTGCGCGCAAAATCAAGGATTTCCCCGGTTCTAACGGGCCTTTGAGCGCGTTCCCCTCTCTGGCGGTGCCATGGCTGGCGGTGCAACGGCGAGGCTCAGCCGTCGAACCGCTCCATCCAGTCCCGCGTCGCCTCCATCGCATCAACCGAGGGCGGCACCGCCAGATAGGGCGCTTGCCAAGGGGCATAGCGCAGCGGCTTGAGGAAGTCACTGACGCGGCGATATTCCTCGGGGATGTGGCCCGCGTTCACATCGCCAATCCGGGGCGCGCGGCCAGCTTGCAGCACGACGCCACCCGGATAGGGATGCAGCGTGACGCCCTCAAGCTTTTCCGCCTCGGCCTGACCGCCCAGCTGGTCGAGCATTTCACGGTTGATTGCCGTCAGCCAGTTTGCATCCCGGATGACATCGGCCTCGCCCTCGGTCTCAAGCCCGAATTCATTGGCATCTTCGTAAAGCAGGCCCGGGAAGCGGCGCAGCAAAGGATAGGCGTCGCGCGGGCGGGCGGAGTAGGAATAAAACAGCAGGGAAAAGCCGCTGACCGCATAAAACACCTGCAGCTTTTCGCAACAGGCGCGGAAAAAGCGCAGATAGGCCTCGGGCGCGTCGCGCTCGGTCGAAAGCCGGGTCGAATAGGTCAGATTGCCGTTCAGGCGCAGGCCATCGGCGGGCAGGAAGGCCGCGAAACTCTCATAGACCGGATCGGTCGAGCGGATTGCGGCAGCGGGCATGTTGCGGATGTAAAAGCTGCTGGTCTGGCCGGGATCGGCGAAACGGCCGGTCTCGGCGGTGTTGGACAGACGCGCCTCGATATCTGCGGCCGAGGAAATGCCAATGACTTTCTCGCCATAGGCCAGCGTATTGCAGCGCGCGCCGGTCAGCTCGTAGTAATCCTGCGCAAGCCCGATCAGCGCCTTGCGCCGCGAGGCCGAGGCCCCATTGGCGAAGTGAAAGCCCGAGGTCAGACCGAAGAGCCAGCGCACCGGGCCAGTGTCGGGAAAGGCCACATCGTCGAGCTCACCCAGTTGATCGCGGGCCTCGAGCGCGGCCAAAATCGGCATCAGTTCAGAAAGATCGACGGACATCTGGGCGGGCCTTTGGCGTTAAGGATAGACGGGCGAGGGGCGGGGGATCCGTCCGCCACGTCCGGGCGGAAGAAAGATCAGCGGGGCTTTTTTGAGCATATTCTCAATATCGCGCAGGTTCTTGTTTTGCTGGTATTCCCGCTCGGATTCATAATCGTCGATCGCCTGTTTGCAGTCATCGCATTGTTCCAGAACCACGAATTCATCATAGGTCGCGCGGTGCTTGCGGGCGATGGCCTTATATGCGGCGTCCTTGTCCGGGACATTGGGAAATTTGTCACCCGGAAATTTCATGTCATACATTTCGGTCATCTGTCCATTCTGGACGCGGACGACATCGAGCCAGCGCGAGCCTCGGACATTGAACCAGCCTGCACCGCCCCAAGGCGCTTGGCGCGGAATAAAGGGCGGGTTGATGCCGTCTCCTTCGAGAATGACCTTTCCCGGCTCTTTGTCCGCCGCAAGGTTGTTGGGGTTGAGCGGATCCCAGAAACCCACCTCGGGCAGATAACCATTGCCAACGTAATCCTCGCCGACAATGGTCGGGCCGATGACCGCATTGGGATAGGTTGCGCGCAGGGTCGCCTCGACGCAGCGCTGATAGCGGCCGGGCGATTTCTCATCATCGTCGGAAACCGCGCTTGCAGCCTTATCGAGAAGTTCCGTCGCCAAGCGACGCGGGCGCAGCTTGGCGTAGCATTCGCAGCCGATCTTGCACAAAAGATCGCGGGTCTCGCTGCTGCCGTTGAGCGGCGCGGTCTGATAGCCGCCGAGCGAGGCGGTATTGCCCTTGTTCATCAGCATCCGGTCGCTCAGGCGCGTGGCCGGACGACCCTCGATATAGACATTGGGCGACCACGACAGCCAGGTTGCCTCATGCTGCACGGTCCGCGAGATCACGCCCTTGCCGCGCCCCGGCTCATCGCCCTCCGAGACCTCGAAACGCGAGCCACGCACCGCGCACATCTTGCCGCCATGCGAGGTCACCGAGATCGAGCCATCGACCAGATCGCGGGCAAAGGCGATGTTGATATAGGGGATGGGCGCGCCGGGCGAGCGGCAGATATCGGGAAGCGTCGACATGGTCAGCCCGTCAGAGCCCTTGTGGCACATCGTCAAGCCATTGATGCGAACGGTTTCCTTCATGGAAGCATCTCCTGAGGGGCGGCGGGGCTGGAAGTCGGGTTGGAAGTCGAGCCGGTATTTGGGGCGGGAAGCAGCAGGGCTGCCGCGCGAAGCGGGCCTTGCGAGGATGCGGTGACCAGCGCGGGTGGGCCATCAAGCGCGAGGGCGAGGCTCGTCAGCGCCATCGCGCAGCCGCTATGGCCAAGCCGCGCCATCGGCAGTTCGGCCCGGTCAGCCAAAGCGGCCAGCTCGGGGCCAGAGGCGGTGACGGCAAAGCCGAATTCCTCGGTCTCGCCGCGATCGCCGTTTTGATCGCTCCAGATCGCGGCGGGCGGATGGGCCGGATCGCGCAAAGCCGCCAGCGCATCGGCCAAGCCGCGTCCGCGAATGCCGCGCGCCCGATCGTCGGCGCGTTCGGGTTCCTGGGCGAAAGCAAGACGCAGGCCGGGCAGGTTTTCGCGGCGGCCCGGCAGCACGGCCAGCGCGACGGCGGCCTCTCCCGGAATCGTTCCCCAGGGATTTTCCGATGAAAACAGCCGTTTGCGCGACATCAGATCGTCGATTGCCCGCGAGGGGATCAGGCTTTCGGCGGCGATGACATAGCCAAGCTCATCTTCCGGCGTCTGTGCCAGCCGCGCCAGTGCCAGCATCGCCTCGGCGGCACCGCCGTGGACGAAGCCGAGCGTGCCGATCCTCTCGCCAAGCCGCTCGCGCAGGGTTGCGGCGAGCCAATCGCGCGGCTGCGGCTGGTTGAAAGCGGGGGGCAGCATCAGCGTGACGGGAGCGGCCTTTCGGATGCCGCGCGCGGCAAGCTGGCCCATCATATCGAGAAAGGCGGTCTCGATCAGCAGATAGGTCCGGGCAAGCTCGTTGCGTTCCTCCTCGGGAGCGATGACGGCAGCAATGGTCAAAGGCGCACCATCAAGCCCGATCAGCGCCGGGTTTCGCGCGATGAAATGGTCCGGCCCGCGATAGGCCGCGAGCGCCTCGGCCCGGCTAGAGCCGGCCGCGCACGTCAAGCCCGCCGCCAGCAGCGACAACTCGGGCAGCTGCGCGCTCATGTCCGCACCCCGCTCATTTGCAGAAGGCGGATCTGGGTGCGGCGCAACTGCTCTTCATGGCCGGTGCACAGCTCGGTCGCGTTCCAGACCATGCGGATCTGGCCCGAGGGCGGGTCGAGATGCAGGTTCACCAAGCGGAAGCGGCTGGTCCGGCTGGTGCGGCCAAAGCGGCAATCCTGTTCCAAAATGATCTGGGGCAGGCGCAATTGCCAAAGCCCGGAGGGCGCCATGCCCGAAATCTCGACCGGCTCGCCGCCCTGAAGATCGCCGGGATAGATCATTTCGGGGGCGGCGGCCTGATGGAAGGCCTCGTTGAAATCCTGAGGCAACAGCGGCGCGACACGGGTGCGCCAGGTCTCGTCATAGGTGCCGGCATGGCGCTGGCGCGGCTGCCAGGCGGGGTGGATATAGCCAAGCCCGGCGGGCGCGGGCAAAGGCGCATCGGGTTGGACGCTTTCGCCGGGACGCAGGATTTGCGGCAAATCGAGGCTCTGATCCAAGGGCAGGGTGGCGAAGTCGCGCAGCCAGCCCTTGCCGAGCGGATTGGCCGGATGGCGCTCGTGCCCGTCCTGCGCACCATAGGGATCATGGCCGCCTAGCGCGAGATCCCAGCCGGTCCAGACCTCGGTCACCGCATCGCCCTGATCGAGCTGCCAGCCGCGCGCCTGTCGGCGCAAGACGCTCGGCGCATGGGCTTCAAGGAGATGGGCCAGCTTGCCGACCCGGATGCCAATCTCGATGCGGCGCGCCGGGCGGGCTTCGGGGGCCAGAGCCGCGCCGGTCACGATAATGTCGGTCCGGGGTCGGAAGGGGGCGAAATCGGCCTCGGCATCCAGCCGCTGGCTTTCGGGACCGGCGAAAAGCTGGACGCGATTCACCGGCGTCGGCGGCACCATCCGGCACAGCCCATCCGGCTCGACCGCGAATTGGCCGACGACCGCGCTGCACCAGACCTCGGCGCCGCGCCGGTCGCGCATCAGCGTTCCCGCCGCCTCGAAAGGGCTATGGTTGGCCAGCTCCCACATCGCTCAGTTGAGATCGATCCAAGCGGCGCGCAGCGCGACGTTCTTCTCGGCCTCCTGCAGTATGCGCTTGCCCTTGACCGAGATCGTGCCATCCGCCGACAGCCGGATCTGCGAGGCGCCATTGCGGATCACCAAGGTGCCTTCGGGGCCGGAAATCTCGATCATCTCGGCAAGTTTCGCCAGCTTTTCAAGGGTTTCATCGGTCAGGCGCGGGCGCGATGCCGCGCGGGAGAAATGAGAGGTCACGGGCTAGATCCTTCGGTTCGAGGCGCGCGCCGGCAGAGGGCAGGCGCGCGCGCTGCTATTTGGGATGGGCGGCAAGGAAGGCGCGCAGATCGTCGGTCACCAGCCGCTCGGCAAAGGTCAGATGCATCATCAGCCCCATATTCTTTTGATTGTCCGGCATGGCCCCAAGCGAGGCGATGCCCAGAACATCCTTGGGCGCGACGGCGAAAAGCTCGGTCGCGGCAATCTCGGCCGGAGGTTCGGCATGGGTGATCAGCTTGCCGATGAAGAGCCCATGGGCCGGGGTGACCTCGTCAAAGCCTGCGGCCTTCTGGCGGTCGATCGGCTGGCGGTCATAGGTCACCTGTGGCAGCAGGTTCTCCATCATCAGATCCGAGGCAGAGGTGGCGATATCCGGCAAAGGCGCATTCGCCGCCACTGCGCCTGCAGGCACTTCGATGGCAAAGACCCCAAGGGCGCTGTTCGAATCCGGATCGGCCTTGTCGAGAAAGATCGAGGCGGCAATCGGCCGTGCGCTTTCCGAGCCCGAGTTGAAGGGCTGCCAATGCGGCGGCAGATGGAAGCTGAACTTGCCGCCCGAGGGCAGGGCGATGTCATGGGACACGAAACTTGCCGCGATGCTGTCTTTCAGCGGCTGGGTAAAGCTCAGCGAGCCGACGAAGCGCGCCATGATCGGCACGGCTTTGGCGGCATCCTCGTCATTGGTTTGCAGCCTCAGGATCAGCAGATCCGTGCCGCGCCGCCAGACCGAGATCCGGGTGCGATAGTCAAAGCCGGTCTTCGACTCGCCGGTCAGAACCTCGCCGAAATCGCGCTCGCTTGCTTCAACGCCGTAATTGTCCGGCCCCCAGGCCGATCCGGCCAGCAGGCGCCCATAATCGGCGGCGACGGCCACGCGCTCGGGCGGGATGGTCGCCGCATAGACGCCGATTTCCAACTGATCGCGCGTCGTCGGCTCATAGCCGACCCAAAGCTTGCGAAAGCTGGTGAACATCTCGGAGGCGTCGAAATCATCGACCTTTTCATCGGTCTCGAACCAGCGGAAATCCTCGGGATAGGCCGAGCGGAAGGTCAGGCCGGGCGCACCGGGCAGAATGAAGTCCTTCGCCGCGACCGGAGCCTCGATGCGGGCCAGCGCCGCGATACCGTTGTTTTCTTCAGCCATGGCTTCCTTCCTGTCGCCGATCACGCCCAAAGCCGCCAGCAGAACGGCGGCAAAAAGCGCGGATCTGGTCCTTTTGCGCAGAGGCGAGGTGAAATGGGGTCGCTCTGCCGCTACCACCATTTTATCTTGTTCCAAAGCTTGTCCAGCCCGGTTACCCCGCCGCCGACCTTGACCCCGGCTCCGACGCCAAGGCCAAGTTTCGCACCAGCTTCGGCCGTGGCTTTGCCCTTTTCATATCCAGCCTTGCCCGAAGCTTCGGCCTGAGCGCCGACCGACCCGCTGACCTCGCCGCTCAGGACGATGCCGATATCCCAGGAATCGTCGAGCCCTTCCCATTTGGTGTTGAAGATCCAATTGGACAGGCTCACCACACCTTTGGTCACGCGGGTGGGCGTCAGGCCGATCTCGCCGCTCAGCTTACCTTCGACAAGGTTGGCCGAGGCGCTGAGCTTGCCGCCGAGCGTGGCTTGGTCAGCTTTCAGCACAGCCTCGCCCTTGGCTTCGGCCTGAGCGCGGGCTGCCGCGCCCTCGGCTTTGCCTGACAACAGCTGATCCTTGGGCGTCGCCACCTCGCCCTTGAGCAGATAGGCATCGCCCTTGATACCGGCGTCGGCCGCAAAGCCGGACTTGCCGAACGAGGCCTTGGCAGAGGCAGAGCCCGCACCGCTGAGCACCCCGCCCTTGCCGGACAGCAGGGAATCCGATTCGCCGAACGAGCCCTGTTTGACGCCAAAGACCTTCTCGTCCGATTTCGCCGAATAATCGACGAATTTGATATCGGCATCTTTCCATTTGCCGCGCCAGTCATTGTCCTGATTGCGCGTGCCTTTGGGGTTGGTCGTGGTCGTGCCGGTGCTGCCGTCGTAGGATATGCCGCGCAGCGCCTCGTCTTTGACGCCGCCGTCTTTCGAGGCTTTCTCGGCCTGACCGAATTTCCAAGTCCCGCCTTTCGACTCCTTGGGTTTTTCCTCGCCGGATTTATCTTCGGGCGGGATGACCTTGTTGGCGGGGAGGCCCTGAACATAGTCGCGCAAGGCCTGAATGTCTGCCGCGTCAAGCTCGCCCGGTTTCTTGCTTGGGGCTGCGAAAGGGCCTGTGGCTGGCTTGAACAGCGTCATCGCGCCGCCTTGCTGCTGCGCTGGCGGCTTGAAGGGCGGGCCCTTCCACGGCTCATTCTTGGACTGCGTCCACTTTTGGAAAAGATCGAGATCGCTTTGCGTGAGCGCGGTGGTCGGCGGCGTCTTCTCCGGGATATTCTTCATCGTATCCGGAGCAAAATAGAATCCGGGCTTTGAAGCGGCGGGGGTGGGCGGCGTGCCAGAGCCGGGTTTGCTATCGCTCATGGCGCTTAGTTCTTGCTGATCTTATCGGCTTTGAGGTGGATATGCTTGCCCTCAAAGACGATATCCCCCTCTTTCGACATCGAGATCATCGCGTGTTTGCCGACCTTGATCGTCAGCTGTTCGCCAACGCGCAGGACCTTTTTCTTGCCGATATCGGTCTCGTCCGAGCCGCGCACGATCAGGCTGTGGTATTTGCCGACTGTGGTCTGGAAAGTATGGCCAACGAAGATCGACTTGCCCGCGCCGACGACCTCGGATGAGCCGATGCCGACGACCTCGGATTTTGTCTTTTCGACATAGAGCTGATAGTTGCCCTTGCCGAAGTTGAACGGGTCCGGGATCTTCAGCTTGTCGAAGATCGTGCCGACCTTGTCGAAAAGGATCTTGGCCTTGCTGCGGATCAGCTCGGTCAGCGGGTTTTCTCCCACCGCGATCGACATATTGCCCGCCACGACCTCGTCATGATCGCCCTTCACCTCAATGGATTTGTCATGGCCGACAAATTCGAGCTGGTCATGGCGGACGCGCTTGGCGCGGTCATTCAGGATCTCGAGGTTCATGTCCTTCTGGGCATGGACGAAGATCTCTTCCTTATCGGCCTGATCCTCGAAGCGCAGCTCGTTGAAGCCCTTGCCCTGATGGGTGTTGGTGCGGAAGGTCGAACGGGTCTTGTTCGCAGGCAGATCATAGGGCGCGGCGCTTTTGCCATTATAGACGCAGCCAGTGACGAGCGGCTTGTCGGGATCGCCTTCGAGGAATTCGACCACGACCTCCATGCCGATGCGGGGGATGACCATGCCGCCCCAGCCCGCGCCCGCCCAGTTCTGCGACACGCGGCAGCGCATCGAATAGGCGTCCTTCAGATCCCAGTGGAACCGCACGAGGATGCGGCCGAATTCGTCGCAATCGATCTCGCCATCGCCGACCACCATCGCGGTCTGCGGGCCCTGAACCACGGGCACGGCAGTGCGGCGCGGCGGCGTCATTGGCGCCGAGGCCGGCATCATCGTCCAGGCGCCGTTGAAGGCATAGCCGTCGCTTGCCGGCGAGCCCGATCCATAGGCCTCGCTCAGGAAATGATAGCTCGAAGAGAGCACGAGATAGGTCTCGCCCGTGCCCGGCACCGGATCGCCCGAGAGCGAGACCTGCATCCCCGATCCCAGCGAGATGCAATCGCCCGCCGCACGGTGGCGCTTGTCGCCGCCGCGTTCGCCGTCATTGCGCAGCCCGACCACGGTCTTGCCGCGCCCGCGATCGAGATAATCGCCGGGATAGTCGAAGCTTTCGATCTTGCCCTGTGCATGGGCGGCATCGCCCTGCCGGTCGACCTCCATCGCGGCAAGCGGGGTCTTGAAGTTGAAATCGGTCAGGCGCACCGCGCCGGTGGTGATGTTCCTTTCCGGAGCCCATTCCCAGAAATGTTCGCCCTCGGCCTGGTGATGGGCATCGAAGGGTTTGAATTCGCGCGCGCCGACATTCGGATGGCTGGAGACATCATCGGTCAGAACGAGGGTATGGCTGCCCTCGGCATGGCGGAAGAAGAAGGAGATCCCGTGCCGCTCCATCTGGCGCCGGGCGAAATCGAGGTCGGATTCGCGATACTGGACAGTATATTCCAGCACCGGATAATCGCCGGTTAACGCGAAATCGAAAGCCGGATCGCCAAGCGAGGCATAATCGGCGAAAAGCTCCTGCAGGATTTGCGTCACGGTTTTATTGTGGAAAATCCGCTGGTTGCGCCGACGCCCCGCGAGCCAAAACCACGGGCGCAGCGTCAGATCATAGCGATGCCCGTTCTCGCCCGAGCCGATCCAGCGCGCTTGCGTGACGATGCCGTCGAAATGGCGCGCGCCCTCGCGGCCCTCGATGGTGACGCTGGCATGGGTGCCCATGAGGCTGTCGAAATCGAGGTCACGCTCGGCGGACAGGGCCTCGACGCGGTATTCGAAGAGCTCGCTCAGGTGGTCCGACCCGTCAAAGCGCAAGAGAACCAGAACATCCGGGCCTAAAACCGTCGTCAGATGCCCGAGACGGTCAGTTTGGCGCAGCTGCACATTCATCGCGAAAGCTCCCGGAGGCATGCAAGAGATGAGAAACTGCTAGGCAAATGGCGCAATTGTAGCAAGGGCAAAGAGGCTTGAAATTTGCCCCGGCCAGAAACTTGTCGGGATCGGAGATAGGTTGCCCTAGGGTTAAGTCAGCCGGGAGTTGATCCGCGCGCCATTCGCCGCAAGAGATGCTTCGGATGCCGTGGGCGAATCACTCAGCGCGTCCGGAATCAGAGGGTGGAAAGAGCGACCGGCCCGCTGCTCGCCTAAGGAAGGCTGAGCAGGGGCCGCGACCGGACAAGGTGGACCGGTCTGGTCTGAAAAAATGTTATCTCTCAAATGGTTGGTTGGATCTGATTTGAATCAATTCCGGACGCGTTTTCTGCGGCCCTCGCTACGTCTGCGGCGTTGGTGTGATTCGTCTGCGCGTGAGACGAAAGGCCATAATCCTTTGCAACCTTGAGGCACCTTGCGGTCGGTGTTGAGGCAATAGTATGACGCCGGGTGAAAAAGCCGCCCGACGCCTGCGCATGAATTCATCATGTTTTCCGATAGGTTCCGGGAGGATAGCCGGGGTCAAAGCCCGGCCGAGCGGGCTCGCTTGGGGCGGATTGCGAAAAAAAAGTCTATACATATTCCGACCGTCGCCTAAGGTCATCCTCGGAGAGCGCGCGGAATCAGAACGACATTTCTTGCCGCGTATGAAGGAGAGAGACGATATGGCGCAAAGGCCGACCACCGAGCCGGTTGCAACTGATTATGCGACGATGCGGGCCCGCTTTTTGGACGCTGCCCGGGCTGCCGGGGCACAGATTGCGCATTATCCTCATCCTTTGGCGGGGCCTTTGCACGAAGAGCTGGCGACCGATGTTGCGTTGATCGGGAATCCCAAGGCGAAAAAGCTTCTGATCCTCAATGCCGGCACCCATGGGGTCGAGGGCGGTTATGGCTCGGCGGTCGAGGTCGCATGGCTCAAGGCCCAGTCGCCCTGGCATCTGCCCGAAGATGTCGCGGTTCTGATGATCCATCTCATCAACCCTTGGGGCACGGCCTGGTCGCGCCGGGTGAATGAGGACAATGTCGATCTCAACCGCAATTTCATCGATTGGTCGCAGCCCGCGCCCGAAAACCGCGATTATGCCGCGGTGCATGATGCGATCACCTATTCCGATCTGAACGGGCCGGACCGCGCCCGCGCGCAGGCCGCCTATGACGCGCTTCTGGCTGAGCGCGGCGGCTATGCGGCCATCGCCCCCACGGTCGAGGCCGGTCAATATACCCATGCCGACGGGCTCTTCTTTGGCGGCACCGGGCCGGTTTGGTCGAATGTCACCTTGAACCGCATTCTGACGGATTTCGCCCAGCAGGCCGAGGATGTCGTGGTCTTCGATCTTCATACCGGCGCCGGTCCCTATGGCTATCCCGCGCTGTTGTCGGTCGCGGTCGAGGGCCATGACGGGCTCGACTGGGGCCGGGCGCTCTTTGGTCCCGCGCTGTCGGTCGTGCTGACCGGGGCAGGGCGGACCACCGATACCGGGATTGCCGCGACCGCGACCGGCTATGTTTCGGATGCGGTGCGTCGCGCGATGCCACGGGCGCGAGTGCTGCCCTTGGTCGTCGAATGCGGCACGCTGCCGGGCGAGGTCGTCAATGACGCGGTGCGCGCCGACAACTGGCTGCATCTTTATGGCGATGTCGCCTCGGCCAAGGGGCAAGAGATCAAGGAAGAGCTGCGCCGCGCCTTCATTCCCGATGATCGCGGCTGGGAGGCGCAGGTGCTGGGCACGACGCTTGGCTATTTCGAGCGCGCGCTTCATGATCTTGAGGCGCAAAACGGACATCAGCCCAAACGCGCGGTGAGCCGGGCGGCGGAAGTCGCGGGGGCCGCGCCGATCTCGGATATGCAAAGCGCGACGCCTGCGGTCGAGGTCCATGATCTGCACAAGAATTACGGCACGCTCGAAGTGCTCCGAGGGGTCGGGCTGATGGCCCAGCCGGGCGAGGTCGTGTCGATGATCGGCTCGTCCGGTTCGGGGAAATCGACCTTTCTGCGCTGCATCAACCTGCTCGAACAGCCGAAATCGGGCCGGATCATCATCGACGGCGAGGAAATCAAGCTCAAGCCCGGCAAGGACGGCAATGCGGTCGCGGGCGATCACAAGCAGGTCGAGCGCATCCGGGCTCGCGTCGGCATGGTCTTTCAGAACTTCAACCTCTGGCCGCATATGTCGGTTCTCGACAATATCATCGAGGCACCGATCCATGTGCTGAAGGAAGAGCGCGCGGCCGCGATCGATCAGGCCCATGCGCTTTTGAAAAAGGTCGGGCTGTCGGACAAGCCCGATTTCTTCCCCGGCCAGCTCTCGGGCGGCCAGCAGCAGCGCGCGGCGATTGCGCGCACGCTGGCGATGCGGCCCAAGGTGATCTTGCTGGACGAGCCGACCTCGGCGCTTGACCCCGAGCTCGTCGGCGAGGTGCTGCGCGTCATTCGCCAGCTTGCTGAAGAGGGCAATACCATGATCCTCGTGACTCACGAGATGCAGTTTGCGCGCGAGGTCTCGCATCAGATCAAATTCCTGCATCAGGGCCGCGTCGAGGAAGAGGGCGCGCCTGCCCAGCTTTTCACCAATCCCCGCTCTGAACGCCTGCGCCAGTTCCTGTCGCGCACCAATTGACTGGCAAGTTTCGGGCAGGAACCGCATGATCACTCGGTAAAAAAGTGACGCAAACCAACCCAGGGAGACAAACCGAATGAAATTGAAACTTCTGTCGCTCGCCGCGCTGATGGCACTTGGCCTGAACGCCGCCCATGCCGCCGAGGGCGAGCTGGTCATCGGCACCGAGGGCGCCTATCCGCCCTTCTCGATGGCCGATGCCAGCGGCAATGTCACCGGCTTTGACGCCGATGTCGGCAATGCGGTCTGCGAAAAGCTCAATCTGAAATGCCGCTTCGTGGTGCAGGCCTTTGACGGTCTGATCCCGGCGCTGAACGCCAAGCGCTTCGACATCATCATCTCGGGGATGTCGATCACCGATGAGCGCAAAAAACAGATCGACTTTTCAAACAGCTACGCGGAATTCCCGAACCAGTTTGTGGCCAAGAAGGGCTCGCCTCTGGCCGAAGCGAATGATCTCGACACGCTGAAGAAGGACCTGAACGGTCTTCGCGTCGGCGTGCAGGGCGGCACCACCCATGCGGCCTATGTCGAGAAGAACATGCCCGACGCGCAGCTGATGACCTATGACACGCTCGACCAGATGCAGATCGACCTGTCGAGCGGGCGTCTGGATACCGCTTTCTCGGACACCTCGGCGCAAAACGACTTCCTGGCGAAGCCCGAGGGCGGCGACTTCGTGCTGGTGCCTTATGTGATCGATTCCGCTTCGGATGCGACGCTTGGCGACGGTCTGGGCATCGGCATCCGCAAGGATGAGGCCGAGCTCAAGGACAAGATCAACGCGGCACTGTGCGAGCTTGGCGCCGATGGCACGCTGAAAGCCTCATCGGAAAAATGGTTCAAAATGGATATTTCGCGCAACTGCAAGTGAGCGCGTGACATCCGGCAGAGGGGCGGCGATCGCCCCTCTGACCTGAGGCTGCGGCGAGCGCGGCCAAATCTCCCCACCTGAAGACTGGTAGGTTACACGAATGCAATTCGGGCTATTGCAGCTCTGGGAGGGCGGCTGGATCGGCGCGCTTCTGCGGGGCGCCACCATCACCGTTCTGGTCGGCCTTTGCGCGATGGGCGCCGGGCTGATGATCGGGATCATCTGCGGGCTGATCAAATGGGGCCGGGTGAAGCCGCTGAACTGGCTCGTCGACATCTACACCACCGTGGTGCGGGGCGTGCCCGAGCTGCTCGTCATCTATCTGCTCTTCTTTTCCTCGGTCGAGTTCGTGACCCGTGTCGCCACGGCCTTTGGCTGGGCGGGGCTGGCCGATACCGGCTATGCCTTCATCATCGCCGTGATCGCGATTGCCGCGATTTCGGGGTCCTATTCGACCGAAGTGGTGCGCGGCGCGCTCTCCTCGATCCCGAAAGGCCATCTCGAGGCGGCACGCGCGCTGGGGATGCCGGGGCGACGGATCTTTCGCAAGATCATCCTGCCGCAGATGCTGCGCATTGCCGTGCCGGGGATGAACAACGTCTGGCAGGCGACGATGAAGGACACGGCGCTCGTCTCGGTCGTGGGCCTGCAAGAGCTGATGCGTGCGGCCTTTGTCGGCGCGGGCTCGACCCGCAACCCGTTCATCTTCTATCTGATCGCGGCGATCATCTATCTGATCATCACCTTCGTCAGTCAGGTCTTCTTCAAGCGGGCCGAGCGCGCGCTGGTGCTGAAAGGGAGGGGCTGAGATGGATCTCGAAATCGCCCAACGCGCCGTCACCACGATCACCAAAGGCGTCACCGTCACGCTGACACTGGTCGGGATCTCGGTCGCGATCGGCTTTTGCCTCGGGCTTTGCCTTGCGATGATGCGGGTCTCGTCGAGCCGCCTGCTGCAAAAGATCGCCGAATATTACAGCGCCATTTTCCGCGGCACACCGCTGCTCGTGCAGCTGTTCCTCTTCTACTACGGCCTTGGCCAGTTCGAATTCGTGCGCAACAATCCGGTGCTGTGGTGGGTGATCGGGGGCGGGCTCAACTGCGCCATTCTGGCCCTGTCGCTCAACACCGCCGCTTATACGTCCGAGATCTTGCGCGGCGGGCTGATGTCGGTCCCGGTTGGGCTGATCGAGGCGGCGAAGGCCGCGGGCATGTCGCGCGCCTTGCGCTTTCGCCGCATCGAGTTCCCGCTGGCGATCCGTCAGGCCTTGCCCGCCTATAGCAACGAGCTGATCCTCGTCGTGAAGGGCACGTCGCTCGCCTCGACCATCACAGTGATGGAGATCACCGGCCACGCCAAGCGCCTGATGAGCCAGACCTATGCGATCTTCGAGATTTTCGCGATTGCGGGCCTCTTCTATCTGGTCATCAACACCCTTCTCGTGCTGGTCGTGCGCCGGATCGAGACCCGCCTGACGCGCTATCAAACCGCCTCGCGTTAAGCGGGATGGGGCGCCGAGAGCAGGCTCTGGCGCCGCCCGATCTGCAAAAGCCAATTGTGAAAAGCCGGGCCATTCGGCTTTTCCATCGCGGCCCGATCCCAGGCGAGATAATAGCTCTCGGGCAGTTCAAGGCGGATATCGAAGGGCACGACCAGCGTGCCCGCCGCCAGCTCTTCACCGATCATTGATAGCTGAGCTAAAGCAAAGCCGCGTTTGTTGATCGCGGCGTCGATGGCGCTGCTCGACAGGGTGAAGGAGAGCGTCGAGAGGCGCTGGCTGCGGCTCGCCCCGACATGGCGCGCCCAATCCGACCATTGCGGCGGTGGCAGATATTGCTTCTCCCATTCGACATTGAGCAGCGGGAACTCCAGCAGATCGGCGGGCTCGGCAAGGGCGCGATCAGCGATCAGCATCGGCGAGCAGACCGGCACCATCCAGTCGCGGAAGAGCTCGGTATAATGGCGATGGGCCTGCACGCCGCGGCCATAGGTGATGCGGAAATCGACCTCGTCCTGGCCCAGAGCGGGCTCGTCATCCTTGCCGATGATGCGGACATTGGCCTGCGGATGCAGGCTCTGCCAGTCAAAGATCCGCCGGGTGATCCATTTGTTCACCACCGATGTCAGCGCGCTCAGCACGATGGCCGAGCGGTTGCGCGCGCGCTCCAGCGCGTCGGCGGCCAGCTCGAACTGTCGGAACCCCTTAGCGATTTCGGCGTAATAGATCCGGCCCCAGCTCGTCATCTCGACCCGCCGCCCGCGCCGTTCCAGAAGCGTGACCGCGAGGTGATCCTCGAGGTGGCGCACCTGTTGGCTGATCGCCCCGGGCGAGACGCCCAGATCGCGCGCCGCCGCAGTGACCGTGCCGGTGCGACCGACCGCCTCGAAAGCCTGAAGCGCGCGAAGGGAGGGAGGGGGCATAATCTCACCTGTTTTACTCAGGATAATTGTTTAGCTGATCTAAAATAGAACGCAAGTCCCGCCTGCTTGCGAGCCGGGCCCGCGCGGCGGATAATCGGGGCAGAGAACGCGAGAGGTATCCAATGTTTCTGAAGAATGCCTGGTATGTCGCCGCATGGGATCACGAAGTCGGCCGCACGCTGAAGCCGGTGACCATGCTTGGCCAGAATCTGGTGCTCTATCGCACGCAAGACGGCCGCGCGGCCGCGCTTGAGGATGCCTGTCCGCACCGCAAACTTCCGCTCTCGATGGGGCGGATCAAGGGCGATGAGGTCGAATGCGGCTATCACGGCCTGACCTTCGACACGACCGGCACCTGCACCCGCGTGCCCGGCGCCGAGAAAATCCCGCATGTCGCCTGCGTGCGCTCTTACCCGATCGAGGAGCGCTACGGTCTTCTGTGGGTCTGGATGGGCGATGCCGCCGAGGCCGATCCCGCCAAGATCTTCCAGGTCGAGAACTGGGGCGATCCCGCCTGGGGCGTCAACCGCGGCGAGTCGATGACGCTGCATTGCAACTATCTCTATATGACCGACAACCTGCTGGACCCTTCGCATGTCGCCTGGGTGCATCAATCGTCTTTCGCCAGCTCGGCCTGCGAGGAAACCCCGCTCGAAACCACGGTCAAGGAGGATGGCGTCACCGTCTGGCGCTGGATGATCGATTCCGAGCCCGCGCCCTTCTATGCGCCCTTCCTGCAATTCGAGGGCAATGCCGACCGCAAGCAGCATTATGAGGTGCGCTATCCCTCGAATGCGATCATCAAGGCGATCTTCGCCCCGGCCCATACCGGCGGCGAGGGCAAAGAGCTGCCCGAGAACACTTTCCTCATGGACAGCTACAACTTCATGACCCCGGTCGATGACAAGCGGACGAAATACTATTGGTTCCAGATGCGCAATTTCGCGCCGAACGATCCCGAGGTTTCGGCGAGCTTTGCGAAATCGGTGCGTGGCGCTTTCGAGGAAGACCGCGTTGTGCTCGAGGCCGTGCAGAAGGGCATCGACGAGATGACGACGCCGAACCTCGATCTCAAGATCGACGTCGGGCCGCTGCGCTTCCGCCGCAAGCTTGCTCAGATGATTGCCGCCGAAGAGGCTGCGGCCACGAAGGTCGCCGCCGAATAAGGACCCGCCATGAAAGACAGCCAATCCTCCCGCTTTCGTCCGTTCCGGGTGGTCGAGAAATTGCGCGAAAGCGCGACGATCACCTCGTTCCACCTCGAGCCGGTCGATCCGGGGGATTGGATGCCTTTCGAGGCCGGTCAGTTCCTGATCCTGCGCGTGCCCGAAGGGGCGGGCCATGTTCTGCGCAATTACACGGTCTCGTCCGCGCCGCAAGATGCGGGGCGTTACCGCATCACGGTGAAACGCGAGGGCGCGCCCCGGGCGGATGTCGCCGAGGGGCTGAGCTCGACCTGGCTGCATGACCGCATCCAGCCGGGCGATGAGATCGAGGTGCAAGGGCCGCGCGGCGCCTTCAAGCTCGATGGCGCAAGCCAGCGGCCGGTGCTGCTGATCTCGGGCGGGGTCGGGCTGACGCCGATGGTCTCGATGCTGAAGGTTCTGGCCGAGACCTCGGACCGTCCGGTCTGGTTCATCCATGCCTGCGACAGCCACGAGGTCCATGCCCTGCAAGCCGAGGTCGCGGCTTTGGCCGCCCGGCGCAGTGGCATCCGCGTGCATTATTGCTACCGCAATCCGACCGAGGCGGATCGCGCGGCGGGGCGGCATCACTCGGAGGGGCTCCTCACGCGCGAGACGCTGCAGGCGCTGCTGCCGCTCGATGACTATGAGGCCTATCTCTGCGGCCCGCCGCCCTTCATGCAGGCGCTCTATACGCTGCTGACCGGGCTTGGCCTGCGCAAAGAGCGCATCGCTTATGAGTTCTTCGGCCCCGCAAGCCTGCTCACCGAGGCGCCCTCGACCGCCCCGGCCCCTGTGGCCGCGCCGGAAGCCTCACCTGCCGTCGGCGGGGCGGAGGAGGGGCCGCAGGTGGTTCTGAACCGCTCCGGGTGCAGCATTCCTTGGCGCGAGGGGGCGGAGTCGCTTCTGTCGCTGCTGGAGGATGCGGGGCTTGAGCCAGAGTTCAGCTGTCGCGCGGGCGTGTGCGGCACTTGCGTGCAGTCGCTCGTTTCAGGCGAGGTCACGTATTTCGAAGAACCGCTCGACGAGCCCGAGCCCGGCAAGGTCCTGCTGTGCTGCTGCCGTCCGACCTCGACAGTGGTGCTGGATCTGTAATCCTTCTGCCATGAGACGACGCAAAAAGGCCGGGTTTCGCCCGGCCTTTGTTTTTGGTGCTGTCGTGCTGCTTTGGTCGCCTGTAGGCCGTCCTGCGGGGCCCTCACGGCGATGCCGGAGGGCCGGGCCAGCCTTGCCAGCTTAATCCGAGGTCGCGGCCACGGCTTGTTCGCGCGGCGGGCGGCCGATCGTGTCGCGCAGGGCTTCAAGCTCGATGAAATTGTCAGCCTGACGGCGCAGCTCATCGGCGATCATCGGCGGCTGGCTGCGCGTCGTCGAGACGACCGAGACCCGGACCCCCTGCCGCTGCAAGGCCTCGACCAGCGGGCGGAAATCGCCATCGCCCGAAAAGAGCACGGCATGATCCATGCGCGGCGCCAGCTCAAGCGCGGTAACCGTCAGCTCGATATCCATGTTGCCCTTGATCTTGCGCCGACCAAGCCCGTCGGTATATTCCCGCGCAGGTTTCGTGACCATCGAGAAGCCGTTGTAATGCAGCCAGTCGACCAAAGGTCGGATCGGAGAGTAATCGTCGTTCTCAAGCAGAGCAGTATAGTAATAGGCTCGGATCAGCTTGCCTCGGCGCTCGAATTCCTGACGAAGCAGTTTGTAATCAATATCGAACCCTAGCGCTTTCGCAGCTGCATAGAGATTGGAACCGTCAATGAACAAGGCCAGACGGTCGTCCTTATAAAACATATCTCCTCCGAGAAATACCTGATATGCAAAAACAAGACTGGAGTTTAGGACTGCTTGCCCTTGGAGCAAACCTGCCAACTTCGTTAGGTAACCCAAGAGACAGCTTGATTGACGTTTTGGACAGGTTGCCCGGTCCCGAAATCCGGCTGATCGCCGTCAGCCGTTTCTGGCAGACCCCGGCTTTTCCTGCAGGGAGCGGACCCGATTACGTCAATGGCGCGGCGCTGGTCGAGACCCGTCTGACCCCGCGCGTTTTGCTCGATTACCTCCATGAGATTGAGGCCGAGATGGGCCGTCGGCGCGATGGCGGACGTTGGGGCGCACGTGTCATCGACATCGACCTGATCGGTTATGACGATCTGGTCCTGCCCGATGCCGGGACGCAGGATGCCTGGCGCGGGCTGGCGCTCGAACGGCAGATGGTCGAGGCCCCGGATCAGCTGATCCTGCCCCATCCGCGGATGCAGGATCGTGCCTTCGTTCTGGCACCGCTGGCCGAGATCGCCCCCCTCTGGCAGCATCCGAGAATTGGTGCTAGTGTCGCCGAAATGCTTGCGGCTTTGCCGCCCGACTCCTTTGAGGGAATGCGGGTGATGGGTTCTTGACTTTCCGGGGTCTGGCGCTCATTTATCTGCATTCGCCTCTCCAGCCGATTCGAAAATATAGGTGACCGATGGCCCGCGTAACAGTCGAAGATGTTGTCGATAAAGTTCCGAACCGTTTCGACGTTGTCCTGCTCGCCGCCCATCGTGCGCGCGAAATTACGGCCGGCAGCCCGCTGACGGTCGACCGCGACAACGACAAAAACCCCGTCGTCGCTTTGCGTGAAATCGCTGATGAAACGCAAGGCGTGGATGATCTGCGCGAGCGCATGATCGAGACGACCCAGACCCAGATTGAGGTTGATGAGCCCGAAGAAGACGCAATGGCGCTGCTTCTGGGTGCCGAAATCGACCGTCCGAAGCCCGTTGACGAGGAATCGGAAGAGCGCATGCTTCGCATGATGCTGGAAGCCCAAGGTCGCGACTGAGAAACGGAGTCTTCGACATAAAATGATTGACGTCGAAGACCTGATTGCTCTCATCCGCAATTATAACCCGAAGACCAATGCCGATCTGATCCGCGACGCCTATGAATATGGGCGTCGCATGCATGAAGGGCAGTTCCGCCACTCGGGCGAGCCCTATTTCACGCATCCCGTCGCTGTCGCTGCCATCCTGACCGAGATGCAGCTCGACGATGCGACGATCATTACCGCGCTTTTGCACGATACGATCGAGGATACCCGCGCCAGCTGGAACGATATTTCCGGCCAATTCGGGCGCGAGGTCGCCGAGCTGGTCGATGGCGTCACCAAGCTGACCAATCTCCAGCTGTCGGGCGTCCATTCCAAACAGGCCGAAAACTTCCGCAAGCTCTTCATGGCGATGTCGCGCGACCTGCGCGTCATTCTGGTCAAGCTCGCCGACCGGCTGCACAATATGCGCACGATCAAATCGATGCGCCCCGACAAGCAGCTGCAAAAAGCCCGCGAAACCATGGATATCTTCGCGCCCCTTGCTGGGCGCATGGGGATGCAATGGATGCGCGAAGAGCTTGAGGATCTCGCCTTCAAGGTCATCAATCCCGAGGCGCGTAATTCGATTATCCGCCGCTTTGTCACGTTGCAGCGCGAAACCGGCGATGTGATCTCGAAGATCACCGCCGATATCCGCACCGTGCTTGAGGCAGAGGGGATCGAGGCCGATGTCTATGGCCGCGCCAAGAAACCCTTCTCGGTCTGGCGCAAGATGCAGGAAAAGCAGCTCAGCTTTTCGCGGCTCTCGGATATTTACGGCTTCCGCCTGATCACCCGCTCGGAATCGGATTGCTACCGCGCGCTTGGCTGCATCCACCAGCGCTGGCGCGCCGTGCCGGGGCGGTTCAAGGATTACATCAGTCAGCCGAAATCGAACGGCTACCGCTCGATCCATACGACGGTCTCGGGCCGCGACGGCAAGCGCGTCGAGGTCCAGATCCGCACGCGCCAGATGCATGAGGTCAACGAGGCCGGCGTCGCCGCCCATTGGGCCTACCGCGACGGCGTGCGCACCGAAAACCCCTTTGCCGTCGATCCGGGCGAGTGGATCTCCAGCCTGACCGAGCGGTTTGGTGAGGAGGATCACGACGAATTCCTCGAGCATGTGAAGCTCGAAATGTATTCCGATCAGGTCTTCTGCTTCACGCCGAATGGTGACGTGATCCAGCTGCCCAAAGGCGCGACGCCGATCGATTTCGCTTATGCGATCCACACGCGGCTTGGCCATTCCTGCGTTGGCGCCAAGGTTGACGGCATTCGCGTGCCGCTCTGGACGCGGCTGAAAAATGGCCAGTCGGTCGAGATCATCGCGGCATCCGGTCAGCGCCCGCAGGCGACCTGGCTTGATATCGTGGTCACCGGTCGCGCCAAGGCCGCGATCCGCAAATCCCTGCGCGACGAGGACCGGGACCGCTTCATCCGGCTGGGGTCAGAGCTGGTGCGCGTGGCCTTTGAACATGTCGGGCGCAAGGTCACCGACAAGGCGCTGCGCACTGCGGCGCGGACCATGGCGCTGCCCGACACGGATGAGCTGCTCGCGCGGATCGGCAGTGCCGAGATCCCGGCGCAAGAGGTCGTGACCACGCTTTATCCCGAGCTCGCGACCGCACCGCCAAGCGAGATTGACGCCAAGCGCGCCGTCGCCGGGCTTGAGGCCGATCAGGAATTCACCCGCGCGCCCTGCTGTTCGCCGCTGCCGGGTGAGCGCATCGTCGGCATCACCTATCGCGGCAAGGGCATTGTCATCCATGCGATCGACTGCCCGGTGCTCGCCGATTTCGAGGATAGCCCGCAGCGCTGGGTCGATCTGCATTGGCGTCAGGGCCAGCATCCGGCGGCCTATTCGACCGAGCTGTCGCTGACGATCCGCCATGACGCAGGCGTGCTCGGCCGCATTTGCACGCTGATCGGGCAGCAGGGGGCGAATATCTCGGATCTCGAATTCGTCGATCGCAAGCCCGATTTCTACCGCCTCAAGGTCGAGGTTGAGCTGCGCGACCGCGAGCATCTTCATGCGCTGCTGACCGCACTTGATGCCGAAAGCGATGTCGCGCAAGTCGCGCGGATCCGCGATCCGAACGCGAGATTGCAGGAACGCTAAGGCGGCAATTGGACAAGAAAAAAGGCGCCCCGAGAGGCGCCTTTTTTCTTGTCTGAAATGCGGGCGCTCAGATCCCCAACCGGTCGCGCAGGCCAAACCAGCTCATCCCCGCGACCAGCAAGGGCTGGCGCAGCATCGCGCCGCCGGGGAACGGCGGGGGCGTCAGCTTGGCCATGACATCGAAGCTCTCCGCCTGTCCCTGCACGGCGCTGGCCATCAGCTTGCCCGCCAGCGTCGCCAGCGCGACGCCATGGCCGGAATAGCCACTGATCGACAGGCAATTCGGCGCGGGCCGCATCACACAGGGCATCCGCGTGCGGGTGATCGCCAGCGTGCCGCCCCAGGCATGGGTCAGCTTCACATCGGCCAGTCCGGGATAGATCTCGAGCAAGGGCTTGCGGACCTTCGCGAAAATATCCTTGGGAAAGCGGTAGGTGATGGTTTCGCCGCCGCCAAAGATCAGCCGCTTGTCCGGGGAAAGCCGCCAGTAATTCACCACGAATTTCGTGTCATGCACGGCAATGTCGCGGGTCAGGACCTCGGCTGCGCGCGCGCCCAGAGGCTCGGTCGCGACAATGTAATTGTTGATCGGCATGACCCGCGCCGCGACCTTGGGTTCCAGCCGGTCGAGATAGCCATTCGCGGCGAGGATCACATACTGGGCGTGGACCTGCCCCTCGTCAGTGTAGACCGTCGAGGGCGCGCCTGTGCTTTGGCCATGCGCGATGCGCGTGACCGCGCTTTGCTCGTAAAGCCCGGCGCCCGCAGCATCTGCGAGCCGCGCTATGCCAAGCGCGAGGTTCAGCGGATGAAGATGGCCCGCGCCGTGGTCGAGCTCGCCCGCGACATAGGCCTGCGAGGGCAGCAGCGCGCGAAAGGCCTCGCGATCAAGCGCCTCGATCTGGTCATAGCCATAGCGGCTTGCGAGCTTCTCGATATGGCTGCGGGCATGGGCGAATTCGCGCGTGGTGCGGAAGGCATGGGCGACGCCGGGATGGAAGGGCACGCCGGCCTCAGAGGCGAGTGCGCGCACCAGCGCCTTGGCCTCTTCGGCGAGATCCCAAAGCCGTTTCGCGGTCTCGCGCCCGGCCATCTTTTCCAGATCATCGACCTCGAGCCTTTGGCCCGATCCGACCTGACCGCCGTTGCGGCCCGAGGCGCCAAAGCCCAGACGATGGGCCTCGAGCAGCGCCACCGAATAGCCCGCCCGCGCCAGATGCAGCGCCGCCGAAAGCCCGGTATAGCCGCCGCCGACGATGGCGACATCGGCCCGCGTCTCGCCCCGCAGGGGGGCGAAAGCGGGCAGGGGGTCGCGGGTCTCGGCGTAAAGCGAGGGCGGATAATGCCCGCGCTGGTCATTGGCAAAGAGCAGGTTCATACGTTCAGGAGCAGATGCTCACGCTCCCAGGGGCTGATGACCTGAAGGAACTCTTTGAATTCATTGCGTTTGACCGCGACGTAGACATCGGTGAACTCGCCGCCCAAAACCTCACGCATGGCGGTGCTTTCCTGCAGAAGATCCAAGGCATCGCCCAGATTATAGGGCAGCTCGTCTTCCGACATATAGGCATCGCCCAGACATTCCGCGCGCGGGGTCTCGCGCTCGATCAGCCCGAGATAGCCGCAGGCGAGACTGGCCGCGAGCCCGAGATAGGGGTTGCAATCCATCCCGGCGAGCCGGTTTTCCAGCCGCCGCGCCTCTGGTCCCGAGACCGGAACGCGCAGCCCGGTGGTGCGGTTGTCGCGGCCCCATTCGAGGTTGATCGGTGCTGCGAAATCCGGGACATAGCGGCGGTAGCTGTTCACATAGGGCGCGAGCAGCGCGATCCCGGCGGGCAGGTGTTTCTGCATCCCGGCGATGAAATGCAGGAACTCCGGGGTTTCGCGGCCCTTGGCATCGGAAAAGATATTCTTGCCGGTTTTGATATCCACGACTGAATGGTGGATATGCATGGCCGAGCCGGGCTCGTCCTGAATGGGCTTGGCCATGAAGGTCGCAAAGCAATCGTGACGCAGCGCGGCTTCGCGGATCAGGCGTTTGAAATAGAAGATCTGGTCGGCGAGATGGACCGGATCGCCGTGGTTGAGGTTGATCTCGATCTGACCGGCGCCGCCTTCCTGCAAGATGCCGTCGATCTCGAAGCCCTGCGCCTCGGCGAAATCATAGATATCGTCGATGACCTTGCCGTATTCATCGACCGCCGACATCGAATAGGCCTGTTTGGCCGCCGCGCGGCGGCCGGTCCGGCCCATCGGCGGGATGATCGGCTGGTTCGGATCGGTATTGCGCGCGACAAGGAAGAACTCCATCTCGGGCGCGACGATCGGGCTCCAGCCCTTGTCCTCGTAAAGCTGGACCACGCGTTTGAGCACATTGCGCGGCGCCGCCGGAACCGGCTGGCCCTGCTGGTCGAGCACATCATGGATGACCATCAGGGTCACATCCGCGGTCCAAGGCGCGGCCGCGGTGGTCGAGAAATCCGGGATCAGGATCATATCGGGCTCGGTAAAGGCGCCCGAAGGATTGTCGGCCCATTCCCCGGTGATGGTCTGCAGAAAGATCGAATTCGGCAGGAAGAACCGTTCCTGTGTCGCGAATTTCGAGGCTGGCATCGCCTTGCCTCGGGCGACCCCCGCAATATCGGCGACGATACATTCGACCTCATCGAGCCGGCGACCGGCCACGAAATTCTGAGCGGCCTGCGGCGTGTCGTCGAGCCAGCGCGGTTTCATGCAGCACCTTTCTCGGAGGTCAGGGCCTGACGCGGCGCCTTGAAAAACGCCTCGATGCGATCGGCCAGCACGCCGGATTGACGCGGCTCGCCCATATGGGTCTCGGCCTCGGCAACCAGCTCGGGCGGGACGACGCCCTTGGCGCGGTGGTCGATCAGCCCCTGAATGAAGCGGTCGGGAAACTCGGGATGGGCCTGCACGGTGAAGGCGCGGTCGTTATAGACCAGCGCGGCATTCTCGCAAAATTCGTTATGGCCGAGCACGGTGGCGTCTTTCGGCAAGACCACGACCTGATCCTGATGCCAGGCGTTCAGCGTGATCTTCTCGCCGCCGAAATCGTAATCCTGGGCGCCGACCGCCCAGCCTTTCGGGCTTTTGATGACGGTGCCGCCAAGCGCCTGCGCGATGATCTGATGGCCAAAGCAGATGCCGACCAGCGGCACATGGCTGGCATAGGCATCGCGAATAAAGGCTTCGAGCGGCGGAATGAAGGCATGATCCTCATAGACGCCATGGCGCGAGCCGGTCAGCAGCCAGCCATCCGCCTCATGGACCGAAGCGGGGAAGTCCATCGCCTCGACATGCCAGGAGCGGAAGGTGAAGCCCCGCCCGGCCAGAAGCCGTTCGAACATGGTGTCGTAATCGCCCAGCTCGTCCCGAATGACTTCGGGCGACTGACCGCATTTCAGAATGCCGATACGCATTGATTTGCCTGTGGTTGTGCTGACAACAAAGTAGTCTTTGGGCCGAAATCCGGCAAGGGGGGAGCCATGCGCCGTAACGGAACCGGCTATTCGCGCAGGGCGGCGCGGCCCGGCTTTGCGCGCCAGTCCGAGAGAGCCCCGCAAAGGCTCTTGCAAAGGGCTGGGCAGGCGCGTGGAAACACGGCAATCTCGGACCTAAGGCGGGCTGGCCTGTCGCCAAACGCGTGTTACATCAGATAGAAAGCATGAAGGAGAAAGTCATGGCTGGTCTTCGTCCCGAGGTCGATCCGGACGGATTGCTCGAATATTCGGTGGTTTTCACGGATCGTTCGCTCAACCACATGTCCAAACGCTTCCAGAAGGCGATGCGCGACATCTCCGAGACCCTGCGCGAGGTCTATTCGGCCGAAGCGGTGGCTCTGGTTCCCGGCGGCGGCTCGGCGGCTATGGAATCCGTGGCGCGCCAGTTCGCGCGCGGCGCCCATGCGCTGATCATCCGCAACGGCTTTTTCAGCTATCGCTGGAGCCAGATTTTCGAGACCGGCGGGTTTGCCCGCGAGACCACCGTCGTCATGGCCCGCGCCACCGGCAATGAGCCGCAAGCGAGCTTCTCGCCGCCGCCGGTCGAAGAGGTCGTCGCGCGCATCCGTGAGGTCAAGCCCGATGCGGTCTTCGCGCCTCATGTCGAAACCGCGGCCGGTCTGATCCTGCCCGATGACTATATCACCCAGATCGCGGCGGCGGCCCATGAGGTCGGCGCGCTGATGGTGCTCGATTGCATCGCCTCGGGCGCGGCTTGGGTCGATATGAAGAAGACCGGGGTCGATGTGCTGATCTCGGCGCCGCAAAAAGGCTGGTCGGCCTCGCCGTCGGCAGGCATGGTCATGCTCTCGGCCAAAGGCGCGGCCAAGCTTGAGGAAACCACCGGCGACAGCTTCTTCCTCGATCTCAAGAAATGGCGCGCGATCATGGCGGCCTATGAGAATGGCGGCCATGCCTATCACGCCACCGTTCCGACCGATGCGCTGGTCGGCCTGCGCGATGCGATGAACGAGACCCGCGAGTTCGGCTTTGAAAACGCCCGCGCCGCGCAGATCCGGCTGGGCAATGAGGTCCGCGCGCTTTTGCGGGACAAGGGCATCCGCATTCTGGCCGCCGAGGGCTTTGGCGCGCCGGGCGTGGTCGTGGCCTATACCGGCGATGCCGATGTCCAGAACGGCAGCAAGTTCCACGCGCAGGGCTATCAGATCGCCGCGGGCGTACCCTTGCAGGTCGGCGAGGGCGCCGATTTCCGCACCTTCCGTCTGGGGCTCTTCGGGCTCGACAAGCTCAAGGATGTTGATGCGGCGGTTGCGCGGCTGAAAACGGCGGTGGACGCGGTTTTGTAAGCGCCACGCGTTTCGCCTTCAGAGGGCCGGTCCTGCGGGGTCGGCCTTTTTCATGGCACGACTTTCATGGCCACGACCTCAGCCGCGGTTGCTGCGCAGCCAGGCGAAGAGCCGGGGGATGGCCGCGATCTCGCGCGAGTTCTTCACCCGAGACAATGCGCGGGCCACCGGATCAAGCCAGCGCAGGCAGTTCAGCCAGCGGCTGGCTCCGACGAAAATCCCCCGCATGTCGAGCATCCGATAAAGGTAAAGCGCCTGATCGATCTGGGGCAGGGATTTGTTCGCCACCGCAAAGCAGCTGAAGGCGAAGATGATGAAATCGAGCACCTGCGCCGCATGAGCATTGCGCACCCTGCCAAACCGTTCGAGGTCGATCAGCGTGACGCGTTTGCCGTCCCAGATCATATCCTTGAGGTTCGGCCGACCATGGGCGACCCCCGCCTCATGCAGGCGATGCAGCGCCTTGACCGCTGCCTTTAGCGCGCGACCGCGCTCGGTCTCGGAATAATCGGGCGATTTATAGACATGCGACAACGGCACGCCCGCGTCCCGGGTCACGAAATAATCGGGGCCTTCATCGACGATTTCGGGCACCGGCAGGCCCATCGCGTGCAGGCGGCGCAGACCCTCGCGTTCGCGCTCAAAGGCCTGTGCGGGATTGCCCTTTTGCAGCCGCCAGCGCAGGGACAGCTCTTCGCGCTGCTTGACCCAGTAATGACGCCCGCCGCTTTCAATGCGGCGCACGCGTCGGGCCGAGGGGCTTTGGCGAAGGGCGTGGCGTAAAGCGTGGATTTCGCAATCTCGTGTCGCGGAAAGGGGCGTTTTGGAAGAAAGGCTTGCCGTCTGCATCGCATTCCCCGACCCCGAGCGGGCCGGTCCTGAATCTGGGGCTTTGAAATGTGACGGTATATGACAGCGGCAAGGGTCGGGTTTCAACCCATACTGGGTCCGCTGCCGGGCCTGACGTCGCGCCAGAGGCTGAACGGGTGGCTGAACTAGAGGCGGCGCCGCGCGCGGAGCGCCGCGGTGATCGTGCCATCGTCGAGATAGTCGAGCTCGCCCCCGATCGGCACGCCCTGCGCCAGACCGGTGACTGTGACCCCGGTCGGCGCCAGCGCCTCGGCGATATAATGCGCGGTGGTCTGGCCCTCGACGGTGGCGGCGAGCGCAAGGATGACCTCGGTCACATGCTCGTCCGAGATGCGCGCGATCAGGGCAGGGATGCGCAGATCGTCGGGGCCGATCTCATCGAGCGCAGACAGGCTGCCGCCCAACACATGATAGCGCCCGTGAAAGGCGCGACCGCGCTCGAGTGCCCAGAGATCGGCGACATCGGTGACGACGCAGATCTCTCCGGTGGCGCGGCGGGCGTCTTCACAGATCGCGCAGACGGTCTGGTCGGAAATATTGCCGCAGATCGCGCATTCGCGGCTGTTTTCGGCGACCTCGGCCATCAGGCTGGCAAGCTGGGACATCTGGCCCGCGCGTTTGCGGATCAGATGCAGCACGATGCGCCGGGCCGAGCGCGGCCCAAGTCCCGGCAGCCGCGCAATCTGCGCGATGAGCGCCTGAATATCGCCACGATCCTCGCTCATGCGCGGCGGTTGGCCTTAGAAGGGCATCTTGAAATCGGCGGGAATGCCCATGGCGCTGGTCATCTTGGCCATTTCCTCGGCCGATTTGACCTCGGCGCGCTTCTGAGCATCCTTGATCGCGGCGAGGATCAGATCCTCGACCACTTCCTTGTCCTCGGCGCGGAAGATCGAGGGATCGATATCCAGCGCGGTCAGCTCGCCCTTGGCAGTCGCGGTGGCCTTCACCAGCCCACCGCCCGATTGGCCGGTGACGGTGAGGCGGGTCAGCCCCTCCTGCATCTCGACCATTTTGGCCTGCATATCCTGCGCGGCCTGCATCATTTTGGAAATGTCGCCGAAATTGCCAAAACCGTCGATCATCGCTTAATCCTCGTCCTCGAAAGGGTCCCATTCTTCGACCTCGGCCACCGGGCCCTCGGTCAGATCATGCGGAGATGTATCCTCACCCGCGGGCTTTTCAACCGCAACTTCGACCGGAGCCTTCTTGATCGCGGTGATCCGGGCGGCCGGGAAGGCGGAAAAGATCGCTTGCGCCAAAGGCGTTTCCATCACGCGGGCTTGGGTCGCGGCGCGTTCGGCGGCGCGAGCCTCTGAAATCGTGGGCGCGCCGCCTTCATTCGCGACCGAGACCACCCAGCGCGCGCCACCGGTCCAGCTGCGCAGCCGCTCGGCCAGCCGCGGCGCAAGGTCGCGGGGGGCCTTGTCGGTCGGCTCGAACTCGATCCGGCCCGGCGCATAGCGCACGAGGCGAAGATGGTCCTCGACCTCAAGGAGCAGCTTCATGTCACGCATCCGCCGGATGAGCGCGATCACCGCCTCGAAATCCGGGAAGGCATGGAGCGCATCGGGCGAGACCGCCAGCGCCATCGCGCTGCCGTCGCGGTTGATCTGCGCGACGACGGGGGCCGGGCGCGCGGCACGCGGTGCATTCTGCCCGCCCGCAGGTGCCATGCTGCCCGGACGCGCGAATTCGCCCGCCGAGATCGAAGCCTGCACCTTGCGGATCAGCGCATCGGGATCGGGCAGATCGGCGACATGAGTGAGCCGGATGATCGCCATTTCCGCCGCCATCATCGCATTGGGCGCGGCGGAGACCTCTTCAAGCGATTTCAGCAGCATCTGCCAGAGCCGCGTCAGTGCCCGCATCGGCACCTTTTCGGCAAATTCCTGACCGCGCCGCGCCTCGTCGGGACCGACGGTCGGGTCTTCGGCGGCCTCGGGCGTGATCTTGATGATCGAGATCCAATGGGTGATCTCGGCCAGATCGCGCAGCACCGCCAAAGGATCGGCGCCATCGGCATATTGCGCCTGAAGTTCGGCCAAAGCCTCGGCAGCCGCGCCGCGCAAAACCATGTCGAAGAGATCGAGCACGCGGCCCCGGTCGGCCAGGCCCAGCATGGCGCGGACCTGCGGCGCGGTGGTTTCCCCCGCGCCATGGCTGATCGCCTGATCCAGAAGCGAGGTCGCATCGCGGGCCGAGCCTTCGGCGGCGCGGGTGATCAGCGCCAGCGCATCATCGCTGATCTCGGCGCCTTCGCGGCTGGCGATCTTGCGCAGAAGCGCGATCATCACCTCGGGCTCGATCCGGCGCAGGTCGAAGCGCTGGCAGCGCGACAGCACCGTGACCGGCACCTTGCGGATCTCGGTCGTGGCAAAAATGAATTTCACATGCGGCGGCGGCTCTTCCAGCGTCTTCAACAGCGCGTTGAAGGCGCTGGTCGAGAGCATGTGGACTTCGTCGATGATATAGATCTTGTAGCGCGCCGAGGCCGCCCGGTAATGCACGCTTTCAATGATTTCGCGGATGTCGCCGACCCCGGTGCGCGAGGCCGCGTCCATCTCCATCACATCGACATGGCGGCCTTCGGAAATCGCGACGCAATGCTCGCAAACCCCGCAGGGCTCGGTCGTGGGCCCGCCGGTGCCATCAGGTCCGACGCAGTTCAGCCCCTTGGCGATGATCCGTGCGGTCGTGGTTTTGCCGGTGCCGCGAATGCCGGTCATGATGAAGGCTTGCGCGATCCGGTCGGCGGCGAAGGCGTTTTTCAGGGTGCGCACCATCGCATCCTGACCGACGAGATCGGCAAAGGTCTCGGGGCGGTATTTCCGCGCCAGCACCTGATAAGTCTGTCCGGTCTCGCTCATGGGTCCGCCTTTTGCAACCGCGCCACCTTAACGGCCCGGACCGGCCGGGGCAACAACCCGGACCGCCGCCGATCACAGTTTCGCCGGGAGGGCGGGCGAAAGCTTGGCGTGGCGGGCGGGGGCGGTCATAGTTCGGCCATGAGCCAGACCATCACCCGCCGCCATCTGATTGCCGCAGCCCTTGCCGCGCCTTTTCTGGCGGGGCGCGCGGCGTTTGCTTTGCCCAGCCGCGCGCTGGAGGAAGCGGGCAGCCACGGCCAGTTGCGCGCGATTGCCATCTGGAGCGGCGGCGCAGAGGTCGCCGCGCGCGGCTATGGCGAGTTTGACCCCGAGGCGCCGGTCAATATCAAATCGGCCTCGAAATCCGTGCTTTCGGCGCTGGCCGGGATCGCGATCGAGAAAGGCGTGATCGAGAGCGCGGACCAGAAGATCGCGACGCTGCTTGAGGACCGCTTTCCGGCGAAACCCGATCCCCGGCTTTACGAGATCACGCTCGGGCATCTTCTGTCGATGAAATCGGGGCTGACCCCGCAATCGGGCAAGAATTATGCGGCTTGGGTCAGCTCGCCCGACTGGGTCCGCGCGGCTCTGGCGGCGCCGTTCATCGCGCGGCCGGGCGCGCGGATGGCCTATTCGACCGCCTCGACCCATCTCGCCTCGGCCATGCTGACAGCGGCGAGCGGGCGGCCGATGATGCAGCTCGCCCGCGACTGGCTGGGGGGCGTGCCGGGCTTTCGCATCACCTCTTGGGCGCGCGATCCGCAGGGGATCTATATCGGCGGCAATGAGATGGCGATGAGCACGCGCTCGCTGATGGCCTTTGGCGCGATCTATGCGGCCCAAGGCTATGCGGGCGGGCGTCAGGTCCTGCCGCTCGACTGGATCAAGCAAAGCTGGGTCCGGCGCGGCACCTCGCCCATGACGCATAAGGGCTATGGCTATGGCTGGTTTCTCGACGAATTCGCGGGGCGCCCGGTCAATTTCGGCTGGGGCTATGGCGGGCAGATGATCTATGTCGCGCCCGCGACGCCCGATCATGCGCCGGTGGCGCTTGCGATGACCTCGGATCCAAGCCTGCCCTCGGGGCCGAACGGCTACCGGGACCAGCTGCATGAGATCGCGACGCGGCTTCTCGAGATGCTCTGAGATTGACCTTGCGCGCCGGGCAAGATACGCGACGGGCATGGCCAGAGCACCCCTTCTCCAATTGACCGACATCTCGCTGACTTTCGGCGGGAACCCCGTATTTCAGGACCTGAGCCTGACCGTCCAGCAAGGCGACCGCGTCGCGCTGGTCGGGCGCAATGGCTCGGGCAAATCGACGCTGATGAAGGTCATGGCGGGCTTCGTCGAACCCGACAGCGGCCTCGTTGTCTCGCCCGCCGGCACCAGCGTCGGCTATATGGAGCAGGACCCCGATTTGTCGGGCTTCGAGACGCTTGGCGAATTCGCGGCCTCGGGGCTGGCACCCGAAGAGGTCTACAAGGTTGAAATGGCCGCGGAAGGGCTGAAATTCGACCCCGACCGGCTGGTCTCGACCGCTTCGGGCGGCGAGCGGCGGCGCGCGGCTTTGGCCAAGCTTATGGCCCATGCGCCCGATCTGATGCTGCTCGACGAGCCGACGAACCACCTCGATATCGAGGCGATCGCCTGGCTTGAGGCCGAGCTTTCGACGACCCGCGCGGCCTTCGTGCTGATCAGCCACGACCGCGCCTTCCTGCGCGCGCTGACCCGCGCCACGCTTTGGATCGACCGGGGCGAGGTCCGTCGTCAGGAACGCGGGTTCGAGCATTTCGAAGACTGGCGCGAGACCGCTTGGGCCGCCGAAGATGAGGCGCGCCACAAGCTCGACCGCAAGATCAAGGCGGAAGCGCGTTGGGCGGTTGAGGGCATTTCGGCGCGGCGCAAGCGCAATATGGGCCGCGTGCGCGCTTTGGCTGATCTGCGCGCCGAACGCGCGGGCCAGATCCGCCGTCAGGGCACGGCGGCGCTTGAGCTGGACAGCGCCCAGCAATCGGGCAAGCGGGTGATTGACGCCAAGGAAATCTCCAAGAGCTTTGGCGAGCGCGTCATCTTGCAGCCCTTCGATCTGCGGATTTTGCGCGGCGACCGGGTCGCCTTTGTCGGGCCGAATGGCGCGGGCAAGACCACGCTCATCAAGATGCTGACCGGCGAGATTGCCCCCGATACCGGCGAGGTCAAGCTCGGCACCAATCTGGATATGGCGGTTTTCGATCAGGCGCGCAGCGCCATTGATGACAGCGTGTCGCTGTGGGATGCGCTGACGGCGGATCCGTCGATGCGCGTCTCGGGCCGGGCCGATCAGGTCATGGTGCGCGGCAATCCGCGCCATGTCGTGGCCTATCTCAAGGACTTCCTCTTCGACGATGCGCAGGCCCGCGCGCCGGTCGGCAGCCTCTCGGGCGGCGAGAAGGCGCGGCTTTTGCTTGCGCGGATCATGGCCCAGCCCTCGAACCTGCTGGTGCTGGACGAACCGACCAACGATCTCGATGTCGAGACGCTGGATCTTTTGCAAGACATCCTTGGCGAATATGACGGCACCGTGCTGCTGGTCAGCCACGACCGCGATTTCATCGACCGGGTGGCGACGACGACCGTCGCGCTTGAAGGCGATGGCAAGGCCACGGTCTATCCCGGCGGCTGGTCAGATTATCAGGCGCAACGGCAAGAGACCACGCCGAGCGCTGTGGCCAAACCGGCGGCTGCGTCAAAACCGAGCTCCACGCCGAGCGCGCCGGCCACTCCGGTCGAGAAGGCGGCTGCTGCGAAATCCGGGCTGACCTTTTCGGAGAAGAAGCGGCTTGAGGCTTTGCCGGGGATCATGGAACGGCTGGAGGCCGAGATCGGCAAATTGCAGGATTTCCTGTCTGACCCGGATCTCTTCACCTCAGCGCCTGCGAAATTCCAAAAGGCGAGTGACGGTCTGGTCGAGCGTCAGGATGCGCTGGCGAGCGCCGAAGAGGAATGGCTGGCTCTGGCCGAGCGCGATCAGACGGCTTGAACGGCGGCGCGCTGCATTCGCGCAGATCGGCCGCTTCCCCTTTGAGCGCGCGGAGCGGGTGAGCGCGGCTCATCTCTCGGCGGCCAGCAGCGGCTTGTGGTTCGCGGCATGGCGGCGGGCGAGATTGCGCGCTTCCCGACCCGAGGGCAGATAGCGCGCCGGGGGCGCATCGGCCCCCGTTTGCGACAATTCGGGAAAGAGCGACAGGATCTCGGCAATCGCCGACGTGCTTAGACCGGTCAGAACCTGCTTGCCCGCGTAAAGGCTTTCCGAGGGCGCGCCGTTTGATGTGACGATCTGATGGCCGTCGAGCATGATGTGGAAATATTCGACCTCGGTCACATCCTCGGCGACGGAGATTCCCTCGATCATGCAAAGCTGCTTGGCCGCGACCAGAACCTCGGACGTGCCAAACATGCGCTCGGCAATTGCCGAATTTACCAAAATCCGATGTTGCGGCGACACCAGAAGATCGCAGCTTGGCCGCCCCTTGCCCAAGGCGCCCGCCAGCACGCGAATGGGGCGATGCGCGGGCTTTAGCGCGAGATAGTCGGCGGTGAGCTTGCGGCGTCCGATCCAGCGGATGGGCTGCAAGCCCGCGTCGCGGGTCATCACCAGATCCCCGACCTTCAGGCTCTCGACCTTACGAGGACCGTCCTCGCAATCCAGCAAGGTGCCGGCGGCGAAGCAGATCAGGATCTCGGATTTGATGCGGATGTCATCGACATAAGCATGGCCGCCATTCGCCCCGGTCCGCCCGGCAACCGCGAAGTCCCAGCCCGATTGATCGACGGTCTGCCATTCGTTGTTTGGGATGGTGGTGACGATCTCATGGGCATCGAGCAGCACCGTCACCTCTCCGGTCTCGGTAACGGCGACGGAGAGGACCCTGCCAAACTCAGAGACGCCGAAGCTATTGTAGTCGCCTTTGCCGTCGAAAGGCATTGTGCCGATCACCACACCATTCCAGAATACGACCAGATTTCCCCGCCCCTGCGCGCTTGAACTGTCATAGGGGATAATGCCGATGCTAAGCCCCTTGGTCACGCCCTGCTCATAATCGAACGTATCCTGACGCCAGGGGTTTTCCCTATAGCTGTCGGCATCGCCAAAGCTGAACGAGAGCCCGTCCGGCAATTTGTTTCCATGCGGAGCATAGGGCGACCGGCTCATGAAAACTTTCATCGAGAATTGAAAGTCGCCGACCCGCTCGCTCCCGGTCAGGCTTGAGGGGATGATGTATTTGCCGCCCGAGACATTGTTGGAATCCCCGGTCGGATTATCATTGTTGAAGATGGTCAGCATATTATTGGCTGGCCCGACATCGGTCACGCCGCTCATCGGCTGCCACGCGCCGCCGTTCAGCGAGTTGTCGGTGAAGTTGTTTTCGAAATCGCTGCTGCGTGCCATTCGGAACGACTTTCCTTCCCGCGACCGGCCCCTTGCGCCAAGCGCAGGGTCATCGATAGCAAGGAGGGGTTAAGTTTCGATCTCTCGGTCGCCATCCATGCGGCGTCCTGGGCGCAAAACCATGCAGATAATGATTAAAACTCGACGCAACCATGAAAAAAGCCGCCCCCGAAGGAGCGGCTTTCTCTGCCAGAGGGCAGGGGGATGATTACATCATGCCGCCCATGCCGCCCATGTCGGGCATACCGCCGCCAGCCGCTTTGGGCTCGGGCTTTTCAGCGATCATGGCTTCGGTGGTGATCAACAGGCCAGCAACCGATGCCGCGTTTTCCAGCGCGGTGCGGGTGACTTTGGCCGGGTCGATGACGCCGAACTTGAACATGTCGCCGAATTCCTCGGTCTGGGCGTTGAAGCCGAACGAGGTCGATTCCGACTCGCGGATCTTGCCAGCAACGACCGCACCGTCGACACCCGAGTTTTCCGAGATCTGGCGCAGCGGAGCTTCCAGAGCACGGCGGATGATGTTGATGCCAACGTCCTGATCGGCGTTTGCGCCTTTCAGACCGTCAAGCGCTTTGGTGGCCTGAACCAGAGCCACGCCACCGCCGACGACGATGCCTTCTTGCACGGCCGCACGGGTCGCGTTCAGGGCGTCATCAACGCGGTCTTTGCGCTCTTTGACTTCGACTTCGGTCGCACCGCCGACGCGGATCACGGCAACGCCGCCAGCCAGTTTGGCCACGCGCTCTTGCAGCTTCTCTTTGTCGTAGTCCGAGGTGGTTTCTTCGATCTGCTGACGGATCTGCGAAACGCGGGCTTCGATCTCGGCTTTTTCACCAGCGCCATCAACGATGGTGGTGTTGTCCTTGTTGATCGAAACTTTCTTGGCGCGGCCGAGCATGTCGATGGTGACATTCTCAAGCTTCATGCCCAGATCTTCCGAGATCACCTGACCGCCGGTCAGGATCGCGATGTCTTGCAGCATGGCTTTGCGGCGATCGCCGAAGCCCGGAGCTTTGACAGCAGCGATTTTCAGGCCGCCGCGCAGTTTGTTGACGACCAGCGTGGCCAGAGCCTCGCCTTCAACGTCTTCCGCGATGATCAGCAGCGGTTTACCTGACTGGATCACGGCTTCGAGCAGCGGGACCATCGGCTGGAGCGACGAGAGTTTTTTCTCGTGCAGCAGGATCAGCGCATCTTCCAGATCCGCGATCATCTTGTCGGGATTGGTGACGAAGTAGGGCGAGAGGTAGCCGCGGTCGAACTGCATGCCTTCGACGACTTCGACTTCGGTATCCATGCCTTTGTTTTCTTCGACGGTGATCACACCCTCGTTGCCAACACGCTGCATGGCTTCTGCGATCTGGTTGCCGATGGTTTCTTCGCCATTGGCCGAGATCGTGCCGACTTGAGCGACTTCGTCGCTGTCAGCAACCGGACGCGACGCTGCTTTGATCGCGTTGACGACAACGGTGGTCGCCTTGTCGATGCCGCGCTTCAGATCCATCGGGTTCAGGCCCGCTGCAACCGACTTCAGGCCTTCTTTGATGATGGCCTGCGCCAGAACGGTCGCGGTGGTGGTGCCGTCGCCGGCCTCGTCATTGGTGCGCGAGGCGACTTCTTTCACGAGCTGGGCGCCCATGTTTTCGAATTTGTCCGACAGTTCGATCTCTTTGGCGACCGAAACACCGTCTTTGGTGATGCGGGGCGCGCCGAACGATTTGTCGATGACGACGTTGCGGCCTTTCGGGCCGAGCGTGACTTTCACGGCATCCGCGAGGATGTTCACGCCTTTGAGCATACGGTCGCGGGCGTCGGTGTTGAACTTGACTTCCTTAGCCATGTTTCACTTCCTTGAAATAGGGTGGAAAAAGGATGGACAAACGGCTCAGGCGAGAACGCCGAGGATGTCGCTTTCCTTCATGATCAGCAGCTCTTCACCGTCGACGGTGACTTCGGTGCCCGACCATTTGCCGAAGAGGACGCGATCGCCAGCTTTGACGGCCGGTGCGATCAGCTCGCCCGAATCCTTGCGTGCGCCTTCGCCAACCGAGACGATTTCGCCTTCAGCGGGTTTTTCTTTCGCGGAATCGGGGATGATCAGCCCGCCCTTGGTCTTCTCGTCCGACTGGACGCGACGGACCAGAACGCGGTCGTGCAGCGGTTTGAATGCCATTGGAACACTCCGGTGTTTCAGGTTGCAGTGTTGCGTTGTTGGCACTCGATGGTGGTGAGTGCCAATGGCAGAAGACTTAGGTAGGGCTCCGCTTGCTGTCAACCGTTTCCGGGCGCGGCTCTTCACTTTACCGAGGGCTTTCCAGCGTGCTAGTTTCGCCGCGGTTAAGGCGAAGAAAATTTGCTGAAACTTCAGGGACTAGTCGGCGCCGATCGGGGCGCAGGAAGTGGAGAGCCGGGATGTCAGAGCCAAATGCCATGAATGCGTCGGATGCCTCGGCGAAACGGCTTTCGATCCTCATCCTGGCGGATGACTGCAATCCCGAATGGCCCTCGCTGCCGATTGTCGGCTACAAATATGCACTCGCGCTCAGCAAATTCGCGCGGGTGGTGGTCGCGACCCATCTGCGCAACCGCGAGAATATCGAGAAAGCCGCGCCGCAGGGCATCGAGTTCGTCTATCTCGACAATGAATATATCGCGGCGCCGCTTTACAAGCTGGCAACCAAGCTGCGCGGCGGCACCGAGGTGGCGTGGTCGACCAATATGATCATGCAATATCTGCCCTATCTCGCCTTCGAGCGCGAGGCATGGAAGCATTTCCGCAAGGAGCTGAAGGCGGGCGGTTTCGATATCGTTCACCGCATCACGCCGATGACGCCCACCTTGCCCAGCTATATCGCGGGCAAGGTGCGCTGCCCCTTCGTGATCGGTCCGCTCAACGGCAATCTGCCTTGGCCGAAGGAGTTCCGCGGCGAGCAAAAGCGCGAGCGCGAGCGGCTGCGCGGTCTGCGCAATGCCGCCAAACATCTGCCCTATGCCAAGGGCACCTATCGCCATGCGGCTTTGGTGCTGGCGGGCTTTGAGCATACCATGTCCGAACTCCGCCCGCTCGCGCCGGGTCGGGTCGTGAACTTCCCTGAAATCGGCTATGATCCCGCGATCTTCCATGCCGACCGCGCGGCCCCCGCTTTTTCCGGCCCCGGCCCTTATCGCTTCCTTTTTGCCGGCCGGCTTGTGCCCTACAAGCTGCCCGAGGTCGCGGTGCGCGCCTTCGCGGGGCAGGGTGCTTTGGCGCGCCATCGCCTGCATATCGTCGGTGACGGCCCCGAAATGGCGCGGCTGCGCGAGATTGTCGCGGCCGAGGGGCTGGAGGAGGTCGTTCATTTCGAGGGGCGGCGCTCTCAAGCCGAGCTTGCCGAGATGATGCGCGACTTTGACGGTTTCGTCTTCCCCTCGATCCGCGAGCTTGGCGCGGGCGTGGTGATCGAGGCCATGGCCTGCGGCATGACCGCGATCGTCGCCGATTACGGCGCGCCGGGCCATCTCGCGGGGAAGGGCAGGGGCGTGACCGTGCCGATCCGTCCCTTCGACGATTATGTCGAGGGCTACCGCGCCGCGCTGACCGCCTGTGTCGAGGATCCCGCAGCGGCGGCGGCTCTCGCGGTTGCGGGGCAGCGCTATGCACAGGATCTTTACCCTTGGGCGGTAAAAGCGCAGGAGACGATGATCTATTATCGTGATCTTCTGGCCGGACAGCCGGTGCGCGACCGGGGTGATTACGACTGAGCGCAGATCCCGCCCGCGAATGAGGAGTAAAGATTGATGAGACCTGTTGCCGCCCTTCTCGCGGGGCTTCTGTTTCTTGCGCCTCTGCCGCTCGCGGCCGCCGAATGCGTCGGGCAAAACCTCATCGCGCAGCTCTCGCCCGAGGTCCGGGCGGAACTGGATGCCGCCGTCGCGCCCGTGCCCTATCACAAGGGCACCTTCTGGCAGGCGACGCGCGGCTCGTCCAAGATCGTGCTTTTGGGCACCTATCATTTCGGCGATGACCGCCATGCCACGACGATCACCACCTTCGCCCCCGAAATCGACGGCGCGCAGAAGCTTCTGGTCGAGGCCGGGCCGAAAGAGCAGGCGCAGCTTCAAAACAGCCTGAAAGACGATCCCAGCCTCATCACCGACGCCAAAGGCCCGACCCTGCCCGAGCGTATGGAAAAGGCCGATTGGGACAAGCTCTCGAAAGCCATGTCCGAACGCGGCATTCCTTCGTTCGTCGCCAGCCGGATGCGGCCTTGGTATGTCGCGATGATGATGGGGCTTTCGCCCTGCATGATTGACGAGGCCAAGAAGGCCGGGCTGCCCGAGGGGCTGGACGAGCTGGTGATGCGGCGCGCCGAAGCGCATGGCGTCCCGATCGAGGCGCTCGAGCCTTGGGACACGGTTTTTCGCATGTTCGCGGGCATGAGCCCGACCGAAGAGATCGAGATGCTGCGCAGCTCGCTTCCCGCCGCCGAACACGCCGATGACTATGCGACCACCCTGATCGACGCCTATTTCAAGGGCGATATCTGGGAGATCTGGGAATTCGGCCGCTTCGATGCCTATGCGAATTCGGGCATGACCCGCGCCGATGTCGACGAGCAGATGAAGATCGCGCAGGACAAGATGATGGACCGGCGCAACCAAAGCTGGATCGGCCCGCTTGAGGCGGCGGCGCAAGAGGCGGCGGGCAATGGCGGCTATGTCGTCGCGGCCTTCGGCGCGCTGCATCTGCCCGGAGAGGCGGGCGTGCTGCGGCTTTTGGAGCGCGATGGCTGGACGGTGACCGCGCTGCCCTCGCCGCATTCCTGAGGGATCAGCGGTAGACAGTGAGCAGGGCAGCGATGCAGAGCGGGCGCGCGGGGGCGGGGCCTTCCGCCGAGGGCGATGGGTCGGTGGATTTCATCGGCGCGCGGAACCCGGTCAGAGCCGTTTCCGTTTTCTCATAGCTTTCAGCCTTTCTCGAGAGCTCTCTGCCTTTCTGGCTCCCCGCCTGCCTGCCCTCAGTCCAAGGACGCCTCCGCATGATTGCCGATCTGCGCCATCACCTTGTCTTTCTCATCACCTTCGCGCTCGGTCTGGTCGCGGGCGGGCTGGCCTTTGGCTTGGCTTTGCATGACCGGGTGCTGATCGCGGCGGATGTCTTTTTCGCAACCTATCTGATCGCGGCCTATCAGAAGGGGCAGCGGCTTGGCACCAAGGGCTGGCGCCGCCATGGCGACGATCAAGACGAGGGCATGGTGCTGATCGTCTGCCTCGCGCTGGGTTCGGTCGTGGTCAGCATCACCGCGATCCTGATGGCGATGAAGGCACCTGCCGGTCATCTCGGGCCAATCCGGCCGGTGCTTGGGCTTTTGTCGGTGCCGCTCGGATGGACCATGGTCCATCTCATGCTGGCATTCCACTACGCCGGGCTTTGGTATGCCCAGACCGATGACGGCAAGGATGCGGGCGGGCTCGAATTTCCCGGCGGCCCGGCCGAGCCGCAATTCTGGGATTTTATCTATTACAGCTTCACTCTGGGCATGACCGCGCAGACCTCGGATATCGCGGTGAAGACCACACATCTGCGCCGCATCACCGTGCTGCATGGCGCGCTGTCGTTTTTCTACAATACGGTCATCGTCGCGCTCGCGGTCAATGCGGCGGTCTCCCTCGGTCAATAGACATCCCTGCCGCCCCGGCCTATAAGTCGCGCGATTTTCCTCATGCAGTCCGAAGGTAACCCCATGATCAAGGTTTTCGGCCACAAGGCGCCTGACACCGACTCGACCGGCTCGCCCATCATCTGGGCCTGGTATCTCAGCGAGATCCGCAAGACCCCGGCCAAGGCCTTGCTGCAGGGCGAACCCAATACCGAAGCGGCCTGGCTTCTGTCGCGCTGGAACATCGAAAAGCCCGAGCTTTTCTCGGATGTCGCGGCGGGCGATCAATGCGTGATCGTCGATACGAACAACCCGGCAGAGCTGCCCGCCTCGATCAATGAGGCCGAGGTGATCGAGATCATCGACCACCACCTGCTCGCGGGCGGCATCAAGACGCGCCTGCCGATCAATATCACCATCCGTCCGCTCGCCTGCACTGCGACGATCATGCATGATCTGATCGGCGAGGAGGATCTGGCGCGCGCGCCCAAAGAGATCAAGGCGGCGATGCTGACCTGCATTCTCTCGGATACGCTGGAATTCCGCAGCCCGACCACGACCCCGCATGACCGTTTCGTCGCCGAGAAGCTCGCGAAAGAGCTTGGCCTCTCGATCCCGGCCTATGCCGCCGAGATGTTTGCTGCGAAATCTGATGTCTCGGCCTTCTCGGAAGCTGAACTGCTGCGCATGGACAGCAAGGAATACGAGCTCGGCGGCAAGCAGCTGCGCGTCTCGGTTCTGGAAACCACCTCGCCCCAGACCGTGCTCGACCGCAAGGCCGCGCTGATCGCAGCGATGCCGGGCGTTGCCAAGGAAGACGGCGCCGATGAGGTGCTGCTCTTCGTCGTCGACATTCTGCGCGAAGAGGCGACGCTTCTCGTGCCCAACGACTTCGTGAAAACCGTGGCCGAGAAAAGCTTCGGCGCCAACGTCAGCGGCGACAGCGTGATCCTGCCCGGCATCATGTCGCGCAAGAAACAGATCATCCCGGCCCTCGCGGTCTGAGACGAAAGAAGGCAGCCCCATGACCAGACTCATTGAATCGCTGGACGAGATCGCGACGCAATACGACTACCTGTTTTGCGACCTCTGGGGCTGTCTGCACAACGGCAAGGCGCCCTATCCGGCCGCCGTTGCCGCGCTTCAGCGCTTCCGCGCCGGGGGGGGGCAGGTGATCTTGATGACCAATGCGCCGCGTCCGGCGCAATTCGTCGAGGCGCAGCTTGGGCGCATGGGCGTGCCGCGCGATGCTTGGGACTTGATCGTCAGCTCGGGCGATGCGGCGCAGGATGCGATGTTTGCGGGCGCGGTCGGCCATAAGGTCTGGGCGATTGCACCGGAAAAGGATGACGGTTTCTTCACCGATATCCCGGGCGAGTGGAAAGACGGGCCGGCGATCGAGCGCGTGCCGCTCGATCAGGCCGAGGGCATTGTCGTGACTGGCCCCTTTGACGAGCTGACCGATCATCCCGAGGATTACCGCCCACAGTTCCTTTTGGCCAAGACCAAGGGGCTGAAGCTCCTTTGCGCCAATCCCGATATCGTCGTCGATCTGGGCGATCGCCGGATCTATTGCGCGGGGGCTCTCGCCGAGCTTTACAGCGCGATGGGCGGGGAATCGCTCTACTTCGGCAAGCCGCATCCGCCGATCTATGATCTCGCGCGGCGCAAGATGAACCTGCGCGCGGATGCCCGCATTCTTGCGGTGGGCGACGGGATCGGCACCGATATTCTGGGTGCGGCCGCCGAAGGGATCGACGCGCTTTTCGTCACTGGCGGGCTTGCCGCCGATGAGTTCGGCCCGGATGTCGAACATCCCGAGCCCGCGAAGCTCGACCATTGGCTCGAGATCGAGGGCCGCAATCCCGAATATGCGATCGGCCGTCTGCGCTAAGGGCCAAAGGCCCGCGCGAAGGCCGCGCTCAGCGGCTCTCGCGTGAGAGATGGGCGGTCTGCGGTGCCAATCCGCTGCCCGGAGGCGCGGCCTCGGTCGTGACGGCAAGGCTCGGCGTGGCAAGGTTTGGCGCTGCGGTTTCAGGCGCCGTGATCGTCATCGGTGCCATCTTCCGCCAGCCGCCATGGCGATAGAGCGCAGTTGCCATCAACATCGTCGCGATCATCGCCGCCGGAAAGCTCAGCCAAAGCGCATCGGTCCCAAGCCAAGGGCGCAGCCCATAGGCAAAGCCGATGCGGATCGGATAGAGCGAGATGAACAGGATGATCACCGGCCAGATCACCTGACCATTCGCCCGCACGGTGCCGAAGAAAACCATGGTGATCCCGAAGGCGATGAAGCCCCAGGTCGAAAGCATGCCGATATGCTGGCCGATCGGAATGGCGGGGCTGTTCGCCCCCAGAAAGATCGCCATCGCCTGACGGTCGGCAAAGAGCAGGACCACGACCAGTGCGCCGGTCAGCGCGACCGTGAAGAGAATGCCCGAGCGGGTGATCTGGCTGACCCGGTCCCAGCGGCCCGCACCGATATTTTGCGCGGCCATCGTGCTGACCGCAGCCCCCAGCGCCATGGCGGGCATCTGGACATAGGTCCAGAGCTGCTGCGTCGCGCCAAAGGCCGCCGCCGTCGCCACGCCCTCCGCATTGACCATATTCATCATCGTCAGCATCGAGCTTGAGACGACGATCATCTGGATCCCCATCGGCAGCCCTTTGGAAAAGAGCAGCGCCAGGATATGCGGGGCAGGGATGAGATAGCGCAGCTCGGCGCCCCGAAGGCGCAGCGGCAAATCGCGGGCATAGATATAGCCGAGCATGGCAAAGAGCGCGAGAAAGTTCGCAATTGCCGTAGCAAAGGCCGAGCCGCCAATCCCCATCTGCGGCACTGGCCCCAGACCAAGGATGAAGACCGGGTTCAGCACCACGTCAAGGACCACGGCAAGGCCCATGAAGATCAGCGGCGTGATCGCATCGCCGCTGCCGCGCAGCGCCATCATCAACATGGTCAGCATCAAGATCGCGGGCATGGCCAGGAATGTCACGCGCAGGAAGGCATCGGCCAGCGGCACGATCTCGGCGGGCGTGCCCAGCAAAAGCAGCACGCGCGGCGCGAGAAACCAGCCGATCACCGAGATCAGGATCGAGATCGGGATGAAGGCGCCAATCGCGGTGCCCACGACTTCGCGCGCGCCTTGGATATCGCGCCGCCCGACCGCTTGACCGATCAGGATGGTCGCGGCCATGCCGAAGCCGAAGATGAAGGCGGTGAGCAGGAACATCACCAGATTGCCGTTTGTCGTGGCCGCAAGCGCGCCCTCTCCCAACAGCCGCCCGACCCAGACCGCGTCGATCGAGCCATTCGCCGATTGCAGCATCGACGAGAGCAGCGTCGGCAAGGCAAAGAGAAGCAGCGTCCGTCCGATCGGCGCCGTGGTGAGGGAGGTGGTCGTCTGCATGGGCGCCTCATCTTGATCCGCGCAATCTCGCGCTGCCGAAGCTGTCTTTGGCCGATCCGGAGAGCTCGGGTCGCGCCTTTGTTGCGGGGCCTCTGGCGAAGCGCCCTTTGTCCTCGGCCCGGGGGTGCGGCCTCTTTGCTGTGCCGTTCCATCACCGGGCGCGAGGTGGCCCCCGTCAGAAGCGGGGCCAGACCCAAGCCCGCACCAAGGGCCGTCCTTCTGTCAACCGGTCAGCGCGCCGGGCGTTCCCTGAGCGCGCCGCTTTCCTGAGTTGATCGCCTGTCCTGATCCGGTCTCCGTCTTTGCCGCTGTCTCGTCCTTCTGACAGGCCCATCTGCTCAGAACCGTCACTCAGGGCGCGGCGGTTTCCAGCGTGCCGAGAAAGGTGTCCGCCGGGCGATTTTCCCACCAAGCCGGGGTCTCGCGGTTGAAGCGCATCAGCACCTCCCAGCGTGGCGTGTCATCGTCGATATGGTTGAGCTTGCCCCAAGAGCCGTATTTCCCCGGCATGGCGATATCGGCGAAAGCGTTGAAAAGCGTGCCGCCGTTGTCCTTCCACCCCGCGAGCAGCTCGGCGTAAAGCTCACCCATCCCCACCGAGCGGTTCAGCCAGGTGAAAAAGCCGGTCAGCTCTTCGTCGTCCTGCCAGGGACCGACGCCGACGACATGGCTGCCGCCTTCATACATCACCAGCTCGAGCCCGTATTTCTGAGCAATATCGCGGTGATAGGCGAAGGTCTTGAAAAGCGCCTTGAGCGAGCCGTCCTCGTTGCCGGTGACGGAACCATCACGCAATTCGCGGATGGCGAGCGCGCCCGCCTGATCGTAGCGATGGGCCTCGACATAACGGTCCTTGACGATGCGGCTTAACCCTTGGGCATCGGCATCTGCCTCGGCCTTGGTGCGCGATTGGGCGAGCCATTCCTTGACGACTTTCGGCTTGCCGTCGCGCCCCAGCCCGCCGTCGAAATAGCCGGTGATCGCATAGGCGTTGAAATGGCCAGAGGGCGCGCTGCGGCCCGCGCCCGACTTCTGCCAGGCGGGCGCATTCAGCACCGCATCCTCAAGCCCGATCCAACCGGTTTGGGTCGAGATCACCTTGACCATGCGCTGCTCGCCTTCGGGCCCATAGACGCGGTCGAGCACATCGGCCATGTCAGTCGCCTTGCCCGCGTAATATTCGACCCAAGCCGTGCCATTGTCGGGCCAGAGCGCGCGGCCCTGCTGATTGGCCCATTGTGCCTGACCGAATTGCCAGTTCCAGACCTCGTTCGAATATTCGAACCAAGGCTTCAGCTTCGGGTCGAGATGGTCGCGGACATAGCTGGCGAATTGCGCAGTATAATCGTCATCGGCGAGATGGGGGATGGTGAACCAGGGGTCGGTGCCGGTCAGATTGGCGAGCTCGACCATGACCTCCAGCGGCACGCCTTTGCCGGTGGTCCAGGTCGCATCCTCGGGATGGGCGCGCTCGCTCCAATGCATCAGCGCGGAATCATTGGTGCGCATCCAGTCCATGAAGCGGAAAAGCCGCAGGTCATGGACGAGGCCCAGCCATTTCGGGTTGAAGATCTCGCCGCGCCGGAAGGCATCTAGATCGCGCTCATGCACGACATGGAACGCGCGCAGAGGATCGCTCTCGTCAATGGCGCTGATCGAGATATCGACCATATTGCTGCCATTCGGGCGGTAGTCGAAGACGATCTCGCCCGGCTTGTCCGAGACGGTCTGGACATTGCGGACCTCGAGCTTGCCCTTTCCCTGATAGAGCAGGTGGAAGCGACCCTTGGCCGAGACCATTTCCTCGGGAAAGCTGGTCAGGATCAGCGCGCTCACCCGCTCGGCCCCCGCAGGCATCCGGGTCAGCCAGCCATGGGCATCGGTGGCGGCGGCCATGGCCTCGGGCGAGACACCGCCCCATTGGCCGGGCAGATGGCCGATCCATTCACGCGACATCTTGAAGAGGTCGATGAAGGGATATTCGGTCGACCAATCGTTCACTCCGGCGAGGTTGAAGGCCAGCGAGGGATTGGTCAAAGGCGCGGGCGCGCCGTTTTCGGCGGGCGCTTGGGCGAAGGCGAGGCTTGCGGCCATGACCGCGGCGGCGAAGGTCAGAGATGCTGCATACATGCGGATAGCCTAGGGGCAGGGAGAGGGCTTGGCGAGGGCCAAGCGCGGGGATCGGCGGGGATTATGCCAGCGGAAGTGTCACGATCTGGTTAAGCCCCTGCGGCGTGCGGTTCGAAATCGCGATGCTGCCGCCAAAGCGCTCGATGATCTCCTTGGCGATGGCAAGACCAAGCCCCGCGCCCGGCACGGTCTTGCGCCTTGCGATATCGACGCGGAAGAAGGGCTCGAAAACCTGCTCGATCAGCGCCTCGGGAATGCCGGGCCCGGCATCACTGATGACCAGCCGCGCGGCGCCGCCCGCGTCCTCCAGCAAGATCGTCGCGCCGCCGCCATGGGTCGCGGCATTGGCGATCAGATTGCGGAGTGCGCGCTTAAGCGCCAAAGGCCCGGCCTCGACCCGGACCGGGGCAAGGCTTGTGACGCTGACCTTTTGCGAGAGGCTGGCGAGCTCTTCGGCGATCTCGCGCAGAAGATGGTCGAGGCGCACAGGCTCTTGGCGGTCGCGGTTGACCTCTTCGCGCACCAGCCGAATGGCGCTGTCGGCAATCGTGTCGAGCTCTTCGAGATCGGAAAGCCATTTGGCACGTTCCTCATCATCCTCGATGAATTCGGCGCGCAGCCGCATCCGCGTCATCGGCGTGCGCAGATCATGGCCCGCGGCAGCAACCAGCCGCATCCGGCTGTCCATGGCCGATGTCAGCCGCGCCGAGAGCTGATTGAGCGCACGGGCGGTGGCGCGGGTCTCGGCGGGACCAGTTTCGGGCAGGAGCGGCAGCGTGCCATCGGCGCCAATCCGTTGCGCGGCCCCTTCGAGAAGGCGCAGGGGCCCGGTCACCCGCATCGCGGCATAGATCGAGACGACGCCCGCCCCCAACGTGATCAGCACAAGCCAGCCCGCAAAGATCTTCCAGCCTCCGGGCGGCGGGCGCAGATCTGGGAATGCCGAGACCAGCCACCCCTGCGCGCCCAGATCAATCGAGGCGATGAGCGCGGGCGGGTTTTCGGTGCGGGTGACGATGGCCGTGGTGGCCAACCCCTTGGCGCGCAGTTGCTCGGTCAGATGCTGCGACAGTCGCGAGCGCTGATCGCCCACGGCGGGCTCGGCGCGCAGATCAAGCCCCGCCGACAGGGCCGCGCCCCGGTTTTCACGGGCGAGGCGAGCGAGAATGGTCAGTTGCTCGGCGATCGGACCCAAAGCGCGCTCGGGCTGGGGCGGGGTCAGCGCGCGGCTTGCGGCCAAGGTCGCCAGCGCCACCACCGAGACAATGGCAAGGATCAGGATCGCGGCAAGGCGGTTGCGCAGCGAATTCACCGCGCGCCCCCCGGCTGGCGCGCCTGCACCGGCACCGCGAGCTGATAGCCGCCATTGCGCACGGTCTTGAAAATCGCGCCGGGTTCGGTCTCGCCGAGTTTGCGACGCAGACGGCTCATCAGCACGTCGATGGAACGGTCGAGCGGATCGCGGTCGCGCCCTTGGGTCAGATCAAGCAGCTGGTCGCGCGACAAAAGCCTGCCGGGCCGTTCAAGAAAGACCTTGAGCAGATCGAATTCGGCGCCGGTCAGGTCGATCTCGGACCCGTCGGCGCGCGTCACCCGGCGTTGTTCGGGGATGACATCGAAGCCCGCGAAAGCGTAATGGCGGAGTTCCTCGGCCGGGGCCTCGGTCCCGCTGGTGCGGCGCAGCACCGCCTTGATGCGCGCGGTCAGCTCGCGCGGGTTGAAGGGTTTGCCGAGATAATCATCGGCGCCGATTTCCAGCCCGATGATACGGTCGACATCCTCCTTGAGCGCGGTGAGCAAGATCACCGGCAGCCGCCGCCGTTCCTGAAGGCCGCGGCAGATCTCGAGCCCCGAGCCATCGGGCAGCATCACGTCAAGGACCAGAAGATCGGGCGCACTATCGGCAATGCGCGCCTCGCATTCGCGCCGATCCGCCGCGACCGAGACGCGAAAGCCCTGCGCGCCCAGATAACGGGCAAGCAGCGAGCGGATTTCGGGATCGTCATCGACGACGAGGATATGCGGCGGGCTGGTCATCTGCGGATCAAATTCGTGTCATGGGCGAGGGAGGCTCCGGTCGGCGTATCGGGACAGTATAGCGGGCGCGGCTGGGGTTTCTTTGGCATTTTGCAACGAAATGTTGCCAGAGCGCGCTCGGAAACATTGCGTTACAAAAAGGCGCGCGGCGGAAATCTTTTGACATCGGGGGGACGCAATCGAGACAAGGGAGGCGCTTAGTTTGGCCCCATCCAAGCGACAGGAGAACCGCAATGGTGACACGCAAACTGGCCTCTCTCTCTGTGATCTCAGCGAGCTTTCTGGCGATCATGGCCGCGCCGGTGCTTGCGCGAGAGAACGGCCCGCACCTTCAGCCGGGGGAATGCCGCACGGTCTATGTCGATCGCCGTGGCAAAGAGGTCGAGCAGCGCTCTGCCGATCACCGCGAGGTGAGATGCGCGCCGGGCCATACCAAGGGCCCGAGCTACGGCCCAGGTCATAGCAAGGGCGAGCATCATTCCAAGCACAGCCATCAGGCGCCCACTAAGCAGGGCTGGAAGGTGGGCGAGCGCTATGGCGGGCAGGGCGAACGGGTCGATTACCGCAAACATCACCTCTCGCCGCCAGGCAAGGGCCAGATCTGGGTGAAGTCGGGCGAGCGTTTCCTTTTGGTTAACCAAAAAAACGGCAAGATCGCCGCCGTCGCCCATCTGCCGCGCATGCGCTGAGGGGAAAGACCGTCGGTTCAGATTTCTGAACCGATGGTTTAGTTGGGCCGGACATGGCTTCACAAAGGCGACCGAGCCCGCATCCCGGGATTGGTCGCCGCTTTTATGACGGGCCCGCTCTGACGAAGATGCCGGAAGGGCGGGATGGAAGGGAATGGGATTGATGGCAACACGACGCGCCTGGCGCCTTACCGGCCTTCTTCTGCTGGCCGCAGCCTTGGCCGGGGGCGGGTGGTATTCCGGTCTGGGTCGCTCGACCGTCTCGACCCCTGCCGTCCTGACTGCGCCGGTTACGCGGGCCACGATCGAGCAGACCGTGCTTGCGACCGGCACGCTCAAACCCGCGCGGTTGGTTGCGGTTGGCGCGCAGGTCTCGGGTCGCATCACCTCGGTCGATGTGGCCTTGGGCCAGAAAGTCAAGGCGGGCGATCTCATCGCGCAGATCGAGCAGGTCACCCAGCGCAACCAATTGCGCACGGCCGAGGCTCAACTGGCCGCGACCAAGGCCCAGTTGAAAGAGCGCGAGGCCAATCTCGCGCTCGCCGAGCGCACGCTGGATCGCCAGAAGGCGATGGTCGCGAAAAACGCCAGCGCGCGCACCGATCTGGACAGCGCCGAGGCGGCGGTCGAGGTGCTGCAGGCCCAGATCGAGGCGCTGAACGCTCAGATCGAACAGGGCGAGGTCGCCATTGAGACTGCGCAGGCCAATCTCGATTACACCCGCATCACTGCACCCATCGACGGCACGGTTCTGGCCGTCATCAGCCAGGAGGGCCAGACGCTCAACGCCAATCAGGCCGCGCCGACCATCGTCATTCTGGGGCAACTCGACCAGATGACAGTGCGGGCCGAGATCTCGGAAGCCGATGTGGTGAACATCAAGGCCGGGCAGGAGGTGCGCTTCAATATTCTGGGCGAGCCCAACCGGAGCTATGAGGCCAAGCTCGATTATGTCGAGCCCGCACCGGATTCGATCCGCAATGACAGCACGATCAACACGACGTCGAGCTCGTCGAGCAGCACCTCGACCGCGGCGATCTATTACAATGGCGTCTTCACCGTGCCCAATCCCGACGAAAAGCTGCGCACCTATATGACGGCGCAGGTCTATATCGTGCTGGGGCGCGCGGACAACGTCTTGACCGTGCCCTTCAGTGCGCTTGGCGGACGCGACAGCGCGGGCGCTTACCGCTTGCGCGTGCAGGACCCGGACGGGCAGATCGAGATGCGCAAGGTGACGATCGGGCTGACCGATAAGATCAATGCGGAAGTGATCTCGGGGCTCTCCGAGGGTGAGCGCGTGGTGACGGGCGAGGCCGGGGCCGGGCGGCCGTCCTTCGCCGGTTCCGGTGGCGGGCCGGGTGGCGGACCGGGTGGGGGCGGGGGCCGTCGCGGCGGGCCGTCACCGATGGGGTTCTGACATGGCCACGCCGCTGATAGAGCTTGCCGGGGTGCGCAAGGAATACCCCTCGGGCGAGGGCGCGATTGCCGTCCTGAAAGAGATCAACCTCACCATCCATGAAGGCGAGATGGTCGCGATTGTCGGGGCCTCGGGCTCGGGCAAATCGACCTTGATGAATATTCTCGGCTGCCTTGATCGCCCGACCAGCGGCAGCTACCGCATCGCGGGGCAAGAGGCCGCGCAGCTTGATCCCGATGCTTTGGCCGCGCTTCGGCGCGAGCGCTTCGGCTTCATCTTCCAGCGCTATCACCTGCTGCCGGAGTTCACTGCGCTCGGCAATGTCGAGATCCCCGCGATCTATGCAGGCGCGGCACCGGGGGCGCGCCATGGCCGGGCGCGCGATCTGCTGGCGCGGCTCGGCATGGGCGCGCGCACCGATCACCGGCCGGGGCAGCTTTCGGGCGGGCAGCAACAGCGCGTCTCGATTGCGCGGGCGCTGATGAACAATCCCGGCATTCTGCTCGCCGACGAGCCGACCGGCGCGCTCGACAGCCATTCCGGGCAGGAGGTGCTGAAGATTCTCGACGAGCTGCATGCCGAGGGCCGCACCGTCATCATCGTCACCCATGATCTGGCGATTGCCGAGCGCGCCGAGCGCGTGATCGAGATCTCGGATGGCGAGATCGTGGCCGACCGGTGCACGGCGCGTCACCGCGTCCCGGATACCCCGCGCGCCACCGCCTTGCCCGAGGCCGCGCGTCGGCTGGGCGGGGCGCTGAGCGCGCTGCCCAAGCGCTTTGTCGAGATCCTGCGCATGTCGCTGCTCGCACTTTCGGCCCATAAGCTGCGCACCTTCCTGACCATGCTCGGGATCATCATCGGCATTGCCTCTGTCGTGTCGGTGGTGGCGCTTGGCGCGGGCTCGCGCGAGAAGGTTTTGGCCAATATTTCGAGCCTCGGGACCAATACGCTCCAAGTCTATGCCGGGACGAGCTTTGGTGACATGCGCTCGGGCCGGATCACGACGCTGGTGGTCTCTGATGCCGAGGCGCTCGCGCAGCAAAGCTATGTCGCCGCGGTGACGCCGCGCGTGCAAAGCTCCGTCACCTTGCGCTATGCCGCGCAAGAGGCGAGCGCGCAGATCAATGGCGTCGGTCAGGATTTCTTCGCGGCGACCGGCACCAAACTGACGGCGGGCAGCCTCTTTGACCGTGCGAGCGTGGCGAGCCTGTCGCAGGATGTGGTCATCGACGAAAACACCCGCAGCGCGCTTTTTGCCCCCGGTGAGGACCCGATCGGCAAGGTCATTATCGCGGGCAATGTGCCGTTTCGCGTGATCGGCGTGGTCGCGACCAATGCGAGTGGCCCGGGCGGCGGCCAGAACCTGACGCTTTACGCGCCCTATACCACGGTGCAGGCGCGGATGCTGGGGACGATGGTCCTGAACAGCATCACCGTGCAGGTGGCCGATGAGGTCGATACCGCGATTGCCGAGCAGGCGGTGACCCAGCTTCTGACCCTGCGCCACGGCACCCGCGATTTCTTCATCATCAACACCGATGAAATCCGCCAGACCATCACCGCGACGACCTCGACGCTGACCCTGTTGATCGCGGCGATTGCGGTGATCTCGCTGGTCGTCGGCGGCATTGGCGTGATGAACATCATGCTGGTCTCGGTCTCCGAGCGCGTCTCCGAGATCGGCGTGCGCATGGCGGTCGGAGCGCGGCGCTCGGATATCATGGGGCAGTTTCTGATCGAGGCGGTTCTGGTCTGCCTGATCGGTGGCATCCTCGGCATTGCGACGGCCTTGGCCTTCGGGCTGGTTTTCGCCCGGTTCAGCAGCGATTTCGCGATGATCTATTCCAGCACTTCGATCATCGCGGCCTTCCTCAGCTCGACGCTGATCGGCGTGGCCTTCGGCTTTCTGCCCGCCCGCAATGCCGCGCGGCTTGATCCGGTGGTGGCGCTTTCGAAGGGCTAGTCGGAAATCAGCGGATGGGCTGCCCCGCCCGAGACCGCCAAAGCATCACCCGGAGCCAGCGCGACCATGAGCCCGCGCTTGCCGCCGTTGAGCACGATTTCTGCCGCGCCAAGCGCGCTCGCCTCGAAGGCGGCGGGCACGCGGCGCTTTTGCCCGAAGGGGCTGATGCCGCCGGTGTGAAAGCCGGTCAGACGCTCGGCCTTGTCGGGCGGCATCATCGCGGCCGACTTGCCCCCGAAGGCCTGCGCCACGCGCTTCATCGAGAGTGAGCGGTCCGAGGGGATGACCGCACAAGCGGGCTTGCCATCGACCTCGACCATCAGCGTCTTCAGCACCCGCGCGGGATCGACGCCAATCGCCTCGGCGGCATGAAGGCCGATTTTCTCCTGACCCGCGACATAGTCATATTCCATCACCCGAAAGGTGACCTTGGCGGCTGTCAGGGCGCGCGTGGCGAGGGTGGCTGTGCTCATGCTCTTCTCCGCAAGGGACCGGGACAGGGTGCAAATCCTGGCGGAAATGGCAAGCGCCGGAACGGTCTCCCGTCCGGCGCTTGTCCTTTTTCGTCTTGTGAGCCCTTAGGGCCGCCTCAGCGCTTCGGGCCTTTCGGCGCGCCGCGCTTGGGGGTGGCGAACCCGTCCGGTTTCGCGGGCTTGCCGTATTTGGCGGCGGCGCGGGGCGCTTTCGGGGCCTTGGCGAAACGCTCGCCTTCAGCCGCCGGGCGTGCGGTTTTCTGAGCGCGGTCGTCGGCGTTCCAGCGCGGCTTTTTCACCTTTTCCTTGCGGTCGGGATCATAGCTCGTGCGCTCGGCGGGGGCGAAAGCCGGTTGCGCGGCGCCGTCATCCTCGACGAAACGCGAGGGCTTGCGGGCATAGGCCGGCTTGTCACCCTTGGGCTTGAACTCGGCGCGCGGTTTCTTGTCGTAAGCGGGACGCTCGTCGCTATAGCTGCGGGCCGGGCGTTCGCTGCGCTCGCCACGCTCGGGGCGGTCGTCATATTTGCGGGGCGCACGCGCCGGACGCTCGGGACGCTCGCCGCGCTCGGGGCGGTCAAAGACCGGCTCGTCGGCGAGACGACGCATGACGATGCCATCCTCGATCTGCATCCCGTCCTGGAAACGGTCGGCCATTTCGGCGGCGATCTGCACGAAGGTTTCGTTCGTCTTGACGCGGATTGCGCCGATGGCGTCCTTGGTGATCTCGCCCGCTTCGCAAAGCTTCGGCAAAAGCCAACGCGCCTCGGCCCGGCCCGAATGGCCGACGGTCAGCAGGAACCAGACGGCCGCACCAAACGCACCACGCTCACGCGGGGCCGAGGGCGCCGCAGGCGGCAGTGATTCCGCGAGCTCTTCGGGGGCCGGACGGCCTTCGCGCCAAAGCTTGATGAAGGCCGAGGCGACCTGTTCGGCGCCAAAGCGCTTGACCAGATGCGCGGCCATGGCGGCCTCGTCTTCCATCGGCTCGCTCAGCGCGGGATGTTCGAGCATCCGCGTGTCGTCTTTCGCGCGCACATCATCGGCCGAGGGCGCTTTGTCCCATTCGGCGACGACTTTCGCGCCTTGCAGCAGGCGCTGCGCTTTTTTGTATTCCGACGAGGGCACGATCAGCGCCGAAACGCCTTTGGCGCCGGCGCGACCGGTGCGGCCCGAGCGGTGGAGCAGCGTTTCCGAGTTCGTCGGCAGATCGGCGTGGATCACCAGTTCCAGACCGGGAAGGTCGATGCCGCGCGCCGCGACGTCGGTCGCGATACAGATGCGCGCGCGCCCGTCACGCAGAGCTTGCAGCGCATGCATCCGCTCTTGCTGGCTGAGTTCCCCCGACAAAGCGACAACGCGGAAACCGCGGTTGCCCATGCGCGAGAGCAGGTAGTTCACATTGGCCCGCGTCTTGCAAAAGACAATCGCGGTTTGCGCCTCGTAGAAGCGCAGCAGGTTGAAGATCGCATTCTCGCGGTCACGCGGGGTGACGCTGAGGGCACGATACTGGATGTCGCCATGCTGGCGTGCCTCGCCCACGGCCGAGATGCGCAAAGCATTGACCTGGAAATCCTTGGCGAGCTTTTCGATCGCCGGGGGCACGGTGGCCGAGAACATCAGCGTGCGGCGGTCTTCGGGCGCGGCGGACAGGATATACTCCAGATCCTCGCGGAAGCCGAGATCGAGCATCTCATCGGCCTCATCGAGCACGGCGGCGCGCAGACCCGAGAGATCGAGGCTGCCGCGCTCGATATGGTCGCGCAGACGGCCGGGGGTGCCGACGACGATATGGGCGCCGCGATCAAGTGCGCGGCGCTCGTTGCGGTAATCCATGCCGCCGACGCAGGTGGCGATCTGCGCACCGGCCTCGCCGTAAAGCCATTGCAGTTCGCGTGCGACCTGCAGCGCCAATTCGCGCGTGGGGGCAATTGCCAGCGCCAGCGGCTTCTCGGCCGGCAGCAGACGGTCGATGCCCGCCATGACTTCAGGTGCCATGGCAAGGCCAAAGGCCACGGTCTTGCCCGAGCCGGTTTGCGCCGAGACCAGCGCATCGCGGCCCCGGACTTCGGGGGCCAGAACGGCTTGTTGAACAGAGGTCAGGCTGGCATAGCCTTTGGCCGCCAGCGCCGCAGCCAAAGGCGCGGCAATATCGAAATCAGTCATATATTTCGCCAGAAAAGGGGGTGAAAAACACCCGATGAGCGGCGCCCATTCCCCCTCACGGCCGGGCGCTCAGCCCGCCGCCCCGGAATTCGGAGCCGAAGTAGCGCCCCTAACGGGTTTTGGCGCGGAAGTCAAAAGGAAAGCCACAAGATCTCGCATTTCTCTGACGTGATCCTCGCAGATCATGCGTTTCCCTTGTCCGAGGGCAAGGCCGCAGGGTGAAGGCCGGGCAAAAGTCGCAAGGCGCTGATCGCCGCGCCCGCCAGCGCAAGACCCGTGCCGATCTGAAGGGCGATCCCGATGCCGTCCTCGTGCCAATGCGCGAGGCAAAAGGCAAAGAGCGCCGCTCCGATCGATTGGCCAAGCAGTCGTGACATCGCCAAAATCCCGCCCGCGCTGCCACTGCGCGCGCGCGGCGCGCTTTGCATGATCGCGACCATATTCGGCGATTGGAAAAGCCCAAAACCCACGCCGCAGATCACCAACCGCCAGCCGATCTGGACCGTATCCGCGCTCTCGGGCAGCCCGGCCAAGGCGCCGAGCCCAAGCGCCAGCAACGCCAGCCCCAGCCCGCCGAGAAAGCCCGGTGCCACCCAGCGCGTCAGGCGCGGCGAAACCAGCGTCATTACGATGAGCGTCAGCGGCCACGGGATGATCAAGAGACCCGCCTCGATCTGGGTGAAGCCCATGCGGTATTGAAAAAGAAACGGCAGCAGCACGAAGACCATGCCCTGCACGCTGTAAGCGATGATCGAGGTGGCCGAGGACAGCGCAAAGATCGGCAGGCGGAAGAGATCGGCGCCAAGGATCGGCGCCGCCTGTCCGGTCTCGTGGCGCAAAAGCGCGCTGCCGGTGAGGGCCGCACCCGCCAGCGCCACAGCGGCGATGGTCGCGCCGAGATGGGCCGCCCCCGCGATCGCAAAGAGCAGGCAGGCGAACATGGCCGAGCAAAGCAGCCCCGAGAGGGGATCAAAGCGGCGGATATTGCGCTCGGTTTCGGGCAGGCGGCGGGCGGCGAGGATAAGCGTCAGCAGCGCGAGCGGCGCGGTTGGCAGATAAAGCCAGCGCCAGTCCGCCACCGCGAGGATGGCCGAGGTTACCGGCGGCCCGGCTGACAGCGCGGCCCCGGCGATCATCGCGTAAAACCCAAGACCGCGCGCCAGCTTTTCGGGCGGGTAGATGTCTCGGATCAGCGCGGGCGTGGTGGCCGAGACCGCCGCAGAGCCGATCCCCAAAAGCGCACGCCCCGCCATCAGGGGGCCCAGCCCTCCGGCAAGCCCCGAGGCGAGCGCGCCCGCCGCGACGGTCAGCAGCCCCGCGAAAAACACCCGACGATGACCGTAGATCTCGCCCAGAGCCGCCAGCGGCAGCAGCGCCGCCACCACCGCGAGATAGTAGATATTGACGATCCAGATCGTCTTGGCCGGCGCGACGCCAAGGTTTTTGGCAATCTCGGGCAAGGCGGTGCTGGTCATCGAAATATCGAGCGAAATCACCGAGACCCCGAGCATGACCGTCAGCAGCGCGGTGATGTTCAGCGGCTGGTCCGCGCCGGAACGGGCAGGGGGATGGGGCTGGACACGGGAGGGGGCAGGGGGGCGGGAGGTCGGGAAGGAAAGGCTCATCGCAGGATCCGCTTTGCTCTGGCCTTGGCATATCAAGGCTTCACAACGAGGAAAAATTCTTAAATATCGCCGTTACGATAAGTTATTCTTGTTGGTGAACGCCTGTCGCTTCGGGGTCTCTCATGTCCATCCGCGCCTTTCGCACCCTTCTGGCCATTGCCCGTTACGGCAGTTTCGCGCGGGCGGGCGAGGTCGTCGGGCTGACGCAGTCGGCGGTGAGCCTGCAAATCCGCACGCTTGAACGCGAATTCGGCGCCCAGCTTTTCGACCGCTCGCGCCGCCTGCCGGTGTTGACCGAGGCTGGGCGCATCGTCTTGCAGAAAGCGGGCGAGATCCTTGAGATCTATGACGGAATCGGCGCGGCACTTGGCGATGAGACCTCGCTTGCCGGGCGGCTGCGGCTCGGCGCGATCGAAAGCGTGCTGGGCGGGATCCTGCCCGATGCTTTGGCGGAACTTCACGCGCGCCACCCTCGGCTGCGCGTCCATGTCTCGGGCGGGATGTCCTCGGATATGGCGGTGAAGGTGGTTCAGGGCGAGCTGGACGCCGCCGTCACGACCGAGCCGGTGCGGCCCTATCCCGCCGATCTTGCCTGGACGCCGCTTTATGAGGATCAGTTCTGGATCGTCGCACCGCGCGCGAGCGCTGCTGGGCCCGCCTTGGACACGCCGCGCGATCTGCTGACGCGCTATCCGTTCATTCGGCTTGATGGCTCGGCCTGGGCGGGGCGGATGATCACGCAAGAGCTGCGGCGGCAAAATCTCGAATTGCGCGACGAGATGGTCTTTGACAGCCCCGAGGTGATTTTGCGCATGGTGGCCAGCGGTTTGGGCGTCGCAGTGGTGGCGCTGACCGAGCAGCACCGCAAGAGCCTCGATCTGACGCTGATGCCCTTTGGCACGCCGCAGCTGCGCCGCCGGATCGTCTTGCTGCATCACGCGACGCGAGGGCCGGGCGCGCCGGGCGAGGCCTTGGCCGAAGTGATCGTGGCGCTATCCGCCCATGCCTGACGCCTGCGTGAGACGAGGCAAAACAACGTCGCAAATCCGTCGCAAGCTTTCGCTAGCAAGAGGAAAAGATCATCGCCGAAAGGGGAGTGAAATGGTGGAGCCAAGGGGAGTCGAACCCCTGACCTCTTGAATGCCATTCAAGCGCTCTACCAACTGAGCTATGGCCCCACCGGAGGTCAGACCTCTCCTTCAGGGAAGGAAATTTTGGTGGAGCCAAGGGGAGTCGAACCCCTGACCTCTTGAATGCCATTCAAGCGCTCTACCAACTGAGCTATGGCCCCACCGGAGGTCTCGAACCACAGCGCCTTGCGGTGCCGTCGTCCGTGTGAGGCGGTGTATAGGGGGCAGCGTCACACCCCGCAAGAGCAAAAATCACGCCGCAGCGCAAAAGAAAAAGGGCCCCGTTCGGGACCCCTTTGCGGCTTGTGCACTCCGCGCGGCGAACCGCTCGGCCGTTGTCTTCTCGGTCTTATTCTTCGTCGTCGCTGCCGACATCGGCAATCTCGTCGAGCGAGACATCGCCATCATCGGTATCGTCGTCGAGCAGATCGTCGTCGAGATCGCCGCCATCGGTGTCATCGTCGAGATCGTCGTGATCGACCACATCGCTCTGATCGTCATCGAGGATCGTCGATTTCTCGGCAATCAAGGCGCGGCTGCGACCGGACAGAAGGCTCTCGACGGTAAAGACGGAGCCGCATGCCGGGCAGGTCATCGGATCGTGCTGGAGGTCATAGAAGCGCGTGTTGCAGTGCGGGCACAGGCGTTTCGTACCCCATTCCTCTTTGGGCATGGCAATCTCTTTCAGCCGGGGTTAGGTAAATCCGAGTTGCACTGCCACATGTGGTTGGGGGTGTCAAAGGCTTTTCGGCGGAAGGCGGAATGGGCGCGGAACCGGACAGGATCACCATCGACGGCGATATCGACGTGACGGTGCGCCGCTCGCCGCGTGCGCGACGGATGACCCTGCGGGTGGCTCGGGCGGGCGGGGCGGTGGTGCTGACGCTGCCACGCGCCGTCAGCATGGCCGAGGGCCGCGCTTTCGCCCAATCGCGCGCAGATTGGCTGCGCAAGACCCGCGCCACCATGCCGCAACGGACGGTCGCGCGCTTTGGCGCGGCTTTGCCCTATGCGGGCAAGCGGATCGTGCTGACCCCGGCCGAGACCAAGCTTGTCCGGCTGGACGGCGAGCGGCTGCTCATGCCCGCGCATCGGCCTGCGGGCGTGGTTTCGGCGGCCTGGCTCAAGCATATCGCGCGCCAGAAACTCGCCCGCGCCGCCGATCGCTATGCCGCGCGGCTGGGGTTGTCCTATCGCGCGCTGACGCTGCGCGACACGCGCTCGCGCTGGGGCAGTTGCACCCATGACGGGCGGCTGATGTTTTCCTGGCGGCTGGCGATGGCCCCTGAGGAGGTGCTCGATTACGTTGCGGCCCATGAGGTCGCCCATCTGCGCCATATGGATCATTCCGCCGCATTCTGGGCCTGCTGCGAGGCCTTGATGCCCGGCCATTCGGTTCACCGGCGCTGGCTCAAACAGCATGGTCATGAACTTCTGGCTTGGGTCTTTGTTGAAGACGCGGGTTTCGATTGACCTGCGCGGAATTTGTGATCACAGATTGAGCATGACCACCACCAAGGCCTCTGAACCCCATGCGCATGAAAAGCTCTATCGGAGCATGCGCGCCCAGATCATGATCGGGCAATTGCCGCCCGGGCAGCCTCTGACCCTGCGCGGGATTGCGGCGCAGCATCGGGTGTCGATGACGCCCGCGCGCGAAGCCGTGCGGCGTCTGGTCGCCGAAGGGGCGCTGACCCTGTCGACCTCGGGGCGCATCACCACGCCCGCGCTCTCGGTCGAGCGGATCGAAGAGTTGGCCGCCTTGCGCGCGCTGATCGAGCCCGAACTCGCTGCCCGCGCCCTGCCGCGCGCCCATTTCGCGCTGATCGAGCGCCTGAGCGCGATCAATACCGCGATCGGCGAGGCCGCCGAGAATCACGATGCGGTCGGCTATATCCGCTCGAACCTCGAGTTTCACCGGATGCTTTATCTGCGCGCCCAGGCGCCCGCGATGCTGGCGATCCTCGAAACCGTTTGGCTTCAGCTCGGGCCGACCATGCGCGCGGTCTATAACCGGGTGCGCCGCAACGAGCCGCCGCGCCACCACCGCATGATCCTGGCCAGCCTGCGCGCCGGGGACGAGCCGGGCCTGCGCCTTGCCGTGCGCACCGATGTCACCCACGGGCTGCGCCATCTGCACGTCGCGGGCTCGATGTAGCCGGGACAGGCCGAAGGCCGCATGCTGAGACGAAAAAGCCCCGCGCAAGGCGGGGCTTTTGACGTAAGGCTTGTGAGGGGACTTCGGCGGCCTCAGACCTCTTCTATGCGCAGCTCGACCGGCTCGCCATTGATGACGCCGGTTTTCGGCAGCACCTCGATCGCGTGATCGATTGCGTCGGGCGTCGTCTTATGGGTGACGATCAGCACCGGCGCCGCGCCCTGATGGTGGCCATATTGGCGCATCCGGTCGATCGAGATCCCGGCATCGCCCAAGACGCTCGCCACCTTGGCCAGAGCACCGGGTTTGTCGGCGAGCTCAAGGCGCAGGTAATAGGCGGCGGGAACAGCCGTGCGGGCGGGCTGGGTCTCGCGGAGTGTGGTCGCGGGCTGGCCAAAGACCGGCAGGCGGACGCCGCGCGCGATCTCGATCACATCCGACATGACCGAGCTTGCGGTCGGGCCTTCGCCCGCGCCTGCGCCGCGCAGCACGATCTGCCCGACGCTGTCGCCCTCGATCACCACCATATTCGTGCCGCCCTGCAACTGCCCGAGCGGGCTGTCAGCGGGGACGAGGCAAGGGGACATGCGCTGCTCAAGCCCGCGCGCGGTCATTTGCGCGACGCCGAGCAGCTTGATGCGATAGCCCATATCCGAAGCGCGGCGGATGTCGTCGATCGAGACGCGCTCGATCCCCTCGATCTCGACCGCGTCAAAGGCCGGTTTGGTGCCAAAAGCAATCGAAGACAGGATCGCGAGCTTATGGCTCGCATCGATCCCGCCCACGTCGAGCGTCGGATCGGCCTCGAGATAGCCAAGCTTGCGGGCCTCTTCAAAGACCTCGTCATAGGGCAGGCCCGCGTTTTCCATCCGGGTGAGGATATAGTTGCAGGTGCCGTTCATCACGCCCATGACGCGCTTGATCTGGTTGCCAGCGAGCGATTCCGTCATCGTCTTGATGACCGGAATGCCGCCCGCAACGGCCGCCTCGAAGCGGATGACGCGGCCATTGGCCTCGGCGAGCTCGGCCAGTTCCTGGCCATGGATCGCCAGCAGCGCCTTGTTGGCGGTGACGACATCCTTGCCCGAATTCAGCGCAATGGTGATCGCCTCGCGGGCAATGCCCTCTTCGCCGCCGATCAGCTCGACAAAGACGTCGATATCGTCGCGGGCGGCAAGGACGCGCGCGTCCTCCTCCCATGCGTAATCGGACAGGTCAATGTCGCGGTTCTTGTGCCGGTCGCGCGCCGAGACAGCCGAAATCGCAATGCTGCGTCCGGTGCGACGGGTCAGAAGCTCGGCGTTTTTCTGGATGATCTTGACGGTACCGGTGCCGACGGTGCCAAGTCCGGCAATGCCGAGGCGCAGCGATGCGGGGCGTGAGGACTCGGGCGCGGTCGTGGTGCTGTGGGAGGACATGAGGCTCTCGTTGGTTCAGCTTATTTGGGTGTTAGCCCATGGGGACGGCTCATGCAACGCGGCGAAAGGGGCGGGCGCGACCTTCGGGCGGGGCGGTCTTGCCCCCAGATCAGACGTCATCCCCCGCCCATTGGCCGGGAATGCCGGTCGCATGCATGATGCTGACGATCTTGCGGCCAAGGGCGACGGTCTCGTCCCGGGTGGCCAGCAGATCCTCGACCGAGAAATCCGTGCCATAGGGCTCGCCCTTGGCGTTGACGAAGGCGGGATGCCAGCGCCCGGCGCCGGCAGGACGCCACGAGGCATGGCAAAGCAGATTGCGCTGGATCTTCAACGCGACCAGCCGGTCATTCAGCGGGATGCGGTCGGGAAGACCGGGATGACGGCGCAGAGCGGCATCAAGCTGCTCGACCAGCGTGCCCATGGAATCATCAGCGAGATCATCCATGTGACGCAGCCAGCGCTGCAACTCCTCCTCCGAGAGATCGCCCGCCAGTCGCGCCCGGTCGAGCGAATAAAGCGCGCGTTTCATCACCTCTTCGAGCCAGCCAAAGCTCGCCACCGCCTGACCCAAAGCGGCCGCGAAATCGAGCGGCAAGGTGTAATGGGTCTCGGGCGGATCGCTCACTCGCGCCACAGCCGTTCAACCCAGCTGACCGGCCGCGTGAAATGGCGCAGATGCTTGATGAAACTCTCGCGTCGATCGCCGCTGAGCGCCGCGCGCAGATGCTGGCCGGGCGTGCGCACCGGATCATTCGGGCTCCAACGCCCGAGAATGGCATCGGGCGGGTTGAGATTACCCGGAAAGATCACGATCTTCGTGGCTTTGGGAATGCGCGCCTCGCGAAGATAGTTCAGCGGAAAGATCGGCACGCATTGCAGGCGGAAATGGGCCAGCCAGCCGCGCGGCCAGAACTTCACCCCGCCGGGTGCATTGCGGGTGACGAAACGCTGCTCATATTTGTATTTGTCGGCCGCGCCTTGCGGATCGGCGCGAAAGATCTCTTGCAAGGGCTTCAGCTTGCCGACCCGCATCCGATAGACCGAGGTTTGCCCCATCTTCTCGAAAGGCGTGTTCAGATTGAGCCCGAGCACAGTGTCATCGGGATCGCCAAAGCTGAAGAAATCATCGAGATTGGCGGTGATGATCACATCGAGATCAAGAAACAGCACGACCCCGGTCACATCGCCCAGATCCCCCCAAAGCCGCGACTTCGGCCATTTGCCCTTGGTCCGCTCGGGCGCCTTGTAGCTGAACTCCGGCAGAGGCCGCACCGCGATCTCGGGATTAAGCCCGGTCGCATTGTCGGTGAAGCAATACAGCCGGAAGGGCGGCGTGATATTGCGCGAGATCATGCCATAGAGGCGATTGACATATTCGGGGCCGAACTGCGTCCCCCATTTGATGCAGATGATCTGCTTGACAGAGCCATTGCGGCCGTCCGCGATCATCTGAGTGCTGCTCTCTGGCATGAGGTCCTCGTCTGTCTGGACATGAGTCTTTCACACCCCCCTGTCCGAGACAAGACGCCCTGAGACAACAAGAAACCCGCCCCTGTCGGGACGGGTCTTTCTTCATCATCCAAATACCCAAACTGCCACAACGCCCGGACAAAATTGGGCAAATCCGAAACGACCGATCAGGCGCGGGCTTCGCGGATCAGCTGCAAGATATCGCGCGCGGCGGCGGGAATATTGGTGCCGGGCCCGAAGATCGCCTTGACCCCGGCGCCTTTGAGGAATTCGTAATCCTGCTGCGGAATGACGCCGCCACAGATCACAATGATCTCGCCTGCGCCCTGATCCTTCAGCGCCTGGATCAGCTTCGGGGCCAGTGTCTTGTGCCCAGCCGCCTGGCTCGAGATGCCGATGACATGGACATCGTTGTCGATCGCATCCTGAGCCGCTTCTGCCGGGGTCTGGAAGAGCGGGCCGACATCGACGTCAAAGCCGATATCGGCAAAGGCGGTGGCGATGACTTTCGCGCCGCGATCATGGCCGTCCTGACCCATCTTCACGACGAGCATCCGCGGGCGACGACCTTCGTCTTCGGCGAAAGCCTCGACATCGCGCTGGATCTGGGCGAAATCGGCATCGCCCTCATAGGCCGCGCCATAAACCCCGGCGAGCGTCTTCACTTCGGCACGGTGACGGCCGAATTCCTTTTCCATTGCCATGCTGATCTCCCCAACCGATGCCCGGGCGCGAGCGGCCTCGACCGCCGCCTCCAGAAGATTGCCACCCTCCCGCGCGCGCCGGGCCAGCTCATCAAGCGTGGCCTGGGTCTTTGCCTCGTCGCGGCTGGCGCGGATCTGGTTCAGACGTGCGATCTGGGCGTCGCGCACCGCCATATTGTCGATGTCGAGGATGTCGAGTTCATCCTCCTTGGTCAGGCGGTATTTGTTGACGCCGACGACGACTTCCTCGCCGCGGTCGACCATGGCCTGACGCCGCGCGGCCGATTCCTCGATGCGCAGTTTCGGCATCCCCGAGGCCACCGCCTTGGTCATGCCGCCCATCTCTTCGACTTCCTCGATCAGCTTCCAGGCCTCTTCGATCAGATCGGCGGTCAGCTTCTCGACGTAGTAAGACCCAGCCAGCGGGTCGATGACATGGGTGATGCCGGTCTCTTCTTGCAAGATCAGCTGGGTGTTGCGCGCGATCCGGGCCGAGAAATCGGTCGGCAAGGCAATCGCCTCGTCCAGCGCATTCGTATGCAGCGACTGCGTGCCGCCAAGCGCCGCCGACATCGCCTCGAATGCGGTGCGGATGACGTTGTTATAGGGGTCCTGTTCCTGCAAGCTGACGCCCGAGGTCTGGCAATGCGTGCGCAGCATCAGGCTCGACTGCTTCTTCGGCTCGAATTCCTGCATGATCTTGTGCCAGAGGAACCGAGCCGCGCGCAGCTTGGCCGCTTCCATGAAGAAGTTCATGCCGATCGCGAAGAAGAAGCTCAGACGGCCCGCGAATTCATCGACATTCATCCCGGTTTTCAGCGCGGCGCGGACATATTCGCGCCCATCGGCCATGGTGAAGGCGAGCTCTTGCACGAGGTTCGCCCCGGCTTCCTGCATGTGATAGCCGGAAATCGAGATCGAGTTGAATTTCGGCATCTCTCGCGAGGTGTATTCGATGATATCCGCGATGATCCGCATCGAGGGCTCGGGCGGATAGATATAGGTATTGCGGACCATGAACTCCTTGAGAATGTCGTTCTGGATCGTGCCCGAAAGCACCGCGCGGGAATGGCCCTGTTCCTCGCCCGCGACGATGAAGCTGGCGAGGATCGGGATCACCGCGCCATTCATGGTCATCGAGACCGAGACCTTGTCCAAAGGAATCCCGTCGAAGAGGATCTTCATATCCTCGACGCTGTCGATCGCCACGCCAGCCTTGCCGACATCGCCTTCAACGCGGGGATGGTCGCTGTCATAGCCGCGGTGCGTCGCCAGATCGAAGGCGACGGAAACGCCCTGCTGACCTGCGGCAAGGTTGCGGCGATAGAAGGCGTTCGATTCCTCGGCGGTCGAGAAGCCTGCATATTGCCGGATCGTCCAGGGACGGCCGGCATACATCGTCGCGCGCGGCCCGCGCGTGAAGGGTGCAATCCCCGGCAGCCCGTCCATATGGCTCAGACCCTTGGTGTCCTCGGCCGTATAAAGCGGCTTGACGGTAATCCCTTCCAGCGTCTGCCAGTCGAGCGTCTCGGGATCGGCGCCTTTGAGCTCCTTGCTGGCCAGTTTGCGCCATTCCTCAAGCGAGGGATTTGCCTTCTCGGTCATCTTGCGTCCTTTCCCAATGCCGCCTCGGCCCTATATGAGAGGGAAAACGAGGCGGTGATGAAGTTCAGTCGATTGATTCTCTTTTGTGCGGTGCCGCTTGTTGCAGCGATGGGCGACGGGGCAGGCGAGGCCCGGCGCGGCACGGGATTCGAGCGCGGCGTGATCGGCGAGGAAAGCCGTCCCGATCCGGTCGAGGCCCCGACCAGTCTCGGTGCGCTCGAAATGCTCGATGCCGGTGCGGTCGATCCCGCCGCATATCTGTGGAAGTCGCGGCCGATCGTGGTTTTTGCCGATACGCCACAGGATCCGATCTTTCTCGACCAGATCCGCCAGCTTGAACGCGATCCCGCGCCGCTGATCGCGCGCGATGTCGTCATCATCACCGACACCGATCCGGCGGCCAATTCGGTCTGGCGGCGCAGTCTGCGCCCCGAGGGCTTTTCGCTGGTGCTCGTCGACAAGGACGGCCAGCCAAAGCAGCGCAGACCCTCGCCCTGGTCGGTGCGCGAGATCACCCGTGCCATCGACAAGACCCCGCTGCGGCGCCAGGAAATCGGCCGCGCCGGAGGGGTTTTGCTGCCCTGAAAGCTGTTGCGCTTAACGCTCTTTGCGCCAAGGATATTGCGCGACGGGCCAAGGCTCACTACTTTGAGAGAGAAGTCAAAGCCGTCCCTCTGTGTGAAGGAGCCGATCATGCCCAAGTCGATGATGTCGCCCAAGACGGAAGCGCGGGCCGATGCGGCCGCGCCGAAGGCCGGACGCAGTGCCGAATGGCGCGCCAAACCTGCGACAACCACGGAAAAACTGGTGGAACGGCTGGCCAAAGCCCGCACCGCCAATGAGATTACCAGTGTCATCGGATTGCGTCCCATCAAAGGTCGCTCCGGTCCGAAGATCGCTTATTAAGGCGCTCTCTCAGCTCAACCAGTTCTCCCGGCAGGCTCGCGGTGATTCGCGCGGCCTCTGCTTCTGACGCCTCATCCAGAAGGGCCTCGATCGCGGCGACACCGCCATTGAGCTGCGCCGAGAGGATCACCATCGCATAACGCCCGGCCTCAAGCGCCTCTTCGCTCAGCAGCAGGTAATCGGTCAGCATATCGGCCGCCCGCAGCGCATCCTTGCGCGCGGCGTTTTGCACATCGGCGGCCAAAGCCTCCATCACGGCAAGCAGCCGGTAATAGATCACCACCGGATCAATCACCAATGCAGGCAAGACGTGGATCTCGGCGATCACCGCGCGGAAGATCCGGTCATTGGCCTCGCTCGGGATCGAGGGGATATAGCCGCCCGCCCGCACCCGCTCGATCAGCGCATGGCTTTCCTTGAGGCTGAGCTGCTGGTGTTCCAGCGAGACGACATGGGCGCGGATCTCGGCCAGAATGGCGCGTTGCAGGTCATTGACCCGCTCTGCGCGCAGCTGAGACGCCATGCGCCGGTTTTGTCGCCCGTTGTAGATCCAGCCGCCCATCGCGACAAAGGCCGCGACCAGCGCGCCCTGCACGGCGGGATTGATCCAGTCATCGACGGGCGACGGCATCAGTGCCCCCTTGCGCCACGCCGCCCGCCCGGCCTGCCCATGGGGGCAGATCCGAACATGGCGGAGGGAAGGGGGAGAGTGCTCAAACCGGCCTCACTCGAATTCGATGATCACGTCATCGACCTTGAGGCTTTCGCCGGGTTTGGCATTGACGGATTTGACCACGGCCTTCTTCTCGGCGCGCAGGATGTTTTCCATCTTCATCGCCTCGACGGTTGCCAAAGCCTGACCCTCCTGCACCTCATCGCCCGCCGCGACATTGATCTTCACGATCAGCCCCGGCATCGGGCAGAGCAGGTATTTCGAAGTATCCGGCGGCAGTTTCTCTGGCATCAGCCGGGCCAGTTCGGCAGCACGCGGACGGCGCACATGGGTGACCAGATCGGCGCCGCGCAGGCGCAGGCGGAAGCCAGAGCTCGCGCGATCGGCCTTCATCACCAAGGGTTTGCCATCGACGGTCAGCCGCGCCAAAGATTGACCGGGCAACCAGTCGCTTTCGACGCGCAGGCTGCGATCACCGATCAGCACGGTCGAGCCGTCCTTATCGGCGGTGATGCGCACCGGCACGTCATGGCCGCCAAGGCTGACCACCCAATGCTCGCCGACATGGCGGTGGTGGTTGTCGAGACGGCCCGAAATGCGGGTGCGCCGGATCTCGGCCACGCGATACATCGCCGCCGCCGCCGCTGCCACGCGCTCGATTTCAGCGGTGGGCAGGGTCGCACCAAGGAAACCATCGGGATATTCCTGGGCGATGAAGGCCGTTGAAATATCGCCCGAGGTGAATTTCGGATGATCCATCACCGCCGAGAGGAAGGGCAGGTTGTGGCCGATCCCTTCGACCTCGAACTCGTCCAAGGCATGACGCATCGCCTCGACCGCCTCGGCGCGGGTGGGCGCCCAGGTGCAGAGTTTCGCGATCATCGGGTCGTAATACATCGAGATCTCGCCGCCCTCATAGACGCCGGTGTCATTGCGCACCGCGACCGGGCTATCGCCGCCCTCGCTCGCGTTGACCCAGTTCCCCGAGGTCTTGAGCGGACCGGCCGCGACTTCCGCCGGGGGGCGGTAGCGGGTCAGGCGCCCGATCGAGGGCAGGAAGTTGCGATAGGGATCTTCGGCGTAAAGGCGGCTTTCGATCGCCCAACCGTTGATCTTGAGGTCGGATTGCGCGAAGGGCAGCTTCTCGCCGTCAGCGACGCGGATCATCTGTTCGACCAGATCGACGCCGGTGATGAGCTCGGTCACCGGATGCTCGACCTGAAGGCGGGTGTTCATTTCGAGGAAGTAGAAATTGCGGCTGCCATCGACGATGAATTCGACGGTGCCCGCGCTGGCATAGCCCACGGCCTTGGCCAGAGCGACCGATTGCTCGCCCATGGCCTTGCGGGTCGCTTCGTCGAGGAAGGGCGAGGGCGCTTCTTCGATGACCTTCTGGTTGCGGCGCTGGATCGAGCATTCGCGCTCGTGCAGATAGACGCAATTGCCGTGTTTATCGGCCAGAACCTGAATTTCGATATGGCGCGGCTGGGTGACGAATTTCTCGATGAAAATCCGGTCGTCGCCAAAGCTGTTCGCAGCCTCGTTCTTCGAGCTTTCAAAGCCTTCGCGCGCCTCCTGATCGTTCCAGGCGATGCGCATGCCCTTGCCGCCACCGCCCGCGCTGGCCTTGATCATCACCGGATAGCCGACCTGCTGCGAGATCTTCACCGCATCTTCGGCATCGGCGATCAGACCCATATAGCCCGGAACCGTCGAGACCCCGGCCTCTTGGGCGATCTTCTTCGAGGTGATCTTGTCGCCCATCGACTCGATCGCGCCCGAGGGCGGCCCGATGAACGCGACACCCGCCGCTTCCAGCGCCTCGGCGAATTTCTTGTTTTCCGACAGGAACCCATAGCCCGGATGGACGGCTTCAGCGCCGGTCTGGCGGATCGCCTCCATGATCTTGTCGATCACGATATAGGATTGGTTGGCGGGCGAGGCGCCGATGTAGACGGCTTCATCGGCCATGCGCACATGCAGCGCATTGCGGTCGGCGTCAGAGTAAACAGCCACGGTCGCGATGCCCATTTTTCGGGCGGTCTTGATGACACGGCAGGCGATTTCGCCCCGGTTTGCGATCAGGATCTTCTTGAACATGAGCGACTCGTGGTTTGGGCCGGTTCAACGGCAATGAAAAAAGAAAACGCCGCCCCCGCATGATGCGGGAGCGGCGTGAAAACCTGCGCAGTTGATGCGGCGGGTATCAGTAGCCCGAGCAGACGCCTGCGTCGTTGCAGAGCGCGCCAAGTGCGGCACCGGCAAGAGCGCCTTTGGTTGCGCTGCCGTCAAAAGCTTTTGCAGCGACGGCGCCAGCGGCCGCGCCGACAGCGGCGTTGCGCATGTTGGGGTTGACCGGCTGGCCCGGCTGGCACGCAGCGAGGGTCGACGCGACAAGCGCGAGAGCCGAAAGACGGAAGAAGGTACGGGTCTGCATGATAGACTGCCTCTGGTTATATGTCCGCCCGGTCCGGTCCGAAGACCGTCCGGACCGACGGGATGATGATTCAATGTCCATTCCTTCGCATAAGTTCCCACGACCGCCAACTGAATTGGCTGTGAAAAACCCGCTTTCGGCGAAGACATGCCCATCAACTTGCCCATTAGCGACCACGGCCTCCGTGGTCGTCTTCATCGTCAAATTCCTCGTCATCCCAATCGTCGTCGGAATCTTCATCCCAATCGAATTCGGGCGCGTCGGCGGCGAAAAGCTCGGGGAAATTCGCCTCGGCCTTTTTCAGATCGACACGCAGCAGTTGATCGTAGCTCGTGGGATCAAGCTTGCCGACGGCAACCACCTCGCGGCCCAGAAGCCACGAGATCCGCCCGGCATCGAGATTGCCGCGCTCGAAAGGTTCGTCGCTGAAATGGTTGATGAGCGCCGCAAGAAAACCGGCATCGGCCTTTTTGTCGGCAGGCGAACGGTCGCGGAAACGTTCGCGCGCGATCAGCTTGGTTGCGCCCTTCTTGTTGGCGCGCCGGATCACGAATTGAAAATCGGTCGAGGGAAGACGGCCCGGAAAGCCCCGATGCTTCAGCATGCTGCGGCCTCCATCATCGAGGGAGCCGCGGGGCGGATCAGTGCCGTAAGATTGCCCGGCTGGCGAAGGCTGGCACGGGCGGATGGGCGCGGGCAGGTGGTCTGCCCGCGCTCGGCAAGATTAGTTCGCGCCGAACTTGCCTTTGTAGACCGGCTCCGTGGTGACGGGGGTCGGGACGATGACTTCTTCTTTTTTGGGTGCGCAAGCAGCAGCGAAGCCAACGAGGCAAAGGGCGAGGACAAGCTTTTTCGACATGAGGTCAAACTCCAGGGGCACGGGGACGATTCTCCCCGACTGCTCAGTTTCTTGCCGGAGGCATTATGCAACCGGCGCATCATCATAGCGACCGCCGCAGGGGCCAGCGAGAGCCCGACCGGAGAAGTCGTGTTTGCCGCTGCTGCCTGTGGCCGGCATGCATCAGTGGCGGGGTAAATAGGGGTCACCAGGGTCTCCATTCGCAGCTATCCCTGTCTTTCGGCAGGGTAAATGATTCAAATATCTGAAGAACGTCAGGGTCATAGGTGCCGAAAACTGATTCTCGGTCAGCCAGACTGATGACGATCTGCTGCGGTCTTCTGGACGATTTCAGCGCCTCGGGCAAAGCGAGGTTTTCGCAGATCCAGACAATATCATCATGAACTGGATCTTTGAGCAGAACATCTGGAGCAGGTGGCAGGCGGTCGTCGCCCTCATTGCCGGTGGGGGAGCTGCCTGACAGCGAGCTGTCGATGGCGGCATCGGCCTCTTCTTCCGCGCCGGGAACCGAGATCACCGGCGCGAGGTGAAGATCCTCTTCGCTGACCATGCCGTCATCGATGTAATCACCGTCCGCGGACGCCTCGTCATTCGCGGCCTCGGTGTCGACATCAATGGGCGCGCGCGGACCATCACCTTCGCCTTCGCCATCCGCGAAGAAATCCGTCGCCGAACCAGAGGTCGCGGGGACGCGCTTGGCCAGATCGGGCATCACGAAGCGGAAGCGATAGGTCAAACCATTTTCTCCGAGGTCGTCTTCGAGCTTTTCCTGAAGGTGGATGTTGACGCCCGAGGGCAACGAAATGGCAGGCGCGTCGGACCCAGCGGCCGCCGCTGACAGCCCCACCGGAAACGGCAGGAAAAGAAGCGGCAGCAGGGCGGCAGACCGAAGGGTCACGGCAGGCCTCTTAGAGTGGGATATTGTCGTGTTTTTTCCACGGGTTGGTCAACTTCTTGCCGCGCAGGCTAGCAAAAGCGCGGGCCACCCGGCGCCGGGTCGAGCGCGGCTGGATCACCTCGTCGATGAAGCCTTTTTCGGCGGCAACGAAGGGATTGGCGAAGCGGTCTTCGTAATCCTTGGTCCGCGCCGCGATCTTCTCGGCATCGCCAAGCTCGCTGCGATAGAGGATCTCGACCGCGCCTTTCGCGCCCATCACCGCGATTTCCGCAGTGGGCCAAGCATAGTTGAAATCGCCACGCAGATGTTTCGAGGACATCACGTCATAGGCGCCGCCATAGGCTTTGCGGGTGATGACGGTGACTTTCGGCACGGTCGCCTCGCCATAGGCAAAGAGCAGCTTCGCGCCGTGCTTGATGACGCCGCCATATTCCTGACCGGTGCCGGGCAGGAAGCCGGGCACATCGACCAGCGTCAGGATCGGGATCTCGAACGCGTCGCAGAAGCGCACGAAACGCGCGGCCTTGCGGCTGGAATCGATGTCGAGACAGCCCGCCAGCACCATCGGCTGGTTGGCAACGATGCCGACCGTCTGGCCTTCAAGGCGGATGAAGCCGGTGATAATATTGCCGGCGAAATCCTTCTGAATCTCGTAGAAATCGCCCTCATCCGCGATTTTCGCGATCAGCTCTTTCATATCATAGGGCTGGTTCGGGTTATCGGGGATGAGCGTGTCGAGGCTTGCCTCGATGCGGTTCGGATCGTCGAAGAAGGGCCGGGTTGGCGCCTTCTCGCGGTTGTTGAGCGGCAGGAAGTCGAAGAGGCGGCGGATTTCCGACAAAGCCTCGACATCGTTTTCAAAGGCGCCATCGGCGACCGAGGATTTCTTGGTATGGGTCGAGGCCCCGCCAAGCTGTTCGGCGGTGACGATCTCATTCGTGACGGTTTTCACGACATCGGGGCCGGTCACGAACATATAGCTCGTGTCCTTCACCATGAAGATGAAGTCGGTCATGGCGGGCGAATAGACCGCGCCACCCGCGCAAGGGCCCATGATAACCGAGATCTGCGGGATCACGCCCGAGGCCAGTACGTTGCGCTGGAAAACATCGGCATAGCCCGCAAGCGAGGCCACGCCTTCCTGAATGCGCGCACCGCCCGAATCGTTGAGCCCGATCACCGGAGCGCCGTTTTGCATCGCCATATCCATGATCTTGCAGATCTTCTGGGCATGGGTTTCCGACAGCGAGCCGCCGAAGACGGTGAAATCCTGCGAATAGACATAGACCATGCGGCCGTTGATCGTGCCCCAGCCGGTCACGACACCGTCGCCATAGGGGCGCTCGGCCTCCATGCCGAATTCGGTCGAGCGATGGCGGACGAACATGTCGAACTCCTCGAAGCTGCCTTCATCGAGAAGCAGCTCGATCCGCTCGCGGGCGGTCAGCTTGCCGCGCGCATGTTGCGCGTCGATGCGACGCTGCCCACCGCCAAGACGGGCCTCGCGGCGACGCTTGTCCAGTTCGTCCAGAATGTCCTTCATCGGGCCCTCCACTCGGCTTTTGCCTGTGTAACCCGCAAAATTCGCAGTCGGAAGCGCAAAGCAGAAAATTTGCAAATTAAAGCTGCCAGAGATCCTGCAAATTTGCAAAAACGTTAAACGACTTCAGTCGCATCCGAACGCCGTGGGGCAGGGCGGTTCACAGCCCGCGCCGCTTAAAACCCTTGACGCCCGCCGGGTCCGGGTTCATGCGAGCGGCATGGGACTGATGATTGATCTTTCGGCCCTCGTGGCCAATTGGAAAGCGCTTGCCGCGCGCGCGCCTGCTGCGCGTCCGGGAGCGGTGGTGAAAGCGGATGCCTACGGGCTTGGCGCGGCGAAGGTCGCCCCCGCACTCTATGCGGCAGGGGCGCGCGACTTCTTCGTCGCGGTCGCCTCGGAAGGGCGCGAGCTGCGGCCGCATTTGCCTGATGACGCGCGCATCATGGTGCTCTCGGGGCATATGGAGGGCGAGGACCTGACCGGCCTCATCCCGATGCTCAATAGCCCGGCGCAATTCTTCCGCGACCGCGCTTTGCGTCCAAAAGGCGCGTTTGGCATCCAGCTTGACAGCGGCATGAACCGGCTTGGCTTCGAGCCCGGCGAATGGGCTGCCGTCCGCGCTGAGGCCGTGGCAGCAGGTCCGGTTCTCGTGATGTCGCATCTCGCCTGCGCCGATGAGCCCGATCACGCGGCCAATGCCGCTCAGCTTGCCGCCTTCCGTGCCATGACCGACGGGCTCGACGTGCCGCGCGCGCTGGCCGCGACCGGCGGCATCCTGCTGGGGCCGGAGTTCCATTTCGATCTCGTGCGCTGCGGCGTCGGCATGTATGGCGCCGAGCCCTTCCTGACCGCCGCCTCGGTGGTGACGCTCTCGATCCCGGTGATCCAGACCCGCGAACTGCAGCCGGGCGAGTCGGTTGGCTATGGCTATAGCTGGACCGCGACCCGCCCGAGCAAGATTGCAACCTTGGCTGCGGGCTATGCCGATGGCCTGCCGCGCGCGCTGACCGGCAAGGGCGTCAACTTCTGGGCGGGCGAGACGGCGGTGCCGATGATCGGGCGCGTCTCGATGGATCTGATCACCGTCGATGTCACCGATCTCGCCGTGGTTCCGGCTGAGCTTGAGCTTTTGAACGCCAAGCAGGGGGTCGATGATCTGGCCAAGCTTGCGGGCACGATCGGCTATGAAATCCTGACCTCGCTCGGGCGGCGCTACTCCCGGGTCTGGCGGTGAATCTGATCCGGCTGACCGGACGCGCCACGCTGGGGCTGATCCGCGCCACCGGGCGCGTCTCGCTTTTTCTGGCGCGCGGTCTGGCCGGGATCTTTCCGCTCGCGCCCGGGCTTTTGGGGCGGCAGATCCTTCAGATCGGTTGGCTCTCGCTGCCGGTGGTCGGGCTGACCGCGCTGTTCACTGGCGCGGCCTTGGCCTTGCAGATCTATTCCGGCGGCGAGCGTTTTCAGGCCTCTGACGTGGTGCCCGCCGTGGTTGCCATCGGCATGGCGCGCGAGCTTGGCCCGGTTCTGGGCGGGCTTATGGTCGCGGCCCGCGTGGCTTCAGCGATTGCCGCCGAGCTTGGCACGATGCGCGTGTCAGAGCAGATTGACGCGCTCGTCACCCTGTCGAGCGATCCGATGAAATGGCTGGTCTCGCCGCGCCTTTGGGCCGCGATCCTGACCGTGCCGGTGCTGGTTGCGGTTGGCGATATCATCGGCATCATGGGCGGCTGGCTGGTCGGCGTGAATGCGCTTGGCTTCAACTCGGCCACCTATCTCAACAACAGCTTCGCCTTTTTGCAAAGCTGGGACGTGGTCTCGGGGCTGCTCAAGGGCGCGGTCTTCGGGCTGATTGTCGCAACCTCGGGCTGCTGGTTCGGGATGAGCGCCGCCGGGGGCGCGGCGGGCGTTGGCCGGGCCACGACCAATGCAGTCGTCGCGGCCTCTATCGGCATTCTGGCCGCAAACTTCATCCTGACGGGGCTCTTTTTCTGATGGCGCCGCTTCTCACCATTCGCGGGTTGAAGAAAAGCTTCGGTGGCAAACCTGTCCTCGATGGCATCGACCTCGATCTTGAGGAGGGCGGCAGCTTGGTCGTCATCGGCGGTTCGGGCACCGGGAAATCTGTGCTGATGCGCACGATCCTCGGGCTCGAAACGCCAGAGGCGGGCGAGATCCTGTTTCGCGGCGCGCCGCTGGTCGGCGCCCATCGCACGGCCTTTCTCGACAGCTTCGGGATGCTGTTTCAAAACGCCGCGCTCTTCGACAGCCTGCCGGTCTGGAAAAACGTGGCCTTTCGCCTGCTCAAGACCCTGCCGCGCGCCGAGGCGCGCCGGATTGCGCTCGAAAAGCTCGCCCGCGTCGGTCTGGGGCCCGAGGTTGCCGATCTGATGCCGGCGGCGCTCTCGGGGGGGATGCGCAAGCGGGCCGGGCTCGCCCGCGCCATTGCCGCCGACCCGGCGGTGATCTTTTTCGACGAGCCGACCACCGGGCTCGACCCGATCCGGGCGGCGCGGATCAATGCCCTCATCCGGGGCATTGTCGAGGAAAGCGGGGCGAGCGCGATCACCATCACCCATGACATGACTTCCGTGCGCTCGATCGCCGATCATGTAGCCCTGCTTGACAAAGGCCGCATCCGCTGGCACGGCCCCTTGCATGAGATGGATGACGCCCCGGACGACTATCTGCATGATTTTATTCTCGGCCAATGGCGGGAATGACTGAAATCCGTGTGACAGTTAGATGAAACTTTCCTGTCCAGAGAAGGATTTGCGCGGAATTGGCCTTGCGCCCCCTTGTGCGAATCCCATCGGGTTGCCACCATCTGTTATATGCTCCCTTCCTTTCGGAGAAGAATTTGGGCCAGTCCCCACAGCCTGACACGAGCGTCGCCACTGGCGAAACGCTGATCGAATTTCCCGACAATCGCCTGCTGATCGAGCTGTGCGGTCCTCACGACCGCCACATTGCCCGCATTGAGCAGGGCTTTAAGGTCCATATCCTGCGGCGCGGCAACCTGCTTGCTGTCGTCGGCGAGGCCGAGGCGCAGAAAGAGGCCGAGCATGTCTTGCGCGGCCTCTATGCCCGGCTGGAACAGGGCCGTCCGGTGACCTTGGCCGAGGTCGATTCCGCCCTGCGCATGGGGCCGGATCAGGCCGATGACCATCGCACGCCCGCCGAGCAGCTGGAGATGTTCCAGCATGGCAATATCGAGCTGCGCACCCGCAAAAAGACGGTCGAGCCGCGCACGGATGCGCAAAAGGACTATGTCCGCTCGCTCTTCGCCAATGAAATGGCTTTCGGCATCGGGCCTGCAGGCACCGGCAAGACCTATCTGGCGGTCGCCGTAGGCGTGACCATGCTGATCGGCGGCCATGTCGACAAGATCATCCTTTCGCGTCCCGCCGTCGAGGCGGGCGAGCGTCTGGGCTTCCTGCCCGGCGACATGAAGGAGAAGGTCGATCCCTATATGCAGCCGCTCTATGACGCGCTGAACGACTTTCTGCCCGGCAAGCAGATGCAGAAGCTGATGGAGGAAAAGCGCATCGAGATCGCGCCGCTTGCCTTCATGCGCGGCCGCACGCTGTCGAATGCCTTCGTCGTGCTTGATGAGGCGCAAAACGCCACGACCATGCAGATGAAGATGTTCCTGACCCGTCTGGGCGAGGGCTCGCGCATGGTCATCACCGGCGACCGCACCCAGATCGACTTGCCGCGCGGCGTCACCTCGGGTCTGGTCGAGGCCGAGCGTTTGCTCAAGGATATCAAAGGCATCGGCTTTTCCTATTTCACCGCCAAGGATGTCGTGCGCCACCATCTCGTCGCGCGCATCATCGAGGCCTATGATTCCGACAGCGCCGCAGCACTTGAACGTGGCGAGCCGCGCGAAGAGCGCGGCTATCGCACGCCACGCCGCGATCATAGCGACAGGGAGCGGGCGTGATGGCCTCCGATTCCTATGAGGGCTCGCAGGCGGCCTTTGACGCGGTCGAACTGGTGATCGAGGATGATCGCTGGCTCGACGCCGAGCTTCTCGACCTCTCGGCCCGCGCGGCCAAGGCGGTCGGAAGCTGGATGCAGCTGCCCGATCTGCAAATCGTGGTTCTGGGCTGCGATGACGCGCGCATCGCCGGTCTCAATGCCGAGTTTCGTGGCAAGGCCAAGCCGACCAATGTGCTGTCCTGGCCCTCGAGCGACTTTGCCGATCACGCGCCCGGCGACAAGCCCGAGTTCCCGCCGTCGCCCGAGCTCGGCGATATCGCGATCTCTTATGACACCTGCCTGCGCGAAGCCGCCGAGCAGGGCAAACCCTTCGCCGATCACGTCACCCATCTGCTCGTCCATGCGACGCTGCATCTGGCGGGTTACGACCATATCGACGATTCCGACGCCGAGACGATGGAGAACGCCGAGCGCGAAATTCTCCGCAAACTCGATATCCCCGATCCCTATCTTGAGTATGAAAGATGAGCAGCGACCGAAGTCCTGACACGCCCGTTTCCGCAGACCCGGCCACATGGGCCGAGAGTGAAGGAGGCGACGGGCGCGACCTGCCTCAGTCGCGCGGTTTTCTGGGCCGCATTTTCGGCGCCTTCGGGGGCGCCGATTCCGACAATGATGCAGCCGAACGGCCCGCTGCGGGTGGGGCTTCGGCGAGTGCCGTGCCCGGCCTGCTGAACCTGCGCCGGTTGCGCGTCGATGATGTCGCCATCCCCAAGGCCGAGATCATGGCCGTGCCGGTCGATATCGCTCTGCCCGAACTGGTCGCGCATTTCCGCGAGCAGGGCTTTACCCGGATCCCGGTCTATCGCGGCACGCTCGACACGCCGCTCGGGCTGATCCATCTCAAGGATCTCGCGCTGAAATACGGCTTTGGCGCGCAGGCTCCGGCGCAATTCGCGCTTCGTCCGATGCTGCGGCCGCTGCTTTATGTGCCCCCCTCGATGCCACTGGCGGTGCTGTTGCAGCAGATGCAGCAAAAGCGCATCCATATGGCTCTGGTCATCGACGAATATGGCGGCGTTGACGGGCTGGTCACGATCGAGGATCTGATCGAGCAGGTCGTGGGCGAGATCGACGACGAACATGACGAGGTCGAGGGCGATCTCTGGATTGCCGAAAAGCCCGGGCAATGGCTCATTCAGGCGCGCGCGCCGCTCGAAGATGTCGAAAGCGTCACCGGCTTGCGCCTCTCGCCCGAGGAAGAGGAAGAGGATGTCGACACGCTCGGCGGTCTGATCTTCACGCTGACCGGACGCGTGCCGGTCAAGGGCGAGGTGATTCGACTGGAATCGGGGGCCGAGATCGACGTGGTCGAAGCCGATCCACGTCGCGTCAAACGTGTTCGCTTGCGCCTGCCGCAGCCGGAAGACGACCTCGGCGCCAGCGGCGAATGAGCCTTCGCGCGAATTAGGCAAATCCCCGCCGCTGCGCCCTGATCGGTGCGCGGCGGCCCTTGCAGGCGCCGCCGGGCCTGCGAAAACTCGCCGCAGTTCCAGGCCCTTTCGGCCCATTGCACGAGGATTTTCGATGCGCGCCCTGATCGCTGCCGCCTTTTTCGCCGCCGCCTTTCCGCTTGTCGCTCAGGCCGATACGGTCTTCGAGATCAAGGGCGGGCAGGTCTCTGTCCCCGAGGGCGTTCTGCTCCGCGTCAAGAAGGTGACCGTCGGCACCGATGCGACCGTGCTGAATGTGACCCTGTCCTATGACGGCGATTCGGGCTCGGTCCAGATGACGGATGATCCGACCTTTCTCGAACTGCCCGACGGTCAGCGCCTGATGCTGCGCGCGATTGCCGACAATCCCAATCTGGCGATTGCCGAGGGCGAGACGCTGGAAGGCGATCTCGTCTTTCCCGGCGTCATTCCCGAGGGCACCGACAGCGTGAAGCTGGTGATGAACGAGGGCCGCAAGGGCGATGACATCGCCGCCCCCGGCCTGACGCTGACGCTTGATCTCAAGGCGGCGCAATGATCCGCTGGGGCGCGCTCTTCGGGGCGGCGCTGCTGCCGGTTGCGGCCCTTGCCTATAGCGTCGAATTCACCGGGACGCCGATTGGCGCTCAGCCCTCACATCTAAGCCCGCGCTCTTTGGGCGCGTCGCAGCTGGTGCGCCAAACCGGCGGCAGCACATTGACCAAGGGCGGGGATCAAAGCGATCTTGCGCCGCTGGTCTCGGCATCTCCCGCGCCCGAGACACGCCCGCTGACAGCGGCGCGTCCGGGCTTTTTCCTGCTCTTGCGCAGCAGCGCGTCCTTGGGCGGGCAGGCGAGCCATATGAAGCGGCAGGCTGGCGGCCCCGTCTCCCATCTCGCGGCCGTTTCGCAGGAAAGCGGCCTGACCCCAAGCGGGATGAGCTCGCGGATGCGGCTTTCTGAGGTGCGCAGCGAGATGCGGGACAAGGCCGATGCTTTGCTCACGGAATTCGGGGCGCGTGAGGAGGGCGGCAAGATCATCGTCAGCCTGCCCGGAGATGTGCTCTTCGATTTCGACAGCGCCGAGATCCGCAGCGATGCCGAGCCGGTGCTGGACCGGCTGGCCGAACTGCTCGACGCCTTTTCCACGGCCCCGGTCGTGATTGCGGGCCATACCGATTCCAAGGGCTCGGACGCCTATAACCTCGCGCTGTCGGATCGCCGCGCGGCCTCGGTCAAGGCGTGGCTTTCAGAGGACGGGGTCGCGGCTGGGCGCATGACCACCGAGGGCCATGGCGAGGCCGAGCCGGTCGCCCCGAATGAACATACTGACGGAAGCGATGATCCAGAGGGGCGGCAAAAGAACCGCCGCGTCGAGTTCACCATTCTGCAACCCGCGCCCTAAATCCCCTCCGCTCGCTCCAAGCGTCTGAGCGGTTTCAGGCGCTCAGGCGAGGCAGGAAAAGGCCGGGGCATGAGTAATGCGCATCCGCTCGGGCAGTTCGGGGCCGACCGCTTGCAGGAAGGGACCGGCATAGCGCGATTCCCAATTCACCGGCTGGAAGCCGAAGCGGCAATAGAAATCGGGCTCGCCCAGCACGACGACGATGCGATCCCCGGCGCGGCGGATCGCTTCGCGCACCAGCGCCGAGGCGATGCCATGGCCCTGCGCACGCGGCAAAACCGCCAGCGGCGCGAGTGCCAGCGCCGGGCGCTCGGATTGCAGCGGCGAGAGCGCGGTATGGCCGAGAATGGCGCCCCCGGCTTCCGCGACCAGCGAGACCTCAAGATCGCCATCCTCGCGCAGCATCTGCACCACGCGGGCCTCATCGACGCCGTCGAAGGTTTCCGCAAGCAGGGTCAGGGTCTGGGGGATATCCGTGGAAAGTTCTTCCCGGATCTGAATAATCGCATCCAGCTTCTTGAAATCACGCGCTATTCCACGCGTCTTGTCGCCCCATTCGCTGGCGCTCGTCCGCGCCTGATGCGCCGCGAAAGCCGCGTCGTCGATGAACAGCTCGTCCAGCGCCCAGACGAAAGGGTCGTCGGTTTGGACAACGTCGAAGCGTAGGCAGCCGGGTTCGTGTCGGCTGAGGCTGATATGTTTGGGCAGATGCGAGCGAATGGTCTCGGCCTCAGAAAGGCTCGAGGCCGAGAGCGTTCCGGTCAGCCGGATCATGCCGTGGCCGGGCGAGGTCGCGCCGTCTGCGACGACAGGGGAGCTGGTGGTCTGCATAACTCTCTAATCGGCTGAATGAACTTGGGATAAAGCAGCTTGTCACATTTCCGGCGCGAAGCGCAGCCTTTCCATGGTGATGCGCGACAGCCCCGGCAGGCGAAAGAGCGACTTTCGTTGCGGATCGCGCAAAGCTTTGCGATTGGCAACCGGCTTTGCAAGATGACGTAGGGGCGAAATGCAACCGCCAGAGCCTTTCGGTCTCTGGCGGTCGGTCTCTCGCATACGATCAGCGGGCGCCGATCATGCCCCTCGGCTCACTCCCACTCGATCGTGCCCGGCGGCTTCGAGGTGATGTCATAGGTGCAACGGTTGATGCCCTTGACCTCGTTGATGATCCGCGTTGCGGTCTCGCCGAGGAACTGGTGGGTGAAGGGGTAGTAATCCGCCGTCATCCCATCGACCGAGGTCACCGCGCGCAAAGCGCAGGCGAAATCATAGGTGCGCCCGTCGCCCATCACGCCGACGGTGCGGACCGGCAGGATGGCCACGAAGGCCTGCCAGATGTCGTCGTAAAGCCCGTGTTTGCGGATCTGGTCGATGAAGACCGCATCGGCTTGGCGCAGGATGTCGAGCTTTTCGCGCGTCACTTCTCCCGGGCAGCGGATCGCCAGACCCGGGCCAGGGAAGGGGTGGCGGCCGATGAATTTCGCGGGCAGGCCCAGCTCGGTCCCCAAAGCGCGGACCTCGTCCTTGAAGAGCTCGCGCAAGGGCTCGACCAGCTTCAGGCCCATTTTCTCGGGCAGGCCGCCGACATTGTGGTGCGATTTGATCGTGACCGAGGGGCCGCCTGCAAAGCTGACGCTTTCGATGACATCAGGGTAGAGCGTGCCTTGGGCGAGGAATTCCGCGCCCTCGATCTCATTGGCGTATTTCTGGAACACGTCGATGAAGAGCTTGCCGATGGTCTTGCGTTTGACCTCGGGGTCGGTGACGCCTTCGAGCGCACCCAGAAACATCTCGGATTCATCGGCATGGATGAGCGGGATGTTGTAATTGTCGCGGAACATCGTGACGACTTCCTCGGCCTCGTTGAGCCGCAGAAGACCGTGATCGACGAAGACGCAGGTGAGCTGGTCGCCGATCGCTTCGTGGATCAGCACGGCCGCGACCGAGCTGTCAACGCCGCCCGAAAGACCGCAGATCACGCGCTTGTCGCCGACCTGTTCGCGGATCTTGCGGATCGCCTCGCCGCGATAGCTGGCCATGGTCCAGTCGCCGGTGAAGCCTGCAAGGCGGGTGAAGTTTTCCAGCAGGCGCTTGCCGTTCGGGGTGTGGTGGACCTCGGGGTGGAACTGGACGCCGTAGAAATTGCGCGTTTCGTCGGCAACAATAGCGAAGGGGGCGTTGGGCGAGATGCCGATGACCTCGAACCCGTCCGCGATCTTGGTGACGCGGTCGCCGTGGCTCATCCAGACTTCTTCCTGACCGCCGTCAAAGAGGCCCGCGAAGATGCCGTCGGCAGTGTGCCCGGTGGCCGGTTGCACGAAGGCGCGGCCATATTCGGCGTGCAGGCCGCTTTCGACCTTGCCGCCAAGCGCATCCATCATCAGCTGTTGGCCGTAGCAGATGCCCAGAAGCGGCACGCCAAGCGACCACACAAGCGCGGGGGCGCGCGGGCTGCCTTCGGCGGGAACCGAGCCGGGGCCGCCGGACAGGATCACGGCCTGCGGGGCGAAGTCCCGCAGGAAGGCGTCGTCCACGGCGTTGAACGGGTGGATTTCGCAGTAAATGTTCAGCTCACGCAGGCGGCGCGCGATAAGCTGCGTCACCTGAGAGCCGAAGTCGATGATGAGAAGGCGCTGATGCTGGGTCATGGCAAGCCTTTAGGGCGGGGAGGGGACAAGAGCAAGTGGCGCGAGAGCGGGCGGGCCCAGCCTGTGCTGGATCAGCCCGCCTGTCCGGGGCAAAGTCGGATCAGCGCCAGAGCGCGGCCAGAGCCGCGACGGGATCCTCTGCCGACCAGATTTCCGGCCCGAGCGCGATGAAATCCGAGACCGGCGAGAAGGCTTCGATCAGCTCGGGCGTCAGCGCGCCTTCGGCGACGACCGGAACTTCGATCATCTCGGACCACCAGGAAAAGAGATCAATCTCGGCGGTCTCGCCCTGACCGAGCGCGGTTTTGCCCACCGGGCCGAAGCTGACGTAATCGGCTCCGGCTTCGGCGGCATTGATGCCCTCATGGCGCGAATTGCCGCAGAAGGCGCCGATGATCGCATCCGCGCCGAGATCTTTGCGGGCATCGCGCAATTTGCGGGCGCCCTTGGTCAGATGGACCCCGTCGAGCCCGTGGCGCAGCGCAAGCTGGACATGGTCCTCGATCACCACGGCCACGTCGCGGGCATGGGCGATCTCGCGCACCAGATCGGCGATGCGGCCCAGATCTTCTTCGGTGCCATTGCCGGGAATGCGCAGGCATGCCACGGGAAAACGGTCCAGCACATCGGCCAGCAGCGGCCCGAGCGTCTCAGCCGAGGCCCCGAGCGGGGTTGTCAGGTAAAGCTGCGGCGCGTTGGTTTCTTCGGTCATGGCTTTCACCCTCGGTCGTCGATTTGTCACATGCAGATAGCGCAGGCGCGGCCCGCTTGCCAGTGCCGCTGTTGAGGCGTATGGCGCGGCATATGGAACCCGTCATTATTCTCGTGCGCCCGCAGATGGGCGAAAACATCGGCGCGGCGGCCCGCGCCATGCTGAATTTCGGCCTGACCCGGATGCGCCTTGTCGATCCGCGCGACGGCTGGCCCAATGCGCGCGCCATTGCGATGGCCTCGGGGGCGGCGGGCAAGGTGCTTGATCAGGCGCAGGTTTTCCCGACCCTCGCCGAGGCGATGCATGACGTGGATTATTGCTATGCCACGACTGCGCGCGGTCGCGAGATGACAAAGCCCGTGCTGACGCCCGAAACCGCGATGGCTGACGCCCATGCCCGGACCGCGGTCGGCGAAAAGATCGCGATCATTTTTGGCCCCGAGCGCGCTGGTCTTGAAAACGACGATGTCGCGCGCGCCAATGCGATCATTACCGTGCCGGTCAATCCGGATTTCCCCTCGCTCAATCTGGGGCAAGCGGTGCTTTTGAACGGCTATGAATGGTCGCGCGGTCGCCTGCCGGCCGAGCCCGCCCCCCATGGCCGCCGTCCCGATGCCGAGGTCCCCGCGACCCGGCTCGAGATCGAGAAGCTCGCCGATCATTGGGAAAGCCGCCTTGACGAGGCCGGTTTCTTCTTTCCCGCCGAAAAAGCGCCGGTGATGAAGCTCACGCTCCGAAATCTGTGGTCGCGCCTGCCGCTGACGCGCGCCGATGCCCAGATCTTCCACGGCATGTTGCGCCAGCTCATTCGTCGCAATTGACCTTTCCCGCGCGAGCTCCCACTCTCCCGCGCGGTTTTCATCGAGGGACCAGCCATGGCCAAACGCCCCGTCTTTCAGGACGTCTCTGAAGCAAGCCCAAGCGCGCCCGCGCCGCAGGGCGGCATGATCGATACCCAGCCGAAAGGGGCGCGCAAGGCGATCCGGGCGTGGTTGATCGTGATGTTCGTCATGGTCGCGGCGATGATCGCGCTTGGCGGCGCGACGCGGCTGACCGGCTCGGGGCTGTCGATCACCGAATGGCGCCCGGTCACCGGCGCGCTGCCGCCAAGCGATCCGGCGGCCTGGCAGGACGAATTCCAGAAATACCAGCAGACCGCGCAGTTCAAGGAAGTGAACGCGACGATGACGGTCGACGAGTTCAAGCAGATCTATTGGTGGGAATGGTCGCACCGCCAGCTGGGCCGCGCCATCGGTCTGGTCTGGGCCTTGGGCTTTTTCGGCTTTCTCGCCACCCGCCGCATTCCGACCGGCTGGACGGGGCGACTGTTGTCGCTGGGGGCGCTTGGCGGGCTTCAGGGCGCGATTGGCTGGTGGATGGTCCATTCTGGGCTGGACGGCTCGCCGCTTTTGCGCGTGGCCTCCTACCGGCTCGCGACCCATCTGGGCATCGCCTTCCTGATCCTCGGCCTGATCGTCTGGTTCGCGCTTTTGCTGTCGCGCCCCGAGGCGCAGCTGATGCGCGCGCGCCGCGCCGGAGAGGGCAAGCTCTTCCGCATGTCGACCGGGCTCATGCATCTGGCCTTCCTGCAAATCCTCATCGGCGCGCTGGTCGCGGGGATTGACGCGGGCCGCCAATATACCGGCTGGCCGACCATGGGCGGCGAGTGGATCCCCTCGGCGATCTGGGACGCGAGCCTTGGCTGGCGCAACTTCTTCGAGAACCCGGCTCTGGTGCAGTTCATCCACCGCATGGCGGGCTATCTCGTCTTCATCTTTGCCGTCGTCGTCTGGCTGCGCTCGCGCAAATCGCCCCATCCGGTGACGCGCGGCGCCTTCAGCCTGATGCTCGCCATGGTGCTGCTGCAGGTCGCGCTCGGGATTGCCAATGTCATGCATGCCTCGCCGCTTCATCTCGCCCTGACCCATCAGGTCGGCGCGATCGCGCTGCTCTCACTGATCATTCGCGCGCGCTTCAATGCGTGCTATCCTTATGAAACATCCGTGAGGGGGACCATCCGATGAGCGCTTTCGACGATCTGCTTGCCTTCCAGCGCCAGACCGAGGCGCTGTCCGCAGTCGCCGAACGGCTGGGATGGGATCAGGAAACGGTGATGCCGCGCGGCGCGACCGAACAGCGCGCCGAAGAGCTCGCCGCAATCGAGGCCGTGCTGCATGAGCGCCGCACCGATCCGCGTCTGGGCGAATGGCTTGACGCCGCACGTCCGCAAAACGAGGTCGAAGAGCGGATTACCCAGTTGGTGGCACGCGACTTCCACCGCGCCAGCAAGATCCCGGCGCGTCTGGCGACCGAACTTGCGCGGGTGACCTCGCTCTCGCAGGGCATTTGGGCCGATGCGCGCGCCAAGGAAGCCCCCGAGGACTTCCTGCCGACGCTGCATGATGTGCTTGCTCTCAAGCGCGAAGAGGCGGCGGCGCTGGCCGAGGGCGGCGATCTTTATGACGCGCTGCTCAATGATTACGAGCCGGGCGCGACTCAGGCCGAAATCTCGGCGCTGTTCGATGCGATGCGGCCGCGACTGGTCGCGCTGCGCGAGGACATCCTTGGCACCGAATTCCGGCCGAAGGGACTGACGGGCGACTTCCCGCAAGAAACCCAGCTGCGGCTCGCGCGCACCTGCGCCACCGCCTTTGGCTATGACTGGAGCCGGGGCCGCATGGATCTGGCCGTCCATCCCTTCAGCTCGGGGCGCTGGCAGGACAGCCGCATCACCACCCGCGTCGTCGAAACCGATCCCTTCAACTGCCTCTACTCGGCCATCCACGAGACCGGCCATTCGAGCTATGAGCTTGGCATCGACGAGGATTACGCCTTCACGCCGCTGGGGCGCGGCGTCTCGATGGGCGCGCATGAAAGCCAAAGCCGGATCTACGAGAACCAGATGGGCCGCGGCCGGGCCTTTACCGGCTGGCTGCATCAGCGCATGACCGATGCCTTCGACGGGATCGAGATCGACAATCCGGATGATTTCTACGCCACCGTCAACCGCGTGACCCCGGGCTATATCCGCACCGAGAGCGACGAGGTGCAATATAACCTCCACATCATGCTGCGCTTTGATCTCGAGCGCGATCTGGTCTCGGGCCGGCTGGGCGTCGAGGATCTGGTCGAGGCGTGGAACGCGCGCTTCCTCAAGGATTTCGGCGTGGCGGTCGATCGCCCGGCACATGGCGTCTTGCAGGATGTCCATTGGGCGGTCGGGCTTTTCGGCTATTTCCCGACCTATGCTCTGGGCAATGTCTATGCGGGCTGCCTGAACACCGCGATGCGCGAGGCAGTGCCCGATCTCGACGCCTCGCTGGCGCGCGGCGATGCCGCACCGGGGATCGAATGGCTGCGCGAGAACATGCAGCGACATGGCGGCCTTTACGAGCCGCGCGAGCTGATTGAACGCGCCACCGGCGCCTCGGTCAGCGAAAAGCCCTTGCTGGATTATCTCGAGGCGAAATTCTCGGATATCTACCGGCTTTAAGCCTGACGCGGGATCAGCTTCAGCCTGATCCCGCCCTTGCCCCGCAAGGTCAGCCGCATGACCGGCACCGGCACCTCTTGTCCCGGCGCGATGTGATAGGCGCGCACCAGGGCCGAGAGCAAAAGCGGCCCCTCGATCATCGCAAATCCCGCCCCCGGACAGGCGCGCGGCCCGGCCGAGAAGGGCAGGAAGGCGTCGCGCTGACAGGCCTTGCCGTTTTCCGTCTCCCAGCGCGCCGGATCGAAACCGTCCGGGTTGTCCCAGAGCCGCTCGTGGCGGTGGATATGGAAGGGCGAGATCACCAGCTGCGCGCCCTTGGGCGCTTGGCGGTCGCGCAAAGTCTCGGCATGTTTGCATTCGCGCACGGTCATGGCGACCGGCGGATAAAGCCGCAAGGCCTCGCGAAAGACCGCGCGCGCCGCGCCAAGGTTGCGGATGCCGCCGAAATCGCGCACCTCAGGCTCGGCTGCGACCCGGTCCTGCCATTCGGGGCTTTGCGAGAGCAGGTAAAGCGACCAGGCCAAGGCCGAGGCCGCCGTCTCATGCCCGGCGAGAAAGAAGGTCGCGACCTCGTTCACCATCTCGACCTCGGTGAAGCGCGTGCCGGTTTCCGGGTCCGGCGTGGTCATGATCTTGGTCGCGAGATCATCGGGGGCCGTGCCCACCGCAATCTGCCCGGCACGCGCGCGCACCAGCCGCTCGATCAGGCCCCGGATATGCTTGGCCGTCCGTTTGGTCCGGCGCGAGTGGAAATGCAGCCAGCGCGGCAGCGCCATCAGCCCACCCAGATTGACCATGGGCTGGGCGTCCTGATGGGCGCGGAAGGCGGTGAACACCCCGCTCGCGGTCTCATCCTCGATCGGCAGTGAAAAGAGCGTGCGGAAAATCACATCGGCGGCGACATGGGCGGTCTCGGGCTCGATGTCGATCTCATGGCCCGTGGCCAAAGGCGCGATCCGGGCCACTGCTGCATCCGAGGCCGCCAGCATGGCCGGAAAGGCCTCGCGCAGGCGGCCACCCTCGAAGGCCGGGTCGATGATGCGGCGCTGATGCCGCCAGGTCTCGCCATTCGAGATGAAGCTCGAATTGCCCAGAAGCGGTGTCAGCCCCGCCGCCATCCGCCCCGATTTCGGGAAATCCAGCGGGCGCTTTTTCAAGATCAGATCGAGCAGCGCCGGATCATTGCAGGTGAAACTGTGGATGAGCGGGCTTTTGAACTCGGCCATCCAGGCGCGGTAAAGCTTGCCCGATTGCGCCGACAGGATATCGCGGCGGAAATCGCGGATGAAGCGCCAGAGCGAGGGCTTGCCGCTGCGAGCAGGGGGCTTCGGCGGGATCATCGCACGGCCCTTGAGGTATAGCGATTCGCGGGCGTGACGATCCGCCCGGGCGAGGGCGCGCGCCCGGAAAAGCGCGCGGCCAAGGTCAGGGGCCCGGCGGTGATGGCGAAGTAATCGTAATCTCCGGGCCGGTCGAAGGCGTGCAGATATTGGAAATGCAGCCGGAACCAATGACCGCGCAAGGCGCGCCGCATCTCGGGCGAGAGGGTTTGCGTGAAGGCCGCCGAAAGAACCAGCGGCCCGCGCGGGTCGGGCGGCGCGACGCCCGAAACCGCCACCGGATCGCAGAGCCCGAACGAGCAGGGATCTCCCGGCGCGGTCACATCGACCCAAGTCAGCCCCGGCGCGGCGGCCAGATCGTGCAGATCGGCGCGCAGCCGCGCGGCCTTGGGCAGGAAGCTCGCCATTGGCACAACATGGCCAAGCGTCAACAGCCCGAGCGCAGGCCCGTCCTCGCGCCGCGGCTCCGCCCGCAGCAGATCGGCGAGAACCGAGACCGCGAGATAGGCACCCGAGGAATGGCCGACGACCAGCACCTCATCCCAATCCCCGGCAAGACTGCGGGCAATCCGATCCCGGAAATAAGCCAGCCGCGTTTCCAATGCCGGCGGATAGGCCCCGCCGAGATGGGCGGTAAAGGCATAATCATGCATCAGGTAATAGGCGAAAAGTCGGCCATCGATCCTTTGCCAAAAGCGCAGCACCTGCCGAAAGATCAGGATCGCCAAGGGCACGCCAAGCGCAACCGCAAGGGGCAGATGAAGCCAGCCCTGCGCCGGGGCGAGCCCGCGCATCAGCCAGACCACAGCCGCACCTGCCAGCGCGCCAAGCACCAGCGCCAAGGTCAGCGCGACCAGAGCCTGCAAGATCAGCACGACCAGCGGATAAAGCGCCGCAATCACCGGCCCCTTGCGCAGCCGCATCAGCCGGAAGATCGCGCCCGAGCCGATATAGACCTTGGCCGTGCGCCACAGCTGGCCATAGGTCGCGGCAATCGACTGGCCCATCGAGGCTTGGACCAGATCGGCCCAGACCAGAACCTCGACCTCGGTTTCAGTCAGACCTTCCTCGAAGGCCCCGAGAACGCCCCAGCCAAAGCCCGTCCGCTCCTGCCTTGGCCCGAAACTCAGCCCATAGCCCGAGATCTCCGCCTGCAAGATCCCCTCGCGCCGGTAAAGCTCGCGGTAGCGACGGGCAGGGATCGGATCATAGCCGGGAAGGTAGAAGACCCTGCGGCGGAAGGGACGGGTCATCGGCGCTCAGCTGAAGTGCGGTTTGATGTCACAATAGGCGAAAGCCCGGCTGCGACAAGTCAAAGGCTTCGCCATTTTTCTTCAAGTTTTTCGATCGCGGCAATCCGGCGCGGGGTCGGCGGATGCGACATCTGCCAGGCAGGCAGGCTCGCCCGTCCCCCGGCCAGCGCATCGAGCTTGCGAAAGAGGCTCTTTTGCGGCCCGGTCCCAAGCCCCGCCTTGATCATCAGCGCCGAGGCAAAGGCATCCGCCTCATATTCATCCTCGCGCGAAAGGCGAGCAATGATCGCGACCGTGACCAGATTGGCGACCCAACCGCCAAGCCCCGGCACGAAGCGGTTGAGCATCGTGCCCAAAACCATGCGGATGGCATTTTGCCCGGCGAAATCGACCATGCGCCTGCGGGCATGACCATGGGCCACGTGACCCAACTCATGGGCAATGACCGAGGCAAGCTCGGCCTCGTCAACCTGCCCCTGATCGAGCTTGTCGAGAAAGCCCCGCGTCAGGAAAATCCGCCCATCCGGCGCGGCGAGCCCATTGACTTGCGCGACCTCATAAACATGGGCGCGCACCGGCGGCAGATCCATCGCCCGCCCCAAACGCTCCAGCATCGGCGTCAGCCGGGGATGGGTCAGCGGGGTCGAGTTCCGGTGCAGCTCCTGCTTCAGCCGCCAGGCCGAGAAAAACCACATCGCGGCAAGATAAAGCCCGATCAAAAGGAAAGGCAGATAGCGCAGCATGTCCGGATTATCCGCCGCGCCTCCGGCCGCGTCAATTGCGGCAAAACGCCCGCGCTTTCTTCATCACCCAAATACCCAAAAAACCGCGCAGCGGGCCGGGCGCTTAGCCAAGAAGGCGCATCGCCTGCGTCAGCCCCTCAAGCGTCAGAGGCTGCATCCGCGCGTCAAAGATCTCGGAGATCATCTCGATCGACTGGGTATAGCGCCAATGCTGTTCTGGTACGGGGTTCAGCCAGACATGATCGGGCCAGGTCTCGCGGGCGCGGCGCAGCCAAAGCGCGCCGGGCTCGGGGTTCCAATGCTCCGAGGCGCCGCCGGGCACCGCGATCTCATAGGGCGACATCGAGGCATCGCCGACGAAAATCGCTTTATAGTCGCGGCCAAAGCGGTTCAGCACGTCCCAGGTCGGGACGGTCTCGTTCCAGCGGCGGCGGTTGTCCTTCCACACCGCCTCGTAAAGGCAGTTGTGAAAATAGAAATGCTCGAGATGCTTGAACTCGCTCCTCGCCGCCGAGAAGAGCTCGTCGACCAGCCGGGCGTGATCATCCATCGAGCCGCCGACATCCAAAAACAGCAAGACCTTCACGGCATTGCGCCGCTCGGGCCGGGTCTGGACGTCGATATAGCCATGTTCGGCACTGGCGCGGATCGTGCCGGGCAGGTCGAGCTCTTCGGCCGCGCCATGGCGCGCCCATTCGCGCAGCCGCTTCAGCGCGACCTTGATATTGCGCGTGCCAAGCGCGACCTGATCGTCGAAATCGCGAAACTCGCGTTTGTCCCAGACCTTCACGGCGCGGCGGTGGCGGCTTTCGTCCTGGCCGATGCGCACGCCTTCCGGGTTGTAACCATAGGCCCCGAAAGGCGAGGTGCCCGCCGTGCCGATCCATTTGTTGCCGCCCTGATGGCGACCCTTCTGCTCGGCCAGCCGCTCGCGCAGCCGCTTCATCAGCTCCTCGAAACTGCCGGGGCCCTCGATGGCCGCGCGCTCCTCGGGGGTCAGCAGCTTTTCGGCGAGCTTCTCCAGCCAGTCTTTGGGAATCGTGGTCTCATTGACCAAAGCCTCGACCGGCACCTCGTCGAGCCCCGCGAAGCTTTCTGAAAACGCGCGGTCAAAGCGGTCGATATGGGCCTCGTCCTTGACCAGAGTGGCGCGGGCAAGGTGATAGAAGTCCTCGACCGACCAATCCGACAGCCCCGCCTCGATCCCCGCAAGAAGATCGAGATATTCTCGCAGGCTGGCAGGCACTCCATGCCGGCGCAGACTGTCGAGAAAGGGGCGGAACATCAGATGTACCGGCTGACGATGACGGTAAGGATCAGGCCGATGATGGAAAAGGCCAGACCGAAGCCAAAGGCATATTGGACGTGGTCGGCGCGGTTGCCGTCCAGCTTGGTGGCGCGGAGCCAGCCAAGGGCGGCGCCAATGAGGGAGGAAAGGATCACGATCATGGTCGAGGGATTAGCCCATCCGCTTTCAAGGGGGAAGCCCCTGCGTCACGCGCTTTGGTGTGCCAAGCTGCAAGCTGACCTCTTGAAGCTGCGCGCGCAGAGCGTTACCTTTATTACAACTTGAAATCGGAGGGCGTGTGTCATGACGCCCAAGCGTCCCGCGGGTGCGGACGCGTTCCCGAACACACCGGTTGAGCCTTTCGTCACCCGCCCGGTCGAGGAGGGCGAGCTATATGCTGCGCTCGATCTCGGCACCAACAGTTGCCGGATGCTGATTGCCCGTCCCCGGGGCAATCAGTTTCAGGTGGTCGACAGCTTCTCCAAGCCCGTTCAGCTCGGGCATGGGCTAGAGGCGTCTGGCCGCTTGTCGCGCTCTTCCATGGCGCGGACGGTCCATGCCTTGCAGGTCTGTCGGCGCAAGCTCGACATCCACAAGGTCACTCGGATGCGGCTTGTCGCAACCGAGGCCTGTCGTCGTGCGCGCAACAGCCGCGACTTCATGCGTATGATCCGGCGCGAAACCGGGCTGCCGATCGAGGTGATCGGCGCCGAGGAAGAGGCGCGTCTGGCGGTCATCTCTTGCGCGCCGCTGGTCAGCCAGCGGACCGAGCAATTGCTTGTCGTCGATATCGGCGGCGGCTCGACCGAGCTTGTCTGGATCGATCTTGAAGATGTCGAACTGGCCGAGCGTCCGCGCGCGATCATGCGGCTGGCCGATGGCTTTCGCGATCCGGTGCCCGGCGGTGCGCGGGTGGTTGACTGGATCTCGGTTCCGCTTGGCGTGGCGACGTTGCGCGATCAATTCGAGGATGTCGAGGACGATCAGGGCCGCTTCGCGCTGATGTCCTGGCATTTCGAGGAAATGCTGCAAAGCTTTGCGCCCTATGTGAATGCGGGCGCGCCCGAGGAGGGGTTCCAGATCATCGGCACCTCGGGCACGGTGACCACGGTCGCGGCGAGCCATCTTGGCCTCAAGCGCTATGACCGCACCAAGGTCGATGGCTTGACCATGACCTCGACCCAGATCGACCGGGTCATCCGCGATTATCTGATGCTCGGCCCCGAGGGGCGGCGCACCGATCCCCGCATCGGGCGCGAGCGTCATGCGCTCATCATGTCGGGCGCGGCAATTTTGCAGACCCTGATGCGGATCTGGCCGACGACGCGTCTGTCGGTTGCCGATCGCGGTCTGCGCGAGGGGCTGCTATATGCCCAGATGGTCAAGGACGGTGTCCTTGCACCCGAAAGTGTGAACGGAGTGGCCTGATGGCTGAAGGCAAGAAACCCGGTGGCGGCAGCCGCACGGGCAAGGGGACATCGGGACGGGGCCAGCGCGACCTGCGCGTGCGCGTCAAGACGGCGCGCGGGCGCAAGCTGTCGAGCACGCTCTGGCTTGAGCGGCAGTTGAACGACCCCTATGTCGCCCGCGCCAAGCGCGAGGGCTATCGTGGGCGCGCTGCCTTCAAGATCCTTGAGCTGGACGACAAATACCGCTTCCTCGTGCCTGGCGCGCGCGTGGTCGATCTGGGCTGTGCGCCCGGCGGCTGGTGTCAGGTCGCGGTCGGCCGGGTCAATGCGCTTGGCGAGAAATCGGGCAAGCGCGTCGGCACGGTGCTCGGCGTCGATCTGCAAGAGGTCGAGCCGATTGCCGGGGCGGAAATCCACCAACTCGATTTTCTGGCCGAAGGCGCGGATGAACAGGTCAAGGCCTGGCTCGGCGGGCGCGCGGATGTTGTCATGTCGGATATGGCGGCGGCCTCGTCAGGCCATAAGGGCACCGATCACCTGCGCATCGTCGCGCTGGTCGAGGCGGCTGCCGATTTCGCCTTCGACGTGCTCGAGCCCGGCGGCACTTTTGTCGCCAAGGTTCTGGCGGGTGGCGCGGAAAACGAGATGCAGACGCTGCTCAAGCGCCATTTCCGCAAGGTCGCCAATGTCAAACCACCGGCAAGCCGCTCGGATTCGTCAGAGAAATTCGTGATTGCGCAGGGCTTCCGGGGTCGTTCCCCTGAGGCGGGCTTCGATGACGAAGACAGCGAGTCTGATCTGGACGCGTTCGACGGCTGGCCCGATCACGACCTGCCCGAAGATCCGCGCGCCGAATAAGGTTGCGCCATGACGCCTTGCGCCTATGGGCGCGGGGCGGTGGCTTTCATTCCCCGCTGCGACGAAACGCCTCCGGTCCCCGGCCGGTGGCGGCGACAAAGGCGCGCGCCATATGCGACAGGCTGACATAGCCGGTCTCTGCGGCGATGGCGGTCGCTGATTTCTGGCTGCTGCGCAAAAGCGATACCGCACGCTCAAGCCGCAGCTCATAAAGCAGCTCTAACGCCGAGCGCCCGCGGCAGCAGCGACAGGCCCGGTCGAGCGTCGCCGAACTGACCCCCAGATCCTGCGCGAAATCCGACAGCGTCAACCCCCGGCCCATATCGCGGCGCACCAGCTGAAGGTAGCGGTCCATCAGAGGCTTGGCCTGTCGCGGATCATCCTTGGGATTGCGGTTCTCAATCGCCTCATCCTCAAGCCGGGTCAGGGCGCGGGCGATCACCGTGAACTGGATGCGCGCGGCCTCGCGGCTGGCGCTGTCAGTGATGCGCCCGATCTGGCCAAGTCGGGGCAGGGCGCCGCGCAAAGGCGCGAGATCGGGGCGCTGGGGCGCGCCTTGCGTCAAGTCGCGCGGCAGGATGACACCAGCGCGGCGCAGCAGATTGCCGGGCAGGTTCAGCACCACGCCCTCGGCCAGCGGGCCATGCCAGAGCGAAAACGCCGTGCCCGCCGGGATGAAGATCAACTGGCCCGCGCGCAGCATCCGATATTGACGCGGCAGCTCGATCCGGATGCTGCCCGAGGTCAACCAGAATATGAAGCTATCCGCGCAAACCTTTGGTGTCGCATAACCTCCGATCCCCTTGGCTGCGCCGCCCCATGAGAATTCCGACAGCCGCCGCAGCACCATACCGCGCAGGCTGGAAATCGGTTTCGCGCTGAAGGGGCGGGTTTCGACGGGGGGCGTCGCGTGGTTGGCGGGCAGTGGCGCGTCCGGGTCGGGAGCCGCGAATTTGCGCGGGTCGCGCCGCGCGGGCGCCTGAATCGCGGAAGCCGCCACCGAAGCTTTACGCAATCGCGACATGACCGGATCCTCGGTCGTGGCCTGTCTGGCCCGGGTCACCCAGGCTGGCAGCCAATAATCCTGACGAGATGCGTCGTGCATGGCGTGAAAAAAGCGGCGATTCTGATGATGCTCAGGATGCGACGCCGGGTGTCACAAGGGAAGAGGCAATTGTGCAAATTGGTGGATAAACCGTTCAACTTCCGGATGTTATGGCCTGCCAGTCACGCATCCTGCCGCGAAACCAGATCCGCTGGGACTTGGCATATTGCCGGGTCGAGATGATCGCGCGCTCGACCGCCTCGTCCAGCGACAGCTTGCCTTGCAGATGGGCGACCAACTCGGGCGCGCCGATGGCTTTGCTCCATTGCGCGCGCGGATCCCAAGCGGGCAGCACGGCGCGGACCTCGTCCAATGCACCCGCCGCCATCATCTGGCGAAAGCGCAGGGCGATGCGGTCGGCCAGCCAGTCGCGATCGGCCTCCATGACCAAGCAATGCGCGCTTTCGGGGGCGATCAGCGGCGGCGGAGTCTCGGCCTGCCAGGCGGCGATGCCGCGCCCGGTGGCTTGCAGGACCTCCCAGGCGCGCTGGACCCGGGCGGGGTTTTGCACGTCGATGCGGGCGCGGCTGTCGCCGTCAAGCTCGGCCACCATCTGCGCCAACCCGCCCTCTGCCAAAAGTGCATCGGCTTTTGCGCGGATCTCGGCGGGCACCGGCGGGATCACCGCAAGCCCGCGCGTCAGCGTCGAGAGATAAAGCCCGGTGCCCCCGGCGATGATGAGCCGCGCGCCCTGATCGCGCAAAGCCGCGACCTCGGCCAGCCAGTCGCCGACCGAATAGCTGCGCCCGGGCGTGACATGGCCATAAAGGCGATGGGGCGCGCGGGCCTCGTCCGAGGGGCCGGGGCGCGCAGTCAGCACGCGCCAGCACGACCAGATCTGAAGCGCATCGGCATTGACGATGACGCCGCCCTGCGCTTCGGCAATGGCCAGCGCAAGCGCCGATTTCCCGCTGGCGGTCGGTCCGGCGATGATTACCGTGCGGTCCGGAGAGAGCCCCTGCGGCGGTCTCATGCGCATTTGCCTATCTTGCGGTTGAACATGGAGGCTCTTTGCGACATTTTGCGCGGCAATGGAACAGCCCACGGAAGAGCGCGATGTCAGAACAATCTCCTACCCACAAGCCAAGCTATAAGCGCGTTCTGCTCAAGATTTCGGGCGAGGCGTTGATGGGGGATCAGGGTTACGGCCTGCATCCGCCGACCGTGGCGCGGATCGCGCAAGAGGTGAAATCGGTCCATGATCTCGGCGTCGAGATCTGCATGGTCATCGGTGGTGGCAATATCTTCCGCGGGCTGCAGGGCTCGGCTCAGGGGATGGAGCGCGCGACCGCCGATTATATGGGGATGCTCGCGACGGTGATGAACGCGCTTGGGATGCAGGCGGCGCTCGAAGAGCTGGGGCTGCATTGCCGCGTGATCTCGGCCATCCGCATGGATGAGGTCGCCGAGCCTTACATCCGCCGCCGCGCCGTGCGCCATCTTGAGAAAAAGCGGATCATCATCTTCGCCGCGGGCACCGGGAACCCCTATTTCACCACCGATACCGCCGCGACGCTGCGCGCCAATGAGATGAATTGCGAAGCGATCTTCAAAGGCACCAAGGTCGATGGCGTCTATGACAAGGACCCGAAGAAACACGCCGATGCCAAACGCTATGACACCGTCACCTATGACGAGGTCCTGCAGAAGCATCTCGGCGTGATGGATGCCTCGGCGATTGCGCTGGCGCGGGACAATGATCTGCCGATCATCGTCTTCTCGCTGGACGAGCCCGGCGGCTTCCGCGGCATTCTGGCCGGCGACGGGACCTATACCCGCGTTCACGGTTAAAATACCCGCATATCCTTTGCTAAACGGGCGTCTCTCGGGTAGAAACGCTTGAAACAACTACATGAGGCCATGACTACGCATGTCCGACGATTTTGAAATCGACACCGACGACCTCGAACGCCGTATGAAGGGCGCTTTGGATTCGCTTCGCCAGGAATTCGCCTCGCTGCGGACCGGGCGGGCCTCGGCCACCATGGTCGAGCCGATTATGGTCGATGCCTATGGCTCGCCGACCCCGATCAACCAGATCGGGACCGTCAACGTGCCCGAGCCGCGGATGGTGACGATCAACATTTGGGACAAGGGGCTGGTCAGCAAGGCCGAGAAGGCGATCCGCGAATCGGGTCTGGGCATCAACCCCCAGCTCAATGGCACGATCATCATGCTGCCGATCCCCGAGCTCAACGAAGAGCGTCGCCGCGAGCTGACCAAGGTCGCCGCCCAATATGCCGAAAGCGCGCGGGTTGCCGTGCGCAACATCCGCCGCGACGGCATGGACCAGATCAAGAAAGCCAAATCCGCCGGTATGGCCGAGGATGACCAGAAGTTCTGGGAAACCGAGGTTCAAGAGCTGACCAACAAGATGATCGGCACGGTCGACAAGACGCTTGAAGCCAAACAAGCCGAAATCATGCAGGTCTGATCCGTGGGCAAATCAGCAGCCAGCGCGATGCAGGGATCCGGCGATACGGCGCGTCCGCGTCACGTTGCCATCATCATGGATGGAAACGGACGTTGGGCGGCCAATCGCGGCTGGCCTCGCCTTGTCGGGCACCGGCGCGGGGCAGAGCGGGTCAAGCAATTGGTCCGCGCCTGTCCCGATCTCGGGGTGAACTGGCTGACGATCTATGCCTTTTCGACCGAGAACTGGAAGCGGTCGACCGAGGAAGTCCTTGGTCTCATGGGGATTTTCGCCCGCTATATCGAGCGGGAGGCCGATAGCATGGCGGCCGAAGGGGTGCGGATGCGCTTCATTGGCGCGCGCGAGCGGCTTAACCGCAAGCTCGCCCGCCTGATGGACGGGATCGAGCTGCGCACGGCCGGAAATACCGGGCTCAATCTGACGGTGGCGATCAATTACGGTGGTCGTGACGAGCTGAACCGGGCCGCGCGCAAGATGGCGGAAAAGATCGCCAGTGGCGAAATCGGCCCGGATGAACAGGTCGATCTTGCCAATTTTCTCGACACCGTTGGCCATCCCGATCCCGATCTGGTCATTCGCACCAGCGGCGAGGCCCGGACCTCGAACTTTTTGCCTTTTCAGACCGCCTATTCGGAATATGAATTCACCGAGACGCTCTGGCCCGATTTCACGCCGGATCATCTCGCCGCGATCCTCGACAAATTCGGGCTGAGGGACCGGAGGTTCGGCGGAGCATGAGTGACGAGCCCCCGAAGCGCCATCCCCCCCTTGGGCCGCAACCGGGGGAGCCGGGGCGGCGCGGCGCAAGCGCCAATTGGTCCGATCTCGGCGCGAGGATTGCCTCGGGCGCGGTGCTGATCGCGCTTGGCGCGCTGCTGATCTTCTCGACTGGGATTTGGCTCTGCATCGGCGTCTCACTGCTGTGCGGCGGCATGATCTGGGAATTGGCCCGGCTGACCGGCTGGCGCCATCCCGAATTCCATAGCCCGCGCCATCCCTTGCTCATCGGCATTCTGGGCGGGCTGACGCTGCTCGCCATGCTGACCATGCCGGGCGATTGGCCGATGCTGCTTGCGGTGATTCCGATTATCTTCGGCTGGAGCGGGACCCACCGCCACGAGCGTCCGGCCTATCTCGTCTTCACCCTCGGCATCCTGCTGTCCGGTTATTCGCTGGTCGTGCTGCGCGAGGTCATGGGGCTCGAAACGACACTGTGGATCGTCGGCACCGTGGTGCTGTCGGATGTGCTGGGCTATTTCGTCGGGCGCCGTCTCGGCGGCCCGAAATTCTGGCCCGCGATCAGCCCGAAAAAGACCTGGAGCGGCACGGTCGCCGGTTGGATCGGCGCCATCGTGCTTGCGGTTGTGCTGGTCGTGCTGGGCCAGACCGGCTGGGCGGCTGTGCTGGTCGCGCCGCTGCTCGCTTTCTGCGGCCAGATGGGCGATATCGCCGAAAGCTGGCTGAAGCGGCGGGTGGGCGTCAAGGACAGCTCGGATCTGATCCCCGGCCATGGCGGTCTGATGGACCGTTTCGATGCGATGTGCGGCGCCTTCATCGTCGCGCTTCTCATGTTGATGCTGGGGCTGTTGCCGCAGATCGGGGGCTGATCCATGCGACGGATTTCTATTTTCGGCGCGACCGGTTCGGTCGGCGAAAGCGCGTTTGATCTGCTCATGCGGGCTGGCGGCGCCGAGGCCTATCACACGGTGGCGCTGACCGGAGGCCGCAATATCGCCCGGCTGGCCGAAATGGCGCGCGCGTTGCGCGCTGAGATCGCGCTGACCGCCTATCCCGAGCTCTTGCCCGAGCTGCGCGCCGCTTTGGCGGGCAGCGGGGTCGAGGCTGCCGCAGGGACAGAGGCGATCGCCGAGGCGGGCGCGCGGCCAAGCGACTGGGCGCTGTCGGCAATTGTCGGCGCGGCCGGGCTGCGGCCGGGGCTTGAGGTCATCAAGCGCGGCGGACTTCTTGCGCTGGCCAATAAGGAAACTTTGGTCGCTGCCGGTCAGCTGGTGCGGGATAGTGCCGCGGCAAGTGGGGCGCGTATCCTGCCGGTCGATTCCGAGCATTCTGCGATTTATCAATTGGTTGATGGTGAGAAGCTCGAATCTGTCGAGGCGATTACGATCACAGCCTCTGGTGGGGCCTTCCGCGATTGGCCTCTGGAAAAGCTCGCTTCTGCCTCCGTCGCCGAGGCCTCTTGCCATCCGAACTGGTCGATGGGCCAACGCATCACCATCGACAGCGCCAGCATGTTCAACAAGGCGCTGGAAGTGATTGAAGCGCGCGAGTTTTTCATGATCGCGCCAGAGCGGGTCAAGGTGCTGATCCATCCGCAGTCGATCATCCATGCCATGGTGTCCTTCCGTGACGGCGGCTCGGTCGCGCATCTTGGGATGCCCGACATGCGCCATGCGATCGGCTATGCGCTGAACTGGCCCGAGCGGCGGGATCTGCCGGTCGCGCGGCTTGATCTGGCCGAGCTGGGTGGGTTGAGCTTTCGCGCGCCCGATGAAATCCGCTGGCCCGCTTTGCGTCTTGCGCGCGAGGTCATGGCGGCGGGTGGCGCGGCGGGCGCGGTCTTTAACGCGGCGAAAGAGCAGGCGCTCGACGATTTTCTGGCCGGACATATCGGCTTCACCGGCATGGCCGAGGTGGTCGAAGAGACGCTCTCCCGCGCCAGCGCCCTGCCGGGCTTTGGCGAAAGCCCGCGCGATATCGAGGCGGTGATGGGCTGGGACGGCGAGGCGCGCCGTCTGGCCGCAGCAGGAAGGGAAGGCTGAGACATGGCAATTCTGACGGATCTCGGCAGCTTTGCCTGGACGATTCTGGCCTTCGTGACCGCTTTGTCGATCATCGTCGCCGTCCATGAATACGGCCATTACATCATTGGCCGAATCTCGGGCATCAAGGCCGAGGTCTTTTCGCTCGGCTTTGGGCCCAAGCTGATCTCGCGGCGCGACCGGCATGGCACGCTCTGGCAGGTCGCGGCGATTCCGCTTGGCGGCTATGTCCGCTTTCTTGGCGATGCCAATGCCGCCAGCGCGGGCGCCGGCACCGAGCTTGGGCCCGATGATCGCCGGCACTCGCTCTCTGGCGCGCCGCTTTGGGCGCGCTTTGCCACGGTCGCGGCCGGGCCGATCTTCAACTTCATCCTCTCGATCGTGGTCTTCGGCGCGATGGCGCTGTGGCAAGGTATCCCGGTCGAGCGCGTCGAGGTCGGCCGCATCGCCGATCTGCCCGAGGCTGTGGTCAACGAACTGCGGCCGGGCGATCAGATTCTGGCGCTGAACGGGCAGAAGGTCGCGAGCTGGAAAGATCTCGGCGCGGCGACCGAGGCGGCGCCGATTGCCGCCGTGCAGGATTGGACGGTTTTGCGCGACGGCCAGGAAGAGGTCGTGAAAGGGCCCGATCCGATGCCCGCCGTGGTTTCGGGGATCGCGCCGCGCAGTGCGGCGGCGACGGCTGGGCTGAAGCCCGGCGACGTGATCCTTGCGGTCGACGGCACGCCCGTGACCCGCTTCACTGATCTGCGCGACAAGGTCGGCGCGGCAGAGGGCAAGCCCGTGGTGCTTCAGGTCTGGCGCAAGGGCGCGGGGATCGCGGATTACACGCTTGCGGCACGCGAGCAGGATCTGCCGACGGCGACCGGATACGAGAAACGCTGGCTGATCGGCGTGACCGGCGGCAGTTTCTTCGAGCCCGCGACCCGTTCGGCCGGGCTTTTCGAGGCGGCCCGTCTGGGCGCTACCCAGACCTGGGGGATCATCGCATCGTCGGTCTCGGGGCTTTGGGCCACGGTCACCGGCCAGATCGGTAGCTGCAATATCGGCGGCGCGATCTCGATTGCCGAGACGACGGGGCAGGCGGCTTCGGCGGGGGGCGCGAATTTCATCTGGTGGATCGCGGTTCTGTCGACGGCGATCGGCTTTCTTAACCTGCTGCCGGTTCCCGTTCTGGATGGGGGACACCTGATGTTTTTCACCTATGAGGCGATTGCGGGACGCCCGGCATCGGATCGCGTGGTCAATGTGCTGACCTTCATCGGGCTGGCCATGGTGCTGTCGTTGATGATTTTTGGCCTCTCCAATGATCTTTTCTGCCGGTGAGAGCGCCTTCTCTTTGACAGTCCGGACCAATTAACTGTATCCATCGGCTCAAATCCGACCGATGAAATCGGCACAATCTGAATGAGGGCGGCCATGACGGATAACAGACTCGGCAAGAGCGCGATGGCGCTGATCTCGGCGCTCGCGATCGCCACGCCGGTGAGCATGGTTGCCTTTCCTGCCCATGCTTTTGTCTTCAACAGCATCAAGGTCGAAGGATCGCAGCGCATCGAAAGCGCGACGATCATGTCCTATGCCAAGCTGCCGCGCGGGCAGAATGTCTCGCCGGGCGAGCTGAATGCGGCGCTGCAGCGGCTGCAGGGCTCGGGTCTCTTCGAGACGGTCGAGCTGGTCCCGCAGGGCGGCACCTTGGTGATCCGGGTGCGCGAATTCCCGACGATCAACATCATCAACTTCGAAGGCAACAAGCGCATCAAGGACGAGCAGCTCGCCAAGGTCGTCAAAAGCCAGTCGCGCCACGTCTATTCGCCCTCGCAAGCCGAGGCCGATGCCGAGCTGATTTCGCAGATGTATGCCTCGCAAGGGCGTCTGGCCGCGCGCGTCGATGCCAAGATCATCCGTCGCGAGGGCAACCGCGTCGATCTGGTCTATGAGATCAAGGAAGGCGATGTCACCGAGATCCAGCGCATTGGCTTTGTCGGCAACCGCGCCTTTTCGGATTCGCGTCTGCGCAACGTCCTGCAGACCAAGCAGGCGGGCATCCTGCACCGCTTCATCACCCGCGATTCCTTCGCGCCTGAGCGCACCGCCGTCGATGAGAAGCTGCTGACCGATTTCTATCGCTCGCGCGGCTATGCCGATTTCAAGGTTCAGGCGATCTCGCCCGAGGTCGCGCGCGAGCGTGATGCCTTCTACATCACCTTCAATATCGAAGAAGGCCCGCGCTACACCTTCAACCGCATTGACACCGTCTCTGAGATCCCCGGTCTCGATGCCAGCGATTTCGCTGCGCAGAATCGCGTCAAGGCGGGCGAGGTCTATAACCCGACGATCATCGACACCTCGATCCGCCGGATGGAGGCGCTTGCGCTGAGAAAAGGGCTCGATTTCGTCAATATCGAGCCGCGCATCACCCGCAATCCGCGCAGCTCGACGCTGGATTTGACCTTTGCCCTGACCCGCGGTCCGCGCGTCTTCGTCGAGCGCATCGACATCGAGGGCAACACGACAACGCTCGATCAGGTGGTGCGTCGCGAATTCACCTCGGTCGAAGGCGACCCCTTCAACCCGCGCGAGATTCGCAATGCCGCAGAGCGCATCCGCGCCTTGGGCTATTTCGCCGATGCACAGGTCGAGAGCCGTCAGGGCACCTCGCCCGATCAGGTCATCGTTGACGTCAACGTCGAAGAGCAGCCGACCGGCAGCCTGAACTTCGGCGCGAGCTATGGCGTCAGCTCGGGCGTGGGCTTCAACTTCTCGCTCTCCGAGCAGAACTTCCTCGGCCGTGGTCAGCAGGTCAGCCTGTCCTTCGCGACCGGGCGGGGCACGCGCTCCTCGGGCCTGACCTTCGTCGAGCCCTATCTCTTCGGGCGCGATCTCAAGGGCCGCTTCCAGGTCTGGTATAACACGACCAACCGCTTCAACTCGGATTACGACACCCGCACCGTCGGCGCGCTTGCCGGTCTGGAGTTCCCGGTCTCGGAAAACGGCCGGCTCGAACTGCGCTACAAGATCAGCAAGGACACGCTGTCCGGCGTCGAGCCGATCCATGTCAATCCCGAGACGGGCCAACTCGTCGGCTCGTCGCCGATCCTCTATCTCGATCAGGGCGGCTATCTCAGCTCGTCGGTCGGCTATACCTATACCTATGACAGCCGGATCGTCGGACTTGACCCGCTCACCCGCTACAAACTGGCCTTCAGCCAGGATTTCGCGGGGCTTGGCGGCGATATCAAATCGGTGACCACCGCGCTTTATAGCGGGATCGAAAGCAACGCCTGGCGCGAAGAAATCACCCTGCGTGCTGAATTCGAAGCGGGCGCGATCCATATGCTCAACGATATGGGCAGCCGCCGCTTCGACCGCTATTCGGGCAACAGCAAGATCCGGGGTTTCGAGCCGAATGGCATCGGCCCGCGCGATCTGAACGCGCCGAACCAGGACGCTCTGGGCGGCAACTTCTTCTGGGCTTTGCGCACCGAAGCGCAATTCCCGCTTGGCCTGCCGGAAGAATATGGCATCAGCGGCGGTCTCTTTGCCGATGTGGGCTCGGTCTGGGGGCTGGATAACACGCTTGGCGCGCAAAACATCCGGGTCGATGACAAGATGCATCTGCGCGCTGCGGTCGGCGCGTCGCTCTTCTGGACGACCCCGATCGGTCCGCTTCGCTTCAACCTGTCTAAAGCGGTGAAGAAAGAGGATTACGACAAGGCGCAGAACTTCGACCTGACGATCTCGACGAAGTTCTGATGCGCGGGTTTGGGGCGGCGCTTCTGGTGGTTCTGGGCGCAGCGGCTTCTGTCGCGGCGCAAGAGACCGGGGCGCCGGCGCAGCTGCCGCCACCCGCTGACAGCTCCGAGGTGATTGCGCCTCCGGCTGCGGACCAGTCTGGCGTGGGTCAGCCGCCCTTCCAGACCATGGTGGTGCCGCGCGGCGAGGATATGGCGCATCTGCCGATCATGACGATCGATCAGGATGAACTCTTCCTCAATTCGGCCTGGGGCCGACGCGCGCAGGCCGATCTCGAAACCCGCGGCCAGACTTTGGCGCGAGAAAACGATGAGCTTGCCGAGCAGTTTTCCAACGAAGAGCGCGAGCTCGCCGAGCTGCGCAAGACCCTGCCTGCCGAGGAATTCCGCAAGCGCGCTGACGAATTCGACAAGCGCGTGGTCCAGATCCGGCGCGAGCGGGATGCCAAGGTCCGTGAATTGCAGCATAGCGCCGAGACCGAGCGCGGCGCGTTCTTTCAGGTCGCGCGTCCCATCTTGGCCAAGCTGATGGAAGAGCGTGGCGCGGTTGCCGTGCTCGATCAGCGGATGCTGTTCGCCTCAGCCGATTCGATTGATGTCACCGCCGATCTGATCGCCCGGGTCGATGCCGAGGCCGGTGCAGGCCCCTTCGAGGGCGTGCCCGAGGAGCAGCCCGCAAAAATCGACCATTCCGCGGATGACGCAAAGCCCGTGCCAAGCACTGGTGACAGTTCCGCGCATGATGGTGCTACGCATGATGGTGCTGAAAATGGCAGCGCCACGCATGGCGGTGCCGGGCATGGGCAGGGTGCGAGCGAAGCGCCCGGAACTGTCCCCGCGCAGCCCGCCCCCTGATCGGCACCCCGCCTAGGGGTTTTCGGAATCCAGCAGCGTCAGGCGATCGGTCAGCAATTCGTAGAAGCGGTCCCGGTCGATGTCGCGGATGAAATTCGCATTGGCCGGACGCCCGGTGACGCGCCACCAATCGGCAACCGTCATGCCACTGGTGAACTCGCCCTGCGTCTCGATCACGACATTGATGAAGCGGCCCGCGAAGAAATCCGGACGCAGCAGATAACCGATGGTGCAGGGATCATGCAGCGGCGCGCCTTTGCTGCCGTATTTCTCTTTATCGTAACGCTCGAAGAAATCGGTCCAGCTCGCGACCGCCTGTCCGAGCCGACCGAGTTTTCTCATGCCCTCGATCCAGTCGCGGCTGGTCAGCGCCTTATGGGTGACATCCAGCGGCAGCACGGTCAGCGGCGCGCCTGATTTGAAGACGAGATCGGCGGCCTCGGGATCGACATAGATGTTGAACTCGGCGGTCGGGGTTATATTGCCGACCTCGAAATAGGCGCCGCCCATCAGGACGATTTCCTGCACGCGATCGACGATCTCGGGCGCACGCGCGAAGGCGGTGGCGATATTCGTCAAAGGGCCGATTGGCACCAGCGTGACCGTGCCCGGCGCTTCGCGGCGCAGGGTCTCGATCAGGAAATCGACAGCGTGCTGGGGCTGAAGCGCCATCTGCGGCTCGGGCAGCTCGACGCCGTCGAGCCCGCTTTTGCCATGGACCTCTTCGGCGGTGACAAGCGGGCGCTTGAGCGGGCGATCACAGCCCGCATAGACCGGCAGATCGGCACGCCCGGCGAGCTCGCAGATCTTGAGCGCATTGCGGGCGGTCAGGGCGAGGGGGACATTGCCTGCGACGATGCTCAGACCCAGAACCTCAAGCTCGGGGCTGGCAAGGGCCAGAAGGATGGCCACGGCATCGTCCTGGCCGGGATCGGTGTCGATGATGATCTTGCGCGCCATGCGGCTCTCCCTTGTGATCTCGGGCAAAGCTAAACGCGAAGGGCGCGCAGAGGCAAGCGCGGCCCGCCGCCACTCAGCGCGGCGCGGGCTCCAGCCGGGTGACGCCGACGGCCGCCGCGCGGGCGAGCGCCGGATCAAGCGACATGCCGACATATTCGCCCCGCCGCCACAGCTCGGCCATATCGTCGTAATGGCGCGAGAGCGGATGGCCCGATTGCCCGGTCGAGATCACGAAGACCGAGCTGTCGGGATCGGCGAGATCATAGACGCCGCGATAGGCCGCGCCGGTCACGTTCATCCACGGATTGGGGCCGGTGCCGCGCATCGAGGCCCGCGCCACCGTCGAATCGTCGCCCGAGGTCGGCTGGATCAGGTTGACGACATAGGACAGCCCGCGCAGATCGCCGAGCGCCGGATGGACATGGCGCGCGCGGTGGACATCGCCCCAGCGCCAGCTGCGCACATCGGGGCCAAAGCGCGCGGTCAGATCAAAGATCGCCTGATCGAGCGCCTGACGCGCGATGGTCGGGCAGGTCACCGTTGCGGTCGATTGACGGATGTCGCACCAGGCCGAGGCGCCGTTCACGTCGCGGAAGACCCGCTCGATGAAATCGGGATAGAGATGGGTGAAATCATCGGCCATCGGCCCCAGATCGTCGCGGATCAGCCGGTCCTGCAATTGGCGCATCCAAGCGGAATAGATCAGCGGCTCGGGCAGGTATTCGTTCATCGACCCGTCCCAATTGGCAAGCAGGCTGAGCGCATCCTGACGCTGACGCTCCGGCGTGCCGGGCGCGGCGGGCTCGCCCGAATACCACAGATCGGCGGCGATGAGCGGCAGCAGATCGCGGGCCAGCGGGCTGACCATGTCATTCTGGGCGGCGATGAAACTGTCGCGGGAATGGACCTCGCGGCTGTCGATGAGCAGGTTCAGCCGCGAGAGCCGCCGGTCGTCGATGCCGTCATAGCCAAGCGGATGGCCATGAGCGATGACCGGGCCCGCGCCAGTGGTGGCGACAATGCCCTTTTCGGGGTTGAGATCGGTCAGCTCGGCGGGGGCGGGCTCTGTGCCCTGCCAGCGGTTGGCGAGATCCCAGCCCGGCGTCGGCATCCGGCCAAGCGTGGCATGGGTCGCGGGCCGCTTCGGGATCGCGCCGGCGAGGGTCTGGCCGATGCCGTCGCGATCGGCGAGCGTATAAGTCAGGGCAGGGGCGACAACGCCCTGCAAGGTCGCTGCGGCCTCGCTGCGGGTCTTGGCATGCATCAGCCCGACCAGCGCGCTCATCGTCGTGTCGCCGACCTGTCCGCCGGTCCAGCTCAGCGCCGCGACATGGCCGGGCGGCAGGATCGAGGCAATGCCGAAATGGCCGCCGGGAATGACCGGGCCATTGGCGGTATCGCGCAGAGTGATGACCTGATCCTTCTGATCCTTGACGCGGATGACCTCGTTGCGGGTCGCGAAATCGGTCCAGCCCGCGTCACCGCGATAGCGGCTCGCCTCGCCGGGCTGGACCTCTTCGATGAAGAGGTCCTGGTCGTCGATCTGGGCAGGCGTCAGCCCCCAGGCCATCGCGCCATTGCGCCCCGAGAGGATCGCGGGGATCCCCGGGATGGTGCCGCCGATCACGCCGCCGGACTGCAGCTCAAGCCGCGCGAGATACCACAGCCCCGGCGCGGTCAGCGCGAATTGCGGGTCATTTGCCAGCAACGCGCCTGCGCCCGCCGTGCGCGCGCTCGAGGCCGCCCAGCCATTCGCGCTGGCGCCCGAGGCAGGCGCCATGAAGCCCGCAAGCCCCGTCACCCAATCATAGGGCGGCAAGGCGCGCTCGGGCGGCATCAGCTTCGCGCCGGGAAAGAGCGAGGCATAGGTCGGTATGGCGGGCTCATAGGGCGCGGCGAGAAGCTCTTGGCCGCGCTTGGGCTCGGTCAAGGACAGCCGGGCGCGCATGACCTCGCGGCGCAATTGCACGGTCGAGGTCGCGGCCAGAAGCTTGAGGATCGCCAGAGAATCGGCGGGCTCCCAATAAGAGATGTCATCGGGATAGAGGAAAAACTCGGGCGCGCCCCGGCCGCGCGCGCCAAGGTTGACCTGCTCGATCCAGGCATTGACCCCGGCGGCATAGGCCTCAAGCGCCTCTTTCGTGGCGGGGTCCTGCGCCGCGACCGAGGCGACCGCATTGCGGTAAAGGCCCAGACGCCGGGCCAGATCATCCGAGGCAAAGGCACCCGCGCCATAGATCTCCGAGAGGCGGCCTTGCGCGGCGCGGCGCAGCACCGTCATCTGGAACAGGCGATCCTGCGCATGGGCAAGCCCAAGCGCGAAGAAGACATCATGATCGCTTTGCCCGAAGATATGGGGGACATCTTCGGTCGTGCGCACGATCTCGACCGGCTGGGCGATTCCCGCGACCTCATAGCTGCCGTTGTAATCGGGCAGCGAGCGGATCGCGAAATACCAGGCCAGAAGCACGAGCACGATTCCGACAACCATCAGGCCCACGGTGAGGCGCACCATCCAGCGGAAAAGGGTCAGCATGGGTCTGGGGCATCCTGCTTCTGTGGCGCGAGAGGTTGACCCTGCCGCCCGTCGATGGAAATCATCGCGCTTGATAGGACAGGGCGCGCGACAGATCAACGCGCCAGAGATAAAGAACGCGTAAAGGAATCGAGGACAATATGGCTCGTGTGGCATTTCTGGGACTGGGCGTGATGGGCTTTCCGATGGCGGGCCATCTCGCAGCCAAGGGACATGAGGTCACGGTCTGGAACCGGACCGCCGCCAAAGCCGAGGCTTGGGTCGCGCAACACGGCGGCAAAAGCGCCGCAACCGCCCGGGAAGCCGCCGAGGGCGCGGATTTCGTGATGAGCTGCGTCGGCAATGACGACGATCTGCGTCAGGTCTGTCTGGGCGAAAACGGCGCTTTTGCGGGTATGAAGGCCGGGGCGATCTATGTCGATCACACCACGGTTTCGGCGCAGGTGACGCGCGAACTTTCGGAAATCGCCGCGGAAAAGGGGATCGGCTTTGTCGATGCGCCGGTCTCGGGCGGGCAGGCGGGGGCCGAAAACGGCGTCTTGTCGGTGATGTGCGGCGGCGCGAGTGATGATTATGCCAAGGCCGAGCCGGTGATTGCCGCTTACGCCCGCATCTGCCGCCTGCTCGGGCCCTCGGGCGCGGGCCAGCTCACCAAGATGTGCAACCAGATCGCGATTGCCGGGCTGGTGCAGGGCCTGTCGGAATCGCTCCATTTTGCCGAAAAGGCGGGGCTGTCGATCCCCGAGGTCGTCGAGGTGATTTCTCAGGGCGCGGCGGGCAGCTGGCAGATGGCGAACCGCTTCCAGACCATGGACGAGAATCGCTTTGATTTCGGTTTCGCGGTGGATTGGATGCGCAAGGATCTGGGCATCTGCCTCGAGGCCGCCGATGCCAATGGCGCGAGCCTGCCGGTCACGGCGCTGGTCGATCAGTTCTACAAAGAGGTGCAGAAAATGGGCGGCGGGCGTTGGGACACCTCGTCCCTGATCGCGCGCCTGCGTCGCTAAGATGAGCGCGCCGCTTCTCTACAGCAATGTGACCCCGATGCGCGGCGAGGCCGCCGCGCAATGGTTTATCACCACATTCGCCGTGAATGGCTGGAGCGGCGCCTGGCGCGGCCCGATCGACGAGGCGCCGCATTATCATCTCAACAGCCACAAGGTGCTGGGGATCTTCGAAGGCGAGGCTGATCTGCAATTTGGCGGCCCGGGCGGGCAGGTTCTGCGCGTCCGGGCGGGCGATGTCGTGGTGATCGCGGCGGGTCTCGCCCATGCGATGATCGCGGCCTCGGATCCCTTCGAGGCGATTGGCGCGACGCCGGGCGGCCTGCGCCCGGATCTGCATTACGGCGGCGGCGCCCCCGCTCCGGCACCGCTGCGGCCGCGCGCGGATCCGGTGCTCGGCCCGGGACGCGGCTTCGTCGCGTGATGAGATCACCGCGCTGAGATCACCGCGCTGAGGGGCAGGGCGTCGGCCCCTGTCTGCGATCCGCCTCTCGGATAAGTCCGTTTGTGCGCTTGCCAAAGCCCCCCACGCCAGTCTATGTGCTGTCGCAGGCGGGCGGTTAGCTCAGTTGGTAGAGCGCTTCGTTTACACCGAAGATGTCGGGGGTTCGAGTCCCTCACCGCCCACCATTTCATCAGTAAAGTTCAATAAAATTAGATAGTTACGCCGAGCGATGGTTGGGCGTTGTGCCAATTTTTCCACCACTCGGAATCGCTAAACAAACCACAATCTAAGCAACTTCCGATGTGATCTCTTTGATTGCGACGCGCTCAAGTTCCTTGAGAAAGTCTGGCATCGTCTTCACCCTGACCAGCGTTTCGCCGAAATAGTCGCCGAGTTCGTATCCTTCACTCTGCGTATCCATGAGCTTTTCAAATGCCGTAACAAATGAGTCGGATGCAAAGAGCCTGCCTTGGGCGAGAAGATTGGTTGCGGTGCCAATCGCTTGAGTGGCGAGCCCCACATAGCGCTTCCCCTCTGTGTCCTCCTGCCCGCCCATATCGAACCAGAAGTCTGCGGAGCGGAAGTCCCCAAGCGCTTCGTAGACCTTTGAGATTACGCCTCGATACAACTCAAGGCGACGGTCAAAAATTTTGTCCTGCTGATCAGCCCCACCTGAGTGGTCCAGTTTGAAAGTTAGTGCATGACTGGCGTTTGGTCCATTGGAACGATGGTTTCGGGGGCCGGTGGGCGATAGCCCAATGCGCTGTGTGGTCGTTTCGTGTTGTAATGCTTCCTTCACTGTTCGATCAGGATCTGTGCCTCGCGGAGGCTGTAGAAGATCTCCCCGTTCAGCATTTCATCGCGAAAGCGGGCATTGAGGCTTTCGCAATAGCCATTCTCCCAAGGCGATCCGGGCTCGATATAAGCCGCTTTCGCCCCGACGACGCTGATCCAGTCCCGAACGGCCACGGCAATGAACTCCGGGCCGTTGTCGGAACGGATGAAGGCTGGCACTCCTCGAATGATGAACAGGTCGGTCAGCGCATCGATCACATCTGTCGAGCTCAGCCTGCGCCGCACCCTGATCGTCAGGCATTCACGGCTGAACTCGTCCAGGATGTTCAGCGTCCGGAACACCTTACCGTCATCGGTGCGGCAATGAACGAAATCGTAAGACCAGACATGATCCTGATGTTCGGGCCGCAGCCGAACACAGGATCCGTCATTCAGCCACAATCGCCCTTTCTTCGGTTGCTTCATTGGCACCTTCAGCCCCTCTCGCCGCCATAGCCGCTCGACCCGCTTGTCGTTCACCTGCCATCCTGCATTCCGCAACAGAGCTGCAATCCGGCGATAACCTGAGCTGCCATATTGCCGGGCCAGCGCGATCATGTCGGCGACTAGGCGATCTTCATCAACCCGCCCTCGCGGCAACTTGCGTTGAGTCGAACGATGTTGGCGCAGCACTTGGCAGGCTCGACGCTCGGAAACGCTTGGGCTCACTGCGAACATGGTCAATGCAGGCCCGGCGACGAGCGGGGCTCAGAAGGTTCCCCTGGCGGCCTCCGTCAAGATCAGCTTGTCCAGCGTCATGTCGGACACGGCACGCCGGAGCCGCTCATTCTCCTGCTGGAGCCGCTTCAGTTCCTTCAACTGATCCACACCCATCCCACCGTTCGCCGTCGGGCTCGGACCAGTGGCGCCTTCAACGGCTCACTGCTTCCGCCAGCGGTAATAGGTCTGTTCGACGACACCGATCCGCCCGATCGCATCAAGGCGCGACAGGCCTTGTCCCATCAGGACCTCAACCTGCCGCAGTTTCGACACAATCTCTTCCGGCTTCGGTCGCTTGTTTGCCATTCTCTATCCTCCGTTTCCTAATCATAACGGCAGACCACTTCATGGGGGGAGGATCAACTGGCTCTGCGAAGCTCTTGCGGTTTCGCGGTCCGGCTTTCATGCGTGCTGCCCACGAAATCTCCAGCGGCGCACTTACCAAGGACGGCATCGAACGGCCTTCATTCCGATGCGACACCAGCCACTTGGGGAGCTTTCCTTGCGCGATGGCAATCGGGCCAAGGAGGGCCTGATTCGTACCTGCGCCCAGGCGCAAGATGCCGCAGAGCAGACTTCTTTTGATGCCCTCAGCGAAATTCCGCGCGTCGAACCGAGTCGTTCGGCATTTCTTGGCCGATATCGTGGCGAGTTTGCGTTTTGCTTTTCACCCGGGTTTGGAAGGCCAGTTCACCTATGACGTGCGCGCTGAACGCCGAACCGAGCGAAGTCCTTGGGGAATTCTTCTGCTACGCTGTTATCGTCACAACTTCCAAGTGCCGATGCACTCGACTGGTCTGACATCTCCCATACATAATGAGGCTATACATAGGAAGGCAGCCTACATAGAACAGTTGCATAACTACCTATAACTTCTCACGGCCAGTTGGCCCAATAACCGGAGATGGCGATTTGAACCCCGAGATGCTCAAGGGACATCTAGACACCATTGTTCTGTCGGTGATCGACACCGGCGCAGGCTATGGTTACGCCATTATAAAAGAGATTAGCCGTCGCAGTCAGAACATGCTCGATCTGCCTGGAGGCACTATTTATCCGACCTTGCATCGGCTTGAGAATAACGGGCTTATCGCCAGCTCTTGGGAGCAGGCGCCGAGCGGACGCAAGCGGCGTATCTATGCGTTGACCGATGCAGGCAAAACACAGCTGAGGGAAAGATGCGATCATTGGAAGACTTTCGTGGCAGCTATCGACCTGCTGCTGTTCGAACCGGTGAAGTCGAAGATCTGATCGAGCGCTATACCTCCGAAATCATCGAAGGTAGCTACGCTGGCCCTCTGATGGCGGATCGTCTGCGGGCCGAGATCATCGACCACCTGAGCGAAGCGCTCGAGGAGGCAGCTGACGAAGGCGCCGACCCCGAGTTTTGCTTGCGGCAGGTTCTCGCCGAATTCGGCGCGACCGATGCGCTTGCCCGTGACTACCGAGAGGTCGTTGCCGAGTTCAAATGGCGCAACTTGCGCTGGACTGTGGTCGGCGGCATTGGCCTGACCTTCCTTGCGATGCGGCTCCGCCCGCTGATCCTAGAGCCGGGCTGGCGCGAAGATCTGGTCGCATCGACTTGGGGCAAGGGTCTTTTGTTCGTGGACCGCTATGCTTTCCTGATTGCGGTCCTTGTGGTTCTCGGCGGGCTGATTGTGGACCGGATGCGTCGTTTGCCGGGAATTTCCGCGCCGCGCGTGTCCAAAAGCACCGCCTCGCGCGTGCTGTTCATGTCGGCGATGCCCGCCATCATGGTGCTGATGTCCGCACTTGCCGGGATCGGAGCCTTTCTGTCGACGAGCTTGATGAAGGGCTCGTTCCATTTGCTCGGGGTCGAGGCGTTTGGGGTGTTCGCACTGCTGGCGCTTTGTCTGGTCTTGACGATGAATCTCGTCACTTTGATGCGGATTTGCCGTCCGATCATGCGGGCCTGACCCCTCCAACCCCTTAAGATCGGCCTGCCTTGACGGCGGGCCCCCATGTCGGCGCCGGAGCGGCTTTGCTTTCTCCGCACGATAGAAATCACCTTGAAGGAACCTTTTTTGGCCGTGGCAAGTGACTTGCCCCGGATGACCTCACACGTCCCATAACCAGTTTGCGAGATTGAAATGTGTGATTTTGAAGAAAACCCGATTGAGCGGGAGGACACCGCTCGCCCTAAATCTACTGCAACTGAACCTTTGGCCATTGTTGGCATGGGCTGCCGCTTCCCCGGCGGCGTTGAGAGCCCCGAAGATTTCTGGACGCTGATGGCCGAAGGCCGCGACGGGATCGTTGAAATCCCCGCCGATCGTCTGGATCTGCAAAAATTCTACGATGTCCGTCCCGAAGCGCCCGGCAAGATCTACGTTCGCCACGGTGGCTTTCTGAACCAGCCGATTGATGCGTTCGATGCCGAGTATTTCGGCATGTCGCCACGTGAGGCTGCCTATCTCGACCCGCAGCAGCGCCTGTTGTTGGAGGTGGCCCATGAGGCGCTGGAGGATGCGGGCATCCCCGCCGAGACCATCGCCGGCAGCAATACCGGCGTCTTCATCGGCGGCTTCATGGTTGACGGCATGCTGACCCAGTTCAGCCCGCTTGGCCGTCACCAGATCGGGCAGCACACGGCAGTGAGCTCGACCCTGACGATCCTGTCGAACCGCCTTTCATATCTGCTCGATTTGCATGGCCCCAGCTTCACACTGGACACGGCTTGCTCGTCCTCGCTGGTTGCGATGCATCAGGCCTGTCAAGCGATCCGGAGCGGCGAATGTGACCTTGCGCTGATTGGCGGCGTCAATGTCATCTTCCGCCCGGAAACGCTGATTGCGATGTGCAAAGGCGGCTTCCTGTCCCGCGATGGTCGTTCGAAAAGCTTTGATGCACGCGCCGACGGCTATGGCCGGGGCGAAGGCGCAGGCGTGGTCGTGGTCAAGCGGCTTAGCGCCGCGTTGGCCGATGGCGACCGCATTCATGCCGTGATCCGAGGCAGCGGCGTCAATCAGGACGGCCGCACCGATGGTATCACCGTCCCGAATGGCGAAGCGCAGGCCGATCTGATCCGCCAGGTGCTGGAGCGAAACGACTGCGCCCCTGAGACGGTCACCTATGTCGAGGCGCATGGCACCGGCACCGCCGTTGGCGATCCGATCGAATTGAAGGCTTTGGCCTCGGTTTTTGGTATGCCGGATCAGCCGCGTCTGGTCGGCTCGGTAAAGGCAAATATCGGGCATCTTGAGGCGGCGGCAGGGATCGCAGCGGTCATCAAGACCGCTTTGTGCCTGCGTCGTGGTCAGGTGCCGCCGGTCGCCAATCTCGATCAGGTGAACCCGGCTTTGCAGCTTGACGATTGGGGCCTGTCGCTGCCCCGCGAGCTGCAACCTTTCCCGACCCGCGCCGATGGTCAACCCGGCCGCGCTGCGATCAACTCCTTCGGCTATGGCGGCACCAACGCGCATCTTATTCTCGAGTGCGCCACTGAAGCCGAACCGCTGAACGACACGACCCATGATCGCGCACAGATTCTGGCGCTCTCGGCCCGTTCGGCAGATGCGCTGAAGGCGCTGGCCGAGGCCAGCATCGCCCGACTGGAGGGGATGAGCGCGCAGGATTTCACCGATTATTGTTTCTCGGCCGCCGCGCGACGTAGTGCCTATGAGCATCGTCTGGCCGTGGTCGCGAACAACGCCGAAGCCGCTCAAACCTCGCTGCGAAACTTCCTTGAAGGCCGTGGCGATCCCGCTCTGATCCAGGGGCAGACCAGCCGCAAGGACGCGTCCCCGGCCTTCGTCTTTACCGGCATGGGCCCCCAATGGTGGGCGATGGGCCGCGAGCTTTACCAGCAAGAGCCGATCTTTCGCGACTTCGCCGACCGGGTCGATGCCATCTTTACCAAGCTTGCCGGTTGGTCGGTGCTGGCGGAAATGCTGAAGCCGCAGGACCAGTCCATCGTCACCCGCACCCATGTCGCCCAGCCTGCAAACTTCATCGTGCAGGGCGGTCTCTTCCATCTGCTGCAAAGCTGGGGCGTCGAACCGGGCGCACTCGTTGGCCATAGCGTGGGCGAGGTCAGCTCTGCCTATGCGGCGGGCGTTCTTGGGCTTGAGGATGCGGTTCGCGTGTCCTGGCTGCGCAGCAAGCTGCAGGCGACCAAGGCGGGAGAGGGCGGCATGCTGGCCGTAGGCCTGGGCGCGCTCGACGTATTGCCCTATCTTTCGGGGCGCGAGGATCTGGTCTCGATCGGGGCCGATAACGGCCCCCGCACGATCACGCTGGCAGGCGATGTCGATGCCTTGGCCGAGATTGCGGATGAACTGACCGACGACGGCGTATTCAACCGCAAGCTGCAGGTCGAGACGGCCTATCACAGCCCGATCATGGATCCGCTTCTGGCTCCGCTCGACGAAGGTCTGCGCGACCTGCAGCCGCAAGTGCCGGTCATCCCGCTGTATTCGACCGTCACGTCGCTTCCGGCCGAAGGGGATGATTATGGCAGCGCCTACTGGTGCCGCAATATCCGCGATAGCGTGCGCTTCTCGGAAACGGTGCAGGAACTGGTCAATGACGGGTTCGAGTGCTTCCTCGAGGTCGGGCCGCATCCGGTTCTGTCCTCTGCGTTGCGCGAATGTCTGACGGATGCCAATGTTGACGGCGTTCTGGCTGCCACCTTGCGCCGTGAACAACCCGAGGTGATCCAGATCCTGCGCGGTATCGCGAATCTGTATGTGCAAGGCGTGCGCATCGATTGGCAGCGCTTCAATGCCGACCGCCCACACCGTTTCGTGGCTCTGCCCAGCTATCCGTGGCAGCGCCGTCAGCTGTGGAATGAAAGTGCCATTGCCCGCGACGACCGTCTTGGTCGCGCGGATGAAGCGCGCCTGCTGGGCCGCCGCTTGGCCGTGCCTCAACCTCTGTGGCGGTCCGAGTTCAACCGCAATCGCCTTGCCTATATCTTGGAGCATCAGGTCGAAGACAGCGTGGTCATGCCCGGTGCGGCCTATTGCGAGATTGCACTGCAACTGGCCGAGGAGCTGGGCGATGGCCGTGCCCTGCACTTAAGCAACCTGCGCTTCGATCAGGCCCTGATCGTGGCTGAAGGCGATGAGATCGCGATGATGACGCGGTTCGATCCCGATACGCGGATCTTCTCGATCCACAGCACCGCGACGATTGAAGCGGAAAGCTGGACGCGTCACGCCGAAGGCCGCATGTCGCAGATCGAACCGGCCGAGACCGTGAAGTTCGATCTGGCCGCGCTTTCCAAGCGTTGCGACCGCCGGATGTCCCCCGCCGCCCATTACGAGGCGATGACGGCGCGCGGTCTGCAATATGGCCCTGCCTTCCAGTCAGTCACAGGAATCGCGACCTCGGGCGAGAGGGAGGTTCTGGCGCAGATCACCGCGCAAGGTGTCGATGTGTCTGAAGCGATCCTTTATCCGACGCTGCTCGACGGCTGTTTCCAGGCGCTGATCTCGGCCCTGCCGACCGATGGCAAACCCGCCACCTATGTGCCGACGCGCATCAAGGACTTCACGGTCCATCAGCGGCCCGGCGCATCATTCACTTGCTATGGCAAGGTCACGGCGTGGGAAGGCCTCACCATGACCGCCGACCTTTGGCTGCTGGCTGACGACGGCTCTGTTCTTGCGGAATTGCGCGGCATCACCGCCCGCCGTCTTGGGGCCGAAGATCGTGGCCTGCCGGCCTCCATCGACGCGAATGCCTTGATGGTGCGTTTCGAATGCGTCGAACAGCTGCTGGCCGATGCAGCCGTGCGCAGCAACCCTGCACCTCTGTCGCCCATTGCCATTCTGTCGGGCGGCAGCGCGCTTGGCGCGTCATTGTCCGAAGCACTCGAGGCCAAGGGGCTCGACGTCCACCTGATCGCCCATGATGCGTTCGCCGCCGACGGCTTTCGTCAAATCGTCGATCTCCGCGGGCTCGAAGCTCTTGCGAGTGACCCGACAGGACAGAGGCGAGCCGAGGCGAGCCTTGGCTTGCTGCACGCGATCCCGCAGGATGGCGTAACGCGCTGCCTGACCGTGGTTGCCCGCCATGATCCCGAGGCGCCGCAATCGGCAACGCTTGGCAATGCTGCGCAATTCGGTTTGCTGCGGGTCGCGGCGAATGAATATGCCGACCTTGACCTGCGCATGATTCAGATCGGAGGCGAGGCGCTGCCTGCGCTTTTGGCCGAGATCATGGCTCAGAGCGACGAAGATGATATCGTTCTGACCGACGACACTCGCGTTGTCCGCCGCCTCAACCGCGTCGATAGTGCAGCCCTTGGGCAAGAGGCATCTGCCCGCCGTCCCGGTGGCCCGATCCCCGAAGCACAGGCCGAGATAGAGGTTCTGGCCGCAACCAGCGAAGCTCCGGTTGATGTGCTGGGGCTCGTCACCTCGGGGCAGCTGTCGGGCAAGCGCATCCTGGCGCGCCTGCCTTCCGATACCGCGCCGCAGCGCTTCGTGCGTCTGCCACAGGCTGGACTGCTGGAACTGCCGACGCTGGCGTTGGAGGACGAGGCTCAATTAGGCCTGCTGCCCCTGTCGCTGGCCCATTCGATCCTGAAGCTGGCCGATCTCCAACCAAGCACGAAACTGGGCTTGCTGGTCACTGATCCGCGCATGGCGGGGGCTTTGGCCTCGGTCGGCGAGATGATCGGGGCACGGGTCGCTATGATCACGTCGCGCCACGACATCCCGGTCGAGGGCTTCGACATGATTTGTGTCGACACCATGTCGGAACTGACCGAGCTGCTGCTGGAACATCTGATCGATTTCGGGACGGCGGTTCATATCGGTCGCCCCTTGGGTCCGCTTCAGGCTCCGACCAAGAACCGGCGCGACCTGTTCATCGCGGCGCTCGATTTGCTCAACCGCGCACCGGCCCGTCTGTGCCAAAGCCTTGATGAAATCGTCGCAGCCGTTCAGGCCCGCGAGTTGACGGCCGGGCTCAAGCCCGAGCTGCGCCGATTTGCCGAAGGGCAGGGCGAGGTTGCGAAGGCGGCAGCGGTTTCGACCTCGGTCGCGGCTCCGCAGATCAACGGGACGGGTGCCTATCTGGTCACCGGGGGGTTCGGCGGCTTCGGTTTCGAGATCGCGAAATGGCTGGCGCGGAACGGCGCGGGTCACGTCATCCTGGCCGGTCGCAAGGGGATCGACACCGAAGGCGCGCTGGACATGATTGCCGAGCTACGCCGCTTGGGTGCCAGCACCATGGCGATGACAATGGATGTCGGCGATGAAGCGTCGGTCGCGACGGGGATGCGCCTGATCGCAGGGCAGGACCAGCCACTGCGGGGGGTCTTCCATGCGGCGGGCGTGCTGGACGATGCGCCGGTCTATCTGTTGACGCCTGAGCAGCTTGATCGGGTGATGAAGCCAAAAGCGCTTGGCGCATGGAACCTGCATCAGGCGACCAGAGAGCTCCCGCTTGACTGCTTTGTGGTGATCTCGTCCATCGCGGCGCTGCTCGGCAGCCCCGGACAGGGGGCCTATGTGGCCGCGAACAGCTTCCTTGACGCGCTGGTCCAGCACCGTCGGCGTCAGGGTCTGCCGGGGATCGGGATCAACCTTGGCGCTTTGGCCGAGGTCGGCATGGCCGCCAAGCACGAAGGGGTCGAGAAGCACTTCGCCCGTGTCGGTGTAGGCTCGCTGCGCCCCGAGGAAGCGATCGGGATGCTGGGCTATATCCTGCGCGAGAACCCGGTGAACATGGCCGCTGCCTCGATGGATTACGCGCTATGGGGCAATACCTACGCCAAATGGGCCGGGTCGCCGCGCTACCGCCACTTGATGCCCGAACGGGCCGAAGATGGCGGAGACGGAGCAGGTCTCTCGCTGGCGGCGCTGTCGCCCGACGAGCGGCGTCAGAAGGTGACGGCGACGTTGACCGAACTCGTCGCATCCATCCTTCGCCTGCCTGCCGATGGTGTCGATACCGGGAAATCGCTTCTGGCGATGGGGGTGGACTCGCTGATGGCGATGGAGTTGCAGCTTGGGATCGACCGTCAGCTTGGCCTGAAAATCCCGACGCTGGAATTGATGAAGGGGATCGCCCTGCGCGCCCTTTGCACCACCATCGCCGAGCGTCTGGCCGGTGATCCGACCGACGATGCGCCCCAACCCGCAGCGGCCCCGGCCCCGGCGCCTCGCAAGCAGGATATCGGCGAGTTGCTGTCGCGGCTCGACACCCTCAGCGCGGAGGAAATCGAACAGGCCATAGCCGAATTCGGCACCCTCGAAGGGAGCAATTAAGATGAATGTGAATATTCAAAATCCCGAACTTGAAGCCCGTCGCGTGGCTTTGGCGAAACTTCTGGCCTCCCAAGGACGTCAGAGCATGACAGAGCATCCGGTCTCGCGCGGGCAGCAGGCGTTATGGTTTTTGCACGAATCTGCCCCCGAAAGCTCCGCCTATACCATCGTTTTCGCCCTGCGCATCCGCGGCGCGCTGGACAAGCCCGCGCTGCAACGCGCCCTTCAGAAGCTGGTCGATCGTCACCAACAGCTGCGCACGACCTTCCACATGCTGGATGACGGAAGACTGGTGCAGCGCACGCATGGCTATCGCGATGTGGTCCTGGCCGAGGCCGCGGCGGATGAGACCGGCCTTGAAGCAACGATGCTGGCGGCGGTCGCGAAACCCTTTGATCTGGCGCAAGGCCCGCTTTTCCGTCCCGAGCTGTTCCAGCTTGGCGCCGAGGATCACGTCTTGCTGCTGTCTGTCCATCACATCGTCCATGACGGCTGGTCACTTTGGCTGGTGATGGACGAATTGCGCCAAGCCTATCAGGCCGAAACCACGCGCGCCGATATCGGTTGGGACGCCCTTCCGATGAGCTATATCGACCACATCACGACACAAGAAGCGCTGATTTCCGGCTCCGAAGGCGCGCGTCTGGCCGAGTTCTGGGAAAGCCGTCTGACGGCAGTACAGGGGACGCTGGACCTGCCTTTGGATCACCCGCGCCCGCCGATCCGCTCGGGCGGGGGGGCCGCGCATCGCTTCGCATTGGATGCGGCGAGCTCTGCGGCACTGGGGAAACTGGCGCGTGATCTTGGGACGACCAGCTTTTCCTTGCTGCTGGGTGCCTATCAGATCCTGCTTGCCCGCTATACCGGACAAACGACCATCCCGATCGGCACACGCTCGGCCGGTCGCCGCGACGGGCACTCGGCGGGTGTCGTCGGTTACTTCGTGAACCCGGTCGTTGTCGTCGGTCAGGTTGATCGCGACGTCAAAGCCGCCGACTTCCTGCGGGCGACCCATGCAGAGGTTCTGGAGGTTCTGGCCCATGATGATCTGCCCTTCCCGACAATTGTAGAGAAGCTGCAGGTCAAGCGTGACCCGAGCACCACGCCGCTGTTTCAGGCCTCGTTCGTTCTGCAAAAGGCGCAGCGTTCCGGTGGCGCCATGGAGCTGATGGCGGGTCGTGCCGATTGGGCTGGGCTATCAGCAGAGTATGTCGACATCCCCCAGCAAGTCGGCCAGTTCGATCTGGACCTTGAGATGTTCGAGGTTGGCGAGACCTTCCGCGGCGTTGTAAAATACGACACCGCACTGTTTGAAGCAGACACGATCACGCGCCTGGCCGAGAACTTTGTGACGCTGTTGCAAGGGCTTGCAGCGGATGCGGACCGCGCGATCGACGATCTGCCGGTCGTCAGCCCAAGCTCGCTCGATCTGATCGCGCAGTTCAGCGCTCCGGTTGCCCCGGCGGTAAAAGCGACCCGCTGCGTTCATGAGGCGTTCGAAGCGCAGGCGGCGACAACCCCCGATGCCGTTGCACTGGTCTGTGACGGCGAGATGATGAGTTATGCTGATCTGAACCGTCGCGCGAACCGGCTGGCGCATCTTCTCATCGCCAAGGGCGTGAAGCCCGGAGATTTGGTCGGCCTGTGCTCGGACCGCAACTTCAACATTCTGGTCGGTATCCTTGGCATCCTGAAAGCGGGGGCGGCCTATCTGCCGCTTGACCCGTCACTGCCCGAGGATCGCGTCAACTACATCATCGGCGACAGCGCCGCCGCGATTATCGTCCATCAGCCAGAACAGCGCGCGACGGTCGAGAATGCGGGTGCGGAACGTGTCGAGCTGATCGATGCCGATGTCGCAGGCGACTGGCCGGACCAGAACCCGCAAGGGCTGGCCGATCTGAAGAGCCGCATCTACGTCATGTATACTTCGGGGACGACGGGGCGACCGAAGGGCGTGCAGTTGACGCATGAAAACGTCGCGCGGTTGTTTCTGAACACCGACCATTGGTATCGCTTCGCGGCGGATGACGTCTGGTGCCTGTTCCATTCGTTTGCCTTCGACGTCTCAGTCTGGGAGATGTGGGGCGCGCTGACCCACGGCGGCAAGCTGGTGATCGTGCCTTATCTGGTCTCTCGCTCGCCCGCGCTGTTCGTCGATCTGGTCCGCGATCAGGGCGTGACGATCCTGAACCAAAGCCCTTCGGCTTTCAAACTGTTCGTGACCGAGGAAGGCGCCCGCGCGCAGCCCGAAAGCTTCGCGATCCGTGCCATCGTCTTCGCGGGGGAACCACTGGATCTGAAAAGCCTGATGCCTTGGGTCGCGCGGCATGGCGACGACAAAGCGCTGCTGGTGAATATGTATGGGATCACCGAAACCACGGTCCATGCGTCCTATCGCATCACCAAGGCCGCGGACCTTGAGCGTAGCCGCAGCCAGATCGGTGTTGCGATCCCTGACCTCCGGCTGGACCTGCTGGATCACCGTCTGTGCCCCGTGCCGATCGGCGTCACCGGGGAAATCCATGTCAGCGGGCCGGGCCTCGCACTTGGCTATCTGGGCCGCCCCGACCTGACCGCCGAGAAATTCGTGACCGGCACGGATGGGAGGCAATATTACAAATCCAGCGATCTTGCCCGCTACACCTCCACCGGCGACATCGAATATCTGGGCCGCAACGACAAACAGGTGAAAATTCGCGGTTTCCGCATCGAACTGGGTGAGATCGAGGGCGCGCTGTGCCGTCATGTCTCGGTTCAGACGGCCGTGGCGGTAACTCAGGATCACCCCCAGCTGGGCCGCCGGATTGTCACCTATGTCGTGACGAAAAACGGCTCGCCCATGTCCGAGGCCGATCTGCGCCATCATCTGGCGCAGGCGCTGCCCGATTACATGATGCCCTCGGCCTTCATGCAGATCGATGCGGTGCCGCTGAACGGGAACGGCAAGGTGAACCACGCTCTGCTGCCCGAGCCTGTCATCGTCCGCGAGGATGAAGAGCTGGTCCCGGCCCGCAACGAGACCGAGCGCCGCCTCATCGCGATCTGGCAAGAGGTGCTCGGGACCGAGGCGGTCGGTATCCGTGACGATTTCTTCCGGCTTGGCGGGCATTCGTTGCTGGCAGTGCATCTGATGTCGGAAATCGGCGCGGCCTTCGGGAAAAAGCTACCGACCGCGACCCTGTTTCGCAACCCGACCGTCGCCCAACTGGCCGAGCAATTGGGGCAGGGCGAGGCGCAATGGTCGCCGGTCGTTCCGATGAATGCGGGCGGCGTGGAATTGCCTGCACTCTTCTGCATCGCGGGTGGTGGCGGGAGCACGCTGTATTATCAAGGCATTGCCTCGCATCTCGACGGGCAGGTGCGTTTCATCGGCCTGCAACTGCGGGGGACCGACGGGATGCTGCCGCCCCATGAAACGGTCGAAGATGCGGCGCAGGAAATGGTCGCCTCCATCCGCCAGATCCAGCCCGAAGGCCCCTATCTTCTGGCTGGTCATTGCTTCGGTGCTCTGGTGGCCTATGAGGCCGCACGCTTGCTGGAGGCCTCGGGCCATACTGTTGCCCGCGTCGTCGTCATGGACGCCCCGGCGCCTCTGACAAAAGGCAGCGAGCTGAACCGGATCGAGGGACGCGCGCCTGATAATGCGGATTGGCTGGCCAAGATCGCGGAGATCCTTGCCGACAGTGCCGAGGTCTCCATGACGCTGGCCGCCGCCGATCTCCGCACCGCCAAAGATGCCGAGGGACATGCCGCCCAGAGCCTCGCCGATGCGGGCCTGCTTCCGGCCGCGGCGGCGCGCGATCTGCTGACGGGCTTTGTCAATGTCTTCAAAGCGAATTCCCGCGTCCAATTCCAGACAGATCAGCGTGTGGCGGCCCCGATCTCGGTCATTCGCGCAGCGGATTTCCACGTCGATTACGATTACTCGGTGGCGGATGACGCGGGCGTGCCCGTGACCCATTCGACGCTTGGCTGGCGCAACCTCAGCCATGCCGACTGCGAGGTGGCCTGGGTCCCCGGCAACCACCTGACCATGCTTTCCCCCAAGAACAGCGGTGCTGTCAGCACTGAGCTAGCCACCATCCTCGGGCGGAAATGATCCCCCTTTTCAAAGAGCAACGGAGATTTACTATGTTCAAGACCATTTTTGCTTCGACCCTTCTGGCTTCGACCATCGCAGGCGTTCATCTTGCCTCGGCGGAAGAGTTCTCGCAGATGATCGCCTTCAGCGGCGCGCTTTCGGATACCGGCAACTACAATGCCGAACTTGGCAAGGATCGCCCGGCACCCTTCTACAAGAACCGTTCCACCAATGGCCCGGTCGCGGTTGAAGAACTGGCGCGCTGGCTGGGTATGGCGGCAGAGCCGTCGATGCATCTGACCGCCAAGACCGGCGGCACCAACTTTGCCGTGGCTGATGCGCTGGCCGGGGGGCATGGTCCTCATGATCTGCCCGCTCAGGTGGATGCTTTCCTTGAGCGGAATGGCGGCAAGGCCGACCCGAACGCCCTCTATTTCGTCTTCATCGGCGGCAATGATGTGATCAAGGCCGTTCAGGAAATGGACGATGCGACCTCGCGCAAGACGCTGAGCGACGCGGTTGACGGAATCGAGCTGCAGATCAAACGTCTGGTCGAAAACGGTGCCAAGACCATCTATGCGCCCGATTTCATCGATGTCGGAAAATCGCCTGCGGTGCTGGCCTATGGCCCCGAAGCCTCGGCCCGCGCGACCATGTTGTCGGATGAATACAACCGCCAGTTCGATGCCATGTTGGACAAGATCGACGACGGTTCCTTTACCCTGATCCGCTGGAGCTTTGACGATTTCGTCAAGGATATCGAGGCGAACGGCTCGCGCCTTGGGCTGACCAATGCGACAGAGGCCTGCCTTGATGTCGCCGATAAATGTGATGTCGACCGCTTTATTTACCTGACCGGCGAATATCCGACGGCACGGGTGCACCAGATGCTGGGCTCGGCCATGGCGCTGTCGTTGACCGACCGCATGAACGGCAATGTCCGCGAAGCGAAGGTGAACTGAGATGGCGCGACTGATGATCCTTGCGCTTGCCGCTGCGACAACCTTTGGGGCGGTTACGACCGCCTCGGCCGAAACCGGACCCTATTTCGCCGCCAGCCTGTCCTATGCCCATTTGGACGATGCTGATATCCGCGGGATCGACACCAGTTTCGGGCGTCAGCCGGGTGGCTATATCGCCGCTGATCCGGGCTATGGCGTGAATCTGGGCCTTGGCTATGGCTTCGACAGCAACTGGCGCGCCGAGCTGGAGCTGAACTATCGCCGCGCCAACTACAAGCGCGCGACTGCGGGGGCGCTGACGGATGCCGATACAGATGGGAGCTTCCGACAGACGGCGGTTTTTGCCAACCTGTATTACGACTTCCAGCCGGTAGATGGCGGGATCTTCGCGGGCATCACCCCCTATGTCGGGGGCGGCGTGGGCTGGGCTCATATCAGATGGGATAAGGTTCAGACCTTCAATGCGGTTGAGCGTGTCGGCCATGACAGCAGCGACAATGCCGCTGCGGCGCAACTCATGGTGGGCTTTTCCTACGATGTGCCGGGGGCCGAAGGCCTGTCGATCACGACCGAGCTGCGCCACACCCGCCTTCTGGGCGATCTGAGCTTCAAGGGGCGTGTGCTGGAATCCCGCTTCGGCAGCTTTCCGATCCAGACCGACGTCAAGGACAAGGGCAGGACCGAGATCAATATCGGCCTGCGCCGCCGGTTCTGAAGCGGAGGAACCATGTTCATCAGTGAACCCGAACCCATTCGGGGTGGCGCCACGCGCGTCACCCCGAAGATCCAACGGGTCGTGGCGCCTAATGGCGGCGTCATGACCTATCACGGAACAAACAGCTATGTCGTCGAAAGCGGGCAGGCGCGGGTCGTGATCGACCCCGGCCCAGTCGATGCGCTCCATGCCCGCGCGCTGATTGATGCGGGGGGCGGTGTTGTGTCGATGATCTTGTTGACCCATGACCATCGTGACCACAGCGCGGGCGTTGCCGATCTGGTGCGGATGACAGGCGCGCCAGTGGCCTCGGCCCGCGCAGAAGGCGCCTCCCATCACGGCTTCAACGTCGATCACCAGCTTTCTGACGGGGATGAGATTGCGGGCCTGACTGTCATCGCAACCCCCGGCCATACGCCCGATCACCTCTGCTTTCGCATGGATGAGGTGATCTTTTCGGGCGATCATGTCATGGGTTGGGCCCCGACCTCGATCCTCGCCCCCGAAGGCGACCCCGGTGCCTATCGCGAGGGGCTGCAACGCCTGTCTACCTTGCGCGCCCGCCAGTTCCTGCCCGGCCATGGCCCGGCTGTGCGCAACACGCGCCGTTTCCTCGATTTCCTCCTCGAGCGAATGGATCAGCGCGAGCGCGATATCCGGGATCTGGTCGCCGAGCGACCGGCAACGACCGAAGACATCGTTACCGCGCTTTACAGCAATCTTGGCGACAGCACCCGCACGGTCGCCCTCCGCACGATCGAGGCGCAGCTGCTGCAGCTTGAACGCAGTGGCCGCATCATTCGTGACGGTGCCAAATGGAGAAATCTGCAATGACCCAATCCCTCCCGCGCCGTTCGGGTCTTGCCCGCCGCGACATGCTGCGCCTTACCGGCGCAGGCCTTGCCATGGCGGCGCTGCCTATTCGCGTCTTCGCGGATCAGATGAGGAGCGATACGCTGACGACCCGCATGGCCGATTTCATGGCACGCGAGATTGCCGCGGGCACTCTGATGGGCGGTGTCCTGATGATCGAAAAGGACGGAAAGACCGTTCTGCATCAGGCTTATGGCCATAGTGATGCGGCAGGTTCGCGCGCCGCCACGACCGACGATTTGTTCCGCATCGCCTCGATGACCAAGCCGGTGACCAGCGTTGCGATCATGACCTATGTCGAGCAAGGCCTGATCGGGTTGGATGAGCCCATTGCGACCTATCTGCCCGAGCTTGCCGACCTGAAAGTGCATGGCAGGGACGGTCTGCCCGTCACGGCCCCTCAGCAGCCGACGGTCTATGATCTGCTGCGCCATGCGGGCGGTTTTACCTATGCCATGTTTGGCGCCGCGAGCGAGGCGATCCGCAAGCAATATGGCGAGGCGGATATCGAGCAGATCCGTTCCGACATGACGGCGTCCGAGATGCTGACCCGGCTTGCGAAAATTCCGCTGGCCTTCCGGCCGAACAGCCGCTTCGAATACAGTGTCGGCATCGACCTGTTGGGGTTCATTCTGGAACGGGTCAGCGGGCTCCCTCTCTCCCAGGTGTTGCAGGACCGCGTCTTTACGCCGCTTCAGATGACCCAAACCAGCTTTGCGGTTTCCGGCGATGATGTTCACCGTCTGGCTCAGGTGCCCGATGGCGACCCGATGAAGCCCTTCACCGAAGGCTGGATGCGAGTCGAGAAGCCGCGCGGCGACGGTTATCTCAGCGGCGGCGGCGGGCTGGTTTCGACAGCTTCGGATTACCTGCAATTTTGTCGCATGATCCTGAATGAGGGTGAGCTGAACGGCCAACGCATTCTCTCGCCCGCAACCGTGCGGTTGATGACCTCCGATCATTCACAGCGGCTGGACGGCGGTCCCGATGCTTTCACCGGCCCGGGCTATGGGTTCGGTCTTGGCTTTGCCGTTCGTCTTGGCAATGGCGAGGCCTATGTCGAAGGCAGCAAAGGCGATGTGAACTGGTCGGGCTTCAACGGCACCACCTTCACGATCGACCCCGAGGAAAAGTTGATCGCCATCTTCATGGCCGCCGCGCCAAGCGCGCGCAATCATCTGCGCTTCATGTTCCGAAACGTGACCTATGGCGCGCTGGCCGGGGAGGGGGATCATGGCTGACATCCTCTCTGCGCTCCGCGCCGTTGCGGCGCCTTCTTCACGCGCGATCCGCTTTTTCGACTTGGCCGAGCTGGAATTTGACGACGTCCAGCCAAGCTTCGTGACCCATGCGGAACTTCAGGCGCAGGTCATTGCGCTGGCCAACGCCTTCCGTGCGATTGCGGGACATGACCGCCCCGTGGTGACGATCCTGGCCCCCTCGACCATTGAGGGGCTGATCGCGCTGCTGGCCGCCGAAGTGGCAGGCGTGGCGCATCCGGTGAATTACCTCCTCGATGCCGCCGGGATTGCCGATTGCATGAACGCGGTCGGCTCCGAAATCGTGGTGACGGGCCACCAGTCCGGCCTGAAGATCGCCGAAAAACTGGCCGAGGTGCAGGTGCCGTCCCTGCGTGCCACCGTCACGACCGGGCGCGTGCGGGCCGGCGAGCACGCGGTGCGCGCTCTGATTGCGGCCCATCCCTCGGGTCAGTTGCAGGGGCGGCACCCGCAGGCGGACGATCTGGCGGCGCTGTTTCATACGGCGGGCACGACAGGCAAATCCAAGGTTGTGCCGCTGACCCATGCGAACCTCTTGGCCTCAGCTCATGGGATCGCCGACGCTTGGCAGATGGACGGGGCGACGCGGATCGTCAACGCGCTGCCCTTCTTTCACGTCGCAGGCGCAAACCTGCTGGCGCTCGGCCCCCTGATCCGGGGCGCAGAGGTGCTGCTTCTGAGCGAAACCGGCCTGCGCAACCCCGCAGTCCTGTCTCGCCATTGGGAAATCGTCCAGACGTTGCGCCCGACCATCATCGGCGGCATCCCAAGCTCGCTCGTGGCGCTGCTGGACGTGCCTTTGAACGGCGCCGACCTGAGCTCTGTGCGCTTTTGTGCCACGGGCGGCGCACCGATGCCCGCGACGGCAGGGGTTGCGTTTGAAAAGCAGTTCGGGCTGCAGGTTCACACGATCTACGGCATGACCGAGGCCGCTGGCCTGATCGCGACCGCCCGCCTTGGAACCTCGCCTGACTATGATACGGCGGGGCAACTTGCTTCGGGCGTCGAGGCCGGGGTGCGACCATTTGGCTCGGAAGTTGTGTCGAACGCACCCGACGCAGTTGGCACGATCTGCATTCGTGCGCCTCAGGTCTTTCGCGGCTATGCCGGACTAAACGCGGCCGAGGGGTTTCTGCCCGGAGGCTGGTTCGAGACCGGCGATATCGGGAACATTGCGGCGGACGGAACCGTGACGATCTCGGGGCGCGCGAAGGATGTCATCATCCGTGCGGGCAACAATCTCGATCCCGCCGAGATCGAGATCGCTGCGAACAGTTTTCCTGGGGTTGCCGATAGCGCGGCCGTCGCCATGCCCGACCGCTATGCGGGTGAAGTGCCGGTGCTGTATCTCACCGCTCGCGCGGGTCAGCGCATCGCCACCGACGCGCTTGAGGCCCATTTGCGCAATGCGATCAGCGACCCGCAGGCGCGACCGACCCGCATTCTTGTCGTCGAGAAACTCCCCCTGACCAGCGTCGGCAAAGTCTCTCGTCTGCATCTGCGGCAGTGGGCTGCGACCAAGGCAGCGCAAGACGCTCTTGGCGGGCATGGTCTGACGGCAAGCTTTGATTTTGTCGACAATCAGATGCGTGTCATGCCTGCTGACGAAGCCTCGGCAGAGAAGGTGATGCAGGTTCTGGCCGAGCTTGGTCTCCGTGCGATTCTGGCCCGGCTTCCCGCGTGATCGGCAAGATGTCGCCGCACATCATGCGTCATCACGCCGATGTCAGCAGTCAGGGCTTTATAGTTAGCGTTTCTATATATAGCTTTTCTACATACGGAGCGAGTGATTCACACCCTCCCACTTCAGGATAGGAATTATCAATGAAGACCTTTTTGACCTCCGCCCTTCTTTCTGTTGCCCTTGTCGTTCCTGCTTTCGCCGAACCGCGCCCCATGCCGGTCCGCGGCGAAGTGCAAAGCTTCGCGCCGGGTGAGCTTACCGTGCTTTCGCGCAATGGTGAGGCGCTGAATATCAAAACCCCCGACAATCTGCAGATTGTCAGCATCATTCCACGCAAAGTCACCGATATCGCAGTCGGCGATGCCGTTTCGACCACGGCTGTTCCCAATGATGCGGGCGGCCTGACCGCGCTGCAAGTCTCGATCCTGCCGGCGGCTGCGGCGGGTGCGAACCAAGGCCAGCACCCCTGGGATGCCGCGCCTGACAGCGTGATGACCAATGCCACCATCAGCGGTGTCGCCGAAGGTGCCAGTGAGAACCAGATCACCATGAAATTCGGGGACAAGACTGTGAAGATGGAGGTGCCCGAGACCGCGCCCGTTGTGGCCTTCGGTCCGGGTGATGCCTCGCTTCTGGCCAAAGGCAAGGAAGTCTTCATCGTCGCTCTGAAAGGCGATGACGGCAGCCTCAAGACGGATCGGGTCATCGTCGAATCCAATGGCGTAAAGCCCCCGATGTGAGCGGCACTGGCCTCTGACCGGAAAGGATGAACCATGCCAGTTGATATCGGTTTTGCCTTCCTCGCAGGTCTGCTGACGATTGCAGCGCCCTGCATCCTCCCCATGCTGCCGATCCTCTTGGGCGCATCTTTCGGTCAGAGGTCGCTGGTGCGGCCCCTGCTGATCGTCTTGGGTTTCGTGCTGACCTTTTCGGCGGTGTCCCTGATCTTCAGCGCGATCACCAGCCTCGCGGGCCTGACCGCCTATAATCTGCGCTTTATCGCGGCCATCGCGATTGGCATCCTTGGGCTGGCGCTGCTTTGGCCGCGCCCGTTCGAGGCAGCTCTGGGTCGCTTGACCGGCCTTCTGCCCGAGCAAAGTGGCACCGGACGCGAGGGTAATCTTGGCGCGATCCTGCTGGGCGCGAGCCTTGGTCTGGTCTGGGCCCCCTGCGCAGGGCCGGTTCTCGCCTCGATCCTGATCTTTGTCGCGACCAGCCCGGATTGGGGCAGCAAGATCGTGCTGCTTCTGGCCTATTCGATCGGGGCAGGGGTGCCGATGCTGGTCATTGCCTATGGCGGTCAGTTCGTCTCGTCGCGAGTTCGCGCGCTGTCCAAGCATACGCATAAGATGCAGCGCGTGTTCGGGGTGCTGGTCGTCTGCACGGCGGTGATGATCGCACTTGGCTATGACTCCCTAATCATCTCGAAGATCTCGGCATTTTATCCCAAGGGCCGCGTTGGCCTTTGATCGAAGGAGTTTGCGACCATGACTTTTCTATCACGTAGACATTTTCTGGCAGGTGCCGTCGCGGGCCTCGCGATGCCCGCCCTTCTGCGTCCGGCCTCAGCAGCGGGGCCGGACGCAGCTGCCCCGGAATTCGCAGGGCTCGAGAATTGGCTGAACAGCGATACGCTGACCATGGCCAATCTCCAGGGCAAGGTGGTGCTGGTCGATTTCTGGACCTTCGGCTGTTCGAACTGCGTCTCAACCCTTCCATCACTGACAAGCTGGCATAAGGAGCTCGCCGGAAAAGGGCTGGTCATTGTCGGCGTCCACACCCCCGAATTCCCGTTCGAGCGTGACCTGAGCGCGTTAGAACAGGCGGTGAGGCTGCACGGGATCGAATATCCGGTGGCGCAGGACAATCGCTATCAGACCTGGCAGGCCTATAACGTGCGCTATTGGCCGACTTCGGTCATTGTTGGACGTGACGGCAAGGTCGTGAAATATCACGAGGGCGATCAGGGGATGGAAGAGCTTGGTCAGAATTTGCGCCAGATGCTCGACACCTGATCCCTTACCTCCATGCACGCGGATGTCGACAATTGGTGTGATTTCAGCCTGAAACTTGCGGAAATCAGCTAATCTCGGACAATCGGACAATCGGACAGCGCAGACGGCGACCACCCCAACGGGGGTTACCCTTCACGAGACCACCGCAATTCCCCCACCCGGCTCGCGCGAAGTGAAAGCTCCGCGCGCCGGACGATTGTTCAAACCGCGCCGGTCAGCGCAAATAACGGAAAGGCTTCGGTCACGACTGCATGAAAGACACGTGACAAGTCAGAACGTCCATGTCGTTCCTCTCGTGACCGCAGTCCAGATCAACGGGTTTCTGCACGGCCGGGCAGCACTGGGTAATCAGCCACAGGACATCCACCTTACACGGTTTTTGGACGGGCGGCATAGGAAGTGATCGCAGCCACATTGTCGCAAATATTGCAGATCGCCGCCGGGACGTCATGAACATGCCTGATGCATCGCTGAAGGGACATCCCGGATGTGCCAGCGTCGCTACTGCCAGCTCGTCACAATGCCAGCAGGCTGCGTTGGGTTTGCCCCCAGTCGGTATTTTCTCATCGTGCGTCTCGAAACCCTCAGGGGTGGGCATACAACTTGCCACCTGAGTCATCCGTAGCGGCGAAAGGAATACCCGAACCATGCTGGAGCGCTGCGGCGGGGGTTAACCGCCGAGGCGGCACGGCTTCATCTTCTCGAAGCGCGGTGCCGGACCTTTACCTATTGCTTTGCGAGAATGGACAGGGGGGATCTCGCCATTCCTGAATTGCAGCAAGCCTAATTTGGCTGTGGCAGATCGGTCGCTTTTAGGACCGTTGGATCGCTACAAAGTTTCCCGTAATATGTTTATTTTATGTGATTAATTGGAAGATCGAGTCCTCGCCGCCCAGCAGATCCTCCTTGCAAATCAAGCGCCGCTTTCCGCCGCAGCCTGTCCTGGCATGCGCTGTAACTCCTCGCTCAAGGCTTTTCCGGCCTTCAGGGCAAGTGCCGCGATGGTCAGGGCGGGGTTCACGGCCGCCGAGGTTGGCAGAACCGAGGCGTCGGTGATCCAGAGATTGGGCAGATCGTGGCTGCGGCAATCGGGCGTCACCACGGAATGCTTGCTCGACGCGCCAAGCCGCGCGGTGCCGCATTGATGTGAGGTCGTCTTGTTGCCGAAGGTGCGCACCAGAACCAACGGGAAGCCCGCGCGCCGCATGACCTGCTTGGTCCGCGCGATCAAAGCGTGATGTGCATCCATGTTCGAGCGCTGCCAATCGACCACGATCTGGTCACCGCGCACCAGCACGCGGCTGTCGGGGTTGGGCAGGTCCTCGCTGGTCAGGAACCAGCCAAAGGCGCGATTGGCAATCACCCGAGCCAGCGCGCGGGGCAGGGCGGGGACCTGCGCTTTCAGAATATTCCCGGTGATGCGGCCCAGCAGCTGGACATTGCCCAAAGGTGCCCGGGCCGTCGCGTCATCATTGTAGAAATCGTTGAAGCACAGCGTCTTTTGATAGGTGGAATCGTTTCGGATCAGCGGGTTGATCGTAATCATTGCGCTGGTGTTGTGATTCATGAAGTTGCGGCCAAGCTGATCCGAGCGGTTGGCGAGCCCCTTCGGATGGGCCGCATTGGCCGAACGCAGCAGCAAAGCCGCCGATTGGACCGCCCCCGCCGCCACGGCGAAATGACGCGCGCTGAGGCGCGTCTCGCGCCCGTTCTGGCGGATGATCGCGGCGCTGACGCGCTGGCCCTCCGGATCGGTTTCCAGACGGATCACCTGCGCGCCGGTCATCAGGCGGACATTGGGATATGTGAGCGCCTCGGCCAAGGGACCGACCTCGGCGTCGATCTTGCCGGTGCCGGTATTCGGAAAACCGTCCCAGCCAGTCTGGCCGCGTTGAAGCCAAGCCTCGATGTCGATTGCCAAGGGCAGGCTCGAGGGATGGACCCCGGCCTTGCGCAGCCTGTCGCGGACCTGACGCAGGGCGGGCTCGTCGGGGACCGGCGGGAAAGGATAGGGACCCGACCGGGGAGGCTCGGTCGGGTCCTCGGACGCCGTTCCGCGCACGCGAAACAGCGCCTCTGCCCGGGCATACCAGGGCTCCATCTCGGCATAGGTGAGATCCCAGCCCGGAGACGAGCCGCGCAGATGCTGCCGCGGCAGGAAGTCCTCGGCGCGGTAGCGATACATCACCGCGCCGAAGAATTTGGAATTGCCACCGACATAGTAATAATTGCCCGGCAGGAAGCTCTTGCCATCCGCACCCAGCCATTCCTCGCTGGAGCGATAGTGGCCGCGCTCGAAGATCGCGACATCGTCGCGGGCCTCGGGGCTGTCGGGCAAATAGGCGCCACGTTCAAGGATCAGGATGCTTGCGCCCGAGGGAGCAAGGGCTGCGGCAAGCGTCGCTCCGCCGATCCCGGATCCGATGATGATGACGTCGCAGTCGGTGTTCATATTGGCCTCAGTCGATGCGGAGTTCGGTTTTCGGGTCGAAGAGCACCACTTTCGCGGTTTCAACGCCCAATTGCACGACCTCCCCCGCGCGCACGGTCTGCGGGGCAAGGCGGGCGATGACCTCGACGCCGCCAAGGGTGAAGTTCGCCAGCGTATCGGGGCCGGTCGGCTCGACCACCTCGATCGCAGCCTGCACGCTTGGCTGGTTCGAGACCTCGACCGAAAAGCCCTCGGGACGGATACCGACCAGGACCGGCTGACCGGCGTAAGTCTGGCGGGCCGCCTCGCTGATCGCGACGCCCGCAATGCGCGAGCGTCCGCCATCGGGCTGGTCAAGCACCAGAACCGGACCCGAGAGCCCCTCTTCCAGCCGACCCGGGATGATGTTCATCGCAGGCGAGCCGACGAAGCGGGCGACATAGACATTGGCGGGGCGGTCATAGACCGCCTGCGGCTCGTCGAGATGCTGGACGATGCCGTCCTTCATCACCGCAACCCGGGTGGCGAGCGTCATCGCCTCGATCTGGTCATGGGTGACATAGACGATCGTCGTGCCAAGGCGCTGATGCAGCCGCTTGATTTCCGTGCGCATATCGACGCGCAGCTTGGCGTCGAGGTTCGAAAGCGGCTCGTCAAAGAGGAAGAGCTTCGGGTGCCGCACCAAAGCGCGCCCCATCGCCACGCGCTGGCGTTGCCCGCCCGAAAGCTGCGAGGGCTTGCGGTCGAGAAGATGCGCCATCTGCAAGAGCTCGGCGGCTTCTTGGGTGGCGCGCTTGCGCTCGGCCGGGGGCACGCCGCGGATCTTCATGCCGAATTCGATGTTCTGGCGCACCGTCATCGTCGGGTAAAGCGCATAGGACTGGAACACCATCGCGATGTCGCGATCCTTAGGCGAGAGATCATTGACGGTGTCGCCGTCGATGCGGATCTCTCCGCCCGAGATATCCTCGAGCCCCGCGATCATGTTGAGAAGCGTGGACTTGCCGCAGCCCGAGGGGCCAAGCAGCACGAGAAAGTCCCCGCTGCCGATCGAGATGCTGACCTCTTTGAGCACCTCCATGCTGCCATAAGCCTTGCGGACGCGGTCGATTTCCAAAGTAGCCATGAGCTGTCAGCCTTTCACTGCGCCAGCCGTCAGACCCCGGACGAAATACCGGCCCGCGACGACATAGACGACAAGGGTGGGAAGGGCGGCGATCATGGCGGCGGCCATGTCGACGTTATATTGTTTGCGCCCCATGGTGACGTTCACCACATTGTTGAGCGCGACCGTCACCGGCGACGAGCTGCCTGCCGTGAACGAGACCCCGAAGAGAAAGTCGTTCCAGATCTGGGTGAATTGCCAGATGCAGGACACGACCATGATCGGCAAAGCGGCGGGCAGCATGATCGAGAAGAAGATGCGGAAGAAGCCCGCGCCGTCGATCTGGGCGGCCTTGGTCAGCTCGCTCGGGATGGTGACGAAGTAATTGCGGAAAAACATCGTCGTGAAGCAGATGCCATAGACGGTATGGACCAGCACCAACCCCGGGATCGTGCCGGAAAGGCCGAGCTTGCCCAGCACCTGCGCCATCGGCAGGATCACCGCCTGGAAGGGCAGGAAGCAACCAAAGAGGATCAGGCCGAAGACGAGGTTCGAGCCGCGGAATTGCCATTTCGTCAGTACATAGCCATTCAGCGCGCCGATGGCGGTCGAGAGCAGCACCGCCGGAATGACCATGATCAGCGAGTTGATGAAATAGGGCTTCAACCCGGTGCAGGCGGTACCGACGCAGGCCTGGCTCCAGGCCTTGGTCCAGGCCTCGAAGGTCAGGACCTTGGGCATACCGATGAAGGAGCCGCCATAGATTTCATCCAGCGGCTTCAGCGAGGTGGTGATCATCACCCAAAGCGGCATCAGATAGAAGGCGGCAAGGCCGGTCAGGCTGGCATAGATGACGAAGCGACCGATCCGGCGCGACCGTGCGGCAGAGCCATATTCAGTGGCCATTGCGGCTCTCCTTCAGCTCGGAATAGAGATAGGGGACGATGATCGCGGCGACCGTCATCAGCATCATCATCGCGCTGGCCGCGCCGACACCCATCTGGTTGCGCCGGAAGACCGACGAGAACATGAAGGTCGAGGGCACTTCGGTCGCGCTGCCCGGACCGCCATTGGTCATGGCCAGAACAAGGTCGAAGTTCTTGATCGAGATATAGCTCAAGAGAACGATGACCGAGAGGAAGGCAGGCCGCAGCATCGGCACGATAATGCTGAGATAGATGCGCGGCAGGCCTGCGCCCTCGATCTGGGCGGCCTTGATCACCGAATTGTCGATGCCGCGCAGCCCGGCCAGAAAGATCGCCATGGCGAAACCAGAGCTCTGCCAGACCGCCGCGATCACGATCGTATAGATCGCGAAATCGGGCTGGGTGATCCAGTTGAAGACGAAGCTCGTCCAGCCGAGGTCATTGACGACCTTCTGGATGCCGAGGTTCGGGTTCAAGATCCATTTCCAGGCGGTGCCGGTGACGATGAACGAGAGCGCCATCGGGTAAAGATAGATCGCGCGCAGCGCCCCCTCGGCCCGGATGTTCTGGTCCAGCAGGATCGCCATGATCAGCCCGACCGCGATGGTGACAAGCAGAAAAAGCGCCGAGAAGATAAAGAGGTTGGCCACGGCCGTATGCCAGCGCGGGGTGGCCCAAAGCCGGTAATATTGCTCGAGCCCGACGAAATCATATTGCGGGACCATTTTCGACGAGGACAGCGAGATCCAGCCGGTCCAAGCGATGAAAAGATAGACCCCGACAAGGATGGCGATGAGGCTTGGCGCCATAACCAGCCGAGGCAGCCAATCGGCCAGCCGGTCGGAGAGCGTTTTCTTTCGGGTCATGACGAAACACCTTCGAAAGCGGGGAAGGCCTGCCGGGACCATGCCCGGCAGGTGAGAGGAGGCTCAGCGCGCGTTGTCGATGCCATCGACCAGCATCTTGACCGCGTCCTCCGAGGACATGTTGCTGACGAAGAACTGGCTCGCGACATCGGCAAAGACGGCGGCGAATTGCGGCTGGGCGGCAAAGCCATGCGCGCTTCCGCCAAGCATGGCGCCGTTCTCGATGGCAACCGCGCGGTCCTTGAAGCCCTGTTTCGCGCAATCGTCGAAATCGTCGACCGGCAGATCGGTGCGCGCCGGGATCGAGCCCTTGATCAGGTTGAAATCATGCTGAACCTTGGGGTCCATCACGACCTCGGCCAAAGCGTCCTGCGCCTTCGCGATCTCGGGGTCCTTGACCTTGAACATGCCGAAACTGTCGATCACGAATTGGAAGGAGGGCGTCTCGGAGGGCGTGGCAAAGCACAGGAAATCAACGCCGGGCTTCAGACCCTTGGCCAGAAACTCGCCCTTGGCCCAATCGCCCATGACCTGCATCGCGGCCTGACCGTCGATGACCATGCCGGTCGCCACCGCCCAGTCGCGGCCGTTATAGCCGTCATCGACCAGCCCGCGCACCTGACGCAACGTGTCGAAGACCTGCTTCATCTTATCCGAAGAGAGCGCCTCGGGATCAAGCTCGACGACGGCTTTGCGGTAGAAGTCCGGCCCGCCGACATCCGAGGCCAAGGCGTCGAAAATCACCTGAATCTGCCAAGGCTCGTCGCCGGTCGCCAGAGGGATGATCCCGGCGGCTTTCAGCTTTTCGCCATCCGCGATCAGCTCGGCCCAGGTCTTCGGCGGCGCGATCCCGGCCTTGTCGAAAGCGGCCTTATTGGCCCAGACCCAGTTCTGGCGGTGCATGTTGATCGGCACCGCGATCAGATCATCGCCATTCTTGACGAAGGGCAGGACCTGCGGCGGAATGGTTGCCTGCCAGTTGTTGGCCTTATCCAGCGCATCGAGGTTGCGCATCACGCCCTCGGCCGACCAGTCGATGCCTTCCCAGCCGAGAAACTGCATCGCGCCGGGCGGATTGCCTGCGGCGAGCCGCGAGCGCAGCGCCTGCTGCATATTGCCACCCGACATGCCGCCGACGGCGCTGTCCTGCCAGCCATAGCCCTTGGCGGCCAAGGCCTCGCGCACGGTGTTCAAGGCCGCAACCTCGCTTTCCGAGACCCAGTGATGCAGAACCTCGATCTTGGTTTCGGCCTGCGCGGGCAAGGCCGCAGCCAAAGCGAGGGCGCTGACGATCAGCGCGGAGACATGCGTTTTCATGTGATTTTCCCTGTCTGTTTGGGGGGAGATGGCCCGGCGGCGTTCCGCTCGTCTCGGGCTTTGGGGGTCAGGCATCGACGGCATCGACCGCGGCGCCATAGGCGATGTTGCGCTGGCCGTAGCGGCGGACGCGGATATTGGCCTGTTCGGCATGGCCGACGAAGCCTTCCATATGGCAGAGCCGCGAGGCATAGCCGCCGATCAGTGCCGAGGCCTCATCGGTCAAAATCTTCTGATAGGTGCAGGTTTTCAAGAACTTGCCGACCCAGAGGCCGCCGGTATAGCGCGCGGCTTTCAGCGTCGGCAGGGTGTGGTTGGTGCCAATCACCTTGTCGCCAAAGGCGACATTGGTGCGTGCACCAAGGAAAAGCGCGCCGTAATTCGTCAGATTGGTCAGGAAATAATCCGGATCGGCGGTCATCACCTGCACATGTTCCGAGGCGACGCGGTCGCCCTCGGCCACCATTTCCTCGAGCGTGTCGCACAGGATGATCTCGCCGTAATCTTCCCAAGATTTGCGGGCGATTTCGGCGGTGGGCAGGATCGCGAGCAGCCGCTCGATCTGTGCGAGCGTGTCTTTCGCGAGCTTTTCCGAATTGGTGATCATCACGGCGGGCGAGTTCACGCCATGCTCGGCCTGACCCAGCAGATCGGTCGCGCAGATCTCGCCATCGACGCTGTCATCGGCGATGACAAGCGTCTCGGTCGGACCGGCGAAAAGGTCGATGCCGATCTTGCCGAAGAGAAGCCGTTTCGCTTCCGCGACATAGGCATTGCCGGGACCGGCCAGCATATCGACCGGGGCAATCGTTTCCGTGCCATAGCCCATGGCCGCGATCGCCTGCACGCCGCCAAGGCAATAGATCTCATCCGCGCCCGCCAAAGCCTGCGCCGCGACGATCTTGTCGGCGATCTTGCCCTTGAAGGGCGGCGCGCAGGTGATGACGCGTTCGCAGCCCGCGACCTTGGCGGTCAAGACCGTCATATGAGCCGAGGCCAGCAGCGGATATTTCCCGCCCGGCACATAGCAGCCGACGTTCTGGATCGGGACATTCTTATGGCCAAGGATGACGCCCGGCAGGGTCTCGATTTCAAGGTCAAGCATGGTGTCGCGCTGCGCTTGCGCGAAATTGCGGATCTGCTCTTGCGCGAAATCGAGGTCGTGGCGCTCTTGCTTGCTCAGACCGTTGATGCAGGCGGCGATTTCGGCCTCGCTCAGACGGTAGCTCTCGCGGTCGAGCCCGTCGAACTGGATGCTGAGTTCGCGCACCGCTTTGTCGCCGCCCTCGGCAACTCGGGCGAGCAGGCTCTTGACGGCGTCGGTGACGGTCGCATCGGTTTGGTCGCCTTGCTGAAGGCGCGGGGTCTTCACATGCCGGATCATGGCAAATCACCTCACAAGGGTGCGCCGCAGGGGCCACCCGATTTGTTTTGGGGCATCGAGAAAGGGAGATGTCAGGGGCGGCCAGGCCGCCCCTTGCGGCTCAGAGCATCTGCTCTTTCGCGCGCATCTCGGCATAGGCTGCCTGTTCTTTTTCGTAATAGGCGGGCGAGGGGAAATCCCACCAGCCGGTCGCAAAGGGGCCAGCCGCATCGCGCGACACGATGACCTCGACCAGCGTCGGCCCATCGGTGTCCAAAGCGGCCTGAAGCGCGGCTTCGAGATCCTCGTCCTTTTCGACCTTCCAGGCGGCAAGGCCAAAGGCGCGGGCCGAGGCTGCAATATCGGCGGAATAGGGCTCGCCATTGCCTGCATGATTGTTGAATTCCGAGGCGATGTGGCGGCCCATGAATTTGCGCATCCCACCGCGGATCGACATATAGCCTTGGTTGTTCAGGACCAGAAAGACCACATTGATCCCGTTCATCACCGCCGTGCCCATTTCGGGCAGCGACATCATGAAGTCCCCGTCGCCGACGATCGCCACGACCTTCTTCTCGGGGCAGGCGAGCTTTGCGCCCATGGCTGCCGGAACCGCCCAACCCATCGGCGAGTAAGAGCCCGAGGTCAGATGCGTGCGCGGCTCATAGACCGGGAAGCTTTGCTTGACCGCGCCTTGGGTGTTGCCCGAGCCGACAACGACGATGCCGTCGCGCGGCAGAACCTTGCGCAAGGCGACCAGCGGGCGCTGCGAGGTGAAGGGGGTCTCGCGGCTGGTTTCGCGCGGCTCGACCAAAGCGCGCCATTCGGCTTTCGCTTTTTCGACATCGGCGTGGAAGGCGGCATTGCCTGCGCGCAGGGTCTCGCCCTCGGCCTCGGAAATCGCGGCGAGCAGCTCTTCCAGCGCGATCTTTGCATCCGAAACGATGCCGACCTCGGTCGGATAGGTCTTGCCGATCTCGCGCGGGTCAAGGTCGATATGGATGAGTTTTGCGGGCGGGAAGCTGAAGGACACACCTTTGGCATAGGACGAGGCCGACCAATCGGTGAAGCGGCAACCGACCGAGATCACGACATCGGCCGAGGCGGTGATCTGGTTGCCGCAGGTCGTGCCGGTCTGGCCGACTGCGCCGATGAACAGCGGATTGTCCTCGGCAATCGCGCCCTTGCCGTTCCAGGTGATCGAGACCGCCGCGCCCAGACGCTCGGCCAAAGCGGTCAGCTCTTTCGAGGCATTCGCGGTGATCGCGCCACCACCGGCGACGATGACCGGGCGTTTCGCGCCTTTGAGCAGGGCTGCCGCAGCGCGGATTGCCTTCGGATCGGGATAGGCCACGCCGACGGGCAGGCGCTTTTCCAGCGGATGGATGGTGACTTCGGCCGCGTCAACCTGCACATCCATCGGCACCTCGACATGAACCGGGCCCGGACGGCCGGTCAGCATCTCGTTGAAGGCGCGGTGCATGATCGTCGGCAAAACCGCAGTCGAGCTGGCCTGCCAGGCGCGTTTGGTCACCTGCTCGGTGATGCGGGGGAAGGCATTGTCCTGCTGACGCTCGAGCTCCTGCATGGTGCCGTGGCCCTGCATATAGGTCTGGGGCGAGCCCGAAACGTAGAAGACAGCGGTCGAATCGCAGTAAGCGGTGGCGAGACCGATGATCGTATTCGCGGCACCCGGGCCGACCGAGGTCGAGCAGGCCATTGGCTTGCCGCTGGCGCGGAAATAGCCATCCGCCATATGAACGGCGCTTTGCTCGTGCATCACCTGAATGAAGGGAATTTCCGAACCGTCTTGCAGAAAGGCGTCGAACAGCGCCCAGATCCCGTGGCCCGGCACGCCTGCGACATATTCGACGCCATAATCCTTGAGCGCCTTCGCTACGACTTGTCCACCCGTAAGTTTCATGATTTCCCCGCTTGGTTTCGGCACCGCTTGAGAGGTGCGTTCTGTCCTCAGGATGCTGCTCACTTGACGGCATTGTCGCAATTTCGCATCCATGCTATTCGTGACGCACACTGACGCACTTACTGCGAAGGTATTTTGGGAATGACTCAGCCAACCGACCCCTCGGACCGCACCGCCGCTTTTGCGGCCAACCTGCGCCTTTTGTGCGAAAGGCGGGGCTCGATCTCGCAGATCTGCCGCAAGGTCGGGATCAACCGGCAGCAGTTCAACAAATATCTCTCGGGGCGGCATATGCCGTCGTCGGGCAATATCCGCATTATCGCCAATTACTTTGGCCTGAGCCCCGAGGTGCTTTTTGCCGAGCACGATCATTTCCGCGCCTTGGTCGACGGCAATTTCTTCGATGTGCTGGACCATCTGCGCCGCGCGCCGCAGGTCGTGCGCTTTCTCGATACGGTCGCCGTGTCCGGCAAGACCGACATCGGGGATTATGTCGGCTGCTATGACCGTTACCAATATTCCTCGATCTATTCGCGCAAGATCCTTCGCTCGGCCTTTTGCATCTTCCAGAACGGCGATTTCCTGAACCATTATTACATCGAGCGCTTTCCCAGCTACGATGATCCGTCGCGCACCGAATATATCTTCAAATATCATGGCTTTACCTTCCCGGTTGATGATCGGGTCTTCTCGATCGACTTCGAGACGGTGCAGCGCAATGAATTCACCTTCGGCATCTATTCCAGCGTCCAGCGCAATTCGAAGCGCTTTATGTTCGGCATCGTCAGCGGGGTTGCCGCGACCATGTTCCGCCAACCCTTCTCGACGCGGGCGGTGCTGCATTACCGCCGCCCGGGGCTTCTGAGCCGGGCCGAGTTGCAGGCGACGACGACGCTCGACATGAACGATCCCTCGATCCCCCGAGAGGCGCGCGAATATCTTGGCGAAAGCCCGGATATGATCAAACCGGCCTGAGCCCTGCACAGCGGGGCAAAAACCGCGTCAGTCTGCGTCAGTTTTGCACATATCGCGCAATGGTTTGCGCAGGCGTTCCATGGTGTCTTTGGGCGAAATCCAACAGCCTCGGGCCGCCTGCCATGTATAACCAGATCCGCGATCTTGCCTTTGCCGATGAGTTCATCACTGCCCAGCTTGTCGAAAACCCCCGCGACCTCTCGGTCGAGGATGCGGTGGTCGTCAATCTTAGCCCCGAGCCGCTGCTGACCGGCGCCGATCATCCTGCGATCATTCCGGCATGGAAATCGACCTGGCTCAAGGGCGGCGTGATCCGTGAAGGCCAGCGCGCGGCGCTGATCAAGGTGACGCAGCCCACCAATCTCGGCGGCTGCATGTTCCGGGGCTGGGATTGGCTCGGCAATCGCATCAAGAGCTTTCCGCGCGACACGCCGCTGTTCATCTCGGCGCAAGACAGCATCGGCACGGTCACGACCGATCCTTTCGTCTTCACGAATGAGCGCAAGATCCCCGAGGCCGAGCAGGAATTCGAGCTCAAGCTGAATCTGTGGTGGTCGCCCGGCGATACCGATTGCTTCATCCACAACGAGCATCCCTTCCTCGAGGTCCATACCCAGATCCACGGCACCGGACGGATGCAGAAATTCACCGAGCGCGATGCGACGACGCTTTACGAGGATGTCGTGATGCCGATCGGCGCATCGCATGATCCCTTCTGCCGCGTCACCGGGGTGAACCAGTGGACCTATCCCTGGCACCGCTATTATGCGCAGACCGATGCGGTCTGGCTTGCGGTCGAGCTGCATCCCAAGGCGTAAGCGCTGATGAGTTCCGCTGGCTCCTCCTGGACGCGCACCGAAACCGATGAACTCGGCAGTCGCAGATTGCCGGGCGAGGCGCTTTACGGGATCAGCACGTTGCGCGCGCTCGAGAACTTCCCGGTCTCGGGGGTGCGCATCAGCACCTTGGCGCCCCTGATCCACGCGATGGCGCTGATCAAGAAGGCGGCGGCGCAGGCCAATCAGCGGCTGGGCAAGCTGTCTGCGCGCAAGGCCGAGGTGATCGGGCGGGTCTGCGACGAGCTTTTGGCGGGCCAGCACGCGGCCCATCTGCTGGTCGATGTCTTTCAGGGCGGCGGCGGCACCTCGGGGCATATGAACCTCAATGAGGTGATCGCGAACCGGGGCCTCGAGCTCATGGGCCATGCCTGCGGCCAGTATCAGCATCTCCACCCGATCCGCGACGTCAACCGCTCGCAATCGACGACCGATGTCCACAGCACCGCGCTGCGCATCGCGCTGATGCAGGGCGCGCCGCAGCTAGAGCGCGCGCTCTTGGAGCTTGCGGGGGCTTTTGCCGGCAAGGCGCAGGAGTTCGGCGGCATCCTCAAGCTTGGGCGCACCCATCTGCAAGACGCCGTGCCGATGACCTTGGGCGAAGAATTCGGCGCTTTTGCCGCCGCGCTGCGGGCCGAGGCGGCGCGGATCTGGCCGATCTCGCAGGGGCTTTCCGGGCTCAATCTCGGCGGGACAATGGTCGGGACCGGGCTGACCGCTCAGCCCGATTTCGCCGAGGCCGTGATCGCCGAATTGCAGCGGCTGACCGAGTTGCCGCTGCGCCGGGCCGATAATCTGGTCTCGGCGGCGTGGAACCCTGCCGAACTCGTGCAGTTTTCTTCGATGCTGCGGGGGATTGCCGTGACCTTGGCCAAGATTGCGAATGACCTGCGGCTTCTCTCCAGCGGGCCGCGCGGCGGCTTTGGCGAGATCGTGCTGCCTTCGGTTCAGCCGGGCTCGCCTTTGGTGCCGGGCAAATCCAATCCGGTCATTCCCGAAATGGTCAATCAGGTCGCCTTTCATGTCGCGGGGGCGGATGTCTCGGTCGGCATGGCCGCCGAGGCCGGGCAGTTGCAGCGCAATGCCTTCGAGCCGCTGATTGCGCATTGTCTGCTGACGAGCTTTGGCATGATCGAACAGGCCGCGCGCCTCTTTGCGACCCGCTGCGTCGCGGGGATCACCGCCGCGCCTGCGGCTTGCGCGGCCAATCTGGACGCGCCCGAGACGCTGATTGCCGGGCTCGCCGCCCTTCTGGGCACCGAGCCCGCCACTGAAATCGCCAAAGCCGTCGCCGAGGGCGAGGATCTGGCCACGCTTTTGCAAGAGCGCGGCTTTGGCGCCAATCTCATCAAAGGACCTCTCACATGACGATTTCAACCGATGCCTATGCGGTTTTGCTGCCCGCGATTGGCGATCTGACGCTGACCGAGCCGCTTGCGCGCTATCTCGACGAGGGCGGGGTCGCGCTATTGATCGGCGAAACCCGCGAGGAATATCTTGCGCGCCGCATGTCCGACACGCGCCGCGCCACGGAAACCGCCGATGATCTCAAGGCGCTGATCGGCGAGGTCCGCCGCCGGGCCGGGCGCGCGCTGATCGCGCTCGATCAAGAGCCTGCGGGCATTGCGCGGCTGCACGCTCTGGTCCCGGAATTCCCCGATCGCGCGACGCTTCACCGCATGCCCGACGCCGAGATCGAGGCGCTGTCGGCTGAGGTCGCCCAAGCCGCGCGCGAGATCGGGGTCTCGATGTTTCTCTCGCCGGTCCTCGATGTGGTGAGCGGCGCGAACCCCTGGCTCGAGGGCCGTCACCTTGGCGCCGATCCCGCCGAGGTTGCGCGGATCACCTCGGCCTATATCCGCGGCGTCGAAGGGGCAGGGATCATTTCGGTCGCGAAACACTATCCCGGCCATCACGACATTGACGGCGATCCGGCCATCGACATCGCGACGGTCACCGATGACAAAGCGGCGCTGGAGCGCGGACTTTTGCCCTTCCGTGCGGCAATCGAGGCGCGGGGACGCGCGGTGATGACCGGCCCGGCGCTGGTTCCGGCGCTCGATCCCGACATGCCTTCCTCGCTCTCTGGGAAAACCATCGCCAGCCTGCGCGATCTCGGCTTCACCGGGCTGGTCGTCAGCGACGATCTCGACGCGATCGGGACGTTGCGCGGTCAGCGTGACGTGCCGACAGCGGCGGTCGAGGCGCTGAATGCGGGCGCGGATCTGCTGCTTTTGTCGGCGGAGAACCATCTGCCCGCCATTCGCGACCGGATCGTGGCGGCGGTCGAGGACGGCACGCTTTCGGCGGCACGTCTGGCCGAGGCCGCCGCGCGCGTGCGCGCGTTGGCGGGCTGAGAGAAAGAGGTCAGGCCCCCGAAAGGGCCTGACCGCGCGCTCAGAGATTGCTCTTGAACCATTCAACGGTTTTGGGCGCGAGCTCGGTCTTGACCAGATCGGGCGAGGTCTCGGCGCCAAAATCGTGATCGGAATCGAGCAAGACCAGCCGCTCGGGCCCGTCGTGATAGCGCAGAAGCTGGTTACCGGCGGTGGGCTGGGGCGCGACGATGGTTTCCTTCGCGCCGACCATCACCTGCAAGGGACCGCGATAGGACGCAATCGCGCCCGCCGCCGAAACCAGCGGCAATTCATGGAAAAACGCGCCATTGAGCGTCGTCTGCCCACCCCAGGATAGATCGGCGGTCACCGGCGCATCCTCGGCGGCGGCAAGGCCTTCTTTGATCTTTTCCGCGCCCATGATCGTCGTATAGGTCACCATCGGATTGGTCACCGGCGCCCAGAGCACGACCGCATTGGCCTCGGGACGGGCGCCCGCGAGATGGGCGCCAACCATGCCGCCCTGACTATAGCCAAGGATGCCGACGCGATGGCCGTCGACCTTGGGCAGGGTCTGAAGGAAATCGAAGGCATCGACCGCATCCGCGATCTGGCCGGTGAAGGTGGTCTTCGCCCATTCGCCCGAGCTTTCGCCCGAGCCGGTGAAATCAATGCGAAGTGAGGCGATCCCGGCCTCGGCCAATTGGCCCGCCATATAGGTGAAGAGCCCGGTCTTGCCCCCGGCCATGTCGAATTCGTTCTTGCTGCCGGTAAAGCCGTGCATCATCAGCACGACCGGCGGGTTTTCAACGCCGTCGGGCAGGTTCAAAATCGCGGCGATCCTTTTGTCGCCGCGCTCGATGGTCAAAGGCTCTTCGCCGGCAAAGGCCGCGCTGGCGGCGATGCCGATCAGCCCGAGCGACAGAAATATCTTTTGCATATGTTCTCCTCTCCTTACGCGAAAGACCGCGCAAGGAAAGGCTAGCGGGCAGGGGGAGGTCCTGCGATTTCGCACCTCTCTATCGCCTGACGCAGTCTGACGCAAAGGCGCGGAAACCCGCTCAGGCGCGCATCAGATCGGCCAGCTTTTCGCCGATCACCATGCAAACCGCATTGGGATTTCCGGAAATCAGCGTCGGCATGATCGAGGCATCGGCGACGCGCAGCCCCTCGATCCCGTGCAGGCGCAGCTTGGGGTCGACCACGGACATCTCATCGCTGCCCGCGCGGCAGGTTCCCGCAGGGTGGAGCGCGGCATGGGCGGTCGTCTGGCAAAAGCGGCGCACGGCATCGCGGGTCAGAGGACCGGCCTCGGGCAGGTGGCGGCGCGCGACGTAGCGCGAAATCGCGGGCTGCTCCATCACCTCCATCGCGAACATCGTGCCATCGGTGATCGCCTCGAGATCATAGGGATCCTTGAAGTAATTCGGGATCACGCGCGGGAAATCGGCGGGATCGGCGCTGTTCAGGCGGACCTCTCCGCGCGAGCGCGGGCGGATTTGGCCAAGGTTGACCGTGCAGCCATTGCCGCCCGGCACGGCCTCGACCCCTTCCTCGATCCCGGCGCCGACGACCATGAAGAACTGGATATCGGGATGGGTCTCGGCGGCATCGGCCCACCAGAAAGCCCCGCCCTCGATCAGGTTCGACGAGGCCGGTCCGCCCTTGAACAGCAGATAGTCGAGCCCGGCCAAAGCCTTCCAATGCAGCTTCTTGTATTTGTCGTAGCTATGCGGCCCATTGAGCTGATAAACCAAGGAAATCTCGATGTGATCCTGAAGGTTCTGCCCCACGCCGGGCAGGTCTTGGACCACCTTGATGCCGTGACGCTCCAGCTCGGCGGCGGGGCCGATGCCCGAGAGCATCAGCAGTTTCGGCGTATTGATCGCCCCGGCTGAGAGGATCACCTCGCGCCGCGCGCGGATGATCGAGGTCTTGCCGTTCTGCACGACCTCGACCCCGGTGGCGCGGCCGCCCTCGACCAGCACGCGCAGGACCCGCGCCTTGGTGCGGATCGAGAGGTTCTCGCGTTTGCGCGCCGGGTTGAGATAGGCCACGGCCGCGCTGCTGCGGCGGCCGTTTTGCGCGGTGATCTGGTAAAGCCCGCAGCCCGCCTGATCGCCCGAGTTGAAATCCGGGTTCAGCGGCAGCCCCTTTTGCTGGCAGGCCTGCAACCAGGCGCGGGTCAGCGGGTGGATATGGTCGATGTCCGAGACGCCAAGCGGCCCGCCCGTCGCATGGACCTCGTTGCAAAAGCGGTTGTTGTTCTCGGCCTTGCGGAAATAGGGCAACACATCGAGATAGCTCCAGCCGGTCGCGCCAAGCGCCTCCCATTGGGCGTAATCGTCGGGATTGCCGCGAATATAGATCATCGCATTGACCGAAGAGCCGCCGCCAAGCACGCTGGCCTGAACCATGGTCGGGGCCTCGGCGCGGTTTTGCGCATCCGTCGGCTCCCAAGGGAAGCGCTTGAGGAGCGGGCCTTGCGCGGTTTTGTAATAGGCACCGGGAATATGGATGTAGGGATTGCGGTCGCGCGGGCCTTCTTCCAGCAAGATGACCTGCGCATCGCCGTCTTCCGAGAGCCGCGAGGCCAGCACACAGCCGGTCGAGCCGCCGCCCACGATCACATAATCCGCCAGTTCCATGATGCATTCCCGTCCTGTTGTCGCCCCGGATTAAGGCCGCGAGAGGGGCGGCTGACAATTTCGCAACCCTCACAGTCCTGACGCAAATTGGCGCACTGGCTGCGCCGCTCTGCGCGGGAAAGCTTGCGGATGCGCAATTGCCGCGCGGGCGCGAGGCTGGGATGATTGGTGGATCCAGAAGGAGAGGCCGATGAATTCCCCCCAGCCCAATGCTCCCCAGCCCAATGCTTCCCAGCCGCAAGCTCGGCGCCAGCAGATCATGCTGCATTCGCTGATTGCCAAGGATGCGCCGATGGCGCTGGATCTGCGGCTTGCGCAAGAACTCGGTTACGACGGGATCGAGCTCTCGGGGGCCAAGATGCGTGCCTTTCTGGCGGCGGGCTGGTCCGAGGCCGAACTTGCCGCGCGGCTGCGCCCCTTCACCATCCCGGGCATCGGCTTTCTGCTCGATATCGAGCGCCATGGCACCGATGAGGCGAGCCTGATCGCCGATGCCGAGGCGCTGTTTGCCTTGGCCGAGCTTGCCGGGGCGAAGGGCGTTCAGGTCCTGACCGGGCCGGTCAGTCTTGCCACCGTGCAGCGCCACGGCCAAGGCCTGCCGGTCGAGGGCTATACGGGCGTCTTGGGGCTCCTGCGCGCCGAGCAGATGGCGATCACCGCGCGCAATCTGGCGCGGCTCGCCGATCTCGCTGCCGAGCGCGGGCTGCTGGTCTATCTTGAGGCTTTGGGTTGGTGCCCGCTCAATACGATTTCGGATCAGGTCGAGCTGATTTCGCGCGCCGATCGCTCGAATATCCGCATGGTGGTCGATTTCTGGCATGCCTATGTCTCGGGCGATACGCCGGAGCGGATCGCGAAACTCGACAAGGACATTCTCTACGGCGTCCATGTCTGCGACTCGCTGGCCCATGCGGGCGGGCTTCCCGATGAGGCCGCGCTGCGCAATGTCGCGACCGGAGAGGGCGTGTTGCCTCTGCAGGACTGGGTCGATGCGGTCAAGGCGACGGGCTATGTCGGCTGGTGGAGCGGCGAGCTCTTCGCGCGCCGCCAGCATCAGGATGACAGCTTCACGGTCGCTGCCGAAATGAAGCGGCTGATGGAGAAGCTGATCTTGTGATCCCTCGGGCGGCGATCAGGGTTGCGTCGCGCGCACCTTGCCGCCCGGGGCTGCCGATGCGCGACCCGAGGGGAGGGTCGCGCATCGGTCCTTTCACTTCGGTCTAAGCGCTCAGTTTGAAAGCCAGGTGTTGAAACGCTGGGTCAGCTCGATGTCGTGATCGGCCCAGAATTCGACATTCGAGGTCAGCGCCGTCTTGAGATATTCGGGATTGGTCGGCAGGTTTTCCGCCATTTCGGTCTTGCCGTCCTTGTAAAGCCCGATCAGCGGGGCTGCGGATTTCCGCGGCGGGCCGTAGCTGATGAATTTGGCCAGATCCGCCTGATGCTGGCTTGTGCTCATCCATTTGATATATGTCCAGGCCGCATCCTTGTTCGGCGCGCCTTTCGGGATGACGTAAAGGTTGAAGTCGAGGATCTGATTGTCCCACAGGATCGCGAAGGGGCTCTTGTCGGCCATCACTGCATTGAAGATCCGCCCGTTATAGGCGGTTGACATGACGACCTCGCCATCGGCCAGAAGCTGCGGCGGCTGGGCCCCGGCCTCCCACCAGATCACGTCCTTCTTGATCGTATCGAGCTTGGCAAATGCCCGGTCGACGCCTTCCGGGGTCGCCAGCTTTGCATAGACCTCGGCGGGCGGCACGCCATCGGCCATCAGCGCCAGTTCCAGCGCGAATTTCGCGCCTTTGCGCAGCCCGCGCTTGCCCGGGATCTTTTCGAGGTCGAAGAAATCCGCCGAAGAGGCCATCGCGGGCACTTTATCGGTGCGATAGGCGATCATGGTCGAATAGACCAGCACGCCGACGCCGCAGTCATAAAGCCCGCCCTCGATGAAATCGGCGCGGGCTTTCGAGCCGTCGATCCCGTCGGCAAGCTCGTCGATCGGCAGGGGTTCGATCAGCCCCTCGTCGCACAGCCGGGTCAGATCCGAAGGCTCGACATCGGCAATATCGGTGGTGACATTGCCCGATTCCACCTGCGCCTTGATCGGCGTGGCCGGGTTGTCGGCGTCGATCGAATTGATCTTGACCCCGGTCTCGGCCATGTAGGGGCGGTGCCAGGCCTCCATCTGGGCGGCGGCAATCGCACCGCCCCAGGAGACGACGTTGATCTCTTCCGCTTGCGCAGCCAGCGAGAAACTGGCCAGAGCGGTGGTGAATGCAAGTATCTTCTTCATCATAGTCTCCCTGTTTTTCATTATTTTTCAGTAAGCCAATATGAAGTCTGCATGAGGCTGGGCCTCATGGTCGTGATGCGCGACAGCGTAGCGCTGCGGCTTTGGGCGGTCCCCGGTCTTGGGCGGTCCCCGGTCTTGGGCCGGGGCTGCGCCGGGGCCGGATCAAGCCGCTTGAACGGGACGGCAGGACCATCGGCCGGATCGGGCTGGATCAGGGGCCGCGGCCCGATCCAGTCCGCAGGTTTGGATCGCGGCGGCTCAGGCCCCGACGATCACATGTTCTTCGGCCAGCATACGGATGCGCGCCGAGACATGGGCGAGCGTATCGGCCGCAACCGCCTTGCCTGCCTCCGTGGCATAGGCCGCCTCGAAATCGGCCTGACTGTCGAACCAGAGCTCGGAGACCCCGTCATAGGGCGCCTCGTGCAGCAGGTTGAAGACGGCCTTGCGCAGGCCCGGTAGCTGGCGCACCAAAGGGGCATGGCCGCTCAGCCACCAGTCGCGAAACTGGGCCTCGGGCAGGTCGTCGCGGCGCTTGAGCAGGATGATCGCCTTGAACATCAGACCTTCACCCGTTTGAGGGGACGCCCGCCAATGCCGACGGCGAGGACCAGAAACAGCTCATCCTCGCGCGGCCCGTCGGGACAGGTGATCTCGAGCGCATCCATTTCGTCGAATTGCCAGATGTCGTCGCAATTGGTCAGCGGCACGGTGATCGAGGAGCCCGGCCCGCCGAATTTCTTGGTCGAGGGGATGATCGCAGGCCCCCGGCCAAGGCGCTTGCGCACCGGCGCGCCGAATTTCGGATGGATGAGCGCTGCGGCATGTTCAAGCTCGCCCCGCCCGCCCACGATCGCGCCCTTGCCATAGGCCGAGACCTCCGCGATCCGCTCGCCCAGAAGCGCCGCGAGCTCTGTGACCAGCGCCTCGCCGACCTCGGCCCCGGCGGCGATCAGGGGCGACAGGTCCTCGACATAGCGTCCGGCGAATTCATTGGTCAGGATGATGCCCACGGCGGCTTTCAGCTTGCGGCCTTCGACCGGTCGGTCAAGCTCGCGGTGGACCTCTTCGAGATGGGCGATCGTCTTTCTGATTTTCAACGACAATTTCCGCTCCTTTTGCGGTTCGATCCGGTTGCCATGATCTGGCATGGCCCCTCATCGAAGCTTGTAGGACGCTGATTTTCAGGACAATCTAATTTAATTGGGGAAACACTTGAGGAAATCGAAAGGATGCGATGAACCCGCCGCGTTTCGATCAGCTGCGCGCTCTGGTGGCCTTTGCCGACAGCGGAAGCTGCAAGGGGGCGGCGCAGATCGTCGCGCGCAGCGAGGCCGCGGTCAGCGTGCAGCTGCGCAAGCTCGAGGATGATCTCGGTCGCGCGCTTTTCGCAAAGATCGGACGGCGGCTCATGTTGACCGAGTTTGGCGCGAGCGTGGTCAGTGATGCCCGCCGGATCCTGACGATCTGCGAGGATATCCGCATTCGCGCCACGCAGGCGGAGGTGCCCGCTTGCCTGCGGATCGGGGCGCCGGATGATTATCTGACGCTGGTTCAGGACCTGCTTGCGATGATCCGCGAGACCTTTCCCGCAACGCGGCTTGAACTCAACTGCCTGCCCAGCCAGCAATTGCGCCCGCTGCTTCTGGCGGGAAAGCTCGACCTCGCGCTTCTCTCGTGCGCGGATGAGCACGAGCCCGGGCTTTTCATCCGTCGCGCCGATGTGGTCTGGGCCATGGCCGGGCAGGCGGCGATCGACCGGGCCGATCCTCTGCCGCTCGCGCTCTTTCCCGATGGCTGCATCATGCGCAAGCGCGCGCTCGAGGCCTTGGACCGGATCGGGCGGCGCTATGAGATCGCCTATACCAGCTCGAATATCGAGGCCTTGCGCGGCATTGTTGCTCAAGGTCTGGCCGTCGCGCCTTTCGTCGATATGGATTTGCCCGCCGGATTTCGCACCCAAACCGCCGAGCTGCCCGCGCTGAATGACATCACCGTCATGCTGCAATTCGCCCCGGGCGCTGCGGCGGATTGGCAGGCCGCGCTTTCGGCGGCCATGGCGCGCAAGCCTTTGGTGCAAGGCAGGGCCGAGGCCGCACGGTGAGTGCGATTGCGCTTAAGCCAGACCCGAGCCGCGCGTGATCGGGCCGTCCATGCCCGGCACATAGCCATCGCTGATGAGCGCGCGGCAATAGGTCTCGAAGGTGCCGGTCAGCCGGGTGTGGCTGGCCTGACCGACGCGGATCAGGCCGATATGCATGGCCTTATGTTCGCCGGCTAAGGGCAGCGACACCAGCTTGCGCCCGTCCAGAGCCGCCTTGTTGCGTGGCCGGACATTGGCCAAAGCATAGCCATAGGCGCTGCTGACCATGGTGCGGATCACCTCTTGATGCTGGATCTGCGCCGCGACATTGGGCGTCAGCCCCGCCGCCGCGAAAAGCCCAAGGAAGTAGTCGCGCGAATGGGGCAGGTCGAGCAGGATCAGATCGCGCTCGGCCAATTCGGCAAGCCCAACCTCGGCGCGGCTCGCGAGGGGATCGGTTTCGGCCACCTGCGCATAGGGCGGCAATTCGGCCAAAGGCGTGAACTCGAACCCGTCGGGAATCGTCAGGTTGTAAGACAAGGCCGCGTCGATCTCTGCGCGTTCCAGCTTGGTCATCAGGATCGAATGATCGGCGACGGTCGGGCGGATTTTTACCCCGGGATAGGCGGCCATGAAGCCCTGGCTGATCTCTGGCAAAACCATGGGCGCGAAGGTCAGGAGGCAGCCAAGCGAGAGCGTGCCGCGGATCTGCTCGGTCGCCTCAGAGGCCGCGGTATAGAGGTTCTGCGCCTGCTCGATCACCGATTTCGCCTGCGCCAGCAGCTTCTGCCCGGCGGGCGTCAGTGACAGCCCTTGCGCATGGCGGCGCAGGAAAAGCTGGACGCCCAATTCGACCTCAAGCTGCGAAATCGCCGTCGAGATCGAGGGCTGCGACACGGAAATCCGCTCCGACGCCAGCTTGATCGAGCCGGATTCGGCAGTGGCGATGAAATATTCGATCTGTCGAAGCGTGAAGCGCATATCCGTCCCTCTGGTCGTGACTGCTTCCATTAGTCCTAATCAGTGCTGCAGGAAATCGTAATTTTCCAAAAGCAAGTCCTTCGCTACAGCGAAAGCGAACAGCGTCGGCGACTGGCCATTTCCGACGCGCCAGCAAAGGACGGAAGAATGTCAGTCGAAAAGATCCACACTTTGGTCATCGGGGCAGGGCAGGCCGGTGTCGCGGCCAGCGAACATCTCAGCCGCAACGGCGTCGCGCATATCGTGCTCGAGCGCGGGCGGATTGCCGAGCGCTGGCGCTCGATGCGGTGGGATTCGCTGGTGGCCAATGGCCCGGCTTGGCATGACAGCTTCCCGAACCTCGACTTTCCGGGCTGCCCCGATGATTTCGTCCCGAAAGAAGGGGTCGCGGATTATTTCGAAGCCTATGCCGCCAAATTCAAGGCGCCCGTGCGCTGCGGCGTCGAGGTGACTTTGGTCGAGCGTCTGGAGGGCCGTCCGGGCTTTCGCGTCGAGACCACGGCAGGCAGTTTCGAGGCGCTGAATGTCGTGACCGCGACCGGCCCCTTCCAAAAGCCGAATATCCCGCCGCTGGTCCCTGCGCTTGAGGGCATCTCGCAGATCCATTCGAGCGACTACCGCAATCCGGCCCAGCTGGACGAGGGTGCGGTCATGGTCGTCGGCGCGGGCTCGTCGGGCGTGCAGATCGCCGAAGAGCTGATGCGGTCGGGCCGCAAGGTCTATCTTTCGGTCGGCGCCCATGACCGCCCGCCGCGCGCTTATCGTGGCCGCGATTTCGTCTGGTGGCTGGGCGTTTTGGGCAAATGGGACGCGCAGGTGCAGGCGCCGGGCACGCAGCATGTGACCATCGCGGTCAGCGGCGCGCGTGGGGGCGAGACCATCGATTTCCGCCGCCTTGCCGCGCAGGGCATGGTTCTGGTCGGCCAGACCGGCCCCTATGCGGATGGCAAGCTCACCTTCGCGGGTGATCTGGTCGAGAACCTCGATCGCGGCGACGAGAACTATCTGTCGCTGCTCGATGAGGCCGATGCCTATATCGCCGCGAATGGGCTCAATCTGCCCGAGGAACCCGGCGCGCGCGAACTTGGCCCCGCTGTCGATTGCGTGACCAACCCGCTCCGGGATCTCGATCTCGCCGAGGCCGGTATCACGACGATCATCTGGGCCACGGGCTTTTCCTCGGATTACAGTTGGCTGCGCGTCAATGCCTTCGACGAGGCGGGCCGTCCCTGCCACAAGCAAGGCGTCTCGACCGAGCCGGGCGTCTATTTCCTTGGCCTGCCTTGGCTGTCGGGCCGTGGCTCCAGCTTTATCTGGGGCGTCTGGTATGACGCGCGCCATGTCGCCGACCACATCGTCATTCAGGATCACTACAAGTCCTACGCGCCCGCTCTGGCCGGTTAAGCGCGCCGCCCCTTTCAAATTTGCCTGACCCCACGGAGACAGTGAATGGCACATACCCGCATTCGTAAGTTCAACACCAAAGAAACCTACCCCGAGCAGAACCTCGACAACGATCTGGCGCAAGCCGTCGTTGCGCGCGGCACCACGATCTTCCTGCGCGGCCAGTGCCCGCAAGATCTCGACACCGCCAAGAACATCGAGAGCCATGATCCGGTCGAGCAGACCCATAAGGTCATGCAAAACATCCGCCAGCTGGTCGAAGAATGCGGCGGCAAGATGGAGCATGTCACGAAGCTCGTGGTCTATCTGACCGATGTGCGCCACCGCGAGGCGGTTTATCGCACCATGGGCGATTATATCCGCGGCGTGCATCCGGTCTGCACCGGGCTGGTCGTCGTCGCCTTGGCGCGTCCCGAATGGCTGGTCGAGATCGACGCGACCGCCGTCATCCCGGACTGATCGCCCGCCTTCAAACCTCGGCTGACCGGTGCCTCCGGTCGGCCTTTCCCTTTCGACTGGAGAGACCCGCATGACCTTTTCCATCGTCGCCCGTTGCGCAGAAACCGGCCAGTTCGGCGTCGCGATTTCCTCTTCCTCGCCCGCCGTGGCCGCCCGCTGCGCTTGGGCCGAGGCCGGGATCGGCGCGGTCTCGACCCAGAATGTCACCAATCCGGCGCTGGGGCCGTTGATGCTTTCGGCACTGGCAGAGGGCGCGGATGCGGCGGCAGCCGTGGCCAAAGCCGCGACCGAGGACGCTTTCCCCGATTATCGCCAATTGCTCGCCGTCGATGCGCAAGGCGGCGTTGCCGTCCATTCCGGCGCTAAGGCGCTTGGCATCTGGACCTCGGCCACCGGGCGCGATTGCGCGGCAGGCGGCAACCTTCTCGCCCATGACGGCGTGCCCGCTGCCATGGTCTCGGCCTTCGAGAAAACCTCCGGCGCTTTGGGTGATCGCCTGATTGCCGCGCTGCAAGCCGCGATTGCGGCGGGCGGCGAGGCGGGGCCGGTGCGCTCGGCCGGGCTGTTGATCGTCGACCGCGAGAGCTGGCCCTATGCCGAATTGCGCATCGACTGGCTGGACGAGGGTTGTCCCGTCGCCGCCGTCGCCCGCGCATGGGAGGTCTATAGCCCGCAGGCCCGCGATTACGTCACCCGCGCGCTCGACCCCTCTGCCGCGCCGTCTTATGGCGTGCCGGGCGACGAATAACCCGCTGTTTCGCGACAGTTTTCAGGCCCGGAGCGATCCGGGCCTTTTCCCGTCTTTGCCCCATCTTCCCCGCGCAGGAGCACCAGCGCCATGACCCCCACCGAACTCTGGCTTGAACGGCTGATCGCCCATCCGACGATCAGCGCCGACACCAACCTGCCGCTGATCGCCCAGCTTGAGGCCGCGATTGAGGCGCGGGGCGGGATCTGCCAGCGCTTTCCCGACCAGACCGGCACCAAGACCTCGCTGCTGGCGCGGCTTGGACCCGAACCGGGGCCGGATGTGGAGGGCGGGCTGATGCTCTCGGGCCATGTCGATGTCGTCCCGGTGGCGGGGCAGGACTGGACGCGCCCGGCTTTCGCGATGACCCGCGCGGATGGCCTGCTTTACGGGCGCGGCACCACCGATATGAAGGGCTTCATCGCCGCGGTTATGGCGCTGGTCGAGCGGACCACTCCGGCGACGCTGACCAAACCGCTCTGGCTCGCGATCTCTTATGACGAGGAAATCGGCTGCGTCGGTGTGCGACCGATGATCGCAGAGATCGCCGCGCAAGGCATCCGTCCCGAGCTGATCGTGGTCGGAGAGCCGACCTCGATGCGGCTTTGTCTGGGCCATAAGGGCAAGATGGCCTTCAGCGTCACCGCGCGCGGCACGCCGCGCCATTCCGCCGAGGCGCCGCTTGCGCTGAACGCGCTGCATGTTGCCAGTGACTTCATCGTGGCTTTGCGCGACCTGCAAGACGAGATCGCCGCCACCGGCCCCCGCGAAGCGGGCTATTCCGTCCCATATGCCACCGTCCATGTCGGCAAGCTCACCGCCGGGACTGTGGTCAACCTGGTGCCGGACCGCGCCGAAATGCTGATGGAATGCCGGATGATGGCCGCAGATGATTCTCGCGCCCTTGCCGCGCGGATCGAAAAGGCCGGGGAAAACGCGCTGTCGCACCATCTGGCGGCATTTCCCGAGGCGGGATTGGAGATCATCCAGACCGGCAGCTACCCCGGTCTCGCCACCGATCCCGAGGCCCCGGCCGTGCGCGCTTTCGCCGCTTGCCTGCCGCAGGGCACGCCCGAATGTCGGGTCAGTTTCGGGACCGAGGCCGGGCTCTTCGCGCAAGCGCTTGATCTACCAGTGGTTGTTTGCGGCCCCGGAGATATGGCGCAGGGCCACCGCCCCGATGAATTCATCGCCGAGAGCCAGCTTGCCGCTTGTGACGCAATGTTGAGCGCGGCAGTGGATCGCTTTTGCCGGTGATCGGCGCTATCTGCTTCGCTTGCGCCAAAGCAGATGAACGGAAAATTGTAATTTACCGAAGCCAGTCGGATGGGAAATGTGCGCCGACAAAGCTTCATACAACAGCTGGAGGATGTGAATGAGCACGGAATTTTCGCGCCGCAGGTTTTTGAAAAACAGCACGGGGCTGGCCGCGGCTGCCCTTGCGGCGCCGGTCATCCTGAAGGGTTCGCGCGTTTTCGCAGGCGAGGTCCTGACGGTCCGTGACATGGGCGGGGCCTTCTACGAAGGCTTCAAGCTCGGCTTCTACGACAGCTTCACCGAGGCGACCGGCGTCTCGATCCAGGTGAACACCAACGAGCCCGATCCGATCCCGCAATATAAGATGGCGATCGACACCGACACGAAACTGTTCGACGTGGCGCTGATGACGCCCGAGCACGTTCTGCGTCTGCGCCAAATGGGCGACCAGTATATGCTGCCGGTGAATATCGAGGTGAAGAACCCCGATGATTTCACCCCGAACAACTTCGAGCCCGATTTCGTCGGCGTCGCGATTTATGCGCTCGCCATGGCCTATCGCACCGACACCGTGAAAGAGGTCCCGACGAGCTGGGCCGATTTCTGGAACACCGATGGCTTCAAGGGCCGCCGCGGGTTGTGGCGCAGCCCGGTCACCACGCTGGAGATGGCGCTGCTGGCCGATGGCGTCGAGCTCGACAAGCTCTATCCGCTCGACGTGGACCGCGCTTTCGCGAGCCTCGACAAGATCAAGTCGAAGATCGACATCTGGTGGACCTCGGGCGCCCATGCGACCCAGCTTCTCAAAGACGGCGAGCTCGATCTGATGTCGAGCTGGTCGACCCGTGCGCAAGCCGCGATCGACGAAGGCGCGCCGGCGAGCATCCTGTGGAACGGCGGTCTTTACAACATCGACGGCTGGACCATTGCGGGCAACACCGACAAGGCCGATCTCGCGCGCAAATTCATCGAATGGTGCCTCGATGCCGAGCGTCAGGCCGCCTATACTCCGGCGCTCGCTTGCGGTCCGACCAATATGAAGGCCTATGACTTCATTCCGCCGGAAAAAGCCAAGCTGCTGCCGACCGCGCCGGACAATATCAAGGGCCTGACCCTGCTGGGCGCGCCTTTCTGGGCCGAGCATCAGGACGAGCTGACCCAGCGCTTTGAACAATGGATCCTGAGCTAAGCCCTAGGCCCAAGCACGGATCTCTTCGACCCTTCGGCCCTGCCTCGGCGGGGCCGAGTTGCTGACAGATGGAGCCCGGCCGCGCAGGCGCGGCGGGGCACCTTTTGCAAAGAACAGGACTTCCATGGCTGATCTTTCCGCCAATAACTTCCCGGTAAGGAAGCGTTCCGGGTTCGACAGCCTTTGGCTTTCCTCTCCCGGCCTTGTCTATATGGCGCTGCTGCTGATCCTTCCGGCAGGCGCGCTGATCTGGCAATCCTTCATCGACCCCAAGACGGGCGCCTTCGACCTTTCGGTCTATCGCCAGCTTTTCTCGGCGGGCGTTTACGTGAAGGTGCTGATCAACACATTCGTCATCTCGGCGCAGGTGACGCTGGTCTGCCTGCTCATCGGCTATCCGATCGCGCTTTGGCTTGCCGGGATGGAGGAGCGCCGCCGTCGCATGGCGATGTGGCTGGTGCTCTTGCCCTTCTGGCTGAGCCCGCTTCTCAAGAACTTTGCCTGGATCGTGCTTTTGGCGCGCAAGGGGATCGTCGCGCAATTGCTGACCGGCATCGGGTTCGAGACCGAGCTTAATCTGCTCTACGGTCGCGGCGCGGTGGTTTTCGGCATGGCCCATGCCATGCTGCCGATCGCGATCCTGACCATGCTGCCGACCATGCTGACCATCGACAACCGTCTGGTCCCGGCGGCCATGAGCCTTGGCGCGACCCGTCCGCAGGCCTTCTGGCGCGTCTTCCTGCCGCTCTCGATGCCGGGCGTTGCCGCTGCCGGTCTGCTGATCTTCGTGATGGGCCTTGGCTTCTTCATCACGCCCTCGCTGCTCGGCTCTCCGAATGAAACCGTGATCGGGCAGATGATGATCACGCAGGTCCAGAAGCTCTTCAACCTGCGCCTTGCCGGAGCCCTCGCCGCGCTGCTGCTGGCGGTGACGCTGATCACCATCGCGCTTTATGACCGGGTCTTCGGCATGTCGGCGGTTTCGGGATCTGGCGGCGCGGTCAAACGCGGGCGCATCGTCGGCTTCTTCGGCGGTATCCTCATTGAGCTCGGCGCTGCGATCAGCGATGCGATTGCCCGTGTCCTGCCGGTCCGTCTGGGCCGTGGCGCCTTCACCGTCTTCGTCTGGCTGGTGATCATCATCATGATCATCCCGGTTCTTGCCTTCCCGCCGATGGCGTTCTCAGGCTCGAGCTTCCTTGAGTTCCCGCCGAAAAGCTTCTCGCTGCGCTGGTTCGAGACCTATCTCGGCTCGGCGCAATGGACTGGCGCGACCTTGCGCTCTGCCATTGTCGCGATCCTGACCGGGGTGCTGGCGACGCTGCTTGCGGGCTTTGCGGCCTACGGGCTGGCGCGCTCGAAGCATAAGGCGAGCGGGCTGATTTTCCTGTCGTTCATGCTGCCGATGGTGGTGCCGAATATCGTGATCGGCGTGGCTTTGTTCTACGTTTTCGCGAAAATGGGCCTGATTGCCACCAATACCGGCATCGTGCTGGGCCATACGCTTTCGGCGATCCCGGTGGTCTTCGTCATCCTGCTCACGACCTTCCGCGCGGTGGACTGGCGTCTCATTCAGGCGGCAGCGACGCTTGGCGCAAGCCGGTGGCAGCAGATCCGTCTGGTGCTGGTGCCTCTGGTGCGCGGCGGCGCGATTGCGGCCTTCCTCTTCGGTTTGCTGCATTCCTTCGAGGAGCTGACCATCGCGCTTTTCGTCGGTGCGGGCGTCAAGCAGACGCTGCCCAAGCAGATGTGGGATGACATCATCCTGAGCATTTCGCCGACCCTGGCCGCGGCCTCGGTCTTCATCATCGTCGTGGTGACCGTTCTCTTCGTCATCGCCGAAAAATCACGGCCGCGCTGAGATGCAAACGGCTGTTCTCACTCCCGCGACCAAAGGAAATCCTGCCTCCATGTCCGCCGCTTCTCCCCATTCGCCGGAAATCAAGCTTCAGGTTCGGGGTCTGGCCAAAGTCTATGGCCAGACCACCGCGCTGGATCACGTCGATCTCGACGTGCGCAAGGGCGAGCTTTTGACGCTGCTTGGGCCTTCGGGCTCTGGCAAGACCACGCTTTTGCAACTGATCTGCGGTCTGCAGGACCCGAGCGCTGGCTCGGTCATCATTGACGGCAAGGACCAGACCCATGCTCCGGTGAACAAGCGCGACATTGGCGTCGTTTTCCAGAACTATGCGCTGTTCCCGCATATGACGGTTGCCGAAAACGTCGGCTTTGCGCTGAAAATGCGCAAGGTTTCGCGTAGCGAGATCGCGGCCAAAGTCGCCCGTGCGCTCGAAACCGTGGGCCTTGCTCATGCGGCGGGCCGTCTGCCGACCCAGCTTTCGGGCGGCCAGCAGCAGCGCGTCGCTCTGGCCCGCTGCCTTGTCTATGATCCCGCGATCATCCTGATGGACGAGCCGCTGAGCGCGCTTGACGCCAAGCTGCGCGAGATCATGCAGATCGAGATCAAGCGCATCCACCGCGAGACCGGTGCGACCATCATCTTCGTCACCCATGACCAGCAAGAGGCGCTTGCGCTTTCGGACCGGGTCTGCCTGATGAATGACGGCCGCATTGCCCAGCTCGGCACGCCGCAGGCGATGTATGAAACGCCCGAAAACCTCTTTGTCGCGGATTTCATCGGCGTCTCGTCGATCATTCGCGGCACGGTGCGCGGCGGTCAGCTTCACGGTCCCTTCGGCGCGCTGCCGATCCATGGCGCGACGCCTGCTGACGGCACCGAGGGCGCGCTTGTCATCCGCCCCGAGGCGATTACTCTGGGCGAGGGCGCCTATGAGGGGCAGGTCACCGAAACCGTCTATGGCGGCTCGGAACTGCGCGTCATCCTGAATGCGGGCGGGCAGGAGATCATCCTGCGCGCACCGGCTCAGGACGGCGAGCCTCTGGTCGGCAAGACCGTGCGTTTTGGCTGGGCGCCCGAGGCGGCCCGTTTCTTGAAGGACTGACAATGGCCGCTTTGCGCTTCCTCTACGACTGCGACCCGGGTGCGGATGACGCGCTGGCCATGCTGCTGGCGCTGGGGCGCCGCGATGCGATCGAGATGATCGGCGTGACCTGCGTTGCGGGCAATGTCGGGCTTGCGCCCTGCCTGAACAACGCGCGCCGCATTCTCGAACTGGTCGGGCGTCAGGACATCCCGGTTTACGCCGGGGCCGCGCGTCCGATCATGGCCTCGCGCGGGCGGGTCTCGATCATGCATGGCAGCGACGGGCTGGCGGGCAGCACGCTGCCGCCGCCAGTGATGGAGCTCGCGGGCGGTCACGCCGCCAACGAGATCTCGCGCATCGCGCGGGCCGAGGGCAAGCTGCATATCTGCGCGACCGGGCCGCTCACGAACCTCGCGTTGGCGCTGATCCTTGACCCGGAGCTGCCGAATTTCATCGAGGCGATCACCTTGATGGGCGGCGCGGCCTTCTGCCCCGGCAATACGACCCCGCTTGGCGAGTTCAACTTTGTCGTCGATCCCCATGCCGCCGCCATCGTCTTCGAGGCGGACATTCCGATCACCATGCTTGGCCTTGACGTGACCCGTCAGGCTCTGGTCAGCGCCGAGATGATCCGCCGCGTTCAAGAGATCGGCACGCCGATTGCGGACGAGGTCGCGCATCTGCTGATCAACTACGGCTCGAAAGATCCCTGCCTGCATGATCCGAGCGCGATTGCCTGGATGCTCGACCGCAGCATCTTCACCAGCGTCGAGGCGCATGTCTCGATCCTGACCGAGGCCGGTCCGGCTGCGGGACAGGTGCTCGCGGCGGTCAGCGAACGTCATCTCGCCGGACGTCAGCCCAATTGCACCGTCGTCACCGGCGTCGATGCGCAGGCTTTCGAGGATCTCTTTGTCGAGGCGCTGCATCGCTATCCGTGAGCGCCTCTCCTTAGATTCTACATCAGAAACGCCCGACAAGCATTTGCTTGGCGGGCGTTTTTATTTGGTGAGCCGCTCAATCCGCCGGTGAACTCAGGCGGTCTGGCAATCCAGAATGGCGTCGCGGTGAAGATGGCCGATGATCGCGCCATCGGGGGCGGTCACGTCGAGCCCCGTCAGATTGCGCTCGATCATCGAGGACAGCGCCAGATGCAGATTGGCCTCGGACGAGATCGACGCGCCATGCGGCATGGCCCGCGGCGGGGTCATGATGCGGGCGACATTGATCAGGCTCAAGCGCTTGATCGCGCGGTCGGGGCCAAGGAAGTCGCGCACGAAATCACTGCCCGGATCGGCAAGGATCGCGTCGGGCGCGTCATAGCGCAGAAGCTCGCCGTCCTTCATGATCGCGATGCGGTCGCCCATCTTGATCGCCTCGTCGATGTCATGGGTGACGATGACGACGGTCTTGCTGACCTTCTTGAGGATCTGACGGAACTCGTCTTGCAGCTTGATCCGGGTGATCGGATCAATCGCGCCGAAGGGCTCGTCCATCAGCATGATATCGGGATCGGCGGCCAAGGCGCGGGCAAAGCCCACGCGCTGACGCTGGCCGCCCGAGAGCTGATGGGGCAGCCGGTCGCGCATGATCGCGGGATCGAGGCTCACGAGCTCCAGCAGCTCGTCGATGCGCCGGTCGATCCGCGCCTTGTCCCAGCCAAGGAGGCGCGGCACGGTCGCGATATTGCGCGCAATCGTCATATGCGGAAACAGCCCGACCTGCTGGATCACATAGCCGATGGTGCGGCGCAGCTGGCGCGGATCGGTCTCGGCCACGTTCCTGCCATTGACCAGAACCCGGCCGCTCGTGGGCGTCTCAAGGCAGTTGACCATGCGCATGGTCGTGGTCTTGCCGCAGCCCGAAGGGCCGATCATCGCCACGCTCATGCCCGCCTCGATATCGAGGTCAAGCTGGTTCACCGCAGGACGCGGCGCGCCAGAGAAGATCTTGGTGACATGTTCAAGTCGTATCATCTCAATACCCGTGTTCTGTTGTCAGCGACGATAGGCGGCATGGCGTTCAAGCCAGCCAAAGCCGAGTTCGGTGGCGATGGCGAGAAGGGCAATCGGGACGGCGCCGACCAGAAGCCGGGGCATATCCATGATCGCGATCCCCATATTGATGAAATCGCCCAATCCGCCGCCGCCGATGAAAGAGGCCAAAGCCGCGCCGCCGATGACCTGAATGGCCGCCGTGCGCACGCCGGCAAGGATCGAGGGCACCGCAAGCGGCAGTTCGACCTGCCAGAGCGTCTCGAACCGGCCAAGCCCCATTCCCTTGGCGGCATCGAGGCTCGCCGGATCGACCTCGCGGATGCCGATGATCGTGTTGAGAAGAAGCGGCGGGATCGCCAGCACGATCAGCGCAATGACCGAGGGCCAGAGCCCGATCCCCATGATCGTCATCGCCGCCGCGAGAATGGCGAGGCTCGGGATCGAGCGTGCCGCGCCTGCGATATTCGTGGTCACGAAAGCCGCGCGGGGCGAGCGGGCGACGAGAAAGCCCAGAGGGATCGCGATCAGGATCGCAATGCCAAGCGACAACAGGCACATGAGCAGGTGCCGGTTGAAGGCGGTGAAGAAGGCGTCGTGGTTCTCGACGATCCAGCGGAAGGCTTCAACAATATCCATCAGGCTTGCCTCCCGCTGCGCCGACGCAGCAGCTTTTCACAACTTGTCAGGATGAAATCGGCGGACAGAGCGAGCGCCGAGGTCAAAAGACCGCCCGCGATGATCTTTTCGGGGAAACGCTGGTCGATGCCCTGAAAGATGATGACGCCGATCCCGCCCGCATTGATATAGGCCGCGACCGTCGCAATGCCGATGCAGGTCACGACTGCGATGCGGATGCCGCCGACGATATAGGGCAGCGCGAGCGGCAGCTCGACCTCCCAGATCCGGCGCAAGGTGCCGTAGCCCATGCCATGCGCGGCCTCGAGGACATCCTTCGGCACGGATTGAAAGCCGAGCCCGATGCCCCGGATCAGGATCATCAGCGAATAGGCCGCAAGTCCGAAGATCGCGGGGGGCGAGCCGATGCCCATGACCGGGATCAGCATGGCAAACAGCGCCAGCGCCGGGACGGCAAAGAGAATGCTGGTCACAAGGATGATCGGGGTGAAGGCCTTGGGCCGCCGCGCCGCCCAGATGCCGATGATCAGCGAGACGATCAGGGCCAGTCCGACCGAGGTGAAGACGAGATACAAATGCTCGAGCGCGGCATCGACCAGTCTGGGAATGTTTTTCGGAACCCAAATCAACAGACGCTCCTTTCAGTTTTCGGTGGGTCGGCCCAGAGGCGGGCATCGGGACAGGGCTTCCTTACCATATCGCGAGCCTCTGATCGGTCTCAGTGGCGCGCCGGGGCAGCAGGGCGTAATCGGCCAGATCGGCAGGGGCAAAGCGGCGAAGGCCTAGCGGCGCCAGCAGCGCGCGGCCCTCGGGCGTGTCATGCACATGCAAGAGCGCCTCTCGCAAGGCCTGCGACACCGGGGCGGGGATTGCCTCGGCACAGGCGAGCACCGGGCAGGGCGTTGGCGCGCTGGTCGCAATCACCTCGACCCCGGCCAGCATCTCGGGCTCATGAAGTTCGAGAAGCTTATAGGCATAGGCGTCAATCGCGCCGACCTCGATCCGGCCGCGGCGCAGGGCCTCGATGACGCCGGTCGGATTGAGCAGCGGGCCGACCGTCCAAGGGGTCGGGTGATCGGGCCAATGCGCGGCGTAAAAGGCGCGGGGGGCGTGATAGCCCGATTGCGAATCGCGCACCGTCCAGCCCCAGATCGCGCTGGCAAGCTGGCCCGGATCGGAAATCGGCCCGTCCTTCGCGACAATGATATGGCTGGCGTAATTCGGCCCCTCCATCGCCCAGGGCGCATCCGCGACCGGGGCTGCCAGGATCTCCGGCCGGGCCGGGCCCTGCCATTTGGCCAAAGGATAGCCGCAGATGAAGACCGCGCCCAGATCGGGCCGCTCCCACAGATCCGAGAGGGGTGCGGGGGCGGCATGGGCGACGATCGTCAGCGGCACGCGCGCTTGCGCGCCGAGCCAGTCAAAGAGCGCATCCCAGAGGGGGCGAACCCCCTCTGACACGTTATACATGCGCGACGAGGCGATGAGGGGGCGGCGCTCCATCGGCTCAGGCGAAGCGCAGCTTCTGGCCGATGTTCATGCGCTTGGCCTTGTCGACGATCGCCGCGCCGAGCGCCACATCGGTGCTGCTCAGACCGCGATGCCAGAAGAGGATGGTCTCCGCGTCGCTCTCGCGCCCGGGCTTTGCGCCGCAGACGATCTGGCCCAGCTCGGCATGAAGGTTTTCCGCCGTGACCTTGCCCTCATCGACATGGCGACGCAGCGCGCCATAGGGGCGGCCCGGACCGCATTGGCCCCAATCATCAACCACGACCTTGTCCATAATGTCGGTCAGATCGAATTCGAGCGCGCTCATCGTGCCGTAAGGAACGACGAAAGCGCCCTTCTTGACCCAGCTGGTTTTCAACAGCGGCGTCGGCTCGGGCAGGCGGCTCGCCTCGACCAGAATATCGGCGTCTTTCAGGCAATCTTCCCAATTGTCGGTGACGATGATCTTCTTGCCGAGGTCCTTTTCCAGCCGCGCGGCAAAGCCCTCGCGGCTTTCGGGGCGGCGCGAGTGGACGCGGATCTCGTCGAAATCAAAGAGATGGTCGAGCAGGCGCACGTTCCAGTAAGAGGTGCCGCGCGCGCCGACATGGCCAAGGATCTTGCTGTCCTTGCGCGCCAGATATTTCGCGCCAAGCGCGGTGATCGCGCCGGTGCGCATATCGGTGATCGCGGTCGCATCGACGATGGCTTTCGGCACGCCGGTGCGCGGATCAAAGAGGTTCAGGACCGCCAGCTCCGAGGGCAGGCCGACTTTGTAATTGTCAACGAAATCGCCGACGACCTTGACGCCCGCGTAATCGAGCGGCTTCACATAGCCGCGCAGCACGTTGAAATGGCCCTTGTCCGAGCTTTCCGGGACCAGATGGACGCGCGGCTCGATCACGGTCTCGCCGCGTCCTTGGGCGACAAGGGCGGCGGTGACGGCGTCCAGGATCTCGTCATTGTCGAGCGCGAGCGCCTTGGTGTCCAAGGCATTGATGTAATCGATCCAAATTTCCTGCATGTCTCTTCTTTCTGGATGGACGCGGGGGGCCGCGTCGCGCGGCTGGCCTGCGGGCGGCAACCGGCATCCGAGCGCCGGCGCAAAAGCGCCTGCGGTCAGATGTCGGTCGATCCGGGGGATGGTGTGCGGCGCGCGGGCCGCGCGCGGGCAGAGAGGGGCCTTACTTGATCAGGCCCTTTTCCTTCAGGAAGGCCACGGCCACGTCATGGGGCTCTTCGCGGTCAACCTCGACCTTGGCATTCAGGGCGCGCATGGTCGCATTGTCGAGATTGCTGCCGACTTTTTCCAAAAGACCGGCGATCTCGGGGTTCTTGTCGAGCACCTCTTGGCGCACGATCGGCGCGACATAGGACGGCGGGAAGAGATGCTTGTCGTCGTCAAGCATCGCCACCTTGTCGGTGCCGACCTGCCAATCGGTCGTATAGCCGTTGGTGATGTCGATATCGCCCTGAGCCAGCGCGTCATAGCGCAGGCCAAGCTTGGCGAACTGTTTGAAATCCTTGAAGTCCACGTCATAGACGCGCTTGATGCCGGGCAGGCCGTCCTCGCGGTCACGGAACTCGGGCCCGCCGCCAAAGACCAGCTGGCCGTTGACCTTGGTCAGATCCGAGACATTCTTCAGCCCATATTTGTCTGCGGTATCGGCGCGGACCAAAAGCACATAGCCGTTGTTGACGCCCGATTGGGCCAGCCAGGTGATATTGAATTCCTTGGCGTAATAATCCTTGACCTCGTTATAGACCTGATCCGCGTCGCCCGTGACCTTGACCTTTTTAACCGCAGCCAATCCGGTGCTGGTATATTCAGGATAAAGGTCGATCTGGCCGGTGATCAAAGCCTGATGGGCAATCAAGGTGCCGCCGAGATTGATCTTGCGATCAACCGTGAAACCGGCGTCTTCCAAAACGGCGGCATACATCTCGCCAAGGATGAATTGCTCGGTAAAGCTTTTGCTGCCGACCTTGATGGTTTCGGCGGCGGCGGGCAGGGCCGCGCCCGTCATGAGCAGGGCAGAAAGGGCCAGGGCCTTGGCTGTCTTTGCTTTCATCGTCTGTGCTTCCTCTGTTGATGACTATTCGGTCAAATGGCGCGAGCTCTTTTAAAACGGCTCGTTTAACCAGTGTCGGTTGCGGCGCGGTAAAGAGGCGGGTTTCGTCGGAAAATCCCGATCTCTTGATCGCAGGGCTTTTGCTTTTATCTTATAGCGCAGGTTTCAAATGCGAGGCCGTGATTTGCGCGAAAACACGGCGCGATCCAAGATCTGGATTTGTCCTGCAATCCGAGACTTTGGCGCCAATCACGCCTGAGTCCGCGGCTGCGACACCTTTCGCTCGTCACCCCGGTCTTGAGCGCCGACGAGAGCAAAGTTGCAAGGCATGCTGTCCTCCGAAGCTCCTCCACGCATCAAGACAGACCACAGCACCTGCGTGTTGAGAAGCCCCTATACCCCAATATCCCGATGTGCATCTTTTGGGATATGCCATGCTTTCGAAAAAATTTCTCCAGATCATAGCCCTCGCAGATCGCGTTTGATCTTCCGGGGGCAGGGAGGGGAAAACTGTCCTCTCGGCTGGTGTAACCGAGCAAAAGGCGGACCCCCGCCAAACCTGTTGGTGAGGCGCTTCGGATCACGACGGGGTGCCGGTTTGCGGCGGAATGCGGCGCTTTCGTTAGGAGGTCGGTTGGCCAGATCTGGAGATAGCCTTGATGATCTCTTCGGCAATGTGATGGCTTCGCGGATTTCTTTGGCAAACCAGCCAATAGGGAAGCCCGATCTCTGGTGGAAGTGGGATCTGCCCTAAATCATGAGAGATTTTTGCAACCGATTCCGAGGGGAGAATGGAAATCACATTGTGATTTAAAACCATATTGATGATGACAGGCATCGAATCGACTTCGATCACATTCAATTGGTCTGTTTCAGTTTCACTCAAAGTCTCGGACAGATATCTGTTGATGACCTGACGCAATCCGCTTTGCGGGCTTGGCAAGGCGAGCACTGCATTTTCGAAAATGGGCGCAAGATTATTTGGTGCCGTCTGGCCCTTCAAAAGATCGCTGCGTCCAACCAAAGAAAGCTGCGCTTTGGCAATCGGGAAGCCGTAAAATTCATCTGGCACCGAAATGCTGTTCAAAAGGACGATGTCGTAAATGCCGCGTTTCAGTCCCGCGATCAGCCCTTCGGTGGTGGTGCTGGCCACGAAAAGGGGCTGGCGCGGCGCGTCTTTGGTCCAGTTCATCACCAATTGCGCAAGCGTGCTGGCAACAAAGCTCTCATGTCCCATCGGCACGATCGAGCCGAGGCGAATCGTCGCCGCGCTGCGCTGCGAGCGTCCGTCTGCGGCATGGGCGAGCTCATTCCAGCCTGCCTCAAGCGCGCGCGCCAACACCAGCAGGCGCTTTCCGGCATCGGTCGTGCGCGAGCCACCGACGCCGCGTGTCAGCAGTTGGCAGCCGAGAATCGTCTCGATCTGCCCCATCTGACGGGCAAGCTGCGGCTGTCCGAGCCCAAGGGATTTCGCCGCCCCTCGGATGCTGCCCGCCTCGGCGACAAAGGCAAAGCGCGAGAGCGCATTCAGCGTCACGCCGAGATCGCGCCGGGCGGGGGTGCCAAGCGTCATGATTTCCTCCGAGATCGCGGCGAGCTGCTGGATCCGGGGCAAAAGCCGCTCGGCATCCAGAGTCAGCACGATCCCGGTCCCCGCCTTGCGCAAAAGGGGGACCGAGATCTGGCTTTCGAGCCGGTTCATGGCGGCCGCGATCGACGAGACCGGGCGGCCCATCGCGCGCGCCGTGCCCCGGATGTTTCGCGCGGTCATGACCCGATGCGCGATCAGAAGCGTCGCTGTATCCATGCGTTCAAGTCCATCCTCGGCGATGGCGTATCACATTCGCCGAGGATGGGGTCCGAAAGTTTCAGCTCAGGCCAAAGAGCGCGTCATCGCCAAGGCTGTCGCGCAGACGCCGCATCAGTGCCCCATCCGCAAGGATCGCGGCGACGCGGTCGGCATCCGGCCCGTTTTCACGGTCGTCCTCCAGCATCGGCACCTCGGCGCGGATCGCGTCATAGATCAGCCGGGTCGGCTCGGACAGGCGGGGCTTGCCGCGCAGATCGACCGCTTGCGCCGCGACCAGCGCCTCGATGGCAAAGAGCAGCCGCAACGGCATCAGCTGCTCATCGAGCTTGCGGATGGTCAGCAGGGTCTGGGGCGCGTGATCCTCGACGGTTTCCGAAACCGGGACGGCATCGAGACTCGCCGGCGTGGCTTTCAACCGGATCTCGCCTTGCAGGGCCGAGACGGTTTTCTGCATCGAATTGTAACCATTCGACGCCCCGCCGAGCGGCGAGAGATATTTCGGCAGGCCAGACAGTTGCGCATTCATCAGCTTGATCGTGCGATAGGCCGAGGCGGTCGCAAGCTGCGTGATCACAATCGCCAGCGTGTCGAAGGTCAGCGCGATCTCGGGCGTGTGGAAATTCGCGGTCGAGAGGATCAAGTCATCCTCGGCCATGACCAGTGGATTGTCAGCGGCGGCATTGAGCTCGGTTTCGACGCTGGCGACGGTCGCGGCGAAACTGGTCTGGGCCGGGCCATAGATCTGCGACAGCACCCGGAAGCACAGCGCATCCTGGATCGAGCGCGCCGCACCCGGATCGTAAAGATAGCTGTCCTTCAGCGCTGCGCGGAAGGCCGCCGCCGCCTGAACCTGACCGCCTGCCGGGCGCGCCTCGGCCAGCCTTGCGTCGAAAATGCGCGGATTGGCGGCATAGCCCTCGCCCGAAAGCGCGGCAATCGCGACCGAGGACATCAGGATCTCGGCGAGTTCGGCCAGAACGAGACTGGCATAACCGCAAGACACCGCGCTCGCGTTCAGGATCGCCAGCCCGTCCTTGGGGCCAAGCCGGGCAGGGGCGAGACCCGCCGCGCGCAAAGCTTCGGCAGCAGGGGTCTTCACGCCCTGGACATAGACGTCGCCCAGCCCGATCAGCGCCGCGCCCAGATGCGCGCAAAGCCCAAGATCGCCGGCGCCGATCGAGCCCCGGCCCGGAATGACCGGCGAAATGCCCGCGTTGAACATCGCGACCATCAGATCGAGCACGGCGGGCGAGACGCCCGATCCGCCCTGCGCCATGCCGGTGATCCGGCTGAGCAGCATCGCGCGACCCGCACGCTCGCCGAAGGGCGCGCCGACGCCAATGCAGCGCCCGCGCACCATCTTGACCTGAAAGGCCTCGATCTCGTCTTGGGGAATGCGATAGCCGACATTGCCGCCAAGGCCGGTGTTCAGACCATAGATCGGCTCGTCGCGGGTCATATAGCGATCAACAACCGCGCGGGCATTCTGCACGCGGGCGCGGGCGACGGGGGCCAGCGCAATCTGCGGGCCCTCGTCAAGGATCGCCAGAAGCGCCGCCAGATCGAGCGGTTTTGATCCGATTTCTACAGTCTTCACGGGATGTTCCTTATGTCTTGGGTGGCGGATGCGGCGAGCTCAAACCTCGGCATCGGATCGGTTTGAGGGAAGGGGCGGGCCTGTCCTTGCCCTCTGAGGCAAGGCCCCGGCTCGGCAGGCGCGTTGCGGATCGTTCGGCTTGCCCGGACCTCGTGCCGCCGCTCGCTGCACGGCGGATTTGGCTTGGGCGCTTCGTCTTCTCCCCGCTCCGGCTTCCCTCTGCGGCCAATCTAATTGGCGGCAAAGCCGCCGGCCAAGGCGCGTCATGTGCGATGTGTTAACGATGGTGTGTAAAGCAAAGTCGATGTAAACAATAATCACCAATGCAGATAAAAATGAGCATCTCGGGGCGATTATGACCACATCCGACGCCGCCACCGGCTTTCGCGAGCGTATTCTGACGCTGATCGACGCCTCGGGGCTTAATCAAGCGGGGTTTGCGCGCATGGCGGGGATCGACCGCTCGACGCTTTCGCAGCTTTTGCTGGCCGATGGCGCGCGGATGCCGCGGGCCGAGACGCTGATTGCGCTCGCCAGTTCCTGTCAGGTCTCGGCCGATTGGCTGCTTGGCCTCTCGACGCGCAAGGAAACCGGGACCGAGATCATCGAATCGGTGATGCAGATCCAGCGCCACACCCGCTCGCCGGTGGACGATCATTTCGTCCATTGGCTGGCCGAGGTCGAGGGCTACCGCGTCCGCACCGTTCCCGACAGCATCCCGGATTTTCTCAAGACCGATGAGGTTCTGCGCTTCGAATATCAGGGCGCGTCCTTCGATATCGCAAGCCAATCCTTCGGCGCGCGGCTGGCGCTGATGCGCCGCCCGGACAGCGAGCTTGACGTCTGCACCTCGATCCAGGCACTGACCACCCTGGCCAAGGCGGAGGGCAAATGGGAGGGGCTGGCGCTTCCGGTCCGGCGCCGCCAGCTTGCGCATTTCCGCACGCTTTACGCCGAGCTTTATCCCAAGCTGCGGATCTATTTCTATACGCTGAGCGAGACCTATACCCCGCCCTTCACCATCTTCGGACAAAAGCGCGTGACGCTGTTTCTGGGCACGAATTATCTGGTGCTGAATGATCTCGATTACATCCGCTTCTTCGGGCGGCGCTTTGACGAGCTGATCCGTCTGGCCGTGGTCCAGCCCCATCAGATCGCCGAGGTGATCGACGATCTTCTGGGCGAGCTGGGCTAGCTGTTTGCCGTTCGCAGGGGGCCGTGGAAGGTCGGCAGGTATCGCGCGACCGCCGCTATAGGGCGGATCGGGCCTAGCTTGCGTGGCTGTTCTCGGGCGAGGCGAAGTGGATGGTGGCGCGCAGGCCGGGGGCATTGTCGGTCAGCTCAAGCTCGGCCCCGTGGCGCGACAGGATCGCGGCGACCAGACTGAGGCCCAGACCATTGCCGGGGGTCTGGCGGCTGCGGTCGAGCCGGTAGAGCCGCCGCAGCACGCGGTCGCGCTCGCTTCCGGGAATGCCCGGTCCGTGATCGGCCACCCAAAGGCTTGCGCCCGCCACCCCTGATCGCGCTGCGCCCAAAGTCACGGGACCGGGCGGCGCATGATGCAAAGCGTTTTCCAGAAGATTGACGATCGCCTGCCCAAGCAGCCGCCGGTCGCCCTGCACCACGACCGGAGCCGTGATGTCGAGGCGCAGCTCATGGCCGGTTTCGGCGGCGGAAGGCTCGTAAAGTTCGGCAATGTCGCGCAAAAGCTCGCTCAGATCGACCGGCGCCACCGGCAGGCTCGCGCCCCCCTCGATCTGAGCGATCCGCAACAGGGCGTCGAAGGTCGCGGCGATATTCTGGACCTCGTCGCTCGCGCTTTCGAAATCGCGGCGGTCGGGACCTTCGGGGCGCGCGAGGCCCTGATCGAGCAGCACGGCAAGGCGCTGGATCGGGGTGCGCAGGTCATGGGCGATATCGGTCGAGACCTGTTTCAGCGCGGCCACGGACGCCTCTTGCGCGGCGGCAAGCCGGTCGATGCCTGCGCCGACCCGGCTGAGATCGTCGCGGGGTCCGGGCAGTTTCGGCAGGCGCGCAGTCAGGTCGCCGCCCGCGAGACGGGCGAGCGTGGTCTCGATCGCCGCGAGCCGGCTGGTCGAACGGAGCGCAATCACCATCCCGCCCGCCAAAAGCAGCACGGCCGTCGGGATCAGCGTGAAAAACAGCACCTTGCCAAAGACTTCGCGCAGCTCGTCAAAGGCATCGGTGTCCTGACCGACGGTCAAAACGCCCTCGCCAATGCGGGTGCTGCGCATGATATAGCTGCCTTCGACCCCGGCCGCTTTATCCGAGAGATCGACCTGCCGCAGATCTCCGGCGGGCAGGGGGCCGAGATAATTGCCGACCGTGCCCTGCGGCCCGTCGAAGCGCAGAATTTGGTGTTCGGGATCAGCCTTGCGCGCCCCCTCGGCCACCGCGAGCGCAATATCGGCGGGATCGCCCGAGGCCGCGAGCTCTTCGAGCTCTTGTTCGAGCACGCTTTCGCTGGCGTCGAGCAGAGCTTCGCTGGCGAGCCACCAAGTCGTCAGAAACGAGAGCGCGCTGATCAGGATATAAAGCGCGACCAACCGCAGGGTGAGCCGCATCGGCGTCGCGCGCAGGGCCTCGCGCCAGCGGGTCACGGCTCGATCCGGTAGCCTGCGCCGCGCACGGTGCGGATGAGCTCGGTCTCGAAGGGCTTGTCGACCTTGGCGCGCAGCCGCGAGACATGGCTTTCGACGACATTGGTCTGGGGGTCGAAGTTCAGATCCCACACCGCCTCCAGCAGCATGGTCCGGGTCTGAACCCGGCCTTTGCGGCGCAAGAGACATTCGAGCAGCGCGAATTCCCGCGGCAGCAACTCGATTTCCGCCGCGCCGCGCGTCACCTTGCGCCGGATCAGATCCATACGCAGATCGCCCGCCGAGAGCACGGTTTCCTCGTCGCGCAGCTGCGGGCGGCGGGCGAGGGCCTGAATGCGGGCCGATAGCTCGCCAAACGCGAAGGGCTTGACCAGATAGTCGTCGCCGCCCGCGTTCAGCCCTTCGATGCGGTCGTCGATCCCGCCCATCGCGGTCAGAAAGATCACGGGCGTCAGGTTTTTCGCCGCGCGCAGGGTGCGGACCAGCGCAAGGCCATCAAGGCCCGGCAGCATCCGGTCGACGACCAGCACGTCGAAATCGGCGCTTTGCGCTGCCAAAAGTCCGTCGCGGCCATTGCGAGACAGATCAGCGACATGGCCCTCTTCGCGCAGCCCCCGGGCGATGAAATCACCGGTGGTCGGGTCGTCTTCGATGATCAGGATCCGCATTCTTTGCCCTTTGGCGCCGCTCGACCCATCAGGACCGGCCCCGAAGGGCCGGTCAAGAGCCTTTGGCCTCAGCCTTCGGATTTCTCGTCATGTTCTTTGGCGTCATCCTTGCCAGAGACCACCGGCACGAGCTTGTCGCCCGCGGCGTCAAAGGCGAAGGTCTTGGCTGTGCCGTCAGCGGCGGCAACCTCGACCTCGACGGTGGTGGCGCCATTCTCGCGCTCATGGTCGATCGACATGACCTTGCCGCCGCTCAGCGTCTCGGCTTTGGCGACGAGATCGGCAAGCGAGCCCTTGAGCGCGGCCGGATCCAGCGCATCGCTGTCTTTCTTGGCCGAAAGCAGCCCCTTGTCCTTGGTGTCGGTCACCTTGCCCGTGGTGGCATCGACCCGGACCTTGGCCAGCTTATCACCGGCAAGCGTCTTGACCTCATAGCGCCCGGTGCCCTTGTGGTCGTCGAACTCTGCCGCATAGGCCTTGCCGCCGGTCGCGCTTTCCGCCGCGTGGATGGCCGCGGTGAGGGTTTGCGGCGCCTTGAGGAATTGCTGCACCTCGGCCGAATTGTCTGTCGCCGCCCAGACCTGGCCGCCGACCATGGCACCGAGGCTTGCGATTGCGGTCAGGCCGAGAACGGAAAGAGTGCGTTTCATCTGGTTTCTCCTATGTGGCGGACGATGGAAATCTCGTCGCTGATCGAAAACTGGGGTGGCGGGCTGACAGAAAAATCGCCGCAGGATTACGTCTGTGTAATCTTTGCCCCTTCCTGACCGGCGCCAGAGCGCCCGCCACCCGCCGAGATTACGGAAATGTAATCGCCGCCCGATCTGGCGATCACCTTGGCGTCCGAGACTCGGCCCTGACTGGTGCATTCCCGCGCCGCAGGAGAGCTTGCGATGACCTATCCCGTAGCCGCGACGGCCGACACGCCGCAAATCCGCTTCAACAAGGTGCCCGAGGTCACGCCCTATTTCTGGGCGATCAAGATCATGGCGACCACGGTCGGGGAAACCGGGGCCGATTACCTGATCTTCAAGATGGGTCTTGGCCTGCAGATGACCTCGATCCTGATGGCGGTGGTTCTGGTCGCCATCCTGATCTGGCAGTTTCGCACCGACCGCTATACGCCTTGGGTCTATTGGCTTGCGGTGACGATGATTTCGGTGGTCGGCACGCTGATCACCGACAGTCTGAGCGATGGCTACGGCGTGCCGCTTGGGGTCTCGACCGCGGTCTTCATCGTGGCTTTGATCATGACGTTCGCCGTCTGGTATCTGCGCGAGCACACGCTGTCGATCCATTCGATCGACACCCCCGCGCGGGAGGGCTTCTATTGGCTCGCGGTGCTTTTCACCTTCGCTTTGGGCACGGCGGCGGGCGATCTGCTGGCCGAGCGGCTCGGGCTTGGCTATCTGCCCTCGACCTTCCTCTTTGGCGCGGCGATCCTTGTCGTCATCGGCCTGTGGCGCGCCGGGATCATCGGAGCGGTGACCGCCTTCTGGCTGGCCTATATCCTGACCCGCCCGCTGGGCGCCTCCTTTGGCGACTTCCTGTCGCAGCCCCTGCCAAACGGCGGTCTTGGCCTTGGCACGACGACGACGAGCCTCGTCTTCCTTGGGGTCATTCTGGCGCTGGTCGGCTATCTGACGCTTTCGGGCGTTGACCGCGAGGACAATGCGCGCGCCGAATGAGGCGCGGGGTCTATAGACGCCTTCCCTCACGCTGATCAACCGGGCCGCCCTTTTCACAGGGCGGCCTTTCATTTGGGCGGCCGTTCACTTGGATGGTTTTATCCGATTTGTCTAAAAAGAGGGGAGGGGAACGAAACATTTTGAGTTTTTGCGGCGTTGCGAAAAACAGGGGGCATTCTTCCCGCGAGAGATCCGCATCATGTTTCAGCAGTTCGTCTCTGACCATTCCGCCGCTGTCGCCATCGCCATCATGCTCTTGACCTTCGCGGGTTTTCTGTTCGAGCGCTACCCGACCGAGGTCGTCGCCGCCGCCGGTGCTGCGGCTTTCGCGGCCTGCAAGCTTGTCACCCCGCAAGAGGTCTATTCGGTCTTTTCGAACTCCGCGCCCCTGACGATTGCCGCGATGTTCGTGCTGACCGGCGCCTTGGTGCGTACGGGGGTGATCGAGAAGGTCGTGAACAAGATCCTTGACCTGTCTGGACCAAGGCCTGCGGTCGCGATCGGTGCGCTCTTCACCGGTGTGCTTTTTCTAGGCGGGTTCATCAACAACACGCCCTTGGTGCTGATCCTGATCCCGATCGTCCTGAAGATCGCCAAAACCTACGAGATCCCGGCGACGCTGCTCTTGATCCCGGCCTCTTATGTCGCGGTCATGTCGGGCACGATGACGCTGATCGGAACCTCGACCAACCTGCTCGTTGACGGCGTCGCGCGGGAGGCCGGGATGGCGCCCTTCGGCATTTTCGAGATCACGCCCATCGGTCTGATCGTGGGCGTCTCGGGCTGCCTGATGCTCGCGCTGGTTGGCCGCTATCTGTTGCCCCGGCGCGAGGACAAGGCGGGCGAGGCCAATCTGTCGGCGCTGCCGTTCCTGTCGGAGATCATCGTGCAGGAGACCAGCGATTTCGTGGATCGGCCCATCGGCGAGATTTCGGATCTGTCGCGGATCGCGGTTCTCGGGCTGCGCCGCTCGGGCAAGATCTACCGCGAGGATCTCAAGGCGATGACCTTGCGCAAGGGGGATGCGGTGATCGTCAATGCGACCTCATCGGAGCTTTTGACCTTTGCCGAGAACCACAAGGTCCGTATCGGCATTTTCGGCAAGGATGCGCCGGGCAAGAAGGATGTGGTGATCGAGGCGGTGCTGGCGCCCAATCACGCGGTGGTCGGACGCGCGGTCAAGGATCTCGGCTCGGTTCTGATCCCCGGCGTCCAGCTTTTGGGCGTGCATCGCCACAACCATATCGCGGGCGAGGATCTGCGCAGCTCGCGGCTGCGCCCGGCCGACCGGCTGCTGCTGGCCGGCAAGCCCGAGAGCCTTGACGAGATCAACCAGCGCGGGGTTCTGGTCTCGACCACGCGCACGAGCGGGCGGGCCTTTCGCAAATCCAAAGCTCCGATTGCGGTGCTCGCGCTGTTGGCGGTGGTGCTTCTGGCGGCGTTTGACGTGATGGATATCGGGGTGCTGGCGATGGTTGCCGTCGCTGCGATCCTGATCTTGCGCTGCATTGATGCCGAGGAGGCTTGGGGCTCGATCGATGCGAGCATTCTCGTGCTGATCTATGCCATGTTGATCATCGGGGTGGGGTTACAGAAGTCGGGCGCGATCGACATGGTGGTCGGCGGGCTTGCGCCCCATATCGCCGGGCTCTCGCCCTTGATGCTGCTGATCGTCGTCTATCTGCTGACCTCGACCCTGACCGAGCTGATTTCAAGCAGCGCGGTCGCGGTCATCATGACGCCCATCGCCATCGCGCTCGCCCATGATGTCGGCTATGACGCGCGGCCTCTGGTCGTGGCGGTGATGTTTGCGGGCAGCGCCAGCTTCGCGACCCCGATTGGCTATCAGACGAATACGCTGGTCTATGCGGCGGGCAATTACACCTTCCTCGATTTCCTCAAGGTTGGGATGCCGATGAATATCGTGATCGGCATCGCCACCTGTATCGGGATCTATTTCTATTACTGAGGCCTCTATTGCTCAGGGAGGGCGCGGGCGCCCGGAGGCCTAGAACTTCGCTTCCAGCCCCAGATGCAATGTCCGGCCCGGAGCGGGCAGGGCCGCCAATCCCAGCGCATCGACGTAATAGCGGTTGGTGACGTTTTCAGCGCTGAAATTCATCACCATCCGTTCATTCATACGGTAGCTCGCGAAGAGATCGACGGTCGTATAGGGGTTCCACTGGCGCAGCGGCAGCAGGAAGCCATTGGTGCCTTCGCCCGCCGGAGCCGCCCGTCCGCCGACACGGGTGATCGTCGTGCCCAGGGTGAGCTTGTCGTCAAGAAGCCGCGCGCCAAGGGTCAGGTTGCCCGAATAGGCAGGCGGGATCTGGTTGGCCGCATAATCATCGGGCAGCGTGTAGTCGATGCAGCCCGGGTTGAAGACCTGCGGCGCGAAGTTCTTCGACAGATAGACCCCGCAGTAATTCACCCGGATATAGCGCGTCGCGCCCGCGCGCAGGAACCAGCGCCCGGCATCGTAATCGAGCGCCGCCTCGACACCTTCGAACTTTGCCTTGCCGATGTTCCAGGGAATGAAGCTCCCGGTGCCGCCGGGATAGGGCTGGCCGGTGCGCGGGTCGGTGCTGATCGTCTGGCGGACGATATAGTCCTTGATGTGGTTGCGGAAATAGCTGGTCTTGAAAAGCAGCTGATCGCCTTCGCGCAGAAGTCCAGCTTTGCGATAATTCATGCCGATCTCGACATTCTTGCTGCGCTCTGGCGTCACGAAGGGATTGGGCAGCCAGTCATAGCGCACGGCGGCCTCCATCAGGCTCGGGCCGCGATAGCCTTCGTCGTAATTGGCATAGGCAAGAATCTGGTCGTTCAGCTCATAGGAAAGCCCGAAATTCTTGCTCCAGCCGCTTGCGCCCAGCCGGGTGTTACAATTGCCGTAATAGGCGCAGAAGACCTGCATCTGCGGGGCAAGATAGGTGTCGGTGCCCACGCGGTCTCGGGTGTCAAAGCTCGTATAGCGCAGCCCCGCCCGCAGCTTGAGCCGCTCGGCTGCCTGCCAATCGGCCTGAAAGAAGGCGCTGCGCTCCCAGCGGATGCCATTGGGCGGGATATAGAAGGAATCGTCGCGCTTGGGCGTGGTCTCTTCGCGCAGATACGAGCCGCCGTAGCGCAGATCCACAGGGCCGAGGCCCGTTTCGAGATGCGATGTGTTTTGCAGCTCGATCCCCAGATAATCCGACGAGATCGGGAAGCGCGCCCGGAAATAATCGTTCGGATCATAGACCAAGGCCTGCCCGGTCCGGGTGTGCTGCTTCATATGGGTGGCCCAGACCGAGGCCTTGAGATCGATCAGATCATTGCCCTCGGGCTGCCAGCGATAGGTCAGGTTAAGCCCATTCAGCACGGCTTTGTTTGGGTCCTGCTGCTCGACGGTATTCCAGCCAAAGCGGGTGATCTGCGACGGCATGACCTCGCCGAACTTGCTGTCGGAATGCGAATAGACCAGCTCGGCGCTGTGACCGTCGCCCCATTCCCCGCGCAGCTTGAAGAGGCCCGAGACGGTTTCGCGCTGGGTGTTGAGCGCCTCGCTTTCGCGCGGGACCGGAGACATTTCCGAGGTCGTCCAGTCATTCGAGAATATCTGATAGCTCTTGACCTCGTTCTTGCCATGCTTGCCGGTGAAGTAATTGCCCTGCGTGCGTCGGCTCAGCGCGGCAACCATCTCGACTGTGCCGAAGCGCTGGGCATAGGCGAGGCTGCCGTTGAACGTGCCGAAATTGAGCGTGCCGGGCTTGTCGAGGCGCTTGTCGCGGGTGCCGATGGCAGGCGGAGAGGCCGTATTCGTGCCCGCGCCAAGCGTCAGGCGAAAGCCGCGGTCGCGCCCGTCGAGCAAGATATCCGAGGCATTGATCGTGCGCATCCGAACCGCGCCACCAATCACACCCGCGCCCGCCGCGTCATTGGGCTGGCCCTTGGTGATCTCCATGCCCGCCAACAGATCGGGATCGACATAGGTGCGGTTCGCCACCCCGAAATAGCCGCGATAGTTCGGGGTCGACGAAATCATCCCATCCACCCGCACCTGATTGCGGTTCATCCCCTGAACCCCACGGATATTGGCATCAATCGCGGCCGAATTCCTCCCGTCGCCGGTCATCACGCCGGGGGTGGTGCGAAAGAGATCGGCGACCGAGGTCAGCGCGCGCCGGTTCAGATCCTCATCCGAGACATAATCGACCGAGCCGGGAACGCGGAACAGATCCTCGCGCGACGGTGTCCCGCCGACGGCGGTGATGGTGACCTTGTTCAGGACGATCGCGCCGTCTGGGCCGGGCTCGTTTGCGCTAGTCGTGCTGGCGGCGGGCAGGATCGCGGCGGTCGCGGGGCCGGTTACGCGCAGCTCGAGCCCGGTTCCGGCCAGCAGCGCGCGCAAAGCCGCCTCGGGCCGCATCCGGCCCTGCACCGGCGCGGATTGCCTGCCCGAGACGGTTGCGCTCGAATAGCCGAGACTCCAACCGCTCGCCTGCGCGAAAGCGTTGAGCGCGCGGGGCAGGGATTGGGCCGGAATGTCGAAGGACAGCCCCTGCGCCTCTTGCGCGACCACGCCCGAGCCTTCGGGCCAGACCAGCGCGGTCAGACTGACGCTGCCGGTCAAAAGGAGTGCAACTGCCCGGCTGGTCCGGGTTCTGGTCATTGGTTTTGCAGGCTTTTGCCGTGCCATCATCTCATCCTCGTCTCTGTCCTGACGCCCGCCTTTGCGGCTGTGGCGGCTCTTCTTCAGGACAGACGGATGGGGACGGGCGATCTCACAAAAATAGTTGAGTCTTTAATTCAGAATAAACATCCCGCCCGGCAGGCGCAGCAGATTGGCCCCGGCGGCAAGGGCAAGCGCCTCGATCGCGGCCTCGGGCTGATCGAGGCGGAAATTGCCGCTGACCTGCAATCGCCGCAGCCGCGACGAGGCGATGAAGAGGCGCTCGGGGGAATAGCTTTGCAGCGCGTCGATCACCTCGGACAGCGGGCGATCCGAAAAGCTGATGCGGCCGTCGAGCCACGCCAGATCCGCAGCCGGATCGGTCGGGCGCACCGCCGAGAGGCCCGAGGCGCTGGCGGTGATCGCCTCGCCGGGGGCCAGCGACTGGGCGGGGGATGCGGCTGCGGTCGTCGAGACTTCGACGCGGCCCTCCCGCAAGACCACGCGGTCCAGAGGCCCGCTGCGCGAGACCGCGAATTCGGTGCCGGTCACGCGGGTCTCGGCATGGCGGGCATGGACGAGAAAGGGATGCGCGGGGTCGGGGCGGACGCGAAAGAAGGCCTCCCCGGCCAGCAGAGTGACCTCGCGGCGGCCTTGGGCGAAATCGAGCGCCACGGCCGATTGGGCGTTGAGCACCAGCGTCGAGCCATCGGGCAGGGCGATCTCGGCGCGTTCGGCAAGGCCGGTCAGATGATCAGCCCGCCAGAGGAGCAGCCAATGGGGCAAGGCGTTGAGCGCGACGACCAGAGCGGCAATCGCGGCCAATGCAAGCCCTGCCTTGCACGCCCGACCCAGCCGAAGACCGCCCGCGCGACGATCACGCGCCGCGCGCGGCGCGGCCAAGGCGCGCGCAAGGCCCGCGCTGGCCGTGGCGAGTTCGGGGCTGGCCATCATCCGCAAGAGGCTGTCGAGGCGCGCGCCATGTGCGGGATCGGCCTCCAGCCAATCGCGCAAAGCACGCGCAGCCTCATCGTCGAGCGGGGCGGCCTCAAGCCGCAGGCACCAGTCGAGTGCCGCATCTGTTGCGGGATCGGGATGGCGGAAATTCGGGCCGACAGAGCCCATCGGCTCCTTTTCGAGCGCGCGGCGGGACGGCGTTTTTCTGGCACGGTTCAGGCGCGGAAATCTCACAATAACTCTCCTCGCCGCCTAATCGCGATCCAGCCGCGCCAAGGCGTCGTGACATTGCGCCATGGCCAGTTTCAGGTCGTTATAGACCGTATTCGCCGAGACCCCCAGATGGGTGGCAATGCGCGGATAGGGCCAGTTCTCGATCCGGCTGAGCACCCAGACCCGCTGCGCACGCGGCGGCAGGCGGGCGAGCGCAGCTTCAAGCAGGCGCAGCCTTTCGCGCTGGATCAACAGCTCATCGACCGAAGGCGCGGGGGCCGCGATCTCATCGGGGTCTTGCGCCGCGCCCGGTGCGCGCAGGCGGTCGCGGCGCAGATGGTCGATGGCGAGATTGCTGGTCGTGCGGCTGAGAAAAGCGTCCAATTGCGCAATCGGGCGCGATTGAAGCGCGAGCGCGGTGCGCAGATAGGCCTCTTGCGCGACATCTTCGGCCACGCCCGGATCGCGCACGATCCTGAAGGCGCGGCTGATCAGCGACTTGCGTCGGCGCAAAAAGATCCGGGTCAGCAGGCTGTCCATCGCTCACAAGCTCTTCCATCAAGAAGCGGCCCGGCTGCGATGTGACGGGGCTTGTGCCGACTTCGCGGAAGGCTCTAGCAGATCACCCGCCGGTTGCAACGGGCGAATGGCGATGGGAGGCGCGGGCGCAGGGCTGCGCCCGGGGCAATGTCGTTTTATTTCCGACGCTTGGGGTTCCAGGCCTTATGAACGAATTCCAGCCGGTTGCCGTCGAAATCGGCGATATTGGCCGCGTAATAGCCGGGCGCAAAATAGGTCCGGTCGGCGGGCTTGCCCTCGTCGGTGCCGCCTGCCTTGAGCGCGGCGGCATAGGCCTGATCGACCGCCTCATTGCTGTCGCAGACAATCCCGAGATAGAGCCCGGTTTCGCCCGGCTGGCGCTGGCGCAGCCAGATGCTGCATCCGATCTCTGTGCCGCTGCCATAGGCGCTGTCCCGGAGCCCATGAAGGTCGGGCACGTCCGCAGGCCCGGAGGCCGAGTCGTATTTGCCAAAGAGGCTCCAACCGAGCGGCTTCAAAGCCTCGGCATAGAAGGCGAGAGATTTCTCGATATCCGTGACCGAGATATAGACGTGGTCAATCATAAATTTGCCTCCGTGGCGCAAGGGGGACGCAAGCAAAGGTTGCCTGGCGGGTTTTGGAACATGATGAGAACACCGCGGGCCGGGACAAGTTCCGGGCGGCTGGCGGATTGCGTGCCCACATGCACGGGCGGCGGATAGGCACCATCGGTAGCCTGCTGCGCGGCGGCATGGGCATGGTAGGAGCCGCAGATAGCAGGGAGACAAAGGCGTCGGAGACCTTGCTCCGGCCGGGTGATCTTTTTCTGCGCGTTTGTCTTGCCAGCGGTCAGGCGTTTTTGTAAAATATGCACAACTTAAACGCGTTTTTCCAATATGCCGCAATCAGGCGGAGGGCGCGGTTTTCAGCGGTTGTGGGGTGTCAAGTGATCGGTGCCGGTGAAACCTGGAGCGTGCTTTACCGCAGCTATGCCAGCATTTCCGAAAACTCGCCGCGACAAATCCAGATCCTGCGCGACTATTCGGATCTCGTGAAAAGATGCGGCATCACCGGCTATCTGCATCGCGAAGACGAGGTCTTGTTTCAGTGGTTCGAAGGGCCGAAGGCCTCGGTCTCGATGATGCTCGACCTGATCCGCTGCCATGGCAGCCATCACGGGCTGATGATCTACGGCAACAAGCTGCAAACTCAGCGGGTGTTTTCGGCCTGGTCGCATGGCTCGACCACCACAAACGGCGTGTCGCTGTTCAACTGGGCCAATGAGATCAGCAAGCCGCTTCATCCCAATTCCGGCAGCGCGCTGATCGATTTTCTCAAGACCGCATCGGGCCAGAGGGGCTGAGCACTCAGGCGCGGGCGCCTTGCCTGCGGGCTTTCCGCAAGCAGAAGGCCCGCAGGCGCGGAAGTGGCTTCCCGATCTTGCCAGAACGGCTCCTTCCAACAGGGGGGGCCATCCAATAGACCCAAAGCACAGCGCGCTTTGGGGGGAACATGGCCGAATTTGACATTATCATCGTGGGCGCGGGCTCGGCGGGCTGCGTTCTGGCCAATCGATTGAGCGCCTCTGGCAAGCTGCGTGTCTTGCTGCTGGAGGCGGGCGGCAGTGACCGGCGCTTCATGATCCGGATGCCGATCGGCTATGGCCACAGCTTCTATAACCCCAAGGTGAACTGGCGTTTCGAGACCGGCCCGCAAGAGGCTTTGGGCGGGCGCAATTCCTACTGGCCGCGCGGCAAGGTGTTGGGCGGGTCTTCCTCGATCAACGCCATGGTCTTCGTCCGGGGCCAGCGCGAGGATTTCGACGATTGGAAGGCCGAGGGCAATCCCGGCTGGGGCTGGGACGATGTTCTGCCCCATTTCAAGGCGATCGAGAGCTTCGAGCGTGGTGCGGATGACTATCGCGGCGGATCGGGCGAGCTTGCCGTGACCGATATGACGCCCTCGGTCCATCCGCTCTGCCATGACTGGCTGGATGCGACCGAAGAGGCCGGGATGCGGCGAACCCGCGATTACAATGGCGCGGCGGAGGAGGGCACGTCGGTCTATCAGATCTCGGCGCGCAAGGGCGTGCGCGCCTCGACCGCGACCGCTTTCCTGCGTCCCGCAATGGGGCGGGCCAATCTGACGGTGGTGACGGGGGCTTTGGCGCGGCGCGTGCTCTTCGAGGGCAATCGCGCGGTTGGCGTCGAATATGAGACGAACGGCCAGATCCAGACCGCGCGGGCGTGGCGCGAGGTCGTGCTCAGCGCGGGCGCGGTTCAGACGCCGATGCTCTTGCAGCATTCAGGCGTCGGTCCGGGCGAGGTCTTGCGCCGTTTCGGCAAGCCGGTGGTCAAGGACATGCCGGGCGTTGGGCGCAATTTGCAGGACCATCTCGGCATTGATTACCTTTTCCGCTCGAAGGTGCCGACGCTGAACTCGCAGCTGCGCCCGTGGCTGGGGCGGATCATGCTCGGGATGCGCTATGTGCTGTTTCGCAATGGGCCGCTCTCGCTCAGCGTCAATCAGGCGGGCGGGTTCGTGCGCTCGCGTCCGGGGCTCGACCGGGTGGATCAGCAGCTTTACTTCTCGCCGGTCAGCTATTCGAAGCCCAAACCTGGCGTGCGGCGTCTGACCATGCCCGATCCCTTCCCGGGCTTTTTCATCGGCGTCCAGCCTTGCCGCCCCGACAGCCGGGGCCGGATCGAGATCAGTGCGGCCGATCCCCATGCCGCGCCGCTGATCGAGCCGAATTATCTGGCGAGCCAGAATGACATCGACCAGATGCTCGACGGGGTGCGGCTGGTGCGCCGGATTTCCGAGCAGCCCGCGATTGCAAAATATATCGAGACCGAGATGCAGCCCGGTCGCGAGGTGCAAAGCGAAGAGGCGCTGATCGCCGATATCCGCGCGCGCTCTGGCAGCGTCTTCCATGCCTCCTGCACCTGCCGGATGGGGCCCGATCCTGCGCGCGATGTCGTCGATGCACGGCTGCGCGTTCATGGGATCGAGGGGCTGCGCGTCATTGACGCCTCGGTTTTCCCCAATGTCACCTCCGGCAATATCAATGCGCCGACGATCATGGTCGCGCAAAAGGGCGCGGCGATGATGCTGGAGGATCTGCGCTAAGGCGAGGCCGGGGCGCGAGATAGCGGGGCGCTAGCGATAGGGCTCGAGCACGCGGGCCAAGGTCTCGACGCCCGCGCGGATCGCGCGGGGCGGGATCGCGGTGACGCCAAGGATCAGCCCCTTGGGCGTCAGGCTTGGCCCGATCGCGAAACTTTCAAGCGCCGAGACCACCAGCCCGGCGGCGCGGGCATCGGCGACGACCTCGGTCTCGGTCATGCGCGGCGAGGCGAAATGGCCGACCGTGTGAAAGCCCGCAGAGGAGCGGCGGATGTCGAGAAGCCCGTCCAGATGCTCTTGCGCGGCGGCGTAGAAACTGGCGTGACGCTCGGCATAAATCTCGCGCATCCGGCGGATATGGGCGACGAAATGGCCCTCTTCGAGAAAGCTCGCCAGCACCGATTGCATGCCAAGCGAGACCCCTTGCAGGAAGGCGCGGGAAAGATGGCGGAAGGTCGGGACCAAGGATTGCGGCGCGATGTAAAAGCCCAAGCGCAGCGAGGGGAACATGCTTTTCGAAAACGTGCCCACATAGATCACCCGATCCGCCGTATCGCCGCTTTTCAGCGTCGGCAGCGGGCGGCCGTCATAGCGGAACTCGCCGTCGTAATCATCCTCGATGATCCAGCCATCGCTGTCATAAGCCGCCTGAAGCAGCGCCGCGCGGCGCGCCATGCTCATCTCGGCCCCGGTCGGATGCTGATGCGAGGGGGTGACGAAGGCCAGCCGAAAATCGGGGGCGAGGCGCAGCCCTTCGGCGACCTGCATGCCCTCGGCATCGACGGGCACCGGAACCAGCTCGGCGCCCGAGGCGATCAGGCTGTTGCGCGCGCCAATCGCGCCGGGGTTTTCAAACCAGACCTTGTCGCCGGGGTTGATGAGCATCCGCCCGATCAGGTCAAAGGCCTGCTGCGCGCCATTGACGATGAAAATCTGCTCGGGCGCGCAGGAAATGCCACGGTTTGAGCGCAGATGTTCGGCAATGGCGCGGCGCAGGCGCGGATCGCCCTCCGGGTCGGAATAGCCCAGCACATATTCGCGCTCCTCGCGCAGATGCTTGGCGGTCAGCCGCGCCCAGATCGCCAGCGGAAAGCTGTTGTAATCGGGCACGCCGGTGACGAAGGCACGGGGCGCGCGCGGATGGGGCAGGCGCTCGACAAAGCGCGAGCTGGCTGCGTTCAAGGTCGCGGACAGCGAGCTTCGGGTCGGGCCGGTCGCCGCCGGGGCCTCAACGCTCAAGGTTTGCTCGGGTTTTCCAGCGGGCGCGATTTCCGAAATATACGAGCCCGAGCCCGATATCGAATAGATCAGCCCCTCGGCCTGCAACCGCTCGAAGGCCGACATCGTGGTGGTGCGCGAGAGGCCGAGCTCGGTCGAGAGCGTCCGGCTGGAGGGCAGGCGCTTGCCGCCCGGCAGATCGCCCGAGGTGATGAGCTTGCGGATCGCGTTGTAAAGCTGGGTCGTGACCGAGGTTTCCAGCGTCCGGTCCACGGTGATCGAGAACAACAGCTCTCCTGATGAACGCTTGACCATTCTGGCCTCCCTTCCGCCGTCTCCGCGCCGACGTGATCCTCGCGCGCACGCGAAGGGCCGCCAGCCTCTCCCGCCGCATCCCATAAGCGGTTTCCGCCTTTTTCGAAAGTGGACCTTATTGAGCGGCGCGCGCGCGGCCTAGTCTTCGAGCCAGCAATCCGTTGATGTCAAGGAACACGACAGTGAAGATCAAGCGCATCGAGACCTTCTCGACCCAGTTCATCGGCTTTGTCCGCATCACCGCCGAGGACGGCCAGCAGGGCATCGGGCAGGTCTCGACCTATAATTCGGACATTACCGCGCAGGTTCTGCACCGTCAGGTCGCGCCCTATGTGCTGGGTGTTGAATTCGACGACATCGATGCGCTGACCGATATGGTGATCGAGCGCGAGCATAAATTCCCGGGCTCTTACATGAAGCGCGCTTTCGGCGGGCTCGATACCGCGATCTGGGATCTGCGCGGCAAGGCGGCGGGGCTGCCGGTCACGGCGCTCATCGGCGGCACGCCGGGGAGCCTGCGCGCCTATGCCTCCTCGATGCGGCGCGACATCACCCCCGCCGCCGAGGCCGAGCGCTTCAAGCGGTTGCAGGGCGAGCAGGGCTTTGACGCGTTCAAGTTCCGCGTGGCCGCTGAATATGGCCATGACATCGATGAATGGCCGGGCCGGACCGAGGAGATCATCCCGACCATCCGCCGCGCGCTTGGCGATCAGGCTTCGCTTCTGGTCGATGCCAACAGCGGCTTTTCCCCCAAACGCGCCATCGAGGTCGGCGGCATCCTGAAAGACAACGGGATCGAGCACTTTGAGGAGCCCTGCCTTTACTGGGAGTTCGAGCAGACCAAGCAGGTGACCGATGCGCTTGATATCGCGGTCACGGGCGGCGAGCAGGATTGCGAGATCCCGACCTGGCGCCACATGATCGAGATGCGTGCGGTCGATATCGTCCAGCCCGATATCCTCTATCTCGGCGGCATTTCCCGCACGCTTCGGGTCTGCAAGATGGCCCATGCGGCGGGCCTGCCGATCACGCCCCATGCCGCGAACCTCGGCATGGTCACGCTTTTCACCATGCACCTTTTGCGTGCGATCGAAGGGGCGGGCAAATATCTCGAATTCTCGATCGAGGGTCTGGATTACTACCCCTGGCAGCAGGGGCTCTTCGTCGATTGCCCCTACGGCGTCGAGGGCGGCAAGGTCACGGTCAGCGATCGTCCGGGCTGGGGCGTCGAGATCAATCCGGAATGGCTGGCGAAATCGGCCTATCAGGTCAGCGAGATCGGGTGAGATCATGGCTAATCACGCATTGAACCTGCCGAACCAGCATTTCATCGACGGGCGCTGGCAGGCGGCTGTCTCGGGTCGGATGATGGCAAGCTTTGATCCGGGCATTGCCGAGCCCCATGCGGAATTCGCGGCTGGCGACAGCGACGATATCGCTTTGGCGGTGGCTGCTGCCAAGCGCGCGGGCGCGCTTTGGGCCAAGACCTCGGCCGCCGAGCGGGGCCGCGTCCTGATGCGCGTAGCCGAAGCCTTGCGTGCCCATGCTGACCGCTTCGCCCGCGCCGAGGTGCTCGATTCCGGCAAGACCCTTGCCGAGGCTCTGGGCGATGTGCGCGGTGCCGCGCGCGCCTTTGAATATTACGCGGGCGCGGGCGATAAGCTCGAGGGGCGCTCTTACCCCTTGGGGCAGGATTATGTGTCCTATTCCGTGAATGAGCCGGTCGGCGTCACCGCCCATATCATTCCCTGGAACTATCCGCTTTCGACCGCCGCGCGCTCGTTTGCCCCGGCCTTGGCGGCGGGCTGCTCGGTGGTGGCAAAACCCGCCGAGCAGACGCCGATGACCGCACTGATGCTGGCGGATCTTCTGCATCAGGCGGGCCTGCCGGCGGGCGTGTGCAATGTCGTCACCGGCACCGGGGTTGCGGCAGGCGCGGCTTTGGTCGCCCATCCCGACGTGCACCATGTGACCTTCACCGGCTCGACCACGACGGGCATCAACGTCATGCAGGCGGCGGCGCGCAATATCGCCTCGGTCACGCTCGAATTGGGGGGGAAATCGCCGAATATCGTGCTCGCCGATGCCGATCTGGATCTGGCGCTGGATCAGGTCATCGGCGCGATCTTTGAAAACTCGGGCCAGATTTGCTCGGCAGGCTCGCGCCTCGTGATCGAGCGCAGCATCCATGCCGAGTTCATCGAGCGGCTGGCCAAGCGGGCGGGGGGCTTCACCATCGGCCACGGGCTCAGGGACGGGGTGAATTACGGCGCGATCAACTCGGCCGAGCATCTGGCCAAGGTTGCGGGCTATGTCGATCAGGCCCGCGCGCGCGGCGTCGAGGTCGTGACCGGCGGCAAGATCACCGCAGATCCCGAAACCGGCAAGGGGTGGTTCTATCCGCCGACCATTTTGGACGGGCTCTCTTGGGACGATCCGGTCGTGCAAGAGGAAATCTTCGGCCCGGTTCTGGCGGTGCAGGTCGTCGACAGCGCGGACGAAGCGATTGCGGCGGCGAATTGCACCGATTTCGCTCTGGTCGCCGGGCTTTTTACGCGCGATATCAGCCGCGCCCATCGCATCGCGCGCGATGTCGATGCGGGTCAGGTTTTCATCAACGAGTATTTCGCAGGCGGGATCGAGACGCCCTTCGGCGGCAACCGCCGTTCGGGGCTTGGTCGCGAGAAGGGCATGGTTGCGGTCGCGAGCTATTGCAAGCTCAAGACCGTCACCGCCCGGATCTGAGCCGTCGCCCCCTGAAAGCGGCCTGCTCTTTCAACCAGAGTGGACCTTAAAGGGGGCAAAGGCCCTTAGCATAGTGATGGGCAGGGGAGCCGGAGCGCGACACGCGCTTCGGTCGGGGACAACAGGGAGAGAGACATGACTGGGAAAAACCGGATTGCCGCGGCGCTTTGCGCGGTGGCGCTGACATCGATTGCGAGCATGGCGCAGGCGGAAACGCTGCGCCTGCTCACCTGGGGCGGCTATGCGCCCGACACTGTCATCAAGGCTTTCGAGGCCGAATATCCCGACATCAATGTCGAGGTGACGCTGTCAAACAACGAGGAAATCATCGCCAAGCTGCGCGCGACGGGCGGCTCGGGCTATGACCTGGCCCAGCCGAGCCATGATCGCATCATGGCGGCGCAGCAGGAATATAATATCTACAAGCCGCTGGATCTGGCGAAGGTCGAGACCGACAAGATGCAGGAAAACCTGCTGGACGCGGTCAAGACCAACACCACGATCGACGGGAATATTTATGCCGTCCCCCATCAATGGGGCACTTCGGGCATCGTCGTCGACAAGACCAAGGCCGGGGATGTCAAAGATTGGGCCGATCTGTGCAAAGAGGAATATAAGGGCCGCACCTCGATGCGCCTGCGCCGCACCATCCTGATCGGCATGGGCTATTCGCTCGGCTATGATCCCTTCGCGCTTTACGCCGATCCGGCGGGCTATCAGAAGATGCTCGATGCGGTGACCGAGAAGATGATCTCGTGCAAAAGCATCGTGAAGACCTATTGGAACGGCGGGGATGACCTCTCGACGCTGCTTCTGTCGGGCGAGGTTGTGGCCTCGGAGGCTTGGGATTCGACCGCCTTCAAGCTTTACGACCAGAACCAGAATTTCATCTATGTGCCGCCGAGCACTGGCGCGCTGACCTGGATTGACACTTTCGTCATCCCGCGCAAGGGCCGCGCGGACGATGCCGCTTACAAGTGGATCAACTTCGTCATGCGTCCCGAGATCGTGACCATGATGTCGGATTCGACCGGCGCGATCAGCGCAGTCAAAGGCGGGATCGAGCTTCTGCCCGAGGATAAGAAAGCAGCGGTGAAACTGGCTTTCGACGATGCCGCCATCGCCAATATGCGCTTCTTCGCCAATATCCCGGCTGGGCTTGAGGATATGGAGGGCAAGGCGCTCGAACGTATCAAGGCCGCGACCAGCAACTGATCGCGCCGTGCCGCCTGCGGAGGTCTCGCCTCCGCAGGCTCAGTTTATCTCCGGGCACTGCTGTCTTTGGGCAAGCTGCCGCCAATCGACGAGACCTCCATGTACGATCTAGAGTGCCAAAGCCTGACAAAGCGGTTCGGGGCCTATCACGCCGTCAACAACGTGTCTTTCGACGTGCCGCGCGGCTCGTTCTTTTCGATCCTCGGGCCATCGGGCTGCGGCAAAACCACGCTGATGCGCATGATCGCGGGCTTTGAGAACCCGACCAGCGGCGATATCCGCATCAAGGGGGCCTCGGTGATCGGCACGCCGCCGAACAAGCGCAGCGTGAAGATGGTCTTTCAGCATCTGGCGCTGTTTCCGATGATGAATGTTGGCGAAAACATCGCCTATGGCCTGCGCTGCCAGAAGGAAAACAAGACCGATATCGCGCGCAAGGTGAAATCGGTGCTGGAGCGGATCGGCCTGCCCGGCGTCGCGGAGAAGCAGGTCTCGCAGCTCTCGGGCGGTCAACGCCAGCGCATCGCGATCGCGCGTTGCATGGTGCTTGAACCCGACGTGCTGCTGCTCGATGAACCGCTCGGCGCGCTTGATCTCAAACTGCGCGAGCGGATGAAGGTCGAGCTGAAACTGCTACAAAGCCAGTTCAACACGACCTTCCTTTACATCACCCATGACCAGTCCGAGGCGCTGATCATGTCCGACAATGTCGCGGTGATGAATGCGGGCCAGTTCGAACAGATCGGCGCCCCGCAGGAGCTTTACAACAACCCGAAAAGCGGCTTCGTCGCGGGCTTTGTCGGCGACACCAACCGCTGGCCGGGGCGGATCTCGGCGGTGAATGGCGGCGAGGCGCGGGTCGCGCTTGAGGGCGGCCATGAGGTCGTGGCCAAGCTTGGTGATCCGGGCCTGCGCGAGGGCGCGAAGGTCGAGATCTTCGTGCGTCCCGAGACGATTTCGTTGACGCCCAGCCTTGGTGCGAACCGCCTGCGCGGCCGCGTCGACAGCCTGCTTTTCAACGGCGCGAACAGCCGCCTTCTGGTCCGCACCGGGGGCGATGAGCTGGTCGAGGTCGCGCAGGGCGTCATGGACAAGACGCTCGCGGTCCGGCAGGGCGACGAGGTCGAGCTTTCGTGGCGCAACGAGCATTGCCTCGCTTTCGCCGTGGCGGGGTGAGCAGGATGTCGCGCTCTGATGCCAGCAAACTCACGCTTTTCCTGCTCTTTACGCCCTTCGTGCTCTGGATGCTTCTGCTGATCATCCTGCCGCAGATCGGGGTCGGTTATCTGTCGCTACGCGAAAAGGTCGGGCCGGGCGATTACACTTTCGGCTTGGGCAATTACGCCGATTTCCTGGGCGAGCCGGTCTATTGGAACACGCTGTTGCGCACCGCATGGATGTCGGTTCTGGTCACGATCCTTGCGCTTTTCGCAGGTTTTCCGGTCGCCTATTACATTGCCAAAGTCGCCAATCAACGCTCGCGCGCGGCGCTGTTTCTGATGTGTCTTGTGCCGCTGTGGGTCAGCGATCTGGTGCGCGCTTTCGGCTGGATCGTGCTGTTGCGCGAGACCGGGCTGATTTCGGGCGCGCTGCAGGATCTGGGCGTGATCCGCGGGCCGATTGAACTCCTTTACAACGACATCACCGTCATCATCGGGCTGGTCTATACGGTCGTTCTCTTCATGATCGTGCCGCTGGTCTCGACGCTCGACGGGATGGACAATTCGCTGCTGGAGGCGGGCTATAACCTCGGCGGCAGCCGCTTCACGGTCTTTCGCAAGATCGTCGTGCCCTATGCCATGCCCGGGATCGTTGCGGGCTCGATCATCGTCTTCATGCTCACGGCGGGCAGCTATCTGACCCCGATCCTGCTGGGCGGCAAGAACTCGATGTGGTTCACCGAGCAGATCTACGAGCAATTCGTGACCCGCTATAACTGGGAATCCGGTGCGACCTTCGGCGTGCTCTTGCTGGTCTTCACCTCTTTCGTCGTCTGGCTGGGTCTGCGCCTGACCGGGCAAAGCCTTGCCTCTACCGTTGCGAAGGACTGAGCCATGAATGTCGCAGCACCCCAATCGACCGCCATGCGCTGGATCTATCTGGCCTATATGCTGGTCTTTTTCCTCTATCTCGCCGCGCCTCTGGTCTCGGCCGCGATCTTTGCCTTCAACGATTCCCTGTTCCCGGCCCTGCCATGGAAGGGCTTCACGCTTGACTGGTTCTTCGGCTCGACCGAGCCAATGCTCGGACTGTTCCACGACCGCCGGTTGATGGAGGGGCTCAAGAACTCGGTGGTGATCGGGCTGATCGTCTCGACGCTCTCGGTCGCGGTCGGCACCTGCAACGCCTTCCTCTTCGAGCGGCGGAGCTTTCCGGGCAAGAGCCTGCTTTACGTGCTGATGATCGTGCCTCTGGTCATTCCGGGCGTCATCCTCGGGATCTCGATCCTCGTCTTCGCCAGCATGATCGCCAATGGCGTCGAAGAGGTCTTCGGCTGGGAATGGGACTTCCTGCGTCCGGGCACCTTCCTTGTCGTCATCGGCCAGTTCTCGTTTTTGGTGACGATAGCGACGCTGGTGATCGCGGCGCGGCTCAGAAAATTCGATGTCTCGCTCGAAGAGGCCGCGCTGAACCTTGGCGCAAGCCGCAGCCGCGTGCTGATGACGGTAACCTTGCCCTATCTGACGCCCGCGCTGTTCGCGGCCTTCATCGTGTCCTTCCTGATGTCGTTTGAGAATTTCAACACGACGCTGATGCTGGTCGGCTCGGACGCGCCGCTGACGATCACCATGTATGACCGCATGGTCAAGGTGGGCTCCACCCCGGTCCTGAATGCGGTCTCGGTCTTCCTGATGATCGGCTCGGGGCTGCTGGCGCTGCTGAGCATCTTTGCGCAGCGCGGCAAGGGGCAGGCGTAAACACCGCGTCTCTCTGGGACGCCGATAAAAGAGGGCCGCCGGATCGCTTCCGGCGGCCTTTTCCTTTTGGCGCGGACCATGCCCTGACGCGACAATATTCAATCACCTGCGCCACCTTGCGTCAGCTATCGCCGGGCTGCGCAGTCGTCTGGGCCGGTGCGAGCGGATAGCCTTTGGCCAAGCCCATCCTCAGGACCCGGCGAAACCGCGCGATCTGGCCAGATTATGGCCGGATCACGGCTGTTCCATGGCCGCGCTGTGGCCGGGGCTTTCATGCGATCTGAAAGGACACATCTATGCACCCCTCCGATATGCGCGCCTTTGGTCAAGGCGGGCTCCAGGTCAGCGCCGTCTCGTTCGGCGCCGCGCCGATTGGCAATTTCCTGCGCGAGATCGACGAAGAGACCTCCGCCGCGATGATCGATTGCGCCTGGGACGCCGGTCTGCGGCTCTTCGACACCTCGCCGCTTTATGGCCATGGCCTCTCGGAGCTGCGTCTGGGCCACGCTCTGCGCCATCGTCCGCGCGACGAGTTCGTGCTCGCGACCAAGGTTGGCCGCCTGCTCGAGCCCGCGCCGCGCGGCAGCATCGACTTTGCCCCTTGGGTCAAGGGCGCGCCGTTCCGGCTGCGCTATGACTACAGCTATGACGGGGCGCTGCGCTCGATCGAGGATTCGCTGCAACGCACGGGGCTTGAGCGGATCGACATTGCTTTCATCCATGATTGCGACCGCTACAACCATGGCACCGCGATGCCCGAGGTCTTTCGCGCGGCGATGGACGGCGCCGGGCGTGCGCTCGAGCGGCTGCGCGACGAGGGCGTGGTCACCTCGATCGGAGTCGGGGTCAATGAATGGGATGTCTGCCATATGGCGCTGCAAGAGCGCGATTTCGACGCCTTCCTGCTGGCCGGGCGCTATACCTTGCTGGAGCAGGACGCGCTCGAAAGCTTCCTGCCGCTCTGCGAGGCGCGCGGGGCCTCAGTTCTGGTCGGCGGCGGCTTCAACTCGGGGATTCTGGCGACCGGAGCCGTGCCGGGGGCCAAGTATAACTACCAGCCCGCGCCCCCGGATGTGATGGCGAAAGTGGCCGAAATCGAAAAGCTCTGTGCGGCCCATGGCGTCGCCTTGCCCGCCGCCGCGCTGCAATTCGTTCTGGCTCATCCCGCGATCGCCTCCTTCTGCGCGGGCACCCGGACGGTCGAGCAGCTGCGCCAGAACCTCGCTTGGGTCGCCGCGCCCATTCCCGCCGATTTCTGGGCCGAGCTGAAAGCGAGGGGGCTGTTGCGCAACGACGCGCCCGTGCCCGCCGCCTGAGAGCTATCCGCGAAGTGCGCGCTTGCCCCGGAAGGGAGCAAGCGCGGCGCATAGGTCCCCTCATGGATGATTCCCACAGGCGAGACCTCTGCGCGGGGGCGGATGTTCGGTCGGCGGAATTTTCGGGGCGAAAGGTTCGGATTCGGTGTGTTTCGACTGGTGAAAGAGTTTGGTTTCATTGTTGGAATTTGGATCATATATTAAGTTTATATAATTGAAATATATAAATAAAAATATTTCATCCAGCACGGAATCATCTCAAAATCAAACCCGGATTTCTTCCCAGAGGCCAAACTTGAACCGGCCTAAGGAAAAGAAATTGACAGCATGGATTTCATCGTGTCAGTTTCGTTTCGTGAAATATAACTTTCACTGAGTGAAATGAGAGGACTTCATGACGACTTTCAGGCCCCCCCTGACCAAAGAAGACATTCGGGGAGTCATCCCTCCGCTCGTCTCGACTTTCGCGGCTGATGGCACGCTCGATCTGGCGCTGTTTCGCGGTGAGCTGGCGTTCATGGAAGCGGCAGGCGTCACGCTGGCTGTCATTGGCGGCAGCACCGGCTCGGGCGACGAGCTGTCGGCGGATGAGCTTGCGGCGCTGATTGGTGAGGCAACGCGTTCGGGCAAGATCGACATTATCGCGGGCATCATCACCACGACGACCCGCGATGCGATCCTGCGCGGCCAGAAGGCCAAGGAAGCCGGGGCGCGCGCGCTGATGCTTGGGCCGCCGATCTATACGACGCCTTCGGCCGACGGGCTCGATGGGTTCATCCGCGATGTCTATGAGGCGACCGGGCTGCCGATCATTTACTACAACCACTTCTTCAACCCGCCGTCGGTGATGCAGCGGATTGCCGATGTGCCGGGCGTGATCTGCCTGAAGGAAGTCGCGCTCGAGCCGGTGGCCGAGCTTTTCCAGACGGTCGGCGAGCGCGTCGCCATTGCCGCAGGGGCGGATTGCGTGAATATCGCAAGCTTCCTCTTTGGCGCACATGCTTCGATCTCGGGGATCAACACGGTCATCCCGAAACAATACCGCGAGATCTACGCCGCTCATGAGGCGGGCGATTACCGTCTTGGCCGCGAGCTGACCGAAAAGATCGCGCCGCTCGCCCGCGAGATGATCAAGCCCGAGAATTTCCCGGCGCGCGTCAAATACGCGATCAACCTGCAAGGCCGCGAAGTTGGCGCGCCGCGCAAGCCGAGCGGAGATCTGGCCCAGCAAGATCAAGAGAACATCAAGGCCGCTTTGCGCTTTGCCGGTCTGATCGCCTGATCTGAACCGGAGAAAAGGGGTTGGGCGGCGTCAACTCGCCCAACCAAGGCAGAACAAAAACAAAGATATCTGGGAGGATTGGGAATGTTGAGGAAGATCTCCGCGCAAAAGAACCCGGCAAATCCGGGCCGAGAACTGTCCATCGGGCGACGGTCGTTTGTTCAGGGCGGGCTCGCGCTTGGTGCCGGTCTTTTGCTGGCGCAGGGCGCGGCCTTTGGCGCGCAGGCCGCCGCGCCGAGCCGGGGCGGCGTCTTGCGGATCGGTTTGGGGGCTGCGGGCTCGAAATCTTCGCTCAACCCGTTTATTTCCACCGGAGAGATGGATTTCGCGGTCGCCCAATCGCTCTTCGACCGGCTGACCGATTTCGACGCGACGGGCAAGCTGTACAACAGCCTCGCCGAGGATTTCAGCCATAATGAAGACGGCTCGATCTGGACCATCCGCATTCGCGACGGCGTGCTTTGGCATGACGGCAGCCCCTTCACGGCGCAGGATGTCGCCTATTCTTTGGCCTATATCCTGACCCCCGAAAACAAGGCCGACGCCTATGCGACGCTGTCGCCTTTCATGCAAAAGGACGATGTCCGCGCGCTGGATGCGACCACGGTCGAGATCAAGCTGAACGCGCCCTATGCGCTTTTGCCCCAGATTATGGCGAGCAAGGTGATGTTTCTGGTCAAGGACGGGACGCGCGATTTCTCGGCGCCGATCGGGACGGGGCCGTTCAAATTCACCCATTGGACGCAAGGCGAGCGGGTCTCGCTGGCGCGCAACGAGAGCTTCCGCACGCCCGGCCAGCCCTATCTCGACGGGCTCGAATTCATAGCGATCAATGATGCGATGTCGCGGGTCAATGCGCTGATGGCGGGGCAGGTCGATGTCATCGCCCAGCTTGACGGCAGCCTTGCCCCGATTGTCGAGGCCAATCCGGCACTGCACCTCATCCGCTCGGAAAGCGGCGCGACCACCGATCAGTTCATGATGGTGAACAAGGCGCCGTTTCAGGATGTGCGCGTGCGGCAGGCCTTCCGGCTGATGGTGGACCGTCCGCAGCTCGTGAGCAATGCGCTGGCGGGCTATGGCCGGATCGGCAATGATCTCCACAGCATCACCGACCCCGATTATGCCGCCGAGCTGCCGCAGCGTGCCCATGATCCCGATCAGGGGCGGGCCTTGCTGAAGGCGGCGGGCTATGACAGTGACCTGCGGCTCGAGCTTTATACCGCCGATGCCGCGCCGGGGATGCTGGCCTCCTCGACGCTGATCGCCAATCAGGCCAAGCAGATCGGCGTGACCATCGACCTGACGGTCGTGCCGCCCGACAGCTATTATTCAGGCCCGCAGTTCAAGAATGCGCCGATGGCAAGTTCCGACTGGGGCCAGCACACGCTGGAATCGGTCTTCGGTCAGGCTTATGCACGCGGCGCCTATTGGAATGAGCCCGATTGGACCAGTGACGCCTTCGACGGTTGGGTTGCGAAATCGCGCACGACCTTCGACGAGACCCTGCGCAAGCAATATCTCTTCGAGGCGCAGAAGATCCTGTGGAACGAGGGTGGTTATCTGATCTGGGGCTTCCGCGACCTGTTGGACGCGGCCAGTGCCAAGGTTGCGGGGCTTGCGCCCTCGAACCAGCGCAATCTTGGCTATTACCGCTTTGAAGGCGTGTCGCTCGAGGGCTGAGCGCGCAAGACCTCACGGCCCGGGCCGGGACGCGGCCAAAGTCGCCCCGGCCCTTTGCCCGCCTGATCTCTCACGACGGACACGTTTTTGATGATATCCCCTCTCTTGAAGCTCATCTTCGGGCGGATCGGCCTTGCCGCAGCGACATTAGTCGCCGTCTCGGCAGTCGTTTTCGCCGCAACCCTCTTTCTGCCCGGAGACCCGGCGCGCGCGGCCCTTGGCCCCCGCGCCGATCCCGCGGCGGTCGAGGCCCTGCGGCAGGAATTCGGCATGGATCGCTCGGCCATCACGCAATATGTCTCTTGGGCGGGCGGCGTTCTGACGGGCGATTTCGGGAAATCGGTGCCCTCGGGACGCTCTGTCTGGGAGATGATCGCGCCGAAGGTTGCCAATACGGCGGTGCTGACGCTTGGCGCCTTGGCGCTGCTGATCCCGCTGTCGTTCCTTCTGGGCATCGTCGCAGCGGTCTGGCGTGACCGTTGGCCGGATCACGCGATCTCAATCCCGTGCATCGTGCTGGTCGCTTTGCCCGAATTCGTCATCGGCACCTTGCTGATCGTTGTTTTCGCGGTCTGGCTGGGCTGGCTGCCGCCGGTCTCGCTGATCGACAACCGCCTGAGCCTTGCCGCGCAATCGACCGTCTTCCTGCTGCCGATCGTGACGCTTCTGTGCACCACCTTGGCACAGGTCGTCCGTATGGTGCGCGCGGTCGCGATCGATATTCTTTCGGCCGAATACGTCTATATGGTGCGGCTGCGCGGCATTAGCCCCGCGCGGGTCATGCTGCGCCATGTCCTGCCCAATGTCGTCGGCCCGACCATCCAGACGATCGCGCTCAATGCGGCCTGGCTCGCGGGTGGGGTCGTGGTGACCGAGGCGGTGTTCCAGCTTCCCGGGATCGGCAGCGCCCTGGCCTCGGCGGTGATCAGCCGCGACATGCCGACGGTTCTGGCCATCACGCTGATTATCACGACCGCTTATGTGCTCATCAACCTGATCGCCGAGATGCTGATTTTGGTGATGAACCCGCGCCTGCGCGTCGCAACGGCCCCCAACTGAGACCGAGGAGTGGCGAGAATGCACAAAACCCTGAAACTCACGCTCCAGCCGGTTTCGGCGAAACTGGCGCTCGCGGCGCTTCTTCTGGTGGCGGGGCTTGCCCTTCTGGGCCCCGCGATCAGCCCCTATAGCTATGACGAGGTCGTCGGGCGACCCTTTGGCGCGATGTCGGGCGCGAATTGGCTCGGGACCGATTTTCTTGGCCGCGATGCGCTGAGCCGATTTCTTTATGGCGGGCGCACGGTTCTGGTCGTGGCCAGTCTGGCGACGCTGCTGGCCTTCCTGATCGCCGTGCCGTTGGGCATTTATACCGGTCTGCGCCGCGGCCGGGTCGATCTTGGCCTGATCGCGGTTTCGGATGTGATCTATGCCCTGCCGCCCGCGATCTTCCTGCTGGTGCTTCTCGCCTCGACCGGGGCGAGCCTGACCACCGTGATCTTCGGCATCGTCTTTTTGCATGTGCCGCGGGTCTTGCGCATGGTCCGCCTTGTCACCATCGACATGTCGCGCAACGAATTCATCGAGGCCGCCCGCGTGCGCGGCGAAAGCTGGCTCGCGGTCTGTTTTCGCGACATCCTGCCCAATATCCTGCCGCCGATCTTTGCCGATTTCGGCGTGCGCTTCTGCGGCTCGATCATCCTTTACGCCTCGCTGAGCTATCTCGGTCTTGGCCTGCCTCCGCCCGCTGCGGATTGGGGGATGATGATCAGCGAAAACCGGATCGGCATCACCATCGCGCCTTGGCTGGCGATTGCCCCGGCGCTTGCCATCGCGGTGATGTCGGTCGCAGTCAATGTGCTGGCCGATCACCTTGCCCGTTCTATCGGCACGTCCAAGAGGTAAACCATGACGAGCTTTGCTACCGAAATCGCCTCGCTCACCGTTGAGGGTCTGTCGCTGCATGATCTCAAGGGCCGCCAGATTGTCGAGGATGTCGCCATGGCGGTCGCACCGGGAGAGGTGCTGGCGATCATCGGGGAATCCGGATCGGGCAAGACCTCTGTCGCGCTGAGCCTTCTTGGCTTTTCCCGGCCGGGCATGGTGATCTCTGGCGGTCGGGTCGCGGTTGGCGGCACCGATGTGCTGGCGCTCGATGCCGCCGGGTTGCAGCGTTTCCGCGGCAATCGGATCACGCTGGTGCCGCAGAACCCGACGACCAGCTTCAGCCCGCGCATGACCATCGGGCGGCAGATGCGCGAGGTGCTGATCGCGCATGGCCGCCCCGCGCATGAGGCCGAGGAGCGTATCCGCGAGGTGCTTGCGCAGGTCAGTCTGCCGAATGACGCGGCCTTCCTCAAACGCTACCCCTTTGAGCTAAGCGGCGGGCAATTGCAGCGGATCGCGATCGGCATGGCCTTCATGACCGCGCCCGAGGTCATCGTCATGGACGAGCCGACGACCGGGCTTGACGTCTCGACCCAGCAGACGATCCTTGAGCTGATCCGCAAGCTCGTCGCGGCAAGTCGGGCGTGCTTCATCTATGTGACCCATGATCTTGCCGTGGTCGATGCGATTGCGGACCGGGTCATGGTCATGCTGGGCGGCAAGGTCGTCGAGGTCGGCGAGCGGCGCCAGATTTTCGAGGCGCCCCGGCACGACTATACCCGCCAATTGATCGCAACCATTCCCGATCTGCCCGAGCTTGGCGCGCCGGTCTCTGCGCCAGCGACCGTCGCAGCCGTGGCCACCGAAACGCCCACGCCGGTCCTGAAAGTCGCCGATCTGCGTGCAAGCCACGGCGGGCTAGAGGTCGTGCATGGCGTCTCTTTCGAGATCGCACGCGGGGCCTGTCTGGCTTTGGTCGGCGGCAGCGGCAGCGGCAAAACCACCACCGGCCGCGCGATTGCGGGGCTTCATGCGCAGGCCTCGGGAGAGCTTCTGTTCGAGGGCCGCCCGCTTGCCACGGGGCTGCGCAACCGTGTGCGGCAGGATTTGGCGGCGCTTCAGATCGTCTTTCAAAACCCGGACCGCTCGCTCAATCCGCGCGAAAGCGTCGAGGTGGCGATGCATCGCGCCCTGCGACTGCGCGGAGATTATCAGGCCGCGCTTGCGCAAACTGAGGCGCTGGCGCTTCTCGACCGGGTCCGGCTGAACCGGCGCGCACTGTCGCTTTATCCCTCCGATCTCTCGGGCGGCGAGCGGCAACGCGTGGCGATTGCCCGCGCCCTTGCTCTGAACCCGCGGCTGTTGATCTGCGACGAGATCACCTCGGCGCTCGATGTCTCGGTTCAGGCCTCGGTGATCGAGCTGTTGATGGAGCTGAAGGCGGACGGGCTCGCCATGCTTTTCATCACCCATAACCTGCCGCTGGTGGCTGAAATCGCGGAAAAAATCCTGATCATGCAGCAGGGGAATGTCGTCGAGCAGGGGCCGACGCAGCGGGTTCTCAGCCAACCCGAATGCGGCTATACGCAAGAGTTGCTCAGTGCCGCACCTCGGGTCCGGTCTCGGCAAGCGGCGGCTGATGGGGCAGAGGCATCCGCGATTTCTTGGAGGGAAGGGCGCTCAGATGGCTGATGATGGAACCAAATCCATTCGTTTCGACGCGGTCGATCGCGCGGCCAAGATCCTGCAGGTCATCGCTGATAGTGGCAAGCCGGTGCCGCTGACGGCGATTGCCAAGGCGGCGGGCTTGGGCCAGCCGACGACCTCGCGCTATCTGGCCAGCCTGTGCTCGCATGGCTTTCTCGAACGGGATAGCGATGGCCGATATCTTCTGGGCATCCACCTTTATCTCTTGGGGCAGAAGGCGATCGAGCAGCGCGATCTGCGCCGCTTCGCCGCGCCTCAGCTTGAGGCGCTGCATAAGAAATATAACGAAACCATCAGCTTGGCACTGGTTGTGCAAAATGAGCTGGTGGTGGTCGATTGCCTTGAGGCCAGCCATGCCTTGCGCCAGGGCGGCACGGTCGGGACCAAGAACGACTGGCACACGAGCTCGCTCGGCAAGTCCATTCTCGCCCATCTTCCGGCCGCGCGCACCGATGCGCTGGTCGGCGCGGCGCCCTATCTCGCCTATACCGCGCATACGCTTAAGGATGGCGCGGCGCTGCACGCCGATCTGGCTCGGGTGCGGACAACTGGCTATGCGGTCGATGACGAGGAAACCGTGCTGGGCGGGCGCTGTATCGGGGCCGCGATCCTTGATGCGGACGGCACGCCTGCTGGGGCGATCAGCGTCAGCGGGCCGACCAGCCGGGTGACCGAGGCCGCTGTTGCCGAGATCGGGCGCACGGTCGCAGAGGCTGCCGCGCGCGTTTCCGCAGCCCTTGGTTATAGCGCGCGAAGCCCGGCTTGACCCAAACCTGATCCCGCCCTGACCGGATGACCTGAGAAGGCACCGGCCGCGGCGACGACCTTCCTTCCGACAGCTGACCCTCCGGCGATTCATCGCCCGGTTGGTCTTGGCCGGTCCTTTCCCATCACCCCCGGCGCCACAGGGAATATCCCGGCGCCCTCAATGGAGCATGAAAAATGCCAACTGAATTCGACCTCAGCAGCCTGACGATCAACGGCGGGGCCAATGGATCGGCCCAGATCTCGGATAGCCGGATCGAGCTCTCGGCCGGACCGGACACCGATTGGTTTCATCATCCGGCAGAGGAGTTTCGCAAGGCCAATGTCATCTCGGTCGCTCGCACGATCGAGATTCCGGCTTTTTCGGTGATCGCCCGGGTCTCGGTCGGTTTCAAATCGAGCTATGACGCCGGCGCGATTTTCCTCAAATGCGATGATGAAAACTGGGCGAAGATCGCGTTTGAGCTGTCCGGCGCGGGCAAGCCGACCATTGTCAGCGTCGTCACACGCGGCATCTCGGACGACAGCGACGGCCCGGTCTGGCTGGGCGAGAGCGTGTGGCTGCGTCTCTCCTGCGACGGCGAAACGATCGCTTTTCACTTCTCCGAGGACGGAAAGTTCTGGAATTTCCAGCGTTGGTTTAGCCTGCCCGGTCTTGCGAAGAGGCCCCTCACCATCGGTTTTGGCGCGCAATCCCCGACCGGAGACGGTTGTGTCGCAAGCTTCGAGGGGATCGAACTCCGGCCAGGCCAGATCACGAATTTGCGGGACGGTTCTTGAGTTGGATTGAGTGGAACACGCGCAGACGGTTTATTTGATCAGCGCGCGCTTTTCAGTAGTGACGGGCCGGGCTTTTGAAAAGCTCGGCCTTTTGGTGCGAGATTGGCAAAGGTGTTTTCAGATATCTACCACGGTCGAGCTGGAGAAATTGCTCTGATGTCAACCGTGAAGATCGCGAGAAATCGGCTCGGAAACAGTGAAGTTTTCAAAGGTGACTTGAAATTCTTCTCGTTCTGGTGAGCAACACATCACGCCAAGATCAATTTTCGAGGTGCTCGGCAGGAAAGCGAGACGCACGGACCTCCAGTCATTCAGCTGCGTGTCGAAATACTGGACGCGGATGGCTTCTGCATGTCGGGTTAGGCGGATCCTGATTTCTCCGTTCTCGGCAATCACGGACATTTGCGACCAATCCGAATTATCGTTGGTTGCGACGACGCATAAATGGGTCTCGCCGCCTGTGAATTCGATCCTGCATTTCAGCCACGAGCTTTCGCTTAGGCCCAGCATCAAACCGGCTTGATCGTAAAGCGTTTCGAAATCTGCCTTGACCGCGACCTCGGCCGTAAAGTCGCCTTCGACCGGGCGGTAAAGGAAATGCCCATTATCACGCCAGAAATTATAAAAGGTTCCGCGCCAGAAGTCGGTTTTCAGCCCGGTTTTGACTTTAAGCGTGTGCTCAGATTGCTCAAGCACGGTGGGTTTGTTGAACCAGCTTAATTCTTTGAAGGATTCCATGTCTTACCTTTCGCGTCGTTCGGTTTGCTTTGCAACCGTCAAATCTGGGTATTCCTGCTCTGCTCTGGCGGGGGGCAAAGCGATCCTTGCCCGGAGGAGAGCACGGTGATGGTCGAAATAGCCTCGATGACGGCTCAACAGAGAGTGATCGCCAGTTTATTATATTATTCCAATGCGTTGACTGTTATCTGCCGACGCTTTGACCGCATCGAGCGCGCGCATGCTTGCGACAGCATCGAGCATTGACCACGGCAGGGAGATTTCGCCGCGAATGGCTTTAGCGAAGGCTGTAATCTCGTGTTCATATTGATTTGCGGGCGGGATCTTGATGATCTCAACCGCAGTATCCGAAAGGTCGGCGGTGCCGCGAAGCCGGATCTCTGTTTCCAGCGCGGGGTCGGGCCAAACCGCAATCGGGATCTCCATCCATCCCTTTGTTCCGGTCACCATGATCCAATGTGCCCACGCCTGTTTCAAGGCGCCGCTGAACAGAAGATTGCGGTGGTCGGGAAACTCCATCAATCCGGCGACCGCGATATCCACCCCGTCCGCATCCTCTTTCTCAAAGGTTGCGGTCACGGCCTTGGGCTCTGCTTCGAAAAGGAAACGAGCGGCGGTGATCGGGTAAAGCCCAACATCCATAAGTGCCCCGCCGCCAAGATCTTTTTGGAACCGGATATCATCCGGGTTATCATTCATCACGCTATAGGTTGCGTGGATCTGGGTCACGCGGCCAAGCTTGCCGCTGCGAATAATCTCTCGCGCGGCAAGCCAGCGCGGATGATAGCGCACCATGAAAGCTTCCGAGATCAGAACGCCGGTTTCGCGTTGAACGGCGGCCAGTTCTTCGGCTTCCTGTGCACTGATGCCCAAGGGCTTTTCGCAAAGCACATGCTTTCCTGCGCGGGCGGCTTGAATGGCCTCGCGCACATGGCTGCTGTTCGGGGTCGGAATATAGATCGCCTCGATCTCCTGATCCGCCAGCATCTCTTCGAGCGAGTCGTAAACGCGGGGAATGCCAAAGGATTTCGCGACCGCTGCGGCGCGCGCTTGGTCGCGCGAGCTGATCGCCGTGACCTCCGCCAAGGGAACTTTCTGAATGGCCGGGATCACCCAGTTCTGGGCGATCTTTGCCGTGGATAGAATACCGAATGTCACGGGCTTCATCTTGCAGTCTCCATGCGGTCTCGCCTGATGCGAGCAGAGGTTCAGGGGCAGGCGGGGCGTCAGCCTTGATCGCAAGCGACCCCGCCCTGTTTTTAAGCCTTGAGCTTGATGAAGGCCGCGCGGGTTTCGAGAAACTCGTCCAGCCCTTCGCTGCCGTTTTCGCGGCCGAGCCCGCTTTCCTTGACCCCGCCAAAGGGCAGTTGCGGCAGGGTTTCGAGATAGGTGTTCACATAGGTCGTGCCGCTGCGAAGCTGGCGGATCACGGCCATTGCCCGGTCGAGATCCGAGGTCCAGACCCCGTTTGCCAGCCCGTAGCCGGTGGCATTGGCAATGCGGATCGCCTCGGCCGTGTCCTTGAAGGTGAGAATTGTGGTGACCGGGCCGAAGATCTCTTCGGCGACGATTCTCATCTCGGGCCGCCCCCCGGCGAAGACCGTCGGCGCGACGTAATTGCCCTTCCCGAGCGCGCCCTCGGTGACGCGCGCGCCGCCACAAGGCAGGGTCGCGCCTTCAGCGAGGCCGCTGGCGATATAGCCGAGCACGCGCTCCATCTGCGGCTCGCTGATTAGGGGACCGACCTCGTCGTCCTCGCCGGTGCCAAGGCGCAGGCGCGCGGCGCGTTCGGCGACGCGGCGGCCGAACTCCTCGGCGATGCTTTCCTCGACCAGCAGACGGCTGCCAGCGCAGCATTCCTCGCCCTTGTTGATGGTGAAACCGGCGACCGCGCCCTCGACCGCCGCATTAAGATCGGCATCGGCGAAGACGATATTCGCGCCCTTGCCGCCAAGCTCCAGCGTCACCGGACGGATGCGCTCTGCGGCGCGGCTGGCGATCTGGCGGCCGACGGCGGTCGAGCCGGTGAAGGACATCATATCAATGCCGGGATGGGCGGACATGGCCTCGCCGACGGTTTTTCCCTCGCCGGTAACGACATTGACGACGCCTGCGGGCAGGCCGGCCTCTTCGGCCAGACGGATCAGCGCGAGCGTCGACCCAGAGGTGAGCTCGGAAGGTTTGATCACGACCGAGCAGCCCGCCGCCAGCCGCCAGCGCATAGGGCAGCTTTTGCATCAGCGTGACGATCGGGAAATTCCACGGCGTGATCAAGCCGACCACGCCGCGCGGATGGCGCAGAACGAGGCCCATGCTCTCGGGGCCATTGTCGGAAAACGCCTTGCCTTTCAGGGTCCAGGCCAAAGCGGCGGCATAGCGCAGCAGCTCGACCGCCCATTGGGTTTCACCGCGTCCGCCGCCGATCGTTTTGCCCGCTCGCCGATCTCGACCAGATGGCGCGCCGCATCGCGGGCGAGCGTCAGGCCGAGATCCTCGGCGTTGACGATGCAATAGATCATCCCGCCATAGGCGACATCGACGCGCAGCGAACCGATCTCGGGCACCTCGATCAGGCTGTCGCGATGCATGACGAAAGAGGGGATATTGCGGAAGGTGATCGCCCGGCATTTGCCGTCGCTGCAGGTCGCAACGACCTCGACGAGACCGGCGGGCGTGTCGACGCGGACCACGGTCTCGGGCTCGCGCATCGCCACCATCCCGGTTTCAAGCGCGACCGTCACCGTGCAGATCAGGTTCGAGCCCGACATCGGCACGAAATAATCCGATTCCATGACGATCATTCCCAGATCGGCATCGGGGCGGATCGCCGGGGTGATCAGATTGACCGCCGCATTGACGCTGCCACGCGGATCGAACAGCAGCATATCGCGCCACCGCCACATTCGGCGCGAAAGCCGACAAAAAGCCCCGGCCGAGAGGCTCGGCCGGGGCAGCGGTTGGTGAGGGCCGACGACAGCCGCTCGGATCAGCCGATTTTCGACAGTGTCGTGTCGAGGTTCGGGCCGTCGCCCTTGTAATCCTCGTGCTTCACCGGATCGAAGCCAGCTTCTGGCAGATGGCCCTTACCGGCATAGAAGTCATATTCCTCGCGGCGATAGTCGAAGATGCTCTGATCATCAGGCGCATCGCGCTGGCCGTAATTGTAGATGTAATCATTGAGGAAATCGAAGCGCTTCTTTCCGTCCTCGGTCAGAAGGCCCTGCTTTTCGAGATCGGCGAAGAGGTCCTTCACATTGTCGCGGTAGCCGTTCATCTGGTTGTTGTGCTTGATGTCGTCGATGATCATCTGCGGCAGCATGGCGACCGTGCCGATGACCGCGCCGATGCCGAGGAACGGCCCGGCAAGGGCACGACCGACCGCGCTGCCCGCCAGCGCCGCCGCCGAGGCGCCGCCGCCCGCGAAGGTGAAGAGGCCACCCGCGACCTGCAGGGCGCCGGTCGAGATCTTGGCGGGATCCTTGCCGTCGACCCCTTTCTTGAGCGACAGCCCGCCGAGCACCATATCGGCGACGCCCGCGAACATATTCGCCCCCGCATCCATCACCCGCAGCGCCGCCGAGGCCCAACGCGAGACATTCGACGAGCCGGGCAGCTCGGGGTTTTTGACATAACCGTCGATCATGCCCTTCTTGACCTGCTCCATGTCGGTGGCGCTCAGGTTCGCCCGCGATTCGAGGTTGTAGGTTCCATTGGCGGCCGCTTGGTCAATGGCCTTGTCGAAGGCGGCCATGAACTTGTCGTTTGCTTCCGTCGTGAACGGCTTGCCGCCCGAAGGTTTATCGGTGCTGAAGATCTGAGGCAGGGTCTTGTCGAGGCCCAGCATCTTGTTGGCATTGGTCCCCTTCACCTTGTCGATGATATTCGAGCCAAGGTTGGCGAAATGCTGACCCGCGCCAAGGAAGCTGACGAAATCCTTGGCCACCGCGAGCCGCTCTTCCGGGGTATCGGCCAGCGAACCGCCTTTGCCCGCTGCCTGATAGATCCCCGAGGCCAGCGAGATCGCGCCGCCGATCGAGCCAAGCGTGCCATTGCTGTTCAGCTCGCCCAGCAGGCTCAGAGCGGCGCCGTCTGATTTCTCGTTCAGCGCCTTGAAGATCTCTTTGCCCTTGGAATTCGCGACTTTCTCGATATCGGCCTGGGTCAGCGTGCCGGTCTTGTTGAACGTATCGCCAAGTTCCTGCAGGACGGCGTTGAAGGATTTGACCTGCTGCTTGTCGCCCATAAATTCGTTCACGAATTTATCGAGCGTATCGACCAGACGTCGGGGCACATCGACGCCGCCCTTCTTCAGCGTCGCCAGAACCGAGGCGAGCGTGTCCTTGGTCGCAAGCGCCTCGTTTTCTTCGCTGACCGCGCCGGGCGTCGACATGATCTTGTCGAGATCGACGGTCATGCCGTTCAGGAAGGTTGACTGGGCGAATTTCCCGGCCTCTTCGGGGCTGAAGGCAGCAAGTCCGGCATAGGTGCGCGCGATATCGGCCTGGGCCACGCCGTCCTGACCCTTGTTCTTGAGATCGGCGATATGCTTGACATATTCCTCGCTGAAGGCCGTTTCGCTGAGCTTCTTGTGGATTTCGTCGGCATTGGGCAGCTTCTTGAGCGCCTCTGTCTGGGCAGCAAGATAATCCTTCTGCACCGATTCCTTGCCGAAGAGCTCGTTCACTTTGGTGTCGAGCTTGCCGCGATCGACGATCTTCGAGATATCCGCACCGGTCACATCGGTCGTGCTCTGCCCCAATGACACGTCGAGCGAGACAAAGGGCATCCCGCTTTCCGCCGCCGCCTGACCGCGCAGGGCGTTATAAAGCTTGGCGCGATCATCATCGGCGCCGATGCTGCCGTCCTGGATCCCGTCCTTCCATTTGTTCAGCGTGTCGCGCCAGGCGAGCTCCGAGACCGTGAGCTTGGTATCGTCATCCTTCGACTTCGACTCGCTCGTCTTCATGTTCAGCGGATCGAGCTCGTCAAGCTTAGTCAGCCCCGGGCCACCGCGTGTGTCATCGACCTTTTTGGCATCACCGGAAAAGCCCTTATAGGCGGCCTCCAGGCGGTCGTAGAGCCCGGGGTTGACGTCTTTCGAGACGACAACCTTTTGCTTTTCGCCGCTGTCATTCGGGATCTCGGCGCGGATCAGACCCGGCCCGACCTCATTCGCCGGGCCGATGACGGCGCCGTCGATCTGCTTGTCGCTGTAAGTGCCGCCGGTCTCGTTCTTATAGCCATGCTGCTCGCTCATGCGGATGCCTTCGACGGACTTGGCGAGCTCTGTCGCCGCCTTATAGGTCTCGGGCGTCAGCTCCTTATTCACCACCGTGCGCTTGCCGTCCTTGTCGGCGATGGTGATCGAGCCACCGCGCGATTCGGCAAAATCGACATCCTTGAGGTCAGGAATCGTCGGGGGCGTGTCGTCGCGCTTGAGCACTTCGGCGCCGAATTCATCCTGCTGGATCTTGGCGTATTCGGTGTTCGGATACCACGACTGGAAGGACTCGACCCGGCCGAGATAATCGTAAAGCAGCGGGTTGGTCTCGCGGTCGATCTGGACATCTGCGCCGGTGCGCTCGTCGTGGAACTGCAAGACCGGCTTGCCGTCCTTGTCGAGCTGACCGGGAACCTTCTCGACGCCACCCTTGAGCGGATCGGGCCAGGTCTCGTTGTCCGTGCCCTTGCGGATCGGGGTTTCCGGGGCAGCAGCGGGCACTTTGTCGGTGGCGCTCGGCGCGGGCTGGGGAACGTTCGGCTGCTGGTCTTTCTTGTCGACGGCGACGCTGTCCATGGTCGGTCCTTCTTTTTTGTCAGGCGTGGTTGGCGCAGAGACTGGGTGCAGATTATTGCGACAATATGACCCTGAACCGGGATGTCTGGTTTTTCGCCAGTTGATTGATTTCATTTGGTTAAGCAGTGAGCAGACACGAAACTGCACCTTGCGGGCGCAGGGGCTCGCAAGGAGATCCGGCCCGCTTGGGATCGGCTGAGCCCCTGTTAGCGGGCGAAGGTTTCGTGGGTTTGACGGTTTTGTGAAATCTGCGCCAAACCGACCGGTTCGGCGATAATTTGCCCGTTATGTCTTCGATTTTCGCGACAATCCGCCGAGATCGCGGCACTGGCCTGCGAAGGGCCGATGAATGCCGCGCTGCGCGCCGACTGACAAGAAACTGTCGCAATGAAAAGCTTGATTGGTCTGGACTGATCGCCGGATGCGCCCCGTTTGCGGGTGCCCCGCGATCTTGCCGTTTTCATCGAGATCTGCCGCCATCCGGCCGCGCCAAGACAGAAGAGGACCTCATGCTTCTTGACGGACCCCGCACGCATCAGAACCGCCATGCCATTCCGCCTCAACCCAACCCGCCGGCGCCCAATCCGGGGTCGAGTTCCGGCTCGGGCTCCGCTGCGGGTCCGGCGAGGAGCACGCCCGATCAGGGTGGCGGCGTCAATTCGGGCCTTGGCGATGCCGCACTTGGGCTGAAGAACGGCACGCTTCTGCGCGACGGCATTGCCGGGCTGAATGGCGATGGCGATTCGACCTATCTGCGCATCACGCCCGAGTTGAAGGCGCAGGGCAATTGGCGCGGGCTGATGGTCGGCGGCAAGGCCCAACTCGGGGCTGACCTGCGCGTCACCCAGAACGGCGAGGGCCCCGACGCGACCTATACGGTGCGCTATGACAAGCAGGCTCTGGGCGCGCTCACCGCCGAGGCGGGGACCGATACGCTTGGGAAGGGCGGGGCTGGCAAGGCTGGTGCCGGTGCGGGCGGTGGTCCCGACGCGCGGTTGAAGGCCGAGGCGGGCGTCCAGACCTTCGACGCGGTCGAGATGACCTTCGCGACCAAGGACGAGGCCACCCGCGCCGCCGAGGCCCTGCAGCGCCTGCATCTGGCCGATGCGCTGAGCGACGGCACCGATCTGGCGCTGTCCGCGCTTGGACCGGGCGGCGCGCCGCTGAAGATCGCCAAGGATGCGGTCTCGGGCGGCGGCACCAATCCTCTGGGCAATCCGCTCAATGCCGATGGGATGCCGGGCAAGTTTTCGCGCGATCTGGCAGGCGTCAGCGACGAGGATATGGGGTTTCTGCGCGATCACGTCAGCGCCTATGAGACGACGATCGGCACGCGCGGGCGGCTTGCGGCCGAGCTCAAGGGCGATATGTCCTTCCTGAAGATCGCGGGCGAGGGCCGGTTGGACGAGACCCAACGGATCACCCGCCGGGTCGAACTGCCGACGGCCGAGAAAGACGGCAGCGTGACCTATACGCTGCAAGGCGGTCTGCGCGCGAGCGGCAAGGAAAAGGCGCAAAAGGGCTTCAACATCAACGGCCTGCCGATCGAGCCGAAATTCGAGAACCGGCTCGATCTTGGCAGCACCACCGCCGAAATCAGCCTGCATTATCGTTTGCCCAAGGGTGAGGATGTCACCACCTCGGGCGGCGGGCGTCCGGTTCCCGAGCTCGATGCGCTTTCAGGCACGGGCGGAATGGAGCTGGAATCGATCTCGCTCAAAAGCCAGCTCGACTGGCGCGATCAAAGCCTTGCCGATCCCTCGCGCGCCGATATGCAGCGCCAGACCGCGACGGTGACCTTCACCCATCCCGATCGGATCGGAACGGCGGCCGAGCAGTTCCTCGACGGCGATTTTCGCGGCGCGGCGCGCACGGCAGGGGTGACGATCGACCTCACCGCGCAGGATATCGACCGGACCGGCGTCAACACCCAGACCGGCGTCAAGGTCAAGGGAGGGGTGGCGGAAGCCGAGGTCTCGCTGATCTATGAGGCGGGGACCGATGATGTCACGACCACCGCAAGCCTTCATCTCGGCGCGGACGATCAGCCTGCGCCGCCGCCCCTTGAGGGCGAGCCCCGGACCGAGCGCGAGCCTCAGGACGAGCCTCAGACCCGTCTGCCCCCGGACCCCGAAGATGACGGCAAGACCCGGGTGGTTCTGCCGACCGAAGGCGTGCGGTTGCGCGATGCGCCCGAGGGTGAAAGTCGCGCGATCTTGCAAAACGGCACGTTCCTGCGCGATCAGGGCGAGCGCCAGACCGATGCCTCGGGGCAGGACTGGATCAAGGTCAGCGCCACCGATCTGGACGATAAGCCGGTCGAGGGCTGGGTCCGGGCTGATCTGACCGGCGCGCATAGCAGCGCGACCGGGGCCATGGACGGCTCGGGCCGGATCAATCCGACGCTGGAGCATCAGCGCTATGATGCGGTGACGGTGCAGGATGACGACAATCTGTGGAATATCGCGACCGAGCACGGGATCGATCCGCAGGAACTGATTGCGCTCAATCGCGACCATCTGCTCAACCCCTCGCTGATCTTCAAGGGCGATACGGTCTATCTGCCCGGCACCGCGCGCGGTCCCGAGCCAGAGGCGGTTGCTCCGGCTGCGCCGCCCGAAACGCCCGCGCCCGAAACGCCGACCCCCGAAGCCCCGCCCGCAGAGACCGGCAGTGGCGGCACGGGCTCGACGCCCGAACGCGGCGGCAGCTCGGCAGAGCCCGAGGCCCCGCGCAGCCCGCCGGGTGATGAGGCCTCGGGCGAACGAGACGGGACGGAGTCGGGTCCAGATCAGAAAGACCCCGATCAGAAGGGGTCGGAAGGCAAGCGCGCCGAGCAGGAACCCGCCCCGAGCCTGCCCCCCGCAGGCGGCGCACCGGGAACCTCCTCGACACCCGCTGCACCGGAGGACCGGCGCGAGGCCTCGAATGAACACGGCCCGAAAACCGACGCGGATCCGAGCTCAAGCACGCCCGTGCAGCCCGGCCCGGTGCTTGGACCGCCGATCCCCGGCCCGCAGGACCAAGTCCCGCAAAACCCCGCGCCAGAGCGCCGCGATCTGAACGAGATCCTTCAGACCTATCAGGTCAAGGAGGATACGATGACTGAATATCACCCCCAATTCGGTCCGTTCCCGATCCGGATCCCCTTTGTCGGCGGCAAGAAGATGACCCAGACCGAGGCCGATCTGCTCGACAAGCTGGGCAGCAGGCATGGGCTCGCCGGGCTCGACGAGTTCAAGAGCATCAGCTCGAACGACTCGGGTGATCCGGGGCTGGCCTATCGCACGGCGGATGAGAAATTCCCGCGCTTCGACGCCAATGGCGCGCCGATCAAGGGCGCTGAGGACGGTCATAATGACGCCTTCCGCCACGCCTATTGGAATGCGCTGATGAGCGATCGCTTCGGCGAGGATTTTGCCGCCGCCATGTCCACCGCCCATGAAGGCGTGCCCGAGAACCCGGCCGCGAAAGAGGCAATGGACCTTTACAACAACGAGGTCGGCCGCCGTATTGCCCGCGAAAACCCGGGCGCAAGCGACGAGGAGCTTGCCAACAAGGTCGAAGAGGCGGTGCGCAACGGCGAGATGGTGGTGATTGACGCGAATGGCAATCTCGCCTGGTCCGATCAGGTCGAGGTCGGCCAGACCGGAGACGCCAACCCCGAGATCTTGCCGGGCGAGCTGACCCCGCCCGATTATAGCTCGAACTGACGAAGGCACCGCGCGATGAAAGCACTGACAACCGCCACCCTGCTGGTCGCCGCACTTTGCGGCGGCCCGGCACTGGCGCAGGACAAGACAGCAGGAAAGGAGCCGACGATGAGCGAGAGCTATGGCATCGAGCGCGATACGCCCTTGGCGGCAAAGATCGCCGATTTCACCGCCACCGGGCCGAAAGGCGCACGGCTGGAGCTGGCCAAGCTCACCGATTTCGACTGGGACAAGGTCGTGGGTTTTCACGGACCCTATCCGCGCGAGATCTATCAGCGCATTCTCGGCAGCACCGACTGGCTCACGCCCGAGCGCGCGCAGGCGATGACTGACGAATCGGTGATGCTGGTCTTTCTCGATCATGGACAGGTGGTGGCCGCGCCGGTGATCTCGCCGCCGATCTGGCTGATCGGGGTCGAGCCGGTGGTGCGCGGACGCGAGGCGGCGCTGGTCGTGACCACGCCCGATCCCGGCCCTTATGCCCATCTGAAGCTCGAATGAGGGCCGAGTGAGGGAAACCCTGCCCGAGGGACAGGGCCCGAGAGACAGGGCCCGAGAGACAGGGAACGCGCGACCGAAGCGAGGCTTGGGTCGCGCGTCATCGCGTTTTGGGGGGAGGGGCGAGCCCGCCGCTCAGCGCTGCAGGCCAACGCCCCTCAGTCAGCGGCCCTGAGTCAGCGCCCCTGAGTCAGGGCGCGGTGGGCGTCCCAGCTATGCATCTCGCCGCTGGCCGCGCTCCATGCGTTGAGCCGCATCAGCGCCTCGGTCGCGGGTGTCAGGCCCGGCCCGCCTTCGGCCTCGGCCTGCGCCAGCCGCAGCGCGATCAGCGGGCGGCGGAGCGCATTGGCGAAGGCGCCGTCTTCCATGAAACTGATGAGTTCAGGGCTGGCCGCGCGCTCGGCGTCGCTCAGGGGCACATCGATCCCGCCGAGCCACAGAAGGATATCCTCGGTCCCGATCACCTTTTGAAAAAGCGCGGGCGGCGGCACCTCAGGGCGAAGAAGGATCGCCAGCGCCGCCTCGCGCTCGTCGCGGTCAAGGCGGGGCCAAGCGGCCTCGACACCTGCGGCCCAAGCCTGAAACCGGGTCGGCAGAAGCCGGTTCAGCGGCTGATCGGCCTGCGCCTCCCACGCCGCGCGCATGATCTCGGCGGCCGGGCGTTTGGGCAGGACCGCAAGCCCGGCCTGCGCCTCGAGCTGCTGCAGCCGCGCCAGCCCCGCGACATCGCTTTCGGCCAGCACGAGCCCCGGCACCAGCTCGGCCCGGACCGGATCGCGCCGCGCCCAATCGGCCAGCGGCGCGACATCCGGCGCGGGCGCTCCCGAGAGCATTGGCCCGGTCAATAAGATGTCGCGCGCCAGATCATACATCACACCGCGCGTCGCCGGGGTCTCTGCCTCACGCGCCAGCCGCGCGGCCTGAACGAAAGCGGCGGGGGCGTTTTCGGCCAGCGCGGGCACCGGGCCATAACTGGCGATCAGGCGGCGCATCCCATCCTCGACCGCGGCGCGCTCAGACTGCGGCGCGTCCATCAACGCCAGATAAGCCTCGGCCATGCGCGGTGCCCAGATCTCGGGCGCGGCGGGGTCGGCACGAAGCGGCAAGGCGAGCGACAAAAGAACCGCCGCCCGGATCAGGATTTTCGGCAAGCGGGCAGGGAGGGGGAGATGCGCGGTCATGGGCATAGGGTGCAAGCGGCGCGTGACATCCATGTGACCGGGCGCGTTGAGATGCGGGCGGGCCGGGGGCAATCGGCGAATTCCCGCCCCGATCACCGGCGCTTTGGGTAAAACGAACAAAATGACAGATCTGTCACGGAGCCGTCGTGAAAGCCCGCTTTACCTCTGGGCAGGTGAAGAGAATGGCACGACAGATCGGCGCATATATTCCAAAACTCGCGCCGGTTTTCCGGTCGATCCTGCTTGGCCTGATGATGGCGGCCCCGCTGGCTGGCGCGCAGGCGCAAGAGCCGGCCGGTTTGGCCGAGGAAATTCTGGACCGCCCCTTTCCCTATCAGGCGAAAGAGGTGGGGATTGAGGCGATGTTGCAGGATGTGACGGCGAAAACGGGCGTTCCGGTGATCCTCTCCGACAAGATCGGGGGCAGCGTGACGCTGGACAATCCCGAGGGGCGTCTGCGTGACGCCCTGGCCGAGCTCACCGGGCAGGGCAAGGCGCTTTGGTGGTTCGACGGCAGCGCGCTTCATGTCGAGCCGCCCGCGAATATGGTCAGCCGCCTGATCGGGCTTGACGGATTCGGCGTCGAGGCACTGCGCCGTCAGCTCGACGCGGTGGGGCTTGCCAATGCGCAATATCCTTTGCGCGCCGAAAGCGACGCCGAAATGGTCCGCGTGGTCGCGCCGCGCGGCTATGCCGAAGCCGTGGCCGAGCTCGCCGCCCATATGGCCGCCGCCCGCAAATCCGACGAGCCGAAAAAGACGCGCGGCCTGCCCAATGTGATCCGCGGGCGGGGCTGGCACTGAACTCCCGAAGACCGGCGGCATCCAGACCGAAACGCCCTACCGAAACCGCCCCGACTGAAACGAGGACAAGACGATGAACACCACGCCGATCAGCGACGATCAGACCGATGACCTCCATCTGATGATGGCCGCCGCGATCCTGTGCGGCCAGCGCGGGGTCGAGACCGATCTCATGCCGATCTTCGACAGCTGGGCCCAGATCTATCCGCAGGATGCCTTGGCCAATATCGGGCGTGGCCTGCATATGATCGGCACCGGCAATGCGACTTCGGGCTATGAGATGATTGCCGAGGCCGCGCGCTCGTCGGCGACGCGGGCCGAGCAGGCGCGCGATGTCCTCGCCTCGCTGGCGCAGGACCTGCCCGATCTCGCGCGCTGAGGTCTTGCGATGACCTTGCCGGCGCTGATTGACCGCACAGAGATGAAACTGCTGATCGAGGCGGGCTATTCGGGCGTCTTGCGCGGCATTGATGCCGATCTGACCCCGATCTTCGCGGCGGTCAGCCTGTGGATGCCCGATTATGCCGCCGGAGAGATCGGGCTTGCGCTGCAAGAGCTGCGCGGCGGCGATCTTGGCGCGGCCGAGGCCCGACTTCTGGCCGTTCTCGGATCCGGGCGCGACGGCTGCAACGAGGCGCAGGCGATCCTGGGCGTCTGCCAGAGCCTCAAGGCGCTGCAAGATCCCGCGCAGGCCGTGGAACCCGCATGATCTGCCCCTTCCCAAAGATCCGGGGCCTTGCCCGGAAAGAGAGGTTTTGATGGTAACCGCCGTGACCGCAGTGGCGAATTCCGCCGCAACCACCACCACCCCGACCGAGCAGATGCCCGCGCTCAGCGATATGGCGCAGGCCACGCTGGACCGGCTGGGAGAGATGCATGCCGATTTTGCCCAAAACAGCGCCGCGCTGAAGGCCCAATCCGCCGAGGTGCCGAAACCGGGCGAGGATCTTGCGACCCAGTTGCAATCCTTCTCCGAGGCTTTTCGCACCGCGGCTCTGGTGCAAAGCCAGATCGTGCAGTTTTCGATGGCCACCTCGATTTCGCAAAGCCTCGGCAACAATCTCAACAGCTTTCTGAAAGGGGCTTGAGGCCGCGCAGGCCGATCACCCTCATGCCGAAAATCCAGCTCTCTCTGGCGCTTTGCGCGCTGCTTGCCCTCGCTGCCTGCAAGGCCGAACTTTACTCTGGCCTGACCGAGCGCGAGGCCAATGACATGGTTGCGGCGCTGATGAGCGCGGGGATTCCGGCCACCAAAGCCAGTGGCACCGGCGGCATCACCGTCGCCGTTGATGAGGCGCGCTTTCCCGAAGCGATGGAGCTTTTGAACCAGCGCGGCCTGCCTGCGCGCAAATATGAAAGCATGGGCGATGTCTTCAAGAAAGAGGGGCTTGTTTCCTCTCCGACCGAAGAGCGCGCGCGGCTGATCTATGCCTTGAGCGAAGAGCTCTCGCGCACGATTGCCGAGATCGACGGGGTTTTGTCGGCACGCATTCATGTCGTCTTGCCCGAATCCGATCTGCTCGGGCGCGATGTCAAACCCTCCTCGGCCTCGGTTTTCGTGCGCTACGCGCCGGGCACGGATGTCGAAAGCTACGCGCCCCAGATCAAGCTTTTGGTCGCGAATTCGATCGAGGGGCTGCTTTACGACAATATCACCGTCGTCATGGTGCCCGCCGCCGCTGAAGTTGCCAAAGCCGCCCCGGTCGAGATCGTGAATGTGCTGGGGATCTGGGTTCATCCGGGCTCGGTGCAGCGGCTCTGGCTGACCTTGGCGGCGCTTCTTGGCGCGGTGCTGATCCCGCTTGCGGCGCTTGGCTTTGTCCTGTGGCGTGGGCGCAAGCCCAAACGCGGCATCGGGCCTCCGGCGCTTCTCGACGACGCCGGTGACGAGGCGATGCCATGAGCCGAGTCGATCCCGACCGCGTGGCGGCAGCGCGCGCCCGTGCGCGGGTTGTGGCGGCCCGGGCCTTGCGCGCGCGACCCGGCCTTGCTGCGGGCGGGCGTCTGGCCGGACGGCTTGGGGCAGGGCTCGCGCCCTTGCCCGAGGGGCTGGACGGGACCGCGCCAGAGACCGCGCTGATCGCCGATCCCGCCCGCGCGAAGCTGGTTTTCGAGGCAGCGGCGGCGGCGCTGATCGCGGGCGATCTGGCGCGGGCGATCACACCCGAGGTTCTGGCGGCCTTGCCCGTGCCTGCGCTCGCCCGCGCCTTTGGCCTACGCCACCGCGCGCTTGCCCTGCCGGGGGCGCGCGCGGATGATTTCGCGCGGCTGACTGGCGAAATCCGGGCGCTTTGGGCCGATGCGCTGCCCGCGCCGCTTTGCGGTGAGTATCGCCCCACGCAGAGCTTGCCGCCGATCCCGGACGCGGCCCCTGCGCCCCTGCCGGTTGTTTCACGCCCGAAAAACAAAGCCATCCTGCTGCCCTTGGCCCCGCGCGCATCCGGCGCGCCGCATCGGCTGGCCTTGGACGCCGCTTTGGCCGCCTTTCCCGCAGCCGCAGAGGACGCGGCACCATGACGCTCTCGCGCATCCTGAGCCGCGACGAGGTTTCGCGCCTTCGCGACGCCGACCGCATCCTTCTGGGGGCTGAACGCAGCCGTCTTGAAAGCGTGGCCGAGGCGGCGCGGGTCGGGCAGGATATGCTCGATGAGGCGCGGCTCAAGGCGCTGAAAGAATCGACCCGCACCGCCGCGCGGCTGATCGCCAAGGCCGAGGCCGCCGCCGAGGCGCGTCTGCAAAATATCGAACCCGAGCTCGCCCGGCTGGTCGCCCAGACCGTGCGCAGCATTCTGGGCAGTTTCGAGCCGGAAGAGGCCAGCTATCTCGCCGCGCTGAATGCGCTCTCGCAGCTGCGCGACCAGCGGCGCGGGCGGATTTTTGCGGCGGCGGACACGCTCGCCCCGGTGCGCCGCGCGGTTGAGGCGCTTGGCGAGAGCGGCCCCGAAATCCTCTCGATCACCGCCGATCCCGCGTTCGAGCCGGGCCGCGCGGTGCTCACGAGCTTCTCGGGCAGCACCGAAATCGGCCTTGGCGCGCTCACTGCCCGCGCGCTTGCGCCTTGGGAAGATGAGGGCGAGCCGTGACCTTTGATGCCGCCGACCGGCTGGTCGAACAGCTGCGCGCCCGCGCCGGGCGGATCGAGGCGGTCGAGCTCAACGGCCGCGTGACCCGCATCCTCGGCTGCGTGCTTTACGCCCAATTGCCCGACGGCCGCATCGGCGAGGAGTGCCTCTTGCGCGATCCGGTCAGCCGGGTCGAGATCACCGCCGAGATCATCGGCTTCGACGGAGAAGAGGCGGTGCTCGCGCCCGCAGGCGATGTGCGCGGGCTTTCGTCGCGAACCGAGGTCATTCCGACCCGGACCGAGCCGCTTGGCCCGGCGGGTCCCGAGCTTCTGGGCCGCGTCGTCGACGGCTTCGGACGCGCGCTTGACGGCGGCGCGCCGGTGCCCGGTCGCGTGACGCTGCATGCCGAGCCGCCCTTGCCGCTCGATCGTCCGGTCATCGATCGCCCCTTCATCACCGGCCTGCGCGTCATCGATGGGATGCTGGCGATGGGCGAGGGCCAACGCATGGGGATTTTCGGCGCAGCGGGCGTCGGCAAATCAACGTTGCTGTCGCAGATCATTCGCGGCGCCGATGCCGATGCCATCGTGCTTGGCCTGATCGGCGAACGCGGGCGTGAGGTCGCGGAATTTCTCGAACGCGATCTCGGCCCCGAGGGGCGCAAACGCGCCGCCGTCTTTGTCGCGACCTCGGACCGCCCCGCTGCCGAGCGGCTGCGCGCGACGCTCGCCGCCACCGCCTGCGCCGAGGCGCTGCGCGCGCAGGGCAAGCGCGTGCTGCTGCTCATCGACAGCATGACCCGCGTCGCGCGCGCCTTGCGCGAAATCGGGCTTGCGGCGGGCGAGCCTCCGGTCCGGCGCGGCTTTCCGCCTTCCGTCTTTGCGGCGCTGCCCCGTCTCGTCGAGCGACCGGGGCGCACGCGCGAGGGCGTCATCACCGCGATCTATACCGTGCTGGTCGAGGGCGATGATGACGCCGCCGACCCCGTCGCCGATGAAGTCCGCAGCCTGCTTGATGGCCATATCATCCTTTCACGCGATCTTGCCGCGCGTGGCCATTATCCGGCGATTGACGTTTTGCGCAGCAAAAGCCGGGTGATGACGGCGGTTGCCGCACCCGCGCAGATCGCGCAAAGCCAGCGCATTGCCGCGCGGCTGGCCAAGCTCGACGAGATCGAGATTCTGGTGCAGGTCGGCGAATATCGCGCGGGCTCGGACCCGCTCGCTGACGAGGCTCTGCGGCTGCGCGCCCAGACCGATGCTTTCTTGCAGCAATCGACCGGCGATCACAGCAATCAGGCGGCGACGCTCGCCGCGCTGGCCGCTTTGGGGCCGGGCGCATGAGCAGGATCGCGGGGATGCGCGCGCAATTGCGCCGTTTGCAGCATCTGGCAGAGCTGCGCGAAGATCTCGCGCGTCGGGGCCTTGCCGCAAGCGCCCATGCGCTGGCCGAGGCGCGACAGGCTCGGGCCGGGGCCGAGGCCGCGCGGCAGGATCTGATCGAGGCGCAGGCCGCGCGGCGCGAGGCGTTGCGAAGCCCGCTGATCGGCTCGACCCAGCTCCGCGGTGCGCTGGCCGCCGTTCTGACGACATTCGAGGCCGACCGTATGCGCGAGGCCGAGGCGGCCAGCCGTGTCGCGACCGCCGATCAGCTGGTCACGGGCGCGGAAGCCGCATTGGCGCAGGCGCGCGCAAAGCTCTCGGCGGCCGGACGGCTGGTCGAAAAGCGCCGCCGCATGATCGAGCCCTTGAGCGAGGCCTTGGCCAAAGCCGCCGAAGCGCGCGACGAGGCCGAGGCCGCAGAGCTGCCCCTGCCATTGGCGGGCGCAGTCGGAAGGAGAGCAGGATGAGCGGGATCGAGCTTGCGGCGCTGGTCGAATTCATGACGGGCGACGCCCCGCCGGGCAGAGACGACGACCCCCGCCGGGGGCCCGTGGCGCGGCGCACCTTGAGCGCGGAACTGGCCTTTGTCCAAAACGAGCTTTGCCCCCGTCGCGCGCCTGTGGCGCTCCGCGCGGGCGGCTTTGCCCTTCAGGCCGCGCTGTCGCCGCCCTCGGAAATGCCCGGGATCGAAGGCCGCGGCGGGGTCTGGCTGGCGCTGACGATTGACGGCCATCCCGCCCGGATCGGGCTCAACTGGGGCCAGATCCGCCGCCTGACCGGCCTGCCGCTCGAAAGCGCCGATCCCGCTGAGGCGGCGCTGCTGATGGAGGAGGCGCTGACCGGCGTGCTCGACGATCTCGAACACCAGACCGGACTTGCCCTGCGTTTCACCACTTTGGCGCAAGCGCCTGAGGCCGAGCCGTTGCTGGCGCTTCAGCTGCGCGCCGAGGTCAGCGGGCCCGCGACTCCCCTGCGCCTGAACCTGCCCTTGCTGCTCTCAGCCGGGGCAGGGCGCGCGCTGGCCGAGGCCTTGCGCCCACAGCAACGCGCCCACGCGCAACCGCTGGGGCTGATGCTGCGCGTTGCGGTTGAGGTCGAGACCATGCGGCTTTCGCTCGCTGAATTGCGCGGCCTGCGGCCCGGCGATGCGCTGGTTTTGCCCGATCTGCCGCTGGCGGCGCGGCTCGTGGTCGAAAACCAGCAGACCGCCCCGGTCCAGCCCGTGGGCGAGGGGCCGTTTCCGCCGATCTGGGCGCTGACCGCCGGGCTGACACCGCGCGCGGCGCGGCTTGCTCCCGACGCGCCCGCTTACCGCGCCCCTGCCATGGGCTCCACCGCTCGCCATCTTCAGGATAATTCCGTGACCGATCACCCCTCTGATACGCCAGCCACCCCCGAAAACACTCAGCGCCCCGAGCCCCAGGCACCCGCGACGGTGAGCGAAAGCGAAAGCCTCGATGCGCTGGAGATGCGCCTGTCGTTCCGGCTGGGCGAGACGCTGATGACGCTGGCCGAGCTGCGCCGGGCCGGTCCCGGCACCATCGTCACGCTGGACCGGCCCGATGGCGCTCTGGTCGAGATCCTGGCCAATGGTCAGCTGATCGGCACCGGCGAGGTCATCGCGGTTGCCGGTCAGCGCGCGGTCGAGATCCGCAGCCTCTTTGGCGAAAGCTGAGGCCGAATGGACAGTCCTTTTCCGCTTCTGATCGCTGCGGCGGGCCTGATGGTCGTGCCCTTCATCGTGGTCAGCCTGACGGCTTTCGTGAAAATCGCGGTCGTGCTTTTTCTGGTGCGCAGCGCGCTTGGCGTGCAGCAGACGCCGCCAAACCTCGTGCTTTACGGCGTTACCATCGTGCTGACCGGCTATGTCATGTCGCCGGTGCTCGCGGCCTCGTTTGCCGAGATGACCAACGGTGGCCAGATGGATGCCCTGCCGCCGCCCTCGGAATGGCCGGGACTGATCCAGCGAGGGCTTGGCCCCGTGCGCGAGTTCCTGATGCGCTTCACCACGCCGGTCGATCGCGCGTTTTTTCTCTCGGCCGCTGAAGAGATGCACAAGACCTCGGGCGTGGTGCCAAGCGAGCAGGATCTCTTCATCCTCGCCCCGGCCTTTGTCACCGCCGAGCTGACCCGTGCCTTTGAAATCGGCGTCATGCTCTATCTGCCCTTCATCGTCGTCGATCTGGTCATTACCAATATCCTGACCGCGATGGGCATGATGATGGTCTCGCCCACGGTGATCTCGCTGCCCTTCAAGCTGCTTTTGTTCGTGGCGGTCGATGGCTGGGCGCGGCTGACCCATGGACTGGTCATGTCCTATGTGCCGGGGGTCTGAGCGATGCGGCTTTACGAGACGCTGAACCATGCGCTGATCCTTGTGCTGCAACTCTCGTTGCCGGTGATCATTGTCGCAACCGCGGTCGGTCTGGTCGTGGGGCTGGTCCAGACGCTGACGCAAATTCAGGACCAGACCTTGCCCCATGCGGTCAAGCTTTTGGCGGTCGCGGGCGTCATCATCTTGCTGGGCGGCGGGCTTGCCATGCGGCTTGTGGCCTTCGCCTCCGAGGTCTTTTCGCGGATCGCCGCCGGATGAGCCCGCTCGCAGAGGGTCTGCCCCCGGACCTTGCGAGCCTTCTTGTCCTGCTGGCGGTGGTCGGCGCGCGGCCGATGGGCTTTGTCATGCTCCATCCGGTTTTCGCGCGCTTCGGCGTCGCCACCGGCTTTCTGCGCGGCGCGGTCGTTGTCGCCATGGCCGCCCCTGTCCTACCTGCGGCGGCGGCGATGATCGCGGCGGACAAGGCGCTGATTGCACCCACAGCGATCCCGCTTCTGGTCCTGAGCGAGCTCTTCATCGGCGCGGTTCTGGGGCTTTTGACCGGCGTGCCCTTCTGGGCGGCGCTGGCGGCGGGGGATTTCATCGACAGCCAGCGCGGCGCGTCGATGGCGAGCCTCTTTGACCCGCAAAGCTCGACCGAAAGCACCGTCACCGGCACGCTGCTTTTCCTGATCTGCCTTCTCGTGCTGGCAGCGGGTGGCGTGCTTTTCCCGACGGTCTTCGGGCCTTTGATGAAAAGCTATGCGCTCTTTCCGGTCATGGCGGGCCTGCCCTTGCCTGATCCGGCTCAGGGGCGGCTGGCGCTCGAGCTGCTCGACCAGATCCTGCGCGCCGGGCTGGTGCTCGCGCTGCCGGTGGTGCTCCCGCTGCTCTTCATCGAGATCGTCATTGCCATCGCCACGAAATACACCCAGCAGATCAATGCGATGTTTCTCGCCATGGCGGTGAAACAGGCGGTCACGGCGCTGATGTTGGTGCTCTATGCGGCGATTCTCGCCCGCTATGCCATGGCCCAGACCGGCAGCGGTCCCTTTGGCGCCGAGGCTTTGGCACCCTTTCTGAAGGGCATGGTCAAATGAGCGGCTCGTCCGAGGAAAAGAACCTGCCGCCAAGTCGGCGCAAGCTGAAAAAGGCGCGCGAAAAGGGGCAGGTCGTGACCTCGCGCGAGGCGGTCGCCTCGATCAGCATGGCGGTGATTCTGATCTATCTTTACGCCCGCCATGCCGCGATTGCCGCCGATCTGCGCGCACTTTTCACCGTCGAGGCGCCCGAGACCGCGAACTTCGCCGGGGCCTTGGCCGAGAAAGCGCGCATCAGCCTGAGGCTCGGGGCAGGGGTGGTCCTGCCGGTGATGATCGCGGCGATTGCGGTTTCGGTGCTGGCGGGGATGGTGGTCTCGGGCGGGCCGCTGTTCTCGACCCAGGCGCTGGCCCCCGACTTCACCAAGCTGAGCCCGGCGAGCGGCTTCAAGAAGATCTTCGGGCGCCGCGCGCTTATGGGCTTTCTCATGCATCTCATCCGGCTTTCGGTCCTGCTGACCGCTCCGGCGCTGCTGCTATGGGGCAGCCTCGGCGGGTTGATCGCCGCGCCGCCCTGCGGGATCTCCTGCACCGGGGCGGCGGCTTTGGCGCTGTTGCAGCCGATCGTGACGGCGATTCTCGCGATGCTGGTTCTGGCGGCGCTGCTTGATTACATGGTCCAGCGCAGCGAATTCATGCGCGAGCAGCGCATGTCAATTTCGGAATTCAAGCGCGAGATGAAGGATCAGGACGGCGATCCCCAGCTCAAGGGCCAGATGCGCGCCAATCAGCGCGCGCTGGTCGAACGCCCGACCGGGCTCGCCCAGGCCACGGCGATCATCCATGCCGCGCCCGATCTCGCCATCGGCCTGCGCTATGTCGAGGGCGAGACCCCGGCGCCCTTGGTGGTGATCCGCGCGCGTGGCAGCACGGCTGTTTCGCGGCTCTTGCGCGCGGCCAGCAAGGCGCGGATCAGCCAGGATGCGGCGGCGGTGGCGGCGATTTCGGGCGTGGCGGTCGGTGATTACGTCATCGAGGACGCCCAGATCCAGGCAATCGCGCCCTTCCTGCGCCAAGGCTGAGCGCAACGAAAAAGGCCCCGCAGAGCGGGGCCTTTGTGCCGGTTGGCGCGATCAGGCAGAGCGCAGGTTGGTGCCCGCGTAAAGGTTGCCGGAGGCGCTGAAGATCGAGTTCAAGAGGCTCGAAAAGCCCATCATCATCGCAAAGACCTGCTGCGCCGATTGGTGGCTCTGATCGACATAGACGCTCTGCTGGCCGTGATCGACGTTGTGGGTCTGGAAGGTGGTGTCCCAGAGCGCCGCGACCTCATAGGATTTGACCGCATCCTTGTCGCCCGCCTGCGACATCGAGCCATCCGCCCGCGCAATCGCGCCACCGCCCTGCGCGCCCGAGCCCTCATCGCCGCGCCGCGCCTGACCGTCGCCGTCGAAGGTCTGGCCGATCAGCCCATGCGGCAGGACGCCATCGGCAATCGCATTCTCGGTCTTGATATCCATGTCGATATGATCGCCGAGCGTCTGGAACTTGACCTCCCATTCACCGCGCTGGACCGTGACCTCATTGCCTTTGCGCAGAGCAAAGCCGCCGTCGCGCAGCTCGACCCGTTCACCGTCCTTCAGCTCTTTGCCATTGACGGTGGCATTGCCGCTTTTATCGACCTGAACATAGTTCGAGCCTGCGGTGATCCCGACCTTGCCGACCACCGTCGCGCCGTCATTGCCCCATTTCTCGAAGGTTCCATTCATCTGGAACCCCTTGTCCGAGAGCAGGTTATAGGTCTTGCCCGCCTCGCCCTGAATGTCGAATTTGTCGCCATCCGCGCCGATGAAATGGGGATCGCCCCAGATCCGGGCCGTGCCCGCGATCGGCTTTGGCGTCTGAGGCGGGGCCGCGGGACCCGCAGCATTGGCCGCATTTCTCTGGGCCGCGCCAGCAAAGGGCAGATCTGCGCCGCCGCTTTTGCCGCCCTTGCCCTCAAGCTGATCGACAATCGCCTGCAGGGCCTTCGAAAGCTCTGCGATCAACTCGGTCAGCCCTTTCGGCGGCAGGCCCGAGAGGTCTTTCTTCGGGGGCAGCGCAAAGAGATTCGCGGCGCCGAGAAGCGGGGTCTGTGTGGTGGTGATGGTGGTCATCTCTGTCTCTGCACGCAAAAGGTGAAACGGGGGTTACCAGCTGATCTTGCGTGCCACAGCCGCGTGGCAGTGATGTGACGACGCCCCGGCCGCGCGCAAATTTTCGCCGACATAACGGGCATATCTGGCAAGATCTCGCCGCTTTCTCGGTCGCGTCCGCTGATGTGTCCGAACCGCCAAAACCTTCACGCATGCGTTACAAAAGCCGCCCAATTTCGCCCTCGACGCAACCGGCAGAGATCCTGCCAGTGCGGACGGTCCGAACGGAGAAAAGATTTGTCTGAACGTACAATCGAGATCGTCGAGCTTGATCGACGCTTTGCCGCCGACCCCAATGGGGCGGAGTTGAAGCGTCTGACGGAACGACTTTCGGCAGGTAAAGGGCGTGTGGTCCAGGAAATGGGCCGGGGAGTGAGCACAGAAGACTATGCCCGGCTCTCTCTTCTCGCTCAGGCATATGATGCTGGCATCGATGCGCTGCCGAAGTTGTGGGCTGCCATCAACGAAGACCCTAACCAGTAACAGAGAGAAGATTGACATGGAAACCCAAGGCCTTGGCGGCATGCTCGCCGATATGAAATCCAGCCAGCAGGAAGCTCTGGCGTTCCAGACCGAAGTCAACAAGCAGTCGATGCTGTTCAACAGCGCCATGGCTGCCAAAGACGCCGAAAAGAAGGCCTGGGACAAGGTCCACGGCTGATCGGCCCGCAATTGCCCGTGGGCGCGGCTTCGGTCGCGCCCCGACTTTCAGGGACATTCGCGTCACACAAGCCTTGGGCCGGCCTCTTTCGGGTGCTGGCCGATGGGCGTTGAGACCGCGCTTTTTGCGGATGAACAGGCGAAGACCATGGCCGAGACGAAACCCTTTCTGCTGACTGTGCTCTCTGGCCCGAATGCCGGGGCCTCGGCACGTTTTGCGCCCGGCAAGCTCTCGATCGGGGGCGGTGCGGGCGATCAGATCATTCTGGCCGGGGTCGCGCCGGGCTGCCTTGCCTTGCGCGCCAGCGCCGCGCATCTGCGCCTTGTCGCCAAAGTCGAGGGGCTGCGGCTTGACGAGGGCGGGCTAGGCGAATTGCACGAGCTTCCGCCCGAGCACCCCGTCGAAATCGCCTTGCCGGTCACGCTGCAGCTCAATGACGAAACCGCGATCCTTTTGACCCAGCCCGGCGCGGTCGCGCGCGCGGGCATCAGCCTACAGGCGGGGGTGGGGATCTTTGCGCTGACGCTTGCCGCCGGGCTGTGGCTCGGCGCGGAATTCGGCGGCGGGGCGGCGCGCCCCACGCTTATGCCGCTGGCGCAGGCCGAAGCCGCGACCCTGACCCCCGAGGCGCCCAAAACGGCGCTGCCGACCCGGCTTGCCGCGACCTCGCCCCGGCTGGTCTGCGGGCCCGACTGCGTGAGCGAGGCCACCGCGGCGCTTGCCGCGCGGCTCGGCGAGGCCGGGCTGAGCGGGCTGCATCTCACGAGCGAGGCGGGCGTCTTGCGCGTGCGCGGCACGCTCTCGCGCGATCAGGCCGAGAGCTGGCGCCAGATCCGGGCGCGCTTTGAATCCGATCACGGCCAAAGCCTGCCGCTGATCAGCGAGATTGCCGAGGGCCAGCCCGCGCCGGTTCTGGCGGTGGCCTCGGTCTGGCTGGGCGCGCGCCCCGAATTGCGCACCAAATCGGGCACGGTCCTGCGCATCGGCGACATGACCAATGACGGCTGGCGCATCGAGGCGATTTCCCGCTCGGAAATCGCTCTGGCGCGCGGCGATGAGCGGCTGGCGGTGAGGTTCTGAGCCATGGTGAATGAGATCACGCCCTTCCCCGGGGCCCGCCAGATCGCAGCACTGCCGACGAGCGGCCCGCACCGCGCCCGTCCCGCGACCCCGCCGCCGCAGGGCGGCGAAAACCGGGCCCGCAGGCTGCGCAGCGAGCCGCCGAGCGAAGGTTTCGGCGCGATCCTTGAGGCCGGGCTCGGGCAGGTCCGTCTGCCCTCTGCGATCGAGCTGGTCGCGGCGCTTGAGGCTGCGCGCGATCATGCGGGCATGGCCGATCAGGCGGTGCCGGGGCTCGGGCGGCTGGTCGCGGCGGTGATCGAGGATGAAACGCGCAAACTCTCGCGCTATCTCGATTTGCAGGGGCTCTAGGTCGGCCGGTGACGCAATTTCCCCTTCACCTCGACACGGATGCGACCCGCGACCAGTTGGCCGGATCCGACACCACTCCGCCGCCCTGGGAGCTTGACGCGCCCGAGACCGCGCGCCCGGCGCAATCCCTGCGTGATCACGGCGTGGTTCTGTCGGCGCTTGGCCTTGTCTATCTGCGCCACAATGATCCGGCGCGGGCGATGGTGCTGGGGCTCGCCGCGATGACCATGGGCGATCTCTCGGCCGCGACCGTGCTGATGGTGGCCGAGGCGATGCTGGTCGGGGGCGATCCTGAACAGGCGCTGACCGTGCTTGGCCGCTTCGAGCGTCCGGGCGGATTGGATATCGCGCCAAACCCGACCGAGCGCGCTGCCTGCCACTATCTGCTCGCGCGGATCTTACATCATCGCGGCGATGCCCCGCGCGCACAGGCCGAGCTTGGCCGCGCGCGCGAACTCATGCAATCGCCCCGCCCAGAGGCCCGGATATGACCCTTGCCAAGCAGATGCTGCGCCGATTGGCCGCCTCGCAGGACCTTGCGCTGATCACGCTGCTGATCCTGATCATCTTCATGATCGTGCTGCCCTTGCCGACCTGGCTCATCGACCTGTCGATTGCCTTCAACCTGTCGCTGTCGGTGCTGGTGCTGATCGTCGCGGTCTATCTGCGCAATCCGACCTCGCTCACCACCTTGCCCGCGATCTTGCTGTTCGCGACGCTGTTCCGGCTGGCCATCGGGATTTCGACGACGCGGATGATCCTGCTCCATGCCGATGCGGGCCAGATCGTCGAGACCTTCGGCAAATTTGTGCTGGGCGGCTCGCTGGTCGTCGGCATCGTGGTCTTTCTGATCATCACCATCGTCCAGTTCATCGTCATCACCAAGGGCTCGGAGCGGGTGGCCGAGGTCTCGGCGCGCTTCTCGCTTGATGCGCTGCCGGGGCGGCAGATGTCGATCGACAGCGACATGCGCGCGGGCGAGATCGACATTGCCGAGGCCCGTCGCCGCCGCGAGGCGCTTCAAATGGAAAGCGAATTTTACGGCTCGATGGACGGGGCGATGAAATTCGTGAAGGGCGATGCGATTGCCGGTCTCATCATCATCGCGGTCAATATTCTCGGCGGCCTTGGCGTCGGCGTCGGCCAGAACGGCATGGCCTTTGGCGATGCGCTGCATCTTTATTCGGTGCTGACGGTCGGCGATGGCATGGTCAGCCAGATCCCGGCGCTGATCGTCGCGATCAGCTCTGGCATCGTCATCACCCGCATTACGCATGAAGGCTCGGCCGATCTGGGGCGCGACATTGCCGCGCAGATCGGCGGCCATGCCCGCCCGCTATATGTGGCGGCGCTTGTGCTTTTGGGCTTCGCGCTGGTGCCGGGCTTTCCGAAGCTGGTCTTCATCGCGCTCGCCTTGGCCTTTGCCGGGGCGGGGCTGATGGCCACGCGCCGCGCGCGCGAAGCCGCTGAGGCCGAGGATCAGCCGGGTGCAAGCGCACGCCGCGACAGTCGGCAAGATCTGATGATGACGCCGATGACGCCGGTGCAGCTGACCGTGGGCCGCGATCTTGCTGCCGGGCTGGACCGCGCCGCTTTCGAGGATGCGGCTCTGCGCGAGCGGACGCGGCTTTTCGATGAGCTCGGCGTGCCTTTCCCGCGCCTGCAGCTCTCGACCGATCCCCTGATGCCGGGCGATCGCTGGCAGTTGCGGGTCGAGAATGTCCCGGTCGGCGAGGGCCATCTGCCCGCAGGCCGCCTGCGGCTGACCGATCTGCCAGATGCCGCGCGCATCATGGGCATCTCGGTCGAGCGGGTCGAGACCGGCCCCTCGGATGCCCAAGGCTGGTGGTGCCCGCCCGAGGCCGCAGCCGAGCTGCGCCATGCGGGCATCCCCTTCCAGACCCCGGCAGAGGCCTTAGCCCGCGTCGCGGCTGGCCGTTTGCCGCGCCATGCCGCCGAATTTCTGGGCGTCCAAGAGGTCAGCGCGCTTCTGTCCGCGACCGAGGCGCGTTACGCGAGCCTTGTTGCCGAGGCGCAAAAGGCGCTGCCCTTGCAAAAGATCGCCGCCGTCATGCGGCGTCTGGTCGAGGAAGAGATCCCGGTCCGCAACCTGCGCATCCTGCTTGAAACCATCGTCGATTGGGCCCCGCGCGAGAAAGACCCCGAGCTTCTCGCCGAATATGTCCGCACCGCACTTGCGCGCCAGATCAGCTTCAAATTCGCCGATGGCGAGCGCTTCATCCCGGCGTTCGTCGTCGAGACCGATATCGAAGAGGCGATCCGCGGCGCGATCCGTCAGGCCCCCTCCGGGGTCTATCTGGCGCTTGAGGCGCAGCAATCGCGCAAGCTGCTTGAAGCGCTCAAATCCGCGATCGGCGATCCGACGGGCCATGCCCGCCCGCCGGTTTTCCTGTCCTCGATGGACATTCGCCGTTTCCTGCGCCGCTTCCTGACCAATCACGACATGAATTTCGCCGTGATCTCTCACAAGGAAGTGGCGCCCAGTTACAAGGTCCAACCCCTCGCTATGTTGACGATCCGATGAGCCGGTTTTTGCGCTCCCCGACCACCCGCCTGACCACCCGTCCGCTGCGCCACCTGATCTCGCGGCTGACTGCCCGGATCGCTGCTGCTTTTGCACTGCTTCTCGTGCTTGCGGGGATTGCCGCCGCCGCGCCGACCCGGCTTGTCGTGACCGAAGGCGATGGCCGCCCGATCGAGCTGCCCGAGGAAACCGTGACCGTCTTCGTCGCCGATCCGATGATTGCCGATGCCATGGCGATCTCGCCCTCGACGATCTATGTCACCGGGATTGCGCCGGGGCGCACGAATATCGTCCTGAGCGATGCCGCCGACAAACAGATCGCAACCTATCAGGTCGAGGTCCGTCCCTCGGGGCTTGGCGCGGAGGGGCTGCTTGCACCGGGGCTGTCCGCCAATCGGCGCGAGAATACCGTCATCATCACCGGCAATGCGCGCAATGTCGATGAGGCGCGTTCGGTCTCGGCGGCGCAGCGCGCCTATGAGGCCGATGGCATCGCCGTGCAGGATCGCACGCGCTATGGCGGCGGCACGCAGGTTTCGCTGCGGGTGCGCTTTGTCGAGGCCTCGCGCACCGATCTGCAACGGCTGGGCGTCAACCTCTCGGCGCTTGGTGCCTCATCGGGCGGGCCGATGCGCGTGGTGACCGGGCTCGGCGATCCGACCGGCTTTCTCGGCGGCGGCGTTGCCTCGGGCCCGGCGATCGGGGCGCGGGCGACGGCGGGCAGCTTTACCATCGACGGGCTGATCGACGCGCTTGAACAGCGCGGCGCGGTCCAGATCCTGTCCGAGCCGACCCTGACCACGGTTTCGGGGCGCAAGGCGAGCTTCCGCGCGGGCGGCGAGATCGCCTATCCGGTCAATCAGGGCGACGGCGTCATCACCGCCGCTTTCAAGCAATATGGCGTCTCGATTGACTTCACGCCGACCGTGCTGCCCGGCAACCGCATCGCCATCGAGGTCCAGCCCGAGGTGAGCTTTCTTGACGCATCGGCCTCGGTGCAGGTGCAGGGCTTTCAGGTGCCCGGCGTCTCGATCCGGCGTGCGGATACCTCGGTCGAGGTCGGCAGCGGCCAGACTTTCGCCATCGCCGGGCTTTATGAGCAGTTTTCCGAAAACCAGTCGAATGGTGTGCCGGGGCTGAGCCAAGTCTTCGGCAAGAACTCCCGCACCCGGCGCGAGCGCGAGCTGATCATCTTCATCACCCCCTATATCGCCGGGGCGAAAGACGCGGCCCAGCCGCGCGCCCGCCGCCCGGCACCGCAGGCAACCGTGGGGTTCATCACGCGATGAGACAGCTTCTGATTCTTCTGCCACTGGCGCTCGCCGCCTGTGCCGAGCCGATGATTGCCGATTCCGATGTCATCCGCACCGCACGCGATCCCGCTTACAGCTATGGCGAGGGCGGCGGTGTCGTGCCGAGCTCGTGCCGGGGCGGGGCCTCGCGCTATTCGGGCACGCCCTCGGGCTGCCAGCGCGATCTGGTCTTTGCCGCTCAGGCGGTCAATCCGGGCGATCTGGTCGAGCCGGGCGTGCCGGGGCCGGGCCCTGCCGGTCCGGTCGGGCGCGCGGCGGATCGCTATATCGACCCGCAGGCGGCACTTCCGATCAATTCGGGCACGACGCCGCGCCAGCAGGCCACGCCACGCCGGATCTCGACCCTGCCGCAATCGGCGATCCCGAGCGATCCTTACGGAGAAGTTGTGAATTGAGCCAACCTGGAAGGGGCCTTGGCCCCTTCCGCCCGGGGTTCCCGCGCGCTTAGGCCCCCTGTGCTCAGGCGCCCGCGAGCACGCCGAAAGCGCGCATCCCTTGGGTCTTGGCGCGCCGCCCGACCGCGATGATATCGCCAATCTCTGCGGGGTCGAGCCCAAGCTGCGCGCCGTCTTGCTTGGCCACCGCATCATTGCCGCTCATGCCGCCGACAAGCATCAGGTTGCGGCGGTGGGCATAGCTTGAATCCGGCGCGAAGGCGGCGGCGCGGGCAATCGCATAGGCCTGCGGATCGCGCGACAGCGCCGCGATGATCGCAAGGTTCGAGCGCAGGTCAAGATTGCGCGGCGCCGAGGTACTCGCGGCCTCGAGCACCTGCCGCGCCTCGCCCAGCCGGTTCAACCCGGCAAGCGCGCCCGAGCGCAATTGCTGAACCCGGATGCTGGTGCCGCCGACCTCGGTCGCGGTGGCCAAGGCGCCGGTGTAATCGCCAAGGGCAAGCTGGCCCTCGCCGTAACCCAGACGCGCCTCGCTGTCGCGCTGATTGACGAGCAGCGCCTCGCGGTAGGCACCCATGGCCTGCGACCAGTTGCCGGATTTGGCCTGCATATCGCCGATTTGCTTCAAGGCCTTGGAATCATTCGGGTTGCGCTTAAGGGTCGAGCGCAATTCGGCCATCTGCTGCTCGCCCGAGGTCGCGCGGCTCGGCTGCATCCCGAATTCGGAATCGGCGCAACCGGCAAGGGTCGTCAACATCAGCACCACCAGCAGGCGGCGCGGTTCGGCAAGCGTGAAGAAGGTCATCGAGGGGTCCGGCACCAGGTCTGAAAGGGGGCATTGCGCCCGACATGCCTCTTTTGCACAGAATTATGACTGTTTGATTACGCTCCCACGGCCCCGGCAGAGGACCGCGCGTCCGCCGCGAGGCCTCGGTTCTGCGCCGAGTCTCTCCTTGGGGGCTAGCCGCGATTAATATAGACGCTTTTCGTCACATGGAACATGTCAAGGACATGGGACGGGCCGCCCTTGGTGCCATAGCCGCTGTGGCGGATACCGCCGAACCCTACCGCCGGATCAATCAGCCCATAGCAATTCACCCAGACCGTTCCGGCCTGCAAGAGCTGGGAAAACCGGCTGGCGAGGCCGTGATTGCGCGTCCAGACCGCGGCGCCAAGGCCGTATTCCGTGTCATTGGCAATCGCGAGCGCTTCCTCTGGGGTGTCGAAGGGAATGACCGAGATGACCGGGCCGAAGATCTCTTGCCGGGCGATCGCCATATGGTTGGAGACATCGCAAAAGATCGTCGGCTCGATGAAATAGCCCGAGGACAGCGCGCCCAAGATCCGCTCGCCGCCCACGATCAGCCGCGCGCCCTCGCGATGCGCACCCGCGATATGGCCCATGATCTGATCGAGCTGGCGCGCTGAGACCACCGGGCCAAGCTGGACCTTGTCGTCGAGCCCGTCACCCACGCGCAGGCCAGCGGTGAAGGCCGCCAGCCGCTCGAGGAAAGGCGCAAGGATCGTGCGCTCGACCAGAAGGCGGCTGCCCGCATAGCAGATCTGGCCGCTGTTGTTGAAGACGGCCATGGCGGCGCCGGGCACGGCAAGATCGAGATCGGCATCGGCGAAGACGATATTGGGCGACTTCCCCCCGAGTTCCAGCTGTAACCGCTTGAAGTTCGAAGCCGAGGCCTCGATCACCGCGCGTCCGGTCTGGTTCGAGCCGGTAAAGGCCAGTCGGTCGACCTCGGGCGAGGCGGCAAGGGCGGCCCCGGCCTCTGCGCCAAGGCCAGTCACGACATTGACGACGCCTTCGGGCAGGCCCGCCTCGACCATCAGTTCGGCCACGCGCAAGACGGTGAGCGAGGCATCCTCGGCCGGTTTCAGCACCACGGTGCAGCCGCTCGCAATCGCTGGGGCGACGATCCACCACAGGCTGACCAGCGGCGCATTCCACGGGATGATCCCGCCGATGACACCCGCAGGGGCGCGCAATGTCATGGTCTGGATATCGCCCTGCAGCGAATTCGCCAGCGTCTGGCCTTGTCCGGCATGAACCTGGCTTGCGTAGAACAGAAGCGCCTGCCGCACGAAACCCGAAAGGCTGCGCGTGCGCGACAAAGGCGCGCCCATATCGAGCGTTTCCAAAAGCGCGAGCTCGTCGAAATGGGCGAGCACATGCTGAAGGATGCGGTGCAAAAGCTCCTGACGCTCGGCCGGGCGCCAGCGGCTCCACGGGCCGGTGAAGGCGCGCCGGGCGGCGGCGGTGGCGCGCGCCACATCCTCGGCACTCCCGCGCGCCAGCCGGGTCAGCACGGCGCCGGTGGCGGGGTTGCGGGTCTCGATGGTCTCGCCGCTGGCAGCGGCCTGCCATTGGCCGTCGATGAAATGGCGCTGGGTGCTTGCGCCAAGGCGCGCCGCGAGCGCGGTCGGATCGTTCTGGGTCATGGGTTACCTTTCAGCCGCAGGAAGGCTGCGTGAGCGCCGGGCCAGCAGCACGAGCCCCCCGAGCGCCAAAGTCAGCAGGATGAAAACGAAAGCCGCCGCCGCAATCGTCGGGCTGATGTTTTCACGCAGTGAGGAAAACATCTGGCGCGAGAGGGTGCGTTGGCGCGGCCCGGCGACGAACATGGTCAGCACGACCTCGTCAAGCGAGGTTGCAAAGGCCAAAGCCGCGCCGGTCAGGATGCCGTGACGCGAAAGCGGCAGCGTCACCTCCCGCAGCACGGTCAAAGGCGAGGCGCCAAGGCTCGCGGCGGCGCGCTCGGCCTGTGCGGGAACGCTGGCCAGCGCGCCCGAGACGCTGATCATCACGAAAGGCACGGCGACGACGGTATGGGCGATGATGACGGCGAGATAGCTGCCCGAAAGGCCGAGCTCGGCCAGCAGGCGTTGCAGCCCGACGCCAAGGACGACCGCAGGCACGACCAGCGGCAAGAGAAAGACCGTGCCGATCACGCGTGCGCTAACGGCACCCGACCGGCGCAACCCCAGCGCCGCTGTCGTGCCAAGCAGAGTAGCAAGCGCGGCGGTCGCGGCCCCGATGACAAGGCTGTTCACCAGCGCGCGCCGCCAGATCTCGCTGGTCACGAGCTCGTCGAACCAGCGCAGTGACAGATCCGGGATCGGATAGGCCAGAAACGCGCCCGAGGTGAAGGCGAGCGGCAGCACGATCAAAAGCGGCACCAGCAGGAACAGGCTGACGAGCAGGGTGAAGCAGAGCTGGAGGGCACGCATCACGATCTCCCCTTGGCGGGCTCGGTCGAGAGCCATTGATAGACCGCATAGATGCACAGCGTGATCGCCAGAAGCAGCACACCCAGAGCCGAGGCCATGCCCCAATTCGCCGCGCCGGTCGCGTAATAGGCGATGACCGAACTGATCATCTGATCGCGCGGCCCACCGATCAGGGCGGGGGTGATATAATAGCCGATCGCCGACATGAAGACGAGAAGCGCGCCCGAGAGCACCCCGCGCAGGCCAAGGGGAAGCGTGACCTCGCAAAAGGCGCGAAGCGGGCCCGCACCAAGCGAGGCGGCGGCCGGGCGCAGATTGGCCGGGATCGCGATCAGCGCGCTATAGACCGGCAGGATCATCAGCGGCAGCAGGACATAGGTCATGGCGATGATGACGCCACTGCGGTTGAAGATCAGCGCCAGCGGCTCGGAGATCACGCCAAGCGACTGGAGCGTCTGGTTGATCAGCCCCTTGTCCTGCAACAGGATGAACCAGGCCGCCGTGCGCACCAGAAGTGAGGTCCACAGTGGCAAGAGCGTCAGCCCCAGCAGTAAGGCACGCCGCCAGCCCGAACTTGCCGCAATCGCCATGGCGAAGGGAAAGCCGATGGCGACCGTGGCCAGCGTGACGGTTCCTGAAATGACCAGCGTGCGCAGCAGGATCGCACGGTTCGCGGCCTCTCCTGCCGGTTTCTCGGCGATCTGGCCGCCCGCGTCGCGTTGCAGATCCAGCGCGGCCAGCAGATAGCGGTCGGTGAGCGGATTGAGCGCGTCCTGAATGACCAGCCAATAGGCGGGATCGTTCCAGCGCTTGTCGAGCGCGGCCAGATCGACACTCTCGGCGGGCGCCGTCGCCACCGCCGTCAGCGTCTTGCCAAAGAGCGAGCGAAAGCCGCTTTTCGAGCTGTTGAGGCGGCGCACGACCTCTCCGACCGCCTGATCGTCGGGGCTGGCGGCAAGATCGGTGACGAGCGCGCGTTGCAGATCACCCAGACCCGCAGCCTCGCCGTCCCAATCCGCGATCCTTTCGGCAACCGTCGGGATGACATGGCGCGCCGAGCCGTCCGAGACCGAAAGCGACAGCATCGAGACCAGCGGGCCGATGAAGAAAACCAGCATGAACCCGGCAAGCGGCAGCACCAGCAAAAGCGCGCGCAATCTGGCGAGACGGCTCTTCATTTCGCCAGCACCCAGCAATCATCTGGGGCAAATCCGGCCAGAACCTCCGCGCCGATGACCGGCGCGCCCGCCTTGCGATCGACGCGCACGATCAGCGGCCCAACCGGCGCGTCGAGATGAACGCGCAGGTGATCGCCCTGATAGATCGCGTCCTTGACCGTCGCCGGAATCAGGTTCGGTTGGTCTGGCGCGCCGCCTTTCGGCCAGAGCGAAATCCGCTCGGGCCGGATGCAGAGCGTGACATCCTGCCCGGTCGGGGCATCGGGCGGCTGGCCCGCGCGCAGGCGAAGACCGCTTGCCAGCGCGAGCTCGGCGCCGGGACCAAGCCGACCCGTCAGCATATTGGTCTCGCCGATGAATTCGGCGACGAATTGGGTCGCGGGTCGGTCATAGATCTCGGCCGGGCTGCCGATTTGCGCGATCCGGCCCGCGTTGAAGACCGCGATCCGGTCCGACATGGTCAGCGCCTCGGATTGGTCATGGGTCACGAGAATGATCGTGAGGCCAAGGCGCGCGTGCAGCGCGCGGATGTCGAGCTGCATCTTCTCGCGCAGCTGCTTGTCGAGCGCGCCAAGCGGCTCGTCCATCAAGATGACGCTCGGCTCATAGACGAGCGCGCGGGCCAAGGCCACGCGCTGTTGCTGGCCGCCCGAGAGCTGATGGGGGCGACGCTCGGCCATGGCGCTGAGCTCGACCATCTCGAGCGCGCGGGCGACGCGGGCGCGGATCTCGGCGCGGGCAACGCCGCGCATCCGCAAGGGAAAGCCCAGATTTTCGGCAACCGTGCGATGGGGAAACAGCGCGTAATTCTGGAAAACCACGCCCATATTGCGCTGATGGGGCGGGGTCTGATCGACGCGGGCGCCACCGACATGGATCTCGCCCGAGGTCACGCTTTCAAAACCCGCGAGCATCATCAGAAGCGTGGTCTTGCCCGAGCCCGAGGGCCCGAGCAGGCTGACGAATTCGCCCTTGCCGATGCCGAGATCAAGCCCGTGGATGACGCGATGCGCGCCAAAGGCTTTCTCGACATTGATGAAGCTGATGTATGGATCCGCCATCTTTCGCCCCTCCCGCGTCTGTCAGCATCTGGCCCGCGCCGGGTCGGGCGCGGGCAGTCTTGTCTCGGTTTACTCGGCGAGCCAGGCGTTGAAGCGCTCGGTCAAAGCCTCGTTGTTGTCGACCCAGAAATCGGTATCGAGCCCGATCGCGTCGCGGATGTTGTCCGGCGCGGTCGGCAGATCCTTCAGAAGATCGGCGGGGATTTTCTCGATCCCGGCGAGGTTGGTCATGCCGTAAGCGACGAATTCCGGCATCTTGCTTTGCTGCTCGGGGGCGGTGGCGAAGCTCAGGAATTTCTGCGCCGCCTCGGGATGGGCCGAGCCGCGCAGGATCGTCCAGCTGTCGACCGAATACATGCTGCCCGGCCAGACCAGCCGGAAATCCTTGCCCTCGGATTTGTTGATCCCGGTGATGCGACCGTTGAAGGTCGAGGTCATGGCGACCTCGCCCGAGGCGAGGAACTGAAGCGGCTGGGCACCGGCCTCCCACCAGATCAGGTTCGGGCGCAGCGCGTCGAGCTTGGCGAAGGCACGGTCAACGCCTTCGGGCGTGGCCAGCACCTTGTAAAGCTGATCCGCAGGCACGCCATCGGCAAGAAGCGCGAATTCGAGCGTGTATTTCGGGCCCTTGCGCAGGGCGCGCTTGCCCGGGAAGTCGGCGACATTCCAGAAATCCGCCCAAGACTGCGGCGCTTTCGTGGTCGTGGCCCCGTCATAGGCAATCGCCATCGACCAGACTGCCGTGCCCACACCGCAATCGCTGACCGCCATGGGCAGGAACTTGTCCTTGCCGCCAAGCGCCGCCCAATCGAGCTTTTCGAAGAGCCCGTCGGCGCAGCCAAGCGCCAGATCCTCGGCCTCGACCTGCACGACATCCCAATCGGGCGTACCGCTTTTGGCCTTGGCATTCAGCACGCCGATACCGCCATCCCAGGATTCCTCGGTGACCTTGATGCCGGAAGCGGCCTCGAAGGGTTTGAACATCACCGCGCGCTGTGCATCCTGATAGGTGCCGCCGAAAGAGACGACGGTCACGTCATCGGCGAAAGCGGGGGCGGCGGATGCCAATGCGGCGCAGGCCAGCAAAATGCCGGTGCTTGTCACGGTCTTCATGTCTCTCTCCCTGATTGGGGGCTTTGCCCCGGTTATGTTGGCCAAGGATCCCGGGCGCGATCAGCGCGGCAGATCCGCCAGCGTATCGTCGAGCGCGCCGGTCAGCGCCTCCACCAGCTCGTCGATCTGCGCCTCGGTGATGATGAGCGGCGGCGAAAAGGCCAAAGCGTCGCCCATATTGCGGGTGATGACGCCGCGCTCGAGAAGCCGCGCATTGACCGCCGCGCCAAGCTGGCCGGGCTTCTCCAGCGCCTTGCGCGCCGCCTTGTCGGCCACGAGTTCGACCGCGCCGATCAGGCCGAGCCCCCGGGTCTCGCCGATCAGCGGATGATCGGCGAGGGCGCTCAGGCGCTGATGCAGATAGGCGCCGGTGCGCGCGGCATTGCCGACGAGATCGCGCTCCTCGATAACCGCGATGGATTCGAGCGCAACCGCCGCCGCCACCGGATGGCCGCCCGCAGTAAAGCCATGACCGAAGGTGCCGATCCGGTCGCTTTCCTCGATGATCGGCGCGAGCACCTTGTCATTGGCCAGCAGCGCCGAAATCGGCAGATAGGACGAGGAGAGTCCCTTCGACAGAGTCATCATATCCGGCGTCAGATCAAAGGCTTGAGAGCCAAACATATGGCCAGTCCGACCAAAGCCGCAAATGACCTCATCGGCGACGAAAAGGATGTCATAGCGGCGCAGGACCTCCTGAATTTTCGGCCAATAGCCTTGCGGCGGCACGATCACGCCGCCCGCGCCCATGATCGGCTCGGCAAAGAAGGCGGCGATGGTTTCAGGGCCCTCGGCCTCAATCAGCGCGGCGAGTTCTGCGGCGCGACGGGTCGAGAACTCCTCCTCGCTTTCGCCGGGATGGGCGTCGCGCCAGAAATGCGGGCTGCCGGTGTGCAGAACGCCCGCAATCGGCAGATCGAAAGAGGCATGGTTGGCGGGCAGGCCGGTCAGGCTGGCCGAGGCGATGGTGACGCCGTGATAGCCGCGATCGCGGGCGATGATCTTCTTGCGCTGAGGCTGGCCAAGCGCATTGGCGCGATACCAGATCATCTTCATCGCCGTGTCATTGGCTTCCGAGCCGGAATTGGTAAAGAAGGCCTTGCTCATCGGAACCGGCGCCATGCCGACCAGTTTTTCGGCCAGATCAACGGCAGGCCCGTGCGATTTGTGCCCGAAAGTGTGGTAATAGGGCAGCTTGCGCATCTGCGCGGTCGCCGCCTCGATCAGACGCGGCTCGTTGAAGCCGACATTCACGCTCCACAGTCCGGCCATGGCCTCCAGATAGCGCTTGCCCGTGCGATCCTCGACATAGACGCCCTGACCGCTCTCGATCATCATCGGCCCGATCTCGAGATGCTTTTTCGCATTGGTATAGGGGTGAAGATGGGCCGCGATATCGCGCGCCTCGGGGGAGTTCGGCAGGGTCATCGGATCACTTCCTCAGAGTTCGGACCGGCGGCGCAGGGGGCCGCGGCGGGTGCGGGGATTTCCATTTCGAGAACAAAGGACGAGAGGCTTTTGCCATGGGTGTCGAGCGCAAGCGAGCGGGTCACGCCGCCGCCCAACACGCCCTCGAGCACGAAATTCAGCGCGCCCAGACGCGGCAGCTCATAGCGCCGGATCAGGCCGGGCTGGAACTGGCTCAGCTGCGCGCGGATGCGGGCGACGGTGACCTCCTGACAGAGCAGCGCGTAATCCTCGGGGCGGTAGGCGATGACAGAAATATTCGAGGTATTTCCCTTATCACCCGCACGTGAATGAGCAATCTCTCGCAAGATCATCACAGGCTCTCCAACATGGTGACGGCGGGAACCACCCTTGCCTCGGGGATCAGGGTCGAGATGACGCCGATAAGATGGGTGACGGATTTGCGCGCGCCGCCGCCGCCTGCGGGGCCGTTGGTGTAAAGCGCCTCAACCTCTTCGCAGATCAGCCGCGCCTCGGCCTCGGTGGCGGTGCGGCCGATGACGCGCAGCCGGACTTCTGGGGGCTCGGTCGGGTTCGGGCGCGCGCCAAGCGCGTCAAGCCCGATCAGATCGGTCTTCAGCTCCTGAATGCCCGCGCCATGTTGGGCGAGGCGCTGGCGGATGATCTCTTGCGCAAGCCGCGCGCGCCCGACGGCCGAGACGCCGCCATAAGACATCTGCCCCTCGCCAAGCCAGCTGTCCTCATAGCCGATCGAGACCTTGAGCAGCCCGGTCGCCGCCTTGCCACGCGCGCCGCTGATGCGGATGCGGTCGGGGCCAAGCTCTTCCATCTCGACGCTCGAGAAATCCGCGACCAGATCCGGCTGCAAATAGCTTTCGGGGTCATGGACCTCATAGAGAAGCTGCTCCTTGCAGGTCGCAAGCGAGATCTGCCCGCCGGTCTCGGGCAGCTTCGTGATGACCGCCGTGCCATCTGCCGAGACCTCGGCCAAGGGAAAGCCCAGCCGGTCGAGCCCCGGCACATCCTTGACCCCAGGATCGGCGAAATAGCCGCCGCTGATTTGGCCCGCGCATTCCAGGAGATGCCCGACCAGGGTGCCCTGGGCCAGCCGGTCCCAATCGCCAAGCGCCCAGCCGAACTCATGAATCATCGGCGCGAGATAAAGCGCGGCATCGGCGACGCGGCCGGTGATGATGACATCCGCGCCCTGTGCAAGCGCGCTCAGGATGCCGCCGACGCCCAGATAGGCATTGGCCGAGATTATCCGGGCGCGGTAATCCGCGACGCGCGCCTCATGTTCCAGCACCGGCCAATCGCCGCCAAGCACGGTCTCGAGCACGTCATCGCCATCGACCGCGGCGATCTTGAGGCCGCTCAACCCGAGATCGCGGGCGACCTCTGCGACCCGCTCGGCCGCCTTGCGCGGCGAGGCTGCGCCCATATTGGTGATGATCCGGGTTGCGCGGCGCGCGGCCTCGGGCAGGATCGCCTCCATGCGGCGCACGAGCAGCGGATCAAAGCCGCTTTCGGGATCGCGGCGCCGCTCGAGCTGCGCCAGCGCGATGGTGCGTTCGGCCAGACATTCAAAGATCAGATAATCCAGCGCACCGCGCCGGACCAGATCGACGGCGGGGTCGATCCTGTCGCCGGAATAGCCGGCACCCGCGCCGAGTCGAATGGTCCGCATATCGTGTCACTTGCCTCGTCTGGCCCCCGGAAGGGCGGATTGGGGGCAAATTGGAGCGGTGCTCTTGATAAGTAAATTGAAACTATTTGATCGCAGTGATACGTTTTGATTATGACGCCAAGCCTCCGCCAGATCCATGCCGCCGTAGCGCTTGCCCGCACCCTCAGCTTCACCCGGGCGGCGGATGAGCTGAATATCTCGCAGCCCGCCCTCACGGTGCAGATCCGAAATCTCGAAGAGATGCTCGGCCAGCGCATCTATGACCGCGACAACCGCTCGGTCCAGCTCACCGGCTTTGGCCGCGCGATCCTGCCCTCGCTGCAACGGCTGATGCGCGAAATGGATGCGACGCTTTCGGACATTCAGGAGATCCGCGAGGGCGGGGGCGTGACGCGCATCGCCTCGCTGCCATCCTTCGCGACCGGGGTGCTGCCGCGGCTGATCCTCGACTTTCGCAGCCTCCAGCCGCAGGCCCATATCCATGTGAGCGATGTCGTCGCGAGCCGGGTTTTCGAGCTGGTCCAGCGCGGGGAATGCGATCTGGGCGTCAGCGGCGGGCCGCATCTGCCCGGCGATCTCGAGGTGCTGCAAAGCGGTGTCCAGCAGCTCCATGTGGTCTTTCCGCTGGGTCACCCCTATGCCGCGCGGGAGGCGCTGTCGCTGAGCGAGTTGATCGAGCAGCCGCTTGTGATGATGGACGCCTCGACCAGCGTGCGCACGACGCTGGATGCGGCGGCGGCGAAGCTTGGGGTCAAGCCGCGCATCAGCGTCGAGGTCGCCTTCATGGCCACCGCCGTCGCCATGGTCCGCGCCGGGCTGGGCGTGGCGATCCTGCCGGGTGCGGCGCGCGAGGTGGTGATCGATCCCGAGGTCGACAGCCGCCCGATCGCCGATGCCGAGCTCTCGCGCCAGATCCTTTTCGTCTGCCGCCGTGGGTTCACGCTGTCGCCGACGACGGAACGATTTGCCGCCATGGTTGGCGCGGCGATTGCCGGGATCTGAGGCGGCCCCAAAACGCACAAGGCCCGGAGCTTTCTCCGGGCCTTTTTGCTTGTCGCGGCGGGGTGGCCTAAAGCTCCGCCCCGCGCCAGCCGGCCTTGCGGGCAGCGCGGCGTTCGGCGATGCGGAAGGCGTCGTTGATCAGGATCGCGAGCAGGCCGACGATCAGGCCGCCTTGCAAAACGAACGCCGTATTATTGGCCATGAGCCCCGCCATGATGACCTCGCCCAAAGTCTGCGCGGCGACGGTCGAGCCGATGGTCGCGGTCGCCAGCGAAATGATCGTCGCAAGCCGGAGGCCCGAGAGGATCGCGGGCAGGCTCAGGGGCAATTCGATCTGCCAGAGCCGCTGGCCGCGCGTCATGCCGGTGCCGCGTCCGGCGTCCAGAACCTGCGCGGGCAGGGTCGAAAGGCCGGTCAGCGCGGTCTCGAAAACCGGCAGCAGCGCATAAAGAAACAGCGCGATCAATGTCGGTTTTGAGCCAAAGCCGAAGATCGGCACCGCAAGCGCCAGCACCGCGACCGGCGGGAAGGTTTGGCCGAGATTGGCGATCGAACGCGAGAGCGGCAGGAACTCGCGCCCCGAGGGCCGCGTCGTCAGGATCGCGAAACCGACCCCGGCGATGCCCGCGCAGGTCACCGCGATCAGCACCAGCCCGAGATGGTTCAGCGTCAGTTGCCAGAGCGGCGTCTGCGTATAGATCGCGGGCTGGCCGTTTTTGGTCAGCCAATTGAACAGCCAGCCGAAGCGTTCCGGCGCGGCAAGCAGCGCCAGAAGAAAAGCAAGCAAAGACAAACGGATAAGCGCGCCTCCTCGGCTCATCTCTGCGCCCCTTCAAAGTTGTCGAACCGCGCGGCGCGCTCGATTTCCGAGCGGCGGATGCGGCCGATCAGGCGGCCCTCCGAGGTGATCGGCAGGGTCTCGCGGCCCGACCACAGGCATTCGGCCAAAGCGGAACGCAGCGAGGTCGCGGCGTCAATCGGGTTGCCTTCGGCGTCGCCCGGCTCGATCAATTCGGCCACATCGCGCAGCGACAAAAGCCGCAAGGCGCGGTCGCCGGATTCGAGAAGCTCGCGCACGAAAGGCGTCGCGGGATGGGCGATGATTTCGGCCGGTGTCGCAAATTGCTGCAATTGGCCCTTGTCCATGACCGCGATCCGGGTGCCCAGCCGCATCGCCTCATCCATGTCATGGGTGACGATGACGACGGTCGTGCCATAGCGGCGCTGGATCTCGAGAAGGTCGGCCTGCGCCTTGTCGCGGATGATCGGATCGAGCGCCCCAAAAGGCTCGTCCATCAGCAAAATCGGCGGCTCCGCGGCCAAAGCGCGGGCAACGCCGACGCGCTGCTGCTGCCCGCCGGAAAGCTCATGCGGCATCCGCTCGCGAAAGATCGCGGGGTCGAGGTTGAAGATCTTGAGCAGCTCATCGACCCGAGCCTTGATGCGATTTGCGTCCCATTTCAAGAGCTTGGGGACGGTCGCGATATTCTCGCCCACGGTCTTGTGCGGGAAGAGCCCGTGGCCCTGAATGGCATAGCCGATGCCGCGGCGAAGTTCCTCGGCCGGGATCTCGCGGTTGTCGCGCCCGTCGATCTTGATCGAGCCCGAGGACGGCTCGACCAGCCGGTTGATCATCCGCATGAGCGTCGTCTTGCCCGAGCCCGAGGTCCCGACAATCGCGACGATCTCGCCATCTGCAATCGTCAAGGACACGTCATTGACGGCGACCAGACTGCCGTAAACCCGGCACAGATGTGTAATCTCGATCATGATGTGGCGCCTTTTTTGCGGCTTTTCCGGGAAAGCTCGATCAATGCGTCGAGCAGAATGGCGGCGGCGAAGGCCATGGCGACCGTGGGCAGCACGCCCAGAAGAACGAGGTCGGTGGCGGTCTGGCTGATGCCTTGAAAGATGAAGATGCCAAGCCCGCCGCCGCCGACCAATCCGGCAATGACGGTCAGCCCGATGTTCTGGACCATGACCACGCGCACCCCGGTCAAGAGGACCGGCATCGCCAAGGGGAGTTCGACCTGCCAGAGCCGCCGCTTGCTCGACATGCCCATGCCTTTGGCGGCATCGACGACATCGGGCGGCAGGCTCGCAAAGCCCGAAAGCGTGGACGAGACGATCGGCAAAATCGAATAGGCGAGCAGCGCGACGAAGGCGGGGGCGGGCCCGATGCCCGCGATGCCAAGGGCCGCCGCGCCGGGGATATTGGCCGCGATCCAGGCCAAAGGCGCGATCAAAAGGCCGAAGAGCGCGATGGAGGGAATGGTCTGGAGGATGCTCAGGACCGGCAGCAGCGCATCGCGCAACCCGCGTTTGCGCGCGCAAAGGATGCCGAGCGGTAGGCCGATGACGCAGGCCGCGATCAGCGAGCCGAGGGCAAGGAAAAGATGCGTCTGGAACTCGCGCCCGACCGCCTCGGCGCGGCCCGCATATTCCTTCATGATCGAGAGATCCGCCCATGCGCCCGAGACGAGCAAAGCGGCCAGCGCGCCAAGCGCGATCAGAAGCGCCAGCACCCGCGCGCCCGGACCAAGGCGCAGCCGCACCAAAGCGTCCCCCGTGGACAAGGCGAAAGCCGCGACCAGCACCCAAGCGCCGCCCCCGACCGAGACGCGCGCGAAGCGGTTGCCCTCGGGCAGCAGGGTCGTGGCGGCGGCGCCAAGCGTCAGTGCGACCAGCCCAAGGCCCGCGACCGAGGCCGCGAGCCGCAGCCAGACCGAAGTTTTCAGCGCCAAAGCCAAGGCGAGCGCGACCAAAGCCGCCGCCAGCGCCCAGCCGCGCGCCGCATCGGGCCCGAAGGCTGCGCCGATCTGAACCGGCTCGGCGGCGGCAATTCGGCTGGGGCGTGTGAGCAGATAGGGCAGGCAGATCACTGCCCCGACAATCAGCACGGCAAAGAGGCTGCCGATGCGGTCGAGGGGGCGAAATGCCGCCCGCGCTCGGGGAAGCTCTGCTTCCTCGCTTAAGGCCATGTCCATGGCTCCTCCCGGTGTTTTCTTTATGATTTATGAAGCGGCCCCCGAGGATCGTTGGATCGATGGATCATCGGGGGCCGGGCAGGGCTATTTTGCAAAGCCGTTCTGGATCAGGAAATCGCGGGCGACGCTTGCTGCGGGCTCTCCTTCGACCTGCACGCGGCCATTCAGATCCTGCAACGTCGCCATATCGAGCTTGGCGAAAATCGGGTCGAGAATGGTCTCGATCTGGGGATATTCCTTCAGCACCGCCTCGCGCACGATCGGCGTCGGCTGATAAACCGGCTGAACGTGCTTGTCGTCCTCCATCACGACGAGGCCGCTGGGGGTGATGCCGCCATCGGTGCTGTTGGTCATCGCGGCATTGACGCCCGAGGTGAGCTGGGCCGCCGCCGCAATCGTCGCCGCCGTATCGCCGCCCGAGAGGGCGAAAAGTTGATCCGGCGACAGCGTGAAATCATAGGCCTGATAGAAGGTCGGCAGGCCGGTGGGCGAGGTCACGAACTCCGCCGCCGCCGCCAATTTCACATTGCCGCCGCCCTTGATGAAGGCGCCAAGATCGCTCAGGGTCTTGAGATGATTGGCCTCGGCCAGATCCTCGCGGACGGCAATCCCCCAAGTGTTATTGGCGGCGGCGGGCTTCAGCCAGACGATCTTATTGGCTGCGTAATCCATCTCCTTGATGCGCTCCCAAGCGGCTTGGGGGTCTTTCCAGGTCGAGATATCGCCATGGCTGAAGAAGATCGCGCCATTGCCGGTATATTCGGGGTAGATATCGACTTGGCCCTGCATGATCGCATCGCGGAGCGCCGGCGTCGCGCCAAGCTGGACCTTGTCCACGACCTTGATATCATTCGCTTTAAGTGCCTCGAGGATGATATATCCCAAGACGCCGCCTTCGGTGTTGATCTTTGAACCGACGGTGACATCGGCCAAAGCCGCCTGAGCTGTGACGCCCAGAAGGGCCGATATCACAGCCGCGCGCAGAAGGGTCTTCTTCATTCCCAGTCCTTTCGATGAGGAGGAGAGGATCGTGATCAAATGCGCCGCCCGCGCCGCCAAAGCGGCAGGCGGGGGAAGAGGGAGAGAGGGCAGGGATCAGCCGAGCCGGTCGTCGAAGCGATAATTCGACATACGCTCGACCCTGTCTTCGAGGATGAGATATTGATCCTCGAGCTTGACGCCCTGATCGCTTTTCGCCGTGCCGACATAGCTTTCCATGCACAGGATCATGCCGGGCTCGATCACGCCGGGCAGGGGATAGGGCTGGCCGGGCGCGGCATGGGGGATGTTGGGGAACTCGCCCGCCATGCCGAGGCCGTGGCCGATGCAGTAATAGCGACTGGCCTGAAACTCCTCGGGGATTTTCCACGCCTTTTCGGCCAGCTCGCGGAACTCGATCCCGGGCGCGAGCAGGGCCGCGTTCGTCTCCAGCTGCTCGCGGGCATTGGCATAAAGGCGGCGCTGCTCATCGGTTGCCTTGACATCGCCGCAAACGAAAGTGCGCGAATAATCAACGCAATAACCCTCAAAGCCCACCGCATCGGTGTCGAGGCACAGAAGATCGCCGGGCTCGAGGATCCGGTCACCGCATTCCTGAAAATAGGGGAAAGTGTTCGGCCCGCTCTGGAACAGCCGCGTGCTGACATATTGGCCCTGTTTGGCCATGAGGATGTAGTGAAACTCACCCCAAGCCTCGGATTCCGTCATGCCGGGGCGCACGAAATTTTCGAGCCGCTCTGTCGCGAGATCGACGCGCCGCATCGCCTCTTCCAGATAGGCGATCTCGATCGGCAGCTTGATCTTGCGCGCAGGAGTGAAGACCTCGTCGGAATCGACCAGATGGAAGCCGCGCCGGCGCAGCGCATCGGTGGCGTAAAGCGGGAAGCGGTCGATGCCGATCTTGTCGATGGTCGGATCGAGCGCGCGGATATGGGCCTCGATCTGCATGGCGAAACGCTCTGCCGCGCCGCGCGGATCGCCGCCCGAACTGACCATGTCGAGCCCCTCGGCCGAGCCGATATGGCCGATGGTCGGCAGATTGCGCGCGAGATGCTCGGCCCCTTTGAAATCGAACAGCACCGCCGGGTGATCGGTGACGATCAGCAGATATCGCGCGGGCGTGCGCGCCGACCAGACCTGCATATTCGAGGCCCCGGTCGCGTAAAGGATGCTGTTCGGCTCGACGATCAGCAGCGCCGGAATATCGGCCAGCACCATATGTTCGCGGATGCGAGCAAGGCGGGTCGCATGCAGGGTCAAGCGGTTCTTGACCAGATCAAACTGGTCGGGCTGGCTATTCATTTCGGTTCCACCGTAGCTGACGTTAAGGCAATCTGACAGCAGAGCCGCCGTTGACCTACTGAGTTCTCGGCGAAAGAAATTGACGAAATCTCAAATTTAACCAAGATTGCCGCCGGGAAGCAGGGGAGGAGCCATGCAGTCCATTCGCGGCATGCAGGCGCTGGAGGCGGTGGTCAGGTTGGGCACCGTCAATGCGGCGGCGCAGGAGTTGGGGGTGACGCCGGGCGCGATCACCCATCGTATCCGCGACCTCGAGCAGGTGGCCAAGACCGCGCTTCTTGTGCGGGTCGGGGGGCGGTTCCTGCCCTCAGAGCGTGGCCAACAGGTTCTGCGTGAGCTTGGCGGGGCCTTCGCGCAGCTGCGTCTCGCGCAGCGCGCGCTGGTGCCAGAAGATGATCGCAAGACCACGCGCATCCTCGCGCCAAGCTCGTTTGCGACGCTGTGGCTTTTGCCGCATCTGCCCGAGTTTGAACGCAATTACCCAAGCAGCTGCATCAAGCTGCAACCGACCGATAGCCCGTGGCGCAGCCCCGAGGCCAGCGGCTTTGACATGATCATTCAGGACGCGCCCCAGCGCCCGGACCAGCGCGATTGGCTGCCGCTCTTCGAGGATCGCGTGCTGGTCTTGGGCGCGCCCGATCTGATCGAGCGGATCGGCGATGTCTCTCGCCTCGGGCAGATGTCGGTTGCCGCGATCCAGACCGATTCCGACGAGCCGCTGACCGCCGAGGCCTATAGCTGGGGCAACTGGTGCCGCGACCGGGGCGTGGCGGGTTCGGCGCTGCGCATGACCATTCGCGTGACCCAATCGCATATGGCGATCACGCTGGCCGCGCAGGGCCATGGGCTGGTGCTGACCTCGCGGTCCTTGGTGAGCAGCTTTCTGCGCGACGGTCGCCTGAAGGAGTTGCCCGGCTCTGAGGTGACGGGCCCGACCTACTGGCTAAGCACGCTCAACCGCGGCGCGGCGCGGCAGGGGCAGGTGTTTCTGGGCTGGCTGCAAGAGACGCTCGCCGCCGAAGAGCTTGGCCTCGCCCGCGCCTGACGCTTCGGACGAGGGCCAGACCGGCTTTGGTTTCTCTGGCCCGCGTGACGGGGCCAGAGAGGGGGCCAGAGGGGCGGGCTGGCTTAAAGCTGCAACAGTTCGATCCGGGTGCCAGCCCCGAGATGCAGCGTATTTGTCGCGATCCTTGAGGTGCGCGACGTGCCTTCCGGCGCGCCGGTGTTCGGATTGATGTCGAATTTCGGGAAGTTCGACGACGAGATATCAAGCCGCAGCCGATGGCCCTTGGCAAAGAGGTTCGCGGTGGCAAAGGGCTGGATCTCGATCTCGAAAGCGCCTTCATCCGGCTCGACCAGAGCGGGAGTTTCCCAGCTCTTGCGGTAGCGCACCCGGAAAATCCCGTCCGAGAGCCCCAGTGCATAGCCGCGCGGATAATCCTCGCTTGGCGGATAGACATCGACCAGTTTCGCGGTGAAATCCGTATCCGGCGCATCGGTCGAGACCGTGAGACGCACCGTGACCGGGCCCGCGATAATCAGGTCCTCGGTCAGGGGCGCGGTCTCGAAGCTCAGCACATCGGGGCGCGCGGTCAGCGGCATCCCGGGGTTGCGGCAACCGAAGAAGGCCTCGGATTCCACCTGATCGAAGCCGCCACCGGTAAAGATCGGCTCGCCCGAGGTCAGCGCGCCGCCGATGGTGGGCACCGGATCGCGCGGGTCGAAATCATAGCTCAACGCGGCGCCGTCGTGAGAGGGCGCTTCGCTCAGGCTCATGTCCGGGCGCGGGTAAAGCACCAGCGGCTTTGCCCCCGGCACCGGCCAGTCGGGCGCTTCGATCCAATGGCCGCCGTGATCGAGATGACCGGCCTCGGTCCGGCTGCCGCTGCCGCCGCCCATGACGAAGAGATGGGCGCGGCCTTCCTGTGCGGGCAGATCCTCGCCCTTCAGCCAGCGCGCGAAAAAGCGCAGCCGGTAGCTCAGCCAGTCGCGATCGACCTGTCCGTCGAAGGTGGCGGCCGGGCCGAAATCGACATCGCCGAAGACCCGCTGCGAGCGGTTGCCATGGGTCCAAGGCCCCATGATCAGCGCCAGCGGACGCGCGGCGTCGCCTTTGAGACCCGCGTGGTTTTCCAGCGTGGTCGGGACATAGACGTCATACCAGCTCGAGACGAAGATGATCGGGATCTTGGGGAAGCTCTGGTAATAGCCCGCCGCCCAAAGTCCGCTTTTCTTCCAGAACTCGTCGAAGGTGCCGTGCTGCCATTGTTCGAGGACATAGGCCTCGTAATCGGGGTCCCATTTGATCGGCGAGCGGCCCTTGGTCCAGGGCGTGCGCGCCATCCAGCCGTGCAGGCTTTCGGCCTCGATTGCGCCCAACACACGCGGGTCGGCGGCGGCAAGCGGGCTTTCCAGGGCGCGGTTATAGGCCCAGGTCACCTGTTTCATCTCGAAGGCACCGCCTTGGCGGATGCCGCAGTGATAGGCATTCGAGAAGCCGCCGGAATCGACCGCCATACAGGCGAGCCCCGGCGGGTTGAGACAGGCCATCGCCATTTGCACATGGGCGTCATAGCTCAGCCCCATCGTGCCGATGCGCGAATTGTTCCAGGGCTGGGCCTCGATCCACACCATGGAATCATAGCCGTCTTCGGCCTCATTCACATATTTGGTGAAGCGGCCTTCCGAGCCGTAACGGCCCCGGCAATCCTGCCAGATCACGACATAGCCCTCGCGCACCAGAAGCAGGGCAAGCTCTTCGCGTGATTTCGAGACAGGCTCTGCCACGGACAATTCGGTCCGTGGCGTGCCCGCCTTGTCATAGGGGGTGCGCTCGAAGATCACCGGGAGGGGTGTTTCGAGCGGCAGGCCGCCCTGAGCGGGGCGATAGATGTCGGTGGCCAGATGGACACCGTCCCGCATCGGGATCATCACATTGCGATGAACGACAACATCCTGCGCTACCGGCTCGGCCGGCGTCAGGGCGACCTTGGTCGTCACTTCACGGTCCTCACATTCTGGGGAAGGGTATATTCGGAAAGGCCCGCATCAAGGCTCAGGCCTTTCTTCATGCCCCATTCGATCTTCTGCCAGTAAAGCGGCACGATCGGGGTCTGGGCAAAGGCGATCCGGGTGGCTTCGGCGAGCAGCTCGTTGCGCTTGGCGGGGTCGAATTCCGCCAGCGCCTTGGCAAGCGCCGCATCGAACTCGGGCGAAGAGAAGCGCATGCGGTTGAAGGCGCCGGTCCCGGCCTCTTTGTCGTAGCTGCGCAGCAGCGAGCCGAGCATTGGCGCCGAGGTCGGGGTCGAGGCTCCGAGCGAGAAGACGAAAGCGCCGTAGCTGCCGCCGGTCGCATCCTTGGCATAGACGTTATAGGGATAGACCTGCACGCCATTCACCTTGAGCCCGCCGCGCGTCAGCATCTGGCCAAGCGCCTGCGCCAGATCGGCATCGCCCGGGAAACGGTCGTTCGAGGAGACGACGGTCAGGCCGAAGCCCTCGGGATAACCTGCCTCTGCCAAGAGCTTCTTGGCCTCGGCCGCATCCGGCGTCTGGGGCGTCAGATCCGAGGCATAGCCGCCCAGAACTTCCGGGACGAGCTGGCCCGAGGGCACACCCGCGCCGCCGAGCAGACGGTCAACGATCAGCTGGCGGTCGATCATCAGCGAAATCGCCTTGCGCACCCGCGCGTCGCGGAAGGGGTTCGCGGCCAGCGGCTTGCCTTGCGCATCGGTCACGCCCGGCGCGGTGTCGTCGCGCATGCTCAGCGCCAGATAGACGATCCGGCCCGAGGGCTCGGAGAGGACGGTGAATTTGTCATTGGCCGCGACCTGTTTGGCATCGGTCACTGGCAGCGTGTCGATCAGATCGACCGCGCCCGACAAAAGCGCCGCGACTCGCGCCGCGTCATTCGAGATGAACTTGATGTCCACGTCCTGAAACTCGGGCTTTTCGCCCCAATAGCCGTCATAGGCCTGCAGTTTCAGATCCTGCCCCGGTACCCAGGACACGAATTTGTAAGGCCCGGTTCCGATGGCGGCCGCGCCCGAGTTGAAGTCCTCGGTCGCCTTGCCCTCGGAGGCCGCCTTGCTGATGATGAAGACGCGGCCCAGATCCTCGATCAGCTGCGGGTTCGGGGTCTTGGTGGTGATCTTCAGCGTCAGGTCATCGAGTTTTTCGACCTTGTCGAGGCTCGAGACCATATCGGTATAAGGCGCGGGCGAATTCGGTACCTTGTCGGCGCGATCCAGCGAGAAGATCACGTCATCGGCGGTGAAGGGCGTGCCGTTCTGGAAGGTGACACCGGGGCGCAGCTTGATCTCCCAGGTCAGCGGATCAAGGTTCGTCCATTCGGTGGCAAGGCCGGGCGAGATTTGCAGATTCTGATCAAAGCTCACCAGTTGCTCGAAGATCATCTGCGAGGTGTTCTGGTTGTTGCCGGTGCGCGAGAATTGCGGGTCGATCGAGGATTGCTCGCTCGCAAGGCCCATTTTCAATTGCTGCGCCGAGACGGGCAAGGCCGCCCCACACAGAAGCGCGGCCATGGCCACGGATTTGATGAACTTCTTCATTTTGCCCCCTGAAGGCTGGAGTTTTGATTGGTGGAATTCTGGTCGCGCAGCCCTTGACCGTCATGGAGATGGCAGGCCGCCGCATGGCCGCCCGCGAAATCACGCAGCTCGGGGCGGGTGGTTTTGCAGATGTCCATGGCAAAGGGGCATCTGGGATGGAAATGGCAGCCGCTTGGCGGATGAAGCGGCGAGGGGATCTCGCCTTTGACCGTCGAGAAGCTGTGTTCGCGCCGCTCGATCCGGGGCACCTCGGCCAGAAGGGCGGCGGTATAGGGATGGCGCGGACCCTCGGGCCCGAAGATCTCGTCGGTCGGCGCGCTTTCGACGACCCTTCCCAGATACATCACCACGACGCGGTCCGAGATATGCTGGACCACCGACAGATCATGGCTGATGAAGAGAAGCGTCAGCCCGAGATCGCGCTTGAGATCCATGAACAGATTGATGACCTGCGCCTGGATCGAGACATCGAGCGCGGCGATGCTTTCATCGCAGATCAGGAACTCCGGCTTCACCGCCAAGGCGCGGGCAATGCCGATGCGCTGGCGCTGGCCGCCGGAAAACTGGTGCGGGTAGCGGTTGGCCATTGCCGGATCAAGGCCGACGCGGGCCAGCAGATCGCTGACCAGCCGGTCGATGTCGCGCGCGGCGACCAGCCCATGGACGCGGGGCGCCTCGCCGATGATCTCGCGCACTGTCTTGCGCGGGTTGAGCGAGGACATCGGGTCCTGAAAGATGATCTGGGTGCCCAACCGCATCGCCATGCGCGCGCGCCCGCGCAGGCTGGCGATGTCGCGGCCCTCATGCGCGATCACGCCGTCCGAGACCGGCAGCATTCCGGCAATGGCGCGGCCAAGCGTGGATTTGCCGCAGCCCGATTCACCGACCAGCCCGACGACCTCGCCCTTCATCACGGTCAGGCTGACATTGTCGAGCGCATGGACCGTTGGCGGCTCAGCCGCGCCGGTCAGACGGCCGACGAACCGCTCGATCATGTCGGTCTTGCGCTGGAAACGCTTGCTGACGCCCCGCGCCTCGGCAACGGGAACCTGTGCGGACGCGCTCATGCGAGGACCTCTCTGGGATGGAAACAGCGCCAGCCATGGCTGCCGGCCGATGTTTCGGCGGGCTCGGTCAGGCAGGCATCGGTGGCAAAGGCGCAGCGCGGGCGGAAGGGGCAGCCCTCGGGGCGGCCAAGCGGCGGCGGGGCCGCGCCCGGGATCTGCTTGAGCGGGCGGCCGCGCACATTGGCCATGGGCGTCGAATCGATCAGCCCGCGCGTATAGGGATGCATCGGATGATCGAGCACTTCGCCGGTCAGACCGCGCTCGACGATGCGGCCCGCATACATCACCGCGACCTTCTGGGCGAGCGCCGCAACCACGCCGAGATCGTGGCTGATCCAGATCATCGCCAACCCCATCTCTTTCGAGAGTTTCTGCATCTCGGCGAGGATCTGGCTTTGGATCGTCACATCAAGCGCGGTCGTCGGCTCGTCGGCGATGATCAGATCGGGCTCATGCAGCAGGGCGATGGCAATCGCCACGCGCTGACGCATCCCGCCTGAAAACTCATGCGGATAGGCGTCAATGCGCTCTTCGGGATGGGGGATGCCGACCTTGCCAAGCGCATCGCGCGCCAAAGCGCGGGCCTCGGCGCGGCTGACCTTGCGATGGGCCTGCACCGTCTCGATCATCTGGGTGCCGATCTTGAGGACCGGATTCAGCGTCATCATCGGATCTTGGAAGATCATCGCGATACGGTCGCCGCGCAGGACGCGCAGCCGCTTGGCCGAGGCCTTGCGCAGATCCTCGCCGCGAAAATCGATCCGGCCCTCGACCACGCGGCCGGGCTTGTCGATCAGCCCGAGGATCGAGAAGCCGGTGATCGATTTGCCCGATCCGCTTTCGCCGACGAGGCCAAGGATCTCGCCGCGCTTGAGCTCGAGATCGACGCCATCGACGGATTTGACCGTGCCCTTGGGCGTCTCGAACCAGGTTTTGAGGCCTTCGACCTTGAGAATCGTGTCATCGCTCATTGCGCCAGCCTCGGGTTCAGGACCTCGCGCAGGCGGTCGCCCACGACATTGATCGAAAAGACGAGGACGAGCAGCAGAACCCCGGGGAACACGCTCATCCAGTAAAGCCCGGCCATCAGCACCTGATAGCCATTGGCTATCAGCAGCCCGAGCGAGGGCTCGGTGATCGGCAGACCGATGCCGAGAAAGCTCAGCGTCGCCTCGGCGGCGATCGCGGTTGCGACCTGAATCGTCGCGATGACGATCAGCTGGGGCAGGCAGTTGGGCAGGATATGCCAGATCAGGATGCGCAGGGGCGAAAGGCCAAGGCAGCGCGCGGCATCGACGTAATCCTTGCCGGTCTCGACCAGCGCGGCGGCGCGGACGGCGCGGGCGAAATAGGCCCATTGCACGAAGATCAGCGCGAGGATGACCTTCCACGTGCCCTGACCGAAGATCACAAGGATCATTAGCGCGACAAGTATCGTCGGCAGCGACAGCATCAGATCGACAAAGCGCATGATCAGCGCATCCAGCCAGCCGCGCGCATAGGCCGCGATCAGCCCGAGCAGCGTGCCGACGAGCATCGCCAAAAGCCCGGCGGTCGCGCCGACGCCAAGCGAGGTGCGCAGCCCGTAAAGCATCGCCGAGAGCATGTCGCGGCCCTGCGTATCGGTGCCGAGCCAATAGGTCATGCCCCCCATCGAGGTGCTGCCCGGCGGCAGGCGGCTGTCGAAAAAGTCGATCGCGCCCAGATCATAGGGGTTTTGCGGCGCAATCCACGGCGCCAGCAGCGAGGCCGCGATCAGCAGCACGCAGAGGATCGCCGCGATCGTGGCCTTGGGGCTGGACAGGATACCGCGTGCCAGACGAGCGGAAATCGTGTCGCTTTTCGCGAGACGGGCGGGAATAAGGCTCACCATCACTGACGCCCCCGGATGCGCGGGTCGAGCGCCGAATAAAGCACGTCGACGACGAAGTTGATGAGGCTGAAGAGGCAGACGATCACGAGGATATAGGCCACGATGATCGGCCGGTCCAAAGCGTTGATCGAATCGATGATCAGCTTGCCGACGCCCGGCCAGGCGAAAATCGTCTCGGTCACCACAGCAAAGGCCACCAGCGAGCCGAATTCGACGCCGAGAATGGTGATGATCGGGATGAGGATCGTCTTCAACACATGGACGAACAGGATGCGCCGCTCGGACAGGCCACGGGCGCGGGCATATTTCACGAAGTCGAGCGGCATGGTTTCCTGCACGCCGGTGCGGGTCATGCGGATGACCAGCGCGATCTGTGCCAGCGCCAGATTGGTCGCGGGCAGGATCAGGTGGCGGATGCCGTCAAGCGTGGCATAGCTCGTCGTGATGCCGAAGATCGTGCCGGTCTCGCCGCGCCCGGTCGAGGGCAGCCAGCCCAGCCAGACGGAAAAGATCATCACAAGCATCATGCCTTGCCAAAAATTCGGCAGCGAAAAGCCGAGGATCGAGCCGGTCATCACCGTCTCATCGACCCGCGAGCCCGGCCGCGTCCCGGCCCAAAGCCCCAGCGGCATCCCGATCAGCAGCGACAGGATCATCGCGGTGATGGTCAGCTCAAGCGTGGCCGGAAGCCGCTCGAAAATCACCTGAAGCGCGGGACGGTTGAAGACGAAGGAATTGCCGAAATCGCCGTGCAGCGCCGAAGAGAGAAAGCTCAGATATTGCACCGGCAGCGGCTGGTCGAGCTTGAGCGAGGCGGCAACCTGCGCCTTTTCCGCCAGCGAGGCATCCGCAGGCAGCAAGATCTCCAGCGGATCGCCAATGGCATAGACGCCAAGAAAGACGATGACCGAGGTCAGCAGCAGTACCAGAACTGTCTGAAGCAGTCGGCGCAGCACAAAGACGATCATCGCCACGGCCCTTTCGCGGACCGGCATGGGTAGGTCATTCGATTTTACCTTCCTGTTTGCAGGATCATTGCCAATCGACCCGCGGCTATGCAATATTATGATAATATCGGTTAAGGGAATGCGGATTACGCATAGTGGATTCAGAGCTTCTGCGGACCTTTCAGGCCATCTGCGACAAGGGCACAACGCTGGCCGCGGCGGAGGTTTTGGGCATTTCGCAATCTGCGGTCAGCCGGAGGTTGACCCAGATCGAGACCGAACTTGGTCTCGCGATGTTCGTGCGCGAGCGCGGGCGGCTGATCCCGACCCCGGAAAATCGCGCCTTGCGGGCGCAGATCCTGACGGTTCTGGCCCAGAACGAGCGGCTCGCGACCATGGCGCGCGAGCTCGGCTCGGGCAATTCGGCGATGGTGACGCTGCGCGTCGCGGTTCCGGCCAGCCTGACCATGACGATCATTCCGCAGGTCATGCGCGATTTCACCGCAATCAGCGACCGCGTGCAGGTCGAAATCCATACCGGCACCTATGACACGATCGAGCGGATGCTGCTCGACGACCGCGCCGAGATCGGCTTTCTGCGGATGCCGACCCAGCGTCTTGGCCTTGCCTCAACGCCGCTCTTTGCCGTGGATACGGTCTGCGTGATGCCCGCCGATCATCCCATGGCCGCGCGCGAGGCGATCTCGATCCGCGATCTGTCGAATGAGCCGCTGATCCTTCTGGGCAAGATGCGCCAGCCCCGCCACGAGATCGACCTGCTGTTCATGTCGCTTGGCCTGCGCCCCAAGATCCGGATAGAGGCCCATTCGGTCATGTCCGCCTGCGCGCTCGCGGCGCATGGTCTGGGCATCACTTTGGTCAACGGGTTGATGGCGCGCGATTATGCCCATCTGCCGATCGCGATCCGCCCGCTAACGGAACCCTTGCGCCACCATTTCGCCTTCGCCATGCCCGAAAACATCCCGCCCTCGGAAACCGCGCGCCGCTTTATCGAGGTTGCCGAACGCCGCTTTGCGCAGATCCTGACGGTGTAGGCTCCGCGCAGGCAGGGGTCTGATCGGGGCAGGCGGGGCGTTACGCTGTCAATGAGGCACTGCGGGCCCGGAAGGCATGAGGTCACCGCAAGTTGGACGGCGTGAGGGCATTTTGTGCCCTCAGCATCGCCTCATGTCGCGGGACCAAGGGTGCCCGCCCTAGCTGTGCCAGTTCAGGCAGGCCTCGAGATAAAGCCGCGTGTCCTTTGACAGACGCGCAATCCCCATCTGACGCGCCAACTCAAGCGCGGGATCCTCGCTTTGCGCGACTTCAACGCCAATCCGATCAAGAAGCGAGGCGATCTCGTGACGCGAGATGTCGCGCGCCGTCCGATCAGCCATGCCGCGGAAGGGCACCCGCGCTTGCGGACCCGATGTCGGCCAGACAAAAGCGGTGCCCGCCTCATCGCTCTGCGCGAAGGCAGGCAAAAGCTGATCAATCCGGGCGCGGATCCGACCGCCGGTGCGCTGCCAGCCATGGGCCTGAGTGACCTGCTTTGCCAGATTGTCGGCGGTCACGGGCGCCTGCTCGGCAAGAAGATCGGCCATCAATTGCACAAGCACCGGGCCATAGCTCTCCTCGAAAAAGCGATCGGGGTCGAGCGCGGGCCGCGGCTTGCTTTGGGTAGGCGCGGCCTCAGAAACGCTCTCAGAAACGCCCTCAGACGCGGGGCGCGCCGCATCGGCAAATTGGGGATGGGGCACAGGGGGGACCGGGGTCTCGGTCGCAGCCTCCTCTGGCGCGTCAGGCGCTGCGTCCACAGGCTCAGCGGCTTCCACAAGGTGGATTTCGGGCATTGCGTCGTGGTCTGCGGCCTCCGGCTCAGCTTGCATGGCGGGCTCAGATTCCAGCTCACTGGCCTCTGCCGATGCCTGCGCGTGTTTGGCGGCCTCAGTCAGCCTGCGGGCGCGATCCGCGTCGAGCAGCTTGTGCAGGGACTGGTCGATGATCTCGAGCGTCGCTTGCGGGGCGCGGAACCATTCGGTCGACCAGATCCGCAAGATGTTCCAGCCAAGCCCTTCGAGCACCGCCTGCCGCACGCGGTCGCGGTCACGCGCCGTGGCCGAGCCATGATAGCGCGCGCCGTCGCATTCGACCCCCGCAAGCCAGGCCCCGGCGTGATCGGGGTGACGCACGCCGAGATCGATCCGGTAATCCGACACCCCGATCTGGGTGCGAATGTCCCAGCCCTTGATGCGCAGCGCCTCCATCACGGCCTCTTCGAAGGGCGAATCCACCCCTCCAAGCGAGCCGCGATCCTGCCCGCCAAGCGCGACCGCGCCGCGTTTGGCGTAATCGAGAAAGGCCTTGAAATCGGCCACGCCCCGCGAGCGGGTGCGGCTGAGATCAATCTGCTCGGCAGCGATCGAGCTGAAAATATGCAGCTCCGCTCGCGCGCGCGTCACCGCGACATTGAGCCGCTTTTCTCCGCCCTGACCGTTCAACGCGCCAAAGCTCATCGGGATCTTGCCGGCATGGTCGGGGCCATAGGTGATGGAAAACAGCATGATATCGCGCTCATCCCCTTGAATATTCTCAAGGTTCTTGACGATCAGCGGCTCGTCTCGATCATCCGAGAAGAACCATTCCAGCCGCTCGTCCTTTTGCAATTCGGCGTCGAGCAGATCCTGGATCAGCGCCTGCTGGGGCTGGTTGAAGGTGATGACGCCAAGGGTCGGACGCTTTGCCACATCAAGCTCCAGCCAGGCACGCAGGCGGGCACAGATGAAGGCGGTGATGGCGCGGGCCTCTTCCGGGTTGGTGCGGCCTTTGCCACGCAGATAGGTGCCTTTGACCGGATACATCTGCACGGCCTGCGCCTCGGCGCCGGGCGCGGGGAAGGTCACCAACCCGCCATCGTAATAGAAATGGTTCGAGAAAGCGATCAGCGCCTCGTCGCGGCTGCGGTAATGCCAGTTGAGCCGATGGGTCGGAATGCCCGCGACCGCGACCTCGTCGAGGATCGAGGGCATGTCCTTTTCGTAAAGCGCGAGATCCTCATCGGCCTCGTCGCTTTGATCCGCGCGCCCGAAGAAATTCGAGGGTGGCATCTGCTTGGGGTCGCCGACGATGATCGCCTGCTTGCCGCGCGCGATCGCGCCGATCGCGTCCCAGGTCGAGATTTGCGAGGCCTCGTCAAAGATCACCAGATCAAACTGCGCCTGACCTGCGGGCAGATATTGCGCGACCGAGAGCGGCGACATCAGCACGCAAGGCGCAAGCTTCCCGAAGGTCGTGGGCATTTCCGAGATCAGCGCCCGAAGCGCCTTCGACGGGCGCTCAAGCCCGATCTGATGGCGCAGACCGCCAAGTTCCGATTTGCGCGGCACGCTGTCCTTCTGGGGCAGGTCATTGCCCAAACGGCGCAAAGCTTCTTGCGCGGCGAGCTTGGCCTGCTCTGCGTCGAGCTCTCGGAACTTCGCGATCAGTGCCTCATGCTGCCATTGCGCGAAGGCGCGCAGCGGCGGGGCGGCATCCATGGCGAGCGGCAGCCACCAGCGCAGATAGGCGTCCTCGAAAGCTTGCCGCGTGTTCGGAACGCGCGCGCCACGGTCCAAGGCCTCGACCAGCGGGGCGAGACCGGAGGCAAGGGCATGTTCGCGCGCGCTGCGCCATTTCAGCCAATCCGGGAAGCGGGGCGCGAGCGCCACAAGCGCAGGCAAATATGCGGCGGCCTCGGGCGAGACCCGACCGCCAAGCGCCTCGAATTCGGCGCGGGCCTCTTCTTCTTTCGCCGCAGCGCCTAGAAGAGCGAGCAGCCCCGGCCCGTGGCGACCCGCGTGCGCTTTGGTCAGCTCGTCGCGTGCAGCGGAAAGGGAGGCGGGAAGGCCCGCCGCAATCAGATCGCTTTCGAGCGCCAGATAATCGGCGGCATTCGACAGATGGGCGCGCATGGCGGCAAGGTCCGAGGCCTCGCCGTCAAAGCCGGGAAGACCGACAAATGGCGCGGCCTTGATCTCGGCGCGCGCCCGGATCAGCCGTTTCAGCGCCGCGAGATCCGAGGCGGGATCGGCCTGACCGGAGCGCGCATAGGTCTGCAGCATCTTGCGCAGCTTGCTTTGGGCCATCCCGGCGAAGGGCCAGATTTTGCCCTGCGCCTCGCGCCATTGCAGATCAAGCGACTCGACGGGAATATCGGCGAGGAGCTCATCAGCATAATCCGCCTTGAGCTGGCCGCGCGCCGATTTCGCCTCGGCCAATGCGGCCTCTAGCGCGGGCAAAGCTTCGCGCAAACTGGTCAGTTGGGCAAGCGCGAGGGGCGGGATCTCGTCGCCCTCGGACCGTGCGCGGGCAAGCCGGGTCAGGGCTGCCGCAATCGCCTCGGTCACGGGCTCTGCCGCCATCCCGAGCGCGGTCGCGACGGTCTGACGCGCTTGCGCGCGGCCAAGCGTGGTCGCTTCGAGTTTCGCGCTGGCGGCCGTGAAGCGGTCCTGCCAGCCAAAGGACCATTCGCCCCGGTCGAGCAGCGAGATCGGCCCGTTCGGGTCAAGATCCGCGATCCGGTTGTGCAGCGCGCCCAGATTCTCGGCCAAGGTGGCGAGGGCCGCCCAAGCCTGAGGGTCATGGCAATCCTTGTTCGCGAAGCTCAGCGTGAAGGGCGGCGCGGTCTGGATCGCGCGGCCAACCGCCGCATAGACGCTGAACCCCTGCGTGCCCTTGCGGTGGAGCGCCTCGACATAGGCATTAAGCTGATCGCGCGTCAGGTGGAGATCGTCCGAGACGCGGATCCAGTCCTGCGCATCCTGACTGCTCGCACGCGCCCAAGAGCGGTCGAGCTGTTGCAGCACCTTCTTGCGATCGGCCTTGTTCGAATGCAGTTCCAGCACCGCCGCGCCGAGACCAAGCTGCGACAGGCGGCGATGGACAACATCGAGCGCCGCCGATTTCTCGGCAACGAACAGGACCGTGCGCCCGCGCCCGAGCTGATCGGCGATGATATTGGTGATGGTCTGGCTTTTGCCCGTGCCCGGCGGCCCGATCAGCACGAAATTCCGCCCCGCGGCGGCTGCGGCTACCGCCGCAAGCTGCGAACTGTCTGCAGGCAGCGGCGCCAGAAAATCGCCCGGGCTGTGCTTTTGGTCGATGTCGCGCGGCGCGGGCATCGGCTCGGCGGCTTCGGCAAAGGCCTGATCGGGATTATCGACCAGATGTGCGACCATCGGGTTTTCGCGCAGGCTGTCAGTGCGGTCGACCAGATCCTTCCACATCAGATATTTGGCGAAGGAAAAGGTCGAAAGCGCGGCCTCTTCGACGACCTCAAAGCCCGCGACATCGCGCACGCGCTGGCGCAGCAGGTCGAGAATGCGGGGAATGTCGAGCCCGCTTTGATCGCGCGGCAACTCGCCCTCAAGCTCGGGCAGGCGCAGCTCGAAATCGCGTTTGAGCATTTCGAGAAGCGTGAAGTTCACCCGCACCTCATCTTCAAAGAGCGAGAGGCGGAATTCGGACTGGGCCGAGCGGCGATCAAGCCGGACCGGGATCAGCAGGACCGGCGCGCGATAGCTGCGTGGGTCGCGGTCCGTGCGTTTCCAGCGCAAGAACCCCATGGCAAGGAACAGCGTATTGGTGCCGCCCTCGGCCATGTCGAGGCGCGCCTTGCGGAACAGATCCGTAAGCCGCCCGCTCATTTCCGTGGCGGTCAGCGGAACCGATAGCTGCTTGCGTGCCAAAGCCTCTTCGGCGACGCCAAGCTCGATCTGGCGCGCCTCGGCGGGGCTGAGATCGCGCCCGGCGGTCGCCTGTTCATCGCGCAGGGCGAGCAGGCGGAACTCGGTGCCCTCCGCGAGCTGATCCTCGACCCCGGCGAGATCGGGGCAGATCAAGGGGATCGTGCTGCGCGCATCCTTGAAGTTCAGCAGTTTGTTGCCAAGCGAGAGGTCGAGCAACTTGCGCTGCCACCGCTCGATCCGGCCAAGCGCGGTATCCGGCTCCGCTTCGATCCGCTCGCCCGGCAAAAGGCCAAAATCGAGCGGTTTCGGCAAGGCGGCGGCGACGGCGGCAACCTCATCCACCGGGGTCTCGCCCGCGGTCTGATGGCTGGCAAGCGGGCGGATGCGGGCGGCGCGGGCGCGGTTGATGTCGACGGCCTGAAGAAACTCGGTCTCATGGGCCTCGCCCAGACGGTCGCGACCCAGTGCGACGGCGTCCTCAAAGCCCGCGCTCGGGCGATGGGTGAGCAGGGTGGTTTCGATCGGGACGAATTCGCGCGCGACGACCGCCTTGCGCAGTTCGATCACATCGGGCTCAACCAGCTGGCCGAAGTCGCGCTTGACCAGCCAGACCCCGGTCCAGGCATGACCTTGCGAAAAGAGCAGCGCCGTGTTCAACCCCGCCGCCTCGAAGGCCGCCGCAAGGAGCAGGCTGGTGTCGAGACAGGTCGCAAGCCCCTCGGCCGCGATCCGCTCGGGCATCCGGACCTTCTGCCCGACCTGCTCGAAGGAGGCGGGCGGCACCGCATAGGTGAGGCCATGCGCGGTCACCGCCGACCAGATCGCGCCCGCAAGCATCCAGACCCGACCCGGATCATCGCTTTGATAGCCGTCGATTGCGCCAGAATGCCCCGCCGCCTCGAGCAGTCGCGCGGCTTCCTTGAGGATCCGGGCGACATAGGGCTGGTTCGGCGAGACGAAGGCCGCAAGCACGGTATCCATCTCGGCAAGCCCGCCCCATTCGTCCCGCGCCAGCATCTCGACCGGCAGGGTCAGGGTGACATCCTCAAGGCCGTCGCCCTCAAGATGGAAACGCAGCTGCCCGGTCTCGGCCTCGTCAAGACCGCCGAGAATGACCGGATCGAGTGTGGTGTCGAGGTTCGGCAACGTGACCGAGCCGCCTGCGGCGATCCGGTCAATCGTCCAGCTTTTCTCGCGCAGGATCGCGGGCGCGGCGCTCAGGGTCAACTTGAGGCCAGAGACCGCGTGATCGAGCGGGTTCGTGATCGTGATCGCCTTCACCACCGCGACATCATTCTGGGCGGTCGCGAAGTTGACCTTGGTGGCGGCGCTGACCTCGAGCATCAGCCGCGCGGGCGTTTCAGCCTCAGTGGCGGCCCCGGTTACGGCATCGGTTTCGGCGTCCGAGGCCGGGACAGCAGAGTCCCGGACAGAATCGGTGTCAACCGTGAGGTCTTGCATAGGTCGTTCGCTTTCAAAGGGATTGTAGGTCGATCACGCGCGCGCCGGGGCAGGCGGCCTGTGCGATGTCGCACAAATGGCGGTGATGGGTCAGGTAGATGACCTGACCGGTGCGCGACATCTCGCCCAAAAGCGAGAAAGCTGCCGCCGCCCGGTCATCGTCAAAGGTTTCCATAATGTCATCGGCGATAAAGGGCACCGCCGCACGGGTCTTGGCCAGCTCGTGATAGCCCGCGATCCGCAGCGCCAGATAAAGCTGGAACCGCGTGCCTTTCGACATATCCGCCGCCATCCGCGTCGCGCCTCGTCGTCCCGCCGCAACCAGCCGGTCACTGTTGCCTTGGGTGACGACAGAAAGCGAGGGATAGGCGCCGCGGCTGAGCCGCTCGAAGGCATGGGAGGCCTGCGCCAACATCGCGCTTTGGTGGCTGTCGCGGTAGCGGCGCAGCGCGATCTCCAGCGCGATCAGGCCGAAGCGGCGGGAAAGGTGGTCCCGGGCCTGCTCTTTGAGCGAGAGCCCCAGGTTCTCGCGCTCGGCTAAGTTGCGCGCCAAGGCATCATCGCTGCCGATCTGGTCAAGCGCGTGCTGTGCATCCGAGGCAAGCCCTTGCAACCGCTCGGTTTCCTGCCGCTCTTCCTCGACCGAAATCGCAAGCTGGCTGGCACGCCCGCGCAGGGTCGCCTCGTCGGGGGCGGGCTCATCCGGCGTGGCCTCATCCGGTGCCGGGCGGCTTTGCAACTCACCCGAGAGACGCGCGATTTCGGCGCGTAGCCGCGTGGCCTCAATGCAAGCCTCGATCCGTTCAAGCAGTGTCCCGCCGGTGGCCTCAGACCAGCCCATCCGCGCGGCCAAGCCGTCCAGCGTCGCCTTTTGGGCAGCGAGATCGCTGTCGGTCTGGCGCAGATCCTCTTGCAAGCCCGTGCGCTGGTCCTGAAGCTTTTGCCGCTCGATTTCGGTCGCGAAAGCTCTGTCGCGGCGGGTGAGCGCCTCTGTCCAAAGCGCCGTCTCGGGCAGGTCGAGCGCGGCAAGGATCGCCGCCTTTGCCGCGATGAACTGATCTCGGTTCTGTTCCATCGCGCGCACGCGATGCGCCAGACCGGCCTCGTCGCGCGCCTGTCCCGCCAGATCGTCCAGCAGATCGAGCAGATCGGCTGCCCGCGCGCTGTCGCGGGGCAGGGCGGCGAGCACCGAACCCGCGCAGGCCCCATCCCAGGCGGCTTGCCACGCTGCAAATTCGTCCTGAGCGCGGCTGTTGTCTTCGTCACGCTCTTGGGCGTCGCTGCGCAGGCGGTTCAGGTGAGTGCGCGCCTCTTGACGCTTCTCGGCGCTGCGGTGAAGGGCTTGTGCTTCGGCAAGAAGCAGATCGAAGGCATCGGCTGCGGCGGACGGGGTCTTGTCCAAGGCGCGCGCGAGCGAGGAGGCCGCTTGCGCCAGCTCGTCCTCTGCGCGCGACAGCGTCGCTTGCGCAGCGCGAAAGATGTCGCGCAAGCGAAGCGCCTCGATTCGCAGGCTCAGCCAGCGTTCGAGGTCCGGGAACCCCGCGCCGGCAAGGCCGAGGCTGTCACAGCTGGCCTCGATGGTGGTCTTGAGCTCTTGCCGCGCCGCGACCGCGTGGCCATGGCGCGCCTTTGTCTGACTTAGCGCAAGCGTCCCGGCGCGAAGCTCTGCCTGAGCCTCTTCGATCCGTTGCCGTCGTGCGATCGCGTCCCCCATCAGCGCGGTGAACTGGTCATCTGCGCGCAATGCGGCCTCAAAAGCCTGAGCACTTGCCGGGGACAAGGTCGCGAGATGGCTGGCCCACAGCGCCTCACGGCGCGCGCGCGCCTCGGCCGCATCCGCGAGGTTGAGGCCAAGAGGAGCGTTCTCATCGCCATCCAAAGCGCTGCGCAGCGCGGCAAGGCCGTCTTCCTGGTGGCGCAGATCGCGCAAAGAATCGGCCTCGTCTTGCCGGGTTTTTTCCAGCAGGCCACGCCAGTTGTCGACCTGCCATTGTGCAGGCACGGGGAGCGCGGCGAGCTGATCGGCATCGCCGCGCCAGGGCGCGAGCCCGTCGAGCGCCGCCTGCAGTTTCACTGCGGCCTCGTCGCGTTCGCGCAGACCAAGCCTACGTTTCTGGGCCGGGTCGCTGGCCTCGATCCGCGACAGAAGGGCGGCGAGGCGTGCGCCGGTTTCGCCCTCACCAATCGCGCCGATGTCCCCCAGCCGCGCGCGCTCTGTCTCCAGATGCTTTGCCGCCTTTCGCGCCTCGTCGGCGGCGCTCGCGGCGGCTTGCATCAGGCCCGAGCGCTGGTTCAACAGTCCGCGGATCTGCGCGGGCAGGCCGGGCGGCAAGATCAGATCGGCCGGGTTCGCACCGGGCTTGCCCAGATCGGCCAGCAGCGCGGCAATCGCCTGCGCGCGCTCTGCCAGCTCTTGCCTGCGGCGGGGCAGGTCCTTCAGCGCGCTGTCATGTTCGGCGCGCAGGGCCTCGGCAGCGAGGATCGCCTCGGCCTCGGCCAGCGCCACGGGATCGGCCGTCAGATGGCGCAGCTTTTCTTCCAGATCGGCGGCATTGCGCAGCAGCGCCGCGCGGCGCTCATCAAGCCGGGCCTTGTCGCGCTCGAGCCCGGCGAGTTCCGTGGTCTCGGCCTTGCCCGCATCGGGCAGGGCGCCAAGCTCGGCCAGCCGGGTCTTTGCCTCGGCCAGCATCCGCTCAAGCGGCAAGGCGTTCAGCGCGGCCTGGACCTCTTCGAGCGCGCGGCGGGTCGCGCCTTCGCGCGCCTTGGCCGCGCGCCAGTCCTTCTGGGCGCTGTCGAGCTCGCGGCTGCGGCGCTTTTGCTCAGCGGCGGTGGTTTCCAGAGCGCGGGCGGTTTTCGCCAGCTCTTCGAGCCGCTTCTTGCCCTCATAAAGCGTGCCGCTGCGCTTGCCTTTGCGGTGGAACCCGTCGAGTCCGTCGCGCAGATCGTCGAGCTGACGCGTCAGCCCAGAGAGCCCGGCGCTCGCCGAAAACAGAAGCTGCCCAAGCTCTCCCCCGCTCGACAGGATCGACTCGCCGCCCTGTTCGATCGTCTCGTCGTCGAGCGAGAACATTGCCGAATAGCCGTCGCGCGTCAGCCCGCCAAGCGCGGCCGTCAGCGTGCTGTCGGGCAAAGCATTGCCCGCGCGATCGGAAAGCGTCGTGCCCCGGCCCTTGCGGCGGACGACCTCAACCGCGCCGCCTGCATGGCGGATCTTCGCGCCGATTTCCATCGTGGGGCCAGCGTGCAGGAAACTGTAGCGCGTCTGGGTGGGAATGCCGAAGAGAAGGTCAAGCCAGGCCGAGAACAATGTCGATTTCCCTGCCTCATTCGGACCGAAGACAATATGCAAATCAGGCCCTTCTGCCGCAGGTGCGGGGAAGTTGATCTGCGAATCGGTGAATCGCCCGTAACGGGTCAGGTTCAAATGGTCAAGGCGCATTATTCGCTCTCCGCCGAAATCGAGAGACGTGTCAGCAGATCCTCGGCGCCGCGGCGCAGCAGGCACGCGGATTGCGCGGTGATCTGATCTGGCGTTTCTCCCAGCAGAGCGCGCAAATCGGCGGGCAGATCAGAGAGAAATTCCTCGGTGGCGTTTCCGATCGCTTGGGCCAGCGCCGGATCGCCGACAAGGCCGCCCTGCACCAGCGCGACCAGATCGGCGGGCAATTGGCTGATCGCCGGATCCTCGGTCTCATCGAGCTGAAGTTCCAGCTTGTCGATCCAAAGCGCGGGAAACCCCTCGGCAATCACCCGGGCCTCGTCCGTCAGACTGTCGAGGTCGCGCCGGATGCGCCAGGCCAAGCGCGAGCGCCCGGAGAGGACAGGACGCAGGATCACGGCATCGACCGTCACGGGCTCCGCGGCCTGCCCCCTGAGCGCGGATGACATGGCGGCGATGATCCCCGACCACTCGTCAATCCCGTCAAGGGGCACCGCGATCTTCTCAAAGCGCACCCCCGCGACCGAGCGCGGCGTCACGCGGATGGTCCCATCGGGCTGAACCGTGACCAGTGAAACCGAGGTCTCGCCCGCCTCGCCGATATCGCGGCCCTGCGGCGTGCCGGGCATGACCACGGTGGCCGCGCCGTGATATTCCGCGCGTTTGTGGATATGGCCAAGCGCCCAATACCCGTAGCCAAAGGCGTCGAGATCGGCGAGCGCGCAGGGCGCATAGGGGCTGTGATCGGCGCTGCCGTTCAGGCTTGTATGCATCATGCCGATATTGAACGCACCGGGCACAGGTTGCGGATATTTCGGCAGCAGGCTTTCGCTGACATGGGGCGTCGGCATGCTCAGCCCGTGGACGGCGATGTCCATATCGCCCGCGCGAAATGTCCGGGTGCGGTCGCGCGCGGTGAAGACCACGGTATTCGCGGGCATGTCGAGCTCGGCATTCAGCTTGGATTCCGCATCATGGTTGCCGCGAATGATGAAGCAGGCAATCCCAGCCGCGTCGAGCCGATTGAGTTCGGTCTTGAGAAAGCGCGGGGTCTTGGTCGAGCTGTATTTCCCGTCCCACAGGTCTCCTGCAATGAGCAGCGCATCGACCTCTTCCTCAAGGCAGAGATCGACGATCCGGGTGAGGGTTGTTCTTGTCGCCGTCCCGACCGTCTCGGCCAGATCCGGGTCTCGCAGCGCCAGAGCCTTCAGGGGGGAATCGAGGTGCAAATCGGCGGTGTGCAAGAATTTGAATGTCAATGGGAAAGACCTGGTTACTCAATCCTCGGTATAGTGCGGGTCTCGCGGAGTCTGAGCAAGGGGATTTTCTTGAGCATTTGGCCTATCCGCGCAGCAGTGGGGGCCGTTGATGGGCGCGCGGGCTGGGGGAGATCGCGAAGCGGCTTTGACCGGGACGACGAGCGCGCCGTGATGGCGTGAGCCCCGGGCTGCGTGAGCTTTGGCATCCTCAGCGCGCGAGCTCGTTCATCATGGGCCGCGCGGCTGGTCAGAGCGGCGCTTCCGAGGGTATCGGGCGCCGGATCGGACCGGCTGACCTGCCCGAATTGCGCCCGTACCCGCTTTCGGCCACGGGAACGGGCGCGGTTTTTGGGGTCCCGCCACGCTGTCCCTTACGGGATCGGGCGGGGGGTAACCCGCGCTGACGGGCTGAGCTTGCGCTTTTAGCGCCAGACCCGATCGAGCAGCGCAAGCCAGTTCAATCCGAGCACCTTTTCGATTTTCGCATCACCCCAGCCCGCCCGGCTCATCGCATCGGCGATATTGGGGAAATCGCGGACCAGACGGAAACCCTCGGGGTTGATGATCTCGCCGAACGAGGTCAGCTTGCGGCCAAAGCCCTTGTCGTGGTTGAGCCAGTCGAAGAAGTCCGGGCCATAGTCTTGGGTGAAATCCGTGCCGATGCCGACGGCATCCTCGCCGACAAGATTGATCACATAATCCATCGCGGCGACGTAATCCGAGATATCCGCATTCACCCCTTTGGCCAGGAAGGGCGGGAACATGGTGACGCCGACAAAGCCGCCCTTTTCAACGATATAGCGCAGCTCCTCGTCGGATTTGTTGCGCGGATGGGTCTTGAGCCCCGAGGGCAGGCAATGCGAATAGGCGACGGGCGCGGTTGAGGCGTCGATTACATCGCGCGAGGTTTTCGGCCCGACATGGCTGAGATCGCAGAGCATACCGACGCGGTTCATCTCGGCCACGACATCATGGCCGAAATCCGAAAGACCGCTGTCGCGGCTTTCATAGCAGCCGCTGCCGACCCAGTTCTGGGTGTTATAGGTCATCTGGGCAATGCCGACGCCCAGGGTCTTGAGGATCTCGACATAGCTGATCTTGTCCTCGAAGGCCGAGGTGTTTTGCATACCAAGGATGACCGCGGTCTTGCCAGCCGCCTTGGCGTTGCGGATGTCGGCAACGCTGGTCGCTTTGACGATGTGATCGCCATGCTCGCGAAACCAGCCGTTCCACTGCGCGATATTGGCGACGGTTTCGCTGAAGTTTTCCCAGACGCTGCAGGTGCAATTCGCCGCCGTCAGACCGGCCTTTTGCATTTCGGCGAAAAGCGGGCCGCTCCATTTCGAGATGATGAGCCCGTCGATGACGATCGCGCTTTCATAAAGCCGGGTGGCATTGTCTTTCATGATGTCTTCCAATTCGTGACAAAGGGGGCCGCGCCGCGACAGGGCGGGCAGGGTGGTCAGGGGTGCTGAAGGGATGGGACGCGAAGGGCCTGAGGCCCCGGCTCAGGCCGCCGGATGGCAGCTCAGCTCGAAGCGGCACTCGGTTGCGCCCATGGCCGCGCATTGGGTTTCGCGACAGGTGATTTCACCGGGCGTGACGCCCTGCGCGTCGCAGATGAACTGCATCGCGCCGATGAGGAAACCCTCGAAGATATAGCAGACCGGCGCCTTGGCCGCGCCGTCGCTTTCAAGGACATAGATCGAGTCTCGCAAGGTGATCTCTGCCGTCAGCCGCTCGAGATCCAGCGCCTCGATGGTGAAGCGGCCCCAGCCGCGCTCCGAGAGGCGGCGCAGATAATGCTCGAAAACCTCGCGCTCATCGGTGCCGAGCAGATCGGCCTGACGCTGGCACCAATGCCGCGCCGATTTCGCGCCAGAGCGGTCGAGCACCGCCGCATAGGTCTCGCGGCCAAGGGTGGTCTCGATTTCGCGGTGCATATTCACCATGAAATGGCGCGGCACATAGACCATGGGCAGACCGTCGGTGCGCCAGATGCCGCTTGCCTCGTCAACCTCGATTTCAACAGCGGGTTGCATGGGATCTTCCTTCTGATTGGGGGAGGGGGAGCCTTCCCAGCCGGGAGTTCGGTCGCGTGATCCGGCCGGGAAGAACAGCGCGCTAGCGTGCCGAGCGCTGCATGGAATAAGGCGCGGTTTGGCTGGCCGAATTGTCCTCGACCTCATCGACCAGCGAGATCCGCGAGGTCTCGCGCAGCATCAGGCCGCCCGCCGCTGCCAGAACCGCGACCGCCATCAGATAGATCGCCGGAGAGAGGTTGTTGTCGGTCGCGTTGATCAGCCAGGTCGCCATCAGGGGTGCGGTACCGCCAAAGAGCGTGTAGGACATATTGTAGGTGAATGCCGAGGCCGTGTAGCGGGTGCGGGTCGGGAAGGTCTCGCTCATCAGGGCTGCCGTCACGACATTGGCGGTCAAGGCGCCGATCGCGAGCAGGATCACCCCCGGGATTGCCAGCAGCAATTGACCGGAACTGGCCAGCGCGAAGGCGGGGATCACCATCACCAGAAGCCAGCCACAGACGAACATGATCGTCTTGCGCCGACCAAAGCGATCCGAAAGCTTGCCTGCCAGCGGGCAAAAGGCCGCGGCGAAGACCAGAGCGGTCAGGGTGACCAGCAGCGCGCTCGGACGGGAGAGCCCGCCGACGACCTGCAGATAGGTCGCGAAATAGGTGGTGAACATGTAAAACGACAGCGCGGTCAGCGAGATGAAGGCGCCAAGGCGCAGGATCAGGCGGCTCTGGCTTTGCAGGGTTTCACGCAAGGGCGAATGGGCATGGGTGTTGTCCTCGGCGGCCAGCGCCTTGAAGACCGGGGTCTCCTCCATGCGCAGGCGCAGATAGATCCCGATCAGCCCCAGCGGTGCCGCGATCAGGAAGGGCACACGCCAGCCCCAGCTCGCCATCGCATCCGCCGAGAGGCTGTGTTCAAGCAAGAAGACCAGAGCGGCTGCCGAAGCGAAGGCGCTGAAGGTCGAAACCGGGATGAAGCTGCCATACCAGCCCCGCTTGTCGCGCGGGGAATGCTCCATGACATAAGCGATGGAGCCGGCATATTCGCCGCCCGCCGAAAAGCCCTGAAGGCAGCGCAGCACGGTCAGCAGGATCGGCGCGGCGATGCCGATGCTGGCGTGTGTCGGCAAAAGCCCGATAAGTGTCGTCGCGCCTGCCATCAGCAAGATGGTGAGCGACAGGATCTGCTTGCGCCCGATCCGGTCGCCCAAGACGCCAAAGAACATGCCTCCGAGCGGGCGCATGGCAAAGGCCACGGCAAAGACGCCGAAGGTCTTCAAGAGGCCAAGGCTGACGCTCTCGCTGGGGAAAAACTGATTGGCAATCGTCGTGGCAAGAAAGCCGTAGACGGCGAAATCGAACCATTCGACATAATTGCCCATGGCTGCTGCGCGGATGACTTTGCGAAGTGTGGTCGGAGAGGTCTGATCCTCTGGACTTGCAGTCATGTCTGATCCTTTCGAGTGATGATGGGACCAGCGATCCGGATCGGGCGGGGCCTACCCGCTGCCGCGTGCCGATTGGCCGCAGCCGGTCGCTGTCTGTCGCGCCGAGAGAGGGGCTCTCGGGCGCCGGTCTCAGTCCGTCCGGGATGGTGATGCGCGATATCTCGATTGCCTGTGCACCTTGCACCGCGAGCCATAATGGCCTGTCATGCCAATCCTCCCTGAAACGTTTTTGGTCTTCTGTGGTCAGGCTCTGCGGCCTGTGGTCTCTGATGATCCGCGCAAATGCTTGCGTTGTGAAATATTGGTTTGTGCAATATTGATAATCAAAGGGAATGAATGAAGGTGCCGCCATGAGCCTTGATCTGCGCCATATGCGGGCCTTCGCCGCGCTGGGACGAGAGCTGCATTACCGGCGCGCGTCGGAAAGTCTGCGCATCGCACAGCCCGCGCTCACCAAGACGATCCAGCAGCTCGAAGAGCATATCGGCGCGCCGCTTCTGGTGCGCTCGACCCGGCGGGTCGAGCTGACCGAGGCGGGGCGGGTGTTTCTTGAGGGGATCTCTTCGGTAACCGCTCAGATCGATCTCGCGGTCGAGCGCGCGCGCAAGGCGGCGCGCGGGGTGCGCGGTGAGTTGCGGCTCGCCTATACCGATTTTGCGATCAACGGTGGGTTGCCGCATTTCCTAAGGGAATTCAATGTCGTGCATCCCGAACTTTATCTCGATCTGACCTTCATGCCGACGATTCACCAGCATGAGGCGATCTTGCAGCGCCATATCGACGTGGGCTTTCTCTACGGGGTTTGGGACCAGCCGCAAACCAGCAGCCTGACCTTCGACGAAAACGAATATGTCGTCATCTTGCCCGATAAACATCCGCTTGCGGCGCGTGACGCCTTGACCCTGCGCGATTTGCGGGCCGAGAAATTCGTCTTCGGGACCGGCGACAGCTGGATCATCTTTCGCAAACAGGTGTTCGCGGAATGCCGCGCGCGCGGCTTCTTTCCCGATATTTCGCTTGAGGCGACCAGCAGCGACGGGATCTTTGGTCTCGTGCTCGCCGGGGCGGGGGTTGCGATCTATTCAAGCTGCATCGGGGACATTCCGCGCCCGGGGCTTGTAACGCGAAAGCTGGTGGACATGCAGGACAAGCTCCCGATCACGGCGGTTTGGGAGCGCGGCAATACCTCAGCCGAGGTTCTGACCTTTCTGAAATTCCTGCGCCAGAGCCGCCCGCTGCGCACGGCCGGGCGCAGCTAGGCAAGCGCCCGCCTGCGCCGCGCCGATCTCTAATAGGCCTTGCCGCGCGCCGAGACCGGCCAAAGCGTCTCGACCACGCCATTGCGAACGCCGACATACCAATCGTGCAGGTTACAGGTCGGGTCGCAATGCCCCGGAACCAGTCGCAGCTTTTCGTTGATCGCCAGGACGGTCTGCGGGTCCTCGATCACGCCATGCTCGTCGGTGCATTGGATATATTTGACATCGTCCCGACCAAAAACGACCGGCAGACCGCTGTCGAGCGATTGCACCTTCAATCCCGCATCAACAACCGCCAGATGCGGTTTGGCGTGGCTCATGACGCTGGTCAGAAGGAAAAGCGCATTCTCCCATTCGCTGGCGTCGATGCGCTGGCCAGAGGCATCGAGAATGCGACCGTAATCAGCATCCATGAAAGCATATGAGCCGCATTGCAGCTCGGTATAAACGCCCGAATTGGTCTCGAAGGAATAAGAGCCCGTGCCGCCCCCCGATACGATTTCGGGCGCAAGACCTTGGGACGTCAGCGCCGCAACCACCTCTTTGACCTGCGCGATCGCCACATCAAGCAGGACCTTGCGCCCGGCATGGTCTGCGATGTGCTGCATCGAGCCCTGATAGGCCTGAAGCCCGGCAAAGCGCAAACCCGGCGCGGCGGCGATTGCTTTGGCAATCTCGACCACCTCGGCGGGCGTGCCGACCCCGCAGCGCCCCGCGCCGCAATCGAGCTCAACGAAACAGTCGAGCTCCGTGCCATGCCGCTGGGTTGCGGCGGAGAGCTCGGCGACATTGGCCAGATCGTCGATGCAGATCGTCACCTGCGCCCCCGTTTGGGGCAGGCGCGCCAGCCGGTCGATTTTAAGCGGATCGCGCACTTGGTTCGAGATCAGAATATCGGTGATGCCGCCGCGCGCGAATGCCTCTGCTTCCGAGACTTTCTGGCAGCAGACCCCGCAGGCCCAGCCGAGTTCGATTTGCAGTTTCAGCACATCGACCGATTTGTGCATCTTGCCATGCGCCCGGTGGCGCATTCCATGGGCCCGAATATAAGCGCCCATCTTGCGGATGTTGCGCTCGAGCGCATCAAGATCAAGCACCAGACAGGGCGTCTGAATATCGGCCTCGGCCATGCCCGGACGCGCGGGAATGTCATAGCCGATCTCCAGCCGGTCGAAATCTGTGGGCGCGTTCATAGGGGTCTCCGCCGCGATTGGGGTGTTGGTTGTGGGCGCTTGGGGGCGTCCGCGGATATTCGGGGTGGCGCCGCTTTCAGGCCCTGACCTGCGGCCAAGCGCGATCCGCCGGTTGCCCGGCAGAGGTCAGAGGATCACGAAAGCTGTGCCAAGGGTTGGGCAGGTCAACCCCGCCCAACCGCATCTTCAGGCGGCGGTGCCGCGACCGGGCATCGCGTCGAGCAATTGGCGCGTATAGGCCGAGGCGGGCGCGTTAAAGACATCGACCGCGCGGCCCTGTTCGACAATCTGGCCCTTCTGCATCACGCAAATCCTGTCGCTGATCTGGGCTGCGACGCGCAGATCATGGGTGATGAAGATCATCCCCAAACCGAGCTCGCGCTGAAGTTCCGACAAAAGCTCCAAGACCTGTTTCTGCACCGTCATATCCAGCGCCGAAACCGCCTCGTCGGCGATCAGCAGATCCGGCTCCATCGCCAAGGCCCGTGCAATGCAGATGCGCTGGCGCTGGCCGCCGCTGAACTGATGCGGATAGCGTTGCAGCGCCGAAGGATCGAGGCCGACCCGCGCGATCAACTGTGCGCTGCGATCAAGCGCCTTCGCCCGCGACACGCCCGCATTCATCGGCCCCTCGATCAGCGAGGCGCCGATGCGGATGCGCGGATTGAGCGAGCGGTTCGGGTCTTGAAAGACCATCTGGACGCGCTGCTTGCGGCTGGATGCGCCATGCGGGCTGTGCGCCAGCGCAATGCTGCCCGACGTGGGCGGCACCAGCCCCGCGACGATCCGGGCCAAGGTGCTTTTGCCCGAACCGGATTCGCCCACGATGCTGAGCACCTCGCCTTGCGAGAGGCGCAGATCCATGTCGCGAACGGCATCGACCCGGCGGCTGGACCAAAAGCCGCCACCAAAAGCTTTGCCAAGGCGGTTGATCTCGAGAAGCGTTGGACCTTCGGGCAAGGCGCGGGGCGGAGGCGGTTCCAGCGGCGGGACGGCGTCGATCAGCTGCTGAGTATAGGCCTCGCGCGGGTTGTTCAGCACCTGATCGGCGGGGCCTGCCTCGACGATCTTGCCGCCGCGCATCACGATGACCCGATCCGCGATTTCGCGCACCACGCCGATGTCATGGGTGATGAAAAGAACGCCCGCTCCGCTCGCGCGGCGCAGATTGTCGATCAGCTTCAGGATCTGCTTTTGCGTGGTCACATCAAGCGCGGTCGTCGGCTCGTCGGCGATCAACACCGAGGGGTTCAGGATCAGCGCCATCGCGATCATCACCCGCTGCCGCTGCCCACCCGAGATCTGATGCGGACGCGCCTTGGCGATGGCGGCGGGGTCGGGCAGATGCACCGAGGCCAGCATCTCGAGCATCCGCGCCCGGCGCGCCGCGCGCGAGAGGCCAGGCTCGTGGATGACCAGCACTTCCTCGATCTGCTGGCCGACGCTTTGCACCGGATTAAGCGCGGTCATCGGCTCTTGAAAGATCATCGAAAGCGCCTGACCCGAGAGCTTGCGGCGCGCCTCGGTCGGCAAGGCCAAAAGATCGTCACCGTTGAACAGGATCTGCCCTGAGGTGACATTCATGCCCCGCGCCAGAAGGTTCATCACAGCAAAAGAGGTCGCGGATTTGCCCGAACCGGATTCGCCGACGACGCAGAGGATTTCGCCGGGCGCGAGATCGAAGCTGATTTCCTCGACCGCATGGGGACGGTCCGCGCCCTCGGGCAGAGCGATGGTGACGCCGCGCAGGCTGAGGACGGGTGCAAGCGGGGCCGCGTTCGACGCAAGTGCATGTGCCATGGTCATCACCGGCCTCCCAGACGCAGAGGATCGGTCACATCGCGCAGGCGGTCGCCGATCAGATTGATGGAAAGAACGGTCAGCGCAAGCAGGATGCTCGGCACGAAAACCACCCAAGGCGCGCGCTGAAACGAGCTGCGGCCTTCCGCAATCATATTGCCCCAGCTTGCCTGTTCCGAGGGCGTGCCGATCCCGAGAAAGCTCAGCACCGCCTCGACGATGATGGCAGAGGCGCAGACATAGCTTGCCAGAACGATCAGCGGGGCTGCGGCATTGGGCAGGATGTGGCGCCAGAGCAGCATGGGCGTGCGCGTGCCCGCCATGACGGCTGCCTCGATGAAGGGCTCGGTGCGGATGGTCAGGGCAAGGCTGCGGCTCAATCGCGCGATCTCGGGCAGGGTCGGCAGGGTGATCGCTAGAACCAAGGCCTGCGGGGTGCTGCCAAAGGCCATCAGTGCGGCGACGCCCAGAAGGACCGAGGGGATCGCCATCAGCCCGTCCATGACGCGCATGATGATGCCGTCGAGCATCCGGACATAGCCCGCGAGCAGGCCAAGCGTCACGCCGATCGACAAGGCCACGACCGTGACCAGCGCACCGACCGACAGCGAGATCCGCGCGCCATGAAGTGCTCGGGACAAGATGTCGCGGCCCACCCGATCCGTCCCCAGCCAGTGCTCGGCCGAGGGCGGACGCAGCCGGGCGGTGGCGTCGACGAAAGTCGGATCGACGGGGGAAATCCACGGGGCGGCGGCGGCAAGCAGGACCAGCGTGGTCAGGATCAACAGCGCCGCCGCCGTCAAGGGGTCGCTGACCATGGCGCGCGGCCAGTTTCGGGTTTGCGCGCTCATCGGGCCAGCCTCGGGTCAAGGGCTGCGCAGATCAGATCAATGCAAAGGTTGATCATCACATAAAGAACGGACGTCATCAGGACGAGCCCTTGTATGATGGGAAAGTCGCGCTTCAGGATCGCCTCGGTCACAAGGCGGCCAAGGCCGGGGATATTGAAGAGGCTTTCGGTCACGACCACGCCTCCGATCAGCCCGGCGAAGGTCGTGCCGATCAGCGTCACGATGGGCACGGCTGCGGCGCGCATCGCATGGACGAACAGGATGCGGCGGGGCGAGGCGCCCTTCGCGGCGGCGGTGCGGATGAAGTCCTGCTTGAGCATATCCGAGACCGTCGCGCGGCTGACGCGGGCAAAAAGCGCGATATTGAAGATCGAGAGCGTGAGCGCGGGCAAAGCCAGCGAGCGCACAAAGGCCCAGAGCCCGTTGCTTGGCGGCGCATAGCCTTGCGCGGGCAACCAGCCGAGTTTGAGCGAGAACAGATAGACCATCGAATAGGCGACAAGGAAAATCGGCATCGAAAAGCCAAGGGCCGAAAAGAAGGTCACGGCTTTATCGACGGGCTTGCCCAGCCGCATCGCGGCATAGGCCCCGGCGGGCACGCCGATCAGGACCGACAGGAAGATCGCCGACAGCGCCAAGGCCGCTGTGGCCCCGGTCCGACCCAGAATGATCTCGGCTACCGGGCGTTGGTAAAAGATCGAGGTGCCGAGGTCTCCCTTGCCGAGCTGCACCAGCCAGGCAAGGAACTGTTCGCCAAGGGGGCGATCAAGGGCAAGATGGCGACGCAAGGCTTCGACCGAGGCCTCGGTTGCGGTGTCACCGGCAAGGATCCGGGCCGGATCGCTGCCGCCTGCGTGGATCAGCAGGAAGATCACGACGGCGACAATCGGCACCACCGGTAAGGCCGAAATCAGTCGTTTGAGAATGAACCCCATGAATGCGCCCCCTTATCCGCTCACTCGCCGCGGGACTTGGTCAGCCCGTAGAACGGCGAGGCAGGTCCTTGGATCACATTGCCCACGTCCTTGTTCCACGCGCCAAGGTGAACGAATTGACCGGCAGGCACGAAGGGCATGATCTCGAAGATCCGGGCCTGGAAGTCGTCGGCCAGCTTCTTGCGCTCTTCCAGCGTGGTCGCGTTCATGAAGGCGGTGCGGATCGCGTTCGCGGCCTCATCACAGGGCCAGCCCGCCCAAGAGGTTTCGCAATTGGTATTGCCGGGCAGGTTGACGAAGGGGTTGACCATATTGTCCGCCGAGGCCGTCGTCACGAAGAGGTTCCAGCCCCCTTCAGCCTGCGGCCCTTTGAGCGCGCGGCGCTGCAAAAGCGATGCCCAATCCGAAGCGGCAAGCTCGACGTTGAACCCGATCGAGCGCAGCTCTTGGGCGGCGATCAGCGCATAGGCTTGCAAGCCGGGGCGGTCGGTCGGCTGAAGCACGACGATCGGCGTGCCGTCATAATCGCTTTCGGCCAACAAGGCCTTGGCCGCTTCAAGATCGAGGCTGCCGACCGCCTCGCTGCCGATATCCGTGGTATAGGGGCTGTCGCAGGTGAAGATCGACTTGCAGACCTTGCCATATTCCGGCCGCGCCGCCGCTACCGCGAGATATTGGTTCTGATCGACCACCATCGCAAAGGCGCGGCGCGCGCGCGGATCGTTGAAGGGCGCGGTCAGGTTGTTGAAGCGCAAAAGGATCGTCTCGCCCGCGGGATAGCGGGTCGCGACGGTGATCGCGTCATCCTCTTCCAGCTGGTCGAGCGTATCGGGGTTGATCGAGCTGATCATGTCGATCTCTCCGGCCATCAGCGCATTGACCGAGGTCTGGCTGTCCGGGATCGTCAGCAGTTCGACCCGATCCACCGATCCGGCATGAGAGCCTGCCAGCACATCCTGAGGCTCGGCGCGCGGCACATAGGCTTCGTTGCGCTTGAGCACGATGACCGAACCCGGACGGGTCTCGGCGGCGTCATAGATATAGGGGCCGCTGCCGACAGGCTCGGTGATCACGGCATCCGGGCCACCGGCGATAATGCGGGCGGGATAGATATAGGGCACGATCGGCGAATATTTCCCGAGCACGTCCAGCGTCAGGCCAAAGGGCTCGGACAGCGTCATGCGGAAGGTGGTGTCACCCACGGCTTCCAGCTTGGCAAGGCGCTGCTGCAAAACCGTGCCGATGGCATCCTTGGCAAAGAAGCGTTCCAGCGAGGCGATCACATCGGCCGAAGTCACCGGCGCGCCGTCATGGAAGGCGAGATCTGGGCGCAGCGTGAAGGTATAGACCAACCCGTCCTCGCTCAGCGTATGCGCGCCGACCATCTGCGGCTGGGGCTGGCCTGCAGCGTCCATAGCAAACAAGGTCTCGAAGACCATATGGCCGAAATCGGTCACGACCGTCGCGGTCGTCTGGCTGGGATCGAGCGACGGCAGGTCGGAATCCAGCACGATGCGCAGGACTTCGTCAGCCTGAGCGGGCAGGGTAAAGGGCGTGGCCAGCGTCAAAGCAAGCACAGTGCCGCCCAGAAGGCGCGAGAGTGATCGGCAGTTCATATGATTGATCCTGTTGGGTTTGTTTCTTTTGTTGTGAGATGGGGCGCGAGGTCAGGCCGCGTTCTGTGGCACAAAGCCTTCGCCAAGCGGGCGCAGCCGCAATCCCGGCGCAAGGTGCTTCCACTCCATCGCGCCGGGATCGACGATCATCGCGCCCGGGGCGATGGCGATCAGGACCGCCGCGCAGATCGGCGCGAAATCAGCGCGGAAATGGGCGATGCTTTTGACGACGAGAATCTGCTCGGTGCTGGGCTCGATCCCGACGGCGCGGAAATAGCTGAGATCCAGCATCTGCGCCCGGCGGGAGGAAATCGCGATCCGCACCCCGCCGATCCGCAGGCAGGCCGAGGGGCCGAGATTGATCTGCAACCCGCCGACCACCGGCCCGGTTGCCAGCACCTTCCCGTCAGAGAGAGCCTCGACGGTGAACTCGGCCTCAAAGGGCGCGTCACCCTCAAGGCCCGAGCGTCCGCCGACCGCCAGCCGCACAACTGCGCCGACGCCTGCCTGATGCGCCAAGCGGGCGGTTTCGGGATCATGGATCAGGCCGATGGCCGCGTTTTGCGCATCCGCTGCGACCAGCGCCCGCAAGAGGCCGGTGGTGTCCGAGCTGCCGCCCGCGCCGGGGTTGTCCTGACTGTCGGCGATGACCACCGGCCGCCCGGCGCTCCGCGCAATCTGCATGGCCTCGCGCACCGCCTCGTCGGGCGCATAAAGCTTGCCCGCAAAATCAGCCTCGAAGCCGTTGACTGCGGCCAAAAGCGCATCTGCTGCCGCGTCGGCGTCGCGCGCTTCATCGGCATAGGCAAGGATCGAGGGGCGGCAATCCACGAAATCGGTCGCGGGAAAACAGGGGAAAAAGCTCATGCTGGCGATCGGGGCTTCCAGCTCTAGCATCTGCGAGAGGATCGAGGCGCCCGGCTCGATCACTGAGGGCTGAAAGACGCTCGGGATCAGGAAATCGACCTGCCGGAAGGCTTTGGCAGGCCGCCAGTTCTCGCGCACCATCTTACGCAAAAGCGCGAATGAGCGGCGCCCGGTTTCGGCCATATCGATATGCGGATAGGTCCGGTAGGCGATCAAAGCATCGGCCATCTCGACCATCAGCGCCGAGGTATTGCCATGGGGATCAAGCGCCACCACGACCGGCACCTGTGGCCCGATGGCAGCCCGCACCCGGCGCAGAATCTCGCCCTCGGCATCGGGAAAGCCCGCGCTGAACATCGCGCCATGCAGGTCGAGAAAAACCCCGTCGAGCGGCAGGGCTTCGGTGATGCGGTCGATCAGTTCGGTGCAGATTGTCTCGAAGACATCTGCCGGGACCACCCCGGACGGCGCCGCAGCGGTCCAGAGCGTCGGGATCAGCTGCCACACCGGTTCGGCCGCCGCCATTTCGTCAAAAAAGCCGGTGGCGGGCAGGTTGCTGCCTGCAAGGCCAGACAGAACCTCGGCCCCGCGCAAAAGGCCGGGATAGGGGCCGGGCAAGGTGAAATCCTCAAGCCGGGTGGCGGTCGAGCAGAAGGTGTTGGTCTCGTGGTTGAAACCGCCAAGTGCAATGCGCGGTGTGTCTGTCGGCGGGATCGCGATGGGATCGGTCATGCGGGAAACCCTTTCGGACCGACCGTTAAGGCCGTCGCGAACGGCCCTACGCTGGCCGGATAGTAGGTATCGGCAAGCCGCCCTTCCAGAAGGGACACACGGAGGATCCCAACCCTCCGCTCGTCTGGCGCATTGCCCGGAACCTGTCTCATTTTCCCCTCCGCCCAAGCAACAGAAAGCCCACCGCACAAGATGATGCGGCCGTTTGATCGCTTTGGTTTGCCAAATTCCAGCCAGTTAAAACGCTTGGGGCATCAATAACAAATGACTTATACTGCACAGAAATATAAGTGGTGCTAATGTATCGAGAAGCGGTCCGGGGAGGGTGCAATGGCTCGGTTTGACGCGCGGCTCGTCGCGGATCTCTGGTGTTTCGTGAATGCAGCCAATAGCGAGACCCTGGAAGCCGCAGCCGTTCGCCTCGGCGTGACGCAAAGCGCAGTAACTCAACGTATTCATAGGCTTGAAGACAGGTTGAGCGTGAAGCTCTTTGCCCGTCAAGGCCGACATCTGCGCCTGACACCCGAGGGGCGACGGCTTGCCGAGGTCTCGACGCGCAGCTTTGACGACCTGCAAGGGGCGGTGGCCGGGTTGGAAATTCTTGCGACCCCGGCGACAGTTAAGATCAGTTGTGCGCCGTCTCTTGCTGTCGAATGGTTAACGCCCGCTCTCAGCGGCTTTTCTGCACAGCACCCCGGCATCCAGACCGTGATCTTTGCCGAGATGAGCAATGCCCATCCAAGCCACCTGATTGCACAAAACATCGATATTGCGATTCGATATGGCACTGCGCCGCCCAAAGCCGCCTTGGTCGTGGCCGAGATCGTCGAGCCGATTTTTCCGGTCGCCTCGCCGCAGCTCGCACAACGGATCAAGGGCGATGATTTTGGTACGATCCCGCTTTTGCATGACGCAACTCCGTGGGAGGGCGCGCCCACCTACACCGCCGAATGGGATAATTGGCTTGACCAACGCGGCACGCCGTCGCGGCAGAACCGCCCGGACCATTTCTTCAATATGGCGCAGCTTGCCTATAGCTCGGCGCTGGATGGAGGCGGCATTGCGTTGGGCCGGCAACTGGTCATCTCGCGCTATCTAGAGAGCGGACAATTGGTCCCCGTCGGTCAGCAGCCGCCTCTTGAAGATTTCAGATATTACATCTGCCTCAACGCCAATCCGCCATCTGCCGCCGCTGGGATCTTTCTGGAATGGCTGCTCGGCGCAATGCGCAATCAGCGATCAAACAAGGTGACGCTTGGGTCTGCGGGGGGCGGGGCCGATCCATTGCCTCGATGAGACGGGGCCAGTCGGAGCTTTGTGGCGCAAGTGGGCGGGCACTCCTTGAGCTGCGTCTATCGGGCTGGCTACGACGCTCGGCGGAGTTGCCATCTCGGCTCGAATTCCAGCGATATATGGCATCAGCTTGATCGTCCTGCGTCACCTGTTCAATGCGAGGCGCTGCAGCGCCCGCGAAATGGCGCCCGTTCTTGCGGCGCTCAGCGTTTCGCGGGGCTCAAACGTCATCGTTGCGATCCGCTTGGGCGCGCCATTGGGTCGTGTTGACGATTGGTATCCGCGAGCGTGTTCTGCGCTCTGGAGATCGCCGCCACCCGCTCGCTTGGCATCTGACTTACCGTAAGTTGAAGGGCGGCATCCACGAAGTTGACCTTGCCGAAAAGGGTGCGCGCCCGTGCAGGCACGAGCCGATCTTGAAACTGTATCGTATGGTTCAGATTGTGTGCCTGCTGGAGTTGATCTGAAGGATCCAGTTCGTGAAAGCGGGTAAAGTTCTGTATTGCCCTGAAAGTTAAACCAATTTGATATAATTCACCGGCCTTCGGACTGGGGAGTTGGGCTGCTTTTTATCCCTGCCGGTCAATTCACCCAAGTGAAATCCCCTAAGGGCATTATCCAGATTGGGTCAATCACTCGGTTTGGCTACCTTTCATGGAGCAGGTGCGGTGAAACAACTCTCGCCACCGCATCGTTGCAGAAACCTTTGACGTGCTCGGATGTGGAAAGTGCGAAATTTGCAGCGCCACAAGAATGTCTCACTTTTCATGCTCGATGGCCGCTCCCGTGATGACTGCTTTTAGGTTCGGATTGATGCGCCTCTGGCGCCACTTTCCTCAAGTCGAATATTGAATCCTGATCCGTGTTTGTACAGGAAGAAGACACCATGATTGCTTTTCACCATCTCCCAGTCGATGCCAATCTGGTCCATAAAGATAATCTGGATGATGTCCTGATTTCCAACCAGCGCACCGAGCTGCCAACCTGGCTTTCAATTGAAGATCTGGATGCGGATATCCTGTCAAAGGATGATCGCGACCTATTGCTGCAATATTACACCCGGGCGACGGAGGCAGACGGCCTCCACTACGGCCACGGGGCACATCTGCTGCGCCGCTCGGTTCCTCAGATTTTGCCTCTGGATGTGGCGGAGCAACCAGACTTTGAATTTGTGACCGATCATTACAAAGTCACGCCAGAACATCTGGTTTTACACAGCAAATATCTTCCCGAAGAACAGGAAGCGCAACTTGCTGCGCACTTCCTTCCGGTGATGCTACAGCTCGAGGATACCGAGCGTGTCACGCTGACCCGCTTGACGGCGCATGTGCAATCCAACGAAAAGCCAAATCGTTACTATTTCAATATGATTAACGATCTGCGGAACTACTTCTTTTACCGGAAGCACCATGAGCATGTGCCGGGTTTGATGCTGGTCGAAGCCGCACGTCAAGCGGTCTACGCACAATATTACAATACCGGAATTCACCAACGCGGCGAAGTCACGTTGACGATGAGCGAATTGAATTGCAAATTCGAAAGCTATGTCGAATCGAATTATCCTGTTTCTCTTTGCGTTGAAACGATCGCTGAGGACGGAGAGGCGCGCGTCAGTGGGCAAATGCGGCGTCAGGTTCGGTTCTATCAAAATGGCCGTCGCGTCGCCGTGATCGATGCCGCAGGGATACCCATAAAGCTCAAACTGTTCAACAGATTGCGGGTGGTTCGACCAAATCCTGAGCATTGGTTCGTCCCGGTGAAGGGCTTTGCCTCATCGGCAGTCTTTTTCAGCCCCGACGGGAAGCGCGTTGAGGGGAAACTCAAGCGTGTGGCGCGCAATGCGATGGAGATCAGTTTTGATCGGGTGCCGCCTCTTGAATCCCCCCTGAATTTCGTTCTGGCGATTGATGGAATTGGCTATGTCGATGGCTCGGTCCGGCTCGATGAATTGCGCGAGGAGGGCAAAAACCTGCTGTGCCGCTTTTCGGTCGAGAGCCTGACGGCCGAGGCAGAACGTCGCTGGCTGGAGGCGATCAAGACGTTTTCCCATATTGCACCGCGATTAGGGGCTCATTGATGCAGACCACAGCAACAATCAACGCGTTGCAGCGCTACGCCGCCGTCACCGCGCCTTTTACGGTGCGCGGAGTCCGCTTTCGCAACCGGGTGTTCTTGTCGGCCATGGGGCTCGATATGGCGGAAAGCGACGGATGCATGTCGCCCGATCTGATCGAGTTCTATCGCGGCGTGATCGCGGGCGGGGTCGGGGCGGTGATGCTGTCGAATGCCTCGGTCTCGCGAGAGTCCGCGCTGCTGCCCCGGGCGCTGAAGATGCACGATAGCCGGCACGCCGCCGCATTACGGCCCTTTTTTGATGAGGCCGCCCAAGCGAATGTCGTGGTGGGAGTGCAGCTGCAGCATTATGGCGGGCAGGGCGCGACGACGCTGACCTCTGGCCATCCGCTGCTGACGCCAAGCGGCATTGGGTGCCAGTCTTCGCTCAAACTGGATCCGAACTACCGGGTCCGCGCGATGGAGGCAGAGGATTTCGACCGCGTGCAGGCCGAGTTCGCGCAGGGGGCGCGCCTCGCCGTTGCCGCAGGGGCCCGGTTTGTTCAGCTCCAAGCCTCGAACGGCTATCTGCTCTCGAGCTTTTTGTCGAAATTTACCAACCGGCGCGAGGATGATTGGGGCGGAGATCCCTTGCGCCGCGCGCGTTTCGTGATCGAGGTGGTCGAGGCGGTCCGCGCCGCGATCGGGCCAGAGGTGGTTCTTGGCCTGCGCATCGGCTTGAACGACTACCTCGGCGCGGGCGGGCTGGAGCTCGCCGATCTTGAGCCGGTCGTGCCACGGCTGGAGGCCGCGGGAGTTGATCTCTTCGAGGCCTCGTTCTGTGTCGCTGATACCTTTTCGCGACTGTCGCAGAATACGCCCGAATTGCGCGCCGAGCTTGCAGCCCAAGTGCGGCAGTTTCGCGAATGGGCCAGCGTTCCGGTGGGTTTTGCGGGCTTCATCGGCTCGCTGCAGGAAAGCTGCGATCTGATCGAAGCGGGAGTGGTCGATTACGTTGCCTTGGCGCGTGCGCTTCTGGCCGACAACGATCTCATCCGCAAAGAGCTCGCCGGGCGCGAGAGCGAGGTGCATCGGTGTCGCTGGGACGGGGCCTGCTTTCGCGACAAGTATAACCCACAATTTCAACGGGTTCATTGCTGCGTGAACCCCAAATACAAGCGGCCCTCTGATGGGGCCAAGCAACTGGAGGGAGCGATATGAGCCTGACGGGCAAGATCACTTTGGTGACTGGCGGCACCCAAGGCATGGGGCTGGTGACGGCGGCGCATTTGGCGCGACAGGGCGCGAAGGTCATTCTTTGCGGTCGCACAGCCGATGCCGGCGCCGAGGCGTTGCGAGGCCTGACCGCTGCGGGCCTTGAGGCAGAGTTTGTTCCTTGCGACGTGTCGCAGCCGGGGGCCGCCAGCGCCTTGGTCGATGACATTGTCGCGCGGCACGGCCGTCTCGATTGTGCGTTCAACAATGCGGGCAGTTCGGTCCCTTATGCAAAAATTGGCGAGGCGGATCTTGCCGCCTGGCAATCCGCAATAGCGGTTAATCTGACGGGCACCTTTCTGTGCCTGCGCGCCCAGCTTGCGGCAATGTCGCTGACGGGTGGGGGGGCGATTGTGAACAACAGCTCTCTGGCAGGGATCACCGCCATTCCCGGCCAAGCTGCTTATGTCGCCTCGAAATTCGGAGTGATCGGTTTGAGCCAAGCGGCGGCGATCGAATATGCGCAGGATCCCTGCATTCGTGTAAATGCCATCGCGCCCGGCCCGATTTTGGGCGGAATGAACTCTGAGGAGGCGCTGGCCGCCCAACCAGAACGCACCCGAAAGAAGGTTGCAGTTACCGCGATGAAGCGCATGGGGCGCCCCGAAGAGGTGGCCGAGGTCGTGGCATGGCTTTTGTCGGATGCGGCCTCGTTCGTTACGGGCGCCGTGTTTCCCATCGACGGCGGCGCCGCCGCTGGACGATCCTGAAGGAGGGGCTGAACATGAAAATCGCCCTGATCTCCGGCACCTCGACCGGCATCGGTTTGGCGCTGGCGACGGCGCTGCTTGCGCGAGGATGGCAGGTTCACGGCATCGGGCGCAGCTCTCCTGGAAGCTTGCAAAACCACCCCGACTACCGCCATTTCATCTGTGATCTGTCCGACTTGGAAAAGCTGCCGAAAGCCATGGCGCGCTTTCTGGCCGATCGTCCGGGATTGAAGCAAATCGATCTCGTTTGCCTGAACTCCGGGCAATTCTGTGAGGCGATGCGACGGATCAGCGAAACTCCGGTACAGGAATTGTTGCAGCTTCAGGCGCTGAACTGCTTTTCGGCCAAGCTGATTTTGGATGCGCTGATCGGTGCTGATCTGACCTTGCCGCTGTGTCTGGTCTCGGCATCAATTGCCGGGAAGCGGGCTCGGGCGGGCAACGGCGGTTATGCGCTTTCCAAAGCCACGCTCAATATGATGATGGAACTTTACGCCTTGGAGCATCCCGAGACGTTCTTTGCGGTGATCGGATTATGTGCTGTCGACACATTCCTCAGCAATAAGATCGCGACGCTTTCGCTGCCGGATAACCCGGTCTTTACCCCACAGGCGCTATTGCGCGCCCGAGCGGTAACCCCGGGTTATGTCGCCACCCCAGATCAGCGCGCCGCGCAGCTTCTCTCGCTACTCGTCCCGGGTCCAGATCCGCGACTGGCCTCAGGTCAATTCGTCGAGGTGCGCAGCCTTGTGTCTTAGGTTGAGTTGGCCGAAGCATTGCGTTCCATCTCCGCCTGTGTTTGGGGCGGAATTTGAATTCCGATCATGGGTGAACCTTCCTTGAAGGCATAACTCACGCGGTTTGGCATCCGAATGGGCGAAGGCCCGCGGACAGTTTATCGGCTTTGTTGATTTTGCCGGCTTCAGCTTATGGTTCGGTCATTTGTCGGCATAACCTAGCCTTGAGAAAAAGCTTCGCGCATTTGCTCCAAGCCAAGGGCTTTGACCGGCCCGTAACCTTTAACAAAAAGGACCGAACCTGCGCGCCGGGTTGCCTCGTTTAAATCAACTTGCTGAAGGCTTTCGATCAAGGCCGACATAGTGCCAAGATAATCCTCTCGCAAAGCCCGCTCTGCTTTGCGTTCCGGATGGTATCCGAAAGGATCGAATGGAGTTCCGCGCAGACCTTTTAGGCGGCGGAGCAAGCGGAATGCGGGTAGAGTATTCGGGCCAAACCGGCGCTTCATCGGGCGACCCGTGCGGGCATCAGTTTTGCTAAGAAGCGGGGGCGCAAGGTGAAATGTCGGGCGTAGGTCGCCCTCGAATCGATCGCCGAGAGATTGCAAAAAGCTCTCATCCGACAAAAGTCGCGCGACCTCATATTCGTCTTTATAGGCCATGACGTGATGGCAGCCGCGCATGAGCGCGACCAGAAACGCCTCGGCTCCCGGCCAATCTGCAACCCGTCGCTCGGCCTTTTCGATCAGCTTCAAAAAGCGCCGCGCGTAGCGCCGGTTTTGATAAAGCTCCAGTCGCCTGGCGAGCATTGCCTTCAATTCAGAGACCGAGAGGTCTTTGGTCACCGGCTTACGAATAACCGCATCTGGTTTGACTGCGGCGAGCCGCCCGATTTGGAAGGCTTGGAGATTTTGCGCTGCCCCGCCGCCGTTCAACGCAATCGCTGCCTCGATTGACGCGCGCGAGATCGGGATCAGACCGCTTTGCCAGGCAAATCCGGTCAGCAGGATATTCGAGGCAATCGCATCGCCGAAATAGGTCTCGGCCAATTCAGTGGCATCCAGAGGGAACAGCGACCCCGCTGCAAGCTGTTTGCGCAAATTCGCCATTGGCAGCGCCGTCTTGAGGTCGCCGGAGGGGTTTTTCACGAAGCTCGCGGTCGGGGTGAAATGGCTGTCCACAACCGCGCGGGAGCGCGCCGCATCGAGCGTCCGGATCGCCTTGGGTGACACCGCGACGACCTTGTCAAAACCCAGCAGCAGATCGGCCTCGCCTGTCCCGATCCGGGGCGCGTGCAGATCGGAGGCCTGCCGCGCGAGCCGCAGATGCGACATGACCGCGCCGTTCTTCTGTGCAAGGCCGGTTTGGTCGAGCGTCAGCACTGCCAGACCGTCGAGGTACGCGGCCTGTGTCAGGATCGCAGAGACCGTGATGACGCCCGTGCCCCCGATGCCGGTCATCAGGATGGCGCGGGGGCTGTCGAGGGTAATCGCGGGCTCGGGCAGCTCGTCCTTCAAAGCCTCGGGCAGTGGGCGCGAGGTCTTGCGCGGGACCGCGCCGGGCAGGGTGATGAAGCTCGGGCAGAACCCTTTGAGGCAGCTCCGGTCGCCATTGCAGGCGGATTGGTTGATCTGGCGCTTGAGGCCAAGAGGCGTGTCCAAAGGCTCGACCGAGATGCAATTCGACTGGACCGAGCAATCGCCGCAGCCTTCACAGACCTCGGGATGGATGACCACACGCTCGTCCATCTGCGGAAAACTGCCCCGCTTGCGGCGGCGGCGCTTTTCTGCCGCGCAGACCTGGTCGTAGATGATCGCCGTGATGCCATCCATCTGCCGAAGCCGCTCTTGCTCGCCCATCAGCGCGTCGCGGCCCAGCACCTTGACCGGCAGCGAGGTCCAGACCTCGGGGGTTTCCGAGATGACCACGACCTCACGTAGACCCTCGGCGCGCAGCTGATCGACGATGGCCGGAACCGAGAGCTCGCCGTCATGTTTTTGGCCGCCGGTCATGGCCACGGCATCGTTGAAGAGGATCTTATAGGTCGCGTTCACCTTGGCCGCGACCGCTGCCCGGATCGCCAAAAGCCCCGAGTGGAAATAGGTGCCGTCGCCCATATGAACGAACAGATGCCGCTCATCGGTGAAGGGCGCATGGCCGATCCAGTTCGCGCCCTCGCCACCCATCTGGGTGAAGGTTTCGACATGCCGGTCCATGCCGACCGCCAGCATCGAGCAGCCGATCCCAGCTGTCGCGCGACTGCCCTCGGGTAGGCGGGTCGAGACGGAATGGGGACAGCCCGAGCAGAAATAGGGCTCGCGAAAGGGCATTGGTTCAGAGACGGGGAGCTCGGAGGCGGCGGTTTCGGGTGCGGGCAGGTCAAGAAAGCGCGCCACCACCTCGGCGAGACCAAGCGGATCAAGCTCTGCTGTCGCCGAGATCAGCGGGGCGCCTTTCGGAGTGGATTTGCCGAACAGGCGCGGCGCCGTGCTGCGGCCATAGAACTGCACGCGGATCTGATCCTCGATCACCGGGCGCTTTTCCTCGACGATCAGAATCTCGTCGAGGCCCTCGGCGAAAGCCTCTAGCGTCTCGGGCACCAGCGGCCAGATCAGGCCGACCTTGTAAAGTCGCAGGCCAATGGCATGGGCATCGACCCCAAGCCTGGCCAGAGCTCCGGTCAGATCGCGCCAGCCTTTCCCGGTCGCCACGATGCCGCGTTTCGCGCCGCTCCGGGCGCCCGAAATCACATCCAGATTGTTCGCAACCGCAAAGCCCTGCGCGGCGCGAAGCTTGATCTCTAGCCGTTTTTCCTGCGCGAGCTGGTTGTCGGGCCAGCGGATCGAGACCCCGTCAGTGGGAAGCGCGATGTCGGGCAGCGTGAAGTCGCGTCGCGCGGGCAGCTCGACGGTGGCGCTGCATTCGACGATTTCGGTCTGGCATTTGAAGCCGACCCAGGCGCCCGAAAAGCGGCTCATCGCAAAGCCCGCGAGGCCGAAGGGGATGTAATCCTCGACCCCGGCGGGCGACAGGATCGGGACCATGGCCGAGATCAGGTTATGCTCGGATTGATGCGGCAGGGTCGAGGAGACCGCGCCATGATCGTCGCCCATCAACAGAAGGACGCCGCCGCGCGGATGGGTGCCCGCCGCATTGGCGTGGCGGATCGCATCCATCGAGCGGTCGACGCCCGGCCCCTTGCCATACCACATCGCGAAAACGCCGTCGTGGCGCGCCCCGGGCGAGAGATCGGTCTGCTGGCTGCCCCAGACGGCGGTCGCGGCGAGATCCTCGTTGAGGCCGGGTTGAAAGACCACTTCCGCACCGGCGAGAAATGGGCGGGCGCGGGCCATTTCTGTATCGAACCCCGCCAAAGGCGAGCCGCGATAGCCCGAGACATAGCCCGCCGTATGCAGTCCCGCAGCTTTATCTGCCGCCGCCTGTTCGATCATCAGCCGGATCAGCGCCTGCGTGCCCGAGACCAGAATCCGCCCCACGGGTTTACTGTAGCGGTCGCTGAGCGCGGGTTTCTGCCCCTCCGCAGGCTTGGCCTCGGGCGCACCGGCAGGGGGGCGAAGGTCGGTTGGCTGCATCTTCATGCTCGCTGCTCACATCCGGTGCCATTTGGGGATGGCAGGTCGCGAATGTTCGGAAAGATCGGCTTCGAGGATATTTCTGTTGCAACAGATGTCAAATATATATTTCAATAACACAATAGAGGAGACCGCGCGGATGTGCCGCGGTTTCCGGCAGTCAGCAGCGGAGAGACCCCGCGCGGCGGGGTTTTCGAAACAGGGGAGGAATCGAAGATGACGGATCACGGCTTTCAGGCGCTGGTCATTCGCGATGTCGACGGCAAGCGCAAAGTTGGCTTCGAAGCGCTGACGCGCGACGATCTGCCGGACAATGATGTGCTGGTCGAGATCAGCCATTCCAGCCTCAACTACAAGGACGGGCTGGCGATTGCCGGATCGATCCCGATCGCGCGGCGCCTGCCGATGGTCGGGGGCATCGATCTTGCCGGGACCGTGGTCGAGTCGAAAGTGCCGCAATGGCGGCCGGGTGATCAGGTGCTGGTCAATGGCTGGGGGCTCTCTGAGACCGAATGGGGCGGCTATTCGCGCTTTCAAAGCATCAAGGCCGGCCATCTGACGCGGCTGCCCAAGGGCTTTTCGGCCGCCGAGGCCATGGCCATCGGTACGGCTGGCTATACGGCGGCGCTTTGCGCGATTGCGCTTGAGGATTGGGGCCACATCACCCCCGGCGAGGGCGAGGTTCTGGTCACCGGCGCCGCGGGTGGCGTCGGCACCGTGGCGATCTCGCTTCTCGCCAAGCGCGGCTACAAGGTGGTGGCCTCGACCGGACGTGCCAGCCAGCATGAGTTTTTGCAAAGCCTCGGCGCGAGCGGCTTCATCTCGCGCCAAGAGTTGAACGAGGCGGGGCGTCCCTTGCAGGCCGAACGCTGGTCGGGCGCGGTCGATGCGGTCGGCAGCCATACCCTGGCCAATGTGCTGGCCCAGACGAAATACGGCGGCGCGGTCGCGGCCTGCGGTCTGGCGCAGGGCATGGATCTGCCGGTGACGGTGATGCCCTTCATCTTGCGCAGCGTGGCGCTGCTGGGGGTCGATTCCGTTATGGCGCCGCAGGAAAAACGGGCGCGAGCCTGGGATTATCTCGACAAGCATCTCGACCGCGCGACATTGCATGCGCTGACCACCACCGCGAAGCTCTCGGAGGTGCCGAAACTGGCAGAGGCGATCCTCAAAGGGGAAACCCGGGGCCGCTATGTCATTGAAATCGCATAAGGGGGACGACGTGACGCAAGAGTTGGTGCTGTGGCACAAAGACCCCGAGGATGCGTTTGTCACGCTGACGATGAACCGCCCGGACAAGATGAACGCGATGAATCAAGAGCTTGGCGACGCGATTGAGGCGGCAATTCAGCGCGCCGTCGCCGACCCCGAGATCCGCGCCGTGATCCTGACCGGGGCGGGCCGCGCCTTCACCGCGGGCTTCGATCTCGGCGGCGAGGATTTCGAGATGGATGCCGACGGCTGGCGCGGCGATATCGGCGAGAATATGCGGCGGTTGAAGTTCATCCATGACGTGCCGATCCCGATCATCGCGGCGGTGAATGGCTATGCGCTGGCGGGCGGGCTTGAGCTGATGATGTGCTGCGACATGGTGATTGTCGCCGAGGACGCGCTGCTGGGCGAGCCCGAGGTGCGCCATGTCTCGGCGCCCCCGACGCTGATGCTGCCCTGGACCGTGCCGATGATCCATGCGCGTCATCTGATGTATACGGGCGATCTGATCGACGGGACCGAAGCGGTGCGCATTCATCTGGCCAATAAGGCGGTGCCGCGCGATCAGGTCATGGCGGAGGCCGAGCGGATGGCGCGTAAATGTGCGCGGATGCCCGGTGCGGCGATCCGTTATGCCAAGGCGGCGCTGAACCATATGCAGCAGACGGCGGGGCTTGAAAGCTCGTGGTCTTACAACCGCGAAACCACGGCGATCCTGCATGGGACCGAAGAAGGGCGGAAGTGGATGCGGCTTCTCAAGGAGAAATCGCTGAAGGAGTTTCTCGAAATCCGCGAGGCCCCGTTCAAGGATCTCGATTGAGCCAAAACGCCGCCTCCGGGCGGCGTTTCTTAGGGAACGGTGCCGATCTTGCCGTCGGACAGCGCCTCAAACAGCGCCGCGCGGTTGCGCAGCATCCGGCTTTGCACGATCTGCCCCTTGGCCGAGACCTCGCCCGCCTGCGCATCCGGGGCGAAATCAGCGATGATGAAACGGGCAATCGCGGTCGAAGAACCGGGATTCGCGCGGTTCCAAGCGGCCAGGCGCTCGGCCATGTCGCCTTGGCCGAAGACCAGCGCAACCAGCCCCTCACGCCCTTCGCCGCCAAGCACCAGATCCTCGGCCAGAGGCGCCAGCGCCTTGAGAATCTGCGCGCGCAGCACTCCCGCTCTGACCTTGATCCCACTCGCGAGCTTGAAATCCTCGGCCAGACGACCGTCGAAGCGCAGGGTCGTCCCATCCCAGATCCCGGCGTCCCCCGTGCGGTAAAAGCCGAAATCGTCCAGCGGCAGTGGGCTTTCTCCGGTCTCGGTCAGATAGCAGGGCGCGAGATTGGGGCCGCGAAAGCGGATCTCGCGACGGCCCTCGGTCTCGACCAAGGCGATTTCATGGCCGGGCAGGGGCCAGCCGAGAACGCCCGCGCTCGTCACCGGGCCGGGCGCGAGGCACATGGTCGAGGCGGCCTCGGTCGCGCCATAGCCCGAAAGAATGGCAAGATCATGGCCGAAGCGGTGCTCGACCGCGGCGCGAAACAGTGTCAGCCTCTCCCAGAGCGCAGGCGCCATCGCGGCTCCGGCGAAGAAGAGATGGGTCAGTCGCGCAAACCCGGGCAACACAAGCTCGGGCGTCGTGTCAAAGGCATCGAGGATCAGCGTGAGCCCAAGCGGCACGCCAATCGACAGCGTCGGCTGGACCTCGGCCATCAGCCGCAGCATCGCCTCTATGCCCTCTGCCGAGGGCGGCGGCGCAAGGTGAAGGCTGCCGCCATTCCAGATCACCTTGAAAAGATTATCCAATCCACCAAAGACATGGTTCCAGGGCATCCAGTCGATCAGCACCGGCGGGCGCGCGGTCAGGAAGGGCCATTGCGCCGCGCAGGCGGCCTGACAAGACGAGATCATCCCGCGGGTGATGGGTACGCCTTTCGAGGCGCCGGTGCTGCCGGCGGTGAAGAAAATCGCGCTCCAGTCAGTGGCTGTGACGGCGGCTGCGGACACAGGCCGGGCCGCAGGCAGATCGGCAAGAGCGAGGGCGGGGCCACTGCCGCGCAGGCTGTGATCCTCGCCGACGATCAGCAGGGCGGGCTGTACGATCTGCCAGAGCCGCCCGGCGTCGCCCTCGGTCGGCGGGCAGGCGGGCAGGGCGCGGAAGGGGTAGGGCGGCAGCGAAAGATGGGTATATCCGCCCATCAGGCAAGCGAGGCGCAGGCTCAGCGCCGCGAGGCCCGCGGGCAGCAAGGTCGCGATCCGCGCACCGGGGCGCAAACCGGCTGCGGCAAGGCGCCAATGCAGGGATTCTGCGGCGGTGAGCGCCTCGGCATAGCTCAGGGAATGACGCGATCCCAAGACCTCCGCCGAGATCAGCACCCGGTCCGGCGCCACCCTCGCCCAATGCCGCAGCCGGTCCAGAACGTCCGGCTGCGCGGGAAGCGGGATCGGATTGGCCAGCGTCAGCGCGCCATCCGCGCGGGTGCCAAGGATCGGGGATCGCGTCATCTCATCTCCGGTTGTCAGCGCGCGGCTTCGGCGGATTGCCGTTCCTCGCGGCGCTGGAGCGCAAGGTCATAGACCCCGCTTTGATAGTCGATGAGCGCGTCAAAGGCGCTGACGGCCTCTTCGGTCTTGCGGCTGAGCAGCGCCGAGAAGATCTGGCGCTGATAGGCGATGACCTTGTCACGCTCGCGGAACTGGAAGGAGATCATATTCGCGGCCGGGATCAACGATTGGTTGACCACGACCATCATCAGCCGCAGCACCGCATTCGAGCTGGCCTCGGCGACCGCCTGATGGAACGCGACCTCGAGGCGGCAGAAATCCTCGTCCGAAATATTGGTGTGATCGAGTTCGAGCAGCGCATCCTCGATCCGCTTGTAATCCTCGCGCGTGGCGGCTTCGCAGGCGATTTCGATGGCCATACGGCCAAGCTTGCGGCGGGTCTCGACGATATCGGCAAGCTCGATCACCCCAAGCGAGACCAGCCAGTTCGTCGTCTCATGCAGGGTCTGGGCAGCCATATCGAGCGAGGGCGTGTTGACGAAAACCCCGCCTTTCGGGCCGCGTTTCGAGCGGATCAGCTTCTTCGCTGCAAGGATCTTCATCGCCTCGCGCACCGTCGGCTGCGAGACCTTGAAGCGCTCGGCCAGATCGGCCTCGGAGGGAAGCCGTTCCGACACGCTCAAACGGTTCTGGAGAATGTCGTCCTGGAGGCTGTCGGCAATCTGTCGTGCCAATCCCTGATTCCGGTCAATCGTCGTCATATCATCACTTTTTTCTGTGCCTCGCCAATCTATCACCAGATTGGCCTATTTAAATATAAAAATTATTGACCGATTCCGATGAAGGTGCAAACCTGACCTCAAGGAATGCCGAGTCGAACAGCTGCCGCCACGGGAACCGGGCAGGCAGGGCATCACAGGGAGATATCCGATGACATTGAACCGACGCCACTTTCTGGCGGCGCTGACGGCGTCCGCTGGTGTGCTTTCCCTCGGCGGCCGCGCCTTTGCGCAGGCGCCTTTCGTGATCCCGACCTATGGCGGGACCTGGGCCAAGTTCTGGGAGGAGGTGCTGCTTCCCGGCTTCACCAAGGCCACCGGCATTCAGGGCCAGCTTGATGTCGGGCTCGGCAAGGATTTCGTCTCGAAGATCCGCGCGGGCGGGGCGGCCTCGCCCTATTCGGTCTTCATGGGCAATGAAAACATCGCCGCCATGCTGCGCGCCGAGGGCTTTTTCGAGCCGCTTGACCTGACGAAAGTGCCGAATGCGGCCAAGCTGCATGAGGGGCTGATGAACCCTGAAAACAACGGTTTGCGCGGCATCGTCTCGCCGATCGGGTTGGCCTATCGCACCGATATGATCCAGACGCCGCCGAAATCCTGGACCGATCTTTGGACCAATCCCGAATTCAAGGGCCGGATCGGGCTTTATCAGATCGGCAATACCGGCGCGCTTTTGTTCCTGCGGCTGGCGGGCAAGCTCTTCGGTTCGGGCGATATGGATATCGACACGGCTTTCACCAAGATCGCCGAGCTCGCGCCCTTCACTCAGGCGAGCTGGAGCGGCGAGGTCGCGACCGCCTTGATGCGCGGCGATGTCGCCATCGCGCCGGTCGATTGGACCGAGATCATGACGCTTCAGGACAAGGGCGCGCCGGTCGAGATCGTCGTCCCGACCGAGGGTGTTCTGGCCTATGAGCAATCCTTCAACATCGTCAAGACCGGCGCGGCCAAGGATCAGGCCCATGCCTATATCAACTATCTGATCGACGCCGATGTGCAGTCGAATATGGCGAAGACCTTCTACACCTCGCCGGTCAACACGGCCTCGACCGTCGATGCCGCTTTGGCGAAACGGATACCGATCACCGGCGACGCCATGTCCAAGATCATCCGCTTCGACTGGGACAAATATGTCGAGATCGCCGCGGATGTTGCTGATCGCTGGAACCGCGAAATCGGCTGAGCCGCGGGGCGCTGACTTTTTGGAAGTGGGACGAGATGACGACGCTGACTCTGGACGGGATCAACAAGTTCTACGGCAGCCTGCATATCCTCAAGGATATCAACCTGGCGATCGGGCAGGGCGAGTTCATCTCGCTGCTCGGTCCCTCGGGGTGCGGCAAGACCACGACGCTGCGCTGTATCGCGGGATTCGAAGGGGTCGGCAGCGGGCGCATCCTGTTTGGCGCGCGCGACATGACCGGGGTCATGCCAGAGCATCGCGATCTCGGCATGGTCTTCCAAAGCTACGCGCTCTTTCCGCATATGACGGTGGCCGAAAACCTCAGCTTCGGGCTTGAGGTCCGCAAGATCCCGGCGCCTGAGCGGGCGGCGCGGATCGCACAGGTGCTCGAGATGGTCAAGCTTGCCGATTACGGCAAACGCTTCCCGCGCGAGCTCTCGGGCGGGCAGCAGCAACGTGTGGCACTGGCGCGGGCGCTGGTGATCGAGCCGCAGGTGCTTTTGCTCGACGAGCCGCTTGCGAACCTTGATGCGGCTTTGCGCGATGACATGCGCTTCTTCATCCGCGATCTTCAGCAGCGCGTCGGCATCACCACGATCTATGTCACCCATGATCAAAGCGAGGCGATGGTCATGTCCGACCGGATCGTCGTGATGAACAAGGGCGTGATCGAGCAATGCGGCGCGCCCCGCGAGATCTACGAGCGCCCGGCTTCGCTGATGGTGGCCGATTTCATCGGCCAGTCGAACACGATCCCCGGGCGTATTCGCGAGGGCAGGGGTGCGGATTACCTGATCGAGACGGCCGACGGCGCGCTCTCGGCGACCGGCGTGGCTGGGCTTTCCGGCGATGTCCGGGTGATGATCCGCCCAGAACATATCGTCACCGCTGCGGGGGAAAATACCCTGACCGGGCGTGTGCGCAAATCCATCTATCAGGGCGAGGATTGTCTGCTGCATGTCGTCCTGGGCTCAGGGGCGAATGTCACGACTACGGTCAGTTCGGACAATCCGCTGTCCGAGGGCGATGCGGTCACGCTTGGTTTTCCGGCGCGCAAGAGCTGGGTGCTGGCGGCATGACGGTGACACCTGACGCCCCGAGACTGCACCGCCGCGCGCCGGTCTGGTGGATGATCCTGCCCGCGCTTGTCCTGCTCGTGGGCTTCTTGATCCTGCCCTATATCTCCATCGTCGTTATGAGCTTTCGGGAGGCCTCGACCAAGGCGGTCTACGGCGATGGCTTCACGCTGGCCCATTATACTGATGTCATCGCCGATCCTTTCATCTGGGGCATCGTCTGGCGCACGGTCCGCACGGCGCTGATCGTGACCGTGGTGACGTTGCTGCTGGGCTATCCTGTCGCCTATCATCTCGCTCGCACCCGCAGTCGGGTCGCGAGCCTGCTTTACATCTGCGTGATCTCGCCGCTGCTCGTGGGGCTGGTGGTGCGGACCTTTGCCTGGATGATCATTCTGTCAAACAACGGCATCGCGAACAGCTGGATGAAGGCGCTTCATCTGATTGACCGGCCGATCCAGCTGCTCAATACGCCGCTTGGGGTCACGATTGCGCTGATCCATGTCTTCTTGCCTTTCGTGATCCTGCCGCTTCTGGGCAACCTTCAAGCGATCAATCCCGAGATCGCTTTAGCCGGGCGCTCGCTGGGGGCCTCGCGGATGCGGACCTTTTTCAAGGTGACGCTGCCTCTGTCGATGCCGGGAATTCAGGCGGGGTCGATCCTAGTCTTCGTCCTCTCGATCTCGGCCTATGTCACGCCGGCCATGCTTGGCGGCTCGCAGGGGCGGACCATGGCGGTGCTGGTCGTGCAATATCTTGTCGACAACTTCCGCTGGCCGGCGGGCGCAGCGCTTGCGATTTTCATGGCGGTGATCACGCTTGCGATCCTCGTTGTCTATCTGCGCCTGACCGCGCGGGCGATGCGGAGGCTGCCATGACCGGAAGCAAGACGATCTGGGACTATGTCTTCTTGGCCCTCGTCACACTGATCTATATCTTCCTGATGGCGCCGATCCTGCTGGTGGTGGTGCTTTCCTTCTCGGGGGGCGAGTTCCTTGCCTTCCCGCCCGAGGGCTTTTCGCTGCGCTGGTTTGGCGAGCTGTTTTCCAATGCGCGCTTCCTGTCGGCGACCCTGCATTCGCTGCAACTCGCAGCGGTGTCGGCGGTGGTGAACGGTGTGATCGGGACGTTGGCCGCGATCTATGTCGTGCGCTACGCGCCTGCGCGGCTCACGAACCCGTTGCGGCTTTTGATGAGTGCGCCGTTGCTGGTGCCCGAGATTCTGACCGCGATTGCGCTTCTCTTCTTCTTCTTCGAGCTTGGCATCGGCAATAACTACTCCATCGCGATCCAGACCGGCCATATCATCGTGACCTTTCCCTATGTCTTCCTCAACGTCTGCTCGGCGCTCTTCAACTTCGACCGCTCGCAGGAGGAGGCCGCGCGCAGCCTTGGCGCTGGAGGCCGGATGACCTTCCGCCGGGTGACCCTGCCCGCGATCAAGCCGGGCGTCATCACCGGCTGCCTCTTCGCCTTCGTGATTTCCTTCGATATCTTCAACATCTCGCTGCTTCTGAAGCCGGTCGGCATGAATACGTTGCCGCTCGAGCTGTTCGACTATCTGCGCTTCAACTTCGATCCGACGGCGGCGGCGGTGGCCACTCTGAGCATTCTCGTGACCTTCGTCGCGGTGCTGATCGTCGATCTGACCGTGGGCCTGCGCTCGCTGCGGTTCTAAGGCGGATGAGATCTGCACTGCCGCGTGGCTGGTAGATCAGCCCGCTGCCGACTGCTTGCCGAAGGGCGCGGAGAGGGCCCGAACCGCGCTCGCGTCGCGCGACGTGGCCTCCTGCGTGGAGGGTCGGTCTCCTCAAACTCCATTTGTGGGCGTATCCGCGATTTTCCACCCGGTTATATAGCTGAATTATTTAGCAATATAAATTGCCGCACTCGATTTTCGGAGCCGTTTGGTGAGCGCCTCGTTACGTCCGATCGACCGACTCGCTCGCCTGAAGACCGCTCGTGGTACCGATACTCTGGCTCTGCTTCGCTTCGACGGCGCCAACCCTCTCAACCAGCTGTCCGACTATCGCATTGAGACCCAGATCGCTGTGCCACCGCGTTCGAAGATCGCGCTATGGCATCGTCTTGTGTCAAAGGCGCCGTCGCCAGTCACGGTGCCGATCTGTTCATCAGGAGGCATCTGGTCCAGCAGATGCGTCAGGACAGGGCTGATCCCAGCAAAGGAAACCGGCGCGCGAACAACCTTCGGGCGCAGTCTTCCTCTGTGCAACCCGGCTCATCGCGGATGTCGAAACGCCCATCCTGCGATAAGCGCGGAAACTCTTCCCCAAAGGTGGTCACGGCGGAACTGATCCGGTCGATGACGCCCTTGGCGGGAAGCTAGGCGGGCGCGGCATAAACTTCGACGAAGCAGCGCCCCGAGCGGTGGAAGATCAGCGATGGTTCGAGGCTGTTCGAGATGCAGATGGCGACATCAACGCGTCCTGCACCAGATTGACGGATCGGTCGGAGATCGGCAGCTCGACCGTGCTGTGCGGATGCCTCGTCACGAACTCCGCTTGAAACGAAACGAGCAGGGTTTCGGCGAGAGTGCTGGGCACCGTCGCCCGCAGCCGTCCGCGTGGCTCCGCCGAATCCGTCGCGACTTCGGATAGGTTGTCGGATATGCGGACCATGTCGCGGCAGAGCTCGAGCGTTCCCCGGCCGTGGTCTCGTCTAGCCTTCGAGTCGGGCGGTGCAGAGGAGGCGTCCTGAACCAATCCGCGATCACGACGCCATTGCGCGACATGTCGAGCACCTCGGCTACGACGGTAGCGCTAGTGCGCGGTCTCGATCGGGACGCGCGCGGCGGTGATGCGATCCCTGCAACAGTCTGCCGATTGAACGGCTGTTTATCGCTGGCATTCGCAGCAATATAGAGGGCTCAACGAAAGGACATCGCCATGGTCCCCGAGATTGAGCTTCAGTATTTCTTCGACCCGCTTTGCGGCTGGTGCTATGCCAGCGCGCCGGCTCTTCAAGGTCTGGCCGCAAGCTTCCCCGGCCAGCTCCGCCTGATGCCATCCGGCCTCTTTTTCGGCGCCCGTCCGGTGTCCTCGATCGCGGAACACGCCTGGCACAATGACCAGCGGATCCAGGCACTGACCGGCCAGCGGTTCTCGCAGGCGTATCACCGCAACGTCCTGCTCGCCCCGGATGGCGTTTTCACCTCCGCACCCGCGACGCGGGCCCTGCAGGCGCTTGGCGAGATCGATGCGCGCCTCGAGCCCGAGTTCCTGCATGCCGTGCAGCTTGCCCGCTATGTCGATGCGCGCGACACGGCTCGGGATGAGGAGGTGGCCGAGGTCGCGGTTCGCGTGGCGGCAAACCATGGCGTAGCGTTGACGGCCGAAGCCCTGACCCATCGCCTTCGGGCAGATGACGCGCTGCGCGAACGGACCGAGGCGCGCCTCACGGACTCGCAGACCCGCATGGCCCGTCTCGGCATCCGCGGCGTGCCGCAGCTTGTCGTCGTGGTCGGCGGCAAACCGACCGCGCTCAATGGCGAGGTGCTTTACCGTGGCCCCGACGGGCTACGCGCCGCGCTTGACGAGCTTCTCCCGTTGAGCTGATCACCAGCTCTGACAAATCGCGCGATCTCTGTCGGTTTTTCTGCTATACTTCGCGGATAGGACGGTTCGGCCCGGAGACGATCGGGTGCGTGCCGGATGTTCCGGCCATGCCTTTCCGGTCCCGACCTCCTGATAAGGAGGATATTCTGATGCCCCGAGAAACGATTGGAAATCCGATAAGTTGGACCGCCAAACGGCTTGCCGGCGCGGGCCATGGTCTTGAACATGCGGTGGAAGGGATCGGCGGGCAGGAGATGGCCCGGCCCGAGGTCAGGACCATCGGCCTGAGCGATATTCGCATTGCGCTGCGAAAAGGGATCGAGGATTTTGCGGCGCTTCGCACGGATGTCATCTTTGCAGTGATCCTTTATCCGGTGATCGGCCTTGTCCTTGCGGCTTGGGCGCTCAATGCCGGACAATCGCACCTGCTTTTCCCGCTGGTCGCAGGCTTTCCGCTGGTCGGACCTGTGGCGGCGGTCGGGCTTTACGAGATGAGCCGACGGCGCGAGCGCGGCGAGGCGACGAACTGGTCTGCGGCGCTCGGTGCCTTGCGTGGGGGCGAGTTGGGCCCGGTATTGGCGCTGGCCACTTTGCTGGCGGCGATCTTCCTTCTCTGGCTCTATGCCGCGCATCTGATCTGGTCGCTGACCATGGGCGCGCTGCCGGACGAAAACCTCATGGCCTTCTTGCACGATGCCGTCACCACCAGCGAAGGCTGGGCGATGATCGGGATCGGTCTTGCCGTTGGCTTCGTCTTCGCGGCCGTGGTGCTTTGTATCAGCCTGACCTCGTTTCCGATGCTGGTGGACCGCCCGGTGGGCGCGGCTCTGGCCTTGACGACCTCTTGGGCCGTCGCGCGCAAGAACCCCGGCACAACCGCGATCTGGGGGCTGATCGTCGCCGGGGCGCTGCTGCTCGGCTCGATCCCGCTTTTCGTCGGGTTGATCGTGGTTCTGCCCGTTCTCGGACATGCGACGTGGCACCTCTACCGTCGGGCTATCGCTTGGCCGGATCAGGGGTGAAGCGGCGCTTCCGTCCCTGACGGCGCGCACAGAGCAAAGCCGACGCGGTTTCGGATCCCGGACCGTGGCGGCTTTGTGCGGTGCTGGCTTTGTTTGTCGTGGCCCCACAGATCTGCCTCAGCGGGCTGCGGGCGGAGAGGGTTTTCTCGGGGCTTTGCCAGCCGCCTTGACCTTTGCTTAACGCGCGGAGCAGGGCGCCTTCGGCGAGCACGGCGGAATGCAGATTTATCCAGTCGTCGCTGTAGAAACGAGCATCTAGATGCTTTAGGCAAAGCCCGCTGACCCCTTGCGGGCCTCGGGTAATTGCAGCTCGCGGCGGTGGCAAAGGCTGTGCAAATGACCTCCTTGCCCTGATCGCCTATGCGGTCCAGAAAATCCGGTAGCGCCGCGTCGCGGGGAGGAAGCAGCGGCGGCACGAATTATACGCAGCACGGTCAAGTCCCAGCTCGGACGAACAAAGTCATAGCCGAGGATCGGCAGGCCTCGCGTATCGTCATCGCCATCCTGCGAAACACTGATCCGTGCCGTCGTGTTCTGATCGTCGCGGCGCCAAAGCAGCACTCATTTGGCGGGTGCAAGGCGGATATGACATGCTCGGAGGCGGCGACGAGAGCGGCATTCTCCGGAAGATGCCAGCCGGTGGCGGCCAGTGTTCCAGATTTGTTGAAGCCGCGGCAGCTGAACCTCTTGTCCCGTCGTAGCAGTTTCGCGGCGTCCTGCATAAACCGGCCGATCCCGCGGTATCACGCTGCGGCGGCGCGGCACCGGCTGCCCCGCAGTGTCGGCACCGGACAAGCCGCGTCCTGTTCGATCTGCCATGAGCGCGCATCGGTTTCGAAATACCGCGCGTCGAGATCGCGAAGAGGCTGTTCATGTCGCTACATCCCCTCCTTCAAACGCTCGACCGCCGGGCGCCGGTCGAGGTCACGGCCATTCATCTCAAACTTCTCGCTGCCCCGGTTCGCCGGAAAGCGGCGGAAGAGGCGATTGCCGCCTTCAACGGTGAGGGCGGCAGCTATGACCACATAATTGTCGTTGTCCCGGCCTAATTTCGGGATCTGGACGAGCTTGCCCATCAACCCGTAACCCGCTCTTCCGCCGAGATACTCAGCCAGCTTCTGAACCGCATCAGAGCGAGCAGACGCAACCTGTCCCTCCGCGCCGTGCGGGAGCCGCGATAGGACCGGGGCGCGCCGCCCGCTGCCGGAAGGGCAAGATCGTTCAGGCGGCTCCCTGCGCTGAAACACCGGTTCAAAGGCTTGCAGCGGGCGGTTTTCGCCCCTTTGCGGTTTTTGCCGGTAATCCTGTCTCGCGTCTTGGGTGATGAATGTTCTGCCAAAGGAGAGAAATCCCGCGTCCGCTTCTTGGCCTGCGGGAAAGGGCGGACGCGCCCGGATTCTGGCCAAAATCGGATCGCGCTCGAAGTATCTCGCACAGGTGTGGATCGACGTGACCAAGGGATCGCCGGAGGGCGAGCCCTGCTCCTCAGGCCGGCCCATGCGCTCGCGTTGTCAAGGAGGCTCGTCTTCCGTCGGCTGGAACAGCCGCTCGCAAAGAGCGGCAGGTCAATCCGTGCGGAACCCGGTAACCGCCGCCCAATCCAGATCAAATCGCGCCAGATATTTGCGCAGCCGGTCGGCGTCATTCTGGCTGGCCTTGCCCTCGCGCGAGACGGCGAAAAGGCGGCGACCTGCCGCCGAGAGCGTGGGGCATTCGCGGCACGCTCGGAGAACAGTGGTGAGCTGCGCGCGGTCGAACTCATCCAACTCGATTCCGGGCAAAACCGCTCGTAGCAACGCCGCGTCCCTGTCGGAGGTGGCGGCATCCCATTGGCTGCGCAGGGTTGCAATCTCGGCCTCGACCATCGGCAAAGTGATGCGCCCCCGCTCTGCCAAAACCGCCATCCGATGCGCCGAGGCCTGCAGATCACGAAGATTTCCGGTCCAAGGCGAGGATGGGTCCTCGGCAAACCGCAGATAGCGGGCCAAGGCATCGGCGTTGAAGCCAGTCTTGCGGCCGAGCTGCCGCTCGCTCTCGTCGAGCAGGTCCAGAAGATGAGCCGCAATATCCTCGCGCCGCTCGCGCAAGGGCGGCAGGCGGAACATCCATTGCGACAGGCGGGCGTGCAGATCGGCGCGCAATTGTCCGGAACGAACCAGTGCTCCGGGATCGGCCGAGGCAGAGGCGATCAGGTGAAAGCGCGTCGTCACCTCGGAATCCGAGCCGACAGGGTAGTAGCGCCCGGTTTCAATCACCTGCAAAAGCGCAGCCTGCTCCGCGGGCCCGAGCGCGTCGATCTGATCCAGAAAGAGCACGCCACCATCCGCCTCGCGCAGAAGGCCTGCGCGCTCGCTTCCCGCGAGGCCCGTCGCGGATCTGCGCTGCCCGAAAAGCACCGCGAGCGCGCCTTCACCGCCAAGCGTCGCGCAATTGATCTGCACGAGTCGACCCTTGATGCGGCGACGGACTAGCTTCAACTCGTGGATACGGGCGGCGAGGGCGGATTTGCCGGTTCCGGGTTCGCCCAGCAACAGGATTGGCGCATCCGAGGCGCTTGTGACCAGATCCAGCCGTTCGGCCAGCGCCTGCATCTTGGGGCTGACGGTCTCGACGCCGCCCAAAAGCAGCGCGGAATGTTCGCGCGCAGCCGCCTCAAAGCGCCGCTGCAAGGCGTTGTAGCGCGCCAGCTCAAGGTCGATGACATCGAGCTTCCCGCTCGGTTCGCTGTCATCGCGCGGAGGCCCGGTCTGGATCAGCCGCGCCGGAATATGTCGGCTTTCCGAGAGGAGGAACCAGCAGATCTGCGCCACATGCGTGCCTGTGGTCAGATGGATATGATAGCGCTCTCGGTCTTCGTCAAAGCCGTAATCGGCGGCGAAATCGTAAAGTTTGCCGTAGACCTCCTGAAAATCCCACGGGTCGGTCATGTTGATCTGGACCAGCCGCACCTCGGTATCCGGTGAGACCTTCGAGATGGCGGCCATCACCGTGCAGGCAAGGTGATAATGGCGCTGGTCGTAGATCAGCTCGAGCCGGTCGATCGGGAAATCAGGATGTGCGCAAAGTTGCACCGAAGGGCGCCATTCGCGCCGTTTTCCCATGTCGAGTTGGGTGCCGAGGAAGCCGATGACGACGTTACGCATTGGGAATGATCCATATAGATAAATAACGATATCATTGGATAGGATTAACTTCCAGCGGGTTCAGGAATTTTCAATTTATATATTTAAAATCAAATTATTATGCGGAAATATCGTTTTCCTTCGCTTTTCGCTTTGGACGGGGCAGAAAGAGGGAGCGAAAGAGAGAAGGACGACGATCATGGCAAACAAATCCGTGTTTGCATCGCTGGCGGGGCGGCTCCTGCCGCGGGCAAAGGCTGTCAATGCCGAAGGGGCGATAGCCTATGCTTACGGCGCTGAACATAGACTGGCCCAACTGGCAATGACCGGCACCTTTGGCGGCGGATTCTATCAGGACGCGCAGGTCGAAGTCACGGCTCTGGTCGATGCGGCGATGGTCGTCGATCCGTTGTTTCTGGCGCAGGCTGCGGTTCATGTCCGCGAAAAGGGGCACATGAAGGACACGCCAGCGCTGTTGCTGGCGGTGCTTTCGACACGGGATCCAGCGCTTTTTGCTCGGGTTTTCGAACGGGTAGTGACTTCGGGCAAGATGCTGCGAACCTTCGTGCAAATCCTGCGCTCGGGGCAGGCGGGTCGAAAATCGCTTGGCTCTCGACCCAAGGCGATGGTGCAGAACTGGCTGAACGCGACCACGGATGCGCAATTGCTGGCGGCTTCAGTCGGGAACGCGCCGTCGCTGGCCGATGTGATCCGCATGGTGCATCCCAAGCCAGAGACGGCTTCGCGGGCGGATTTTTATGCCTGGCTCATCGGCAAACCTGCTGAACTCGCGGCGCTGCCGCAGGTTGTGCAGGACCTGCTGGCCTTTCGGGCAGGGGGCTCGGCCAAGGTGCCGGAGGTGCCGTTCCAGATGCTGACCGATCTGGCGCTGACGCCCTCGCAATGGGCGGAAGTGGCGCGGAATGGTTCGTGGCAGATGCTGCGTCAGGGACTGAATATGCTCGAGCGCAAGGGCGCCTTCACGGTTCCCGGTGTCACCGATCATGTGGCCGAGTTGCTGCGCGATCCGCAGCGGATCAGGGCCGCGAAGGCGATGCCTTATCAGCTTCTGGCGACGCTGACCGCGCTTTCGTCCGAGGTCGAAAGCCGGTTGCGTGATGCGCTGCATGACGCGATGGAGATCTCAGTTTCCAACGTGCCCCAATTCGCTGGATCAGTTGCGGTCTGCCCGGATGTGTCAGGGTCGATGTTATCACCGGTGACCGGATATCGGCCCGGGGCGACCTCGACGGTGCGGTGCATCGACGTGGCGGCCCTGGTCGCGGCGGCGGTGCTGCGCAAAAACCGGCAGGCCCGCGTTCTGCCTTTCGAGGTGAAGGTGCGCGAGGCCCGGCTTGAGGCGCGCGATACGATCCTGACCAATGCCACGAAACTCGCGGCTCTGGGCGGGGGCGGGACCAATTGCTCGGCGCCGCTTGCCGCGCTGAACAAGGCGTGGATGGCGCCCGATCTGGTGATCTTCGTCTCGGACAATCAGTCTTGGGTCGATGCAAGCCAGAGTGGGCAGGCGACCGCGATGATGGCGGAATGGACGAAACTCAAGGCTCGCAACAAGGCCGCGAAGCTCGTCTGTATCGATATCCAGCCTTACGGGACCACTCAGGCCGCCGAGCGAGCAGATGTGCTGAATATCGGCGGTTTCTCGGATCAGGTTTTTGACCAGATCGCCGATTTCGCAGCGGGGCGAATGGGGCCGAACCATTGGGTCGGACAGATCCGGTCGGTCGAATTGTGAGCCCCCCGGCAGAAGGCACCAGCATGGCGGTCGGGTGATGCGCCAGCATTTGAGAGATGGAGATGAGAATGCTTGACTACGGAAACCTGAGCAGAAACTCTGCCGTCGCGAAATACCGGCTCGCCGAGGCGAGTATCGATGTTCAGTTCAAAGGCGGCGGCACCTATCGTTATGAGCGGGCAGTCATCGGCGTCGAGCGGCTGGCCAAAATGAAGGGGCTCGCCGAGGCGGGGAAGGGCCTCGCGACATTCATAACGCAGGACCGCGCGGTTCACGCAGCCGGATACCGCGTCTGATGTCGTGAAATGAACGTGATCCGGCGAATGCCGGCGGGATTACAGATGGTAAGGCACCGACGGCTCTGCGAAGGGCCATCGGAGAGCGCAGGTTCGACCCCTGCTCCGCGAAAGCGGGTGGCCAAGATGACGATCCCGCCAAACCTTGTCGCCGGAACCTGAAATCGGGGCGAATGCCGAAGGGACTACAGCGCACCAAACGGGATGATCTGTGAGGTTCAAGCCCTCACCAATGCGAGCGGCCACCGGTGCGGCCGGGGCTCCCATGGTCTCTTCTCTCTTGTCGCCCCGACCTGAACACCCCGGCGAATGCCGTGCGGCACTCCAGGCTGATAAACCTCGTGGACGCGGGTTCGAGTCCCGCCGCGCCCGAAATTCGCAGGCGCGTAGCTCAGTTGGACAGAGCACGACGTGTCGCCGATCCCTTGTCGCCGGGGCTCAACATATAAGTGAATGAGATGATGAATGAAGCATTTTCCCTCGTAACCGGGGCCGATCTGATCGCCTGGGGCCATCGCCCCGGACCTGCTTTCCGAGACCTGCTGTCGCGGGCTAACTTTGCCCGGTCCGAGGGCTGCGGCCTTGAGGGCATCCGCCAGATGCTTGAACCCGACCTGCCGCCGCCCGCGCCTGAACCCTTGGCGCTCTTGAAGGCGGGCGAGGTGCCGCTCCATGTCAATATCCGCGCTGAAAACGCGGATGAGCAGGAGAATATCGACCGGGTTCTCGCCAGCATGGTCGAGGTGCTGAAAACGCCTACGGTCGAGGCGGGCGCCGTGATGCCCGATGCTTGCCCGGCGGGTCCCTTGGGCACGATCCCGGTTGGCGGAGTGGTCGCGGCGCGCAATGCGATCCATCCCGGCATGCATTCGGCCGATATCTGCTGCTCGGTGATGATCACCGATCTGGGAGAGGTTGCCCCGAAGGCCGCTCTCGACGCCGCGCAGGAGATCACCCATTTCGGTCCCGGCGGACGCGATCAGGGCCATCGCTTCACCGTCTCGCTCGATCTGTTGGATCGGTTTCGCGCCAATCCGTTCCTGAACGGCAACCGGATGCTGCATGCCGCGCAGGCCCATATGGGCACGCAGGGCGATGGAAACCATTTCCTCTTCATCGGGCGTTCGCGCGCGACGGGGCGAGTGGCGATGGTGACGCATCACGGCTCTCGCGGGCCGGGCGGTCTGCTTTACAAGGGCGGGATGGAGGTGGCCGAGCGGTTCCGCAAGATCCTCTCCCCGACCACTCTGAAGCAAAATGCCTGGATTCCCGCCGATACCGAGGAGGGCCGCGCTTACTGGGAGGCGCTGCAAATTCTACGACGCTGGACCAAGGCCAATCACAACGCCTTGCATCAGGCCGTGGTGGAGCGCCTGCGCGCGGAGCCCGGCGATCGTTTCTGGAACGAGCACAATTTCGTCTTCAAGCGGGGTGATCTGTTCTTGCATGGCAAGGGCGCAACCCCGGCCTGGGCGGGCTATGCCGAGGATGCCACCGGCCTGACGCTGATCCCGCTGAACATGGCCGAGCCGGTTCTGGTCGTGCGGGGGCGCGATGCCGGTCATGCCCTTGGCTTCTCGCCGCACGGCGCCGGTCGCAACTTTTCGCGCACCGAGCACCGTCGCCGGATGGGCGCCGCGACTCCGGCGCAGCTGCTGGCGGCTGAGACGCAGGGGCTCGACATCCGCTTCTCCGCCGGGGTCGTGGATGCGTCGGAACTGCCGTCGGGCTATAAGCGAGCCAAGGCGGTAACGGACCAGATCCGCGACTATGGCCTGGCGGATGTGGTCGATTATATCGATCCCTATGGCTGCATCATGGCCGGAGAGATCGCCCCGCCTTGGCAAGCGAAGCGAACCCGGCGCTAGCCGGGTTCATCGGGGCAGATCGCTCGGTGCATATGGGCCCCGGCGCGACATCCACTCGGCCAGTCGCGCGGCCCGCACCTCTGAAAGGCATCCACGCCCCGCCGGGCAATCGCGGCGGGGCGGCTTGGCGTGATCTTTGACAAGGGCAGTCCGGTTCCGGCGACGCCTCACCTTTCACGGGTTCCCGCCCGACAAAAGCGTGTCCTTCCCGCCCTCGCCCTCGCTCTCGTCAAGCCCGGCATCGGTGCCGACGGTCGGGATGAGGTAGCGGGTCACCTGTCTGGAATGGAACCTCTCCTGCGCCTCGCGGGGGGTAAAGCCGAAGGTGCGCTTGAAGGCGACGCCGAAGGCGGAAACGCTTGCAAAGCAACTGAGCGCAGAGACGACTTTCGGCGAAACACCCTCGGCGAGCGCGTTGAGCGACCAGATCAGGCGGATCTGTTGGCGCCATTGGGCGAAGCTCATCCCGGTCTCGCGCTGAAAGATCCGCGTCAGGGTGCGGCTCGAGATATGGGCGATCTCGGCGCAGCTTTCGAGCTCCATATCGACCGAGGGCTGCGAAAGCACCTGCTGGACCAGCCTCTCGACCCGCGTATCAACCGGCACCCGCAGCGAAAAATCCTTCTGCCCGGCATGTGCAAATTCATGCAGGATCAGCGCCGTGATCCAGTCGCTGCGCGGCGTTCTCTGGCCGTCGAGCGGCAGGGTCGTGCATTCGGCAATCAGCTCCCGCATCAGGGGGGAAAGGCCGATCACGCGCGGGCTTTCGGGCATTCCCGCCATCGTGCTCTCGCGCAGGAAGAGCGTGTTCAGATGGGCGGCGCGGCTGAAGGTGATGTCATGGTCCAATCCGGCCGGAAGGAAGAGCGCGGTATTTGGCAGGACGAAATAGGAGTCTACGCCGATCTCGACGCGCATGAAACCATCCACCACATGCAGCAGATGCGCGCGGGCATGGGCATGGCGCCCGGTCCGGTGCCCCGAGACCAGCGATTGCGCAAATCCCGCAAGCGGCGTTTGCGTTGCTTCCACCTGATCGATCGTGCGCTGTCCGTCTGGCGACATGAGTTGTCCTGTTGATGCCGGGAGGGGGGCGGTAGGTTTTTTTCATGGCCCGCTCAGCCATGCGGCGGCTCTCTTTCAACGAAAGCGCGCGGCGGAAGAGCGGCCCATTCCTTCCAAGGATTCCTTGGGCTTATCGAAATCGCAGCGCATTGCAGAACCGTGAGAGAGAAATGTCCGACAGCATTTTCACCTTCACCGAAGACATTATCTATGTCCGCAAGGAAGATATGATCGACGGCCCCCATACGCCCGGCCAACCCCGTCAGACGGCCTATGAAGCCGAGGGGATCTGGACCGGGGTGACGACGATCACCGCCGTTGAGGCGCCGAGCCAGTGGCACCACCACAAGGATCACGACAGCATCATGTATATGCTGAACGGGGAAATCCGCGTGGATTGGGGCGTTGAGGGCGAGCGCAGTTTCACGCTCAAACCCGGCGATTTCGCCTTTTTCCGGCGCGGCGTCATTCACCGCGCACAGGCCTTGTCGCGTGACGGCCTTTGCAATTTCGCGGTGGTCCGGCTGGGAGCGGGCGAGACGGTGGAAACCGTCGATGGCCCCGGCCCGAATGTGATCGACGCCGCGCATTGAACCGCGCGACATCAGGGGGCGCCTTCGGGTGCCCCCTGCCTTTTGCCCCGCCCGGCACTCAGGGAAAATCGCGTCATCCGGACCCGTCTGGGTGACGATGCCGCGCGAGCGAGGGCCGGGGGCCAAGGAAGGGCTGTGATCCATGACTTGATCTCGCATGGCCGCAGGCCTTTCAGAACGTCCAATTCTTGCAAAAACACCATGCCAATTCTATCGCGCCAATTCCGCCGCGCCCCATAGGGCAGAGCGGAACTGGCAGGCTTTGCTCAGACGGTCAAGGCGCGGATCACCTCGGCGATGAAGCTCTCGCCCCGGTGCAATTCATCGAGCGTGATGAACTCATCCGGCTGATGCGCTTGCGCGATCGATCCCGGACCGCAAACGATGGTCGCAAGGCCCGCGCGCTGAAAGAAGCCGCCTTCGGACGCGTAGGAAACCGCCTCGGTCGTCGAGAGGTCGAGAAAACCGAAGGACAGGCCCGGCAGAGCGGGGGGCGCCGGCGCGAGCGAGGGCACGTCGATGACCTGCGTGACCTCGAGGCCGCAATCGCGATGCCTGCGCCTCATGCGGTCCGAGATCTCGGCGGCCTTGGCGAGATAGGCCGCCCTCCAGAACGCATCCTCGCCCGGAAGGGGACGAATTTCCGAGGTGAAGGCGCAATGATGCGCAGTGGTGTTGATCGCATTGCCGCCCTCGATCATCCCGACATGGAGCGAGGTGAAAGGCACATCAAAGCCGCCCGCCGCCTGCGCGGGGGGAAGGCGAAAGGCATTCTCCTCGTTTCGCCGGTTGTGCCAGGCGATCAGATCGGCCGCGCACATCACCGCAGAAACACCCTGATTGATCAGCGAGGAATGGGTGGGATGGCCGCGCAGGACGGTGCGAAACCCGAGCATGCCCTTATGGGCCGAGACCACGCGCATCATCGTCGGCTCGCCCACGATGACCCCGGCGACCGGGGGAAGATGGCGCATCATCTCGCGCACCAGAGCATCCGCCCCGGCGCAGCCCAACTCCTCGTCATGAGACAAGGCGAGGTGGATCGGACGCCTCAGCCCGGCGGCGATCATCCGGGGCAGAAGACCAAGAACCACGGCCAGAAAGCCCTTCATGTCGCAGGTGCCGCGGCCGATCAGCCGCCCCTCACGCCTGGTCAGACGCCATGGGTCGGAATGCCAGTCCTGCCCCTCGACCGGCACGACATCGGTATGGCCCGAGAGGATGACGCCCCCCGCAACCCTGGGGCCAATGCTCGCATAGAGGCTCGCCTTTTGTCCGCAGGGGCTTGGAACCCGCGTCGCGGGAATGCCAAATCCGGCGAGATAGCTTTCGAGAAACTCGATCAGCGGCAAATTGCTGTCGCGCGAGATCGAGGGAAAGCCGATCAGCCGCTCGAGCAGGGCAAGGGTGTCACCGTTCATTAAGGCCCCCGGCTTGTAGGCGCAGGGGAAGCGGCCTGAAATTGCGGAAATCCCAACCCCGCCCCGGCGCGGCCTCGATCAGCGCGCGGGTATAATCATGCTCGGGCGCGCCCAGAACCTGACCCGCTGCACCATATTCGAGCGCCTCGCCATGCCTCATCACCAGGACATCGTCGCAGATCTGGGCGGCGACGCGCAGGTCATGGGTGATGAAGAGAATGCCAAGCCCGAGCTCGGCCTGCAGATCATCGAAAAGTTGCAACACCTGCGCCTGAACCGAGACATCGAGCGCCGAAACCGCCTCATCGGCGATCAGCACATCGGGCTTCATCATCACGGCGCGCGCAATCGCGATCCGCTGACGCTGGCCGCCCGAGAACATATGCGGATAACGGTGGAGCGCATCGCGCGGCAGGCCCACGATCTCGATCATCCGGGCCGCCTCCTTTAAGGCTTCCGCGCGCGGCGTGCCATAATTCACCGGGCCCTCCACCAGACAATCCCCGATCGTCCAACGCGGGTTGAGCGAGCGCATCGGATCTTGAAACACCACCTGCAGCTTGCGGCGATGGGGCCGGAGCGCCCTGGGGGAGAGGGGCGCAATATCCGTCCCCATCAGCTCGATCCGACCCGCGCTCGGGCTGATCAGGCGCATGATGCAGCGCGCAAGCGTCGATTTTCCCGAGCCGGATTCGCCGACGATCCCCAGCGTGCGGCCGCGAGAGAGGGTGAAACCCACATCCTTGACCGCATGGACCAGCTTGCTGCCCGTCGGGCCATAGCGCTTGTCGAGCCCCGCGACGCGCAGCAAGATGTCATGGCTCGGAGGCCGGGCAGGGCGCGGCGCAAGGCTCGGGACGGCGGCCAGCAGGTGGCGGGTATAGTCCTGCCGCGGCGCGCTCAGCAGCGGGCGCACGGCGCCGTGTTCGATCATCTGGCCGTGGCGCATGACATGGACCGTATCGGCGATCTCGGCGACGACGCCCATGTCATGGGTGATGAACAGGACGGCCGTGCCGAATTTCTGCTGAAGCTCGTCGATCAGGGTCAGGATCTGCTTTTGCGTCGTGACATCCAGCGCGGTCGTCGGCTCGTCGGCGATCAGCAGGACCGGCTCGAGAACGAGGGCCATGGCGATCATGATGCGCTGACGCTGGCCGCCCGAGAGCTGATGGGGATAGCTGCGATAGACCCGCTCGACATCGGGAAGATGGACCTGATCGAGAATGGCCAGCACCCGCTTGCGCCGCGCGCCGGGAGAGAGCGCGGTGTGGATCGCCAGCACCTCGGCAATCTGATCGCCGACGCGCAGAACCGGATTGAGCGCGGTCATCGGCTCTTGAAAGATCATCGCCACATGCGCCGCGCGCAGCGCGCGCAATTGCCCGGGACCGAGGGAGAGGAGGTTTTGTCCCTGCAGATTGATCGCGCCTGCGGCCACCGCAAGCGAGGCGGGCAGCAGCTGCATCACCGCAAGCGATGTGACGGATTTGCCCGAGCCGGATTCGCCGACGAGGCAGACCGTCTCGCCCTTGCGGATCCGCAGATCAATGCCGTGGAGGACCGACTTTGCCCCGCCCGCGTCCACCGTCGCGATCTCGAGCCCCTTGATCTCGACGGCGGTCTCGGCCGCGTCGAATGAGCGTGATTTGAACTGCATGATTTACCTCGCGGATTTGCGCAGCCGGGGGTCCAGCATGTCGCGGGCGGCATCGCCGAGCAGATTGACCGACAGGATGCAGAGCGAGAGCACCAGCCCCGGAAACAGGATGAGCTCGGGCTTGATGCGGAAAAACATCCGCCCCTCGGCCATGATATTGCCCCAGGTCGGGGTCTCGGTGCTGACGCCCGCGCCCAGAAAGGACAGGACCGCCTCGGCCAGGATCGCCGAGGCGAGGATATAGGTGCCCTGCACGATCAGTGGGGCGAGCGTATTGGGCAGGAGATGGCGAAAGAGGATCAGGGGCGTGCGCGAACCAAGCGAGATCGCCGCCTCGACATAGGGCTCTTCGCGCGCGCTCAGGATCACCGCCCGGACAACGCGCACCACGCGCGGGATCTCGGGCAGCGTGATCGCCGCAATCACCGAGCCGACCGAGGCGCCATTCAGCGCCACCAGCGCGATGGCCAGAAGGATCGAGGGGATCGCCATCAGCGCATCCATCAACCGCATGATGAGCGCATCGGCCCGGCGGAAAAAGCCCGCGATCAGGCCAAGAACCAGCCCCAGCCCGACCGAGATACAGGCGGTCGCCACCCCGATCATCAGCGAAAGACGCCCGCCGATCATGATCCGGCTCAGAAGATCGCGCCCGAAATTGTCGGTCCCCAGAGGATGGGCGAGGCTTGGCCCCTTGAGCCGGGCAAGCGGGTCCATCAACAGCGGATCATGGGGCGCGATCCAGGGCGCGATCGCGGTCAGCAAGAGGATCGCCACGAGGATCGCCAGCGCGACTTTCGCCGCTGTGCCGAGCTGCGAGATGCGAGGGGCCCGGCCAAGCGGCGCGCCCTCCATCCCGATTTTCGAGATCTCTGTCATCAGTAACGTATCCTCGGATCAAAGAGGCTGTAGCTCAGGTCGATGATCAGGTTGATCAGGACATAGAGAAAGCTGGTCAGCAGGATCACCGCCTGAATGACCGGATAGTCGCGCGCCAGGATCGCATCGACCGTCAGGCGACCGATGCCGGGGATGTTGAACACCGTCTCGGTGACGACCACCCCGCCGATGAGCAGTGCAAAGCCCGTGCCGATGACGGTCAGGATGGGCACGGCTGCGTTTTTCAGCGCATGGCGAAACAGCACCCGCATCTCCGAGCCGCCCTTGGCGCGGGCGGTGCGGATATAATCCTCGCCCAGCACGTCAAGCAGATTGGCGCGCGTCATTCTGGCGGTCAGCGCGACATAGATCGTGGTGAGCGTCAGCGCGGGCAGGGTCGCAGTCTTGAGAAAGGGCCAGAGCCCCGCGCTGATCGGCGTGAAGCCCTGCACCGGAAACCAGCCGAGCTTGAGCGAGAAGACCAGCACGAAGACATAGCCCGTGACGAAAACCGGGACCGAAAAGCCGAGAACGGAAAAGGTCATGACCAGATGATCGACCAGTTTGCGGTGCCGCCATGCCGCAAGAATGCCCATCGGGATCGCGAGGAGGATCGAGATCAGCATGGTCAGCAGCGCAATCGAGAGCGTCGGCCCGATGCGGTCAGCGATCATCTGCGCGACGGGCGTGTGCGAGATCAGCGAGACGCCGAGATCACCGCGCAGCAGATCTCCAAGCCAGATGAAGAATTGCAGATAAAGCGGCTGATTGAGCCCCATGAGCTCGCGGATCTGTGCAAGCTGGGCGGGCGTTGCCATATCGCCCGCAATGATCGCGGCCGGATCACCCGGAGAAAGGCGGAGCAGAAGGAAGACAAAGAGCGCGACAAGCATCATCACTGGCAGCACGGCCAGCGCGCGCCGCAACATATATCCAAACATCAGGTTTTCCTCGAAGACGGGCGGACCGGGGGCGCCGAGCTTCCCCGGTCGCTCTGCGGCTATTCTGCTTTGTGCAGGTTCCAGAAGACCGGCGTCGGGGCATCGATCATCTCGGTGATCGTGGCGCGGCGGGCCTGAGGAAGCGTATATTGCCCCAGGGGAATTTCCAGAACGTTGTCAAGGGCATGGCTTTGGATCTGCGCGCCGATCTTGCGCCGGTCCTCAAGCGCTTCCGTATCGGTAAAATTCGCCTTGAGCGCCTCGATCACCGCATCATTGGGCCAGCCGAACCAGGCGTCGCTGCCATTGCCGTTCAGCATGGCATTGGTGATCGGATTGGCAATGTCGATGACCATCCAATTGGTGACGAACATGTTCCAGCCCCCGTCGCGCGGCGCGGCCTGACTGGCGCGGCGCGACACCAGGGTCTGCCAATCCATCGACTGCAACTCGACCGTGAAGCCCGCATTGCGCAGCATCTGCGCCACCGTCACCGGCTGGGTCGCAAGGGAGGCATTGTCGGTGGGAGCCAGAAAGACCACGGGCGTGCCGTCATAGCCCGCGTCTTTCAGCAGGGCCTTGGCCTTTTTCAGGCCGCTGCCCTCGGTGAGGCTCGCGCTTTCCGCCTCGCTGCCATAGGGCGTGTCGCAGCCAAGAACCGCGCCGCAGGTGCGATAATACCGCTCATCGCCGACGATGGCCGCCAGAACCGGCGCCTGAGAGACCGCCTCGAGCGCGGCCTGTCGGATCAGGGGATTGTCGAAGGGCGGGTGGATGAAATTCATGCGCGCCATGATCTGCATCTCGGAATTGGCGCGGTTCTCGACGATGACATTCGGATCGCCCTCGACCAGCGGCAGGAGATCGACGGGCATCTGCTCGATATAGTCGATCTCACCGCTCGAAATCGCACCGACCGCGGTCTGGATATCGGGCATATTGATCCATTTGACCCGGTCGACATTGACGACCTTGCCGCCTGCAAGACCATCGGCGGGCTCTGGGCGGGGCTGGTAGTCGGCGAATTTCTCATAGGTGACGCTGACGCCGGGCCGGAATTCCGAGGTGACCAGCTTGAAGGGCCCCGAGCCGGTGTAATCGGTGATCGCTTGATCCGCGGGCGTCGCGGCGACCCGGGCGGGCATGATGAACAGCGGCAAGGAGGATTGCTTGGACAGGATCGCCAGCATCGAGGGCATGGGGCGGCGCAAGGTCCAGACGATGGTGCGCGCATCGGGCGTTTCGAGCGCCTCGGTCCGCTCGAAGATCACTTGCCCGCCTGCGTCCTTCTGCCCCCATCGCCGGATTGAGGACACGACATCGGCCGATGTGACCTCGGCCCCGTCATGAAACTTGAGCCCGTCGCGCAGGCGGAACGTATAGCGGCGACCGTCCTCGGACACCGTCCAATCGGCCATCTGCGGACGCGGCTCGAGTGCTGCATCCTGCGCGATCAGCGTGTCGTAGATCATGAAGCCATGATAGCGCGTGATGAAGGTCGTGGTGATGACCGGGTCAAGAATGCGCAAGCCCGATTGCATGACCGAATTGACCGTGACCTCGGCCAAGGCGGTCGTCCCCCAAAGCCCTGCCGCGATCGCGACAGACAATAGTCCTTTCATCCCCATCCTCCCTGATGTGGTTGTTGTCCCTGAATTGCGCGGTGGTTTCAGCTCTCGCAGAAGGCCCGGATCGTGGCGAGCAAGGCGGGATCGACCCTCACCTCGGTCGTGGTCGCGCGGTTCTGGTGGCGGCGCGCGCCGGGCAGGCGCAGGCCCGGCTGTCCTTCGAGCCGCGCAAACAGCCGCTCGGCCTCCTCCTGCCACTGCCCGCCCGAGAGGGCCTCGGGGTCGAATGCGAGGATCAGCTCGCCCCGCGGCGGTGGCCCGCCATCGCGATTGTCGCTCTCGGCCGTCGAGGCGCTGCCTTTCTGCCCAAGCAGCGCCCCGGCCACGAGCTCGATCATCAAGGAAAGCGCCGCACCCTTGTAGCCGCCGAAGGGCAGGAGGCTGCCCGCGAGCACCTCGTTCGGATCGCAGGTCGGATCGCCCGCCGCCGTCAGCCCGACACCCGGATCAAGCTGATGTCCCGCGCGCGCCGCGAGCTGGACATCGCCAAGCGCGCGCGCCGAGGTCGCCATGTCAAAGACCATCGGCGCCTTGCCCGGACGCGGCCAGGCAAAGGCCAGGGGATTGGTGCCGAAGAGCTTTTCCCGGGCACCGAATGGCGCGACCGCTGGCAGATAGGTCGTGCAGGCCAGACCGACCAGACCCGCCTCGGCCAGCATCTCGACCTCGGGCCAGAGCGCGGCGAAATGGGCGGAGTTGCGCATCACCAAAGCGGCCATCCCGCTGTCGCGCGCAATGGCGATGAGCTCGGGCATTGCGAGCTCCAGAGCATAGGGCGCGGGGAGGGTCTGCGCATCGCAGAGCAGGACAGAGGCGGCAGGGCGCGAGAGAAGCGGCGCGGCATCGCCGCTCACCTTGCCGCTTTGCAAGGAGGCGATGAAGCCTTGCAGCCGGAAGAAGCCATGCGACACCGAGCCATCCCGCTCGGCCTTGGTGATCGAGCGCGCGACCGCTTCAGCAACGGGGCGCGCGGCTCCGGCCTTTCGCAAGGCCCGGCAGCAGAGCGCGGCCATATCCTCGAGCGTGAGTGTGCAGATCGGCGCGTCGGCCTTGACGGAGACATCCATGAAATCGGCCTTCCAGTTCGGTCCGGGTGACAGTCGTGGAAGCTGCATTGACGATTTCGCTCCCTCTCCTTGGAAAACTGGCGGAGCGCAGGGTCAAGGAACAGGACAAGATTTGTCGACAAATGGACAGATCCTGCGGCGGGAGAGGGCCGGATGCGGTCGCGGCCCGGGTGAGGTGATCGGGCGGAACATGCCTCGCGAGATCGGATGGATAGACCAGCCGGGGATGGGTTTTGCCTTCCTAGGATCGCGCGCCATCGTCCAAGCGCATCGGAAGGCCTGCCACCAATCAGGCGAAGGGCTTTTCAACCGCATCAGACCGAGCCGATCCGTTGCTCCGGCCCGGCGAGGCGGATGTCACCGCCCGGATTGAGCCATGCCAGAAAACACCTGATGCATTTCGACATGCACCCTATGCGCATCAAGTCTTTGAAAGGGCCGCGAGAACATTCGACAGGGTGTTCAAGCCCCAATGCTCGGCATATTTGCCGTTTTGCACCCGCACGATATCGATAACGCTGATGGCAATCTCTCGACCTGTTGCGGGAATTCCCAGCAGGGTTCCGGTATGCACGCCGCTAATGGTCTTTCGGGTTGTGACCTTGTCTTCCTCGGCGATCTGATCATGTATCGCCACCCTCAGGTTCGAGAGAGCCGGGCGAAGAATGTTCTGGAAGGTGTTCCACATGCTTTCCGGGCCGTTCGGCATGCCCGCAGGTGCTGAATGGTTGACGAAATCGGGCGCGATCAAGGCATGGAATATCGCCTCGTTCCCATTTTGAATGACCTCGATGTTGAAGCGGCGAACCACCTCTTTGTTCTCGGCTGACATGATTGATCCTTCTCACAAGGCGTCAAGGGGCGGGCGGTCCTGGCGGATCGACCTTTGCCCAAGGGGAGGGCTTCACGATTTGGCGCTGGGTGGGCCGGTCTGGCGCCATGATCGGCCACCCGCGTCGATTATGTGCCGCGCGCGCCCGTCACGCAATCGCCAGATCGGAAAGCGTCAGGCCCAGACCAAAGCCGATCAACGCCAGCCCGAAGGCCCGGTCGATCCAATGGGCGGTCCCGAGCAATTTGCGGCGCAGCTGCGCCGCGCCAAGGAACAGCGCGACCGCCGAAAACCACAGCACATGGGCGAGCGAGACAAAGCCTCCATAGGCCAGCCGGGTCGCAAGCGGCGTCGCCGCGCTGACGATCTGGCTAAAGAGGCTGATGATGAAGATCGCGGTCTTGGGGTTCAGGGCATTGGTCCAAAATCCCATGCGAAAGGCGCTTCCATCGGAAAGGGGCGCGGGCGGCGTCGTGCTGGCGTCCGGGACAGGGCGGCGCAGCAGCATCTTGGCGCCGAGCCAGATCAGATAGGCGGCGCCGATGACCTTCATGACTGCGAACAACTGCGGCGATTGGTGAAGCAAAATGCCGAGGCCCAGCAGCGTATAGCTGACATGAACAAGGACGCCCGCGCCGATGCCCAGAGCCGTGAGGATGCCTGCGCGATGCGATTGCGTCAGCGCATTGCGTGAGGCCATGGCAAAATCCGGCCCCGGACTGATGACGGCGAGCGCCGTGATCGTGATGACAGCAAGCCATTCGGCCATGAAACCCTCCTGTGGTGGTGACCTGCTGATAGCTTTGCGGCGGGCTTTGGAAAAACGATGACTTCTGACAGGATCTGTGATCAAATCTGACAGATGAGACGCCAGATCACCTCTCTTCCCGCGCTTGAATGCTTTCGCGCCGCAGCCGAGCTGGAAAGCTTCAGCAAGGCCGCGGATCAGCTTAATTTGACCCATGGTGCGATCTCGCGGGCGGTCAGGCTGCTTGAGGAGGATCTGGGGACCGCGCTTTTCGTTCGGCGGAATCGAGCGGTTTTTCTGACAGATGACGGGCGACAGCTCGCGCAGGCGGTGGCCTATGGGTTCGACCATATCGAGGGCGCGATCCAGAGCATCCGAGCCGCCCGAATTCAGGCCCCGGTGACCGTCTCTTGCGAGCCGACGCTGATGATGCGCTGGCTCATTCCCCGCATGGCCGGGTTTCACGCCCGGCATCCCGAATGCGATATCCGTCTGGTCGCGGGCGGTGGGCCCGTGGCGCTTGGGGATGGCATTGATCTCGCGATCCGGCGTGACGATTTCGATCTGCCCGCCTCATATCCGGCGGAGTTTCTCTTTGCCGAATGGATCGGGCCGGTCTGCCGCCCGGATCTACAAACGCGGTTTTTCGATCAAGGCCAGTTGCGCTCCGATGCGCCGCTTCTGCACAGCCGCACCCGGTCCTCGGCCTGGCGCGATTGGTCAGGTCTGTCGCGCGAGGGGCTCGCGGCCCATCCCGAGCAGCAATTCGAGCATTTCTATTTCAGCCTTCAGGCCGCGATCGCCGGTCTCGGCGTGGCGATCGGCCCGTGGCATCTCGTGCGCGACGATCTGCGCAACGGCCTGCTGGCCGCGCCCTTGAGCTTTCGGCAAGACGGCAGCAGCTATGTGCTTTTGGCGGCGGGCAAGGCGCCGGGGAAGGCGGCCCAAGGCGTTTTCCGCAATTGGCTGATGGCTCTTGCGCAAGAGGACAGCATGCCCTGAGCGGCGGTCGGGCGGGCGCAAACCGCCTGCGACATTATCGCACTATCAAGTTCGAATATTATTTATCATACGTTGCGGTATGGTAAATAATGAGAGATCGCGATGATCGACACGATGCTTCCCCTGATCACCCATCCCCATGCAGTGATGACCGGCAAGGCGCTCTTGACCAGCTTCTTCTGGCTGGCGGGCCTCTTTGGCCTCTTCAACTTCAAGACCATCGTGCAGGAGATGGTCGATGTCGGTCTGCCCCGGCCTCGGCTCTTCGCGCTGGCGACGATTGCCTGCCAATTGCTCGGCTCGGCGCTGCTCATCAGCAATGTCGCGGGGCTTGCCTGGCTGGGGGCGGGCGCGCTGGCCGTCTTCACCCTGCTTTGCATTCCGATTGGCCATCCGTTCTGGAAATTCTCCGAGCCAAAGCGCAGTGCGGAGTTCCATATTGCCCTTGAGCATATTGCGGTTGTAGGTGGGCTTTTCCTCGCTGCGGCCATTTCGCAGCTCTACTGACCGAGCAAGGAGCAGGGGTGTCGACAGAGAAACGACCACGCGGGCGGCCAAAGGATCCGGGCAAACGCGCCGCATTGCTCGACGCGGGGCGCAGGCTGCTTCTCGCCAAGGGCGTCGAGATCTCGACCGATGAGATTGCGGCGGCGGCGGGCGTGTCGAAATCGACGCTTTATGCGCTCTTTCAGGACAAGGAGAGCCTGATCGAAGAGATCATCCGTCGCGAGGCGGAGCGGATCGTGGCGGATGACGAATTCTCGGGATTGCTGGGGCGGCGCGTCTCGCCGGACAGTCTGGTCGAATTCGGCATCCGCTATCTCAACTTCGTCAACAACCGCGAAATCCTGAGCTGGGAGCGCGCGCTCTCGAGCCTCGAGGCAAGCCGCCCCGATCTGCCGCGCCATTTCTTCGATCTTGGCCCCGGGCGGGGTCAGCGGCTCTTGGGCGAATTGCTGGCCAAGGCCATGACCGAGGGGCTGATTGCCACGGTCTCGCCGCAGGAGGCGGCCGATCAGCTGATCGGTCTCTGGCTGGGCTTTGCCCATCTCGAGGTCCGGCTGGGCGCGCGGCCTCCCTTCAGCGATGACGAGATTGCCGCGCGTGTGCGGCGCGGCACCGGCCTCTTTCTGAAAGCCTGTGGCGAGGCGGCGCCGCCCCCGCGCTAGGGCCTCGGCCTCCCGCGCGCTCATTGTCTTTGTTCTGCAATTCCCGCGACATGGTCATGTCATGTGCCCCGCCTAACTAGCGCGCATCCCGTCATCCGAAAGGACATCAGATGCGTTTTGCCGCCCTTCTTCTGACCAGCAGCGCGCTCCTCGCCGGCCCCGCCGCCGCCGAGGAGAGCTTCCCCGCGACCCTTGCAGGCCATGCCGTCCTGCCCGCCTTGACGCTGGTCACGCCGCCCGCCGATGCGCCGCGCGATCTGTGGGTCTCGGGCAAGTTCACCGGCAAGACCCGCAATGAACAGCCGATGTCGGTGATGGGCAATGTTGGCAAGGATTACGGCGGGCATGAGACCGGCATTTCGCTGCCCTTCATCGGCCAGCCCGTGCAGGGGCTTTCGGGCTTTGCCATGACGCGCGATGCGGCGGGCAGCTGGTTCACCCTGACCGACAATGGCTTTGGCACCAAGATCAACAGCCCCGATGCGATGCTGACCTTCCATCTGATGGCGCCCGATTTCGAGACCGGCAAGGTCACGCGCAAAGAGACGGTGTTTCTTCGCGATCCCGACCATAAGGTGCCCTTCCGCATCGCCAATGAAGGCACCGACACGCGCTATCTGACCGGCGCGGATTTCGACCCCGAGAGCATCCAGTATCTTGATGGCGAGATCTGGATTGGCGAGGAATTCGGCCCCTATCTCCTTCACGCAACCCGCGACGGGCGCATTCTGGATGTCTTTGCCACCAAGCTCGACGGCAATGTGCTGGCAGGCCCAGACACGCCCGGCATCGCGGTTCCGGCGGTTCCGGGCAAGGATTATCAGGTCCAGCGCTCGGGCGGCTATGAGGGCATGGGGCTTCAACCCGAGACCAACCTGTTCTGGGCCATGCTGGAAAAGCCGCTGCTCGTCGAAGGCGGCGAGACCGAGGGCGATTTCCTGCGGGTCATGACCTTTGACACCAAGGCCCGCGACTGGACCGGGCAAAGCTACAAGTTCAAGCTGGCCGAGGGTGCCAAGGCGATCGGCGATCTCAACTTCATCGACAAGACCCGCGCTCTGGTGATCGAGCGAGACAATGGCGAGGGCGATGCCGCCTCGGCCTGCGCGGAAGGCGCCGAGGATCAAGGCGCCTGCTATCCGCGTCCGGCCAAGGTCAAATATATCACGCTGATCGACACGGCCTCGGTCGATGCCGACGGGTTTTTGCGCCGCATTGGCCATATCGATCTGATGAATATCCAGGACCCCGAGAACAAGGCTTTGGCGGGGCTGAAACCGGCCTCCGGCGCGTTCACCTTCCCCTTCTTCACGATCGAGGATGTCGCGCGGGTCGATGACACCCATATCCTTGTCGCCAATGACAACAATCTGCCCTTCTCGGGCGGTCGCGAGATCGGCAAGGCTGCGAATAACGAATTCATCCTGCTGTCCGTGCCGGAGCTTCTCGCGGCGAAATAAGGGCATTGGGCTGCGGCTTGCCAAAACCAGCATCCCGCGGCGCGAAAGGGCCGCGGGATGGCGTGTTCTCGGGTCACGCGACGGGGGAGGGCGCTCCTTCCCGGGGAACGAAAACCTTCTCCTTCAAAACCCGTCGGCCGCTTGGCATCGCGATGGCGCCGCGAGATGAAAAAGGCCGGGCATCACGCCCGGCCGCTTTATTTCGCCCCTCAGAACCGTGCGGTCAGATTGATCCGCGCCGTCCGCCCCGGAGAGGGCGCAATCGCCGTTGCCATCGGGTCGAGGTAATATTTGTTGGTCAGGTTCTCGACGCTGACATCGAGCACCATCGCCTCGTTCAGGCGATACGAGCCGAAAAGATCGATGATCTTGTTCTTGGTGTAATAGATCGGCCCGTTCACGGCGCCGGGTGCCGTCATATAGCCGCCAAAGCGCTCGCTAAAGATATAGGCGCGGCCGCCGAGGGTGAGGGACCGATCTTCAAGCAGGCGCACGCCGCCGGTCAGCGTACCGGTAAAGCGCGGCGGCACGGTAATGACGCCGTAATCCGTGGCGGCTGCGCCCGCGCCGCAGACCCCGTTGTTGCAGAACTCGATCTTGTCGTAATGGGTGGCACTCGCCTCGACAAAGGCCAGGCCCGCGTCATAATTGGCCGAAATCTCGGCGCCTTTGAAGCGGGCGCGGTCGATGTTGCCCCAAGTATATTCCCAGTTCGCGTTGCGATTGCGGATGATGTAATCCTGATATTTCCCGTCAAAGGCCACGAATTTCAGCCGCAACGCATCGCCGTCGCGCCACAGGCTGTCGCGCAGATAGTTCACTCCCAATTCGACCGAGCGTGAGGTTTCGGGTTTCAGATCGGGGTTGATGACCAGACCGCCCGCGCCGAAAGAGCCCTGTTCGCGCAGGCTCGGCGGACGCCAACCCTCGGCATAGGTCGCAAAGAGCTGCAGGCCGGTCGCGGGGGTGAGGGTCACGCCGAAGTTCTTGCTGAAATGGCTGCCGCTCTGATCGCCCTTGCCCGCGACATTGCCTTTGCCCACGATCTTGTAATGGTCATAGCGCATCCCGCCCGAGAGGCTCAGCCAATCGTTGACCTCGAGCGTGCTGCGGTGGAAGACCCCGCTCAGCGTGCGGTCGGCATTGGGGTTGAAGCTGTAAAGGAACGTCCCCCACGGATATTCGTTGACCAACTGGTCGCTGCGGCTGCGCTCGAGCACGAATTCCGCGCCATTGACCATGCTGAGCGCGCCGATCGGTGTCGCGATATCCGAGCGGTTCGAGACATCGCCGCCAAAGGTGCGCACCTCGCTTTTGCCGGTCGCGCCCATCATCTGCGATTTGATGACGCCGCTCGTGCTTTTCAGATCGCTGACCCAGAGATTGGCGCTCAGATGCACCAGATCATTGCCCGAGGGCGCATAGTCATATTTCAGCGTGACGGTGTTGGTGACGGTCTTGCTCAACGCGTCTTGCTGAGCGGGAATGTTGATCGTCGGGCTGAGCGCGAAGCCTAGGGTGGTCTCGTTCAGCTCGCCATAGCTGTTGCGGTAATGGGTATAGCCAAGCTTCAGGCTGTGATCGCCGAAATACCACGAGGCTTTCGTCAGGAAGCTGGTGATGTCTTGCGAGGTGTTGAAGACTTCTTGCTCTTTGCCAAAGGGCGACATCTTCCACGGGCCGCTCTGCCACGGGCTGCGCAGCGAGAGGTCATACATATCCTGCCCGGTCTTTCCGGCGAAGTAATTCCCGGTTTTGCGGCGTGAGAACCCGGCGAGGAAGTCGAAATTCTCGTGGCGGACGGCATAGGCCAGACTGCCCGACCAAGACGAGCCATCAAAGCCCGGCTGGCCGTCGCGGATGGTCTTGGTGCCGGTTGCTTGCGGGCTTTTCGTGTCAGAGCCAAGCCCGCTGCGCAAACGGAAGCCTTTGGTGGCACCCTCGCTCAGAATGTCGTCGGCGGTGATCGTGCGCATATTGATCGTGCCGCCCATCGCACCGATCCCACCCGCGCCGGTCCCCGGCCCTTTGGCGACATCGACCCCGGTCAGGAAATCGGCATCGACATAGGTCTCGCTGCGCGAGCCGCGATAACCGCGATAGCTGCCGCCGGTCTGGCGCGTGCCGTCAATCATCACATTGACCCGGCCCTGACCCTGCAACCCGCGAATGTTGACATCGACCGAAGGCCCGACGCGGCTGCCCGCCGAAATCACACCCGGCGTCGATTTGAAGACATCGGCGACCGTGGCGCTTGGCACGCGCTCGATCTGTTCGGCCGAAATCTCGCTGACCGAGCCTGCCGTCACATAGGGCGCATCAGCAGAGCTGCGGATGACCACCGTATCGAGCATGATCGCGCCATCGGGCGCCGTCCCACTGCTCGCGGCCCCCGGGACCACGCCCGAAATCGTGACGCTTCTGGGATCAGAGAAGCGATAGCGCAGCCCTGAGCCGCTGAGAAGCCGCGCCAGCGCGCGCTCTGGCGCAAGGCTGGCGGACAGGCCCGCAGTCGTTTTGCCGCTGGTCGCCGCATCCAGATAGGAAATCTGCACGCCAGCCTGACGCCCCCAGACCATCAGCGCCGGGCCAAGCGGGCCTGCGGGGATGGAGAAGTTGACCGCCGTGCCGGTGGTCTGGCCGTCCTGCGCTGCGGCCATCCCGACCGGCACCACGACGGCTCCGGCGAGGATCAGCGTCGACATCATCAGCGCCGCCGTGATCCCGCTACGCGGGCGGGCGCTGTATCCATTTGAAATCATTTCATTCTCGGCCAAGGTAGCCGCTCCTTCGGTCAAACTGGACAGAGGGTGTGCCGTGCCTTGGATCCCGAGAACCGGGATGGGTATTGCTCGACCCTGATTCATAGACAATCGGGGCGGCGGTTCATTCGGTCGGATTCGCGATTATTTCGAGAAAAAGCCTCAGACACTGGAAATGACCGTCAAAAGGCTGGACATGCGGCGCAACTTGCCCCCGGTCGGGCGCACGGCGGCGTCCAAGGCGCGCTCGGGGTCGCTCATGTCGAAGACGCCGCTGACGCGAATGCGCGCAATCGCGCTGTCGGCCAGAACCACGCGGCCCGGCAGCCAGCGGGCAATCCGCGCGACCAGCACATTCAAGGGAGCGGCCTCGGCAAGGATCAGCCCGTCTTGCCAAGCGCCCGCAAGCGAGGCATCGCGCTGCCCACTCTCGATCGCGCCGCCCTGCGGGTTAAGGCGCAGCCAACCGCCCGAGGTCAGGCTCATCGGCGCGGGCAGGCGGGGGGCCAAGACCTGCACCTCGCCCGAGGCGACCGCGAGGTTGACGAGCCCGGCATCCTCAGAGGCCTCGAATGCGGCACGGCGGCCCCGGATGGCGACTTCGCCCGCGCGCAGAGTGAAGGGCGGGGCAGTGGCAGGCAGATCGTCCAGATTGAACCAGCCCATGCCGCGCAAAAGCCGGACGCCCGGCGCATCGGCCCCATCAAGATAGGCAATCGCGCTGGCTGGGCCGAGTGTCATCTGCCCCGCGCCGGGCAGGTCGAGCGGCAGTAGCTCTGCCGTCGTCGTCAGATGGTCGGCGAGCAGATAGAGCCGCAGCTTGGGCCAGCCGAGCGCGCCCATGCTCGCCGCTCCCAAACCCGCGCCGCCGATCAGGAAATTGCGCCGGCTGAGCGCGCGCGGGGCATCACCAAAGGCAGAACCCAAGGCCGCGCCGCTGCGACCATGCGCCTCGGCCACCCGCGCCCAGATGCGGGCATGATCGGGACTTTGCGCGCACCATGCCGCGATTTGGCGGGCCAAAACGGCGCTGTCCGGGCTGGTCTGGCGGCGGATCATCAGGTCAATCGCCTCGTCGAGAAGCCGCGCGGTCAGAGAGAATGCGGCCATCAGATCTCCCCCGCGCAAAGCACGATCTGGCGATAAGCGTCGCGGATGATCTCCCATGTGCGGCTGGGTGAGAGACCGATCTCTTCGGCAATGCGGGCGATGGGCCAGCCCTCGATGCGGTGCAAAAGGAAAGCGCGGCGCTGGCGCGGCGGCATCGCGGCAAGCGCCTCGCGGATCAGGGCGAGCTCTTGGCGCGCTGCAACCACCCGTTCGGTATCGAGGGCGCGGGGGGCGGCGCGTTCGGCCTCGGGCGTGTCGAGCGCGGTCATGCCGACCAAGGCTTCGCGGCGGCGATGATTGATGCCCAGATTGCACGCGATCTTGTAGAGATAGGCCGGGGCAGGCGGCTCGGCCAGCGCTCCGGCCTGCTGGCGCGCAATCGCGCGCAGGAAGGCGTCTTGCGTCAGATCCGCGCCCAGCTCTGGATCATGGCCGCGCCGGATCAGCGCCCGCAAAATGCCCTGCGCATGATGCTTGAAAAGCGAATGAAAATCCCAGCTCACGCCACATTCCTGCCTCGTTTCGCGCTTCCTTTGGGAACACGGAAACGGATCACGTTCATCATGGCTTGGATCTGGCTAAGGTTTCCCTAGCGAAGCTTGGCTTCCTCTGTCAATCCCGCTGTCACGCCGGAAAGCCTAATCGGTCAAGGCCGAGGAGGTCGGCACAATGCGTTTCTCGGATGCTGGCCACAGGCGAGAGGCGTAATTTTTCCTCTCATGAAAATTCTTAACGTCTCTGTGGCTTGGGCGCAGGTCATCGTGGAGCAGTTATGTCTATTTTGACTAGAATCAGTAGACAAAGGTTAATGCCGAGTCTGTAATATGTTCACTGCCCAAGGGAGCTGGTGAGCCGACGTGATGCCTGACAGACGCGTTTTCCAGATTGGTTTTAACAAGTGCGGAACGAAATTTCTCACCGAACTCTTCGAATTGAATGGATTCAGGGGAGCTCATTGGGCGGGTGGGGCGCTGGCAGAGGACATCGCCTATTCAAAGGCTGTAGGACGAGAGCCGTTGCAGCGGTGGAAATGGGCTACTATATTTACCGATATGGAAAGTGTGCATCGCATGACAATGCCGATGCTCGAGGGGTTCAAGGAGTACAAGTATCTAGACGAATCCTTCCCCAACTCAATATTCGTGCTGAATACAAGGAATATCGAAGATTGGATCGTCAGCAGATACGCACATCAGGGAAGATCATATCCCGTATGGCATGCCGCTCACCTTGGATCATCGCTCGGAGAGCTTGCTGAGGTTTAGGAAAAGGACTGGCACGAGCACATTGCTGCTTGTGAAAACTACTTCAGTGATCGAGAAGAGTTTGTAAAGATCAACATCGACGAAACTTCTGCCGAAGATTATCAGAAGATCTTCGCGAAATGGTTCGATCTTCCTATCTGCCCAACCCTGCCTGACGAGGCCACTCGGGCGAAGCGGCAATCAAGACTTGAGCGGATTGAGCCGCTCCTGCATTACGAAGACGGGTCTTACGATCCATCGGAAGCATCCAGTCACGCTGACGAAATGGCTATGAACTCTATCCCGGCTCATATTTCTGTGAATGGCTGTGGGTTCGCGGCATGTTCGGGGATGCTAACTGAAGTAGACCTTGATCTGGGCACAGTCAGAAACCGAGCCCGTCAATTACGGCCAGTGCGACGGAGGGGCGATGGCTCGTTTGTTGTCGGAGGTCCAGAGCACAAGATCCATCGAACAGCGGGTGTTGCCAACGAACTTTCGCTCTATGCCAAAACTGGTAAATTTCTCGTCGATATGGAGGACGGCCGGCGTGTAGGGGCAACCGGAGGGAAACCTATTGGCGGGCCGATAATTTCGTATTGCCGGAGGAAAGGAGCTGAGAATGTTTTTCTGTGGCCCCTGCCGGAATATCATTCAATAGGCGCGGAGCATTATCCGGGGCTCAATTACAGCGATAATGTTTCATTTCAGAATAAAGCAGATCAGATCGTCTGGCGTGGTGCCTTGTCCGGTCACTGTAGTGATGTCGAGCATGATGTTTTTGAAGATCCGACTCGCAAAGTAATCGAGCGCCATGAAGTTGGTGACTTAAATGCCAGCGAAGCCTTAGCACTCCTTCGGAAGAACACCCGCTTTCGCCTCGTCGAAAGGTATCTCGACCACCCTGATTTCAACATCAACCTTGTGCCAACAGATAAAGTCAAGAAGTTCCTTAACCAAATTGGCCTTTCGAACTTTGCAAGCCCTGCAAGAGCGCACGGGTTTTTTACCCGCTATAAGTATATTGCATCGCTTAGGGGAAACGATACCGGGTCAAATTTTCTGGAGATGGCAAATACCAATTCAGCGGTAATGAAAGAGGAGGATGGGTGGGAATTGTTCTATTCATACCTCTTCAAGCCGTGGGTCCATTATATTCCGCTCGTGTCCGGTGCCCATGATGTCGTTGAAAAGCTGAATTGGGCGCGCCAAAATGAGTGGAAGGTGGAGGAAATCTCCCGCCGCGCCAGAGCATCTTGCTGTGTCCTGAAAGATAGGCTTGTGCGGGAAATTTATTTGAAAAAGGTATCAAGACGTTACCTTGAGGCGACGGGTCAAGTCCAGAGGGACACCGATGAGCTCGCCGTTGCTTACAAAGATGGTAACGAATTGGCCATGCAAGCTGCTTTGATACTCCCAGAGGCGGTTCGGCATGGATACGATGGCTTTGCACGCGCTTTGCGGTCTTCCCTGCGGTTGGAGCAACCTCAGGACGAGTGACGCCGAACTTGGGTGGCAAATGCCTCGTTGAGCATGGCTCATCGGCGCAACGCCTTTTCTGCGTTTCGCAGATCGGACGAATTGGTCTTTCTGAACCACGCCGAGTTTATCCGAGGCTGATTAACGTTAGCTACGCGGCCATAGGTTGATTTTCCATATCGGCGTAAAGCTTGGCCTCGGCCGCGGGATGTGCCAGATTGACTTGAGCAGGCGGAGGTTGTTAACCCAGGCAACCCATTCGGGTATGGCTTGTTCGAGGGCTTCTACGTTCTGCCACGCTCTGCGTCTGTGAATAACCTCTGTCTTAAAACAGACCGCTGATCGGTTCGGCCATGGCGTTGTCATAGCTGTCGCAAGCCTTCTGACCGAGCACGCAATCCCGGCTATTGCCAGCCGTTCACTGTAGTGAAAGGGGAGATATCCACTCCTCCCAGCCGGTTGCGCACTGCATCGGCCACTGTTTCTCGCCCCTCCAACATCGTTAGCTCAGCCGCAACAACAGGCTTTCGGACCGATGACCGAGGCGGCTCCGCGCGGTGGTCAGCACTTGCGCGCCCCGCTCTCAGGAAAGCGCAATAGTGGCCGCAGCTGCACCCTGCGCGCCACCGGTGACTTGCCCTGCAACCTGAGAAACGCGCCCGTCAGCCGACCCTCAGATCGTGGATCAGGCCGTCCGCGAGACCGAAGGTGAAGGACAATATCGCGGGGCTGCCGGGGAAATCGCCAGTAACGCGCGCGCGGACAACGGTTTTACTCTCGATCTCGGTCATCTCCAGCGGCTCGGCGGTATGGCGATATTTCGCCTTGGCGGCCATCCACCAGGCCTCGATCTCGGCAGGGCCCTGATGGTTGCCGCCTTCGTCATGGACAATCGCGTCCGGGGCGAAAGCCGCCGCGAAAGCTGTGCGGTCCTGTGGGGCTTGGGCGGTGAAATAGGTCTGGATCGGCTCGGGGAGGGTCATGGTCTGCTCCTGTCTGGTCTAAGGGCGATATAGACCTCGACGATGCGCCCGATAATCGGGATAGTTTGGCATGTAGTGATGACAAAATCGGGATAGCGATGGAGATCGGGCTAAAGGGGCTAGAGGCGGTTCAGGCGATCGCGCGACGCGGCTCGTTTCGCGCGGCGGCGCTCGATTTGGATATGTCGACCACGGCGCTCTCGCATAGCATCGGGCGGTTGGAGACTGGCCTTGGCGTCCGGCTTTACAATCGCACCACCCGCAGCGTGGCGCTGACCGAGGCCGGGCGCGACTTTGTCACCCGCGTGGCCCCCGCGCTGGCCGAAATCCGCGCTGCGATCGACACGGCTCGATCGCAGCGTGAGACGCCCTTCGGCATGTTGCGGATCAATGCTTCGGTTCAGGGCGGTCGGGCCGTGGCCCCGCTGGTGCTGGAGTTCCTGCGGCGTTATCCCGAAATGCAGGTCGATCTGGTGACGGAAGGGCGGTTGGTCGATATTGTGGCCGAGGGCTTCGATCTGGGCATTCGCCCCGCCGATCTGGTTCCGCGCGACATGATTGCGCTGCCGCTCGGGCCGCCGGAACGCCACGCTGTGGTGGTCGCGCCGGATTGGCTCGATCAGCACGCCTTGCCTCTCTCTCCCGCCGATCTTGACCCCGAGCAATGCATCCGTGTGCGCCTGCCGAACGGCGCTCTGCTGCGCTGGCCCTTCGAGAAAGACGGCATGTCGCAGCCCTTTGATGCCGCGGGCCGCCTGACCGCCGACGAGGCCGCCATTGCCCGTGTCGCGGTTCTTGAGGGCGCCGGGATCGGCTATTTCATCGAGGCCGATGTCGCCGAAGACATTGCCGCAGGATGCCTGATCCGCCTGCTCATGGACTGGACGCCAGATCGACCGGGGTTCAGCCTCTACTATTCCGGTCGGCGCAATCCTTCAGCGGGGTTCACGGCGTTCCTTGCTATGGCGCGGGAGCGAGCAAGGACATAGCGTCACCTCGGGGGGCCGCGCTGATGAGGCATTCGTGAACTCAGCGATCGGTGACCGGGCAGTTCCTCGTGAGAGGCGGTTTCGTCGAGAGCGGCAAATGAGCCATCACGACGAGCGATTGCTCCCTTCGCAGGGTGTGGACAGGGGCAGAGCGGTTGCCTCGACGTGAGTGGCCTCGGTCGTTGCACGTCGGCTCACCTCCATATGTCCGGGTCGGCACAAAATCTGCCCGATCGCGGGGGCATCGGGGCGCCTCCTTGCGCGCTCCGCCCAACCAAGGGCCTGGCCTCGGATCAGTTCACGATATTAAGTCAATCACCTAAGTTTTATTGACACGCGGCGCCCCGTCTGTTAGTTAGGTGTATGGCTTACTATTCTACTCCCCTCGATTCAGCCTTTCATGCGCTCAGTGATCCCACGAGGCGCGCCGTGATCTCGCGGCTCGCAGAGGGGGAGGCGTCCGTCACGATGCTGGCCGAGCCCTTCAATATGGCGCTGCCCTCCTTCGCCCAGCATCTCAAAGTGCTGGAAGCTTCGGGCCTGATCGCGAGCGAAAAGCGCGGCCGAACCCGGTGGTGTTGGCTGGAGAGGGCGCGGTTTGACGAGGCAGCGGACTGGATGGCGGCAGAGCGGCAGCGCTGGTCCGAACGGCTTGATCGACTGGAACTGTATTTGGACACCACGCAAAACGATGAGGGATGACATGACAACCCTGTTTGAAAACCCGTCGGAAAACCCGCTGGAAACCTGGTCGCTGGATCGGGAAATCGTGCTGGCTAAAGTCCTTGACCATTCCCGCCAGAAGGTCTTCGCCGCCTGGATGAGTGCCGAGGCGCTGGCCCAGTGGTATGGTCCAACCGGCCTCAGGATCGAGAGCCATGAGGCGGATATCCGCGAGGGCGGGATCTGGCGTTTCGATATGGTGGGCGTCTTCGAGGGCAAGGAACAGCGCTTTGCAAACCTGATGCGCTTCCTCGAAATCGTGCCCAATGAGAGGATCGTCGTGGATTATGGGACGCCCGATCCCAAGGATCCCGACCGGTTCCGCATGACCGTGACCTTCGACGAGCAGGCCGACGGCAAAACGGTTCTGACCCTGCGTCAGCTGCACCCCAGCGCCAAGCGGCGGCAGGCGGTTATCGGTTTTGGCGCGGTCGAATATGGGATGCAGACGCTGGAGAGCCTCGGAAATTGGCTGGGCGACTAGTTCTGGCGGGCGCCACGGCAGTCGTGACGGCACATGCTTCAGGGTCCGGGTCGCCGCTGCCTCGCGCTCTGAGCGCCGTAAGATAGCGCGCGGGCAGGGGCGGAAAGACGACAGCGGCCTTTGCCGAAGATCGATCCCAAGAGACAAAGGCCGCTGGACTGAAATCCCTTGTTAACTAGCCGCAATCTCGCCGTTGCCAAACTCAGGCCAAGAGCTCGACGCAGAGCCCAGAGCTGCCTGTCCCCGGTTTGCGCAGCGCGTTGATCCGAGCTAAAGACGGGCCAGAAGTTGGGAGGTCTATCTTGCGCGTCTGGATTGCGGCTCTGGCCTTGGCAGGTTTGACGATGGCGGCGGCCCCGGTTCGGTCCGAGACGATTTGCACGCTGTTGATGGATGCCAAATCCGCCGAGATCTTGCTGGAAGATGGCGACTGCACCTCGCGGATCACGCCCGCGTCGACCTTCAAGATTCCGCTGGCGGTGATGGGATATGATGCGGGAATATTAAAGAGCGCGCATGATCCCATGATGGCCTTCCGCGCCGGCGATCCGGATTGGGGTGGCGCAAACTGGACGCGTGACACCGACCCAACGGACTGGATGCGCTATTCGGTGCTTTGGTATTCCCAACGCATCACCCACCTCCTCGGGGGTGCTGCCTTAACGCGCTATGCGCGCGCGTTCAGCTATGGAAATGCAGATTTCTCTGGCGATTCCGGCTTGGATAACGGACTGGACAGAGCTTGGATTTCCTCGTCCCTGCAGATTTCGCCTCGGGAACAGGCCGCGTTCCTGCGGTCGCTGGTTCGGAATGGCTTGCCAGTCCAGCAGCAGGCCATGGCACAGGCCCGCGCGCTCGCTGTGGTGCACAAATCGGGGCCATGGCGCCTTCACGGAAAGACCGGGGGTGCCTATCCGCGCCGGGCCGATCGCAGCTTCGATTATGCCCATGGATGGGGCTGGTATGTGGGCTGGGCCGAGCGTGAGGAGGGTGACAGGCTGCTGGTCTTTGTGCGTTTGACCCAGGCAAGCAAGCGCAATGCGGCATCCCCCGGCGTCCTGACCGAAGAGGCGTTCCTAAAGGAATGGCCCGAGCTTGTCGGCGCTCACTGACCGCCGCCGCGACAGGGTGGGCGACAGAGTTGCGGACAGGTCGACGCTCGGAACCCTGACTTGTCCGTCGCGGTTCAGCCTCAACGCGTGAGAGGCTCGAGCGCGGACGAGGAGCATGGAGTGATGAGTGACAGGCAATATCAGGCTTGAAAAAATCTTCGTGCCCTCCCGCGAGGCTGGGGTGAGCTTGGAGCTTGTCGTCGCCAAACCCCGGGGGGGCCATTTCCGACGCTGATTTTCAACTACGGCTCGACGGGGAGCGGGATAAACAAGGCGGTCTACAAGCGGACGATCAGCCCAGCCGTCATTTCGAGCCATTTCGAAGATCGGGGCTGGATGACGATCTTCCCGCAACGACGCGGCCGAGGGAAGTCGGGCGGGGTCTATGGTGAAGGGCTGGCGTCAGATGGCTCCGGCTATTCCTGCGATGCAGAGATTGCATTGGCCGGTTTCGAGCGCGCGGTGGAGGATCTGGACGACGTTATTCGCAACCTGCGAAATCTCGAGGATGTCGATGAGACGCGGCTCGTCATCGGCGGCGTTTCCCGGGGCGGCATCCTCGCGATCGCCTATGCGGGCATGAGGCCGGGCCTCTTTCGAGGCGCGATTAACTTCAACGGCGGCTGGCTCGGTCGTGCCTGCCCGAGCCATGAAACCGTGAACCCCAGCCTCTTCGCGCTTGGCGCGACCGCAGGCATTCCCACGCTTTGGCTGCATGGAAGCCATGACCAATATTATCGGATCGGTCATTGCCGGGCAAACTTCGAGCGATTCCGCGCGGCGGGCGGTCAGGGGCATTTCGTCTCGGCTCCGGCCGGTCACGCGCTGATGTTCAAACCCGCGCTTTGGAGGCCGCATGTGGATCCCTACATGAGCGGCCTTTTTCCGGAGTGATACGGGGGAGGCGACCCCGCCAGACGGGGCGGGATCGCCGATGGAACGCGCGCGGGCCAGCCTCGCCAGACCAGCGTCTCTGCGCGCGTCAAACCCGCGTATGCCGATGGTGAGGGCGGTCCTGCCGTCCGAGATCACCCTCACATCCAGCAAGGCCTCAACCGGAAGCGACCTCGGATATCGGGCGCGGTTCGCCCCTCCGACGCTTACGCCAGTTTGTAACGCGGCGCGGGCTTGGCGTTGGCGAAGTTCGGGGTCAGAGCACGGCGCGCAGCTTCCCAGCTCTCCCAGGCCGCGCCGTCCTGAAGCGTCGGGATGGACACCAGCTCGCCCTGATCGAGCCCCACAAGCGCGGCATCGACCAGATCATCGGCGCTCATCGTGCTCGGGTTTGCTTTCTGCGCTGCATGGCCCGCGATATCCCAGAACTCGGTGCTGGTCGCGGCGGGAAGCACGGTCTGAACGCGCACCCCGGTACCTGCCAACTCCGCCTGCAGCTTGTGGCCGAAAGCCAGAACATAGGCTTTGGACGCGCTGTAGACACCGTTCAGAAGCTCGGCGGCAATGCCGACGATCGACGAGATATTGATGACGGTGCCCGCCTTCTTCTCGACGAAAGCCGGAACGATGGCATAGGTCAGCCGCGTCAGGGCCGTGATATTGAGCGCGATCATCTGCTCCATCTCATCAACATCGGCGGCGAGGATGGAGGCGACCGAACCCACCCCGGCGTTGTTCACCAGCAGGGTAATCGTGGCATCCTCGCGCAGAAGCGTTTCGACGCGGCGCAGGTCGTCCGTGTTGGCGAGATCGGCGACGACGGTCTTGACCGAGCGGCCTGTCTCGGCGCTCAAGCGGGCCGCAAGATCGTCGAGACGCTGGCCGCTGCGGGCCACGAGGATCAGGTCATAGCCGCGTTTGGCCAGCCGATCGGCATAGATCGCACCGATGCCCGCCGAGGCGCCAGTGATGAGGGCCGTGCCCTTGGAGGTTGAGTTCATGTTGTTTTCCTTGTGGTTGAGAGCCGCGTGTCACGATGGGGCGCGCGGCGATTGTCGTTGGAATGGGCGGTCAGAATTCTTCCGACCAGGGGCGCAGGTCGAGCTCGAGCGTCCAGGCCGTGCGCTGCTGGTGGTGCAGGAACCAATAGGCGTCCGCGATCGCATCGATGGTCAGAAGCCCCGCTGCGGCACGCTTTTCCGCGAGCTGCGGGTAAAGGCTCAGCGCCCGGTCGCCATCAATCACCCCGTCGAGAATGACATTCGCAACATGGATCCCCTGCGGCCCGAATTCGCGGGCAAGGCTTTGCGCGAGCATCCGCGTCCCGGCCTTGGCGGCTGCGAAGGGCGAGAACCTCGCCTTTCCCCGCAAGGAGGCGCTGGCTCCGGTGAAAAAGAGGCTACCCCTCTTGCGCTCCAGCATCGCCGGAAGAGCGGCTTGCGCGAGGTGGAAGGCGGCCAGCGTATGCGCCTGCCAATGCTCCTCAAAGCTCGCGGCCGTGGTCTCGAGGAACGGCGCCGGATTGTTTGGCCCTGCGTTGTGCACTGCGAGCGCCAATGGCGCGATGGCCTGTGCCGCCTGGACAAAGCGCTTGGCATCGGCTGCCACTGAAGCATCCCCCAGAACATAGGAGACATTCGGGCTGAGCGTTTTCAGCGCCGCGACGGTGCTGACGAGCTTGGCTTCGCTCCGACCGGCAATGACGACGGAAAAGCCACCTTCCGCGAAGCGCCTGGCAATCGCGGCACCAAGTCCCTGCGCCGCGCCAACGCCGACGACGAGGACGCTGTGATGATCATCCTGTTGCATCCGCCACCTTCCTTTCTGCTGCCTATATAGGCTTGAAGGGCGATGTCTCAAATGACATATAAACGTCAGTTTCGGTCATTCACGACAGGTCGCAGGATGAGACAGATCACGTTCGCCCTCTACCCGGGTTACTCGGTCATCGCCCTCGCGGTTGCCTCGGTGTTCGAGACCGCCAATGGGCTCGCCGCCGCGCCGGTTTATGACTTGCGGTTCATCTCCGAGACCGGTGGCCCCGTGCGGACCTCGTCGGGGCTCTCGCTGAGCAGCGAGCCCTTCGACAACAGCGTCGGAGACACGCTCATCATCGGCGGAAACGGTGCGGGGCCGGTGGAGCCCTCGCCGGACATGCTGGCCTTCGTTCGGCAGGCGCCGGAGCGTTACCGTCGGATTGCCGCAATCTGCACGGGCGCCTTCATTCTTGCCGAGGCAGGTTTGCTGGACGGGCGCCGCGCGACGACGCACTGGCTTTGCGCGCGCGACATGCAGCGCCGCTTCCCCAAGATAAAACTGGATGAGGATCGTATCTTCATCAATGACGGCCAGATCTGGACCTCGGCGGGCATGACGGCGGGCATCGATCTGGCGCTCGCGCTCGTCGAAAGCGATCTCGGGGACGAGGCCGCGAAGGCCGTCGCCCGCAAGCTGGTGATGTATCACCGTCGCGCCGGTGGTCAGTCCCAATTCTCGACGCTTCTGGAGCTTTCGCCCAAATCCGACCGAATCCAGAAGGCCTTGATCTTCGCTCGGGACAATCTGCACAAGCCGCTCACGGTCCCCCAGCTTGCCGAAGCCGCTCATCTCAGCCCCCGCCAGTTCAGCCGCGCCTTCCACGCAGAGACAGGCCAGTCGCCCGCCAAGGCCATCGAGAACCTGCGCGTCGAGGCCGCGCGCACGTTGATGGAGCAAAGCCGCCACGCGATTGACGTCGTCGCACGCCAGACCGGTTTCAGCGACCGAGACCACATGCGCCGCGCCTTCCTGCGCGCCTTCGGGCAACCGCCGCAGGTTCTGCGTCGCAACGCGCGCAATGATGGGGTCCCGTCGGAGAGCAGAGTGATGGGCGGTCTGACGGCCTGAGAAAGCGGGGCTTTGCGTCGCGGGATTGATATTTCAGTTGGCGAGGTGTTAACACGCGCGCCGCCACAGGTGGAAGCCTAACCCATCGATTTCCGGAAGGGTCTTGATGGTTTGGCGGCCTGGGTCACCCACAGCTTCGGGCGCGATCTCTCTTGCGGCGCGATCTATCTGTTTCGATCGCGAAGGGCGGACCGGCTGAAAATACTCGTGTCGGGTGGCTCCGGAACTGTGATGCTGGCGAAGTGCCTGAACGGCGGCCAAATCAAATGGCTGGAACGTCAGATGGAGCCGGTCGCTCTCAGCAAGGTCCAGCATGAAGCTCTGTACGAAGGCCTCGACTGGACCCCGGTCTAGGTCCAGCAAGCACTAAAGCCAGTCTTGATCTGAACCCTGAAACGCCGCTCGCTTCGGGGGCCTCCTGCCGGGAGGTTAATGATCAAGCATTGTCCGAAAGGCATCTCACCATGCCCAGAACTCCGTTTCTCGAAGCGCACGTTTTTGATTGCCTCGAACCGAGAACCGAGCCGGAGGAGAGGTACGAGCTCCAACCGCGCGGCCTCGGCCAGCGAGCTCGACGTTCGGTGATTGATCTAGTTGCAATAGGCATCTGTGGTTTTACGTTGGCATCACGGCCGCCAGAAGGCAGCTGCGTTCGCTCGGACATCCTCGACTGCCATGCTGGAATGGACCGTAGTCACGATCAAGGTGTCATTGGTGATCTTGCCAAGGTAACGGAACAGGCCCAGTTCAAGATCGGCGTAACCGCTTCCCTTGCCCGTCCTGCCAATCGTTTGAGTGTTGCTGGCCCTTGATGAGGGCGAATTTTCCGGCGAGACGCTGGCCCTTTCTCAAGGTCTGTCGTTCAGCGAGATGCTGAGCTTTTTCAGGAAGGGCCATCCGCCCGCTGAGATCTCCAAGCGTGGAACCGGGCGCAAGGATCGGGTCATGCTGATCCTGCGCAAGTCTCGACCTGTCATGAGAGTTTCGTCAGCTTTCGCCGACTGGCTTTGATGCACAGATTGTCTTGGGTGACGCTCGACCAGTGGGTGCGCCCAGTAGTATAAGCGCAAAAGGTGCTCTATAGGGTATATCGAAAACTAGTGCGCTCGATGGTAAATTGCTCCTCGACGTTGTCAGGGAGAAGCGGTGAGATGTACCAGCCGATACGCAGTTCGAAAGACTTCGGCGACCTCATTCGGCGGTGTCGCCAACTCGCTGGCCTGACACAGGCCGAGCTTGCGCAGCGCGCAGGGCTTGAGACGAAGCAGATTTCGCGCATCGAAACGGCAACAAATGTGCCCGGGCTCAACTCAATCCTCGCGCTCTGCGCCGCGCTGGATATCGAGCTGGGCATTCGCGAGCGGGACGAGACGGGCTCGTCATCTCAGGTCGCGGCGTCGATTGAGGATATCTTCTGATGGGGCGTCGTCCGTTGCGTCGGGCACTCGACGTCTTGCTGAACGGTCGGCGTGTCGGGCTCTATCGCATGGCGGCGGATGGCGGGACGAGCTTTGAATATGCCCAAGAATGGCTCGACTGGGAGCATGCTTTCCCCATCAGCCGCCAACTGCCGCTTCTCAGGGGAAGCAGATCCGGTGAGGCGATTTCTGCGGTTTTCGAGAACCTTCTGCCGGATAGCGCAACGCTCAGAAGCACCATCGCCGAAAAGGCGGGGGCACGCTCGGCGCGGCCTTTCGACCTTCTGGCCGCAATCGGTCATGATTGCGTGGGCGCCCTGCAGTTTGTACCCGAAGGCTTGGATCCACAGGCCCCGTTCTCCATCGATGCTGAGGTGCAGAGCGACGCCGAGATTGCCGATACCCTGCGTCGTCTCGACAGCGAGCCGCTGGGAATTGCACCAGGGCAACCGTTCCGAATTTCGCTTGCCGGGGCACAGGAGAAGACCGCTTATCTCAAACAAGGTGCGCATTGGTATCGTCCGCGTGGCCTGACGCCGACGACCCATATTTTCAAGCGCCCGATGGGCCTGCTGGCCGGTCAGATCGACCTGACGGATAGCGTCGAGAATGAGTTCTTCTGTCTACGCTTGGCCCGTGAACGGGGATTGCCGGTCAATCAGGCCGAGATCGCGCGGTTTGAGGACGAAAAGGCCCTCATCCTGACCCGCTTCGACCGCCGGGAGACCGCCGACGGACGGCTTATCCGCTTGCCGCAAGAGGATTTCCTGCAGGCAATGGGGCTTTTCTCGGCCGCGAAATATCAAAGCGAAGGTGGCCCGGGCATCCTTAGCTACCTAGAACTTCTCTCGGGATCGAAGAACCGCTTCGGTGACATCAAGACCTTTCTGAAGGCGCAGGTGATCTTCTGGATGATCGGAGCCACGGATGGTCACGCCAAGAACTTCTCGATCTTTCTCGAGCCGGACGGTTTCCGCCTGACGCCGCACTACGACATCCTGAGCGCGGCGCCTGCAATTCGCCGCGATCACTTGAGAAACCGGGAATTGCAGCTGGCGATGTCCGTCGGTGACAGAAACCATTATCGCATTGATCAGCTTATGCCGAAGCATTTCGATCAGACGGCCATTCGAGCGAAGGTTCCTGAGGAGGTTCGCCGGGCGGTCTTTACCGAGATTGCCGAATTGGGGCAGGGGGCATTGTCGCGGGCCAGCGCCGATCTGCCCGAAGACTTCCCCGAGCGGATCGTCGAGGATATTATCGGATTTGCGACCCATAAACTGAAGCATATCGAGGACTATGCTGCCGCATCGCAGTCATGACGCGGGCGGAGTTACAAAGGGTGGTTCTGCATAGGGCGCCTCCAACCGAGGAAGCAGAGGGGCGCGCTAATGCAAATATGGCGGTTGATCTCCGAACCGCGCCGGGGTCCCAATCAAGGAGGACGCTCCAGCCACCGCGTTACATAAGACGGTCCAATTGGTCATTCGCAGCGTCTGATTTGATCTCTGCTCGCGTTTCTCGAAAAAAAAACGACGAACAAACCTGCTGTCCTGACCGAGTCGCTGTAGCCATGGCCCGCTCGCGACCAAGCGCTCATCGCTGCCCTCGCCCAAAAGGCTCCGTCCCTCCAGGCCTGACGTCTCGATCGGTTCGGGGAGCTTCGGCATTCTGGCACCGCCGACAACCGCAAAGGTCGAGACCGGTGGAAATTGTCACGGGAGAGCGGCGGCTGGGATATGACCCCGCTCAGAGTGGTCTAGCGACTTGGAAGGTGGCACCACCATCGAGATGGGTTTAAAGATCAGTCTCAGCCTAGCGGAAGATTATGCTCTTCGCTGCTCGCGCGACGGGATTTCAAGCCCCAAATCACCCTCATCAGTGACGCGACCTTGCTAGTCATAAAGCCAAAACCTGAGAACCAAAAAAAATGCTGAGCTTACATGTTGCGCTGGTCTACCCTTTCATTCATCAGTCGAAGGACTACCCGTCTGATTACGACGAGCGTCACACTCTAATGGCAGGAATGCGCAGGGATGCGCTGGTGCGACATCGTGCCGGGAGAATCGACGTAAAATGGCCTTGTTGTGAGCCTAAATGACTGCCTTGCTCTGTTTAACCAGTAAGAGGAAGAAAGTGGTCGCGCCAGAAATGCCAGACCCGCTCCCATTCCTTGGGCATCTGTTTTCGACGGCTGAAATAGGTTGCATAGGACATCGCATAGGCCCGGCAGGAGCGGCAATCGATATTCGGAGCACAACATTTTCCAGAGTTTTTCGTTAGATCGGCATTGTAATGGGCGTGATGCCGCGTCAGACGATTGCCGCAGTCGGTTGCGATACCATCTTGATCAAGCTGATAGAGACTATCTGGCTGTGTCATCCAGTCCACAAACTCAGGCGGGATTTTTGCGGTCTCTGGGAAGTCCTTGCAGGCCTGAAGAATAGCCGTGCGGGCGGTCTGCAGACCTGTATCATCAAGGCGCATATCAGCTTGCGGAGAGCTGAAGCGGAAATAACTGCCTTTGGATTGCTGCCCGGATTTGAGGTTTCTCTCATATTCGATGGTCGAAGAAAATAGACTGAAGGTCAGCGCCAGGCCATGATCTTTGCATGCCTGAACAACCTCCGGGATCTCAGCAAGATTAAACGAGTTCAGCGTCATCACGAAAAGCGCGCGCGGGTCTCCGGCATAATTGCGCATGGCCTTTCGGTTCGAGCTGGCGCCGCGATACAGTTGCGACCGACTTTCGTTACCCCAGATGGAGACGTGAATGCGATAGCGGATATCTGATTCTACCTTTTTGATTCCATTTGTAAAAATTACGCCAAAAGGAATCGAATCTTGGCATGCTCTGATGCGATCAGGGTAAAGTGATGGTTCTGCGCCACCAAGATAGGCGAAATTAATGCCACGCAGCGCTTCGGCAGAGAAAAAATCTCGCCATTTCGCCAAATCGGATTCGGCGCGGTCGATCTCTGGCCCGGCTCCCGAGAAGTAGAGGCAACCCTCACAGGTCAGATTGCAGGTGTTGCTGATGTCGTAATTGCTTGTCCGAAGACGCCCGATATGTTGATGCTGGATCAGATCTGGAGAGGTCATATCACGCTACGGAGCTTATGCCCAAGAATTCCTGAAAGATACGGCCTGCGACGATGGGAAGACTCGTGTTATGCCGATCTAAATCGGGGATCGGGAAGCACGTAACACCCGGCAGATCTCGGATAAACTCTGCATGCGCTACGTCCTTTGGGGAATTTGCGCCATACCACATATCTATTCGGCATTCACCGCCCGCCGAAAGAATATCCTGCGACAGGTCGCGATCCTCGGCTGGCACAAGTTTATTCAGCCGCGTTACAACGAGTTTGCCGCGCGAGTCTCCGACCGCTGTCATGAAATCGGTACTGATATTCGTCGCTCCTGAAGCGCAAAGGATATGCGCTGCTCCCAACTTTATACCGTAGCGAACCGCCGCAAATCCTCCCGCGGAACTTCCGAAGCACAACAAGTGTTGCGTTCCTTGCTTATTCAGAATTCCGCTCAACGCCGTCAAAGTTTCCTCTTGATTTGCTCCAAGCTCGGGCGCTCCAGAGGTAAACAGAGTCCGCGTGCTGTCGCGCAAATAGACCGCAGAATGTCCGAGCGCAGCGCAAAAAGAATCCAGCACTTGAATCGGCATGCCAGCGCGATCGGCAAGCCCCGTAAACACCAGAAGTGTCACCCTAGAGTTTCCCGTATGACTGATGATGACATTGCTGCCGTCGTCTTCGATCAACGGGCGCTGATATTGATTGGCATCAGGCAAAGATTGCACGATTTGGTGGATCTCAGACCAATCGGGATTCCCGTTGCCTTTCATTTCATCCAGAAGTTCAAGTGCCGGTTGGCGTTGGCCCGCCAGAGCCAAGATCAGTGCCTGTTGCTCGGGGGGCATTACCTTGGGTTGTAGACCGCCTGCCTCAAGATAGGTGCCAAGGTTCGGAAGCTGTTCGGGCCATTTGGCAAGAATATCACGCGCTAGATTGGCGCGCTCGGAGGCAGGGAGCTGCACGAAGAGGCCGACAAGATTAGGCAGATCCGGCCAGATCTCTCCTTGTGCGACAATGGTCTTTACTGCATCGAGTGCCGCTTCGGTATCATCCTCGGTCATGGCGATGCGGTAACGCAGCTCTTCGGCGAGATCGGAGCGCGCCCCGGATTGGAGCAGAATCATCGCATGATGCTTCGCGCGCGGCAGCTTTTGGGTTGCAAGCAGGCGGATCGCTAGCTGATAGCGGATCTGTGCTTCCGCAGGCGCACGCGCGACAATCAATTCAAGCGTCTCATCAAGCCGCCGCCAGTCCTTTAGTGCCCGATATACCGTGCAGTTCAGCTTCATCAGGCTAATCTCACTGGCGCCAAATAGACGCGCGAGATCTATGGCACGCAGCGCGGAGATCGTATCGCCGCTTCGGAGATAGGCCAAGGCGAGCAGGTTTTGCGCGCGCGGCACGAGTACCGTGCGAGCCGGTAGGTCCAGCAAGAAGTCGATCACTTCACGTGGTCTTCCTGCATGCAGGAGCGCTTCTGCCTGATCGAGCGGCTGTGCGCCAGGGGTGTGTTCCGATGATGGCATGAGAATTTTACCCACTGTGCAATGTTGAATTTGACTCTGCTCATACGGGTTTTTATGAGCTTAAGAAACCTTTTAAGGCGATTAACATGAGCTGCATGGCTCTTTGTCAACCAGCAATGATTGTTCAGCTTCGGGACGCTCTGGCAGATCCATCGATTCCGAAGGGCGCAAGCCAGTGGTGCGTTGGTGGCGTTCGATTAACTATCTGAATTAATTAATATAAATATAGACGCTCCCGGCGGAGAGCTCGGAGAGCTCTCCTCACACCCAAAGGATAAGACCCGTGATCAGCAGAATCCTCGGCCTGTTTCGGCTTTATGCCAGCCGACACGCGACGATGCAGAAATCGGGCTTTCCGCTCTTGGACAACCTCGGCAAGCGCGTTGGTCATATCGATCGCATCACGATCCGCGAGGGTCGCCTCTGGGTCGAAGGATGGACCCTGTCCGACCGGGTTGGGCTCGCCAATAGCGTTCAGACCGTCGAATGCGCGCCCAATCTGACGCGCGACGACGTTGAAACACAGTTTGCCGATGTCCGGGGCAAGACACCGGGTTTCATGCTGGATATGCCGCTCAGTCTGGATCATACCGTCTTCTGGTCGGATGTGGGCGATATCCGCTATATGCAGGCCTTGCCCCAGGTCGCGTCGCGCGAACTAAAGACGATGCGCCGAAAACAGTTTGTCCCCTTCCTGCGGGACACAATACGCGTCTTTCCTGCGGGCGTGCGTTGGCTTTTGCACCGCGACCCTCAGTCGGCCGCCCGGATAAAAAGCGCGCTGAAGCTAAACACCGTTCCCCGGTCCAGACAGCTCAACGACTTGATCTTTGCGGAGGATGTGGCGGTCAAGGACCGCTTGCCAGGCGAACTTCTCCGGACCGGGATAACCATCGTCATCCCGGTGTATAATGCCTTCGACCTCCTGCCAGAGGTCTTGGCGCGCGTGGTGAGCCACACCGATCTGCCCTGGCGACTGATCCTCATCGAGGATAGCTCGTCGGATCCTCAAGTGCGGCCGTGGTTGCGGGCGTGGCGGGCGGGGCTGAGTTCGAATGTGGCGGCACGGGTCACTGTGCTCGAAAATGACACGAACCTCGGCTTTATCGGTTCGGTGAACAAAGCTTTCGCGGCTGCGCTGCCGTTTGGGAACCACGTCGTTTTGCTCAACTCGGATGCCTTTGTGCCTGCGCGTTGGGCCAGTCGATTGATCCGGCCCTTTCTAGAGCACGACAATGTCGCCACGGTAACGCCGATGTCGAATGATGCCGAGATCTTCAACGTTCCCGTCATCTGCAAGCGCGCGCACCTCTTTGCCGGAGAGGCCGATGCCATCGACGAGGTCGCGGCGCGGTTTTTTCCCGGCGCAGATCTGGCCGATGCTCCGACAGGGGTTGGGTTCTGCATGGCGATCAATATCAAATTTCTGCGCAAATTGCCGGAATTGGATGCAGGCTTTGGCCGCGGTTATGGCGAAGAGGTCGATTGGTGCCAGCGGGCCCGCCATCTGGGAGGGCGTCATCTCGGGCATGGTGGTTTGTTTGTCGAGCATCGCGGCGGCAGCTCTTTCGGCTCAGCCGATAAACTGCGGCTCGTCCGGGACAACAGTAAAATTGTCAGCCTCCGCTACCCCCGATACGATGCTGAAGTGCAGGAGTTCATCCGTCAGGATCCATTGAACACAGCACGCCTCGCTCTCGCTTTGGCCTGGGCAGGGAAGCGTCAGAAGGGCGCCGTTCCAGTCTATCTGGCCCATGATATGGGAGGCGGCGCCGAGCACTACTTGCAAGACCGTCTAAAAACCGACCTGAAGACTGGTGCAAGTGCCGTGATCTTACGTGTGGGGGGCCTCTCGCGCTGGCAGATTGAGCTGCACAGCGCCGAAGGCATTACCCGCGGCGGGACTGATAGCACCGATTTCGTCCGCCGCCTGCTGGGGCTGCTTCCGGCCCGTAGGATCATCTACTCTTGCGCGGTCGGCGATCGAGACGCGGTCAGTATGCCCGAAGTCCTGATCTCTCTGGCGCGGGGGCCGGATGACCGGATCGAGGTTCTGGTGCACGACTATCTGATCTTTAGCCCGAGCTATACCCTATTGGAAAGCGATGGCATTTATCGCGGAGTGCCCACGTCCCATAACAGCGATCCCGCGCATACTGTCATTCGTGATGACGGAACCATCGTCACCCTGAACGATTGGCGCAAGGCATGGGGAACGCTGCTCGAGGCCGCCAGCTTGATCACGGTCTTTTCCGAGAATAGCCGTAACCTCGTCTGTCTAGCCTATCCGGACGTGGCGGCCAAACTGACGGTCACACCGCATCGCCTGCTGCACGACGTCCCGCCGATCACGCCCAGAAAGACGAAAGACGGCGTTCCGGTGATCGGCGTGCTTGGAAATATCGGCTATCAAAAAGGCATTACGGTGCTGCGTGACCTGTCTCAGGAACTGGTCAAAAACCGACGTGCCCGCTTGGTGGTTCTGGGTAATACGGAGCCGGCCTATCCTTTGGCCGCCTCGGCGCATATCCATGGCGATTACCGGGTGCAGGATATCCCCGCTCTGGTTGCTCGCTACGGGATTACTCGCTGGCTGATACCATCGATTTGGCCAGAGACTTTCTCTTATACGACCCATGAGGCGCTTGCGACCGGTTTGCCAGTTTTTGGTTTCGATCTGGGAGCGCAGGGCGACGCAATCCGCGCTGCGGCTGCGGTTTCGGGCCGGGGCGGCGTGATTCCTCTGGTTGAATCAGGTGCAGATCCGGATGAGGTCTTGGATATGCTTCTGAATGAGGAGGTTCAAGAGTTATGCGTGTCATGATAAAGGTCAGAGAAGATGTTCGCTTTTTCTACCAATCGAACACCGGCAATGCGATTGGAAACTGTTGAAATAATGAGCGATAATATTTTTGATCCAAATGCTGATCAAGGAAAATACAACTATTGGACAAAGGTGGCGGCGCCGTCCAAGACGTATGCCATCCTGTTTACACCTCGAAGTGGAAGTAGCTGGCTGACGAGCATCCTATCCAAGACACAAGTCTTGGGAACTCCAGAGGAGTGGTTCAATCCCTCACTCATGCCGCGGAGCTCACGAGATAAAGGGGCGCGAAATCTCGATCAGTTTGTCGAAGCGATCAGTCGGCATCAATGCCATGGTGACATATTTGGATTCGAAATTACCTATCACCAACTTATGGCGGTCTTTAAGTCAACGCAAGATTTCATTGCGAGATTTCAAGATGCAACCTTCTTCTGGCTAACCCGAGACGATATCGTCGCTCAAGGGATATCCTTGGACAAAATGGTTCAGACCAACGTCCACCATGCGGCACAGAGCGACGCGCGTCAAATTGAAAACAGCGACACTATCTATAACTATGATGCGGAACGTATAAAGGGTTGGATCTGCCATATACATGCCGCTGAAACAGGCACAGAGAAAATGATCCATGACTTTGGCTTATCTGTGATGCGTCTGTCTTACGAAGAGATGACCGCGACAGGCGCAAGAGGTACCGCAAGCCTTATCGCCGAAACGCTTGGCTTGGAGAATTTTATCCTCAAGGATACTTTGTCAGATCATCGAAAAATTGCAACCCGCAAAAACAATGAGTTCGCGGAGCGATTTTATGCCGAAAATGCGGCGTTCGTTGATGAAATCAACGCCGCTCGCGGTGAATGGCGTTTACGTCAAAGTTGACATCAACGCGGCAATCATCGTGTTGTCGAGTGGGGCTTTCAAGGGTGGGAAGTATCAATTTAGCGGATGGATCTTTTTGATCTTCATCGCCGAGAGTATCAGGAATTGATCCCAATGCCGAATAACGTTTCTGAGGATGCAGCCGCATCACAAAATTCGACAGAAGAAGATTTCGCGCAACGCTCTTGCCAGGAGGTGCGCGCCAGCCCTCGAAATTGCTTGCTGGTTCTCGGAATGCATCGTTCGGGGACCTCGGCGCTTAGTGGATTGTTTTGTTTGGCCGGCTGCACACCGCCAAAGACGCCAATCCCTGCGGGCGATGAAAATCCGAAGAGTTTTTTTGAGAGCAGCCTCATCGTGGAGGTCAATGACGCGCTATTGGCGGCTGCCGGATCTAATTGGCATGACTGGACCGCGCTCAAAGTCGGCCGCCTTGATGCGGTGCAGGAAAGCACGCTTCGGACACGGGCTTTGGATACACTATCGGAGGAGTTCGGCACATCCTCATTTTTCGTTTTCAAGGATCCTCGAATATGCCGGTTTGCGGCATTCTGGTTAGAGGTGCTAAGGGATGCAAACTATTGTCCAAATATCGTGCATATTCATCGCAATCCGTTGGAGGTCGCTGCATCGCTTGCGAAGCGAAATGGCTTTAGCAAAGAGTTAGGGCTTCTGCTTTGGCTTCGCCATGTCCTGGATGCAGAGGTGACCACGCGCGGCCAATCTCGAGATTTCGTCAGCTATGCCGGACTCCTCGAAAATCCGGCGCGCCTTGTCTCACAAGTCCGAGTGAGATTAGGTTCCCTCTGGTCGCAGGAATTTAAGGTGGCTGATAGCGAGCTCAATGAGTTCATCAGTCCCGAGCTGCGGCACTTCTCCGAGCCGACGGAACTAAGGCTTTCTGATCCAGAAATCTCGCCATGGGTCCAGAAAACTTTCGACATCATGGAAAACTGGGCGGCAGAGGGCGAGAATTCCCGGGACTACCTCAAGCTGGATGCCATCCGGACTGCCCTTAATGATGCGGAACCGATGTTTGAGGGGTTGGTCAAAAATGCCCAATCGGCTGCAGAGGCCAATCGGAAGATGTCTCTTGAGATTGCTCTGGCAAAGAAGGAGGTCGAGAGTTGCCAGAAAGAGATCGCAGAAAATCTCAAGAAAACCGTGGCGATCAAAGCGGTCGCCGCCGCCGTTTCTGCGGCCAGCGCAAAGGATCAAACCAAACTCGAGGCAATTCGCGCTGCGCTTGCGATAACAAAGCTCGAGCTGGTCGCGGCGCAAGGAAAAGTGCAGGACCGCGAGAAAGACCTTGACCGACTAACCGAGATTATGGACGTTGCCAAACAAGACCAGGAATTGCTTTTGACGAGGGTCATTGTTGCAGAGGCAAATCGTGACGCTCTTCTGAAATCAAGAAGTTGGCGAGTTACTGGTCCGTTGCGCCGAATTGCCGATCACTTGCGGAGAGCCAAGCGCAAGAGATTGAGCTGACGCCGAAACGTCCCAACTATCTCAATCCTCGACCAACCGCATGATCGGGCCCGGCTACGACGCGGAAGTCTCAGCCTGCCGGGATCCTTCACGACTGAGCGGGCTTGTCGCCCTGCAGTTTGAACCCGCGAGGTTGCGTACAGAAGGCCCAGTGATCACACCAAACCGATCTGATGCACTGTAAAGCTGCGGCGCGGGGCGAAGCCCATGTGTTCGTAAAGCCGCTGGGTGCGCGGGGCGTCGGAGCGCACATGCAGGAAGGGGAGTTCGCCCTTGGCTCGGATTTCGCGGCGCAGCGCGGTCATCAGATGTTGGGCAAGGCGACGGCCGCGGAATGCCTCATCGACGCAAACGGCACTGATCTCGCGATGGCCGGCGAATTGCAGCCGCTCGCCGGCCATGGCGATCAAGCGGGCCTCGTCGCGGATGCCGAGATAGCGCCCCATCTCGCCGGTGCGCGGGCCGAAAGGCCCCGGCTTGGTGCGTTCGGCCAGCGCCATCATTTCGGGCACATCCGCAGCGGTGAGGCTTTGGATATCGCGGTCAGGCGCGATCTCGGCTGGGGAAGTCTCCACCATCTGCACGACCTCAAAGAGCGGCGTGTTTTTCACCCCGGAGACCTCGGGCAGCGGACCGTCGGCGATCAGCAAGGCGGTCTCATCTGCGCGCAGCAGCCCGGCCAAGGCGTCCAGACAATCCGGCGTCGGTGCGGCGATGGCAGCGAAGGGTGAGACCTCGGGGTGAAACCGACGCGCGAATGCGCCGCCTTCGCCAAGAGAGGCCTGCCGACCGGTCAGCGCAGACCAGGCGGGATTGTCGAGCGGATGGGGGTCTGAACGGGTCATGGGCGCTCTCTTCTTCTGTTGGGGATGCCCGCCGCGCAATCCATGCGGCGGGCGTTGGTGGGGTCGCAGCCTATTGGATCAGCAGACCAAGCGGCGAGAGCGGGCCGATCGGGAAATACTCGAACCGGTGCAGGCCCTCCTGCGTCAGGGGCAGCGCGCCAATCAACGTCTCGGCCTCCTCTTGATCCGCGACATTCAGCAGGAAAACCGCGCCCTTCATCCCGTAGCGCAGCCAAAATTGCTCGAGCTTGCCGCCGAGATAAAGCTTCAGCGTCGCGGGAACCTCATCGGGAAAAATGCGCGCGGATTGCTCGTCCGAGAGCGGTTGCAGCGTGCCGATGGCAAGGACCTTCATCATGGATCTCCTGAAATCCGGGTTGGAAGGCCTGCAATCTAGGGCGATTGACGACGCTCGAATATGTTCACATATGACAATAATGAAACCGTTTACGACAAAGGCTGGCGATGAAACTGACCCTCCTTGTGCTCGATCAGGTCTTTGACACCGGGCTGACCGCGATGCTCGATATCTTGTCGATGGCCAATGATCTCGATGACGAACAGGGCCCACACCCGCGCTTTGAGGTCTCGCTGGCCGGGCATGGCGCGCCCGTGCGCACGGGCCTTGGTTTTGCGATCGAGACCCAGCCCTATGACGCGATGGCACCCGCCGACTGGGTGATCGTCCCCGCGCTTGCGGCCAAGCAGCCCGAGCCGCTGACGGCGGCCTTGCTGCGCGAAGATCTGGGCCCCGCCAAATCCTTCATTCAAGCGAGCCGCGACGGCGGCGCGAAAATCGCCGCCGCCTGTACCGGCACCTTCATCGTCGCAGAGACTGGGCTTCTCGATGGGGCCGAGGCCACGACGACCTGGTCGCTTTCCCCGTTCTTTCGCCAGCGCTACCCGAAGGTGAAGCTCGATGAGACGCGGTTGGTGCGCTATTCGAACCAGATCGCGACGGCGGGGGCGATGCTGGGGCATGTCGATCTGGCGCTCTGGCTGGTGCGGCAAAACAGCCCGGACCTTGCCGCGCGGGTCGCGCGCTTCATGCTGATCGATACGCGCAGCTCTCAGGCCGATTACATCATCCCGGACTTTCTCGCCCATGCCGATCCGTTGATCGAGCGCTTCGACCGCTGGTGCCATGCTCATCTGGCCGAAGGGTTCAATCTGCAGGCCGCGGCCGATGCGCTACATGTCCATAGCCGCACCTTGCAGCGCCGCACCGAGGCCGTGCTGGGCAAGTCACCGCTTGCGTTCTTTCAGGACCTGCGGATCGAACAGGCACGCCGGCTGATTTTGCAGGGCGTGCCGCTTGAGGTGATCGCGGAAGAGGTCGGATATGCCGATGCCACGGCGTTGCGCAATCTGCTGCGTCGCAAGCTCGGCTATGGGGTGACGGCGATCCGTGCCGGGCAGGCAGGACTGCAGTGACGGAAGGCAAGCTCCGTGTGGCTGAAGTTCATGGAGGAACGCGCGCGGGCCGAAGACGAGCGCCGGACCCCTTAGGCCGTCGACGCGAAACTGGCCGACATGGCCGCGAAGCTCGATGGCTACACGCTGGGAACTCTCCGCCTGTCGCTGGCCGAGATCGCCGCGTGCGGCTACGGATATCCAGTTTGCCCCAGCGTGGCTGCCGTTGTCGAAGACGAACGCCAAGTTTTGGGTCACGTCGGCATAGATCTCTTCGCCGGGCCGACCGAAAGGATGGCCGGAGCAAGGACGAGGCCCATGCCAAGGGGCTTGCGCTGCTCGATCGGGTCGGGCTGCGCGCCCATGCCGAGAAGTTTCCGGGTCAGCTCTCGGGCGGCCAACAGCAGCGCGTGGCGATTGCGCGCGCTTTGGCGATGGACCCGATTGCGATGCTCTTTGCCGAGCCGACCTCTGCGCTCGACCCCGAGATGATCAACGAGGTGCTTGATGTCATGGTCGAGCTTGCCCGCGAGGGCATGACCATGATGGTCGTGACCCATGAGATGGGCTTTGCCCGCAAAGTGGCCGACCGCGTGATCTTCATGGATCGCGGTGAAATCATCGAGGACGCCGATAAATCCGATTTCTTCGGCACGCCCCGCAGCGAGCGCGCGCAGCTTTTCCTTTCGAAAATCCTTGGCCATTGACGGCAGATTGAGGACATGATGATCACGCAAATCCACCTGCATGGCAGTGCAGCAGATCTGGCCGAGTTGTCGAGCAAGACGGTGCTTTATGCGGGCGCGAACCTGCCGTCTCCGGCGATTTTGGCGGCCTATTCGCCTGCGCTTTCGGCCTTTCCCGCAATGGGTCCCAGCCATCTCAAGGAACAACCCGGCACCGCGCTGATCTCGGCCTTGGAGGAGGAGATCAGCGACCGGGTTTGTGCGATGTTCGGGGCGAGTTGGGCCGAGCCGCGTCTGCCGTCCTGCACCATGGCAAACCTCGCGGTCTTCCAATGTTTTGGCACGCCCGGCGCGCTGTTGCTGGCGCCGGCGGCGGCGCATGGGGGGCATCTCAGCCAAAGGCGCGGCGGCACGCCCGAGCTCGCCGGGCTGGAGGTCCGGGATCTGCCCTTCGACGCGGCCAATCTGAGGATGGATGCCGCACGGGCTGCTGAGGATATCCGGGCCCAGAAACCGGCCATGGTGATGCTGGGCCGCTCGGTGATCTTGCGGCCCGATGACCTCGCCCCGGTGGTTCAGGCCGCGCGCGAGATCGGGGCGCTGACGATCTATGACGCCTCGCATGTGCTGGGGCTGATTGCGGGCGGCACCTTCCCCAATCCGCTTGCGGCGGGCATCGATCTGATGACGAGCTCGACCTACAAGACCTTCCCGGGCCGCCCTCATGCCTTGGTCATGGGGCGCGATCCCAAAGACGGCGCGCGTTTGGCCGAGTTCATCGACCGCCGTTTCATGGCCAATGGCGACAATGGCCGCCTGCCGCAGATGCTGATGTCGCTGCGCGAAGCCGCCGAGCCGGATATGCAAGTGCCAAGGCCGCGCTTTCGGCCTATCGCAAGAGCCTGTCAGAAGAGGTGGCGCCAAAAGGAGGCCGCGTCGTGCGGGTCGCGTCGTCCGGGTTGCGCCGGGCTGGATCGCCACCGAAGCCATTCTGCGGCTAGCCGAGCGGTTGGCGGATGCGGCGGGCACCGATAGGCTAGAAAGCGGATGATCATGGGCAGCCTCGGCGGTATCTCTCTCGGACGTCCCTCGACCCGGAGGAGATCGCGAACCTCACCGCCTTCCTCGCCTCGGGCCACGCCAGCAGCATTACCGGGAAGGAACATGTGATTGATGGGGAACAGTGCCGACGGTCTAAGGTAGGATGCCGCAAGATATCCGAATGCAGGTTTCGGGCTTCGAGGGGCTTACTGAGGGTCAGAAAATGGCCGGACTGGCAGAGGACGGGCAGGCCTGCCCTCGGACAGGCAAAGCTGGACCTTTAAAGGACGATCTCAACGCACGAACGCTACAAGGTGGCATACCCCATCGTTGCCGATCAGTCCGCTTTACAGCGAAGATTTTCTTGCCGCGACTGCGAGCCCGACCATGCCGCAGCGGTCCAGATAATCAGGGCCAGCGCGCTGAATGCCGCGCCGAGCGCCGAGACGCCCGCCCAGCCCGAATGGGCAAAGGCGGTCGTCGCTCCAATGGCGCCGATCGCGCTGCCAAGCGAGTAGAACGCCATGTAGCCGCCGACCAGACGACTGCGCGCTTGGGGGTGGCGCTCGAAAATGATGCTTTGATTGGTCACGTGCACCGCCTGCACCGCCAGATCGAGCAGCACGACACCGATCAGCAGCGCGGGCAAAGACACCGGCAGAAGCGCGATCAGCCCCCAAGAGGCGAGCAAAAGCACAAGCGATATGCCGGTTGTCCAAGCGCCGAACCCGCGATCGGCAAACCTGCCCGCAGAGCCTGCAGCAATCGCTCCGGCCATGCCGACGAGACCGAACAGCCCAATCTGGCTATGCGAGTAATGGAAAGGCGCGGCGCTCAACGGCAGGACCAGCGCGGTCCAAAAGGTGCTGAAGGCCGCAAAAATCAGCAAGGCAAGGATGCCGCGCAACCGCAGAATCCGGTCGTGCAGGAAGAGGATCGGGATAGAGCGCAAGGTCGCAAGATAGCCCTCGGCGCTGTCGGGTGCCGCCTGCCGGGGCAGAACCCGCAGCAAGAGGCCGACCATTGCCAGCGTGAGGGCGGCCGAGGTCAGATAGACCGACCTCCAGCCCCCGAGATCGGCGAGGATTCCGGCCGCGAAGCGGGCGCCGAGGATGCCGATCACGACCCCGCTCGTGACCATGCCAACCGTCTTGCCGCGCTGCGCGGGGGTGGCCAGCGTCGCTGCATAGGACACCAGCACCTGAACACTCACCGCCAGCACGCCCATTGTCGCCATGCTGGCAAAGAGGATCGCCTCGGTCCTCGCCGTGGCAACCGCCAGCAGCGCCAACGCCGATAGCAGGCCCTGCGCGAGGATCAGGCGGCGGCGGTCGACCAGATCGCCAAGCGGCACGAGGAAGATCAGCCCCAGCCCATATCCGACCTGCGTCAGCATGACGATCAGGCCAATAGAGGCGGGCCGCAGCCCGAAATCCTGCGCCATGGAGTCCAGCAGGGGCTGCGCGAAATAGATGTTCGCCACGCTCAGCCCCGCCGCAAGGGCGAAAACCAGTGTCGTTGTTCTCGACAGGCCCGCCCCCGCTTCGGTCATCGATCTGCGCTTTGTCTGGTCCGACATGGTATTCTCTTTCCGAAATCGAAGCTGGTTTCATAATGAGACCACTTGCGGCGATGCGAATCTAGTTCTATTTTAGAACCAGTTTTGACGCGAAAAGAGGACATGCCATGGTCAAGCGGATCAGGTTCGAGACGGCGGATTGTCCGGTCGCGCGGGCGCTTGATGTCATTGGCGACTGGTGGTCATTGCTGATCATTCGCGATGCCTTCGACGGCGTGCGCCGGTTCAGCGAATTTCAAACCGGTCTCAGCATCGCCAAAGGGATGTTGGCGACGCGCCTGCGCGACCTGACCGAGCGCGGTATTCTGGAAACCGCCCCGGCCTCGGATGGCAGCGCCTATAAGGAATATGTCCTGACCCCCAAGGGGCGCGGTCTCTTTCTGGTTATCGTCGCGCTGCGCCAATGGGGCGAAGGCCATCTCTACCCCGAGGGCGAGCCGCATTCCGCGCTGATTGATCGCGAAACCGCCCTCCCTGTCGCCGGGCTTGAGCTTCGCGCCCAAGACGGTCGCCCCTTGGAGTGGGCCGATACCGAGCTGCGCAAGACCGACGGCAAGTGAGGCGCAATCGGTTGGGAAGCTGCACGCGAGCGCCTGGCAGAGATATCTGGAGCTGACTGCAACGCGTTGCGCATAGCGACCCCGCATGAAGTTGAACAAGGGGAGTGGTGCTGCGCGGAGAGCTTTTCTGCAGAAGCCTTCTGTAGCTCGGAGATCGGGGGGCCGATCTGCTGGGATGAAGGCATTTCGGCCCAGATCGGCCGAGGCTTCGTCCGGGGTGATTGGATACTGGAACTGGCCCGAACCTGTCCGCGCCACGGGGATTGGCTCGAGCCTCTGTGGCAGCGATAGGACCGTTTCGAGCATCATGATGTTGCACTTCGGCTGGCAGAGCAGTCATCATATCAGGCGCAAGCAGGGTGTTCTCTGGCCGATTTGACCAATATCCGGCGGTGGCATCATCTTCGACGTTAAAAGGTTGAGAGGTCGTGGGGTTCATGATCAGTCCTCTGTCCGACGCATCGCGACGCGGAAGAAATCACCGCTTTGGGGGCAGGGCTGGGTAGCAAGCCTTGGTGGCGCTATCGCCTGCCCGTTCTGGCGTAAGATTGCCGCGTATGTGCCCGCGTGCACCCCCCGGGCCACTGGCACTGGTCCGCCGCGGCGCGCGCGCTCTTCGTGCCTTGGCCTAAGATCAGATCATAGCGTCACGGCCATTGGCGCTATCCGCGCAGGGCGAAGATGAAGCGAGCCGCGGGGGCGCGAGCCACGGCAAATGACTGGCCGCTGGATTGTGGTGCTTTTTGCCGATGAACGCTCATATCGTTGCTCGCGGCACAAGATTGCGTGCAATATCAAGAAAGGCGCGCAATTGCTTGCTATGATTACTGCGGCGCCACGCCAGTGCGGTTTCGGATTTGAACATCGGGTGAATGATTGGCCGCACCTCGACGCTGCGACCGATGAAGCCAATGAGGCTTTCGGGGTAGATGGTAATCCCCAGGCCCGCCGCGACAAGGCCAATCAGCGCTAAAGTGTTGGATGCCTCGAGGACGACATCAAGCTCAATTCCCTCTTCAATGAACAGGTTGGCCAGACGCCAGCGGTACTCTCCCCATTCCTTCATGTCGCCCAAGATCATGGGCAGGTCAGAAAGATCGGCCAGGCGTGATGATCGATTTGCGCAGCAGCGCGTGGTTGCGTGGGGTTACCACGTACAGGCGCTCTTCTGTCAGCGTCATCGTCTGAAAGTCGGGGTGAACGAAGGGGCCGATCAGATAGCCTGCGTCGATCTCGTCATTGGCGAGCGCAAGTTTTTGTCCCTGCGTGCGGATATAGCTCAGGGACACTTGGATATGAGGGTGCGAGCGACGAAACCGGGCCATGGCCGAGGGCATCAATTCCGTTGCAGCAAAGGCCATATAGGCAAGCCGCAGATGACCGGTCTTGCCCTCGGCGATGCGCCGGGCCGCATCAATCGTCTCGCGGTAGCGCGAGATCAGAAGGCTATTATCCGTATAGAAAGAACGTCCCGCCTGGGTCAGGGCGACCTCGCGGGTGGTGCGCTCGAACAGACGAAAGCCCAGGTTTTGCTCCAGTTTCTGGATGCGGCGCGTAAGAGCGGATTGATCAAGATTCAGTCGCTCCGCGGCGCGGCGGAAGTTCAATTCCTCGGCAACGATCAGAAAGGATCTGATCAGGTCAAGGCCCTCGGCGTCGAGCATAGGCGGGAACTTTCTGGATGCGATTGCGGTCGGTATCGTTGATGCATTTTTTGCAATAATAATTGCTCACATACCAATTCCGTCGCGTCAATCATGACCTGATTATGACGGCAAGCGGGTGAGATCCCGCCGATGCTTCATATCAAGGAGAAGAAGATGAGCGACGTTGACGCCAAGGAACTCGACCGGCTTTTGCAGCAGGCTTTTGACACGGCAAGCAAACTTTATCAGGATCGCGGCTTTCAGCGCCGTGTCGGTTTCGGCAAGCGTCCGGCGCTGGTCAGTGTCGATCTGGCAAATGCCTGGACCCGTCCCGGCAATCCCTTCACCTGCGATCAGGAGAAGATGGATAATGAAATCATTCCCGGCATGCAGAAGCTTTTGAAGGCGTTCCGCGCGCAGAACCTGCCGGTGATCCATGTCACCACCGCCTATGAGATCACCGATCGCAATGCGCCTTTCACAGATATGGGGCTTTGGCACGACAAGATCCCGGTCGATGTCGTCGATCTGGCGAAACCCGAGCTTTGGGCCATCGACAGCCGCATCGCACCGGTGCCGGGTGAATATACGCTGCTGAAGAAACGCGCCTCGTCCTTCCACGGCACTGAACTTGCGGGCATTCTGCGGGCGAATGGCGTCGATACGATCCTTGTGACCGGCGTTACCGCCTGCGCCTGTGTGCGTCAGACGATCTGCGATGGCATCGCCGACGGCTTCCGCACCATCGCGGTCAAGGAAGCGATCGGAGATCGCGTGCCGGGGGCGGTTGCCTGGAACCTTTTCGATATCGACGCGAAATTCGGCGACGTCCACACCGTCGATGAATGCGTCGCCTATATCGATGGCCTCGCCCAGACCGCCGTCGCCGCAGAGTGAGCGCCCACCTCGCGTCCAGCCTTGGGCGCGAGGATCACTGATCCGGGGCAGAATGCCCGGCCATGCGCCCGGTTCGGAAACGTCGCGCCCTTCGGCGTGCCCAAGTGCCGGTGAATGAAGGAGGAGGAATATGGCCAGAATTGGCGTCGATGTGGGGGGCACGAATACGGATCTCGTGCTGGAATGCTCGAAGGGTGTCTTTTATCACAAAGTCCCAACGACCTTGAAAAATCAATCGATTGGCGTGGTCGACGGGGTGCGCGGGATCTGCGAACGGGCAGGGATCGAGGCCGCAGAGGTCGAGTTGATCGTCCATGGCACGACCACGGCAACGAATATCACGATCGAGCATAACGGCAGCGAATGCGGGATGCTGACCACCGAGGGGTTCCGCGACATCCTGCATATCGGTCGTCACAAACGCCCCTATAATTTCTCGCTGCATTTTGACGTGCCGTGGCAAAGCCAGCCCCTGGTCAAGCGTCGGAACCGGATTTCGATCCCTGAACGCATTCTTCCGCCTGCGGGTCTGATCGAGACCCCGCTGGATGAAGACGCGGTGCGTCGTGCCTGCACGCTTTTCCGGAAGCGCGGGATCAATTCGATCGTCATCGGCTTCATGTTCAGCTTCCTCAACGATGCCCATGAGCAGCGCGCCAAGGAGATCGTCCTAGAGGAAATGCCCGAAGCCTACGTCACCATCTCTAGCGAACTGGCGAATGTGATGCGCGAATACGAGCGCTTCTCGACGGCGGCCATGAATTGCTATGTCGGCCCCAAGACGGCCTATTATCTGCGCGATCTTGATGCGAAACTGCGCGAGGCGGGCGTTACCTCGAAACTGCGGATCATGCAGTCAAATGGTGGGGTTTCGACGGTCGATGCCTGTGCGCGCCGTCCCGTCCGCATTCTGATGTCGGGGCCTGCGGGGGGCGTGATTGGTGGCGCCTCTGAGGGGGATATGGCCGGCGTCCCGAACATCATCACTGTCGATATTGGCGGCACGTCTGCCGACATCTCGACCATTCCCGGTGGCGCGGTCAAGATCATGAACCCGCGCGATACCTATGTCTCCGGGCATCCAGTTTTGACGCCGATGATTGATTTGGTGACGATTGGCGCGGGTGGAGGATCTGTCGCGTTTATCGATGAGGCGGGCGCATTCAACGTCGGGCCGCGCTCTGCCGGGTCCGAGCCGGGGCCTGCGTGTTACGGACGTGGCGGGGTCGAGCCAACCGTCACCGATGCGCAGATCGTGCTGGGCCGTCTTGACCCGGATATGGCGCTTGGCGGCGATCTTGGTCTTGATGCGCAGCTTGCAAGAGAGGCCGTCGAAGAAAAGATCGCAAAGCCCTTGGGCATGTCGGTCAAAGACGCGGCTCTTGGGATTATTCGGATCATCAACAACAATATGGCGCTGGCAATCCGATCTAACTCCGTCGCGCGCGGATTGGACCCGCGCGAATTCTCGATCATGCCTTTTGGCGGGGCAGGCCCGCTGCATGGAGTCGCTTTGGCCGAGGCGGTATCTGCCCGTGACGTGATCGTTCCCGTCGCGCCCGGTATCACAGCGGCGGTCGGTTTGCTGAAGACCGACTTGCAATACGAACACACAAAGGCGGGTTTGGTTGAGCTAAACAAGGCGACGGACCAAGAGATCGAGCGTATCAACACCGTTGTCACCACGCTTCGCACGCGGGTGCAGGCCGAACTTGACGCCGACGATATTCCCCGTGCTGACCAGCAGCTGATGGTCATCGCCGAATGTCGCTATCAGGGGCAGGGGTTCGAGCTGCGGGCCGACATGCCAGAGGGCAAGGTAACGCAGGACAACAAGCGCCAGATCACCGATAGCTTCCATGAGGCCCATAAGCGCGACTACGGCTATGCCTATCCCGAGGCCGAGGTCGAGCTGATCACCGTGCGGGTCATTGGATCGGCCTCGGTCCGTCGGATCGAGATCCCGAAGATCGCCCAGGCGGACGGCACCAGCATCGATCGCGCACTGATGTTTGTGCGTCCGACGACTTTCGACGACGGCCAGACGCTGGAAACGCCGCGCTATGACCGCACCAAGCTTTTCGCAGGCGACAAGGTGCCCGGCCCGGCGATCCTGATCCAGCACAATTCGACCACCTTGGTTCCGCCCGGCTACGTCGCCGAGACGCTGGACTATGGCAACACCCGCATCCGCACTTTGGGAGCATGACATGAACGACATGAGCAAAATCACCGAAGTCGATCCAATCACCTTGCAAGTGATCCGTGGTGCCTTTGAAACCATCGCCGAGGAAATGGGCCATGTTCTTTATAGAATGTCCTTTTCCTCGATTATCCGCGAAAGTCAGGATCTTGGTGCGGGTCTTTTTGACATAAACTTCAATACGCTATGCGAATCTGAATCGACGCCGATGCATATCGGTTCTATCCCTGCCTATCTGCGCGGGATTGCCGAAACGCTCGAGGATGGCGAGTGGTACGAGGGCGATGTGGTCGTCCACAACCACCCCTATTATGGCTCTTCGCACACGCCGGATCTTGCGATCGTGGTTCCGATTTTTCTGCACAACCGCCTGATTGGATTTGCCGGAAATACCGCGCATCACGTCGATATCGGTGCGGCGACGCCGGGTCTGATTATCGATGTTCCCGATGTCTATGCCGAGGGGATGTTGTTTGCTGGCACGAAGCTTTACCGCAAGGGCGAGCCGAACAATGCCATGTGGAACTATATTCGCCGTAATTCGCGGGCGGCGGGTCAGCTGGTCATGGATATCGAGGCGCAGGTCGCCTCGGCCCGGCTTGGCGCCAAGCGCTTCGTCGAACTGATCGAGAAATACGGCGAGAATGTGGTCTTCTCCGCCGCCAATCAGCTAATGGATTATGCTGAACGACTGACCCGAAATCGGATCTCGGAGATCCCCGATGGCGATTACAGCGCCGAGGGTTGGCTTGATGATGATGGTCGCAACCGCGACAAGCGGCTGAAGGTCATGGTCACTTTGCGCGTGCGGGGCGACGAGGTCGAGGTCGATCTGACCGGCTCGGCCGATCAGACCCCGACGGCCTATAACGTTCCCTTCGAGGGCTCGACCAAGGTTGCTGCCTTCGCGGCGTTCCGCAAATTGCTGCTGGATTCCGCGACCTCAGACATGCGCGCGCCCTCAAATGAAGGCTCATTTCGGCCGATCAAAGTGACGGCACCGCTGGGGTCGATCTTCAACCCGCGTGCGCCTGCCTCGGCCGAGGCGCGTTTCACGCAATGCAATCGCATGATTGACCTGATTATCCGGGCGCTGGCCCCGCCGCAAACCGCATCAAGGGGGTCAATATTGCGCGCCGATAAGGGGTCAGTTTTGCGTGCCGATTGACACTCTTGGGCAGCGCAGGATCTGATCGACGAGCTTTTGCTCGGTGCCGAACCGATTTACGTGGCCATACATGATTGGTGCAGTCTGAGCGAAGCATCGGCCAGATTGGAGATGACCTTTCCCGAGATTATTGAAAGCATTCGCTCTGGCCGGTTGGCGCGGGTGGGCAAATATGTGCAGCGCTCGGGCTTTGCTTCCGTTTTGGTGAATCTCGGGCATGTCGGGCAGGAAGGTGAGGCGATTTCTTTGGATGCCTTTGCCTATTCGCAAGGGTTGCGGCCGAGCGAGTTCCTGACCTTTGTTCGCCGGAATGGCCTTTCCTGCCGGCAGGTGCGCGGGCTGCGAGGCGGAGCGCAGGTGCGGATGAGCGCCGCCGACCGCGCGGCATTCCATGATCAGTTTATCAGTTTTCGCACTCTGGGCGTTACAGCGCGTCTGGCGTGGAGCGAGCTTCAAGCGCGGCTGGATGCCAGCGGGATATGCCCGACAGGCGGCAGCGCGAGGATCTACTCCCGCGCCGACGTCGCCCATCTGCCCACCTAAATCAAGCGACCCGCGCAAATTTCTCTCGACGCCTTTGCGCACGCTATTGCTTCCGTTTGCGCATGCTTCCCCTTTTTTTGGCAGCATCTCCTTACCCACGCGTCAGCATCGGCTTTCCAGCGACATAGGTCTGGGCCACGGCGCGGTCGTCTCCCATGATTTGCAGCACGAAAAGCTCTTCGGCGAGGGTCTCGGCGCGCTCCATGCGCAGTGCCATGGCGGGGGTCGCTCGGGCGTCGAGGATCACGAAATCGGCGTCGGTGCCGGGATCAAGCGTGCCGATGCGGTTTTCGAGGCCGAGCGCCAAGGCGTTGCCGCGCGTGGCCCAATGGAAAGCGGCGAAGGGGTGAAGTTTCTGGCCGCGCAACTGCAAGATCTTGTAGCCCTCATTCAGGGTTTGCAGCATCGAATAGCTGGTGCCGCCGCCGATATCGGTGGCGATGCCGCTGACGACGCCAGCGTCACGCAAACCCTCGGCGTCAAAGAGGCCCGAGCCCAGAAAGAGGTTCGAGGTCGGGCAGAACACCGCGCGGCTGCCGGTCTCGGCCATGCGGGCTATCTCGCGCGGCTCAAGATGGATCGAATGGCCGAGAAGCGTCTTGGGGCTGAGCAGGCCATAGGTTTCATAGATATCGAGGTAGTCGCGCGCCTGCGGGTAGAGCTCGAGCGTATAGGCGATTTCCGCTTTGTTTTCCGACAGATGCGTCTGGATATGGCAATCCGGGAACTCTCGCGCCAAAGCGCCCGCCGCTTCGAGCTGGCCCGGGGTCGAAGTGATCGCGAAGCGTGGAGAGATCGCGTAAAGCTGGCGACCGCGCCCATGCCAGTCGCGGATGAGCGCGAGGCTGTCGTCATAGCTTGTCTGCGGCGTGTCGAGCACGCCCGCGGGCGCATTGCGGTCCATCATCACCTTGCCCGCGATCATCGCCATATTGCGAGCTTCGGCGGCGGTGAAGAGGGCGGTCGCACTGGCTTTATGGCTTGAGCAGAAAGCGACCGCCGAAGTCGTGCCATGGGAAAGCAGCAGGTCGAGGAACTTGCCCGCCATCCGCGTCGCGTGCCGGGGATCGGCGAAACGGGTCTCTTCGGGGAAAGTATAGATGTTGAGCCAATCCAACAGCTGGGCGCCCCAGCTTGCGATCACCTGCACTTGCGGAAAATGCAGATGGGTGTCGATGAAGCCTGGCAGGATCAGATGCGGACGGTGATCGGTTTCGGGCAGAGCCGCATCGGCAAGATCTTCATAGCCGCCGATCGCAAGGATCTTGCCGTTTTCGACCACGATCGCGCCATCTTCGATGTAGCGATAGGCATGTTCGGTGGTTGCCGGATCCGCGTGAAAGCTGAGAGTCCGGCCTCGGATGAGATGTTTCATGGGTATTTTTCTGATGAAGAAACCGGGGAGGTGAGCCTTGTGATCAGCTCGGCGGCGGTCAGCGCGGCGATGATTTCGGGGCGCTTGTCATGGCAAGCCCCTGCGCCGATCGGGCAGGTGAGGCGGCTTGGGTCGACGCCTTGGCTGCGGGCGAAGCGCTGGAATTGGGCGCGTTTGGTGGCTGAGCCGATCATGCCGATATAGGGGGCATCCTGGCGTTTGAGGGCCTCGGCGGCGAGCAGGAAATCGAGGGCGTGGTCATGGGTCAGGATGAGATAAGAGCTTCCCTGGGGGGCGTCGCGCAAATCTGCTTCGGGCAGCACGCTGAGGCGGGTCGGCAGGTCCGAGGCCTGAGCGAGTTCTTCGATGCGTTGATCGATCAAAAGCGGCGCGATTGGCAGAAGCTTGAGCGCGCGTCCGAGTGCGCGGCCAACATGGCCTGCCCCGAAGATGAAGACACGCGGCTTTTCGGGCTCGGCCGGAAGCTCTGCGATTTCGTCGAGGCTGAGGGCAACGCGACCACCGCAGCATTGGCCGATTTCGGGGCCGAGGGGGATGTTCATCTCGCTGTGGTGCTCGCCCCGCGCCAGCATGGCGCGCGCGCGGTCAATCGCCATATATTCGAGCTGACCGCCGCCGATCGTGCCGCGCGTGGCATGGGCGAGCACGAACATTTCCGCGCCCGCCTCGCGCGGGGTCGAGCCTTTGGCCGAGGTGACCCGGACGCGGATCATCGCCGCAACCGCTCGATCGCCATGAGCACGCGCTCGGGCGTTGCGGGCGCGTCGAGCCTTGCGCATTCGCGGTAATCGGCAACCGAGGCGACGGCATGGCCAAGCGCCTCGAAGACCGAGATCCCGAGCATGAAGGGCGGCTCGCCCACGGCTTTCGAGCGTTTGATCGTCTTTTCGCGGTTCACCGACCAATCGGCGAGGCTGACGTTGAAGATCTTGGGCCGGTCTGAGGCCAGCGGGATCTTGTAGGTCGAGGGTGCATGGGTGCGCAGCCGCCCCTTGTCGTCCCACCAGAGCTCTTCGGTCGTGAGCCAGCCCATGCCCTGAATGAAGGCGCCTTCGACCTGGCCCTTGTCGAGGATCGGGTTCAGGCTGCGGCCGACATCATGGATCGCATCGACGCGCTCGACGACATATTCGCCGGTCAACGTATCGACAGAAACCTCGGCGCAGGCCGCGCCATAGGCATAGTAATAGAAGGGGCGGCCCTGTCCGGTCTTGCGGTTCCAATGGATTTTCGGGGTTTTGTAAAAGCCCGCCGCGGAGAGCTGGATCCGCGCCATATAGGCCTCGCGGATGAATTCGGCGAAGGACATTTGCGCGTCGCCGATATAGCAGATCTCGCCGATCGAGACGGTTTCACGCGCCACGCCCCATTTTTCAGCGGCAAAGGCGGTCAGGCGGTCGAGAAGCTGGGTGCAGGCATCCAGCGCGGCCATGCCATTGAGATCCGAGCCCGAAGAGGCCGCCGTCGCCGAGGTATTCGGCACTTTCTCGGTCGTGGTCTTGGTGATGCGAATGCGCTCGATATTGACGCCCATCGCCTCGGCCACGACCTGCGCCACCTTGGTGTTCAGACCCTGACCCATCTCGGTGCCGCCGTGGTTGAGATGGAGCGAGCCGTCATTATAGATATGGATGAGCGCGCCCGCCTGGTTGAACCAGGTTGCCGTAAAGCTGATCCCGAATTTCACCGGGGTGATCGCGATCCCCTTGCGGATCACGCCGCCCTTGGCGTTCCAGTCGAGCACCGCCTGACGGCGCGCGTGATAATCGCTCGCGGCCTCCAGCTCGTCAAAGATGCGCGGCAGGATCTGATCCTCGACCGCCTGATGATAGGGGGTAAGCTGGCCGTTCTGATAGAGATTGGCCTTGCGGATCTCGAGCGGATCGCGGCCAAGCGCATAGCCGATTTCCTCGACCAGCCGCTCGGCGAGGATGACGCCCTGCGGGCCGCCAAAGCCGCGGAAGGCAGTGTTCGAGACGGTATTCGTCTTCATCGGATGCGAGCGCAATTCGACATCGGGATAGTAATAGGCATTGTCGGCGTGAAAGAGCGCACGGTCCGTGACCGGCCCCGAAAGATCCGCCGAAAAGCCGCAGCGCGCATAGAAGTCGCCCTCGACCGCATGGATCTTGCCGTTGTCATCAAAGCCGACCTCGTAATCGATCACGAAATCATGGCGCTTGCCGGTGGCCTCCATATCATCGTCGCGGTCGGGACGGATCTTCACCGCGCGGCCCAGCTTTTTCGCGGCAATCGCGGCAACGCAGGCGAAAAGGTTCATCTGGGTCTCTTTGCCGCCAAAGCCGCCACCCATCCGGCGCACGTTCACCACCACCGCGCTTGAGGGCACATTGAGCACATGGGCGACCATATGCTGGACCTCGGACGGGTGCTGGGTCGAGACATGGATCGTGACCTCGTCATCCTCGCCCGGGATCGCCATGGCGATCTGGCCCTCGAGATAGAAGTGATCCTGACCGCCGACCGTAAAACGCCCCGTGATCTTGCGCGGTGCCTGATCCAACCCCTCGCGCGCCTCGCCGCGTTTCAGCGTCAGCGGCTCGCAGACATAACCCATGCCCGCATCGCGTGCCGCAATCGGATCGAGCGCGTGGGGCAGGGTCTCGTAGTCGATCCGCGCCAAGGCGGCCGCACGGCGGGCCTGATCGCGGGTCTCGGCCACGACGGCAAAGACCGGCTGGCCCCAGAACTGCACCAGCCCCGGCGCAAAGATCGGATCGTCATGCAGCCCGTTCGGGCTCACATCGTTTTCGCCGGGAATATCCTCGGGCGTCATCACCATCCGCACGCCGGGTGCGGCGCGCACCGCCGACAGATCCATCGACAGGATCTTGCCATGCGCGATCTTCGAGAGCCCCAAAGCGGCGTGAAGCGTGCCAGTTGGCTCGAGCAGATCGTCGGTATATTCGGCCCGGCCCGTGACATGTTTCTCGGCCGAGTCGTGCTGGATCGACTGATGCGCGGCACCGTTGACCTGAACATCCTGTTTCATCTCGAACCTCTCATTCCACGCGGGACAGGCGTTGGGCATCTCCGGTCTGCTCCAGCCAGAAGCGGCGGATCAGATTGGCGGCGACAAGTCGGCGATAATCGGCAGTGGCGCGCCAATCCGAGAGCGGCTGGAAATCATCGCCCACCGCACGGGCTGCCGCCTCGAAGCTTTCGGCCGAGAAGGGCTGGCCCCGCAAGGCAGCCTCAGCGCCCTCGGCGCGTTTGGGCGTGCCTGCCATGCCGCCAAAGGCGATGCGGGCGTCGCGGATCACCTTGCCATCGGTCGCGATCCGGAAGGCCACTGCCGTCGCGGTAATATCCGAATGCGCGCGTTTCGAGACCTTATAGGCCGCGATCCGGTCGGCGCCTGCGCGGGGAATGACAATCGCCTCGACGAATTCGCCCGGCGCGCGGTCCTGCTTGCCATAGGCGATGAAATAATCCTCGATCGCGACCCGGCGCTGGCCTTTGGTCGAGCGCAACACCACCACCGCGCCAAGCGCGATCAGCAGGGGCGGGGTCTCGCCGATGGGCGAGCCATTCGCAACATTGCCACCAATCGTGCCGACATTGCGCACCTGCCAGCCGGCAATGCGGTTCCAGTAATCCTCGGCCTGCGGGAAATAGCTGGCGATGAAGGGCTGAAACTCGGAATAGGTGACGCCCGCGCCGAGGGTAATCTCATTCTCCGTCACGGAAATACCCTTCAATTCGGTCAGATGGCCGATGAAGACCGCCGGAGAAATCGGGCGCAGCATCTTCGTGACCCAAAGCCCGACATCGGTCGCACCGGCGACGATGGTCGCTTGGGGATGTTCGGCGAGGATCTGAGCGAGATCAGCGGCGTCTTTCGGCAGAATGGCCCGGTCCTGACCGCGTGCGGTCTCGATCCGTTCGGGCGCGACGGCGCTTAGCCAGCCGGTCACGCGGTCGCGTTCGAGCGCGAGCTGGTCCATCGCCTGGCCGCCCGCCTCGGATGCGGCCAAAGCGGCCTTGATGATCGGTTCATAGCCGGTGCAGCGGCAAAGGTTGCCCTGCAGCGCATTCTCGATCTCGACCACCGAGGGCTTGGGCTTGGCCATCCACAGCCCATAAAGCGACATGATGAAGCCCGGCGTGCAAAAGCCGCATTGGCTGGCGTGATGCTCGACGAAGGCGCGCTGGACCGGATGCAGCCCGCCATCGCTGCCACGCAGATGCTCGATCGTGACGATATGGCAGCCGTGGCAGGAGGCCAAAAAGCGGATGCAGGCGTTCACTGGCTCATAGCGCAGCTCGCCCTGATGAAGCCTGCCGACCAGAACCGTGCAGGCGCCGCAATCGCCCTCGGCGCAACCTTCTTTGGTGCCCAACATGCGCTTTTGCAACCGCAGGAAATCGAGCAGCGTGTCCGCCCCGCCGACCTCGGTCAGACGGATCTCGCTGTCATTGAGCAGGAATTTCAATTCGGATCCCATTCCATCCTCGCGCTGCCTAGCTGGGTGAGCTGAGAGTAACCGGAAATTCGATTTGCGAAATCACGGAAAAAGCGTAACACTTTCCACGAAACATTGAAAGAGACGGAGCAATGCGTGCCTTACCTTGAAAGTCTCCGGGTCTTTGTGCGGGTGGTCGACCTCGGTTCGATCACCGCAGGCGGGCGCGATCTGCGGATGTCGCCCGCGGTCGCCTCGAACCGGATCAAGGATCTCGAGACGCGTTTTGGCGTCCGGCTGCTCAACCGCACCACGCGAAAGCTGGTCCCGACCGAAATTGGCCGTGCGTTCTACGATTCCGCCCGGCGGGTGATCGAGCTGCTCGACGAGGCCGAGGCGGTGGTCTCGGGTTTTTCGGGGACGCCGCATGGCACGATCCGGGTGACCGCGCCGCTTGGCCTAGGGCGTCGCCTGATCGCGCCGCTGGTGCCACGGTTCTGCGCCGAATATCCCGGGGTCGAGGTGCGGCTGCGGCTCTCGGACCGTAATGTCGATATTGTCGCCGATGGCATTGATCTGGCGTTTTTCCTGGGCGAGCCCAAGGATTCCGCGCTCAAATGGCGCCGGATTGCCGATTGCCGTCGCGCGCTGGTTGCCGCGCCAAGCTATCTTGCGACCCATGGCACGCCCGAGGCGCCGCATGATCTTGCCCAGCACAACTGCTTGCTGCTGCGCTATCCGCGCAGCCCGGAATATTACTGGCTGCTGCAATCCAAGGATGGCCCGATCAAGATGATGGTGAACGGGCGTTTCGATGCCGATGACGGCGATGTGCTGACGGATTGGGCGCTCGCCGGGCAGGGGATCGCCAACCGGCCGCGCTATGAGGTGGCTGAGCATCTCGCCTCGGGCGCGCTGGTCGAGCTTTTGCCGCAATTCGCGCCGATCCCGGCGCAATTCGGCATGTTGACCCCGCATCGCCGCCTTCAGGATCCGAAGCTGCGCCTCTTTGCCGATTTCGCGGCGCGCGAAACCCGCGGGATCTTTCAGACCGGGGCCTGATCTTCTGAACAAAAGCCCGGGCCTGCGGTTGGGCAGGTCCGGGCCTGATTTTGCGGCCGATCTGGAGGCTGGGCCTTAGCTGCCGCGATAGGTCGAGAAGCTATAGGGCGAGACCAGCAGCGGCACGTGGTAATGATCTTCTGCCGCCATGCCGAAGCGCAGCGGCACGACATCGAGGAAACGCGGGCTTTCGCCCTTGACCCCTTGCGCATCCAGATAGTCGCCGACGTGGAAGACCAGCTCATATTCGCCGGTCTGGAAGCTCTCTTTCGGCAGGATGGGCGCATCCGTCCGGCCATCGTCATTGGTCACCGTGGCGGCGAGGCGGGTGCGCGTGTCGCCGGTCAGCCGATAAAGCTCGATCCGCATGCCTTTTGCGGGCTGGCCCGAGGCCGTATCGAGGACATGGGTGGTCAGATAGCCGGACATGGTCGTTCCTTCTTTCAGGGTCGGTCAGCCCGCCAGCCGGATCACGGCGGCGCGGGCCTCGGTGTTAAGAGCAATAGGGTCGATCGTCTGAAGCTGGAAGTCATCGACGACCGCGCGACCTTCGACATAAACGGCGCGGGGACGCACCGGCGCGCAGAAGATCAGCGTGGCGACCGGATCCCAGCTGCCCGCGCCGGGAAGCTCTGAGATGTCCCAGAGCACGACATCGGCGCGTTTGCCGGGCTCGATCGATCCGAGATCGCTGCGGCCGAGCACGCGGGCGCCGCCAAGCGTCGCGATCTCGAGCACCTCGCGCGCGGTCATGGCCGAGGGGCCGTCTTTGAGCCGCGCCACCAGCATGGCCTGACGCGCCTCGAGCCCGAGATGGCTGCTGTCATTCGAGGCCGAGCCATCGACGCCCAGACCCACCGGCACGCCCGCGTCGCGCATCGCGCGCACCGGCGCGATCCCCGAGGCCAGTCGCGCATTCGAGCAGGGGCAATGCGCGACCCCGGTCCCGGTGCGGGCGAAAAGGTCGATCTCGCCGGGCGAGAGCTTCACGCAATGCGCGTGCCAGACATCATCGCCGGTCCAGCCGAGGCTTTCGGCATAATCGCCGGGCAGCATCCCGAAGTTTTCCAGAGAATAGGCGATATCCTCGTCATTTTCGGCCAGATGGGTGTGAAGCCGCACGCCCTTTTCGCGGGCAAGAATGGCCGCGTCGCGCATCAGCTCGCGGCTGACCGAGAAGGGCGAGCAGGGCGCGAGGCCGACCTGCACCATCGCGCCGGGGTTGGGGTCGTGATAGGCATCGACCAGCCGGGCGCTGTCCTTGAGGATCGCGGCCTCCTCCTCGACCAAAGCATCAGGCGGCAGACCGCCTTTGCTCTCGCCGATTGACATGGCGCCGCGTGTGGCGTGAAAGCGGATACCGACCTCGGTCGCGGCCTCGATACTGTCATCAAGCCGCGCGCCATTCGGGAAAAGATAGAGGTGATCGGACGAGCAGGTGCAGCCCGACAGCGCGAGCTCGGCCAGACCGAGCTGGGTCGAGATGCGGATATCCTTCGGCCCCATCCGACCCCAGATCGGATAGAGCGTCCTGAGCCATCCAAAAAGCGCGGCATCCTGCGCGGCAGGCACCGCGCGGGTCAGGGTTTGAAAGAGGTGATGGTGGGTGTTCACGAGACCCGGCGTGACGACGCAGCCTTTCGCGTCGACGATCTCGGCCCCTTCGGCAACAAGGCCTGAACCGACGGCAGAGATCACTCCGCCGTCGATCAGGATGTCGCCGCCTGCAATCTCGCGTCGGGTGCCGTCCATGGTGACGACACATTCGGCGTTTCGGATCAGCAAACGAGCGGTCATTCAATCTGCCTCATTAATGCGCCTCTGCGGCATGGCCAGCGGCGCGGATATCGTCCTCATTCGCATGAGGTGCGCCGTTGAAGAACCAGTTCAGGCCAACGGCCGCCAGTGCCGCCAGCAAGATACCCGAATGGATCAGCGTATGCACCGAATGGGGCAGCCACTGGTTGAAATCGGGCGCGATCATCGGGATCATGCCGAGGCCAAGCGAGACCGCGACGATGAAGAGGTTGTGCTTGTTGCCCTTGAAATCGACGTTCGAGAGAATGCGCACGCCGGTCGCTGCGACCATGCCGAACATGACAAGGCCCGCGCCGCCCAGAACCGTGGTCGGCAGCGATTCCACCAAAGCGCCCATTTTCGGGATCAGCCCCAGCAGGATCATGATCGCGCCGCCCGCCACGCAGACAAAGCGCGAGCGCACCCCGGTCACGCCGACAAGGCCGACGTTCTGGCTGAAGGACGTATAGGGGAAGGTGTTGAAGAGCCCGCCAATCGCGGTGCCAAGACCATCGACCCGCAGGCCTGCGCTGAGCGCTTTGGGCGTCATCTTGCGCTCGCAGATATCGGAGAGCGCCAGGAACATGCCGGTGGATTCGATCATGGTCACGAACATCACCAGAAGCATGGTCAGGATCATGATCGGATCAAAGATCGGCGTGCCGAAATGCATCGGCTTGATCGGTGCGAACCAGGCGGCCGAGCCGATATCGCCGAAATGCATCACGCCCAGAGCTGCGGCGAGAAGACCGCCGATGATGATGCCCAAAAGCACCGCGATATTGGCTACAAAGCCCTTGGCAAAGCGCGCGATCAAGAGGATCGAGGCCAGCACGACGACGCCGATCAGGATGCTGGTCATCGAGGCATAGGCCGGGTTCGGCACGGTCGGCAGAAGCTTCACGCCATCGGGCACGCCTCCGGCGGCGATGGCGGTTTGCAGCCATTCGGCCTGAGCGGGATCGACGATCTTCGGCGCCGTCGGTCCGACCGGCAGGCCGAAGATCCAGTTGATGCCGACGGGCATCAGGCTGACCCCGATCACGAGGATCACCGTGCCGGTGACGACGCTGGGGAAGAACCGCAGCATCCGGCTGACCAGCGGCGCGAAGAAGATCGAGATCACCCCCGCCGCCATGATCGCGCCGAACATCATGCGCGCCCCCTCGGTGCCGGGGTTCGAGCTTGCGATGGCGACCATCGGGCCGACGGCGGCAAAGGTCACGCCCATCATCACCGGCAACTTGATACCGAACCATTGCGTGGCGCCGAAGCTCTGGATGATGGTGACGATGCCGCAGACAAAGAGGTCGGCGGAAATCAGAAAGGCCACGTCCTTCGCATCAAGCTGAAGGGCGCGGCCAACGATCAGGGGCACCGCAATCGCCCCGGCATACATGACCAGAACGTGTTGGAAACCAAGTGCGAAAAGACGAGGAGCGGGTAAGCGCTCCTCGACGGGGTCGAAACCCTTCGGGGTTGAGTCAGTCTGCATCCTATCCTCCCTGGTTCGGATGTTTTCTTCTTCTTCTTTTTGTCGTCAGTGGCCGGGCATCAAAGCTCGGCCTGCTGGGCTAGTCCTTTCTCGATGGCGAGTTCGAGCACCTTGGCCGCGACCGCGAGATCCTGCAAACCAACGCCGGTGCCGTCAAAGAGCGTCACCTCGGCACCGTCCCGCCCCGGGATCGCGCCAGTCACCACCGCGCCAAGCTCATGGACTGCCTCCTCCGCAATCAGATGAGCCGCGATGGCGTGCTGGGTTTCCCCGATCGAGATCGATTGCGCGACCTCATCGGTGAAGATGCGCGCACGAGCGACCAGCGCCGGGTCAAGCTCTTGCTTGCCCTTGGTGTCGGTGCCCATGGCCGCGATATGGGTCTCGCCCTTGACATGGGCGTCCATCAGCAGGGGCGAAAAGGCCGAGGTGATCGAGATGATGACATCGGCTTCGGCGCCCAGACGGTCAAGCTCGACCGCCTCGAAGGGCAGGCCAAGCCCGGCGGCGGTCTCGGCCAGACGGGTCAGCATTTCGGGATGGGGGTTCCAGCCAATCACCTTCTCGAAGGAATGGACGGCTGCGGCGGCCTTCATCTGGAAAGCGGATTGATGGCCCGCCCCGATCATGCCCAGAACCTTCGCACCTTTCGGCGCGAGATATTTGATCGAGACCGCCGAGGCCGCCGCCGTGCGCAAAGCGGTCAGCAGATTGCCCCCGATTGCGGCTTTGGCGCGCCCGGTATCGGCGTCAAAGAGAAAGATCGTCGATTGGTGGTTGATGAGATTGTGCTTCTGGTTATTGGGCCAATAGCCGCCCGCTTTCAGCCCAAGCGTCAGGGCCGCCCCGTCAAACCCACCTTTAAAGCCGTAAAGCGCATCCTCATAGCCAATGGCTTCGCGCACCACCGGAAAGTTATAGGCCTTGCGCGCGGCCATTGCGGCGAAAACCGCCTCGATCGCCTCAAAGGCTGCGGCCGGAGTCATCAGGCCCGCGATTTCTTTCTCTGCGACAATATACATCAATAGGCCTTTCCGCGTGCTGAAACCGGCCAAACCGATTCCACCTTGCCGTTTCGAACCCCGACATACCAATCATGGACGTTGCAGGTCGGATCGCAATGGCCGGGAACGAGTTTCAGCTTTTCATTGATCGCCAGAACGCCATTCGGATCGTCAATGACGCCATGTTCGTCCGAGCATTTGATATATTTGACATCTTCACGACCATAGATGACCGGCAGGCCGCTGTCGACCGATTGCGCTTTGAGACCCGCATCGACCACCGCAAGATGGGGTTTTGCATGGCTCATCACCGAGGTCAGAATAAACAGCGCATTCTCCCATTCGCCATGGTCGATACGCTGGCCCTGCGCGTCGTGAATGCGGCCGTAATCGGCATCCATAAAGGCGTAAGAGCCGCATTGAAGCTCGTTGAAGACGCCCGAATTGCTTTCGAAGTAATAAGACCCCGTGCCGCCGCCCGAGACAAATTCCGGCTTCAGCCCGACTTTATCCAGCGCCTCGACCGCTTCTTTCACCTGCGCAATCGCGGCGTCGAGCTTGGCTTTGCGATCCTCAAAGGAATCCATATGCTGCATTGCGCCCTGATAGGCCTGAATGCCCTTGAAGGTCAGGTTCGGGGCGGCGGCTGCCGCCTGAGCGATTTCAACGACAGCCTCGGCGGTCTTGACGCCGCAACGCCCCGCGCCGCAATCAATCTCGACGAAAATGCCAAGCTCGGTGCCGTATTTCTGCGCCGCGGCAGAGAGATCGGCGATGTTTTTCACATCATCGACGCAAACCGTCACCGTGGATCCCAGTTTCGGCATCCGCGCCAGCCGGTCGATCTTGGCCAGATCGCGGACCTCGTTCGTGACCAGAATGTCCTTGATCCCGCCGCGAGCAAAGACCTCGGCCTCTGACACCTTTTGGCAGCAAACCCCAGCGGCCCCGCCGAGATGTTCCTGAAGTCTCTGAACATCGACCGATTTGTGCATCTTGCCGTGGCTGCGGTGGCGCATCCCATGGGCCTTGGCGTAATCGCCCATTTTCTTGACGTTGCGCTCGAGCGCGTCGAGATCAAGGATCAGGCAGGGCGTCTGGATGTCCTTCTCGTCCATGCCGGGCAGGGCGGGGATGTCGAAACCGACCTCGTAACCCGCAAAATCCGTTTTGGCGTTCATGATGTTCCCCTTAGTTCCACGGCAGGCGGTCGAGATCGACGTTGCCGCCGGTGATGATGAGGCCGACGCGTTTGCCGGCGAAGAGATCACGGTTCTTGATGATGGTCGCGAGCGGCACGGCGCTCGAGGGCTCCATCACGATCTTCATGCGCTTCCAGATCAGCTTCATCGCCTCGACGATTTCGTCTTCGGTGGCGGTGAGGATGTCGGTCACATGGTTGCGGACGAAGTGCCAGGTCAGCTCCTTCAGCGGCACTTTCAGCCCGTCGGCGACGGTGTTGGGCGCGTCATCGGCGATGATGCGACCGGCGCGGAAACTGCGCGCCGCATCGTCGGCATTCAGCGGCTCGGCGGCATAGATCCGGGTTTTCGGCGAGAGGTTCGAGAGCGTCAGACAAGTCCCCGAAATCATGCCGCCGCCGCCGATCGGCGCAACCACCGCATCAAGGCCTTCGACCTGCTCGATCAGCTCGGCCGAGCAAGTCGCCTGACCAGCGATCACGCGCCAGTCATTATAGGGATGCACGAACTCGGCCCCGGTCTCGGCCACGACTTCGGCAAAGACCGCCTCGCGGCTGGAGGTCGAAGGCTCGCATTCCACGATCCGCGCGCCATAGCCGCGCACGGCATCCTTCTTGGCCTGCGGCGCGGTGCGCGGCATGACCACGGTGCAGGGAATGCCCCGACGGCCCGCAGCATAGGACAGACAGCTGCCGTGGTTGCCGCTCGAATGGGTCGCGACCCCGCGCGCCGCCTGCTCCTCGGTCAGCAAAAAGACCGCATTCGACGCGCCCCGTGCCTTGAAGGCGCCCGCCTTTTGCAGGTTCTCGCATTTGAAGAAGAGCTCGGCCCCGGTCAGCTCATTGAGCATCCGCGAGGTCATCACCGGCGTGCGGTGGACATAGGGGGCGATCCGGTCCCGGGCGGCAAACATGTCGCCCAGGGTCGGGATATAAAAGGGCGCCGCGTCCTTCATCACGCGGCCTTTCTCAGGGCAGCGCCTGCGGTCTGGCGGTAATGCTCCTGCGCCGCCGCAACCCCGGAACCCAGCTGGACCGGCAGGTCCATATCGGCCAGACACATCTCGGCGACCGAGATCGCGAGCAGCGCCATGGCATCGGTCAGGCTGCCGAGATGGCCGATGCGGAAGACCTTGCCCGCAACCTCGCCCAGCCCGGTGCCGAAGGCGACCTGATATTGGTCCATCGCATGGCTGACGAAGCGGTTGCCGTCAAAGCCCGCTGGGAATTTGATCGCGCTGACGCTGTCCGAGTAAAGCTCGGGGCGCGCGGCGCAAAGCTCCATCCCCCAGGCGTGGACCGCCTTGCGCACGCCTTCGGCAATGCGGCGGTGGCGGGCGAAGACATTGTCGATGCCCTCGGCGAGCAGCAGCTTGCAGCTTTCGTTCAGCCCGTTGATGAGCCCGACCGGCGGGGTATAGGGATAGCCGTTGCGGGCATAGCCCGAGGCCATGTCGCGGATGTCGAAGAAGGTGCGGGGCAGGCGGGCGCTTTCGACCGCTGCCATTGCTTTCGGCGAGAAGGCGGTGATCGCCAGACCCGGCGGCAGCATGAAGCCCTTCTGGCTGCCGGTGACGGCAATATCGACGCCCCATTCATCCATGCGGAAATCCATCGAGCCGATCGAGCTGACGCCGTCAACGAACAGAAGCGCCGGATGGCCCGCCGCATCCAGCGCACGGCGGACCGCGGCGATGTCGGATTTGACCCCGGTCGCGGTCTCGTTATGCGTGGCCAGAACGACGCGGATCTCGTGACCCTTGTCGGCGCTCAGGATCTCCTCGAAGCGGTCGGCCGGGATGCCTTCGCCCCAGGGCGTCTCGACGATGGTGACATCGAGATTGTGGCGTTGGCACATGTCGATCCAGCGATGGCTGAACATGCCGTTGCGCGCCGCCAGCACCTTGTCGCCGGCCGAAAGCGTGTTCGAGATCGCGGTTTCCCAGCCACCGGTGCCGGTCGAGGGAAACACGAAGACCTGCGCGTCTTTCGTCTTGAGAACCTTCTTCACGCCCTCAAGTGCGGGGTGAAGGATGCGACCGAATTCCGCTGAACGGTGGTCGATGGTCGGAATATCCACCGCCCGGCGAAGGGCCTCGGGCATATTGGTCGGGCCGGGAATGAAGACGGGGTTCTGGCTGATCATGGCATATCCTTTCCTCTTCATTCCACGTTACGAGCGGTCTGGGAATGTTGCAATTTTTCTGAAAAATATTTCGCAATGACGGAAAAATATGATATAAGCTTGAGAAATCAAAATCTTGGGCTTTTCCAGATCGCAAATATGATTTTCAACGAAAGGCATAATGATCCTCAATGATTCATGGAAAAGAGAATCAACCCCGCAAAAGGGGCAGGCCGCGTGGCTCGGGAAATTCGCAGGCCGAAGACAAGGGTGGGGTGCGCGCGCTGGACCGGGCGCTGGACCTCATGGACATCTTGGCCAGCGAACAGGGCATGACGCTCAGCGAGATCGCGCAGCGCATGGGGCTTGCACCCTCGACCGTGCACCGCGTCCTGACGACGCTTGATGCCCGCGCCGTGGTCGAAAGCGATCCGCTCACGCAGGCCTGGCATCTTGGCCCGACGGCGTTTCGCTATGGCTCGGCCTTCATGCGTCGCTCGGGGTTGATCGAGCGTTCGCGTCCCGTGATGCGCCGCCTGATGGAGCTGACCGGTGAAACCGCCAACCTTGGGATCCGCAACGGTAATGCGGTTCTGTTTATCGGTCAGGTTGAAACCCATGAGACGATCCGCGCCTTCTTTCCGCCGGGCACGCGCTCGCCCCTCCATTCCTCGGGAATTGGCAAGGCGCTGCTGGCTTTCGTGCGCCCCGAGGTCTTGCGCACCTTCTTCCACGAGGCGGTGCTGGATCGCTTCACGCCGACGACGCTGACAGAGCGGGCCGATCTGGTCGCCGATCTGACGGAAACGCGCGCGCGCGGCTATTCGATCGACAATGAAGAGCGCTCGCCCGGGATGCGCTGCATTGCCGCCCCGATCTTTGACATGTTCGGAGAGCCCGTGGCCGGGATTTCCGTTTCGGGTCCGTCGCATCGCATGACCGAGGCGCGGCTCTCTGATATTGGCAGTGCCGTGGTCGAGGCGGCGCGTGCCCTATCGCTCTCGGGCCCGGCAGAAGATAATTTTTAGGGTAGGGGGAAAGGATGAAAGGAAACTTTAATGCTTCTGTGTCAGACTGGCGTTATTGCAACTGACTCTTTTCATCACGCGCGGGTGGTCGTCTCCTTGATGGCCACCCGTATTTTCTCCCGACTTCTCCCGGTCACACAGGGTCGTTTCCGGGGCGTCACGGGGGCGTCATAGGGTCGTTACCTGCCCGCTCTAGCCCTTGCCGCGCGGACAGATCCGTTTGCCGGTCCAAAAAGGCTTTCCCTTCCGGCTAAGTTGTGAAAATTATCCGGAAAAGAACGTCGGTCCGGCATGCGAGGGAAAAATGGCGGCAGGTCACCGATCAGAGGCTCGGCAGGGGTTGGCCCTCATCTCGCCCCCTCTGATCTATTCTATTCTGGTTCTCGCAGTGCCGCTGGCCACGATCCTGGCCTATTCCTTCCTCAAGGACGGCTATCTCGTAGTCATTCGCGAGTTTACTTTCGAAAACTATATCGCGGTCTGGGGCGATCCGATCTTTTACAAGATCATGAGCCGCTCGCTGATCGTTGCCGCTTTGGTCACGCTGACGACGGTGGTTCTGGCCTTTCCGGTCGCCTATTTTCTGTCCTTCGTGGTCTCGCCGAGCAAGAAATCGCTTTGGATCTTTTTGATCACCATTCCCTTCTGGACCAGCTATCTGATCCGGGTGTTTCTGTGGAAGGTGATCCTCGGCTATAATGGCGTTATCAACTCTGGCCTAAAAAGCCTTGGAATCATTGAGGAACCCCTGACGTTCATCCTCTATAACGTCAATTCCATGGTGATCACGCTTGCCCATGCCTATGCGCCTTTTGCGATCTTGCCGATCTTTGTCGCGCTGGAAAAGATCGACCGCTCGCTGCTCGAAGCCGGGCGCGATCTGGGCGAGAACCGGCTGATGACCTTCTGGCGCGTGACGCTGCCCTTGGCGATGCCGGGTGTGGTTGCGGCCTCGCTGATCGTCTTCATTCCGACCATCGGCGATTACGTCACGCCCGCCCTGATCGGCGGCGGCAAGATCCCGATGATCGCGAACCTCATTCAGGCGCAGATGCTTGATCTCGACAACCGCCCGCTCGGCTCGGCGCTGGCGATCACCGCCATGCTGATCGTCGGCGTGGTGAGCGTGATCTTCCTCTTCCTCAACCGGCGTTTTCTCAAGGTGAAGCAATGAAGGGTGGCGGCCTTCGGATCTATGCGATCCTTTATCTGATCTTCCTTTACGCGCCGATCGTGCTTTTGCCGATCTTTGCCTTCAACTCGGGCACGATCATCGCCTTCCCGCTCAAGGGCTTCACCACCGACTGGTTCGTGCAGGCGGCCGAGAACCTGACTTTGCGCCGGGCGCTGTCGAATTCGCTGATCATCGCGGTCTGCTCATCGATCTTTGCGACATGCCTTGGCATCTTTGCCGCGCGCGCCTCGACCCGGTTCGAGTTCCCGGGCAAAGGGCCAATCGTCGGGCTGATCATGCTGCCGCTGGTCCTGCCCGAGATCATCGTCTCGATGTCGCTGCTGGTCGTGCTCTTGTCCGTGGGGGTCGAACTCTCGATCCTGACCGTCATCATGGGCCATACGCTGATCTGCATTCCCTATGCGACGGTGATCCTGACGACCGCGTTCAACTCGCTCGACCGTTCGCTGGAAGAGGCCGCCTATGATCTCGGCGAAACGAAATGGAGCGCCTTCCGGCTGGTCATCCTGCCCTTGGTGATGCCGGGGGTGATCTCCTCGCTTCTGATGTCCTTCACCATCAGTCTGGACGAATTCATCATCGCCTTCTTCCTTGCGGGCAAAGAGGTGACGCTGCCGACCTATATCTATTCGCAGCTGCGCTTCCCCAAACAAATCCCGATGATCATGGCGCTCGGCACGGTGCTGGTCGTGCTGTCGATCGTCCTTCTGACCATTGCTGAATATTTCCGTCGCCGCGGCGTTGCCCGGACCGGCGGCAAAGATTCCGGAGGCTTCCTGTGAGCGTGACCACAACCCAAGACCGCAAGCCGATGATCGAATGCCGCGATGTGCATAAATATTATGCCGATTATCACGCGCTGCGCGGCATTGACCTGACCATCCGCGAGGGCGAATTCTTCTCGCTTCTCGGCCCCTCGGGCTGCGGCAAGACCACGCTCTTGCGCACGATTGCCGGGTTCGAGGATATTTCCTCGGGCGTGGTGCTGATCGACGGGCAGGATATGGCGGGCGTGCCCGCGAACCGGCGTCCGACCAATATGGTCTTTCAATCCTATGCGATTTTCCCGCATCTGACGGTTGCGGAAAACGTGGGCTTTGGTCTGCGCCGCGATCCGCGTTCCTCGGCGGAAAAGGCCAAGGCGGTCGAAGAGGCGCTCGAGATGGTCGGGCTCAAAGGCTATGGCAAGCGCGCCGCCCATGCGCTCTCGGGTGGCCAGCGCCAGCGCGTGGCTTTGGCGCGCGCGCTGATCCTCAAGCCCAAGGTGCTGCTTCTCGACGAGCCGCTTTCGGCGCTGGATCGCAAGATGCGCGAGCAGATGCAGGTCGAGCTCATCAAGCTGCAGCGTCAGGTCGGCATCACCTTCGTTCTGGTCACCCATGATCAGGAGGAAGCTCTGGTCATGTCCGACCGGATTGCGGTGATGTTCGAGGGCGAGATCGCCCAGCTCGACGGCCCCGAGGCGCTTTATGCGCGCCCCGCAAGCCGCCGGGTTGCCGATTTCATCGGTGTGATGAACTTCCTGCCCGCCCATGTCATCGAGGAAACTGCGGAGGGCGTGCGCGTCGAAACGCCGGGCTTCGGCGTCGTCACCATCCCCCAGCGCAATGTCAGCCGCTCGAACCCCGGTGATGCGGGCCCGATGATCGGGTTTCGCCCGGAAGGGGTGTCGCTCCTCGCTGCAAACCAGCCCGCGACGGGTCGCGTGACCGGCGGCGTCATCGACGAAGTCGTCTATTACGGCGACATGACCTATTACGACGTTCGCCTCGACGGCTCGGCGCGATTCGACGGCGTCAGCCGCCCGGTCCGGATTTCGATGCGCAACGTTTTCGGCCGCGACGTTCCCGATGTCGGAACCCGTACCCGGATCAGCTGGTCCGAAGGGTCTTTGGTGCTTTTCCGCTAATATGTCTGTGATTTCGGCAAGATTCCGCTCCCGGGAGTTGCGCAGGCAAAACGCGCATGACAGGCTCCGCTTCGGTTCAACTACGGAGATCACCATGATCCGCGCCTTTTATGCACTTCCCGTTCTGGCTCTGACCGCCGGTGCGGCTTTCGCGCAAGCTGCCGAGACCCCGGCCGCTCCCGCGCCGATGCAAATGGATGCCGGGGTTGCTTATGAAAGCGCCCGCAACCAGCTCGGCGTGCTCGAATATTGCACCGAGAAAGGCCATATCGACGGCAAAGCTGTCGAGATCCAGACCAAGCTTCTGACCCTGATCCCGGAAGGCGACAAGGCCAAGGGCGATGCGGCTGAAGCCAAGGGCAAGTCGGGCACGGTTGCGGCCATGGGCGTCGAGCAGTCGCTTGACGCGGCCTCCAAAGCGCAAAACAGCTCGGAAGAAGCTCTGTGCAAGCAGATGGACACGATGATCCAGGCGCTTGCCGCCCAGCTTCCGCAATAAGCCTTTCGCGCGGCGCCTGTCACGGGCGCCGCGCAGCCTCTAGCTGAGCTCGAGGCCGTCGCGCAGGCGTTTGGGCAGCTTGTCGCGGATCAGCTTGTAAGACGCGCGGATGCGATGCAAAAGCTCGTCCGGCGCGCTGTCCAGGGGGACCGCCACCCAGCTTCGATGCAGATATTTCGCGCGTTCGGCGACGCCGGTCTGGATCAGCAGTTCCGCCATCTCTGGGCTCGCGGTCTTGACCGAGACGGTTTCGCTCGCAGCTCCGATCAGCGCGAAGATCTTGCCGCCGACCTTCCAGCAATCATGGCCTTCGCCCCAAGGATCCGACCAAGCGGCTCCAGGTTGACGGGCACAGAGATCATTCACCAGTTCGCGCGACATAGAGTGAAAATGCCAGTCTCTCTTGGCAGAGACAAGATCTTGCTTTAAGGGAGGCGTCATGTTTGCACGCACCGCCATCATCTGCTGCATTACCGGCTGAAAATTTCATGCGGGCGGCTCAGCGTGACCAGTAGACGCCCGCAACAGGGGAAGTCATGGTCCAGATCCGTCTGACGAATAGCAAGACCCGCAGGAAAGAAGATTTCCGGCCGATCGATCCGGAAAACGTCCGCATGTATCTGTGTGGGCCGACGGTCTATGACCGCGCGCATCTGGGCAACGCCCGGCCGGTGGTGGTGATCGATGTGCTCGACCGGCTGCTGCGTCATGCCTATGGCGCGGATGCCGTGACCTATGTGCGCAATTTCACCGATGTTGACGACAAGATCAACGCGACCGCCTTGCAGCGCAAAGAGGCGGGGGCGGCGGGCACGCTCGAAGAGCTGATCCGTGAGCGGACCGAGAAAACCATCGGCTGGTATCATCAGGATATGGACGCGCTTGGCGCGGCCCGTCCCGATCACGAGCCCCGCGCGACTGAATATATCGCCGAGATGGTTGCGATGATCGAAACCCTGATCGCGCGCGGCCATGCCTATGCCGCCGAGGGTCATGTGCTCTTCGAGGTCCGCACTTTCGAGGAGTATGGCCGCCTTTCGGGCCGCTCGGTCGATGACATGATCGCGGGCGCACGGGTCGAGGTTTCTCCCTTCAAGCGCGATCCGATGGATTTCGTGCTGTGGAAGCCCTCGACCGAAGATCTGCCAGGTTGGGACAGCCCCTGGGGGCGCGGGCGTCCGGGCTGGCATATCGAATGCTCGGCCATGTCGGAGAAGCTGCTGGGCACGAATTTCGACATCCATGCGGGCGGGATCGATCTGCAATTCCCCCATCATGAGAACGAGATCGCGCAGAGCTGCTGCGCCCATCCCCATAGCGAGTTTGCCCGCGTCTGGCTGCACAATGAGATGCTGCAGGTCGAAGGCAAGAAGATGTCGAAAAGCCTCGGCAATTTCTTCACCGTTCGCGACCTCTTGGATGAGGGCGTCCCGGGCGAGGTGATCCGCTTCGTGCTGCTCTCGACCCATTACCGCAAGCCGATGGATTGGACGGCAGAGAAAGCTGCTCAGGCCCGTGACACGCTGTGGGAATGGCGCAAGCTGACCGCAGGCGTCGCGCCCTCGGCTGCCGATCCGCGCGTGATCGAGGCCTTGGCCGATGATCTGAACACTGCAGGTGCGCTCTCGGTCCTGCATGGGCTCAAGGGCGATCCGGCGGCACTCTTGGCTTCGGCGCAGCTGATCGGGCTGCTTGGCGAGGATCTGGGCGCATGGTTTGCGAGCAGCGGGGATGCTGATGGGCCGGACCTTGACGCGTTGCTGAAATCCGCCTCAAGTAAATTCGTAGATATTCGCGACAATGCAAAGATAACAAAAGACTTCTCTGCTCTGGATGGCTACAAATCCGCGCTCACCGAGGCGGGCGTCGAAGTGCGCATGACCAAGGAGGGCGTCGATCTTGTGGCTGGTCCGCGCCTTGATCTGGGCAAGCTGAAGGCGCTGCTTTGATGGATCGCCTCTACCTTTACGACACCACGCTACGCGACGGGCAACAAACGCAGGGCGTGCAATTCTCGGCCGCCGAAAAGGCCGAGATTGCGCGGATGCTCGACGATCTCGGCGTCGATTACATCGAGGGTGGTTGGCCGGGCGCGAACCCGACCGACAGCGATTTCTTCGCCGCAGCCCCCCAGACCTTTGCCACGATGACCGCCTTTGGCATGACCAAACGGGCAGGGCGCTCGGCCGAGAATGACGATGTGCTGGCCGCTGTTCTGAATGCCGGAACCCGCGCCGTCTGTCTGGTCGGCAAGACACATCCCTTCCACGTCCGCGAGGCGCTTGGCATCTCGCTTGACGACAACCTCGCCAATATCCGCGCCTCGATTGCCCATGTCACCGCGCTTGGCCGCGAGGCCTTGTTTGACGCCGAGCATTTCTTTGACGGCTATGCCGATGACCCGGATTACGCGGTGCTTTGCCTGCGCACCGCGCTCGAGGCCGGCGCGCGCTGGGTGGTTCTGTGCGACACCAACGGGGGCACCTTGCCCGCGCAGATCCATGCGGTGACGACAGCGGTGATCGCGGCGGGCATTCCCGGCAATCATCTCGGCATTCACACCCATGACGACACCGGCAATGCGGTCGCCTGTACTCTGGCCGCGGTGGACGCGGGCGCGCGCCAGATCCAGGGCACGCTCAACGGTCTGGGCGAGCGCTGCGGCAATGCGAGCCTCACTAGCCTGATCCCGACGCTGCTGCTGAAGGAACCCTATCGCTCGACGCTCTCGACCGGGATCGCGCCCGAGGCGCTTGGTCGGATGGTGCGCATCTCGCGCCGTCTCGATGAGATCCTGAACCGCCCCTCGGCGCGCGGTCTGCCTTATGTCGGCGCATCGGCTTTCGCGCATAAGGCCGGGCTCCACGCCAGTGCGATCATCAAGAACCCCGCGACTTACGAACATATCGCCCCGGAATCGGTCGGCAATGAGCGCATCATTCCGATGTCCAATCAGGCGGGCCAGTCGAACCTGCGCGCGCGTCTCGCCGAGGCCGGGATCGAGGTCTCGCGCGAGGATCCAGCGCTGCCGCGCATCCTTGATCTGGTGAAGGCGCGCGAGGATCAGGGCTATGCCTATGACGCTGCGCAGGCGAGTTTCGAGCTGCTTGCCCGCAGCGAATTGGGCCTGATGCCGCGCTTCTTCGAGGTCGAGCGTTACCGCGTCACCATCGAGCGGCGCATGAACGCGCTTGGCCGCCGCATCTCGGTCTCTGAGGCGGTCGTGGTCGCGCGCATCGCCGGAGAAAGGGTGATTTCCGCCAGCGAAAGCATGGATGAGCACGGCGGCGACCGCGGCCCGGTCTCGGCGCTTTGGCACGCGCTCGGCAAGGATCTCGGCCCCTATCAGGCGGCGGTCGACGGGATGCGCCTCACCGATTTTCGCGTACGCATCACCGGCGCGGGCGTCGATGCCGTGACCCGTGTCACCATCGACAGTGCCGACGATCTGGGGCGGCATTGGTCGACGGTGGGGGTCTCGCCGAACCTTGTCGACGCGAGTTTCGAGGCGCTGATCGACGCGATCCATTGGAAGCTTTTGCGCGACGGATTGGCCCCGCTATGAGCCTTGCAGAGATCGCCGAGGGCCTGCGCGAGGCCGATCCCGACCGCTTCGGCGCCGTGCTCGTGGCGCCCGCTGTGGCGCGGGCCAAGCTCTGGACGCTTTATGCGCTGAATATCGAGCTCGCCCGGGCGCCGTTGCAGTCGAACGAGCCCCTGATTGCGGAAATGCGCCTGCAATGGTGGATCGACCAGCTGCACAAATCCGCACTCGGGATGCGAGGCGCGGATGATCTTTTGCAGGCTTTGGCCGAGGCTTGGGGGCCGGCCACCGGCGAGTTCGCGGCTCTGGCAGAGGCGCGTCGCCGCGACTGCGAGCGCGCGCCTTTTGCGGGCCCTGACGAGGTCGTGGCCTATATTCGCGCCACTTCCGTGCCTCTGATGCAATTTGCAGCAAATGCTCTGAACTTTCCGGCAGAGGCAAAGCCGGTGCTTGAGGCGCAGGCTTTGGGGCTGGGACTCGCAAACTGGCTGGCGGCTCTCCCGGCGCTCAACGCACTTGGGCTGGGGTTCGCAACCCGCGCTTCCGAGCAGATCGAAGAATTGGCAGGTATTGGTCTCAATTTATTGGAATTGGCTAGAAAGTCTCGGAAGAAAGTGCCGAGATCTGCCGCCCCCGCGCTTTACGCGCCGCCCCAAGCGGGTCGGATTTTGAAGCTTCTCAGGCAGGACGGTGAGGCACTGGTTCCCGAGGTTTCCGAGTTCCGTCGCCGCTTCGGTTTAGGGCGTCTGGCACTCACCGGGCGCTGGTGGGTCTAATCCGTTAAAGCATTCTTCAGCGCCTTCGGCCATTCTGACCTTCGAATCACGAACGGGGGAAAGATGGCTGCGATTGGACAATCCACGATGATGTATAGGGGCGGTTAGGCTGTGCGGACCGTCCGTGTGCTGGTGGTGGATGATTCGCTGACAATGCGCCGGTTGATCCGACTGGCGCTCTCGGCTGATTCCCGAATAGAGGTCGTTGGCGAGGCGCGTGATGCGGCTCAGGCCAAGCAGCGGCTCGCCGAATTGAAACCCGATGTCATGACGCTGGATGTCGAGATGCCCGGTGTCTCGGGGCTCGATCTTTTGGCCGAGCTGATGACGACGCAGCCGATCCCGGTGGTCATGGTCTCGACCGAAACGCATCGGGGCAGTGCCGCCGCGATCGAGGCGCTTTCCCTCGGGGCGGTAGAATGTGTGGGCAAACCCACCGATGCGACCCGAGCGGAGGCCTTTTCGGCGCTTCCAGACGTCGTGGTGATGGCCTCTCAGGCCAAGGTCACCAAGCGCTCGCCCGAAGCCCTTCAGGTGCGTGCGCCCTCATCTGCGTCGTTTATCTGGAATGGTCGGTATGTGCTGATCGGCTCATCGACCGGTGGGGTAGAGGCACTGGAAAAGATCCTGCAATCTTTCCCCAAAAACTGCCCGCCGACGGTGATCGTGCAGCACATGCCAGAATCTTTCCTCGCCAATTTCGCCCAACGGCTGAATGGTCGAATTTCCCCGACGGTTCAGCTGGCAAGTACGGGCGCGCCGCTTCTGCCGGGTAACATCTACCTCGCCCCAGGGGGAGAGACCCATCTGACTCTGGCCGGTCAGCGCGGTAGCCCGGTCTGTCAGCTCATCGAAGGAGAGAAACGTTCGGGTCATCGGCCATCGATCGACAACCTCTTTGATTCAGCGGTTTTTCTTGGGGATTATGCGGTTGCAGTCATTCTGACCGGGATGGGCCGCGATGGCGCTGACGGGATGCTCCGAATGCGAAAAACCGGCAGCAACACTTTGGCGCAGGACAAGGACAGCTCCGTGGTCTGGGGGATGCCGCGCGCTGCCTATGAAAACGGTGCAACGCAAAATCTGGTCCCGCTCCACTATATGAGCGATGCGATCCTGCAGGCTTGCGGTCGACAGACCAAAACGCCGGCGCGGTGAGCCATGGCAGTGGCGGTACGAACGATCGGGCATGAAAAAGGGCCCGCCATAGGGCGGACCCGAAAAGGTTATGTCAGCAATAACTTAGCCGCGCAGGATCGAGCGACCGGCATATTGTGCGGTTTCGCCGAGCATTTCCTCGATGCGGATCAGTTGGTTGTATTTCGCCAACCGGTCCGAGCGCGCCAGCGAGCCGGTCTTGATTTGGCCGCAGTTCGTGGCAACCGCGAGATCGGCAATCGTGGCATCCTCGGTTTCACCCGAACGGTGCGACATGACGGAGGTATAGCCCGCACGATCAGCCATGCGGACCGCGTCGAGCGTTTCCGACAGCGTCCCGATCTGGTTGACCTTGACCAGAAGGCTGTTCGCGCAGCCTTTGGCGATCCCTTCGGCAAGGCGGCGCGGGTTGGTGACGAAGAGATCGTCGCCAACGAGCTGGACCGATTTGCCAAGACGATCGGTCAGCAGCTTCCAGCCTTCCCAGTCATCCTCGGCGCAGCCGTCTTCGATCGACAGGATCGGATAGTCGGCGCACAGTGCGGCAAGATAGTCGACATTCTCGGCGGCGGTCAGGGATTTTCCTTCGCCAGCAAACTCATAGCGGCCGTTTTTGAAATATTCGGTCGAAGCGCAATCCAGCGCCACCATGATGTCGTCGCCCGGGCGGTAGCCCGCTTTTTCGATCGCTTTCAGGATGAAATCGAGCGCATCGCGGGTCGAGCTCAGATTGGGGGCGAAACCGCCCTCGTCGCCGACGCCGGTGGCAAGACCTGCAGCGGACAGTTCTTTCTTCAGCGTGTGGAAGACTTCCGAGCCCATACGGACGGCGTCACGGATGTTTTCCGCGGCAACCGGCATGATCATGAATTCCTGGATGTCGATCGGGTTGTCCGCATGCTCGCCGCCGTTGATGATGTTCATCATCGGAACCGGCAGAACATGGGCGCTCGTGCCGCCGACATAGCGGTAAAGCGGTTGGGCGGTCGCCTCGGCAGCTGCCTTGGCCACGGCGAGCGAGACACCAAGGATCGCATTGGCGCCCAGACGGGCCTTGTTCGGGGTGCCGTCGAGCTCACACATCATCTGGTCGATGGCGAGCTGCTCGGTCGCGTCTTCCCCGATCAAGTTTTCGGCGATCTCGCCGTTGACCGAAGCGACGGCGTCAAGCACGCCTTTGCCGAGATAGCGGGACTTGTCGCCATCGCGTTTCTCGACAGCCTCATGGGCACCAGTCGAGGCGCCCGAGGGCACGGCGGCGCGGCCCATGGTGCCGTCCTCGAGGGTAACATCGACCTCTACGGTCGGATTCCCACGGCTGTCCAAGATCTCACGCGCGAAAATATCGACGATGGCACTCATGTCCGCTTCCCTTCAGTTTACGGGTTGGCAAGTGTTTAACGGGGATCTCATCCCCGGAAAAGACTGATTTCTGGGCTGGTAGCGGAAACATGCTGCGCCGCGGCGGCTAGCTGTCAAGCGCTATATGGGCCCAAATCGGCAAATGGTCTGAGGCAATTCGCGCGATCGGCGAGTTTAGGACGCCGCTGCGCTCGACGGTGATGCCCGGAGAGACCGCAATGCGGTCATAGCGCAGGCGTGGGAAGGGCGCGGGCCAGCTCGGTCCGGGCGCCAATACATGCAGCGGATCGAGTGCCTCGAGCCCGCGGGTGTCATGCCATTCGTTGAAATCGCCGGTGAGGATTAGCTCATCCCCGCCGATCAGGCCCGCACGAGAAATGATCCGGGCCAGCTGCTGGCGGCGCGAGCTGCGCATCAGCCCGAGATGCAGCGCGACCACGGTCAGCCCGGGCAGGCGCAAAGCAAGCGCGCCGCGCGGCTCAATCCCCGGCAAAGGCAGCCGCCGGATCGAGGCTTTCTCGGAAAATTCGGGTTTGATCAGGATGGTCTGGCCATGCCAGCCGAGCGAGCTTTCACTGGTGCCAAGGAAAGGCACCGGGACGAGCCCGGTCCATTTCTCGATCAGTGCGCGGGGCAGGGCTTCGGGGCGCGCGCCAAGGCGAAAGTCCACCTCCTGAAGCGCGATGATATCGGGGGCGAGCTCTGCAATGACTTCGAGATTGCGCTCGGGGGCGTGTGGCCCGGTCATCCCTCGGCATTTGTGCAGATTGTAGCTCGCCAGCCGCAGCTTCCCCGATGTCGTCACCATGCTTCGTTCGTCACGTCCCGCAAAAGGTCCGGTGCACCACCTGTTCCGAGGTGGGTGCCAGAGAAAACTCATCCCAATCGGCGCGCGGCTCACGCGGCGCGCGAAGGGCTTCGTCCAACTTGTGGAACGGGGCGAAGTTCCCGTCCCGCGCGGCAGAGATCACCTCTTCGATGCGATGGTTGCGCGGGATGCGCCGGGGATTGGCGCGCGCCATGACGGCCTGTGGATCCGCTTCGGACGCAAGGCGTTTCTGCCAGTCCTGCTGCCAGGCGAGAAACCCGGCGGGGTCCTTGAATTCGGACGCAGCGGTGCCGTCCGAAAGCCCCGCGAAGGTGCGGGTGAAATCGGCGCGCGAGGCGGCCATCAGATCGAGCAAGCGCTCGATCAGCGGGCGATCCTTTTCGCTCGCCTCGGTCAGACCGATCTTGGCGCCAAAGCGCAGAAGCCATTGTTTTTGATAGATCGCAGGGAAGTCATGAACGGCGCGCGTTGCCGCATCGACTGCCTTGTCAGCATCCTCGCCCATCAGCGGCACAAGACAGCTCGCGAGCTGCGCGAGGTTCCAGACCGCGATATTGGGCTGCTCGCTCCAGGCATAACGGCCGGTCTGGTCGATCGAGGAAAAGACCATATCCGGGTGATAGCCGTCCATGAAGGCGCAGGGCCCATAATCGATGGTTTCGCCCGAAACCGACATATTGTCGGTGTTCATCACCCCGTGAATGAAGCCGAGCGCCATCCATTGCGCGATGGTCGCCGCCTGTGCCCGAATGACCGCTTCGAGGAGGCCAAGCGCCGAGCCGACCTCGGGGTAATGGCGGGCGATGACGTGATCGGCCAGAAGCTTCAGCCGCTCATGATCGCCGCGCGCGGCGTAGAATTCGAAGGTGCCGACCCGGATATGGCTTGAGGCGACGCGGGTCAGAATGGCGCCGGGATAGGGCATTTCGCGCACGACGATCTCGCCGGTCGAGACCGCCGCCAAGGCGCGGGTCGTCGGCAGGCCAAAGGCCGCCATGAATTCGCTGACCAGATATTCGCGCAGCACCGGCCCAAGCCAAGCCCGGCCATCGCCGCGCCGCGAAAAGGGCGTCGGGCCTGCGCCTTTGAGCTGGAGATCATAACGTTTGCCGTCCGGCGCTCGGATCTCGCCCAAAAGGATCGCGCGGCCATCACCAAGCTGGGGCGAGAAGCCGCCGAACTGGTGGCCGGCATAGGCCTGAGCGATCGGCTCGGCCCCTTCGGGCATGGCGTTTCCTGACAGCATTCGCAGACCTTCGGCCCCCGAAAGCCAATCCGCATCAAGCCCGAGGCTTTCGGCAAGCGGGCGGTTGAGCGCGATCAGCTTGGGGTCGCGCACGGGCGTGGGCGCCGTGCGGGTGAAAAAGCCAGAGGGCAAGCGCGCATAACTGTTGTCAAAGCGGATCATGCGGTCTCCTTCCTTTCCCCTCTATCTAGGCGCGGTGCGACAAAAGGAAAGGGCTCATGGCGTTTCGTGGCTCGAGGATTTCGAGAAGAGGTTGACGATGACCACGCCGACAAGGATGAAGGCAAGCCCGACCATGGCCGCAAGGTCGAGCGGCTGGCCCAGAAGAAAAGTGCCGACAAGCGCGACCATGATCATGCCAAGCCCGCTCCAGAGCGCATAGGCAATGCCGAGGGGGATGTGCCGGAGCACGCGCGACAGCAGGTAGAAGGACAGCCCGTAGCACCCCGCCATCGCGAGCGTCGGCGTGAGGCGCGAGAATTGCTCGGTCGCATGAAGAAGCGAGGTGCCGGTGACCTCAAGCGCGATCGCCAGCAACAGCACCGCTCATGTCAGTGGTCTCATCGCGCTCTCCCGACCGTTCCTCTGTCGAAATCGCGCGCTCCGGTCGTGCCGTCAAGCGTTTTGCCGGGAATTCTGCCCGATCGCGGGCTTGATCGCGACCGGGCTTGCGCGTATCGCAGGGACAAAAGGGCTTTGGGCATCGTCCCGGCAGATTTAACGGGAAAACCATGAAATTCCTTGACCTCGCAAAAGTATATATTCGTTCGGGCGGCGGCGGCGCGGGCTGCGTCTCGTTCCGGCGTGAGAAATTCATCGAATACGGCGGGCCGGATGGCGGCGACGGCGGGCGCGGCGGCGATGTCTGGGCCGAGGCCGTGGACGGGCTGAACACGCTGATCGACTTCCGCTATCAGCAGCATTTCTTCGCGAAATCCGGCCAGCACGGCATGGGCTCGCAGCGCACCGGCGCGAGCGGCGACGAAATCATCCTGAAAGTGCCGACCGGGACCGAGATCCTTGACGAGGATCAGGAAACCGTGATCGCGGACCTGACCCATGCCGGGCAGCGCGTGCTTCTGGCCAAGGGCGGCAATGGCGGTTTTGGCAACCTGCATTTCAAAAGCTCGACCAACCGCTCGCCGCGCAATGCCAATCCGGGCCTGCCGGGGATCGAGCGCACGCTGTGGCTGCGGCTCAAGCTGATCGCGGATGCCGGGCTCGTCGGTCTGCCGAATGCCGGGAAGTCGACCTTCCTCGCGGCGGTCTCGAATGCGCGCCCGAAAATCGCGGATTATCCCTTCACCACACTGCACCCCAATCTGGGCGTGGTCGGCGTCGATGCCCATGAATTCGTCATCGCCGACATTCCCGGTCTGATCGAGGGCGCCTCGGAGGGCCGCGGGCTTGGCGATCAGTTCCTCGGCCATGTCGAGCGTTGCGCGGTGCTTTTGCATCTCGTCGATGGCACTTCCGAGGATGTCGCGAGCGATGCGCGCACCATTCTGGATGAGCTCGAAGCCTATTCGCCAAAGCTCGCCGAAAAGCCGCGCATCACCGTGCTGAATAAGGTCGATGCGCTGGATGACGAGACCCGCGCCGAGCGCCGTGCCGAGCTTGAGGCCGAGATCGGCGGCCCGGTCATGGAGATGTCGGGCGTGGCCAAGATCGGCGTCACGGATGTGCTGCGCGCGCTCTGGACCCGGATCGAGCCGACGCGCAGCGGGGCAAAAGACGCAGATGAGGCGGAAACATGGCGGCCCTGACCCCTGATCTCGGCCAGGCGCGGCGTCTCGTCGTCAAGGTCGGCTCGGCGCTGCTGGTCGGCGAGGACGGGCTGCGCGGTGAGTGGCTGCAGGCGCTGTGCGACGACATCGCCGAGGCGCGTCAGCGCGGCACGGCGGTGGTGCTGGTCTCGTCCGGCGCCATCGCGCTTGGCCGCAAGGTGCTGGGCCTGCCTGCCGGTGCGCTTAGCCTCGAGCAATCGCAGGCGGCAGCGGCCGTGGGTCAGATCCGTCTCGCGCGCGCCTATGAAGAGGCGCTCGCGCCCCATGGCGTCAAGACCGCCCAGCTCTTGCTGACGCTTGACGATACGATGGACCGGCGCCGCTATCTCAACAGCCGCGCCACCATGCAGACGCTTCTGGGTCTGGGCGTCGTGCCGATCGTGAACGAAAACGACACGGTCGCGACCGACGAGATCCGCTATGGCGACAACGACCGTCTCGCCGCTCAGATCGCCGTCACCTGCGGCGCGGATCAGCTGTTGCTCTTGTCCGATGTCGACGGGCTTTATACCGCGAACCCCAAAACCGACCCGACCGCCGTGCATCTGCCGGTGGTCGAGCAGCTGACGCCCGAGATCGAGGCGATGGGCGGCGATCCGGTCTCGGGGCTCTCGAAGGGCGGGATGAAGACCAAGCTGATGGCCGCGCGCACCGCCGTTGCGGGCGGTTGCGCCATGGCGATTGCCGAGGGCTTCGTGCTCAATCCGCTGGCTGCGGTCGCGGCGGGCGCGCAAGTGACGTGGTTTCTGCCCGACACCGACCCGCAGGCTGCGCGCAAGCGTTGGATCGCGGCGATGAAGCCCAAGGGCGAGATCCGCATCGACGAGGGCGCGGCGCGCGCACTATCGCTCGGGAAATCCCTGCTGCCCGCCGGCGTGCGTCAGGTTGAGGGCGAGTTCGGTCGCGGCGAACCGGTGGTCATTCTCGATTTGAACGGCAATCGGCTCGGCTGCGGGCTGACGCGCTATGCCTCGGGCGAGGCGCGCGAGATCGCAGGACATCGCAGCGATGAGATCACAGAGATCCTCGGCTATCCCGGCCGGGCGGCGCTGATCCACCGTGACGATATGGTGATGTAAGAAAACCGGCCTAAGGGCCGGTTTTTTCTTGGCCTTTATTTACACGGCTTAGGCCGGGCGCGCGGCAAGCCTGCGGTTTTCGAGCCTGCGAAGATGCGAGAGCCGCACGGCCTCGGGGCCGGGCTCGGGCAAGGCCAGAACCGCGGCGCGCAGAACCTCGATCCCTTCCTCGCTTTTGATCGGCAGCGTCGAGGGATCAATCGGTGTGCCAATGGTGATGCGATAGGTCTGGCGCGCCTTGTTCAGCATCTCGTTGAAAAGCGTCACATCCCGCACGGTCGGATGGATCGCGTCGAGCGCATAGAAGAGGAACGAGTTATGCGCGCGGATCCGCAAAGGGATCACCGGCACGCCATATTTGCGCGCGATCATCGCGGCGCTGGCCATCCAGGGGCGCTCATGCAGCGTCAGCCCGTGGCGCTTGGCCAGACGCCCCGAGGGGAAGATTAGCCCGATCCGCCCGGCTTCCAGCGCGCGCTTGGTGTAATCCATCGTCTGGCGTGTCTTGGCATGGCTGCGCTTTTCCTGCCGCCATTCGACCGGCGCGATCAGCGATTCCATCTGCGGCAGCACGCGCAGGATGTCGTGGTTGGCATAGATGAACAGATCGCCACGCAGCGCCGAGATCAGGTGGTTCAGCACGACCCCATCGGCGATCCCGGTTGGATGGTTCGAGACGATCAGCGCCGGGCCCGAGCTGGGCAGGTTCTTGAGCCCATCCACCACCATATCGCGCACGGTCAGCATGGCGAGGCGGCGCATCAGCTCATCGGTGGGCAAGTCGCGGTATTCCGCGCCGATGTCGAGCGTCTCGGGATAGCGCAACAGCCGCATCAGCAGCTCACGCACCATCGTATGGTGCCATTTGCCGGAAAAGAGCCAGGGTGCCCGCTCGACAATCAGCGGATCTATACGGCTTTTCATGTCGTCACGGGCGTTCATGGGCGAAGTATTGCCGTGCCGCACGAGCGCCCGCAAGAGGGCAAGAGGGCGGATCAGCCCTTCCCGGCAAGGATACGCGTGACCATTTCCGATGTGTTGCGCGAGAGCCCCGGCGTGGCCGCAATCCGCGTCAGCGCGGCGCGTGCCTTTTCCTGCCGCCCGGCGTCATAGCTGCGCCAGGTTTCAAAGGCCGTGCACATCCGCGCCGTGGTCTGCGGGTTCAGCGGATCGAGCTTGATCAGCCAATCGGCATAGAAATCGTAACCCGCCCCATCGGCGCGATGGAATCCGGCATGGTTGGCCGCAAAACCGCCCAGAAGTGCGCGGAACCGATTGGGGTTCTTCCAATCGAAATCGTCACGCGCCGCCAGTGCCGCCGCGCGTTCGACCGCGGTCTCGGGACTGGCGCGATGGGTCTGGACCATGAACCATTTGTCCATCACCAGCCGGTTTTTCGCGAATTCCTGCCGGAAGAGCTCGAGGCTCTCGCGGGCACGTCCCGCCGCGACAAGCTGGCCAAGCGCGCCAAACCTTTCGGTCATGTTCTCGGCAATGCCAAAGAGCACCAGCGCCCGGTCGCCCTCGTCGAGATGGCTGAGGAGCACCAGCGACGCCAATCGCAGGCTGCGCCGCGCCGCTCCTTCGGCATCAGGCTGATAGGGCCCATTCGGCGCCATTTCGGCGTAAAGCCGGGCGAGGGCATCTTGATGGGTCGCAGCGATCTCGGCGGCAAAACCGTCCCGCGCGCGGTGGATCGCGTCGGGGTCGGGGATCTGGCCGCGATCGCTCAAGGCGGTCGCGATCTCCTCCTCGCCGGGCAGGGCCAAGCAGAGCGCGGTGAAGGCCGGATCCTCGGCGCCATGCTCGAGGAGCGCGCCAATCGCGTCGATATAGGCGCGCCCGCCATGCTCGCCGCGTGCCCGCGCGATCAGCGCATCGAGCGCCAGATCATGCCCGGCCTCCCAGCGGGTGAAGCTGTCGGTGTCATGCGCCAGAAGCAGCGCCTGCGCCTCGGCCGAGATCTCGCGGCGCAGCACGACCGGGGCGGAAAAGCCGCGCAAGAGCGAGACGACCGGACGCGCGCCGAGATGGTGGAAGCTGAAATTTTGCTCGGTCTCGGTCAGTTCGAGCACGGTCGTCGGCAGCGCCTCGTCACCGTTCGGGCTGATGAGGCCAAGCGCCACCGGGATCACACGCGGCGGCTTTTGGGTCTGGCCCGGCGTCGGCGCGGTGTCCTGCCGGAAGGTCAGGGTCAGCGTGCCGTCGTTCCAGCTTTCCGACATGGTCAGCTCGGGCGTGCCCGCATCCGTATACCAGCGCTTGAACTGGGTCAGATCGCGGCCGGTCGCATCCTCGAAGACCTTGATCCAATCCTCGATCGTGCAGGCCTGCCCGTCGTGGCGGGTGAAGTAGAGGTCGAGCGCCTTGTAATACTCCGCATCCCCGATCAGCCGCTTGAGCATACCGATGACCTCGGCGCCCTTTTCATAGACGGTCGCGGTGTAGAAATTGTTGATTTCCTGATAATGATCGGGGCGCGGCGGATGGGAGAGCGGGCCTTGATCCTCGCGGAACTGGCGCGCGCGCAGCGTCTGGACGTCCTGAATGCGCTTGACCGCCGCCGAGCGCATGTCGCTGGTGAACTGCTGGTCGCGGAAGACGGTGAGCCCTTCCTTCAGGCAAAGCTGGAACCAGTCGCGGCAGGTGATGCGGTCGCCGGTCCAGTTGTGGAAGTATTCATGCCCAATCACGCCTTCGATGCGCTCGTAATCGAGATCGGTCGCGGTGTCGGCGCTGGCCAGAACAAGCTTCGAGTTGAAGATGTTCAGCCCCTTGTTCTCCATCGCGCCCATGTTGAAATCATCGACCGCGACGAGGTTGAAGACCTCAAGGTCATATTCGCGCCCGTAAACCTCTTCATCCCAGCGCATCGAGCGTTTGAGCGCCTCCATCGCATAGCCCGCACGGTCTTGATCGCCCTCGCGCACCCAGACATGCAGATCGACCGGCGCACCAGAGGCGGTGGTGAAATGGTCGTCGATCGAGACGAGATTGCCCGCGACCAGCGCGAAAAGGTAGGAGGGTTTCGGCCAGGGATCGTGCCATTCGGCCAGACCGGGCTCGCGCCGGACCGGGTTGCCGTTCGACAAAAGAACGGGCTTTTCCGAGCGGATGGTGACATGGAAGGGCGCCATCACATCGGGGCGGTCGGGATACCAGGTGATGTGGCGAAAACCCTCGGCCTCGCATTGGGTGCAGAACATGCCGCCCGACAGATAGAGCCCTTCGAGCGTGGTATTCGCCTCGGGATCAATCGCGACCTCGGCCGAGAAGGTGAAGCTGCCTTCGGGCAAAGCGGCAGCCGGGATCGTCAGGCGCTCGCCCTCGAAAATCCGGTCGGTCTCGGCGATCTCGACCCCGTCGATTCGCAGGGAAAGCGTCTGGAGCCCCGCGCCATCGAGCACGAGATCGGCAGGCTTGTCGCCTTGGAGCCGGATCTCGGAGCGGACCTTGGTCCCTTTGGGCGCAAGATCGAATTCCAGCCGTGTTTCCAGAATGTTGAAGGGGTAGGGTTGCCAATCGGCGAGATATTGCGTTGCGGTCACGGGGAACCTCCGCTTTCACTATTTTCGGCACGCTCCGGGGGAACTTGTGCGGAAACCGAGTGTTACCCGGTAGAGGCTCGGCTCGCAAGGCGCAGCAACCGCTCCGGCCCGTCTGGTCGCCATCGGCCGGACTTGATTGGTTGATGGCGGTCAAAGGCGCAGCGGGCCGATCCGAAACGACCGGCCCCTCCGGGCCGAAACCTGCCGACCCGCCGAAATCTCAAGGAGAGCCCGTCATGTCCGATCCCGATGCCAACCGCCCGATCGAGGTGCCGCCGAAGGTGACCGAGGTCTATGTCGAGCCGGTCGAGCGGCGCTCTTCGCCCTTGCCCCTGATCGTCGGCATTTTGCTGGCGCTGGCCGTCGCCTATTTCGTGCTGCAATATTTCATGCGGCAGGATGTGGTGGCGCCGACCACGCTCGAACCGCCTGTCGTCACCAGCCCGGCACCCTCCAGCGCCACGCCCTCCAGCGCCACGCCATCGGCCAGCCCGTCGGTGGCCCCGACGCCTGCGGCTCCGGCAACGCCCGCCCCGACCGGCGGTGATACGCCCGCAGCCCCGGCAACCAGCGCGCCCGCCGCAAACTAAGGCCAGGCGGCGATCCCGCTCGCATCCCGGTCCACTCCCGGCGTGAGGGCGAGGTGTCGCCGCGTTTTGTATACCATCGTCCACGCTGATCATTGCAACCGGACGTGGCTTGGCTTACTAGGCGCCAGATTTGTCTTTGGAAAGGATATGTCATGGGTCGCGTGGAGAAAGCCGGACTGCGGGTCGACTCCCTTCTTGCCGATTTCCTCAATGAAAAGGCGCTTCCGGGCAGCGGTGTGGACCCGCGCGCCTTTTGGGAGGGCCTGTCGGCATTGCTCCATGACCTTGGGCCGAAAAACCGGGCTTTGCTTGAGCAGCGCGAGCGGATGCAGGCCTCGATCGACGAATGGCATCTGCACCACATCGGGCAAGAGCCCGATCCCGCAGCCTATCGCGCGTTCCTGACCGAGATCGGTTATCTTCAGCCCATCGGCGCCGATTTCGCGATCGAGACCGCCAACACCGATCCCGAATTCGCCACAATCGCCGGGCCGCAGCTGGTCGTGCCGATCGCCAATGCGCGCTATGCGCTCAATGCCGCCAATGCGCGCTGGGGCAGCCTTTATGACGCGCTTTACGGCACCGATGCGCTTGGCGATCTGCCGCTGGAAAAGGGCTATGATGCCGCGCGGGGCGCGCGCGTCATCGCTTGGGGCCGAGCTTTTCTCGACAAGGCCGCGCCGCTCGCCAGCGGGAGCTGGGCCGATGTCACGCAGATTTCGGTCAAGGACGGCGCGCTGGTGCCCGCTTTGGCCGATCCCGCGAAATTTGCAGCCTCGATCGGCGATCTCGCGGCCCCGTCTGATGTTTTCCTGCGCAACAACAACCTCTTGATCCGCATCCGCTTTGACGCCTCGACGCCGGTGGGCGCGCAGGATCGGGCCGGGATTTCTGATCTGGTGATCGAATCCGCGATCTCGGCGATCATGGATTGCGAGGACAGCGTGGCCGCCGTCGATGGCGAGGACAAGACGCAGGCCTATGCCAACTGGCTTGGCCTGATGGAGGGCACGCTGGAAGAGCGCGTCCAGAAGGGCGAGCGCACCATCACCCGCCGTCTCGCCCAAGACATCGACGCGACCGCGCCCGATGGCAGCCCGATCAGCTTCAAGGGCCGCGCGCTGATGCTGGTGCGCAATGTCGGCCATCTGATGACCACGCCCGCCGTCCTTGACCGCGAAGGCAATGAGGTCTTCGAGGGTATTCTCGATGCCGCCGTCACCACGCTTTGCGCCATGCGCGATCTGACGCGCGAGGGGGCACGGAACTCGGCCCAGGGCTCGATCTATGTCGTGAAGCCCAAGATGCACGGGCCTGCCGAAGTGGCCTTCGCCGTCGAGATCTTCGACCGGGTCGAGGAAATGCTTGGCCTGCCCAAGAATACCGTGAAGCTTGGCATCATGGATGAAGAGCGCCGGACCTCGGCCAATCTCAAGGAATGCATCCGCGCCGCCAAGGACCGGGTGGCCTTCATCAACACGGGCTTCCTTGATCGCACGGGCGATGAATATCACACCTCGATCGAGGCCGGGGCCATGCTCGCCAAGGGCGAGATGAAGGGCAAACCCTGGATCACCTCTTACGAGAACCGCAATGTCGATATCGGTCTGGCCTGCGGCTTGTCGGGCAAGGCCCAGATCGGCAAGGGTATGTGGGCGGTGCCCGATCACATGGCCGATATGCTGCGCGAAAAGATCGCTCATCCGCAAGCGGGCGCGAACACCGCCTGGGTGCCGAGCCCGACCGCCGCGACGCTTCATGCGACCCATTACCATGAGGTCGATGTCTTTGCGCGTCAGGCCGAGATCAAGGCCAATCCGCGCCCCGAGGGGCTCGACGACCTGCTGACCGTGCCGCTGGCCAAGGGGCGCAACTACAGCGAGGCCGAGATTCAGGCCGAGATCGAGAACAATTGTCAGGGAATTCTCGGCTATGTCGTGCGCTGGGTCGATCAGGGCATCGGTTGCTCGAAAGTGCCCGATATCCACGACATCGGCCTGATGGAAGACCGTGCGACCTTGCGCATTTCCAGTCAGGCTTTGGCCAACTGGCTGCTCCATGGCGTGATCAGCGAGGGTCAGGTGATGAACGGTCTGCGCAAGATGGCCGTGGTCGTGGATCGCCAGAACGCCGACGATCCGCTTTACCGGCCGATGGCGCCGGGTTTTGACGGGGTCGCTTTTCAGGCCGCTTGTGACCTGATCTTTCTCGGCCGGGTCCAGCCCTCGGGCTATACCGAGCCGGTGCTGCACGCCCGGCGGCGTCAGGCCAAGGCCGAGCAGGCGGGCGCGTGATCGCCCGGGTGCTCAGATTGCCGCAGGTCTGGCTGGCGGTTTGTGTCGCGGCGGGAATCGGGCTTGGCCAGCTCCTGCCGCTCAGCTTGCCGCCGATCCTGCGCGTTCTGGGCTTTCTGCTCTTCGGGGCAGGGGCCGCGTTGATGGTTTGGGCGGCGGGCACGATGCGCCGCGCTGGCACCACTTTCATGCCCGATCAGACGCCCGACCATCTGGTGACGCGCGGGCCCTTCGCCTTTTCGCGCAACCCGATCTATCTAGGCGACCTTCTGGTTCTGGCCAGCCTCATGCTGGCGCTCGACTGTGCTGCGGGTCTGCTGATGGTGCCGATTTTGGGTGTGATCCTTGATCGTGCCTTCATCCGGAAGGAGGAGGAAACCGCCGCTGCCCGCTTCGGTCCGCTGTATGACAGCTACCGCGCGCGGGTCAGGCGTTGGCTGTAGACGGCGCGAAATGCTGGCGCAATTTGCGCAAAATTGTGGCTTGCGCTTACCGATTGCGACTAAATAGCGAGAGGTTTTCCGCCGAAATGGGTAATTTTATTGCGCTGCGACATGGCTCGCGGCCTTGTGAACGCTAACGGAGCGATGCTAGAACTTGCCTCGACTTTTCTAAGTGGGGGGCACGATGAAAATCGGAGCGTTAAAGGAGCTTCAGGATGGCGAGACGCGGGTCGCGATCACGCCTTCCTCGGCTGGCCATCTGAAGAAACTCGGACATGAGGTCTTCGTCGAAACCGGTGCGGGGGCGCGCGCAGGCTTTACGGATGACGCTTATCGCGCAGCCGGGATCACGGTCGAGCCGAGCGCGGCTGAGCTGATCCGGGATACGGATATCGTCGTCAAGGTGCGTCCGCCGAGCGAGGACGAGATCCATGAGATGCGGCGCGGTCAGACGCTGATCTCGTATTTCCTGCCAGCCGCCAATCCCGAGCTTCTCGAAACGGCGCGTCAACAGGGCATCACCGCGATCGCGATGGATATGGTGCCGCGGATCTCGCGCGCGCAGAAAATGGATGCTCTGTCGTCCATGGCCAATATCGCGGGCTATCGCGCGGTGATCGAGGCGGCGAATAATTTCGGCCGCTTCTTCACCGGTCAGGTGACGGCGGCGGGCAAGGTGCCCCCGGCCAAGGTGCTGATCATCGGGGCAGGCGTTGCCGGTCTTGCTGCGATTGGCGCTGCGACCTCGCTTGGCGCGCAGGTCTATGCCTTTGACGTGCGTCCCGAAGTGGCCGAGCAGATCGAATCGATGGGCGCTGAATTCGTCTATCTCGATTTCGCCGAGACCCAGACCGATGGCGCGGCCACCGGCGGCTATGCCGCCCCTTCGAGCCCCGAATTCCGCGAGGCCCAGCTCAAGAAGTTCCGCGAGCTCGCGCCCGAAATGGACATCGTGATCTCGACCGCGCTGATCCCGAACCGCGATGCGCCGATCCTGTGGACGCGCGACATGGTCGAAGCCATGAAACGCGGCTCGGTCATCGTCGATCTGGCCGCCGAGCGCGGCGGCAACTGCGAGCTGACGGTTCCCGGTGAGAAATTCACCACCGAAAACGGCGTCGTCATCATCGGCTATACCGATTTCCCCTCGCGCATGGGCGCTCAGGCCTCCGAGCTTTATGGCAACAACATCCGCCACATGCTCTCGGATCTGACCCCGGGCAAAGACGGCGTCATCGTCCAGAACATGGAAGACGATGTCATCCGCGGCTCGACCGTCGCCCATGATGGCGATGTGACCTGGCCGCCGCCGCCGCCGAAAGTGGCCGCAATTGCCGCGCAAAAGCCGAAGGAAAAAGCCAAAGAGCTGACGCCCGAGGAAAAACGCGCCAAGGAAGTCGCCACCTTCAAGGCTCAGACCAAATCGCAGATCACGCTTCTCGGCGTCGGCGCGATCCTGATGCTGCTGGTCGGCTATGTCGCTCCGGTCAGCTTCATGAGCCATTTCGTGGTCTTCATGCTGGCCTGTTTCGTGGGCTTCCAGGTGATCTGGAACGTCTCGCATTCGCTGCACACGCCGCTGATGGCTGTGACCAATGCGGTCTCGGGCATCATCATCCTGGGCGCGATCGCCCAGATCGGCTCGGGCTCGTGGATCGTCATCCTGCTGGCCGGGATCTCGGTGCTGATTGCCAGCATCAACATCGTGGGGGGCTTCCTGGTGACGCGCCGCATGTTGGCGATGTTCCAGAAGTCGTGACGGCGGGGGAAAGTAACAGATGAACGAATTGATCCAACTGGGTGCCAAAGGCGCAGGCCACGGCATCCCCGGCATCGTGATTGCGGCCTATATCGTCGCGGCGGTGCTGTTCATTCTCTGCCTTGGCGGTCTGTCGGGACAGGAAAGCGCGAAACGCGCGGTGTGGTATGGCATTGCCGGCATGGCGCTGGCGGTGGTTGCGGCGATCTTCACGCCGGGCGTCGGCGCCTATTGGGTGATCGCGCTTATGCTGATCATCGGGGCAGGGATCGGGGTCGTTCTGGCGCAACGCGTCCAGATGACCGAGATGCCCCAGCTTGTCGCTGCGCTGCACAGCTTCGTCGGTCTGGCGGCTGTCTTCATCGGCTTCAACACCCATATCGAGCTCTCCTATCTCTTGGGTCTGGCCAACAATCCCGATGCGGTCATGGGCGCGATCATGGGCGGCGATCAGACAGCGGCGGCAGCACTTGAGCACCGGATGTCCTCGGGCTTCGTGCAGACGCTTCTGACGAAATCCTCGGCCGAGATCTCGATTCTCATGGTCGAGACCTTCCTTGGCGTCTTCATCGGTGCCGTGACCTTCACCGGCTCGGTCATCGCTTTCGGCAAGCTTGCGGGCAAGGTCGATGGCGCGGCGAAGAAGCTGCCTGGCGGCCACATGCTGAACGCCGGCGCGGCGATCCTCTCGGTGATCCTGCTCATCGTCTATCTCAAGACCGGCTCGTTCTGGGCGCTTGGGATCATGACGCTTCTGGCGTTCTTCATCGGCTACCACCTGATCATGGGCATCGGCGGCGCCGACATGCCGGTCGTGGTCTCGATGCTGAACAGCTATTCGGGTTGGGCGGCGGCGGCCATCGGCTTCTCGCTTGGCAACGACCTGCTGATCGTCACCGGTGCGCTCGTCGGCTCGTCGGGTGCGATCCTGAGCTATATCATGTGTAAGGCGATGAACCGCTCCTTCATCAGCGTGATCCTGGGCGGCTTCGGCGGCACCACCGGTCCCGCGATGGAGATCGAGGGCGAGCAGGTCGCGATTGACGCCGAAGGCGTGGCGGCGGCGCTCAATGATGCCGATGAGGTCATCATTGTTCCGGGCTATGGCATGGCGGTTGCGCAGGCGCAGCAGTCGGTCAGCGAGCTGACCCGCAAGCTGCGCGCGCGCGGCAAGAAGGTCCGCTTTGCGATCCACCCGGTCGCGGGTCGTCTGCCGGGCCATATGAACGTGCTGCTCGCCGAGGCGAAGGTTCCCTATGACATCGTTCTGGAAATGGACGAGATCAACGAGGACTTCCCCTCGACCGACGTGGTCATCGTCATCGGCTCGAACGACATCGTGAACCCGGCGGCTCAGGAAGATCCGAACTCGCCCATCGCCGGCATGCCGGTGCTGGAAGTCTGGAAAGCCAAGCAGGTCTTCGTGTCGAAACGCGGTCAGGGCACCGGCTATTCGGGCATCGAAAACCCGCTCTTCTACAAAGAGAACACCCGGATGTTCTATGGCGATGCCAAGAAGTCGCTCGACGCACTTCTGCCGATGATCGACTGATCGGCCGAGGCTTCGGAAAATCAGAAAGGCCCCGCAGATGCGGGGCCTTTTGCATGGACGCCTCTTGTTGAGACCGAGGCTCAGGGCGTGATCATGATCGGCACGCCATCGGGAACCATCGAGTAAATATCCTCGACCTCCTTGTCGGTCACCGCGATGCAGCCCACGGTCCAATCGCGCCTCTGCTTCGAGAGCACCTGTCCCTCGGGCCCCTGACCATGGATGAAAATATCGCTGCCCGCGGTCTGGCCAATCGCCGCCGCTGCCGCCGCATCCGCCGCATTCGGGTAAGAGACCCCGAGCGAGAGGTGATAGCGGCTGTTTGGATTGCGCCGGTCGATGTAATAAAGCCCCTCGGGCGTCTTGCCGTCGCCCTCGAACTGCTTGTGACCGATGGGCACCGTGCCAAGCCCGATGTCATAGACCTTGATCGCGCGATTGCCTGACAGCAGATACATCTTGCGCTCGCCCTTGCGCACGACGATTTGCGTGACAGGCGGGCCATCGTAGCTTTTGAATTTGCTCGGGCCCGTGCAAGCGCTCAAAGCCGCCAGCGCGGCGCCGGCCAGAAGGGTTCTGCGGGTCAATGCCATCTGTTCACCGTCCATCTTTTGGCCAATTTGCCTTGTGCGCGCCCAAGGTGCAATCGCGGTGCGGTCACGAATGCCTGATGCATCCGGCGCACGGGCGGGAAATCGCAGAGCAGGCCTGCCGATTTCGCTTTCACCGCGCGAAAAGCTGGGCATAACCTCGGGTTATGGAACCCGCTGACGAACACCCGCTCCGCTATTCGCTTGTCAATGAGCTGCATGCCCGGCCCTCGCCGCGGCTGGTGGCGCCCTGTACGGCGGTCTTTCTGGCCTTCAAACAGCCGGGCCATGCCGCGAACCGTGACCGGAGCGAGGACACCGCGCATCTCGCCGATCTCTGCCACCGCCACGGCGCGCCCGCGCCCGATACTTCGGCGGGCCATTACGCGGCGCAGCTTGGCCGCTATGAGCTGCGCTGGGAAAGCCATACCGAATTCGTGACCTATGCGGCCTTCGCCTCGGGCCTGCCGCAGCGCCCCTTCGATCCCGCTGCCGCCGAGGTCTTCCCGGAGGATTGGCAGCGCGCCGCGCCCGGCAAGCGGCTGACGGCGGTGATGATCCAGGTCGATACTTTGCCCGAAGCGCCCGAGCAGATCCTGCCGAAGCTCAACCAATGGTTTGCGCGCGACAGTCTGGCCACGGTCTGGGTGCTCGACGAATCCGCGATTGTCGCGGGGGATTTCCGGATTGATCCGGCGGGCTTCATGCGTTTCGCGATCTTTGTGCGCCCCGAGATCGGCGCGGGTCGCGTCGGCCGCATCGTTCAGCGACTGCTGGAGCTCGAAACCTATCGCGCCATGTCGATGCTGGGCCTTGGCCGGGCGCGCGAGCTTACGGCCGAGCTGAATGCGCTCGATCCCAAGCTCAACGCGATCGTGCAGGGCATGGCCAGCGACGGGCAATCGGCGGAAACCACGCTGCAAGAGCTCCTGCAAGTCGCCTCGAAGCTTGAGGCGGCGGCGGCTGATCATTCTTTCCGCTTCGGCGCCACCGCCGCCTATCAGGCGATTGTCGAGGATCGTGTCCGGGTTCTGCGCGAAAGCCGCTTCATGGGGCGGCAGATGCTGACCGAGTTCATGGCGCGGCGCTATCACCCGGCGATGCGCACCGCGAAATCGGCCGAGGAGCGGCTGCAAGCCATGCTCGACCGGACCGAGCGCGCGGGCGAGTTGCTGCGCACCCGGGTCGATGTCGAACGCTCGGCGCAAAATCAGGAGGTCATGCGGCGGATGGACCGGCGCGCCGATCTGCAGCTGCGGCTTCAGCACACGGTCGAGGGGCTTTCGGTCTTTGCGATCAGCTATTACGCGGTCGGGCTTTTGAGCTATGGGCTCTATCCCTTCGCCGAAGAGCTGCATATCGAAAAGGCGGTGCTGATCGCGGCGCTGACCCCTCTGGTCATCCTCGCGGTCTGGTTCAGCATCCGCCGCATCAAGGCGCGCATCCATGACGACGACGCAAGCGGCGGGACGCATTGACTCGACTTCGCGCGCGCGCCTTGGCACAAGTCTGGCATGATTTTGCGAAGGAGCGGATATGTCGAAAGAGCTGAATATGTGGGGCCTCGACCATTGCTCGACCTGCGTCAAGGCGCGGGCAGAGCTTGAGGCGGCGGGTTGGACCATCACCTTCCGTGATGTGAAGACCGCGCCGCTGTCGGCCGCCGAATGGGCGGGGCTTTATGGCGATTTCGGCGAGAAGCTGGTGAACCGTGCGAGCCTGACCTGGCGCGGCATGAAGGAAGACGAGCGCGCCAAGACCCCGGTCGAGATGCTCGAAGCGAAGCCCTCGCTCATCAAACGCCCGGCGATTGCCGCCGAGGGCCAGCATTTCCTTGGCTGGACCGCGAATGTGAAGCGTGCGCTTGGGGTTGCGGCCTAAACGACGTAGCGATCGCGGCGGTGGTTGATCGCGATGACGAGATTGACCACCAAAGCGCCAAGGAAGGACCAGGCGACGCTTTGCCAGTCGCGGATCGCGAAGGCCCAGGCAAAGAGGAAGGCGTCAAAGATCAGCTGCGTCCAGCCCGCGCGAAAGCCGGTCTTGTCCTGCAGATAGAGCCCGACAATCCCGATCCCGCCAAGCGAGGCGCCGTGCCGGAAGAGCGCCAGCAGCGCCGATCCGGTCAGGAACCCGAACAGGAGCGCGCCGATCAGCGGATCGAGATGGGCAAAGCTGATCTGGCTGGGCAGCGTCGCGACGAGCACGGACAGAAGCGCCACGGCGATGAAGCTCTTGACGGTGAAGCGCAGCCCGAAGCGGCGATAGCCCAGCCAATAAAAGGGCAGGTTCACCGCGAAAAAGACCGGGGCGAAGCTCCAGCCGGTCGAGTAGGAAATCATCACGGCAAGGCCCGCCGTCTGGCCGGTGACAAAGCCAAGATGGGTCAGGATCAACACGCCGACCGCCGCCATGAAGCTGCCATAAGCCAGCCCTTGGGCATCTTCGATGAAACTGTGGCGGGGTGGGGTCGGGGTATCGCTCATCCCGCCCGGTTATGCCGAACCGCGCGGGCCTGCAAGCGGGGCAGAGGCCGAGAGCTGCAAGGTCACGCGGCTCTCGGTTACGCGGCTTTCTTGGCGGCGCTTATTTCTTCTCGGCGAGATCGGTCACCGCATGGGTGAAGGCGCCGACGGGCTCTTTCGAGATCACCGGATCCGAGCCGCCCGCAAGCAGGGTCTCGACCGTGCGCTTGTAATCAGCCTCATCCAGCTCGCCGCTGCCCGGATCCAGCAGCTTGGCGACTTCGGTCGCCATATATTGCTGGTGCGCCAGCGTCTGCGCGCCGGTTTCGTCATTGTCGATGACGATCTGCGCGGCCTCGTCGGGATGCTCTTTCACATAGTTCCAGCCCTTCATCGAGGCGCGTACGAAGCGAGCGAGCTTATCCTCCATCGCCGGATCCTTGAGCTTGTCCTCGAGGACATAGAGCCCGTCTTCCAGCGTGGCGACGCCTTGGTCATCATATTTGAAGGTCACCAGATCCTCGGGCTTGATCCCGGCATCAAGCACCTGACCATATTCGTTATAGGTCATGGTCGAGATACAAGCGGCCTGCTTTTGCAGCAAAGGATCGACGTTGAAGCCCTGTTTCAACACGGTGACGCCATCGGCCCCGCCATCGGTCTTGAGGCCAAGATGGCTCATCCAGCTGAGGAACGGATATTCATTGCCCGAGAACCAGACGCCGAGCGTCTTGCCCTTGAAGTCGGTCTTGGGGTCTTTGATGCCGCTTTCCTTCAGACAGGTCAGCATCATTCCCGATTTCTTGAAAGGCTGGGCGATATTGACGATGGGCAGGCCCTTTTCACGCGCAGCAAGGGCGGCGGGCATCCATTCGACCGCGACATCGGCACCGCCCCCGGCCAGCACCTGCACCGGAGCGATATCCGGCCCGCCCGGCTTGATCGTGACATCAAGGTTCTCGGCCTCGTAAAAGCCCTTGTCCTTGGCGACATAATAGCCCGCGAACTGGGCCTGGGTCACCCATTTGAGCTGTAGCGTCAGATCATCGGCGGCCCAGGCGCTCCCGGCAAAGACTGCCGAGAGGGTCGCGCCAATCAGAAGCTTCTTCATCCTTGCTCTCCACTGTTGAGGGGCGGTTCTGCCCGCTATTGGCGTTGCGAGGGGTGCCAGAAGGTCACCCTTTTCTCGACCCACGCGACAATTCCATAAAACACTGTCCCGGCGATGGCCGCGACAAGGATCTCGGCCCAGACCATCGGCAGGTTGAGCTGCCCGACCGAAGTCGAGATGCGAAACCCCATGCCGCGGGTCGGGCTGCCGAAGAACTCGGCCACGATCGCGCCGATCAGCGCCAGCGTGGTCGTGATCTTCAACCCGTTGAAGAGAAAGGGCATAGCTGCAGGCAAGCGCAGCTTCCAGAGCGACTGCCAATAGCCCGCATTCCAGGTCTTCATCTGATCGCGCTGCAGCTGATCGGTCGCGGCAAGCCCCGCAACCATATTCACGAGGATCGGGAAGAAGACCATCACGACCACCACCGCCGCCTTGGACTGCCAGTCGAAACCGAACCACATGACGAGGATCGGCGCGATGCCGACGATCGGCAAAGCGGCGACGAAATTGCCGATGGGCAGAAGGCCGCGCTGCAAGAAGCTGCTGCGGTCGATGGCGATTGCGGTGACGGTGGCGGCAAGCGCGCCGATCACCCAGCCGCTCAGCGCACCCTTGACGATGGTCTGGACAAAATCGCCCCAGAGGATCGGCAGATTGCCGATAAAGGCGCTCCAGATCGCGCTTGGCGCGGGCAGGATCACATTCGGGACCTGATAGATCCGCACGGCCATTTCCCACAGGATCAGCAAGGTGATGCCAAAGATCGCCGCGACCAGACCGGCAAACAGCGGCCCGTCGCGCCGGGCGAGCCAGCCGTTGAGGCCCATCGCGCCCAGCCAGACCGCAAGGATCGAGATTGCGCCTGTCATCGCTCCTGTCATCGTGCAAGCCCCATTCGGCGAAGGGTGAGCTTTTCAATCGCGCCGATCACGACGACCAGTGCCCCTGCAAGGCCCGCCGCCACGAAAAGCGCCGACCATATCTGAATGGTCTGGCCGTAATAGCTGCCCGACAAAAGCCGCGCGCCCAGACCCGCGGTGGCGCCCGCCGGAAGCTCTCCGACAATGGTGCCGACCAGAGCCGCCGCGACCGCGACCTTCAGGCTCGTGAAGAGATAGGGCATCGAGGAGGGCAGGCGCAGCCGCCAAAAGACCTGCGCCGGGCTGGCGCTCCAGCTGTGCATCAGGTCAAGCTGCATCCGGTCGGGGGTGCGCAGGCCCTTGACCATGCCCACGAGGACAGGAAAGAACGAGAGCCAGGCCGCAATGATCGCTTTGGGCAGGATCCCGGTGATGCCGAGGCTGGCAAAGACCACGATGACCATTGGCGCAATGGCAAGGATCGGAATGGTCTGGCTCGCGACCGCCCAGGGCATGACCGATTTGTCCATGGCGCGGTTGTGCAGGATGCCGACGGCCAAAGCGATCCCGGCCAGACTGCCGATGGCAAAGCCCGCGAGCGTCGCCGAGAGTGTGATCCAGCCATGCCAGACAAGGCTTTTTTTCGAGGTGATCTTCTGGCCAGCAAGCCCATCCCAGAGCCCCTTCGCGACCTGATGGGGGGCGGGCAGAACCGGGCGCTCCTGCACCATGGTCGCGGCGACAAGCTCGGGAAAGCTCAGGCTTTCTCCCGCCCGCGCCGCTTGATCGCGCGCCCAGGGCGCATTCAGCGCCACCGCCGCGCCATACCAGATCACCAGAAGGACCCCGAGCACGGTCAGCACCGGCAGGACCTTCTGCGCGATCCCGGCGCCAAGGCTCAGGCGCGGGCGTGCACTTGGCCGGGCAAAGGCTGCATCAGTCATAGCTGTGGCCCTCGCGCAAACCTTCGCGGACCTGCTGGGCGATCTCGATGAATTCGGGCGTGTCGCGGATCTCGAGCGGGCGCTCGGCGGGCAGGGTGCTTTCGATCACCCGCGTGATCCGCCCCGGACGCGGCGACATCACCACGATCTTGGTCGAGAGATAGACCGCCTCGGGGATGGAATGGGTGACAAAGCCAATGGTCTTGCCGGTCTTGCGCCAGAGCTCAAGCACCGCCGCATTCAGCCGGTCGCGCACGATTTCATCGAGCGCGCCGAAGGGCTCGTCCATCAGCAGGATATCGGCATCAAAGGCCAAGGCCCGCGCGATCGAGGCGCGTTGTTGCATCCCCCCTGAAAGCTGCCAGGGAAATTTCCCGGCAAAGCCGCCAAGCTCGACCAGTTCCAGCACGCGGGCGATCCGCGCCTGCCGCTCGGGCTTGTCAAAGCCCATGATCTCCAGGGGCAGCGAGATATTTCCCGCAATCGTCCGCCAAGGATAGAGCCCCGGCGCCTGAAAGACATAGCCATAGGCGCGGGCCTTGCGCGCCTCATCAGCCTCTTGGCCATTGACATAGACCATGCCGGCGGTCGGGGTCTCGAGCGCGGCAATCGTGCGCAGGAAGGTGGTCTTGCCGCAGCCCGAAGGGCCGATGAAGCTGACGAAATCGCCCTTTTCGATGGTCAGATCGACATCCTTCAGGGCATGGACCGGACCGTCATTGGTGCGGAAAGTCAGGCTGACATTGCGGGCGTCGATCACAGAAGAGCTGGGCATGTCAGAGGTCCATATCCTTGGGGTGGCGCAGGGGGCGGGCCTCACTGGTCAGCCGGGCTGCAGCCCAGCCGAAGGCCAGGGGATCGCGCACAAAAAAGCCGGGGCAAAGTGCAGCCATCACACCCCACTCACGGGGATGCCCGCGCGCTGAACGGGACGCGGCGCGGTCAGCTCTTTCCAGGCCGAGAGTGCGCGGTTGACCGCCGGACGGGCCGGACGCGCGACGAATTCGCCATGGCCCTCAGGGCTCTCGATCTTGCCGTCCCGCCAGGCCACGACGCCGCGCGACAGCGTATAGCGCGGCAGTCCTTTGACATGTTGTCCCTCGAAGACATTGTAATCAATAGCGCTTTGCTGACCCTTGGCCGAAATCACCTTCTCGGCCTCGGGGTCCCAGATCACCAGATCGGCGTCCGAGCCAACCAGAACCGCGCCCTTCTTCGGATACATGTTCAGGATCTTGGCGATATTGGTCGAAGTGACCGCGACGAATTCATTGGGTGTCAGCCGCCCGGTGTTGACGCCATGGGTCCAAAGCATCGGCAGCCGGTCCTCAAGCCCGCCCGTGCCATTCGGGATCTTGGTGAAATCGCCGATCCCGGTGCGCTTTTGCGCCGAGGTGAAGGCGCAATGATCGGTCGCCACGCAAGAAAGGCTTCCGGCCGCGAGCCCGTTCCACAGGCTGTCCTGATGAGCCTTGTTGCGGAACGGCGGCGACATCACGCGCCGGGCGGCATGGTCCCAATCCGGGTTGAAATACTCGCTCTCATCCAAGGTCAGATGCTGGATCAAGGGCTCGCCCCAGACCCGTTTTCCGGCCTGCCGCGCGCGCCGGATCGCCTCATGGCTCTCCTCGCAGGAGGTATGAACGACATAAAGCGGCACGCCCGCCATATCGGCGATCATGATCGCGCGATTGGTGGCCTCCCCCTCGACCTGAGGCGGTCGTGAATAGGCGTGGCCCTCCGGCCCGGTATTGCCCTCGGCCAGAAGCCGCGCGGAAAGCTCGGCCACGACATCGCCATTCTCGGCATGAACCAAAGCGACGCCACCGAGATCGCCGACCCGGCGGAAGCTCGAGAACATCTCATCGTCATTGACCATGAGCGAGCCCTTATAGGCCATGAAATGCTTGAAGCTGGTGATGCCGCGATCAACAACCTCGGCCATTTCCTCAAAGACCTGCTCGCCCCACCAGGTCACCGCCATATGAAACGAGTAATCGCAATGCGCTCGGCCCGATTTATTGTCCCAGACCTTCAGCGCATCAAGCAGGCTCTGCCCGGGATTGGGCAAAGCGAAATCGACGACCATCGTGGTGCCCCCCGCCAAAGCCGCGCGCGTGCCGCTCTCGAAATCATCGCTCGAATAGGTGCCCATGAAGGGCATCTCGAGATGGGTATGCGGGTCAATCCCGCCCGGCATGATATAGCAGCCCGTCGCATCGAGAACCTCGTCCCCGACCAGCCCCTTGCCGATTGCCGCGATCTTGCCGCCCTCGATCAGGACATCCGCCGCATAAGTCAGATCCGCGGTAACAATCGTGCCGTTTTTGATGACCGTGCTCATCCTCAGGTCCTTCGCTTTGATCCAAATACCTCGGGGGTCCGGGGGCAGAGCCCCCGGCTGTGGTCCGCCAAACCTCAGGCCTCGACGACCTCGGCCGTCTCGAGCACCGCGTTCAAAAGCACATCCGCGCCCATCTGCGCCCAATCCGGGCTGATCTCTTCGGCCTCGTTATGCGAAAGCCCATCGACGCAAGGACACATGATCATCACCGTCGGTGCGACCTTGTTGATCCAGCAGGCGTCATGACCCGCGCCCGAGACGATATCCATTTTCGAATAGCCGAGCCGATCCGCGGCCGCGCGGATCCGGTTCAGAAGCACCTCGTCAAAGGCGGGGGGATCGAATTGGCCGACGATCTTCGCCTCGAAACTGCAGCCCAAAGCCTCGCAAATCGCCGGAGCCTTTGCGAGATATTCCTCGATCATCGACAGCAAGACCGGCAGCAGGTGGCTGCGAAAATCCACCGTGAAAACAGCCTTCTCCACGATGATATTGCGGCTGTTTGGGAAGATGTCGATATGACCGATCGCGCCGACCGCATCGGGCTGGTGCTTCATCGCGATCTCATGGACAAGCTCGGTCAACTGCGCGAGGCCGCGCCCGGCATTGCGGCGCATTCGCATCGGGGTCGAGCCGGTGTGCTGACCCTTGCCGGTCACCGTGCATTCGATCCAGCGCAGGCCCTGACCATGGGTGACGATGCCGATATCCTTGCCCTCGGCCTCGAGGATCGGGCCTTGTTCGATGTGATATTCAAACATCGCATGGATCTTGCGGTCGCCAGGCCGTTCCTCGCCCTTCCAGCCAATCCGCGCGAGCTCGTCGCCAAAGCGTTTGCCCTTGGCGTCGCGCTTGTCATAGGCCTCCTCTTGCGAGATCACCCCGGCGAAGACACCCGAGGCCATCATCGCGGGGGCAAAACGCGTGCCTTCCTCATTCGTCCAATTGGTCACGACGATCGGACGGCGGGTCTTGATGCCGAGATCGCGGATCGAGCGCACCACCTCGAGCCCGGCCAGAACGCCCAAAACCCCGTCATATTTCCCGCCGGTCGGCTGGGTATCAAGGTGGCTGCCGATATAGACCGGGTCGAGATCAGGCTCGGCGCCCTCATGGCGCAGGAACATATTGCCCATCTGATCGACGCTCATCACCATGCCAGCGGCCTCGCACCAGCTCTGGAACAGGCGGCGGCCCTCGCCATCTTCATCGGTGAGCGTCTGGCGGTTGTTGCCGCCTGCGATGCCGGGGCCGATCTTGGCCATCTCCATCAGGCTGTCCCAGAGCCGCGCACCGTCGATGCGGATATTGGCGCTGGTGAGATGGCTGGCTGTCGTCGGCACAGCCGATCCCGCCCCGCTGTCGCTGGTCATCTTTCTTTCCTTCCTGTCTGGCCGCCATCTTCTCGTGGATGGTCGGTTGAATGGGTCGTTCTGATGCAAGCAGTGCACGCGCGCCCCGGGCGGGGCACGCCGGTCGGTCAGACGGGAGGGAAAAGCCGGGGCAGGAGGATGTCTCGCGCCAAATCGAGATCTCGCCCGGCGTAAAGGCCCCGGGCTTTGTGATCTTTGGGAGAGAGCCTCAGCAGTGCCGACATTCATGTTCCCGTCAGAATATTGACCATTTGGTCAGGATCAGGCTAGCACGGGTGATAAGTCAGTCAAGCACCTGCTTGCGGATGATGCTCGGGAAAGAGTGCCGGACGGAAGTTGACCCGGAGTTCACGATGACAGGCCAAGTCAAACAGCGCAGTCGCATCCAGCAGAAAAACCGTCAGGTGATCCTTGGCGCGGCGCTGCAAGAATTCTCGGCGCGCGGCTTTGCAGGAACCACCATCGACCAGATCGCCGAGCAGGCTGCGCTGTCGAAGCCGAATGTGCTGTATTACTTCGCCTCGAAGGAAGAGATCTATCGCCAGCTGCTCGAAGAGCTGCTCGATCTTTGGCTTGCGCCGCTGCAGCGGATGGAAGCGGGCGGCGATCCAAAGCAAGAAATTATCTCATATATGCGCGCTAAGCTTCAGTTGTCGCGAGATTTTCCGCGCGAGAGCAGGCTCTTCGCCAATGAGATCCTGCAAGGCGCCCCGCAGCTTGGCCCGATCCTTGGCGGTGCTTTGCGCCAGCTGGTCGCGGACAAGGCCGAGATGATTTCGCGCTGGATTGCCCAAGGCCGGCTGGCGGTGGTCGATCCCCATCATCTTATCATCTCGATCTGGGCGCTGACCCAGCATTATGCCGATTTCGAGACCCAGATTCGCGCGGTTCTGGGCGCGGGCCGCGATCCGTTTTCCGAAGCCGACAGCTTCCTTGAAGAACTTTATTGCCGACTTCTCGCCAATTGATCGCGGCGCAGACGGAACTGCCTTGCCGTTCTCGCATTCTCGTGATTGCCTGCGCGCTCATGGCTCGAGACACCGGGCCGGGATGAAGATGGTGCAGGACATGTCCGAACAGGGCGGAGTCGACAACGGCAAGAGGAAGACGACGGACAGAAAGGCGCAAGGATCGGGGCAGGCTCAAGACCCCGAGATGACGCCCGAAGAGCTTGCCGATGCGCTACCGGACCCGGATAGGGCGATTGAAGCCCATGATCACACCAACCAGAAGTTGACGGCGGGACTGGTTCTCGCCTGTCTGGGCGTGGTCTACGGTGATATCGGCACCTCGCCGCTTTATGCTTTGCGTGAGTCGCTTGTCCATGCGCGCGAGGAAGGCCTGCCCGAAAATGCCGTGATCGGCATCGTCTCGCTGCTCTTTTGGACGGTCATCCTCATCGTTTTCGTGAAATATGTCCTTCTGATCATGCGGGCGGACAACAAGGGCGAGGGCGGCACGCTGTCGCTTGTCGCCAAGGCGCAGGGCGCGCTGGGGCATCGCTCGTGGAAGGTCTATCTGCTCGGCATCGTCGGCGTGTCGCTGTTCTTTGGCGATTCGATGATCACGCCCGCGATTTCCGTGTTGTCGGCGGTCGAGGGGCTAGAGCTGGTCGCGCCGGGCTTTACCCCTTGGGTCGTGCCCTTGACCTGCGGCATCGTCATGGTGCTGTTCTCGGTCCAGCGTTCGGGCACCGAGGTCGTCGCGCGCTGGTTCGGACCGATCATGCTGATCTGGTTTGTGACCATGGGCATTGTCGGCGCCACGCATATTTTCGATGATTCCCGCATCCTTTACGCGCTGAACCCGCTTCGCGCGCTGAGCTTTCTCTTTCACAATGGCTTCGGCTCGCTGCCGGTTCTGGGCTCGGTCTTTCTCGCCGTGACCGGGGCAGAGGCGCTTTATGCCGATATGGGCCATTTCGGCAAAAAGCCGGTCCGGGTCGCTTGGACGGTTCTGGTCCTGCCTGCACTCACCCTGAGCTATCTCGGTCAGGGAGCGATGATCCTGCAGCATCCCGAGAATATCGCCAATCCGTTCTTCCTGATGGCGCCTGATTGGTTCCGGCTTCCGCTGATCATCCTTGCGACCATGGCGACGGTGATCGCCTCGCAGGCGGTGATCTCGGGGGCGTTCTCGGTGGCGCAGCAGGCGGTCCAGCTTGGCCTGACGCCCCGGCTCGAAATCCAGCACACCTCGGACAAGCAGCTTGGTCAGGTCTTCCTGCCCCGGGTGAACTCGATCCTGATGGTCGGCGTCGTCGCGCTCGTGCTGACCTTCGGCAGCTCGGCCAATCTGGCGGGGGCTTACGGGATCGCGGTCACGGGCGATATGGTCATCACCTCGTTCCTTGCGATCATCGTCTTCCGCTATGCATGGAAATGGAGCTGGCTTCTGGTGCTGGCGATCGTCTTGCCGATCCTCTCGATCGAGCTGATTTTCCTTTATGCCAACCTGATGAAAGTCGTCGATGGCGGCTATATCCCGCTGGCTTTCGCGGTCATCGTCATCACCTTGATGCTGATCTGGGTGCGTGGCTCGGCCATGCTGGAACGCAAGCTGAAGGCCGAGGCGATCGGGCTGGATTTCCTGGTCGACAAGCTGGCGAAATCGCCGCCGACCATTGTGCCGGGCACGGCGGTCTTTCTGACGGCCGATCCCGATATCGCGCCCTCGGCGCTGATGCATAACCTCAAGCACAACCGCGTGCTTCACGAGCGCAATTTCATCGTCAAAGTCGAGTTCGCGACGACGCCTTGGGTGCCAGTCAAGGATCGGTTGCAGATCCGCGAGATCGGCAAGGGCTTCTGGCGTGTGGTCTGCCGCTTTGGCTATATGGAGCAGCCGAATGTCCCGCGCGCTCTGGCCGAGGCGCGCCGCTTTGGGCTCAAGTTCGACATTATGAATACGAGCTATTTCCTCAACCGCAGGACGCTCAAGGTCGGCAAGGCCAATCTGATGCCGAAATGGGCGGCGCGGCTTTATGCGGGGCTTTACCGTTCGGCCTCCGAGGCCACGAACTTCTATCGCCTGCCCTCGAACCGGGTGATCGAGCTCGGCCAGCAGATCAATATCTGATCCGCTGGCCGAAGAGGTCAGGGCGCGTCAGGCGCGCAAGGCCAAGCGCAGACGTGGCAGGGCGAGCACGGCCGAGACCCAAGCCAGTGCCGCGCAGATCAGAATGGCGCCGACCATGCCAATCGCGCCCTTGCTGAACAGCCCGCCGCAAAGCGCGATCATCGCCGAGCCGGTCAGCATTTGCAGCGTCCCGCCAAGCGACGAGGCGAGCCCCGCGATCTGGGGATGGGGGTCGAGCGAGAGCACCATCGCGGTCGGCATCACCACGCCAAGGAAGGCATTGGCGATGAAAAGCCCGGCCACGATCAGCGGCAGCGATTGGAAGCCTGCCCAGACGACCAGCGTGAGCAGGGCCGTAGCGATCAGGAAGCCGGTGACGCCATAGGCGATCAGCCGCTCCATCCCCAGCAGCTCGCCCAGACGGCCCGCGAATTGCGAGGCGGCGAAAAAGCCGATCGCATTGATCGCGAAGACCACGGAGAAGCCGGTCGGGCTCAGCTCATATTGGCCGGTGTAGACGAAGGGCGCGGCGGCGAGATAGACGAAGAAGCTCGCCATGGCAAAGCCACCGATCATCGAGAGCCCCATGAAGCGGCGCGATTGCAGAAGTGTCTTCATGCCCGCAAGCATCGCGTCGAGCCGGACCGGCTGGCGATCTTTCGGGTCCTGCGTTTCGGGCAGAACGAAGAGGATCAGCAAAAGCGCGATAACAGAGGCGGCGGCAAGGCAGCCGAAGATCGAGCGCCAGCCCGCGAAGGCCATGACGCCCGAACCGAACATCGGCGCCAGCATCGGCGAGATCGAGATCACGATCATGATCGCGGCCATCATTCGGGTCGCATCGGTGCCGGTGGCGCTGTCGCGCACAATCGCACGCGGCACGACCATCAGGGTCGCAGCACCCAAAGCCTGGAAGGCGCGGGCGATGATCAGCGTGGTCATGTCCTGGGCAAGCGTCGCCGCAAGCGAAGCGACCAGAAACAGTCCGACCCCGATCAGCAGCGGTTTGCGGCGCCCAATGGCATCGGCCATCGGGCCATAGATCATCTGGGCGACGCCGAAGACGAGGAAATAGATCGAAAGAGTTTGTTGCGCCCGAGCGTCGCTCGCGCCCAGATCATGGGCGATCTGGGGCAAGGCGGGCAGATACATGTCGATCGCAAAGGGACCGACGGCGGAGAGCAGGCCCAAAAGCAGGGCCATGCGGAACATGCTGGCTTGCATCGGAAAGATCCGGTTTCAAATTGTATGGGAGGCACCGCGACAAAGGCGCGGACCCGAGCTTGCGTTCGGCTGGCGCGCACGATTAGCAGAAATCGACAAATACCACAACCCACCGCCTGAAGCGGCAAACGGGATTGCTGACGGGCGGCCTCAATAGCCGCGGGTGCGATCGACCAGAAAGCGCAAAGGCTCGCCCCGCATGGCGCGGCGCAGATTGTCGGCGGCGATCAGCGCGGCCGTCTCGGGCCGGGTCGCCGCCGCGATATGCGGGGTGACGGTGACGCGCGGATGGGACCAGAACGGATGGTCGGGGGCGAGTGGCTCGGCCGAGAAGACATCGAGCACGGCATGGCCCGGACGCCCCGCATCGAGCGCGGCCAGAAGATCGGCCTCGTCGAAGAGCGTGCCGCGCCCGGCATTCACCAACCAAGCGCCCTCGGGCAGCAGCGCCAACGTCTCGCGGTTCAAAAGCCCGCGCGTGCCCGGCGTATCGGGCAAAAGCGCGACAAGGATTTCCGCGCGTGCCAAGGCCGCGGGCAGATCGGCCTCGGCGAAAGTCTCGATCCCCTCGACCGGGCGGCCAGAGACCGACCAGCCCGCCACCCGAAAGCCAAGCGGGCGAAGGGCGGCGGCAAGGCCGCGTCCAAGCTCGCCCATGCCGAGAATGGTGACCCGGCGGCTGGTCGCGAGCGGCGGGCAGGTCTTGCCGCGCCAAATCCCGTCCTGCGCATAGAGATCCATGCCGAGATGGGCGCGCATGACCCAGCCCAGACAATATTCGGTCATGCCGCGTTCAAGCCCCGGATCGACCATCCGGCAGAGCGGCTGGGTCAGGGTCGGATTGGTCACGATCCGCTCGACCCCGGCCCAGAGGCTTTGCACGACGCGCGCCCGGGTGAAGGGCGTGAAGTCGAGGATCTCGCCATTTTCGGGATAGCCCGGCGCATAGATCAGCGCATCAAAGCTTGCCGGATCGCCGTCGCGGTGAAGCTCGATCTCGGGGCAGGCGGCCTCAAGCGCGGGCTGCCAACTGGCCCAATCCTTGGACGGGGCGGCGAAGAGAACTTTCATGCGGCAGGTCCCGGTCTAGCGCGGCCGGTGGACATGGGCGGATTGCACCATGCCAAAGGCCATCAGAAGGATCATCAGCTGCGTGCCGCCATAGCTCACCATCGGCAAGGGCGCGCCCACGACCGGCATCAGCCCCATGACCATGCCCATATTCACCAGAAAATAAAGGAAAAATGTGCCCGAGATGCCAAAGGTCATCAGGCTGGCGAACCGGTCTCGATTGGTCAAAGCCGAATAGGTGCAAAAGCCCAGAACCAACGCATAAAGCACGAGAAGCGACATCGCCCCGACAAAGCCGAATTCCTCGGCCAGCGTGGTGAAGATGAAGTCGGTGTGCTTTTCGGGCAGGAAGTTCAGCCGCGATTGCGTGCCCTGCATGAAGCCGCGTCCCGACCAGCCGCCCGAGCCAAGCGCGATCTGCGCCTGCATGATGTTATAGCCCGCGCCCAAAGGATCGGCCCCGGGGTCAAGGAAGGTGTCGATGCGGCGATATTGATAGTCGTGCAACGGCTGCCATTCGGTGCCGCGCGTGTGCAGGACGCCAAAGACGAGCCCGGCGACAATCGCGATGACCGCCCCGAAATACCACAGGCTCACGCCTGCGATCAGCATGACGATGCCGCCACCCATGATCAGCATGAGCCCGGTGCCAAGATCGGGCTGTTCAAGCACAAGACCCGTCGGCAAGAGGATCAGCACGACCGGGATCAGCACCCAAAGCGGGCGCGAGACCTTTTCCAGCGGCAGCCAGTCGTAATAGGCCGCGAGCATCAGCACGAGCGCGATCTTGGTGATTTCCGAGGGTTGCAGCTTGATCGGGCCAAGATCGAGCCAGCGCTGCGCGCCCATACCGACATAGCCGATGAAATCCACCGCGACGAGCAGCAGCACGCAGATCAGATAGGCCACGACCGAGATCGAGCGCCAGAACCAGATCGGCACGAAAGCCAGCCCGATCATCGCCACCATGCCGACGGCGAAGCGATACATCTGCGGCTGCGCCCAAACCTCGACCCGGCCGCCCGCGACCGAATAGAGCATGAGAAAGCCGGTGCAGGAAATCGCGGTCAGCAGAAAGACCAGCGGCCAATTCAGGTAAAGGATCTTCTTCAGCCCGGTCGGCGTCTGCTCGGATTTATAGTCGAGATAGCTCATCTCACGCTCTCGCGCGCCCGGCCTGTGCCACCACGGTGGGCGCGAGCTTGAGCGATTTGAAGGTTGCGTCGATGTTGCCGCGCTGGCTTTCGGGATAGGCCGTCAGCGGCGGCAAGCCGCCCGCCAGTGCAAACAGCAGGATGTCGCGGGCAATCGGCGCGGCAGCGGTCGAGCCGCCCATCCCATGCTCGACCACGACCGAGACCGCATATTTCGGATTGTCGAAGGGCGCGAAGCAGACAAAGAGCGCATGGTCGCGGCGGTTCCACGGCAGTTGCTCGTTGCGGATAACGCCGCGGGCGCGCTCGGCCGCGGTGATGTTGCGGACCTGAGACGTGCCCGATTTCCCCGCCATCCGCCATTGCGGCGCGACGATCTTGGATTTCGCGCCGGTCCCCGAGGCACCATTGACCACCGCATCCATACCCGCGCGGGCAATGCGCAGGGCCGGTTCCGGGATGCCGAGGCTTTCGAATTCCGGCGTCGGGATCTGGACGCCGTCGAGCGAGCGCACCAGACGCGGCTCGACGACCTTGCCGGTGGCGACGCGCGCGGTCATCACGGCCAATTGCAGCGGCGAGGCCAGAACATAGCCCTGACCGATGCTCGCGTTGATCGAATCGCCGATCTGCCATTCCTGCTTGTAGCGCTTCTTTTTCCAGTCGCGGTCGGGCGCAATGCCTTCGGCCACCGCGGACATCGGCAGATCGTGGCGGATGCCGACGCCCAGACGGCGCGCCATCGCCGACATGCGGTCGATGCCAAGCTGCTGGGCCAGCTCGTAATAGAAGACGTCGCAGGATTTCTCGAGGCTCTGGGTCGGCGAGACCGAACCATGTCCGCCGCGGCTCCAGCAGTGAAACTTGCGGCCCGCGACCTGAATATAGCCCGGACAATAGAAATGGCTGCCGCCGTTGATGACCCCGGCCTCAAGCCCGGCCAAAAGCGAGACCATCTTATAGGTCGAACCGGGCGGATAGACGCCTTGCACGGTCTTGTCGGCAAGCGGGCGGTGGTCGTGGTTCATCAGCGCCGAGTAATCGGCCGAGGAAATTCCGCGCACGAACATATTGGGGTCGAAGGACGGCGCCGAGGCCATGGCGACCAGATCGCCATTGGTGACATCAATGACCACGGCGGCGGCACTTTCCGTCCCCAAGCGCTGGGTCGCGAAGTTTTGCAGCGCCGAGTCGATGGTCAGCTGGACGGTCGAGCCCTGTTGGCCCTCCTGACGCGAGAGCTCGCGCATCTCGCGCCCGGCGGAATTGACCTCGATGCGCCGGGCCCCGGCCTTGCCGCGCAGATCATCCTCGAGCTTTGCCTCGACCCCGACCTTGCCAAGCTGGAACTCGGGCAGGCGCAGCACCGGATCGGGGTTTTCGATCTTGGCGAGGTCGTAGTCCGAAACCGGGCCGACATAGCCCAGAATATGGGCGAAATCTTCGGCGCGGGGATAAATCCGCGACAGGCCGGATTCCGGCGAAACGCCGGGCAGCGAGGGCGCATTGACCGCGATCGAGGCGAATTCGTCCCAGCTCAGGCGATCGGCCACGCTGACCGGGGTGATGGCGCTGCGCTTGTCGATCTCAGTCATCAGCGTCGCGGTCTGGGTGTCCGAGAGCGGGATGATCTGGCGCAGCTTGCCCATGACGGCGGTGACATCGCCGGCTTCCTCGCGCGTGATCGTGACGCGGTAATTCTGCTCATTGCCCGCGATGACCATGCCATTGCGGTCGAGGATCAGGCCGCGCGTCGGCGGCAAAAGCCGCATCTTGATCGAGTTGCCGTCCGAGAGCATCCGGTATTGATCGGCATGGTCGAGCTGCATCGAGCGCAGCCGCAACCCCAAGGCCGCCACCGCCGCGACCTGCACCGAGCCCAGCAAAAGCGCACGGCGCGAAATGCTGCGCGTGCTCTCGACGATATCTTTGGGCGATTTTCTCATCGCTTAACGTTGCCTCATGATTTCGGCCTCGATGTAATCCACACGCGAAAGACCGAGCAGCCAGCGCGCCGCCACGACAAGCACCGGATAAGCGATGATCGTCGCCAGATATTGCAGGATCACCTGCCCCAAGGCGGGCATCGGAACGAAGAAAATGGCCAATGCGATGCGATAGCCAAGGGTCATCAGGGCAATCAGAAGTGCGACGCGCAACCATTCAATCATAAACGGCAATTCGCGCCAACGGGGCTCACGAATGCGTGCAGCCTCGGTGCCAAGAATGACAATCGCGGTCCACAGGCCAAGCGGGCGCAGCAACAGCAGATCCTCGATAAAAAAGACCGTGGCGATCAGCAGGACCGGCACCTGTTCGGGACGGCGCAGCACCCAGACCAGCGTCAGGCAAAGCGAGAGATCCGCGCCCGGCCATGGCACCTTGCCCGGCGCAAGCGGCAACAGCCGGAGCAGCAGAAAGACCAGCATCACCAGCGCATAGAGCACCATGCCGACGTAGCGGCGGTGGCGCATCCGGTCAATCATGGCGCGCTTTTCCGCGCTTGGTCGGCGGAGTGAAGCCCGGCGGCATCTGAGGCCCGACGAATTCGGGGATCGGCGGCGGGATCAAGAGGCCCGAATCGGCAAGCTGCTCGGCGGAATGGCTGCGCAACACGCGCAGGAATTCGAGGCGGCCATAATCGGCGGCCATGCGCACGCGCAACCGCCCGTCCGAGGCCAAGGCGACCTGACCGACCAGTAGGCCCGGCGGAAAGACCCCGCCGTCGCCCGAACTGGTCACCCGGTCTCCCGGCCGGACATTCTCCGGGCTTTCGATGAATTCGAGATAGGGCAAGGGCGTGTTGTCGCCGCTGAGCAGCGCGTGCTGGCCCGAAGGCTGGATCAGCACCGGAATGCGCGAGGAGGGATCGGTGAGCAGGATGACCCGGCTCGTCGTCTCGCCAACGCCCGAGATGCGGCCGACAAGGCCCAACCCGTCCATGGTCGCCCAGCCATCGACAATCCCGTCGCGCAGCCCGACATTGAGCAGCACCGACTGGCGGAAGGCCGAGCCGCTGTCGGTCATCACCACGCCCGAAACCGAGGTCAGTGCAGGGTCAAGCCGGACGTTGTTCTGGGCAAGAAGCTTGGCATTTTCCTGCTCAAGCTGAACCGCCGCCTCTTTCCAGGCGGACATTTTCTGCAGCTCGCGGCGCAGCTCTTTGTTCTGATCATAGAGCCGGGCGTAAGATTGATAGCTCGACACCATATTCGAGAGCTTCGTCATTGGCGCCAAGGCCCAGTCGAAGCCCGGCACGAAGCGATCAACGAAAGCCGAGCGCATTCGCTCGGCCCGCGGACCGTCGATCCGCCAGAACAGGAATGCGCTCAGCAGAACGAGAACCAGCAGCGAAATCAGGACGCGCCGGACCGGAGTGGCAAAATCAGGGCCCTTGCGCGCCACGGGGGCACCTTAGCTGTCGTAGTCGATGACGTGACGGAGCTGTTTTTCAAACTCCAGTGCCTTGCCGGTGCCAAGGGCAACGCAGCTCATGGCCTGATCGGCCAAGGTGATCGAAAGCCCGGTCTGCTCGCGGAGCGCCAGATCGAGATCGCCCAGCATCGCGCCGCCGCCGGTCAGCATGACGCCGCGGTCAACGATATCGGCGCCGAGATCGGGGGGCGTCGCTTCCAGCGCGACCATCACCGCTTCGCAGATCTGCTGAACCGGCTCGGCCAAGGCTTCAGCAACCATCGCTTGGGTGATTTCCATCTCTTTCGGGATGCCGTTCAACAGGTCGCGACCGCGCACCATCATGGCGGCACCGCGTCCGTCGTCGGGCATCCGCGCCGTGCCGATCTGGGTCTTGACGCGCTCGGCGGTGGATTCGCCGATCAGAAGGTTATGGCTGCGGCGCAGATAGTTGATGATCGACTCGTCCATGCGGTCGCCGCCGATGCGGACAGAGCGCGCATAAACCACGTCACCAAGCGAGAGCACCGCGACCTCGGTCGTGCCGCCGCCGATATCGACCACCATCGAGCCGGTGGGATCGGTGATCGGCATGCCGGCGCCAATCGCGGCGGCAATCGGTTCAGCGATCAGGCCCGCTTTGCGCGCGCCAGCCGAGAGAACCGACTGACGGATCGCGCGCTTTTCAACCGGGGTCGCGCCATGCGGCACGCAGACGATGACTTTCGGCTTCGAAAAGGTCGTGCGTTTGAAGACCTTCTTGATGAAATGCTTGATCATTTCCTCGGCGGAGTCGAAATCCGCGATGACGCCTTCGCGCATCGGGCGGATCGCCTCGATCGAGCCGGGGGTGCGGCCAAGCATCAACTTCGCGTCTTCACCGACGGCCAGCACTTGCTTCTTGCCGTCCTTGACGTGGAACGCGACCACCGAGGGCTCGTTCAGGATGATGCCCTTGCCCTTGACATAGACCAGCGTGTTCGCAGTGCCGAGGTCGATTGCGATATCGGTCGAAAACAAACCGCCGAATGCCATGTCCTGTATTCCTTTCGCGCCGGTGGATGCCGGTCTGCCCATTGCGCCCCTGCCGCACGCAGATTCGTCTGTCGCGCTACGGCAGGCTTCATATAAGGCCCCAAGTGACGCTCGGAAACCTATTTTTAACACCAAGGCAAGAGCATCGGCGACTTTCGCCGCTGCGACATATTGCCCGGTGCCGGTGAAAGCGAAAGACGCGCGGCAAAGCCGGTCCGCGCGCCTCGATTTTGCGTCAGATGTTTCGCTTAATGCGAATACATGCTGATTTCTTTGGTATCCGCATCCTTGCCGGTCTTGGCGCGGCGCTGGATCAGGTGGTTCAGCGCGCCGACATAGGCTTTGACGCTGGCCAAAATCGTATCCGTATCGGCGGCTTGACCGTTGACGATGCGGCCTTCCTCCTCCAGCCGGACGGAAACGGTGGCCTGCGCATCGGTGCCCTCGGTCACGGCATGGACCTGATAGAGCTGCAGTTTCGCCTGATGCGGGAAGATCTCTTGCACGGCTTTGAAGCAGGCATCAACCGGACCGTCGCCCTCGGCATGAACCGATTTCTCGACGCCGTCGACGACCAGCACCAGATCGGCCGATTGCCCATCCGAGCCGCAGATCACGCGCAGATGCTTGACCTGCAGGTGATCCGCCTCGGTATTCGCGGCGCTGTCCTGCATCAAGGCAACCAGATCCTCGTCGAAGATCTCTTTCTTGCGGTCGGCCAGCGTCTTGAAGCGGACGAAGATGTCCTTCAGCTGGTTGTCCCCGACCTCATAGCCCAGATCTTTCAGCTTGGCGCGCAAGGCGGCGCGGCCCGAGTGCTTGCCCATGGCGATATTGGCTTCGTTGAGGCCGATATCTGCCGGGCGCATGATCTCGAAGGTCTCGACGTTTTTCAGCACGCCGTCCTGATGGATGCCCGATTCATGCAAGAAAGCGTTCTTGCCGACGATCGCCTTGTTGAACTGGACCGGGAAGCCCGAGGCCTGCGCCACGCGCCGCGACAGACCCATGATCTTGGTGGTGTCGATGCCGGTCGTGAAGGGCATGATGTCGTGACGCACTTTCAGCGCCATGACGACCTCCTCCAAAGCGGTATTGCCCGCGCGCTCGCCCAGACCGTTGATCGTGCATTCGATCTGGCGCGCACCGGCCTCGACCGCCGCCAGAGAGTTCGCCGTCGCCATGCCCAGATCGTTGTGGCAATGGGTCGCGAAAGTCACGGTATCGGCGCCCGGCACCCGTTCCAGCAACATGCGGATCAGATCGGCGCTTTCGCGCGGCGCGGTATAGCCGACGGTATCGGGGATATTGATGGTCGAGGCGCCGCATTTGATTGCGATTTCGACCACACGGCAGAGATAATCATGCTCGGTCCGGGTGGCATCCATCGCCGACCATTGGACGTTGTCGCACAGATTGCGGGCATGGGTCACGGTCTGCTCGATGCGCTCGGCCATCTGGTCCATGTCCAGATTGGGAATGGCGCGGTGCAGAGGCGAGGTGCCGATAAAGGTGTGGATGCGCGGGCGGCGAGCGTGTTTCACCGCCTCCCAGCAACGGTCGATATCCGGGATCTGGGCACGGGCCAGACCGCAGATGACCGAGGTCTTGGCATTGCGCGCGATTTCCGAGACGGCGGCAAAATCGCCTTCCGAGGCAATGGGGAAACCGGCCTCGATGATATCGACGCCCATCTCGTCCAGCATCTGGGCGATTTCCATCTTCTCGGCGAAGGTCATGGTCGCGCCCGGCGATTGCTCGCCATCGCGCAGGGTGGTGTCGAAAATAACTACACGGTTCTTGTCGGACATTTGCTCATTCTTTCTTACGCTGGGGTGGTCTTGAACCGGGCGCATCCCATCCTGAGCGGTGGCCCGGAGACCCGCTCAGTGAAGCGTAAGAAGAAGGAGACCACGGAGGCTCACGGCGAAGCGCGCGCCGATTTGCGCGTTCTGGGCCGGGAATATGGGGCGTGTCCGTGTCATGGGCGAATTAATATGTCCGGGCGAGGGGGATGAAAAGGCCTAAAGCGCCCGCCAACCGATATCGCGGCGATAAAATCCTTCCGGCCAGTCGATCGAGTGCGCCAGAGCATAGGCGAGGTCATGGGCTTCTTGCAGGGTCGCGCCGCGCGCGGTCGCGGCCAGAACCCGACCGCCAGTCGCGATGATCTGGCCATCCTTCTCTGCGGTGCCTGCGTGAAAGACCTTGTTGTGGCTGTCGTCGGCAAGGCCCGCAAGCCCGCGAATGACCGTGCCTTTCTCGTAAGCGCCGGGATAGCCGTTCGCGGCCAGAACCACGCTCAACGCATGATCGTCGGCCCAGTTGACGCGGGCATCGGCCAGACGGCCCTCGGCGCAGGCATGAAGCAGATCGAGCGCCTGCGCGCCCAGACGCATCATCAGCACCTGACATTCGGGATCGCCGAAGCGGACGTTATATTCGACCAGACGCGCCTCGCCGTCCTTGATCATCAGACCGACGTAAAGCACCCCTTGGAAGGGTGTGCCGCGCCGCGCCATTTCCGCAACCGTCGGGCGCACGATCCGCGCCATGACCTGCTCTTGCAGCGCAGGCGTCAGCACCGGCGCGGGCGAATAGGCGCCCATGCCGCCAGTATTCGGCCCGGTATCACCGTCGCCGACGCGCTTATGGTCCTGAGCCGTGCCAATCGGTAGGCAATCGGTGCCATCGGACAAAACGAAGAAGCTGGCCTCTTCGCCCTCCATGAACTCCTCGATCACGACCTCGGCCCCAGCCGCGCCAAAAGCCCCGCCGAACGCGTCATCAATCGCGGCAATCGCCTCGGCCTCGGTCAGAGCGACGGTGACGCCTTTGCCCGCCGCCAGCCCATCGGCCTTGACGACAATCGGCGCGCCCTTTTCGCGGATATAGGCGCGGGCAGGCTCTGCCTCGGCAAAGCGTGCCCAAGCGGCGGTCGGCGCGGCGCAAGCGTCGCAGACCTCTTTGGTGAAGGCTTTCGAGGCTTCGAGCTGCGCCGCCGCCTGCGAGGGGCCAAAGACCAGAATATCGGCCTCACGCAAGGCATCGGCCACGCCAGCCGCCAAAGGCGCCTCAGGGCCGACCACGACGAAGTCGACCGCGGCTTCCTCGCAGAAGCGGATCACATCCGCGCCCGAGAGAATGTCCAGATTGACGCAGCGCGCGACGCCTTCGATCCCAGCATTGCCCGGCGCGACGAACAGACGGTCGCATTTCGGGTTCTGGCGGATGGCCCAAGCCAGCGCATGTTCGCGCCCGCCACTGCCGAGGATCAGGATATTCATGCGCAGCCCTTCCTTCTTGCTCGCCCGCGTTCTAGTCTGAGCGCCCTGACGGAACAAGCCTTGCGAGGATAAGATGGAGCTCTTTGACGACGAGCCGGAAAACACCGAGACCGCCTCGAATGCGCATGAGTTCACCGTCTCGGAAATCTCGGGCGCGGTGAAGCGCTCGATCGAGGATCAATTCGGCCGCGTCCGTGTGCGGGGCGAGGTCGGGCGCGTCTCGCGTCCCGCCTCGGGCCATCTTTACTTCGACCTCAAGGATGACCGCTCGGTCCTCAATGCCGTGACCTGGAAAGGGCAGGCGGCACGGCTCATCACCCGGCCCGAAGAAGGGCTCGAGGTTATCGCGACCGGCAAGCTCACCACCTTCCCGGGCCAGTCCAAATACCAGATGATCGTCGATCAGATCGAACCCGCAGGGGCGGGCGCGCTGATGATGATGCTCGAAAAGCGCAAGAAGGCGCTCGCCGCCGAAGGGCTTTTCGACGAGAGCCGCAAGCGCCCGCTGCCCTATCTGCCCGAGGTGATCGCGGTCGTGACCTCGCCCTCGGGCGCGGTGATCCGCGACATCCTCCACCGCCTGCGCGACCGCTTCCCCAGCCGCGTGCTGCTTTGGCCGGTGGCGGTGCAGGGGCAGGATTGCGCGCCGCAGGTGACGGCGGCGATCCGGGGGCTCAATGCGCTGGAAAAGGGCGGTCCGATCCCGCGCCCCGATCTGATCATCGTGGCGCGCGGGGGCGGCAGCTTGGAGGACCTTTGGGGCTTCAACGAGGAATCGGTGGTGCGTGCCGCTGCCGAAAGCCAGATCCCGCTGATCTCAGCGGTGGGCCACGAAACCGACACGACGTTGATTGACTACGCTTCCGATCGCCGCGCGCCAACGCCGACCGCCGCCGCCGAAATCGCCGTGCCGGTGCGCGCCGATCTGGCCTTGCGTCTGGGCGAGATGCACTCACGCATGGGCCGCGCCGCCCGTGCCCGAATCGAGCATCCCGGCCAGCGTCTGCGCGATCTCTCTCGTGCGCTTGGCCGCCCGCAAAGCCTGACCGATCCCGCACGCCAGCGCTTCGACCTCTTTGCCGGAAGGCTGGAACCGGCTTTGCGGCAATTCACCCGCACCCGGCGCGAGCGGTTGAATGCACTTGGCCTACCGGTGGCGCTCTTGCGCAGCTTCACCCGCAGCGGCACCCAACGCCTCGCAGCTCTCACCCAAAAGCTCGCCCCCGCGACGAAACGCGGCCTCACACTGCGGCAAGAACGCATCCAGCGCCTCGGCCAAAGCCTGACCAACAGCCGCGCCCGCCTGCTCGGCGAAGCCAGCCGAGGCCTCACCCGCAACCGCGACACATTCGAAAAGCTCACCACCCGCCTTGACGCTGCCATGACGCGCAGCTTGCAGCCCAGACGCGAAAGACTCGACCGGCTCGACCGGCTCCGCCAAACGCTCGGCTACCGCGAAACCCTCAAGCGCGGCTTTGCGGTCGTCCACGGCCCGAAGGGCCTCCTCACAAGCGTCGAGACCGCCCGTCAAACCCCCGCCTTCGAGATCGAATTCCACGATGGCCGTCTGCCTGCCCAACCGGCAAGCCCGCCCGAGCCCGCACCTGCCAAACCGCGCAAAAAGAAAAGCGACGGGCAACAATCGCTCTTCTGATCTTTCATGCGAAAATATCCCGGGGGAGGCCCGCAGGGCCGGGGGCAGCGCCCCCAGCCTTTTCTCAATCCTCCTTCGGGCGCAGCATCAGCCAGATGAGCGCGCCGCCCGCCAGAACCAGGAACGGCAGCATCGCCAGATTGACCGCATTCCAGCCAGTGCGGGGATCGCCGCCCAGGCAGTTCATCAGCCCGCCCGAGGAGAGCGAGGCCAGAAACACCCCGCCAAAGACCACGCTGTCATTGAGCCCTTGCAGACGCGCCCGCTCTTCGGGGCGCTGTGCGCGTGTCAGCATTGTGGTCGCGCCGATATAGCCGAAGTTCCAGCCGAGCCCGAGCAGGATCAGCGTCAGGTAGAACTGCCCAAGCGCCACGCCCGAAAGCGCCACCGCGCCGGCTCCGGCCAGAATGACCAGCCCCAAAGTCACGATCCGGGTCGCGCCGAAACGCGCGATCAGAAAGCCCGTGAAGAAAGAGGGCACGAACATCGCCAGCACATGGGTCGAGACGATATTCGCCGCATCCGAGGTCTGAAACCCGCAACCGACCACCGCCAAAGGCGTCGAGGTCATCACAAGGTTCATCAGCGCATAAGTGACGGTCGCGCAGATCATGGCAACCGCAATCTCGGGGGTGCGGATCAGCTCCTTGAGGGAACGGCCGCCGCGCGCGGCTTTCCCGCCCCCCGGCTGTTTCGGAATATCGAGAAAGGCGAAAAGGAAGGGCCCGATCAGGTTCAGAACGACGATTGCGGCATAGGTCGCCATGAAGGGCACCGGCAGCGCCTCGGTGGTGTGGCGCACCAGATAGGGCCCGAGCAAGGCCGAGACGAGGCCCGCCGCCATGACCATGGAAATCGCCTTGCCCTGAAACTCGGGCGGCGCGGTATCGGTCGCGGCAAAGCGGTAAAACCCCTGCGCCGACATATAGATCCCGGTCAGAAGCCCACCTGCCGTCAAGAGCCAGAACGAGCCGAGTTGCAGCCCAAGGAAGGCCACAGCCGCACCAAGCGCACCGGCAAGGCACGACAGCAAAAAGCCCGCCCGCCGTCCGTGACGTGCCATGAAGCCCGCAAGCGGACGCGCAGACAAAGCCGAGCCCAGAACGATCATCGACAGGGGCAGGGTGGCAATGCAAGGGTTCGGGCTTAGCATCTGTCCCGCCAGCCCGCTGACCACGAAATTCATCGACATCTGCGAGCCGAGGATCGCCTGCGCCAGCCCCAGCACCACCAGATTACGCTTGGCTCGGCCAAGGTTCACGCCCGGATCAAGGGCCGGATCCACGCCAGCCACGCGGTCTTTCTCAGCCACGAACCAGCCCCGCCGCCGTCGCGGCACGCGCCCGGATCGCTTCCCAATTCGCATCCGCGACATCGGCATCCGGCGCAATCCAGCTGCCGCCGACGCAGACGACATTCGGCAGAGCGAGATAAGAGGGCGCGCTTTCCAGCGTGATCCCTCCGGTCGGGCAGAAGCTGAGCTGCGGCAGCGGACCGCCAAGCGATTTCAGCGCCTTGACCCCGCCCGCGGCTTCTGCCGGGAAGAATTTGCCCATGGTGTAGCCCGCCTCAAGCAGCAGCATCGCTTCAGAGGCGGTGGCCGCGCCCGGCAGAAGCGGCAGCTCGACCTCTTCGCAGGCGCGGATGAGCTTTTCGGTCGCGCCGGGCGAAACCGCAAAGCTTGCCCCGGCATCTTTCGCGCGCTTCACATCATCGGGCGTGATCACCGTGCCCGCGCCGACATACCCACCCGCAACCTTGGCCATCTCGCGGATGACATCGAGCGCGGCGGGGGTGCGCAGCGTCACCTCAAGAACCGGCAGGCCGCCCGCGACCAGCGCCTGCGCCAGCCCTTCGGCCCGCGCGGCATCGCTGACCACCAGAACCGGAATGACCGGCGCGATCTGACAGAGTTTGCGGTTCAGGGCGGATTGGTCTTGCGGGGTCATCGTGCTCAACGCCTTGGCATCAGGGGGAATATGGCGCAAACCTGCGCCTTTCTGACCAAAGTCGCAAGCCGTGATCAGCCGCCAAAACTCCGCGAGCCGCTGGAGCGTGCGGTTGACGAGCCGCCAAAGCCGCCGCGTTGCTGGACCGCCGATTGGGTCAGGGGTGGCTTGCCGATCGTCGGGGCGGCCTTGCTTGTGAAGACCTGCGAGGGCACTTTGCCCGCGCCCCGGTTCGAGGCAAAGCTCTGGTTGCCCGAGGGCGTCGTATAGCGGCCATTCGCGGTCTGGACCATCGGCTGGCTGAAGATGCCGCCGCCGCGCGACAGCATCGAGCCCATCATATAGCCGACGAGCAGCGGCATGAAGGAAAAGCCGCCGCCACCGCCATTTTGCGCCTGCTGCTGCTGGGTCGGATCGCCGCCGCATTTGCCGACGCCATGTTCCTGCTCGCAGAGCTCTTTCGATTCGTAGCGCGGTGCGGTTTCGAGATATTCCTTCTCGGCGGCTGCGAAATTGGCACGGCAATCATCTTCGGTGAACCAAAGGCTGTTTTTCTGCGCCGCCGCGACACAGCTTTGCAGATCGGGAAAGCTTTCCGCATCAACCTGTTCCTCGCGGCAGGCCGAAAGCCCGAGAAGAGCCGTCCCCGCAAGGACCAGTGCGACGTGACGGGACCGTTTGCGTTGGGACATGGTTAAGCCTCGATGAAATGCGGTTTGAAACGGGACAGGTTATGGGTGATCCTAGCGCGGTCTTCGCGGATGCCAAGACCAACGCAAGATTCTCCGACCATCCAGGCGCCGAGAACCGGGCGGAAACCGTCGAATTCGGGCAAAGGCGCCAAGGCCTGCACGATCATCGGGTGGTGAGAATAGCTGTCATCGGCATTGGTCTCGGGACGCGCGCCCTGCTGGTAAAGCGTGACGCCCGAGCCTTCGCGCGAAAAGATCGGCTTGGTGACATGGCCCCGGCGCAGCTGACTTTCGGCCGCCGCGAAAGCAGCCGCCACGGCCGGCGCCGCCGCCCCGTCACCGCGCAAAGCGGCCTCGACATCGGCGGCGAAAAAGGCGGGCAGGAGGTTCGGATGGCCCGGGAACATCTCCCACAGCAGCGGCAGGATCCCCTTGTTTGAAAGGATCGCCTTCCACGGCGGCTCGATGAAACGGGTCTGCGAAACCGCGAGGAAGGGCGCGAAATCATCGCGCAGCATGTCCTCCCACGGGTAAAGCTTGAAGAGCGTGCCGATCACGCGATCCTCGTCATCGGCGAATTGATCGTCCTCGGTCAGCCCGATCCCGGCCAGCGCGGTCAGATGCGCGCCCATGCCCGCCTCGCGCGCGGACCAGCCGAGCGCCTCGACTGTGGCGTAATCCTCGGGATTGTCCTTGTCGCAGGCGAAATGGATCTCGGTGCCCTGATCGGCGATTTCGGCCCAACGCTCGACCAAAGCCTCGTGGATGCGGTTGAACTGATCGGTGTCGGGCGACAGCACGCCCAGACCCTGCTGCTCTTCGAGCCAGAGCCATTGGAACGAGGCCGATTCGTAAAGCGAAGTCGGCGTATCTGCATTATATTCTAGCAGCTTCGCCGGGCCGGAGCCGTCATAGGCGAGATCAAAGCGGCCATAGAGCTCGGGCTCGCCATTGGTCCAGCTGTCGCGCAGGAAATCCCAATGCTCGCGCGGGATCGCCAGCCGGGTCAGCCAATCCTCGCTGTCGATCGCGCGCGCCACCGCCTCGCGGCACATGGCGTGAAGCTCGGTCGAGGGGATCTCGATATCCTGCTCGATCTCCTGAAGGGTGAAGCTATAGGCCGAGGTTTCGTCCCAATAAGGCTCGCCCCCCATATCCGCGAAAGTGAAACCGAGCTCTTCGGCGCGGGCACGCCAATCGGGGCGTTCGGGCAAAGCGATCTTCTGCATGGGGCCTCCTGAGTTTCACCCCAGATGGCAAGGCCGGGGCCGGGATGCAAGCCCGGCCGCGGGTCTCAGTGTCGCAGGGCGCTGTGTCGCAAGAGCCTGAGCGCCCGGCGATCAGCGCGGTTGGATCGCCAAAGCCTCGCCCGCGAGCAGTGCCGCATTGCCGCCCGATGCGGTCGTGTCGATGCACAGATGACGCTCGAGCACGACATGGCCTTTGTCGATCGCCCCGATCAAGGGCAGGATCGGGCCGGGCCGGGTCGCGAGCGCACGGGCAAAGCCGCGACCGCGCGCCTCGTCGCCCCACCAGACCGCGCCCGAAATCCCCTCGATCCGTGCCAGCCAATCGGCATCAGGAACGCCGTCCAGCGCGATCCCGTAACCGCCCAGTCGGGCAATCTCTGCGGCCTGCGCCTTCGCCACATCATAGCCCGGGCCAAGGCAGAGGATCGGATCGCGGCTATAAAGGCTCAGCTGGTTCAGCTCGCCGGTCGGGCCGGGCAGGTCAAGCACCCGCTGCGCGTCGCCAGAGATCGAAACCTTCTCAATATCCTTCTCCAGCGTTTTGTAATAACTGGAATAAGGCTTGCTTTCGGCCTGAGTTTCCGTGACCGGTGCCGCCGTGAAACGGGCGACATATTCCGGGCCGCCCGCCTTGGGACCGGTGCCTGACAGGCCTTCGCCGCCGAAGGGCTGGCTGCCGACCACCGCGCCGATCTGGTTGCGGTTCACATAGGCGTTCCCGGCGTGGATCTTGCCCGCAACGCTTTGAATACGCGAGGCAATGCGCGAGTGCAGGCCGAAGGTCAGCCCATAGCCGGTCGCATTGATCTCGGCCACGACCTTGTCGAGCGCATCCGCCGGGAAGGTCGCGACATGCAGAACCGGGCCGAAGATTTCCTGCTTCATCTCGGCAATCGAGCCGACGCGCAGCATGGCCGGGCCGATGAAATGACCGCCCTCCGGGGTCGGCAATTGCTTGATGAGCCGCCCCTCTGAGGCCGCTTTCGCGATATGGGCGCGGATCGGACCTGCCGCCTCAAGGTCGATGACCGGGCCGATATCGGTCTCGATTTCGGCAGGATTGCCAAGCGCCAGCTCATCCATCGCGCCCGACAGCATTTCCAGAACCGGACCCGCGATGTCTTCTTGCAGATAGAGGCAGCGCAAAGCCGAACAGCGCTGGCCTGCCGATTGGAAGGCGCTGGTGACGATGTCGCGCACCGCCTGTTCGGGAAGAGCGGTCGAATCGACGACCATGGCATTCAGCCCGCCGGTTTCCGCAATCAGCGGCGCGGTCGGGGCCATTTTCTCGGCCATGGCGCGGCGGATGAGCTTCGCGGTCTCGGTCGAGCCGGTGAAGACGACGCCCGAAATCCGCGCATCCGAGGTCAGCGCGGCACCGACGCTCGCCCCGTCGCCGGGCAAGAGCTGCAGCGCCGCGACCGGCACGCCCGCGCGATGCATCAGCGCAACCGCGTGATGGGCGATCAGCGGCGTTTGCTCGGCAGGTTTCGCCAGCACGCCATTGCCTGCGGCCAAAGCTGCGGCGATTTGGCCGGTGAAGATCGCGAGCGGGAAGTTCCACGGGCTGATCGCGGTGAAAATCCCGCGCGGCGGATGGCGCAGGGTCGTGATCTGTGCGGCATAATAGCGCAGGAAGTCAACGGCTTCGCGGATCTCGGCCACAGCATCGGCCAGGGTCTTGCCGGATTCGCTGGCGAGAAGGGCCAGAAGCGCCGGCGTATCGGCCTCGTAAAGATCGGCCACGCGGCGCAGGGTTTCGGCGCGGGCCGAGGCCGGTTGGCTCCAGGGTTGGGCCGCCGCAATCGCTGCCTCGACCTGAGCCGCGCTGGCCTGATGGACGCTGCCCGCCGGGGCAAGCGTCGCGGGGTTTTCGACCGGCTCGGCTGGGCCGTTCTCCAGATCCGCGACGATCAGCGGCACGGCCTTGGGCGCGGCCCCCGCGTCAAGGCGCGCGGCAAGCAGGCCGTCGCGGGCCGGACGGTCGGCGATGTCATGACCGCGCGAATTCTCACGCTCGGGGGTGAAGAGGCCGGTGCCGCGCGCAATTGCCGGATTCTCGATCTGGCCGAGCTTTTCGACGGCGGTCAGCGGGCAGGCGGCCACAACCTCGGGCGCGATCGCCTCATCGACGATCTGGTTCACGAAGCTTGAATTCGCGCCGTTTTCGAGCAGACGGCGGACGAGATAGGCCAGAAGCTCGCGATGCGCGCCGACCGGGGCATAGATGCGCAGCCGGGTGTTGTTGTCGTCCTGCACCAGCTTGTGCAGCCCTTCACCCATACCATGCAGGCGCTGGAATTCGAAATCGCGGCCCTTGGCCATGTCGAGAATGGCGCAGACCGTATGGGCGTTATGGGTGGCGAATTGCGGATAGATCCGGTCGGTCTTGGCGAGCAGGCGCCGCGCAAGTCCGATATAGCTCGCATCGGTCGAGACCTTGCGGGTATAGACCGGGAAATCGGGCAGGCCGGTGACTTGAGCGCGCTTGATCTCGGCGTCCCAATAGGCACCTTTTACCAGCCGGATCATGACCTTGCGATCAAGTCTTGAGGCCATGTCGTAAAGCCAGTCAATCGCCGGACCAGCGCGGCGACCGTAAGCCTGAACGACGATGCCAAAGCCCTCCCAACCGGCCAGCGCCGGATCGGCGAGCACCGCTTCGATCACTTGAAGCGAGAGCGTCAGGCGATAGCTTTCCTCGGCATCGATGGTCAGCGGCATATCCGCCGCCGCTGCCGCCCGCGCGAGCCGGGTGACGATCGGCACAAGCTCCGCCAGCACGCGCGCTTCCTGCGCGGTCTCATAGCGCGGATGCAGCGCGGAGAGCTTGACCGAAATCCCGGGGTTGTCGCGCAGCCGCCCCTTGACGCAGGCCGAGGCGATCGCGGTGATCGCTTTGGCATAGGCGGCTTCATATTTGCGGGCATCGCCTGCGGTCATCGCCGCTTCGCCCAGCATGTCGTAGCTTTGGGTCGATTTCGGATCTTCGGCGGCGCGTTTCATCGCCTCTTCGATGGTCTGGCCCAGCACGAACTGGCGGCCCATCTCGCGCATGGCACGGGTCACGGCGGCGCGGATGACCGGCTGGCCAAGGCGGCGCACCGCCGAGCGGATCACACCGGTGTCACGGCGATCCAGCACGCCGCCGGTCAGGATCAGACCGCGCGTCGAGATATTGACCAGCGAGGATTTCGAGCGGCCCTTGTGGCGCTTCCAGTCGGCGGGCGCGATCTTGTCCTCGATCAGCGCATCCGAGGTCTCGGCATCGGGCACGCGCAAAAGCGCCTCCGCCAGCGACATCAGCGCCAGACCTTCCTCGGTCGAGAGGCCGTATTCGGCCAGAAAGACCTCCATCAACCCGGGATGAAGCTGGGCGCGGATGCGGCTGACCAGATCGGCCCCGGCGCGGGCGATGCGCGCGCGGGCCTCGGCGTCGAGGGCGGCCTCGGCGATCAGGGCCGTGAGGAGTGGCGCCTCTGGGGCAAGCGTCGCCGCGTCGATGGCGGCAAGAGCGGGGGTATAGGCGGACATGCGGCACTCCTTGACTTTCACGAGGATATATCGCTGATCGGTAAAGCGTTCCGACTAAAGAGAAGCAGTTAGATGGCCGAAACGACCAAAATAGAGCCAAGTGACGGTCCATTTGAACTTGACCGCACCGACCGCGCGATTCTGGCGGAACTCGCCCGGGACGGCAGGCTCAGTGTAACCGAACTTGCGGGGCGTGTGGGGCTTTCCAAGACCCCGGTACAGGCGCGGATGAAGCGGCTTGAAGCGGCCGGAGTGATTGCGGGCTATCGCGCGATCATTTCAGCGGTGCGGATGAATCTGGCGCATGTGGCCTTTGTCGAGCTGAAGCTGTCGGACACCCGAGAGGCGGCTTTGCAGGCCTTCAACCGTGCAGTGCGTGCAGTGCCGGAAATCGAGGAATGTCATATGATTGCGGGCGGTTTCGACTATCTTCTCAAGGTCCGGACCACCGATATCACCGATTACCGCCGGGTGCTGGCCGAACGGATCTCGACCTTGCCTCATGTCGCCTCGAGCTCGACCTATGTCGCGATGGAGGCGATCAAGGACAATGCAATCGTGACCTTACCGAAGGATTAACAGCGCCGCGCAATAGACTGAAATCAGGTGACTTAATGAGAAAGCGCGGCATTTTCCCGGTGCGTGCGACGAAGGTCTTGCCCCCGGCTGCGCTTCCGGCAATGCTAGGTCCCTTAATTGCTTCGTAGAATCGAAGCGGGACAACAGGGAAGTTCTCCATGATCAAGAGTTTTTCGCTGCGCGCAGGGCTTCTGGCTTCTGTCATGGCCTTTGCGCCGGCAGCTTTCGCCGACACTCCGAAAGATGTGTTGGTGGTGGCCGATCAGATTGATGACATCATCACGATGGACACGGCGCAAAGCTCGGAGTTCTCGGGGATCAACATCACCAACAACCTCTATGATCGTCTGGTCGATTTCGACCCGCTGGATATGGAGGCGGGCTTCAAGCCGGCGCTGGCCGAAAGCTGGGAAGTCAGCGATGACCACAAGACCATCACCTTCAAGATGCGCGACGGCGTGAAATTCCACTCGGGCAATCCGGTCCGGGCCGAGGATGCCGCCTGGTCGCTGCAGCGCGCGGTGAAGCTCGACAAAGGGCTCTCGTTCATTCTGACCCAGTTCGGCCTGACGCCGGACAATGTCGATGAAAACGTGAAAGCAGACGGCGACAAGCTGATCATCAAGCTTGACCAACCCTATGCTTACTCGCTGGTGCTGAACAGCCTGACCGCCAGCGTCGCTTCGGTGATCGACAAGGAAACCGTGCTTCCCCATGTCGAGGGCGATGATTTCGGCAACAAATGGCTCGGTCAGAACGAAGCGGGCTCGGGTCCGTTCACGCTGGCGGCCTGGAAGCCGAATGAGCAGGTTCAGCTCGCCTCCTTCGCGGGCTATTGGAACGGCGAGCCCGCGATGAAGCGCGTGATCGTGCGCCATGTTCAGGAAAGCTCGGCGCAGCGTCTGCTGCTCGAACAGGGCGATGTCGACGTTGCGCGCAACCTCAGCCCGACCGATGTCGAGGGCGTCGAGACCAAGGACACGGTCAAGATCGTGACCGAACCGCGCGGCCGTCTGCTCTATATGGGTCTGAACCAGAACGACAAGCTGCTGTCGAACCCGGCGGTGATCGAGGCGATGAAATATCTCGTCGATTACAAGGGGATGGAAGGCAGCTTCCTGAAAGGCCAGTGGAAGGTTCACCAAAACATCGTTCCGACCGGCTATCTGGGCGCGAGCGACGACAATCCTTGGACCTATGACGTTGAAAAGGCCAAGAAGATCCTGAACGATGCCGGGATCACCTCGGGCACGATCAAGACTGTCGTCCGCGATATCGCCGATTACGTCAACGTCGCGCAGACGCTGCAAGCCTCGATGGCGCAGGCCGGGCTGACGCTGGAAATCCAGCAGATGACCGGGGCGCAGGTGCTCGATGCTTACCGCGCGCGTCAGGTCCCGATCTTCATCGGCGAATGGGGCACCGATTACGCGGATCCGAACACCAACGTCTCGACCTTCGCGATCAACCCGAACAACTCGCCGGATGTGAAGCATTCCGAGCTCGCATGGCGCAACGCCTGGGCCGTGCCGGAGGATCTGCAGAAGAAGGCAATGGCGGCGACGCTCGAAGGCGATGCCGACAAGCGTAAGCAGGAATATCTCGATATCCAGCAGGAATATCGCGATATCGCGCCGATCGTGCCGCTCTTCCAGAAGATCGGTCAGGATGCGATGCAGAAGAATGTGGACCATTGGAACAGCGGCGGCGCCGTGGCTTCGGTCTACTATCGTCAGGTCACCAAGGGCGAATAATCCTTGAACGTGAGCGATACAGTCAAAGGCGCGGGCGGAGACAACTCCGCCGCGCCGGCCCCGCATTCCCCGGCCCCGAACGGAGCCCCTTCCTTTGGCTCATCGGCGCTTGGCCGCAGGCTGCGCCTTTTTGGCGGCCTTTTGCTGTCGCTTGCCCTGACGCTGCTCGGCCTTCTGGTCGTGACCTTCATCATTGGTCGCGTCATGCCGATCGACCCGGTGCTCAAGATCGTGGGCGAGCGGGCGACGCAGGCGCAATATGATGCGGCCTACCGCGCGCTGGGGCTCGACCAGCCGCTGTGGCGCCAATTCGCGATCTATGTCTGGGATGTGCTGCATGGCAATTTCGGCATGTCGATCTCGACTGGCCATCCGGTGGTCTCCGATCTCAAGCGCGTCTTCCCGGCAACCTTGGAGCTCGCCGCGCTTGGCACGCTGATCGGCGTGAGCGTCGGTGTGCCACTTGGCGTCATTGCCGCCGCGCGCCGTGGCGGCTGGATCGACCAGATCGCGCGGGTCGTGGCGCTGGTCGGCTATTCGATGCCGATCTTCTGGCTCGGGCTGATGGGGCTTTTGGTCTTTTACGGCATCCTCGGCTGGGTCGGTGGACCGGGCCGCCAAGGCATTCTCTTTGACGGCATGGTGACCGAGCGCACCGGCATGATCCTGATCGACAGCCTGATCGCGGGCGATTGGGCGGCCTTCCGCGATGCGTTTTCCCATATCATCCTGCCCGCGACGCTCTTGGGCTATTTTAGCCTCGCCTATATCAGCCGCATGACCCGCAGCTTCATGCTGGAGCAAATGTCGTCGGAATATATCCTGACCGCGCGCGTGAAGGGCCTGTCCGAGACCCGGGTGATCTGGCGCCATGCCTTCCGCAATATTGCGGTGCCGCTGGTCACGGTGATTGCGCTGAGTTTTGCCTCGCTGCTGGAGGGCTCGGTCCTGACCGAGATCATCTTCAGCTGGCCCGGCATTGGGCAATATGTGACCAAAGCGATGCTCGCGGGTGACATGAACGCGGTTCTGGGCGGCACGGTCGTCATTGGCACCTGCTTCATCGGTCTGAACCTTCTGAGCGATATTCTCTACCGCATCCTCGACCCCCGGTCCGAGTGAGCTGGACGACCATTCGAAAGGACTCCCATGAGTGAGATGACGAGGCGCGAATGGCTCTTGTCCGATGCCCCGCAGACGCGGCGGCAGGCAAGGCTTGGCGCGCTTTATCAGGGCTGGCTGACGTTTCGCCGCAACAAGCTGGCGATGCTGGGGCTGATCATCCTGATCCTGCTCGTGCTGACGGCCATCTTCGCGCCGCTCCTGTCGCCCTATAGCCCCTATGCGCAAAACCTCGGCGACCGGTTGAAGCCGCCGTCGGCGGCGCATTGGCTGGGCACGGATTCGCTCGGGCGCGACATTCTCTCGCGCCTGATCTGGGGCTCGCGCACGACGCTGTTCATCGTCGGCACCGTGGCGCTGATCGCGCCGATCCTTGGCCTCTTCATCGGCACGGTCGCAGGCTTTGCCGGGGGCTGGGTCGATCAGGTGCTGATGCGCGTGACCGATATTTTCCTCGCCTTCCCGAAGCTTATTCTCGCGCTGGCCTTTGTCGCCGCGATGGGGCCGGGGATCGGCAATGCGGTGCTCGCGCTCGCGCTGACCTCCTGGCCACCTTATGCGCGGCTGGCGCGTGCCGAGACCCTGACGATCCGGCGCGCCGATTTCATCGCCGCCGCACGTCTGCAGGGCGCGGGGCCCTTCCGCCTGCTGATCCGCCACATCTGGCCCCTGTGCATGAGCTCGATGATCGTGCGGGTTGCGCTGGATATGGCGGGGATCATTCTCTCGGCGGCCGGGCTTGGCTTCCTTGGCCTTGGCGCGCAGCCGCCGCTGGCGGAATGGGGCGCGATGATTTCCGACGGGCGCAGCTTCATCATGGATTACTGGTGGGTCGCGGCCATGCCGGGCCTCGCGATCTTCATCGTCAGCCTTGCTTTCAACCTTCTCGGTGATGGCCTGCGCGATGTTCTCGATCCGAAAGGGGCGAAGGAATGAGCGAGCCGCTTCTCAAGGTCCGCAATCTCAAAGTGACCTTCCCGACCCGCACCGGGCTTGTCGATGTCGTGCGCGGGGTCAGCTTTGATCTCGGGCGCGAGCGTTTGGGCGTTGTCGGCGAATCCGGGTCCGGCAAGTCGATGACCGGGCGCTCGGTGCTCGGCCTCATCCGCCCGCCGGGCAAGGTCAGCGCCGACAAAATGGAGCTTGACGGCCAGTCGATCCTGAACCTCAGCCCGCGCGAGATGCGCAAGATCCGGGGCCGCAAGATCTCGATGGTCATGCAGGATCCGAAGTTCAGCCTCAATCCGGTGATGACCATCGGCGCCCAGATCATCGAGGCCTATCGCCAGAGCACCGGCGCCGGGCGCACTGAAGCCAAACGCAAGGCGCTCGATATGCTGGCGGCGGTCCAGATCCGCGATCCCGAGCGGGTTTTCAACGCCTATCCGCATGAGGTTTCGGGCGGCATGGGCCAGCGCATCATGATCGCAATGATGCTCGCGCCCGATCCCGAAATCCTGATCGCGGATGAGCCGACCTCGGCGCTGGATGTCTCGGTCCGGGCGGAAGTCCTGAACATCATGGACCGGCTGGTCCGGGACCGCGGCATGGGGCTGATCTTCATCAGCCATGATCTCAATCTCGTCTCGCAATTCTGCGATCGCGTGCTGATCATGTATGCGGGCCGCGTCGTCGAGACTTTGGCCGCGAAGGATCTGCATCAGGCCCAGCATCCCTATACGCGCGGGTTGCTGAACAGCCTGCCGCGCCTCGATCAGCCGGTCGAGCGGCTGGCCGTCCTTGAGCGTCAGGAGAGCTGGCGCGACGAGGAAATCGAAACCCAATTTCCGGGAGGGCTGTGATGCTCGATGTCCAGAACCTCCATGTCTGGTTCGGCCAGAGCCACAACCGCGTCAACGCGGTCAAAGGCGTCAGCTTCAACGTCCCGCGTGGCGAAAGCTTTGGTCTGGTCGGCGAAAGCGGCTCGGGCAAATCGACGATCCTGCGTGCGATTACCGGGCTGATCGAGACCTGGTCGGGCGATGTCTCGGTCGAGGGCGAAAAGGTGCAGGGCAGCCGCCGCAGCCGCGGCTTTTACAAGAAGGTGCAGATGGTCTTTCAAGACCCCTATGCCAGCCTGCACCCGCGCCATTCGGTCGATGCGGTCCTGTCGGAGACCCTGCGCCTGCAGGGCATGACCGATATCGACGCGCGCATCACCAAGCTGCTTGACGCGGTGGGTTTGGGCAAGGGCTTCCGCTTCCGTTACCCGCACCAGCTGTCGGGCGGGCAGCGCCAGCGCGTCGCGATTGCCCGCGCCTTGGCCGCAGAGCCCGAGCTCTTGCTGCTCGACGAGCCGACCTCGGCGCTGGATGTCTCGGTTCAGGCAGAGATCCTGAACCTCTTGGCCGATCTGCGCCGCGAGCGTGGCCTGACCTATGTCATGGTCAGCCATGACCTCTCGGTCGTCAGCCATATGTGCGACCGGCTGGCGGTGATGCGCGGCGGCGAGATGGTCGAGATCATGGATGTCGCAACCCTGCGCTCGCATCAGGCCGCAAGCGAATATTCGCGCGGCCTGATTCAGGCGAGCCTCGGCTATGAGCGCGCCTCTTAAGCGGCGACGCCGAAGATCTTGCCCACGGCGGCAGTGATGCCAAGGGCGATCGTGCCCCAGACCATGACCCGCAACGCGGCGCGCCCCATCGGCGCGCCGCCGGCTTTTGCACCGATCGCACCAAGGATGCCAAGGGCCACGACGGTCGCCAGCAGGACCGCGATCAGCACATGCTCGATCGGCGCGATGATCGCGGCCAGAAGCGGCACCGCGCCCGCCGTGCTGAAGGTCACGGCCGAGGTCAGCGCGGCTTGCAGCGGATTTGCGGCCGAGGCTTCGGTCAGGCCCAGCTCGTCGCGGATATGGGCACCAAGCGCGTCATGTTCGCTGACTTCGCGCGCAGCTTGCAACGCGGTCGCGGGCGTCATGCCGCGTTCCTCGTAGATCGCCGCGAGCTCGTGCAGCTCATCCTCGGGCATGTCGCGCAAAGCCTGTCGTTCGCGCTCGATATCGGCGCGCTCGGTGTCGGATTGCGAATGGACAGAGACATATTCCCCCGCCGCCATCGACATCGCGCCTGCGGTCAGACCGGCCACCCCGGCGATCAGAATGGCGCGGGGGCTCGGCTCTGCGGCGGCGACGCCCATGATGATCGCGCCGGTCGAGACGATCCCGTCATTCGCACCCAGAACCGCGGCGCGCAGCCAGCCCAGACGGCCGACATAATGGGGATCATCGGGATGGGCGCTCGGGTCGGGCAGATGATGTGGTCGGTTCATCGGAACCCCCTTTCTTTCGTCGCGGCGGAGAATAGTCCTCTGCCTGAGAAAGAACAGGGGGTTAGCCGATTTTTCGTCTAGGCCGCGCTGAGGCGGCGGGTTTGGATCTGGCGATAGACGAAGGCCGCGATGAAGATCAGCGTGAGCAGCAGCACAATTGTCGCAGCAGGCGAGGAATCGAGCCAGAAGCTCGCCCAGACCCCAATGAGCGAGGCCGAGACCGCGACCACCACCGCCATGACCAGCATCCGGCCAAGGCTGCGCGTGATCAGGAAGGCGATGGCGCCGGGGGCGATCAGCAGCGCGACAGAGAGGATGATGCCGACGGCGCTCAGCATCGAGACGACCGTGAGCGAGAGCATGGTCAAGAGCCTGTAATGGAGCAGCGTGACCGGCAACCCCGCAACCCGCGCCTGCACCGGATCAAAGCTCAACAGCGCGAAGTCCCGCCATTTCGCCAAAAGCGCCAGCACGACCACCGCCGAAATCACGGCCGACAGCGCCAGATCCTGCGGCCCGACCCCCAGCATATTGCCAAAGAGGATATGGTCGAGATGGATCGACGAGCGGACCTGCGTGTAAAGCACGACCCCCAGACCGAACATGCCCGACATGACGACGCCCAGCACCGTATCCTGTTTGACGCGGCTGTTTGTCTGCAAGAACCCGGTCGCCAGCGAACAGATCATGCCCGCGACGAAAGCGCCCAGAAGCAGCGGCGCGCCGATCATATAGGCGATGACCACGCCCGGCAGGATCGCATGGCTGACCGCGTCTCCCATCAAGGACCAGCCCTTGAGGACGAGATAACAGGACATCAGCCCCGCCGGGATCGAGATGGTGATCCCGATCAGCGCCGCATCGCGCATGAAGGGGAAGGAGAAGGGAAGGGTGAGCCAGTCCATCACAGCGCCTCCCGCAAAGCGGCGCGCGCGCGGCGGCGTGCGGCGAGAATGCCGTGTTTGGGCGCAAAGACGAAGGCCAGCAGGAAGAGAACCGTCTGCATGACGACAATCACACCTCCGGTCGCGCCATCGAGGAAGAAGGAGATATAAGCGCCCAGCCCCGAGGTGATCGCGCCAATCGCAACCGAGGTCAGGATCAGCCGAGGGAAGCGGTCGCAAAGGAGATAGGCCGTCGCTCCCGGTGTCACGACCAGCGCGATGACCAGAAAGGCGCCGACGGTTTGCATGGCGGCAACCGTGCAGGCGGCCAGCAAGGTGAAGAAGAGAACGCGCAAAGCCGTCGGGTTCAGGCCGATGGTGCGCGCATGGGTCTCGTCAAAGAACACCACCATGAGATCGCGCCATTTCGCCGTCAGGATCGCCAGCGACACGACGCCGATGATGACCAGCTGCAAGGTATCTCCGGGCGAGATCGCAAGAATATTGCCCATGGTGATCGTCTGGATCGAGACCGCCATCGGGTTGAGCGAGATCATGAACAACCCGAGCCCGAAGAAGCCGGTAAAAATCAGCCCGATCACCGCATCTTCCTTAAGCCCGGTGCGCGCGTTCAGAAACTGCATGGCGAGCGCCGCCAGCCCGCCCGACAGAAACGCGCCGAGCGCGAAGGGCAGGCCGAGCATATAGGCGCCCGCGACGCCCGGCACGATCGAATGGCTCAGCGCATCGCCGATCAGCGACCAGCCCTTGAGCATCAGATAAGCCGAGAGAAAGGCACAAACCGCGCCGACCAGGGCCGAGACCCAGATCGCATTGGTCATATATTGATATTCAAAGGGGATGAGCAGCGTCTCAAGCATGATCCGGGCTCTCGCGCTTTGTCGTGTTGGCTGCCGGGCCGAGCTCGGTCTGGGGCTTGTGCTCATCGTCGTAAAAGATCAGCGGGCGCTCATCATCGGACAGAACCGTCAGCTTGCGCGGGTCGTCGTCGTCATGAAGGTTCTGCCCGCCCAAGACGAAATGGCGCAAGACGCCGCCAAAGGCCAAGCGCAGATTGTCGGGCGTGAAGACTTCGGAGGTCGGGCCAGAGGCCAGAACCGTGCCCTTGACCAGCACAACCCGGTCGCAGAATTCTGGCACAGAGCCGAGATCATGGGTCGAAACCAGCATCACCCGGCCCTCGTCGCGCATCTCGCGCAGCAGGTCGATGATCGCGGTTTCGGTTTTCACATCGACGCCGGTGAAGGGCTCATCGAGCAAGATGACCTGACCGCCCTGCGCGAGCGAACGGGCCAGAAAGACCCGCTTTTTCTGCCCGCCCGAGAGCTCGCCGATCTGGCGCTTGCGAAACTCGCTCATACCGACGCGGGCGAGCGCATCGCTGACCGCCTCATGGTCGATGCGGCGGGGGTGGCGGAAAAAGCCCATCTGGCCATAGCGGCCCATCATCACCACATCTTCGACCAGGACCGGAAAGCTCCAATCCACCTCTTCGGATTGCGGGACATAGGCGATGAGGTTTTTCTTCTGCGCCTCGGGCACCGACATACCAAGGACGGAAACGCTCCCGCGCGCCGCCGGAACAAATCCCATCAAGGCCTTGAAAAGCGTCGATTTCCCAGCCCCGTTCACACCGACCAAAGCGGTGATCGAGCCGCGCGGCACCTCGAAGCTCGCGTCCCGAAGTGCGGTATGGCCGTTGCGATAGGTGACGGTCAGATCGCGGGCGAGGATGCCCTGAGCCGCATCATCAGTTCGCGTCATGATCGCCGCCTTTCAGCCCCGAGACGATGGTCTCTGAGGTCACGCGCAGCAGATCGAGATAGGTCGGGACCGGGCCATCGGGCTCGGAGAGGCTGTCGACGTAAAGGACGCCGCCGTATTGCGCGCCGGTCTCGGAGGCGATCTGCTTGGCCGGGCGGTCCGAGATCGTGCTTTCCGAGAAGATCACCGGGATCTTGTGCTCGCGCATCAGATCGACGACGCGGCGAACTTGCTGGGGCGTGCCCTGCGCATCGGCATTGACCGGCCAGAGGTAAAGCTCATTCAGGCCGAAATCCCGCGCCAGATAGCTGAACGCGCCTTCCGAGGTCACGAGCCAGCGGTCGTCCTCAGGCAAGGCGCGGGCGGCCTCACGCAAGGGATCGATCGTGGCCGAGATCTTGGCCTTATAGGCGAGGGCATTCGCGGCATAGGCCTCGGCGTTTTCGGGATCCGCCGCCGCCATCGCCTTGGCGATATTGTCGACATAGAGCAGCGCGCTTTCCAGCGACATCCAGGCATGGGGGTTCGGTTTGCCATCATAGGCACCGCCGCCAATCTGGATCGGCGCGAGCCCGTCGCTCAGCGTGGCCGAGGGCACGTCGCCCAGATTGGCGAGAAATTTCTCGAACCAGGCCTCGAGCCCCAGCCCGTTCCACAAGATCAGATCCGCGCCGCGCGCCTGCACCAGATCGCTCGGCGTCGGCTCGTAAGTGTGGATCTCGGCGCCGGGTTTGGTGATCGAGACGACCTCGGCATGATCCCCCCCGACGTTTTGCGCCATATCCGCGATCACGGTGAAGGTGGTCACGACTTTCAGCTCTTTGGCGAAGGCGGACAGGGGGAGGCAGGCTCCCAGCGCAAGGACGAGGGCGGTCAGCGAAGTCTTGAAGGCAGGCATGGTCCATCTCGGTTTGGCGAAAGTTGCCGGAAGCATCTGCGAATGATTCTCAACTGTCAAGCCAGTTGCAATCTCCTCTCAACTGAGGCAAAGACGAGCCATGACGATTGACGACCGAGCCTTAGCTTTTGAAACCGCGCTGCGCCGTGCCGGTGTGCGCATCACCCGCCAGCGGGCGGCGCTTTTGCGCGTTCTGGCGGCCACCCATGACCATCCCGATGCGACCATGCTGCATGCCCGCGCCAACGAGGCCGGGGCAGGCGTCTCGCTTGCGACAGTTTACCGCACGCTCTCCGAGCTCGAATCGCAGGGGATGATCAACAAAGTCGAATTCGAGGGCGAGCCCGCGCGGTTCGAGCTCGCCGATCAGCGCCACCACGACCATATGATTGATGTCGATACCGGCGAGGTCATGGAATTCTTCAACGACCGCATCGAAAAGCTTCAGGCCGAGATCGCGGCGGAAATGGGCTATGAGATCGTACGCCACCGGCTCGATCTCTATGTCAGGAAGCTTTCGTGAGCCTGACGGTCTTTGACAAGATCATCTCGGACCGGGGATCGCGCTATGCGGTTTCGGGCGGTCCGGCCAAGACGCGCGCCGAGGTCGAGGCGCTGCTGCGCGAGCTGTGCAGCAACAAGCGTTTCGCCAAGGCCACCCATCACTCATGGGCGGCGATCCTTGGCGGTGAACAGGTCAAGGATGATGACGGCGAAAGCGGCGCAGGCGCGCTGATTTTGCAGATGATCGAGCGCGCCGGTCTGGCCGATCACGTCATCATCGTCACGCGTTGGTATGGCGGCAAACATCTGGGCGGCGACCGCTTCCGCCATGTTGCGGATGCGGTGCGCCATTATCTTGCCCAGCTCTGACCCGGGCTTTGACCGGAGCCGCGTTCAGCGACTGAGGCTCAGCACATTCATCGTCGATTCGAGATAGGGCTGGGGCAAGACGATCCGCGCCTGTTTCGGGCTTAGGATCTCGAGGATACCGACATCGGGAAAGCTGCTGCGCGCCGCGGGATCGGGGATCGTCGCGGGCATCTCGGCATAGCTTGGCGGCGTGTCGCCCCGGATATAATCGACGCCGAGATAGAGGATGCGGTCGCCGTCGCGGTGAAGCGTGCCGCGCGTCAGCTGCGAGCCCGAAAGCTTCTCAAAGGCAAGCGCATTGCCATCCGCCGTGATCCGGCAGCGAAAGGGCGGATAGACCACAGCCGGGGCAATGCCGCCGAGCTTGGTCATATTGCATTGCCAGTCCCCGGCCAGCGCGGCCAGCGCCGCGTCATCGGCGGGCAGCGGCGCGCCGCGCAAAGCCGAAGTCACCACCCCAAGCGTGGCACTGTCGGCGCTTTGCAGCACCTGACGCAGGGCCGACCCATAAACTTCGAGCAGATTTTCCTCTGAGAGCCGCGCGACATCCTCGGCGCGGATCGCAGTGCCATCGGGCAGGGTTTCGTTCTGGCGCGCCTCGGTCGCCAGTGCGGGATCAATCAGGGACAAAACCGCCACTGTGGCCGCGGGGATGATACCGCCCACCCATACTCGAAACATGATTATACCTTTTTTGTCGTCAGTCCTCGCGACCTAGCGCATGCGCTTGCAGGAGTTCCAGCGGCACGATCTCAAGAGCGCGTGAGTGGGTCGATTCGAGCACAACTTTCGGCGCGGCGAATTCCTGCGCGGCCTGCAGGAACCGCGAGGCACATAGGCACCAGCGCTGCCCGGCGCGCAGGCCCGGAAAGCCGAATTCTGGGCGCGGGGTCGACAGATCATTGCCGAGATATTTCGACATCGCCAGAAACTCATCGGTCAGCACGACGCAGACCGTATGGCTGCCGCGGTCCTCGGGCCCGGTGTTGCAGCAGCCATCGCGGTAAAACCCGGTCAGCGGATTGCTCGAGCAGGGCGATAGCGCGCCCCCGAGAACATTGAGCGATTGATCCATGATCCGTCCTTTCACGCAGCCCGGCGAAGAATTGGACGTAGCATGAAGCTATTTGAAGCGATCCGCCAGTGCCCTGAGCTTGTCGGCAATGCCGGAAGGGGGGGCATCGGGGGCTGGAGCGGGCGGCGTCTCGACCGGACGTGCCCCTGCGGTTTCAGGCGCGGCCTTCGGGGATTTCGCAGGTTTTGCCGCTGAGTCTGGCACGGTGCCAGAGTTCCGGGCGGGTGCGGTGCGCCCGGCAATCGCGTTCAAAAAGCGGGCATCGGCGCCATCGGCCAGATCAGGCGCCCCATCCGAGATCCCGCGCAGCATATCCTCGACCATCTCGGTTTCGGCCTTCGCAAAATCGGCAAGCACATAGGCCGCCACCCGGTCCTTGTGGCCGGGATGGCCGATTCCGATGCGGACGCGGCGATAGGTCTCACCGATATGCTGATGGATCGAGCGCAGCCCATTATGCCCGGCATGACCGCCGGCGGTTTTCAGCCGCACCTTGCCCGGCGGCAGATCAAGCTCGTCGTGCAAGATGATGACCTCGGCGGGCTCAAGCTTGAGATACCGCATCGCCTCGCCGACGGATTGCCCCGAAAGATTCATAAAAGTCGAGGGTTTGAGCAAGACAACCCGCTCTCTCCCCAACCGGCCCTCGGCGGTCTCGCCCTGAAAACGCGCGCGCCATGGCGAAAAACCGTGGTCGGATGCGATCCGATCCAGCGCCATGAAGCCGATATTATGGCGGTTTCCGGCATATTTCGTGCCCGGATTGCCCAAACCTGCGATGAGTAGCATTGTTCACCTTCCTCGTGATGACTAGATAACGCTCTAGTCCGGAAGGGGCAATTTTTATCGGTCTCTTGCCCTTGCCGCCGGGCATTACTAAGACTCTGTCAAGCTTTCGCGTTTACAGAGGCTTGGTTCGGAGGCTCTTCTGCGCTTTTATGGCAGTTGGGCTGAAGCAGGCAGGGACCACAGGCAGGGAAATACATGCAAGATCCGGCTGAGTTTTATATGAATAACCTTGTTCCCATGGTGGTCGAACAGACCAGCCGCGGGGAACGCGCCTATGACATCTTCTCGCGCCTGCTGAAAGAGCGGATCATTTTCGTCTCGGGCCCGGTCCATGACGGGATGGCGACACTGATCTCGGCACAGCTTCTGTTCCTTGAGGCGGAAAATCCGACCAAGGACATCAGCATGTATATCAACAGCCCCGGCGGTGTCGTGACCGCGGGCCTGTCGATCTATGACACGATGCAATATATTCGTCCGCGCGTTTCGACCCTGGTGGTGGGGCAGGCGGCCTCGATGGGCTCGTTGCTGCTCTGCGCTGGTCAAAAGGGCATGCGCTATTCGCTGCCCAACAGCCGCGTCATGGTCCACCAGCCCTCGGGCGGGTTCCAGGGGCAGGCCACCGACATCCTGATCCACGCGCAGGAAACGCAGAAACTCAAGCGTCGCCTGAACGAGATCTATGTCGAACACACCGGCCGCACCTTGGCAGAGGTTGAGGAAGCGCTTGAACGCGACCGTTTCATGTCGCCGGAAGAGGCGCAGGAATGGGGCCTGATCGACGAGGTCATGCGCCCGCGCGGCAAGGCCGACCCGAACACCTGACCCCCGACTTAGATCGAACGGTTAGGTGAGTTTTGCTTTTGGGGATTGTGACGGTTGGTCGCGATCCCTAACATGATAAAAAAGGACCGGAGCAGTGTGAGCTGCTCTGGCACGGCGCGAGCCGAAAGCGCGGAGAGGCCCGCGCCTTTGGTCCAGGAGCAAGGAACTGAACGATGGCCAACCAGCCCGGCGGCGACAGCAAGAATACGCTCTATTGCAGCTTTTGCGGCAAGAGCCAGCACGAAGTCCGCAAACTCATCGCCGGCCCGACGGTGTTCATCTGCGACGAATGCGTCGAGCTTTGCATGGATATCATCCGCGAGGAGACCAAGTCTTCCGCGCTGAAATCCGGAGATGGGGTGCCCACCCCGCGCGAGATCTGTGCGGTCCTTGACGATTATGTGATCGGCCAGGAACATGCCAAACGCGTGCTCTCGGTGGCGGTGCACAACCACTACAAGCGCCTGAACAACAGCTCGAAAAACGATATCGAGCTCGCGAAGTCGAACATCCTGCTGATTGGCCCGACCGGGACCGGCAAGACGCTGCTCGCGCAGACCTTGGCCAGAATCCTCGACGTGCCCTTCACCATGGCCGATGCGACCACGCTGACGGAAGCCGGCTATGTCGGCGAGGATGTCGAAAACATCATCCTGAAGCTGCTGCAGGCGTCGGAATATAACGTCGAGCGCGCGCAACGCGGCATCGTCTATATCGACGAGGTCGACAAGATCACGCGCAAATCGGACAATCCCTCGATCACCCGCGACGTGTCGGGCGAAGGCGTGCAGCAAGCGCTTTTGAAGATTATGGAGGGCACGGTTGCCAGCGTTCCGCCGCAAGGGGGCCGCAAGCATCCGCAGCAAGAGTTCCTGCAGGTCGATACGACGAATATCCTCTTCATCTGCGGCGGCGCTTTTGCCGGGCTCGACCGGATCATCGCGCAGCGCAACAAGGGCACGGCGATCGGTTTCGGCGCTTCGGTCAAGGAAAATGACGACCGCGGTGTGGGCGAGCTCTTCAAACAGCTTGAGCCCGAAGATCTGCTCAAATTCGGTCTGATCCCGGAATTCGTCGGCCGTCTGCCGGTGATCGCGACGCTTGGCGATCTCGATGAGGAAGCGCTGATCATCATCCTGACCCAGCCCAAGAATGCGCTGGTCAAGCAATATCAGCGTCTCTTCGACATCGAGAATGTGAAGCTGACCTTCACCGATGACGCTCTGACCGCAATTGCCCGCCGCGCCATCAAGCGCAAGACCGGCGCGCGCGGTCTGCGCTCTATCATGGAGGACATCCTGCTCGACACGATGTTCGACCTGCCGGGCATGGACAGCGTCAGCGAGGTCGTGGTGAATGAAGAGGCGGTCGACAATGCTTCGGCCAAACCGCTTCTGATCCACGCTGAACCGAAAAAAGAACAAACCGCGTCGGCAAGCTAAGCCAGGTGGGGTTTTCAGGGCCGCAGCGCTTCCCGCGCTGCGGCTTTTGCGTCTCAGCCCGCACGGGCGAACGCTCTGCTTTCCGCCGCGCTGACAAGACCTCTGGACCTGCGCGCCGGGATTTGCCATACCCGGGACAACTTCTGAGAAAGGCCCGAACATGTCCTTTATCTCCCGCTCGATTTCACAGGTCTTGACGTGGTGGAACGGCCAGACGCTGAACACGCGCGTCTGGACTGCGCTTTATGGCGAAAAAGTTGGCGAGGATGATCAGGGCAACATCTTCTACCAATCGGGTGGCGGCAAGCGCCGGTGGGTCATTTATAACGGCGAATCCGAAGCGAGCCGGGTCGATACCGAATGGCACGGCTGGCTGCATTTCACCTTTGACCAGCCGCCGACCCGCGATCCGCTGCGCCGGAAAAGCTGGGAAAAACCGCATAAGCCGAACGAGACTGGCACGGGAGAAGCTTATCGCCCGGCAGGCTCGCTCTATAATGCCGAGCCCGCGGCCCGGCGTGACTACGATGCGTGGCAGCCGGAATAGACCATGACCAGCACGGCGGAACGGGCCGAGTTTTGGGTGGGCGCGGCTGTTCTTGCCGTTGCGGTGGCTTTTCTGGGCTGGTCGGCTTCGGGCGGCAAGCTCTTTGGCACGCATTTTGGCGCAACCTATGACCTTCGCGCGGCTTTTCCTAATGTTGACGGCATTGATACCGGCACGGATGTCCGCATCGGCGGCGTCAAGGTTGGTCGGGTCAGCGCGGTGCGGCTTAATCCGACAACCTTCCAGGCGGAAGCCACGCTTTCGGTGCCAAGCGAGTTCAAGCTGCCGATTGATACGGCGGCGCTGATCCAGTCGAATGGCCTTCTCGGCGGTGCTTATATTGAGCTGCAACCGGGCGGAGCGACCGAAAACCTGGCGCCCGGCGATGAGATCGAGGATGTGCAGGGCGCTGTCAGCCTGATCTCTCTGATGATGAAATTTGTCGACAGCCAGTCCGGTCCCAAAAAGTCCGATGAGACCTCGACCGAGAAAGGAGCGCAGCCGTGACTCGTTGGCTGATCGCGCCCATTTTGGCGCTGACGCTCTCCTTGCCCGCATTTGCGCAAGATAATGCGGATGACGTGCCTGCCCCGGACGAGGAATATCAGGATCCCGCGCTTTTGCCGGTTCCAGCCGAACCTTCGGCAGCCGAACGGGAAGCGGCGGCCAAGGCGCAGATCGGTGGCGCGCGCACGCAACGCGCGGCGGGAGCCAGCCTGCGTGGTCTCGACAAGATTACCGGCAAGACCCAGGATATCGACCTTGCGAATGGCGAATCCTTCCAGCTCGGGCGACTTCAGGTTCGCCTCGCTGAATGCCGCAACCCGCAGGCCGACCCAAGCTCGGATGCCTTTGCCGAGCTGACCATTTTGGACGAGAACACCAATAAGACGGTGTTTTCGGGCTGGATGATCGCCTCATCCCCGGCGCTTTCGGCGCTGGATGATGCGCGTTACGATGTCTGGGTGATGTCGTGCAAAAGCAGCTGAGCTGTCGGTAGAACGCAGCTTTCCAAGGGCAACGGCTGACGCGGAAGCGCGGCACCTAGCATTCGTCGGTAGACCATTCGCGCAACCTCACGCCCGCCCATCGAGGCGAGATGCGGGGTCAGATATTGCGTATCAAAGAGCGTGAAACCCGCATGGCGCAGCAGCCAATCCGACCAGAGCAGCGCCATCCGTGAGCCGCTGGTTTGGGTGGAAAACATGCTTTCGCCGAAAAACGCCCCGCCCAGCACCACGCCATAGATGCCGCCAGCAAGCTCGCCGTTGCGCAAAACCTCCAGCGCATAGGCATGGCCCTGATCGTAAAGCTCGCGGTAGAGCCGTTTCAGCGGCGCATTGATCCAGGTTTCCTCGCGCGCGGCGCAGTTCACGATGACGGCGTCGAAATCGGGGGCGTGGCGCGCAGACCAGTTTCCCGTCCTCAGATCGCGGCGCAGCGAGCGCGCGGCATGGACCTCGCCGAGCGGCAGGATTCCACGCGGATCGGGGTTGAACCAATAGAGCCGGTCCTCTCCACTTGAGGCGGCCATAGGAAAAACACCCCGCGCATAGGCGGACAAAAGGTCAGAAGCCGTCAGCATTGCCTCTCCGGCGGGCCGGTGCGCAGAAGAAGGCCCGGCCGCGTGAGCGGACCGGGCCTTTGGGGATCAGCTATTGCTCTGCTGGCGCGCCAGCCATTTCTCGAGCCAATGGATCGAGTAGTTCCCGGCGCGGATATCGGGATCCTCGACCAAAGCGGTGAACAGAGGAACCGTCGTATCGACGCCGTCGATGATCAACTCGCCAAGCGCGCGCGACAGGCGGGCCAGCGCCTCGGGCCGGTCACGGCCATGCACGATCAGCTTGCCGATCAGGCTGTCGTAATAGGGCGGGATTCGATAGCCGTCATAGATCGCGGAATCGATGCGCACGCCCAGACCGCCCGGTGCGTGATACTGGGTGATCGTGCCCGGCGAGGGCGTAAAATTCGGCAGCTTTTCCGCATTCAGACGCACCTCGATCGCGTGGCCGCCGATCTTGAGCTCGTTTTGCTGAAACTCCATCGGATAGCCCGCTGCGACGAGGATCTGCTGACGCACGAGATCAACATCGAAGATCGCTTCGGTGACCGGATGCTCGACCTGAAGGCGGGTGTTCATTTCGATGAAATAGAATTCGCCGTCTTCAAAGAGGAATTCGATCGTGCCCGCGCCCGCATATTGGATCTCCGCGCAGGCATCGGCGCAGATCTTGCCGATCCGGGCCCGCTCTTCGGCGGTGATGACCGGACCCGGCGCCTCTTCGAGCACCTTCTGGTGGCGACGCTGCAGCGAGCAATCGCGTTCGCCCAGATGGACGGCGCGGCCCTTGCCGTCGCCGAAGACCTGGATCTCGATATGACGCGGCTTTTGCAGGTATTTCTCGATATAGACATCGGGATTGCCGAAAGCCGCTTTGGCTTCGGTCCGCGCCGTGCGGAAGGCGACCTCGAGCCCTTCGGGGCCTTCGGCGACCTTCATGCCGCGGCCACCGCCGCCAGCGGTAGCTTTGATGATGACCGGATAGCCGATTTCGGCCGCGACGCGCAGCGCGTCCTCGACAGAATCGACGCCGCCTTCCGAGCCCGGAACGCAAGGCACGCCAAGCGCCTTCATGGTCTCTTTGGCGGTGATCTTGTCACCCATGATGCGGATATGCTCAGAGCGCGGACCGATGAAGGTCAGGCCGTGATCTTCGAGCATCTGCGCGAAATGGGCGTTCTCGGACAGGAAGCCATAGCCCGGGTGAACCGCCTGCGCGCCGGTGATTTCGCAGGCCGAGATGATCGCGGGCATCGAGAGATAGCTGTCCGGCGAGGGCGGCGGGCCGATGCAGACGGATTCATCGGCCATACGCACATGCATGGCATCGGCATCGGCGGTCGAATGGACCGCGACCGAGGCGATGCCCATTTCCCGGCAGGCTCGGATCACGCGCAGCGCGATCTCACCCCGGTTGGCAATCAGGATCTTGTCAAACATCTGGGATCACTCGACCACCATCAGGGGCGTGCCGAATTCGACCGGCGTGCCATCATCGACGAGAATGCGGCGGACCGTGCCCGATTTCGGCGCCGGAATGTGGTTCATCGTCTTCATGGCCTCGATGATCAGCAGCGTATCGCCTTCCTTGACCTGCTGGCCGATGGCGACGAAGGGCGTCGCGCCGGGCTCGGCGGCAAGATAGACGGTCCCGACCATCGGCGAAGGCACGGCGCCCGGCAGCGAGGCCGGATCGGCGCTGGCCGCGGGGGCAGCCGGAGCGGCGGCGCTGGCGGCGGCCGGGGCAAATTGCGGGGCTGCCGATACCGGGGCGGCCTGAACCAGAACCTGCTTGGCCTGTTTCGACAGGGTCACGGTCAGGCGGTCGTTTTCGCCGTATTCACGCTTCACCGAAAGCTCGGTCAACTCACTGCGATTCAGAAGCTCGGCCAGAGACTGGATGAAGGACACATCGCCCTCGTGCGAGCCGCGGGTGTCGTTTTGTTCGTGATCTTTGCTCATGCGATCCTCTGCCAATATCCAAAGAGCCGCGTTCTGAGCGCGCGGCGGTTTGCTGCCTTATAGACCCTAAGACGGACTGAGGAAAAGGCATTACCTTATTTGAGTTGTTTCCAACGCCGGTGAATCCACAACCATTGTTCCATATGCAGGCGGATCAGCGCCTCAAGATCGTCATTGAGGCTTTGCATCATCTGGCCGGGCTCGCCATGCGGAACCGGCTCGCCGACGAGAACGCGAAAGCTCAGACCGTCGGCTTGGCGGATCGCCGAGATCGGGACGATCAAGGCATCATAACGGATCGCCAGCTCGGCCGGGGTCTGGACGGTTTTCGTGGGCAGGCCGAAAAAGCTCAGTTCGACGCCGTGGCGGTCATATTGGTCAAACCCCAGCGCGAGCCAGCCGCCGCCCTTGAGAAAGCGCAGCATTGCGGCAAGACCCGAGCGCCCACGCGGGAAAAGCGGCTCGGCAATCGCCTGCATCGCGGGGATGTAATGCTCGTTGAAGGCCTCGTTGTTCATCGGGCGATAGAGCGCCCCGACCGGCCAGCCCTTGGCGTGAAGCGCCGCGCGGAAAGCATCGTAATTGGCGAAATGAGCGCAGGCGAGAATGACCGGGCGGCCGCTGCGCGCGGCCTCTTCCAGCGCGGGCAGGCCGGGGCCGTAGAGCGGGTCCGATTGCTCAATCCGGCGGGTGAACTCCTTGCCGGAATAGATCTCGCCAATCGCGCGCCCGGCGTTGTTGGGCACGGCGCGGGTCAGGCGCTTGACCTCGCTCGCGTCAAGATCCGGGCGCGCCATGGCCAGATTGACCCGGATCCGCTTGCGCCAGCCCGCCAGCGGGCCGAGCACATGGGAAAAGATCCAGCCGACGGTCGGGATGCGCTTTTCATAGGGGAGCGGCCTGACCAGCTTCATCAGCCCCAGAAAGGCGGCATTGGCCAGCCGATCGGCCAGCGGCGGTTTCTCTTCGGGATCGGTCTGATCGGTGCTCATGCGCCCTTCTTCATGGCCTCTGCCTCCTTTGTCCAGACATAGATCCCGGCAGAGACCACGACAGTCGCGCCAATCACCGTCCAGAGATCCGGCAGATTACCCCAGAACAGCCAGCCCCAAACCCCGGCCCAGACGAGCCCGGTATAGCCGAAGGGCGCAACCGCAGCCGCCTCGGCCATGGAAAAGGCGCGAATCAGCAGTGCCTGCGCCACGGTGCCGAAGAGGCCGAGAAGCAGGAAGGCCCAGATGTCCGCGCTCTGGATCGGTTGCCAGAAAAACGGCACCACCGCCGAGGTGACGACGGTGCCAAGCGTCGCGGTCCACAGAATCGAGGTCGCGGTCGAATCCGCCCGGGCAAGCCGCGTCAGGATCGCGCCCGCCGCATAGCTGAAGGCGCCCAGAAGCGGCAGGATCGCGGCAGGCTGAAAGACGCCCGAGCCCGGCCGGATGATGATCATCGCCCCGATCAGCGCGACAATGATCCCGGCGATGCGGCGCGGGCCGATGCGCTCGCCCAGAAAAAGCGCCGCGCCAAGCGTGATCAGCACCGGGTTGCAATCCATGATCGCGGTCGCCTCGGCCAGCCCGATATAGGCCAGCGAGGTGAAGAAGAACCCGACCGAGCCAAGCTGGGTGATTGCGCGCAGCACCTGCACCTTGGGCACATTCGAGCGCATGACCTGTCCGAACCGCGGCCCGATGAACAGCATGACAATGGCGAAATTGGTGATGAAGCGCGCCCAGACGATCTGGACCGGATCATAACGCGAGGCGAGATATTTCGCCGTCGCATCCATCAAGGTGAAGGTGAAGATCGAGATCAGCAGCAGGATGATCCCCTGTGTCTGCATCGATCGGCGATTCTCCGCTCCGGTCAGAGTGCCAAGACCGAAGAGCGACTTCGCGCGCGCGACCGCAGACATGAGAACGTCCCTTTACTGTATTTGTTACAAAGAGCGCCGGGCCATTGTTGGCACCGGCGCTCTTCTTTGATTTCAAATCATTGCAGCAGAAATCTGCGGCAACTGCAAGGCTTAGGCCAGAAGCGCTTTCGCGCGTTCGGTGACGGCTTCGGCCGTGATGCCGAACTCTTTGTAGAGCGTCGGCGCGGGGGCCGAGGCGCCAAAGCCGGTCATGCCGACGAAGGCCGAAGTCTTCTCCGAGCCGCGCTCGCCGAGCAGCAGCCAATCCCAGGGCATGCGGACCGCGGCTTCAATCGCGATGCGCACGGTCTTGCCCGGCAGAACCTCGGCGCGATAGCTTTCGGGCTGGTCGCGGAAAAGCTCCATCGAGGGGACCGAGACGACACGGGTCGGGATGCCTTGGGCTTCCAGAGCTTCGCGGGCATTGACCGCAATCTCGACTTCCGAGCCGGTGGCCATCAAGATGACCTTGGCTTCTGCGCTGGCCTCGCGCAGCACATAGGCGCCGCGTGCGGTCAGGTTTTCCTCGGTATGGGTGGTGCGCAACGTCGGCAGGTTCTGGCGCGACAGAGCGAGGACCGAGGGGGTCTCTTCGGTATCGAGCGCCAGATCCCAGGCCTCGGCGGTCTCGATCACGTCGCAGGGCCGGAAGACCCAGGTGTTCGGCGTCGCGCGCAACATGGCCAGATGCTCGACCGGCTGGTGGGTCGGGCCGTCTTCGCCAAGGCCGATCGAATCATGAGTCATGACATAGATGACCGGAATGCCCATCAGCGCCGACAGACGCATCGCACCGCGCGCGTAATCGGTGAAGGACATGAAGGTGCCGCCATAGGGGCGCAGCCCGCCATGGAGGTAGATGCCGTTCATCGCCGCCGCCATGCCGTGTTCACGGATGCCGTAGTTGACATAGCGACCCTTGCGGTTGGCGGGCGAAAAGACCTCCATCCCCTTGGTCTTGGTGTTGTTCGAGCCGGTGAGATCGGCCGAGCCGCCGATGGTCTCGGGCAGTTCGGTGTTGATGATCTCAAGCACCATTTCGCTGGCCTTGCGGGTCGCGACTTTGGGCTGGGCTTCGCTGCTCTGCGCCTTGAGCGCGTTCAGTGCCGGGGCGAGCTTCTCGCTGATCTCACCCGAGATGCGGCGGGCGAATTCGTCACGGGCCGGGCCGTTCAGCGCATCGACGCGGGCATTCCAGGCCGCACGGGCCTCGGCGCCACGCGCGCCAATCGCGCGCCAGTCGGCGGCAACATCTTCCGGGATCACGAAGGGCGCATAGTCCCAGCCGAAAGCGGCGCGGGCTGCGGCAATTTCCTCGGCCCCGAGCGGCGAGCCATGCGCGCCCGACGTGTCCTGTTTCTTCGGCGCGCCAAAACCGATGATGGTTTTGCAATCGACGAGCACCGGACGGTCATCCTTGCCCGAGGCGGCATCGGTCAGCGCGCGGTCGATGTCGGCGGCATTATGGCCGTCACAGGCCAGAACGCGCCAGCCCGAGGCCTCGAAACGCTCGTGCTGATTGGTCGAATCCGAGATCGAGACGCGGCCGTCGATGGTGATGTCGTTGTTGTCCCAAAGAACGATCAGGTTCTTCAGCTTGAGGTTGCCTGCAAGCGCAATCGCCTCCTGGCTGATGCCTTCCATCAGACAGCCGTCCCCGGCGATGACCCAGGTCTTGTGGGTGCAAAGCTCTTCGCCGAACTGGGCGCGCATCGCTTCTTCCGCGATGGCCATGCCGACCGAGGTGGCAATGCCTTGACCGAGCGGGCCGGTCGTCGTCTCGACGCCTTCCGCATGGCCGTATTCCGGATGGCCCGCAGTGATCGAGCCCCATTGGCGGAAATTCTTGATCTGCTCGATGCTCATCTGCTCGTAGCCGGTCAGATGCAGCAAGGCATAGATCAACATCGAGCCATGGCCCGCCGAGAGCACGAAGCGGTCGCGGTCGAACCAGTTCGGCGCCGAGGCATCGAATTTCAGGTGATTGCGGAACAGAACCGTCGCGACATCCGCCATGCCCATCGGCATCCCCGGGTGACCGGAATTGGCGGCTTCGACGGCATCCATAGCCAATGCGCGAATGGCAGTAGCAAGGCGCCAGTGCTGGGGGTCAGCCTTGCGGCGTTCGGCGATGTCCATGACGGTCTTCCATGAAAGTTGTGGCGGCGCCCCCCTGATAGGCAGGGCGCTTGCCGGTTGCAACCCAAAGCATCACCTTTCGGGGGGCCGGGTCGGGGGATCTTGATGGGGAATCCGGGGGATTTCCACGGCATCCACGTCTGTTTGCGCAGGCGGTTCCGGGACGCCATCGGCTGCGGGTCTCGGCTGGGCCAAAGGATGGTGGTTGAGCACCAGATCCTTCATGCGCTCATCCAGAACATGGGTATAGATCTCGGTCGTGCCGAGATCGGCATGTCCAAGCAGGGTCTGGATCGCGCGCAGATCGGCGCCGCCTTCCAGCAGATGGGTGGCGAAAGCGTGGCGGATGACATGGGGCGACACCCGGGTCGGGTCGATCCCGGCCTCGAGCGCGATCTGGCCGATCAGCGCGTGAAAGGCTTGCCGCGTCATATGGCCCTCGGCGGTGGGCGCGGGAAAGAGCCAGCGCGCGCCCTTGCCATCAATCAGCTTGGCCAGCGGGCTTTCGGCGGGCGCGTGATCGCGCAATGCCAGCCAATCGACCAGAGCGCGCCGGGCAGGTGGGCTTAGCGGCACGATCCGCTCTTTGCCGCCCTTGCCGCGGATCAGAAGCAGTTCGGGATTACCGCGACAGGCCGCGACCGGCAGGCTGACAAGCTCGCTGACGCGCATTCCGGTTGCGTAAAGCATCTCGAACAGGGTGAGATTGCGCAGCCGCTCGCTCGGAGAGCGGCCGACCCGAGTGACAGCATCGAGCATCCGCCCGACCTCATCGCGATCAACCGTGCGCGGCAGGCGTTTGGCGCGACCCGGGCCCGCAATGCGCACCGCCGGATCATCTTCGCGCCAGCCCTCGGATTGGGCAAAGCGGGTGATCTGGCGGATCGCCGAAAGACGCCGCGCCCGGGTTGCGCGCGACAGGCCCTGCGCATCGCAAAAGGCCAGATAATCCTCGATCTGGTCGCGGGAAACGCTGGCAAGGCTGGCGTCATGTCCAGCCAGCCAACCAACGAAATCCTTGAGATCGCGGCCATAGGCCAAAAGCGTATTGCGCGCGGCTCCGGCTTCGGCGGCCTGCGCATCGAGAAAGGCCGAGATCTGGCGAAAATCGGAGGCCGCCGGGGCAGAAGCGGGGCTCATGATGCGAAACTCACGGCTTGAAGCTCATGGCGTCGGACGCGCGATCCGGGGCGCGAGCATCAGCTCGATTGCGGCTTGGCGCGCGATATCGGGCTGACCGAGCACGCGCAGCACCCGCAATCCCCGTGCGGCGCGCGCACTGTCGCCTTCGGCGCCCGCATCGACATCGGCAATCGCGGCCAACAGCGCCTCGCCCTTGCGGTTCGCGGCAATCAGGCCCGCCGCGGTCTCGTCCTCGCCCTGAGCGGGCGTGCCGGTAAAGGCCGAGACGAGGTTCTGGCTTTGGCTGTCGCTGTCGGCGGGCAGGGGCGCGGCTTTGCCCTTGGCAAAATCGACGAGCCAGCGGTCGAAATCCGAGGCTTCGGTGGGCAGATGCTCGATGGTCTGGGCCTGATCGGCGCCAAGCGCGAGCCAGGCGGCAATCACCCCCGCCTGACCCGAGGGCGCGAGCACGGCGGTTTCGGCCCCGACCATATCGGCCAAGGAATAGAACAGCCCGGCCTGACGCATCGCCTCGAAAGCGGTCGGCAGAGCGGTGGCAAGCTTGGCGCTGTCGCGCTCGGCCAGCGCGGCCTCCAGCGCCTGAACCGCCTTGGCCCGATCCCAGACCCCGCCCGAGGCAGCGGGTTTTTGCAGCACATAGATCTCGCGCAGCTGCGAGGCAGGGATTGCGCCCGCCCGCGCCAGCCGCTCGGCTGCGTCAAGCTGGGCCTTCCAGCCGCCATTGTCGTCGAGATCGGAGAGGGCAAAGGCCAGCGGCAGGCTGGCAGAGGGCAGGGGTTGGCCGATGGCTTCAAACAGCCGATAGGTCAGCGGCGTGACCGTCTTCGGCACCTGCAAGATTTCATTGGTGTCGGAAAAGCCGTCATCGAGATAAGAGGCCAGAAGCTGCGAGGTCTCGGGGTCCATCTCGCCCAAGGTCACCGCACCGTAATGGACCAGCGAGGCCGCCGCCCAATCGCCGCCAAGCGCGAGGCAGAAGATCCGCGCCTGAAAGCTGGGCGCAATGCCGGGCGTCGCATCCATCGTATCGCAGGCGCGGCCTTCGTCGCCCGACAGAAGCGCGATGTCGAACAGCCTGCGAAAGCGCTGCGGATCGCCGGGGCCAGCCGCATTGAGCAGCTCCTGCGCCGCGCCGGTCGCCCCCATATCGAGCAATTTGTCGACGCGGGCGAGGTAAAGCGCACCCTCTTGCGATTTGTCGGTCAGCATCGGCGGGTCAAGCCGCGCCGCCAGAACCCGACGCAGCAGACGGCGCAAGGCTGGCAAATGGGGATTTTGCGCCCGCACCAATTGCGCGAGCGTGCCCGCGTCGGTTTCGCCCCAAAGATCGGCCGGCAGGCCCGCCGCGCGCGCCGAAACCGTGCCCCGGATATCGGGGTTGCCTTCGCCAAGCCGGGTCACGCCGACCGGCTCAACCGAGCCCGATTTCGCCAGATCCGAGCGCGATTTCTTCGCGGCATCCTTGGGTTTGGCGTCGCCCGGGCGCCAGCCCGATTGGCGCTGAGGCTCTTGCACGGTGCCAGACAGCCAGTCGCTCGCCGACAAAGGCGGACGTGCGGCCAGCTCCAGCGGCAAAAGCGCCAGCGTCGTGGCGATCAGCCAGACTTTCGGGTCAATCGAGGTCATGCGCATCCGGTTGGGTGTTGTCGCTGGCCGGAGCGGCGGGCGCGGGGGCCGGGGTCTCTGCCTCAGGGGCGGGTGCCGCAGCCGGAGTGACAGCCGCAGGTGTGTCGGTGGCGGGGCTGCCGAGATCAAGCTCGACCGGGACGCGCATCTCCTTGGGATCTGCCTTCATATCGCCGACATAGGCGTAGCCCGTCAGCCCGGCCACAGCCAGCACCACAAGCACAACGATCAATCCAAGCAGCCGCATCACAGGTCCTTCGCCTCACTTCGTGTTTTTCTTGTCCGGTTCTACGCCGGTCGGTGTGGAATATATATGGCATTCCGGTAAAGATCACGCCATTCAGTCGCAGCATCGTCAGAAAAGGCAAAGGACCGGAAATGCGCCGCAATATCGTGCTGATCGGAATGATGGGAGCGGGCAAGACCGCCGTCGGAACCGATCTGGCCAAAAGATTGCAGGTTCCCTTCATCGACACCGATGCCGAGATCGAGCGCGCCGCGACCATGTCGATCACCGAGATCTTCGCCCGCGACGGCGAAGCCTTCTTTCGCGCGCGCGAATCGGAGGTGCTGTCGCGGATGCTCTCGGGACGGCCCAGCATCATCTCGACCGGCGGCGGCGCCTTCATCCAGCCGCAGAACCGCGAGTTGATCCGGGGCAAGGGAATTTCGATCTGGCTTGACTGCGACCTCGAAACCCTCTGGCACCGCGTCAAGCTGCGCCCGACGCGTCCGCTTTTGTTGACTGCCGATCCCAAAGGCACGCTCGAACGCCTTCTGGCCGAGCGCCGCCCGGTCTATGCCGAGGCCGATCTGACTGTGACCGCGCAGCGCCCCGATACCGTCGAGCAGACCTCGATGCGGGTGATCGAGGCGATCCGCGCGGCCTTCCCCGAAGTTCTGGAGAAAAAATGACTGCCACCACGGTTCAGGGCGATCAGGCTCATCGCGATCAGGTTCAAGCCGATCAGGTTAACGTCGATCTGGGCGATCGCAGCTATGATGTCGCCATCGGACGCGGGTTGATCGGGGATGCTGGCACGCGCATTACCGCGCTTTTCGGTCGCCGCCGCGCCGCCATCGTCACCGATGAAACCGTGGCCGGGCTTCATCTTGCCCGGTTGCAGGCTGCGCTCGCCGCTTCGGGGATCGAGGCCGAGGCGCTGATCCTGCCCGCGGGCGAGGCCACGAAACGCTGGGACAAACTTGGCGAAACCGTCGAATGGCTGATCTCGCAAAAGATCGAGCGCAAGGATCTGGTCATCGCCTTCGGCGGCGGTGTGATCGGCGATCTCGCGGGCTTTGCTGCGGCGATCCTGCGGCGCGGTGTGCGCTTCGTGCAGATCCCGACGACGCTTCTCGCGCAGGTCGACAGCTCGGTTGGCGGCAAGACCGGGATCAACAGCCCGCAGGGCAAGAACCTGATCGGCGCCTTTCACCAACCCTCGCTGGTGCTCGCCGATATCGACGTCCTCGACACGCTGACCCCGCGCGATTTCCGCGCAGGCTATGGCGAGGTCGCGAAATACGGGCTTCTGGGCGACGAGCGTTTCTTCGAATGGCTCGAAGCCAATGCGACTGAACTGGCCGCAGACCCGGTGCGCCGCGCCGAGGCGGTGCGGCATTCGGTCGCGATGAAGGCGGGGATCGTCCAGCGTGATGAGACCGAGCAGGGCGAGCGCGCGCTTTTGAACCTCGGCCATACGTTCGGCCACGCGCTTGAGGCGGCGACGGGCTATTCCGACCGGCTGCTGCATGGCGAAGGTGTGGCGATCGGCTGCGTGCTGGCCTTTGATCTTTCGGCCCGGCAAGGGCTTTGCGCGCAAGAGGCGCCGTCGCGGGTTGCGGCGCATTTTGCGAAAATGGGCCTGCCGACGCGGATTGCCGATATCGCCGGGGCTCTGCCCGATGACGAGGGGCTGATCGCGCTGATGGCGCAGGACAAGAAGGTCGAGGCCGGCAAGCTGCGCTTCATTCTGGCCCATGGCATTGGTCAGGCCTTTGTCACCGATGCGGTCGATCCAAGCCAGCTGCGCGCGGTTCTGGCGCAATCGCGGGCTTAAGCCGCTTAGAGAGAGAAACAAAAAAGGGGCCGAGAGGCCCCTTTTTCATACGCTGCGGATCGCGGTCCCCTCAGGGCTGCTTGGTATCGGGATCGGGGTCGCGGCTTTCATTGGTGATGACCAGCCCCCGGCTGCGATCGCGGCGCAAGGCCGCGCGGCCCAGCAGCATCATCGTGACCGGGGTCGTGACCAGCAGGAAGATCCCGATGATGATCTCGTGGATGATCAGCCGCCCGTTCAGCACCGAAAACATCAGCATCGAGCTGAGGATGATCGACGCCGTCCCCCAGCTCGCCCCGAGCGTCGGCGCATGAAGTCGCTCGTAGAAGCTGCGAAAACGGATCAGCCCGATATTCCCGAGCAGCGTCAGACTGGCGCCGATGATCAGCAGGACTGCGATCAGGATGGCTGCCCAGCCGGGCAGGGTCTCGATATGGCCGTTCATTCGATGACCTCGCCGCGCATCAGGAATTTCGCCAAAGAGGCAGTCGCGACAAAGCCGACAATGGCGATGACGGCGGCGGCCTCGAAGAAGAAGAGATTGCCATTGCCGATCCCGATCACAAGAAACAGCAGCATGGCATCGACATACATCGTGTCCAGCGCCAACACGCGATCCTGCGCGCGCGGGCCCTTGAGCATCCGCCACGAGGCCAAGGCAAAAGCCAGGATCAGGCAAAGCTGGGCATAGGTCAGTGCAAAATGCAAAAAGCTTGCGGCGGTCATTCGAAAATCTCCATCAGCAGGCTTTCGTAGCGGTCGCGGATAATGACCTGCCAATCCTGGCTTTCGCGCAGGTCAAGGATATGCAGCAGCAGCAGCCCCTCTTCCGGGTCATATTCGACCCAAGCTGTGCCGGGGGTCGAGGTGATGATGATCGACAAAAGCGCCAGCGCGTTGCGATCGGTCAGACGCAGGTGAATATGGAGAAAGCCCGCGATGCGATCCGAGCGGCGCGTGCCCGCGATGATCAGCTTCGCAACCTCGATATTCGATTTCAGGATGTCATAGCCGACGATCCCGGCGAGCTTGAAAATCGCGCTCCAGCTGCCGACGACGACGCGTTTCGGGCGCAGGCGGCTCACCACCCAGCCCGCCAGCGTCGCGATACCGCCGCCGAGGATCAGGTTGCCAAGCGAAAACCGCGTCAACACCATCCACATCAGGACAAGCGCGACGGAGAGGATCGGATGGGGAAGATACCGGCTCATCAATGCGACCCTCCGCTATCGGCGACAACCGGGGCAGAGAGCACCGCATTGCGATAGACCGCGGGCGCGGCCAGATCGAGCGCCGTGGCATGGGTATAGTTCAAGAGCGGCCCGGCCTTGACGGTTTGCAAGACCAACATGGCGAGGATCAGGAAGACCGGCACGATCTCTAGTGCCAGCATCCGCTCGGGCGGTTTGCCAGAGGCCCAGAACCGCCGGATCCCCAGCCGCACGAGCGAGACGAGGACAGCAAAGCCCGACAAGATCAGCAAAGCCGCATAGACCCAGAGAATGGTCGGGATTGCGCCGCTTGCGCTGGTGTTGTCGTGGAAGGCTCCCGACAGCATCGCGACCTTGCCGATGAAGCCCGGAAAGGGTGGCAGGCCGGCAAGGATCGCCGCGATCAGCGCGAAGGAAAAGCCAAGCGCCGACCAAGGTGCGGTGCGATCCGACGCAGGCGCGGTTTCGTCCTCGACCGTGCCCATCATCGGCGCCCACCGCTCGGCCACGGGATCGGGGCCTTGGGTGTCATCCTCGCCTTTGCCCTCCCAGCCGCGCCCGACCGGCTCGGCCAGAAGGAAGTAGGCGCTGATCGCCACGGTCGAGCCGATGAGATAGAACAGCGCACCAGAGAGGATCTCGGTGCCGCCGCCGATCAGCGAAATTCCGACCGCACTCAGCACCGTTCCCGAGGAAATCAGCGCGATATAGCCGCCCTTGATCGCGACGCCTTGCGCGCCGAGCACGCCGAACATGCCGTAAGCAATCGTGGCCATCCCGCCCAGAATAAGCACCGGCCCGCCAAAGCCTGCCGAGATCCCGGCATCATGGCCAAAGAGCAGCGTCGCCAGCCGCAAGAGCACATAAAGCCCGACCTTGGTCATAATCGCAAAGCTCGCGGCGGCAGGCGGCGAGGCTGCGGCATAGGTCGAAGGTAGCCAGAAGCACAACGGCCAGATCGCCGCTTTGGTGAGGAACGCCAGCCCGAGGAAGGCGGCCGCAGCATGGAACATCATGCGCTGCGCCGGATCCAGAAGCGGCACGACGCGCGACATATCCGCCATGTTGAGCGTGCCGGTCGTGCCATAGGCCAAAGCCGCGCCGATCAGGAAAAGCAGCGAAGCGGCCAGGTTGATCGCGATGTAATGAAGGCCCTGCTTGATCCGCTCGGGGCCCGATCCATGCAGCATCAGACCGTAAGAGGCCGCCAGCATCACCTCGAAGAAGACGAAGAGGTTAAAGAGGTCTCCGGTCAGGAAAGCGCCAATCACCCCGGCGAGCAAAAGCTGGAAAAGCGTGTGGAAATGCTGGCCTTTGCCCTGCCAACCGGCGGCGGCATAGATCAGCGCCGGGGCCGCGATCAGGGTCGTCAGCATCACCATCATGGCCGAGAGCCGGTCAACGACCAGCACGATGCCAATCGGCACCGGCCAATCGCCGAGAAGATAGGTCGCAACGATGGTCTCGCCGCCGCCCAGAGCATCACCCTTGACCCGGGAAATCAGCTCAAGCGAGACGAAGAACAGCGCCACGATCGCCGCGAGGCCGATGCCGAGCTTAATCTTGCGCAGCTTGTCGTCGTAAAACAGCATCAAGGCGCCCGCGACGATCGGGATCAGAAGCGGCGCGATCAGCAGATGGCTGGGGACATAGGTTTCCGGGGTCATTGATCGCGTTCTTTTCCGTCGACATGGTCAGTGCCGGTGGCACCGCGGGCGGCAATCATGACGACCAGAAAGAGCGCGGTCGTCGCGAAGCTGATGACGATGGCCGTCAGGACCAGAGCCTGAGGCAGCGGATCGGCGTAGGTGGTCGGGTCGACAAAGCCGCCTTTGGGCATGATCGGCGCGGCGCCGATGTAAAGGCGGCCCATCGCGAAGATGAAGAGATTGACGCCGTAAGCCAGCAGGCACAGCCCGACGATCAGCTGGAAGGTGCGGGGGCGCAGGATCAGCCAGACCCCCGATCCGACCAGAACGCCAATGGCGAGTGACAGGATGAGTTCCATCAGAGCGCCTCCTCTTCAAGCTTCTCTTCGAGCTTTTCGAGCTCTTCGGTTTCCGCCGATTCCCGTTTGCGAGGCCCGATCCGCATGGATTGGTGAGCAATCGCGATCTGCATCAGCACGATGGCTCCAACCACCAGCGAGAAGACCCCGAGGTCAAAGCCCATCGCCGTCGAGAAGGGCACCTTCCCGATGACCGGCACGTCGATATATTGCGCATGGGCCGAGAGGAACGGATAGCCAAAGATCCAGGCTCCAGCGCCGGTCAGCGTGGCGATGGTCAGGCCGACCGCGATCCAGCGCACCGGCAGGACGATCAGCCGCGCCTCGACCCAACGCACATCCGCCGCAAGATATTGCAGCAAAAGCCCGATCGCCAGCGTCACCCCGGCGGCAAAACCGCCGCCCGGCAGGTCATGGCCGCGGAAGAAGAGATAGGCCGACATCAGGATGATCGGCGCAAAGAGCCATTGCATCAGGATTTGCGGCACATAGAGGTAGTTATAAAGCGTCGAGGCATTTTGCTCGCGCTGCGGCGATGGCGGCTCGACGCTTTCAAACGAGGGCCGGAAGCGGCGCAGCAGCGCGAAACAGGTCAGCGCCACCGCGGCCAGAACCGTGATCTCGCCGAATGTGTCGAAGGCGCGGAAATCGACCAGAATGACGTTCACGACATTGGTGCCGCCGCCTTCCGAATAGGAATGGCGCAGGAACCAGTCGCCAATCGAGCTGCGCGGCGTCGTCATCAGGATCGCGAAGGAAATCGCGGTCATGCCTGCGCCGCAGGCAATCGCGATCAGCAGATCCGAGCGGCGCCGGAACTTGGCGCGCAGGCTTTGATCGCGCGGAATGCTCGGGTCGCGTTTGGGCAGCCAGCGCATGCCAAGGAGAAGCAGCACCGTCGTGACGATCTCGACCAGAAGCTGGGTCACCGCAAGATCAGGTGCCGACAGCCAGACGAAGGTCGCGCAGGTCACAAGACCCGCGCCGCCAAGCAGGATCAGCGCGGCAAAGCGGTAGTAATGCGCCTGCCAGGCCGCGCCGATCGCGCAGATCGCGCCGACGATCCACAAAAGCCCGAAAATGGTTTCGCGCAACGCGATCTCGGGCATCGAGATGTTCCAGCTCAGCGGCAGAAGCGCCAGCCAGCCCGCCAGCAGCGTCAGAAGCACCATGATCCGCAGCTGCGCTTGCAGCCCGGAGGCGCGGGTGATCTGCAAAAGTTGCTTCGGCAGACGAATGGTCAGAACCGAGAGCACCTTGTCATAGATCTCGGCGCCGCGCAGATGACGCATCAGCGGCGGGCCCTCAGGGCCGCGCTCGATCTGATTGCGGCCAAGCAGATAGATCACGACGCCCACGGCCATGGCGATAATGCTCATGATCAGCGCGACATTGACGCCATGCCAGATCTTGAGGCTGTAATAGGGTAGATCCGCGCCAAGAACCGCATAGGCCGCGTCATGCAGCGCGGGGCCAAGGGTCGCGGCCGGCAGGATGCCGACGGCGAGGCAGATCACCACCAGCACGATCACCGGCCAGCGCATCAGCGCGGGCGGCTCGTGCGGGAGCTTCGGCAGTGCCTTGGCGGGAGGGCCAAAGAAGACCGAGACGATGAAGCGCAGCGAATAGGCGACGCTGAAGGCCCCGGCCAAAGTCGCGACATAAGGCAGGGCATTGTCGAGGAAGCTGCCGTTGTTCCACATCGAGGTCGCCTCGAAGAACATCTCCTTCGAAAGGAACCCGTTGAGCAGCGGCACCCCGGCCATTGCCCCCGAGGCGATGATCGCCAGCGTCGCTGTCACCGGCATATAGCGCGCAATCCCCGAGAGCTTGCGCATGTCGCGCGTGCCGGTCTCGTGGTCGATGATCCCGGCGGTCATGAAGAGCGAGGCCTTGAAGACCGCATGGTTCACGATGTGGAAGATCGCGGCGACAATCGCATCGGGGCTGCCGATCCCGGCCAGCGCCGTGATCAGACCAAGATGGCTGATCGTCGAATAGGCCAGCAGGCCCTTGAGATCGTGCTGGAAAAGGGCGGCCACTGCGCCGATCAGCAGGGTCAGCATCCCGATCCCGGTGACGACCTGGAACCAGACATCGGTGCCGCCAAGCGCGGGCTCGAAACGGACGAGCAGGAAGACCCCGGCCTTCACCATGGTCGCGGAATGCAGATAGGACGACACCGGCGTTGGCGCGGCCATCGCATTCGGCAACCAGAACTGGAAGGGGAACTGCGCCGATTTGGTGAAGGCACCCATCAGGAAGAGGCCAAGCACCGGCAGATAAAGCGGATGGGCGCGAATCACCGGTCCCGAATTCAGAACCGTTTCGAGATCATAGCTCCCGACGATCTGGCCCAGAAGGATCATCGACAAAAGCAGGCAGATCCCGCCCGCGCCGGTGACGATCAGTGCCATGCGCGCGCCGTCGCGCGCGTCCTGACGGTGGTGCCAATAGCCGATCAGCAGGAAGGAGGTCAGGCTCGTCATCTCCCAGAAGACGACCAGCATGATGATATTGCCCGACAAAATCACGCCGCTCATCGCCCCGGCAAAGGCCATCAGGCTAGAGAAAAAGCGCGCGATCGGGTCTTCGGGGCTCATGTAGTAGCGGGCATAGAGCACGACCAGAAGGCCGATCCCCGAGACCAGAACCATCATCAGCCAGGAAAAGCCGTCGATGCGGAACTTGAGGTTCAACCCAAGCGCATCGACCCAGGTGATCGTGGAGATGACCTTGCCACCATCCGCGACCTCGGGCCGGATCACTGCAAGAATTCCCAGCATGGCCAGCATGGTCAAGCCAGAGATCCACGCCTCGGCATTGCGTGCTGTGCTGGGAAGGGTGGCTGCTGCGCCCGCCGCAAGAAACGGCAGGGCCACAAGCATGATCAACAGGTTCTGCCCGACCATCCGCGTCCTTTTTAGATTTTTGTATATGTTGGCGCGATCATAGTCGCACTCCCCCCAGGGTCACAACCTCGGACGGTGGAAAATCATACCGAAAGGGGCCGAAATAACGCCCACTTTACATGGATCCGGTCAGGGCCGGGGCCGGGGCTGCGACCATGGGACGCAACCCGATCTCCTCTGGCGTGAGCGGTCCGGGGAAATGGCAGGCGGTCAGGTGGTGATCGGGTCCATGAAGCGCGGGACGCTCGCGGGCGCAAAGCTCCTGCGCGCGCGGGCAGCGGGTGCGAAAGACGCAGCCCGAGGGCGGTGCCATTGGCGAGGGCAGCTCTCCGCGCAGGGGCACGACCAACTTGGCGCGCTCGCGCACCGGGTCGGGGATCGGGACGGCGGACAAAAGCGCCTGCGTATAGGGGTGCTCGGGGCGGTCATAAAGCGCCTCGGCCTCGGCGATCTCCATGACCCGGCCGAGATACATCACCAGCACCCGGTTGCTGATATGCTTCACCACCGAGAGGTCGTGGGCGATGAAGATCAGGGCAAGGCCAAGATCGCGCTGGAGCTCGGCCAGAAGATTGATGACCTGCGCCTGGATCGAGACATCCAGCGCCGAAACCGGCTCATCGCAGATAATGAGCTTCGGGCGCACGATCAGCGCCCGGGCGATGCCGATGCGCTGGCATTGCCCGCCAGAGAACTCATGCGGATAGCGATTGATCTGGTTGGGCAAAAGCCCGACCCGATCCATCATATCCTTGACACGCGACTTGACCTCGGCGCGGCCAAGCTCGGGGTGATGCGTGGTCAGGGGCTCGGCGATGATCTGGCCCACGGTCATACGCGGGTTGAGACTGGCCAGAGGATCTTGGAAGATCATCTGAATATCCCCACGATATTTCAGCATTTTTCGGGGCGAGAGACCGATCAGATTGGTGCCGTCACCCCATCTTGCCGTCCCGGTTGCCGAAACAAGGCCGATCAGCGCCCGTGCCAGCGTCGATTTGCCAGAGCCGCTTTCGCCGACGATGCCAAGCGTCTGCCCGGGCATCAGATCGAAATCGACCCCGCCGACCGCTTGCAGAAGATGCGGCTTCGTCCAAGGCAGATCGCCATCGCGGCGGACGGCGAAAGTGACACGCAAATCGCGCACCGACAGCAGCGGGGCGCTCTGGGGCCGGTCAATGGGCATGGTCGGCCTCCTCTGCGAGCGCGGCCGTCTCGGGCTTCACGATCGGTCCCGCCCAGACATTGGCGATCGGGGAATGACAGGCGCGGGCGCGCGCGGTGCCGAAGGGCAGAAGCGGCGGCATCTCGCGCGTGCAGATCTCCATCTCGAAACCGCAGCGCGGCGCGAAGGGACAGCCCGGCGGCGGCGCGGTCATATTGGGCGGGCTGCCCGGGATCGCCGAGAGCTCTTCGCCCTTCTGGTCGATGCGCGGGATCGCGGCCAAAAGCCCCTGCGTATAGGGGTGGGACGGCGCGGCGAAGATCGGATCGGTCGGACCCTTCTCCATCATGCGGCCGCCATACATCACCACAACCCGCTCGCACGAGCCCGCGACCACGCCGAGATCATGGGTGATCAGGATCATCGCCATGCCGAATTCGCGCTGGAGATCGGCGAGAAGCTCCATAATCTGCGCTTGAACCGTCACATCGAGCGCGGTGGTCGGCTCATCGGCGATCAAAAGCTCGGGCCGGCAGAGCAGCGACATGGCGATCATCACCCGCTGGCGCATCCCGCCCGAGAATTCATGCGGATAAAGTCGGATCCGGCCCTTGGCATCGGGGATCTTGACCGCATCGAGCATCTGCACGCTTTCGGCGACCGCCTGTGCCTTGCCCATGCCCTTGTGCAGCATCAAGACCTCGGCCATCTGGTCCGAGACCCGCATATAGGGGTTGAGGCTGGTCATCGGGTCTTGAAAGACCATGGCGATCTTTTCGGCGCGGATCTTGTTCAGCTCCTTGATCGGCGCATTCAGGATCTCGCGCCCGTCAAAGCGGACAGAACCGCTCGCCCGTCCGTTCTTGGCCAAAAGCCCCATGATCGAAAATGCGAACTGGCTTTTGCCAGAGCCGCTTTCGCCGACGATGCCAAGCGTCTCGCCCCGGTCGAGCGTCAGGTCGATGCCATTGACCGCGCTGACCTCGCCATCGGTGGTGCGAAAGCGGACATTCAGGTCCTTGACCTCTAAAAGCATGTCAGCGGTCCTTCGGATCAAGCGCATCGCGCAGCCCGTCGCCAACGAAGAAGAAGGCGAAAAGCGTGATGCAGAAGAAGAAAAGCGGGAAGAGGAGCTGCCAGAGCGTGCCGTAATTCATCGTCCCCGCGCCCTCAGAAATCAGCGCGCCCCATGAGGTCAGAGGCTCCTGCACGCCAAGGCCGAGAAAGCTGATGAAGCTTTCCGACAGGATCATCAGCGGCACCAAAAGCGTGGCATAGACCGCGACGACACCCAGAAGGTTCGGCACGATATGGCGCAGGATGATCCTCCAAGCGGGCACGCCCGTGGCGCGCGCGGCCTCGATAAATTCTCGGTTCTTCAGCGTAAGCGTCTGACCTCGAACGATTCTTGACATTTCCAGCCACGAGATCAGCCCGATGCCCAAAAAGAGCATCGACATCGACCGCCCGAACATCACCAAAAGCAGGATGAGGACGAACATGTAAGGAATGGCCAGAAGCACATCGACAAGGCGCATCATGATCGTGTCGACGCGCCCACCGGCATAGCCCGCGACTGCGCCGTAAAGCGTGCCGACCACGACCGCGATCGCGGCGCCGATCAGCCCGACCAGAAGCGAGACCTGCGTGCCCTGAACCGTGCGTGAATAGAGATCGCGGCCGAGATTGTCGGTGCCGAAATAATGCCCGCTCGACCAACTGGGCGCGCCAAGCTCGGCCGCCTGTCCCATGATCGAGAAATCCATTTCCTCATTCGACCAGGTCGCCAGATAGCTGCCGAAGATCGCAAAAAGCCCGACGAGGATCAGGATGACCAGCCCGACCATGGCCGCCTTGTTGCGGCGAAAGCGACGCCTTGCATCGGCCCATGGGCTGCGGCCCTTGACCTCGGCGCCCGCCATGCGCTCGGCGAAGCCCTTCATTTTCTGTTGATCGATCATGGTCATAGCATCAATACCTGATCTTGGGGTCGATCCATGCATAAAGCACATCGACAATCAGCGAAAACAGAATGGTCAGCGCCCCGACAAGGATGGTGATCCCCATCATCACCGCGTAATCGCGGTTGAGCGCGGAATCGACGAAGCTGCGCCCGATCCCTCCGGTCGAGAAATACATGTCGATCACCACCGAGCCCGTCACCATCGACACAAACGCCGGGCCGAGATAGGAAATCACCGGCAAAAGCGCGGGTTTGAGCGCATGGCGCAGGATGACCTTGCGCTCCGAGAGCCCCTTGGCGCGGGCGGTGCGGATGTGGTTCGAGCTGAGCACTTCCAGCATCGAGGACCGCGTGATCCGCGCGATCGAGGCCATGAAGCTCGTCGACATGGCGATCACCGGCATGATCCAGTAAATCGGCCCGCCCCAGCCGCCTCCGGGCAGCCAGCCGAGCCACAGCGTGAAGACCAGCACGAGAAGCGGCGCCATGACGAAATTCGGCAGAACCTGCGCGGTGATCGAGGTGCCTACCGCCAGGTAATCGAGCCAGCTGTTGTGCCGGATCGCGGCGACCGTGCCCAAGGCGACGCCCACGACCACCGCCAGCACAAAGGCAATCGCGCCATAGGTCAGCGTCACCGGGAAACCCGCGGCAATGATCTGGTTCACGCTGCGGTCAGGATAGACGAAGCTTGGCCCGAAGTCGAAATGCGCAACGATTCCCCAGATATAGCTGCCGACCTGCATCCAGAGCGGATCATTCAGCCCATATTTCGCATTGAGATTGTCGAGCACCTGCTGCGGCAACTGGCGCTCTTGCGTGAACGGCCCGCCGGGCGCGGCATGCATCAGAAGAAATGAAACAAGGATCAATAAAAGCAGGGTCGGAATGGCGATGGAAAGACGCCGCAAAATGAAACCGAACATGTACAGGTTCCCAAGGCAAGGTGCCGGACAAACCGGAAAGGGCGGCCCCGAAGGGCCAGCCCGTGAACAGGCTTAGGGCGCGACCCGATACATATCCTTGGCGTACCAGTCGTTCATCACATTGTCCTTGGGCCAGCCGCGCAGATCGGGCTTGATCATCATCGGTTTGGAATAGTGATAGACCGGGACCAGAGCCATATCGCCGATCAGCACCTCTTCGGCCTTTTTGTAGATCGGGCCGGTGTCGGCGGCGGTCTTTGCTTCTTCGAGCAGCTTGTCATATTCGGCATTTGACCATTTGCCGTTGTTATAGCCGCCGGTGCGGAAATAATCGAGGAAGGTCGAGGGCTCGTTGTAATCGGCGCACCAGGCATAGCGAGCGACCTGGAAGTCCTGATTTTGCAGCCGGTCGGTGTGAACCTTCCATTCATAATTCGCAAGCTCGGCCTGAACGCCGATCTGTTTCCAGAACTGCTGGACGGCGACGGCAAGTTTCTTGTGGTCGTCCGAGGTGTTATACTGAATGGTGATTTTCAACGGATTTTCAGGACCGTATCCGGCTTCCTTGAGAAGTGCCTTCGCCTTTTCGACACGCTCGGCCTGAGTCCATTTCCCCATTTCGATATCGGGCTTCTGGAAGCCTTCGACCGCCCAATGGGTCCACCAATAGGCCGGTTTCTGGCCGCCCTGCAGCACCTTGTCGACAATGATGTCGCGATCGACGGCATAGGACAAAGCCTGACGCACGCGCAAATCCTTGAGCTCTTTCGGGCCCTTATCGGACAGATTGAAGAGATAGGCGTAAGAGCAGGCATCCGGCACCGAGACCGCCTGATCGGGATATTCCTTCTGAAGCCGCGGGAACTGCCCCGCCGGGGTGCGGTCCATCCAGTCGAGCTCTCCGGCCAGATAGCGCGTCAGGCCGATGTTCTGGTCGTTCACCGTGACGAAGCGCAGGGTGGTCAGAACGGTATTCGCCGCATCCCAGTAATTGTCATTCTTGCTCATCACCGCCTGCACGCCCAGATCATGGCGGTCGAGCTTATAAGCGCCGTTGCTCACGAGCTTTCCGGCCTGAGTCCATTTGTCGCCCTCGGCCTCGATCACCTTTTGCGGCACCGGGAAGGTCGCGGGATGAGCCAGAGTCTTAAGGAAGTAGGGGGTCGCGGCGGTCAGCTTGACCTCAAGCGTCTTATCATCCAGCGCCTTGACGCCAAGCTCATCGGGCTTTTTCTCGGCCTTGACCACGGCACTGGCATTTTCGACATTCATCAGCTCCAGAAACCAGGCATATTCGCTGGCCGTCGCCGGATCGGCGACGCGGCGCCATGCATAGACGAAGTCATTGGCCGTGACCGGATCGCCATTCGACCATTTCGCGTCGCGCAGATGGAAGGTGTAGGTCTTCTTGTCGTCGCTGACCTCATAGCTCTCGGCAACGCCCGGAACCACCGCGCCGTGAAGGTCCTCGTTCATCAAACCTTCAAAAAGCTGGCGTAGGGCATCAGAGCCCTCACGGTCGGTGTTCTTGCCGGGGTCGAGCGTTTTCAGCGCGTCAAGCAGCCAGTAATTCAGCTCTTGCTTGTCGGCCAGCTTTTCGCCCTCGGCGGGCTTTGCCGCGAAGCTCGGGGCGGCGAGCGCGCAGAAAAGCGCCGTGGTCAGGAAAAGTTTTTGCATGAGGTCTTCTCCACTTCGGTGGGGATACGAATTGCACTCTCTTAGAATTGACCTAATCGGACAAATCCGGCAAGCGTCATGCGGGGTTCCAACTGCGCCGCGTTCATGGGAAAACCGCCCCATGGGACAGAAGAACCGTATTCATCTTGTGACCGGCGGCGCGCGCTCGGGTAAGTCCGTGCTTGCAGAAAAGCTGGTTGCGCGGCTTGGGGGACCGGCGATCTATATCGCCACGGCCGAGCCTTTCGACGAGGAAATGACGCAGCGTATCGGGCTGCATCGCGACCGTCGCGGCGCGGGCTGGACGACGATCGAAGAGCCGCGCGATCTTGCCGGCGCCTTGGTGCGAAGCGACGGGCAGGGGGTGCGGCTGGTCGATTGCCTGACGCTGTGGCTCGCCAATCTGGAAGGGCGCGCCGATGTCGCGGCGCTCTGCCATGTCCTCGCCGCGCAGGCCTCTCCGGTGGTGCTCGTGACCAATGAGCTTGGGCTGGGCATTGTCCCCGACAACAAACTCGCCAGACGCTTTCGCGATGAACACGGTTGGATGAACCAAGCCGTGGCCGAAATCGCGGATGAGGTCTGGATGGCTGTCAGCGGTCTGCCGCTACGGCTGAAACCGCAGGAGCATGATTTTGGCCGAATTTAACGAAACCGCCGCCCGCGAGGCGCGCGCACGCCAGATGCAGCTTACCAAACCGCCGGGCTCACTTGGCCGTTTCGAAAGCCTCGCCGAATTCATGGCGGGCTGGCAGGGTCGGCCCGATCCTCGGATCGAGCGGGCGCAGGCGGTGGTTTTCGCCGGAAATCACGGCATTTGCATGCGCGGCGTCAATCCTTTCCCGCAAGAGGTCACCGCGCTGATGGTGCGGAATTTCGAGGCGGGCGGGGCCGCGATCAACCAGATCTGCCGGATTGCCGGGGCGGAGCTTTCGGTCGTGGCGCTGGATCTTGACCAGCCGACCTCCGATTTCACCGCCGGTCCTGCGATGAGCTTGGCCGAGGTCGAGGCCGCGATGGCGCGCGGCGCCGCCGCAGTTGATCGCAAGGCCGACGTGCTGGTCTTGGGCGAAATGGGGATCGGCAATTCGACCATCGCTGCCGCTCTGGCCGCCGCGACGTTTGGCGGCACCGGGCGCGATTGGGTCGGACCGGGCACCGGCTCGGATGCGGACGGCCTCGCGCGGAAGGCCGGGGTCGTCGATGAGGGGCTTGCCCGTCACCGGGGCGTGCGGACGACGCGCGACACGCTGGCCGCTTTCGGCGGGCGCGAACAGGCGGCGATCTGCGGCGCGGTGCAGCGCGCCCGCGCGCTTGGCCTTCCGGTCATCCTCGACGGTTTCATCTGCTCGGCCGCGGCCGCCGTCTTGCTGCGTGACGATGCGACTGCGCTCGATCATTGCCTGATCGGCCATCTGAGCGCCGAGCCCGGGCATCACCGCCTTGTCGCCGCTTTGCGCAAAGAGCCGGTCGTGGCGCTCGATATGCGGCTGGGCGAGGGCAGCGGCGCGGCGGTTGCGCTGATGCTTTTGCGCGCCGCGCTCGAATGCCACAACGGCATGGCCACTTTCGCCGAGGCGGGAATTGGTGCGTAACGCCTTGGCCGAGGCGGTTCTGGCGCTGGTCTGGCTGACCCGGCTGCCGCTGGGGCGGTTCTTGCCCGCCCATCCGCCGCCGCTTGCGCGCGCGGCCTGGGCGTTTCCGCTGGTCGGTCTGGTGATCGGCGCGGGGGCGGGGCTGGTTTATGGCGTGGCGCTCTGGCTTGGCCTGACGCCGGTGTTGGCCGCGCTTCTGGCGGTCGGGGTGCAGATCTGGCTCACGGGCGGGCTTCATGAGGACGGGTTGGCCGATCTGGCAGACGGTCTGGGCGGGCGCGACCCCGCACGACGGCTCGAGATCATGCGCGATTCCCGCATCGGCTCTTATGGCGCGCTGACGCTTGGGCTGGTGACGGCTTTGCGGGTGGCGGCCTTGGCAAGCCTTGCTCCCGTCGCCGCTGTGGCAGCCCTTCTGGTAATCCCGGCGCTATCGCGCGCGGGCATGGTCACGGCGATGGCGCTGATGAAACCTGCACGCACCGACGGGCTTGGCAAATCCGCCGGCCAGCCTAACGCCATGGGGGTTGTTCTGGCCCAGACAAGCGCGCTAGCGCTTTGTGCCGTCGCGTCACTTTCGGGGGCATGGCCGGGTCTATGGCCATTTCTCGCGGTGATTTTCGGCTGCGCCTTCGCACAGCTTTATGTCAAACGCATGGCATATCAGAAACTTGGCGGCGCGACCGGGGATGTTTTCGGCGCGATCCAGCAAAGCGGAGAGGTCGGCGCCTTGTTGGCGCTTGTGGCCGCCATGGCCGAAAAGCTGTAGAATCTCAACTGGATCGAACGTATGGCACGTTCACCATTTTTTGCAACAATTCCGCTCCCCTCCCGGCTTTGCCCAAAGTGAGCCGGGGCGCGGAATTCAAACGATATACAAGGGGGTTCCGATGGACGGGCTCTTGGCCCTTTCCCGCGCCATTGACCGGCTGACTACCATCGTCGGTCGCGCGGTCAGCTGGTTCATTCTCGCTGCAATCCTGATCAGCGCCGTCAATGCGATCATCCGCAAGGCTTCATGGCTGTGGATCGATACGGGGTTTGCGCAATATTACAAGACCAACGCCTGGCTTGAGATGCAATGGTATCTCTTTGGCGCCGCCTTCATGGGGGCTGCCGCCTATACGTTTTTGCAAAACGAGCATATCCGGATCGACCTGATCTATTCGCGTTGGTCGCGGCGTACGCAGAACTGGATCGACCTCTTCGGTCATATCTTCTTCCTGCTGCCTTTCGTCACGCTGATGGTCTGGTATCTTTACCCGTGGGTCATGCGCTCGTTCCGCTCGCATGAGATGTCGACCAATGCCGGCGGTCTGGTGATCTGGCCCGCCAAGGCCATGCTGCTTGTGGGCTTTGCCCTGCTGCTGGCTCAGGCGATTTCCGAGATCATCAAGCGCATCGCGGTGCTGTCGGGCAAGCTGCCTGATATCGGCGCGGGGCTCTCGCAGCACGAGGCGCTTGACGCCGAAGCCGAAGCGATTGCGCGCGACATGAAGACGAAGCTCTTCGTGCCCCTGCCTGATGTCAATTTGCTAGATGCCAGTTTGCCTGATGCGGGCCGGATGCCCTCCCAAGAAAAGACGAGAGACCAAGAATGATTATGGAGCTTATCGCGCAGAACATGGCGCCGATCATGTTCCTGTCGCTCATCGCCTTTTTGCTGATGGGCTATCCCGTCGCCTTCTCGCTGGCTGCAAACGGGCTCTTCTTCTTCCTGATCGGGGTCGAGCTCGCGCCGCTGTCGGGTGGGACGATCTCGCTCGATTGGAACTTCCTCGGCACGCTGCCGAACCGGATGTGGACGCAGTTCTCGAACGAGACCTTCCTTGCGATCCCCTTCTTCACCTTCATGGGCATCATCCTTGAAAAATCGGGGATGGCCGAGGATCTTCTCGACACGATCGGCCAGCTCTTCGGCCCGATCCGGGGCGGGCTTGCTTATGCGGTGATCCTTGTCGGCGTGCTGCTTGCAGCCACCACCGGCGTCGTTGCGGCCTCGGTGATCGCGATGGGGCTGATCTCGCTGCCGATCATGCTGCGCTACGGCTATGACCGGCGCGTCGCGACCGGCGTCATCGCAGCCTCGGGGACCTTGGCGCAGATCGTGCCGCCCTCGCTCGTGCTGATCGTTCTGGCCGACCAGCTTCAGGTCGATGTCGGCACGATGTATCAGGGCGCGCTTCTGCCCTCGCTGATGCTGACCGCGAGCTATATCCTCTTTGTCTTCCTGCTCTCGATCTTCAAGCCCTCGCTCGTCCCGGCTTTGCCGAAAGAGGCGCGCACGCTTGGCCATGGCGTGACCTCGCTTCTGGTGGTCTTCCTGCTGACCGCAGGCGTCACCTATGGCACCTATCGCTGGCTTGAGCCGAGCTGGGGCGCCAATGCCGATATGATCGGGCTGATCGCCGGTGCGGTCTTTGCCTATATCGTCGCGCTTCTGGACAAGCATCTGAAGATCGGGCTGATGTCGCGTCTGGCCCAGCAGGTGGTGATCGTTCTGATCCCGCCGCTGACGCTGATCTTTCTGGTTCTCGGCACGATCTTCTTCGGCCTCGCCACGCCGACCGAGGGCGGCGCGATGGGGGCAGCCGGGGCTTTGGTCCTCGCCATCATCAAGAAACGCCTCAACCTTGATCTGCTGAGACAGGCGCTGCAAAGCACGACGCGCCTTTCGGCCTTCGTCATGTTCATCATGATGGGCGCGCGCGTGTTCTCGCTGACCTTCTACGGCGTGAACGGGCATCTGTGGATCGAGCATCTTCTGGTCAGCCTGCCGGGCGGCGAGATGGGCTTTGTCATCTTCGTGGCGGCGCTGGTCTTCTTCCTGGCCTTCTTCCTCGATTACTTCGAGCTTGCCTTTATCGTCATCCCGCTGCTCGTGGCCCCGGCCAAGGCGATCGGGATAGATCTGGTCTGGTTCGGCGTGATCCTTGGGATCGTCATGCAGACTTCGTTCATGCATCCGCCCTTCGGCTTCTCGCTGCATTTCCTGCGCTCGGTCGCGCCCAAGCGCGCCTATCGCGATCCGGTGACCGGCCAGACCATCGAGGGCGTGACCTCGGGCCAGATCTATCTCGGCGCGATCCCCTTCATGTTGCTGCAATTGCTGATGGCGGTGATCGTTGTGCTGTTCCCGACGCTGGTGACCGGCAATAAGACCGCCCATGCGACCCCCGGTGCCGAGGTGAGCTTCGAGCTGCCGGACCTCGGCAATTCACTGCCGCCACTTGGCGGTGTGGCGCCGCTTGCGCCCGCGCCGACCGGGTCGGAGACCGGTGGCGGTGTCGGCGGCCTGCCGGGCCTCGCCCCGCTGCCCGGTCTCGCACCCGCGCCCGCAGGAACCGAGAGCTTGCCGGGGCTGGCCCCGCTTCCGGGGCTTGCCCCCGCGCCAGAGGCTCCGGCAACCCCGGCGATCCCCGGCGCGAACAGCCTGCCGGGCCTTGGCGCGCCGCCGGGCCTTGAAGAGAGCCTCGGCCAGCCCGCTGCGGGGGCCGAAAAGCCGGTCTCGGGGGCGAACAGTCTTCCCGGCCTCGGCACGCCTCCGGGTATGGACGGCGCGCTGAACTGAGCGCGTCCCCCGAAGTCACCCAATGAAAAAGGCCCTCGCATCGCGAGGGCCTTTCCTTTTTGGGGTGGTCGCGGGGCTCAGAGGCGCTTTTGACCGTTCAGCTGCATCATGTAGTAATCGTATTGGAAATCAACGAGCTGGGTATAGGTGTAATGCTCCGAGCGGAACGCCTTGATCGAATCCCAAAGCTTCTTGAACCATTCGTGCTTGGCCGACATCTCGTCGTAAACCGTATTCGAGGCGTCGAAGGCGGCGGACATGAACTCCGGTGGGAAGCTGCGCACCTTGGCCCCGGCTTGCACGAGACGCATCAGCGCCTTCGGGTTGTTCCAGTCGTAGGACGCGATCATGTAATTGTCGGCGGCGCGGGCAGCGGCGCGGACAATGGCCTGATAATGCTTGGGCAGACCTTCAAGCTTTTCCTTGCTGAAGAAGAAATGCACGGTCGGGCCGCCTTCCCAGAAGCCGGGCGCATAGTAATAGGGCGCGACCTTCACGAAGCCGAGCTTTTCGTCATCATAAGGGCCGGTGAATTCGACCGCGTCGAGCGTGCCCTTTTCCAGCGCCGGATAGATGTCGCCGCCAGCGAGCTGCTGGGGCACGACGCCCAGACGCTCAAGCACATAGCCCGCGAAACCGCCGACCCGGAATTTCAGCCCTTTGAGATCTTCGAGCGAGTTGATTTCCTTGCGGAACCACCCACCCATCTGCACGCCGGTATTGCCGCCGGGCAAAGCGTAAAGTCCGTATTGTTCGAGGAACTGGTTGTAAAGCTCGATCCCGCCGCCGCTGTAGTTCCAGGCGTTCATGCCGCGATAGTTGAGCGAGAAGGGCACAGCCGAGCCAACCGCCCAGGCCGGATCCTTGCCCCAGTAGTAATAGCCGACCGTATGGGCCATTTCCACGGTGCCTTCGGTCACGGCATCGGCCGCCTGCAGGCCGCCCACGATCTCACCGGCCGAGAAGGACTGGATCTTGAACTTGCCGTCGGTCGCTTCCTCGACCAGCTTGCAGAAATATTCGCCGGTTCCGTAAAGCGTATCCGTCGACTTCGGGAAGGACGAGGTCATGCGCCAGTTGATGGTCGGGCTTTCCTGCGCGATCGCGGGCGCGGCCAGCGTCGCGCCTGCTGCTGCGGCAACACCACCGACCGAAGCGCGCGTCAGGAAGCTGCGCCGGTCAAAAGCCTTGGATTTGGTCATTGTTCCTCCGATATCTCGATCCGCCCCGGGGGCGGCGATTGGCCCGCTCAATTTGCATCCCGCATCGCAGGGTGTCGAGGCGAAAGCGCCGGAAGTCTCGGTTGACACGCGCAGAATTCCACTTGTCGTTGCGTCAACCTGTGCTCTTGGCGCGACATGCGGGCGCAAAAAACCATCCCCTATCTTGTGGTTACGGATGTGCGCTACCCAAGAGCTTCGCAACCGCCTATAGTGAAAGCGTTCGAGGGATGTCAGGGGACTATGGATGCGCTGCCCGTTCTGCGGAAATGTCGATACGCAAGTCAAGGACTCCCGTCCCGCAGAGGACAATGTCGCCATCCGCCGCCGCCGCTTTTGCCCGGCCTGCGGCGGGCGCTTCACCACCTATGAGCGGGTGCAGCTGCGCGATCTCGTGGTCGTGAAAACCTCGGGGCGGCGCGAAGATTTCGACCGCATGAAGCTTGAGCGCTCGATCCGCATCGCCATGCAAAAACGCCCGATCGAGCCCGAGCGGATTGATCAGATGATCTCTGGCATCGTGCGTCGGCTGGAAAGCCTGGGCGAATCCGATGTGCCTTCGAAGGTGATCGGCGAGATCGTCATGGAAACGCTGTCGCGCATCGACACCGTCGCCTATGTCCGTTTCGCCAGCGTTTACAAGAACTTCCAAGCGGCGGATGATTTCGACAAATTCGTCTCGGAACTGCGCCCCGCAGTCGCGGAAGAGTGAGCCAGCAACAGGACGACCGCCGTCATATGGCCCATGCCCTGCGCCTCGCGCGGCGGGGCCTCGGCAATGTCTGGCCCAATCCCGCCGTCGGCGCGGTGATCGTCAAAGACGACGTGGTGCTTGGCCGCGGCTGGACCCAGCCGGGCGGTCGTCCCCATGCCGAGCCGGTGGCGCTGGCTCAGGCCAGAGGGGCTGCGCGCGGCGCGACCGCCTATGTCACGCTTGAGCCCTGCGCCCATCACGGCAAGACGCCGCCCTGCGCCGAGGCTTTGGTGCGTGCTGGCGTCGCCCGCGTTGTGACCGCGCTGACCGATCCGGATGCGCGGGTTGCCGGTCGTGGCCATGCGATTTTGCGCGCCGCCGGGATCGAGGTCACCGAAGGCGTGCGCGAGGCCGAGGCTCGCGCGCTGCAACAGGGCTTTCTCTCGCGGGTGACGCTCGGGCGGCCGATGGTGACCTTGAAGCTCGCGACCAGTTTTGACGGGCGCATTGCACTTGCCAATGGCGAAAGCCAGTGGATCACCGGCCCCGAAGCGCGCCGCCATGTCCATGTTTTGCGCCTCAGCCATGACGCGATCATGGTCGGCGGCGGCACCGCGCGCGCCGATCGCCCCGGTCTCAATGTGCGTGGCTTTGGCCCGGTGCGTCAGCCGGTCCGGGTCGTCGTTGCCTCCGGCGCGATCCCGGACCTGCCGCCTGAAGGCCCCGAATACGGTCCGCTCTGGCAGGTGGCGGGCGAGATCGATGCGGTGCTGGCGGATCTGGGCCAGCGCGGGCTGACCCGAGTTTTTTGCGAAGGGGGCGGCTTGCTTGCGGCCTCGCTGCTGAAGGCCGGGCTGGTCGATGAGCTGATCGGCTATACGGCGGGTGTGGTTCTGGGCGGCGATGCGCGGGCCGCGATCGGCGCGCTCGATCTGACCGAGCTTGCCCGCGCGCAGCGCTTCGCCCTGACCGAGACCCGCCGCATTGGTCCCGATCTCTTCCATCGCTGGCAGCGGCCGTTCTAAGCGCCCCTTCCGAAGGCGACGGCGCCTAGCGCCGCCAGAGCCAGCTTTGGCTGGCAAAAGCGCCCTGAAGTTTCGCAAGCAGACGATTGCTGGCGCTTGCGCTTTGAAAACCGGGATCGGCCAGACGATCAAGCGCGACCTCGACCGGGCAGGGCAGACCGCTTTTCGGATCGACATAGCGCGGATAGGCGATCAGCGCCGCATGAACAAAACCCGCGAGATCGGGCCGCGTCTGCCGCCGCGCGGGCACCGGACCCAGATCACGCGTCAGCCCCCAACCGGCATAGAAGGGCGCGCCGAGCGTGGTGACCGGAAGATCGCGCAACAACGCCTCAAAGCCCATGGTCGAGGTCATGGTCCAGAGTTCGTCGACCGCGTCGAGCAATGCGGTTGTGCTGGCCTCGCGGGCGACAAGATCGGCAAGCCCTTCCAGCGCGGAGACCGAAAGCCCTCCGGGACGTAGCCCGGCTTCGACATCGGGATGTGGCTTGTAGATGATCACCGCCTGCGGGTTTTCCGCACGCACCCGGCGCAAGAGCGCGAGATTGCTGTTCTCGGCCCCCGCGCCCAACCGGATCGAGGCATCATCCTCGACCTGTCCCGGCACGAGGATGCGGTGGCCGCGCGGCAGATCGGGCAGACTGCCGCCGAGATTGTATTTCGTTACATGGCTGTCACGGATCCGCGTGATCAAGGCTTCGGCCCGCGCGCGGCCTGCCGGTGGCAGGCGGGTGGCGAGCAAGGCTTCAAAGCGGCTCGGGCGCGTCGGGTCGTAATAGATCCCGAGATCATCGACGACCAGCGACAGCGGCGGCACCAAAGCCGCGCCAAGCCCGCGCGAGCGCAGGAAACCATCCTCGACCCGCGCGGCTTGCGGCGCCTCGGCCCCGCGATTGGCCCAGACAAGCGTGACCTCAGGCGTCGCTTTGGCGGCGAAGCGCAGGGCGCCGCTGCCGAAGAACCGAGTGAGCGGGCGGCGCTTCCAGAGCCGCATCCCATAGGCGAGATGTCCGCGATGATCCTCGCGCCAGGCCCGCGCCTCGGCCTCGATCTGGCGGAGCGCACCTTCGAAATCGGTCAGCGCGTCGCGGCAGGGATCATACCAGACCGGCGCGCGCAGATGGCTCGCCGCGAAAAGCCGCTCGACCGACACCGGGCGACGCCGGGGCACGGGGGGTTCGTCATCGCTCAGCCCCCAGCCCGCATAGAAGGGCGCGCCGAAAATGCGCGGGCGGTGCCCGGCCAGAATGGCCTCATAGCCAAGCTGGGACGACACCGCATAGACCCGCGCCGCGCCCTGAAGCAGCCGCCAGGGCGAGACCGGTGCATCGCAAAAGATGTCGCCGGGCGCGAGATCGCCCGGAGTGAAATGGCCGGGACGCAGGCCCGCCGCTGTCTCGGGGTGGCTGCGCAAAAGGATCGGAGCGCCGGGGTTTTCCGCCCGCGCCACCGCCAGCATCTGCGCAAAAAGCGCGCGGCCCTGACCGCGCAAGGAGGCATCGCCCCGGGTCTGGTCAATGACCAGCACATAGCCGGGCTCTGGCAGGGCGGCCTCGGGCAGATGGGCGTTGTATTTCGACAGATCCGCCGCGATCAGCCGGGCGATGCCTTGCCGCGCCGCAGCCTCAAATCGGGCAGTCGCGGGGTCGAGTACCAGGTTTTCGATCAGTGAAGGCTGGCTTGGGTCGAAATGGATGCCAAATGGGTCAATGAGCAGGCCGATCGCGCCGCGCCGCGCCACCGAGCCTTTGGCGCGACCGGGCAGGACCGAGCGCAGGAAGGCATCCTCGACCCTGATCAGACCCGCACCACTGCGCCGCGCCATCATCTCGCCACGCCATGCATGTGGGCTCGCGCCCCAGACGGCGACCGCATCATCGGGACCGGGCAGGCCGAAGCGCGGCTTGCAGCCCGCAAGTTCCATGATGCGCCGGACGCGATTGTGTCGGAAGAAGCCGCCGCTGAATGCGAAAATCCGCCGGGAAGACTCCCCGGCGGATTTGGTTTCCAAGCTGCACATCGCCTTAGTTGAAGGCCCGCTCGGTGGTGCCGATCTCGGCCGCAGTGCCGGTGATCGAGCGCAAAGATTTCTGCCACTGCACGAAGGGTGCCTCGGTGACATAGACCGTGTCATTGTCGCGGATCAGGAAATCGCGCGCGAGGAACATGCCATCGGGCTTGGTCAGATCGAGGATATAGGCCACGCGCTGATCGCCGACGAGGCTCGCATTGCCGGTCACGGCCCGCGCCACCGCCTGCGGTTCTTCGCGCATGATGAAGACGCCGGTCGGGTCGGCCAGCTGGGTCTGCAGGCCGCCGACCATGGCGATGGCCTCGATCGCGGTGACCTGACCATTGCCGAGCGGGACCTTGGTCTGGCCGCCGAACGCGCCAAGCGCGGTGAAGTTACGCTGGTCTTCCTCGACCAGAATAACGTCGCCCGGACGCAGAGCGATGTCGTTTTTGCTGTTGGCGTAGAGGTCTTTCAGCCAGACTTTGCCGCTCGATCCGCCACGCTTCACGGTCACGACCGAGATTTCCGGGTCGATGCTGACGCCACCGGCGCGGGCCAACATGGCCGAGAGGGTGCGGGTCGGACGCTCGATCGGGAAGACGCCCTGACCGCCGACCTTGCCCATGACCGAGACGGTCGCGCCGTCACCCGCGACGCGGGTCACGGTGACCTGCGGATCCGGGGTCTGCGAGGCGAGCTTTTCGGTGATCAGCTGGCGCAGCTGGTCGGGGGTATGATCCGAAGCCTTCACGCGACCGGCATAGGGCACGAAGATATAGCCGTTGCTGTCGACCTGCAGGCGCTGCAGCTCGGTCGAGCTTTGCCCCATCGAAGTCAGAAGGCCGTCATCGACGTTTTCCCAGATCGAAAGGCCAAGCACATCGCCGGGGCGAATGACATCGGCACCGACCTGACCGGCATTGCGGAAATCGGCCCCGAACCCATAGGCGGGCTGGAAGTTCGCCGCGCGGACGACGCCATCGGTCACGGTGATGACCTGCGTGCGTCCCCCTTTTTCCACCGATCCCGAAAGGATCTCTTTCTTGGTCGGACCCGAGCGGGGCAGGCCGCAGGCGGAAACGGTCAGAACTGCGCCGATCAAGGCGACACGGCAGATGGTTCCGGCGAGGCTGCGCCGGGCGCGCGTTTTCGGCGCCTGCGACGTGAAACTCAGATCAGTCAAGTTCATACTCCTGTCCACTCGAGCGATTCCGTTTGCCCGGAACCTCTTTTGTCGCAAAGTAACCGAGCTTTTCCGGCTTTTCCACCGCTTTGCGCGGCAATTTTGGCCAGTGTCTAGTCATGGACATCGCTCATCTGCTGGCGATGCTGACTGAGGCCGCTGGCCAGTGCATCATAGGGGTCATCGGGCGCCAGCATGAGATCAATCACCAGCCGCAATGCATGGGCGCGTGAATGTGTGGCATAGAAACCACCGGGGATCTGGCTGGTTTCAAGCAGATAATCGCGATAGGTGCCATAAGCGCGGCCGTTCGGGCGCTCGGGAGCGCGCAAAAAATCGGCGAGATCCTGTTTCGAGACGAGCCCCGGCTTATCATAGACCGCCCGGCCCAGATTGCGCACAGGCAACCCGCGCCAGAGCGCCTGTTGTGCCGAAGTCGAATTGACCGTGACCGCGGCGCGCGATTGCGCGAGCAGCCGGGCAAGCTTACCACCGCGCACATAATGAACGCGCTCGGCAATGCCCAAGGCCTGGGCCTTGCGCTCGACCGCCGCGCGAATGCCGCCGCGCCCGTCCTCGAGCGGATGGGCCTTGAAGACCAGCCGATGGTGGCGCGGCGCCGAGCGGGCGAATTCTTCCATCACCTGATCGGTGAATTCCGACATGCGCGAGAAATCGGAATGGGCCTGAAAACTGGCATCATGTTCGAGCTGCATCAGCACGAGCACATAGGGAAAGCCGCCGCGCCGCACGGTTTCCGCCTCGCGCATTCGCGCCAAAGCATCCCAGGGCGACAGGATCAGGCGGCGGAAGTTCAGCCGGAACTCGCGCCAGACCGAAATGTCACGATGGCTGCGATAGCCGGTGTAGCGACCATTCGCGACCAGAACGAGGAAATGGTAGAGTGCGCCATAAAACTTGTGCTGGCGCATATCGCCCCAGCGCGCGGGCGGGCGGCGCGCATCGCCCTGGCTGTCGCGCAAGGCCGTGCGCATTTCTGGCAGGCCGATCTCCATCAGCCGCGAATGCCCGTTCGAGCCGCCGCGCTCATAGGTAATCCAGAAGGGCCGCAGATAGCCCTCCTCGAAAACATGCAGCACGATCCCCGTCCGCTCCGAGACCGCACGCGCGGCCGCATGGATCGGGCGGATATCGCCATAAAGCACGATATCGGTAATGCCTTTTTCGGCGATAATGCGGTCGAGATGGGCGGGCCAGGCCTCGGCCGGGTCGGTATGGGCGATGAAATGCGTGGGATCGGACCAGAAAAACGCATCGCCCGCGTTGAAGCCGACGCGCCAGACCTCTGCTCCGGCGGCACGCAAAAGGCGGCCCAGCCGATTGAAGAACGGACCATGCGGTCCCTGCAACAGCAAAAAGACCCGTTTTTCGGGCGGAAGAGAGGCTGTTTCGGACCGGCGCTGCTCGGCGGCATGGGGTCCCGCGAGGGGCGTCTTGATGAGGGTCATCCGCTGTTCTGGCACGGGGAGGGGAAAGCAAAAGGGATTTGACCTAACTACCGCCCCTGCCTGCAACTTCAATCCTAAAATCTCGACAATTCAGAGCATATCCCCAACCTTCGCTCCATCTTTGGTGCCGAAAGGTCGGGATCGCTTGAAGATCACGCGCCGAGTGACTACTCACAGAGGTGGAATTCATCGAGGCAGATTGGACGGGCAGGACATGTTCACAGGGATCATTACCGATATCGGCCGAGTGCTCGGCGTGGAAATGCGCGGCGATATGCGCGCGCGGATCGGATGTTCCTATGACCTGAGCACCGTCGATCTGGGGGCCTCGATCGCCTGCGACGGGGTCTGTCTGACGGTGATCGCCAAGGGCGAAAACTGGTTCGATGTCGATATCTCGGCCGAGACCATCACCAAGACCAGCATCAGCGCCAATGGCTGGGAAAGCGGCAAGCGGTTGAACCTTGAGCGCGCGCTCAAGATCGGGGACGAGCTTGGCGGCCATATCGTCTCGGGCCATGTTGACGGGGTCGCGGTGATCGAATCGCTGACCGACGAGGGCGACAGCACCCGTATCACCTTCCGCGCGCCTGAAAACCTCAAGCGCTTCATTGCCTCGAAGGGCTCGGTCGCGCTCAATGGCACCTCGCTGACCGTCAACGAGGTCGAGGATGACCTGTTCGGCGTGAACCTGATCCCGCATACGCAAGAAGTGACGACTTGGGGCGATGCGAAAGTCGGCGACAGCATCAATCTCGAGATCGACATGCTCGCGCGCTATGTCGCGCGTCTGGCCGAGGCTGGCTGAAGTTTGGGCCGCCCGGGGATGATTGCAGTGGTGCGACCTCGGGATCCGGCGCTTTTGTTTGTGAACCCGGGCGCGATGGTCGGCTGGCGGTTTTCCCGAAAGATGGCCCCTCGGATCGACCGATCCGGGCAAGGCCGTGACGTGATGGATGCGGAGGGTGCGGCGACTGGCGCGCGCGCTCGGCAGGTCTATGCAGGAGTTGGCGATGCAGTTTGACAAACCCGGCCCGGTCGAGCGCGACTGGTCAGACGCGATCTCGAAGATCGAGGATATCATCGAGGATGCGCGCAACGGGCGCATGTTCATCCTTGTCGATCACGAGGATCGCGAGAACGAGGGCGATCTCGTCATTCCCGCCCAGATGGCGACGCCCAATGCGATCAACTTCATGGCGATGCATGGCCGCGGGCTGATCTGCCTTGCCATGCCGAATGAGCGGATCGAGGCGCTCGGCCTTGGCCTGATGTCGCCCAAGAACTCAAGCCGCCATGAAACCGCCTTCACCGTCTCGATCGAGGCGCGCGAGGGGGTGACCACCGGCATCTCGGCCCATGACCGCGCCCATACGATCGCGGTCGCCATCGACGCCTCGAAGGGTGCTGCCGATATTGCGACCCCGGGCCATGTCTTTCCATTGCGCGCCCGTGAAGGCGGCGTCCTGGTCCGTGCCGGTCACACCGAGGCCGCCGTCGATGTTTCGCGTCTGGCCGGGCTGAACCCTTCTGGCGTGATCTGCGAGATCATGAACGAGGACGGCACCATGGCCCGTCTGCCCGATCTGATCGCTTTCGCGCAGAAACACGGGCTCAAGATCGGCACGATCAGCGATTTGATCGCCTACCGCCGCCGCTACGACAACCTGATTGCCGAGCGCACGCAAAAGCCGGTGCATTCCGTGCATGGCGGCGATTGGAACATGCGCGTCTTTGCCGATGAGACCCATGGCAATGAACATGTCGTGCTGACCAAGGGCGATATTTCGACACCCGAGCCGGTGCTGGTGCGGATGCATGCGCTCGACCCGCTTCATGATGTGCTGGGCATCGGACGCGAGGGCGCGGGCGAGCTTTCGGCGGCGATGGATGTCATCGCGCGCGCGGGCAGGGGCGCCGTCGTTCTCATCCGCGATCTGGAAAAGCAGGTCACCCTTCCCGAAGAGGGCGCGACCCATAAATTGCGGGTTTATGGCCTCGGCGCGCAGATTTTGGCGACATTGGGCCTGTCGGAGCTCATTTTGCTGACAAATTCGGCACTCCCCAAGGTTGTCGGGCTTGACGCCTACGGTCTTTCGATCCATTCCACGCGGCCTATCCCAGAGGAATGACACATGGCTTCCAGCGTCGAACATTACCAGCTGCCGCTGCCCGCGCTTGAAGGGTCGACCCGGCTGCTGATCGTCGTCTCGCCCTATTACAGCAATATCGCGAAAAATCTCGTCGAGGGCGCGCGCGCCGTCGCCCTTGAAGCCGGCGCCAGCGTCGATGTGCTTGAGGTGCCGGGCGCGCTTGAGATCCCCTCGGCCATCGCGCTCGCCGCAGCGGGCGGTCACTACGACGGCTATGTCGGTCTGGGCTGCGTGATCCGCGGCGAGACCACGCATTATGATACGGTCTGCAATGACAGCTCGCGCGGGCTGATGCTGCTCGGCCTTCAGGGCCACGCCATCGGCAATGGCATCCTGACGGTTGAGAACGCCGAACAGGCCGAGGTCCGCGCCGATGCCAAGGGCCAGAACAAAGGCGGCGGCGCCGCCGCGGCCGCGCTTCACCTGATCGCGATCCGCCGCAAATTCGCGGCCCTCTCGCCGCGTGCGGACAAGGCGCTGCCGGAGGGCTCGATCCTCCTTGCCGGCGCGACCAGCGGAAGCACAAACGCATGAGCACCGGGACCGAAAACACCCCGAAACGCCCCGACCGCCGCGCGCTCAGCACGGCGGCCCGGATGTATGCGGTTCAGGCGCTCTTCCAGATGGAAGCGGCTGGACAAAGCTCGAACAAGGTCCGCAGCGAGTTCCAGAACTGGCGTATTGCGGTCGAATATGAGGGCGAGAACACGCCCGAGGCTGACGAAAAGCTGTTTTCGCGCATTGTCGAAGATGCGGTGACCTGGCAGTCGAAAATCGACCAGATGACCGACCGCGCTTTGGTGGCGAAATGGCCGATCGACCGCATCGACCCGGTTCTGCGCGCGGTGTTCCGTGCCGCCGGTGCCGAGCTGATGACGCCCGCGACTCCGCCGAAAGTCGCGATTACGGAATATGTGCGCATCGCGCAGGCTTTCTTTGACGATGGCAAAGAGTCAAAATTCGTCAATGCCGTGCTCGACCATATGGCGCGCGAGGCCCGGCCCGACGCCTTCGGGGCCTGATCCGCGCTGAAGGTTTGGGCATGGCGTAACCCGTCCGCAAGGAGCGCGACATGCCCAAGCTGATCCGCCTTTATCTCAAAAGCATTGCGCTGGGGGTTGCTCTGGCGCTGGCTTTCACCGCGCTGCTGATCGGTTTCGACATCGCCGGTCTGCGCGCTTTGGTCTTTGGCACCAAGGGCGGCTTTATCGCTGCCATCATGCTTTTCACCTTCCACAGCCTGCTCTTTTCCGGCGTGCAATTCGCCTATGCCGTCATGGCGATGGCCGAGGACGATCATCCAAACACCGGTTTGCGCCAGACCGCGGGGCAGCTGCTCTACTGGGCGGTGACGCCTGTCGGGCGGAAACGAGATTAGGGGCGAAGGGCGGGGTGGCGGGAACCGCTGCAACCGTGTCGGCGCAAGTTTCCCCGAAAGCCTGGATTTCCAGGTGGGCGCCGGATAACAGGACCAGGGCCCTGCCAGAGCCAGCCCCCTCGGTGAACTTATAGGCCAGTGGAAAAAGTGGCCGCGCACAAGAAGAGCAGAAACCCGCCGTCTCTGAGATAGGCCGGGCGCTTGGCGACCGCAAGAGGCCGTGAGAGTGGCGCGCGCCACTTGTCGCGCGTTCCCTTTTCGTTCAAGGTGCGGTCATGGATGAGATCCTCCCGCCCAAACCCGGACAAAAGCTTGCACGCGGCGTCGCGCGCCTGTTGTCGACGCTTGGCCATGCGCCTTTGCTTGAATTCGTTCCGACCGGCGGGTTGCGGGTCGATGTGATCTCGGTCTCGCCCAAGGGCGAGATTTGGGTGGTGGAATGCAAAAGCTCGCGCGCCGATTTCGCCAGCGACCGGAAATGGCAGGGCTATCTCGATTGGTGCGATCGATTCTTCTGGGCGGTGGACACCGGCTTTCCTGACGAGCTTTTGCCCGAGGAAAGCGGTCTCATTCGCGCAGATGCCTGGGGCGCCGAGCTGCTGCGCATGGCGCCCGAGGCAAAGCTGGCTGCCGCACGCCGCGCGAAAATCCTGCGAGACATCGCGCGGGTGGCGGCGGGCCGGTTGCAGGCGCTGACCGACCCGATGGGGATCAGCGGCGCGGCGTATTAGACGGCTTGCCCTTTTTGCCGCCCTGACCACCCGACTGGCCCATGCTGCGCGCGGCCTCGGCGGCGGCAAGCAGCTCCTCGGCGATCTCTTCGGCTTCCTCGGGATCGAAATCGAGCGGCAGCTCGACATTATCGGCCTCTATATAGATCCGTACCATGCCGCGATCGGTCGGTCCGATCTGGATATTGGCGGCGATATCGCTCTCGCTGTTGATGCTCATGGCAGGCCCTTCTGAAAAGTTGAAATTCTGATTAACGCGATGACAGAAAAGCGGCAAGATGGGCTTGCATCCTCCGGCGGGCAGCACTAAACAGCCCCCATGTGCCGCCTTAGCTCAGTTGGTTAGAGCGCTAGATTGTGGATCTAGAGGTCCCCCGTTCAAGCCGGGGAGGCGGTACCACCCTCCAAAAATGCAAAGAACTCGGGAACTTAGCTAAAGCTGAGTTTGAGATTGCGAGCACGTCGCTTTCGTCATTCGCTCCCGATTTGGGGCGCTGCGCCCGCCGTGACCATTGAAATCTTGACCATTGAAATGCCCGTCTGATTTTGCACAGATGTTCAGGCGATGGTTGGGAGAGACAGATGCAAAAGGTCGATGCGCTTGAGGCTTTGATGACAGCGGTCAGGGCCAAGCCCGCGAGTCGCTTTCCCCCAAAAGACGACAAGCGCCTTGATGAGCATTTGGTCTTTCCAAGCTGCAAGCCCTCATTTCGCATGAAAAAACGCCGCAAGGTCTTTACCATCGGCTCGTGTTTCGCGCGCAATATTGAGGATTTTCTGCAAGATTTCGACGTGCCGACGACGCGGTTCGCGGTCGATGCCAGTGAATGGCCCAGCCGGCCGAACGGGATCTTGAACGAATACAACCCCGGCACCATCGCTCAAAGGCTGAACTGGAGCGCGCAGAGCGCGAGCACCGTCGGGATGTCCGAAACGCTCGTCGGCCCGGCCGAAAGCTGCGCCGATCTTCTGCTGCCAAGATCTCCTGACGTGACGCTTCAGCGTGCGCGAGAGCGGCGGGGCGAGATTGACCAGCTCTATGCCGAGCTGCCGGGCAGCGATTTCGTCATCATCACGCTTGGCCTGACCGAATGCTGGTATGACGATCACACCGGGACTTTTCTGAACCGGATGCCGCCCGAAGATGTCATGCGGGCCCAGAAAGGGCGCTATGTCTTCGTCAATCTGGGCTTTCAGGATTGCGTCAACCTGCTGACCCGCGCCTTTGAGCAAGTGACAGCACCCCGAGGGCGCCATGTCATCCTCACGGTCTCGCCGGTGCCGTTGCAGACCACCTTCACCGGGCAGGATTGCTATACCGCAAATATGCGCTCGAAATCCGTGCTGCGCGCGGTGGCCGATGAAATCGTCGCGCGCTTTCCCGGCAAGGTTGATTATTTTCCGAGCTACGAAATCGTGATGTCCGGCGGCACTCGCGCCTTTGGCAAGGACAATGTCCATGTCTTTCCCAAGGTGATCGGCAAAGTCATGGACCATCTTTTTGCGAATTATCTCTGAGCGGAAATCGTCTTGCGGTTGACGTCGCTCTCAAGCGTCGGAACATTCGGGCCGCAAGGGCGTTGGGTCAGCGAACGTGAATAATCCAATCAGGAGAGAGTTCTATGGGTAAACCTGAAAACGACGCGAGAGATGTGGCTGATCACGCAAAGGATGCGGCGCGCGATGTGGGCGACCGTGTTCGCGAGGCCGCAGATGATGTGCGCTCCCATGGGCGTCGGGCCGCGGAAGATGTTGCAGATGCCTATGAAGGGATCAAATCGCGCGGCGCCGATCTTCTGGACGATGTGCAGGACAAGGCCTCGGATCTCGCCGACCATGCTCGCAAGCGCGGTGGCGAATTCGCAGACCGGGCCCGCTCGGAAGCGCGTCATCTCTATCGTCGCGGCCGCCATCATGCCGATGAGGTCGCGGGCTATGCCGAAGAGCGGTTCGATGAGGTCTCGGGCATCATCCGCCGCAATCCCGCGCAATCGCTTGGCATTGCCGCCGGGGTCGGCTTCCTGATCGGTCTTCTCATCGCCTCGCGTCGCTGAGGCCGACCATGCTCGACTATGCCAGAAGGATGAAGCTCGCCGCCTCCGATATTGCGCGGCGGGCTGGGGTGGTCGCTGCTGCGGGCATCCTTGCGCTGACGGGGCTGGGCTTTCTGCTTGCCGCGCTCTGGACCTTTCTGGCGGTCCGGCTGGAATGGGGGCCGCTGAACGCCTCGCTGGTGATCGGTGCAGTTTTCCTCATTCTCGGCCTGCTGCTTCTGGTCTTCGGCACCTCTAAGCGTCACGAGGCGCCCACTGCGGCGGATCTGCGTGCCGAGGTCGAGGAGCGCATGAGCATCGCCACGGATGTGGTGCTCGACCGCGTCAGCGGTCGGGCCGAGCGTGCCATCGACAAGGTGCGCGAGACGGCGGGCGATGCGCTGGAAGCGGCGCAAAGCACGGCGCAGCATCTGGCGGATGTGACGGGAAACCGGGTGCAGTCCCTGGTCGATTCCGTCTCATACCGTGCGAGCCGGGTCGCCGATGATGTCGAGGCCAAGGCCAGCGGGCTGGTGCGGGGGGCCGATGACATGGCCGAACGCATCGGCCTGACCGCCGAGCGGCGCGAAAAGCTGGCCGAGGGCATCGACAAGGCGCGGTCTTCGAAGCTTGGCACGATCGCCCCGGTGATCGGCGCCTTCGCCATCGGCATCACCTTGGCCAACCGCTTCCAAAGCTGGCGCCATGGCGACGATGATGAGGATGACGATCAGGACGAGGCCTATTTCGACGAAGACGGCTATGATGATGCGTTCTAAGCGTCATCTTCTGGCGGCGGTCGACTAGCCCAAATCAAAAAGCCCGCCAGATTGGCGGGCTTTTTCAATCAACACTCGTGACTCCCAGCGGAAATCTCAGGCGTTGGCTTCGCGGATCTTGTTGGCGGCTTCCTTGTCGTAGGTCACGCCAAGCTTGTCGAAAAGCTGATCGAGCTCGCCCGAAAGCGTCATCTCGGTGATGATATCACAGCCGCCGACGAAATCGCCCTTCACATAGAGCTGGGGAATGGTCGGCCAATCCGAGAATTCCTTGATGCCCTGACGCACACCGTCATCGGCGAGCACGTTCACATCGCGATAATCCACGCCCATATAGTTGAGCACACCGGCAACCCGGCTCGAAAAACCGCATTGCGGCATTTCCTTGGTGCCTTTCATGAACAGAACGACATTATTGCTGTCGATCGTGTCCTGAATCTTCTGGCGAACATCAGTCATTCTGGGTTCCTCGGAAAACGGCCTATTCGGGGGCCTTGGTGGTCAGCGCGAGGGCATGGAGCTCGCCATTCGGCCCGTCCATCTTGCCCTGCAGCGCGGCATAGACCGCGCGCTGCTGTTGAACCCGGTTCATTCCGCGGAAGCTGTCGTCGATGACTTCGGCGGCATAATGGTTTCCGTCTCCGGCCAGATCCGTGATCGTGATCTTGGCTTCGGGGAATGTCGCCCGGATCAGGGCTTCGATGTCATGGGCTTCCATAGCCATGGCGTCACCTCTCGCTGTTCAGCAAGATGTAGGCGATGGGATAGCGGGCTGCAAGTCACCGAGGTGGCTGAGAGCGCAGGCAATTCTGCGCGCAAGCGTCGGGTTTCAAAGTCGGGCAGGGCGCGAATCAACCGCTGAACCCGGCAGTTCGGTTGGCGATAACCAAGTGGTCGCGAAAGGAATTTCCGTTCTGGGGCAGGAAGGAGCACGTCGGGGCTGAGCGTTTATTGGGCAATCAATCTATGCGTGCGCCGCCAAACGAGGAAAGAAGAAAAACTCCGGCATTTTGAAACAATCCCGCTTAAGAAAAGCGGCGCCGTGACTTCATTTAGTCCAATACGCAGGTTATAGCGAAGACGGCAGAGTTCAACCGGCGCGATCCGGTCCTTCGCCGACCCGAATTCAGGTGTGAAACCAGCGCCCGGACCCAGAGATGAGAATTCTGTTCGCAGCCGTGGCCCGACCCCAAGCCAGCGCAATCCGCTCTTTGCGCGCGGGATTTCACGCTTTTCTCCGTCAGATTGATAAGGACAGGTCTATGTATAGCCGCCACGCGATTGCAGCCGTTCTGGCTCTTCTTCCTGCCTCCGCCGTCTGGGCCGCGCCTGCGACCGATGATGGCGCGGCGCGCCTCAAAGGGGTCTTCGAAAGCTATCTCAGCGCCACCGAAGGCGTCGTGACGGTCAAGGCCGCAGGCGATGTCTATGACCTGACCATCGATCCGGCGCCGCTTCTGGCCAAAATTCCGAGCGATGAGATCGCGGTCACCATCCTGCCGATGACCTATCATCTCACCGACAATGGCGACGGCACCTGGAAGGTGACCGAAGATCAGGATGTTTCCTGGAACGTCAAGGTCAAGGGCCTGCAGGATCAAAAGCTGACCGCGCATAGCCGCTCGGAAGGGATCTGGGACGAATCGCTGGCGGCCTATCGCGAGATGAGCGGCGAAATGACCAATATGGTCTCGGATACGGTGCAGTATCAGACGCCGGTCGGCCGCTATAATGAGCAGGGCCAATATGTCGAGCCCGATCCCTCGGAAACGCCCGCCGTGCTGTCGCGCGACCACCAGACGATCGAACGGGCCAGCTTCAAGACCACCGGCAAAGCCGCGAGCAATGGCGGCGTCGATGTCGTCGGCACCTTCGATGTCCAGAACGTCGCCCAGCAATCCGAGCTTGGCGTTCTCGATCCGGCCAACCCGATCAAGATCGGCTTCGCGGCGCCCTCTTACACCGGCAACGTCAAGATCGACGGCCTGCAAAGCAAGGGCATCCTGACGCTTGCCTCGTGGTTCGTCGCCCATCCCGATGAGGATCTGGTCAAGGCCCAGCAAGAGGATCTGCGCGGGAAATTGAGCGCGGCCCTGCCGCTTTGGGACGAGCTGGCGGTCGATGCGGACGTCAAAACCGTCTCGATCACCTCGCCCTATGGCAATTTCGGCGTCGATCGCCTTGGCGTTCAGCTGGCGGTCAGCGGGGCTACGCCCGATGGGCATCTGCGCGAAAAGCTGTCCTTCGACAAGCTGACCGTGCCCGAGGGTCTGCTGCCGGAATGGGGTGTGCCGCTTTTGCCCGAGCAGCTCAATTTCGAGTTCGATATCAAGGGCTTTGACCTTGCCGCGCCGGCGAAAATGGTGATCGCGGCCTTTGATCTCAATGACAAGCACGATCCGCTTGGCAAGCTCGACAAGGATGCTGTCTCGAAGGCGTTCCTGCCCAATGGCAAGCTGGCAGTCAGCCTGATCGACAGCAATATTGCGGGTAAGGATTACAACATCAAATACTCCGCCGATCTGCAGACCGGCTTTGAGGATGGCGATATCCCGACCGGCACCGCCAAGATCTCGGCAACCGGCCTCGACAATGTCCAGGCCGCGCTTCAGGCCGCGCCGCAAGAGCTCGCCGGCCAGCCGCTGATGATGCTGACCATGGCGCGTGCTCTGGCCAAGCCCGGCATCGACAAAGGCGAGCAGGTCTGGGCGATTGATGCAACCACGCCGGGTGTGGTAAAGGTCAACGACATGCCCATCGGAGGCCCCGGTCAGTGACGACAACAGATTCAGGGCTCGCGGTTCACCGCGAGTCCCCCCTTGGTGACGATCTGGTGCTGCTCTTTCAGCGCCATACCGCGGATATGCACGCCGATACCCCCCCGGAATCGATCCATATGATGCCGCGCGAGGCGCTCGTGGCGCCGGGGATCGATTTCTTCGTTCTGCGCGATCACGGTCGTCCCGTGGCCATGGGCGCGATCAAGCGGATCGACGACAGCCATGCCGAGATCAAATCGATGCATGTGCTGACCGAAGAGCGCGGCCACGGCCACTCCCGGCGTTTGCTCGATGCCGTAATCGGACATGCGCGCGCCGCAGGCTATCAACGCATCAGCCTTGAGACCGGGCCGCAGCCGATTTTCGCCGCCGCGCGCGGTCTTTACCATCGCGCGGGCTTTGCGGAATGCGGGCCCTTCGAAGGATATGAGGCCGACCCGTTCAGCGTCTTCATGACTCTTCAGCTGACATCTTGAAAACAAGCGGTTGATTCAACCGCAAAGCTGGTCCAAGACAACGCAAACGCGGCCCCATAGCTCAACTGGATAGAGCAGGGACCTTCTAAGTCCAAGGTTGGGGGTTCGATTCCTCCTGGGGTCGCCAGTTTTCTCCAATGATTTCAAATCGTTGAAACATCTGCAAGTCTTTGCTTTTTGCTCCAACGAACTGAAAGCGGCTGAATGAACTCGAGTGAGCTTGCCGCACCGCGCAGGTGTGTTGGGCTAAACTGCGCATATGTGCTGCGGGTGATCGACGGATTTGAGCGGTCCAGATACTGCGCAACCCCTCGATGGGCGTTCCAGATTCGACCATGAAACGCCCCGCAGAGCGCCTAAGATCGTGAGGCGTGCAATGGTCGATCCCCGCGCGCGTCACGGCGGCCCTGAAGCCAGTCTTGCTATTGCCTACTTGCTTGCCCGCGCGCTCGATCACGAACGGTCAGAGCGGGGCGCCTTTTGCGGTTTGCAGAGCGGCGCGGGCCGTGGCGTTCATCGGGCTCATGGCTCGCTCTTTCTTCGGGCCCAGGTCGTTGGTTGCCAACTTGATTTGGCTGCGTTGGAAGGCTACACGGTCCCACGTCAGTTCAAGAAATGCTCCGATACGGCCAGCGGTCGTCAGCATCAGAATGATGACAAGCCCATATGTGGTGCGCTTGCCGCGTCTATGAGTGCTGCCGGCTCTTCTCGCGTATCCGTTGCGTGCCGAGCATGTCTCCCAGGTGGACATGCGCTTGAAACGCAGAGCGCAGGGCGCGGGCCAGCGGAATACCTTTTGTCAACACAACCTAGCAACGCACCCGCCGCCCTTGAGGATCAATCTGAACTGACAGATTCGCCAGCCCTGCGGCTGATTGAGCTGGCCAGGCAGACCTATTCGTCCAGCCCGCGTCGGTATTGCAAGCAGATCAAAAGTTGCGAGGAAGCGCGATGTTACCTCGAAAACTGCCCTTGGGGCAGGCGACTTGATCGAGACGGCGATGGAGTGCCGTGCGAAGACCCTTGCTGAAGAGCCGGAACCAGGATTGTTCGAATCTCGCGCGCGCCTGTTCTTGGCCTAGGCCGTGACCTCAGATCGCGAACTCCTATTCGGCCACCTTCTTGACGAACTGGGACTTCAGGCCCATCTGGCCGATCCCCGGCACCTTGCAGTCGATGTCGTGGTCGCCGTCTACCAGCCGAATGCCGCGCACTTTGGTGCCAACTTTCACGACCTGCGACGAGCCCTTGACCTTCAGGTCCTTGATCACCGTCACCGTGTCTCCATCGGCGAGGATGTTGCCGACCGCATCACGAACTTCGGACTGGCCATCCGCTATCTCGGACGACCATTCATGGCCGCATTCAGGGCAGTTGAAAAGCATATCCACCTGATAGGTGAAGCTGGAGGAGCATTCGGGGCACGGCGGCAATATTTCTGTCATGCGAAGATCTTAGCGGGCAGCATAAGGATAAGCCAGTCACCGCTCGGCAGCGTGTGCATCGATCCTGACGAGACCGTGACGCGGATATCGGCGGCAGGCTAGAAGGCGATCGCGCTACGGCGGGAGAGTCGGCGAGGCGCTGAGCGGGCACTGGGCGTAACACTGCTCTACCCGATCACTGGAACGCCCACGTCTTTGCCGAATAGGCCGGGAAGGGTGGGGTCTCGATCGTGTCATCATCGGCCTTCGCGATCGCGCCGGGATATGCCAGATCTGTGCGCATTTCACGCGGCGTGGCACCGGATCGCGACAGTCTGGAAGAGGAACTGATGCAATTGGCCGCGCTGATAACGCGCAATTCGACAATCAAGCGCGTCGTCGTGTGACCCGGGCTGGTCGCGGCCTGTTCACGATCCTGAGGCGGATCGGGCCGGGCGAGCAGCCGGATGCACACTCAACCGTGGCTCAAAGCGGGCGCTCACCTTCGCGCAGATAGAGATAGAGCGGGAGCGACAGGGACAGTCCGACGCAGAAGCTCGTCGGCAGAACCAGCCACCAGCGCGCGACCCTGTGCTGTTGGGCATCGCGCCACGACCAGACCCAGAAAACCGCGATTGAAATCAGCACATCCGCCGAGAACCCGGCGGCCGGGCCATTCGCGAAGAGGGATTGCACAAAGAGCGCAGGGGCAGCTCCGTTCAGCGCGAAGAAGGACCCGAAGAAGAACCAGGGCACCAGCGTTCCGAGGATTGCCGCCGCGAGATAGAAAGATCGGATTGTCAATGTCATACCCCTTTCAGGAGGGCTGTCACCCGCGATGATCTCTCCACGGGCTTTAGCCGAGGCGGCGGCCGAGGGCCACCCGAGGCGCGCGGATCAAGGCCCGAGGCCCCGCTTGCGGCGGGGGGAATTTCGGCGCAATCTGGCGCAATTACTCGCAAAGGAGCGCGCATGATCCGGCAGGCTGTCGCCAGCGACGAACCAGAGATCAGCAGATGCGCGGCGCTGGCCTATGCCCGCTATGTGCCCGTGATCGGACGCAGGCCCGCGCCGATGGACGCCGATTTCGCCGCTCAGATCGCGGCGGGGCAGGTCCATGTCTTCACCGCCGAGAACGGCGCTTTCCTTGGCTTCATCGTGTTTTACGCTCACGGCGATCATGTTCTGCTCGAAAATGTCGCCGTCCTGCCCGAGGCTGCGGGTCGCGGGGTCGGCAAGGCGCTGGTCGCTTTCTGCGAGCGCGAGGCACGGGTGCGCGGCAAGCGCGCGGTCCATCTCTATACGAACGAGAAGATGACGGAGAATCTCTCGATCTATCCTAAGCTTGGATATGTCGAAGTGGCGCGCAGATCCGAAGACGGCTTTCATCGCGTCTATTTCGAAAAGCCGCTCGATTGAGGTCTGTCGGAGGCTGGTCGATCAACGTCAGATCAGCCCGCCCGCCAGAGGCTCTTTCATCGGGGCAGGGCGCAGGACCGTCAATCGCCGCGCTGTCGCAGGCGCATCGCCCACCGCAAGCCCTTGCAGCCTGACTGGCCGGACGCTCGGTTGAAACCCGCGCGCCGGGTGCGTCATGTCAGCGATGGGCGAGATAATCGGCTGAAACATAACCCGAAACACTGGGCCTGTCGGTCAACGTCACCCGACACCAGACTTTCCCTTTGGTCGTCACGCAGTTCTGGCGGGTCAGGCGCGTTCCGTCGGGCAGGCCGATGATGATTTTATGGTTGAGGCCGGGGCCGTCGCGCAGCTTCAGGAGGTCGTTCGGCCCGGCGCCCTTGACCACTGCGCCAGAACCGACCGCACAGCCTGATGCGATGGTGAGAACGAGAAGAGCAGCAAAATGAGTTCGCATCATGTGACCTGAATCGTTTTGCCATCAATACGACAGGATCACCGCAAATGACAGTCGGCAGGTTGCGAGCAGGGCGGAGGCGTGGCGAAATCAAGGGCTGAAGGGCGGCTTCGCCATGCGCGTCATATCCACGTATTGCCGTGGCAACGTTGGGGGGCGCTGGTCTCGGGAGTGCCGCCCAGTCATCCAGCGCGTGCCTGCGCGCCTGCTTCGTGCGGACGTGCGCAATGCCCGTCCGTCACCTTCCCGTCGTGAAGAGGAAACTGCGGGTCGTCATCAGGTTCTGCCAGCAGCGGCTCTGCACGTCGATCAACGGATCATCCGTCCTGATCTCGTTGAACTGCCAGACGTCGTTCCGGAGTTAGGTCCCGCTGCGGTCCCCATCCGATCAGGCCTCTCCAAAGAGCACGTTCTGCTCACGCCTCCGGCCTCTTTGGAGAGGCCTGATAGAGGACGAAGCTGCGACAGGGCTTTTCGGAGGTGATCTCTCCGACAGCGGTGGGGGTCTGATAGGTTGCAGCGTCAGAGGGCAGCGCGTCGGTGCTCGGCTCCGCGAGCGGCGACCGACTGGCCGTGCAGGCCGGTGCGTTATTGTCCATGCAGCCCATGTCGTAGCCGCGCGAGGCCTCAGCGATACGGCCGTCGACAGTCTTCAGCTTCCCCGCTCAACGTCTCGCTGGATCAGCTTAACGCCATGGCGATAGGCCCGCGCTTTGCCATGGCGACCGGGAACCCGGAACTGACGCGGAGCGCGGCGGCCACATGCTATCATTGGCCTCGACCATCAAAGCGATTTCCCCTGTCCCGCCCGGAAACGACTGCAGCCGTGGTGCTGGCCGCATCCGCCGCTTACCGGATCATGCCGGGCTGGTGCGAAACACGGCGGGCGCTTCGAGAGTTCAGCTTGGACCAGGATTGGTGATCTGACGGTGAGGAGTCACCGGCTCGGTGAGTTCCCCGGTCAGGATATGACCAGATACGCGCCGCGTCGGCGGATGCTCTTCTGGCATCGCTCGCAGGATGCCAACCGCGCGCCATCGTCGCGCTCGGAAAGGCGGCACCCCGTTGGCGATGCGGGCTGCTGGATCAAAGACGCAGCCCGCCGGATGCCTCGATCCGCTGGCCCGTGATCCAATGCGTCTCGCCAGTCAGAAGCGAGGCCACCGCGCCGCCGATATCCTCGGGCAGGCCCGGACGGCCAAGCGCAGTGCTGCTTGAAACCATCTGGTTGATTTCGGGGTTGTCGCGCACCACCCCACCGCTGAAATCCGTCGCCGTCGCGCCCGGAGCCACCGAATTGACGGTGATGTTGCGGGCACCCAGATCGTGGGCGAGATACCGGGTCAGGACCTCAACCGCGCCCTTGAACGTCGCATAGGCGCTGCTGTTCGGATTGACAAACCGCGTCACGCCGGAGGTGATATTCACAATGGAGCCGCCGTTCTGGATGAGCGGTAAAAGCTTTTGCGTAAGCAGGAAGACGCCCTTGAAGTTCACCGTATATTGCTGGTCAAGCTCTTCTTCGGTGATCTGGGCAAACGGCGTATGGTTCGAGATCCCGGCGTTGTTGACCAGATAATCCAAACCGGGTGCACCCCAGATGGCCAGCGCCGCTTTGACGCTGTCGGCGAAAGCGTCGAAGGTCGAGGACTTCCCGGTATCAAGCTGCAGGGCAACCGCCTTGCCGCCGTTCTGCTCGATCTCGGACACGAGCGCGCGCGCCTCATCCGCGCGGGTATGATAGGTGAAGATCGGCCACACGCCTTGCTTGGCCAGATTGAGAACGATGCTGCGCCCGATGCCGCGACTTCCACCGGTCACAATCGCAATTTTCGCTGTCGATGACATTCTCTGTGCTCCGTTTGGTGACCTAGCTGATGAGGGACAAGATAGATTGTGTTTGCTATCAGGATAATTGCATATTCCAGAAACAGTCTGTGCAGAGTGACGAACAATGCGCATCGATATGAACGATCTGTCGGCCTTTGTGGCTGTCGCCCAGGCCAAGGGATTTCGCGAGGCCTCACGCGCCAGCGGGATGAGCCCGTCGTCGCTGAGCGAGGCCGTGCGTCGTCTTGAAACCCGGCTCGGCACCCGATTGTTTCATCGCACGACGCGCAGCGTAGCCCCGACCGAGGCAGGCGCGCGTCTTTTGGACCGGCTCGCCCCCGCATTGACCGAAGTCTTCGCCTCGCTCGACACGGTCAGCGCGCTTGGCGATGCCCCGAGCGGCACGTTGCGGCTCAATGTTCCGGTCAATGTCGCGCGGCTGATCCTGCCCGGGATCGTCACACCCTTTCTCGCGCTCCATCCCCGGATCCGGCTCGAGGTGACCGCCGAAACCGATCTCGTCGATATCGTCGCGGCCGGTTGCGATGCGGGCATCCGATACGAAGAGAGGCTGGCGCAAGACATGATCGCCATTCCGATCGGACCGCGCCGCCAACGCTTCGCCACCGCGGCGGCCCCCGCCTATCTCGACCGGATGGGACGGCCCCGGCATCCGCGCGAGCTACTTGATCATGCCTGCCTGGGCAGCGGCTCGGCCAACGGCGTCGCCCATGCCTGGACCTTCGAACGTGAGGGCGAGCTCGTCAAAATTGACCCGTCCGGGCCGCTTGTCGTGCGCTCCGGCGCGGCTTTTGATCTGGCCGTTGACGCGGCAATCGCCGGGCTGGGCGTCATTTCCATTTTCGAGGATTGGTTGCGCCCCCATCTCGACAGCGGTGCGCTGGAACCCATTCTCGAACCGTGGTGGCAGGAGTTTTCCGGGCCATTTCTCTATTTTTCGGGAAGCCGCCTCGTGCCCGCACCGCTGCGCGCATTTATCGACTTCATCAAGGGCGAACGTGACATCCGCTGAGAAGGGGGGCGGGCGAGCAAGGACTGTGGCCTATCCTGTCAGCGCGAGGTTACCACCCCCGCCTCACGCTTTAACCGCGCGGGGGCTTCCCAGGATGATCCCCACCGCAACAAGCGCAAGACCGGCATAGACGGATCCGGCGGTGCGATAGAGGCCGTCATATCCGACTTGGGCGATCACGGGCTGGCTGAGGATCGGGGACATGAAATATCCGAAAAACAGACAGGCGGTGACCAGACCTGTCACTCTGGCGCGCAACTCGAATTGGGCGATCTGAAGGGCAGATGCCATGATATTCGGCATCATCATGCCCAGCCCGAACCCCATGACGGATAGGCTTATGGTCAAGCCGGTAAAGGACGCGACAAAGGACAGCGCCATCGCTCCCCCGGCCATCAGCGTGAATGCCGCGGCGAAGATTTCGGGGATCGTCCATCGGTTGCGCAGCTTGCCATAGGACAGCGCCGAGATTGCCGCGATCAGATTGAAGACACCGATGAGGATGCCAACCGTTCGGGCATTGGGATAGCCAAGCTCTTTGAGGTGGAAGGCGAGTTGGGTCGGAACGGTATAAAACAACGCATTCGCCACAAAGGTCGTCAGGCACAGCAGCGCCAGGATCAGCCAATTTTGCTTCCCGCCTGAAGACTGTGGCGTGGTTGGATCAGGCTGGTTTCGGACCGGCTCGCGCACGAAAACCACAGCGGCAGGAAAAATGAGGAAGGCGAGACCGTAGAGGATAAACGGCGCGCGCCAGCTCACATCGGCGAGAAAGCCGCCGCCGACAACAAAGACGACGCCGCCAATCTGAGTGAAGGCCTGTTGCAACCCGAAGAAACGCGCCCGTGCCCCGGGGGCGAAATAATCTCCGACCAGAGCGGTTCCAACCGTCATGATCGCTCCGACGGCGAGGCCGAAAATCGCGCGGCCCAAAAGGACACCGGTCAGGCTGGTCGCGACAAGGCCCGACAGTCCCGCAGCCGCGTAAAGAAGGATCGCCGCCAGCAAAAGGCGTTTGCGGCCATAGCGATCGGCCATGGCCCCCGCGATCGGCGCCGAAACGACGACGAAGAGCGCGGGCAAGGTCAGGACCATGCGGCTCATCAACTCGACATTGCTCTGTCCCGCGAAGGCCTGACGGATCGCGGGAAGCGAGGGAGAGACCACCGTTCCCGACATGATGGTAAGCGCGGCGACCGCCAGCAATGTCGCTTTCAGCGGCCATGACGGCTCGGTGTGGGCTAGAGTTCGCGGCATGATCAGGCCGCCTCGGAACAAGGGCGCGGATTTCGCACAGATTGCGGCGGTTCGCTCGGCAAGCAGGGCTGGCCCGGCAAAGGGAGGCCATTGGATTTGCGCCGCGCAGGGTGATCCGACTGCCGCAGATCACGTATCTCCAGTGAAATATCCGCTGTCCGCGATATCCGGCCCGGCGATCCGCCGCCCGTGACATTGCCGGAAGACAACTTGCAAACAACACCTTGGATCGCACGAAACCTGGCTTGCCGGGAGAGCATGGAACGGTCCTTTCTGGCAGTTCCATATTGTGATAAAACCTCAACCATAGTTGAGGTCAAGGGGCGAAAATGGAGAAGCAGCCGAGACCGATTCCGAAGCGCGATCTTTCGGTCGGCGAAGTGGCAGCGCGGGCGGGTGTTCCCATCTCGACCGTGCACTTTTATGAGAAGGAGGGCCTGCTTCAAAGCTGGCGCACACCAGCGAACCACCGGCGCTATGAGCGCTCTGTGCTTCGCCGCATCGCCATCGTCCGGGTCGCGCAGCGCGCGGGCGTGCCGTTGAAAGAAATCCAGACGGCGCTCGCCACGCTTCCCGATCAGCGCATGCCGACGCAGGATGACTGGGAGAGGCTCGCGGCGGGATGGCGAAAGCAATTGACCGATCGGATCGATCGCCTGACCCGATTGCGCGATCAGCTGACGACCTGCATCGGCTGCGGCTGTCTCTCGACACAGGATTGCCCCCTGCGAAATCCCAACGACGCACTTGGTGAAGGGCATGCCGGGCCGGTTCTTCTGGAAGGCAGGGATTGACGAGACTAGGCGCGTAGGATGCGCCGGCCATCTATGCCCCCGTGTTCGTGGCGCTTGGAGGGTCAGCCTTGAGGCGAAACACCAGCGCGAAGGTGCGCCAGAGCCGTGCGCGCATCAAGAAGCCAATCGCGGCCCGCGAATCCGGGGCCTAACCCCAACCGTCAAGATCGCGACCGATCAGTGCCGCGACCCTGTGGATGTCCTCGCGATAGAGCGCGCGCAGATAGCCGCGATCGCAATCGCTGAGCGGCGCGAGGGTCTCGTCGCTCAGAAGCGGTCGGATCATCTGTGGCTCGGGCGCGGCTGCGGTTTCGTCGCAGCCAAGGAAACGCCAGACGCGTGACAGCGTGGGAATGTGATCGGTTTTCAGATCATCGGTCGTCAGGAACAGACATTGCTCTGCGGGAAAAAGCGCGAGCAGCCGCTCGATCTGCGCCGCGTAAAAACCGCGCTCGACATAGGAAAACCGCGCCGGGTTTTCCGCCACACGCAGGCGTCCGGCCCGGATCGCCTCCGGGAAATCGAGCGTCTCCGCTTGGCGCGTCCGCTCCATCCGCCAATGCGAATAGGCGCGCTCGACCGGGTCGCGAAGGACGGTGATGAGCTTGGCGGCGGGGTTATAGGCGCGCAATCGCGAGAGCGCATGCGGATGGAAAATATAGGCCGGGGTGGCCTCGCCTTTGCGCGCCTCGCGCGGCACCTTCGCGAAATGGGCCTCGAGCTTGCGATAATCCGGCACGGCCCAGTCGGTCGCCCCGTCGGAGTTGAAGAAATGCAGCTCTTTGGGTTCGGGCAGGAAGATCTGGGGATGGCTCGACAGAAAGCGATGGAGCGCCGTGGTGCCGCCCTTCTGAATGCCGATAATGGCAAAATCGAGCACAGGCGTCGCGATAGGCTCAGACATCATCCAGATTCTTTCCTGAAAAATCTGAAGGTTAGGGGCGTTCTACCGCCACGTCACCAGATTTCGCCAGATGCTCCGCCTAATAGCCCATGGCGATGCCCGCACGCAGAGGCGCCCTTCAGCGCCCGCGCCCGGGGTCGCTCACTTCGCGAATGTCGCGATATTGCGGGCAATCAGCGCCGCCGGATCCCCGGAATCGGTGCTGTCGAGCAGCAGAACCTGAACCTGCTGACGTGCCAGCCTGTCGCTCAGGGAAGCGGGCAGGGCGCGCGCGGTCAGAACCGTGGTGATGCCCTCCCGTGCGAGCCAAGCGGCAAGTTTATCCGCCCGCGCCTCGGTCCATTCATCGGGCGCGGCGATCAGGCGGGCGCGTAGATCGAGCCCGAGATCGGCGGCGAAATAGCCAAATTGCGGCGAGAGCGCCACGACATCGACATTGTCGCGCTGCGCCAAAGCTTGATCGGCATGGGCCTTGATCTCCAAAAGCTCGCGCTTGAGGCCCGCAAGGTTTTGCCCCAGCTGATCCGCATCCGTGGGCGCGAGCCGCGAGAGATCGCCGGTCACAACCTCGGCCATCTCGCCCAGACGCGAGGGCGAGAGCCAGGGCGCGGTTTCCTCGCCCTCGGGCGGCATCGGCTCTAGCCCCAAGGCGGCATAAAGCGGGGCCTCGGTCGCTGCCGGATCAAGGACGGCCATGCCGGGCATGCGCTCGTCCAAGGGCTGGGCCGCGTCGATTTCCACGATGCGGATATTGGCGCGGCGCGCGGCGGGGTAAAGCGGATCCTCGGCCCAGAAGGAACGGAAGGTCAGGACTGCATCGGCCCCCAAAGCCGCCTCGTCCAAACCGGCGTGCCCCCGTCCCGCGAGATAAGAGGCCACGCGCGAGGGGGGCAGCTTATCGGGCTGGACCGCGACGACCTCAATCCCCGTGCCCTCGGTCAGACGACGCGCCAAGGCCTCGGCGGCGGGATGGGCGGTGAGCAGGGTTTCAGCATGGGCGGCAGGTGCCAGCAAAACGGCAAGGCCAAAGAGCCATTTCATGCGAAATCTCCTTTCAGGGCGGGGACCAAAGCGCGCAGGGCCGCGCAGATCAGGAAGCAACTGCCCGCGACAAGGATGATCGCGGCGCCGGAGGGCACCGGCAGATCATATTGCATCGGCAGCAAGATCCCCGTGATGGTCGAGAAAGTGGCGATCCCGACCGAGGTCCACCAAAAGCCGCGAATGCCGCGCGCAACCGTGCGCGCCGCCGCCGCCGGAATGACCAGCAGCGCGCCGACCAGCACCGCCCCCACGATTTTCAGCGAGGCAACCGTGACCAGCGTCACCAGCATGACGAAGAGATAATCAAGCGTGCGAACCCGGACCCCGCGCACCAGCGCCAAGGCGGGATGAAAGCTCGCGACCATGAAGCGGTTGTAAAGCCAGGCGGTGACGCCCGTGACCAGCGCCCCCACCACGGCCAGCACCGCAAGATCGGTGCCATTCACGGTCAGGATCGAGCCGAAAAGCACGTTTTCAAGGATATGGACATTGATCCGCCCGGCAAGGATCAGCAGGATCGACGCCCCGAGCGCGAGCGACATCGACAAAAACACCCCGATCAGCGTATCCGCAGACAGCCCGGTGCGGCCCCGTAGAAATTCGAGCCCGACCGCGAAGATCAGGCAATAACCGAAAAGCGCGCCATAGGGGCTGGTGTAGGGCTCGCCCGCCAGAATGCCAAGCGCGACGCCGGTCAGCGCCGCATGGCCGACGGCCTCGGCGAAAAAGGCGTGGCGGCGGACGACGACCAACGTGCCCAGAGAGCCGAGCATCGGCCCGACGATCAGCCCGGCCAGCAGCGCATTGACGGCAAAACCCCAACCCAGCGCGGCCGGCAGCCAGCCCGCCTCAGCCAAGGACTGGACCCATTGGCGAAAAGCCTCGAATGTCATGCGGCAAGGCCTCGATGCGAGAAAAGGTCAAGCGCGCGTTCGGGCGTCAGTTCGCGCGCGGGGGGGCCGTCAAAGCGGACCTTGCGGGCCAGCGCGGTCACGCGGCAGGCAATGCGGCGCACGGCATCGAGATCATGTTCGATCCAGAGAATGGTGACGCCTTGGCCGCGCAGATCGGTCAGGAGGCGCTCGAAAAGCGCGGCTCCGGCCTCGTCGAGAGCAGCCATTGGCTCGTCGAGGATCAGCAGATCCGGCGCGGGATCAAGGGCTTGGGCCATCAAGACGCGCTGACGCTCGCCCCCCGACAAAGCGCCCATGCGCCGATCCGCCTTGCCCGCCATGCCGACGCGCTCGAGCTGGGACAAAAGCCGCGCGCGGGTCGCGGCCTTGGGGCGCAGGAAGGCCGGGCGCGGGCTGTCGAGCGCATTCAGAAAATCGAGCACCGTCATCGGCAGGCCCGCGTCGAATTGCAGGGTTTGCGGCACATAGGCGATACGGCCCGGCGCGCCCGGCCAATCGAGCGTGATCGTGCCGCGAAAGGGCATTTGGCCCAGAAGACAGCGGATGAGCGAGGATTTCCCGCCGCCATTCGGGCCGACGATCGCATGGATCGTGCCCGGCGTGATCGTCAGATCGACGCTCTCCAGCGCGCGGGTGCGGCCGAGCGTCAGGCCAAGACCTTCGAAGCGGATGCCCGGCCCGCGTGGGAGCGCAAGGGTCGCGCTCATGCCTGACCCGCCTCGCGGATGGCGCGGGTGATGGTGGCGAGGTTTTGCGCCATTTCGACCTCGAATTTCTCGGCGGTATATTCGCCGTGGATGATGTGCGAGAGCGGATACATGGTGACGCCGGTTTCGCGCTCGATGGTTTCGACATAGGCCGAGGGGAAGTTCGATTCCGAGAAAATCACCGAGACATTCATGCCCCGGATCTTCTTGATCGTCTGGGCCAGCTGCGAGGGCGAGGGCTCGATGCCATGGGCGGGCTCGACCACCGCGCTGGCCTCGAGGCCGAATTCGCGCAAGAGGTAGTCGTAAGCGCCGTGAATGGTCGCGACCTTGAACTCGGGCGAGGGGGCTTGGACGACCTGCGCCAGAGCCTCGGCGCGGAGCTGGCGCAGGCGGCGGTTATAGGCCCGGGCGTTTTCGGCAAAACTCGCGGCATGATCGCTGTAGAGCGCGCCCAGATCGGTCGCGATGGTCTGCACCTGCGAAATCGCCCCGGCAATCGAGATGAAACTATGCGAATTGACCACGCGCCCGTCGATCGTATTGCCCAAGCCGCGCGCGAAAGCGCCGACGGCGGGCAGCAGCGGCACGTTACGATTGGCCTCGATCACCGGGACATCGGGCCGCCCCGAAGCCGCGATCATCCGGCCCGCGAAATCGTCATGGCCGATCCCGTTCACCACCACCGCATCCAGCGCGCCAATGCGGCGAATGTCCTCGGCGCGCGGTTCATAGGCATGGGGGTTGAAGCCCACGGGGACCAGCGGGACTGGGGCCCCGGCCTCGCCCGCGATATTGGCAACCCATGAGTAATAGGGGTGCAGCGTCACGCCGATGCGGATCGGCTGGGAGCCAGCCGCTCGCGCGTCGCGGGCAAAGGGCAGGGACGAGAGGGGCAGGACCAGCCCCGCGCCAAGCAGGCCGCGTCGTGTCAGGCTCAATGCACATCCCTCCGAGTGACGCTGGCATCATAGCGGGTTGCGACCATCTGCCAGCCCGAGGCGATCAGCGAGGCATCGCTCAGATCGCCCGTCGCGGCGGGGCTTGCGGCGATCCAGACGGTCGGAGCATCGCCTTCAAGACGCAGCAGCATCGGCCGCGCCAGATCGGTTTGCGCGGGCAGCCCAAGCCAGGCTTGGCGATCCGCCGCCTCGATCTTTTGCCAGAGATGGCCGCCACGCACCGCCGAGGCGGCGTCGGTGGTGAATGGCGGCAGGCCTTCGGCGGCAAGCGTCTCGACACGGCTGTCGGGCAGGAAGGGGATTTCCGGCGCGGCGGTCAGAAGATCGGCGGTGATGCCCTGCTCGGCCGCATTCAGCCCGCTGCGCAGATCAATCTGCCATTCGGGCAAGGCCACGATGTCGCTGTCCTGCCGATGAAGCGCGATCACGCCCGCCGATCCCGCAAGGATCGCCACCACCAAGGCCAGAACGGCAAGGCTTTCGCGCCGCCCCGATGAGGGCAGAACGGCGCTCTGGGTCGGGGCAAGCACCGGGGTCGTCACATCAACAGGGTTCAAGGCGCGAGGCCCTCGATATCCTGATAATCGACCTCGACGATATGGCCGGGGCCCGCGTCAAAGAGGACGTAAAACTCGCCCTCGGGCTTTTGGAAGCTGACCTTCGAGCTTGCGTCGAACTTCGCCGGAACCAGCACGTCCTCCTCATAGGAAATCACGTCGAGCTTGACGCCTTCTGCGCTGGTGCCGTCCGAAAAGCCGCCCTCGCAGATGATTTCGCCCGCTTTGGCCGCGCAGGTGCAAAAGGGGTAATGCGCGGCAGCAGGCAGCGCGGAAAGCGCAAGGACAGCCGTGGCGATCAGGATGCGGTTGGTCATTTCTGGCCTCCCTCTTTGCGGGCGAGCCATTTGGCCGTCGCCGGTGATGCGGTCTCAAACGAGATCCCGCCCATATGGACAGAGCCGTCCCATTCCTCGACCGTCAGCCAAAGCCCGTCGTCGAGTTTCGCGCTGCCGGGGATTTGCACATCGCCCATCAGACGCGCGGGCGCGCCGCTGAACATCGCCCCCGCCGCCCGGACCGAGCGCGGTTTACCCACGCGCAGATAGACGGCGCGGATGCGGTCCTCGCAGCCCGTGCAAAGCGCCACGCCAAAGACCTTGCGGTCGCCCGCCACGCCCTGCGCAATCGGGGCGTCGGTGTTGAATTCGGCGATGCGCAGCGGGAAGGGTCCGACCTCGACCACGCTCGGTTCGCGCGCGCCCAAGCCCGCCTTGCCGCTGCCCATCATGGCGAGGTTGAAGAAGGACGGGAAAAACGCAACCGGCACGACGACGATCAGCGCACCGAGATGAAAGCGCCAATCCTGCCAGATCCGGCCGAGGCGGGTGGTGGCATTGCCCCTTGCGACGCCCGCGCTCATTCGCCGGGCTCCATGACCGGGGTGGCATTCGGGTCCAGACGGGGCGCGCGGCGTTCCTTGACGATATCCTTGGTCTTGCCGACGGTGCGCTTGGTCCAGATCAGCATCCCCGAGAGCACCATCATCGAGAGCATCAGGCCGAAGAGGAAGTAGAGCACCTTGAGCCAGACCCCCATGAAATCGCCGAAATGCAGCGGATACATCGAGGCGGTGATCAGCTCGACCGCCGTTTGATCGGCCATGCCGCGGGTCTTGACGACCTCGATGTTATAAGGATTGACCGCAGCACTTTCATAGAACAGTGGAATAGCGCCGCGCCCGAAAAGCTCGATCGGGGAAAAGGCGTTCGAGGGCAGAAAGATGCTGTCGACACGCAGGCCCGGATTGGCGGCTTCGGCGGCGGCGATGGTCGCATCAAGGCTCAGCGGCGGCAGCTCGCTTCTCAGCGCAACATCGGGCACGAGATTGCGCTCAAGCACCGTTGGGATGCCAGCCGTCGAGAGCGTGACGCCCGAATCCGACAAGATCGCCTCGATCAGGAACCATGTCGCGGTGATACCGATGATCGCGATGAAGGGGATCGACCAGATCCCAGCAAGGCGGTGAAAATCACCCCAGAAGGTCCGCGCGCCTTTGCCAAAGCGCAGGCGCGGCTTGAAATAGGCGCGCCAGAATTTCTTGTAAACGAGAATCCCGGTAATTAGCGAGCCGAGCATCGGCAGGCCAAGGATCGAGACCGCATACCAGCCCCAAGAATAACCGCTCGTCCATGGTGCGAAAAGCCAGCCATGCAGCGCGCGGGTGAAGTAGCGGAAATCGACGGTCGGCTGCTCGCCCTGGACATGGCCGTCATAGGGGTTGACGTAAAGCGTGCGCGCCTCGCCGCTTGGATCGCCGATGCGGACGGTGGGGGCGAAATGACGCTCGACCGGCCAGGTAATGCTTTGGAGCTGCGCGCCGGGGTTCTGCGCCAGCACCGCTTGGGCCAAAGCATCCGCGCCCAGACGCTCCTCGGCACCAGAGGGCCGCGAGGCGCGGACCTCGGTGTTGAGCAGCCATTGGATCTCGTGGCTGACCGTCGCAATCGTGCCGGTCACGCAGATGAAGAAGACATAGGCCCAGATCGGCAAAGCCAGCCAGCCATGCAGCAAAAGCCACAGCCGCGCCATGCCGCTCTTCTTGCGTTTGGCGGGTTTGGCAGCGGAAGGATGAGCAGGCGCTGTCTGTGACATGGGCATCTTCCTGAAAAGGTTCCGGTTTCTATTGCAGAAAATTCCCGACAGGAAAAGTCGGAATACGCTGATCATAGTGTTTTACTCAAGATATTCGCGCATAGAGACGGCTGAAATCCTGCGCCCCGGCGTCCTGCAGGTGCGGGTGCAAAAGGCCCGCAGAGTGTCTGCGGGCCTTTCTGGTCATCAGAACTTTGCGCGCAGCGTGATCTCGGCGCTGCGTTGGTCGCCATAGACCACGGTGCTGTAAAAGCCCGTCGTCGCGTAGTATTTCTTGTCGAAGAGGTTGTTCACCGACAAGATGACTTCCGCTTTGTCATTGATGTCGTAAGCAGCATTCAGATCCCAAACCGAATAAGAGCCCTGATGGACATTGGGGCCCGAGGTTTGCGTGAAGACCATGCTGTCGGTCGCGCTCTGCCAGCGGACGGCACCGCCAAGGGTCAGCTTGTCGTCAAGGATGTTCGCCACGCGGTAATCGGTCGCGAGCTTCAGTGTATGCGCCGATTGGTCGACATAGCGTTTAATGCCGTTGTTGTCTTTCGAGCTGCGGTAGGTATAGCCGCCCGAGACATTCCAACGGTCATTGATCGCACCCGCAGCCTCAAGCTCGAAGCCCCGGGTCTTGGTGCCATCAATGCTCTCATAGACTGCGCGGTTTTCCTCGGCGATCCAGTCGACGTAATTCGGCACGTTCTTCTGATTGGTCTGGAAGATCGCCGCAGACGCGAGCAGCCGGTCGTCCAGGAACCCGGCTTTGACGCCCAGCTCATAGTTCCAACCATCGGTCGGCTTGAGATATTGCTTGTTCACATCGCGCTCGAGCGTGGGTTTGTAGATGCTCGCGATGCTGCCATAAGCGGTGTAGGTCGGGTTGATGTCATAGGTGAAGCCGAGATAGGGCGTCGCCTTGGCCGAAATTTTATACTTGGCGGTGGGTGTACCGCCCGAGCCTTCCTCGCCATCCCACCAGCTGATCCGCGAACCCGCCAGGATCGCGAATTGATCGGTGATGCTCAGACGCGTCGTGCCATAGATCGCATATTCCTTGGTTTTGCTGATCGAGGCGAAATCAACGGCGTTCGACGCGGGCGGCGCCGGGTAATGGCCATTCATATTGTTGATATTGATCGGGAAGTCCGGCCCGGGCGGGTTGCCGTAATAGTCCCCCTTGCCAGAGGAGGCCATCGCCCCGACCACGAAATGGTGGTCGCGTCCGAAGGCTTGGAAGTCGCCGTTCAGGATGGCGTTGAGATTGTCTTGCTTGTTGCCGCCGTAAAAGCGTCGCCCATAGCCCTCAAGCCCCTCGCCAGTTACGCGATCGGGGCGCGCGACCGTGCCCGTCACCGGATCCCAGATCCCCGAGATCCACAGAACCGCCGTGTCCGAGTCGTTGTTGACATGGGTATAGACCACGCGGCCGGTCCAGCCGTTGTCGAAGATATGTTCGAGCGACAGGAAAGCTTCGGTCCGCTTGGTGTCGGCATAGGTCCAATCGGCGCCGTTCGACGCGCCTTTGGGCCAGTCGATCAGCGTCCCATCGGAATAGAAGGGAACAAGCCCACCCCAGGTCGAGCCTGTAGCTTTGGTCTTTTGATAGGTGAGGCCGGCGCTCAGGGTCGTATTGTCGGTCAGATCGACATCCAAAGCGCCGTAAACGACGTATTTCTTCTTGTTATAGCCGTCGATCGAGCCGTCGCGATTGTCGTAAGCGCCGACCAAACGGCCGCGCACCGTGCCGTTTTCATTGAGCGCGCCAGAGATGTCGCCCTCGATCCGGCCGCCTTTGGGATGAGCAAAGGACAAGGCGGCTTCGCTGCGGAACTCTTCGGTCGGGCGTTTGCGGATGAAGTTGATCGAGGCGCCGGGCTCGCCCGCGCCTTGCATGAGGCCAGTCGCGCCGCGCACGAATTCGACATGGTCATAAAGCACCATATCAGCATTGTTGCGGCCAAATTCCGAGGCGCCCGAGCTTGGGACCGGCACGCCGTCATATTGATAGGCATCGACGCGGAACCCACGCGAGAAATAGCTGATCCGGTCGCTTTCCAGCGCCTGAACCGTGATCCCGGTTGCCGCCGTCATCACATCCGAAATGGTGGTGATGCTGCGGTCTTTCATCTGCTCAGCGGTGATCGCGCTGGTCGATTGCGGGGTTTCTTTCTGGCTGAGCACCAGCCCGGTCGCCGAGCGCATCCATTCCGTCGTCCAGCTTCCGCTGTCTTCGGTTGTGGTCGCGGGGGCGGCGGTGAGGACAACCGTATCCAGCGTCACGGCATTGTCGATCGTCTGATCGCTGGCGTCCTGCGCACCGGCTGCAACCGCCATGACCAGCAGCCCCGAGCCGAATGCTGTCGTCAACCGCATCACTGCGGGAAGAGAGAGGGGGGTCATCCTCATGTCACAATCCTGTCTGAAAGAGGTGGATTGCTTGCGACATGCTGGCTACGTGCCTGCGCTAAGGCGCGAGCGGCCACGAGATCAAGCGCCTCCCTGCGCCGGGCTCACGAAACCGTGCAGTCAGGCGGTTAGCGTTGCTTTTTTGCAACTTTGAGGTGATCTTTTGGACAGGAATGAAACTTGGGTGACCGGGTTGCCGGTTTCTGACCTCGGGCCACCGCAGTCGGTTGAGCCGCAGTTAGCTGCAAGGATATGCCGGTGATCCGGCAGGAAGTCCTTGCCGGATCACGGGAACATCAACTCGTCACGACCTTGCAGTAAACCGCTTTACCTCTGACACAAATGGACAACGCCGCTACCGGCGATTTGGTTGCTTGCGAAGCGGGCCAGACCGGATTTTTCTTTGCAGATTGTTACATGAGCGATTTTTGAGGTCCTAGGACCCCAAAAAATCGACCGCATGGGGCATAGCCGCGGGCAGGGGCGGGACGAGCTGCGGTCCTTCGCCGCTTTTGCCGCTTGGGCGACAGCTCCATCTTGTCACTGCGCGCCTCGGCTGCCAGAAGCAATCTTGGGAAAAAGGAATTCGACCATGAGCGATGGCAAAGCACAGCCGAACGGCACAACCTCCGCGCAAACGACCGCCTCTGGCGGGGTGCCGCATCATGTGATCACCGGCAAGGAAGTGGCGCGGAACTGGGTCATCTTCTTTGCAGGCATGGCCGCACTGATGACCGGCAGCTATTGGCTCTTTAGCTGATCGACCCGAGAACGCATCCGGGCCGCGCAGCGCGGCCGGACTCGTGAAAGCGGGCAGGGCGCGTCAGCTCTGCCCCGAGACCTTGCGCGCGACATAGGCCGCCGCCGCCAGCAGCACGATCAGCAGACCATAGCCTGTCGCCGTGACCGTCAGCCCCAGCACCGGAAGCAGCAGCCCCGCGAGCAGCGTCGGCGCGCCAAAGGCAAGATAGCTCAGCGTCAGAAGCGAGGCGAAGAGCTCGCCACGCTCATCAGGCGCGCTCAGCGGGATCAAAGTGCGCAACGAGCCATAAAAGCAGGTGCCAAAGCCCATACCCGCGACGCCAAGCGCGACAAGATAAAGCGGCAGCGAAACGAGGCCCATGCCGACCAGCGTCAGCAGAATGCCGAAGGCCAAAGCCGCAGTTCCCGCCAAAGTGATCTGACGCGGGTTATAAGCGCGGGCGAAAAAGCAGGCGAGGGCGCCGGTTCCGGCCAAAAGCGTCACGACAAAGGCCTGAATGAAGGTGCTGTGCAGCCCGAACACCCGCGCCATGATCGGCGCACCGAGCGACAGATAAAGCCCGCCCGTGGCCCAACCGGCAATGATCGCGGGCGCGGCGCGCCAGAAGGCCGCGCGGGCTTGCTCGGGCAGCCCAAGCCGAGGGCGCAAGGCGGCCAGAAAACCCTCGTGGCGCGGCGAGGTTTCGGGAAGCGCCCAGACTGCCACCGTCAGAACCACGCACAAAAGCGCGAGCCCTCCGAAAATATCAAGCTTCGGCGCGACTGCGATCCCCATGACAAATCCCGAGACCAAAGCGCCAAGCGCAAGCCCGGCCAAAGGGATCACCGAGTTCGCAATCGCGGCCAGACCGGGGCGCGACGGTGGTTCCAGATCAACCAGCGTCGCCGAAAGGGTCGAGAGCAGCAAAGCGCAGGCCACGCCCTGCAACGCCCGCGCAAAGAGCAGCCCCTCGACGGTCGTGGCCTCTTCGAAAAGCACCAATGCGGCCGCAAGCAGCGCGAAGCCGACAGACAGGACCGGCCTGCGGCCAAGATGATCCGAACTAGAGCCGGCCGTCAGCAAGACCGCCAGCAGGAACAACGTATAAACAGCAAAGATCCCGGTCATCGCCAGGTCGGAAAAGCCGATATCCTGCTGCAGAGCCGGGTAAAACGGCGAGGGCGCACTTGCGCTTGCCATCATCAGCATCAGCCCAGCCAGAACGATGGAAAAGCCGGTCCAGTGACGGGCGCTGTAGGGGGGATTGATCAGCATCGCGTCCTCGGCTGAAGGTGAGTTCGACTTTTTTCGAACCATTCAGCTACTACCCTTGCCATGATGGTTCAAGTATATTCGAACCATGAGCACCGAGATTTCTGACCGCCTCAACCCCTCGACCGCCACAGCCGCCTTGGCCGCTGATGCGCCAATCGTCGAGGATTTGCCGCATCCCAGCCGTGACGAACTGGTCTTGTCGCAGGTGCTTTTCGCCTTGAGCGACCCGGCACGCCTCGACATCCTGCGTCAGCTTGCGGCGGGGCCGATCGATATGGCGCGGTGCCATTTGCAGGATCCATCCGTTGCGAAATCGACGAAATCGCATCTGATGAAGGTCCTGCGCGAAGCGGGCGTGATCCGAAATCAGCCGAAAGGTCGGGGACGCGTGCTCAGCCTGCGCCGCGCCGACCTCGATTGCCGCTTTCCCGGGCTTCTGGACGCGGTTCTGGCTAGCCTGCCAGCGGCGCGCTCCGAGGATGCCTTGGGCTGATTTGGGCTCTGCGGGTCTATTTTTACCTTAAAAAATCAATGATTTGCTAAATATTTCGGGAGATTCATCTCGGCTTTCATACTGCCGAGGCGCCTGAATCTCGAATGCGGCAAGCCTTTCTCAGCACGAGAAACCCGACCAGAACCTCGAAACCATGCGTCATTCCAACTCGAGAGAGAGTGCCGGGCTCGTATGAAATGGAATAATGGTAATCCGTATTATGTCATAAAAATCCGAAAGCCTACAGCTTGAGACTGACCAGGATCGCACCTGCCGCGATCATCATGACCCCCAGCCAATTGATCCAAGCCAGACGCTCGCCCAGAAACAATGCCGCGAGGATGGCCACGAAGACCACGCTGAGCTTGTCGATTGGAGCGACGCGCGAGGCTTCTCCGATCTTCAGCGCGCGGAAATAGCACAGCCAGGATGCGCCGGTGCCAAGCCCGGACAGGATCAGGAAAAGATAGGTGCGCGGCGCGACCGAGCTTAGCGGTTGCCATTGGCCGGTGACGACCACGATGAGGACGAGCGCCACCAGCACCACCACGGTGCGGACCATGGTCGCAAAATCCGAGCCGATATTGGCGATCCCGATTTTGGCGAAGATCGCGGTGGATGCGGCGGCAATGGCCGAGAGCACCGCCCAGAATTGCCAGCTGTCGATCAGAGATTTCATAAAGCCCTCATTCCTGCCGCTTGCATGCGACACGTTCGCTATGTTCGCGCCGCGCGCCGTCTAGAGCAACTCCCCAATCTCACGCCTCATTCGACTGAGATGGATTCGGCCGCGAATTCACGTCACAGCGAAAACGCTTTCGACGTCCAAGCAGCTTTCTGCGCCGCAACTGCAACCGGTCGGTTGTGTTTCCCGGGCTCCGGCGCGAAGTTGCGCGCATCCGCTTGTGACCGCACGCTCTTTGGCAAAGGATAACCCATGGCTGTCAGCACTCCGGTTTGCGACTTCGGCGCGCCGATCCGCGATTTCGCGCTGCCGGACCCAAGGGGCCGCCTTCACCGGCTCGAGGATCTGCGCGGCGCCAAAGGCACGCTTGTGATGTTCATCTGCAATCACTGCCCCTATGTTCAGGCCGTGATCGACCGGATCGTGCGCGATGCGCGCGAGCTGCAAACCTTGGGCATTGGCGTGGTGGCGATCTCGTCGAATGACGTGGCCAGCTATCCCGAGGACAGCCCCGCGCATATGGCCGAAGAAGCCTTGAGACATCACTTCACTTTTCCTTATCTTTACGATGAGGATCAATCCGTTGCACGCGATTATTCCGCAGAATGTACGCCCGATTTCTTTGGCTACAATGCCGAGGGAAAGCTACAATATCGCGGGCGGCTCGATGCCTCGGGACGCAAGCCCGGGCCAGAAACGGCGCGACGCGAGCTCTTCGAGGCGATGAAAGAGATCGCCGAAACCGGGCATGGCCCAAGGGATCAGATCCCGTCGATGGGCTGCTCGATCAAATGGAAGACGACATGAACACCTGCCTGCATCCCTGCCCGCTTGTCTTTGACCTTGACGGCACCTTGATCGACAGCGCGCCCGATATCCGCGCCGCGGTGAATGAGGTTCTGGCCGAGAATGGCCTGCCCGCGCTTACGCTGGCCGAGGTCCACGGCTTTATCGGTGGCGGTGTCGAGGTGCTCTGGCGCAAGATCATCGCGGCCAAAGGGCTTTCTCCCGAAGATCATGCCCGCTATGTCGCGGCCTTCCTGACCCGCTACGAGGCGGCAACCGGGTTGAGCGCGCTTTATCCCGGCGTGACCGAGGCTCTGGAAACCCTTGCCACGCGCGGTCATGCCTTGGCGATCTGCACCAACAAGCCGCTCGAGCCTGCCCGTGCGGTTTTGCGCAAGACCGGGCTCGATGGCTTTTTCCGGGTGGTCATCGGGGGCGATTCCCTGCCGGTGAAAAAGCCCGACCCTGCCCCGGTCCAAGCCGCACTTGCAGCGCTTGGTGCGGATCCCTTGCGGCCTGATGGGATCTATATCGGGGACAGCGAATATGACGCAAGCGCGGCCCTTGCTGCGGGCGTGCCGTTTTTTCTCTTCACCGAAGGCTATCGCCACCTGCCTGTCGAAGAGATGACGCATCACACAAGTTTCAGTGATTTTAAAAATCTACCGTCGCTTGTTGAGAAACTGCGTGATTAACTCCTTGGGCCGGGTCCGCCGCGAAAGTTGCGGTTGAAGCTTCCCGGCCCTATCCTTAAGTCGTAACCGTCTCAACGGAACAAAAAGGTGGCGGAGATGGCCCAGCCCGAAGTTCATGCGTTCTTCGATCCGGCAACCAATACGGTCAGCTATATCGTGCGCGATCCTGCAAGCACGCATGTCGCGATCGTCGATTCCGTGCTCGATTTCGACTATGCCTCGGGGCATACCGACACGCGCAGCGCCGATGCGATCGTGGCTTTCGTCAAGGAGCACGGCTGGATCACCGATTGGGTGCTCGAAACCCATGTCCATGCCGATCACCTGTCCGCCGCGCCCTATCTACAAGAGCGGCTGGGTGGCAAGATCGGCATCGGTGAGCGCATCACCGTGGTGCAGGACACCTTCGGCAAGATCTTCAACGAGGGCTCGGAGTTCCAGCGCGACGGCAGCCAGTTCGACCGGCTGTTTGCCGAGGGCGATACCTTCGAGATCGGCGCGCTTGAGGGGCGGGTCCTGCATACGCCCGGCCATACGCCGGCCTGCCTGACCTATGTCATCGGCGATGCCGCTTTCGTGGGCGACACGCTTTTCATGCCCGATTATGGCACCGCGCGCTGTGATTTCCCCGGAGGCTCGGCTGATCTGCTGTTCGGCTCGATCCAGAAGATCCTCGCTCTGCCCAATGAGACCCGGATCTTCGTCGGTCATGATTACCTGCCCGAGGGCCGCAAGGAGTTCCGCTGGGAGACCACAGTCGCGGCAGAGCGTGCGGGCAATATCCATATCGGTGGCGGTCGCGCGCAGGAAGATTTCGTCAAGCTGCGCGAGGCCCGCGATGCCACGCTCGGCGCGCCACGCCTGATCATCCCGTCCCTGCAGATCAATATGCGCGCGGGCCATATGCCGCCCCCGGAAGAGGACGGGAACAGCTATCTCAAGGTGCCCTTGAACAAGCTTTGAACATCCTGGCTTGACAGTCACCCCTCAGAGGTTGAACCGTCTCGCCATCGCTTTCGGCCGCTGCATGATGGAGACCCCGATGGACCTGCGCCAACTCACCCCCGATCTCGCCGTTTCGCCCCAGATCGACATCGAGGATGTGGCCGTCCTTGCCCAAGCGGGGTTTCGCGTCCTGATCAACAACCGCCCCGATGAGGAAATCGGCACGGATTTGGACAACGAGGCGATGAAAGCGGCTGCCGAGGCGGCGGGACTTGAATATCACTTCATCCCCTTCCAGCCCGGCACGATCACGCCCGATATGGTTTCGGCCTATGCGGCGGCGCTGGCAGCTGAGGGGCCGAAGGCCGCCTATTGTCGCTCGGGCAACCGCTCGACCGTGCTCTGGGCCTTGGCCTCGGCTCGCGATCTGCCTTTGGATGAGATTCTCGCCACCGCGACCAAGGCGGGCTATGACCTTTCGGGGGTGGCGCCATTGATCGCCTCGCTCGCGCGGGGCTAGGCGACGGTGAGCCTCACCGGGCCTGACGGGTCGCGGCGTTTTCGCCGCAGCCCGCGCCGGTATCTGCCGATCCTCGATTGGGGACGGCGCTATGACCGCGCGCTTTTCGGGGCGGATCTGCTGGCCGCCGTGATCGTGACGATCATGCTGATCCCGCAGTCCTTGGCCTATGCCCTGCTGGCGGGGCTTCCGGCAGAAACCGGGCTTTACGCCTCGACCCTGCCCCTGCTCCTCTACACCTTCTTTGGCACGTCGCGGACCTTGGCCGTCGGGCCGGTTGCGGTCGTCAGCCTGATGACCGCCGCCGCCGTCGGTAATCTGGGCGAGACCGGTGTTTCTCCGGTCGCTGCCGCCGCCATTCTTGCGCTGCTCTCGGGGCTGATGCTGCTCGCCATGGGGCTGGCGCGGCTGGGCTTTCTCGCCTCGTTCCTGTCGCATCCGGTGATCTCGGGCTTCATCACTGCTTCGGGGATCCTGATCGCGGGCTCGCAGCTGCAAAACCTTTTGGGCATCAAGGCGGGCGGCCAGACCCTGCCCGATCTGGCCACAGCCTTGGCCACCCATCTCAGCGGCACAAGGCTTGACGCGGTGCTGATCGGTTTTGGCACGCTTGGCTTTCTGCTTTGGGCACGGCGCGGTCTCGGCCCGCTTTTGAAGCGTCGCGGTGTGGCGCCTGGGCTTGCGGCGGTGCTGGTGCGCGCCGCGCCGGTGCTGGCGATCGCGCTGACCACCTTCATCTCATGGCACCTCGGTCTGGCCGAGCGCGGGCTCGCGGTGGTCGGCACGATCCCGGCTGGCCTCCCCGCGTTGAGCCTTCCGGGCTTTGACGCCGCGATTTGGCTGAAGCTTGCGACGCCTGCGCTGATGATCTCGATCATCGGCTATGTCGAAACCGTCTCGATCGCCCAGACGCTGGCCGCGCGCCGCCGCGAGCGGATCGATCACGATCAAGAGCTTGTCGCGCTTGGTGCCTCGAACCTTGGCGCGGCGATGGTCGGCGGCTTTCCCGTCACCGGTGGCTTTGCGCGGTCGGTGGTGAATTTCGATTCCGGCGCGCGCACGCCTGCGGCGGGCGCCCTCACTGCCATCGGCATGGCTTTGGCGACGCTGGCGCTAACTGGGCTCCTCTATCATCTGCCGCAGGCGACTTTGGCCGCAACCATTGTCATCGCGGTGCTGTCACTGGTTGATCTTTCAGCCCTGCCCCGGACCTGGACCTATTCGCGCGCCGATGGGCTGACCATGGCGGTGACGGTGCTGATAACGCTTGGCTTTGGTGTCGAGAAAGGCATTGCGACCGGCGTGATCCTGTCGCTTGCGACTCATCTCTACCGCACCTCGCGCCCCCATGTCGCGGTGGTTGGGCAAGTGCCGGGCACCGAGCATTTTCGCAATGTCGACCGCCATCACGTGGTGACCGCGCCGGATGTCCTCTCGATCCGCATCGACGAGAGCCTTTACTTCCCGAACGCCCGTTTCCTTGAGGAAACGCTTTATGCGCAGGTCTCATCACATCCCGAAATCCGCGATGTCGTGCTGATGTGCCCCGCCGTGAACGCCATCGACGCCAGCGCGCTTGAGGCGCTCGAGGCGGTGAACGACCAGCTTTTGAGCTCGGGCGTGCGGCTGCATCTCTCAGAGGTCAAGGGCCCGGTCATGGACCGTTTGCGGCGCAGCCATCTGCTCGACAATCTCGGCGGCAAGGTTTTTCTAACCCATGCCGATGCCATGGCCGCGCTTGCCCCTGATCTGACGGCGAAAACCCGAGCAGAACCGCGTTGCGAAACGGCACGCGATGAGCGAGGACTTTGCTGAGGCGGGAACCGAAGCGCCAACAAAGTGTTGAATATCAATATCGTCGAGCAGTGCCGAAGTTGCATCGCCCCCGCTCGCGTTAAAGGAGAAAGAGCCATGAACTCGATCATCTATCTTGTCGGCCTCGTCGTTGTCGTCCTGTTTATTCTGGGGCTGCTTGGTCTGCGATAAACCGCTCTTACCGTTTCTGCTGGCGTTTCGGGGCCTCTTGCGGTAGGGGGGCGCTACATCCTGAAAGGCCAGTTTTGATGGACATTCGCAATATCGCGATCATCGCTCACGTTGACCATGGTAAGACGACCATGGTTGACCAGCTTCTGAAGCAATCCGGTTCCTTCCGCGAGAACCAAGCCGTGGCCGAACGGGTCATGGACAGCAACGACATCGAACGCGAGCGCGGGATCACGATCCTTGCCAAAGCGACGAGCGTCGAATGGAAGGGCACGCGTATCAATATCGTGGATACCCCCGGCCACGCCGATTTCGGCGGCGAGGTCGAGCGGATCCTGTCGATGGTTGATGGCGTTTGCCTTCTGGTCGACGCGGCCGAAGGCCCGATGCCGCAAACCAAATTCGTGACCTCGAAGGCACTGGCGCTGGGGCTTCGCCCGATCGTCGTGCTGAACAAGGTTGACAAGCCCGCAGCCGAACCCGACCGCGCGCTGGACGAGGTCTTCGACCTTTTCGCCAACCTTGGCGCGAATGACGAACAGCTCGACTTCCCCCATCTCTATGCCTCGGGCATCGGCGGCTGGGCGGATAACGAGCTTGACGGTCCGCGCAAGGATCTGTCGGCAATGTTTGATCTGATCATCAAGCACGTTCCTGCGCCGAAACAGATCGCCAAGATCGACGAGCCCTTCCAGATGCTCGCAACCACGCTTGGTGCCGACCCCTTCATCGGCCGCATCCTGACGGGTCGCGTCGAATCGGGCCGCGCGAAGGCCGGCGACACGATCAAGGCGCTGTCGCGCGACGGCGAGCGGATCGAACAATTCCGCATCTCCAAGGTTCTGGCCTTCCGCGGTCTGACCCAGCAGCCGATCGACGAAGCCGTGGCCGGTGACATCGTCTCGATCGCTGGCATGTCGAAAGCAACCGTGGCCGACACTCTGGCCGCGCTTGAGGTCGAGACCGCCCTGCCCTCGCAGCCGATCGATCCGCCGACCATCTCGGTCACCTTCGGCATCAACGACAGCCCGCTGGCTGGCCGCGATGGCAATAAGGTTCAGTCGCGCGTCATCCGCGAGCGTCTGTTGAAAGAGGCCGAAACCAACGTCGCGATCAAGGTCGAAGACACGCCTGGCGGCGACGCCTTTGTCGTCTCGGGCCGCGGCGAACTTCAGATGGGCGTTCTCATCGAGAACATGCGTCGTGAAGGCTTCGAGCTGTCGATCTCGCGCCCGCGCGTCATTTTCCGCGAAGAAGATGGTCAGCGTCTTGAGCCGATCGAAGAGACCATCATCGACGTTGATGATGAATACACCGGCGTCGTGGTCGAGAAACTGACCGGCGTGCGCAAAGGTGATCTCATCGAGATGAAACCGGCAGGGGTTGGCAAAACCCGGATCGTCGCGCATGTCCCCTCGCGGGGCCTGATCGGCTATCAGGGCGAGTTCATGACCGACACGCGCGGCAACGGCGTGCTGAACCGCATTTTCCACAGCTGGGCTCCGCACAAGGGCGCGATTCAGGGCCGCCGTCAGGGCGTTCTGATCTCGATGGAGAACGGCGTCTCGGTTTCCTATGCGCTTTGGAAGCTCGAAGATCGCGGCAAGTTCTTCATCGGTGCGCAAGAGCAGATCTATCAAGGCATGATCATTGGCGAGCATTCGCGTGACAATGACCTTGAAGTGAACCCGCTCAAGGGCAAGCAGCTGACCAACGTTCGCGCCTCTGGCACGGATGAAGCGGTTCGTCTGACGCCGCCGGTTCGGATGTCGCTGGAAGAAGCGATCTCCTATATCGACGATGATGAACTGGTCGAAGTGACGCCCAAAAACATCCGTCTGCGCAAACGCTACCTCGATCCGCATGAGCGTAAGCGCCAGTCGCGCGGAGAAAACTGAGGGAAGAGTTACCTTTGCGTCAAATCCCGCTTTCCGAAAGTTGAAGAAAACTGCTAAAGTCTCTTTGACGTTCGGGAAGGTGGATATGGTCGGCAGGGGCAACAAGTATCAGGAAATGATCGCAGCTGCCCTGCGGACCCTAGAGGACACCGGGCAGCTGCCGCAATCCATGCAAGAGCTCGCCAAGAATTCGGGCGTCACCACGGTCGATGTTCTGGAGAGCTTTACCTCATCGGATGCGCTGCGAATCGCATTGATCGGCCATGGCCTTGTGCGCCTGGCCGATGCTTTGCGTGAGGGCGTCGTCTCGGCCGATCCGGAGGATCCGACGGCCCAGTTGCGCGCTTTGTCCCAGGCCTATTTCGCTTGGGGTGCCCATAACCGCGCGCTTTTCCGGCTGCTCGCGACGGCACTGCTCGATCCAGCGGTCGCCGAGGGCTCCGAGCTTGAGCGTTACCGCCATTCGATCCGCGATCTCGTGATGAAGAAATTCGCCGAGTGCCAAAGTCGCGGCCTCATCCGGTCGGACGCGGATCTTCAGATCATCCTCGCCAACACCCATAGCATTCTTCTGGGCGTCAGCTCGACCTTGGTCAATGATCGTCGGGATGCCTGGTATGAGGGCGAAGCCACCGACCTGCAGCAGCTCGCCGATGAGATGATGAAGGCCTATTTCGATCAGATCTTCGGCCCGGCATCCGCGTAAAGACGTTGCCCGGCTCCGGCCTTTAACAAGCCTGTCGAAAAAAGCCCGCCCTTCTCAGGCGGGCTTTTGTGTCAGATCTGACGCTCGGGCAGCTGGACGACAAGGCCGTCAAGCTCGGGCGTGACCTTGATCTGGCAGGTCAACCGCGAGCGCTTCGCATCGGGCTGATAGGCGAAATCGAGCATATCCTCTTCCATCGGATCTTTCTCGGGCAGGCGCTCGACCCAATCCTCGGCGACATAGACATGGCAGGTCGAACAGGCGCAGGCACCGCCGCAATCTGCGTCAATCCCGGGAATTCCGTTGTCGCGCGCGCCTTCCATCACGGTCATGCCGGGTTTGACATCGACTTCGTGGGTGGTGCCGTTGTGCTCGATATAGGTGATCTTCGCCATGGTCATTTCCTTCAAAGACCACCCGCAGATAGGGGATCGCGCTCCGAATGGAAAGACCCATCTGGAGCGCCTCCCCCAAATCTCAGGCGCAGGTGTTAGACGCGGCGCAGGGCCAGAACCGCGTTGAGCCCGCCGAAGGCGAAGGCATTCGACAGGACCGCATCGACCCGGGCTTCGCGCGCCTCGTTCGGGACAACATCGAGCGCGCATTCCGGGTCGGGCTCTTCATAGCCGATGGTCGGCGCGATCACGCCCTCGCGCAGCGCCATCAGGCAGGCGAGCAGCTCGACCGCGCCGGTGCCGCCGATGAGATGGCCATGCATGGATTTCGTCGAGGAGATCATCAGCCGGTCGGCATGGGGCCCGAAAGCATTGGCCACCGCCGCGCATTCGGTCTTGTCATTCGCCGCCGTGCCGGTGCCATGCGCGTTGATATAGCCGACCTCTTCGGGATTCATGCGCGCATCATGCATCGCCCCCGAGATCGCGCGCTGCGCGCCGATGGCCGAGGGCATGACGATATCCTGCGCATCCGAGGTCATGGCAAAGCCCACAACTTCCGCGAGAATATCCGCGCCACGCGCCACCGCGTGATCCCAATCCTCGAAGACAAAGACGCCCGCGCCCTCGCCCTGCACCATGCCGTTGCGCGTCGCCGAGAAGGGACGGCAAGCGTCTTTCGTCATGACGCGCAGCCCTTCCCAAGCCTTGACACCGCCAAAGCACAGCATCGATTCCGAGCCGCCGGTCAGCACGACCGTGGACGAGCCCGAGCGGATCATGTTGAAGGCGAGCCCCATCGCATGGTTCGAGCTCGCGCAGGCGGTCGCCACGGTAAAGCTCGGGCCGAGAATGCCGAATTCCATGCTCAGATGCGAGGCGGCGGCATTGTTCATCAGCTTCGGGACGACGAAGGGGTGAACCCGGTTCTTGCCCTCTTCGTAAACCGTGCGGTAATTTTCGTCCCAGGTGTTGACCCCGCCTGCCGCTGTGCCCAGCACGACGCCCGACATCAGGCCCAGCTCGCCGTCAAAGATCAGCCCGGATTGCTCGACCGCCTGACGCGCGGCCAGCAGGGTGAACTGGGTGAATTTGTCGTAAAGGACGATCTGCTGGCGGTTGAAATGATCCTCGGGGACGAAGTTGCGCACCTGCCCGCCAATGCGGATCGTCAGCCGGTCGACATCGCGAAAATCAAGCGGACCGATGCCCGAGCGGCCTTCGCGCATGGCGGCGAAGGTCGCGGGCACATCAAGGCCAAGCGCGTTGATCGTCCCTGCCCCGGTGATCGCGACCCGGTGGCGGCCCGAGGCCGCCTTGCCCATGATTGCGCGGCCAATCATCACCCGGGCGAATTTTGTCGCGGTCTTGACCTTACCGGCCTTGCGCTCTTTGCGCGGCTTGGCTTTCTTCGCGTTCATACTTTCTCGGCCACCAGTTTCTCGACGGCGGCGATGATCGAGCCGAGCGTCGAGATGTCGAATTCGGATTTCTCGGGCTCATTGGCATTGAACGGGATCGAGATGTCGAAGGCCTCTTCGATTGCGAAAATCGATTCGACCAGCCCGAGGCTGTCGATGCCCGCATCCTGCGGCGAGGTTTCGAGATTGATCTCGGCGGGGTCCAGCATCGCCTGCTCGGCAATGATGGCAACAATGCGGTCACGGATTTCTGCCGTCATATCGGCCTCCAAATTCAGCCCTTATCGAGCAATTTTTTAACAGTTTCCTGAAGCTGTGACACCTGCGCATAGAGTCGCGGCAGCCTGCGGATATTTTTCTGCGCCTCGATATGGGTCTCCATTTTCACGGCCGGGCTGCCCAAAATGACGCGCCCCGCCGGAACGTTGGTATAAATGTCCGTGCCGCCTCCGGCAATGACATCGTCACCGATGAAGATATTGTCCGACACCCCGACCTTGCCGCCCAGAACGACCCGGTTGCCGACGCGCGTCGAGCCCGCGATCCCGGCCTGTCCGGCAAAGAGGCAATCGTCACCAACCTGGCAGTTATGGCCGATCTGGACCTGGTTGTCGATCTTGCAGCCATTGCCGATCTTGGTCGCGCGGATGGTGCCGCGGTCGATGCAGGCGCCCGCGCCCATCTCGACATCATGGCCGATGACCACGCCGCCAAGCGAATGGATGCGCGTCCAGTGCTGCTCGCGGATCTCGGCGCGCTGGCTCAGGCCTTCGCGGATCTCTTCGACCCCGGATTTCTCGGGCGTGACAAAGGAAAAGCCGTCGGCGCCGACCACGGCATTGGGGTTCATGATGAAGCGGTCACCGATGGTGACGCGGTGGCAAATGCGCGCGCCTTCGCGCAAGAGCACATCATCGCCGATCACGGTTTTCTCGCCGATCGAGACATGGGAGTAAATCGTGGCATTCCGCCCGATCACCACATCCTCGCCGATGACGACGAAAGGCCCGATGGCCGCGCCCGCGCCGATCACGGCGCTTTCGGCAACCACCGCGCTTGGATGGATACCCAAGGCCGGGCCACGTGCCGGATCGAAGCTTTTCGTGAGCCCGGCCATGGCAAGGCGGGGACGTGCGACCAGAACGGCGGCGCGCAAGCCGTAAGCTTCGGGATCGGTGCCCTCGGCCAAAAGCGCGATCCCGCCGGCGGTGAGTTTCTCAAGATAGGCCGCGCCGGTCGCCAGCGCGATCTGGTTCGGCCCAGCCTCTCCCGGTTCGGCGGCGCCGGTGACGGTGATGGAGCCGTCGCCCCAGAGGCGTCCTCCAAGGGCTTCGGCAAGCTCTGCGATGGTCCGTGTCATGGCATCCCCTCTGTTTAGAGGGGATGTAGCGGGAGTGTCAGAAAGTTTCCAGCCCGGCGCGCATCAGCGCGTCATAGACCGCCCCGTCGCGACCATAGACATCGGTAAAGCGCTGGATGCGGCCATTGGCATCGGGGAAGGTCGTGAAATAGACGAGATGGACCGGGATCGTCGGCTTGAGCGCGAGCCAGGTCTCTTTCTTGGTGTCGAGCGCCTTTTGATAGGTCGCGGCCGGGTCCTTGACCTGCCCGCTCAACAGCTCATGCGCCAGATCGACTGGCCGACCGATCCGGATGCAGCCATGCGAATAGGCGCGCGCCGACTGACCGAAGAGATGCTTCGTCGGCGTGTCATGCAGATAGATGTTCCAGGGGTTCGGGAAGATGAACTTCACCTGTCCCAAAGCATTGTCGTCGCTTTCCTTCTGCCGCATCCGGTAGGGGAAATTGGCAGCGGTATACTTCGAGAAATCAATCCGATCGCGCGAAATGATATTGCCGTTGCCGTCGACGATATCGATCTGGGACACCGCATTGCGGTTGGCCTGAAGCCGCGGCAGATATTCCTTGACCGTGATCGAGCGCGGCACGTTCCAACGCGGATTGACCACCAGATAGGACAGGCGGTCAGAAAACTCGGGGGTCATGCGGTCTTCAGAGGCGCGACCGATGACGGTGCGGGTCTCGAAGACCTCGGCGCCGTTTTCCATGACGCGCGCATTGAACTCGGGCAGGTTGACCCAGACCATACGGGCGTTGAGATCATGGCCGTTCATCCAGCGCATCCGCTCGAGCGCGACCAGAATGCCGTGATCCCCGCCCCCGGCTTTGCGGTTGATGCGCGCAACGGTTTTGGGTCCCGCAACCCCGTCCGAGGGCAGACCGACGCGGTCTTGAAATTTCGCGACCTCCGCCGCCAAAGGCGCATCAAAGACCGAGGATGCGGTCACGGGCTTTCCGGCGTCAAAGCCCATCGCGGCAAGGCGCGCGCGCAAAGCAACGACCGGCTCGCCGGTCATGCCGACCTTCCACAGACCCGGCTCGACCTCTTTCAGCTTTGCCGGGGCAACCAGCTCATTCTTGCCGCCGAGCGCCTTTTTCAGCGCGAGATAATGCGGGTCTTGCGGCTCGATCCCCGTCAGCAACCCAGTCGGATCGGGGCTTTGTGCGTAATCATGCAGCAGCTCGTCGGTGCTGCGGCGCAGGACCACGCGCTTGATGCTGGGATCGACCTTGGTCGGCTCGAGCACGCCGCCACTAATATCATGGGTCCAGCGCGCAAAGACGCGGGCAAAGACCAGCTCGGCCTCGGGGGAATTGCCGCCCTCCGCATCCAGGGCACGCAGGCGCTCGACTTCATAGCGGCTGGCAGGCAGCCCGTTTTCGGCGGCCCGCGACACCGCCTCGATCAGCGCGGCGCGGCGCGCAGCGGATTCGGTTCCGGTGAAAATCGGGGTGAGCCCGTTCGTACCATAGAACGCGGCGAGGCCCGGCTGGCGCGCCACGGCTTGCGCCAGAGCCATCTCGCTGTCGGAAAAGACCAGACGCGGAGCGGGCGCCGCGGCCACCGGAGCCGCCTCGATTCCCTGCGCCCCTGACGCCATCGGCAGCCAGAATGCCGCCAAAGCGATTGAAGCCAGAATCACCCGTCCTGCCATGTGCCCAGTTCCTCACGTTCTGTCGTTTTTTCCTTATATACCCATGATTACCCCAGTTTCGCCATGCAGAGCAGGCCAGCGAGCCGCCTTAGAGGGCATTTTCGTCACGCAACCGATGCAATTCCGCAACGTTCGTGAATTATCAACAGGTTGCAGACAAAATGAGCACCTAATTCGGCAAGAATCTGCCGAAATTGGCGCCGCACTGGACTCGTTCGCAGGATCAGAGTTCCCCGGATCGCGCGTTAGTGACATAGTGTTAGCAAGTTCCGGATAGAGCCGGACTGCCGCCCAGAATGAGTGGCAAATGCAAACGAAGTAGGACAGGCGATCTGACATGACGTTTGACACACTCTCCCGTCGCGGAGTTCTGGGTGTATTTGCAGCGACTACGGTTGTCGCCGCGCCGGTAATGGCCAATGCTTTCGGCCTTCTGCGAGGCGCAGGCGATATTCGCCGCATCAAGATGTATTCCGGCCGGACCGGCGAAAGCATCGACACCGTTTATTGGGTTGAGGGCAAATACATCCGCGACTCGCTCAATGAAATCAATATCTTCATGCGCGACTGGCGCACCGGGCAGGTCATCGGCTTCGACCCCCGCACGCTCGATATTGCCGCGGCGTCCCACCGCCTGCTGCAAACCAACGAGCCCTATATGATGCTCTCGGGCTATCGTTCGCCCCAGACCAATGCCATGCTGCGCTCGCGTTCGTCGGGTGTGGCGCGGAACTCGCTGCATATGGTTGGCAAAGCTGCCGATCTGCGGCTGAAATCGCGCTCGGTCGCGCAGATGACCAGCGCCGCACAGGCCTGCAATGCGGGCGGGGTCGGCAAATATTCGCGCTCGAACTTCGTCCATATGGATTGTGGCCCGATTCGCCACTGGGGTGCCTAAGCCCGAACGGGCTTGGATCTAGACTTACCCCTGTTTCGTTTGACTGGTCAGCCCGCCCTTTCGGCGGGCTTTGTTTTGCCCTCAGCGCAGACGCGGCGGCGCTTTCGGGTCGCGCCGGACAGGCTCGGGCTCAGGCTTGCGCTCGGGCACATCAAGAAGCAGCGCGCCCTGCGGCAGATCGAGCTCGGCAAAGCCAATATCGACGCCACCTTCGACCATCGGCAGAAAGGAAAAGAATTCGGCAAAGGCCTTGGCCAGTGCCGCGCGGCTGTCGTCGGCGCAGCCCCGCAGCAACAGCAAATGCCCGCGCCGCCCATCGGGCCACACCGCCGCGACCAAAGCCGCACTGGTCGCAAGCCCGACCATATCGGCCAGCCTTTGGGCGAGCGGTACAAGAAAGATCTCGATCGCCTCTGGGGTTGGCGCGGTCAGCCAAGAGGGCCGCAGCTCGCCGCCTTCTTCCGGCGCGGCGCTGAGAACCTGCCCCAGCCAATCGAGCGCACTCGCATCAAGAAACAGCTCGGACGGTCGGCCGGGATTGACCAGAAGCGCAGAGCCCGCCTCGCCCAGAAGCGCCGCGAGCACCCGGCCCGGCATGGCAGCATAGGCAACGACGCGCCCCATGAACTCCGAGAGCCTTTCCTCGGAATCGCAAGCCAGCGCCGCTTTGGTCCCCGACAGATCAAAGCTCAGGATCTCGGCGCGGTCATCCGCCGGTTCGCGGGTCAGCGCCACGAACAGCTCGGTATCGGCCAGACGCGACAAAATCCGCGCGCGCGCGTTTTCAGAGGCTTCATGGAAAGGGATCGGGCAAAGATCGTCGAGCGCTGTCATCATGGTTCTCTCAAAATCCGGGCCACCTCGGCCTTGAGTTCGGGAAGAAGCTCTTCTTCGAACCAGGGATGGCGGCGCAGCCAGCCGGTATTGCGCCACGAGGGATGTGGCAAGGGAAAGTTCCGCGGCGCGTGGCGGCGCCAGTCGGAAACCGTGGCCGTGACATTCTTGGTGCCGAGATGCCAGCTCTGGGCATAGCCGCCGACAAGCAGTGTCAGCTCGGGCTGGATCAGCGCAAGCGCCTGGGCTCGCCAAGTCTCGGCGCAGAGCGGTGGCGGCGGCAGATCGCTGCCCTTGGCGTCATAGCCGGGAAAGCAAAAGGCCATGGGCAGAATGGCGATGCGATCGCGATCATAGAAGGTCGCGGCATCAATCCCCATCCAGTCGCGCAAGCGCTCGCCCGAGCGGTCCGCAAAGGGCCGTCCGATCTGGTGGACCTGCATCCCTGGCGCCTGCCCGACAATCAGCACACGCGCGCCGGGCCGGAACCAGACCACGGGGCGGGGCCGGTGCGCGGTCTTCGTCACCGCAAAACGGGCAGCGCAAAGCGCGCAGCCAGAAATGTCATCCATAAGGCTCACGCGTTATAGATAGGAAGCAGAGGCTTGGCGGCAAAGCCCTTGCCGGGGCCGTCGGACCACGCAGCCGGGTTTTTGTGGACAGACACCGCGCGGATCGATAAATTCCGCCGCAACTTCAGCCTTCCCCTCTTCGAGCGGGGCGGATATTGTTGGACTTCCTGCCGCTTGGCCTGTTGCGGCCTACGGGTGGAGACAAGACCAGATTATGCTCGAATTTGATAATGTCTCGAAATCGTTCTGGACCGGATCCCAGCGCAAGATCATTCTTGATCAGGCCTCGTTTCGGGTGGAGCCCGGGCAATCAATCGGCATCCTCGCCCAAAACGGCACCGGCAAGACCACGCTGATTAATATGATGTGCGGGCTGGAAAAACCGGATGAGGGGATCATCCGCCGCCAATGCCGGGTCTCGTTTCCGCTTGGTTTCATGGGCGGCGTGGTCTCAAAGCATTCCGCCAATGAAAACTCCCGTTTCATCGCGCGAATCTATGGGCTCGACCCCGATTATGTCGCGGCCTATTGCCGCTGGCTGACCGATATCGGCGAATATTTCGACATGCCTGTCGGGACTTACAGCTCGGGGATGCGATCGCGCTTCACCTTCGCGCTGATGCTTGCGCTGGATTTCGACATCTATCTGATTGACGAAGCGATGCCACAATCTACAGATGTGGAATTCAACCGGAAGGCGGGTGCGGTCCTGTTCGAGCGACTGAAAACCTCGACAGTGGTGATCGTCTCGCACCAAGCCGCCACCATTGAAAAGTTCTGCCGCTCCGCAGCGGTGATGCGCGACGGTAAATTGTATATGTTCGAAACCCTCGACGAGGCGAAGCAATATTATGACTACACCTCCTAAGGCCCGACTCTTCCGTCTGAGCCGCTCTGAATCCGTCGTCGCCATGGCGCGGGATTCGGCGGGAATCGGGGCGGTTGAAGAACGGAAGGTCCGGGTCGAGGTGCATAAAGGCGCAGCCAAGGCCTCCAAGCCGGAGGCAGGTGGCGTGCCCGACATGCCTTTCGCGCCGCAAATTGAGGACGACGGCTTTGGCGATATGCGCTTTGGCGATGCCGCGCGCGCGCCTGCAGCCGCCGAAACCGTGATGGCCGGTGCCGGTCCGGGCGGGATGGCCGCCACGCTTGCCGCGATCCGGGCCGAGAATCTGACCGATCGCCAGCTGCGCATGGCCCGTCGCATCGCCGCGATGAATGAGATCGAGGTGAATTCGGATATCGAGGCCGTGGCTTTGCTCCGCGAGCGTGGCATCGACCCGTTCCACCGCACGGAGGTCGGCAAGATTTTGTCGACCGAGGGCCAGAAGACCCAGATGACGCCCGCCGCGAACACGCCGGTTGCGGTCAAGCCCGAGCAGCTTCCGGCACGGATGCCGCCGCCGCAACTCCCCTCGCGCGAGATGCTGACGGAAGAGCGCCGTGCCTCGGAAATCTCGCGAATCCAACGGGATATGGCGCGCCGCCGCCGCCGCCGGCTGCTCATGCTGACGTTGCGCTTGGCGACGTTCGTGGGGCTGCCGACGATTTTGGCGGCTTATTACTATTTCTTCGTCGCCTCGCCGCTTTATGCGACCGAAGCGCAGTTCCTGATCCAACAGGCCGAACAATCACCTTCGCGTGGGGGCGGCATCCTCAGCGGCTCAGCCGCGATGATCAACCCGGATTCGGTCTCGGTCCAAAGCTATCTGACCTCGCGCGATGCCATGCTGCGGCTTGATAGCGACCTCGGCTTCAAGAAGGCGTTTCAGGATCCGTCGATCGACCCGATCCAGCGGCTGTCGCCCGAGGCCTCGAATGAAGAGGCGTTCAAGCTTTACAAGCGCTCGGTCAAAATCGGCTATGATCCGACCGAGGGCGTCTTGAACATGGAAGTGATCGCGCCCGATCCAAAGCTTAGTCAGGACTTTGCTTTGGCGCTGATCAAATATGCCGAGGGCCAGGTCGATCAGATGACCGCACGCCTACGTTCGGACCAGATGACGGGCACAGAGGACCGCTATCGTCAAGCCGAGCAGCAGGTCAAAGATGCCCAGTTGCGCGTGCTCGACCTGCAGCAAAAGCTCGGCGTTCTGGACCCCAATGCGGAAAGCTCGGTCGTGATGAGCCAGGTGAGCGAGTTGGAACGCCAGCTCAACTCCAAACGGCTGGAGCTCGGCCAGCTGCAGGCCAACCCCAACCCGAACCGCAGCCGCGTCGCCGGTGTGCAGGGCGATATGGCGCGGCTGCAGAAGATGCTTGATGAAACGCGCTCGCGCCTGACCGAGGGCAGCGAAACGCGCGGGTCCCTGGCTTCGATCGCGGGTGAAATCCGCATTGCGGAATCTGATCTACAGACCCGCCAGCAGCTTCTCTCCGACGCTGCTGCCCAGATGGAGACCGCGCGGATCGAGGCCAACAAACAGGTGCGCTACCTGTCGCTTTCGGTCGCTCCGATCCCACCCGACCGCCCGACCTATCCCCGTGCTTTCCCGAATACGATCGTGGCCTTTCTGATCTTCGCTGGCATCTATCTGATGCTGTCGCTGACCGCCTCGATCCTGCGTGAACAGGTATCCACATGACCAAACATGTCTCCATCCGCAACGTCACCCTTGGCAATGACCTGCCGCTTGGACTGATCGCCGGGCCCTGCCAGCTCGAAACGCTCGACCATGCGCTGATGATCGCCGAGCTGCTGGCCAAGGCCTGTGAGGCAAACGGCACCGGCTTCATCTTCAAAGCCAGCTACGACAAGGCCAACCGCACCTCACTGTCGGGCCGTCGCGGCATCGGGATGGAGGAAGGGCTGCGGATGCTTGAAACCGTGCGCGAGCGGATTGGCTGCCCGGTGCTGACCGACATCCACGATATCGAGCAAGCCCGCGCGGCGGGTGCGGTCGTCGATGTGATCCAGATCCCGGCGTTCCTCTGCCGCCAAACCGATCTTCTGCTTGCTGCGGGCGAGACTGGGGCGGTCGTGAATGTGAAAAAGGGCCAGTTCCTCGCGCCTTGGGACATGCCCAATGTCGCCGACAAGGTCGCCTCGACCGGGAATGAGAAGATCCTGTTGACCGAACGCGGGGTGAGCTTTGGCTATAACACCCTCGTCGCCGATATGCGCAGCCTGCCGATCATGGCCCGCACCGGCTATCCGGTGATCATGGACGCGACCCATTCCGTGCAGCAGCCGGGCGGTCAGGGTGGCTCGTCGGGCGGACAGCGCGAATTTGCGCCGGTCATGGCCCGCGCGGCGGTGTCGCTTGGCGTCGCGGGCGTCTTTATCGAGACCCATCAGGATCCCGATCACGCGCCCTCGGATGGCCCGAACATGATCCATCTCGAGCGGATGCCCAAGCTGATCGCCTCGCTGATGGCCTTCGACCGCCTCGCCAAAGAGGACCCGGTGATGGCGCTTTAAGGCGCCTTCACGATCGCTTGGGCGGCGGCTTCGGCCGAGGCCCAAGCCCATTGGAAATTATAGCCGCCGAGCCAGCCGGTCACATCGACAACCTCGCCGATGAAATAAAGTCCAGGCTGCAGGCGGCTTTCCATGGTCTTGGCGTGGATTTCGGCGCAAGAGACGCCACCCACGGTGACCTCGGCTGTGCGCCAGCCCTCGGAGCCTACGGGTTTGAGACGCCAATCGCTGATCCGCGCCGCCACCCGATCAAGCACCGGATTGCCCTGATCAGCTAACCGCGCCTCGGCTAGGCCGAGCTCGACCGCGACCGCATCGGCAAGCCGCGCGGGCAGCCAACGCGCCAAAGTGGTGCGCAGCTGCACCCGTCCGCCCTGACCGCGCGCCTCTCGCAACAGCGCCGCCAGATCGCCCTTTGGGAACAGATCGACGCGCAGCTCGTCGCCCGGTTGCCAGAAGCTCGAAATCTGCAAGATCGCTGGCCCCGAAAGCCCGCGATGGGTAAAAAGCACGGCGTCAGCGAAGCGCGTGGCACTTTTGCCGCTGCCATGGCTGGTCACCGCATCAAGCGCCACCCCCGCGAGCGGGCGGCTGAGATCCAGATCCTGCTCGGCAAAGGTCAGCGGCACCAAACCCGGACGCGGCTCGATCAGATGGTGGCCAAAAGACTTCGCCAGTTCATAACCGATGCCGGTCGCGCCCATTTTCGGAATGGATTTGCCGCCCGTAGCGACGATCACCTGACTTGCGCTGACCGGCCCTGCCGAGGTCTCGACGACGAAGCGACCACCGTCCTGGCGCAGCCCGGTGACAGAGACGCCCAGACGCAATTCGGTGCCGCGCATCCGATCGAGTAGCAGCGACACGATCTCTTTCGCGCTGCCGTCGCAAAAGAGCTGTCCCAACGTCTTTTCGTGCCAAGCAATGCCCGCGCGATCGACGAGATCGACGAAATCGCGCGGCCGATAGCCCGCCAGCGCCGAGGCCGCGAAGCGCGGCGTTGACGACAGGAACCGGTCGTAACTCGTTGCGAGATTGGTGAAATTACACCGCCCCCCGCCCGAGATCCGAATTTTCTCTCCCGGCGCGCGGGCATGATCGAGCACCAGAACGCGCCGTCCGCTGCCAGCCAATGAGCCCGCGCAGAAAAGACCGGCAGCCCCTGCCCCAAGAATTGCGATATCAACATGATCCATCCGCGCCGCATAACGAGCTGCGTGGATTTCGACAAGATTTTTCCCGAAATTGGACTTGCAGGCGCCGAGCGCCTTGGCTAGATACTGCCGCACAGTTGGGGCGTGGCCAAGTGGTAAGGCATCGGTTTTTGGTACCGTGTACCGTAGGTTCGAATCCTACCGCCCCAGCCAATCTTTTCCTTTTCGAAACAGATTGAAGATCCGATTGGACGCCTACTTTTGTAGGCGAAAATCGGCAAACTCTCTCCTTCAAGCGTCGCGCGATCTCGGCGCAGATGGCCTTGCGCGTCTGCCTGAAATTGGCAGACTGCCCCCGCAACGACGGGACGGAGCGAGACATGCCCTATGCGCTGGAAATCACCGGCAAGGACATCGGGGCGATCGAGGCTCTGCATGGTCTTTTGCCCGCGGGAACCGAGATCAATATCGCCTTTCTTGGCAATGAAAGCCACGATCAGCGCATCCGCGTCGCCGAATTGATCCGTCAGGCGGGCTATGAGCCGGTGCCGATCATTTCCTCGCGCCGCCTGACCTCAGTCGCGGATGGCGACCGGCTGATTGCGGGCTATCTTGCTGCGGCGGCGCCCGCGCGCTTCATGTTCGTCGGCGGCGACCCCAAGGCGCCAGCCGGGCCCTACCGTGACTCGCTGGCGCTTTTGGGCTCTGAGGTGCTGGCGCGCCACGGCATCACCCGGGTCAAGATCGCGGGCTATCCCGAGGGCCATCCCCGCATCGCGCCCGAGCTTTTGTGGCAGGCTTTGCGCTGGAAAAGCGCCTTTCTGAGCGAGCGTGGCGTCGATTTCGAGATTACCACGCAATTTGGCTTTGATGCCGAGGCGATTGTCCGCTGGATCACCGAGCTGCGCCAACAGGGCATCGACGCGCTGGTCCGCATCGGCATTCCTGGTCCGACCAGTGCCGGCAAGCTTCTGCGCTTCGCCGGCCAGTTCGGTGTTGGCGCGAGCGCCGCCATTCTGCGCCGCTATGGGATTTCCCTTGCCAATCTGCTCGATCCGGTCGGGCCAGAGGCCTTTCTGGACCGGCTGACGGCGGCGATGGCGGGCAAGGATCTTGGACGGACCGCGATCCATCTTTACCCGTTCGGCGGGCTCGTGGACGGCGTCGCCTGGATCAATGGCGCCCTCGCGCGCGGCGAGCTGCCCATTCGGCAGGGCTAAGGCCACCGCCCCTGCACATCCGGGGCGGCGGCAAAGTCAGTTCACCAGCAGCCCTTCGATCCGCACACGGATCATGTCGTGATCCGACAGCGGTCGTCCGGTCTCATCCAGCGACGAGATGCAATCCGCGGCTGAAATCCGCAGCCCGCGCGCGAGGAACCAATCGAGTTTCATCGCCCGGTCCGGCCAACGGGTGATCAGGCTCTGTCGCGTGGTCATCACGCCCTCAGGCGCGCCATGGGTCGAAAAGCCGCGCGCCTCGGCATGGGCGAACAGCGTCTCATCGCGCCAGTCGCCCGCGATCTGGTTGCCGGTGTTCAGATCGCCGCCGATCAGCACCGGCAGGCCCGGGAAAGCCGCGTCGAGCGCGTCGATCAGTGCGGCGATCTGCGCCAGACGCTGCGGCGCATCGGCGTTGCTTTCCAGATGGGTCGACACGATCACGATCGGCCCGGCTTGGGTCGAGACCATCGCGCCAATGGCCATGCGCTCGCCCAATCTCGGCTGATCGCCGCCGCTGAGAAACCAGAAGCGCTTGCCCGGCAGGCGCAGCAGGAAGGGCCGTTGCAGGCTCGTCGCAGCCAAAGCCGCATTGCCGTGAAAGCCAAGGGCGTTTTCCGGCTCGGTGCAGAAACTGCGCTCGGTTTCCGAGCCAAGCCCAAGCTCGATGAACTCGGTGCCATAGACATAGGCCATATCGAGCGCCGCCGCGACCTCTGCCGTGGTATGGCGCTGCGCCGTGCGGGCCATGCCCTTGTCCATTTCCGACAAGAGCACGACATCGGCCCCGCTCGCCGCGATCTTCGCCGCGCTTTCACGCGGGAAGAGGCAACGCTCAAGGTTCCAGGTGACGACGGTCAGCGGAAAGGCCAGCGGCGCCTCGGGGGCCGTCCCGCCCGTCTCGACCTCGGTCATGGCGGGCAGGCTGGCCAGATGGGCGTCATGCGCCGCGACCGTGCGATCAAGCATCGCAATCTCGGCCCGCTCCTCTTGCGACAGGGGTTGCAAGCAGGAGGTCGTGGCGAAAGTCGGGGTGCTCATGCAAAAACGTCCCGAAGCTCGCGTTGGCTCTGAGCCATCTCGATCCGTTTGCCGCTGACCGTATCGAAGAGATGGAGGCGATCCGGGGCCACGGCGAGATGCATCTTGTCCTGCACCGGGATCTGCGGCTCAAGCGACAGCACCAGCGGCTGACCATCGACATGGCCATGAACCAGACGTTGCGCGCCGAGTTCCTCGATGAAATCGAGCCGGAACGGCAGGCCAGTGGCGGCGGGGCGCAGATCCTCGGCCCGGACGCCAAGCGTGACCGAGCCCTCGATCCGCGCGCCCTGCACCGGCGCAATGGCATGGCTCCCGACGCAGAGCTGGCTGCCGATGATCTCGGCATCAAGCAGGTTCATCGCCGGAGAGCCGATGAAGCTCGCGACAAAGGTCGAGGCCGGGCGGTGATAGATCTCCAAGGGGGCGCCGACCTGCTCTATCCGGCCTGCGTTCAAGACGACCAGCCGATCGGCCAAGGTCATCGCCTCAAGTTGGTCATGGGTAACGTAAAGCGAGGTCGTGCCCAGCCGCTTTTGCAGCCGCCGGATCTCGCCGCGCATGGTCACGCGCAGCTTCGCATCGAGGTTCGAGAGCGGCTCGTCGAAGAGAAACGCCGCAGGCTGGCGCACCACTGCGCGGCCCATGGCGACGCGCTGGCGCTGCCCCCCCGACAGAGCGCGCGGCTTGCGGTCGAGATAGGGGCCAAGTTCCAGCATCCGCGCGGCTTCTGCCACGCGCGCCTCGATCTCGGGCTTCGGGGTTTTGCGGTTTTTGAGCCCGTAAGCCATATTCTCGCGCACGGTCATATGCGGATAGAGCGCGTAGTTTTGAAAGACCATGGCGATGTCGCGATCAGCGGGATCGACCTTGTTGACGATGCGATCCCCGATGCGGACCTCACCGCCAGAGATTTCCTCAAGCCCCGCGACCATGCGCAACAGTGTCGATTTCCCGCAGCCCGAAGGCCCGACCAGCACGATGAACTCGCCATCCTTGATCTGCAGGTTGATGTCCGAGACCGAGGGGACCGGCGCGCCGGGATAGGTCTTCGAGACTTGGCTGATGTCGATGGAGGCCATTATTTGTCACTTTCCGTCAGGCCCTTGATGAACCAGCGCTGGAAGACCACCACCACCAGAACGGGGGGCAGCAGTGCCAGCACGGCAAGGGCGAAGGCTTCGTTGTAATCGGGGATCTGGCTGCCGATCCAAACCTGAAGGATCTGCTTGATGCCCCGCATCAGGGTGAAAAACCGCTCTTCGGTCGTCATCAGCATCGGCCAGAGATATTGGTTCCAGCCATAGACGAACATGATGATGAAGATCGCGGCCATCATGGTTTTCGACAAAGGCAGGATCACGTCCCAGAAGAACTTGAAGGGCCCCGCGCCGTCGATCCGGGCGGCTTCCAAAAGCTCATCCGGGATGGATTTGAAGAATTGCCGGAAATAGAAGGTCCCGGTCGCCGAGGCGAGCAGCGGCACGATCAGCCCGGTATAGGTGTTGAGAAGCTTCAGCTCGGACATGACCTGATAGGACGGCATGATCCGCACTTCCAACGGCAGCAGAAGCGTCGTGAAGATGATCCAGAAGATCAGCGTCGCAAAGCGGAAGCGGAAATAGACCAAGGCATAGGCGGCAGCCATCGACAGAACGATCTTGCCAACCGCGAAGCCAAGGCCGAGGATCAGCGAATTCATGATCATGCGCGCGCCGGTCACTTGCCCGGTAAAGCCGCCTTGGCGCGTCAGCACGGTCTCATAGGTCTGAAGGCCATTGTCGCCCGGCAGAAGCGCCAAGCCGTTCATATGGATCTCGGCCGCGGTATGGGTCGAGGTCATGATCGCGACGATCACCGGCATCACCATGAAAAGCGTGCCAAGGATCAGGATCAGATGGTCGAGAGGTCGGATGCGGTTCATGGTCTCACCCGTAATGGACGCGGCGTTCAAGCCAGCGGAACTGCACCAAAGTCAGCACCAGCACGATCAGCATGAGGATCACCGACTGCGCAGACGAGCCGCCAATGTCATTGCCCCGGAACCCGTCGAGATAGACCTTGTAGACCAAGGTAAACGGGTTGTTGGCGGGCTTGTCCTTCACCATCACGTCGATGACCGCGAACGTGTCGAACAGTGCATAGGTGATGTTGATGATCAGCAGGAAGAAGCCCGTCGGCGCCAGCAAAGGCAGGATCGCGGTGAAAAAGCGGCGCGCGCCATTGCGGCAGTCGATGACGGCAGCCTCGCGCACGCTCTGCGGGATGGATTGCAGCCCCGAGAGGAAGAAGATGAAGTTATAGGGCACCTGCTTCCAGACCGAGACGAGGATCATCGCGAAAGCCGTGTCGTAATAATTCAACCCGACCTTCATATCCCAGCCAAACCACGAGGCGAGCTTCACGAAAGGTCCGATATGCTGGTCAAAAAGCATCATCCCCATCAGCCCGGCGACCGGCGGCGCGATCGCATAGACCGAGATCAGCGCCGTGCGATAGCTCGATCGTCCCCGGATCACCTGATCGGCCTTGACCGCCAGCAAAAGCCCCAGCCCTAGCGAGAGCCCGGTGACCAGAACGGTAAAGACCGCGGTAAAGCCCGCGATGCGGCGATATTCGCTTGATCCAAGCGCGTCCCGGTAATTGTCGAGCCCCACGAAGGTCGAGCCGAAACCGAAGGGATCCTCGATATAGAAAGACGAGGAAATCGCCTGCGCCGAGGGCCAGTAGAAGAAGACAAAGATCACGGCAAGCTGTGGCGCAAGGAAAAGCCACGGCAGCAGCGGGCGGTCGAACTGGACACGCTTGGCCGGTTCGGGTCGCGCCGAAAGCCGCGCTTTCAGCCGGGCGATCAGCCCCGGGCGGGGCCGGGGAACGGTCATGTCACTCATGCGGATTCCATGAATTGAAAACCGCCGGGCCCGCGAAAACGCGGCCCGGCGGCATCGGTAAACGGGGATCAGCCCGAGGTTTTGGCGAAGCGGGCGAGAAGCTCGTTGCCCTCTTTCTCGATGGCTTTGAACGCGTCTTCGACGGTGGTTTCACCCGAGAAGATCTTGTTGAATTCGCGCTCTTCGATCACGCGGATCTGCGGATAGAAGCCCAGACGATAGCCTTTCGACCATTCGCCCTGCTCGAGTGAGAGCTGCTTGATGCCGACTTCGGCGACCGGGTTCTTGTCATACCAGCCGTCAGCTTTCGATTTCTCGTAAGCGGCTTTGGTGATCGCGACATAGCCGGTGGCCTGATGGTAGAAAGCCTGAATGTCGGTCGTGGTCAGGAAGTTGAAGAAGTCAGCCGTGCATTTGTTCTGGTCGTCCGCCTTGCCAGCCATGGCAAACAGCGCCGCGCCGCCGATGAAGCTGGCCTTGTTGCCGCCCTCGATCGAGGCTTCATAGGGCATGAAATCGGCCGAGAAGGGCATGGTGGCGGTTTTCGCCAGACCACCGAACGACCCCGACGAGCCGATCCACAGAGCAACCTTGCCCTCTTCGAAGGGCTTTTGGTTGTCCGACCAGCCCGCGCCGTAATAGCCGAAATAGCCCTTGTCGTGCCAATCCTTCAGCTTGGTCCAGAAGGCGATCATTTCGGGCGCAGTGGCGCGCAGCTCGGTGCCGTCAAAGCTGTCATAGCCGTTGTTGTTATTGGCCATCTGCACGTTGTTGCGCGAATAGAAGTTCTCGAAGAACATCCAGGTCAGCTGCGAGGCGGTCAGGGGCGTGTAGCCCGCCTCTTTCAGCTTCGGCGCGATTTTCTCGAAATCCTCCCAGGTCTTGGGCGCCTCGACACCGGCCTTCGCAAGCGCCTCGGTGTTGATATACATGATCGGCGCCGAGGAGTTGAACGGCATGCCGATGAACTTGCCATCCGCATCGGCGTAGAAATAGCGCACGCCGTTGATGAAGGCGTCGCGGTCGAGCTTGTGGCCGTTCTGGGTCAGGATGTCTTCGGCGGCAATCGTCGCGCCTTTGGCGTTGATGATCGTGGCCGCACCGGCGTCAAAGACCTGCAGGATGTTCGGCTGCTCTCCCGAGCGGAAGGCCGCGATCCCCGAGGACAGAGCCTCTTCATAGGTGCCTTTGGAAACCGGCGTGATCGCGCAAGCCGTTTGGGCTGCGTTGAATTTCTGGGCGACCTCGTTGATCACCTGCTCATTGGCGCCGCCCATGCCATGCCACCAGCTGATCTGCACCGGATTTGCCGCAGCGGCCGAGGCGGTCAGCGCAAGCGCCGTGAGGGTGGAGAGAGTCGTTTTCATGTCGGTTCCTTCCGGAGAGTGATGCGCGGAACCTAGAAAAAAGTTGTAACGGAATTGCGGATGGATTGTGATGTTTTGGTTACATATCCGCCTGGGTTGTAAGATTTTTGCCTGACGCTAGGGCAGGTTTTGCACAGGAGCGCAATTCCCCTGCCCGGCCGAAAGCGCGTAGGACAAGCTGGATCGGCCCGCGCGCGCAGATCGCTTTTGCAGATCGCTTTTCACGCCGATTGCCCTTGCCGCCGCGCGCGGAATGGCTGATGTCTCGGGCGTTTTTCTCAACGGATGAAGCGACAGAATGGACGCCCAGAACTCCCGTCTTGATGCAGCCTGGAATCTGCGCGGCGCCCTTTTCATGATCCTCGCCATGGGCTGCTTCGCGGTCGAGGACAGCTTCATGAAGCTTGCCGCGCGCGAATTGCCGGTCGGTCAGGTCCTGTTCACCTTCGGGGTTTTCGGCGTCTTGGTCTTTTCCACGCTCGCCCGCCGCGCCAAAGAGCCGCCCTATTCGCGCCAGATGCTCGGACGCGCGATGCTTCTGCGCTCGGTCTTTGAGATCACGGGGCGGCTTTTCTTCATGCTCGCGATTGCGCTGACGCCGCTCTCGACCGCTTCGGCGATCTTGCAGGCGACGCCTTTGGTGGTGATCTCGGGCGCGGCGCTGTTCTTTCACGAGAAAACCGGGATGGCGCGCTGGCTTGCGGTCGGCACCGGTTTCATCGGCGTCCTGATGATCCTGCGGCCGGGCTCGGAGGGCTTCGGGCTTTTGTCGCTTCTCGCCGTGATCGCGACTTTGGGCTTTGCCGGGCGTGATCTGGCGACGCGCGCCGCGCCGCGCGGCCTCTCGCATCGCCAGTTGGGCGTGCTTGGCTTTACCATGCTGGTGATCTCGGGGCTGATCGCCCTGCCCTTCGGCCCGCCCCCGGTCTGGCCCTCGGCTCTGGCGCTGGCGAAGCTGTTGGCCGGATCCTGCGCCGGGTTGATCGCCTATAATGCGCTGACCATCGCCATGCGCACCGGAGAAATCGGCGCGGTCACCCCTTTCCGCTACACCCGTCTGGTCTTTGCCATGATCGCCGGTTTCCTGCTCTTTGGCGAACGTCCCGATCAATGGACAATCCTTGGCTCGCTGGTCGTCGTTGCAAGCGGCATTGCCGCGCTGACGCAGCGCAACAAAGCGGCGGGCTGACGCCCGGTCAAGGCCCGCGACGCCGCTGCCGGTTGCATTGGTCGCGCCTTTGGTCCATTAACCTTGCCCGTGGATCGCTCCCATCAAACGGCGCCCGCCCTTGGCTACTTGGGGCTCGGGCGCCAAGGCAGGCAGGCAAGCAATCTTCGACGCCACTGAAGAGCGAGGCCGGATGCCATGACATTCCAGCATTCCATGATCTGCTCGACCGAGGGCATCCGCGCGACCGAGCCGGTCAAATGGCGCGGACTCGACGGTTTGGTCGGGGTCTATTGGGAGGCCGAGGGCCAGCGGGGCGCGCAGGGCTATTATCTCTCGCCCGATCCGCGCATCATGCTGTTCTTCAACGAAGTCTCCCCCCATATCCGCATGGCGAACCGCTCGGATGAGCTCGGGCGGCGGTGTCGGGGGATGACGCGCGCGATCTATGTGCCTGCGGGCGTGCCGATGTGGACGCGGTTTTCCAGCGCGCATCGCTTTTCCCATCTCGATCTGCATATCCACAAGGACCGGCTTTTGCGCTTCCTGGCGCCCTCGGTTGGCCAATCGGCGGCGCTGACCGCCTTGGCTCGTCCGGTCGAGATCGAGGAGATCAGCGCGATCGAGAGCTTGGCCGGGCTTTTGGTGCAAGAGCTTGCGACGCCCTCGCGCCATGGCGTCTTTGCCGAAAGCCTCGCGGGCAGTATTGCTGCGGGCCTGTTGGATCTGCCCGCCGAGGATCAGGACCGCGTAAGCGGCGGGCTGACGCAGGCCCAGCTGAACAAGCTGACCGCGCGGCTTCATGGGGGCATGGACCGGCGTCTGAGCGTGGCGGAAATGGCCGAGATCGTCGGCCTCTCCGAAAGCTGGTTCTCCCATGCCTTCAAGCAGACCACCGGCAAGACGCCGCAGCAATGGCAGTTGGGCGAGCGCGTCCAGCAGGCGCAGAAGCTCTTGAACGAGACCGAGCAAAGCGTCGCGGGCATCGCGGCCCAGCTTGGCTTTTCCGATCAGGCCCATCTGACCAAGGCGTTCCGGCAGGTCGCGGGCCAGACGCCGGGTGCCTGGCGGCGGATGCGCCGGATCGGTTGATCTGGGCTGATTGCCTTGCCCGACATGCAATCGGGCAAGGCGGTTTTCCTTACCAGCTGCGGCGCAGCGAGACCGAGACCTCACGACCCGGATTGTAGAAATCCGCCCCGAACCCGCCATAGTCGATATGTTTGCGGTCGAAGAGATTGCTCACATTCAGTGCCAGTGCCGTGTTTTTCTCGAGCTGATAGCTATAGGCGGCATCGACGGTGAAATTGCTGCCGGTTCCGACCGTATTCGCATCATTGAAGTAATAGGAACCGGTGAAGCGCCCGCCCAGACCAAAGGTCATGTCGCCCCGGCTCTCATTGCCCGCAAGCGTGTAATTCACCCAGACCGAGGCGGTGTGGCGCGGAACGAAAGTCAGGCGCTTGCCCTCATTGCCCAAAGTGCCGTTCCGCGTGATCTCGGAATCCAGATAGGAATAGCTGCCAATCAGGCTGATCCGGTCGCTGAGCTCTGCCTTGCCCTCGAGATCAAGCCCGCGCACGCGAACCTCGCCGATGGTGGCCGGGCGATTGGTGATCGGATCGATCCGGGTCATGTTCTTCTTGGTCAGATCATAGACCGCCGCGGTCAGCAGAGCATTGGTGCCGGCGGGGCGATATTTCACGCCGAATTCCAGCTGATCGCCCTCTTCAGGCTCGACCGTCAGCGAGGCAGGCACAACCGACTCGGCATAGCTGCCATAAAGCGAGAGGTCCTCGTTCAGCTTATAGGTCAGGCCAAGGCGTTTGGTGGTTTCGCTGAACTCGCCGCTTTGGCTGGTCGCCGCGAGCCGGTCCGTGTTGGTCGTGTCGATCCAGTCATGGCGCAGCCCAAGCGTCGCGATCCATTTCTCCGAGAAGGTCAGGTTCTGCTGAAGATAGAGCGCCTTGCCCTTCTGTTCGCTTTTCGAGCTGCTCAGCACCGGCACATTGGCCGGACGCCCGGTATAGATCGGGTTTCGCCAATCGATGCTCGGCGCCGGACCCCAAGCGGTGATATCGGTCGAGGTCGCATCGCGATATTCGACCCCAACCAGCGTCTGGCTGTCGATCCCATTGAAGCGGCTGTCATATTGCAGACGGGCATCGACGATGAACTCGCGGTCGGTGCCATCATTGCCGAAGAAAGCGCGGTTGACGGTGGTGCTGCCATCGCCTGCACTGCCCGAGACATAGGCATAGCCGAAATTGGTCTTGGCGTCGCTGTAGCGCGCGTTCGAACTGAAGCTCAAGCCGCCACCGAAATCATGCTCGAACATCAGGTTGAGCGTCGTGCGCTCGGTGCCGCGATAATTGTAATCGGGCTCGCCGAAGAAGCGGTGGCGCGGCAGGTCCGAGCCGACCGGATGGCCGCCGCTGCCGGGCACGCCGTCCTTTTTCAGGTAATCGACCACCATGGTCAGGCTGGTCGCGGCATCGGGGCGCCAGGTCAGCCCGCCCATGACGAATTTCTCGTTGTCGCGGGAATGGTCATATTCGGCATCGGCTTTGCGGACCTTGGCGGTGACGCGATAAGAGAGCGTCGCATCCGGGGTCAGATTGTCGCCGAAATCGACGCCAACCTCGGCCAGATTGTTCGAGCCGCCCGTGACATAGGCCTCACCAAAGCGGATGTCGCGCGGCCGTTTGGTGATGTAATTCACCGCCCCACCCGGGTCCGAGACGCCGAAGGTGGTCGAATTGGCGCCGCGCAGAACCTCGACCCGCTCGAAGGCAAAGACCTCTTCGCGCACGCCGCCGAAGGGACGGCCAAGGGTCAGGCCGTCACGGTAGGCATAGGCATCGAGGCCCCGGATCTTGATGAAATCGAAACGGTCGTCCGAGCCATAAAAATCGGTCGTGACCCCGGCGGAATAGCTCAGGACCTGCTCGACATTCTGGGCATTGCGCTCTTGGATCTCTTTCGAGGTGATAACCGAGACCGAGGCGGGCGTGTCGAGCAGCTCGGTCGCGATCTTGCCGCCGCTGGTGGTGCGGCTCGCGACAATCGAGCCCGCATCGTCATCGCCGGCGGTCCCGTCGATCACCACCGTGTCAAGCTGCACGACCGCGCCGCTGGTCGCTTGGGCCAAGGCAAATCCCGGGACAAAGGCCAGTGCCGACGCGCAGCCGAGCAAAGTGGCATAAAACTTGCGGCGCCCGCTCGGGCGGTGATCCTTGGCGGAGAGGATGGACACGATGCGATTCCAGATCTTGAATTGTTGTTTTTATTGGCTTCCGCAGCGGATGCTTTCGGTGGCGGCGGTGGCTTGGGTCGAGTGGTCTTCAGCGGGCGCGCGGCGGTCCGTGACCGAAACCGCAGCCCTCCGGACCTTGATCCGCGCTTTTAAGGAGCGTTGCGGGGGCCGTCTTGTAGATTCCTATCGTTTTTGTCGGAATCTACGGGAAAGCGCCTCGAAGGGCGCAGCAATCCCGCCCGATCCCTTGACGCCCACGCTGCGGCAGGGGAAACCCAAGTGAAAGCATCAACTACCCCGGAACCCGTTTGCGATGCCTCTTTTCCAGCTGCCGCCCCTGCGCCGCGCCCTTCAAGACGCAAGGATCGCGCCTTCTGCCATCGCTGTCACCGCACCGCTGGCGCTGGCGATGGGCCTTGCGCTGAGCCCTGCTCCGGTCCAGGCCGATGAGGGTTTTCCGGTGACGATCCCCCATGCGCTTGGCACCACCACGGTCGCGCAAAAGCCCAAACGCGTGGCGACGGTCGCTTGGGCCAATCACGAGGTGCCGCTGGCGCTTGGCATTGTGCCGGTGGGCTTTGCCCGCGCGAATTTCGCCGATGAGAAGGGCAACGGGCTTTTGCCTTGGGTCGAAAAGCGTCTGGCCGAGCTTGGCGCAGAGACCCCGACCCTCTTCGATGAAGGCGATGGCATCGACTTCGAGGCGGTCGCAGCCACCCAGCCCGATGTCATTCTTGGCGCCTATTCCGGTCTGCGCGCCTCGGATTATGACATGCTCAGCCGCATCGCGCCGACGATTGCCTATCCCGAGGCGCCTTGGGCGACCGATTGGCGCGAGATGATCCGGCTCGACAGCGCGGGGCTTGGGCTTGCGCCCGAAGGCGAGGCGCTGATCGGCAAGATTGAGGGCGAGATCGCCGCAGCCGTGGCCCGCCATCCCGAGCTCAAGGGCAAGACGGCGATGTTCATCACCCACCTCGACACCACCGATCTGAGCCGGGTGAGCTTTTACACCGAGAATGACACGCGGGTGAAGTTCTTCCGCGATCTGGGGCTTGCCTCGCCCAAAAGCGTGATCGAGGCCTCGCAGCCCGGTCAGTTCTCCGGTCAGGTCAGCGCCGAGCGGATCGACACATTCGACGATGTCGACCTGCTGGTGACCTATGGCGGCGCGCCGTTGATGGAGGCGATCAAGGCCGATCCGCTGCTCTCGCATATGCCCGCGATTGCCAAGGGCGCGGTGGTGCTTTTGCCCAATGATGCCTTCGGCACCGCCGCCAACCCGACGCCGCTGTCGATTTCCTGGGTGCTCGACGATTACGTGGCTCGTCTGGGCGAGGCCGCCCAAAAGGCCGAGGCCGCTTCCGGCGCGGAAGCCACGCCCGCACCATGAGTTTTCGCCTCGCGCTCACGGAACAGGACCGCGCCCGGGTCCGCGCGCCCGGCTCTGCCCGGCGGCTGACGGCGCTGCTGGCCTTGAGCGGGCTTCTGGTGCTGCTCTGCGGGCTGTCGGTGGCCATTGGTGTGCGTCAGGTCGCCTTGGCCGATGTGATCGCCGCCCTGAATGGCCAGACCGAGACCATCGCCGAGGCCGCCGTGGCCGCGCGTCTGCCGCGCACCCTGCTCGCGGCCCTCGCCGGGGCCGGTCTGGGCCTTGCCGGAGCCGTCATGCAGGGCATTACCCGCAACCCGCTTGCCGATCCCGGCATTCTCGGGGTGAATACCGGCGCGGCTCTGGCAGTGGTGATTGCGGTCGCCTGGTTCAATATCGCCACGGCGCAGGCCTATATCTGGAGCGCGATCCTTGGCGCGGCGGTGGCGGCGGTTTTCGTCTATGCGATCGCCTCGCTCGGTCGGGGCGGCGCCACGCCCTTGAAGCTGGCGCTGTCGGGGACGGCGACCTCGATTGCGCTGTCCTCGCTGGTGATCGCGATCGTCTTGCCGCGCAGCGATATCGCGGGCGGATTGCAAGCCTGGCAGATCGGCAGCGTCGGCGGCGCGACCATGGCGCGGATCATGCCGGTGGTGCCCTTCCTCGCCTTAGGTTTCGCGATCTGCCTGCTCTCGGCCAAGCGCCTGAACTCGCTCGCGCTTGGCGATGAGCTGGCGGCGGGCCTTGGTGAATCCGTGGCCTTTGCCCGCGCGAGCGCCGCGCTTGGCGCGATCCTGCTCTGCGGCGGGGTGACGGCGGTCTGCGGGCCGATTGGCTTTGTCGGGCTGGTCGTGCCCCATCTTTGCCGCCAGCTTGTCGGCATCGACCACCGCTGGCTTTTGCCCTTCTCGGCGCTTGGTGGCGCGGTGCTGGTGATCGGCGCGGATGTCGCGGGCCGCGTGCTGGCCCGGCCGGGCGAGATCAGTGTTGGCGTTCTGGTGGCGCTGATCGGCGCGCCCTTCTTCATCTGGATCGCCCGGCGTCACAAGGTCCGCGCGATATGACCGCCCTTGCGCCCTCCGACGGCGCGCGCTGGATCGCGGCGGACCGCCGTGGCCGTGCCCGTCGTCGTCAGCTCATCCTCGGCGTTTTGCTGCTTCTGGTCGCTCTGGGTTTTGCGCTCAGCCTGATGGTCGGGCAGTCCTTCGTGCCGCCCGCACTGGTCCTTGAGGTGCTGCGCGGCCATGATCTGCCCGGCGTGAGCTTCACCGTGGCCGAGCTGCGCTTGCCGCGCGCGACGCTTGCCGTGCTCTCGGGGCTCTGCTTCGGCCTTGCCGGTTCCGCCTTCCAGATCCTGCTGCGCAACCCCTTGGCCAGCCCCGACATCATCGGGATCAGCTCTGGCGCGAGCGCGGCGGCGGTCTTTGCCATCGTCGTCTTGTCGCTCGACGGACGCATGGTCCAGATCCTTGCGGTCGTGGCGGGGCTTGGCGTGGCGCTCGCGATCTTCCTGCTCTCGGCCCGAGGTCAGGCGGCGGGCACGCGCTTCATCCTCGTGGGCATCGGCGTCTCGGCCATGCTCAACAGCGCTGTCGCTTATATCCTGTCGAGCGCGCCCGCCTGGAGCCTGCAAGAGGCGATGCGCTGGCTGACCGGTAGCCTCAACGGTGCCCAGCTTGACCAATCCGCCCCGCTTCTGGTCGCGCTGGCGGTCTTTGGCGGGCTGCTCCTGAGCCGCGCCCGTGATCTCGAGGCGATCCGCATGGGCGATGATTCCGCCGCCGCTTTGGGGGTCAGGGTCGGTTGGACGCGGATCACCGTGATCCTGTCGGCGGTGGCCCTCATCGCCTGCGCCACCGCGATCACCGGGCCGATTGCCTTCGTGGCCTTCCTGTCTGGCCCGATCGCCGCGCGTCTTCTGGGCCAGAATGGTTCGACGCTGATCCCGGCGGCACTGATCGGCGCGCTGTTGGTTCTGGCCGGGGATTTCGCGGGGCAGAACCTGCTCCCCGGACGTTATCCGGTCGGCGTCGTGACCGGGGCGCTTGGCGCGCCCTATCTGATCTATCTGATTATCCGCGTGAATCGTGGCGGAGGCTCTGTGTGACCCGCGTGACCCAACATTCCCTTTCAGCGCAAGGCCTTTCGGCAGGCTATGGCCAGCGTCCGATCATCGAGGCGCTGGATCTGAGCCTGCCGCCGGGCCAGATCACCGCGATCGTCGGCGCCAATGCCTGCGGGAAATCGACCTTGCTGCGGGCCTTGTCGCGGCTCTTGCCTCCGCTTGCGGGCGCGGCGCTGCTTGACGGGCGCTCGATCTACAAAACCCCCGCAAAAGAGCTCGCACGCAAGCTGGGGCTCTTGCCCCAGACGCCGGTTGCCCCCGAGGGGATCACCGTGGCCGATTTGGTCAGCCGGGGCCGCCATCCCCATCAGGGCCTCCTCGCGCGCTGGAGCCAGCGGGACGACGAGGCTGTGGCCGAGGCTTTACGCGTGACCCAGACGCTCGAACTTGCCGAGCGCGCGGTTGATGAGCTCTCGGGCGGTCAGCGCCAGCGCGTCTGGATCGCCATGGCGCTGGCGCAAGAGACCGATCTTTTGCTGCTCGATGAGCCGACAACCTTTCTTGACATCAACCATCAGGTCGAGGTGCTGGATCTGCTGGTCGATCTGAACCGCGCCCGGGGCACGACCATCGTGATGGTGCTGCATGATCTCAACCTTGCCGCGCGTTATGCCGATCACCTGATCGCGCTGCGCGCCGGGCGGCTGCATGTCGCGGGCCCGCCCGAGATCGTTCTGACCGAGGACAACATGCGCGCGGTCTTTGGGCTTGAGGCGCGCATTATCACCGATCCAACCTCGGGGCGGCCGATGATGCTGCCGCTCGGGCGTCATTATGTGACGCGGCCCCTCTGAGGATCAGGCTTTGGCCGCAAGGCCGCACCTCAAAGAGGAAATGATCATTTGGCGTCGCGGAAGCATTGTCAAAACGCGGCGCAAAAGTCATCTAGGGAGCGCGCCGCGGAGGGGATCTGACTGGGTGCTGACGCTCCACAAGGGGCGCAAAGGCAGGTCCGGTCGGAGAAGGAGTCCACAGTGATCGACAAGCTTTGGGCAAAGCCGCCCGTTCGCGCCCAGAAACGCCCGGTTTTCCGGCTTTCGCTGCTGGCCGCGCTGATCGGTTCGTGCTGGGGCGGCATGGCGCAGGCGCATGATCTGGGCGAGCTTGGCCCGGCGCTGAGCAAGCCGCCAGCGGAAGGCTGGAAGATCACCGACGAGAAGGATCTGGTGATTCTCGACAATCTCGACGGGGCGAAGACCGCGCAAACCCTGAGCTATCAGGCCGGCCCGCCGCCGAAACCGCTGCGCTCGTCGCTTCTGATCTTCACCATCCGCAGCGACGATCCCAATGCCTCGGTCGCGATGACGATGGGCGGTGCCGATCAGGGTGAGACCTGCATTCTAGAAGCCCGCGCCTCGAAAGAGGCCGAGCTTAACTGTATCTCGGGCCTGAGTGTCGACCAGCTCGGCTGGACGGCGGATGCGGTCAAACTGGACGGCAAGGACCGCCTTCAAATCGTCGAGCGCGACGGCCAGGCGGTCTTTCTGGTCAACGACCTCGAAATGGGCACGATCAAGAACCGCCCGGCGATGAATGGTGAAATGGGCGTTCTGGCCTCGGGGCGCGGGCTTTTCGGTCTGTCGCATTTCAGCACCTATGTGCCGAAAGAGGAAGATTCCGCCCCGGCCGAGACCTCGGCCTCGGGCGCTGGGTCGGGCTCGGGGTCGAGCTCAAGCGACACGGTGCCCGCATCTGGCCCGGTTGCCGCGACCGGCGGCGATGATCTGCTCGCGCAAAGCTTTGCCCGGACGCCCGATCGGCGCGGCTGGACTCAGGCAAGCTCGGACGGGATCTATATGACCGGCAATGAAAATGAGAGCGGCGACGAGCGGCTTTTCGCGCTGAACCTGCCCGAGGTGACCGCAGAGGGTCGCGTGACCGAGCTGCAACTCGGGCTGATCGCGCCGGGCAGCGACGGCGAAAGCCGCTATGCTTCGGCGGGGCTTTTTTGGGAAAATCCGCGCAATAAGAACAGTTGCACCGTGCAGGTGACCCTGTCCGGCGACGGGGTGTTCCTGTGCTTTGACGAGGCCAACCGCGCAAATGAGGTCGGTCGGCTGAAGGGCGTGGCCAAGCTTGACGGCAATGACACGCTGGCCGTGGTCGAAATCGGCACCGCCATGGCGGGCTTTCTCAACGGCGCGAAGATCGCCGAGGTTGTCGACGATCCCTCAATGGGCGGCGATTTCAGCCTGATTGCCGCCGATCGCGGCACTTTCGGTTTCCACCATCTGACTTCGGGCCCGATTTCGGGCACCAGCACGCCGCAATCGCCGCCCGCGACCGCCGGTGCCGACGACCAGCGCCGCCCCGAGTTTTCGATGGGCGACGATCTGACCGGCCCGCTGCCGCGCTTTGGCTATGACAATGACCGCACCATCGGCGCCTATATGGGCATTTCCGAATCGATCCTCATGCATGAGCTGGGCCATGCGCTGATCGGCGAGCTGGAATTGCCCTCGACCGGCCCCGAGGAAGATGCCGTCGATATCTATTCGGCGCTCCAGATGGTCGATCCGTTGCTCTTCCCTTCGGGCGATCAGTCCCTTGATAATATGGCGCAATATTCGGCGACCTATGCCGCGCTGTCGTGGTATTACAGCGGCAAGCTGTCCGAAGAAGCCGGCGCGCCCGATACGCCTTGGCAGGACGAGCATACCGCCGATCTCAAGCGGTTCCGCAATATGTTCTGCGTGATGTATGGTGCCGCTCCCGCCAAATTCGCGGATCTCGCGGCCAAGATCGGGCTGGAAGAATCGACGCTGCAACGCTGCGAATCCGAGTTCCAGAAGCAAAACCGCGCCTGGACCAATATCCTTGCACCCCATACCCGGGTCAGCACCTTTGATCCGGGCGGCCAGCTGCCCGCCGATGCCCCCGGCGCGCCGATCGAGGTGGTGTTTGAACCCTCGAAACGTCAGATCGGCGAATTCGTGCGGCAGGGCTTTGGCGAGGCGCTTCGGATGAGCAACACCCGGCTTGGCACGGTTTACGCCCTGCCCCGCCCGCTGCGCATCACCTATCGCGATTGCGGCCAGCTCAATGCCTGGTATGCGCCGCGCGAAGGCGAGATCACGATGTGCTATGACATTATCGAGCATTTCGCCGTGATGATCTCGGATATCGAAATGGGCACGCATCAGGGCTATGAAACCCCGGCCGGGTCCGGGAGCCCGGCGCCGAAAACCTCCGATGGCGCTGGCGCGAGCCCCGCGGGCGGCGCGACGAAAGCCGCCTCGGGCGAGAGCGGCGGCGATCTGCGTCTGGACGCTTTGGACGAGCTGGCCGACAGCGGTGTGCCCCAGACCCCCCGGCTCTTTGCCTCGCCCTATCGGGGGCCGACGCCGGTGCGCAACCCCTATGCCGATACCGTGACGACGCTCGATTTCTACAAGCTTCTGAAAGAGAACGAAAACCTCCTGATCCTCGACATCCGGGCCTCCTCGCCGGTCAAGACGCTGCCGCTGGCCGATATGGTGCCGGGGATTGGCGCGGATGGCAGTCTCAGCGACAGCCTGCAAGGTCGGGTGAGCTCGTTCCTTGACGAGCTGACCCAGGGCGACAAGAGCCGGCCGATCGTGGTCTTTGGCGATGGGCTGCAAGATCGCGCGGCCTATAATGCGGCGCTGCGCATCGGCTCGGCGGGCTATAAGGTCTCGTGGTATCGGGGCGGGCTCGAGGCCTGGACCGCGAATGATCTGCCCTTGAGCGATGTAAAATAACGCGGGGCCTGACGACGGGGCCTCAACGCCGGACAGGGCAATCAAAGGCCCGCCCGTTTCGGGGCGGGCCTTTTTCGTCGTCACGCCAGAGGCTCAGGCGGCTGGCTCTTCGGCCTCATGGTGATCGTCGGGCGCTTTGGGCAGGAAGCGCGAGATGCGCCGGGTGAAGCTGTCGATATAGGACAGGATCACCGGCACGATCACCAGCGTGAGGATGGTCGAGCTGATCAGCCCGCCGATCACCGCATGGGCCATCGGTGCGCGCTGCGCGCCCCCGCCGGTCACGGCAATCGCCAGCGGCACCATGCCGAAGATCATGGCGAGCGTCGTCATGATGATCGGGCGGAAGCGGATCACGCCCGCATTGACCAACGCCTCGGTCAAGGGCAGGCCGCGCTTGCGCTCCTGATTGGCGAAATCCACGAGCAGGATACCGTTCTTGGTCACCAGACCCATCAGCATGATGAAGCCGATGAGCGAGAACATATTGACCGTGCTGCCCGCGACCATCAGGCCAAGGATCACCCCGATCAGCGACAGAGGCAGCGCCGCCATGATCGCGATGGGTTGCAGGAAGCTGCCGAATTGCGAGGCCAGCACCAGATAGATGAAGACCACCGCCATGATCAGCGCCGTCGCCATATGGCCCATGGTCTCGGCCATATCCGAGGATTGCCCGCCAAAGCTCAGCCGATAGCCCGGCGGCAGCTCGGTCGTGTCGATCAGGGCCTGAATGTCGCTGGTGACATCGCCAAGCGGGCGACCGGCGGTATCGGCGGTGATCAGCACCTCGCGGCTGCGGTCGAGGCGGCGGATCTCGGAGGCGGTCGAGGTGGTCACGAAATCCGCGACCTGATCGAGCCGCACCATCACCGGCTCGCCGCGGGCATCGGTGCGCCCGGTCGAGATCATCAGATCGCGCAGCATATCGGCATCGGCGCGCTGTTCGAGCGGCAGGCGCAGCACCACGTCGAAGCTTTCGCCCGCCGCATCGGTCCATTTCGTGACCTTGGCCCCGCCGACCAGCGTGTTCAGCGTCGTGCCAAGCTGGGGCACGTTGATGCCAAGATCGCTCGCCGCATCGCCCTTGAGCCGGACCGAGACGATCTGGGCGGGCGCCTCGGCGCTCGTGTCGACATCGACCGCGCCCGCGACGCCGCGAATGCGCTCGGCCAGATCGGCGGCGATCTTGTTGAGAACCTCGCGGTCGTCGCCCAGAACGCTGACCTTGATCGGGCTTTCGCCCCCGTCGAGCCCGCCGACCGCGATCGAGGTCGTGATCCCGGCAATGCGCGACAACCGCTCGCGGAAGGGCTCGGCCAGCGTCGTCGGCGTTTCCTTGCGGTCTTTGGCCGGCGTCAGCTCGACTTGCAGCACAGCCTTGTTCTTGCCCTCGGCCGAGCCGGTGTTGATCGTCGAATAGATCGTCGTCACCTCGGGAAATTCCTTCAGCGCCGCCTCGACCTGCCCGAGTTTCGCGGTGGTATAGTCCAGAGACGAGCCGACCGGCGTCGTCATCTTGACCTGCATCCGCCCCTCATCCGAGGCCGCGACGAATTCGACGCCGACCAGCGGCACCATCATCAGGCTGCCGATAAAAATCGCGGTCGTGCCGATCATGGTGACCAGGCGGTGACGCAGCACCCAGGTGATGACATGGCGATAGCCCTGCCCCAGCCGGTCGAAACCATGCTCGAATTTCGCGACCGCGCGCCCGATCAGCCCGCGTTTGGCATTGGGCTGCGAATCCGGATCATACCAGACCGAGGACAGCATCGGATCGAGCGTGAAGCTCACGAAAAGCGAGATCAGCACGGCTGCCGAGACGGTGACGCCGAACTCATAGAAGAACTGGCCGATGATCCCTTCCATCAGCGCGACCGGCAGGAAGACCGCGATGATCGTCGCCGTGGTCGCGACCACCGCGAGCCCGATCTCATTCGTGCCGTCGAGCGCCGCGCGAATATGGGATTTGCCCATTTGCAGATGTCGCGTGATGTTCTCGCGCACGACGATGGCGTCATCGACAAGGATGCCGATGGACAGGGTCAGGCCGAGAAGGCTCATCATGTTGAGCGTGAAGCCCATGACATGAATGACCGCAATCGTGCCGATGATCGAGATCGGCAGCGTCAGCCCGGTGATGACCGTGCTGCGCCAGGAGTTCAGGAACAGGAAGACGATGGCCACGGCCAGCGCCGCGCCCTCGATCAGCGTGCGCTGGACCTCCTCGACCGATTCCTCAATCGAGACCGAGCTGTCGGTGACCACGCGCATCTCGACGCCCTGCCCGGCCAGCTCGGCATTGAGCTGCTCCATCCGCGCCTTGACGGCGTGGGCGACCGCGACCGTATTGGCGTCCTGCGTCTTGGTGATATCGACCGCCAGAGCGGTGCGACCGTCATAGATCGCGGCGCTGGTCGCATCGGCGGCCCCATCAAGCACACGGGCCACATCGCGCAGATAGACCGGCGCGCCGCCGCGGCGGGCGACGATCATATCGAGAAGATCGGCGGGCTGCTCGATCCGGCCCTGCACCTGAAGGCTCTGATCGGTCAGACGCGAGACGACGCTGCCCGCAGGCAGGTTCTGGTTGCCGTCGCGCAACGCGTTCACGACCTCATCCGCGCCAATGCCAAGCGCGCGCATCCGGCTGTCGTCCATGCGGATATCGACCTGACGGCTTTGACCACCAACGAGCTGGGCACGGCCCACGCCCGCAACGGTGGCAAGACTTTTGACGATACGCTGTTCGGCGATGGTCGTGAGCTCGGGCAAGGTCTGTGCGCTCGAGCTGATCGCGATCGAGAGGATCGGCATATCCGAGGGGTTGAAGCGCTGGATCACCGGCTTCTCGACGCCTTTGGGGAAACTGCCCTCCAAAGGCGCGACGCGGTCGCGGACATCCTGCGCCGCCGTCATGCCATCAATCGACAGCTTGAACTGGGCCACGACGACCGAGGTGCCCTCATAAGAGGTCGAAGAGAGATCATCGAGCCCCGAGAGCGCATTCAGCGCTTCTTCGATCGGCCGCGAGACCTCGGTTTCGACGGTTTCGGGCGTCGCGCCGGGATATTGGGTCACGACGACGACGGCGGGCACCTGGATCTTCGGATAAAGATCAACGCCAATGCGCAGATAGGCCACCAGCCCGAAGACCAGAAGCGCCACCATCATCATCACGGTAAAGACCGGACGGGCGACGGAAATACGGGTGAGAAACATCGCGCCGTCCTTATTTCACGCCAGATCGGGCGTCGGTCTTGGCCCCGGTCACCACGGCAGGCGTGCCTGCGACCAGCCCACGGATCGGCGCGGTCAGCACGGTCTCGCCTGCCGCCAGCCCCGAGGTGATCGCGGTCAGCCGGCCATTTTGCCAGCTCTCGCCGGTTTCGACCGGCCGCCGCTTCAGCTCGCCATCGGCAAGGACGAGCACGTAATGGCCCTGCTCATCCTCACGCAGCGCCTTTTCCGGCACCGCGATCACGCCCTCGGCCGCGCGCAAGGTAATCGTGCCCGAGGCAAACATCCCGCCCCACAGGCGCAGACCGCCCGCATCGAGATGCAGATAAACCGGCACGAACCGCGTGCCCTCATTGGCGACCGGACTGATCCGGTCGATCAATGCGGTCAGGCGCTGATCGCCCAGACCGTCGATGGAAAGCTCGGCCTGCTGACCAACGCTCAACCGCGCGACATCGCGGGTCGCGACCAGAACCTGTGCCTCGAAAACGGAATCATCGACCACGCTGAGAAGATCGGCGCCATTGCCCACGGTTTCGCCCTGCTCGACCGCGCGGCTGGCGACGACCCCATCGATCGGCGAGGTCAGCTCGCCATGGGACAAAGCCGTGCGCGCGGTTTCGACCTGCGCTTCAAGCGAGGCGACATTGGCGCGCGCCGCGACCTCGTCGCTCTGGCTTTTTTCGAGCGCGCTGAGCGTCGCGGCATTCCGGCGCTGCAATTCCTCGGTTTTCGCAAGCGTCTGGCCCGCCAGCACAAGCTGGGCCTGCGATGCCTTCAAATTGCTTTCCGCGCGGCGCAGTTCCGATTCGAGATCTTCTGTATCGAAGGTGACCAGCACCTCGCCCGCCTTGACTGATTGCCCGGTCTTCACCGTGACGGTGCGGATGGTGCCGGTGACCTTGGCCTTGATGATGGTGCGGTTGACCGGGCGCAGCTCGCCGCTGACCGCAATCTTCTCGGTCAGGGTCTGCGGCAGGATCAGGGTCACATCGGCGGGCGAAAGCTCTTTGCGAAAGCCGACCGGCTCGGCGGCAGAGGCCGGGTTCGAGACCGCCGCGACCAGTCCGGCCCCTTCGTCACCCTCTGGTCCCCGAGACAGGGAATAGGCCCCGGCCAGGGCCGCAACTCCCAGGGCGAGCCCGGCGATCCAGAGGCGTTTCGACCTGCGTGCGGCCATTTTCATTTCCTTCATTCAGTATGAATTGAACAGTTTGGTCAAAAAATCCCGACAACCCGACGGGTCAGTCCTTTTGCCCAACCTGCGCCAGAATGTCCTCGGCCCCGCTCAGGCCTTGAACCATGCCCTTGACCGCAGCCTCGGAAATCAGCGCGGCAATCTCTAGCCGCTGAACCGCTCCGGCATGGGTCGGCCCAAGCTTCGCCGCCGTTTCGCGATACCAGCGGTGGATCTCGCTGAGTTTCTGGATCTCCTGCCGCTGCATCGCGATCAGCCCGTTCGCGTCGATCTTGTAATGGTCCTGCCGGTCACCGGGCTTGGCCACCCGCTCGATCAGCCCCAAAGCCTGCAAGGTGCGGGCATTGGTCGAGATGCTGGCGCGGCTGACTTGCAACCGCTCGGCCAGTTCCGAAAAGCTGAACGGCCCGCCCTCGATCAGCAAAAGCCCAAACAAACGCCCGGCAATGCGGGGCATTCGATAGGATTGGAAGTGCATTCCCATGACTTCCACGAATTCTTGGGCGGTCGAGAGCTGATCTGTCATGGGCTCGGGCTACAAATTCCATTTCGTTTAGTCAAGACTGAACAAAGTGACGCGGCGGAGCGCCGCCGCTAGAACATCACCCGCACCCCAGCCCCTTCGAGCGCCCGGAAGAGATCGCGCGGCGGCGGACGGTCGGTGACGAGAATATCGAGCGCGTTCAGTGGCAGGATCTGCAAGCGATCCTCATTGCCAAGCGCGCTATGAGGCATGACCGCGACGACCTTGCGCGCCTGCCGCCGCACGGTCTGGGCCGATTGCAGATGCCCCTCGGATGGGCCCAGAAGCCCCCGCCCCGGATCGAGCCCGCTTGCCCCCAGAAAGGCCAGATCGAAGCTGCGCCGCGCGATCATCTCGCTCGCCTCATAGCCAGTGCAGGCGCGCGACACGGCGTTCAGCAGCCCACCGCACAGGCAAACTTCGGTCTGTCCGCCCGAGGCCAGCGCCAGCCCGACATCGACCATCACCGTCGTCGCATCAATGCGCGGCCCTTCACGCAGCCGCCATGCCAAAGCCAGCACCGTCGAGCCGCCCGAGAAGAAAACCGACATGCCCGGCTCGACCAGAGGGGCGGCGAGATGAGCGATATGCTCCTTGGCGGCGCGGTCGCGTCCGATACGCAGGTCGATATGGGGCAAGGCATAGCCGGTCGCGGCCTTGGCGCCGCCATGGATGCGCGCGATATAGCCGCTGTCCTCGAGGAGCTTCATGTCCCGGCGCACGGTTTCGGCGGAAACCTTCAGCTCGGCGGCAAGCCGCGCGACGCTTGCTTGCCCTTCGCGCAGGATGATCTCGCGGATGCGGTCGCGCCGGTCGAGGCTGGCGGGTTCGGTGCCGCTGACGGCCATGAATATTCTCCTTTTCCGGGCATGGCGGAGGAATGCCACAGCAAAGCCACAGAAAATGTGACAGATCGGGCAGAAACCGGGCAAATGACGCCCGAAACAGGCAGGAACAGGCACATCACTGTCACGCATCCTCTTTAGGTTCCGGCGTGACGAAACGCGCCCATGGGCGCAAAGGAGCCTGACATGACCTCTCTTTCCCGCCGCAGCCTGCTTGTCTCGGGTGCCGCCATGATCGGCGCAGGCCTTCTGGCCGGGCGCGCGCGCGCCAGCGATGCACGGCTGACGATTTCCTCGATCTGGGGTGCGGACAAGCCCTTCCAGAAGGTCGTCGATGCCTTCAACGCCAAGGGTCTTGGCGTCACCGTGGAAAACCGCTTTGACGGCGATTACGAGACCGCGACCGCCAAGGCGCTGGCCGGGATCGCTGCGGGCAAAGAGCCCGATCTGATGATCACCGGCTGGAAATTCGGCTATTTCGCCCGCCGCATCCTTGGCGCGCGCGACCTGCGCGAGATCAATTCGGCGCGCGTGAACGCGATCATGGCGAATTTCCGGCCTTCGCTGGCGCCCTTGGTCACGATCGACGGCGCGCTGATCGGTCTGCCCTGGGCGATGTCGACGCCAATCACCTTCATCAACTCGGTGCTTTGGGCCGAGGCCGGGCTTTCCGCCGATCTGCCAGAAAACCCCGATACCGATTGGCTTTACGACGCGGCGCGCAAGCTCGATGCGGCGCTCAAAGGCCATGCGACCTATCGCTCGGCGCTGGCGCTCTCGAACAATGAATGGACGAGCCAGAGCTTCATCCAGAACGCTGGCGGCTTCATCATCGATCCGAATGGCAAACTCGCGCTCGACAGCGAGGCCGCGCGTCTCGGGATGGAGGCCTATTGCGCCCCCGCCCATGAGGGGCTGTGGCTGCCCGTCAGCGGCAAAGAGCAGGACGCGGCTTTCGAGGCAGGCGCGCTTGCGATCTGCACCACCACCTCGACCCGTGCCGTGGCTTTCCCGCAAGGCCCCGCCAAAGCGATCACCGCGAAATTCCCGGGCCTGCCCGGCCATGCCCGCAACATGAACAGCGGCGGCAACTTCCTCGCGGTCTATACCAAAAACCAAGAGCGCGCCGAAGCGGCTCTGACCTTCCTTGAATTCTGCGCCTCTGCCGAGGGTCAGAAGATCTGGTCCGAGGTCGGCTATCTGAACACCTCGACCCATGAGATCCCGCTGATCAACGAGTTTATGAAACCCGCCGAGGCCCAGCTGGTCGATGGCCTGACCGCCGAGACGATCTGGCCCGGCAAGCGCGGTCTGGAAGGTCAGACGATCTGGCGCAACTGGGTCTCGCGCATGCTGACCAAGGATGTGTCGGTCGCCGATGGCCTGAAACAGGCCTCGGCCGAATTGAGCACCGTTCTGGCCGATTGATGCGCACTGGTCTGATGAAAACGCTGGCCCCATGGATTTTCGTGGGGCCAGCGGTCGTGGCGGTCATCGTCTTCCTTTATGGGCCGATGATCGCCTCTCTTGTGCTCTCGTTTCTGGACTGGAACCTTCTCTCCCCGGATGTGGGATTTGCCGGGACGCGCCATTATCAGGCCGTCGCCGCGAGCCATGATTTCCGCCTCTCGGCTTGGAATACGCTGCTTTACTGCCTTGTCCTGATCCCGGCGCAGATCCTGCTGCCGCTTGGATTTGCACTGATGATCCATGGCGTGCGCGGCTCGCGCATGGGGCCGATCTATCGCGGCGCGCTCTTCTTGCCGACCATCGTCGCCTATTCGGTCGCAGGGGTCGCATGGTCGTGGCTGTTGAACCCGGTGAACGGGCTGTTCAACGAGGTGCTCTCCGCGCTCGGCCTGCCGCGCTCGCGCTGGCACACCGATCCGCAGCTTGCGCTTCTGTGCGTCTCGCTGGTGACGTTTTGGAAAAGCTTCGGGCTGAATATGCTTCTGTGGTTGGCCGCGCTGACCACCGTGCCGCAAAGCCTGATCGAGGCCGCGCGTCTGGACGGCGCCCGTCCCCGCCGGATCTTTTTCAACATCACTTTGCCGCTGATTTCGCCGACGGCGTTTTTCATCGCGGTGACGACGCTGTTCTCGGTCCTCGACGATATCGTCGGCGTGGTCGATGTCCTGACCGGAGGCGGTCCTGCAGGCAGCAGCTCGAACCTTCTATATTACCTGTGGCAACAAGGGCTTGGCTTCTTCCAATTCGGACAGGCGAGCGCGGTGGCGATGATCCTGATCGTCGCCGTTCTGCTGGTGACATGGGCGCAATTCGCGCTGGTCGAGCGTAAGGTGCATTACGAATGAGCCGCTTTCTTCCGCACCGCTTCGCGCTTCATGTCGTGCTGGTGATCCTGTGTCTGGTGACGCTGTTTCCGCTGCTGTGGATGGTGACGGCGGCCTTCACGCCGCAAGATCAGATCACCGCCAAGGCCCTGCGCTTCTGGCCCGAAGATCCGACGCTTGGCAATTTCACCGAGGCCGCGCGGCGTCATCCGATCTGGCTCTGGCTGGGCAATTCGATGCTGACGGCGGGGCTGATCACGCTTGGCAAGCTCGCGCTCAGCCTGCCTGCGGGCTATGCCTTCGCCCGGATGGAGTTCAAGGGCCGCGACACCGCCTTCTGGATCGTGGTCGCGACCATGTCCTTCCCCTCGGTTCTGGCGATCATCCCGACCTATATCGCCGTGGTGAAGCTCGGCGCCTTCGACAGTTACGGCGCAATGATCGTGCCAATGATCCCCTATGTCGGCTTCTACGTCTTCTACTTCCGCCAAAGCTTCCGTCAGCTCCCCGCCTCGATGTTCGAGGCGGCCCGCATCGACGGGGCCGGGATCTGGAAGCAATTCGTCCAGATCGGCCTGCCGAATGTCGTGGGCTCGATCGCGGCGCTCTCGGTGATCTCTTTCCTTGGCGCGTGGAACATCTATCTTTGGGGGCAATTGGTGCTCGAGGATACAACGCGCAAGACGCTGACGACCGGCATTGCGATGTTCGCCGATCTCGACGGCGCGCAGACGCCTTGGGGGGCTTTGATGGCGACGAGCCTTCTGTCGGTTCTCCCGGTGCTTGCGGTCTTTTTGATGGCGCAGCGCTATATTGTCGAAGCCTTGGCTCCGGGACTGGCGGATAAGTGAGATGAGACCTGTGATTGATCCCAAGGCCAGCCGCATCCTGCTGGCCGCTCATATCAACCATGACCGGATCTGGCGGCTCGAGGCGCCGCTGGTCGCGGGTCAGCGTCAAAGCTGGCGCGAGCGCGAGGTCCGGCTGGGCGGCGGCGGCTGGTTCACCGGCATGCGGCTTTGCGCTCTGGGCTGGCAGGTCGATCTGCTGTCCCATCTGGCGCGGGACGCACGTGGCGAGGCGAGCTATCAGACGCTTGCCGAGACCGGTTTCACGCTTGATCTGCTCGACCGCAGCGCAGCCGAAACGCGGCTGACCGAGATCCTGCTCTCGCCCGATGGCGAGCGCACGATCCTTGCACCTCCTGGCGCGGCTCCGGTCTTTGACCTCGACCAGACCGAGCCGCGCCCGGCGGCGGCCTATCTCAATATCCGCCATGCCGGGCCAGGGCTGATCGCTTGTCTTGACCAGATCCCTTGGGTGATGATCCAGCTGCCGATTGCCCCCGAAAGCCGGATGCCCGCCGATCTGGCCGTGACTTCACGCGCGGATTTTCCGGCCCTGACGCTGGCCGGGATCTGGGATCATGCCCACGCTTGCGCGGGCGCTCGGCTGAAAACCCTGATCGTCACCGATGGCGCAGGCCCGGTCGAGATCTTGAGCGAGGGCGCAAGAGGCGCGCCGGTCGCCGTGCCCGATCCGCTGCCGCTCAGCAATTCGATCGGCGCGGGCGACAGTTTCGCGGGCTATCTGCTGGATGCTCTGCTGCGCGGCGCCGATCCGCGCGCGGCTGTCATGGCCGCCAATCTCGCGATGCGCGACTGGCTGATCGCCGGAACCGCGCCCTAAGCCTGATCCGGGGCGCGACCCTGACGGTTGCGTCCCGCTTACGGGCTGAGGAATGACAGCTTGATCAGCCGGCTGTTCATCAGCGCATGTTGCCATTCCACGGGCCGCCCGCTCTCCAGCCTGCCCAAAGCGACCACATCCAGCACCGGCGCATTGAGCGGACAGCACAGAAGCCGCGCCTCTTTCGGCTCTGGCATCCGCGCGCCAACCGTGGTCGAGACGCGGTGCAAAGGCCCCAGCCCCAGATCGCGCAGCAGCGCGGTAAACGAGCCCAGCCGCAAGAGCCGCTCCTCGAGATCGAGCGCGAGATCGGCAGGAAAGACCCGCGTCGTCAGGATGAAGGGCGTGCCCTCGCCCAAGATCAGCATGGTCTGGCGCAAAACCGCCGCGCCCGGCTTGATCGAAAGCGCCTCTGCCTCATTCGGCTCGGCCCGGCCAAGCCCGGTCGAGAGCGTCTGGATCGAACTGGCGACGCCCTGCCGCTCGAGCACCTCGCGAAACCGGGAATCGCTGTCGATCTCATAGGTGAGGCCAGTCTGCATGACATAGCTGCCGCGCCCGTTGACGATGCGGATCAGCCCGGCCTGCGACAGCGCCAGATAGGCGCGGCGCACGGTATTGCGGCTGATGGCGCGGCTGGCGGATTGCTCATGCTCTGTCGGCAGGCGCTGACCGGGCTTCAGTGTGCCATTCTGGATCGCCGCCGCCAGCTCGTCATAAAGCCCGCGCCATTGTGTCGTCATCCGAGCCTGCCTTGCGTTGTTTTGGCCCTCCCGCGATCGCGCTTTGCGGGCATCCCCAAAAATCCCTGAGCTGTACCTACACCTGTCACCCCTTCTACACAATGGCCGCCTAATCCGCTGGCTCAGAGAGATCGGGTTTCCCGGGCTTTCGAGATGGCTCAGCACGGCGCGCCGCCGCCTGCGTCCTCGCCCCAGTTTTTCCTCCGCCCGGCCGAACACCGGGCGCTGCCCATCCTGAAACGGAGAGCAAGATGAACCGCAGAGAGCTTTTGCAGTTTGGCGCCACCGGTGCGCTGGTCGGCCTGATGCCGCGCATCGCTTTGGCCGAGAGCGGCCGGATTGATGTCTATATCACCGGCGATTCCAACATCATCAACTTCTGGAACAACATCATCAAACCGGCCTTCGAGGCCGCGCATTCGGGCTATCGCCTGAATGTGGTCAGCGCGCGCAACAATATCGCGCCGATCGTCGACCGGGCGCTGGCGGCTCTGGGAAGCTCGACCGATCCGCAGGTCAATCTCTTTGACGAAAACGATCCGAACCTGCCCGCAGGCGCGATCGAAAAGGGGCTCTGGGTCGATTTCGCGAAAGCCGGATTGGAGAATTACGACAAGATCAACCCGGTCACCAAGGAAAGCGATTACGGGCTGCCTTATCGCGGCACGCAGGTGGTTCTGGCCTTTGACACGACCCGGCTTGCGCTCGCCGATGCGCCCAAGACCTGGGACGAGTTGACCGCATGGATCAAGGCCAATCCCGGCCAGTTCATCTATAACCGCCCCGATACAGGCGGCTCGGGCGGCAATTTCGTGCGCCGCGCCATCCATGAGGCCAATGGCCGCGATCCCTCGATCTTCCGCATCGACAATTACACGCCCGGCGAAAGCGATGCGCTGCTCGCCAAAGGTTTTGAGCTTCTGAAAGACATCGCGCCATCGGTCTATGGGCCGGGCTCTTACACCGCCGACAATATGCAATCGATCCAGCTGCTGGCGCAGGGCGTCGTGACCATGGCGCCGGTCTGGTCGGATATGGCGCTCGCCGCCGTCAATCAGGGCGTGCTCCCTGAGACGACGGGCTTTATCCAGCTGACCGATCTGGCCTTTGCCGGTGGCTTTGCCGATATGACGGTGCCGAGCAATGCCGCCCATCTCGATCTGACGATGAAGCTCTGCGATCTGGTGCTCTCGCCCGAGATTCAGGCGAAGGTCGTGACCGAGATCGGCGCCTTCCCGGCCATCGAGTGGAAATATCTGCCCGAGGCGCTTTCGGCGAAATATGCCTCGCTCCAGCCCGCCTCGATCCCGGTTTTCCCGGGCGGGCCTTGGGTTTCGGCGATCAGCGATGGCTGGTTCCGCACCGTGGCGCCCCATGTCCAGCGCTGATCCCGCATCGGGCGCGGCGGCGAGCCTGCTCGCGGCCGAGGCGCCTGTGCGAAACGACCGAAGGGGGCTCTGGGGCCTCCTTCTCGTCGCCGTTCCGGTGGCTTTGGTCGTCGGGCTGATCCTGTGGCCGGTGGCGCTGTCGGTTCTCGATACGCTGAGCGTGACGACGCCCGAGGGCCGCCGCTTCAGCCTTGCCCATTACCGCTTCTTTCTCAGCGACGGCTTCAGCCTGCGCAATCTGTGGCTGACGATCTGGGTTACGGCGGTCTCAACCGGGCTGCTGCTCGGCCTGTCGCTGCCGATCGCGCTGTACTTGCGCTTTTCGCACTCGCGGCTCGCGGGCTATGTCCAGACCATCGCGCTCTTTCCGCTGTTCGTGCCCTCGATCCTGCTGGCTTATGCGCTGATCCGCACTTTGGGACCGAATGGCACGCTTGATACGCTTCTGAATGCGGTTGGCCTGCCCAAGATCCCCTCGCCCTATCTGACGCCTTGGGGGCCGATCATCGGACTTGTCTGGGACAATCTGCCGCTGACGCTGCTGATCGTGCTGGCGGGGCTTGGCAATGTCTCGCAAGCCGCGGTCGAGGCCGCGCGCGATGTCGGCGCGAACCGGCTGAGCGTTTTGCGCCATATCATCTTGCCGAGGATCACCGGCACGCTTCTGGTCGCGGCCTGTTTCGTGGTGCTGGGGCTTTTCTCGGCCTTCACGCTGCCCTGGCTGCTTGGCCCGACCGTGCCCGAGATGATGGGCCCCTTCATGCGCCGCACGATCATCGACGTGGACCAGCCGACGCAGGCGCGCACGCAGGCGGTCGTCACCTTCCTTTTCTGCGCGGTCTTTGCTTGGTTCTATGTCCGCTCGACCGCGCGCAACCGCCGGGAGAATGAGAGATGAGCCTCGCCGCGCGCCGCCTTTCCCCTCTCCGCCAGTTGGATCTGCGCGGCCTGGTCATCGCCACGCTGCTCAGCGTCGCGATCCTGATGCCGCTGATCGTGGTCGCGGTCTGGTCCTTGACCGAGATCTGGCGTTGGCCGGCCGTCATCCCGCAGAAATTCGGCCTGCGCTTCTGGCAAGAGATGCTCGGGCGCACTGATGTCTGGGAGGCGATGCGCACTTCGCTCGCGCTTTCGGCCATCGTCACCGCGCTCTCGACGGTGATCTGCCTGCCCGCCGCCTGGGCCTTTGCCCGGCTCGACTTTCCGGGACGAAACGCGTTTTTCCTGTCGTTCCTGACGGTCTATGCCTTCCCGAAATTCGGGCTTTATATCACCATCGCCACGATCTTCATGGGGCTTGGCCTCATCGGCAGCTTCTGGGGCGTCGTGCTGATCCAGCTCGTCGGCACGCTGATGTTCATGGTCTGGATCCCGGTCTCGGCCTTCCAAAACGTCGACCGCCGCCTCGAGGAAGCGGCGCGGGACGCGGGCGCGGGGCCACTCCGGGTCTTCTGGTCGATCACCTTGCCGCAGGTTCTGCCCGCCGTCTCGGCAGCGGTGCTGCTGACCTTCGTCAACACCTTCTATGAAACCGAGGTCGCCTGGCTGATCGGCGCGCCAGAGGTCCGCACGGTTCCGCTTTTGATGATCCGCTTCATCAACTCGGAACTGGTCGTGCAATATGGCGCGGTGCTGTCGGTCATCCTGTGGCTGCCCTCCTTCCTTTTGCTGCTCGTCGTGCGCCGCTTTCTCGGCGCGCAGGCGCTGGGGCGCGCGCTTGGCGCCTGAACGGAGATCTTCATGTCCGCATTGGAACTGCAAAACCTGACCCGCCGCTTTGGCCCGACCACGGCGGTGGACGAGGTCTCGCTCAAGATCGCGCCGGGCGAGCTGATCTCGCTACTTGGCCCCTCGGGCTCGGGAAAATCGACCGTGCTGCGGATGATCGGCGGTTTCGAGACCGCCAGCGCCGGGCGTATCCTGATCGAGGGCCGCGATATGACGCCGTTGCCGCCCGAGCGTCGTCCGACCGGCATGGTCTTTCAAAGCCATGCGCTCTGGCCGCATATGACGGTTGCGGGCAATATCGGCTTTGGCCTGCGCCTGCGCCGTCTGAACCGCGACGAGATCCGCCGCAAGGTCGATGAGGTGCTGGCCCTGGTCGGGCTTGCGGGCTTTGGCGAGCGCTCGCCTGCGAAACTCTCGGGCGGCCAGCAACAGCGCGTGGCGTTGGCGCGCTCGCTGGTGCTGGAACCCAAGGTGCTCTTGCTCGACGAGCCCTTTGCGAGCCTCGACCAGCATCTGCGCGAACACCTGCGCGACGAGGTCCGCGAGATCCAGCGCCGCTTGGGCATCACCATGATCTTCGTCACCCATGGGCAGGACGAGGCCTTGGCGATTGCCGACCGGATTGCGGTGATGCGCGCCGGACGGCTTGAACAGATCGGCCGCCCCGAGCAGATCTACCGCCGCCCCGAAAGCGAATTCGTCGCGGGTTTCATCGGGCAGATCAGCTTTTTCGACATCGAGATCCGGGGCGGGCAAGCCAATTTCGGCGGCCTGCCGCTGACCCTGCCCTTGCCGGACGGCCCGGCGCGGCTGGCGATCCGACCCGAAGACTTGGCCCTCACGCCTGCGCCCGACGGCATCACCCCCGCCGCGCGCGTGACTCGCGTTACCGATTTTGGCAGCCATCTGTCGGTCGATCTGATGCTCGCTGACGGCAACCGCCTCAAGGCTCAAGCCCCCGCCGGGCAGCCGCTTGACGAGGGCGCGCGGCTGATCCCCAAGCCGCGCCGCGTCTCGGTCTATCGCGACGGGCGGCTGGCTTTCGTCACGCCCGACGCTCCCCTTGCGGGCGGGATGCCGCCGCCAGAACCCCTTCCCGACATGCTAGGCACGCTTTTAAGCGCCGCCCGTTGACCCCCTCTCACCTCGAAAGAAAGACGCCTCATGCTGAGTGCCTTCACCACCCCCGGCCTGTTCCTGCGCGGCAATCTGCATTGCCATTCCTCGGTCTCGGACGGCGATCCGACGCCTGCCCGCGTCTGCGCGCTCTACCGCGATTTGGGCTATGATTTCATCAGCCTGACCGACCATTTCATGGCGCGCTATGGCTATCCGGTCACCGATACGACGCCGTGGCGTGACGCGGAATTCACCACGCTGCTGGGTGCAGAACTTCACGCCCCCGCGCTTGGCAATGGCGAGATCTGGCATCTGGTCGCCAATGGCCTGCCGATTGATTTCGCGCCGCTTGGCGAGACGGAGACCGGGGTAGAGCTCGCACAACGCGCGCTCGATGCCGGGGCCTTCGTGTCGATCCCCCATCCCGCCTGGTATGGGCTGACCCCGGAAGATGCGCTGACCCTGCCCGAGGTCCATGCGGTCGAGGCTTGGAACACCATCTGCCAGATAGAGACCGGGCGCGGCGAAGGCGGCCATCTCATCGACCAGATGCTGAATGCCGGCCGCCGCATCGGCGTCGTCGCCGCCGATGACACCCATCGCTATCACGGCGATCTCGGCGGCAGCTGGGTCATGGTCAAAGCCGCCGAGCGCAGCCCCGAGGCGATCCTCGCCGCGCTGAAGGCCGGGGCCTATTACGCCTCGCAAGGCCCCGAGATCTATCATGTCGAGATCGACGGCGATCATCTGAATGTCGAAACCAGCCCGATTTCCTCGGCCTGGCTGATCGGCCATGCGGCGCGCTCGGCCGCGGTCACCGGCATGGATCTGACCCATTTGCGCCTGCCGCTCGAGAAATTCGCAGGCAGTTGGGCGCGGCTTGTCATCGCCGATGAGGCAGGCAATCGCGCCTGGGCCAACCCGCTCTGGCGCGACTAAGCGCCCCCTCGCGGGCCGAACAACCGGCCCGCTTGTCCCCCCTCAACCGCAACCTTGACCTCAACGAAGCGACCCCATGACCCGTCTCAGCCCAACCGAGCCCTTCCTCCATTCCGGTGCCCAGATCACCAACTCGACCTTCGGCGCCTATTGCGAGGTCGGTCAGGACGCACGTGTCCTGAACTCTGATTTCGGCGATTACGCCTATTGCGAACGGCTCTCCGACATCGCCAATACCAGCGTCGGCAAATTCGCCAATATCGCCGCGGCGACCCGGATCGGCCCGACCGATCACCCCTATGCCCATGCCGCGCAGCACCACTTCCTTTACCGCTCGTCCTGGTATTGGGAGGATGCTCAGGATGACGCCGATTTCTTCGCCGCCCGCGCCGCGCGCCGCACGGTTTTGGGCCCCGATTGCTGGATCGGTCATGGCGCGATCATCAAGCCCGATGTGACGCTTGGCGCGGGCGTCATCGTCGCCTCGGGCGCGGTGGTGACCAAGGATGTGCCCGATTTCGCGATTGTCGGCGGGGTTTCGGCCAAGATCATCCGGATGCGCTTTTCGCAAAACGTGATCGACCGGCTGATGGCGCTGGCCTGGTGGGACTGGGATCACCAGCGCCTGCGCGAAGCCCTGCCCGATTTCCGCAAACTGCCCGCCGAGGCGTTTCTTGAGAAATATAACGGCTAAAGAAGTGGCTCTTTGGCAGGCGGTCCCGCGCCCAACGCCAAAGGGCATGCCTCCCCGCGCGCTCACGCGGATGTGACGCCTGCCCAAAAGCCGCGCACATAAATTGCGTTCCTGCCCGATTTCCGGACATGGATGGCGCATTGTGACGGCTTCAACCTAAGGTTCTTCCCTTCCCAAACGAAACCGGCTAGGTTGACTTCAAATATTGGCATCAGGGCCCCGCATCGATCCGTGTACTCCGCGATCGAGACGGGGCTTTTTTACGTTCAGGGACCGGATGAAGCGGCTTGTCGACATCGGAATTCTGCAATCTCGCAGCGGCGCTTATGCGGCCTTGTCGCAGACGAGCCGGCTTGGCGCTTTGCAGGGCGTGGCCGAGGTCAATGCCGATCCCGGTCTCGATCTGGCTTTCCGCGTCACCGAGCGCGATCCCGAGGGTCGGCTCGACCGCTATGCCCCGCTCTGCCGCGACATTCTGAGCCGCTCGGACGTGCAGCACATCTTTGGCTGCGTCACCTCGGCCAGCCGCAAAGAGGTCATCCCCGAGCTTGAACGCTTTGGCGGCGTCCTGTGGTATCCGGTCCCCTATGAGGGGTTCGAGGCCTCGGAACATGTCGCCTATATGCATTCCTGCCCGAACCAGCATCTGCTGCCCTTGCTCGACTGGGCGCTCCCCGCTCTGGGGCGTTCGGCCTATCTCGTCGGCTCGAATTACATCTGGGGCTGGGAAATGGCCCAGATCGCGCGGGCGGAAATCTCTGCCGCCTCGGGCCGGATTCTGGGCGATCGCTATCTGCCGGTCGGCGAGACCGAGCTCGACCATATCCTGCATGAAGTCCGGGCGCTGCGGCCTGATTTCATCCTGAATTCGCTGATCGGGGAAAGCTCCTATGCCTTTCTGGCGCGGTTGCGGGCGGGCGCAGGACCCGAGGCCACGACCCCGGTCCTGTCGTGCAATTTCACCGAAAGCGAGCTGCTTGCGGCAGGCCCCGCCGCCGAGGGGCTGATTGCCGCCGGGCCGTGGTTCGAACCCGGCACGGCGCGCGGCGGCTCTTTCGCGGAAATGGCGCGGCAATCGGTCCATGAGCTCGCGCGGCTCTTGCACGGCCGCCCCGGCGCCGAGACCCTGCCGCTGGCCGAGCTTTTGCGCCTTGCCCGCCAGGGCGGGCTAGAGCCCCGGCTTCATCCCGACCATTTCCACGCGCGCCAGCCGGTGGTGATCGCCCGCCTTCAAGATGGCCGCTTCCGCGAGCTTCAGCGCCTGCCCGCGCGCGAGGCCGATCCCTATCTGACGCGGCGGGACGGACAGCGCCCGGCCCTTGCGCTGAAGGTGGTGTCATGACCCGCATCAGGACCGAGAACCTTGGCAATGCGACCGCCTGGATCCTGCATCGCCCCCATCCCGCCATTCAGGGCCTGATCCGCCAGTTGCGCGTCATCGGCCTTGATGTGCGCGAGGCTTGGCCCGATTTGCCCGCCGAGGCGATTGCGGCGGATTTCATCTTCTACGATGCCGATGCGGGCCATGATGCCCAATTCCCTTGGGCGGCGGGACAATCACCGATGCCGATGATCGCCATGGTCGCCTCGGAGGCGCCGGGTCGGCTCAAATGGGTGCTGACCATGGGCGCCCATGCGCTTTTGCTCAAGCCGGTCAGCGACAAGGGCGTCTATGCCGCCCTGCTGGTCGCGCGCAGCAACTTCGACCGCGCCCATGCCTCGGCTGCCCAGATCGCCGATCTCGAGAACCGCCTCTCGGCGCGCCAGACCGTGGTGCAGGCGGTGATGATCTTCGTTCTGCGCGGCAAAAGCGAAGCCGAAGCCTATGAACTTTTGCGCCAGACCGCGATGGCTTGGCGCGTCACCATCGAGACCGCCGCTGAGCGCCTCGTCTCCAGCCATGCCAGTGAAAGATCCGTGAATGACGGCAAACGCATCGACCTCGCCTGAGCCGCAGGCCCAGCCCGAGACCGGCCCCTCCGCCCTCCGGCGGCTCTTTCGGCGCAAGCTCGCCTTGGCGGGTCTTGTCATCATGGTGATCTGTATCGGTGGCGCGATCTTCGCGCCCCTGATCGCGCCTTTCGACCCGAATGAGCAGTTCTTTGACGGGCTGACCATCGAGGGCGCGCCGATGCCGCCGGGGGCAACCTATTGGCTCGGCACCGATCTTCTGGGCCGAGACCTGTTCTCGCGGCTGCTTTATGGCGCGCGGACCTCGCTGGTGATCGGGATTGTCGCCAATGGCGCGGCGCTGTTGATCGGCACGCTGATCGGGGTCACGGCGGGCTATTTCCGCGGCCCGGTCGGCGCGGTGCTGATGCGCTTCACCGATCTGATGATGGCCTTTCCCGCGCTTTTGCTCGCGATCTGTCTGGCTGCGATCTTCACGCCCTCGCTCTGGATCGTGGCGATGGTCATCGCTTTCGTGAACTGGGTTCAGACCGCACGGGTCGTCTTCACCCAGACCTCATCCCTGGCCGAGCGTGATTTCATCGCCGCGGGCAAGACGCTCGGTGCGGGCCATCTGCGCACGCTCTTTCGCCATATCCTGCCCCATCTGGTGCCGACGCTGATCGTCTGGGCGACGCTTGGGATCTCGACGACGGTGCTCTTGGAAGCGACGCTTTCCTTCCTCGGCGTGGGCGTCCAGCCCCCGACGCCGAGCTGGGGCAATATCATCTTCGAGAACCAGACCTATTTCCAATCGGCGCCCTGGCTCGTCTTCATTCCCGGCGCGGCGATCCTGCTGCTTGCGCTTGCTTTCAACCTGGTCGGAGACGCGCTTCGCGACATCCTTGACCCGACCCAGCAGGGGCGTGACTGATGCTTTCCTATATCCTGCGCCGCCTGATCCAATCGGCTCTGATCCTGCTTGGGGTCTCGTTCATCACCTTCGTGCTCCTCTACGTCCTGCCCGCCGATCCGGTGCGCCAGATCGCGGGCCGCTCGGCCACGCCCGAGACGGTCGAGAGCATTCGCCGCCAGCTTGGCCTCGATCAGCCGTTTTTCGTCCAATACGGCCATTACCTGTGGAACCTGCTGCACGGAGACCTCGGCCGCTCCTATCTGCAAAAGACCGAGGTTTCGGCGCTGCTGGTCTCGCGCCTGCCCGCGACCTTGCTGCTGATGGTCGCCGCGATCTTTTGCGAGGTGGCGATCGGCTTGACGCTTGGCGTGATCGCCGCGCTTTACCGGGGCCGCGCGCTTGACAATATGCTGATGCTTGGCAGCTTCGTGACCGTCTCGGCCCCGCAATTCGTCGTGGCCTTGCTGCTGCTCTACGTCTTTTCGGTCAAGCTCGGCTGGTTCCCGATCGGCGGCTACGGCACCTTCGCCCATCTGGTCCTGCCCGCGCTGACGCTAGGGATCCTCGGCTCGGGCTGGTATTCGCGGATCATGCGCTCGTCGATGCTCGATGTCTTGCGCGCCGATTTCATTCGCACCGCGCGCGCCAAGGGGCTGGGCCGCGGACGCATCATTCTGGGCCATGCGCTGCCCAATGCGATCTTGCCGATCATCGCCATGATCGGGATCGACATCGGCATGTTCATGTCCGGCATCGTCGTGGTCGAAAGCGTCTTCGGCTGGCCCGGCATCGGCCAGCTTGCCTGGCAGGCGATCCAGCGCGTCGACATTCCGATCATCATGGGCGTGACCCTCGTCTCGGCGGTGGCCATCGTCATCGGCAATCTCTTAGCCGATCTCGTCGCGCCCCTGATCGACCCCCGCATCAAACTGCAATGAAAAGACGTCTCAACAGGAAGGAAGAAGAATGAAAAAGCTGGTTCTTTCGACGGCGCTCGCCGCGATCCTCGCCTTGCCCGCCCTTGCCCCCGCCCAAGCGCAAGAGGCCCATGCCGGCGGCAATATGATCGTGACCTACAAGGATGATGTCGCGACGCTCGACCCGGCCATCGGCTACGATTGGCAAAACTGGTCGATGATCAAATCGGTTTTCGACGGGCTGATGGATTACGAGCCCGGCACCACCACCTTGCGCCCCGGCCTTGCCGAGAGCTATGAGATCTCGCCCGATGGCCTGACCTATACGTTCAAGCTGCGCCCGGGCGTGAAGTTCCACAATGGCCGCGAGATGACCGCCGAGGACGTGGTCTATTCGATCAACCGCGCGGTCGATCCCGCGACCCAATCGCCCGGTCAGGGTTTCTTCGGGATGATCGCCGGTTTCGACGAGGCCGCAGCAGGCAAAGGCCCGCTCTCGGGTCTGAGCGCGCCGGATGCGGGCACGGTCGTTTTCACGCTGTCGCGCCCGGATGCGACCTTCCTGCACATCATGGCGCTGAACTTCTCTTACGTCGTGCCCAAAGAGGCGGTCGAGGCCGCAGGCGCGGATTTCGGCAAGAAGCCGGTCGGCACCGGCGCGTTCAAACTGGCGGAATGGACGCTCGGTCAGCGGCTCGTCTTTGAAAAGAACCCCGATTACTGGATCAAGGGCGTGCCCTATCTCGACAGCTTCACGGTCGAGGTCGGCCAAGAGCCGGTGGTGGCGCTTTTGCGCGCGCAAAAAGGCGAGATCGACATTCCGGGCGACGGCATCCCGCCCGCAAAATTCGTTGAAGTCATGGGCGATCCCGAACAGGCGAAACTGGTGGTCGAGGGCGGTCAGCTGCACACCGGCTATGTCACCATGAACGTGACCCAGCCGCCCTTCGACAAGGTCGAGGTGCGCCGCGCGGTGAACATGGCGATCAACAAGGACCGTATCGTGCAGGTCATCAACGGTCGCGCCATTCCCGCGAACCAGCCGCTGCCGCCCTCGATGCCGGGCTATACCAAGGATTACGCGGGCTATCCCTTCGATCAGGAAGGCGCGAAGAAACTTCTCACCGAGGCGGGCTATGCCGATGGCTTCGATACCGAGCTCTTCGTGATGAACACCGATCCGAACCCGCGCATCGCTCAAGCGATCCAGCAGGATCTCAAGGCAATCGGCATCAAGGCCGCGATCAAATCGCTGGCGCAGGCCAATGTCATCGAGGCCGGTGGCGCAGGCACGGCACCGATGATCTGGTCGGGCGGCATGGCTTGGATCGCCGACTTCCCCGATCCCGCCAACTTCTACGGCCCGATCCTTGGCTGCGCGGGCGCCGTCGAGGGCGGCTGGAACTGGTCGAAATATTGCAACAAGGATCTCGACGCCAAAGCGACCGAGGCCGATTCCATCGTCGATCCGGCCAAGGCCGATGAGCGGCTTGCGAAATGGTCCGAGATCTACATGGACGTCATGAAGGACGCGCCTTGGGCGCCGGTCTTCAACGAGCAGCGCTTCACGCTCAAATCGGCACGGATGGGCGGGGCTGACGCGCTCTATGTCGATCCGGTCTCGATCCCGGTCAATTACGACTACGTCTTCATCAAGGAGTGATCTGCGCATCATGTGCAAGCATTGCAACCATACGATCCACGCCCATCAGCATCACTTCGGCTGGGACAATTCCTTTGCCCCCGCGCTGACGGCTGCGCCGGGTGAGACGATCCTGTTTCAATGCCTCGACAGTTCCGGGGGCCAGCTTGGCCCCCGCTCGACGGTCGAGGATGTCGCAGCGCTCGATTTCGCCAAGATCAACCCGGTCTCGGGTCCGATCTATGTCGACGGGGCCGCGCCGGGCGATGTCTTGAAGGTCACGATCGAGAGCTTCACGCCCCAGCTTCGCGAGGGCGCGGGTTTTGGCTGGACCGCGAATATTCCGGGCTTTGGCCTGCTCGCCGATCAGTTCAAGGAGCCGGCGCTGACGGTGTGGAAGTTCGACGCGACCAGCATGGAACCCGCGCTCTTCGGGCAACATGGCCGCGTGCCCTTGAAGCCCTTCGCGGGCACGATCGGCAATGCGCCGGCCGAGGCAGGCCATCACTCGGTCGTTCCGCCGCGCCGCGTCGGCGGCAACCTCGATATCCGCGATCTGGCGGCAGGCACGACGCTTTATCTGCCGGTCGAAGTCGCGGGCGCGCTGTTCTCGGTGGGCGACACCCATGCCGCGCAGGGCGATGGCGAGGTCTGCGGCACCGCGATCGAAAGCCCGTTCGATGTTGTGCTGACGCTTGATCTGATCAAGGACCAGCCCCTCAAGACGCCGCGCTTCACGACGCCCGGCCCGGTCACGCGCCATCTTGACGCCAAGGGCTATGAGGTCACGACCGGCATCGGCCCCGATCTGTGGACTGCTGCGGCCGATGCGGTCGCCCATATGGTCGATCTTCTCTGCGCGACCCAGAAGCTGAACCCGGTCGATGCCTATATGCTGGTCTCGACCTGCGGCGATCTGCGCATTTCGGAAATCGTCGACATGCCGAATGTCGTCGTCAGCTTCTACTTCCCGAGGGCCGTCTTCGAATGAGCATGTCCGAGCCGCTGTCTTCCCCCGCCGTTCTTGGCGATGCCCGTCCGGCTGATCCCGCCTCAGCCGAGGTTGTGCTGTCGGTGCGCGACCTGCAGGTCTCGGCCAGATCGGATGCCGGTCTGGTGCCGCTGGTCCACGGCCTAAGCTTCGATCTGCATCGCGGCGAGACGCTCGCGATTGCCGGGGAAAGCGGCTCGGGCAAATCCATCACCTCGCTCGCCTGTATGCGGCTGTTGCCCGAGCCTGCGGTGCGCGTCACCGGCGGCTCGGTCAATCTTGGCGGCACCGAGTTGACCCGTCTGTCCGAGGGCCAGATGAAACCGCTGCGCGGCGCGCGCATCGCGATGATCTTTCAAGAGCCGATGACCGCGCTCAATCCGGTGATGACGGTCGGTCGTCAGCTCACCGAGGCGATCCGCACCCATGAGCCGATGCCGATCCGCGCGGCACGGCTGCGCGCGCTCGAGGCTTTGCGTGCGGTCCGTCTGTCGCAGCCCGAAAAGCGGCTCGAACAATATCCCCATGAGCTCTCGGGGGGCATGCGCCAGCGCGTGATGATCGCTATGGCGATTGCGCTGCGCCCCGATGTGCTGATCGCCGATGAGCCGACGACGGCGCTTGACGTGACGGTGCAGCGCGAGGTTCTGGACCTTCTGCGCGATCTTCAGCGCGAGCTCGGCACCGCGATCATCCTCATCACCCATGACATGGGTGTGGTCGCGGAAATGGCCGATCGCGTCATCGTCATGCGCAAGGGCAGCGTGGTCGAGACCGCGCCCGTCGCCGCGCTTTTCGCCGCCCCGCGCGAGGACTATACCCGCGAACTGCTCGCCGCCGTGCCCCGCATCGGTCAGGGCGCCGCGCGCCCCGAGCCCGCCGGGCGTGAGCTTTTGGTGCGCTATGACGAGGTTTCCGTCGGCTTTCCGATCCGGCAGGGCCTGCTTGGCCGGGTCAGCGCCCGGGTTCACGCCGTCGAAAAGGTCTCGCTCGACATTTTCCGGGGCGAGACCCTGTCACTGGTCGGCGAATCCGGCTGCGGCAAATCGACCATGGCCAAGGCGCTGGTCGGCCTTGTTCCCCATAGCGGCGAGATCCGGATTGATGGCAAGTCCATGGCCGCGCTGGACGCCAAGGGTCGCAAGGCGCTGCGCCGCGATCTCCAGATCGTGTTCCAAGACCCGATGGCCGCGCTTGATGCGCGCATGACGGTGGGCGAGCTCATCTGCGAGCCGCTGGTCATCCACGGCATCGGCACGGCGGACGAGCAACGCGCCCGGGTGCGCGAGCTGCTGGAGCGCGTCGATCTGCCCGCCTCGGCCTATCAGCGCTACCCCCATCAGTTCTCGGGCGGCCAACGCCAGCGCATCTGCATTGCCCGCGCCCTGGCGCTGAAACCCAAACTGATCGTCTGCGATGAAAGCGTGGCGGCGCTCGATGTTTCGATTCAGGCGCGGGTGCTTGACCTGCTGCGCGATCTTCAGCGCGAGACCGGGATCACCTATCTCTTCATCAGCCATGACATGGCGGTGGTGGAAAACATCTCGGACCGGGTCGCGGTGATGTATCTAGGCCAGATCGTCGAGATGGGCAGTCGCGACCAGCTTTTCACAAACCCCCAGCATCCCTATACCCGCAGGCTTCTGGCGGCGGTCCCGGTGCCCGATCCGACGCGGGTCCGCGCGCCGAGCCCGCGTCTGACCGGCGAGATCCCAAGCCCGGTTTGGCCCGCCGGATCGGAGCCGGCGCGGCTGCAACTCACCGATATCGGCGGCGGCCATCTCGTCGCGCTTGACGCCTCCGCCTAAGCGGCTTTGCGCGGTCAGGTCAGCGGTTTGAGGACCTGACCGCGCAAAGATTGCTCCTCTTTGCTTGCCTGCGCCCAAAGGAGCTGTTTCAGCTTACCCCCGTGGCCGCCGGTCACGGCAGCCCACGATCCTGCTACCGCATCCCTCGGGGAGATTTCACATGACACTTCGAGCCGCCAGCCGCGCGGATGCCCCGATCCTCGCCGCGCTTTCGATCGAGGTTTGGCTTGGCACCTATATCAGGCGCGGGATCTCGGCTTTTTTCGCCCAGTATGCGTTGTCTGAGTTTACATCAGAGAAGTTCGCCGCTCTCCTCGACAATCCTGACGAACAGTTCATCGTGTCGGAAAATGAGGATGGCCTCGATGGATTCATCCGCCTGAGCCAGCGCAAGCCCGCACCTGTCCCCGATTGCTTCCCATTTGAGATATCAACGCTTTACGTCCGACCGCGTCATCACGGCAAAGGGATCGGGCGCGGGCTGCTCGAAGCAGGGATGAACCATGCCCGCGCCTTCGGCGCGCCGTCGCTTTGGCTGGCAACCAACGCCGAAAACGCCCCGGCCATCGCTTTTTATCTCAGGCAGGGATTTGAACAGGTTGGAACAACCGAGTTCCAGATCGGGGACGCGGCCTATCCCAATGACGTGTTCCGGCGCGGGCTTTAGCAGGCGCTCGGACCGTCAGACCCTCCCGTGATCCACCGCTGCGGGCCCGGTCAGAAAAGTCTCGCGGCAGATGTCGACCAGGGCGCGCACGGCAGCGCTGCGGGCGCCCGAGCGGTTCCACAAGATCCCGACACTGCGCAGCCCCGCATCCGGCAAGGGCAGCTTCCGCAAATGCAGGTTTTCTGGCCAAGGCGGCGCCCAATCGGGCACGATCGAGACACCCGCGCCTCGGCTGACCAAAGCCGCGATTGCATCCAACGCATCGAGCTCGAGAAAATCATGCGTCTTCAGCCGGTTGGTGCGCAGATACCGCTCGACGATCTGCCCGCCCCATTGGTTGCGGTCATAGCGGATGAACGGGGCCTCGCGCAGGATCTCGGAGGCCGAATTGCCCACCATCTCTTCGGGTAGGATCAGCACCAAAGGCTCGTCGCGCAGGGTCAGCCAGCTCAGCGCTTTCGGAACCGGCACTGGCGGGCGGACGATCAGGGCGGCATCGAGCTCACCCGTCAGCACCGCGTGAAAATGATCAATCGACGAGCCAGGCCGCACGAAGAACTCGACCTGCGGCCAACGCGCGCGCAAATGCGGAATGACGCGCGGCAGCAATCCGGTCAGCGCCGTCGCAGTCGAGCCCAGCCGCAGCTCGCCTGCGGGCGTGTCATGAGCGGCAATGGCGCGCAGATCATGGGCATCGGCCAACAGGCGGCGCGCGAAGGGCAGAACCGCCAGCCCCGAGGCGGTCGGCCTGACCGTGCGCCCGACCCGGGTGATCAGCGCCTGGCCCAGCTCCCGCTCGAGCCCGCGCAGCCTCTGCGCAATCGCAGCCGGTGTCAGATTGAGCCGCCGCGCGGCAGCCGCCAACGAGCCGCATTCGACCACCTCGACGAAGCTTTCGAGAAAACGCAGATCCATAAGATAGAATTTCTATGGTTTGAAATTACAAGAACACAGATTTTATATGCTTCAGAACGCCTCTAAAATCCAGCCAAACTGTGACGCGAAAGGACATGCGATGTCATTGCTGGAAAAATTCAGCCGCCTTGGAACCGACAATGCGCCGGGGCAGGAGTTGCGCCAGAAAACCGATGGGCTGCAGCTGCGCGGCGATGTTTTGCCGGGCACGCCGGTCGATTTCTCCCATGGCGATGTCGATGCCTTCACGCCGACCCCGGGCGCGTTCGAAAGCTTTGCCGAAGGCGTGCGCAAAGGGGGCGCGCAGGCCTATACCGAATATCGCGGCGCAGCGGCGATCCGGGCGGATCTGGCAGAGAAGCTCGCGCAATTCACCGGCGCGCCGGTCGATGCGACCGATGGCATGATCCTGACGCCCGGCACGCAAGGCGCGCTGTTTCTGGCGGTGGCGGCGACCGTTTCGCGCGGCGACAAGGTCGCGATCGTCCAGCCGGATTACTTCGCGAACCGCAAGCTCGTCGAGTTTTTCGAGGGCGAGATCCTTCCAGTTCAGCTCGACTATCTGGGCGCGCAGGCCGAGGCCGGGCTCGATCTGAACCAGCTTGAAGATGCCTTCCGCCAAGGCGCGCGGGTGCTGGTGTTTTCGAACCCGAACAATCCGACCGGCGCGGTTTATTCCGCCGCCGAGATCGGCCAGATCGCGGCTTTGGCCCAAAGCTACGGCGTCACCGTCATCGTGGATCAGCTTTATTCGCGGCTGCGCTATTCGGGCAGCGATTACACCCATCTGCGCGCGGCGGGGATCGGGGCGGAAAATGTGATCACGATCATGGGCCCGTCGAAAACGGAATCGCTCAGCGGTTACCGGCTGGGCGTGGCCTTCGGCGCGCCAAAGCTGATCGAGCGGATGGAGAAATTGCAGGCCATCGTCTCGTTGCGCGCGGCGGGCTATAGTCAAGCGGTCTTCTCGACCTGGTTCTCCGAGCCCGAGGGCTGGATGGCCGAACGCATCCGGCTGCATCAGGCGATCCGCGACGATCTTCTGGCCCGGTTTGACGCGGCGGGCATGCCCGCGCGGGTGCCGCAGGCGGGCAGCTATCTCTTCCCGCGCCTGCCCAAGCTGGAGGTCGCGCCGGGCGAGTTCGTCCGCATTCTGCGCCAACAGGCCGGGGTCAGCGTGACGCCCGGGACTGAATTCAGCCCGCATACCGCGCATTCGGTCCGGCTCAATTTCTCGCAAGATCACAGAGCCGCTCTTCACGCAGTCGAGCGCATGATCGAGCTCGCCCGGCGGTATGGCGCATGAGCGGCGCTCCGGTTCCGCAAGGCCGCTACCTTCCCGCCACCCGGCATGGCGGGTTGATCTTTACCTCGGGCATGACGCCCCGTGCAGCGGGGGTCCTGAAGGTTCAGGGCCCGGTCCGCGCGGCGGACAGCCCCGAGGACTGGCGCGAGGCGGTTGAGCTTGCCTGCGCCAATGCGCTGACGGCGGCGCGCGGCCAATTGCACGGCGCCGAGCGCATCACCGCCGTGGTCAGCATGACGGTTTTCGTCGCGGCGGAAGCAGGCTTCACCCTGCATTCGAAGCTTGCCGATCTCGCCTCCGATTACCTTTTCGCCGAGCTTGGCGCGGCGGGGATCGGCAGCCGCGCGGCGGTGGGCGTGGCGACCTTGCCCGGCGGTGCGCCGGTCGAAATCCAGATCATCGCTGCTGCGGGCTAGACAGGCGCAGCAGATCGGCCCGGCTCTCGCGTCCTCAGGTCGCGAGAGCCCTCTTCCTCCGCGCGCTCAGCAGATCGTCAGCCCGCGCGGCAGATCCGACAGCGGCTCAATGCCGGTTTCGGTGACGATCACTGTTTCCGAGGCGCCGACGGTGAAGGCGCCATAGCTGCGCAGGGTCGCGGGCAGGTGAAAGACCATGCCCGGTTCCAGCAATCGGTCGACGCCCGAGAAGAGCGACAGGATCGCGCCCTCGCCCCAATCGGGGGCAAAGGCCGCACCGATGGAATAGCCGATCCGCTTGCGGAACGCAGCGGTATAGCCCGCATCGTCAATGACCGCCTGCGCCGCCTCATGGGCGGTCGCGCAGCTAACGCCCGGGCGCATACTCGACAGCGCGGCATCGAGCGCGCGCAGCGCGGTATCCATCATCCGCTGCGCCAGCGCGGGCGGCGGCCCGATCCAGACCGCGCGCATCAGCGCCGCGTGATAGCGGTCGTGGCTGGCCGCGAGCTCCAGAAACACCCCGTCGCCGGGCTCAAGCACCCGCCTGCGCCAAGTCGCATGGGGAATGCCAGAGCGCGGCCCCGAGGAAATCAACGGCTCCATCGCCATGGCTTCAGAGCCCGCCTCGACAGCGGCGAAAAGCATGGCAGCGGCAATGTCGTTTTCGCTCACCCCCGCCCGACAGGCGGCCAGAGCCGCGACCATCCCCGCCTCGGCATAGTGCGCCGCGCGCCGGATTGCGCCGAGCTCGGCGGGCGATTTGACCGCGCGCAGCCCCTCGACCAGTCCCGACCCGTCGCTGAGCCGCAGGCCGGAAAGGCCCGCCTCAATCCGGCCATAAAGCGCGGGGCTGACGAACCAGCCCTCGCGCTCCAGCGCAAGCTCGCGCAGCCCCAGATCCGCGATCAGAGCGATCAGAACTGCGACCGGATCCTGCCCGTCCTGCCAGGTCTCGATCCGCTTGAGCCAGCACGAGGCGCGCGCCCCGGTCAGTTCGAGCTGGCGCACCAAAAGCACTGGCTCGCCCGATTGCGGCACGATCAGCGCCTGAAAGGCGAAATAACCCGCCGTCTGCCGCCCGGTCGCCCAGAAGATATTCTCGGGGCCGGTGAGAAGCAAAGCCTCGGCCCCATTTGCGCGCAAAGCCTGTTGAATGCGGCTCAGACGGCCCGCGAATTCCGCAGCCGGAAACACCGCCTGACTTCCGATAAAATCCGGCGGAAATTCCAGCTCAGAGGTGGCCGGATCGGGCGCGCGGGAGGGCAGATTCATGATTACCTCTGAGCTTTGGGTCAGCGCGCCAGCCAGCCAAGGAAGCGAGCGCGAACGTTTTCGAAATGGGCGGCCATGGCGGCAGAGGCAGCCTCGGGCGCGCGGGCGGCGATGGCCTCGATCACCGCAAGATGTTCGCGCGCCTGATCGGCGAAACAATCATGGGTGCGGGTGATCGTGCAGCGCCGCGCAATCGCGCGCTGCTCGGCAAGGATCGCGGGCAGGATCGAGAGCCGCGCCGCATGGGCGACCGCCATATGGAAGCGGTCATCCTCGGCCCAGAACTCATCGAAAGCCGCATCGCGGCCCTCGACATAATCGGCCATGACCTGCCGCACCGCTTCGAGCTCGGGCGTCATCCCGTAACCCGCCGCGCGCGCCGCCGCCGCAGCTTCGAGGTTCTGGCGCAGCTGCACGATCTCCATCAGCTGCTCGACCGAGACCGCGCGAACCAACAACACGCCATTGCCCAGCCGGCTGATGACCGCCTCACGTTCGAGCCGCGAGAGTGCCGAGCGCAAGGGCGTGCGCGAAATTCCCAAAGCCTCGGCGAGCTCGCGTTCGGACAGCGCGGTTTCCGGCGTAATCCGCCCCTCGAGGATGTCTTGCTTGATGCGGCGATAGGCCGATTGCGCGAGGGTTTCGGTGGTCATGCGCGCGTCTCTTGCAAGAGGGCCGCGTGGACCGCCTCGACCGCGCGGGCCAGATCCTCGATATCCATCGCCTCCTCCGGGCAATGGCTGCCGTTCCAATTGCGCACAAAGACCATCACGCTCTCCCATCCCGCCGCAGCAAAGGCCGCCGCATCATGCCCGCCCCCCGACAACATCAGCCGGGGCGCGTCGCCCTGCAATGTCGCGCCGGTGCGGACAAAGTCCACCATCGCCTCGGAAAGACGCGCAGGCTGGCTGCGGCTTTGGATGCCGAGGGCAAAGCGGATCCCCGGCGTCGCGGTCTCGATCACCGCGATCTCGGCCAGCAGGCGCGCATTGGCCAGATCGAGCACCCCGGCGTCAGACGAGCGCAGATCAAGGCAGAAATCGAGACGCCCGGCGACTTTGGCCATGGCATGGGCCGGACCCGCCGCATCGACGCGCCCGAAGGTCACGGTCAGATCATGGCCCTCGTCAAGCATCGCGCTCCAGACGCGGTCCATGGCGACAACCAGCTGGGCAAAGGCCACGACCGCATCGGCGCGGCCTTCCCGTGGGGCGGCGCCGGAATGGGCCCAGCTTCCCAGCACCTGCGCGGCGCGGTAGCGCAGACCGCCGCGAATTGCGGTGACGATGCCATAAGGCTCGCCCGCCTCATCCAGGATCGGTCCTTGCTCGATGTGGAACTCGAGAAACCGTGCGGGCGCGGGCGGCTGAAGACCGATGACCTCCTCAGGATCGAAGCCTTGAGCGCGCATATGCTGGGCGAGGCTTTGCCCGGTATCGACGCGACAGGCCTGCAATTCCTCGGCCGAGAGCAGGCCAAGCCCCGCGCGCGAGCCCGCATAAGACACCGGAAACCACACGCTTTCCTCGGCCCGCGTCACGACCAGCACCAGATCGGCATGAGGGGTCATCCCCTGCGCGCGCAAGGTCGCCGCCACCGCAAGCGCGCCCGCGACACCGGCCTGCCCGTCATAGGCACCGCCCTCGGCGACGGTGTCGAGATGCGAGCCCATGTAAAGCGGTGGCGCCGCAGGATCGCGCCCCGCCATGCGCGCAAAGAGGTTTCCGGCCGCATCGCGATGGACCGCCATGCCTAAAGCCAGCGCCTCGGCCTCGATCATCGTATGGGCGGCGCTTTCGAGATCGCTATACGAGGGACGCGTCCAGCCCGGCCCGCCCGCCGACAGTGTGTTCACCTGCGCAATGACCCGCGCGAGAACCTCGCGGATGACATCCGAGGGCGCGGTCATGGCCGCACCTCGGGGTTCAGCGCGGTCTCGGGCATGCCTCCGGCGAGCGCAGTGATGACATGGCCCGCCGCCGCCTCGGCGACCCGGCGCAAGGCATCTTCGGTCGTCGCGCCGAGATGGGGGGTGAAGATGACATTCGCGTGCCGCACCAGCGGTCCCTGCGGCGCGGCCTCGCTATAGACATCAAGCCCCGCGCCTGCGAGGCGGCCCTCGGCCAAGGCACGGTCAAGCGCCGCCTCATCGACCAGACCGGCCCGCGCGACATTGACCAAGATTGCGCCGGGCTTGACCTGCGCCAAGGCCTCGGCGCCGATCAGATTGCGGGTCTCGTCGCGCATTGGCGTGTGCAGCGAAATAAGATCCGCCTCGGCCAGCCCCTCCGCAAGCGAGACCCGCGCATAGCCGCCGGTTTCGGGCGCGCGCGGTGAATGGACCAGAATGCGCATCCCGAAGGCCTGATCGAGCATCCGCCCGAGATCGCGCCCGATCGCGCCCCAGCCGACAATCAGCGCGGTCTTGCCCGAGAGCTCGGTGAAACGAGCGGACTCGCGAAAACCCGGCGCCCCGGCCCGGGTGCTGCGGTCGGCGGCGGGAATGCCGCGCGCAACCGCAAGCGCCAGCCCCAGCGCCAGCTCGGCGACAGAGCGGGCATTGACCCCGGGCGTGTTTGCGACCAGCACGCGCTTGGCCGCCGCAGCCGCCTTGTCGACGCTATCATGTCCGGTGCCGTGAATGACCACGATCTGCAACCGGTCCGCGGCGGCAAAAGCCTCGGCCTTGAGCCCGGCGTCGCGGGTGATCACCGCATCGCAGCCCGGCAGCAAGGCCGCGACCGTCGCCATATCGGGCGTGGGCGCGAGCCGCGGCTCGATGCCGTTGCGGCGCAGCAGGTCGAGCCCGGCGGAATGGATCGGCTGAACGATGAGGCAGGTCTTCATGGCTGTTCCGGTTGGTTCTGGATCTCTGCGAGCCGCGCGAGAATGGCGTCGCGCGCATGGGTGAGGTGGCGGGTCATCGCATCAGCCGCCAGCGCACCGTCCCCGCTGCGCACCGCGGCGATAATCTCGAGATGCTCGTCGCAGCCCTTGAGAAAGCGGTCGGGCACCTGCGTATGATCGAAGACACAGGTGCGGTGGCGCAGCGCGGCCAAGGCACCCTGGATGGTGCGGTTTCCGCCCGCCAAGGCCAGCAGATCATGCAGGCTGTTGTCGGCCTCGCGTTGGGCATCGGCAAGATCGGCACCGGTGTCTTGGGCCATCAGATCGCGGATCCGGCGCTCGACCGCGTCGAGGCCGGGGGGCGGCGCCTTGGCCGCAGCTTGCGCGCAGCCCGGTTCAAGCGCGAGGCGCAGAAAGAAGATCTCTTCGATCTCGCTGGCGCCGATCCGGCTCACCCGGATGAAGCGGCCCGAGGTTTCAGCCAATCCCTCGCTTTCGATGCGCTTGATCGCCTCACGCACCGGGGTGCGCGACATGCCCAGCATCTCGCCGAGCGGGGCCTCTTGCAACGCGTCGCCGGGCTTGAGCGCGCCCTCAAGGATCATGCCGATGATCCGGCGATGGGCCTCTTGGCTGAGGTTCGGAGCAGTGGTCATGGCAGGATCCTTGGCTGCGGCTCGACGGGACGGACGATTTCTTCGGGGGCATAGATCCCGCCGACGAGATCGCAAGATAGCAGATAGCTCGAACTCATCACGCCCTCGGGTTTCACCCGGAGATCGGCCAGGAGGCTGGCCTGCGCATCCGAATGGGCAATCCAGATCTCTTCGGCCTCGTCCCGGCTGACGGCGAGAATGCGAAAGCGCGTGCCGATGGCCATCTGCGCCAGACGCGGCAAATCGCTCTGGATCACGGTGGCAATCTTCGGATAGCCGCCGGTGGTCTGGCTTTCCGCCATCAGGACCATGGGCTGGCCCGAGGGCGGCACCTGGATCGAGCCGGGCACGGTCGCATCCGAGACAATATCATGCCCGTGCGCGGCCGGCAGATCCGGACCGATCAGCACCATGGCCATGCGATCACATTGCGGGCTGACCTGCCAGTCCTGCTCGAGAAGCCGCGCGAGGACTTCGGGGGCGAAGCTGTCGTCTTGCGGGCCAAGCACCACCCGGATCGGTCCAGCCGCCGGGGTCTGGGCCCGGTCAAGGCGCAGGCAGCGGCCGGGGCTGTCGTCTTGCGCCAGAGGCAGCTCGTCCCCCGCGATCAGCGCCCGTCCTGAGAGCCCGCCAAGCCCGCTGCGCAAATGCGTCGCCTGCGAGCCCATGACCGGCTTGAGGCCAATCCCGCCCGAGACCGCGAGATAGCCCCACATCGCGCCGCGCAAGGCGCCAAGACGCAGGGTCTCGCCCGGGCGCAGACGGTGGCTTTCGCCAAAGGCGCGGGGGACGCCGTCGATCGTGATCGCGCAATCGGCGGCCCCATCGCCCGCCATGACGGCGAAGCGCAGCGGCGCGTCAGAGGTGAAGCTGCCGCCGAACCCCGCGAATTCCAGCGCCGCCGCCTCGGCCCCATTGCCGCAAAGCGCATTGGCCAAGGCCAAGGCGGGCGGGTCCATCGGCCCGGCATTCGACACGCCAAAACCGCGATATCCCCGCCGCCCCCGGTCCTGAACCGTGAGCATCGGCCCCGCTGCAACCACGGTCAGCGTCATGGCTGCACCTCGGGTCGAATGATCTGCTCGCCCGCCCGGTCCCGCGCAGCAAGGCTTTCGCCCGTCGCTGCGTCGATCGGCGCGAAACGCAGCCTGTCTCCGGCGCGCAGCAAAAAGGGCTCGGCGCGTGTCGGATCGAAGACGCGCACCGGCGTCCAGCCAATGAAGCGCCAGCCCGAGGGGCCCGCCACCGAATTCACGCTCGCCTGCTGCCCGCCAATGCCGATGCCGCCTGCGGGCACATATTGGCGCGGCTTGGCCAGACGCGGCGTGTGCAGCGCTTTGTCGAGCCCGCCGAGATAGGCAAAGCCCGGCGCAAAGCCGACCATGAAGACCCGGTAATCCGCCGCCGCATGGAGCTGGATCACTTGCTGGACGGTCATCTGTTTCATGCGCGCCATCTCGTCGAGATCCTGGCCGACCGCGCCGCCATAGACCACGGGAATAGACCAGCGCCGCCCTACCCCCTCGCCCTCCGGCAGATCGTCAAGCATCCCGCGCAAGAGCGTCTCCAGCGCCACGCCGCGAATCAGGCGAGGCTCATAGCGCAACAACAGCGAGCGATAGGTCGGCACGATCTCGGTAATGCCGGGCACGGCCGCGCGCTCGACCGCCGTGGCCAGTGCGATGATCTGGGCATTCACCGCGGCGTCAATTTCGGCCCCAAGCTCAACGACCAAAGCCCCGTCTGCGGCAGGCAGAAACCGCGGCGCAGCGCCTGCGCATGGCTGATCTTCACGAGAGCCCAAGATCTCTTTCATCACCGAACGGCCCTACCCTTTTTCCGGCAGCAGATTTGAAGCGGTAAATTTGAATTGATATTTCAGTATACCACCGGTATTCTAGTATCTGGAAGGCGGCTCGCTTGTCAATCCAAAGGCGGAGCCGCTGCAAATTTACCAAGGGAATCGCAGGCGCATGGCCAGAACCCTCGACCTCAATTGCGATATGGGAGAAAGTTTCGGCGCCTGGGTCATGGGCGACGATGCGGCGATGCTGGATCTGGTCAGCAGCGCCAATATCGCCTGTGGCTTTCATGCGGGCGATCCCAGCGTGATGCGCCGGACCATCCGCATGGCGCGCGACAAGGGCGTCTCTGTCGGCGCGCATCCCTCGTTTGCCGATCTTTACGGTTTTGGCCGTCGCCGGATCTCGGGCGAAAACCCGGACGATCTGGAGGCCCAGCTGATTTATCAAATCGTGGCCATGCGAGGCATGTGCGCGGTCGAGGGTCACGCCATGACCCATGTGAAGACCCATGGCGCTTTGGGCAATATGGCGGCGGTCGATCCGGATCTTGCCGCGCTGTGTGTCGGCGCGGTCAAGGCGGTCGATCCCGGGCTCATCTATGTCTCGCTGCCCTATTCCGAGACCATGCTCGCCGCCGAGCGGATCGGCCTGCGCACCGCCTGCGAGATCTATGCCGACCGCAGCTATACCGACGGCGGCGAGTTGACCCCGCGCAGCCAGCCCGGCGCGGTGATCCACGACCCGAACCAAAGCCTCGACCAAGTGCTGGAAATGGTGGTGAACGGCCATATTCCGACCACCGGCGGCAAGCGCCTTCCAGTCGATCCCGCCACGCTTTGCGTTCATGGCGACACCCCCGGCGCGGTCGAGATCCTGCGCAAACTGCGCCAATCCCTGATCGAAAACGGCGTCGAGATCGCGCCTTTCGCCAAACCCTGAGGAACAGAATGGCCCGGATATTCTATGTAAATGGCGACTGGCTGCCCGAGTCCGAGGCCAAGGTCTCGGTGCTCGACCGCGGCTTTCTGATGGCCGATGCGATCTATGAAGTGACCTGCGTGCTCGACGGCAAGCTCGTCGAATATGCCAACCATGCTGCGCGCCTGCAGCGTTCGGCGCGCGAGCTTGGCCTGCGCATTCCGCTGGATGAGGCCGGGCTGCTCGCCGTTCACCGCGAAATCACCGCGCGCAACCAGCTTGATCAGGGCATGATCTATCTGCAACTGACCCGAGGCGTCGCCGACCGCGACTTCGCCTATCCGCCCGAGGAGACGCCGCCGACGCTGGTTCTGTTCACGCAAGCCAAAAATGTGCTGGAAAATCACGCAGCCGAGGTCGGGATCTCGGTGGCGCTGCTGCCGGATCTGCGCTGGGGCCGGCGCGACATCAAGACAATCCAACTGCTCTATCCCTCGATGGCCAAGATGGAGGCGAAATCACGCGGCGCCGATGACGCCTGGCTGGTCGAGGACGGCCATGTCACCGAGGCTTGCGCGGCGAGTGCCCATATCGTCAGCGCCGAGGGGGCATTGGTGACGCGCGATCTCTCCCATGCGTTGCTACCCGGCATCACCCGCGCCTCGGTGCTGGAGCTCGCCGCCGCGCGCGGCATCCGCATCGAAGAGCGCGCCTTTACCCCGGACGAGGCCAAATCCGCGCGGGAAGCCTTCATCACCTCGGCCACGAATTTCGTCGTGCCGGTCACGCGGATCGACGGGGTCCAGATCGGCGACGGCCGCCCCGGCGATCTGACGCGGGATCTGCGCAAGCTCTATATCGACACCCGCCGCGCGGCGGCAGTGTGAGCGCCGAGATGACCGCGCCCTCCGACCGGATCGCCACAGCGGCGCCCGTCCAGATCCTGCCCGCCCGCCATGGTCGGGCGGTCCATCTGCGTCAGGGCCAAGTATTGTCGATCATCAATCTTGCTGGCACGCAGGTCGTCGATCTCTGGGCGCTCTCGGCGGTCGATCCGCTGGAATATGGCGCGATGGAGCACACACGGTCGCGCAACAGCAGCATTTTCGTCGAATGCGGTATGGCGGTTTTCAGCAATCGCCGCCGGGCGATGCTGACCCTGATCGAAGACAGCTCGCCGGGTCGCCATGACACCCAGCTTTGCCCGTGCAGCTGCGAGCTTTACCGCGAATTGACGCCCGAGCCTCACCGCAGCTGCACCGACAACTTTCACGAGGCGCTGGCCTCGGTTGGGCTGGCGCTGCCCTTCGCGCCCGCCTCGCTCAACCTCTTCATGAATGTGCCGGTGGCCGAGGACGGCAGCCTGCGACGCCTGCCGCCCGAGAGCCGCCCGGGCGATACCGTCACCCTGCGCGCCGAGATGGATGTCACCGTCATCCTCTCGGCCTGCCCTCAGGACATCACCCCGATCAATGGCGGCGATCAAACGCCGCGCGACATCGGTTTCACCCTAGATGACGCCCGCCTGTCGGGCCCCCAACCAACAGGAACGCGCGATGACTGATCCCCGGGATCCGCCACTTCTGAGCCTGCGCAACATCCGCAAGAGCTTCGGAGCCTTCGAGGTGCTCAAAGGCATCGACCTCGATGTCAACTCGGGCGAGGTCGTGTCGATCATCGGCGCGAGCGGCTCGGGCAAGAGCACCTTCCTGCGCTCGATCAATGCGATTGAGCCGGCGAATGGCGGCACGATGCGCTTCGAGAAATTCGACTTCGATTTCACGCCGCGCGCGCCGAACCATCCGACCGCACGCCAGCTGCAAGAGCTGCGCTCGCGCATTGGCATGGTCTTTCAAAGCTATAATCTCTGGCCGCATATGACGGTGCTGGAAAATGTTACCCATGCGCCGATGAAGATCCTCGGGCGCTCGAAGGCCGAAGCGGTCGAGATCGCCGAGGCGCTTCTTAACCGCATCGGCCTTTATGAGAAGCGCAACAGCTATCCGCTGCGCCTTTCGGGCGGGCAGCAGCAGCGCGTGGCGATTGCCCGCGCCCTGGCGATGAAGCCGCGCCTGATGCTTTTTGACGAGGTCACCTCTGCGCTTGACCCCGAGCTTGTGCATGAGGTTCTGACGCTCATGGCCTCGCTTGCGGCGGATGGCATGACCATGCTTCTGGTCACGCATGAGATCTCTTTTGCGCGCGATGTGTCCTCGCGGGTGCTGTTCTTCGATCAGGGCGTGATCGCCGAGGATGGCGCACCGCGCGCGGTCTTGCAAAACCCGACCAGCCCGAGGCTGCGCCAATTCCTTCACCGCATCCTGCACGATGAAGTCAGGGTCGAGGCCGCAGGCACGGGAGTTCTGCAATGACATTCTGGAGCGATGTTGCCGCCTATGGCCCGGGGTTCCTGGAGGCCGCCTGGCTCGTCTTGTGGCTCACCGTCCTGACGATCGTGCTCAGCTGGATCTGTGGCCTTGCCGCGGCATTGGCGCAGCGGTCCGATCTGGCCGTGGTCCGGGCTGTGGCCGCCTTCTATATCTGGTTCATCCGCGGCACCCCGGCCCTGATCCAGATCTTCATCATCTATTTCGGGATGCCGCAGCTTGGCATCCGGCTTTCGCCCTTCGCGGCGGGCGTGATCGCTTTGGGCGTCAACAGTGGCGCCTACGTCGCCGAGATCGTGCGCTCGGGCTTGTCGGCAATCCCGCGCGGTCAGACCGAATCCGCGCTTGCCATGGGTTTCAGCCCGGCAGAGACCATGCGCACCGTCATCCTGCCGCAGGTCTTCCGCATCATCTTGCCGCCGATCACCAATGAGGCGATCTCGGTGCTGAAGAACACCTCGCTCCTGTCGACGATCACCGTGGTCGAGCTGACGCTTTACGCGCAGACCCTGATCTCGGCGACCTTCAGACCCTTTGATTTCTACATCGCGGTCGCGGTCATCTATCTGGTCCTGACCTCGATCCTGACCCAGCTCGCGGCTTGGCTTGAGCGTCGCTACAGCAGGTTGAGCTGACGGCCATCCGTTCTGGAAAAGACCCAATGACGGCACTTCCGACCGGGCGGCACTCTATCCCGGCAACAACAATCAACAGGGAAAATCCAATGAAACTTCGCAATCTCGCCATGGCGCTGACCCTTGCGCTGCTGCCGCTTTCGGGTGCGGCGCAGGCCGACGACGCGCTGGAACTGCTGGTCCCCGGAGAGCTCAGTGTCGCGACCGAGGGCACCTATCCGCCTTTCTCCATGCGCGCGCCGAGCGGTCAGCTCGACGGGCTTGAAATCCGGGTCATGCAGGAAATCGCCCGCAGGCTGGATCTTCAATACAAGCCGGTTCTCGTGAAATGGGAATCGGTGCTGATCGGTCTTGAAGCCGATCAATATGACATCATCAGCGATGCCATGGACATCACGCCCGAGCGTCAGAAGAAGGTCACCTTCGCCGATGGCTGGCTGGAATCGGGCGGCCGGATCGTCGTGCGCGACGATTCCGACATCACCAAGCCCGCCGATGTCGCGGGCCATAGCGTGGGCGCGCTGGTTGCCTCGAACTGGTCGACCCTCGCCGAAGGGCTGGGCGCCAAGGTCAAGACCTACAAGGCCGAATCCGATGCGATGCAGGATCTGGCCAATGGCAATGTCGATGCGATCATCACCGATTCCATCGCCGCCGCCTATGCGATCAAGACCTCGCGCCTGCCGCTGAAGCTGGTGGAAGAGCCGGTCAGCACGATCCAGAAAGGCTTTGCCATCAAGAAGGGCAAGCCCCATCTGGTCGCCGCCATCAACAAGGCTTTGGCCGAGATGATCGCGGATGGCACCTATGCCAAGCTGACGACCGATCTGATCGGCGTCGATCCCGCGCCCAAGGATCCGATCCGCACCCTGCCGCAATAAGGCCGGACCTGCCGGCGGGACCTCCTCCCGTCGGCGCCTCTCCCCAACTCGCCACAGGACCCGACTGATGCTGCGTCATTTCCCGTTAGAAGAATACCATCTCCGCTGGTCGCGGGTGCAAGAGCTCATGCAGGCGCGCGGCTTTGAGACCGCCGTGATCTTCGGCCGTGGCGGCGGCACCACCGACAATTGTGGCGATATCCTCTATCTCACCAACCATTATCCGGTCAGCGGCGGCACGGATTCGCTGATCTGGTCGGCGCGCTCGTTTTCGGGGCTGATCCTTCAGCGCGGCCACGAGCCCGAGCTGCATATCGACGAACCCGAACCACGCCCGGATCTGCTCGCGCTCGAGAATGTGGTCTGCGACAACCACCCCTTTCTCAGCCTCGCCCGCACCCTGAACCAGCGCGGCATCACCGGGCCGGTCGCCTTTTGCGGCAGCCAGTTTGTGCCGGTGAAATATTACCGCCAGCTGATCGAGGCCACGCCCGCCATCACCTGGGTCGATTGCGACGATCTCGTCCGCCGCATTCGTGCGATCAAATCCCCGCGCGAGCTCGACTGCTACCGGATCGCGGGCGCCTCGGCCACCGAGGCCACGGATGTGCTGATGCGCGGGCTGATCTCGGGGATGTCAGAGCGCGAGGCCGCAGGCGAGGCCGCCCGTGTCGTCGTGCGCAACGGCGGGCGCATTCAGGCTATCGGAGCCAATCACGGCGCGACGATGGATGTCGATTATCGCTTCCCACTGACCGGCTCATCAGCCGATACCCCGGCCCCCGGTGACATGGTGCGCGGCACGGTCCACGCGGCCTTTTATCAGGGCTATTACCTCGACCCCGGCCGCACCGCTGTGCGCGGCCATGCCAACCCCGAGCAACGCCGCCTGATCACGGCGACCGCCGAGATCGTGCAGCACCTCTCGGCAATGATGCGTCCGGGCACCCGGCTTCTCGATGTCGCGGCCGAGGGCGATCGCATGACAGCCGCCTTCGGCGGCGATGTCTCGGCCATCATGAAAAACTTCCCCTTCTTCGGGCATGGCATCGGGCTCTCCTTCGAGCAGCCGCGCATCTCGACCAGCATGTCCCTGCCCGAGGATATCGTGGAAGAGAATATGGTGTTCGGGGTCGAGGCCTTTCTGGCCCTCGACGGCATCGGGTCGGCCTTCGTCGAGGACATCATCATCATCGGCAAGGACGCAAACGAACTGCTGACCCGCTCGCCCTACGAATATTGAGGTAAGCGGCGGATCTGAACCGCCCCGCCGCGTCGCCGTTTTGACGCAAGCTGCGGGGGATCTTAGAGCGCGATCTGCGGGGCAAGCACCTTGCGGATCGCCTGCCCGTCGCGTCCCGGCGGCGTGCCGAAGAGGCGGCGATATTCGCGGCTGAACTGCGACGGACTTTCATAGCCGATGGAATAACCGATCCGGGCGACATCGGCGCTGTCGGAAAGCAGCAGCCGACGCGCCTCCTGCAGCCGCAGCTGCTTTTGATACTGCACCGGCGTCATCGCCGTCACCGCCTTGAAATGGCGGTGAAACGTCGCCGGGCTCATCCCTGCGAGATCGGCAAGCCTGCCCACGTTCAGCTGCTCGGTAAAGCTGTCCCGAATGCAGGCAATCGCCCGGCTGATCCGCGCCATATGGCTGCCCGTGAGCCCGATCTGGCGCAAAGCCGCCCCCATCGGGCCGTGCAGCAGCAGCCAGGTGATCTCGCGCCGGATCAGAGGCGCAAGGATCGCAATGTCGCGGGGCCGGTCGAGAAGCGCGAGCAGACGGCAGAGCGGATCAGCGAGCTCTGGCCCGAAATCATGCACGGTCAGCGCCGCAGCTGGCGGGGCATCCGCCGCATCTTCCATCTCCAAGAGGAGATCAGAGATCGTCGCGGGATCGAGCGCGAGGCTGAAAGCCAGATAGGGCCGCTCGGGCGTCGCCCGGGTGATCTCGGCGCGGATCGGTACCTCCATCGAGGCGATCAGGCATTTTCCCGCATCATAGCGATAGGCGCGCTCGCCGAGCATACTGGTCTTGGCGCCCTGCGCCACCACGCAGAACGAGGGGCGGTAGACGCCATGGATCGGGCTGGTCGGCGCGGAAACCTCGGTCAAAAGCAGCCCGTCGATCGGCGTTTCGCGGCCATGCGCACGCCATTGGCGCGCAATCAAGTGTCGCAGCGGGGCAAGATGGTTGTTTTCCATAGATGGCACTCTAGGCCGCTGTGACGCAGGACGCATCTCGAAATCCGCGCAGATGAGAGGATCGTGCAAGGATTTGCGAGGATCAGCGTCGCGGGATCCGGCAGGGCCGCCCTATCTTTGTCTCACCCCGGCGGCACTCGGCCCCGGCGTGACCTCCGACAAGAAGGAATATCCCATGCGTTACCGCACTCTTGGCCCGAGCGGCCTTCTGGTTTCCGAACTCTGCCTCGGCACGATGACCTTTGGCGGCTCGGGGGGCATGTGGGGCCAGATCGGCCAGCTGCAACAAGACGAGGCCGATGCTCTGGTCAAGGCCGCTGTCGATGCGGGCATTAATTTCATCGACACCGCCAATGTCTATGCGGGCGGCGAGAGCGAGCGCATTCTCGGTCAATCCATCCGCAACCTTGGCATTCCGCGCGATGATCTGGTGATCGCGACTAAGGTCCTCGGCGTCATGGGCGAGGGTCCGAATGCGCGCGGCGCCTCGCGCGCCCATATCATGGCCGAGGCCAAGGCGAGCCTTGCGCGGCTGCAGATGGATCACATCGACCTCTATCAGATCCACGGCTTCGACCCGCTGACCCCGATCACCGAAACGCTCGAGGCGCTCGATACGCTCGTGCGGCAGGGCCATGTCCGCTACATCGGCCTGTCGAATTGGGCGGCCTGGCAGATCGTCAAGGCGGTTGGCATTGCCGAGGCGAGGAAGCTCGCGCCGATCCTGTCCTTGCAGGCCTATTACACGCTGGTCGGGCGCGATCTTGAGCGCGAGATCGTGCCGATGCTGCAATCCGAAGGCATTGGGCTGATGGTCTGGAGCCCGCTCGCCGGCGGCTTCCTGTCCGGCAAATACAGCGACGGCACCAGCTCGAACGAAGGCCGCCGCGCGAGCTTCGATTTCCCGCCAGTCGATCTGGAGCGCGGCGATGCCGCGATTGCCGTGATGCGCGAGATCGCGGCAGCCAAGGGCTGCACCGTGGCGCAGGTCGCTTTGGCCTGGCTGCTGCATCAGCCGGTGGTGACCAGCGTCATCGTCGGCGCCAAGCGGATCGACCAGTTGCAAGACAATATCCGCTCGACCGAAGTGACGCTCGACGCCGAGGATCTGGCCGCGCTCGACGCCGTGACCCGGCTGCCTGCGGAATATCCGGGCTGGATGCTCGAGCGCCAATCGCAATATCGCGCCTCCCATCTGCCGCAAAAAGGCTGACGCCCCTGCCGCGTCCCGCCCGATAAGCAGGCGGGGCGCGGCAGTCTTCAACCTTCGGGAAGCGACCCCGAGACGCCCCATTGGTCTTGAAACACAGCAGATCCGAGGGCGCGTCGCCTGTCCCAACCGCGCGCCTCGAGCTCGGGGCGATCGAAGAGGTCGCGCACCTTGCCCAGACACAGATAGGCAACCGGCGTGACATGATCGGGCAGGCCAAGGATGCGGCGCAGGTCGCTTTGGTGCAGGATGCTGACCCAGCCGACGCCGACCCCTTCGGCGCGCGCCGCAAGCCAGAGGTTCTGCACCGCGCAAACCGTCGAATAAAGATCCGTGTCATTGTCATGCGTGCGCCCCAGAACCACCGGGCCGCCGCGCCTGCGATCACAGGTCACGCAGATATTGAGCGGCGCTTCAAGAATGCCCTGCAACTTCAGCTTGCCATATTGCGCCTGACGCGGGCCCTCGAACAAGGCCTGCGCCTCGGCATTGGCGCGCTCGAATGCGGCACGGATCGCGGCGCGAACGCCTTTGTCCCGGATGAGAATGAAATTCCATGGCTGCGACAATCCGACCGAGGGCGCGGCATGGGCGGCGGCCAGAATCCGGGTCAGCACGCTGTCGCTGATCGCGTCCGGCAGGAACTCGCTGCGGACATCGCGCCGCTCATGGATGGCGCGGTAAACCGCGTCGCGTTCGGCCTCGGAGAATTCTCCGGCCGGTTTCAAAGCTTCTGGTCGCATGACATATCCCCTGCCTGACAGACCTGCAGCGCCGCCGCCGTCCGTGCGGAGACGCCCGTTTCGTCTGGCCGGTCTTCTGACTTGGCTTCGCTCCGCAGCGGCGCCTTCCCGGTTTGCACCAGTGGCCTTGCCGCCCAGTCCACCTCACAGCGTTGGGCACGTCACGGATTTCAACCGTGTTCCCGATTATCCACGTTGGTTTGCAACGGGCACCAGACGCGCGGCAGCTAATCTCAATTGCGCCCAAGGTGCAATGCTCCAGACTGTTTCGACCTTCTTCGGAACTTCGTCGTCCAGCATGATCACCTCCTTTTCTCGGGTGATCGCCGCATCACTAAGCCATTCATCTATTAAAACCTATGGTCTTTACACCGCTTACGCGACGACTGCCGCCCCGCGGGGCCGGTGTTTCTGGATCGGTTTCCATGACATGCGCCTTCGGATCGGGCGGGCCGTGGCCTGCCGCTCTGTTCGGGCCCTATTTATCTACTCGCTCCATATCCGGGATAAAGATGGCGGATCTGCGCAACAGATGGGACGAATTGGACCCGATGCTCGATCACTTTGGCGATGTGCTGGCCTTCGTTCGCCTGGCCGATACCGCAAGCTTCACTCAAGCCGCCGAAAAGCTCGACCTGACCCGCTCGGCGGTAGGCAAATGCATCACGCGGTTGGAAACGACCGTTGCCACAAGGCTGATCCGCCGCACCACGCGCAGCATCACCCTCACCGAAGAGGGGCGGCTTTTCGAGGGTCACGCCCTGCGCATCCTGTGCGAGGTGGATGATGCCGAGGTGACTTTGGCCGAGCGCAATCAAAGCCCGAAAGGCTGCCTGATCCCGGTCTTGCAAGAGCTCACGCGCGAGGAGGCGCCGATCTGCGCCGTCTATCCGATCCGCCGCCATGTCTCGTCCAAGGTGCGGCGCTTCATTGCGATGATCCCCGAGGCATGGCCCGGCCAAGCGCCATGGGACGCAGATGGCCATGCGCCAGCGACCGGCGCGATTGGCCTGATGGCTCAAGCTTAAATAGCCACTTCACACCCAAAGCGACAAATCGTTGAGATTAATTCAACCTTGGGTAACATTCATAGACTTCACAGTGGCTTAGGTCGGACATAGACTGCCTCGAAGTGACGATTCGAGTGAGGACTTGACCCCATGACCGTAAGGATTCCGCAATCTCAGGCATTTCGCTGCACTCGGGAAAACGGGGCGTCGAAATGGCCGGAACGCGGCAGCGAGGTCCGTCGCGGCGACATCATTCTCCCGAAGCTTCGTCCGAGCTTCAAGATCAAGCCCGACCAGCCGGTGTTCACCATCGGGTCCTGCTTTGCGCGAAACATCGAAAGCGCGCTGAAAAACCGTGGCTATTCGGTTCCGGCCTTCGAATACCGCCTTCCGAAGGAAGAGCTCTACGGCGTCACCCAGCAGCAATCGGGTTTTCTGAACAAATACACGCCGCAATCCATGTTGCAGGAAATTGCCTTTGCCTTTGGGGATACCGACGGCTCGGAATATCTGATCGAGGTTCAAGGCGGGTGGATCGACGGCCAATGTCACTCGAACAAGCCGGTGTCGCTGGAGCGCGCATTGGCGCGGCGGCAAGAGGTGCGCGATCTCTACCGGACCGCGATCAAGGACGCCGGACTTGTGATCATCACATTCGGCTTGATCGAGGCATGGTGGGACCGCGCGAACCAGAATTACCTCAACGCCACGCCCTATCCGTCGATGATCAGTGCCCATCAGGAGCGGTTTGATTTCGAGATCCTCGATCCGATCGACGCGATCAATTGCGCAACGAAAACCGTCGAGCTGATCCGCGAACATGGCGGCGCGGACACCAATATCATGGTGACCGTCTCTCCCATTCCGCTTCAGCGCACCTTTGCCCCCGATGACGTGCTGACGGCAAATTGCTATTCGAAATCCGTGCTGCGCGTTGCGGCCGAAGCGGTGGTCAATAAATTCGACCGTGCGGACTATTACCCAAGCTACGAAAGCATCTCCGTCTCGGATCCCGACGCCACTTGGGAAGATGACATGGTCCATGTCAAACTCGGGGCCGTGAAGGAAAACGTCGAGCGCATGATCGACATCTATTCGGCTTAGGCTGCGCGGGCAAAACGGCGCGGTGATCTTGGATCTCGCGCCGTCCGGCAGCCGATTTCGCGCACCCTTGGCGAAGCGCGATGTCCCTGCGCCGGATCCTTGACGAAGTCTGCCGTCATCTTGTCTATTTCATCCAGAGCTCATCGCAGACGATCCTAGCTGAGAGACCCTGATGAAATCACTCCTCGCCCTTCCTGCCCTCCTGATCCTCGCAGCCTGCGGCGAGCCTCAACCCCAAATGACAGCCCTTGACCATGATCGCGAGGATTGCGCCCGCTTGGAGGGGCGGTTGGAGGTGCAGCCGGACGAGGTCTATTGCCATCTCCCGAATGGCGAAGTCCTCGATGAGGTGGATCTCATTCTGGAGTAGCGGCCCCAGACCGCGCCGCGATGCCCTCGATCAAAGCGGCGAAAGCACCAGAACCTGCGGCGCCACGGCGCGCATCGTTTGCAATGGGCGGCGGCGACACTGGAACGGCCCCCGGGGCCTCGCCCGAGACATGCGGCGGTCGCTCGCCCAGAGCCCGCCAAACGCCAGATCTATGCGCTTGGCATCTGGCCGCCTCCGGCTTGATCCTGCAAGATAGCCGCAAGCGGTGCCGCACCGTGGTCCCGAGATCTAACCCCCGGTGAGTTCTGATGATCAAGATCACCCTGCACGCCCTTGCTCTGCTCCTCTTTGGACTGGGAGCCGCTGCGCAAGCCCAGGCTCAGGCACTAGATCTTCCCCCGCATCAATCGCTGGAAACCCGCCATATCTGCGCGACGCAACCGATCTACAAGGCGCCCGCCGGGGCGCCGTCGCGGGAGCTGGCGGCGGGCGAGACGGTGGTCTTGCGCGATGTGACCTTCGGGCCGGATGGCGCGGCATGGTTCAGCTTGGATTATGCGACCGGCAAAGGCCGTGAGCGGGCTTTGGGGTATCTGCCGATCAATCAGGTCCGGCATTTCTGCCCCCCCGGCGCGTCGCACCCCAACGGCGCGCCGATCCAGAGCTACCTTGCGCCGCCCAACACCTGCCATCTCGTCGCGGGCTATGCGGAGAGCCTGCAGGGGCTGGCCGATCTGCGCGCGTCGCTTCCGGGGTTTGCGCCCTCGGCTTCAGCCTATCGGCTGCGCGCGGGCGGCTATGCGCTGGTTTTGGGCCTTCTCAGCACCGGGGCGAGCGAGCGGGCCCTTCGCCTCTCGGACCAGTTGCCGAAAGGGAGCGCCTGTGTTTCGGGGGCCGATTTCAGCGAGGTGCTGGTGCCTGCGGGCGCGGGCTTTGCCCCGGCAGATCACGCGGGCGTGCCGGATGCTGCCGCCTTGCTGGCCGAAGCCCGACAGGCAAGCAAGGCCGACGGGATGAAACAGGCCTGCGATCTGGGCCTCGGCGCGGCCTGCACGGAATTTGCCAAGACGATCTATGACGCGCCGGACGGGGAGGGTCGCGGACCGGCGGTGGTCACCCGCTATGCCCTTCTGGGTTGCATGGCCGAGGATCTCGAGGGCTGCAAACTCGCGATCAACCGGCAGGACAATACGCTCGAACTGGCGCGGGAGCAGGTGCTTTCCGGCCATGCACCGGCACGCGATCAGGTGACGACCGAGCTTGCCAAACAGCTCTGCGATGCGCGGGATCCGGTCGGCTGCATCCTGCAGGCGCGAGGCACCGCACCGGATCGCAGCCCCACGCTGGTCGAGGCCGCCTCGAATTTTGCCGCCAACCTGACCGCCTGTCAGCAAGGCATCGGCTGGATCTGCGAGAGCTTGCAAGACGGGTTCGCCGCTGTCACCTCGGCGCGGGACGACGGCCCAACACCGGATGAGCGCTTTGCTGTGGCCGGGATCGAGGCCGGGATCTGCACCCAAGGTCCGCTCGCCCCCAATCAGCGCAGCTGCGCGCCCGCCTATTACCTTTACCGCGATTTCCTGACCTACGGCGACCCAAAGTCTCGGGGGGCAACGCGCATCGCGCAGGCGAGCGCGTTTCTGACCAGCGGTTGTGCGGCGGGCGATCCGGAAGCTTGCGCCACCCTGTCCAAACTGCCAGCGTTTTGGCCCGTCGCCGAGCGGCAGGCCGCAGCCGCCCGCGCCATTGCGCTTTGTGACGGACAAGAGAACAAGGACAGCATCTGCGAAAGCCTTGGCGCGGCGCTTGATCCGTCTGTGGCCGAGGCGCGTCCGGCCCTGCGCGCAAGATATGACGCGATGGCGCAATCCTGTCGAGCGCCCGAGGGCGGCTCTTATCAGGATTGCATTCAGGCCCTGCATCTCTATGCCGATCTCAAGGCACCGGATGGTCTGGACACGGTCGAGGCCATGCTGAAAGAGGCCTGCTCCCCTGCCAATCTCAAGGGCTGCGGGGCGCTGGCTCAGATCTATGGCCCAGACAATCTGGAAACCCAAGCCACATCCATTCCCGCCCGCAACGACACTGATGCCTATCTCTCCGCGCTCCGCATGGGATGCCCCACCGGGCGCGACGCGGCGGAGGACGGCAATACCTGCGCCCGGCTTGCGGATGCGGTGGCAGGCTCGGGAGACCCTGAAGCGGCGCTTCAAGTCCGGGCTCAGGCCTGCGAGGCGCTGATCTCGAGCGGGACCACCGAGGACGGATGGGCCTGCTATGATGCGGCGAAACTGGCGCTCTCCCAAGAGCAGCGCTTGCCCGAGGCCCTGCGTTGGGCGGAGTTCGCCTGCGACGGGGCAGATGCTTCGGTCGCCCCCTACGGCTGCAAGCTCGCCGGAAATATCCTCTCCGCCGGATTGGGTCAGCCCGCCGATCCTGCCCGCGCGCTCGCCGCCTATCAGCGCGGCTGCTTCCATCACCGCGTCCACACGACCGATGGCGAAGCCTGTCTGAATTATGGCCGGATGCTGATCGACACCGTCCGACGCGGCGAGGAACCCGCCGAGCCTCTGGCCTTCGCCCATCGCGAAGATGGCGAGGAGCCGACCCCGCCGCTGATCCTCTCCGAAGCCTCGCGTGCCTTTGACATGGGCTGCATGGACAAGATCGCGCAAGCCTGCACGGCGAATAAACAGCTCTTGGAGGACTGGAGCACCGGCGATCTGCCCTTTGACCCTGCAACCTGTCAGGTCCGCACCGCGACCGGAGAGATCACCTCCGAGAAACCCTGCCGCAGCTTCATCTTCTATCAGGCCGCGCCGGACATGCAGGAGGCGCGCGAGCAGATCGGGCTCAATGTCTATGTCTGGCCGGACGGCGATCGCAGCGTGACCTACCTCCGGGACGGAATCTGGCGGCTGAACGAGGTCAGGACGGATAATCCGGTTAGCGACGCGCAGAGCCGCTGCTGGCTGAACCCGATCTCGACCCGCCGTTTCTGCGTCACGATGGGCGGAAACTGAGACAGTCGCCGGGCCGCAGGCGGTCAACTCCGCCAAGGGCAAAGCGGCCGGATTCCCGAAGCGGCCGCCCCTCCCGGACCTCGTAAATGCTCGTCCTCAGGGCAGACCACGGGACCAGGCGGTCATGCACACATCTCGTTGCTTGGGTGGGCTGACGAGGTCCGCGGTATCTGCTTCCAGCGCTGCATCCATCAGATGTGCAGATCATGTGGATGCCAATCCGGCGCAACGCGGGATGGACCTGCGCTGGTTCCGTTCCGGTGCGACCTCCGGATCCAGCGCGGGTCGCCGGATCAGCGCCGCGATCGAAAAGCACAACCAGATCATTGCCGAAGCGGATGCCGCGAAGACGGGCGGATTGGTCGGCGCGCTTGCAATCTCGCCTGTCTTGACCGAGAAGCTGACCCTCGCCGGACGGCGCAGCGCCCTGATGGAGGCGAAATACGGCGGCATCCGAGACCAGATCTTCATGTCTGACGAGCGTCGGGTGTTGGATCAATGTCAGAGTGATCGCGCCCACAACATCGCTCGCTGCGGTTGATTTCGACCGGTGAGCCGGGGCAAGCGAAAGAACTAAAAGCCCAGAAACCGTCCAAAGATCCGGGCGCGGCTCATGTGCCGGGTTGCCTGCCCGATCAAACAGGTTAATCATAGACATTACAGGTTTATATGGCTTCCTTGTTGCTGGCGTCGGAGTTCAGAATTGCACTTGCCTTGGGGCTCCGAACAGCAAGACGATATCTGGACCGTCCGCGATGCGCGGCCGCCGGAAGCTGCGGGGGGCGCCTCCTTGACCATCGAGATCATCGAAGGGGTCGAGCCGCTCGACGATCAGCGTGCCCTAGCCGTGAAAAAGACCGTGCCGGACGTGCTGCGCGAGATTTTGTTCGATGACCATCCCGCGCGAGAGCCGGACCTCGACGAGGCGCAGCAGAGCCAGCCCGTGCAAACCTATGCGATTCTGGACGGTGCCAAGGTGCCGGAGCTTCCCGCGATGCTCGAGGCGTCCGGGCTCCCCCATCGCTGTCTGTTTCGCGGGACCGCTTACAAAGAGCTGAAAGACGTCGCGCCCTGGATTGTGCAGCTGAAGGAGGACGCCAATTTTTGCCGCCATCTCTTCACCAGCGGGACCGCGCATTGGCAGCTTTGGGATAAGGCGCCGGGCATCTATATCCGCTCGCGCGCCTCGCTGGAGGCGCTTTGGCGGTATGTCCGCAAATTCACGCGGATCCAGGACGAATCCGGAAAATGGTTCTATTTCCGGTTCTACGATCCCGCCTGTGTCGCAATCGCGCAGCCCCTGCTTCTTGCGATCGACCGCTCTATTCGCCAACCCCTGCCCCATCCCGCACGGCTGATTGTCACCGGTCCCAACATCAGGCGTCCTCGGTAAGGTATTGTAACGATGTCACGATTTGATCTGTCTCAGGTCCATTCCAACTACCGCGAGAGCTTCGTTGCCGAGGTCGCAGAGATATTCGACGCCTCTTTGGACAAGATCCCCCCGCTCTGCGGCCCCGAGAAGACGCGCGCCTTCTTTCGCCGAGCCATGGAGGGATCGGAAGCGGCGGGCTTCGAACTGCGCGGCGAGATCGTGACCTACAGCTTTCTCGCGCTGCATCTTGGCCTCTTTTTCGACCGCGATCCCCTTTACGAAGACATCCGGGCCGACATGCTCTGGAACCACGCGGGCGTCCATCCGAATGTCGGGCTGAACCGCATGTTTCGCAGCACCGATCTGATGGTCGCCGAGGGGCTTTGCGCAAGCAAAGACGGCGTGGCGCCGGGCTTTGGCGCGGCTTGTCAGGCCACGAGAGCTTCGGGCGACCCTGCCCCTCTGCCCGCCGCGTTCGAGATCTGTCGCGCGGCCAACCACCGGCGGTTTCAGGCGCTTGGCGCATCGCGCGTCCATGCCGCGCTCTCCGCCGCCGAACGCGACCCGAGACTGACCGGGCAAAGCGGTGCCTTCCTCCGCGACTGGCTGATTTGCACCCATTATCTGGGCTATGGCTTTGATCGCAATCCTTTGTTTTCCTGGATCCCCGACGCTTTGGCGCGCGGTGATCTGCCCGAAATAGGGAGCCAACTCGATGGCTGATACCAAGATTTCCGTTGGACCCAGCGACAGCCTTTGGAAAATCGCCCAGTCCTGCGGCATTCCCGGCGGCGGCTCGAACTGGCAGGCGCTGCGGGTTGAGCGGGGCGGCAAGACCTATAACCTTGCCACCGATGACCTGCCGGGCGGTCTCAAATCCGGCGATACGGTTGTGGTTCCCAGCGAGCTCGGCGCGTCGTCCTGCCAGAGCGAGGTCAATGGCGCGTCAGCCGCCCTCGCGCAGGCCCCGGCCACCGCCTCGGCCGCAGGGCAAAAGGCCCAAGCCGCCTCCGGCGCGCAACCCGCGACCGAGGTCTCGGCAACCGCGTCCTGTTCGACCAAGGTTATCTTCGTGCTGGATCCGGGCCATGGCGGACGCGCGGCCAAGGCGTCCTTCGCCACGGCGGCGCAGCTCAAGCCCTATAAGGACGCGGTTGCGGCGGGCAAGATGACCCAAGCGCAATATGACAATATGTTCGATCTTGGCGGCCTCTCGTGGAACAATGCCCTCGGCGCGGTCAGCAATACGCTTGAAAAGACCATGACCCACCGGCTGATCCCGCTCGTGCGCGATCATATGAATGCGATGAAGGGGACCATCCTCGCGGCCCAACCCAGCATCAAGAGCATCGAGGTTCACCTCACGAAAGAGGATGAATATGTCAATATGACCGGGGCCGACCGCGCTGGCGTTGCTCGTGACAAGGGGGCCGATTTCTTCTTTTGCTGCCATTTCGACGCGGCACCCGGCACCACCCATGTCCATCTCGACATCACCCGCGTCAAAGGCGTGGTCGACGAAAAACGCAGTGTCACCCTCACCTCTATCGACAGCAAGCTTTTGGGCGGCAGCTATCCCAAATCGGCGGCCTCATCAGCCGGGTCGCGGGGGCCGACGCTGCTTTATAGCGGCCACAAGGATTCCCCGCCAAAGACCGTGCAAAATGCGCGGATTGTTGGCGCCATCATCAGCAAGAATCTGGCGACAACCCTGCAAACCGCCGAAAACTCTCCGACCGCCGTCTCCGCGCAAGGTGAGAGCGCGCGCCAGCTCGCCAACATCAGCCCCTTCAATCTGGGCACGAATGATCCCAAGAAAAAGCAGATCGTGCCGATCTATCTGGAGGCCGATTTCATCAATGTCGAATCCGGGGACCGCTTGTGGAACACCGCCGGATATAATGCAGAGATTGGCGCGAGCCGTACGCGCTGGGGCATCCCGCCCGAACCTGCGGGCGCTACTGAGAAAGAGGCTTGGAAAAAGGCCAATTTGCGGCGCGAGATGCCCGCTTTGCCAGCGGGGCACAATATGTTCGACAAGGCTGCTCAATCGATCGCGCTCAGCCTTTTGCTCAACATGCACCACAGGATCTGCTGAGATGATGGTTCGTTTTCTCGCGGCATTCGCCGTCCCGACATGCCTCGCTGGGGCCGCTTTGGCCGGGGGCTATATCGGCGCCGATGAGTCCAGGATGCGGGGGCTCTATTATCCCGGCCCCGCCAATCCAAGCACCGAGATCTATGTTTTCCCGCTCGCGGCCACGACACAAGAAATGGCCTTTGCAATCTGCCCGTTCGAAGATCTGCCCGATCACAGTGGCGATCAGGGCACCGCCTGTCATATCGAATGGCTTGACGCCGACGGCGACCGGTTTTTGCCCGCCCGGCGCGAAGAGGTGAAGGGCTGCACGATTGCAGATCATTGGAACGAGGATTGCCCCGACTTCACCGCCGAAGGCATGACCTTGGGCAATTCCGAAAAGCTTGTCGGCTCGCTGGAGAAAACTCATCCGGAAGTCTCTGGGCTTTTCAAAGGCGAGAGCGGCGCGGTCGAGAAGATCACGCCCTTCATTCTCGCCGCGCCGCAAGGGGCTGCGACCAGCGACGCATACGCCGCGGACCGGCTGAAATATGACTTCGGCATGTTCGACGACTGCAAGGCCTATTCCGCAAACCCCGGCTATGCGGCGGCCTGCCGGACGGCCATGGCCAGCACAACCGCCGGGGCCGAGCCGATCGGCGTCTCGGCGATGGAGATCGGAAAACATGGCGCGGTCTGCGTCATCGCCAAAGACTGGAGCATCGCGGCCTGTGCCCAAACGCCACCCTCGAACTGAGGCCGAGGTTGCGTGGCACAGGAAAGCCGGTCTGAAGCAACGCGGCATCGGCCCGTTCGGGCGCTAGCCCCTTGAAATGGAAACACTCTGATGGACCTTGCCTTCAAGGACATGCAGCCATTGCGTTGCGCGTGGGGGTTGAAAAGCAAGGCGTCGAGATGATGCAGTCCTTATTCTAGCGGAGAACACGGCGCTTAGGATCGCAGACGACGCCCGTGGCCCTGCCCGGCAACCCCAAACCTAGGACATGGCTTCCTCGACCTGCGCGCAGGTTTGCAGCACGGCGAGATCGGCTCCCGGCTTTCCGCTCAACTGCACGCCAACCGACAGCCCGTCCTCATCGCGAAACCACGGACATGATGCAGAAGGCTGCCCCGAGATATTCGAGGGGATCGAATAGGGCGCAAAGCCGTAGCCCGCGTCGTTCCAGTCATCGACATTGGCGAAACTGACATAGGACAGGGTTCCTTCGGCCGGAGGCGCGCTGGCGAGGCTTGGCGTCAGGATCAGGTCGAGCTGGTCCAGCGAGCCCAGATAGGCCCTGTTATAGGCGGCGCGCGCGGTCTGTGCGGATTGATATGCCGCGCGCCCGCCCTGCGCCGCCTTTCCCATCAGATGCCAGGTCAGCGGCTCCAATTCGTCGCGCTCGGGATCACGGCCAAGCGCGCGCGCACGCTGCTCGACCAGCGAGACAATGTCGAAAATCCACAGATAGTCGAACCAATCCGTCGAGAGTGCGCCCGGGTATTCATAGGGGACGATCTCGTGGCCAAGCTCTGCCAGCAGCGCGGCCGCGCGATGGACCGCTGCGCGCTCCGTCGCACCCGGCGCCCGACCACTTGGGTCTTTGTCCGCGACGCCGATGCGAAATCGCACCGGGTTGCGCAGGGCGTTGAGAAACGAGCCGCCGCCATTCGCTGTGATATCGAGCGAGGCCGCGCTGTCTCGGACCGTGCGGGTGATGACGTGATCGGAATTCAACCCGCCCGCGATCGCGTCGAAATAGGGCCCGACCGGGTTCAGCCCTGCCGTCGGCTTGAAGCCGAAGACGCCGGTGCAGGCCGCCGGAATGCGGATCGACCCGCCGAGATCGGTCGCATGGGCGATCGGCACCATACCCGAGGCCACCGCCGCGGCGGCCCCGCCGCTGCTGCCACCGACCGTCATGCCGGGGCGATGGGGGTTGTGGGTGACGCCATAGGCGCGTGGCTCGGTCACGAATTCCGCCGCGAATTCCGGCGTATTCGTCTTGCCCAGAATCGCCAACCCTGCAGTCCGCCAGCGCTCAACCATGAGGCTGTCAGGGCGCGGCGCATCCCCCTTGAAGAAAGCCGATCCGAAGGTGGTGGGCATGTCGCACGAATAAAGGTTCGCGTCCTTCAGCAGGAACGGCACGCCGCTCAGAACGCCGCCGGGGAGGCTGTCGCAACCTGCCAGAGCCGCCTCGAAATTGGTCGCGATCACCGCATTGAGTTCCGGGTTGCGTGCCTCGATCATGGCAATGGCGGCCTCGATGACCTCACGGGCCGAGACCTCCCGAGCCGCAATCAGCCTCGCCAGACCGACGCCATCCGCTGCGGCATATTCCGTCAGTTCCATGTCCTCGCCTCCCGCCGCGAGAGCTGGCCGACCAGCTGCAAGACGTATTTCTGAAAGATCGGCAGCGCGGTCTCTGTGGTGATATGGCCGGTCGGTTGCGCGGCCCCGACCCAGAGACCATCGATCATGGCCGACAGGCAGTTCACCGCGAAATCAATATCCTCCGCCGGAATGAGCGGACGGAGGCAATGCGCGATATTGCTGGCCAGCCGACGGTGATAGATCGTCTGGAAGCGCAGCATCTCGGCATTGCCGCGCAGCGCGGCCCAGAGCGCAAACCATGTGCTGGCGACGGCAGGCTGGAATTGCTCGGGGTCGAACTGCGCCGAGGCGATGGCCATGAGCCGCTCCATCGGGGTCGAGGCCTTGCGCAGATTGCGCACAGTCGCGCGGGACAGCTCGCGGTTCAGATGGCGCAGAACCAGCGTGTAGAGCTCGTCCCTGCTGCCGAAATAATGCGTGATCAGGCTCGGCGAGATGCCGGCTCGGCTGCCGATCTGCCGGATCGAGCTTTGCTCGATCCCGCGCTCATGGATCGTCTCGATCGCTGCCGCGATGATCTGCTGCTGTCGTATCGTCTGCATTCCAAGTTTTGGCATCACATCTCTCTGTTTCGACCGTCTGGGATTTTTTTATTGAACACGTCAACAAAGTAATTATTCTTGTTGGCGTGTTCAATAAAAAACTGAGACGCAGATGAAATCGCACCTCCTCTCCGCCAGCCTCGCCCTGCTGCTGCTCGCGCCCCACGCTGGCGCGGCTGCCGAGGCGGAAGCCTGCCAGACTGTTCGTCTCGCCGATCTTGGCTGGACGGATCTCGCGCTGACCAATGCCACCGCCTCGCTGCTGCTGAAGGCTTTGGGCTATATACCCGAGCAGATCTATCTCAGCCTCAACCTGACCTATGAGGCGCTGAAAAGCGATCAGGTCGATGTGTTCCTCGGCAACTGGTTGCCTGCCCAAAGCACTGAGTTCAAATCCTATTTCGACAATGGCGATGTCGCGGTGCTGTCGACGAATCTGACCGGCGCCAAATTCACCCTCGCGGTTCCGAGTTATGTCGCCGAGGCGGGCGTCACCTCGTTTGACGATCTGGCCAAGCACGCCGACAAGTTCGGGTCGAAGATCTACGGTATCGAGGCCGGGGCCAACAAACCCTTGCTCGAGATGATCGAGGCCGGACGCCACGGCTTAGGCGATTGGGAGCTGGTCGAATCGAGCGAAGCCGCGACGCTCGCACAGGTGGATCGTTTGACGCGACGCGGTGACTGGATCGTCTTCCTTGGCTGGGAGCCCCATCCGATGAACATCAAATACAAGCTGAGCTATCTCAGCGGAGGTGATGAGGAATATGGCCCGAACTTTGGCGGCGCCACCGTCAGGACCATTACCCGCACCGGTTACGCACAAGAGTGCCCCAATGTGGCAAAGCTGCTCGACAATCTGAAATTCGATCTCGCCTATGAAAACACCGGGATGAACGCGATCACCGAAGACGGTGCGGACCCCTCGGATGTGGCCAAGGATCTGATCGCCAAGCGGCCTGAACTTCTCCAGACTTGGCTTGCGGGCGTGAAGACCGTCGATGGCGCGGAAGGCTATAAGGCCGCTGCAGAAACCATCCTCCCACACTGACGGCGGGAGGCGTTCCTCCTGCTTTTGGGCTTTAGAGCCGTGGCTTTGAATGCAGGAATGACGCAGTTGCGGCGAGGGCAATGTGGTCTACGTCGAAGCAAGGCAACCCGTTGTGCTCCCCGAAACCCCGTGCTTGCCCGCCCGCCAGCAGATCGAAATCGATGCCGTAATCAGGCCACAGCGAACTGCTCAAACCCTCATATTCTTCATATTCAACATGAATATTCCGACGATCCAGCCGCGTTGACATCGTCCCCCATCCGGCCGATCTTGCCATCGGATCAAGGTGCCGGGGGAAGCCCCGGATAAAAGGGAATCCGGTCAGGCTGTCGCCGAATCCGGAACTGCCCCCGCAACTGTAGGCGGCGAGCCTGTCTGACATGCCACTGGCGCGGAGTTCGCGTCGGGAAGGCCAGACTAGGTGACGACCCGCAAGTCAGGAAACCTGCCTCGATCACTCACCTGTTCCGGCTGCGGTGGGCAGTCGGGAGCGGCCATCCGCAAGGTGACATCGCCGCCTCGTGACTCCGTCACGGGGAGTCATTTCGTTTTCACGGCCTGTCGATTCAGGCCGCTCAGAAGGCATGTCAGGATGAGAACAGACCTCACCTATTCGCTCAAAAGCACGCGGTTCGACGAGAATTATCGCCCGGCCGAGAACACGCGCACCACGACCAACTTTGCCAATCTCGCCCGAGGCAGCAGGCGCGAGGAAAACCTGCGCAACACCTTCAAAATGATCGACAACCGCTTCAATGCTCTGGCGCATTGGGACAATCCGGGAAACGACCGCTATTCGGTCGAATTGGAGATCATCTCTGCGGAAATCAGCATCGGAGATAACAAAAGCGCCGAGGCTTTCCCCCTGATCGAAATCTTGAAACCGACGATCCTTGATCGGAAAAACGGCCAGCGCATCGAAGGAATTGCGGGGAATAATTTCTCGTCCTATGTCCGCGATTATGATTTCAGTATCCTGCTACCGCAGCACAATGACGGGCGATCAAGTTTCAGCGCGCCAGCGCATTTCGGTGATCTGCATGGGAATCTCTTCCGGTTCTTTCTGAAGTCTCCTGCCTATAAAGAGACCTTCAAAAAGCTTCCGGTCATCTGCCTGAGCGTGTCCAGCAGCAAAACCTATCAGAGAACCGAAAACACGCATCCCGTTCTGGGCGTTGAATATCGGCAGGATGCCTTCTCTGCGACTGATCTTTACTTTGAAAAGATGGGCTTGCAGGTGCGCTACTTCATGCCTCCAAACAGTGTCGCCCCCTTGGCGTTCTATTTTACCGGTGATCTGCTGAGTGATTACTCATGTCTCGAACTGATTGGCACGATCAGCACGATGGAAACCTTTCAAAGGATCTACCGCCCAGAAATCTACAATGCCAATTCCATCGCTGGAAAAACCTACCAACCAAGCTTGAAACATCAGGATTATTCCCTGACGCAGATCGCTTATGATCGCGATGAGCGCAGCCGGCTGGCGATCGAGCAAGGACAACGCGCACGCGACACTTTCATTGAGCCATATCGAGAAATTCTCGAGAAATGGTCCTCCCAATACTCTGCCTGATCAACGACGATGCAAGGTCACATTACCATGAATAAGCTTTTGCCCACTTCGACCGCCGGAAGCCTTCCCAAGCCGGTTTGGCTCGCCCAGCCTGAAACCCTCTGGTCGCCGTGGAAGCTTCAGGGCGACGAGCTGATTGAAGGAAAACAGGATGCCCTGCGCGTCACCCTGAGCGATCAGCAACAGGCGGGCATCGATATTGTCAGCGACGGCGAACAAACGCGTCAGCATTTCGTCACGACCTTTATCGAGCATCTCGATGGCGTGGATTTCGAGAAACGCGAGACCGTCCGGATCCGCAATCGTTATGACGCGAGCGTGCCCTCGGTCGTCGGAGCCGTCTCTCGCCCCAAATCTGTCTTTATCGAGGATGCCAAATTTCTGCGTGGACTGACCGATCAGCCGATCAAATGGGCGCTGCCCGGTCCGATGACCATGATCGACACGCTTTACGATGGTCATTACAAAAGCCGCGAGAAACTCGCCTGGGAATTTGCGAAAATCCTCAATCAAGAAGCCAAAGAGCTTGAGGCTACAGGTGTCGACATCATCCAGTTTGACGAACCGGCCTTCAATGTCTTCTTCGACGAAGTGAATGATTGGGGGATCGCCGCTTTGGAACGGGCGGTCGAGGGCCTCAACTGCCAGACCGCCGTTCATATCTGCTATGGCTATGGCATCAAGGCCAATACAGATTGGAAGAAAACCCTTGGCGCAGAGTGGCGGCAATATGAGGAGATTTTCCCCAAGCTCCAGAAATCATCCCTCGACCTAATTTCACTCGAGTGCCAGCACTCCCGTGTGCCAATGGATCTGATTGAACTTCTCCGCGGCAAGAAAGTCATGGTGGGGGCAATTGATGTGGCGACCGATACCATCGAAACGCCCGAAGAGGTGGCCGATGTTTTGCGAAAGGCGTTGCAATTCGTGGATGCCGACAAGCTCTACCCCTGCACCAATTGCGGCATGGCGCCGCTGTCGCGGACCGTGGCGAGCGGGAAGCTGGCGGCATTGAGCGCCGGGGCAAAGATCGTCCGACGTGAGCTTTCGGCCTGACGATCCTCGCCGCGTCGGCGGGTACCGCGCGGGCTCCCTGCCCCGCGCGACCTGAGACCCCGAGCCCTCATGTCCTCCGCGGCCCCTGCCGCAGCGCGACATAGGCGATGAGGCCGATCACCAGCCCCCAGAATGCGCCGCCGATGCCCAACATTCGGATATTGGCGGCCGAGGCGAGGAAGGTGATGAGCGCCGCCTCGCGTGATGCGGGATCCGCCAGCGCAGTTGCGAGACTACCGCCGATCGTCCCAAGCAGCGCCAGCCCTGCGAGCGTGGTGATGAAGCTCGCGGGGAAGGCCATAAAGATCGCGGCCAAGGTGACGCCGAACACGCCGACGAGGATGTAGAAGACCCCCGCCGCAATCCCGCCGATCCAGCGCTTCGAGCGGTCCTCATGGGCCTCTGGCCCGGTCACGATGGCCGCGGTGATTGCGGCGACGTTGAAGGCATGCGAGCCGAACGGCGCCATGATCAGCGAGCCAAGCCCGGTCAGCGTGACGATCGGATTGGCGCTCGTCTTGAACCCGTCGTTGCGCAGAACCAGCATCCCCGGCATATATTGCCCGGTGAGCGTGATCAGAAACAGCGGCAGCGCGATGCTGAGGCTAGCATTGAGCGAAAAGACCGGCCAGGTGAAGACCGGGGCTGCCAGTTTCAGCTCGAGCCCCGCAAGACCCGCCTCGCCGCGCAGCAAAAGCCAGGCGAGGCCGATGATCAGAATGCCGACCACGGCATAGCGCGCGGTGAAACGCTTGAGCAGCAGATAGGAGAGGACCAGCAGGCCGACGAGCAGCGGCTCGGTGCTCGCCCCGCCAAAGGCGCCGATCCCGAAATTCAGCAAGATGCCCGCCAGCAAAGCCGAGGCGATGGCTGCGGGGATCAGGCGGATGACCTTCTCGAAATAGCCCGAGACGCCGAGCAGGACGAAGGCCGCAGCCGAGAGCATATAGGCGCCGATCGCCTCGGGATAACTCGTGGTGCCAAGCGTCGCGACGAGAAAGGCAGCGCCGGGCGTAGACCATGCGGTAATGATCGGCTCGCGGTAACGCCAGCTCAGGATCAGCCCGGTCACGCCGACCCCGATCGAGACCGACCACACCCAAGAGGCAGTCTCTGCGGCGCTGAGGCCCGCGATCCGCGCGGCCTGAAAGACGAGAATGAAGGTGCCGCCATAATTGACGATGACGGAGATCAGTCCGGCGACGATGGGATGGATCAGATCATTGGCGCGCAGCGGCGCGGCAGGACTATGGGCAGGGTTATTCGCGGACATGGCAAACGGATCTCTCGGAAGGGCGGCACGGGGCCGAAGGCTCGGACCGGACCTAGCCGAGAAATGGCGCGGCGGACCCGGCCATTTGAGCGATCATGGCCATACCATTGCGCAGGCGCCGCGCACCGGCCCAAGCTGCGCTCAGAAAGCCTCGCGGATCGCCAGCAAGAGGCCAGCGCCGAAGAGCAGCCAGATCAGCAGCCTGCGAAACGCCGCATCGCTGAGCCTGCGAAACACCAAGGTGCCGATCTGCGAGGAGATCAGCGTCGCGGGCAGCGCAATCGCCATCAGAAGCAGCGTCTCGCGCGTGTAATACCCGCGCCAGGCAAAGACCGCCGTCGACAGCCCGAGGATCACCACATTATAGGGCTGCAAGACGGCGCTGGTTTCGCCCTTGCTCCAAGGATGCATCGCGCACCACATCGTCGGCAGCGCGCCAGACAGCGAGGCGGCTCCGCCGAGAAAGCCTCCGAGGAAACCGACCAGCCCATCGGCAAGCGGCCGCTCCCGTCGCAGGGTCGGAAGAGCGCGCCGCGCCATGAAGAAAAGCCCGTAAAGCAGCATGAATCCCGCAAGGGCGATCTTCAGCGGCGTTGGATCGATCCGTTCGAGCACCGCGGCGCCGAGGGGAATGCCGATCAGCGCAGGTAAGAGGAAGCGCGGCACGCGCCGGATGCCGGACCGCATCTCCTTGCGGATCAGCCAGATGCTCTGGACCCCGCTGATCACCGACATGGCCGCCGCGATTGCCACCGCCTGCCAGGGCGGCAGGATCTGAAGCCAGAGACCAAGCGCCATCAGCGCAGTCCCGAAACCGGCCAGTCCATTGATGAACCCGCCCGCCGCCGCGCCAGCCACAAGCAGAGCAATCAGTTCGAAAGACACGTCGTTTCCCCTGCCCGGCCCGAGCCCTTACGTCTCGCGGCTTTTAGTCTAGAATGGCGGAATTCGACAGGCCAGTTTTCGGCAAGAGGCAGACCATTTGTTTCGCCACACCCAACTTGAAACCGTCAAGACCTGGCTGAACCGGCCCGATCTCGCCGCGCTGCCGCTTCATGCGCGGATCCAGCGCGCCATCCGCCAGCTGATCCTCGATGGCGCGCTCAGCGCAGGCAAGCCGTTGCCCGCGACGCGCGTGCTTGCCCAGTCGCTCGAGGTTTCGCGTGATACGGTCGAGGCCGCCTATGGCCAGCTTCACTCCGAGGGCTTTATCGAGCGCAAGGTCGGCAGCGGCAGTTTCGTGGCCGAGCTCTCGGGTTTCCTGCCAGCCGATCGCAAGCCTCGGCGACCGGCGAGCCGCACGGCACTTACGCCGCGCCTGAGCAAGCGCGGTCTGGCGATGGTCGCGGGCGGTGGCCTGCGCAGCACCAGCCCCCCGAGCACTTTCACCCAAGGCGTGCCGGAAACCCGGAACTTCCCGATCCAGCTTTGGGAGAAGCTCGAGCGGCAGGTCCTGAAGGAATACGGGACCCGCGCGCTTGCCCACAGCGATCCGCAAGGCGCAGAGCCACTGCGACAGGCGATTGCGGATTACGTCAATCTGGAACGCGGGGCGCGGGCAAGCGCGGATCGTGTGCTGGTCGTCACCAGCTCGCAACAGGCAATGTCGCTTTGCGCCGCGATGCTGCTCGATCAGGGCGACCCGATCTTCGTCGAGGACCCCGGCTATCACGGTGCCCGGCAGGCTTTCGAGACTGCTGGTGCGGTTCCGGTGCCGATCGCGCTGGATCGGCAAGGCATTCTCGTCGGCCAGATGTTCGATAGCCCCGTTCAGGCGCGGGTCGTCTCGCTGACGCCCTCGCATCAGTTTCCGACGGGCGCCACGCTGGCGTTGGATCGCCGCCTTGCCTTGATCGAATGGGCCGAACGTCAGGGCGGCTGGATCATGGAGGACGATTATGACAGCGAGTTCCATTATTCCGGCAAGCCCACCGCCTGCGTTCAGGGGCTCGATGGCAATGACCGGACGATCTATATCGGCACCTTCACCAAATCGCTCTTTCCCGGTCTCAGGATCGCCTATCTGATCCTGCCCCCCGAACTCGTGCAGCCCTTCACCATCGCGCGGTCCCTGCAAGACGGCCATAGCGCCTCGATCGCGCAGCTCACGTTGGCGCGGTTCATGGAGGGCGGGCATTTCGGCGCCCATGTCCGCCTGATGCGCAATATCTATGCCGAACGCCTGCAAGTGCTAGTGCGTCTGGCCGAGAAGCATCTCGCCGGATATGTCGAGCCGCGCGTGCCGGTCGGCGGCCTTCAGATGCCGTGCCTGCTGACCTGCGATCTGCCCGAAGTCCGCGTCATCGAGGCCGCCGCGCGCGTCGGTCTCAGCCTGACCGGGCTGACCCGGCTTCACGCCACCGAGCGCGCGAGATCGGGCTTCCTGCTCGGCTTCGCCGCCTTCACCCCGGCCGAGCTGGAAAGCGGCGTCCGCAAGCTGGAAAAGCTGTTCCGCGAGTTGTTGCGCTAGTCGTGCCATCTTCATTACAGGATTGGCTGGCTCAGCTTTTTGGCACCGCTCGAAAGCTCACGGCCAGTCTTGCGATTTCACTATGGCGAGCGCGAAGACCCGCGCCCTGACCCCGACGCTTTCGTCAGATCCGGCTTGCCACTATGTCACCGCCCCTGACGGCCGCCACCTCGGCCCCGGCATCTCCGCTCGGCCAAGACCGAGAAGCGCATCGCGCCGCCCCCTCCGAGAACTCATAGCCGACGCTGGTGGTGGCCAGCGCCTCAAAGCCGAGGCCGGTCAGCAGCCATGCGGACCCCACATCCCACGGATTGGGAGAACAAAGGCGTCCTCGCCTTGATGCAGCTCTCTGAACCGTTCGAGTTTCCGACGCGGGTCGGAGATCTTGGCTCCTATACGGCCTTGCGTTCCATTGGCGTCAGCGCGATCACCGCTGCCGCGAAGGCGAGCGCGAAGCCGACCTGATCCGCTGCGGTCGGCCGCTCGCCCGGGATAGGCGCATCCGCAATGACGCGAAGAGGTGGAGATTGCCGCGCCGGGGAACGCAGATCACCCGCGTCTAGAAAGGACAGCACGCGGAAGGTCTATGCCCGCCGCAGGCTGAAATTCGTCGCAGCAGAGTTGAGCCAAGAAAGCAATGCGACCAGAAAGCAAGGCGGCCCTGGCCGACATGGCGGCGGAGGGCAGCGCCCCCCGCAACGGCGCGTCGCTCACGCGCCAGTCGCTAATCTGGAGCGCTGCTGTCCGGTCTCGTCGAAATTGGCGGGCTCGAGCCAGTGCTGATAGGCGGCGCGCAGTCGCGGCCAGTCCTGGTCGATGATCGCGAACCAAGCCGTGTCCCGGTTCGCGCCCTTCGTGACCATATGCTGCCTGAACCGCCCTTCATAGGTGAAGCCGAACCGCGCTGCGGCCCGCTTCGAGGGCTCGTTCTGATCGTTGCATTTCCACTCGAACCGCCGATAGCCGAGGCCGAAGCAGTAATCCGCGAAGAGAAACAGCGCCTCGGTCGCTGCCTGTGTGCGGGCGATCGCCGGTCCCCAGTAGATATGGCCGATCTCGATCACGCCATGGGTCGTGTCGATCCGCATCAGCGTCTGACGCCCCGCGACGCGCCCGGTCTTCTTGTCGATGACCGCGAAGAAAAGTGGATCGGTGCTTTGGGCCGCTTTCGCCCCCCAAGCGGCCATCTCCGCAAGGTCGGCCGGAGCCTCTTCGAAGAGGTAACGGAAGCGGTCTTCCGTGCCTGCGCCGCTCGAAGCCGCGAAAAGCTCTGCCGTATGCTTGTCCGCATCGAAGGGCTCGAGCCAAACATATTGCCCCTCGAGCACTTTCCGTTCGGGCCGGGGAACACCCGCCCAATCAGCCAAACCCGTCATGTCTCTATCTCCATTGGCGGCGCGCCGGGCCGGAGCGCCTTCGCCAAGCCTTTCGCATGGCGATGGCCGGTGCGATCCGACCAATTTTTCCGTTCCTATCCGACCATTCAGATTTGCGTTGCAGCGCCGACGGCGGTCGATTTGCGCGACGGCGCTCCGGCCCGGCTGCAGGCCTCCGTTGCGGCGGGGAGTCACGCGGGGTCTTGAAAGGCGGCTCTGTCTCGCATCGTTGCGATTTGCAAAGGCCCCCTAGCAGCGAGATCCCAGCGTGGAGCCGTGAGGCAATTGGAGCGTCGGACCAAGCCTGACGCTGGTCGCTGCCGCAGAACGAGTTGGAAGATCTGCACTGACGCATTGATCGTCGGTGTCTCTATCCGTGTCGCATTCATTGAGCGTTTCAACGCGTTCGGCGTGGTCGAGACCAAACGCGTCGTATGAGATCAACCCGAAGAGGGGCTGGCAGCATAGCGACCGAACTCAGCAGCAATGCTCCGTAACTATCTGGCGCCCCGGAGACTATCTATCTGGCCATACCAGCAAGATAGGATCACCCTTTCCGAGGAAACGCCCCCATGCTTCCTGAGCCTCCAAGCTGACGAAAAGCCACGGCAATCCGGTAATGCGCCGGATCGGGCGGACAGGTAGGCGATTTCACTAGCGCAGCAACACTTCCGAGTAGCCTGCCGAAGGCAGAGGGTTGCTGGCGAATCCGCGCCACGGCAATCACCTCTGCTCCCTATGGCCGGTTCGCGCCGAACCACCTGAAGAAAGCCGCCAAAGTGCTGGATTACGTAAAGCTCAGGTCGCGCTCTTGGGTTCAGCGGACCGCGGCACGCTTCGTAAGAGGCGCAGATTATGCCATAACCAATTGGAATTGCGGAAGGAAATGGTGGGCGATAACGGATTTGAACCGCTGACATCTTCGATGTGAACGAAGCGCTCTACCGCTGAGCTAATCGCCCCACGCGGGCTAGATAGCTGGCGCGGCCCGGGGCTGCAAGAGGAAAACTGTCATCGGGATGTGACTAAATTCGCCCCGGCCCCAACCAAAGCGCCCAAGGTGACCAAATGAAAAGCGCGCGGAGTTTCCCCCGCGCGCTTCCCTTGTTTTTATCATCGAACCAGAACGCGATCAGTGCGCCACGGCCGCGCCGGTGCTTTCACCGCGAAGCGCGGCAAGGCGGCTGGCCTCGGCAGCTTCTTCTGCCGCTTCGTCCCATTCGATCGGCTCGGGCATCCGGACCAGAGCGTGTTGCAGAACCTCACGCACATGGCTGACCGGAATGATTTTGAGCCCTTCCTTCACATTGGCCGGGATATCGGCCAGGTCCTTTTCGTTATCGGCCGGGATCAGCACGGTTTTGATGCCGCCGCGCAAAGCCGCCAGAAGCTTCTCTTTCAAGCCGCCGATGGCCAGCGCATTGCCGCGCAAGGTCACCTCGCCGGTCATGGCGATGTCCTTGCGGACCGGGATCTGCGTCAGCACCGAGACGATCGAGGTCACCATCGCAAGACCGGCCGAAGGCCCGTCTTTCGGGGTCGCGCCTTCGGGGACGTGGACGTGAATGTCCACACTCTCGAATTTCGTGGGCTTCACCCCGATTTCCGGAGCAATCGAGCGCACGAAGCTGGACGCCGCCTCGATCGATTCCTTCATCACCTCGCCGAGTTTACCGGTCGTTTTCATGCGACCTTTCCCCGGGAGCTTCAAAGCCTCGATCTGCAACAGGTCACCCCCGACTTGCGTCCAGGCGAGACCAGTGACGACACCGACCTGATCTTCCTTCTCGGCCAGACCGTAGCGGAAGCGACGCACGCCGAGATATTCCTCGACCTTCGCCGGATCGACCTCGACCGATTTGACCGTCCCTTTCAGGATCTCGGTCACAGCCTTACGGGCCAGTTTCGCGATCTCCCGCTCAAGCGAGCGCACCCCGGCTTCCCGCGTGTAATAGCGGATCATATGGGTCAGCGCTTCGTCACTTACCGAGAATTCGCCTTTGCGCAGCCCGTTCGCCTCGATCTGCTTGGACAGCAGGTGTTGGCGCGCGATCTCGCGCTTTTCGTCCTCGGTGTAGCCGGCGAGAGAAATGATCTCCATCCGGTCGAGCAGCGGGCCCGGCATGTTGTAGCTGTTGGCCGTGGTCAGGAACATCACGTTCGACAGATCGTATTCCACCTCAAGATAGTGGTCGACGAAAGTCGAGTTTTGTTCCGGATCAAGCACCTCGAGCATGGCCGAAGCCGGATCGCCACGGAAGTCCTGCCCCATCTTGTCGATTTCGTCGAGCAGGATGAGCGGGTTCGTGGTCTTGGCCTTTTTCAGCGCCTGGATGATCTTGCCGGGCATCGAACCGATATAGGTCCGACGGTGACCGCGGATCTCGGATTCGTCGCGCACGCCGCCAAGCGAGATGCGGATGAATTCGCGACCCGTCGCTTTCGCGACCGAGCGACCCAGCGAGGTTTTACCCACGCCCGGAGGACCGACGAGGCAGAGGATCGGGCCTTTCAGCTTGGCCGAACGGTTCTGGACAGCCAGATATTCGACGATCCGCTCTTTGACTTTTTCAAGCCCATAATGATCGGCGTCGAGCACCTCTTCGGCCTTGTTCAGATCCTTGCGGGTGCGCGACTTCACGCCCCACGGCAGGCTGAGCAGCCAGTCGAGATAGTTGCGCGAGACCGTGGCCTCGGCCGACATCGGCGACATCGACTTCAGCTTTTTCAGCTCGGCATCGGCCTTTTCACGGGCTTCCTTGCTGAATTTGGTCGCAGCGATCTTTTCCTCAAGCTCTGTGATCTCGTTGCCGCCGTCTTCGCCCTCGCCGAGTTCCTTCTGAATGGCCTTCATCTGCTCATTCAGATAATACTCGCGCTGCGTCTTCTCCATCTGGTTCTTGACGCGGGATTTGATCTTCTTCTCGACCTGCAGCACGGACATTTCGCCCTGCATCAGGCCATAGACCTTTTCCAGACGTTCAGCGACGTTCAGGGTCTCGAGGAGATCCTGTTTCTTCGTCACATCAATGCCCAAATGACCGCTGACCAGATCGGCCAGACGCGCCGGATCGCGGGTCTCGCTAACTGCGTTGATCACCTCTTCGGGGATATTCTTGCGCACTTTGACATAGCGCTCGAATTCCTCGGCGACGGTGCGGGTCAGGGCTTCAAGGCTTTGAGCGTCACCGGGCACTTCCGAGAGCGGCTCGGAGCTGGCTTCGAAATAGCTCTCGTTCTCGATATATTTCGTGATGCGCACACGCTCGCGTCCCTCGACCAGAACCTTCACGGTCCCGTCGGGAAGCTTCAGCAGCTGCAGGACATTCGCAAGAACGCCGGTTTCGAAAATTCCGTCCGTTGCCGGTTCATCGACGGTGGCGTCCTTTTGGGCCGCCAGAAGGATCGGACGGTCCTGTTCCATCACCGCTTCGAGCGCACGCACGGATTTCTCGCGACCGACGAACAGCGGCACGATCATATGCGGAAAGACCACAATGTCCCGAAGCGGCAGGACGGGATGGGTCTCATGAGCGATTTGGTTCATAAAATCAGTCCTTTCTCGCCAAGGATCAAAGCCCCGGAAGCGGCAGCATTCAATCCCTGCTGGATGCTTAGATAGGAAACCTGCAGCACCGGTTCAATGGTCTCCGGTTCGCCTGTTGTTCCCGCTGGCTTCCTTGCTCACCTCGTCATTTCCCCCACCCCGGATCATGGGATTCGCGGCGAAGGATGTGCAAGAATAGCAGCCCTTTCGCGCTGCGCCAGCCTGATCTTATCCCAAGCTCAGATGCACGCGGACAAGCGGCACGCCCCTCCACTGGGCAGGCCACCGCCCGTGACTTTCGCCCAGCCCTCCTCAGCCCTGAGCACCAAGCGCGCGCGAAATGTCTTGCGTCAGGGTCTTCAGGCGCTGGACCAGCACCGGATCGGGATCGGTCGGGATATGCTGGATCGAGCCCACGAACGCCACGCTGGCGATCAGCTTGCCATCGTAGTTGAAAACCGGCGCGGCCATGGTGTTGATGCCCAAAAGCGCCTCCTGCGGGGCCGAGGCAAAGCCCGCCTTGCGCGCCGCCGCGACCTCTGCGGCCAGCACATTCCAATCGGTGATCGTATGGGGCGTCACCGCCGTCAGCGGTGTCACGCGCAGATCTTCAAGCTGTTGCGGCGCGCCAAAGGCGAGGAAGATCTTGCCCTGCGCCGAGCCATGCAGCGCAAGCTGGCTGCCGGTGCGGACCCCGATCTCGATCTGATGGGTGCTGGCGCAGGTCAACGTCACGAAGGCCGCACCGGGCATCGGCGTCGACATCACCACGGCGAGCCCGGTTTCATTGCGCGCCGCCAGCATGAACGGAAGCGCGATCGCGGTGAAGTCATTCAGGCTTTGCGCCTGCTGCCCGATCAGCCAGGCCTTGGGGCCAAGCCGGTAACGGCTGGTCACCAGATCTTGCGTCACAAACCCGTGATCCATCAGCGTCTGCAAATGCTTGAAGGCCGCGCTTTTGGCGAGTCCCGCCGAATCGGCGATCTGGGTCACGCCCCCCGGCTCGGGCGAGAAGGCCACATATTCCAGAATGCGCAGACACATGTCCGCCGCCTTAACCCCTTCAGATCCCGCCATAACTCTTCCCCCAAGCAGAACACACATCTTGCAATTGACTTTGATTAGCACATCAAGATTATAGAGAACAGTGTTCTCGTGTGGAGAACAACGGGAGGAGAGAAATGAAATATTCCTTTGCGCTGGCCGCTGTTCTCAGCCTGGCCGCCCTTGGTGCGGAAGCAGCCCCGGTGACCCTGCGTCTGGGTCATGCCGTCTTTGAGGCCCATCCGAACCACGACACCGCAGTGCGCTTCAAAGAGGCGGTCGAGCGGATTTCCAACGGTGATGTGAAGATCGAGATTTTCCCGGCGCGCCAGCTCGGCGATGTGAAAGAGCTGATGGAAGGCGTCGAGATGGGCACCATCGACATGACGGTGAACTCGTCCTCGGCGCTCGCCACGATGATCCCCGCGGTCGATGCGTTCCAGCTTCCCGGCATCATTCCCGATTACGCCGCTTTCGCAAAACTCGCCAAATCGCCCTCGGCCCGCGCGATCATGGACAGGCTCGAAGATCACGACATGATCGCGCTTGGCCTTTACGACGGTGGGCAGCGCCATTTCCTGACCGTCAAGGCCCCGGTCGAGAAAATCGCGGATTTCAAAGGGCTCAAGACCCGCGTCGCGCCGGTCCCGCTCTTCATCGATATCTGGAAAGAGCTTGGCACCAATCCGACGCCGATGGCCTATGGCGAGGTCTATTCCGCCTTGGAAACCGGGGCGCTTGATGCGGTCGAGATCAACCTCTCCTCGATCGCTTCCGAGAAATTCTATGAAGTCGCCAAAGGGGTCACGCTGACCGGGCATTACTTCTGGCCCTCGTTCCTGCTGGTCAACAAGGATGTCTTCAACGGTCTGGACGAGGAGCAGCAGCAAGCCATGCGCCAAGCCGCCGCCGAGACTATCGAACCGCAGGTCATGGCCGTCGCCGAGCTTGACGACAAGATCAAGGCCAATCTGGCCGAGCACCATATCCCGGTGATCACGCCCACCCCGGAATTCAATGCCGAGATGAAGGCCGTCTTCGCTCCGCTCGTCGATCGCTACAAAGCGAAAGATCCGCTGATCGCGGCCTTCGCCGATGAAGCGACCGAGCTTTCCGCGCAGCAATGATCGGGACAGCAGCATGAAACGGCTTTGGCAGGGCTATGTCGCCCTGATTGAGACCATCAGCCTGCTCGGGATCTCGCTGGTCGCGGTGCTCGGCGGGCTTCAGGTCTGGTTTCGCTATGTCGCGGGCAATTCGCTGGTTTGGTCCGAAGAGCTCATGCGGCTGACGATGATCTGGATCGTCATGCTGGGCGCCGGGCTTGCCTATTCGCGCCGCCAGTTTCTCGGCATGCGCTTTCTGGTCGAGACGCTTCCGCCGCTCGCTCGGCGGATCTGCGATCTGATCTCGGCGGCGGGCATGCTGGCCTTTCTGGGCGCAATCGCTTGGTATGGCTGGAAATTCGCGATCAAGACCCAGCTCCAACTCTCGCCGACGCTCGGCTTTTCGCTCTTTTGGGTGAACGTCTCGATCGTTGTCGGCGCGGTCCTGCTGGCGGTCCATATCGTCCTTGTTGAAATTCTGGGCATTCAAGAGCCCGAAGTGCCGGAGATCCACGAATGATCTGGCTTGGCGCCTTCTTCTTCTTTTTCCTGCTGATCGGCATGCCCATCGCCTTCGTGCTGGGCGCAAGCGCGCTTGGCTATTTCGTGGCGACCGAGCAGACCCGCTTCCTGATCACCCTGCCCCAGAGGATGATCGCGGGCATGGATCTCTTCGTGCTGCTGGCGATCCCGCTTTTCATTCTCGCCGGCAATATCATGGATGTCGGCGGGTTGACGCGAAAGCTCGTTGGGCTCGCGAATTCGGTCGTCGGCCGGTTCCGGGGCGGCCTTTCGCTGACGGCGGTCTGGGGCGCGTTCCTCTTTGGCGGCGTCACTGGTTCAGCGGCGGCGGATGCGGCGGCCCTTGGCACCGTGCTCGTGCCGGACATGAAACGTCAGGGCTATGATGTCGATTATTCGGCGGCACTGATCGCGGTTTCGTCGCTGATGGCGCCGCTGGTGCCGCCTTCGATCGCGATGATCATTTATGGCGCGCTGTCGGGCACCTCGATTTCAGCGCTGCTGATCGCGGGCGTCATTCCCGGCATCATGCTCGCGATCGTTTTGTCGCTTTATGCGATCTATATCGCGCGCAAACGCAACTATCCTCGCGCGGCCCCAATGCCTCTGTCCGAGATCCTGCGCTCGGCCTATCAGGCGCTTCCGGTCATGCTTCTGCCGGTGATCATCGTCGTCGGCATCCGTGGCGGGATCTTCACCCCGACCGAGGCCGCCGCCATTGCCGCGATCTATGCGCTGCTGGTCGCGGGCTTCATCTATCGCGCGCTGACCTGGCCCTTCCTCAAGAAAGCGCTGGTCAACACCGCGATCCTGAGCTCGGCGATCTATGTCCTGATCGGCATGGCGAACGTCGTGGCCTTCATCTTCGCGGTCGAGCAATTGCCGCAAAAGGCCGTCGCCGGATTGACCGCGATCTCGGACAATCCGCTGGTGATCCTCTTGATGGTCAATATCATCCTGCTGGTTCTGGGGATGTTTCTCGACACGATCGGCGTCCTGATCCTGACCGTCCCCGCGCTCACCGCCATTGGCACGACCCTTGGCATGGACCCGGTGCATCTGGGAATCATGGTGGTCTTCAACGTGCTGATCGGCTTTGTCACGCCGCCGGTCGGGCTTTGTCTCTTCGTCATTGCGGGTGTCACCCGAAGACCGATGGAAAAGATCGCGCTGCACGCTTTGCCGATGCTGGGCCTTGCTCTGATCGTCTTGGCCATCATCACGCTCTTCCCGCAGGTCGTCCTCTTCCTGCCGAGCCTTTTGGGATAATCCGATGAGCAAACTAGAAACCCGGATCGGGCGGTTGCGTTTGAAAAACCCGGTGATTGCGGCGGCGGGCGAGCATCTGATTGACGCAGAGGGCATCCGCTCGGCCATTTTGGCCGGTGCGGGGGCGGTGGTCGGCAAATCGACCAATGAATCCGAGGCGGCCAAGGATCAGCTGACCCGCGCCGAATATGTCGCACTCGGGCCTGATTGGCGGCCCATGCCCTGGGGGGCTGACGCGCCCCCGGCGACGGTGCTGACCCGCTCGGGGCTTCATCCTTTGGGCTTTGCCGATTGGCTGGCGCAATCGGTCGAGATGGACCGTTTCGCGCGGGCGCATGACTGCCTCTATGTGCCCTCGCTGATCCTTGCCGCCCCCGAACCGGCGGTCGAGATGGCCCGCCAGATCGAGGCGGCGGGCTTTCGCGTGCTCGAATTCAACATCGGCACGCCCTATGCGAGCCAAGCCGCCAAGGGTGCCGTGGCAACCGAGCTCTCGCCCGAGCGCGTCGGTGCCCTGACCGCGATGATGGTCGCGGCGGTGAAGATCCCGGTCTGGATCAAGATCACCGGCCAAAGCGAGCGCGTGCCCGAGCTTGCACGCGCAGCCTTCGCGGCCGGGGCCGAAAGCGTCGTCATGGCGGGACGCGCGCTTGGGCTGGTCCCCGATCTCGAGACGATGGCGCCGATCCTTTCGACCAGTTGCGGGGTTGGCGGCTTTTGGAACCTGCCGCTGACCTGCCATTGGCTGGCGACCACGCGCGCGCTCCTCGGGCCCGAGGCCTCCCTCATCGGCATCAATGGCGCGACAAACGGCGCGGATGTCGCGCGGATGGTGCTCGCCGGGGCCTCGGCGGTCGGCCTCTCGTCAGCGGTCATGCTGCGCGGCTGGTCGGTCCTCTCGGGGGCCGTCGAAAGCCTCGAGGCCTATTGCGCCGAGAAAAACGTCACCGTCACCGAAATCACCGGCCGCGCGGCGGATGCCCGCAAGCGCTTTGCCGATATGCCGAAACTCGATGCGCAATGGCGCAACTTCATCCCCCCGGCGCTGCCCGACGCCCGGACCGACCTTCTGACCGGAGACCTCTGATGACCGATCTTACCCCCCGCATCGACGCGCTGATGAAAGGCGCGGTCGATCTGCACACCCATCCCGGCCCCTCGCTTCACCCGCGCAAGGTCGATCATATCGAGGTGGTGCGCGAAGCCAATGAGGCGGGAATGCGCGCGGTCCTGATCAAGGATCACTACTACCCGACCATGCCGGTCACCCGGCTGATCAACGATAATATGGGCTTTACGACGCAGGCGATCGGCGCGATCGTTCTGAACAATCCCGTCGGCGGGCTGAACCCTTCGGCAGTGGATTATGCGCTCAAACAGGGCGCGCGCGTGGTCTGGATGGCGACGGCCCATGCCAAGAACCATATGGATCACGAGGCCAAAGAGGCCGATTTCAAGAACAAATTCCCGGTCAATTCGAAAAAGACCGTCGCCGCTATTCCGACGGTTCTGGTCGATGACAAGGGTGCGGTGCTTGATGAGGTCAAAGAGATTCTTGATCTGATCGCGGAAAATGACGCGGTCGTCTCGGCGGGTCACCACCATATCAGCGAATGCTTTCCCTTCTATGAAGAGGCGCGCGCGCGCGGCGTCACGCGGCTTTTTCTGAACCATCCGACCTATGTCAACGAGGGCTCGATGGAGGATATCCGCCAGCTCGTCGCCATGGGCGTGAAGATGGAACATTCGATCTGCATGTTCGTGCCCTCTACCTTCCACATCTTCGACACTGACCATCTGCGCGAGGTGATTGCGGCGGCGGGCGTGGAAAACACGCTCTTTGGCTCGGATCTTGGCCAGAAGAACAACCCGACCCCGGTCGAGGGCTTCCGCCAGATCATCGAGGTGCTGATCGGGCTCGGTCACAGCGATGACGAGATCCGGCTGATGACCGCGACCAATGCGGCCCAACTCGCCGGGCTCGACGCATGAGCCTGCGCGCGCGCATTCTGGCGGGCGAGCTGGTCGTCGGCCCGTTCCAGAAGACCCCGAGCCCGCAGGTCACCGAACTTCTCGGGCGCGGCGGCGTCGATTTCGTCGTCGTCGATCAGGAACATGCGCCCATCGGGATCGAGGCGCTCGATTTGATCGCGCTGGCGGGCCGGGCGAGCGGGTTGCCGGTCCTGATCCGCGCGAGCCATGCGGCAGGGCCCGCAATCTGGCCCGCGCTCGATCTGGGCTGCGCGGGTGTCATGGTCCCCCATATCCGCAGCGCGCGCGAGGCGGTGACGGTGGCCGAGGCAATGAAATATGCGCGCGGACGCGGCTTTTCGCCCTCGGGTCGCGCCGGGAATTACGGCCGGATGAACCCCGCCGATTACCGCGCGCGCTCGGACGCCGAGACGGTCTTTCTCGCCCAGATCGAGGATGCCGCGGCGCTCCCCCATCTCGACGAGATCGCCGCCGTGCCCGAGGTCGATGTCCTGTTCATCGGCCCGCAGGATCTCGCGCTCTCGCTCGGGTGCACGGGCGATGCGCCCGAAATGCAGGCCGCCATCGATCAGGTCGCCGCTGCCGCGCAGCACCATGGCAAGGCGGCCGGGCTTTTCGTCGGCGATCCCGCGCAGATCGCACCGATGCGGGCGCGCGGCATTTCCGTTTTCGTCTGCGGCTCGGATCAGGGGCTGCTTCAAGGCGGCGCGCGCAGGCTCATGGCCGCCAGCCGCGACAGTTGAAAGGAACAAGAATGAACATCCATCAGATCGACTGGTCGACCCTCGAATGGAAGGAAATCCGCAAGGGCGTCGAGCAAAAGGCCTTTTCCGGCGCAGGCGCGACGCTGGCGCTCCATCGCCTGCAGCCCGGCCATGAGCCGCGCCCGCACAAACATCCGAACGAGCAGATTGCCTATATCGTCTCGGGCACGGCGGATTTTCACATCGGCGATCAGATCGTGCGCCTTGGCCCGGGCGGCATTGTCACCATCCCCGGCGATGTCATGCATCATGCGGTCGTTGTCGGCGATGAAGAGGTCATCAATATCGACGTCTTCACCCCGGCGCGGCCCGAATATGCACCCCTGCCCGAAGTCTGATCCGGCACGGATCTGACCCGCGCCCGCTGCGGCGCGCTTTTCCTCAAAATTCGCCATCTCCTCTCGGTACGGCCTGTCGTGGCCGCGCCTCCTCCCCCTATTGCCCGGAGCCTTCCCATGAGCAATTCCCCAGAGATTTCCCCTAGCCCCTCCCTGTTCATCGACGGCCACTGGACCGCCGGTTCGGGCAATCGTCGCGGCGCGGTGCTGAACCCCGCCACCGGCGCGCAGATCGGCGAGGTGGCTTTGGCCGAAGCCGCCGATCTCGACGCCGCGCTGGCCGCAGCGGCGCGCGCCTTTGGCCCGTGGTCGCGAACCTCGGCCTATGAGCGCGCGGCGATCCTGAAGCGCGCAGCCGCCTTGGCCCGTGCGCGCGCCGAGGAGATGGCGCAGGCGATGACGCGCGAACAGGGCAAGCCTTTGGCCGAGGCGCGGATGGAAGCAGGCGGCGCGGGCGATCACATCGACTGGTATGCCGAGGAAGCGCGCCGCACCTATGGCCGCGTCATCCCGACCCGCCAGCCCGAAGTCATGCAAAGCACCATCCTCGAACCCGTCGGCCCGGTCGCGGCCTTCAGCCCGTGGAACTTCCCGATCGGCCAGATCGTGCGCAAGATCGCGGGCGCGCTGGCGGCGGGCTGCACGATCATCGCCAAAGCACCCGAGGAAACCCCCTCTTGCATCATCATCCTGGTCAAATGCTTTGAGGAGGCGGGCGTGCCTGCGGGGGCGCTGAACCTCGTCTTTGGTGTGCCCGCCGAGATCTCCGCGCATCTGATCCCCTCGCCGGTGATCCGCAAGGTCTCGTTCACGGGCTCGGTGCAAGTCGGCCAGCATCTCGGCGCCATGGCCGCGCGCCATCTCAAGCGCACGACGATGGAGCTCGGCGGTCACGCCCCCTATATCGTCTGCGACGATTATGACATCGCCAAGGCCGCGGCCCTCGGCGCCGGGCTGAAATTCCGCAATGCCGGGCAGGTCTGCGCCTCGCCCACGCGCTTCCTGATCCAAGAGGCCGCCTTTGACGGTTTTGCCGAGGCCTTTGTCGCGGCCGCGCAAAGCCTCACGCTTGGCGAGGGCACGCAAGAGGGCGTGACCATGGGCCCGCTTGCCCATGCGAGGAGGCTCGATGCGATGCAGGCGCTGGTCGATGATGCGGTCGCGCAAGGCGCGCGGCTGCTGACCGGCGGCGCGCGCCACGGCAATACCGGCTTCTTCTTCCAGCCAACGGTTTTGGCGGATGTGCCGGTCTCGGCGCGGATCATGAACGAAGAGCCCTTCGGTCCGATCGCGATCCTGAACCGCTTCTCCGATCTCTCCGAGGCGATTGCGGAAGCGAACCGCCTGCCCTTCGGTCTGGCCGCTTTCGGCTTTTCCCATCGCACCGAGCGCACGCATGCGATGGTGCGCGGGATCGAGACCGGGATGCTCTCGCTCAACCATTTCGGCCTTGCCGCGCCTGAGACCCCGTTCGGCGGCGTCAAGGATTCGGGCCATGGATCAGAGGGCGGTTCGGAAGGCATTCAGGCCTATCTCACCACCAAATTCGTCTCGCAGCTGAACGGTTGAGCGGATGGAGAGCTTCGATCATATCGTGATCGGCGCAGGCTCGGGCGGCGCGGTTGTCACGCGCCGTCTGGTCGATGCCGGACGCTCGGTCCTGCTGCTCGAAGCAGGCCCGAGCGATCGCACCCCCTTCGTCCATATCCCCGGCACTTTCGTGCGCGTCATCGGCTCGCAGCGCACCTGGCCCTATGCGACCGAGCCCGAGCCCGGCGCTTTGGGACGGGTGATGAACGTGCCGCAGGGGCGCACGCTTGGCGGCTCGTCCTCGGTCAATGCGATGATCTATATTCGCGGCGATGCGCAGGATTACGACGGCTGGGCAGGTCTCGGCGCAACCGGCTGGTCCTATGCCGATGTCCTGCCCTATTTCCGCAAGGCCGAGGCGAATTGCCGTCTTGCCGATGAGTTCCACGGCACGGAAGGCCCCCTGACCGTCTCGGACCCCGCGCATCGCCATCCCTTAGCCTATGCGTTCCTGCGCGCGGCGCAACAGGCGGGCCTGCCGCTGACGCAGGATTTCAACGGGGCGAAACAAGAGGGCGTGGGCTTTTTCCAATCGACCACGCAGAACGGGCGGCGCGCATCGACGGCGGTGACCTATCTCGGCCCGATCCGCAAGAACCCGCGCCTGACCTTGCGCCATGGCGCCGAGGTCCAGCGTCTGCTGATCGAGAGCGACCGCGTTTACGGCGTCGAGGTCCGCATGAGCAATGGTCAGGTCCAGAGCTTTACCGCGCGCCATGAGGTCATTCTCTCGGCGGGTGGGCTCGGGACGCCGAAAATCCTGATGCTGTCGGGGATCGGCCCGGAGGAGGCTTTGGCCCCGCATGGGATCGCGCAGAGCCATCGGCTCGACGGGGTTGGCCGGAATTATCAGGACCATATCGCGGCTTCGGTCTATGGCGGGCTGCGCGATCCGATCAGCCTTTACGGCGCGGATCGCGGGCTGCGCGCGGTCCGGCTGATGGCGCAATATCTGCTGACGCGGACCGGGATTCTCGCCTCGAATGTGATTGAATCGGGCGGTTTTCTGGATACCGCGGGCACGGGCCGCCCGGATGTCCAGATCCATGTCGTGCCAGTGCTGGTCGGTGATGCCGACCGCGCGCCGCCCCAGCAGCATGGGATTTCGCTGAACCCCTGCTGTCTGCGCCCGACCTCTCGCGGCGTGGTCACCCTGCACAGTGCCGATCCGCGCGCTTTGCCGGTTCTTCATGCCAACAATCTCTCGACCGATCACGACATCCAGACCATGATGCGCGGGGTCTCGCTCTGCCGTCGCATCCTGCGGGCGCCTGCCTTGGCGAGTCTTCTGACCGAGGAGCTCGCGCCCGGCCCCGCCGGTGACACGCCCGAGGGGCTCGAGGCGCATTGCCGCCGCTTTGCCAAGACCGTCTTCCACCCCTCTTGCACCGCGAAGATGGGGGTCGATGATCTCGCGGTCGTCGATCCGACACTGAGGCTGCGGGGCATGAAAGGACTGCGGATCGCGGATTGCTCGGTCATGCCCGCGCTGGTCAGCGGCAATACCAATGCGCCGACAATCATGATCGGCGAACGCTGCGCCGATTTCATTCTGAGCGGTCAATGAAAAGACGCCGGGAGAGATGCCCGGCGTTTGCCTTTGCAGGCCCCAACGCGTCTCGCGGACAGATCAAGACAAACGGAACAGCCCGGGCCAGCAGGTCCGGCTCTGCGTCAACAGATTGTCTTGGTTCAGTTTTTCAGAAATTTGGCTGGGGCGGTAGGATTCGAACCTACGGTACACGGTACCAAAAACCGATGCCTTACCACTTGGCCACGCCCCAACTGAGGGTGCTTCTAGACAAGCTTTTCGGCGGCTGCAACCCCATCAGGCGTCAGGAATGACAGTTCCGAGACAATTTCTTCACGCTTCGGCCTTATGCCCGAATGGCTCATCTCTTGTCCCCGGATTACGCGGCCCGAAGTACTCCGCTTCCTCCGCGATTACGGGCGCGCCGATGCCTCTGCTTCGGCCAGCTCACGCCCGAGTTCGGCCATCAGCTCCGCCGCAGGGCGGCTGCCCGCCCGCGCGGCCTGCGTGCCCGACCATTGCGCGCCAAAGCCGCTTTCGCCCTGCGCCTTCGCCGCCGCATTCAGGCTTTTGCCAAGATCGTAAGCGCAGGGGTAAGAGGCGACCTCGCTCGCGGCGACATCCTCGCCCCAAGCCGTGAAACGATTGGTCAGACAGCGCGCCGGACGCCCCGAGATCACCCGCGTCATCACCGTCTCGCCCCCCGAGGCCATCCGCGCGCGATAGGCCGCATCAGCCGCGCTTTCAGGGCAGCCGACAAAGGCCGTCCCGAGCTGCGCCGCCGCCGCGCCATTAGCCAAGGCGCGACGGATATCGGCGCCGTCCATAATGCCTCCCGCCGCGATTACCGGCACCGAGATCTCACGCACCAAGAGCCGGGTCAGATCGGCGCAGGACAGCCGCTCATCCGGCCCATTGGGGTCGAAGATGCCGCGATGCCCCCCAGCCTCCCAACCCTGCGCGATCACGCCATGACACCCCGCCGCGACAATCGCGCGCGCCTCGGCCAGTGAGGTGGCGCTGACAAGAATGACCAGCCCCGCCCCCCGCATCGCCGCAATCTGATGGGGCAAGGGCAGACCGAAATGGAAGCTCACAACCGCCGGGCGCGTCGCGAGCACAAGCTCGAGGAAGGCATCGGTGCTGCGAAAGCTCTCATAGATCTCGGCCAGCGCCGCTGGCGGCACCGCGCCATAATCGGCAAAGAGCGGCGCCATGCGCGCGATCCAGCGCGCCTCGAGCGCCGCATCGCGGCGGGCGGGTTCGTGGCAGAAGAAATTGACGTTGAAAGGCGCCTGCGTCCGGGCCTTCAGCTCGGCGATGGCCGTGCCCGCCGCCGCAACATTTGAGGCACCCAGCCCCAGCGCGCCAAGCCCGCCTGCCTCGGAAACCGCCGCCGCAAGTGCCGGCGTGGAGACCCCGGCCATGGGCGCTTGAAAAATCGGCAGATCAATCGGGACCAGATTGCGCAAGGCGTGAGACATCGTCATCAGAGGCTCCTTCATCTTGTCCGAAAGAATGCTCCTGCCGCCGCGCGGTTGCAATCACTGGCGTCCGGGATTGTCCAAAGCTTGGACCTGCCAGACCAAAGCCTGCCCCGCAAAGAAGAACACGGGACCGAGGCCCCGTGCTTCTGCGACTTGTCTGATGTGGTAGGGATAATCGGACTCGAACCGATACGGCTTGCGCCAGCAGATTTTGAGTCTGCCGTGTCTACCATTCCACCATATCCCCAAACTCAACCGAGCTTGCGCTTGCCCGAGCCGTAAAGTGTGGCGCGTGCAATGGCTTGCAAATAACGGGCTTCCCCGCGCTCGGCAAGCCCTTTGCTGAGCTTCCTCAGGCGAGACCGAGTTTTTTCAACCGGGCATCGCGCAGTTGCGCGAAATCGTCGCCGGCATGATAGCTCGACCGCGTGAGCGGCGTCGCCGAGACCATCAGGAAACCCTTGCCAAAGGCAGCGCGCTGATAGCTTTCGAACTCTTCGGGCGTGACGAAACGATCGACGCGGTGGTGTTTCGGCGTCGGCTGAAGATATTGGCCGATGGTCATGAAATCGATATCGGCAGCGCGCATATCGTCCATGACCTGCAAGACGCCCTGACGGTCCTCGCCCAGCCCAACCATGATTCCGGATTTGGTGAACATCGCCGGATCAAGCTCTTTCACGCGCTGCAACAGCCGCAGCGAATGGAAATAGCGCGCGCCCGGACGGACCGTGGGATAAAGCCCCGGCACGGTTTCGAGGTTGTGGTTGAAGACATCGGGCCGCGCTTCGACGACGGTTTCGAGCGCGCCCGGCTTTGATTTCAGAAAGTCGGGGGTCAGGACCTCGATCGTCGATTTCGGCGAGCGGTGGCGGATCGCGCGGATGGTCTGGGCGAAATGCTCGGCCCCGCCATCGTCAAGATCGTCGCGGTCGACCGAGGTCAGCACGACATGGTTCAGCCCGAGCTTTTGGACGGCATGAGCGACGCGGCCCGGCTCGAAGACATCGAGCGCATTCGGTTTGCCGGTCTGGACGTTGCAGAACGAACAGCCGCGCGTGCAGATCTCGCCCATGATCATCATGGTGGCGTGACCCTGGCTCCAGCATTCGCCGACGTTGGGGCAACCGGCCTCTTCGCAGACGGTGGACAGACGGTTTTCGCGCAGGATGTCGCGGGTTTGCTTATAGCCCTCGCTCGTCGGCGCCTTGACGCGGATCCAGGACGGCTTCTTGGGCTGGGCCTGATCCGGTCGGTGAGCCTTTTCAGGGTGACGCAGCTGGGGTGGCAGGTCGGCCATGGCAATTCCCTCGGATAATTTCCGATTAACTTAGAACCTTCTCTTCGCTTGATCAACGCCGCCACCACGACAGAATGAAGACATTCCTCAGGATCTTCGGCCCCCACCGCGGGGCCCGACCATGTGACGAAAGTATTAGTGATGAAAACCGGCGAAACCGTTCCGTTTGTTACCTTCCAAACCCGGGTGCGTGACGACTCACTGCCCGGTCCGAATCCCTATCGCTGGCAACCGATGACCAGCGACGATTATTTCAAGCACCGCCGCGTGCTGCTTTTTTCGCTGCCGGGCGCTTTTACGCCCACCTGCACGACCTATCAGCTTCCCGGCTTTGAGGCCGCAGCAGTCGGTCTCAAGGCACTTGGCCTTGATGAGATCTACTGCATCTCGGTCAATGACAGCTTCGTCATGAACCAATGGGCCAAAAGCCTTGATCTCGATATGGTCCAGGTGATCCCGGATGGCTCGGGGGAGTTCACCGAGCGCATGGGCATGTTGGTGCGCAAGGACAATCTCGGCTTTGGCGCCCGCAGCTGGCGTTATGCCGCGATCGTCAATGACGGCGTGATCGAGGCCTGGTTCGAGGAGCCCGGTCGGGTCGACGATTGCCCAAGTGATCCCTATGGCGCGACTTCACCGCAGTCGATCCTGGACTGGTTGCGCGATAATCCGGCCAAGAACGCCGCCTGACGCGCGCGGGCTTGCAGGTCACCCGATCAGCGGCAGGCCGTCGCCATATTCCTTGCGGTAATGCATGTCCAACCGGATGAGCGCGAGACGAAGTACGATTTTGCCCGAACGCGCCGACCAACCCAGGCGCCGCTCGGTGGTTTCGATCCCTTCGAGATAGCAGCAGACCCGCAGGCAAAGGTCGCCCATCCCCGGACCCAGCTCGCGCAGGGCAGCGGCGACCCGATTGCGCGCGCTGTCCGAGCCGCCGCCGAACCCCCGGCCGAAGGAGGAGCTTTGCGTCCCCGCCGTCAGAAAACTGTCCCAGTTCTGGGCGACGCGTGGGCCAAGCTGGGCAAGCTCGAAATCATCGCGCAGGCGCTCGCCCGCCGCGATCAGCTCTGGTGCCAGAAACGGTCGGCCATCGGCGTCAAGGCGGCGGCCCAGCAGGCGCAGCGGGCTTTCGGCGAGGTTGACGCGAAAGCGGCGGCGGGTGCCGTCTTCGGGGTCTTCGAGCACGCGTTCGCCCCAAAGACGCTGCGCCGCACGCTGTTCGTCCTCCCCCTCAGCCTGAGGGGCGGACTCGGGTTGACCGACCGGAACCGCCTCGTCGAAATCGGCGCGACGGGGCAGCCCCCGCGCCTGATGCCCGCCAATTGCCGCCTTCAGCACCTCGCGCCCGGCCGTCGAGATCACATAATGGCTCATCCGCCCCCGCGCCTTCAGCGTGATCCAGCCGTTCATCGCCATCTTCTCGGCAAGGTTGCGGTCAAGGATCGCGGTCCGGATCTCGTCACGCGCGACAATCGCCTTATCCATCCCCTCGGCGACGATCAGCACCGCACGCGCTTCGCTCAGACGACGCAAAATCCGGCGCAATTGCTCGGTCTCGCGCCGCTTGAGCGGCTCTTGGCGATCAGCATTCGGCTGGTGCAGCGCCTTTTCCAGCGCCTGATCAACGACCGGATCATCGCGCCGCTCTTCGATTCGGCGAATACGGCGCAAAATGGTCGAGGCATGGCAGCCCGCCTCGCGCGCCAAGGCCCGAATGGTTTCCCCACCTTCGATATGGCGCAGATAATAGGTCAAATCGTCGAGATGGGGGATCGCGCTCACCGGCCCGGCCATATCAGGCGCAGGCACGGCGCCATGTCCGACGAGCATTCCGGAGGCACTTGTGTCTGCGGCAAAATCGCCCGGCAGTATTGTCATGATAAATTCCTTTTCCGGCCTGCATGAGACCGTGGCAGCGGTCTCTGTCGGGTTAAAAACGTGAGTTCCGTTCACTCGGGAACTCATTACGAATTGCGTAACAATTCCTAACAAACCCTAAAGACTTGCTGCCGTTGCGTGCGCTGCGGCCCCCTTCCGCGCAACGCCCGCCACCTCACGCTTAACTGGCCGGACATCCCAAGCCACGAGGTCATGATGAGCGTGATGCCCGAGACCAATCCGCTTTGCCTGAAACTGTTTGCCCGCCCGCTGCGACGGCCCCGGCTGCTGGTCGAGACCGCCCGCCACGGCCTGCCCCTGTGGCGGCGCAACCGCGATCTGCGCCGCCTGTTGCCGGGCGAGGATATCCCCTCGCCCAAGGCCAACCTGGCCCGGCTTTATCCCGAAGAGCAGCGCCTGGATCGCGCGCGTCAGAGCGGCGCGGCGGATTATCAACTCCGCCGCCATATCCTGATCCTGATCGCGATTCTTGCGGAGCGGGGCGAGCTCGCAGCCGAGACCGCCCCAACGCTTATTTTCCCCGCAAAAACGTCCCGAGCGCACCCCTGAGCATCCGCCCCGCCTCGGCGCCCGCCTGTCGTGCAAGGCTTTTGCCGAAGGTGGTGATGATGGAATCGCTCTGCCTGCCGCGCGTCGCGCTTTGCGTCGAGCCTTTCGTGGCGCTTGTCGTTGCGCTGGAATGACCGGCGGGCTCGTAACGGCGACCGCGATTGAACTCGCCTTGACCGGCGCTCGCATCACCAGTTTGGCCCGTGCCGTCCGCAGAGGTGCCCATTGCGCTCCCCGACTGGGCGCGCCGCGCCAGAATCTCATAGGCGGAATCGCGGTCGATCGTCTGATCGTATTTCGCCGCCATCGGCGAGGCCGCCAGAATCGCCGCGCGCTCGGCGTCCGTGATCGTGCCCAACCGCGCATAGGGCGGGCGGATCAGCGTGCGCTCGACAATGCCCGGAACCCCTTTGGGTTCCAGAAACGAAGTCACCGCCTCGCCCGTCCCGACATGCTGGATCGCCGCGGCGGTATCGAAGGCTGGGTTCGGGCGATAGTTTTCCGCCGCCATCCGCAAGGCTTTCTGATCCTTGGCGGTAAAGGCGCGCAGCGCGTGCTGGACGCGGTTGCCAAGCTGGCTCAGCACCTGATCGGGCAAATCCGCCGGATTTTGCGAGATAAACCAGACGCTGACCCCTTTTGAGCGGATCAGCCGCGCCACCTGCTCGATCTTCGCGATCAGCGCGGGCGAGGCGTTGTTGAACAGCAGATGCGCCTCGTCGAAGAAAAAGGCGATCTTCGGTTTGTCAGGATCGCCGACCTCGGGCAGCTGCTCGAAAAGTTCGGACATCAGCCAAAGCAGGAAGGTCGCATAAAGCGTCGGCGCATTCATCATCCGCTCGGCGGCGAGAATATTGATCATCCCGCGGCCCGCCCCATCGGTCCGGATCAAATCGGCCAGCGCCAGCGCAGGTTCACCGAACAAAAGCTGGCCGCCTTCGTTTTCGAGCACCAGCAGCGAGCGCTGGATGGCGCCAACCGAGGCCGTCGAGACATTGCCGTATTTCAGGCTCAGCTCTTTGGCGTTCTGACCGACCCAGACCAGCATGGATTGCAGGTCCTTCAGATCGAGAAGCGCGAGCCCCTGCTCATCGGCGGCGCGGAACGCGATGTTCAGGACCCCTTCCTGCGCATCGGTCAGCCCCATCAGCCGCGAGAGCAGCAAGGGCCCCATTTCGGTCGGCGTGGTGCGGACGGGATGGCCCTCCTCGCCCCAGACATCCCAGAAAGTCACCGGAAAGGCCTGATACTCCATCTCGCAGCCGATGGTCTCGGCGCGGCTTTGAAAGCTCGCCGCGAGCTTCGCATCCCCGCCGCCGATCTGGCTCAGCCCCGCGAGATCGCCCTTCACATCGGCCAGAAAGACCGGCACCCCGGCGAGCGAAAAGGATTCGGCCAAAGTTTGCAGCGTCACGGTCTTGCCCGTGCCGGTTGCGCCCGCGATCAGCCCGTGCCGGTTGGCATATTTCAAGAGCAGCGTTTGCGGGCTGTGATAGCCCTCGCCCCCACCTCCGACAAAGACGGTTCCTTCTTCAAGATTGATGGCCTTGAGCATTTATGCACCTCGGATCGGCAAAAAAGCGCAGAGAGAGAGACTGGACAATACAAACTTTACCAATCTGTGCCAATCTGGTCCCATCGCACCCTTGTGATGTGGTGCGATACTTCCTCCCTGTTGGACTGTCGCGCCTTCGGGCGCGACTTTTTTTCTCTCAACCGGGCATCCGCGCACCTAACCAATCAGATAGTTGACGGTTTCACGACACGAAACTAGCTTTTGATGAATAATGACCGGCAAGTCCGGCAGGGATGGTTGAAACAAGGTCCAGCAGAAATGCTGGACCTTATCTTTTGGAACTTTTTCCGACCTTTGCGAGATTCACCTGTGCGGCCGCGTTTCCGTGCGCCCCGTGACAGAAACGGCGCGAATCTGTGAAGGCAGCCGCGCCGTTCTGCCCTGACAAGGCTCTTGGGCCGTGCTAGGAGCGGAGCAAGAGCAAAAACCAAAGGAAGAGGACCATGGTTTACAGGACTTCCCCCGCGCTGATCGCAGCGGTTTTCTCCATCGCCAGCAGCGCGGGAATGGCGTTCGCTCAGGACACCACCGCACCTGCCGCCACCCCTGAGGCTCCGGCAGCGGCCGCCCCTGCTGAAACCACCCCGGCTCCGGCGACGACCGAAGCCGCACCTGCCGCAGCCGCTCCGGCTGCCGCTGCTCCGGCCGCCCCTGCGGCAGCTGCTCCGGCAGCGCCGGCGATTCCGACCAGCGCCGCTGACGCTCAGATCGGCCAGACCTATGTCAAGACCACCCATGGCGACTGGGCCCTGCGCTGCATCAAGACGCCCGATGGGAAAGACCCCTGCGAGCTCTATCAGCTTCTGAAGGATTCGGACGGCGGCGCCGTGGCCGAGGCCTCGGTCGTGCCGGTTTCGGGCAAAGTTTCGGCCATCATCACCTTGGTTGCGCCGCTGGAAACCGATCTCCAGCACGGTCTGGTGCTTCAAGTCGATGCGAACAAGCCGCAGGCCTATCCCTTCATGGTTTGCGCGCAGATGGGCTGTATTGCCCGCGTCGGCGTGAACGATGCCGAGCTTGCGACGCTCAAAAAAGGCAAAGGCGCCACGGTCACGGTTTCGCCCTTCGGTGCTCCGCCCGATCAGGTCGTCAAGCTGAACCTCTCGCTCACCGGCTTCACCGCGGGCATGGATGCCGTGACCGCGATCATGAAAGAGCTGGAAGCAACTGCTCCGGCCGCACCGGCTGCACCCGCCGCGCAGTAAATCATGCGATAAGATGCGAAAGGGGCGCCGTCGGGCGCCCCTTTTTCATATCCGCAGATGATCTGTCGCCCAGCTCCGCATCTGCGGAACCGGGCTGCGCAACGCGATTACTTGGCGCTGTCGATCGAAAGCGCGACAAAGCGCGGCTCACCCGCGCGACGCACAAGAATCAGGATCGACTTGCGGCCCGCCTCTTTCGCTTGCGAGATCTGGCTTTGCAGATCGTCCAAAGACGCGACCGGCTGCTGGCCCGCTTCGGTGATGACATCGCCCGCAGCCAGCCCCTTGTCAGACGCCGCACCCGTCGAATCGACCGATTGCACGACAAGACCCTTCATGTCCTTCGACACGCCAAGTTCAGCCGCGATTTCGGGCGTGAGCGGCGCGACCGTCATTCCGAGCAGATCCGAGGCGCTGGCCTTGGCCGAATCGACCGTGGTGCTGGCCGTCGGACCACCCTCGGCCAGCTCGCGCCGCCCAAGCGTCACCTGCAAGTCGACCGGCTTGCCCTCGCGCAGCACGGTCACATCGACCTTCTCGCCAACCGGCGCATCGGCGACATGGCGCAGCAACTCGCGGATATCCTTGACATCGCCACCCGCGAATTTGGTGATGATATCGCCCGCTTTCATTCCGGCATCCGCAGCCGGGCCTGCCGGAACATCGGTCACCAGTGCGCCGCTTTGCGCCGCCAGCCCCAAAGAATCGGCGATATCCGGCGTCACGTCCTGAATTTTGACGCCAAGCCAGCCGCGCCGGGTCTCACCGAACTGTTCAAGCTGCTGCACGACCTTGGCCACGACATTCGACGCCATCGAGAAGCCAATCCCGATCGAGCCGCCATTCGGCGACAAAATCGCCGTGTTCACGCCAATGACCTCGCCATCCATATTGAAAAGCGGGCCGCCGGAGTTGCCCCGGTTGATTGCCGCATCGGTCTGGATGAAATCGTCATAGCTGCCGGTCAAAGCGCGGTTGCGCGCCGAGACGATCCCGGTCGTCGCCGAGAAGCCCTGCCCAAGCGGGTTGCCGAGCGCCAGCACCAGGTCGCCGACCCGCGCCTTGTCGCTGTCACCAAATTTGACGAAGGGCAGTTTGTCCGGGCTTTCGACCTTGAGCACGGCGATGTCGGTCTTGTCATCCTTGCCCACGACCTTCGCCGGCAGGCGCTTGCCCGAATAGAACTCGACCTCGATCTCATCAGCGCCGTCGATGACGTGGTTGTTCGTCACGATCAGCCCATCGGCCGAAACGACGAAACCCGAGCCGAGCGCATTTGATTTCTGCTCGGCCTGCGGTCGCCCACCACGTCCATCCGGCCCCGGGAAGCCGAAGTCACGGAAGAGGTCGGAAAACGGGCTGCCCTCGGGGAAGAAGGGATTGCCGCCGGCCGGAGCGGCGACAGTCGCGGTGGTGGTGATATTGACCACGGCCGGGCTGACCTGCTCGACCAGATCCGCGAAGCTTGTCAGGACCGGATGGCTCGCCTTGTCCGTGAGCGAGCTGTTGTCATTCGCGGCGCCTTGCGCATGGCTCGCCGCTTCCTGCGCGATCACCGGGCTCAGCGCCAGCGCCAGAACGACGCTCGACGCGGTCAGGAGATAGCGGGGGGAAAATGTCTTCATGAGGATCCGCTCCATGGGGTTCGACTGTCAGCCCGAAAGCTGTCAGCCACATATGTGCGATGAAAGGATAAATCCGCGCCGTTGCAAATAAATCACCCTCTCGGACAGTGAACTGATCGTGACCAGCCCGAGAGGAAACGGAAAAGCCGACCCCAGGTTCCGGGATCGGCTTAAAGTTGTTCTCACAAAGGATCGCTCTTCCGTGAGCTTAGTTGGCCGGAGCCGCAGCCCCTCCGGGGGCGACGACCGCAGGCGCCTGCGGCGGCGTTGCCAGCTCTTCCGGCATCGGCGTCAGGGTCACACCAGCGTCCGCTCCCAAGGGCTTGCCCTCGCGGTCGGTCACCGGCGGGGCCAGAGCGTCAGCGCCTTCGGTCGTCGGAGCCGTGTCCAGCGCGGTCGAAGCGGCCGGGCGCGGATTGGGGTTCGGATTGGCGCGATCAGCCCCGTCATTGCGAAAATAATCGAAGAACTCACCATCCGGCGTGATCACCATCGAGCTGTTCTCCGATTTCAGCGCACGCTCGAAGGCAGTCATCGAGCGGGTGAAGGCGAAGAACTCGGGGTCGCGACCGAAAGCATCGGCAAAGATGGCGTTGCGTCGGGCATCGGCCTCACCGCGAACCACTTCGGATTTCTTGCGCGCTTCCGAGGTCAGCTCGACCACAGTCCGGTCGGCGGCTGCGCGAACGCGCTGCGCCGCCTCACCGCCGCGCGCGATTTCGTCAGCGGCTTCACGCTCACGTTCGGCCCGCATCCGCGCATAAGTCGCGTTGAGGTTTTGGGCGGGCAGATCGGTCCGGGTGAGACGCACGTCGATGATGCGCACGCCAAGATCTTCGGCCTCAGAGCGGGCCTTGTCGCGAATCTGGTTCATCAGACCGGTCCGGTCATTCGACAGAACCGTGGTCGAGGGCACCGAACCCAGCACCTGACGAATCGCATTGGTCACGATCGGCTCAAGCCGGGTCTGCGCCAGATCGATCCCGCCATTGCCGGTGGCGCGGCGGAAGCGGCCGACATCGACGATCTGCCAGCGCGCGAAGGCATCGACCACAAGACGGCGGTCATCGAGCGGCGTGACCTCCATCGGCTTGGTCGGCAGGCCGAGAATACGCGCGTCATAGCGCATGACATCGTCGATCAGCGGCACTTTGACATAAAGGCCGGGCTGTTCGCGAACCTCGACCACCTCGCCGAAGCGCAGCACCAGAACCTTTTCGCGGACATCGACGATATAGACCGACGCCATGACGACGACTGCCACGACGACCAGAATCGGCAGAGCAAGAACGGAAAGTGCACGTTTCATCAGTTGGTCCCTCCGGCCTGATCAGAGCCCGGGACGGGCAGTTTCCGCAGTTGATCGAGCGGAAGGTAGGGAACAACCCCCGATTCCGAGGCCTTGCCGTCAAGAATGATCTTGCTGGCGCCGCCGAGGACCTTTTCCATGGTTTCGATATACATCCGGCGGCGGGTGACTTCCGGCGCTTTGACATATTCGTCATAGACCGAGTTGAAGCGCGCAGCCTCACCCTGAGCGCTGTTCACGGCTTCGGCGCGATAGGCCTCGGCGCGTTCGATCATCGCCGCAGATTCACCACGCGCGCTTGCGAGAACGCGGTTGGCATAGGCGTCGGCCTCTTTTTCCAGCCGGTCACGCTCTTGCTGCGCGGCCTGCACTTCACGGAAGCTGTCGATCACTTCGGACGGCGGATCGGCGCGGTCGAGGTTGACGCGCAGCACATGGATGCCCGCGTCATAGGCATCGAGCGTCTGCTGGATCTGCATGGTCAGATCGCTGGCGATCGCGCCGCGGTCGCGGTTCAGGATCGGCGCCAGCTCAGAGCGGGCAACGATGTCGCGCATCGCCGATTCCGCGACGGCGCGGATGGTGTCGCGCGGATCTGCGAGGTTGAACAGGAATTTCTCGGGGTCAGAGACGTTCCAAACCACCTGATATTCCATATCGACGATATTCTGGTCGCGCGTCAGCATCAGCCCGCTGTCGAGCGGTCCGGCCTTGCCGGTGCCGATCTCGGTCACGCGCTCGCCGGTGACGTTGACCACCTCGGCGCGCACCGCCGGCCAAGGCGCGAAGTTCAGACCTTCCGTGCCGATCGAGACCGGTTTGCCGAACAACAGCTCGACCGATTGTTCGCCGGTCGTGACCTGATAGAAGCTCGAAAACGCCCAGACAGCCACGGCACCGATGCCGATGATTGCCCAAGTGCCGCGACCCAGCGAGAAACGCGGCCCCTGCCCGCGCGGACCGCCGCCGCCCGGACCACCCGAGCCGCCGCGACCGCCCATCAGCACGCGAAGGCGATCCTGACCTTTGCGCACCAGCTCTTCGATCTCGGGGATCTGTTCACCACGGCGCGGTCCACCCGGCGGTTGCTGACGGTTGCGATCATCATTGCCGCCCGCTTCCCCCCAGGGGCGCTGAGGCCCGGATTGAGGCGGCTTCTTGTCGCCGCCCTTGCCATTGTCTCCGCCACCGCCCCAAGGGCCCTGTGCTGCCATACGCCTCGCCTCGTTCAACCTTCGATCTTCTTCGTCTTAGAAACTGGAGCTTATGCGCGGAATGTCAAGAAACCGCACTGTGCCGAAGGGTCGCAGGCTTGGCCTCGCCGACCCGGCGCACCGGTTTTCGCATCGTCACCAGCTCTTCGGCAACCGTCGGATGGATCGCCACCGCGCGATCGAAATCAGCCTTGGTTGCGCCCATGCCCATCGCCACGGCGACCATCTGCAACATCTCGCCCGCATCCGGGCCAAAGATATGGCAACCGAGCACGAGATCGGTTTCAACGTCAACGATCAGCTTCATCACCGAGCGCGCCTCGGAGCCCGCGAAAAGCGAGCGCATCGGGCGGAAGCCACCGGAATAAATGTCGACCTGACCGCGCGCCGCCGCCTGCTCTTCGGTCAGGCCAATGGTCGCCAGCTCATGCGGACGGGTGTAGACGGCGCTCGGCACCTGCGAGAAATCGCAGGGCTTCGGTTTGCCGCCAAAAACGGTATCGGCGAAATTGTGCCCCGCCCGGATCGCGACCGGCGTCAGATTGACGAGATCGGTGACATCGCCAACCGCATAGATCGAGGGCACCGAGGTCTGCGACCATTCATCGACAAGGATCTGGCCATTCGGGCCCAGCTTGACCCCGACATTCTCGAGCCCAAGATCCCACGTGTAGGGCTTGCGACCCGTCGCGAAGATCACGTCGTCGAATTCTTCCTGCTGGTCGTCGTCAAAGGTCACGAGCACACGCTCGCCGACCTTTTCCAGACGCTTCGGCGTCACTTGCACGCGCAGCTCGATCCCCGAATTGACGACCTGGCTCGAAACATGGTCGCGCATCTCTTCGTCAAAGCCGCGCAGCAGGGCATCGCCGCGATAGGCGAGGATGGTCTTGCAGCCAAAGCCGTTCAGAATGGTCGCGAATTCGCAGGCGATATAGCCGCCGCCCACCAGCAGAACCTTGCCCGGCAGGCGTTCAAGCTGGAACAGATCGTCCGAGATGAGCCCATGCTCTTCCCCCTCAATCCCCGGCAGCGCCGGACGACCGCCGACCGCGATCAAAATATGCTTCGTGGTATAGCGCGTGCCATCGGACAGCTCGACCGTATGGGGGTCGACGATGCGCGCGCGGCTTTTGTAGGTATCGACCCCGGCATTGACCATGCCGTTGGTATAGGCGGCCTCAAGCCGGTTAAGCTCGCGGTTCAGCTTGTCGCGGAACATCGGCCAATCAAAGGGCCCGACGCTGGCATCGACCCAGCCATAGCCCCGCGCCTCTTCGATCTCTTTCGGCATCTGCGAGCCATAGATCATCAGCTTCTTGGGGACGCAGCCGCGGATGACGCAAGTGCCCCCCATACGGCTTTCCTCGGCGACGGCCACCCGCGCGCCATATTCTCCGGCTGAAATCCGCGAGGCGCGCGCGCCCCCGGACCCGCCCCCGATGACGAAGAGATCATAATCGAAGGTCATGCTTTGTCCTCACCACCCAACTCGACGACAGTGCCATCCTTTTGCCCAATGATGGCCATAGAGCAGATATTCAGGAAAAGCCCGTGTTCAACCACCCCGGCGACAGAGGATAACATCATCGCTAACGCCGGCGCGTCGGAGATGGCTTCAAGCTTGAGATCAAGGACATAATTCCCCTCGTCGGTCAGCACCGGCGCGCCGCCCTTTTCACGGCGCTCGACCGGACGGCCGCCATAGCCAAGCCCGGCCAGACCGCGCTCGATCAGCAGGCGCGTCGCTTCCCAACCGAAGGGAATGACCTCGACCGGCAGCGGGAAGCGGCCGAGCTGATCGACCACTTTCGAGTCGTCCGCAATCACCACCATGCGGTCCGAGGCCGTCGCCACGATCTTTTCGCGCAGATGGGCGGCCCCGCCCCCTTTGATCAGATTGAGCGCCGGATCGACCTCGTCGGCGCCGTCGATGGTTAGATCGAGCCAGCCGATCTCGTCCAGCGTCTCGATGCTGAGCCCCAGCGATTGCGCAAGCTCCGCCGTCGCTTTCGAGGTCGAGGCGCAGCGCAAGGCAAAGCCCTCGGCCTTCACTCGCTCGGCCAGCCGGTGCACGAAGACCACCGCCGTCGATCCGGTGCCAAGACCAAGCTTCATTCCGGGCTGGACCAGCTTGGTCGCAGCAATGGCGGCGGCATCCTTGGCAGGATCAAAAACGGGGGTCGCGGTCATGGGGCTCTCCGGGAAATTTTTCTGATCTTATAAGGGTCATGGCCCCTTCACGCCACCTTGAAGCGCAGCCGTTGGCGATCTCGTGGGGCTGTGCGCGCTGCGACACCGCCAGCAATTGCCTTGCGCGCGCGGCTCGCCTAATCATACGCCATGCAGATCCCGGATACATTCGCCGTCCTTATCACCGCCGCAGGTCGCGGCACACGCGCTGGCAGCGGCCTTCCCAAACAATGGAGGGCCTTGGCTGGTGAAAGCGTATTGTCACGCACTATCAAAGCATTCCACGGATTTTCTAGAATCATTCTCACGCTTCACCCTGAGGATATGGCCCGCGGCCTGCGCGAATTTGGCGGCGCCGTCACCCTGATTGCAGGGGGGGGCACACGCTCGGAAAGTGTGCGCGCGGGCCTTGAAAGCCTCGCGGGCAGCGGCGTCACCCATGTGCTGATCCACGACGGCGCCCGACCTCTGGTCTCGCCCGAGGTCATCGCGGGCGTGGTCACCGCGCTGCAAGAGGGTGCGCGCGCCGCCGCACCTGCCCTTGCGGTGACCGATGCCTTGTGGCGCGCCGAAGACGGCAAGGTCACCGGCACCGCCGACCGCGAAGGGCTCTATCGCGCCCAGACCCCGCAGGGCTTCGCGCTTGACGCCATTCTCGCGGCCCATCGCGCCGCGCCAGAGGGCGCAGCCGATGATGTCGAGCTCGCACGCCGCGCCGGTCTTGTCGTCACCGTGACCGAGGGCAGCGAAACCAATCTCAAACTCACCTGGCCGCAGGACTTTGCCCGGGCCGAAAAAATTCTGGAACAGGATATGTCGATCACCGATATCCGCCTTGGCAATGGCTTTGATGTCCATGCTTTCGGCCCCGGCACTCATCTCTGGCTTTGCGGCGTGCAGATCGCCCATGACAAGGGCCTCGTCGGCCATTCCGACGCCGATGTCGGGATGCATGCGCTGACCGATGCGATCTATGGCGCCTTGGCCGAGGGCGATATCGGCCGCCACTTCCCACCTTCCGATGCGAAGTGGAAAGGTGCGGACAGTTCGATCTTTCTCAAACATGCGGTTGATCTTGCGGCAGAAAAAGGCTTTCGCCTTGCCAATGCCGATGTCACGCTGATCTGCGAATTCCCGAAAATCGGGCCCCATGCAAGCGCGATGCAGCAGCGCCTTGCCGAGATCATGGGCCTTGAACCCGACCGCATCAGCGTCAAGGCCACGACCTCGGAGCGTCTGGGTTTCACCGGCCGCAGCGAAGGCATCGCCTCGATCGCAACGGCAACTCTTGTGATAGGCTGAACCATGCACAAACAGATCGCAACCGTTTTTGGCCTCGGCTATCTGCGCCCGGCCTCGGGCACCTGGGCCTCGGCTGTCGCCGTCGCGGTCGGCGTCGGCCTGCATTGGCTTGGTCATTTCCCACTGCTGGCGGCGGCGACCGTTCTGGTGACGATCCTCGGCTTTTGGTCGGTGCGGCACGCCGTCGTCGGCCATGCCGACAAGGACCCGCGTGAATTCGTCATCGACGAGGTCGCGGGCCAATGGCTGGCGCTTTGTTTCCCCTCGGCGGGCTTCTGGCTCATGGGCCTGCCCTCGGATGTCTTCCCCTATCCGGGCTGGCTCGCCGCCTTCATCTTCTTCCGCCTCTTCGACATCTGGAAACCCTGGCTCGTCGGCCGGGCTGATCGTCGCGGGGATGCCGACGGCATTATGATCGATGACCTTTGGGCTGGACTTTTCGCCGGGATCGCGACGATGCTGGCCGCGGGTGCTGCACACGGCTTCCTGATGGGCTGAGGATCGACATGAACGCGGAAACGGTTCTAGAGCTTGCGCGCCGCAAGGGCGTGATGATCGCCACGGCGGAAAGCTGCACCGGCGGGCTGATCGTCGGCGCGCTGACCGAGATCGCAGGCTCTTCCGATGTCGTTGACCGTGGCTTTGTCACCTATTCCAACGCGGCCAAGATGGAGATGATCGGCGTGCGCGCCGAGACGCTCGAGCGCTTTGGTGCGGTCAGCGAGGAAACCGCCGCCGAAATGGCCGCAGGCGCGCGCAAGCATTCGCGCGCTGGGCTTACGGTCTCGGTCACGGGCGTCGCGGGCCCGGGCGGCGGCTCGCCCGAAAAGCCGGTGGGCCGCGTCTGTTTCGGGATCTCGGATGCGCAGGGCACGCGCACGGAGCTGGTTGACTTCGGCGATCTTGGCCGCGCGGGGATCCGCGCCGCCACTGTCGCTCATGCGCTCGACCTGCTGGCCTTAGCCCTGACGGAGCAGTGACAGAACCGCCTCGACCTCTTCGGGGCGGGTATCCCAGCCGCAGATGAAGCGCAGCGAGGCATGGCTTTCCTCGCCCTCGGGCTCGTTCGGCCAGTAATGGAAGCTGGCCCCGGCCTCGGCCAGACGCTCGATCATCTCGACCGGGAAATTCGCAAAGACACCATTTGATTCAACGGGTTGGTCGAGCGTCACCCCGGCGATCCCGGAAAGCCCATTCGCCAATTCGCGCGCCATGGTATTGGCATGACCCGCGATTTCAAGCCATAGTCCACCGTCAAGCAGCGCGAGCATCTGTGCCGCCAGATAGCGGTGTTTCGAGAAGAGATGACCGCCACGCTTGCGCCGATATTCGAATTCCATCGACTTCTCGGGATCGAACAGCACGACGGCCTCCGCGCCCATGCAGCCGTTCTTGGTCCCGCCGAAGGACAGGATATCGACCCCGGCGCGCCAGGTCATCTCGGCGGGCGACGCGTTCTGGCCCGCGACCGCATTGGCAAACCGCGCCCCGTCCATATGGACCGGGAGGCCGATCTCGCGTGCGGCAGCGGCCAAGGCCGCGACCTCGGAGGCTTGATAGACCCGACCCCATTCGGTGGCATTGGTCAGCGACAGCCCGGCATTTTGCCCGGCATGGACCGAGTCGCCTCCGGCGCGTTTCAGCGCCTCGGCGAAGCTCTCGGGCGTCATCTTTCCGCCCTCGCCTTCGACCAAAAGCAGCTTGCCGCCGCCCATGAAGAACTCGGGCGCGCCGGTTTCGCTGGTCTGGATATGGGCGCTTTCATGGCAGAAGACGCGCCCCCAACCCGGTGCCATCAGCGAGAGCGACAGCGCATTGGCCGCCGTGCCGGTCGAGACGAAATGAACCGCCGCATCCGGCGCGTCCAGCACATCGCGCAGCCGATCCTGCGCCGCGCGGGTGATCGCATCGGTGCCGTAAGACGGCAGATTGCCCTCATTCGCAGCAGCCAGAGCTGCCATGACCTTCGGATGAACGCGGCCGGTGTTGTCCGAAGCGAAATTCATGACAGATCCTCAATAATGTAATCTTCCCAATCATCTTCCGAGACCGTGACCTCGCTGACGGTCCAGTCGCGGACAGAAGCGCCGGCGCGGTGGATCGACTCGCGGTCGCCCGAAATCAGATAATGCCAATCAAACAGCGGCTTGCCCTCGGCGCGCAGCCGATAGGCGCAGGTCGCGGGCAGCCACCAGGCGATTTCGTCCAGCTTTTTCGGCGTCAGCACCACGCAATCGGGCACATAGCGGTGACGGTCGGCATAGTTCGAACATTGGCAGCTGTGCCCGTCGAGAAGCTTGCAAGCGACCTTGGTGAAAGCAAGCTCGCCCGTATCCTCGAATTCGATCTTGTTGAGGCAGCATTTGCCGCAGCCATCACAGAGCGCTTCCCATTCATCACGGGCCAAGTCACCAAGCGGCAGCGTCCAGAAGTCCTTGCGCATCAGCCATCCGCCAAAATCGCGCGCGCCTCGGCGCTGTCGAGGTTCATCTGCGCGATCAGGGCGTCAAGATCGTCGAACTTGAGCTCGGGGCGCAGATACTCGACCAGCGCCACCGAGAGATGTTCTCCATAGAGACTGCCTGAGAAGTCGAAGATAAACGTCTCAAGATTGGGAATATTTTCGCCGAACATTGGTCGCACGCCAATGCTCGAAACACCGCGATAGCTGCCCTTGAACGGGCCGCTCAGCACATCGACCAGAACCGCATAGACGCCGAATTTCGGCGGATGCAGTCGGTCGATCGCCATATTCGCGGTCGGAAAGCCCAGTTCGCGGCCACGGGCGTCGCCATGCAGCACCTCGCCCTCGATCCGGTGCCAATGGCCCAGCATCCGCGCAGCATCCCGGGGGCGCCCCTCGCTGAGCGCCAGACGGATCGCGGTCGAGCTGTAGCGATCGCAATCCCCGATCAGCGGAGAGATCGTCACCCCGAAGCCAAGTTCGACACCCAGCTTGCGCAGGGTCTCGGCATCGCCCGCGCGTTTGTGACCGAAACGGAAATCCTCGCCAACGGTGACATGGGCGACGCCCAGCCCGTCAACCAGCACATCGCGGGCGAAGGTTTCCGGCGAAAGACCGGCCAAAACCGCGCCGAAGGGAAGCTGATAAAGATGCTCGACCCCAAGCCGCGCCAAGCGGTTCGCGCGCGCTTCGGGGTTCATCAGGCGGAAGGCCGGAGCCTCGGGAGCAAAGAATTCGCGTGGATGCGGCTCGAACAGGACGACACCAAGCGGTGCTGCCGCGGCAGAGCGCGCCCGGTCGATCACCGAGCGATGGCCCAGATGTACTCCGTCGAAGTTGCCCATGGCGACGGTGGCGCCACGCGCCTCCGCAGGCAAACCTTTCCAATCGGTATGGATGCGCAATCTGGCCCCCGGTGGGCCGTCTCGGGCCCTGTCAGTCGAACTTCCGGCTTGGCGCCAGAACGATCGCCTCACCTTTCAGCACGACGGTATCGCCGACGTAGCAGCGGGTTGCAAGCGTAACCCGACGCTTCTGATGGTCAATCGCTTCGACGGTCACTTCGGCGCGAACCAGATCGCCCGGGCGCACCGGCGCCATGAATTTGAGCGACTGGCCGAGATAGACCGTGCCGTGGCCGGGAAGCTGCTCGCCGATGACAGCAGAGATCAGCCCTGCCGTCAGCATCCCATGCGCGATCCGGCCTTGAAACATGGTGTCGCGCGCATAATCTTCGTCGAGATGCACCGGATTGCGGTCGGTCGAAACCTCGGCAAACAGCTCGATATCGCGATCCGTCACCACTTTATGCAGATGACGGCTCATGCCGATCTCAAGATCCTCGATCACGATTGTTCCGCGTGGAAAATTGTCCAGCACCATCGCATCCTCTCTGTCCTGCTTCATGCTGCATAGCAGCGGGGTATATGCGAAGCAAGAAAGTAACGATGGATCCGACTAAATGGTCAGATTATTTCCCGAAAGGCAATTTCCCCCATTGCGCGGATCGCGGTCTGCCGGAGCCCATGCCCTTTCGCCGCTCACTCGATCGAGATTGTCCCGACCTCGCAGACATCGACATCCTTGAGATAGCCATCCGTATGGTCGCTGAACAAGGCTTTGAAATCGAACCGACAATCGCCGCTGCCATCGTCGAAATCGACATCAATCGCCTCGCCTGCGGCAAGGGTCGTGTCGCCCAAGAGATCCTCTTGCCAGCTATCAACCTCGACGGTCGAGCCATAAAGCGCCTCGACCGAGGTCTGGGTGTTGTTGGTGAAGGTGATGACACGATTCTCGGCATTGGCCGCGCTGACAAACAGGCAGGCCGCGATCATAATCGGGACGAAAATGCTATTCACGTCGAATTCCCTTTGAAGATGAACGCGACAACTCTGCGCGGACCTAGGTCAAAGGCAACGATTTTGTCGAGATAATTCGATGAGAAAGCAAAGCGTTAAGGAGCATTTCAAATAAAAAGACCGGCGCGGTTGATCCGGGCCGGTCTCTTCTGTCAGTTTGTCGTCAAAGCGCGCGTTCAGATCCGGCCGGGTGCGCGCAATTGGCGCAGGAAGATCAAGGCGATAACGGTCGCGACCGCGCCCGACAGCAGGTAGAGCCCCGCCGCCCAAAGCCCAAGCGAGCTTGAAAGCAGCAGTGCCGTCAGTGGCGCAAAGCCCGCGCCAAACATCCACGACAGCGACGAGACCAGCGCCGACGCGGTGTAGCGGTTGCGGTGATCGAAAAGCGAGGCGATTGCGCCCGAAGACAGCGCGAAGCTGAAGCCAAGGATGGTGAAGCCGATCAGCATGTAAGCGACCTCGCCCCCGCGGCCCATCGACAGAAGCTGCGGCGCGGCCAGCGCAAAGATCCCGATGGCAATCGCCGAGGCGAGCAGGATCCGATGACGCCCGATCCGGTCGGCCAGCAGGCCCGACAGCAGCAACGAGACAAGGCAGACGCCCGCGCCAATCGCCTCGAGGATCAGGAAGCTGTCGAGCGATTCACGGGTGTAGAGATAGATCCAGGACAGCGGGAAGACCGTGACCATGTGAAACATCGCAAAGGTCGCGAGGGGCACGAAGATCCCGACGAGAATTCCACGACCATCCTTGGCAACCGTCGCGCGCAGCGAGGTCGCCTTGAGCTCGTTTTCCTCGAAAAGCCGCTCGATCTCGGGGGCGGCAACGATGCGCAGCCGAGCGAAAAGGGCGACGACGTTCAACGCGAAAGCCACGAAGAAGGGATAGCGCCAGCCCCATTCCAGGAAATCCTGCGCCGAGAGCGTCGCGACAAGGAAAGCGAAAAGCAGCGCGGCCACCGCCAGCCCGATCGGCGCGCCGATCTGCGGGATCATGGCGTAGAACCCGCGCCGCTCACGCGAAACCGAGACCGCCAGCAGCGAGGCCAGCCCGTCCCAGGCCCCGCCCAGCGCGATCCCCTGCCCGATTCGCAACAGCGTCATCACCACGATGGCGCCCCAACCCGCCGATTGCCAGGTTGGTGCCAGGCCCATGCCGACGGTGCAGGTCCCCATCAGGAAAAGCGCGATGGTCAGCTTGGGCAGACGCCCGACGCGGCGGTCGATCCGGCTGAACAAAGCCATGCCGAAGGGGCGCGCGACAAAGGCCACGGCGAGCAGCACGAAAGACCACAAAACCCCCTGCAATGACGGCAGAAAGGGGAAAAGCCGGGTCGGGAAGACCAAGACGGCGGCAATGGCGAAGGCGAAGAAATCGAAAAACTCCGATGTCCTTCCGATGATGACTCCGACCGCGAGATCGGAAGGAGAAACATCATGGTGCTCGTCCCGAGAGGCACGGCGGCTGGCGGTAGCGGCAGGGGTGGTTTCCATCGGCGACTTCATTCGAAAATGCAGGGAAGTCGGGCCTGTTTCAGCCCGGAACGCGAGCTATCTGCCATGTCCCGGACCGGGTCTGACATTGGACAAATTGTCCAATGTTGGCCGGTTTGGGAAGGGTTGTAGGGTCCCCTCGCCCACGAATCCCCCTTTCCTCGAGCGATCGGGCATCGCGTCGCGACGAATGAACACCATGAAGAAAGCTCCTTTGCTCAGGCCGCTCGCGTGGCTGATCCCCGTCATTTTCCTGTCCGCGTGCAAGACCGATGTGCTTGCGCCCGCAGGCGATGTCGCGCTTCAGCAGCGCGATATCCTGATCATTGCCACCCTGCTCATGCTGATCATCATCATTCCGGTGATGATCATGATCTGCTGGTTTGCCTGGCGTTACCGCGCCTCGAACACACGCGCGGCCTATCGGCCGAACTGGGACCACTCGACCAAGCTTGAATTGGCGATCTGGGGCTTTCCGGTGCTCATCATCGTGGCGCTTGGTGCGCTGACCTGGGTCAGCACCCACTTGACCGACCCCTATCGCCCGCTTGGCCGGATCTCGGCCGAGAGGCCGCTTGATGGCCAAAAGCCGCTTGAGGTCGAGGTTGTCGCGCTCGATTGGAAATGGCTCTTCATCTACCCGGAACAGGGCGTGGCTTCGGTCAATGAGCTTGCCCTGCCCGTTGACCGCCCGGTCCGCTTCCGCCTGACGGCCTCTTCGGTGATGAATGCCTTCTATCTGCCCACCATGGCGGGGATGATCTATGCCATGCCGGGGATGGAGACGACGCTGAACGGCGTTATCAACGAAGAAGGCACCTATAAGGGCATCGCCTCGCATTATTCGGGCGCGGGCTTCTCGGGAATGCATTTCCAGACCCATGTCTATAACGCCAAGGGCTTCGATGACTGGATCGAGACCACTCGCACGGGCGAGAGCAATCTCGACCGTCAGGAATATCTGGCGCTGGAGCGTCCCTCCGAGAACGTGCCGCCGCGCCGTTTCGCCACGGTTGACCCCCAGCTTTACGACCGCATCGTCAACCTCTGCGTCGAGCCGGGCAAGATCTGCATGGCAGAGATGATGGCGCTGGACGCCAAGGGCGGGATTGGCCTTGCCGGGACGACCAACCTCCAGCCGCTGCCCGAGGGGCCGAATGCCCGCACTGCCGCGCGCGAGCCGGTGCTGGGCTGGCAGCCCTTCCTCGTCACCGGCTTTTGCACGCCTGAAGAGCTTGCCCAGATGTTTGGCAACCGCCCGCAATGGTCCACCGTCCAGCCGGGCGATCCCACCCCCTTGCGTGGTCAGGGCATGAACCCACCCTCAAGCCCGTTCAGCCCTGACTGGGGCACGCGGATCACTAGAATGCTGCCGTCTGCGGCCAGCGAAACCAACCTGTAACGGACAGGGACAATGGCCGATATCGACTATTCCACCTCCCCCCTGCTTGGTCGCCTCAACTGGAGCGCCATTCCGCAGGAACCCATCGTCTGGGCGACCTTCGCGGGGGTCGTCCTTGGCGGCCTCGTCGTGCTGGCGCTCCTGACGAAATACCGCCTCTGGGGCTATCTCTGGCATGAGTGGTTCACGAGCGTCGACCACAAGAAGATCGGCATCATGTATATGGTGCTCGGCCTGATCATGTTCGTGCGCGGCTTTGCCGATGCGATCATGATGCGGCTTCAGCAGGTCTGGGCCTTTGGCGGTTCCGAGGGCTATCTCAACGCCCACCATTACGACCAGATCTTCAGCGCCCATGGCGTGATCATGATCTTCTTCGTCGCCATGCCCTTCATCACCGGGCTGATGAACTTCGTTGTCCCTCTGCAGATCGGCGCGCGCGATGTGTCTTTCCCCTTCCTGAACAACTTCTCGTTCTGGATGACGACGGGCGGCGCGGTGCTGACCATGGTCTCGCTCTTCCTTGGCGAATATGCTCAGACCGGCTGGCTGGCCTTCCCGCCGCTGTCGGGGATTGCCGCGAGCCCCTGGGTCGGGGTCGATTACTACATCTGGGGCCTCCAGGTCGCAGGGGTCGGCACGACGCTGTCGGGCATCAACCTGCTGGTGACCATCATCAAGATGCGCGCGCCGGGCATGACCCTGATGCGGATGCCGGTCTTCACCTGGACCTCGCTTTGTGCCAACATCCTGATTGTCGCCTCCTTCCCGATCCTGACGATGACGCTGATCCTGCTGACGCTTGATCGCTATATCGGCACCAACTTCTTCACCAATGACCTTGGCGGCAACGCCATGCTCTATATCAACCTGATCTGGATCTGGGGTCACCCCGAGGTCTATATCCTTGTTCTGCCGCTCTTCGGCGTCTTCTCAGAGGTCACCGCGACCTTCTCGGGCAAGAAGCTCTTTGGCTATAGCTCGATGGTCTATGCCACGGTCTGTATCACCATCCTGAGCTACCTCGTCTGGCTGCACCACTTCTTCACCATGGGTTCGGGTGCCTCGGTCAATGCGTTCTTCGGCATCACCACGATGATCATCTCAGTCCCGACCGGGGCGAAGCTCTTCAACTGGCTCTTCACGATCTATCAGGGCCGGGTGCGCTATGAGCTGCCGATGATGTGGACCATCGCCTTCATGCTGACCTTCACGCTTGGCGGGATGACGGGCGTGCTGCTCGCACTGCCGCCGGCGGACTTCCTGCTGCACAACTCGCTCTTCCTGATCGCGCATTTCCATAACGTGATCATCGGCGGCGTGCTCTTCGGGATCTTTGCCGCGATCAACTACTGGTGGCCCAAGGCGTTCGGCTACAAGCTTGATGTCTTCTGGGGCAAGGTCTCGTTCTGGTTCTGGGTCGTCGGCTTCTGGACCGCCTTCGCGCCGCTCTATGTGCTGGGCCTGATGGGCGTGACCCGCCGGATGCGCGTCTTCGACGATCCCGATCTCAAGATCTGGTTCATCATCGCCGCCATTGGCGCGGTGCTGATCGCGATCGGCATTGCCGCGATGTTCATCCAGTTCGGCGTCTCGATCCTGCGCCGCAACCAGAACCGCGACCTGACCGGAGACCCGTGGGACGGGCGCACGCTCGAATGGGCGACCTCGTCTCCGCCGGCCGACTACAACTTCGCCTTCACCCCGATCGTGCATGGCCATGACGCCTGGACCGAGATGAAAGAGGAAGGCGTCGCACGTCCCCAGGCCGCGTATATCCCGATCCATATGCCCAGAGGCACGGGCGCTGGCGTCATCCTCTCGGCTTTGGCGACGCTTTGCGGCTTTGCCATGATCTGGTGGATCTGGTGGCTGGCCGGGGTCTCGTTCATCGCCATGGTGGCTTATGCGATCTGGCACACGTTCAACTTTGACCGCGACTACCACATCCCGGCCGCCGAGGTCGCCGAGACCGAAGCACGTCGCGACGCCAATATCGCCGCTGCGGGGGTCTGAGAGATATGAGCACGATGACCAACGCATCTCCCAATCCATTGGAAGCGACCTACTGGGACACCAAGCCCCATCACCATGAGGAAGGGGCCTCGACCGGCCTCGGCTTCTGGGTCTATCTGATGAGCGACTGCCTGATGTTCGCGGTGCTGTTCGCGGGCTATGGCGTCTTGGGGCGCAGCTTTGCCGCAGGACCCGGCCCGAAGGAGCTCTTTGACCTCGGGCTGGTGGCGGTCAACACCGCCTTCCTGCTGCTCTCGTCGATCACCTTCGGTTTCGCCATGCTCGCGCTTTACGCCAAACGGCAGGGCCCGGCGCTTGGTTGGCTTGCGGTGACGCTCGCCTTCGGTCTGGCCTTCCTTGCGGTCGAGCTTTACGAGTTCCACCACCTGATCCATCTGGGCGCCGGTCCGCAGCGCTCGGCGTTCCTCTCGGCCTTCTTCGCGCTGGTCGGCACCCATGGTCTGCATGTGACCTTCGGCTCGATCTGGCTGGTCACGATGATGGTCCAGATCAAGCGCTATGGCGCCACCGGCCCGATCATGCGCCGCATGACCTGCCTGAGCATGTTCTGGCACTTCCTCGACGTCATCTGGATCGGCGTCTTCACCTTCGTCTATCTTCTGGGGGTCATCTGATGTCGGACCATAGCCACGATATCCATGGTCACGCGCATGATCACGATCACGGGCACGGCGGCGGCCATGACCACGGGAGCTACGCCAGCTATCTGCGCGGCTTCATCCTCTCGGTCGTGCTGACCGCCATTCCCTTCGCGCTGGTGATGAGCGGTGCGATCGAGAGCCGCGCCGTCACCATCACCATCGTGCTTCTGTGCGCCTTCGTGCAGGTGCTGGTTCACATGGTCTATTTCCTGCATATGAACACGCGCTCGGATGAGGGCTGGAACTTCATCGCGACGATCTTCACCATCGTCGTCGTGGTCATCATGCTCGCGGGCTCGCTTTGGGTCATGTATAACATGAACACCAATATGATGCCGCAGATGAACCATGAGGCCCTGAGCGGCTTCGGCTCATAAGCACAGGCGAAACGTGAGCGAGACAAACACCAGCAAGGGCCGCCGACCCGGCCCTTTCTTCTTCGCCCTCGGGCTTTTGGGCGTGCTGGCGCTGATCGCGCTTGGCATCTGGCAGGTCCAGCGGCTCCAGTGGAAGACCGCGCTGATTGCCCGGGTCGAGGCGGGGCTTACCGCCGCCCCAACCCCGGCACCCGGCCCCGGCGACTGGCCAAGCCTCAGCGCCAATACCGATGAATACCGCCGCGTCACCGTCTCGGGGCGGTTCCTGCCCGGCACGGACGTTCTGGTTCAGGCCGTCACCATCGAAGGGCGCGGCTTTTGGGTGATGACGCCCTTTGGGCCTGACAACGGCGCGCCGCTTTACATCAACCGCGGCTTTATCCCCGAAGACAAACGCGACCCCGCGCTTTGGCCCGCGCCCGCGGGTGAGGTCACGCTGACCGGGCTTTTGCGGCTGAGCCAGCCCGGCGGAGGTTTCTTGCGCAGCAACCGCCCCGAGGAAAACCGCTGGTTTTCCCGCGATGTCGCCGCAATGGCCGCCAAGCAAGGCCTCGGCCCGGTCGCACCCTATTTCATCGACGAAAGCGCCCCAACTGGCGGCGCGACGGGCCTGCCGATTGCCGGTCTGACGGTGGTCAGCTTCCCGAACCACCACCTCAACTACGCGCTGACCTGGTTTGCCTTGGCTGCGGGCCTTGGTGCCGTTCTGATCTGGCAGGCCCGGCAGCCCAGTTCACGGCCCAGCGCGCCGCACTGAGTCTTAGTTCACCTGCTGCTTGGCCAATTTGCGCGCCAAGGTGCGGCGGTGCATCCCAAGGCGGCGTGCGGCCTCGGAGATATTGAAATCGACCTCGCGCAGGACTTGCTGGATATGCTCCCATTCATGGGTGCGCAGGCTCGCCCGCCGCGCGGTCAGAGGCACGGTCGCATCGCCTTCCTCGCGCGCGAAAGCCGCCTCGATCTCGGAGGCGGTCGAGGGTTTCGCCAGATAGTGCCGCGCGCCCAGTTTGATCGCCTCGACGGCGGTCGCAATGCTGGCATAGCCGGTCAGCACCACCATCAGCGGCACCGGATCAAGCAAAGCGAAGGCGCGCACGCAATCAAGCCCCGAGCGCCCCGGCAGCTTCAGATCGATCACGGCAAAGCCCGGCACTTCGGCAGAGGCCAATTCAATCGCCTCTTCGACAGAGCGGGCGTGACGGCAGCGATAGCCGCGCCGCCGAAAGGCCGCGACCAGTGTCTCGGCCAGAGGCGCGTCATCCTCGACGATCAGCATGGTCTTTTCGGGGCGGGATTGCGCGCCCGAAAGCGGATCGGGGTGTGGATCGGTCATAGCGACTGGATCTCCAGAGTAATGGCGGCCCCTCCCGACGCCGGGTTTTCAAGCGACATCGCCCCGCCAATGCGGCGCATGACATTGCTGACCAGAAAAAGCCCGAGTCCCCTCCCTGGATCCTCGTGGCTCGATTGAAACGGATGGCCGGGCGCGCCGATGATTTCAGGCGGAAAGCCCGGCCCGTCATCGGCGAGCCGCAGCTGGACGCGATCGTCGCCCAAAGGACGGGCGGAGATGGTCAACCGGCGCGCACCGGCCTCGACCGCATTATCCAGCAGATTGCGCAAAGCGTTTTCCAGCATTGGATCGGCGAGGATCAGAACGCTTTCGGCCTCATCGGCCTCGATCGTCACAGCAAGCGTCGGATCGGAGGCCTGCCAATCGGCGACCAGATCTTCGAGGAAATCCTCGATCAGCTCGGGTCCGGCCTCGTCCAGCCGCTCTTGTCCCGACGACATCAGCATATCCGAGACGATCGCCCGGCAGCGCGCCACCTCGCCCAGCATCCGCGCGGTTTCCAGCCGCAGCTCATCCTCGGGCGGCAGGCCCTGAGTTTGCCAGTCGTCCAGCGTCACCGCGACCGTCGTCAGCGGCGTGCCGATCTCATGGGCCGCGCCGCTTGCCAGAAGGCCCAGACGGACGAGATGGTCCTCTTCAATCAGCTGGCGGCGCAGATGCGCGATCTGATTGTCGCGCTGACGCAGGTTCTCGCTGATGCTCAGCATGAACCGGAAGAGGAGCCCCGCCGCCATGACGAAGCCCAGAAACATCCCCTGCAGATGCAGATCCATGAAGCTCGGCTCGAGCCCGCGTGCAGGCATCGGCAGGATCAGCGGCCGACCATTGCCCAACAGCCAGAAGAAGGCCGCTACGGTCGCCAGCATGACGATGAAGGCCAGCCCCGGCGGCAGCAGCACGACGCCAAGGATAACCTGAAGGATGAAGAGCGTCACGAAGGGGTTCGACGCCCCGCCGCTAAGATAAAGCAGGATCGTCAGCGCCGCGACATCAAGCAGCAGCGACCACAGGATCAGCCGATTGCCGATCTCGCGTTGATGGCGCAGCCACCAGACCGAAATCAGATTGAGCACCACCAGCGCCATGCTGACCGGGATCATCCGCCCCAGCGGCAGGCTCAGGTCAAGCAGGCTATGGGTTACGGCAATGGCGGCAATCTGGCCGAGGATGGCGATCCAGCGCAGCCGGATCAGCAAGGCAAGGTTCTTGCGCGCCGTCCGAGCGGTGATCCGCCGCATTTCCTCGAGATTGTCCATCTGTCTCCGAAGGCCAATGGTCGCGTTGGCTTCAGCCATGACTCCGCACGCGTCTGGAAACAACCCCAGAGCCAAGGGATGCGGCCCATGCCCTGAGGTCACAGCGCCGGTGAGACGCGCAAAACCGCAGCTTTTGCGGGGCGCGGCGGCGCTTTGCGGCAGATCGTCGCCCTTGGCCCTGCGGGCGCAGGGCGCGGCTGGAGCGGCGGTTCAGCGCAGCCCCAGCACCGCGCCGACCGGCAGGATCTCGGCTCCCTGCGCGAGCGCCTCGGCCAGAAGCGTCGAGAGTGTTTCGGGGGTGATGCCATAGGGGCTGGGCTCGGGCGCGACATCATGAGCAAAGAGGATCACCCAGCCGCCCGTCGTCGCGGCCTCTGCCATCGCCTGACGCGCCCGCGCGATCCGGGCCGGATCGGGGCGCAGATCGAAGGCCGCGAGCTGCATCCGGTCGGTGCCCTTGCAGTTGACGCCCGCAAGCACGCCGCGCGCGCTGACGACTTCGCCCAGCAGCGCGCGCTTCAGCCCAAGGCTGGTTTCGCCGTAAGGATAGGCCAGATGCGGGCTCGGTGCGGTGCCGAGAATATCCTCAAGCTCCCTGCGGTTTCGCTGCAGATCCGCAAGCGCAGCCTCGGGGCCCGCGCGGTCCATGTCGAGATGGGCATGACCATGCAGCGCAATCTCTTGCCCCGTCGCCGCCAGCTCGCGGATGCGCCTGGGCTCAAGAATACGCCCGCTTGGACTGTCCTGCCCCAAAAGCCCGGTCGCGATATACCAGCTCGCCTGCACCCCGTGCCGCGCCAGAACCTCGGCCCCTAAAGTCGCAGCGCTGTCCGGGACATCGTCAAAGCTGATCGAGAGCTGGAAGCCGCGCCGTTCGGTCAGCGGCGCAACCCGGCGCACATTGGTCCAGCGTCGCCGCAGCCGCGCCGCCAAGGACCGCGCCGGAGCATAGCCCTCAGTGGTCTCGGGCATGAAGCGCCTGCGCATAGACCGACACCCGGAAGAGCTTCAGCGCCACCAGCCGCAACCGCGCGGGCAGGACCGGCCGCCCCGAGAGCACCGCGCGCCGCATCGCCCAGGTTAGGCTCCGCCGGAACGGCAGCCGCGACAGCGCGCGCGCCATGCGATAGACCGGCATCCGCCGCACGCTGTCGGGATGCTCGTCAAGCATAAGCAGGAAATTCCCGCCCGAGCCCTCGTATTTCCCCAAAAGCGCCGCATCCTCATCGAGCCCAAGATGGACGGCGGGATTGTCGATATGGCGGATCGGGTAATGATCGGCCACGCTCAGTCCCCAATCGACATCCTCCCAGCCCCAGCCGCTGAACCGATTGTTGAAGGGCACATCTCGGCAAAGCTGGCGGTGAAAGAAGATGTTCGCGGTAAAGACATAGCGCCCCGGATCCGCGCGCCGCCGCGCCGCGTCCAGACATTCCGAGCGCACCGATTGCAGCGCATGAAGCCGCGTCGCCCGGGTCACCGCCAGGCGATCAACCCCGAAGCCGCCGACAATACAGCAGGGTCGCCCTTCAGCGCGCGCAGCTTGCTGATAGACGCGCAGAAAATCCTCGCGATCGATGCGCATATCGCCGTCGAGAAACAAAAGCCAATCCGAATGCGCCGCCGCCATCAGCGCATTGCGCGCCGCCGCCCGGCCCAGATTTTGTGGCACCGTCATCAGAGCGGTCTGCCCGGGAAAGGCGCGCAGCGCCTGCTCGATCCGCGCCGTGAGCGCCGGGTCAGCAGAGCCGTCATCATAGATCCGCAGCATCGCCTCATCGGCACCTCGCAGCCGCGAAAGCTGGGCAATCAGTGCGGAGGGATCGTCGCGATAGATCGGAATGCAGATTTCAACAGAGATGCCGCCGTCGGTGGGGCTGCGGGCAGACATATCCTGTGAAAAAACACTCATGGAGGCGAAAGCTCCGATCAATCTGCCGAACTAGAGGTTGAAATATAGCGGTAAGCATTTCGCGCATAAAGAGAGCTTAACCAGCATTTTACCAAACTTAGCTCTTTTTTCCAACTCCAGGGCAATCGCATCGCATGGGCCTCCGGCGCGGCCCGCGCAGAGGGTTACAAAAGAAAAAACCCCCGCCCGAAGGCAGGGGGAGAGTTTCGCTGATCAGGCTCCTTCGTTGACTGCCCGGTATCGCTTTTTGCCTGGGCCATCTCAGCGCTGAGAACGAGCGCACCCGTTCACCATTCCGTTTCAGCTACACCCGCTGGTTCCACCGCAGGTGTTGCATTTCATGCAGGTTCCATTGCGCACCAGCGTGTAATTCCCGCATTCGCCGCAAGGATCGCCCTCATAGCCCTGCAGCTTGGCGCGCGCCCGCACGTCAAGGGCAATCGCGCTGGTGGCGGTCTCGCCAAACCCGCCTGTCGCGAGCCCCTCGGATGCCGCGCCCCCCGGTGAAAGCGCCGACACTCCGCCTTGCAGCACCATCAGCTCTTGCGGCACGCGCTTGCGCAAATAGCCGGTCGAGCTGATCTGGCGGAGCATATCAAGCGAGCGCGACCCGCTCTCCCCCACTGCCGCAACATTGGCACGCCCCTCGCTTTCGCCGCCGCCAAGCGTGTCGAAGCTCGCGCCTTCGGGTTTCACATGGGCGAGATCCGTTCGGTCGAGATAGCTCACCGCCAGCTCGCGGAAGACATAATCGAGGATCGAGGTCGCATTCTTGATCGAGTCATTGCCCTGCACCATCCCCGCCGGCTCGAACCGCGTGAAGGTGAAGGCCTCGACGAATTCCTCAAGCGGCACGCCATATTGCAGGCCGACCGAGACCGCGATGGCGAAATTGTTCATCATCGCCCGAAAGCCCGCGCCCTCCTTGTGCATGTCGATGAAGATCTCGCCAAGCGTGCCATCGTTATATTCGCCGGTGCGCAGATAGACCTTGTGCCCGCCGATCACCGCCTTCTGGGTATAGCCCTTGCGCCGCTGCGGCAGCCGCTCGCGGTGGCTGCGCACGATTTCCTTGACGATGATCTTCTCGACGATCTTTTCCGCCAGAACCGTGGCCTTCTCGACCGGCGAACCCTGCGTCAGCAGCTCTTCGGCCTCCTCGTCATCCTCGACCAATGCCGAGGCCAAGGGCTGGGAGAGTTTCGAGCCGTCGCGGTAAAGCGCATTGGCCTTGATCCCCAGCGACCAGCTCAGCTCATAGGCTGCGAGCGCCTCGGCGATCGTCGCATCATTGGGCATATTGATCGTCTTCGAGATCGCGCCCGAAATGAAGCTCTGCGCCGCCGCCATCATGCGGATATGGCTTTCGACCGACAAAAAGCGCGTCCCGGTCTTGCCACAAATATTGGCGCAATCGAAAATCGCGTAATCGGCGGGCTTGAGATGGGGCGCGCCCTCGAGCGTCATGGTTCCGCAAATATGGGCATTGGCCGCCTCGATCTGGGCCTTGGTGAAGCCAAGATGGCGCAGCAGATCAAAGCCCGGATCGGCGAGCTTTGCCGCAGGAATCCCCAGAGTTTCGCGGCAAAACGCCTCTCCAAGCGTCCATTGGTTGAAGACGAAGCGGATGTCGAAGGCCGCAGGCAGCGCCGCCTCGATCTTCTCGATCTCGCGCGGGCCGAAGCCATGTCCGACCAGCGCCGCGTGGTTAATGCCCGGACAATTGCCAAGGCTCGCATGGCCGACGGCAAAGGCGATGATCTCTTCGATCTCGGCCGAGCCATAGCCCAAAGTCTCCAGCGCCGCCGGAACCGAGCGGTTGATGATCTTGAAATAGCCCCCGCCCGCCAGCTTCTTGAACTTGACCAGCGCGAAATCAGGCTCGATCCCGGTGGTGTCGCAATCCATCACCAGCCCGATGGTGCCGGTCGGCGCGATCACCGAGACCTGCGCATTGCGGTAGCCATGCGCCTCGCCAAGCGCCAGCGCCTCATCCCAGGCCTCGCGCGCCAAGGCAACCAGCCGCTTGTCCGGGCAATTCGCGGCATCGAGCGCGACCGGCGCGACATTCACGCCGAGATAATCGCCCGTCCCCAAAGCCGCCGCGCGGTGATTGCGGATCACCCGCAGCATGTCCTCCGCATTGGTCTTGTAGCGCGGGAAGGGCCCGAGCTCCGCCGCCATCTCGGCCGAAGTCGCATAGCTGACCCCGGTCATGATCGCGCTCAAAGCCCCGCAGAGCGCCCGGCCCTCGTCGCTGTCATAACTCAGCCCCATGCTCATCAAGAGCCCACCGATATTGGCATAGCCAAGGCCGAGGGTGCGATAATCATAGCTGCGCTGCGCGATCTCCTTCGAGGGGAATTGCGCCATCAGCACCGCAATCTCCAGCGTCACCGTCCAGAGCCGCACGGCATGGACATAGGCATCGGCGTCAAAGGCTCCGGCGCGCCAGAAGCTCAGAAGGTTCATCGAGGCGAGATTGCAGGCGGTGTCATCGAGGAACATATATTCCGAGCAGGGGTTCGAGCCCCGGATCGCGCCACCCGCCGGACAGGTGTGCCAGGCGTTGATCGTGTCGTGAAACTGCACGCCCGGATCGGCGCAGGCCCAGGCGGCATGGCCAATCTGATCCCAGAGGTCGCGCGCCTTCACCCGCTTGGCGACCCCGCCATCTGTGCGCCGCAGCAAGGCCCAGTCACCATCCTCGCGCACGGCCGTCAGGAAAGCATCGGTCACTCGAACCGAATTGTTGGAATTCTGGCCCGAGACTGTGCGGTAAGCCTCTGAATCCCAGTCGGTATCATAGACCGGAAACTCAATAGACTCAAAGCCTTGACGCGCATATTGCAGAACCCGGTTGATATAGGTTTCCGGGATCATCGCCTTTTTCGCGCTGCGGATTGCCACGCGCAGCAAAGCATTCTCGCGCGGCTCCACCGCCAGTTCCGGCGCGCCAGTGAAATCGCGGATCGCGGCAAAGATCGCATTCAGCCGCTCTTCATGCGCCTTCGATCCCGCGACAAGGCTCGCGACCTTCTGCTCCTCGATCACCTTCCAATTGATGAAATCCTCGATATCGGGATGGTCGAGATCGCAGATCACCATCTTGGCCGCGCGCCGCGTGGTGCCGCCCGATTTGATCGCCCCCGCCGCACGATCACCGATGCGCAGAAAGCCCATCAGCCCCGAGGATTTTCCGCCCCCCGACAGCCGCTCGCCCTCGCCGCGCAGGTTCGAGAAATTCGTCCCCGTCCCCGAACCATATTTGAAAAGCCGCGCCTCACGGACCCAAAGATCCATGATCCCGCCCTCGTTCACCAGATCATCGCTGACCGATTGGATGAAGCAGGCATGGGGCTGGGGATGCTCATAGGCGCTGGTCGAGCGCAGCATTTCGCCGCTGCGGAAATCGACCCGGAAATGCCCCTGCGACGGCCCGTCGATCCCATAGGCCCAATGCAGCCCGGTGTTGAACCATTGCGGAGAGTTCGGCGCGCCCATCTGCCGGGCCAAAATGAACCGCATCTCATCAAGATAGGCGCGGGCGCTTTCTTCATCAGAAAAATACCCCCCCTTCCAGCCCCAATAGGCCCAGGTTCCGGCCAATCGGTCAAAGACCTGTCGGGCCGAGGTCTCGGCCCCGAAACGCGCGGGTTCGGGCAGATCGGCGAGGGCCGCCTCATCAGCGACCGAGCGCCAGAGAAACTCCGGCACATCCGGCTCGGACACGCGTTTGAGCCGGGCGGGCACGCCCGATCTGCGGAAATATTTCTGCGCGATCACATCCGAGGCGACCTGGCTCCAGCCCTCGGGCACCTCGACCGCGTCATTGCGAAAGACGATCTGGCCGTCCGGGTTGCGGATCTCGCTCGTGGTCGAGCCAAAGGCGATCTCGCCGTAAGCACCGCTTTCTGTCGTCGTGAAGCGCCGCGCGATCTGCATCCTCAATCTCCCCAGCCATGCAGCGAAAGGCGCCCTCCGCGAAAGGCGGCGGCGTCGCGATCTCCTCGCGCCCTCTCTCTGTCATGCAGTTGTTCACTGTCCCCGCGTCTGACCGGATCGAGCCTCCCTTGGGAGATCCACAAGATCTGGTAGCGCTACTTTATGGATCCACAAACTGACGTGGGAAAAACCCTGTTGCAACCAATTTTATCGTTTGACATCCCAGCGTCATGCTGCCCGTCAAAGCCGCCCGGAAGGGCTCTAAACCTTGGTTAACGTCTCATTAATCTTCGAACTTTTACCCGATTTGTGAGATTTCAGCGGGGTTTCTTTCGCGGCATTCACACGGTTTCCACAGAGTTATCCACAGACCGAATCCCGCAGATGTTCGCGCCACGTTCTCAGGAAAAAAATCGCTCATCCCCGTGTCGGGACAAGGATTTCGCGGTCGGTGACGATCAGATCCAAAGGCTCGTCGGTGGGCTCGGCTGGAATCAGCGCGAGCTCCTGCCCGGCGAAGGCGCAGGCGATAGCAATCACCGGCCCAGAGCGGCGCAACTCGGCCAGGGTGCGGTCATAAAAGCCGCCACCATAACCCAATCGATTGCCCTGCCGGTCAAAGCCCGCAAGCGGCACGATGACGACATCGGGGCGCATTTCGCTGAGCTCCGGCTTGGGGTGGCGCGTGCCGAAGCTGCCGGTGTCGAGCGTCTCTTCGGTGCCGTCCCATTCGCGAAAGAGCAAGGGCGTTGCCGGGGCCAGCACGACCGGCAAGCAAAGCGGGCCGTCATGGCCTTCAAGCGCCGGGCGCGGATCAGCCTCATCGCGAATGGGCCAATAGCCCGCGACCACCGCGCCGCGATGGGGCGCCAGCACCTTGCCAAGGTTGCGGGTCAGCGCGGCCGCATCTCCGCCAGCACGGCGGGCCTGCAAAGCCTGACGGCGCAATTCCTGTTTTAAATCAACGCTCACATCAAGATCCACGAAGCGAGACCGAGGAAGGCGAAAAAGCCCATGTCATCGGTCATGGTTGTCACAAAGGTCCCCGAAGCCAGCGCCGGATCAAGCCCGAGGCGGCTCAGGGACAGCGGCACCAGCACGCCCCCCATTGCCGCAACGATCTGATTGGCGATCATGGCCATGCCGAGAACCAGCCCGATCTGGAAGCTACCAAGCAGGAAGGTGCCAGCAAGACAGAGGATGGTCGCAAGGCCGATCCCGTTCAAGAGCCCCGCACCCAGTTCGCGGAAGACGACGCGCCGCGCATTGGCGCTGGTCAGCTCGCGCGTCGCCAGCGCCCGGACCGCGACGGCCAGCGATTGCGTCCCGGCAATCCCCCCGGTCGAGGCGACAATCGGCATCAGCGCCGCAAGAATGACCAGCGTGCTCAACGTGGCCTCGAAACGCGAGATCACCAAAGCGGAGATCGACGCGGTGAAGAGGTTGATGATGAGCCAAGGCAGGCGCTGGCGCGCGGTCTCGAAAGGCCCGTCCGAGACATGGCTTTCATCGCTCACCCGCGCCATGCGCAGGAAGTCCTCTTCATGCTCTTCATCAAGCACCGACATGGCGTCGTCGATGGTGATGACGCCCACGAGCCGGTCGCTGTCATCGACCACCGGCGCCGAGATCAGGTGATATTTGTTGAAAGCATAGGCGACATCGCCTTCGTCCTGACGCGCGGAAATCGTGCGGAAACTGTCCTCGGTGATTTCGCGAAGCGGCACCTGCGGGCGCGAGGACAGGATCTTGCCAAGCGTGACATAGCCGGTTGGATGCATCCGCGGATCGACCAGAATGACGTGATAGAACTGATCGGGCAGCCAGTCTTCGCTGCGCAGGAAGGCGATGGCGTCGCCCACGGTCCAATGTTCGGGCGCGGTCACGGTTTCCGATTGCATCAGACGCCCGGCCGAATGTTCGGGGTAATTCAGCGATTGCTCGACCGCCGCCCGGTCGGAATCGTCGAGCGCGGCCAGAACCGCCTGCTGCTCGGGCTCTTCGAGGTCTTCGATCAGGTCAACGACATCGTCGCTGTCCATTTCGCGCACCGCCTCGGCCAGCACCTCATGGGGCAAGGCATCGACGACCTCTTCGCGGATCGACTCGTCGATTTCAGAGAGAATCTCGCCGTCGATCTCACCGGAATAGAGGCCGAGAAAGGTCCGCCGCCGCGCGGGGTTCAGCTGTTCGATGAGATCGGCGACATCTGCCGCATGCAGCGGTTCGAGCAGCATATCCAGCGCCGCGCTGTCGCCGTCGTCGATCGCCTGGGTGATCTGGTCGATAACATCCTGTGACGGCTTGAACTCGTCGTCTTGAATGGGAGTGTCAGCCTCGCGGATGTTGCTCATCTGGGTCTTCCTGTCGCGCGGATGGGTCTGTCCTGCGGAAAGCATAATCGCCGCCCGCTGGCCCGGCAATTGGGCCGTCCTTCTCGGTTTTCTGGAGATCAGCTTCGGAGAAACTGAAGCGCTTCGGCGTGAAGCTCGGGCGTTGCCGCCGCAAGAATGCGACCGCCCTGATGGGCCGGACCGCCCTGCCAGTCGGTGACGATGCCGCCCGCGGCCTCGATGACCGCGATCGGCGCGCAAACGTCATAGGGCTGAAGCCCCGCCTCGATCACCAGATCGATCTGCCCTGCAGCCAGCAACGCATAGGCATAGCAATCAAGCCCGTAGCGCGTCAGCCGAACCTCTTTGGCAACGCGGCCAAAGGCCTCGCGCTCTTCCGGGCTGCCGACCTCGGGATAGGTCGACATCAGCGTTGCTTGTGCCAGAGCGACACCCTTGCGCACGCCAAGCGCGGTTTCGCCCCGAGGCCCGACCATGCGCGCCCGACCGAAACCGCCTTCGAACCGCTCACCGATATAGGGCTGGTCGATAATGCCGTAGCGCGGCCCGCTGTCGTCGCAAAGCGCGATCAGCACGCCCCAGCTTGGCGCCCCGGACATGAACGCCCGGGTGCCGTCAATGGGATCGAGCACCCAAGTCAGTCCAGAACTACCGGATTTCGGGCCATATTCCTCGCCGAGAATCGCGTCTTCGGGACGCAATTCATCCAGAAGCGCACGCATGGCACGCTCACTCGCCCGGTCCGCTTCGGTCACGGGATCAAAGCCCTGAAGGGATTTGTTATCCGGGCGAAGGGAGGGCGAGCGGAACAGGCCAAGCGTCTCGCGCCGCGCCGCATCTGCCAAACGATGCGCCGTAGCGATAATCTGTTCTGCGTCGGTCATGGCTGCCTCCGAAAGTTCCGGACGCGACAGCCATAAACTGCCTGACGCGGCAAGGAAAGTCAGGCGGCGTCGGAAAGAACGCGAGCAAGCTCAAAAATCTGGCGGCGCTGTGCTTCGGGCATGGCATAATAGGCCCGCACCAGCTGCAGTGCTTCTTTATCGGCGAGGATATCCCCCTCGACCTCGTCGCGGGTCCGCGCTTCGATCAAACCATCGAAGAAAAAGCTGACCGGTACGTCAACGGCTTGTGCAATATCCCAAAGGCGCGAAGCAGAAACCCGGTTCATACCGGTTTCGTATTTCTGGATCTGCTGGAACTTGATACCAACCTTCTCGGCAAGTTGCTGCTGGGTCATACCAATCATCCAGCGGCGGTGGCGGATACGCTTACCCACATGCAGGTCCACATTATGCTTCATTTCAGCACCTCACTCAAACAGTCTGCTCACGTCTCAACCCAAACGTTCGCAACGCAGGAAAGTTTCACCAAAAAAACGAAACTCGCCACTTCCATGGCGAAGATATACTCAATTTGTACAAGTGTTGCCGAGCTTGCCAAGAGCTTAACGTACATAACCCCCGAAAAAGTGGAGAAGTGATGCCCAAGAACTGGTCTGCGATGCGAATCGAAACGGCAGGAGCGCGGCCTGTCGCGGCTTCACTGCCTGCCCGCACCCCCGGCCCGAAGGAGGTGCTCGTCCAGATGAAGGCGGCGGCGCTCAACTTCGCCGATCTGTTGATGGCGGGTGGCAGCTATCAGGAAACCCCGCCCCTGCCCTTCGTGCCCGGCCTTGAGGGCGCGGGCGAGGTGATTGCGGCAGGCGAGGACGTGGATCTCGCCCCCGGCACGCGCGTCGCGATCTCGGCTCAGGGCACGATGGCCGAATATGGCATCTTCCGCGCCAGCGACTGCCTGCCGATCCCGGCGCGCCTCTCCTATGCCGCGGCCGCAGGCTTTCAGATCGCTTACGGCACCAGCCATCTCGCGCTGACCGCGCGGGCCGGACTTCGCGCAGGCGAGACCCTTGCGGTTCTGGGCGCGGCGGGCGGAGTCGGGCTGACGGCGGTCGAGATCGGCGCTGCGCTTGGCGCGCGCGTCATTGCGATCGCGCGCGGCGCGGACAAGCTTGAAGCGGCTGCGGCAGCCGGCGCCCATGAGCTGATCGACAGCGCGACCTGTCCCGATCTCAAGGCGGCGCTTCGTGCGCTTGGTGGCGTCGATGTCGTCTATGATCCGGTCGGGGATGCCCCCGGCGAGGCGGCTTTCGCGGCCTTGCGCCCCGGCGGGCGCTTTCTCGTCATCGGCTTTGCCGGAGGAAAGCCGCCGAAACTGCCGCTCAACCATGCGCTGGTCAAGAATATCGCGATTCATGGTTTTTACTGGGGCGGCTATCTCAAACTGGCGCCAGAGCTCTTACGCGACAGTATGACGCAGCTTTTCGATCTGGTGGAAAAGGGCCTGCTGCACCCCCACACCGGCGCCTCCTACCCGCTCGATCGGCTGCCCGAAGCCTATGATTTGCTGGAAAGTCGCAAATCCATCGGCAAGGTCATCGTCGAGATCTGAATTTCCCTGCCTGCTTCGGGCCTTCGCGCGCTTCGGCATTGAAATGAAGCCGCGAAATCCCGATATTTGAGCGGAACGGTGAGCCACCCCGGCGCACCGCGAATTCTGACCGGGGAGACATTTTATGTCAGACTACAACACCATCCGCACGGCCGGGTCCGCGACGCGTTCGGCTGCTGTGGACGAAGGCCTGCGCGCCTATATGAACAAGGTCTACGGTCTGATGGCCGTCGGGATGCTGGTTACCGCCGTCGCCGCTTGGGCGATGTCGCAGCTTGCCATCGCGCCCAATGGCACGCTGACCGAGTTCGGTCGGACGCTTTACCTGTCGCCGCTGAAGTGGGTCGTGATGTTCGCGCCCCTCTTGATGGTCTTTGCCTTTGGCGCCGCGCTGAACCGTCTCTCGGTGCAAGCCGCGACCGCCATGTTCTATGTTTTCGCCGCCATCATGGGCGTGTCGATCAGCTGGATCTTTGTGGCCTATACCTCGTTCTCGATCATCCAGACCTTCCTGGTCACCGCTATCGCCTTTGCTGGCCTGTCGCTTTACGGCTACACTACCAAGCGTGATCTGTCGGGCATGGGCACCTTCCTGATGATGGGCCTGATCGGCATCGTCATTGCCTCGATCGTGAACTTCTTCCTGAAATCGAGCGCGATGCAGTTCGCGATTTCGGCGCTCGGCGTTCTGATCTTCGCAGGCCTCACCGCCTTCGATACCCAGAACATCAAGAACACCTATCTGTCGATGGCGAATTCGGACCGTGACTTCCTCGGCAAAGCCGCGATCATGGGCGCGCTGCAGCTCTACCTCGACTTCCTGAACCTGTTCATGTTCCTGCTGCAGTTCATGGGCAACCGCGACTAAGGCCACCGGCCCCAAAGCTGACAACAAAAGGCCCTGCCAGAGCGATCTGGCAGGGCTTTTCGTTTCCGCTGTTCCGTCGCGGGTCAGGGCAGATCGTGGCGCAGACCGGCGGCCTTCATCAAGGGCAGGATCCGCTCGCCGAAATAGGCGAGATCCGGGGCGAAGTCGTAAAACGACAGCTGGAAGCCATCAACGCCCGCCGCGCGCAATTGCAACAGCCGCTCGACGATCTGTTCGGGCGTGCCGATCAGATAGACATTGCCGCCGACCTTGGCATAGGGGTCGGGCTTCTTGCCATGCTGTGACCACGCCTGCGCATCGCTGTCGAACTTCCCGCGCCCCATCGGCCCGTTCTGGCTGTGCTGCGCAAGGATCGCATCGGCATAGGCGTAAGCCTCGGCCTCGGTGTCACGGCTGATGATCAGGGGATTGAGCAGCGTCCGGATCTCGCGCCCCTGCGCCCGCGCCGCCGCCTTCACCCGCGCGGTATGGGCGGGCAAGGTTTCCAGCGCCGAGGCGATATCCGCCCCGCCCGGAGAGGCGATGAACATGATATCCGAATAGCGCGCCGCCAGTTCGATCCCCGGCGCCGAGCCGCTCGCATTCACCAGAATCGGCCGCCCATAGAGCGGCTTTGGCGTCACGAAGGCGTCCTTCATCTGCCAGCGCGCGCCGGAATAGGAATAATTCTCGGTCTCGGTCCACAGATGCTCGACGGTTTCCAGAAATTCGGCGGCAAGATCATAGCGGCGGTCATGCTCGATCCGCTCCCAGCCGAACATCTCATGCTCGACCGCCCGGTGGCCGGTCACCACATTGATCCCCCAGCGGCCTTTGCTGATATGGTCAAGCGTCGCGCCATATTTCGCGAGATGCAAAGGATGCCACGGCCCGTAGAGGACATGGATCGTCGAGATCAGGATGATCCGCTCGGTGACTGAACTGAGCGCCGCCGTCGCCATGAAGCTGTCGAGGGCTTGGCCGTTCAGTACCTCGCTATAGCCGCCCTTGGGCAGCCATTGGCTGAGCGCAAAAACAAGATCGAAGCCCTGCCGTTCGGCCTCGAGCACCAAGGCGCGGTTGTAGTCAAAGCTCCAATCCGTGCTGCGCGGCAGGGTCGAATCCGTCCAGCCGCCTGCCTGCACCGGCAGGAAGAGGCCCAGCAGGACCGGCTGGCGCAATGCGCGTGCGAGCGGACTTTTGGGGAAATCCGCAGGTGAGGGAAAATGCGGCCTCACCTCGGACGGGGCATATTGCAACGTCATCGCGCCCTCCTCAGCTCGTGAGCTCGATCTGCGCCAGATTGGCGTTCAGACCGGCGGAATCGACGGTATGGCCCACAAGCGCGCGGTTAGCGAAGGTGTGATAGCTTGGCGCGACCGTATAGATCGAGGGCACATCCTCTTGCAGCTGCGCCTGAATCAAGCGCCAGAGATCGCCGCGATGGGCCTGATCGGTGCTTTCCGAGGCCTCTTCCAGCCAGGCATCGACCTGCGGATTGCTGTAGCCCGAGCCGTTCGAGAAAGGCACGCCGCGCTTGAAGTTCTTCGACCAATAAAGCCGTTGCACCCCGACCGTCGGGTCAAAGAGGTTCGACATGCCGTTATAGGTGAACTGGAAATCGCGGTCGGTATAGATGCGCTTCACATAGGTCGCATAATCCTGATTGCGGATATCGACCTTGATGCCGATGCGATCGAGCGCCTGTTTGATGTAATCACCGCCACGCTTATAGAAATCGTCGAGCAGCATCGGATCGAGCGTCACGCGCAGCCGCTCGCCATTGGCATCGGCCGGATAGCCCGCCTCATCGAGCAGCTTGCCCGCCGCGTCCAGATCATAGGGATAGCTTTTCAGATCGGGGGCGAAGAAGTTTTTGAGGTTCGGGTTGACCGGCGTGTAGAGCGGCACGCCATAGCCGAAATGCGCAAGTTGGAGCACCTCGTCGCGGTTGATCGCATGGGCGACGGCGCGGCGCACGCGGATATCCTTGAAGACCGGATCCTCGAGGTTGAACTCCAGCCGGACGACGCCATTCTGGACCTCATAGCCGCGCGTTTCAAAGGCGAGGTTTGGCAAAGCGCGGTAACGCTCGACCTCGGACAAAGGCACCGGAGAGCTCGGCGCGGCATGGATCTCGCCGGTTTCCAGCGCGATCCCGCGCGCATTCGGATCGGTGATGAAGCGCACGATCAGCTGATCGGCCTTGGGCTCGCCGGGGTTCCAATAGTCAGGATTGCGCTCATAGGCGACATGGCTGCCCTTCGCCCATTCCTTGAAGCGGAAGGGCCCGGTCCCGATCGGCGCGCCCTGCGCGGGATTGGTCAGCGGATCGGTGCCGTCATAGATATGCTTGGGCACAATCGCGGTTTCCGTGGCCGACAAGGCGCCCAGCAGGAAAGGCGCAGGTTTTTTCAGATGCAGCCGGACATGAAGCGGATCGACCACCTCAATGCTCTCGAGGTTGAGGAACGTGTTGCGCCCGCGCGGGTGGACCTCCTTGATCGTCTTGATCGACCAGGCGACATCCTCGGCGGTGAAGGGCTGGCCGTCGTGCCATTTCACGCCCTCGCGCAAGGTGAAATCATAGGTCAGCCCGTCATCGCTGACGCTCCACGCGGTCGCGAGCTGCGGCACCGGCTTCAGGTCGAAATCATAGGCCAGAAGCCCCTCGGTCACCTTGGCCGAGACCGAGACAATCGGCCCCGCCGTATGGGCCAGCGCCGAAAGCGCGGGCGGTTCGGCCGAGATCGCGAGGATCACGGTCTTGTTGCTCGCCGCCCACAGCTTTTGCGGCAGCACCGATGCGGCCAGCGAACCGGCAGCCAAGGCGCTGGCCGAAAGCAGGAACTGGCGGCGCGAGGGGGTCGAGAGGGAATGGGTCATGTCGTGAGCTTTCAAGAGACGCGCCCGGCCTTAGCCATTGGCGACGACGGGGAATTTGCGAACCGCCGGATCGCTCGCGCGCGGCAGGAAGGTTTCAGGAAGCACACCGCGCGCGGCATAGGTGCCGATGTTGCGGTCGTGGAAAATGCGGGGATTGTGCGATGCCAGCGTACGCGCATTGCGCCAATGCCGGTCGAGCCCGTAGCCCTTCTTGGCCGCCGAAGCGCCAAGCGTGTCAAAGAGCACGGTCGCGGCCTCCAAGACCAGATCGGTGACGACGGTCACGGTCTGGCTGACATGCAATTCGCCGATTCCGCTTAAGGCATCGCGGCGGGCGGGATCGGTGGTGGTCAGGCTTTCGGCGTAAACCGCCTGCAAGCCGGTCGCGGCCTGCAGAACCGCCGCGCGGGTGACATAAGCAATCGAGGCGAGCCGTCCGAGCACCTGCAGCACCTGCGGATCATCGGCGCTGCGCTCGGTATTCGAACGGCCAAGATAGCTGCGCGTCCGGGCGGTCACGAGATCCGAGGTCTCTTGCGCAATCGTGCGCGCGATCCCGGCGAGCGTCGCGATATGGTAAAGCTGGAAGAAGCCGAGCGCATGGGGGAAGCGGTCCGGGAAGGGCCGCACCCATTCGGGCCTGACATGGACATTTTCGAAAATCGCCGTGCCCGAGGCCGAAAGCTGCTGTCCGAAACCGTCCCAATCATCGAGCACGGTGACGCCGGGCGCATCCGTCGGCACCATCATCGCCACGGTCTTGCCCTCGGGGGTCAGTGCGAAGGTGTTGAGATATTGCGCGTAAAGCCCGCCAGTCGTGTAATATTTCCGGCCATTGAGGAGATAGCCCGCGCCATCGGGGCGCAGCTCAGTCTCATAGCTGCGGTTGGTCGCGCCGCCGACTTCTGACGCGCCGCTGCCCGCAAGCTTGCCCGAGCCGAGCTCGGCGATGACGAAATCGCTCCATTCGCCATCTGGCTGGGTCACGACCTCTTCAATCGTGCCGGCCTGTGCGCGCAACGCATTGGCGAGGTTCGGATCCGCCGCGCCAAGCTCGATCACCACGGCGAAAAATTCGACCAGATCGAGCCCGAGCCCGCCCTGCGCCTCGGACAGACGCAGCCGGGTCAGGCCAAGGCGGTTCGCCTCGGCGATCTCGGGATGCAGCAGGCGGTGGCTGTCTTCGCGTAGAACCGCCTCGGCGCGGACCCTTTCGAGAAAGGGGCGGAAGGGGCCGGCAATCGCCTCATAGCGCGGGGTGGGCGGCAAAGCGTCGATGAAATGGGCCATATCTGCGTCCTTCGCTTACGACTTGCCGGGCGTGGCGAGCTTCAGATCGGCGAAATTGCCGGATTGGGCCTGCGCGCTGTTGAAAAGCCCGGTGACCTTGTCCGAGACGAGATAGAAGGTCGGCGGGTCCAGGAGGTCGATGACCGGAAGGTCCTTGCGGATGATCTCTTGGAACTGGCGGTAGAGTTCGACCCGTTTGGCCTGATCAGGCTCGTCGGCGGCAGCTTCGAGCAGGCGGTCAACCTCGGGGTTGCTGTAATGCGATGGGTTGACGAACGGCACGCCGGGACGGATCGACTTCGACCAGAAGACGCGCTGCACGCCCACCGCCGGATCGAAGTAATTGCCAAGGAAATCAATCGCGAAGTCAAAGTCACGGTCGGTATAGACGCGCTTGATATAGGCGGCCGGATCGTTCAGGCGCAGCGAAGCGTCAATGCCGATCTCGCGCAGGGATTGCTGGATGAAGCTGCCCAGGCGGGGATCGTGATAGCCGTTCAGCGCCAGCTCGATCTTGAAGCGGAACCCGTCGGGGCCGGGCTTATAGCCCGCCGCATCAAGGATCGCCTCGGCCTTTTTCGGGTCATAGTCAAACGGCCCCAGATCCGCGTCGTGATAGATCCCTTTCGAGGGGATGATCGGGGTCGGCGAGACGGTGCCCGCACCATAATAGACCGTGTCCAAAATGCGCGGCACGTCGATCGCATGCGAGACGGCCTCGCGGACGTGGATGTCGCGGGGAAGCTCGCGGTCGAGGTTGAAGGCAAGCTGCGCGTGAGAGCCATTATAGGCCTTGGGCAGCTCGATCACCTGAAAGCCCGGCTGATCCTTGAAGCGCTGCGCCTCGGCGGGATTGATCTCGCCAAAGGCGATTTCGCCGGTCTCGAAAGCCGCGCTGCGGCTGGCGGCATCGGTGATGAAGCGCCCGACCAGACGATCAACCTCCGGTTTGCCCTTGTCCCAATAATCGGGGTTTTTCTCGAAAATAATGTAATCACCACGCTGCCATTTGACGAAGCGATAGGGGCCGGTGCCGATCAGCTTGTCATCCGGCGGCGGCAGGCCGGGCTTCACATCGGCAAAGACATGTTCGGGCAGGATCGGCGATTCTGCCGAAGCCAGCGCCGACAGAAGGAAGGGCGTCGGCTTGGTCAGATGCAGGACGACCGTATGGGCATCGGGCGTCTCGATCCGCTCGACCGTGCTGAAGGTGACATTGCCGCGCGGGTGGTTGGCCTTGAGATAATTAATCGAGAAGGCGACATCCTGCGGCGTCAGCGGGGTGCCGTCATGGAACTTCACCCCCTCGCGCAGGGTGAAGCGATAGGTCAGGCCGTCGGGGCTGACATCCCAAACGGTCGCAAGCTGCGGCTTCGGCGTCAGATCGTCGTTGTAGCTCAGGAGCCCGTCAAAGACCTTGGTGCCCAAAAGCTGCGCCGTGCCCGAGGTCGTGTTCGCAGTCAGAATATCCGAGGCCTCGGCCGGAATGCCCCAGCTCAGGGTGATCGGCTCGGCCTGAACCGGCAGCGCGAGCAGCGCAGCCGTCGCCAGCGCCGCGAAAGAGAGCGGAAAAAGCTTCATGCGCTTTCCTTTTCGGTATGTGGGTGAAATTGACCTTTGGCCGCCGCGGCAAAGCGGTTTTCCGGCGGGGTCAGGCCGAGATGGCCGCGCAGGGTGCGGGCCTCGTAATCGTCGCGCACCAGACCACGGCGGCGGAGTTCGGGCAGAACCAGCTCGACGAAATCATCAAGCCCGGTTGGCGAGGGCGGCATGATATTGAAGCCGTCCGCGCCGCCTTGGGTGAAATAGGCTTCGAGCTCATCGGCAATCGACTGCGGCGTGCCCACGATCTGCCAATGCCCGCGCGCGCCTGCGATTTCGAGGTAAAGTTCGCGGATCGTCAGATTGCGCTCGCGTGCCTTTTGCAAAAGCAAAAGCGGGCGCGAGACATGGCCGCGACCCGAAACCTCGATCTGCGGCACCGGATCGCTGTCGCCGTAGGCAGAAAGATCAATCCCGCCGAGATGGATCGACAGATATTCCCGTCCAACCTCGGGCGAGACCAGATCCTGCAAGGTCTGGAATTTCTCGCGCGCTTCCTCTTCGCTGCGCCCGACGACCGGGAAGACGCCGGGCAGGATGCGGATGCTTTCGGGATCGCGACCATAGGCGCGCGCGCGGGTTTTCACATCGCCGTAGAACTCCTGCGCCTGCGCCAAAGTCGGCTGGGCGGTGAAGATCACCTCAGCCGAGCGCGCCGCCAGATCGCGACCGGCGTCAGACGAGCCCGCCTGCACCAGAACCGGCTGGCCCTGCGCCGAGCGCGGCACCGAAAGCGGGCCCTTCACGCGGAAGAATTCGCCCGCATGGCCAAGCGCATGAACCTTGCGCGCGTCGAGATATTGCCCGCTGGCGCGATCATCCAGAACCGCGCCCTCGTCGAACGTGTCCCAGAGCCCGCGCACCAGATCGGCGAATTCGGCGGCTTGGCGGTAGCGGTTGGCGTGGTTGTAATAGCCCTCGCCCGAGCCGAAATTCTCGCCCTCTAGCGTCGAGCCCGAGGTGACAAGGTTCCACCCCGCCCGCCCGCCCGAGATCTGATCGAGCGAGGCGAAATAGCGCGCGAGATTATAGGGGCTGTTGAAACTGGTCGAGACCGTCGCCACCAGCCCGATCGTCTCGGTCGCCGCCGCCAGCGCCGAGATCAGCGTCAGCGGCTCGAAATAGGTCGCACGGGTGGTGCGGCTGACATAGTCGAGATTGGCCGAAGGCACGGCGATCTGATCGGCCAGAAAGACCAGATCGAATTTCGCAGCCTCCGCCACGCGGGCCAGCCGGATATAGTTTCGCAGATTGATCCCGGCGTCGTGGCGCGCGTCGGGGTGGCGCCAGGCGGCGACATGGTGGCCGGAGGGATGAAGGAAGGCCCCAAGGGCGAGTTTGCGACGGGTCATGGTCCCTCTCAGGCGGCGAATTGGGGGAAAGCGGGCAAGTCCGGGCGACGAAGGCCCAGATGCTCGCGCAGGGTCGTGCCGGTGTAATCCTTGCGGAAGAGGCCACGGCGGCGCAGTTCGGGCAGCAAAAGCTCGGTGATCGGGCCAAGCGAGCGCTGCAGCGCGGGCGGCATGATGTTGAACCCATCCGCCGCTCCGTTTTTGAAATAATGCTCCAGCTCGCCCGCGATCTCCGAGGCCGTCCCGATCAGCTGCCAATGGCCGCGCGCCCCGGCGATATGCAGGTAAAGTTGGCGGATCGTCAGGTTTTCGCGCCGCGCCAGATCGACCAGCAACTTTTGGCGACCGATGGCATTGGTCGTCACCGGCAGATCGGGCAGCGGCCCGTCGAGATCGTAATCGCGCAGGTCGAGCCCGCCTGCGAAGGGCTGCAAAAGCTTCAACCCGACCTCAGGCGTCACAAGATCCTGCAACTCATCAAAGCTCGCCTGCGCCTCGGCCCGCGTGCGCCCGATGAAGGGCGAGACGCCGGGCAGGATCTTCAGATCCTCAGGCGCGCGACCGTAAGCCGCCAAGCGGCGCTTCACGTCCTGATAAAAGGCGAAAGCCTCGTCAAAGCTTTGATGCGCGGCGAAAACCACCTCGGCGGTGCGCGCGGCGGTGTCGCGCCCGGCCTCGGACGCCCCGGCCTGAATGATGACCGGATGGCCCTGCGCCGAGGGCGGCACCGACAGCGGGCCGCGCACCGCGAAATGCGCGCCCTTGTGGTTCAGCGGGTGCAGCGCCTCGGGGCGGAAGATCTGGCCGCCCGTCTTGTCGAGCGGGAAAGCATCCTCGCCCTCCCAGCTGTGCCACAGACCACGCACCACCTCTTCGAATTCATGCGCCCGATCATAGCGCACGCCATGTTCGGGATGAGCCTCGAGCGAGAAGTTCGGCCCGTCCTGCGCATTGGCCGAGGTGACAAGATTCCAGCCCGCGCGCCCGCCGCTGAGAAGATCGAGGGAGGCAAAGCGGCGGGCGAGGTTATAGGGCTCGTTATAGGTGGTCGAGGCGGTGGCGATCAGCCCGATCCGGTCGGTCGAGACCGCGAGCGCCGAGAGCAGCGTCAGCGGCTCCAGCCGGATCGAGCGCTCGTCGCGATCAATCGGCGAAATCCCGAAATCGCGCACCGAAGCGGAATCGGCAAAGAAGATCGCGTCGAATTTCGCGGCCTCAGCCTCGGCCGCAATCGCTTGATAATGCGGGAAAGACACCGCCGCGTTGGGCGGCGCTTCGGGCAGCCGCCAGGCGGCGATGTGATGGCCCGCGCCCAGCAGGAACAGGCCAAGGGACATTTCGGAACGGGAAGAACGGAACTGCGTCATTGCTCACCTCTAATCGTCTACAATGTTGATAGACGTTTAAGCATTTGTCGAGGGAGCGCCTCTTTCGAATTCATCGCCGCACAGAGCAGATCCTGCCCTCTCGCTGGAAGGTTCGAGAAGGGAATGATCGCGCGGCTAGATCCTTGCCGAGTCGCAGCAAGGCTGCTGTTCGCATCCGGGCTGGCAAACGGCGCGATTTTTTTCCCTATGGGTTGGATCGGGCCGGAAGCGACGGAACAAATGCCCTTGAGGCCTATCAATTCGCACCGCTCAGGTTGTCGGTGGTCGCGAATCATCGGCGAAGAATCGTTAAACTGCGATCAAAGACCACGCGCGAGCGCGACCATTAACCATCTTTAAAAGCTCAGAATTTGTCGTTCACCGGCGCGATGATCTGTCTTTTTTGTTAGGCGCGTGACCAAACCGCGACATCAACTCAAGGAAGAGCATCTTAATTAACGCGCCCAAGCGTAAGAAAAGCTTCGCGAATCTGCTACAATCAGGTGATGCGGCATCTTTGCACTACTGCGCAGCGAAAAATTCCACGAAAAATTTAAATCTTGTGGAACCCTGCAACTGACGGCAGTCTTTCCCTATCGGCACGTTGTCTGTGCCGCTGTCGTAGTGATGTTAAAGAGTTGATTTTGCCATGTTTTGGCATGAGGGATGCGCTGTGTTCAGCGACAGCCCTGCTCCCATACATCAGTCGGCGAACCGATAACCGCATCTGTTTTTTCGCGGTTTCTGATGTGTGGGTAACGATATGGCAGATACGCCCGTCTTCTCGATTGAGCGCATGATCTCTCTCGGCAAAATGCCGAATATGGATCCGGACAAATCAACCGAAGGACCCGATGCTGCGGTCGAGGTAACCGCCGGGAAAAGCTTCGGCTCGGCTGACCAGCCGCTGTTCCAAAATATGACCGCCGTCACGCTGAATGACACCAATGGCGACGGCTTCATTCCCTCGGGTGGCCCGGAAACGATCAGCTACACGACCGATGGGGTTTCCGCCGATTACACGGTGAACACCTCCTTTACGGTCTCGAATTGCGCGATCACGATTCAGCTTCCGGACGGCAATCTTTATACTGTGACGCAATCGCTGCATGTCATGCAGGATTCCGACGGCAATGTTTTTCTGCTGCCGCCGCCGGACAATGACAAAACCACGCAATGGGAGCTTGATGTCTATAAATACCCGATCGTCTCGGTCACCTTCTCGGACAATCCCGGGAATTACGACCCTTGCGAAACCGGGATCCACACCACGCCGCATTGCTTCCCCTGCTTTGCGCGCGGCACGCTGATAGAGACCGAATTCGGTTCCATGCCGGTCGAGGATCTGATCGAGGGCGTGCAGGTCTGGACCAAGGACAACGGGCTTCAGCCCATCCGCTGGATCGGCTCGCGTCACTTGGACAGCACCGTTTTGGCGCAAAATGAAGCGATCCGCCCGATCCGCATCCGCGCCGGTGCTCTTGGCGCGAACTCACCGACGCAGGATCTGCTGGTCTCGCCGCAACACCGCATTCTCGTGCGCTCGCGCATCGCACTCAAGATGTTCGGTGCCGAGGAAATCCTCGTGGCAGCCAAACAACTGCTGCAGATCGAGGGGATCGACATCGTCGAGGACCAGATCGAAGTCGAGTATTTCCACTTCCTCTTCGATCAGCACGAGATCGTCCTGTCGAATGGCGCGGAGACGGAATCGCTCTACACCGGCGACGAGGCTCTGAAGTCACTTGGCTCGGCGGCCTGCGAAGAGATCTTCCAGCTTTTCCCCGAGCTGCGTCATCGCACGCCGGGCGAGGTTGCGACCGGCGCGCGCCTGCTCGCCTCGGGTCGAATGGGCCGCAAACTTGCCGTGCGTCACGCGCAAAACGGCAAGGCCCTGGTTCAGTAAGGCAAGCCAAACCTGCCAAACCTGCCAAAGACCAGAAGGGCTGGGGCTTCCCCGGCCCTTTCTGATTCTGCGCTTTGGCGCGCGTCCAACCGGCCATGACGGCCTTTCCCTCAAGGCAAAGCCCTTCTGCAAGGCCTTGATCGCAACCAAGATCACACGATCCACAACCGGCCACCGGAAATTGATTGATTGGTCAATCAGAATAGTGCTCATTTGCGAAAGCGGTCTGGAGGAGGCCGCTTCAACGCAAAAACGGGAGGAGACCGACGTGATCAGAACCAATCTCAAGGGCGTATTGCTGTCCTGCACGGTCCTGGCGCTTTGCGCGACAGGGGCTCAGGCCGAGGAAGCCAAAACGCTCTGCGCGCAGGAAGCCTATGCCATGGGACTACGCTATCAACAGCAATCCGCCGAGGTCGATGCGATCCAGCGTCAGGCCTATGCGCTTGCCCGGATCCGGCTCGACGAGGCGCTCGCCGCCGCCAAGCCGGACGAAAAACTCGCCGTCATCACCGATCTCGACGAGACCGTCATCGACAACAGCGCCCTTCTCGTGCGCGACATGCAAGCTTGCCACGACTTCACCACCTGGGACACCTGGAAGCATTGGGAGCGTGATGGCGACCCGGCTTTGATCCCCGGCGCGCTTGAGTTCTTCAAATATGCCGATGAGAAAGGCGTCGCGATCTATTACATCTCGGATCGCTATGACGAGAACAAGCCGCAGACCCTCGCCACGCTGGAAAAGCTGGGTCTGCCCAAGGTCTCGAACGACACCGTCCTGCTGCTCGGCCCGCCCAAGCAAGAGCGTCGCGCCGCCGTGCAGAAGGATTACAAGGTCGTCCTGCAACTCGGCGACACCTTGCATGACTTCTCGGAGGATTTCGTGAGCAAGGTCCCGGTCGACAAGCAACGCGAGCTCGTGGCCGAACAGGCCGAGCATTTCGGGCGCGACTGGATCGTGCTGCCGAACTCGGCCTATGGCACTTGGCGCAAATCCGAACTGAAGGCCTGGGATGCGCCGATGCAGGTCGAGAAATAAGATCTGCCGGATTTCCCCGGCTGTGGTCGGGGAAGTCCTTTCATCGCCCTGCCCGGCGTGCCGCAACTCTGCCCGGGCAAACGGCAAATCGATCGACAAAGCCCGTCCGCCATGCGATGCAAAGGGCATAACGTGACCGCTGCGAGCCCTCCGATGACGTTACGGCCCCGCATTCTCTGCCTCGGCGCCATGCTCTGGGATGTGATCGGACGCAGCCCGGTGCGCCAAGAGCTGGGCGGCGATCATGCCGGTATCATCGTGCAGCGCCCGGGCGGAGTCGCCCTGAATGTCGCGCTGGCTTTGGCGAAAAACGGGCTCTCCCCCGCCATTCTCGGCGCGGTCGGGCGCGATTCCTCGGGCGATATGCTGGTGCGCGAGGCTGAGCGGCAGGGCGTCGTTTGCCGCTATCTGCACCGTGATTGCGATGGAACCGACATCTATATGGCGATCGAGGACAGCCTGAATCTCGTCGCCGCCGTCGCCGATGCCCGCGCGCTTGAAGCGGCGGGTGAGGCGATACTGGCTCCTTTGCGCGACGGGCGGCTCGGATCGGCCAAGGCGCCGTTCGAGGGCATGATCATCCTCGACAGCAATCCGCCCGCCGAAGTCCTCGCGGGCTTTGCCAGCGATCCCGCGCTTCAGGCGGCGGTGTTGCGGATCGTCCCGGCCAGCCCCTCGAAAGTGGCACGGCTGGACCCGCTGCTGACGCGGCCCCGGACGCTCTTTTATCTCAACCGCGCCGAGGCCGAGGCCATCGCCGGGCGCCCCGCCGCCTCCAGCGCCGAGGCCGCCGAGGCAGTGATTGCGCGCGGCGCCGAGCGGGTGATCGTGACCGACGGGCCCCATCCCGCCTCCGAGGCGATGCGCGCCGCGCCGACCCATTCAGCCACACCGCATCCGGTAGAGATCCGCCGACTGACCGGCGCAGGCGACTGGCTTTTGGCCGCCCATGTCAAAGCCGAAAGCGCCGGAGCGCCGCGCGATCTTGCTCTTGTCACCGCCACCGCAGCCGCGGCCGATTATGTTTCTGGAAAGGACCCGTCATGACCGACCTGCCCCTCAGCTATTCCAAGGAAGTCGCCGCGGCCAAAGCCGCAGGCCAGCCGATTGTCGCGCTGGAATCGACGATTATCACCCATGGCATGCCTTATCCGCAAAATCTTGAGGTTGCGCGGTCTGTCGAGGCAACGGTGCGCGCTGCGGGCGCAGTGCCCGCCACCATCGCCGTCATGGGCGGGCGCATCCATATCGGGCTTGAGACCGATCAGTTGGAGACGCTGGCCGAGACGCCTTCCGCCGAGGTGATGAAACTCTCGCGCGCCGATCTCGCCGCCTGCCTTGTCGCCAAGCGCACCGGCGCGACCACGGTGGCCGCGACGATGATCGCCGCCGCTCTGGCCGGGATCCGGGTCTTTGCGACGGGCGGCATTGGCGGCGTCCATCGCGGGGCGGAATTCAGCTTCGACATTTCCGCCGATCTGCAAGAGCTCGCTCTGACCCCGGTCACGGTGGTTTGCGCGGGTGCAAAGGCAATCCTCGATCTGGCAAAGACGCTGGAAGTCCTTGAAACCCTTGGCGTTCCGGTCATCGCCTACGGTCAGGACGCCCTGCCCGCCTTCTGGTCGCGCGATTCCGGGCTGAAGGCGCCCCTGCGCTTTGACGACCCGGCCCAAATCGCCGCCGCCGCCCGGATGCGGCGCGAGCTTGGTCTGGTTGGCGGCCAGCTCATCGTCAATCCGATCCCCGAAGCCGATGAGATCCCGCGCGCCACGATGGTCCCGGTGGTCGAGCAAGCCCTCGCCCAAGCCGAGACGCAAAAGATCGCGGCCAAAGCGGTCACCCCCTTCTTGCTCCAGCGCATTTTCGAGCTGACCAAGGGCCGCTCGCTTCAGGCCAATATTGCGCTTGTGTTGAACAATGCGCGGCTCGCCGCGGAAATTGCCAAGGCCGAGACCGCATAAGCGGTTGAATCGTTACAAATGCCCTCTAACCATAGGGCATGGTACGCAAAGGTCCGAAACACGAGCTGCCTCATCTGGCCCCGCCCCGGCGTCGCAAGCGCCGGAGCCCGACCGGGGTGTTGGCGAGCCTGCGCTCCTCCTTCTTCACCGGCGCCATGGTGCTGGTGCCGATCGGCGTCACCTTCTGGCTGATCTGGTGGCTGACCGGCTGGATTGACGGCTGGGTCATGCCCTTCATTCCGCTGCGCTGGCGCCCCGACAATTGGCTGGGCGTCAATCCGCGCGGGCTGGGCGTCGTCATTATCGTCACCTTCACCATGCTGATCGGCTGGCTGGCGCGCGGCTATATCGGGCGCGCGATGATCCGCAATGCCGAGGCCATCGTTGACCGTATGCCGATCGTGCGCAGCATCTATGGCGGGCTGAAACAGATCTCGGAAACCATCCTGACGCCCGGAGACGAGAAGTTCGAGCGCGCCTGTCTGGTCGAATATCCGCGTCGGGGTGCCTATCGGATCGGGCTGGTCTCGGGCCCGGCGCGGGCCGAGTTGACCGATATCGATGGGATCGACGACCGCATTCTCTCGGTCTTTCTGCCCAATACGCCGAACGCCACCACCGGTTTTCTGATCTATGTCGCCGAGCGCGAGCTGATCTTTCTGGACATGAGCGTCGAGGATGCGGCCAAGCTGGTGATCTCGGCGGGGCTGGTCTATCCGACTTCGAGCGAGAAAAGCGACGACAGATCGTAGCTGTCGCGATCGCCGACGCAATCGAGGCCTTCCGCGATCCAGCGCCCCGCCGCAGCCCGCCCCGCCTCGCGCATTTTGGCCAGAAGTCCCGGCCCCGGCATCATCTTGGTCGATGCCCCAAGCGCATTCATCAGCCGCTCGTCCTTGATCATATGGATCAGGAGGTTCTTCATCTCGCGCCCCTCCATCCGCTTTTCGGCATGAAGGCTTTTGACGAATTTGATCGCGCGCAACTCGCTCATCAGCGCGGTGTTAAAGCTGATTTCGTTGATGCGATCCTGAATCGAACCGGGCGTCCGCGGCAGCTTGTGGCGGGTCATCGGATTGATCGCGACTATGACGATGTCGCGCGGCAGCTCGGGGCGATAGAGCGGAAACAGCGCCGGATTGCCGCTATAGCCGCCGTCCCAATAGGCCTCGCGCCGGCCCGTGGTCGGATCGTGGATCTCGATCGCCTTGTAGATCGTTGGCAGGCAGGCCGAGGCGAGGATCGTGGAAATCGTGATTTCACCGTCTCGAAAGACCCGGATGCGGCCGGTGCGGACGTTGGTGGCCGAGACGAACAGTTCGGGCCCGCCCGGGCGGTCAAGCTTCGGATGCGGCATATCGCGGATGATCGCGGTCAGGGGATTGCTGTAAAACGGGCCGAGATCATAGGGACTGACCAGCCGCGTCACCTGATCAAGCCAGGCGGCAGGCGAAAAGAACTCGGTCAGGCGCCGGACATGGCGCGGGGTCGGAAAGACGCTATAGACCCAGCGCATGAAGAGATTGTCGCTGGCCTCGCCGACCTGACCCCAGATGTAATCGAGGTTTTCGCGCGCCGCGCGCCGCCCCTCGATGCCGCCGATCGAGAGCCCGGCTTTGAGCCCCGCCCCGTTGAGCGCACCCGCCGAGGTGCCGCTGATCGCCGCGATCTCGATCTCGTCCTCTTCGAGCAGGCGGTCCAGCACGCCCCAGGCAAAAGCGCCATGCGCGCCGCCCCCTTGCAGGGCTAGGTTTATGCGTCTGACCATCCGTCGCTCCTTCGCCGCCGTGCAAGCGTTTGCTTTGAAGCGAACGCCGCAGACTTGCCGCGGTTCACTGCAGTGCAGCAAAAACCCCGCCAGAGGCGGGGTTCAGTGGCGCGGATCAATTGGCGAAAGCGTGCGGATCAGTCCTCGGCATTGGCCTCGGCGCGCGATTTACCCGCCACATCCATCGCCAGCGTCGCCGCCATGAAGCCGTCGATATCCCCATCGAGCACGCCCTGCGTGTCCGAGGTTTCATGGCCGGTGCGCAGATCCTTCACCATCTGATAGGGATGAAGCACATAGGACCGGATCTGGTTGCCCCAGCCAGCATCGCCCTTGGCTTCATGGGCGGCGTTGATCGCGGCGTTGCGGCGGTCAAGCTCCATCTGGTAGAGGCGCGATTTCAGCGCGGCCATGGCGTTGGCGCGGTTCTGGTGCTGCGACTTTTCCGAGGAGGTCACGACGATCCCGGTCGGCAAGTGGGTGATCCGCACTGCCGAGTCGGTGGTGTTGACGTGCTGCCCGCCCGCGCCCGACGAGCGATAGGTGTCGATGCGGATTTCGTTATCCGGAACCGTGATCTCGATATTGTCGTCCACCACCGGATAGACCCAGACCGAGCTAAACGAGGTATGGCGGCGCGCGGCGCTGTCATAGGGCGAGATCCGGACCAGACGATGAACGCCCGATTCCGACTTGAGCCAGCCATAGGCATTCGGGCCGGTGATCTTATAGGCGGCGGAACGAATGCCCGCCTCATCGCCCGAAGTTTCGGACATCAGCTCGACATCATAGCCCTTCTTCTCGGCCCAACGGACATACATCCGCGCCAGCATCGAGGCCCAGTCACAGCTTTCCGTGCCGCCCGCGCCCGCGTTGATTTCGAGGAAGGTGTCATTGCCATCGGCCTCGCCATTCAGCAAAGCCTCAAGCTCTTTCTGCGCCGCGACGGTGGCCAGCTCCTTCAGAGTGGCCTCGGCCTCGGCAATGATCTCTTGATCGCCCTCGGCCTCGCCAAGCTCGATCAGATCGACATTGTCCTTCAGACCGGTCTCGATCATCTTATAGGTGCCGACCGCATCCGAGAGCTTCTGACGATCGCGCATCAGCTTTTGCGCCCGCGCCGGATCGGACCACAGATCGCCATCCTCGATCATCGCATTCATCTCTTCGAGACGATGCGGGGCGGTTTCCCAATCCAGCCGCTGCGCGAGAAGCTTCAGCGATTTGCGGATCGTCTCGAGAGTGGCCAGAGTTTCGGCGCGCATGATGTGGTCCTTGTCAGTCAGAGCGTTCAGATAACCTGCGCAAGCGGGTTCGGCAAGAACCCCGCCCGGCCAAGAAACCCGTCAGTAAAGCCCGCCCGAGGAGAGCGTGCCGAAATCGGCCTTTTTCGGGATCACCTTCTTCTGGCCGGTCGAGGTCGTGACCTCCTGCCCCTTGTCAGAGCCCATCGAGTAAAGCGGCAAGGTGTTCGGATCGACCCGGCCAAAGCCGCCGTCGATGACCTTGTCGCTGTTTTCCGAGCCATTGCGGAAATATTCGGCGATCACATTGGCGCCTTTGGCATCCGGGCCCAGACGGGCACCGGTGAAGCGGTCGACGTTGACGAAATGGCCGCCCGGCGGCACCTGGAAGGCCGTGCCGCCATATTCCTTGATCGCCTGTTGCATGAACTCTTGGAAGACTGGAACGCAGAGCGTGCCGCCAAAAGCATTGCCGCCAAGCGTGCGCGGCTGGTCATAGCCCAGATAGCAGCCCGCGACGATATTCGAGGAAAAGCCGATGAACCACACATCCTTGGCGTCATTGGTCGTGCCGGTCTTGCCTGCGATCGGCACCGGCAGGTTGACACCGCGCCCCGAGCCGCGCTTGACCACGCCCTCCATCATCGAGGTGACCTGATAGGCGGTGATCGCATCAAGCACACGCACGCCATTCGCGGCAATCAGCGGTCCGGTATTGGCGGGCCAGTTCGGCTGGCCGCAGGTCTCGCATTGGCGCTGATCGTGGCGATAGACGGTGCGGCCACGGCGGTCCTGCACGCGGTCGACCAGCGTCGGCTCGACCTTCATGCCGCCATTGGCAAACATCGCATAGGCCGCGACCATCTTGAACAGAGTGGTTTCCTGCGCGCCAAGGCTGTTGGCGAGGAAATGGCCGAATTTGTCATAGGCCCCGAAGGCCTCGGCATATTTCGCGACCAGATCCATGCCGATGTCTTGCGCGATCCGGATGGTCATCAGGTTGCGCGATTGCTCGATCCCGATCCGCATCGGCGTCGGGCCATAGAATTTGCCCGAGGAGTTCTTCGGCGTCCACAGCCCCTGCGGCGTGTTCACCGCAATCGGCTCGTCGACGATGATCGTCGCAGGCGTATAACCATTGTCGAGCGCAGCCGCATAGACGAAGGGCTTGAAGCTCGACCCCGGCTGGCGCTGCGCCTGCGTGGCGCGGTTAAAGACTGAGGATTGGTAGGAGAACCCGCCCTGCATCGCCAGAACCCGGCCGGTCTTGACGTCCATCGCCATGAAACCGCCCTCGATCTCGGGCACCTGACGCAGGGTCCAGCGCAGGAAGGCGCCGGTCTTGTCGTCGGTCATCTTGCGCACGAGAACCACATCGCCGACGGCGAGCAGATCCGAGGCGACCTTGGCCTTGTTGCCGAGCTTGCCGTTCTCAAGCCGCTTGCGCGCCCATTGCACATCCTTCGCCGGGATCCATTCGCCCTCGGCGCTGGTCTCGACACCCTCGATGCCGATGCGGGCATCCGAGGCCGTCAGCGCCAGCACCACCGCCGGCGACCAGCCGACGATATCGCGCGGCACTTGCGTGTCGCGCAGAGCCGCGCGCCAGGCCTCTTCATCCGACAGCGTTTCCAGCGGCAGCGTCTTGCGGGTGCCGCGCCAGATGCCGCGGTTGCGGTCATATTGCTCCAGCGCCTTTTGCAGCGCCTTGGCCGCGACCGTCTGCAATTGCGGATCGACGGTGGCGCGGATGGTCAGACCGCCGCTGAAGAATTCCTCCTCGCCGAATTCGCGCGAAAGCTGGCGGCGGATCTCGTCGGTGAAGTAATCGCGCGGCGGCAGCGTCGTGCGGAAGTTCGGGTAATCGCCACCCTGAACCGAGCGGATCGGCGTCTGCACCTCGGCCTCATAGGTCGCCTTGGTGATATAGCCGTTTTCCGACATCTCGCGCAGCACCTCATTGCGGCGGCGCAGAAGCTTGTCGTGATCGCGCACCGGATGCGAGCGCGCAGGCTCGCGCGGCATCGAGGCCAGCATCGCGGCTTCAGCCGGGCTCAGCTCGTCCAGCGATTTGTTGAAATAGGTCAGCGCCGCCGAGGCCACGCCGTAAGAGTTCTGCCCGAGATAGATCTCGTTGAGGTAAAGTTCGAGCAGCCGGTCCTTGGGCAAAGCCTGCACCAGACGGGTCGCAAGGATCAGCTCCTTGACCTTGCGCTCGATCGAGCGCTCGCCCGAGAGAAGGAAGTTCTTGGCGACCTGCTGGGGAATGGTCGAGCCGCCGCGCAGCCGCGAGCCCTTGAGAAAGTCCAGCGCCGCCGACCCGATTCCGCGCGGATCGAATCCGTGATGGGTGTAGAAATTCTTGTCTTCGGCCGAGATGAAGGCCTGTTTGACCAGCGGCGGGATCTCGTCGATCGGCACGAAGATGCGACGCTCTTCGGCGAATTCGTCGATGAGCTGGCCCTCGCCCGAATAGATCCGGCTCACGGTTTTTGGCGCATATTGCGCCAATTGCTCATAACTCGGCAGATCGTGCGAATAGATCCAGAGCACGCCGCCCACGGTCAGCGCGATGAAAACGAGGGCGGTCACGATCAGGGAAAAGATCGCGCCGAAGAAGGACATCAGGAAACGCAGCAACGGGCCAGCCTCTGGATTTGCGTGGGCCTCTATAGACGCGGCACCCCGCCGCGTCAAAGCAAGCTTGCACTACTTTCTCAGCAGTTCGGCGCGTTTCGCCTCATCCTTCGACCAGATGCCGATGGCCCGCGCGATGGATTGTGACATCCGTCCCCGCCAATCGGGATCAAAGAGATTGGCGCGATCGCTGGCATCGGTCAGAAAGCCAAGCTCGATCAGGACCGAGGGGATGTCGGGCGATTTCAGCACCGAGAATGCCGCGCCCCGGACCGGGCGGCGATGCATGTCGAAGCCCTGCTGCGAGAGCTCCGCCGCCAGCATCTTGGCAAAGCTTTCCGAGCGCGGGTGATTTTCGGTCCGCGCCAGATCCATCAGGACCTGCGCGACCTCGTCATCGGTGCCGGTCAGATCGACGCCCGAGAGGATATCGTCGCGGTCATGGCGCGAGGCCAGCTCATCGGCCGCGCGGTCATTGGCATCGCTGTTCCAGATATAGATCGTGGCCCCCGCCGCCTGCCCGGCAGGCAGCGCATCGGCATGAAACGACAGGAAGAGATCCGCCCCGGCGGCTCGCGCCTTGGTCATGCGCCGTTCCAGCGGCACGAAGGAATCGTCGATGCGGGTCGGGATGACCTCAAAGCCCGAGGCCTGAAGCACCTCGGTCAGCTCGCGCGTGAAGCCAAGCATCACCGCTGCTTCGCTGATTGCACCGACCTGCGCGCCGGGGTCGATGCCGCCATGGCCCGGATCAATCGCAATGCGCAGCGGGCGCGTCGAGGCCTCAGTCGCCGCGCGCGGCTTGGCCGGGGGCACGGTGCTTTGCGGCAGATCCCACAGCGCCGCCAGCGCATCGGGGCGCACGACGAAATCCTTGTCCTTGACCGGCTCGATGCGCAGATGCAGCGCCGAAGCGCCGTTCTCGGCCGATTGCAGCGCGTTTTTCATCGCATAGGGCCCGGCCAGCTCGACCACGAGCCGCGACCAGCCTTCGCGGAAATTGCCCCAGCGCAGACCCGGCACCTGATCGGCCCCGGGCATGGTCTCGGGCTTGGCGCCGCGAAAATCGAGATCGCGGAAATCGACCACCAGACGCGGTGGATCGGCGAGGAAATAGGTGCGGAACGGCACGGCGCGACTGGTTGCGACGGTGATATCCAGCGGACGCGGCTTGCCGCGATCACGCCCCTCAGCGGCAATCGCGCTTTGGCTCACGCTGATTTTCGCAGCGCCGGGCTCGGCCGGAACCTCTTGCGCGGCCAGCGGCAGCGCGAGCGCGAGAAGAAGCCCGATGGCGTGAAGGAAGCGCCGCATCACCCCCGCTCCGCCATGAAGGTCCTGAGCCGGCGCAGCCCCTCGGCCACTTCCTCGGTCGAGCGCGCATAGCTGAAGCGCAAGGCCTGCGCGCCGCGCCGCCGGTCGAAATCGAGCCCCGGCGTCACCGCAACCCCGGCTTTCTCGAGGATCTCGGCCGCGAAGGCGAGACTGTCCTCGGTCAGATCGCTGACATCGGCATAGATATAGAAAGCCCCTTCCGGCGGCGCGATTTTGGTGAAACCGGCCTTGGGCAGCTCCTCAAGCATCACGCGGCGGTTTTCGGCATAGACCGCGAGATTGGCCTCGGCCTCGTCATGGCAGTCGAGCGCGGCCAAAGCGGCGATCTGGCTCGCATGAGGGGGGCAGATGAACATATTCTGGGCAATGCGCTCGATCGTGCGGATATGGTCCTCGGGAACCACCATCCAGCCAAGCCGCCAGCCGGTCATCGAGAAATATTTCGAAAACGAGTTGATGACATAGACATCATCGGTGACCTCAAGCGCCGAATGGCAGCGCGCGCCATAGCTCAGCCCGTGGTAGATCTCGTCCGAGATCACCGCCATGCCAAGCTCTGACGCCCGCGCGGTCAGCGCCGCAAGCTCGTCCTTCTTGAGCACCGTCCCCGACGGATTGCCCGGCGAGGCGAGGATCAGGCCCTGCACATCGCTGGGAAGCTCTTCCGGGCGCGGCTGATAGCGGTTCTCGGCGCGGGTCTGGAAGGCGACCGGCTCGACCGACATGGCGCGCAGGATCTGGCGATAGCTCGGATAGCCGGGCTCTCCCAAGGCGACGCGGTCGCCGGCGTCAAAGAGCGCCGAAAAGGCCAGGATGAAGGCCCCCGACGAGCCCGGCGTCACCACCACCCGCTCGGGGTTCAGATCGACGCCATACCAGCGCCGGTAGAGACCCGCGATGCCCTGACGCAGCTCGGGCAGACCAAGCGCGACCGTATAGCCAAGCGGCGCATCGAGCGCGCCCGCCAGCGCCTTGCGGGCACCCAGAGGCGCCGCCGTCGCAGGCTGGCCGACCTCCATATGGATGATCGAGCGTCCCGCAGCCTCGGCTTTGCGCGCCGCCTCCATCACATCCATGACGATGAATGGATCAACCTGTCCGCGCTGCGACTGTCTCATGGCCTGTCCTTCGCTTTTCAGCGTCATATCCCAACTGAGGCCAGCCGGGTCAAGCAATCGCGGGTCCGCGACCAAAGATCACGCAGAGGTGTGCTTGAAACCCCGCGCCATGCCGGGCAAATTCCGGGTAACCAGTGAGGAACCAAAGCTTATGAAAGCCATTCTGACCGCAGCCGCCCTTTGCGCCGCGACCGCCCTGCCCGCCGCCGCCTTCGATCCGGCCAAGATGTCGCCTGCGGAAAAGGAAGCCTTCGGCACCGCCATCCGCGATTACCTGATGGCCAATCCAGAGGTTTTGGTTGAATCGATCAACGAACTTGAGGCCCGCCGTGTCGCTCAGGAAGGTCAGAACGACAAGATCATGGTCGCGAACAACAAGGCCGAGATCTTTGACGATGGCCATAGCTGGGTCGGCGGCAATCTCGACGGCGATATCACCATGGTCGAATTCGTCGATTACAAATGCGGCTTCTGCAAGAAGGTGAACCCGGATGTCGAGGCGCTGATCAAATCGGACGGCAAAATCAAGTTCATCCTCAAGGAATTCCCGATCCTCGGGCAGGAAAGTGACATTGCCGCGCGCTTTGCCATCTCGGTCCAGCAGGTCTCGGGGCCGGAGGCCTATAAGAAGGCGCATGACGAGCTGATGGCTTTGCGCGGGCCGGTCAATCTGGAAAGCCTGACCAAGGTCGCGACCGATCTTGGTCTCGATCCGCAGCCGATCATCAACCGCATGAACACCGAAGAGGTGACCGCCGTCATCCGCTCGAACCACCAGCTCGCCGAGAAAATGGCGATCATGGGCACGCCGACCTTCATCATCGGCCCGGAGATGCTACGCGGTGTGCCGCCCGATGGCATGTCGGGCGCTGTCGAGGCCGCGCGCAAATCGCAAGCCGAACAGGGCTGATCGCAGGAACGCAAAGGCGCGCGCAAGCGCGCCCCGCCCTTCTGCCCGTTCAAGGAGAGATCATGAAAGCCCTGACCCTGCCGATCAGTCTTACCGCGATCCTGCTCTCTGCCGGGCTGGCCGCGGCGGAAAGCTGGAGCTGCAAGCTCGATGAGCTCTGCTCCGGCACCGAATGCAAGGTGCTGCCCGCGCATGAGGGCTTTGCGCTGTCGCTCGATCGCACAGCAGGCAAGGGCCTGCTCACCGCCAAGAACAGCCCCGATCAGCCCTTGCAGCTGGTGGGCTCGGATGCGGATCACACGAACTGGTTTTCACAAGGAACCACGCGGAAGGAAGGTTACAGCGGCGATACATTCGTGACGCTGAACCAAAACGGCGCTTTCGCGATCAGCTTTCACGCGCTGACCCATGGCAAGATGACCTCGGCGGTCTTTACCGGCGGTTGCGCCAAGAGCTGAGGCCCGCAACAGCGGCGGATCACTCCGCCGCTTCAGTCTCTGCTTGCTCGGCCTCCAGCTTGGCCGCGCGCTCTTCGACCAGACCGACGATATGGTCGACCATCTGTTCGTTTGACATCTTATGGTCCTGCTTGCCCGCAAGATAGACCATGCCCGAGCCCGCGCCGCCGCCGGTGAAACCGATATCGGTCATCAGAGCCTCGCCCGGGCCGTTCACGACACAGCCGATGATCGACAGGCTCATCGGCATCTTGATATGCTCAAGCCGCTTTTCCAAAGCCTCGACCGTGCGGATCACGTCAAAGCCCTGACGCGCGCAGCTTGGGCAGGAAATGATCTGAACGCCGCGCGTGCGCAGGCCAAGCGATTTCAGGATCTCGAAGCCGACCTTGACCTCTTCGACCGGATCGGCCGAGAGCGAGACCCGGATCGTATCGCCAATCCCCATCCACAGAAGATTGCCAAGCCCGATCGCCGATTTGACCGTGCCGGAAATCAACCCGCCCGCTTCGGTGATGCCGAGATGGATCGGCGCATCGGTCGCATCGGCGAGCTCTTGATAGGCAGCCGCCGACAGGAAGACGTCCGAGGCTTTCACCGAAATCTTGAACTCGTGGAAGTCGTTGTCTTGCAAAAGCTTGATGTGATCGAGCCCGCTTTCGACCATGGCCGCCGGACAGGGCTCGCCATATTTCTCCAGAAGGTGCTTTTCGAGCGAGCCCGCATTGACGCCGATCCGGATCGAGCAGCCATGATCCTTGGCCGCTTTCACCACTTCCCGCACCCGCTTGGCATCGCCGATATTGCCGGGGTTGATGCGCAGACAGGCCGCGCCCGCCTCGGCGGCCTCGATCGCGCGTTTGTAGTGGAAATGGATGTCGGCGACGATCGGCACCGGGCTTTCGCGCACGATTTCCCGCAGGGCTTGCGTCGAGGCCTCATCCGGGGTCGAGACCCGGACGATATCGGCCCCGACATCGGCGGCGCGGATGATCTGATCCAGCGTCGCGCGCACGTCAGAGGTGTCCGTGTTGGTCATGGTCTGAACTGAAATCGGCGCATCGCCACCGACCGGCACCTTGCCGACCATGATCTGACGGGATTTGCGGCGTTCGACATTGCGCCAGGGGCGGATCGGATTATGGGTCATGAGCCTGCTCTTTCGCTTGGCTATGAAATAGACCTGCCGCCCGAGGCAAGCAAGCCGGGGCGGCAGTCAAAAGTTCACGCTTGCGTTCGCAGCGTGGCGATCATCTTATTCCGAGCGTCCGCCCGCAACCGTCTCGGTGCTGTCCGCGCGCGGCGTCTCGGCCGAGGCGAGCGCAACCATTTCAGCCAGCTGCGGATCCTTGGTCACATCGGCAAAGGCGAATTTCTCGGTCAGGGAATCGGCGGAAAGCACGACATTCTTCACGACCTGCGCGCCTTTGGCCGCCGGGCCATAGGTCTTGCCATTGACCGCGAAATAAACCGCGCCCGAATTCCCGGCCCGCAAGATCGGCGGCTCTTCGAGCTTCGGCAGAGCAAAACGCTCACCCGCATCCATGGTCTTTTCCAAAAGCACCGTGCCGTCCGCTGAGGTCACACGCACCCAGGCCGGGCGGGTCGCCAAAAGCTCGACCTCGGCCTGATCGGGGGCCACCGTGCGCACGCCGTTTTGTTCCGGCAGCACCGGCCCCGCGACGCCGGGCGTCAACGCAGCGGTCTGCAGCGGCAGAGTGCCAGCCTGAATCGGGCCCTGCACCACCCCTGCGGGCATCACCCCAGCAGGCGCCGGCGCGACCTGAGCCACGACGCTGGCAACGCTGCCCGATGCGGTCAGACCGGGATCAATCGCGGCAATCGGCCCGTCGCGTGCGGTCAGCACAGGAACCTCGAGCACTTGCGGGCGATAGATCCGATCCAGACCCTCGGGCTGCGGCAGGTTCACACCAGCCGTATCAATATTGTCAGGCTGCGAGGCGTCCTGAACCGGATCGAGCGACGCAATCACGCCCGGCGCATGATCGCCCGGCGTCAGATTGACCTTCTGCACCTCTTGCAGCACCGACCAGCCGCCATAGCCCAGCCCGCAAGCAAGCATCACCATGACCATCACGGAACCGATCGCGCGCGGCTCGACCGAGGACCAGAAGCTTTTCTGCTGCGGCAGGAAGAGCGCATGGGGATTGGCCAAAGCCTCGGCCGGGTCCGAAGGACGGCGCTGCGGCTTCGCGCCCGAGGCAGCCGGGTTCAGGCCATGCGCGGGGCGAAAGCCCGATTCGGTGCAAAAGCGCTGGAATGTCCAATCCGGGTCCATGCCCAGATAGCGCGCATAGGACCGCACATAACCCGGAATGAAGCTCGGAGCGTCAAAAGCCGAGGTATCGCAGTTTTCGATTGCGGCAACGAAAGAGGCGCGGATCCGCAGCTCACGCTGCACATCGAGAAGGGATTTTCCAAGGGTCGCACGCTCGCCCCTCATCAAATCGCCCAGACGGATGTCGTCAGTATCCTCGTACCCCGGCGGAGAAACTACCGGGGTATCCTCAATTCCTGCCGGGGTTGCTTCCCTCAGCCCGATCATTTGTGCCTGCCCTATGCTGTCGATCTTTGTTTGCGCGAATCGACGTTGTCTCTCTGCTACTTATTCCATGACTATCACGGCTGCGAGAGCGATTCACTTAGAAAGCAATCAAGCGACGGCGGATGAGCGGTTTAATGAGCATTGCGACCACAGGTCATCCATCGCCTTAACGAGATGGTCTATCTGCTTGGGATCATGGACAGGTGAGGGCGTGAAGCGCAGCCGTTCGGTGCCGCGCGGGACCGTCGGGAAGTTAATCGGCTGGACATAGATGCCATACTGTTCGAGCAGCATATCCGACAGCGCCTTGCAGTGTTTCGGATGGCCGATATGGACCGGAACGATATGGCTGCCATGATCGGTGATCGGCATCCCGAGCGAACGCAGGCGCATTTTGAGGATGCGCGCGTAAAGCTGCTGTTTGTCACGCAATTCCTGCCCTGCCTCGGTTTTGAGGAAGGCAATCGAGGCCGCCGCACCCGCAGCCACCGCAGGCGGCAGCGAGGTCGTAAAGATGAAGCCCGGCGCATAGGAGCGGATCGCATCCATCATCTTGGCCGAGCCCGCGATATAGCCGCCAAAGACGCCAAAAGCCTTGCCGAGCGTGCCGTTGAAAATGTCGATGCGCGCGCAAAGCCCGTCGCGCTCGGCCACGCCACCCCCGCGACGGCCATACATGCCGACCGCATGGACCTCGTCGAGATAGGTCAGCGCGTTGAATTCATCAGCCAGATCGCAGATCGCGCCGATCGGGGCAAAGTCGCCATCCATCGAATAGATCGATTCAAATGCGATCAATTTAGGGGCCGCCGGATCGTCGCTCGCCAGCAGCTCGCGCAGATGGGCGGGATCATTGTGGCGGAAAATCCGCTTCGGCCCGTCGAAACGCTTGATCCCCTCGATCATCGAGGCATGGTTCAGCGCGTCAGAGTAAATGATCAGCCCCGGGAAGAGCTTGCGCAGCGTCGAGAGCGTCGAGTCATTCGCCGCATAGGCGCTCGAGAACACAAGCGCCGCTTCCTGCTGGTGCAGATCGGCAAGCTCGGTTTCGAGGCGGCGGTGATAGACCGTCGTGCCGGAAATATTGCGCGTGCCACCCGAACCGGCACCGGTCGATTCCAAAGCTTCATGCATCGCCGAAAGCACCACCGGGTGCTGGCCCATGCCGAGATAATCATTGCCGCACCATACGGTGATCTCGCGCTCGCTGCCGTCCGGACGGGTCCAGATGGCTTGAGGATAGACACCTTTGCGCCGCTCGATATCAATGAACGTGCGATAGCGGCCTTCTTCATGAAGCTTGCTGATCGCCTGATCGAGGGCGGCAGAATAATCCATCGCTTGGTCCCTTGCCTTGCTTGAACTTACACGCTGGGGAGATCATGGTCCGATCTCGCGAGTCCCGCTTTGATAAAGCTCAAGGCGGGGAAAGGACAGTGTAAAATTGTCGCAATCCGACATTGGGAGCATGAATATTCCCTATGAAAACACTCAGAAAAGGCTGAAAAATGGCACCCGCACCCTCCCTCGAACATGTGCTCGAAAAGCTCGATGCAGGACTGCCCCAAGCCCTTGACCGGCTTCTCGAATTCCTGCGCATCCCCTCGATTTCGACCGACCCCGCCTTCGCGCCCGACGTGCGTCGCGCGGCGGAATGGCTGTGCCGCGATCTGGTCGAGCTCGGATTTGACGCCTCGATCCGCGACACCCCCGGCCATCCGATGGTCGTGGCCCATTCCCAGCCCGGTTCGGGGCGCAAGCTGCTGTTTTACGGCCATTACGATGTCCAGCCCGTCGACCCGCTGAACCTGTGGGACAATCCGCCTTTCGAGCCGCGTCTCGAAGACACACCTGCCGGCGAGGTCATCCGCGGACGTGGCTCGTCCGATGACAAGGGCCAGCTCATGACCTTTGTCGAGGCCTGCCGTGCCTGGAAAGCCGTGAATGGCGAGCTGCCGCCGGGTCTTGTGCTGCTGTTTGAGGGCGAAGAGGAATCCGGCTCGCCGAGCCTGCGCCCCTTCCTGCATGACAATGCCGCCGAGCTTCACGCCGATATCGCCGCGATCTGCGACACCAGCCGCTATTCGGATGGCCGCCCGGCGATCACCACGCAGCTCCGTGGCCTTTACGGCGAAGAGATCACTTTGCGCGCCGCCGACCGCGATCTGCATTCGGGTTCTTTCGGAGGTCTTGCCGCCAACCCCTTGCAAATCCTATGTAATGCCTTCGCGGGCCTCAAGGATGCCAATGGCCGCATCACCCTGCCCGGCTTTTATGACGGCGTTGCCGAGCTGCCCGAGGCGCTGCGCCGTGACTGGGACTCGCTTGGCTTCGATCCGGCGGAATTCCTCGGCGGTGTCGGGCTGAAAGATCCGATCGGCGAAAAGGGCCGCGGCGGGCTTGAGATGATCTGGAGCCAGCCGACCTTTGAAATCAACGGCATGTCGGGCGGCTATACCGGCGAGGGCTTCAAGACCGTCCTGCCGGGCGAGGCCAATGCCAAAGTGAGCTTCCGACTGGTTGGTCAACAGGACCCCGACAAGATCCAGAAGGCCTTCCGCGCCTATATGGCGGGCTTTATCCCGGCCGATTGCGAGATCAGCTATAAATCGCATGGCGGCAGTCCGGCGAGCCATATGAACATCTCAGATCCGGCCTTTGCCGCCGCCAAACAGGCGCTAACCGAGGAATGGGGCCGCGATGCCGCCTATATCGGCGCGGGTGGCTCGATCCCGATTGCGGGCGATTTCCAGCAGATCCTCAAGATGGATACAATGCTAATCGGCTTTGCCAAAGACGATGACCGCATCCATTCTCCGAATGAGAAATACGATGTCGAAAGCTTCGCCAAAGGCGCGCGCAGCTGGGCGCGTATCTTGGCCGCTTTGGCTTGATCGCTGCGGATCCCGAAAACAGAAAGGGCGCCCAAGAGGCGCCCTTTTTCATGCTCGCCCCTGCCGGGGCAAAGGCTCGGTCGATCAGGCGGCTGCGCGCGAGACCAGAACCTCTTCGACACGCTTTTGCGCACCGGCTTCGTCAATGCCGCTGACGGCCGCGACTTCGCGGGTCAGACGATCAAGTGCCGCTTCATAAAGCTGACGCTCGGAATAGGATTGCTCACGCTGATCGTCGCTGCGATGCAGGTCGCGCACGACCTCGGCAATCGACATCAGATCGCCCGAGTTGATCTTTTGTTCATATTCCTGCGCGCGACGCGACCACATAGCGCGCTTGACGCGGGCCTTGCCCTTCAGCGTCTCGAGCGCACGGTCGATCAGATCGGGCGTCGACAGGCCACGCATCCCGATTTCCGAGGCGCGCGCGGTCGGGACGCGAAGCGTCATCTTGTCCTTTTCAAAGGAAATCACGAACATTTCCAGCCGAAGGCCCGCCACTTCCTGCTCTTCGATCGAGACAATCCGGCCCACGCCATGGGTCGGATAAACGACAAAATCATCAGGGCGGAACTCAGACTTCTTCGATTTCGACATTTGGCTTCCTCTAATGGCGGATACAGAACCGCACAAACCACCCTGAAGAGAGAGCTTCTCCCCGCCGGGCGTGATCCATTTCCGGTGAGCTCTCCCTGGGCAGACAGCGAGAGACCTGACGCAAAGAATGAACGGTCAGCCGCTAGGTTGGCCGCTCATTCTGAAATATGTCATCTTTATATCACAAAAATTGCCCGGAAGATAGCGCTATGCGGCAGCGCGGCGATATCCTCTCTGCCCAAGGAAATGTCCTTGGAAGTCAGGCCATTAGATCACATATCGCCGCGGTGAAAATCCGTCGTCATTCCATCCGCACGCGAAAAGGTGATGGAATCAATCGCCCTCGCCCGGCGCTTCCGAGAAGTATTGCTCCAGCTTGCCCGGCTTGCCGTCCATGTCATCATAACCCGGCATCGGATCTTTCTTGCGCGTGATCACCGGCCAGAGTTCCGAGTATTTGCGGTTGAACTCGACCCATTTCTCCATATCCGGCTCGGTGTCCGGACGGATGGCATCGGCGGGGCATTCGGGCTCGCAGACGCCGCAATCGATGCATTCATCGGGGTGGATCACCAGGGTATTCTCACCCTCGTAGAAACAGTCCACAGGACAGACTTCCACACAATCGGTGAATTTGCACATGATGCAATTTTCAGTGACGACATAGGTCATAGCGCTAAATTCCTGTTTCCTGCCCGGCTAGTTACGCCCGGTGGGTAGATCATTCAAGACCGATGCCCGGGAAAAGACCGGGATCCGGGGCTTGGCGGGCTTCGAGGAATGTTGGTTCTTTGGCGGTCACGCTGGCAGAACAAATTTCCTGCGCGGCGCTGCCCTGCGGCGATCCTCGCGATCCGCAGAGAATCACGGATCAATTTCCTCATAGAGTCCGGCAGCTTGCACGGCCGGTCCCCGTCTTTCGCCGAGATCCAGAACCCGCAATGTCCGGACCTTGCCATGCGCCGCGACCGTGACCAGATCGCCGGGGCGAACTGTCTGGGCGGGTTTGCGGCAGGGTTGGCTGTTTAATCGGATGCCCCCGCCCGAGATGGCCTCGGACGCGAGCGTTCGGGTGCGAAAGAGCCGCGCATGGTGCAACCACCGGTCAAGGCGGATGGTCAGCGCGGCTCCGTTATCGCTCACGACTTGTTTTTAAGCGCGGCCAGAACCGCAAACGGGCTGTCGGGATCCATCGGCTTTTCGGCGCGCGGCGGACGGGCCGAGAAGGATTTCGCGCCTTCATGCCCCTTGTTGCCGCCTTTGGGATGGCGCGGTTTGCCACCCTTGTTGCGACCATCCTCGCCATCCTCGTCACGACGACGGTTGTTGCCGCCTGCATGACGGGGCTTGCCGCCGGAACGTTCGCCCCGCTCGCCCTGAGCCTGACCATCGCCTTGCGGGCCGCGACGCGGACCACGGTTCGGACGATCACCCTGCTGCTCCTGACCCTGCTGACCATGGTTTTGCCCATGATTCGGCCGGCGGTTGTTGCCGCCACGCGGACGCGGAGCCCAGGTGAAGGTGTAGAAGACCTCGGCCTCAGCAGCCGGTGCTTCCGGAGCTTCCCCGGTCTCGTCGGCCTGCGCCGCAGCCTCGGCCTCTTTGCGAGCGGCCTGCTCGGCCTCCCATTTGGCGCGCGTTTCGGCTTCGAGCACGCTTTCCTCTTCGGTCAGCGGATTGTCCGAAGCGGCCGCCTCGGGGTCGATCGAAGGCACGAGGACCGGAGCCTCGGCGCGCGCCTTGGCGCGTTCGCCCTTCTCGGCCTTATAGCCAAGGCCACCCATCAGACCCGAGAATTGCTCTAGCGTCATCCCGGTGATCGAGAGCATGTCAGGCGTTGCCTCAAAGCCCGCACGGCTGTCTTGCCCGCGCAGAAGATCGGCCAGACGCTCCAGCATATCGATGCGGATCGCCCGTTCGCCCGCCGGGTGATAACCCGAGAGCGTGTAATAGCCTTTGGGCACATCCGGAATGTTCGGAATGGTGACCAGCCCGGGCGGCGGGCTTTCGGGGAATTCCGACAGATCCTTGTCGAGCCCCCAAAGCACCAGACGCAGACGCGTCGGCGCGGGCTTCAAGAGCGCGGGCTGGAAGATCGTATATTGACCAAAGCGGACGCCATGCTTGCGCAAAACGCTGCGGGCTTCCTGATCGAGATCCTTGACCTCGGTCGCCACCTGCTCGCGCGGCAAGACGCCAAGCGCCTCGACCAGACGGAAAGCAAAGCCACGGGCGAGCCCGGTCAGCGTTTCGTCGTTTTTCAGCGCCAGCAGCGCCTCGAAACCGGTCGCGACCTTGCGGTCGATGAAATGCTGAAGACGGCGCTTCACCTTCTCGGCGATATCCGTCCCGGCTTCCTCATCGACGAAAGCCTCGACGCCCGGTTTCAGAGGATCGCTCCCCTTCACCAGCTTGCCAAGCGCGGAGCTGCCCCACATCAGGCCACCCTGCTCGGTAAAATCGAGCTCGGTGTCGGGCGCATTATAAAAGCGATCCGCACGCAGATGGAATTCAGGCTTGAGCGCCTCATATGCGGCGCGGGTCAGTGTCCGCGCCTCGTCACCCGAAGCAGAGGGATCTGCATGAAAGCGGAATCCCTCGAGACGGCCGGCGAATTCGCCTTCAACCGTCACTTCGCCCTTATCGTTCACCTCGGCCAAAAGGCTCTCCTTCTGCTTGAGCCGGCGCAACAGCACTGATGTGCGCCGGTCCACGAATCTCTGCGTCAGCGCCGCGTGCAGCGCATCCGACAATCGGTCTTCTACAGCGCGAGTCTCGGCGCGCCAATGGCTTTCGTCCCGAACCCAGCCCGTTCTTTGAGCCACATAGGTCCATGTGCGAATGAATGCCAAACGTTTGGAGAGCGCGTCAATATCGCCTTGAGGCTTGTCGATACGCTCAATCTGGCGCGCAAGCCAGTCGTTGGGGATGCCGCCGCTCTGCAGGAAACCGAAGAGCCGACTGAGCAGCGTCGCATGCTCATTCGTCGAAATCCCCCGGAAATCGGGCACTCGGCACACATCCCAGAGCAGGCGCACGTCCTTTGCATGGGTCAGGCGGTCGCTGATTTCAGGCATGTCGCGCAAGGCTTTGAGCGCGCGCAAATCATCCGCCTCGCGCCCGCGCATCAGCCATTCGGATGAGGCGGGTTCTTCAAGCGAGGTGATCAGCCGTTCAACGGTTCCGAATTCGAGCGCGCCATTTCGCCACATCAAGCGCGAGATCGGCGCGAAGCGGTGATTCTCGATTGCGTCGATCAGCCCGGGTTCGAGCACCTCGGCCTCGCCGGTAACGCCGAAGGTTCCGGCGGCGGTATGACGCCCAGCGCGCCCGGCGATCTGGCCGAGCTCATGGGGGAAAAGCGGGCGGGTGCGGCGGCCGTCGAATTTCTCGGTATTCGAGAAAGCGACGTGATGGATGTCGAGGTTCAGCCCCATGCCGATCGCATCGGTGGCGACGAGAAAATCGACCTCGCCGTTTTGATACATCTCGACCTGCGCATTGCGCGTCCGGGGCGAGAGCGCCCCCATGACCACCGCAGCCCCGCCCTTCTGGCGGCGCAAGAGCTCGGCCATGGCATAGACGTTATCGACCGAGAACCCGACCACCGCCGAGCGTGACGGCATCCGCGAGAGCTTTTTCGAGCCCGCCCAGGTCAGGGTCGAAAACCGCTCGCGCCGGATGAACTGCACGCCGGGCACAAGCGCGGCAATCGCAGGCCGCATCGTATCCGAGCCCAGCAGCAGCGTCTCGTGAAGGCCGCGCATATGCAAAAGCCGGTCGGTGAAGACATGGCCCCGTTCGGGATCGGCGCAAAGCTGGATCTCGTCGATGGCCACGAAATCGGCCCCGACATCCGGCATAGCCTCGGTCGTGGCCACCCAATATTGCACCTTGTCGGGCACGATCCGCTCTTCGCCGGTGACCAGCGCCACCGCACGCGGCCCGCGCTGCTTGACGATGCGGTCATAGACCTCACGCGCCAGCAGGCGCAGCGGCAGGCCAATGACCCCGGTGCGATGGGCGAGCATACGCTCGATGGCATAGTGGGTCTTGCCGGTGTTGGTCGGCCCCAGCACAGCGGTCACCCGCGATGAATTTTGCATGTTAGGCGTCCGTACCCGCGAGCTTCTGTTCAATGCGCGAGACCGCGTCCACGGCCTCTTGTTGATGCGGGTTGATCTTGAGGCTCGAGCGATAGGCCTCAAGCGCGCGCTGGTCGTCGCCGACCTCTTCCAGCATCGAGCCAAGCTGGGTCAGCGCGCCGAAATGGCGCGGCTCGAGCTTCAGCGTCGTCGCGAGATCCGCAATCGCTGGCCCGAATTCACCGTCGAGATAATAGGCCACGGCGCGCAGATGCCAGCCTGCGGCGAAATCGGGCGCATGATCGGTCAGCGCCGTCAGATGGCCGATGGCTGCGGGCAAATCGCCCGCATCGAGCGCCTCTTCGCCACGCTTGTAGAGCAGGTCCATCGACGAAGAGCCCGAGCGCGACCAGATCCGCAAGATATCGGATTCCGCACGCCGCCAGGTCTCGCCTGTCGGCTCGGCCAGCTCGGCGAAAAGCTGGTCCATATCCTCGACCGTCGGGGCCGGTTCGGTTGGATCGGCGGCGACATCATCCGCGCTTGCCGTGCCCGAGGCATCAGGCGCAGCTCCATCCGGCAGGGCGCCTTTCGGAGCGGCCCCATCCGGCGCATTCCCCTCTGGGGCGTTGCCATTCGGAAGGCCGGGCAAAGCCGGAACCTGTGATCCGCCCTCGCCTCCGCCTGCCCCCTGCGCGTGAACCGGCAGCGACATTGTCCCGGTAAAGCCGAGAATCAGACTTGCGGCGGTCATGGCCGTCAGGGCACGGTGGATTTTGAAAGCGATCAGGCGCATATAGCTTATCTATACGGTCACCTGATCGAATTCCAGTGAAAGCCAATAAGGAATACGCATATGAGCAAGGTTGTGGACGCCGCCGTCGATGCCCTGTCGAAAAAGGTTCAGAATTTTGATTCGACCGCGAAATTTGTCATCGAAGACGAAGGCGCCATCGTGATCGACGCCAATGGCGTGCGCGCGGGCGACGAAGAGACCGAGGTCACGCTGACCGCCAACCGCGAGACCTTCGAAGGTCTGCTCGACGGTTCGGTCAACCCGACCATGGCTTTCATGACCGGCAAGCTCAAAATCGACGGCTCGATGGGAGTCGCGATGAAGCTGGGCACGCTGCTGTCCTGAGCCTTCCGTGACGCCTGCGCCGTTCAACACACTGCCGGGCGATCCTGTTCCCCGAGTGCGCGCCTTCTGGCTGCGCTCGGAGGATGGGGTGCGTCTGAGGGCCGCGCATTGGCCCTCGGACGTTGGTCTTGGCACGGTCTTTCTGTTTCAGGGCCGCTCTGAATATCTTGAGAAATACAATGCCGTCGCGCTCGAGCTGAATGAAGCGGGCTATGACGTCTTGTCGATCGACTGGCGCGGTCAGGGCCTGTCGGACCGGCTGCAGGAAGACCCGCGGCCAAGCTATATCCATGATTTTGCTGAATATCAGCGCGATGTGCTGGAGCTGGTGGTCGCGGCTGATACGCTCGACCTGCCCCAACCTTGGCATCTCCTTGCCCATTCGATGGGCGGCACGATCGGCTATACCTCGCTGATTTCCGAAATGCCGGTCGCCTCGGCGGTCTTTTCCGCGCCGATGTGGGGGATCAATTTCGGCCCGGTGCCGCGCTTCGTCGTCGCGGCGCTGGCATCGAGCGGCAACCGTCTGGGGCGCGGCGGGCGGATCTGCCCGGGCTCAGGCAATGACACCTCGTTCACGCTCCGCTCGTCTTTCCAGAAAAACCCGCTGACCGCGGACGGGGTGCGCTGGGGTCGCATGGTCGCCGAGGCCAACTCTTGGCCCGAGGTGACCTTGGGCGGGGTCAGCAACGAATGGCTGATGGCCGCAATGCGCGAATGCGATCATATCCTCGCCATGCCGCTGCCCGTCCAGCCCACGCTGATCGGCATTGGCCAGACCGACCGCGTCGTCTCGATCCCCGCGATCCGGCGCCGTCTTGAGGGCTGGCACGATTGTGAACTGGTCGAGCTGACCGGCTCGAAACACGAGCCCCTGATGGAGCGCGCGCCGATCCGGCGCCAGTTCATTAACGCAACCATCCGCCATTTCCGTTCAGTGGGTTGAAGAGCGGCGCGGGAAAGGTCAAATCTTGGTCAAATGAAAGGACCAGAGATGACGTTTTCCGCCTCGCCCCTCCCGCTGTTCCAGCCCGCTTTGCTTCGCGCCAAGGACGCCGGTCTTGCCGATGCTGCAGATCTCGGCAAGCTCCCTGATTGGGATCTGAGCGATCTCTACCCCGCGCCGGATGCCCCGGAACTGACCCGCGACATTGATCTGCTCGAAAAAGAGACCGCGAGCTTTGCCGCCGATTACGAAGGTCGTCTCGCCAAGCTGACGCCGGCGCAGATGCGCGACTGTATCGAGCGCTATGAACATATCAGCGTGCTGGCCGGGCGGATCATGTCCTATGCCGGGCTGCGCTATTACCAGAACACCGTCGATGGCGAGCGTGCCAAGATGCTGGGCGATCTTCAGGAAAAGATCACCAATTTCACCACGCCGCTCGTGTTCTTCTCGCTCGAATTCAACCGCATCACCGATGCGACCTATGACGAGCTGTTCTCGGCCGAAGATGGTCCCAAGCGCTACCGCCCGGTCTTTGACCGGATGCGCGCGATGCGTCCCTATCAGCTCTCGGACGAGCTGGAAAAATTCCTGCATGACAACTCGGTCGTCGGCGCCGCTGCTTGGAACCGGCTCTTCGACGAGACCACTGCCGCGCTGACCTTCGATGTCGATGGCGAGGAAATGGGTCTGGAAGCGACGCTGAACCTTCTGACCGACCACGACCGCGCCCGCCGCGAGATCGGCGCCAAGGCTTTGGCCAAAGTCTTTGAGAAAAACGTCAAGCTCTTCGCCCGCGTCCACAACACGCTCGCTAAGGAAAAGGCAATCGAGGACAAATGGCGCAAGATGCCGTCGCCGCAGGCGGCGCGCCATCTGTCCAATGATGTCGAGCCCGAGGTCGTCGAGGCGTTGCGCAATGCCGTGACCAAGGCCTATCCGCGCCTGTCGCATCGCTATTATCGCCTGAAGGCGAAATGGCTCGGGCTCGACAAGCTGCAGGTCTGGGACCGCAACGCGCCCCTGCCGACCGAAACCCCGCGCACCATCGACTGGGCCGAGGCCGAGGCGACGGTTCTGGACGCCTATGCCGGTTTCTCGCCCGAGCTTGCCGCGCTGGCGAAGCCTTTCTTCGACAAGGGCTGGATTGATGCGGGCGTAAAGCCCGGCAAAGCGCCCGGCGCCTTTGCCCATCCGGCAGTGGTCACGGTCCATCCCTATGTGCTTCTGAACTATCTGGGCAAGCCGCGCGACGTGATGACCTTGGCCCATGAGCTTGGCCACGGCGTCCACCAGCGTCTGGCCGCAGGTCAGGGCGAGCTTCTGGCTTCGACCCCCCTGACGCTGGCCGAGACCGCTTCAGTCTTTGGCGAGATGCTGACCTTCCGCGCACTTCTGGCCAAGACCACCGATCCCGTCCAGCGCAAGGCGCTCTTGGCGGGCAAGGTCGAGGATATGATCAACACGGTCGTGCGCCAGATCGCCTTCTATGACTTTGAATGCAAGCTTCATGCCGCGCGCGCCGAGGGCGAATTGACGCCCGAGGATATCAACGCGCTCTGGATGTCGGTTCAGGGCGAATCCCTGGGCGATGCCTTTGAATTCATGCCGGGCTACGAGACCTTCTGGAGCTATGTGCCCCATTTCGTCCACTCGCCCTTCTACGTCTATGCCTATGCCTTCGGCGACGGCTTGGTGAACGCGCTTTATGCGGCCTATGAGGGCGGTCTGCCGGACTTCCAGTCGAAATATTTCGACCTGCTGAAAGCCGGGGGCTCGAAGCACCACACCGAGCTTCTCGCGCCCTTCGGCCTTGACGCCTCGGACCCGGCCTTCTGGGACAAGGGGCTTTCGATGATCGAGGGCTTCATCGACGAGCTGGAGGCCATGGAGGCGTGATCCGCCTCACGCGCCTTGGTGACACCGATCTGGCGCAGCTGAACAAGCTGCGCCAGAAACCGGGCCAATATGCCGATCACGGCGCGACCATGATCCTCGATCCGACGCCGGGGATCAGCTTTCACGCGATCCATGCCGATGATGACCTCATCGGCATGTTCAAACTCGATCCGTTTTACCATCAGCGCCACGATTTCGCGACCGAGACCCAGCTCGGCCTGCGTGGCGTCCTGATCGACGAGACCCATCAGGGCAAGGGCTATGGCACCTCGGCGATGTGCGCTTTGCCCGATCATGCGCGTCTGCATTATCCGGACATGCGCCAGATCGTTCTGACCGTGAACCTGCTCAACCCCAGTGGCCGCGCCGCCTATCTCAAGGCCGGTTTCGCCGATCTGGGAGAGATCTATTACGGAGGCTCGCGCGGGCCCCAGCATATCCTGCGCCGCGACCTCCTGCTCCGCGACCTCAGGGGGGATGCATGAAAATCATCGGCCGCTTTGTTCTGATCCTGCTTTTGCTTGTCCTTCTCGCCGCGGCGGCCGTGGTCATCTGGGGCCCTGCCCTGGTCGAGCGCAGCCGCAATGTCGTGACCGCTCCCGACGGCACCTGGCCGGTCAGCCCCGAGGCCGAGGAGCTGCACAAACATCTGATCATCGGCGATCTTCATGCCGATTCCCTGCTCTGGGACCGCGATCTGCTTGACCGGGCGAGCTACGGTCATGTCGATGTGCCACGCCTGATCGCGGGCAATGTCGCGGTGCAGGTCTTTGCCACCGTGACCAAAAGCCCGCGCGGCCAGAATTACGACCACAACAGCGCCTCGGCGCCCGACAACATCACCCCTCTGGTGATCGGCCAGCTGCGCCCGCCGCAGACCTGGTTCAGCCTGCGCGCCCGGGCGCTCGATCAGGCGGCGCGGCTCAATGCCTATGCGGCCGCCGCCCCCGACGAGCTGCGCGTCATCCGCAGCCGCGCCGATCTGCAGGCGCTGCTGGCGGCGCGTGCGCAGGGCGCGAAAACCGTTGGCGCAATCTTGGCCTCCGAGGGCGGCCATCCGCTGGAAGGCCAGATCGAGAACCTGCGGCTGATGTATGACGCGGGCTTTCGCATTATTGGCGTCACCCATTTCTTCGACAATGAGCTCGGCGGCAGCCTGCATGGCGAAGGCGGCGCCGGAGCGGGCGCGGGCCTGACGCCTTTCGGGCGCGAGGTGATCTCCGAAATGGCCGATCGCGACATGATCGTCGATCTCGCCCATGCCTCACCGCAGGTGGTTCGCGACGTTCTGGCCATGCCGCATGTCACGCCGATCCTGTCGCATACCGGCATTCACAGCCAATGCGGCAGCCATCGCAATATCGACGACGCGCTTTTGCAAGGCATTGCCCAGAAAGGCGGAATTGTCGGGATCGGCTATTGGGCAGATGTGAATTGCGGTCGCCGCCCCGCCGATATCGCCCATTCCATCGCCGCCGCCATCCGGCTGCTCGGCGAAGATCACGTCGCGCTCGGCTCTGATTTCGACGGCTCGGTCGATGCGCCTTTCGATGCCGCGCATCTCGACGTGCTGACGCAGGCGCTGCTTGACGAAGGCCTGAGCGACAACCAGATTGCCAAGGTCATGGGCGGCAATATGATGGCCTTTCTGATCGGGCACCTGCCGCAATAGGGCGCTGCGAGGCCTTTGCAGGCGCAGCCCCGACACGCAGAGCCCCCTCAGCCCCCTTGCCATGCGCGCGGGCATGACAGAATCTGGCTGCGACTCAGGAGGTTTCATGCTGACCATTCACGGCGTTACCCGCTCGCGCACCTCGCGGCTCATCTGGCTTTGCCACGAAATCGGCGTGGATTTCCGCCAGATCCCGGTCATTCAGGCCTATCGCCTGCCCTGGCCAGACGCGCCGGATGCGCCACTGAACACCCAGAGCCCCGAGTTCTTGAAGCTCTCGCCCGCAGGCGCGATCCCGGTGCTGCAGGACGGCGATCTCATCCTGACCGAATCTCTTGCCTGCACGCTCTATTTGGCGCGCAAATACGGCCTGCCCTTCGGCCCGGCCGATCTCGCCGAGGAAGGGCTGGTGCTGCAATGGTCCTTCTATGCCGGCACCTGGATCGAGCCCGATGCGCTGACGCTGCTGATGCTGCACCGGCCCGGTCAGGCGCAGCCCGGCGAGGATCAGGATCTCGTGGCCCAAGCCGCCGAGCGGCTGATCCGCCCCATGCGGGTCTTCGAGACCCATCTCGCCCAGCATGAATGGCTGGTCGGCAACCGCTTTACCGTGGCCGACCTCAATGCCGCCGAGATCCTGCGCTATGCCCAGGGCTATGCCCCGCTCTTCGACGAATTCCCCGCGACCAAGGCCTGGCTTGCGCACTGTCAGACGCGTCCGGCCTATCTCAAGATGTGGGCCGAACGGCAGGCCGAGCCCGAATAAGCCAATAGCTTGGGGATTGCCCAGAGGCCGCCCCAAGCTCTTGCCCCCGGGGCGGCTCGCGTGAGATAAGCCCGAAATCAGAACAAGAGCAGTGATCCGATGGCCGAAGACCTTTTCCCCTCCAGCGAAACGGCAAGCGACGCCTATTCCGCCTCCTCGATCGAGGTGCTTGAAGGGCTCGAACCTGTCCGCAAGCGGCCGGGCATGTATATCGGCGGCACCGATGAGCGCGCGCTGCACCACCTTGTCGCCGAGATCCTCGACAACTCGATGGATGAAGCCGTCGCGGGTCACGCCAGCCGCATCGAGGTCGAGCTGCTGGCCGATTACAGCGTTGTCGTGCGCGACAATGGCCGCGGCATCCCGATTGATCCCCATCCGAAATTCCCGGGCAAATCCGCGCTCGAGGTGATTTTGTGCACGCTCCACGCGGGCGGCAAATTCTCGGGCGATGCCTATCAGACCTCGGGCGGCCTGCACGGCGTCGGCGCCTCGGTTGTCAACGCGCTGTCGGATCTGATGGTGGTGCAGGTCGCGCGCAACAAAGAGCTTTGGGAGCAGCGTTTTTCGCGAGGCATCCCGCAAGGCCCGGTCACCAAGATCGGCGCGGCGCCGAACCGGCGTGGCACCACGGTGACCTTCCACGCCGATGAGCAGATCTTCCATTCGCACCGCTTCAAACCGGCGCGGATGATGAAAATGGTCAAATCCAAGGCCTATCTGTTCTCGGGCGTCGAGATCCGCTGGAAATCCGAGATCGACGACGGCGAAACCCCGATGGAAGCGGTTTTCCACTTCCCCGGCGGTCTGGCCGATTACCTGACCGAGACGCTTGGCAAATCCTCGACCTATGCCGACCGCCCCTTCGCGGGCTCGGTCGATTTCACCGAGAAGTTCAACACGCCCGGCAAGGTCGATTGGGCGATCAACTGGACGCCCGCGCGCGATGGCTTCATCCAGAGCTATTGTAACACCGTCCCGACCCCCGAGGGCGGCACGCATGAGGCGGGCTTCTGGTCGGCGATCCTCAAGGGCGTGCGCGCTTATGGCGAGCTCATCAACAACAAGAAGGCCGCGAATATCACGCGCGAGGATCTGCTGACCGGGGGCTGCGCGCTCGTGTCCTGCTTCATCCGCGAGCCGGAATTCGTCGGCCAGACCAAGGACCGGCTGGCCACCGTCGAGGCGCAGCGTCTGGTCGAAGGCGCGGTGCGCGATCACTTTGACAACTGGCTGGCGGCGGATACCAAATCCGCAGGCTCGATCCTCGATTTCCTGATCCTCCGCGCCGAGGAACGCCTGCGCCGCAAGCAGGAAAAGGAAACCGCCCGCAAGACCGCCACCAAAAAGCTGCGCCTGCCCGGCAAGCTGGTCGATTGCTCGGCCACCAACCGCGAGGGCACCGAGCTCTTCATCGTCGAGGGTGACTCGGCCGGTGGCAGCGCCAAAATGGCGCGCGAGCGCACCTCTCAGGCGCTTTTGCCGCTCAAGGGCAAGATCCTGAACGTGCTCGGCGCGGCCTCGTCGAAACTGGGCTCGAACCAGGAAATTGCCGATCTCTGTCAGGCGCTTGGCGTCAATATGGGCACAAAGTTCAACGTCGATGATCTGCGCTACGACAAGATCATCATCATGACCGATGCCGATGTCGACGGCGCCCATATCGCCTCGCTTTTGATGACCTTCTTCTTCACCCAGATGCGGCCGCTGATCGACAAGGGCCACCTCTATCTCGCCTGCCCGCCGCTTTACCGCCTGACCCAAGGCGCGCATCGGATCTATGTCTCGGATGATGCCGAGAAGGAGCTGCTGATGGCCAAGGGCATCGGTGGCAAGGGCAAGATCGACGTGCAGCGCTTCAAAGGTCTGGGCGAAATGGATGCCAAGGACCTCAAGGACACGACGATGAACCCGAAGACGCGCAAGCTGATCCGGGTCTCGATCGACGACGAGGAAGGCGGCGAGACCGGCGATCTGGTCGAGCGGCTGATGGGCAAGAAACCCGAATTGCGTTTCCAATATATTCAGGAGAACGCCCAGTTCGCAGATGCCGAAGAGCTGGATGTCTGACAAGGACGCGCTCAAACCCCAAGGCCCGTTGCGTCTGACCGAGGACCATGTTCGCCGGGTTACGCGTCTGGTCGACGGGCCGCGCCACAATCCAGACTGGCGTCTGATGGACGATGACGATCTCGACCGGCTGGCGCAGCGCCTGACCGCGGGCCGCCCCGCGCCCGTCGAGATCTTTGCCTATGGCTCGCTGATCTGGAACCCCGGCTTTCCGGTTGCGGCGCGGCGGCGCGCGACCGCGCGCAACTGGCACCGGCAATTTTCGATCGACCTCGAGCACTTTCGTGGCTCACCCGAGCAGCCCGGGCTCATGCTCGCGCTCGCCTCGGGCGGAAGCTGTGAGGGCGTGCTTTTGGAAATCGCGCCCGCGACCACGGCCGAGGCCCTGCGCGCTGTCCTGCGTCGCGAGCTGGTCGCTCATGAGCTTGCCGCGAATTTCCGCTGGATCGAGGTCGAGACCGGCGGCATGGAGCGCGAGGCCCTGACCTTCTACGCCGATCCCGTCGATGTAACGCTCACCGATCTGCCGATCGAGGAGCAAGCCCGCCGGTTGGCCCATGCCAATGGCGCGGCGGGCTCTGGCTCGGAATATCTGCTGCGCACGGCGCAAAGCCTTGAGGAAGCTGGTATCCACGACGGCTATATCTGGGAACTTCAGGCATTGGTCGCCGAAGAGATCGACCGTTGGAGCGGCATGGAAGGAAAAAACTGACATGGCCGTCGCGAACGCGATCCTGCTTTACCTTGTCGCCGCACTCGCCGAAATCGCGGGCTGCTTTGCTTTCTGGGCCTGGCTGCGTCTGGGGCGCTCAGTGTGGTGGTTGCTGCCCGGAATGATCTCGCTCGCCTTCTTTGCCTGGCTCTTGACCCGGGTCGATACAGGCTTTGCTGGTCGCGCCTATGCCGCCTACGGCGGCGTCTATATCGCGGCGTCCGTCGGCTGGCTCTGGCTCGCCGAAGGTCAAATCCCCTCGCGGTGGGATCTGCTTGGCGGGGCGATTTGTCTGGTCGGCATGGCGGTGATTTTGATGGGAACGCGGGCGGCCTGAGCAAGCGTAGCTGGCACTCCATCTGAAGGCCGCCCGATTAAATCCTCCCGCTCAACTGCAGGTCGTCGGCGCCCCTTTGGCCACGGCGTTCTTCCAGTCCGCGCCAAGCGTTTCACGCGCCGAAAGGGCAGATTTGGCTTCCGCAGAGCCTTCGGCGATCATCCGGACAACCATGCCTTGCGAGTAGTTCTGATGGAATCCGGTGAAAATATCGCCCGAAACGCCGCTATCGGTCTGATCGCCCAGAATGACGAACTTATCGCCGCCCTTGCGGATCACTTCGATGGCGGCACTTTTGAACGCAACGTTTCGTGCGCCAGATGGCCCACAAGCTGGCGCGGCATGTGTCGCAACCTTGAAGGTATCCTTGCTCATGGGCTGGATCTGGGTCTGTGTACATGCAGAAACTCCGATCGCGAGTCCGAACACGATGGGAAGCACCGAATAACGCATCTAATTCCTCATACAAATCATCTCTCGCGGAAAAGTTGTATGGGGTCGGGTTTTAAGTCAATGACGAGATCGTGATCATCTTAGCGATCTGCCGTTCCCTATCGGCATTTGCGAGGCGTCAGAACTTCAAGCCCACGTTGAAATCCGCACCATCCTTGCCGATGCCGAAGCTTGCCGCGCCGAGCGAAAAGCCGATCAGCGCGCCAGCCCAGACCTGCTCGGGCGTATGTTCCCCGGCATGGATGCGGCTGTAACCGGTCAGCCCCGCCGCGCCATAGGCGAGCGCGCCCGCCCAAGGCTTGTCGTCAAAGCATTTGCCCGCGAGATCCGCCGCGCCGAAGGCCGCCGCAGCAGTATGGCCCGAGGGGAAGCCGCCGCCCGCGCCAGTCGGACGCCGCCCGATTGGCGCATCTTCGAAGTAATATTTCAGCGCGAGCACCACGCCCGCCTGCACCGCACCCCGCACCGCGAAATCCTTAAGCCGATGTTGATCCGCAGCACAGACAGCCGCAGCAAGCGGCAAGCCATATTTCATCCCGGTCCCGAAGCTTTCCAGCGGATCGGCCAAAGGCGGACCTGCCACCGCGCAAGCGCAAATCAGGGCGAGAGCTTTCATCTGATGCATTCCCCGTCAGGACGAAACGTCTTTCAGGTCTAAGCGGATCGAGCGGGTTTCACACGCAGATTTGGCGGGCATTTGCGGATTTCCGCGCGCCTGTCACATCTCTGCGCGGGCGCCTTCGCCCAGCCGGATGATCCGGTCCATCCTTTCGGCCAGTTGCAGGTTATGCGTCGCGATCAGCGCGGCAAGCCCGGTTTCGCGCACCAGCGACACCAGCACGTCGAAGACCCGATCCGACGTGCCCGGATCAAGGTTTCCGGTCGGCTCATCGGCCAGCAGAAGCGCCGGACCATTGGCAAGCGCGCGGCAGAAAGCGACGCGCTGTTGCTCTCCTCCCGAGAGCTGGGCCGGACGGTGATCGGCGCGATGCGTGAGCCCGACGCGCCCAAGAAGATCCCGCGCACGTTCCTTCGAAATTTTCTCGGAAACGCCATTAGCCAATTGGGGAAGAACAATATTCTCTTCCGCCGTGAACTCCGGGAGAAGATGGTGGAACTGGTAAACGAAACCCAGCTCTTCGCGCCGCGCCGCGGTGCGCAGCTTGTCTGAAAGCCCCGTCAGATCGCGCCCCTTGAGCAGAACGCGACCGGAATCCGGCGTATCGAGCAGCCCCGCAATATGAAGAAGCGTCGATTTCCCCGCACCCGAGGGCGCGACCAGCGCCACAACCTCGCCCGCGCCGACGCGCAGGTTCAGGTCCTTGAGCACCGGCACGGCAGCCGTGCCGTCCTTGCCGTAAGTCTTTGAAATATTTTCCAGACGGAGAACATCATTCATAACGCAGCGCCTCTACCGGGTTCATGCGAGCCGCACGGCGCGCCGGGAAAATCGTGACGATGAAGGACAAAGCCAGCGAAAGGCCGACTGCCTTGGCGATGTCGATGCCGCGAAGCTTCGCGGGCAGCTCATAAATGCCGCGCACCGAGGGATCCCAGGCGCCGCCGCCCGAGAGGAAGTTCACGAAGGCCATGATGTGATCGACATTGAGCGCGAAGAGTACGCCAAGCGCCACACCGGCAATCGTGCCGATCACGCCGGTAAAAGCGCCGCAGAGGAAGAAGACGCGCAGGATCGCGCCCTCGGTCAGCCCCATCGTGCGCAAGATCCCGATGTCGCGGCCCTTGTTCTTGACCAGCATGATCAGTCCAGAGGTGATGTTCATCGAGGCGATCAGCACGAGGATGGAGAGGATGATGAACATAACATTATCCTCCATATCCAAAGCCTTGAGGAAGGAACCTGAGGAATCCTTCCAAGTCCAGACCTGCGCATTCTCGCCACCGATCTTCAACAGCGGCTGGGTCCAGTCGTCAACTTTCTCGGGGTCTTTGACATAGACCTCGATCTCATCGGCGACGCCCTCGCGGTTGAAATAGCTTTGCGCTTCGGCCAGCGGCATATAGATGCGCGTGCGGTCGATGTCATAGCGCCCGGCCGAGAAGATATAGGTGACCTCATAGGTCGAGATCCGCGGCGTCACGCCGACCGGCGTCTTGGCGCCATTGGGCGAAATCAGCTGGATCTTGTCGCCCAGACTGACCCCCAGCTCGCGCGCAATACCGACGCCGATGGCAATGCCGTGCTCAAAGTTCTCGAGGCTGCCTTGCGAGGTTTCAGGATCGGTAATCCGAGATATTTTCTTGATATCGTCGTAGGTTACGCCGTAAATCTCAGCCGCATTCATCCGGTCGCCATTGCTGACCATCGCCTGTCCACGCACGATCGCCGTCGCGCGCTCGACCCCGGGCAGCGCCGCGACCTTGCTCGCCAAAGCGTCGTAATCCGAGATCGTGCCGGGCACCGAATAGGTCTCATCCGTCAGATCATTGATGACATAGGTCGGCGCATAATAGAGCGAGGTATCGGCGTTGGCGCCAAGGATCGTATCGACGAACTCCTCGCGAAAGCCAGAGCGGACCGCCAATGTCGCGATCAGCGCCATGACGCCCAGAGTGATGCCGATCAGGCTGATCCAGGTCATCACACTGACCCCGCCTTCGGCACGGCGCGCCCGCAAATAGCGCCAGGCGATCATGAATTCATAGCGCGAGAACGGGGGCGTGCTGGCCATCGGACACCTCTTGCAAGTCTTTGTCTGATTGGCGTGCGCGCAAGCGAAAGGCAAGGCAACAACGCCGTGAAGGCTAAAGCGGGCCGAGCCTGCGCTCTTCGGACAGCATGACATTGGCCTCGACCTGACCGATGCCGGGCAAGGTCATGATCCGACGACGCAAGATGCGCTCGAAATCGGCAATGTCGCGGGCGACGACGCGCAGGCGATAGTCGAATTGCCCAAGCACATGCTGAACGACCTGCACCTCAGGGATCGCAGTGACGCCGCGCTCGAAATCCTCCATGCTGGTGCGACCTTTGGCCGCCAGCCGAATGCCCAGAAAGATCGTGACGCCGAAACCAGCCGCCGTCTGATCGACCTCGATCCGGCGCCCGGCCATGACGCCAGCCTCGGTCAGGCGGCGAATGCGGCGCCAGACGGCGGGCTGGGTCAGGCCAAGCGCCCGCCCGATTTCGGCAGCCCCCCGCGTCGCATCCTCGGCCAGAAGCTTCAGGATCGCGAGATCGGTGCTATCGGTTTCCACGCTCACAGCGGCATCTCCTGCGTCGATTTGATGGTCGAGACCAGCATCAGCGCATCGCTGTCGGCGACATGGGGCAAGGTCAGGATCTTTTCGCGGTAGATCTGCTGCCAATGGCCCATGTCGCGCGCAATCACCGACAGCCGCAGATCGACCGAGCCGAGGAAGGTCTGGATTTCGATCACCTCGGGCACCTCGCGCGCGGCGGCGGTGAAGGCGTCGAAGGCATGGGGGACGGTCTTGTCGAGCGTGAAGCGCAGGCTCACCTCGACACCATAGCCAAGCGCGCGCCAGTCGATGCGCCCGCGAATGGCGCGGATCACGCCCTCGGCCCGCATCTTTTCCATCCGGCGCCACAGGCTTGCCCCCGTCACCCCTGCCCGTTCGGCAAGCAGCGTATTGGGCGCCTCGGGATCGGCGAGCAAATGGCGCAAAATACGGCGATCCGTCTCATCAAGCATGACTATTCGATATTTCTCGATAGTTGGTTATGATTTTTTCGATTTATCTGCAATATTCGCGAAAAATGAACAGAACGCGAGAAAATTCTTCGCTAAAACCGATGCAGCAAACATGAAAGGACGCCCCGATGCGCGTTTACTACGATCGCGATTGCGATGTGAACCTGATCAAAGACAAAAAAGTGGCCATGCTCGGCTACGGCAGCCAGGGCCATGCCCATGCGCTGAACCTGCGCGATTCGGGTGCGAAAAACGTCGTCGTCGCCCTGCGCGAGGGCTCGGCCTCGGCCAAGAAAGCCGAAGCGGAAGGCCTGAAAGTCATGGGCATCGCCGAAGCCGCTGCTTGGGCCGACCTGATCATGTTCACCATGCCCGACGAACTGCAGGCCGAGACCTACAAGAAATACGTCCATGACAACATCCGTGAAGGCGCCGCGATTGCCTTCGCTCACGGCCTGAACATCCACTTCGGCCTGATCGAGCCGAAGCCGGGCGTCGACATCATCATGATGGCTCCCAAAGGCCCGGGCCACACCGTGCGCGGCGAATACACCAAAGGCGGCGGCGTGCCCTGCCTCTTCGCAGTCCACCACGACGCAACCGGCAAAGCTCAGGACCTCGCATTGTCCTATTGCTCGGCCATCGGTGGCGGCCGCTCGGGCATCATCGAGACCAACTTCCGTCAGGAATGCGAAACCGACCTCTTCGGCGAACAAGCCGTTCTCTGCGGCGGTCTGGTCGAACTGATCCGCATGGGCTTTGAAACCCTGGTCGAAGCTGGCTACGAGCCGGAAATGGCCTATTTCGAATGCCTGCACGAAGTGAAGCTGATCGTCGACCTGATCTATGAAGGCGGCATCGCCAACATGAACTACTCGATCTCGAACACCGCCGAATACGGCGAATATGTTTCGGGCCCGCGCATTCTGCCCTACGACGAGACCAAAGCCCGCATGAAAGCGGTCCTCACCGACATCCAGACCGGCAAATTCGTTCGCGACTTCATGCTGGAAAACGCTGTCGGCCAGCCCTCGTTCAAAGCGACCCGTCGTATCAACGACGAGCACCAGATCGAGAAAGTCGGCGAGAAACTGCGCGCAATGATGCCGTGGATCTCGAAAGGCAAAATGGTCGACAAAGCGCGCAACTAAGCGCGACCCGATCAAAGAAAAGCCCCGCTTTCGCGGGGCTTTTTTATGTCGAGCGGGTCGAGAAGGATCAGACGCGCACGCCGGGCTCGGGAACGCTTTGGGCATGTTGCAACCGCCGGATCGCGGCTTTTTCGTCCGAGGCGGTATAGCCCGCGTTCAGCAGACGGATCAGCTGGCCGACGAAAACCGGATCGGTGCGCTGAAGACCGGCAAGCTGGTCGTCGCTGAGCAGGTTCACATAAGCCACCGCGACATCGTCGCTGTCGCTCCAATGCGCCTTCTCCAGCCGGTCGAAGATCGAGCGCAGGCGGCGGGTGTTGTTGCCAAGCGTCACGCAGAACTTGGCCAGCCCCTTCTCATCCATATTGAAGGTCATGCCCCAGCCGCCGGTGCGGAAGCGGTTGACGACGAATTCACCGTCTTGGGCGATGTAATTGTCAAAGCCATGCGCGACTTTGAAGCCAACCTTCGAGCTCGACCAATCGGCGGTAAGATCAAGGATGCTGACGAAATCGAAGGTATAGGCGTTGTTGACGCGTTTGATCCCCGAGGGCCAGCCGCGCGCCGGAGAGCCGAAGCTGAAGACCTCAAGCCCCTGAACCGAGCCTGCGCCCTTGACCAGCGTGACCGCCGACAGCGCGTTCGAGCCGATCAGATTGCCCTGGCTGTGACAGTAAAGCGGCGTCCCGAGCATACCGCCCGGCGCAGCGAGCAAAGCGAACAGCGCCTGCGAGGCGGCGTTGCTGCTCAGAAGATCATAGGTGAAATCTTCCTTGGTCAGCATGACGTTCTTCCGCTTTTGCGCCTGATAAAGCGCCTCGTAAAGCTCGAACCCACGCTGGTTATAATTGGCATTGCCGGTCTGAACGCCGGTCAGACTGGCCTTGTCGGTGATGCATTGCCAGACATCGGGCCAGAAACCGCCCTTCTTGTTATAGACCCCGATCACCGGGCAACCAAGCATCAGCGAGAGGTTGTTCGCGCTGGTCATATGGTCGTTCGGATCGTTGTCCATCCCGTTGACGAAGATCACCGACTTGTGCGGTGTGAACCAAGATTTGTCCTGCACCTCGGGCGAGACATAGCGCGTGACCGCCCCGTCAAAGCCGGGCAGCACGTTTTGCGCAATGTTCGGAAACCGCATCGAAAACCTCCAACAGAAGATGGGTTGGCGGCATTAAGCAGAGAGTTCAGGGCGATTCCAAGTCTAATTTGTCTGCGACTGAACTTATTCGTCGACGATTTCGAGCACGCCGGGAATTGCCCTTAGGGCCTGTCGCGCGGGGGTTGTGAGCGGGGCATCCGCAGCGATCTCGACATCGACCAAATCGTCGCCGTCACGGAATCGCAGACTGATCGGACCGCGGGCCCGCGCGGGCGCTTTGACCTCGCTCAGAATGCGTTGCAGGGCGGCCGCGATCTCGGGAACCGGATGAAGATCGGCAATCGTGATCGCCAGACGGTCGGCCCCGGCATCGGCAATCGCGGCTTCGAGCGGCGTGACGCCGCGCGCCAAAAGCTTGACCAATTCGCCCGAGGGCTCGACCTGCACCTGCAAGACGACATTGGCGCCCGGTTCAAGATCCTGCCGATGCGCGTCGAGCGTGTCGGAAAAGACCGTGACCTCGTAAAGCCCGGTCGGGTCCGACAGGCTGACAAAGGCGTAGCGCGTGCCCTTGGCCGATTTCTTCTCTTGCCGGCTCGAGACCGTGCCCGCAATCGAGGCAACCATCGCGCCATCCTGCGCCGCCAGCGTGATCTCGGCCAAGGTCGAAACATTCTTGCGCTTGAGCGCGGTCTGATAATCGTCGAGCGGATGGCCCGAGAGATAGAAGCCGACCGCCGCATGTTCCTCGGCCAGTTTCTCGGTCGGCAGCCACAAAGGCGCGGTGACGGCGCGCGGCGGCGGCAGATCCTCGCCGCCCCCGAACAGCGAGCTCTGGTTCGATTGCGCGGCCTCTTGCACCGCCGCCGACCAAGCGACCAGCCCGTCAAGCGCACGCAGCACTTTCGAGCGGTTCGGATCGAGCTGATCGAAAGCCCCGGCCCGCGCCAAAGTTTCGAGCGGCCGCTTGCCCACACGCTTCATATCAACCCGGCGTGCAAAATCGACCATATCGCGGAAGGGCGTCTCGCCCCGCGCCTTGACGATCAGATTCATCGCCTCGCCACCGACACCTTTGAGCGCGCCGAGCGCATAATGGATGCGCCCCTCTTTCACGCTATAGGTGGCAAGCGAGCGGTTCACGCAAGGCGGCACCATCTCGATCCCCATCCGGTCGGTCTCGCGCTTATAGATCGCAAGTTTGTCGGTCAGATGGATATCGCAGTTCATCACCGCAGCCATGAACTCGACCGGATGGTTCGCCTTGAGCCAAGCCGTCTGATAGCTGACCACGGCATAGGCGGCGGCGTGAGATTTGTTGAAGCCGTAATTCGCGAATTTTTCGAGCAGGTCGAAAACCTCGCCCGATTTCTTGGCATCAATCCCCTGCGCCTTGCAGCCCTCGACGAATTTCGGGCGCTCCTTGGCCATTTCCTCGGCGATCTTCTTGCCCATGGCGCGGCGCAACAGGTCGGCGCCGCCAAGCGAATAACCCGCCATGACCTGCGCGATCTGCATCACCTGTTCCTGATAGACGATGATGCCCTGCGTCTCGGACAGGATCGGATCAATCGTCGGATGCAAGGATTCCAGCGGTTTAACGCCGTTCTTCACATCGCAATAGGTCGGGATATTCTCCATCGGGCCGGGGCGGTAAAGCGCCACGAGGGCCACGATATCCTCGATACAGGTCGGGCGCATGCGCCGCAGCGCATCCATCATGCCCGAGCTTTCCACCTGAAAGACCGCAACCGTGCGCGCCGCCGAGAAGAGCTCATAGGTCGGCGCGTCATCCAGCGGGATCGCGTTGATTTCGTCGATCTCGGTCTCGGGCGGCGCATAAAGCGTGCGGCCATCGGGCGCGATATGCAGATGTCGTCCACCGCCCCGGATCAGATCGACGGCGTTTTGGATGACGGTCAGTGTCTTCAGGCCAAGAAAGTCGAATTTGACCAGACCGGCCTGCTCGACCCATTTCATATTGAACTGGGTCGCGGGCATGTCCGAGGCCGGATCGCGGTAGATCGGCACCAGCTGATCGAGCGGATCGGGCGAGATCACCACCCCCGCGGCATGGGTCGAGGCGTTGCGGTAAAGCCCTTCGAGCTTGGCCGCATAATCGAGCAGCCGCGCGACGACCTCTTCCTTCGCCGCCTCGCGCAGACGCGGCTCATCGGCCAGCGCCTTCGTCACCGAAACCGGCTTCACTCCCTCAACCGGGATCATCTTCGACAGACGATCGACCTGACCGAAGGGCAATTGCAGCACGCGGCCCACGTCGCGTACCGCGGCTTTCGACAAAAGCGCACCGAAGGTGATGATCTGGCCGACCTTGTCGCGGCCATAGCGGTCCTGAACGTAGCGAATGACCTCTTCGCGGCGATCCATGCAGAAGTCGATGTCGAAGTCCGGCATCGAGACCCGCTCGGGGTTGAGGAAGCGCTCAAAGAGCAGCGAATAGCGCAAGGGATCGATATCGGTAATGGTCAGCGCATAGGCGACGAGCGAGCCCGCACCCGACCCCCGGCCCGGCCCGACTGGAATGCCGTGATCCTTGGCCCATTTGATAAAATCGGCAACGATCAGGAAATAGCCGGGAAAACCCATCTGCTCGATGATATCGAGCTCGAATTGCAGGCGCTTTTCATATTCCTCGACCGTGGTCGAATGAGGAATGACCGCCAAGCGCCGCGCCAGCCCCTCCTCGGCCTGACGCCGAAGCTCGACCACCTCGTCATCGGCAAAGCGCGGCAGGATCGGCTTGTGCTTGGCCACGGCAAAAGAGCAGCGCCGCGCGATTTCCACGGTATTCTCGATCGCCTCGGGCAGATCGGCGAAAAGCGCGGCCATTTCCTCGGAGGATTTGAAGTAATGGGACGGCGTCAGACGGCGGCGCGGCTGGGTCTGATCGACATAGGCGCGCTCGGCGATGCAGATCAGCGCATCATGGGCGTCGTAAAGATCGGGCTTCGGGAAATAGACATCATTCGTCGCGACCAATGGCAGATCGAGCGCATAGGCCAGATCAATCATGCCCCCCTCGGCCGAGACCTCTTCAGCCACGGGTTGGCCCGAGCCGTCGCGATGGCGTTGCAGCTCGACATAAAGCCGGTCGGGGTAAAAACGCTTGAGCTCTTCGACGAAAGCGCGCGCCTCGGGCAAAAGCCCCTGGCCGACCAATTGGCCCAAGGGCCCAAGCGCCCCGCCGGTCAGACAGATCAGCCCCTCTGTCCGGCTTTCCAGCTCGGCCAGAGTGACGTGGACCGGTGCCGTGCCCTCGCGCATGTAAAGCACCGTCGAAAGGCTCATCAGATTGAGCCAGCCCGCCCGGTTCTGCGCCAAAAGCACGATCGGCCCGGTCACTTTCTCGGTCACGACGCTGACCTGACAGCCGATGATCGGCTGCACGCCCTTGTCCTGCGATTTGACCGAAAACTCGAGCCCCGCGAAAAGCGCATTGCTGTCGGTCAACGCGACCGCCGGCATCCCCATCTCGGCCGCAAGCGCGGGCAGCTTGGCCGCATGGATCGCGCCCTCCAGAAGCGAATGCTCGGAATGGGTGCGCAGGTGAATGAATCGAGGAGAGCTTTGGGTCATGCCCTGAATTTAGGACATCTCCCCGCCAAGTCCAATCGCGACCCGGCACTGCGGCGAAAAGAAGGCGCGAAAAAGCGCGCGCCAACGGGGCCGGAAAATGAATACGGCGCCTCCCGCTGGGGAAGGCGCCGCAAAAGTCCGTCAGTCCGAAAAGATCAGACCGCGCCCTGAATGAAGTTCACGGCGTCACCAAAGGTCTGGATGGTCTCGGCAGCGTCATCCGGAATTTCGATCCCGAATTCTTCTTCGAAGGCCATGACCAGCTCGACGGTGTCGAGCGAATCCGCACCCAGATCATCGATGAAGGAAGCCGATTCCGTCACCTTGTCCTCGTCGACGCCCAGATGCTCGACGACGATCTTTTTCACGCGATCAGCGATATCGCTCATATCTCTTCCTCACTTTCGCGGGCATCCGCCCATGATGTTGCCAGATCAATACCGGCGACAGCCGAAGGCGGTTCTCCCTGCGGCTTGTTCGCGGGATATAGCACGAGCCTGTGATCTTGCAACTGGTTAAACCAAAATCCGCCGATGCTCAGAGCATCGCCATGCCGCCATTCACATGCAGGGTTGTGCCAGTGACATAGCCAGCCTCCGGGCTCGCCAGATAAAGCGCGGCGGCGGCAATCTCTTCGGAGGTGCCCATACGCCCAGCCGGAACCTGGGTCAGGATCCGGGCTTTCTGCTCGTCAGTGAGCTTGCCAGTCATGGCGGTCTCGACAAAGCCCGGCGCGACGCAGTTCACGGTAATCCCGCGGCTAATCACTTCAAAAGCAAGGCTTTTCGACATGCCGACCAGACCGGCCTTGGCAGCAGCATAATTGCCCTGCCCCGGGTTTCCGGTCGCGCCGACGATCGAGGAGATATTCACGATCCGCCCCCAACGCGCCTTCATCATGCCGCGCAGAACCGCCCGGCAGAGCCGGAAGCTCGAGGTCAGATTGACCTCGATCACCTGCGCCCATTCCTCATCGGACATGCGCATGAACAGGTTGTCGCGGGTGATCCCGGCATTGTTGACCAGAATATCGACCCCGCCCATCAGCTCGGCCGCGGTCTTCGGCAAAGCCTCGACCGCCGCAGCATCGGAAAGATTCGCAACTGCGACATGAGCGCGCGCGCCAAGCTTGTCAGCAAGCTCGCGCAACGGCGCCTCCCGCGTGCCCGAGAGCGTGACCTCCGCGCCCGCCCCGTGCAGAACCTCGGCAATCGCCCCGCCGATGCCACCAGACGCGCCGGTGATCAGCGCCCTCTTGCCCGTCAGATCAAACATTGTCTCTCCGTCTTTCATGTCCAAATATCCCGGGGGTCCGGGGGCAGCGCCCCCGGCCTCGACCGGAAGCAAACCCCGGCCCCGAGCCTCAGCCCTTCAATGCCGCAAGATCGGCGGGGGTCGCGACGTTTTTGGCCACGGCCTCCTTGTCGATGCGCTTGATCATGCCCGACAGCGCCTTGCCCGCGCCAATCTCCCAATATTCGGTGACGCCCGCGCCCTGCAGGAACAGCACGCTCTCGCGCCAGCGCACCGAGCCCGTGACCTGCTCGACCAGCAAGCGGCGGATGAGCCCGGGCTCAACCACCGGCTCGGCCAGCACATTGGCGATGAGCGGCACTGCCGGAGCGCCAATCTCGACGCCTGCCAGAGCCTCGGCCATGACGGCGGCAGCCGGCTGCATCAAGGCAGAATGGAACGGCGCCGAGACCGGCAGCATCAGCGCGCGTTTCGCGCCGCGCTCCTTGGCCAAAACTGCGGCGCGCTCGACTGCGGCCTTATGGCCCGAGATCACCACCTGCGCGGGATCATTGTCATTGGCCGCCTGACAGACCTCGTCTTCGGCCGCGTCGCGCGCAATCTGCTCGACCGCCGCGAAATCGAGCCCGAGGATTGCGGCCATCGCGCCCTGCCCGACCGGCACCGCCTCTTGCATGGCCTGTCCGCGCAGGCGCAACAGACGCGCCGTATCCGAGAGCGTCAGGGCGCCCGCCGCGCAAAGCGCCGAATATTCGCCCAGGGAGTGACCCGCGACATAATCCGCATCCTTGATCCCGAAGCCCTCGGCCTCGAGCGCACGGAAGGCCGCAAGCGAGGTCGCCATCAGCGCGGGCTGAGCGTTTTGGGTCAGCGTCAGGGTCTCGATATCGCCGTTCCAGATCAGATCCGACAGCTTTTCGCCGAGCGCCTCATCGACCTCGTCAAAGACCTCGCGGGCGGCGGGATAGGCTTCGGCCAGGTCGCGCCCCATGCCGATCACTTGTGCGCCCTGTCCCGGGAATACGAATGCGCGCATCGGAACGTCCTTTCTTTCTCTGTGCTTTGGCAAGGCTTATCCAGAACGGCGCGGTCCCGCAACTGCGCGCTCAGCGCGGCAGCACAATCTCAGCGCGCAAACCGCCCAGCCGATCGCCATCGACCAGCCGCAGCTGTCCGCCATGCGAGCGCGCGATATCGGTGGCAATCGCCAGCCCCAGACCGACGCCCTCGCCCTTGTTCTGGTTGCGCGCCGGATCGAGCCGGGTGAAGGGGCGCAACGCCTCGTCGCGCCGCTCGAGCGGGATGCCCGGGCCGTCATCCTCGACCGAGATCCGAAAGAAGCTCGGCCCCAAGGCCGCATCGACCACGACATGATCGCCATAGCGCGCGGCATTACCGATCAGGTTTTCAACGGCACGGCGCAGGGAATCGGGGCGGAAGGTCACCAGCCCCTCGGGATCACCATCAAACAGCCCGATCTCGACCGCAAGCCCGCCGCGCCGGGCGTCGGCCACAATGCGGCGCACGAAATCCAGCGCGACCATCTCGGTCGGGGGCGTATCTTGCGCCACGCTGCGGGCATGGGCGAGAAAGGCATCGACCATCACCCCCATCGCCGCGACATCGCTTTCCAGCCCCTCGATCTCGTCACGCTCGGGCGGGTAATCGGTCGAGAGCATCGACAGCCCCAGCCGCAGCCGGGTCAATGGCGTGCGCAGATCGTGGCTGATCCCCGAGAGCATCTGGCCGCGCTGCTCGTTTTGCCGCTCAATCCGCGAGCGCATGTCGAGAAAGGCCTGCCCGGCCTTGCGCACCTCGATCGCCCCCGAGGGCCGGTAGGGCAGGATCCGCCCCTTGCCGTAATCCTCGGCGACGCCCGCAAGCCGGCGGATCGGACGCAGCTGATTGCGCAGAAAGATCGAGGCGATCACCGACATCAGGATCGAGGTCCCGACCATCAGCACCAAAAGCTGGTGCGGGTTCGAGGCAGAAACCCGGCGGCGCGAAAAGCTAACCTCATAGGGGCCGAACCGGCTCTCAAGCGTCACGATCACATTCTTGCCGTCCAAGAGATCGACCGCGCGCACTTCGGGCAGCAGATCATGAAGCGTCGCGATCACCACCCGTCCCGAAAGATCGAACGCGCCGCGCCCGTCCTCTCCCGGCACCGCCACCGGCAAGGCAAGCGTCAGCCCCAGCGGTGCCGCCACCTCTTCGCCATCTGCAATCGCGGTGGCGAGATCGGGCGCATCCTCGATCCGCGCCGAGATCAGCGCCAGTTCGGGCGAGAGGCCCGAGGTCATCTGCCGCGTCACATCCTCGAAATGGCGCTGAAGAAACATCACCGTCACCACCGCCGTCACCACGACGACCGGCAGAAAGAGAATCAGCGCCGCCCGCCCGTAAAGCCCGCGTGGCATCAGTCTTTTGAGCCAGTCGAAATTCATGGAAACCCCTGTCGTTCCGCCCTAGGCTAGCGCCATGACAGCTCTCGAAAAAGCCCCCAGGGTCATCCTTGCGCCAAACCCCTCACCGCTCACCGGTCCGGGGACCAACACATTCCTGCTCGGCGACCGTGAATTTGCCGTCATCGACCCCGGCCCCGACCTTCCCGAGCACCTCGACGCGATCCTTGCAGCGGCGGCAGATGGGCGCATCACCCATATTTTCGTGACCCATTCCCATCTCGACCACTCGCCGCTCGCCCGTCCGCTGGCGCACGTGACCGGTGCGCCGGTGCTGGCCTTTGGCCCCTCGGGCGCCGGACGCTCCCCCGCCATGAGCCGGATCGTCGCCGCGGGCTATGCGGGCGGTGGCGAGGGCGTGGATGCAGCTTTCACGCCCGACATCCTGCTGGCCGATGGCGAGACCGTCGCGACGGGCGAATGGAGCCTCACCGCGCGCCACACCCCCGGCCATTTCGGCAATCATCTGAGCTTCCAACAGGGCTCGGACATCTTTTGCGGCGATCTCGTGCTCGGCTGGTCCTCGACGCTGATTTCGCCCCCCGATGGCGATCTGACCGATTACTTCCGCTCGATGGCGCGTCTGCAATGCCTTGGCGCGGCGCGGCTTTATCCCGCCCATGGCGCACCGATCGAGGCCCCCGCGGCGCGGCTCGCCGAGCTCGTCGCCCATCGCCGCGACCGCACCCGCCAAATTCTCGAGGCGCTTGCGAGCGCGCCCGGAAATGCCCGCGAGCTGGCGGCGCGCATCTATGACGTGGGGCCCACGCTGATTCATGCGGCCAGCCGCAACGTGCTTGCCCATCTCATCGCCTTGGACGAGCTTGGCGCGGTCAGACATGATGACGAAATCTCTGAGGATTCAAGATTTTACCTGAAATAGCCAAGTCGACAAAAAAATGACAAACCCCTCTGGACGAGACCGGAAGCTCTGGCTATACACCCCTCACATGATCCGGCGTAGCTCAGCGGTAGAGCAGTTGACTGTTAATCAATTGGTCGTAGGTTCGATCCCTACCGCCGGAGCCATGTAAACACCGCGCCTTTCACGGCAAAAAATGTTCCGGCGTAGCTCAGCGGTAGAGCAGTTGACTGTTAATCAATTGGTCGTAGGTTCGATCCCTACCGCCGGAGCCATTTCCCTCTCTTCTCTCATTAAATCAGGCGCCCTTCGGGCACCGCTCACGCGTCATGCGCGCAAAAGCGCCTCCAAAGACCTAAAGCGCCTGCAGAAACGCCACCAGAGCGGCAATTTCGGACTCGCTCAGATCGAGGGGCTGGAGTTCGGGCGCAAGACGGGCAGCCTCAGCAAAAAGCGGACGCGCGGCCTCAGCCGCCCCGCGCGCCCGGACCTCGCCGCCGCCGCGCGCATAAAAGCGCACCACCCCCGCTAAAGTCGCGAAATGGCCGCTGTGCATATAGGGCGCGCGGGCCGCGATCCCGCGCAAGGATGCGGTGCGAAACCGCCCGGTATCCTCCGGGGCCTGCGTGGCCCGCCAACGCCCGAGATCCTGCGAGGCCTCGCCGAAGGACGAGAGGCCGAGGTTATGAAAGCGCTCATCGCTCAACGTCGGGCCGTGGTGACAGATCACGCAACGTGCCTTGGTGCGAAACAGATGAAGGCCCAGCAACTCCTGATCGGTGAGCTCGCCCTCGCCCGTCAGAAAGCGGTCGAGGCGCGATGGGAGGTCCTGATTTTGAAGCCATGCCGCCACAGCATCGGCAAGGCGGCTAGAGCTCAGCTTGGCATCCCCGAAAACCGCCGTGAGTTCTGCCGTGAGCTCTGCGCCATAGTCGGGCTCGACGCGACGAATGAGCGCCTCCAGATCGGCATTCCCCATCTCTGCGGGATGGGTCAGCGGAGCAAGCAGCGCCGCGCGCAGCGTTTTGTGACGCCCGTCCCACCCCCATGAGCGGCGATGGATCACCGCGTGAAGGCTGGGTGTCTTGCGCCCGACGCCCGGCACCGAAGGGCGCGGCTCTGACAGGCCATGCGCGGGCTGGTGGCAATCGGCGCAGGAGGTTGCCCCAGATGCCGAAAGGCGGCGGTCGTGAAAAAACGCCCGTCCCAAAGCGGCAAGCCCCGGATCAGGTGGCGGCAACAGGGCCGACGGCGCGAGATCGCCCGGCGGCTGTCCCATAGCTTGGGCCGAGGCGGGCCAATCGGCCTGCGCTCGGGCATAGACCACGCGCAGATCCTCGGGCCGCGCCGCGCCTGCAAGGGCCGCGACGCAGGCAAGCCCCGCCAGCGCCGCCCTAATGCTGATGCGCGCCCGCCGCGTCATGATGCCCGCCCGCGCCCTGCTTGCCCGCCGGGCGGATCGCGAATTCCGCCTCGATTGGACCGGCCTTTTCGAATTCCAGCGTCACCGGAATGCGATCACCTGCCGTCAAAGGCGCGCTCAGCCCGATCAGCATCAGATGATAGGCGCCCGGTTGCAGCTCGAGCGTGCCGCCGGGCGCAATCTCGATGCCATTCTCGATCAGCCGCATCTCGGCCGTATCGCCATTCTGGCGCAGCTCATGGATCTCGACGCGGGTCGCAATCGGGCTAGAGCCGCCAAGCAGCCGATCGGCCGCCGCGCCGTGATTGGTGATCGTGCCATATCCCGCGCCGACCTTGGCCGCGGGCGGCGTGGCGGGCGACCAGGGCTGGCCGATCTCGATGCGCGCGGCGGGCCAGGCCGCCCCCGCCATCAGGGTCACGAAGGCCAGGCCGGTCCAAAGCTGTCTAATCATGGTGATTGTCCTTTTCAGCCGCGAGGAGCGCGCGCAAAGCGGCAAGCTGGCTCTCGGGAGGGTCGCGGTAGTCGATATGGCCGAAGAATTCCCCCGCGCCGTCGATCAGATAAATCGCGGCGCTGTGGTCCATGGTGTAATCGCCGCCCTCGGTCGGGACCTTGCGATAGGTGGCGCGAAAACTGCGGGCGATGGCCTCGGTCTCGGCAGCACTACCCGAAAGGCCGATCAGGCGCGGGTCGAACCAGCCGAGATAGTCACGCAGATGCGCGAGCGTATCGCGCGCCGGATCGACGGTGACAAAGATCGGCGTGAGCCGATCGCCCTCAAGGCCAAGCTCATCCAGCCGAAGCGCGATTTCCGAAAGCGCCATCGGGCAGATTTCCGGGCAATGGGTGAAGCCGAAGAACAAGAGATAGGGCTTGCCGCGAAGGGCCTCGGGATCGAGGCGGCGCCCATCAGTTGCGGGCAGCGAGAAATCCGCGCCGATCTCTTGCGCGGGGGCCGCCCCGGCAAGGGCAAGGCTGAACGCAAGCGCAGCGATCAGGGGGCGAAAGGTCAGTGGCAATCGGGCGCATCCTGTTCCAGCCAGACCTCGAAGGCGACATTGCGCGCCCATTTCTCGGTCCGGGCCTGCCATGCTTTGTCGGAGCTAACCTTGGTCAGCGCCTCGGAAAGCTGCGGCGTGACCTCGGGTGTGATCGCGGTCAGGACCAGAGGGCGCGCGTCCAACGGCGGCAAGCTCGCCGAAAATTTTTGCCAATCGGGCAGAGCGAACAGTCGGTCGAGCAGCACCGCCTCATGCAAAGCCGCATCGCAATCGCCGGTGCGGAGCTTGACCAGCGACAAAGCGGGCGCGCGCTGCGGCATCGGGACGGCACCGCGATCCAGGATCACCTGACGCGCGGCGCTGTTGGTTTCGGTAAAGCAAACCGTGCGGCCCTTGATCTGATCCCAGCTGCGAATATCGGTATCGCTGCGCATCGCGACGCTGAGGCCAGAGCGATAGCCGGTCGCAAGGCCTTCGCTCGCCCCGTGCGAGAGGCGCAGATGTGCCTCAGAAACCGGGACGGATTGCAGCTTGCGCCCCAAAGCTTTGGCCAGATCGCGAGCAAAGGCCGGGGCAATCCCGTCCTCGGTATAGGCGCGCGCCTCGACGCCCACAGGCTCCGGTGGACCGGGCGGCAGCGCCACGCGCAGCGCCTCATTCGGCGCGCTCGTCCCCGGCTCTGCCGCGAGCGCAGGCGCGCCGAGGCACAGGGCGACGGCAAGGCCGAGCGGTCGGATCAGAGGGGCGCGAGAGGACATAAGGGAGCCGGAATTGCTGTTGTCCCCTCGGCCTAACGAGAAGCCCGCCCAGCCGAAAACGCATAAAACCTTCACGAAAGCGGAAGAAATTCTTTCGGAACCGGCCTCGATCACAAAATCGCGAAGATTATTCCAATCCGGCGGCGTCGTGCGACGCTCTCGCCCTGCCCCGCGCCATTGCGGCCAATGGCTTTTGCCAGCGCAAGAATATCTTTCCGCGCGGCAAATAAATGCGGACCGCCGGGGCGATTGATCTTAAAAGACGACTCGACCGATAGATATTCGTGAACCCACCCTCACGGAGTCGTCTCGTGTCCTACAACCTGCGAAATCTTGCCCGCAGCACCGTGCTGGCCGCAAGCCTTGCCGCCGCGACGGCCATTGCGCCCGCTGCGGCGAAAGAGCCCCTGACCTCGATCAACCTGCAACTGCGACCCTGGACGGTTGTCGCGCAGGAGAAGGGCTTTCTGAAAGAGGAATTCGACAAGATCGGCGTGACCAAGGTCAACCTGATCGCCTCTGGCACCGCCGAGCTGGTCGGCGCCGAATCCGCCGCGCTCAACAATGGCGGCATCGCGATTGCGCAGCGCATGGTCTATCCCGCCACGATCCACAAGGCGAACGGCCTTGATGCGGTGATCGTCTGGCTGTCCGAGCCTTCGGACAAATACCGCACGCCGATCCTCGCCCGCGCCAATAACGACAAGATCAATTCCATTGCCGACCTTGAGGGCAAGCTTTTCGGCTCGTCGCGGATCTCGTGCTATTTCACCTCGCCGTTCGAGGCCTTGGCCAAGGCGGGTCTGCCTTTGGACAGCCGCGAGAAACCGGGCAAGGTTCGCTATCAGTCGATCGACAACTCGGCTGCGACCAATGCCGCGCTGCTGTCGGGCGCAATCGACGCGACCGCCGCGCATCTGGCCGTCAACAATGCCGCCGCGCTTTATCTGTCGGGTGAGGTCAAGATCATCGGCCGCTCGCCCGATGACGGGGTTTACGTCAATGGCGCGGGCCGCGTGTCCTATTTCGCGATGCGCGATTTCGTCAACGAATACCCCGAGGCGGTCCATGCCTTCCTGATCGCGCATGAGCGCACCAAGGCCTGGATCGCGGCCAATATCGACGAAGCCTCAGAGCTGATCGCCGAAGGCACCCGCGTGCCAATCGAGATCGCGAAATTTCAGATCACCGATCCCTCGACCTTCGAGTTCATGAAGGGCGAGACCGATGCCGACAGCGCGCGTGACAATATCGAGCGCTTCCAGGCCTGGTATGTCGATCAGGGCGACGACATCCTGACCGACCGCAAGCTCAGCTCCGCCCAAATCAAGGATTTCGTCGACGGGCGCTTCTTCGCGGGCGGCGAATATTCCGTCTACAACTGAACCACATTGCCGCCTGTCCGCGCGGGATTGCGGGACGGGCGACATCTGTCAGGGATCATGACATGACCACCTCTCCGAATATCGAGACCGGCCCGCCCACGACTTGGACCAGTCAGCTTTTGGCGCGGCTGCGGCCCAATCCGGGCAAGGATACGCTGATCGGGCTGATCTTGCCGCTCTCCATTCTGGCGCTCTGGCAGGTCGCGAGCTCGCTCGCCTGGATCGCGCCGGTCTTTCTGCCCTCGCCGCTGGCCACGGTCAAAGCCTTCTGGACCATGCTGACCAAGCAAAACCTGTCGCGCGATTTCGTGGTCTCGATCTCGATCGTGGCGCAGGCCTTCGTCTATGGCTCGGTGCTGGCGCTGATCCTGGGCGTCGCCGCAGGCCTCTCGCGTCGGGTCGAGGAGTTCTTCGGCCCGACCTTCGACACGATCCGCCATATCCCGGGTATCGCCTGGCTGCCGCTGATCGTGCTCTGGCTCGGGATTGGCGCGCCAGCGAAGGTGGTGGTGATCGCGAAATCGGTCTTCTTCCCGGTGTTTCTCAACACGCTGCAAGGCATTCGCAATGCCGAGAAACGCTATATCGAGCTGGCCGAAGTCCTGACCCTGAACCGCTGGCAGCTGATCCGGCGCGTGCTTCTGCCCTCGGCGGTGCCCTCGATCATGGTGTCCCTTCGCTATTCGGCGGGGCTCGCCTGGGCGCTGGTCGTGGTGGCCGAGGGGCTTTCGGGACTTGAGGGCATCGGCTTTCTCATCTTCCGCGCACAGGGGCTTTTGCTGACCGATCAACTGGTCGTCTGCATGGTCATCATCGGTCTGGTCGGCTTCGCCATCGACCGCCTGATGTTCCAGCTTCAGCGCTACATCCTGCGCTGGAAACAAGGTTTCGACGGTTAAGGCCGGACAAGGAGAATGATGATGACCACCGATGTTGGCACGCTCGATATTCGTGACGTCGCAAAGCAATATGAGGTTAACGGGCGCCGCTTCGACGCGCTGTCCCATGTCAACCTGCATGTGAAACCGGGCGAGTTCATTTCCATTGTCGGCCCCTCGGGCTGCGGCAAGTCGACACTTTTGCGACTGATCCTTGGGCTGGATCGCGACTATTCCGGCGATATCCTGCTGGATGGCGAGCGCATTGCGGGCACGAGCCTCGATCGCGGCATCGTTTTTCAGGACCACCGTCTGCTGCCCTGGCTGACGCTGGAGGGCAATGTCGCGCTGGCGCTGGAAAACTCTGGCCTCTCGCGCGAGGCACGGCGCGAGACGGTGCGCGATCACATCCGTCTGGTCGGGCTGCATGGGTTCGAGAAGGTCTATCCGCACCAACTGTCGGGCGGCATGGCCCAGCGCGGCGCGATTGCGCGCGGGCTGGTGACCCGCCCGCGCCTTCTGCTGCTGGACGAGCCGCTGGGCGCGCTCGATGCGCTGACCCGGATCAGGCTGCAAGAAGAGCTGGTGCGGATCTGGCGGGCCGAGGGCGTGACCATGATCCTTGTCACCCATGATGTCGATGAGGCGATTTTCCTGTCGGATCGGGTAGTCGTGATGAATTCAGACCCCGGCCGGATCGTCGATGAAATCGCCGTCGATCTGCCGCGCACCCGCGACCGCGCCGGTCAGGATTTCATCGCTATCAAGCGCCAGATCCTCTCGCTGATGGGCGAATATGAGTTGGAGGTCGCATGAGGGCTCTGGCCTTTGGCATCGCTCTTTTCTGGGCGACAGTGGCGGGGGCGGTGGACACACCGCCCTCGACCAAACTGCCCGATCTCTCCCAGATCCGCGCCCAGATCTATTCCGGCGATTATGAAACTGCGCTGACGGGACTGGCCGAGCTCTCGCAGACCGTCAAACACGCCGATCTTTACAATCTGCTCGGCTATACGACCCGCAAGCTCGACCGCCTCGAGGATTCGGCGCGCTGGTACCGCGAGGCGCTTTATTATGACCCCAGCCATCGCGGCGCGCTTGAATATCAGGGCGAGCTCTTTCTTCAGACCGGAGATCTCGCGGGCGCGAAGGCCAATCTCGGGATGCTCGATCTCTTCTGCCCGACCGGCTGCCCCGAGCGTGACACTCTGGCCAAAGCGATTGCCGCTTCCGAAAAGCCAAAGGGCTGAGAGCGCGCGATTCGACCTAAGCCTTTGCGCGCCGAGAAATACACGACTCGTCTAATAGAGTAATTCTCCCAAGACCGGGATCCATGGGCGGCGTTTCCTCTTTCCGCAGCTTCTTTGGAATGGGCAAAGAGCCCGCCACCCCCTAGCTTTTCCCTATTATCGCGCGGGTAGAGCGCTTCCTACTGAGCTCTGCCGCCCGCGTTTTCCCGCCAAAGACATCAGGTTCAAGGCCATCAGGAAAGGTCAGCCCATGCCGGAGAGAGCGTCCGGATCTGCCAGCCGCGTGACAATTGCCCGCTTGCCGCCGCTCAACGCTTTGCGCGCTTTCGTGGTCTCGGCTCGTCAGCAAAGCTTCGGCGCGGCGGCGGCAGAGCTGCATGTCTCGGCGGCGGCGATCGGTCAGCAGGTGCGCCTGCTCGAAGACCATCTCGGCGGCCCGCTGTTTCTGCGCCGACGTGGGCGGCTCGAGCTGACCGCGCTTGGCCTGACCGTCCTGCCCGGGCTGACCGAGGCCTTTTCCTCGATGGTCACTGCGCTGTCGGATCTCGGCACCACCAGCCCGGCCCTGCGGATTTCGGTGCCGCCAAGTTTCGCGATGAAATGGCTGATGCCGCGCCTTGATGCGCTTCATGAGGCCGTGCCCGGGCTTGAGCTGATCATCGAAGCCTCGGCCAGTCTGGCCAGTTTCAGCGAGGGCCGTCTCGATTGCGCGATCCGCTATGGCAACGGCACCTATCCCGGCCTTGCCGCGCATTATCTGATGTCCGAGGCTTTGGTACCTTTGTGCAGCCCCGAATTCGCGCAAGATCACGCCCTTCTCGACCGAGGCCCCCAGGCCTTGGCCGATCCTGTCCCCCTGCTCCATGAAACCGGTCCCGAGCAGGATGCCACTGGCCCCGATTGGGAAAAATGGCTGCAAAGCCACGGGCTGCGCGCCAGTGAAACCGCGCGGGTGGGCATCCGGCTTCAGCAATCCTCGCTGGTGCTCGAAGCGGCGGCGGCGGGCAAGGGGATCGCTTTGGGCAAGCTGCGTTTGGCCGAGGCTGATCTCGCCAGCGGACGGCTGATCATGCCCTTTGGCGAGCCCTGGCCTCTGGCCAAGGCCTATTACTTCGTCACCCCCGATCATCCCGCGCATCTGCCCCCAATCACCCAATTGCTGAAATGGCTGCGGGTAGAGACGGCGGCAGTGCCAAGCTGGACCTATGCCGCCTGATGGCGCGCCCCGACCCATCGCGAAAGAGTGCACATGACCTATGCCCTGCCGATCAATGCCGCCCCGCGCGGGCCCCATATCCTCATCATCGGCGGCGGCTTTGCCGGGGCAGCGCTGGCGATCCGGTTGCTTGAGAAGGCGCCCCATCTTCAGCTCACCATCGCCGAGCCGCGCGCCGAGATCGGCCGGGGTGTCGCCTATGACAGTCACGACAGCGTGCATCTGGTCAATGGCCCGGCCGGGCATTTCTCGCTCTATCCCGACAGCGCGCCCGACCATCTCGCCGAATGGGTGCGCGCGCATGGCCGCGACGGCGACTGGACCCCGCCCGAGGGCGATCTGAGCGAGGTCTTCATCCCGCGCCGGATTTTCGGCACCTATGTCGCGCAAGAATTCGCCCGCGCGGCACTGACCGCCCGGCCCGACACCGAGGTCACCCATCTGCGCAGTGAAATCGTCGCCCTGCGCCGGCGCGGTGCGGCTTTCGAGGCCGAAACCGACAGCGGCGCGCGTTTTCTCGTCGACCGGGTCGTGTTGGCGACCGGGGTCTTTCCCTTCGCCGCACCCGCCGCGCCCATCGATGATCCACGCTATATCCGCAATCCTTGGCAGTCAGGCGTTCTTGATCCGGTGGTCGGGGCGAAAGATGTCCTGCTGATCGGGGCCTCGCTTTCGATGATCGATATGGTGGCAAGCCTTGAGGCGCGCGGATTACGCGGGCGCTATCATGCCATTTCGCGGCGTGGCCATTTGATCGAGCCCCGTCGCGTGCCCGAACCTTGGCCGCCCTTTCTTGACCCCGAAGCTCTGCCCCGCACGGCGACGGCACTGCTGCGCGCGGTCAATCGCGAGCGCAAGGCGCTGCGCGCGGCAGGTGGCGACTGGCAGGCTTTGGCCCCGGCCGTGCGCGAGCATATCCTGCCGCTTTGGCTGAACGCGCCCCGCGCCGAGCGGCTGCGCTTCATCCGCCATCTGCGCGCGCTTTGGGATGTGACGCTCCACCGCGCCGCGCCGCCCTCTTTTGCGGCGCTGGAGCGTGCCCGCACCGAGGGTCGGTTCAGCTCGCGGGCCGCACGTCTTCTTGACCTGAGCTCTGGCGCAAGGCTGACCGCCCACCTGCGCCCGCGTGGCGGGACCACGCCCGAAGTGCTTGAGGTCGATGCGGTGATCGATTGCCGGGGCCATCAAGAACATGACTGGCGCCGTGTCGAGGCGCCGCTTGTGCGACAGTTGTTGGCCTCGGGTCTGGTGCGCGCCCATGACACCGGCTTTGGCATCGACGCGACGCCCGAGGGGCAGGTGATTGCGCAAGACGGCAGGGTGCAGCCGGATCTCTTGGCGATCGGCCATCCTTTGCGGGGTGTTGCGTGGGAATCCAGCTCGATCCCCGAGCAGCGGATACAAGCGGCGGCTTTGGCCGAGCGCATTCTTGCCGCGAACGGACTCGCTGCGGAAATCGAGCCCGAACTAGAGACGGTCGAGCCCCGCGCGGCGGTCCTTGCCGAGCCCGCCCTTGTCAGCGCAGCTCGCGTTGGATCTTGCGCAGGATCGCCAGCGTGATCAACACGCTCATCAGCACGGTAATCACGACCGGCAGCCCGACCGGGCCAATTGCCTGCATGAGCACGCCCGCCCCGGGCGCGCCCAGCATCCCGCCCATGCCCCACATCATCGCGAAAGCCGCATTGCCCGCGACCAGCATCTGACCGTGGAAGCGGTTGCCAAGCTCGATCAACGCCATCGTATAGACGCCGTAGCTCATCCCCCCGAGCAGCATCAGCAGCGGCCAGACCGCCGGGGTCAGGATGAAGGAGGGCAAAAGCACCGCCGCAACCACCGTCATGCTGGCGCAAAAGATAATCATGAAGCGCGGGCCGATCCGTTCGGCGGCAATGCCCAGAGGAAGCTGGATGAAGATATTGCCAACCGACAGCGCCGTGACCAGACGCGGCAGCGTCAGCTCTGAAAGCCCGTAGCCTGCGCCAAAAACCGGAAGCAAGGCGACATTCGCCTGCAAGCTCGCCGCCGAGACACAGACGGCGGTCAACAGCGCGGGCGCGACGGTCCAGAAAGCGAAGACGCCCTTGTTCGTGCCGCTCTCATCTTGATCGAAGCTCAGGACCGGCAGACGGCGCGACACCAGCGCGAGCCCGACGCTTGCCAGACAAAAGCCACCGACGCCCACAAGAAACGGCGTCCAGCCCTCGACCCCGATCATCGCGAGGGCCAGCGGGCCCGAGGCATAGGCCGCGCTCATCACCGTGTTGAAGACGCCCATCATGCGCCCGCGCCGCGCCGGGGGGGCCAGCGACAGCGCCCAGACCTCGCCGAGCACATAAAGCGGGTTGATGATGATCCCAAGGAGGAAGCGCAGCACGAACCAGCCGACCCAGCTCTGAAAAACCCCGATCAGGAAAAAGCAGAGCGCGGCCGCCAGTGCGCAGCCGACCGCGAGCTGCCGCATCCCGAAGAGGCGCACCAAGCTCGGTACGAGGCTCGCCGACAGGATCAGCCCAAGCGGCATCATCGCCGCCGAAGCGCCGATGGCGGCGGGCGACATGCCTTGTTGCTGCATCAGCAGCGTGAACAAAGGATAGCTAAGCCCTTGCGAAAAGCCGAAGGCCCCGATCGCCGCATTCACCCCGAGCAAGGCGCCCCAAGGCGCCCGGCCGTCCCTGCTGATATCCGCCTGCATGTCGAAGCTGCCAGAAAGACCGGCGCGCGCCTGACTGGCCTTGGGCGTTTCCCTCGGCGCGGGCCAGAGCGGCGGCCGGATGTGCCACTCTTTCCCGAGCCTTCGCACGAGTTTCAGGGCGCGGCAATAAGGCAGAGCGGTCTGAAACCATTATAAAAAGAAAATGCAAAAGATTGACGATCTGCTTCGTGCCTCAAGGCTTGGGGATCAAAGGGCCGGTCGCATGGGTGACCTCGCAAGGGACCGCAGTGTGCTGGCGGGCGGCCCCTCCGCCGGTCACGCAAGAGCGCTTTGTCGAGGCTCTTCAGGGCGAAGATCGCGCCCCCTCTTTGCCATCTCTCCCCGCCTCGTTGAGCCGCGCGTCAGGGAAAGGGCCCTCCGCCAAGCCGCCTCTATCCTGGGCCACAGAACGGCGCGCCCAAACCCGCTATCTCAGCCCCGCGCGCATCGGCCCGGATTTGATTTTCCCGCGCGCTGCGCCATGATGCGGCCATGACCCAAAGCCCCAATCTGCGCGCCGTCGATCTCAACCTGCTTGTCGTGCTCGATGCGCTGCTCTCGGAACAGCATCTGTCCCGTGCGGCGGCGCGGCTGAATATGAGCCAGCCTGCCGTCAGCCATGCTTTGGCGCGGCTGCGCAAGCTTCTGGACGATCCCTTGTTCACCCGCGAGGCCGGTCGGATGGTGCCGACGCTGCGCGCGCTCGAGCTGACCGGACCGCTTGGCGAGGCGATGATCCAGATCCGGGCGCTGCTTGGTGATGGAGATTTCGCGCCCGAGGCGCGCCACGTCTTCCGCCTCGCTTTGTCGGATTACGGCGCTCATGCGCTTTTGCCCAAGCTGATGCGCCATCTGCGCCAGATCGCGCCGGGGGTCGAGCTGATCGTGACCCAGCGCAGCCGCGAGGCGATGGTGGCCGCGGTGCTCGACGGCGAGGTCGATCTGGCGCTTGGGGTCTTCCCGACCCTGCCCGCCCAGATCGATGCGGCGCCGCTTTTCACCGACCGTTATGCCTGCCTGCTTGATCCGCGCCATCAGCCCCAACCCTATCTCGGGCTGAGCGCCGCGCTTTACTGGTCGGCGCCCCATGTCCTTGTCGCGGTTCATGGCGAGGCCGCGACCGAGCTTGACCTTGCGCTGCGCCACCACGGTCAGGCCCGCAAAATCGCACTGATCCTGCCGCATTGGAGCGTCGCGCCCGAAGTCATCGCCGGAACCGATCTGATCCTGACCGTCGCGCGCCGCAGCCTCTCGACTGTGGCGCCCGGGCTGGTCATCACCGAGCCGCCGCTGGCCCTGCCCGAGATCGCCTTCACCCAGATCCAACATCGCAGGCGGCGCAGCGATCCGGCTTTGCGCTGGCTGGGCGAGCAAATCAAAGCCTGCCTCGACTGACCGGCCAGATCCGGACGCAAAAGGCGCGCCCTTGCGACAGGCGCGCCCACAATCGTCGAACCAGCCGAGGTTCAGTGTCCGCCAGATCCCGCCAGCGGCACCTCTTTTCCATCGGCATTGTACAGTTTGCCATTCGCGAAATAATCGCCCTCCTCCAGCTGGGCGATATCGGCATAACGGATCGTCCGCTCGGAAGCCGCGCCAAAGACCGAAGGCTGATCCGAATTCCCGAGCTTGAGATGGTTGAACAGCAGGTTCAGCGTGATCGCCATAATCGCCGAAGAGCTGATGCCCGAATGGAAGATCGTCTCAACCCAGGCCGGGAAATGGTGGTAGAATTGCGGGATCACGATCGGGATCGTGCCAAAGCCGATCGAGGTCGCGACGATGATCAGGTTCATGTTGTTGACGTAATCGACCCGCGACAGCGTGCGGATGCCGCTGGCCGCGACCGTGCCGAACAAGACGATGCCCGCGCCGCCGAGAACCGGGCTCGGGATGGCGGCGACGACGCGTCCCATGATCGGCAACAGCCCGAGCGCGATCAGGATGAGCCCGCCCGTCGCCACGACATAGCGGCTGCGGATCCCGGTGACTGCAACCAGCCCGACGTTCTGGGCGAAGGCGCTTTGCGTGAACGAGCCGACAAAGGGCGCGAGCATGCTCGAGAGCATATCGGCGCGCAGCCCGTCGCCCAGACGGCGCGAATCGACCTTGGTCCCGACGATCTCTCCGACCGCGAAAATATCGGCCGAGGTTTCAACCAGCGTCACCAGAATGACGATGAACATGGAGATCGTCGCCGCGACGCCAAAGGTCGGATAGCCGAATTCAAAGATCTTGGGCAGAGCAAAGACCGGACCGTCGCTCACCCGCGAAAAATCGGTCATGCCCGCCGCATAGGCAATCGCAGTGCCGATCACCAGCGCCAGCAGGATCGAGAGCCGCGAGATCGCCGCATTGCCGACTTTGCTCAGCAACAGCACGATCACCAGCGTCACCCCGGCCAGCAGCACATTGGCCTGACTGCCGAAATCGGCGGCATTGCGGTCTCCGCCCATGGCCCAGCCGCCCGCGACGGGCATCAGCGTCAGCCCGATCGTGGTGATGACGATGCCCGCAACGAGTGGCGGGAAAAAGCGGGTGATGCGCGAGAAGACCGGCGTGATCAAAAGCCCCATCAGCGAGGCCAGAATGACCGCGCCAAAGACCGCCTCGATCCCGCCAGTCCCGGAAATCGCGATCATCGTCGCGACGCCTGCGAAGGAAACCCCCTGAACCAGCGGCAATTGGCAGCCGAAGAACGGCAGGCCCATGGTCTGCAGGATGGTCGCGACGCCTCCGGCAAACAGCGAGGCCGTGATCAACAGCCCAATATCCGCCGGGCTCATCCCTGCGGCCTGACCGACGATCAGCGGCACGGCGACAATGCCGCCATACATGGTCAGGATATGCTGCATCCCATAAGCGAGATTGGCAAAAAGGCCGAGCCTCTCGTCCTCGGGCCGCGTCAACTGTCCTTGAGCGCTCTGTGTTGGTTGCAAAGTGATCTCCCCCCTTTGGCACCACCTCTCCCCAAGGTGAGCTGCGTGGAACTTATCGGGCCGGACCTCCGGCGACTTTATCGAAAAACTTAAGGCTAACTTAAGAACTGGTAGAAAATGGCGGTATCGCGCCGTCCTGCCCTTCGGGCAGTTGATCGGCTCCGTTTCAGTCTGCCACCAATAATACAAATATGTCTGCGATAAAATTCGAAGGCGCCTCTGTCGCCCCTCCGCCAGCGCAACTCCAACGCGACACCGCTCTGCCAGAGCGCAAGTCGATTCGCGACAGGCTTGACCGCCCGCCTCGGTCATGGTTGATTTTATACAAATCCTTAACACAGAATTTCATTTTGACGACTTGCTGTCCTCCCGGCAAAGTGGTTCCTCATCTGCAAGGGCCGGGCTTCGGCCGATTTCCAAAAAGGATTCCCGGATGCGCTACAGCCGCGACATGATTGGATACGGAGAGCATACCCCCGATCCCAAATGGCCCGGCGGCGCGAAGATCGCCGTGCAGATCGTGATGAATTACGAAGAAGGCGGCGAGAACAGCATCGAACATGGCGATGCGGCTTCAGAGGCCTTCCTGTCCGAGATCATCGGCGCCCAGCCTTGGCCGGGTAAGCGTCACTGGAATATGGAATCGATCTACGATTATGGCGCGCGCGCGGGCTTCTGGCGGCTTTACCGGATGCTCAAGGACGTGCCGGTCACGGTTTACGGCGTCGCAACGGCCCTTGAACGCGGGCCCGAGCAAGTCGCCGCCATGCAGCGCGCGGGCTGGGAAATCGCGACCCATGGGCTCAAATGGATCGACTACCGCGACGTTCCGGCAGAGACCGAGGCCGAGCATATCCGGCAGGCGATTGAACTGCACACCCGCATCACCGGCGAGCGGCCCTATGGCTTTTATCAGGGCCGCACCTCGATGAATACGGTGGCGCTTGGGGCCGAAGAAGGCGGATTTGCCTATCTCGCCGATACGATTGCCGATGACCTGCCCTATTGGCATGTCCACAAGGGCAAGCCGCAGCTCATGGTGCCCTATACGATGGACGCCAATGACATGCGCTTTTCTTCGGGTCAGGGCTTTGGCACCGGGGTCGAGTTCTTCGACTATCTGCGCGACAGTTTCGACGTGCTTTATGCCGAGGGTCAGGCGGGCGCGCCCAAGATGATGTCGATCGGGCTCCACTGCCGTCTGATGGGCCGTCCGGGCCGTGCGATTGCGCTGCAGCGTTTCCTTGACCATGCCCGCAGCCATGAGGGCGTCTGGTTCGCGACCCGGCTCGATATCGCGCGCCACTGGGCCGAGACCCATCCCTATCAGGCGAAAGAGCGCCCCTCGGAGATGAGCCGCGCCGATTTCGTGCAGAAATTCGGCTCGATCTATGAGCATTCGCCCTTCATCGCCGAGCGGGTCTGGGACTGCGAGATGGGCGCGATCCATGATACCGCGACCGGGTTGGCGCGGCGCATGGCACAGATCTTCCGCTCGGCCAGCGATGCGGAACGCCTGGGCGTTCTGAACGCGCACCCCGATCTTGCGGGCAAGCTCGCCGCCGCCAAGCAGCTCACCGCCGAGAGCACCTCGGAACAGGCGAGCGCCGGGCTCGACGCGCTGACCGACGAGGAACGCGCGACCTTCACGCGTTTGAACACCGACTATGTCGCGCGCCACGGCTTCCCCTTCATCATCGCCGTGCGCGATTACGACAAGGCCGGGATCACCGAGGCGATGCAAGCCCGCATCCACAACGACACCGCGACCGAACGCGCCGAGGCCGAGCGGCAGGTCAGCCGCATCGGCGAATTGCGCCTCCAGCAGATGCTGGGCGGGACCTGAGCCCCGCCCCCAAGAGCCCGCCCCGAAATTCAGGAGCCAACATGAGCAGCAAAACCCCGCGCAGCTATGCCGGTCCTCTGGCCGGTCTGCCGCCGCAAAGCGATCTCTCGGTCGATACCGCCGTCTTCACCGAGGCCTATGCCGTCATTCCCGCCGCGACCATGCGCGACATCGTCACGAGCTTCCTGCCCGGCTGGACGAATATGCGCATGTGGATCATCGCGCGCCCGCTCTCGGGTTTTGCCGAGACCTTCAGCCAATATATCGTCGAGCTGAAAGGCGAGGCCGGTTCCGACCGCCCCGAGGAGGATCCGACCGTTCAATCCGCGCTGTTCGTCACCAATGGCGCGGTTGATGTCGAGATCGCGGGCCAGACCCATCATCTGACCGAGGGGGGCTTTGCCTATATCCCGGCAGGCACGGCCTGGACCGTCAAGAACGCCGCCGATCTCTCGCGCTTTCACTGGTGGCGCAAGCGCTGGCAGGCGGTCGAGGGGCTCGAGAAGCCCGATGTCATCATCGCCAATGAAAAAGACATTGCGCCGATCGCCATGCCCGAGACCGAGGGACGTTGGGCCACGACCCGCTTCATGGACCCGAATGACATCCGCCATGATATGCATATCACCATCGTCACGCTGAAACCGGGCGGGACCATTCCCTTCGCGGAAACCCATGTCATGGAGCACGGGCTCTTCGTGATCGAAGGCAAGGCGGTCTATCGGCTCAATCAGGATTGGGTCGAGGTCGGTCCCGGCGATTTCATGTGGCTGCGCGCCTTCTGCCCGCAATGCTGCTATGCGGGCGGGCCCTCGGATTTCCGCTATCTGCTTTACAAGGACGTGAACCGTCACGCGAAAATGCTGTAAAAAAGGGGCCTTAGGGCCCCTTTTTCATCTTGCGCGCCAAGGTAAAGTTCCGGGCGGCAGGCGCCTGCCCGCCAGATCCGTAACCAGCGCCAGCACGGCCACCAGCGCGACCGAGATGACCGAAAGCGCGGCGGCTCCGGTCGAATTGCCCTCGTATTGCAGCGAAAAGATCATCACGCCGACCGTCTCATGGCCCGCCGACCACAAAAGCGCGGAAACCGTCAGCTCGTTGATCGCCGTCAGCACGATCAGCATCGCCCCGGCGAGCGCCGAGGGCGCGACCATGGGGCCCGCGATCCGCAGGATACGACGCAGGCTCTGCGCGCCATGGATACGCGCCGCCTCATCAAGCGAGGGGTCCATCGCGCGCATCGCCGCCTCGACGGGACGCAAAACCAGCGGCAGGAAGCGGCCCAGATAGGCGATGAGCAGGATCGCCGCCGTGCCATAGATCGAGCCGATCAGCGGCAGAGGCGGCAGATAGACGAGGATCATCGCCAGCGCCAGAACCGTGCCCGGCACCACGAAAGGCGCATCGGCCACAAGGTTCAGCCCGCGCGCAAAGCGGCTTTTGCCGACCACCGCAAACCAAGCAAGGCCGATTGCCACCAGCGCCGAGAACCCCGCCGCCGCGAGTGAAAGCATCAGCGAATTGGCAAAGGCCCGCCGGATCGCCGGATTGGCCAAGGCCGCGCGCAGGTTTTCGAGGGTCGCGGTCTCAAGCGCGAAACGCACGCCAATCGCGGGCGACAGCGCCGTGACCCCAAGCGCAATCATCGGCAGAATTGCCAGCAGCGCGACGATCAGCCAAGCGGCAACCGCGACAGGCCAGCGCAGATGGCTCTGGGCAGAGCCCTCGAAGCCTTTGCCGGCAGGGAGCGGCACGCCAAAGCGGCGCTGGAAGAGATTGCGCAGCGCCAAGGCCGCCCCCGCCAGCACAACCAGCACCAGAGCCATCACCGCGACCTTGCCGATCACCCCCGGCCCAAAGCCGTTCAGCCGCTGATAAATCAGCGTCGTCAGCATCGGAAACCGCCCGGGAATGCCCAGCAGCGCTGGCACGCCGAAATTGCCGACCGCCGAGGCAAAGGCCAGAATCGCGCCCGCGGCCGCCGCCGGAAGGGTCAAGGGCAGGATGATCCGACCGGTGATCCGCGCGCCGCTTGCGCCCGAGATCCGCGCGGCCTCGATCAGATCGCCGGGGATGGCGATGAGACTGGCGCGAACGGCCAAGAAGACCAAAGGCATATGCTCGATCCCCAAAAGCCAGGCGATGCCCGCGCCTGAATAAAGCGGATTGGGCTGGCCCGCTGCAGGCGCAAGTCCAAGCGGGCCCAGCAGCGGCGAGGATGATCCCACCAGCTGGATCCAGGCCAAAGCCATGATCTGCGAGGGAATGAGAAGCGGTGACAGCGCCAGAAAGCCCAAAGCCACCTGTCCCGGCAGCCGCATCAGCCCCGAAGCATAGGCCAGCGCCATCCCAAGCCCCGCCGAGACAAGGACCGAGCCTGCCGAGACGGTCACGGTATTTCTAAACGCCTTGAGGAAGGCCGGGCTTTCCAGCACCTCGCGCGCAAGGCCAAAGGTCTCGCCCTGAGGCCCCGGCGCTAAGGCCTCGATCAACAGCCGCAGCATCGGCCAAAGCCCGGTTGCGGCCAGATAGAGGGCAATCAGGGCGACGATCACCAGATCGCCGCCCCTCAGATGCCGCTTCAGCCGGATCTCAGCCACCGAAGAGATCAGAGAATTTTTCCTTATTGGCCGTGTCTTCCGCGATGAGCTTCGGCACATCGACCGGCAGAACCTTCAGCGTTTCCGGGTCGGGATAGCCCGCCGGGCGCTCCATCCCCTTCAAGATCGGGAAATAACCCTGCTCGACCGATTGCTCTTGCGCCGATTTGCCGAGCTGCCAATCGACAAAGGCGCGCGCGCCCTCTTCGTTATCCGTGCCTTTGACGATGGCGACCGGCTGGGTGATGGTCGAGACGCCATCCTCGGGCCAGACGAAATCAACGGGCGAGCCCTTCGCCTTGGCGTTCATCGCCATATATTCGACGATGATGCCATAGGCTTTCTCGCCGCGCGCGACCGCCTCGATCACTGTGCCATTGCCCTGTCCGGCAACCGCGCCATGGGCCGCGAGATCCTCGTAATAGCCCCAGCCGAATTCGGGCTGCTGGACGATGGTGCCGACATGGATCACCGCCGCGCCCGAATAAAGCGGGCTCGGCATGATCAGCGATTTCGCCTTGTCCGCGGCCTTGAGATCCGTCCAGCTTTTGGGCGCCTCCTTGACCAGATCGGTGTTGTAGACGATGCCGGTGGTCAGCAGCTTGGTGCCGAAAAACGTCTTGTCGGGATCGACCAGATTGGCCGGGATCTCGGCGACGGGCGCATCGGCATAGGGCTGAAGGCGGCCGTCGGTTTTCAGCTGGGTCATCGCGGCCTCATCGGCCAGCAAGACGATATCCGCCGGGGTCGAGCCCGCCGCGAATTCGGCCTGAAGCTTCGACATCAGCTCGGTCGTGCCCGAGCGGAAAATCTCGACCTTCACCTCGGGATAATCCTTGTTGAAGGCCTCGACGACCTGCGCCATCTGGTCCTGCGGCTGCGAGGTATAGACCGTGATCGTGCCCGAGGGCGCGGCGAAAGCCGGACCGGCGAGTGCGGCCAAAGCAAGGGCCAGAGAGCTGATTGCGCGCATTGAGAATTCCTTTCGACATCGCGCCCGGGTCCGAACCGGACGGGGCCACCCGCACTAGGGCTGGGCCTGACTAGCGAAAGGGCCTGACAGCTCTGTGACAGTTCCGCGTGCGGCCCCGCGCGGCGCGGCTCAGACGGGCGCGGCAAAGGGTCGCGCGGCGGTCGTGAGGGCCGCATCGCCTGCACGCGGAATGACCCAGCCGCCGGTCAAAGCAAAGCGGATGCGCGCCCCCGGTGCGAGCGGGCGGTCTACGCGCAGATCAAGCGGCTCGGCCTCGGGCACGAGATCGGGGATGATTTCGAGGATGTGAAAGCCGTTTTCGAACCGCGCCGCCATGACTTCGGCGTCAAAGCCCTCGCCCGGTGCGCCTTGCGCCGCCAGATCGCGCGAATGCAGGCAGAGCCAGCCCGGCCCGACCGGCGCCACGCCCGGCAGGCGCAGCACCCTGCCGCCGAGCGTGATCTCGCAGATCTCACCCGAGCGGCGCAGCACCTCGACCGGCAAGGTCCGCCCATTGCCGACAAAGCGCGCCACCATCTGGCTGGCCGGACGGTCGAAAAGCGCGGCGGGCGGGGCGAATTGTTCTAGCCTGCCGCGATCCATCACCCCGACCAAATCCGCCACCGCCATGGCCTCGTTCTGGTCATGGGTCACGAAAATCATCGTGCAGCCGGTCGAGCTGTGGATGCGGCGAAACTCGGCCAGCATGGTCTGGCGCAGATGGGTATCGAGATTGGCCAGAGGCTCGTCGAGCAGCAAAAGCCACGGACGCGCGGCGAGACTGCGCGCCAAGGCGACGCGCTGGCGCTGACCGCCCGAGAGCTCATGCGGTTTGCGCGCCGCGAGCCCGGTCAGCCCGACCAGCGCCAGAGCTTCGGCGATCCGTTCCTCGCGCGCGGCTCGGGCCAGCCGGTTGAGGCCAAAGCCGATATTGCCCGCCACCGTCAGATGCGGCCAGAGCGCATAGGATTGAAAGACCATACCAAGGCCGCGATCCTGCGGCTCGGTGAACTGCCCCCGCCCCGCAACCCGGCGACCGGCGATGGCGATCTCACCGCTGTCAGGCCGTTCGAGCCCGGCGATCAGGCGCAAAAGCGTGGTCTTGCCACAGCCCGAAGGCCCAAGCAGCGCCACGAAAGAGCCCGAGGGAATGGTCAGGCTCACCCCGTCCAGCGCGCGGGTCTGGCCGAAAGTCAAGCGAAGCTGATCAAGGGTCACAGAGGTCATCGCGGCCTCCTATCCTTTGCGCATGTCGGTCTCATGACGGCTTGGCCTGCCCGCATGGGCGTTGGACCCGATCTGACGATGGTCCTTGCGGCGGGTCGGGGCCCCTGCGATGCTGGCGCGATCAAGGAGCTGATCATGTTGCGCGCCCTCTCGTTGTTTTTGCTACTGGCCTGCGCTGGCGGTGCCGTGGCCGGTCTTTGGGGCGGATCGCCTGAACCGGATGCGAAGGTCGCGATCTCGGGCCTCTCGCAGCAGCTTTTCAACGACCCGGATGCGCCGGTGATCGGCAACCCCCACGGCACGATCACCATCGTCGAATTCACCGATTACAATTGCAGCTATTGCCGCAAGAATGCCCCCGAGCTTGACGCGCTTCTGAGCGCCCATCCCGAGCTGCGGCTGGTGATCCGCGAATGGCCGATCTTTGGCGAGGAGTCGACCCTTGCCGCGGCCGCGGCTCTGGCCGCGCAAAAGCAAGGAAAATACCCCGAATTTCACGCGCTGCTGATGGCGACCTACGGACCGACCTCGGAGCCCGCGATCCGGCGAGCGGCACTGGCGGTCGGTCTCGATCTGCCCCAGATGATGCAGGACATCGACAGTCCCGAGATCTACGCCCATTTCGAGCGCTCGGACTTTCTGGCCGAGGCTTTGGGGATTGCAGGCACGCCGAGCTTCGTCATCGGAGATCGGGTGATCTTTGGCTATCTTGGCCGGGGCGATCTGGAAGAGATCCTGAGCGATGGCGGGCTTTTGACGAAAAAGTAAGGCCGACGCTTGCGGCGTCGGCCTGATCGCAAGGGCGGATTGGCTCTGGTGAAGCCAAAGGCGCCCGGTCCACTCAGTTCTTGATCGGATCGTGAGAGCCGCCAGCCGGATCGCGTGCCGGATCGGGCGCTTCGCCCAGAGCCATGAAATCGGCATGGGCCTCGGCCGAGGGCGAATTGCCGTCAACGGTCACCAGCTGGCCGGTCTTTTCATTATAGATCAGCTCGATGGCATTGCCGTCCCGATGGCCGGTCGCGACAATCTTGCCGGCGTCCCGGGCGACGCTGATATCGGTCACGCCGCGCGCGGTCAGGAAATCCGTAATCTGAACGTCGCTCAAGCCCTTATAGGCCAGCGGCACCGAGGATTCCGGAGCCTTTCCCTCGGTCGTAACGGTGGTGCTTTGGGCAAAGGCCGCCCCCGCCATAAGACCGGTGAGAGCGCCGACTTTGAGAATTGTAGCAGCGATTTTAAGAGGTGACTTCAGCATGGCTCGTCTCCTTCTGCTTCAGACATTGAAGCAACTCGGAGCCCGCCGCGTGGGTTGCATCCGTCACCCAATCGTGACCCCGGTTCAGGTGGTGATCTGAACCCCCATGTGCTTGGCAACAGTGAAGATATCCTTGTCGCCCCGGCCCGAAAGGTTGACCACCATCAGGTGATCCTTCGGCAAGGTCGGCGCGAGTTTCTGGACATAGCCAATCGCATGGCAGGGTTCGAGCGCGGGAATGATGCCCTCGGTCTCGCACAGAAGCTGGAAGGCCCCGAGCGCCTCGGTATCGGTCGCGCTGACATATTCGGCGCGGCCCTGCTCTTTGAGCCAGGCGTGCTCTGGCCCGATGCCCGGATAATCGAGACCAGCAGAAATCGAATGGCCCTCGAGGATCTGACCCTCGGCATCTTGCAGCAGATAGGTGCGGTTGCCATGCAAGACGCCCGGACGCCCACCGGTCAGGCTGGCGCAATGCTCCATGCGCTCATCGACGCCCTTACCACCCGCTTCGACGCCGATGATGCGGACCGAGCGGTCATCGAGGAAGGGGTGGAAAAGCCCCATCGCATTCGAGCCGCCGCCGATCGCCGCAACGACGCTGTCGGGCAGACGCCCCTCTTGCGCAAGGATCTGCTGCTTGGTCTCGCGCCCGATGATGGCTTGGAAATCGCGCACCATCGCCGGATAGGGATGCGGGCCTGCAACCGTGCCGATGCAATAGAACGTGTCGCGGACATTGGTCACCCAGTCGCGCAAGGCGTCGTTCATCGCATCTTTCAGCGTGCCGCGGCCCGAGGTGACCGGCACGACTTCCGCGCCCAGAAGCCGCATGCGGAAGACGTTCGGCGCCTGACGCTCGACATCGGTCGCGCCCATATAGACGATGCATTTCAGCCCGAAGCGCGCGCAGACGGTCGCCGTCGCCACGCCATGCTGGCCCGCGCCGGTTTCCGCGATGATCCGGGTCTTGCCCATGCGGCGCGCCAGCAGGATCTGGCCCAGCACGTTGTTGATCTTGTGGCTGCCTGTATGGTTCAGCTCTTCGCGCTTGAGATAGATCTTCGCGCCATTCAGACGCTCGGTCAGGCGCGGTGCGAAATAGAGCGGCGAGGGACGGCCGACGTAATGGGTCCAGAGATCTTCCATCTCGGATTTGAACGCCGGATCGGTCTTGGCCTTTTCATATTCCTTTTCGAGATCGAGGATCAGCGGCATGAGGGTTTCGCTGACGAAGCGCCCGCCGAAAATACCGAAACGACCCTGCTCATCGGGTCCGGTCATAAAGCTGTTCGCGAGATCATCCGCCATGGCGCATCCTGTCTTGAAAATCCGGGCTTGGCATCTGCCACCTGCCTAGAGGGATTTCTTATATCCGATATGGGAAGGGGTAAAGCCAAGCCGCTCATAGAAGCGATGGGCGTCGGTGCGGATCTTGTTGGTGGTGAGCTGCAAGATCGCGCAACCGGCCGCGCGGGCCCGCGCCTCAGCGTCCTTCATCAGCGCCTCACCGATACGTTGGCCCCGGCGAGAGGCTGCGACACGCACACCCTCGATCTGGCCACGCCGGGTCGCGCCAAGCGAGAGGCTGGCGATGAAGGTGATCTGGTAACAAGCAATCAGCTCGCCGCCCTCTTCGCCGACGATCAAATGATTGGCCCCTTCCGATTGCATGGTGCGGAAGGCGGAAAGATAGACGCTCGGATCGGCATTCTCGCGCCATTTGCCAAGCTCATCATCGAGCAAAAGCGCAACGACAGCGGGCACATCAGCCTCGGTTCCCTCGCGCCAGATCATGATTGCGCCGCCGCGACAAAAGCGCGGATCTTACCCAGATCCTTGACCCCCGGTGCGCTTTCGACGCCGGACGAGACATCGACGCCCTGCGCGCCGGTCAAGCGGATCGCCTCGGCGACATTGTCCGGGGTCAGCCCGCCAGCCAGCAGCCAGGGCTTGAGCCAGCGCCGCCCGACCAGCAGCCGCCAGTCAAAGGCAAGCCCATTGCCTCCGGGCAAATCCGCATCCGGCGCGGGCTTGGCGTCGACGAGCAGCAGATCGGCGACAAGGCCGTAATCCCAAAGCTGGTCGAGATCCTCGCGCCCCGCGACGCCCACCGCCTTCATCACCGGAAGCCCGGTCAGCGCGCGGACCTCTGCCACGCGGGCGGGGCTTTCCGTGCCGTGAAGCTGGATAATGTCGAGCGGCACCTGTGCCAGCACCTCGGTCAGAAGCGCATCCTCGGGATTGACGAAAAGCCCGACCCGGGCGACGCCAACCGGCACGACCTCGGCCAGCTCTGCCGCGCGTTCGGGCGTGACGGCTCGGGGGGATTTCGCAAAGAAAACAAAGCCGATATAGCGCGCCCCGGCTTCAGCCGCGGCGCGGATCGACTCGGGCTCGGACAGCCCGCAGATCTTGACGGCAGCAGACATCAGCGCCCCGCCGCAGGCACAACCGCCGTCGAGCCTGCGCCCGCAGGTTTGGTCGAAGCCGTGTCGAGGATCGCCAGAACCTCATCCTGCTTGCCGGCGCGCGCCGGGCGCAAATGGCCGACCTCGCGCTCAAGCCGGGCGAGTTCCGCGGCGCGCCGGCTCAGTTCGGCGCGCATTCCCGCCTCGCGCAGCCATTCCCAGATCAGGCCGATCACGACGCCGAACATGACGACCAGCAGAAACGCAATAAAGGCGGGCATGGTCAGCGACCAGGTCCCGCCCAGATATTGCCCGAACTGCGCCGGAAACAGATTGACCGTGACCATCTGCCGGTTGGCCAGAGCCACCCCGATCAGGACGATGGCCAGGAGAATCACGAAAGCCAGCCGTAACACGCGCATGGAAAATCCCTCAGATCACTGCGCGGCCAATCTGACCTATTCGGTCAGACCGTTCAACCGGTCGCGAAGCAATTTGCCGGTCTTGAAGAAGGGAACATGCTTCTCCTCGACGCTAACGGAATCGCCCGTTCGCGGGTTGCGTCCGGTGCGGGCCTCCCGCTGCTTCACGGAAAAAGCACCAAAGCCGCGCAACTCGACCCGGTCGCCCCGGGCCATGGCGCTGATGACCTCTTCAAAGACGGTGTTCACAATGCGCTCGACGTCGCGCTGGAACAGATGCGGATTTTCTTCGGAGATCTTCTGGATCAGTTCAGAACGGATCATCTTCTACCCTGTGACTGGAACCGAATGGAGTGTGGAGACCGTTGGCCGCCACGATTGAGCCTCATTATGAACGTGCGACGGATCATATAGTTGCAGATGATCCGGGCCAACCGCACTCTTTTGAAGCAAAAAAAAGAAACCCGCCCCGGTCACGAGGTCCAGAGCGGGCTTCCTGTTCTGTTCGGGCCGGATTGCGCAAATGGCTCCGGCCCGGTTGGTCATCAGTTGCGGTTCTTCAGAGCCGCACCGAGGATGTCGCCAAGCGAGGCGCCCGAGTCCGACGAGCCATACTGTTCGACGGCTTCTTTCTCTTCGGCGATCTCGCGTGCCTTGATCGACAGGCCCAGACGACGGGTCTTGGTGTCGATGTTGGTGACGCGGGCGTCAACATTGTCGCCAACGTTGAAACGCTCGGGGCGCTGGTCCTGACGGTCGCGGGCGAGATCCGAGCGACGGATGAACGACTTGACGCCGTTATACTCGACCTCAACGCCACCTTCTTCGATCGCGGTGATGGTGACGGTGACGACATCGCCACGTTTCACGCCATCAACGGCTTCCGACATGGTGTCGTTTTCCAGAGCCTTGATCGAGAGCGAGATGCGCTCTTTCTCGACATCAACTTCCTGAACGACGGCTTTCACCATATCGCCCTTGCGGAAGTCCTGGATCGCGTCCTCGCCGCGGACATCCCACGAGATATCCGAGAGGTGGACCATGCCGTCGATATCGCCTTCGAGGCCGATGAACAGACCGAATTCGGTGATGTTCTTGACTTCGCCTTCGATCTGGGTGCCGGCCGGATGAGTTTCGGCGAAGACTTCCCACGGGTTGCGCTGGGTCTGCTTGAGACCAAGCGAGACGCGGCGTTTGGCTTCGTCGATTTCCAGAACCATGACCTCAACCTCTTGCGAGGTGGACACGATTTTGCCGGGGTGCACGTTTTTCTTGGTCCAGGACATTTCGGACACGTGGACCAGACCTTCGACACCAGCTTCCAGCTCGACGAACGCGCCGTAGTCGGTGATGTTGGTCACGCGGCCCTGATGGACCGAGCCGATCGGGAACTTGTTGGCAACCGTATCCCACGGATCGGCCTGCAGCTGTTTCATGCCGAGGCTGATGCGGTGGGTGTCTTTGTTGATCTTGACGACCTGGACCTTGACGGTCTCGCCGATCGACAGGATCTCCGACGGGTGGTTAACGCGGCGCCAAGCCATGTCGGTGACGTGCAGCAGGCCGTCAACGCCGCCGAGATCAACGAAGGCACCGTATTCGGTGATGTTCTTGACAACACCCTCGACGGTCTGACCTTCGGTGAGGTTCGCGATGACTTCCGCACGCTGTTCGGCGCGGCTTTCTTCGAGGATCGCGCGGCGCGACACAACGATGTTGCCACGGCGACGGTCCATTTTCAGGATCTGGAACGGCTGCTTCAGACCCATGAGCGGGCCAGCGTCGCGCACCGGACGGACGTCGACTTGCGAACCCGGAAGGAAGGCAACAGCGCCGCCCAGATCGACCGTGAAGCCGCCTTTGACGCGACCGAAGATCGCACCATCGACGCGCTCTTCAGCAGCATAGGCTTTCTCAAGACGATCCCAAGCTTCTTCGCGGCGAGCTTTCTCGCGCGAGATCGAAGCTTCACCGCGGGCGTTCTCGACGCGGTCCAGATAGACCTCGACTTCGTCGCCAACAGCGATTTGCGCTTCTTCGCCGGGATTTGCGAATTCTTTCAGATCAACGCGGCCTTCCATCTTGTAGCCGACGTCGATGATGGCCTGGCCTGCCTCGATGGCGATGACCTTGCCTTTGACAACCGAACCCTCTTCGGGGGTGTCAATCTCGAAGCTCTCTTTCAAGAGGGCTTCAAATTCGTCCATTGCAGCTTTAGTGCTCATGCGAACAGTTTTTCCTTTGCACGTGTTTACTGGCCATGCGGTTGTCTCCGCCGGTCTTTATTCGCCTCTCGGGCAGAACGAAGGGTCGTAGCTATAGAGCCCGACCCAACTTAAAAGCGGTCTGTTATGACCATGTTGCCGATTGACTTGGCGCGCATATAGCCCCAAATCCGCAAGAAGGCAACAGTTTCCGCCGCTGCCCGCTGGAATTGGCGCAAGCCTCAGCCGCGCGCCGCCTGAACGGCAGCCACCGCTTGCGCCACCGCCTCGTCGATCGAGAGATGAGAGGTGTCGAGCAGGATGGCATCCTCGGCCTGCACCATCGGCGCTACATCGCGGGCCGCATCGCGCGCATCGCGCTCGCGGATCTGGGCGAGCATGTCCTCGACAGAAGCACCAAGTTCGGCCGCACGCCGTGCCGCCCGGGTCTCGTCATTGGCGATGACGTAAAGCTTCACCTCGGCGCTGGGGCAGATCACCGTGCCAATATCGCGCCCGTCGAGCACCGCGCCGGGTTCCTGCCGGGCAAACTGGCGCTGGAAGGCGACCAAGGCCGCGCGAACCTCGGGGATGGCCGCGACCTTTGACGCCGCCTGCCCCGCTTCGGCGCTACGCAGATCGGCCCGGTCGAGATCCGCCGCGACCAAAGCCTGCGCCACCTGAACCGGATCGCCGCCCTGAACCCCCACCGCACGATAGAGCAGCCCGGTATCGAGATGGGCGAAGCCGAACTGGCGCGCAAGCGCCCTGGCAATCGTCCCCTTGCCGGAGGCCGCGGGACCGTCGATGGCGATCGTAAATGGCATTCTCTCTCCTTGCCGCCCCGGATCGGGCGCGGACCTCCTGCGCTTGACGCTCCTTGCCACAGGCCCGGCAGGCTCGTCCAGAACCCGTCTTATCCAAAGAGAAGGCCAATGCCGGTCAAAAAAGCGCAGAAATAGAGAGGCGCATCCCGATAATCGCATTGCATCCGCCGGCCAATCGGCGAAAATCCTCTCATCACGACCGTGCAGCCTCGCCGCGCGCAGAACAGACAGGAGGGACGAATGCTCCAGCACATCGAGCCATTCAGCCGGATGCAGAGCGTCGCCGAGGTCTGGAGCTATCTCTCAAACGCTCTGACCCAGCTTGGCTTCCCCTTTACGCATTATACAGTGACCCGCGTGCTCGAAAGCGACAGCGTCGCGATGCCATGCGACAAGATCACGCTGTCGAACCTGCCGCATGGGCTGATCGAGCGCTTTCGTCTGGGCGATCTTTCCCAGACCGCGCCGCTGCATCGCTGGCTGAACGAACATGGCGGCGTGAGCTCGCTTGAGCGGGTCTTCAACGACTGGGACCGGGGAGCCCTGTCGCCGCGCGAGATCGCGACCCTGACCGCCTTTCTCGAACGCGGGCATCTTGCGGCCTATGGGATCAGCCTTCACCACATCGCGCCGCGCCATCAGGGAACGATCGTGCTGGGCGCGCCCGTCGGCATGACCCAGCCCGAGCTGGATCTGATCTGGGACCGCCATCACGCTCAGGCGATTGCGCTGGCCTCGCTGGCGCAGATGCGCATCGCCTCCCTGCCCTTCGGCGGCGGCCTTCTGCCCCTGACCCAACGCCAGCGCGAGGTGCTCGAATGCATCTCGGCGGGCAAAAGCACGGCAGAGATCGCCGAAATCCTGAAAATCTCTGCCCCAACGGTCGAGAAGCACCTGCGCCTTGCGCGCTCGACTTTGGGGGTGCGCACCACGGCGCAAGCGATTGTGCTAGCCAGCCTGCGCAATCAGATCTTCATCGCAGAGCCGCGCCCGCTGCCGGGCGAAATCAGCGGAAGCCGCGCAGCCTGACCCGGCTCCAAGTCTCGCGCACCAGCCAGTCGCGCCAGTCGACGGCGTTTCGGGCTGCAAACCCAAACCCCACCGCAAGACACCGGCACTCGCTCAAACCGCGCCACAAATGAAAACACCGGCCCAAGGGCCGGTGTTTTTGCCTTCGAAGACCTGAAAGATCAGGCGCCGGCCATGGTCTTGGCGACCTCGGCGGCAAAGTCTTCTTCTTTCTTCTCGATGCCTTCGCCGACTTCAACGCGGGCATAGCCGGTGATCTCGACGCCCGCGTCTTTCGCAGCCTGAGCCACGGTGACATCGGGGTTGATGACGAATTTCTGGCCGAGAAGGGTCACTTCCTCGAGGAATTTCGCCATACGGCCTTCGATCATCTTCTCGATCACGGCTTCGGGCTTGCCCGATTCACGTGCCTGCTCGGTCAGAACGGTTTTCTCACGCTCGACCAGAGCCGGATCGAGATCCTTTTCCGACAGCGAGGCCGGGTTGGTCGCTGCGATATGCATCGCGAACTGTTTGCCGATCTCTTCGGCTTTGTCTTTCGGACCGTTCAGCGCAACCAGAACGCCGATCTTGCCCATGCCAGCGGTCGCGGCATTGTGGACATAGGAGACGACGGTCTCGCCTTCGAGAACGTGCAGACGGCGCAGCGTCATGTTCTCGCCGATACGCGCGATGGCTTCGCTCAGAACCTCGTCAACGGATTTGCCGTTGAGCTGGGTCTGACGCAGCACTTCGAGCTCTTCACCGGTGGTCAGAGCCAGATCGGTGATTTCGCGAACGAGTTTCTGGAAATCGGCGTTTTTGGCAACGAAATCGGTTTCCGAGTTCAGCTCGATGGCAACGCCACGGCCGTCGCCGACGGACACGCCGACCAGACCTTCAGCGGCCACGCGGCCGGATTTCTTCGCCGCTTTCGCGAGACCTTTGGTGCGCAGCCAATCAACGGCCGCTTCCATGTCGCCATCGGTTTCGGTCAGCGCCTTCTTGGCGTCCATCATGCCTGCGCCGGTCGCTTCGCGCAGGTCTTTCACCATCGCTGCAGTGATCGCCATCGGATGTCTCCTTGCTTCGCTTTGCAATGCGTCAGGCGGGGCTTATCCCCGCCTGATGTCAATTCCATGAATTACCGATCGCGCAGCGATCAGGCTTCGGCTTCAACTTCTGCGTTGTCCAGCTCTTCGACCGGAACATCGGCCAGAGCGCCAAGATCGACACCCGCCGCGCCCATTTGGGCCGACATGCCGTCCAGAGCCGCACGGCTGACGAGATCGGTATAGAGCGCGATGGCACGAGCCGCGTCGTCGTTGCCCGGAATGATGTAGTCAACGCCTTTGGGCGAGCAGTTGGTGTCGACGATGGCGACAACCGGGATGCCCAGCTTGTTGGCTTCGAGGATCGCGAGATCTTCTTTGTTCACGTCGACGACGAAGAGCATGTCCGGCAGGCCGCCCATATCGCGGATGCCGCCAAGGCTCGCTTGCAGTTTGCCCTGCTCGCGTTCCATGTGAAGACGCTCTTTCTTGGTCAGGCCTTCCGCGCCTGCGCCAAGGGTCTCGTCGATGGCTTTGAGGCGCTGGATCGACTGGGAAACGGTTTTCCAGTTGGTCAGCGTGCCACCGAGCCAGCGGTGGTTCATGTAGTACTGAGCCGATTTCTCAGCAGCTTCGGCGATCGATTTCTGCGCCTGACGCTTGGTGCCGACGAAGAGCACGCGGCCACCTTTCGCGACGACGTCACGAACGGCTTTCAGGGCCTGCTCGAGCATCGGAGCGGTCTGGGTCAGGTCAACGATATGGATACCGTTGCGCTCGCCATAGATGTACTGGCCCATACGCGGGTTCCAGCGCTGAGTCTGGTGGCCATAGTGAACGCCAGCTTCCAAGAGCTGACGCATGGAGAATTCGGGAAGCGCCATGTTCGTTCCTTTCCGGTTTGCGCCTGGGCAGGGTTTTCAGGATCAAGTCCCAACCGGTGGACCTTCGGCGGATTTTTCCCGCCGGGGCCCGACCCCGCCTGTGAAGTGAGCGCCAAATAATCTGACTACCGGCGGATTTCAACCCCCTATCGTCATGCGGCCTCAGCGCGGGGGAAATCGGTGCCTGAGGTCGGCTTTGGGGCAAAATACCCGGCTTTTTATGGGTTCGGCTCGGATTCGGGCATTTTCATGCATTCTGAGCTTCGGCCGTAAACCACGGATTAACCCGTAGCGGTTCATATGGGCTGGTGAAGTGAGGAAAGGACAGCAATTGCCAAGACATCTGTTGACCGCGGTCTCCGTGGCGGGCGCCGCATGAATATCGTGACACTCGCCTCCCGCCTCGACCTGACGGAAGCCTCCGGCCTCGCCGCCGCGCTGAATGCCCATTCTGGCCAGCCCGTGACCCTGGATGCTGGCAATGTCGAACACCTGGGGGGCCTCTGCCTTCAGGTTCTCCTCGCCGCCGCACGCCAGTGGCGCGAAACAACCTGCGAATTCGCCATCACACCTCGATCTGCCCCTTTCAGCGACGCTCTCACCATTTTCGGCGTCGACCCATCCGAATTCGGAGAGGAAATCCATTCATGAGCCTTAATGTCCTTGCTGTCGATGACAGCCGCACCATGCGCGACATGGTCAAGCTGTCCCTCTCCGCCGCGGGAATGTCCGTCACCGTCGCCGAAGACGGGGTCGATGGGCTGCGCGTCCTCGACGAGATGGAAACGATGCCGGATGCGATCATTTCGGACATCAACATGCCGCGCCTCGATGGCTTCGGCTTCATCGAAGCGGTGCGCAAGATCGACCATCTGCGCGCCGTGCCGATCCTGGTTCTGACCACCGAAAGTGCGCCGGAACTTAAGGCCCGCGCGCGCAACGCCGGGGCAACCGGCTGGATCGTGAAACCCTTCGACCCGCAAAAGCTCGTCAAGACGCTTCAAATGGTCACGGGCTGAGGAGCGCGCCGATGTCGCATGACCCGATGGCCGAAATCCGCGCTTCCTTCTTCATCGAATGTGAAGAGCTCCTGGAAAGCCTTCAGGATGCCCTTCTCGCGCTGGAGTCAGGGGGACATTCCAACGAAACAATCAACGTGGTTTTCCGCGCGGTCCATTCGATCAAGGGTGGTGCAGGGGCCTTCGGGCTCGATGCGCTCGTCAGCTTCGCCCACCGGTTCGAAACCGTTCTGGACGAGCTGCGCTCGGATCGGCTGGAGCTGACGCCCGAGGCAATCAAGCTCTTCTTCCAAGGCGCTGACGTTCTTCAGGATCAGATCCGTGCGGCTCAGGTCGACGGGCCGGAGCCAGAGGCCGCTCCGGCCGTCCTCGCCGCACTCGAAGCCTTGATAGGCGGTGTCGCCGAAGAAGAGGAAGAGGTCGTTGACTTCACGCCCGCCGGCCTGAGCTTTGCCTTCGGCTCCGACGATGACACGAATGCAGAAGGCGGTCTCGGCGACGCCGATCTCGATGAAGGTATCGGTGAACTGCCGATCTGGTCGATCCATTTTCGCCCGGATGCCTCGCTCTATTCCTGCGGCAATGAAGCGCTTTTAATCATCAAAGCCCTGCAGGAACTCGGTGAGGTCTCCGCCCGCTGTGTAATCCCAGAAGAGCTTCCTCTGGTTGAAGAGCGCGCCGAACTTCCCTCGCTCGCATGGGATATCGAGCTCCATGCCGATTGCACTGAAAAGGAAATCCGCGAGGTTTTCGACTTCGTAGCAGATGTCTGCGACCTCACGATCAAACAGACGACGGAGGCAGCGCTCTCCTCCCCTTTTCCTGATGCCGATGCGCTCGTCGGCGTGAATATGAGCGAAACCGCCGCGGAGCTCCCTCCCCCTGCTGTTGAAGCAGAGGCAGCCAAGCCCGAAGAAAGCAGCCAGCCAGAGCCGCCCACCGCGCGCCCGGCTCCCTCGCCTCCGGCCGCTCCATCGCGCGCACCCCAGGCACCGACCAGCGAACCTGTCGCGACAACGGTTCGGGTCGACCTCGAACGGATTGACCGGCTGGTCAACTTGGTGGGCGAGCTCGTGATCAACCAGGCTATGCTCGCTCAAAGCGTCAACGAAGCCGGCATGGCTGAGCATCCGGCTGTCGTGAACGGCCTCGAAGAGTTCATGATGCTCACCCGGGACATCCAGGACAGCGTCATGATGATCCGGGCGCAACCGGTGAAACCACTCTTCCAGCGCATGTCCCGCATTGTTCGCGAGGCCTCTAACGCGGTTGGAAAAGAGGTGCGCTTCCGGACCGAGGGCGAAAATACGGAGGTCGACAAAACAGTCATTGAAAGACTGGCCGACCCCCTCACCCATATGATCCGCAACGCCGTCGACCACGGCCTAGAAACACCCGAAAAACGTCTGGAAGCCGGCAAGTCCTCCGAGGGGACGATTACTCTCCTTGCGTCACACCGCGCCGGTAGGATCATCATCGAAATTTCGGATGACGGCGCAGGCATCAACCGGCCAAAAGTCCGTGAGATCGCCATTGCGAAAGGCCTCATTCCAGCCGATGCGATCCTAACCGACACAGAAATAGACAACCTGCTCTTTCTCCCGGGTTTTTCAACCGCCTCTCAGGTATCGGCACTTTCAGGACGCGGTGTCGGAATGGATGTCGTCAAAAGTGCTATTGGAGCACTTGGTGGACGTATTACGATCAGCAGCGAGCCGGGAAAGGGAACCACTTTTTCAATTTCACTCCCCTTAACTTTGGCTGTGCTAGATGGCATGGTCGTTCGCGTTGCAGATCAAACCCTTGTCGTTCCGCTCAACTCTATCGTTGAAACAGCAACCCTAACATCCGAAAATATTAAACCGATCGGATCCTCTGCTGAGCTCCTGCATATCAGAGGAGATTTCGTTGCCCTTCACGATCTGGGAACCAGGTTGGGCTTTCGTCAGCAAAAAGATCGACTCGAGAACTCCATCGTCATTCTAACAACCCAGGACGATGGTAGCCGTGCCGCGCTGATCGTCGACTCAATCATGGAGCAACGGCAAGTGGTCATTAAAGGCCTTGGCCAGAACTATGGCAACATCCCTGGTGTCGCCGCAGCGACAATTCTCGGGGATGGTCAAATTGCACTAATTCTGGATCCTTCAAACCTAGCTCAACCCAAGCAACTGCAGAATGAGCTTCACTAGTTACGTTTAAGGAAACGAAGCCATGAATGATCAATTTCAGCAAGCGAACCCAAATGAGATGGAGCTTCTTGCCTTTCGCCTCGGCGAACAAGAATATTGCATCGACATTATGTCGGTGCGCGAAATTCGAGGGTGGACGAATGCAACTCCGCTTCCATTCTCCCCCGCTCATGTCGTTGGAGTAATCAACCTTCGAGGAACCATCCTGCCGGTACTTGACCTCGCAATTCGCCTAAAAATGAAGGCAACATCTGCGAGCGATAAGAATGTCATCATCGTGGTCGATGTCAACAATCAAACCGCAGGCCTGCTTGTTGACGCTGTATCTGACATCATTAGCATCGCACCCAATGACCTACAGATACCTCCAGACCTAGGAAACGACGATATGAAAAGTTGTATCCGATCCCTAACACTAATAGAAAATCGCCTGATAAGAGTATTAGATCTAGACCTCGTTATCCCTCAAACTACGTCGGAAAACCAATGAGAAGCCCATCCGCTATGGAGGCCACCGCCGAAAAGCTCGCCTATAGACGAATCTCAGAAATCATAAAGGAAGCATCCGGCATATCTCTGGGCGAGAGTAAGATCGATCTAATCAAATCGCGGCTACTTAAGAGAATGCTCCATCATAGCTGCGAAAACATCGACAGCTATTTAAGCATACTCGAAGGCAACAAGGCCAATCAAGAGATTCCCCATCTAATATCTGCCATCACAACAAATTACACTAACTTCTTCCGAGAGGAGCATCATTTCAAAATATTACGTGAACAAATTTTAGCACCAATAGCTCGCTCTGGAAATCCACTAAATATCTGGTCCGCAGGTTGCTCCAGCGGTCAAGAGCCCATATCCATCGCTATAGAATGTTTAAATACGCTGCCCGACTCGGCCACAAGGATAAAAATCACGGCATCCGACATAGACACAGATATTCTGAATCGCGCCAAGCTTGGAACATTTCATGAGAGCGAGACAGGAAATCTAAACGCAAACCTATTGAAAAAGCATTTCTCAAGCACCCCACCGCACTACACTGTCAATCATAACATATCTCGAATGATTGAATATCGGCAAAAAAACCTTCTCCTTGATTTTCGAGACCTTCCTGAGTTCGAAGTAATATTTTGTAGAAATGTATTAATTTACTTTACCCCCGAAGATCAAGTAAATATCTGGCAAAAATTAATAAATAAGACCGCCCTCGGTGGATGGCTATTTGTCGGCCATTCCGAGCGTATCCCTGATACTCTCAGAGGGAAAATAACACCCCAAGGCCATACAAGCTACCAAAGAACACAGTAAGGATCGAACGGTGAGCATTAAAGATAAACTTCAAATCCTGATCGTCGACGACATGTCAACAAGCCGCGGCCTTATATCCCAGGCCTTAGAAAGCCAAGGGCTCACCAACATTCACCAGGCTGGAGATGGCTCCGAAGCATTAAAAATCCTGAACTCGCGCCCGATTCACCTCGTCTTATCTGATTTCAACATGCCAGGCATGGATGGATTAAGCTTACTGGCAAAAATCAGAGGAAACTCCGTGATTAAATCCATCGGCTTCATCCTCATAACCGGAAGAGCCGACAAAGCGATTATCGATCGTGGGAAATCTCTTGGCATGAATAATTTCATAAAAAAGCCATTCACCCCCGGTGAGTTGAAAGCCTGCATCGAAGCGGTTGTAGGGAAAATCACTTGAGAGAAGATATTGCGGCGCTTATTTTAAACACTTCAGACCTTCTCCAGCTATGCCACAAATCATGCGTGTCTTTCCAAAACCATCTTGGAGATACGGTATTCGCGGAGACACTAGCAAAACACAGCTCACTCACCACAACCTCGCAGAGACTCCCCGATGCGCACAACACCCGGATAGATAACGTCGAAAAAATCACAGGACTTATTCAAGAAATCGACCTTATCTCGCAAGCTTTAAGCGATGCAAGTAAGGCACTGTATATAATTTCGAGGTCAATTGTATTAATGGAAGACGCCCAAAGGGAGTTAGCGAGCTATTTAGACTTAGATGCTGTATATAAGTATTTACTTAGATCAACGAGCGACCGCGAGAACCTCAACAATGAAGCGGACCTGCGATCTATCCTTTCGCCACCAACCGAGAGCCGTGATCCGGACATCTTTTAACCGACTCTGCCTGGCGTGTAGGCGCTGGATTTTTCTCTGGACCTGCGGAGAACTGTCGCAGAGAGTGCTACTACAGGAATTATGACTGCTGGGCTCCCCTCCCACCTTGCTACAACACACCTCCGGCCCTTTAACATGGCAAACATGGTTTCGACGGGCGCCCGGCACGTTTCTTGCCTAACAGCTCTCTATCGATCGAGAATGCAGGCCTTTTAGTGACGTCTCTTCGTGCGGCTCCAGACGAAAGGGCGAACCTCTGGGATCGATCTCATCTACAGGCTCTGGCGTGAGAAAGAGTTAGCGTTGCGCAAAGCCAAAGCACGACGCAAGACCATCGGAACCAGATCCCAATCTTGGTGAAGGCACAGGGTAATGCGCTCTGGTCGCCGAATTTCATTCACGACCAGTTCGGCTGCTAATGCCGCTTCCAGGTACTGAACTTCGTTGATGACGTCACACGCGAATGCCTCGCTGAGATTCATGACACATCTATCTTGGACCGCCGTGTGGTGAGGGAACTGAGTGCGCTAATCGAACGCCGCGGCGAACCAGAATTTTGATAAGTTGCCGGATGCTGACCCACAGCAATTCAACTTTCAAGGAAATGCTCTGCCTCCTTAACCCCAAGTTGACCTGCATCGGGCTGACTATCGAGAATGCCGCGCTGCGTGACGATTACCGCCTAGTCTGGCTGGCAGATGTAGATCGGAATCTGCCTAAAGAACTTTTCTTTGCAGCTGAACTCGTTCTAAACAATAACGGATAGCAGTTCATTAGCCGACGATTATCTCATTAGCATGCTGATATTGTGATAAAATTTACAAACCTAGAAAATTTGAACCTCTGATTTCCACCTTCAGAAAACAGGCAGTGACGGTTGCTCGCGAATGGCCCCAATTTTGTGGCTGATTCGCATTCACTTAAAATCGCGTGACTTCACCGAGTTGTGCGCGCACAGTTTGCGGCGGTGCCGACATGACCTACGCCTTGCCTCGCCGACCGCCCCGTCAGCCAATTATACCGCGCGGGAGCTCCTACCATGGACGTTTTGCGGGCGGCCCGAGGACCGAGCAGGCGGCAACAATAGTATTCTAATATGCCCGTGGCCCCATGAGGTTTCCATTACGTCACTAGCTAACAGCATCCCCGACCCCGACCCCGACCCCGACCCCGACCTAGCAGAGCATGTGAAGCGGGTGCGGAAGGAAGCCTTTAAGTGATCGTGGCGCGCCTGCACCATGAGAGGACCACAAGCCCATTACTCGCATTCGCGGACATTATCGAATGGATCGAAGAAATCGCCCGCCTCGACCAGCCCAACGGTGGGAGGCGTAGTGGCGGTGCGCCGTTGCCCAAATTGCATAGGTTAAATGCTGGATGATGACATCCATTGCCGATGCCGATCGTCGCCATGCCCCTCCAAAGGGTCTCGAGCTCTCAAGAGAGGCAAAATCACGTCGTTAGAGAGTGATGATCAAGAGCAGGAGCCCCGCCAATGACAGACCAGCCCGATCTCTCCCCCGCGACGGCGTGCGGCACGATGAAGGCGCATGGGTTGATTGACAACACAGGCGCGGGTGATGGACTAATGCTGAGCTACAGCGGTATGGCTCAGGCACCTCATGTGCTGCCGGACGGTGACCCAAAACAACGCCACTTTGTTTGGCACAACGTGAATGGGCTTGTAGTCGCCAAAGCCGCCACACAGGACAATTACGAGGCCCAACATCCACGCCATGATCCAGCCTGCAAGCGCGCAGCCGGTGGCGTGGCACATCGAAAACCTAATCCTTTGCCGAGCACACCTTATCGTAAGCGCTACGGCTCCACCCTATGCGGCGAGCCTTGACGTCTGGCTAAAGTGCCAGGGCATGAGGTCCTCGATGCGGGATTTCGGATGTCCATCGAGAATGGCCTGAAGAGTGTTTGCGATATAGTCGACAGGGTTCACGCTGGACATTTTGCAGGTGGCGACCAGCGATGCCAGCATTGCCCAGTTCTCAGCGCAGGTTTCATTGCCGGCAAAAAGTGCATTTTTTCTCGTAAGAGCTATTGGGCGGATCTGGTTCTCGACCGGGTTGGTGTCCAGCTCAGGTGTGCCGTCCTCGAGGAAGCGGATCAGGCCGGGCCAATGTGCAAGGGTGTAGCGGATATCCTCGGCCAGTTGGGTTTTCCGCGGAATGCAGGAGAGCTTGGCCTCCAGCCACGGCTTGAGCGCGGCGATGACCGGTGCCGAACAGCCGCGCCGATCAGCAAGGCGAAGGGTTGGATCCTTTGCTCGGACCGTCTTCTCGACCTGATAAAGCAGCGCAATCTAGCGCAGCATCTCCTCCGCAATGGGTGAGCCCTCATTCTCGAAGCGCTTCACGAAGCGACGGCGAACATGGGCCCAGCAATAGACCAGTTGCCAGGGGCCGTTGTCGCGCTCCATCCCGGTCATCGCATTTTAGGCCTGATAGGCGTCGCATTGCGGGAACCGGCCCCGGTATCCGCCGAGGAACTTCAGCGGATGCTCTTTTCCCCGGGCAGGGGAATAGTGGAACAGCACAATCGGCGGTCCGGCACCGCCATGTCCGCGATCATCGGACACGACGGCCCAGAAGTATCCGCTCTTTGTGGCCTTTCGGCCGGGGTCCAACACCGGGGCGCGGGTCTCGTCGACGAAGATCCGGTCCGCACCGCGCAGATGAGCGCGCATGTGGTCAATGACCGGCGTCAGATGGAAGCAGGCACGACCGACCCAGTTGCCAAGCGTGCCACGATCTACATCGCCCCCCCTGCCGCTTGAAGATCTCGGCCTGGCGGTAGAACGGAAGGTGGTCGTCAAACTTCGAGACGAAGATCCAGGCGATGAACTGCTCCGTGGGCATTCCGTCAGGCACCACATGCTCGGGAGCATGAGCTCGCGCCACAGTCTGAGAGCAGCGACGGCAAGCATATTTGGGTCGACGCGTCACCAGAACCCGGAACTGGGCGGGGATCAGGTCGAGGCGTTTGGACACGTCCTCCCCGATCCGCGCCATCTCGCAACCGCAGGGACACAGGGTGCTGGCGGGTTCGATCACGCGCTCGATCCGGGGCAGATGCGCCGGCAGATGCTCGCGGTTGCGCGCAGGTTTGCGAGGTGTCTTTGCCCCCAATCCCTGTAGCGCCGCCTCGGCCTTTTCCTGTGCCGCCTCGAGCACGCCCTGAGCAAGCTCGGCATCCTCCAAGGGCAGGTTGAACTGGTCGGGTGACAGCTTCTCAGAGCTTTTGCCAAACTGCGCGCGTTGCGCCGTGCGCAAAATGTCCTCCAGGCGACGGCTAGCCTCCTGCACTTCGGATAGCGCCGCCTCAAGCTCGGCCAGGCGAGCCTTCAGAAGGGTGTTTTCCGAGGCAAGAGCATCCATGGCTCAAAGTGAAACTTGGATTATCCCTTTCAGCCAGCAAAAACAGGCATTGCCAAGCGATCGACCAATCAGCCTGCTATCAAAGGGCGCCGTGCTCGCTCAGGTCGGACAAGGCGCCAGTCCAAGCCCTCGAACAACGCGGCCATCTGTGCGGACGAAATCCGCATCACGCTGTCCCGCACTTGCGGGCAGACGAACTTGCCGTCTTCCAGTCGCTTGTGAACCAGCACCATGCCGGTCTCATCCCAGACCAGAAGCTTGATCCGGTCGGCGCGCTTGGCCCGAAACACAAAGACCGCCCCGCAAAAGGGATCCAGCCCGAACATCTCCTGGACTGCCAGGGCCAAGCCGTCGATACCCTTGCGGAAGTCGACCGGTCGGGTTGCCACAAAGACCTTCACTGGCCCGCCCTGACCCAGTATCATGACATTGCCGCCCGAGCCGCGCGGATCGCCCGCGTCAAGTGGACCTCATCTGCACCGGCACGGGCGCGGATCACAACATCGCCGACCACGATCTCCACCTCCGAGGGAGCGCGGGGCGGCGGCACAGGCGCAGCACCGCTCTCGGCAACCAGTTCCGCAAACATCGGCAGGGACGCTACGCTCTCGGGCATCATCAAGTGCCCCATCCGCAGCTTGTTGCGCCAATTATAAATCTGCCAACGTGTCGTGCCGTGTTTGCGGGCAATGTCGGCCACCCGCATCCCCGGGATCAGGCTCTCTGCCGCGATCCGCGCCCGCTCCGCTTCTGCTCGCTGCCGCCGACCACTCGGTCCCTCGATCATCTCCAGCCGGGAAACCGAACCATCGCAGGAGCCGTCTAAATGGAAGCCCACTTCTTTGCCTCTTGCCCAATCCCAAGCCCCTAAACCGATACACGCCAACAATGGCCGGTTCAGCTTAGCAATGGCAGGAGGGGATCGGCGTCGCGCTTACACCTTATCGAAGATGCCGAATGAGTGACTAAGGAGGCCACGCTTGTGTAAGACAATGATGCACAGGCAGGTGGTGTCGCGCCCCTACTCCACCCCTGTCGTGAGCGTCGCGGTGAGCAGAGAGGCAGACGGCGCATCGAAACCGCACCAAACGACACAGGCAAGCTTTTGCTCGCTTACTCTGTCGGTATCGTTCGCGGGCGCCATCTGGACTACTCCAAGGCGGGCTTGGCCGTGGAAGGATATCCGACCGCTACATGAGGCCGAGAGCGCGGGAAGCAAGATCACTCCCTAGAGGCCTACGCCGAAGCGTCCCGCTCTCCGGCACCCGGTGAGCAGGACTTGAAACCGCTCAATCTGCGCTACGTGGGAGAGGTGATGCTTCCTGTCCTTTTCGCCATCTTGAACCGCCTCCAGCTGTTCAGCATATCTCTGCGAATGGCCCTAGAGCCCCCCTATCGAACGCAAAAACAGTTCGAGGGCGCTATTTGATTAGCACAACATTCCCCTCCTAACGGAAAGGGAAGATTGCGCGAGGGGCTTGGATGAACGCAAAGGCTCGTGACTATACTCGAACCCGCATTTATTGACATGTGCAGACGACGCCTTCGAACCCCATTGGTATAAAACACAAGTCATGGAAAGTATTTTCGCAAATGCCATCGATTGATATTGTCAGGCTCGACGAGAATCCGCATGAAACCGTTCACGGCTTTCGCGTTGATACCGCCTCGCGCGGTGTCGATCTGGACGGCGCCAAGGTCACAGCGACATATGCTGATGGCTCCACTGAAACCCTGACTTGGCGCGCTTATGACCCATACACTATGGGTGGGGCTAGCGGCGAAAACATTGAAATGTCGTTCGGCTTCGATTGGCACAACCTATCGACAACCAAGCTTTTGGCTTCACTTAAAATCGATTTACAGCCCGCCAGCTCAGTATTCGACACGACCTTCGATTCCGACACCTCTCCTAATGCCGCCTCCACACCTGGATCCAAGGAAGGTTTCCCTTTTCATTTAGAGCAAGCTTATGAAAATATCAGTGGCAGCATAGCTGTGACATATTCGGGGATCGTCAATATTGCCGGAAGCCCTGCCGTAGGCGATGTCTATACCACTATGGTTATTGATTTTTCCCAGCTTTCTGGCGGTGGCCTTCTCGGCGTGTTAAAATGGAACTCTGACATTGATACCCTTGAGGTCGCTGGCGACTTGGTTCCAACCGGCGCGACCTGCCTCGTCCGCGGAACCTTGGTCACGACAGATCAGGGCGATATACCCGTGGAAAAACTGAAGCCCGGCTTTAAGGTGCTGACGCAGGATAATGGGTTTCAAGAGCTTATTATGGCGACAAGCCGAATCGTCGAGTCGAATGAGCTGGAGCGAAATGAAAAGCTCTATCCAGTACGGATCACCGCTGGGGCATTGGGATCGGCATTGCCCACGAGAGATCTGCTTGTATCCCGCCAGCATCGGATGGCCATAAAATCCATTATTGTTCAGCGTATGTTTGGGTCCGAGACAGCTCTCGTCGCAGCGATAAGATTGACAGAACTTCCGGGGATTTACGTTGATGACACTGTAGATCATGTCGAATACTTTCATCTCATCCTCCAAAAGCATGAAGTAATATTCGCCGAAGGCACGCCAACCGAGAGCTTCTTGCTAAACCTCGAAACGCAAAAAACGCTCAGCAAGGCGCAACGAGAAGAATTTGCGACACTCTTTCCCGAGATTGGTCTTGGAACGTCGGCACATATGATCCCATCGAACGCGCTGCAAAAAGAGCTGATCCGACGTCATTTGAAGAATGCTAAGGCCCTTCTTACTTGCACCAATGAGCATGGTTCCGCGCAGTGAGATCATCGGTAATCCAAAGCGAGATTATTGAAGTCCGAGAGACGTTCGCCGTCCGCATCTAATGGATGGCGAAAAGTCAGGCGATTCTGAGCTTATTAAGGTACTGTAAGCGGCGCGAAGACTCCATGCCTCAATGAATCAATAACTTATCTACAATGAAGTCACCTAACAAAAAGAGGTGATAACGCTGAGTATTGGGGTTCAGGACAACGCCGGAGCTTTTTGGCATAAGAGTCCCCGCTGTAGCTGGCTGCAGGAGCTTCGTGCCGAGGTGCTCGACATGATATCTTCAGACTGCGGCATTCGCGAAATTTCCGAAATAATTGGTGCTAACAAGTAGTTGGTCGCGCATTGGGTCAAACTGAATAGCCCCATGTTTCGTGGACACCTTCTTCGCTAATCTTGAGGTAAGGAGGCCATGATAGGCATAGGCAACTTCATTGACGAGCGTAAGCGCGATGCGGTCGCACAAGATTACCGAGCGAGGCTATCCGGTCAGCGAGGTTTCGGATCGTCTCGGGGCGAGCACTCTCGCACTCTATACATGGAAACGCCAGTCGCGAAGGCGGCATCTAGTGACACTGAGAAGGATACGGAGATCCGGCGACTGAAGCGGGAACTGGCGCGGGTCTCCGAGGAGCGTGAAATCTGCCAAAAGACCACCGCGTATTCTCCGGGGATGCAAAGTGAGTGGAGCCATTGGTTCGAGTCCAATGACGACGACATTTGTGGCCGAGTATCGGGGTCAGTTTTCCATCCGTGCGATGTGCCGCCGCCCGCGCATCCAGTCGAGCGCGCTCTAGGTGTGGCTGAAAGCACCGATGAGCGCGCGGAGACAATGCAAGACCGCCGCCCTACAGAGCTGCTTCAGAAGGCTTAGGCCGGGAGCGGCGAGGTCTGTCACGCCGCGCTCGCAGCATGACCGCGGGCCTCTGGGACTTCGAGGATCTGCTGCGCGCTCTGCGGGAGACGCTGAAACAACAATTCGCGGACGGCGTCTTCGCCCCGCGCTGATTTATCCCGCCGCACCACCCTGCATCCACCATGCAGGCGCGGCTAACTCCTCCTCGAAGGCGCTTTACCAGTGCGATGTCGTGTCCAGCCGTCGAGGGGCTTTTAAGGAGGATGACATGACGCCGCTCCCTTGGACGATACGCGAGGCCGCGACCCGTCTCGGCGTTCCAGAGACAAGCTTGAAAAGGGTCGTGGAACATCATGGCCTAGAAATCAGAATTGGGCGTTCCGTTCGCCTGCACCCCGACGACCTACCGGAGATCATCAACCTATGCCGCGCAGAGCGAAAGGCCCCCGCCTCTACTGGAGAGATCGTGAAGACGGTCCGTCCGTCTGGGAAATCAGGGACGGCAGCACCAGAATCTCGACCGGTACAGACAGCCGCCGCGATGCTGAAACGCAGCTCGCGCAATACATCGACCGGAAACATCGCCCAAGTGGTCCCGCTCGACCGGACGAGCTAGACGTGGGCATGTGCCTGACAATCTATGCTGAGGAGCGGGCTGTGTCCGTGTCCGACCCGCAACGGATCGGGTATGCGATCGACGCGCTTGATCGCTTCTGGCGGGGCATGACGATCGGCGACGTCAAGGGCGAAACCTGTCGTCGATACGCCAAGAGCCGGATCAAGAAAGATGGACAACCGGCAAGCGACGGAACAATCCGCCGAGAACTCAACGTTCTCCAAGCCGCAATAAACCACTGCCACGCCGAGGGCTATTTGATCCATGCCCCGCGGGTCGCAATGCCAGATCGTCCTGCCAGCAAGGAACGCTGGCTAACGCGGCAGGAAGCGGCATGGCTGATCAGAGCTGCCAGAGCATTGAACCGTGACGGCCGCCATCTCGCCGATTTCATCCTGCATGGCCTTTACACGGGCAGCCGCAAGGAGACGATTTTGGCAATGCATATCGATCAGCGGTCAGTTCTCGGCGGCTAAGTCGATACTCGCAGCGGTATTCTCTACCGCAAGCCCATCTCGAAGGTTGAAACGAATAAGCGCCAGCGCCCGGCGCGCATCCCGCCACGCTATCTCGCGCAACTTCGGCGCCAAGCCAAGAATGGCCGAAAATATGTCGTCGAACGGCAGATCGAACGGAACGGCACAATCTCTCGTGAAATGGTGCGTGACGTTAAAAAATCATGGGATCGCGCCCGCCGCCTAGCCAAGAGCATGGCTGAGGCAAAAGGCATCAGGATCGACCTGTCTGACGTGACGCCCCACACCCTGAAGCACACGGCTATAACCTGGGCTCTCCAGCGTGGGGCAACGACTTGGGATGCTGCTGGATATTTCTCAACATCAGTCCAAACGATCGAACGAACCTATGGCCACCATAGCCCGCAGCATCAGGCATCTGCGGTGGACGCAATGAACCGGCGCGGTTGATATCCGCACCATAAATGAACCGCGAGGAAGGAAGATAATGGCTAAAGCATTGATTTTATGGCGCACCCAAGAGGACTAGTGCAACCTTTTAAATTCAATGTGCTATCTTGTATCACCACCTAAAACAGCCGCACGACATATCAATAGCTTATGGCGCGTTTTGTATCACCGTTTTGGCAGTTTTCTCAAAAGATGCTGTTTTTATAGAAGCTCTCGAAGACTATCCTAACCTCGCCTTTTCAAGCGCTCCTCGCTCCCCACTCTACACCGAGACAGCGCCGCCAACCGATCAGGCCGTCCCAGAGCTGCTGCCGCGCGCGCACAGCGGCTCGACGGACACCCTAGGGGAGAGAAGCCATGAGCGAGCTTGCCGACCGATCCATTAGCAAGCGCAGAAGACCTGTCAGCCATTGCCGGGCTGAGCAGAACGGCGCATTCTTCCGGCAGTGCACGGCCCAGAGAGCCTTCAAGGCGATGTGCCGGATACTCGACATGGACAAACCTTGCTTCTCGCAAAATAGCACTATGGGACCGCCCATGACCGCGGGCAAACGGGCCCAGAGCGGTGGGGCAACCGTCGGTTCGTCGCTGGGAGCAAGAGCGTCGCCGATCACCGTCACTTGGCAGACGCTATGTTGCCATCAGGCACGGCACTGGGCGCGCCGCTTGACTTGAGGCAGCGGCACGCCATGTGGAACCACCGAAATTTTGGGACGGGAATCTGTTACCTGCGTCTCCTTGGGTAAGTCCGCCTAGGACAGCACGCTGCATTGTCATTATAACCCGGGCCTGACATGGTCGTCCCAATGGAACCTGTAGGAGAAAAGCGCATGTCCATCGCACCCATAGGGATCGCCGCCGCCAGCCTTCTGGCCCTGTCCGCACCAGCATTCGCCCAAAGCGCGGCCACCGATCTGAAGGCATTTCCCGCCGCCGAAGCGGGGATGGTCCGCCATGTCATCACGCTCCCCGCAAAGCAGAACGAAGAGGATCTCCGCGTCGAGATCCTTCCCGGCAAGATGCTTGAAGTCGATTGCAACCGCGTGATGATCGCGGCCAAAGCGGAAACGAAAACCGTTGACGGCTGGGGCTATGATTACCTCACAATCGGGAAAGTATCACCTCCGGCCACGACGCTGATGGCCTGCCCGGACAATGCCAAGACCGAGCGTTTCGTCACCGCTAATATCGGCGCCGAATCCCTGCGGCGATATAACAGCAAATTGCCTCTGGTAATCTATGCGCCCGAAGATCTTGTTGTGAAATACCGGATCTGGCGCGCGGATAGCGAATTGAGCGAAGCCACGAGCGAATAGCGCGATCCCCTACTGCGCTGGCGTCTTGAAAGGCCGGCGCAGCAACTCGCGCTGCTGGAATGTGGTACAGTCTTGAGCGTATGGTGATTTCTAGGAAATGCCCATTATGCCACGCACATAGACAGCATTGATGCGGCGAACGATGATCGCGCACTGTTACTACCCTAGAGCCGCGTTATGCCCAGTGTCCGCGCGGTGCCTCGCCGACTCTCCCGCCGTATCTCGATCGTCTTCTAGCCTGCCGCCGATATCCGCGTCACGGTCCCGTCAGGATCGATGCACACGCCGCCAAGCGATGACTGGCCTATCCTTATGCTGCCCGCTAAGATCTCGGCATGACAGAAACATTGCCGCCGTGCCCCGAATGCTCCTCCAGCTTCACCTATCAGGTGGATACGCTTTTCAACTGTCCTGAATGCGGCCATGAATGGTCGTCCGAGATAGCTGACGCCCAGTCCGAAGTTCGTGATGCGGTCGGCAACATCCTCGCCGATGGAGACACGGTGACGGTGATCAAGGATCTGAAGATCAAGGGCTCGTCGCAGGTCGTGAAAGTTGGCACCAAAGTGCGCGGCATTCGGCTGGTAGACGGCGACCACGACATCGACTGCAAGGTGCCGGGGATCGGCCAGATGGGCCTGAAGTCCCAGTTCGTGAAGAAGGTGGCCGAATAGGAGTTTGCGGCCTGAGGCTAGCGCGTGAGCTTAGGCGAGGCGGCGCCTGAGCGCTGCCGGAGGGCGCTTAAGGTTGCCAGCCTGTGCGTCCTCATCTGGAAGCTCTCAAACGCTGAAGCGATAGAAATATAGGACACTCTACAGCAAGTTTCCCACGCCAATCTCCGGAAGGGCCAGTGATTAGCGACGTGATGCTGCTTAGTGTCCCGTGGATGTTTTTCGATTTGGAATGGACGATGAGTTGTCGCGCCGTCAATCTCATAATGGAAATAGAGAGACTGCCTTCGTATCAAAGCAGTCACCGCCCACATCCTCACCTGAGACCGAGCGCGCCCCCCTGACCAAGAGCTGGGCGAAGCGCTGGCTGACGTCGATTTTCCTCGTTGACTTTTCGCGACCAAGACGAACGCTTACGAGGCAACTATGCCAACAAGATTTCGCGAGATGATCATAGGAAAAAAATTCTTGACCACCTCTTTCCTAGAGGAAAGTATTGCGTTATTACCACCCATTACACTGCGGACGTTTGCCGACGCGTGCTGTCGTTATTACCAATTACAATTAACCAGTCTGTCCTTTCCCAAGATTGAGCGAACAATGGGGATCGCCATGACATCATTTATTGAAATCAGCGCCTGCGAAAAAGAGGGCTTTCTATCGCTGCTTGAACAGGCCGATGATGCCATTCATGAATTGGGACTTGCCCTCTCCACGGGAGAGCTTTTGACAATTGCCGATGCAGCTTATCGCATTACTAAGCCATATACTGCCATGAGAGCGCTCGTCATCGGTTGATCTGTCCTGAAGCAGCCCTATCATGACACAAAGAACTGAATACAGCCCCATCGATGCTGCACTCGGAGGCGAACTCCGGACGCGGCGGCGAGAAAAAAAACTAACACAGCGAGATGTCGCTCGGCACCTCGGAATCTCATTTCAGCAAATTCAGAAATACGAGTCTGGGGCAAATCGGTTACCAGCTTCAATGCTTTATATGATTTCGCGAATATTGGATATTCCCATTGATGAACTATATCCGAAAATAGTTGAGAAAGTTCCTACCGATCCCACCCTCCCAAAAGCACACGAACTGATGGAGCTATATCACTCCATCCCAAAGCACCTGAGACCTATTATCTTAACTGCATTACGCGTCCTCAGTCAGGATGGTGATACAGCCGAGAGCGCTCTCGTCAATCGATCCACAATTGGCGAGCTAGGGGAATAGATTTAGATCTATAAAGATCAAACACCAGCAGCCGGTATAACTGAACTTAGCAACGTCACCATCAAGAGCTGGCGTGCTACTGATGAATAAGGCCAATGTGAGTTAGCCAGAGCTTTCGACACCCCTAGCGAGTTTTACTTACACTTCATCCAGCTAACAAGAGCCACACCTTCGGACGCCGGTGCGGCTCTTTCCCTCCTTGACTTCCGAATGGAGCAATTCCACGGCTACGGCAGGTAGCGAAACAACTCCAACAATTTCAAATTATTACATTTTCGCCAACAAGCTGGACGATGCACCGCCGCGAGACACCGACCACCACCGAAAACGCTGCTTTCCGAAAAAATATTCTACACGAAGATCAAATATTAATTGACCCGACTGCGCGATTCGGCTCAAGGTTGCGTTGTGTAGGTACATTTCAACCTGTTTACATCTTCCACCTAACTTTCATTTTAGCGAACTCGCTTCGCAACGCTCTATCGGCAGAGCGCGAACCTGCCTGATTTTGGAGAATACTATGCCATATTATACCGAGATCCCCGGGGCAACCATCGACCTCACAGTCGCGACTCCGGTCGTCAGCTTGGGAAGCAACTTGCTTCTGAACAAGCTTCACGGCTCAACGGAGTTTGACAAATATGATGTAGATGCCAATCAAGCAACTACACTCCATGGCGGAGACAACATCGGCTTTGTTGACCAAAATAACGATCCACTCATGTCCGGAGCGAAATACGCTGGCTCCGGGTCCTTGTCGACAGCGAGCGTCAATGTTGGTTTGCCGCCACTTCTGGGTGTTACAGTCCAGCTAAATCCGATAAATGGTCACTATGTTGTCGGACCAGATAACAAGGTTTACATGGTCACCGATCAGCCTTTGGATAGCTCACACATCGGGGTTAAAATTCAAGGCACGATCGCAGGTCTCAACGTTAACCTTTTGGATATCAAGTTAGATGCTTTGGCTAGCAACCCGCTTCTTGGTCCATTGCTCAGCGGCATTCAGGGTGCACTTGATACCTTGGTCGTCAACGTCGGTTATAGCCCGACCGGAACTCTAGATCTTGATGATGATCAAGTCGTTCCTTGCTTCGTCATCGGAACGCTCATTGCGACCCAGTCTGGCTTGATCCCAGTGGAGGAGCTAACTGTGGGTGACTTCGTGGCGACCCGTGACAATGGGTTCAAGCCCATTGTTTGGATTGGCAGTGCAAAAGTGGGCGCCAATACCCTCAAGCGCAATCCGAAACTCCTTCCCATCCGCATTAAGCAAGGAGCTTTGGGCTCAGGTATTCCAAGCTCTGACCTGCTGGTCTCACCCCAACATCGAATTTTGGTGCGCTCAGCGATCGCACAGAGGGTTTTTGGCACGAACGAAGTCCTGGTGGCTGCCAAACAGCTGCTTCAACTGGACGGAGTCGATATCGCTGAAGATATGGAAGATGTCGAATACTTTCATTTCATGTTTGACCAGCACGAAGTCGTCCTTTCGAATGGCGCGGAAACGGAATCGCTTTATGCCGGGCCAGAGGCGTTGAAAGCGCTGAGTCCAGAAGCGGTCAATGAAATATTGGCCCTCTTCCCGGAGTTAAAGCAACCGGACTATGTGATGCCCCCTGCGCGGATACTCGCCTCTGGTCGTCAGGCTCGTAAGCTTGCGGTGCGCCATCGTCAAAACAGGCGTCCCGTTGTAACTGACGTGATCCGTTTCGGCTGATGAGCTCTCTCGGGCCGCGAGGGAAATCGCTTGCGGCCCATTTTTAATCTGTCCGTCGTCAGAACACTTAACGCGGCTAGCGGCGTAGATTATCAGAGAGCGGACTGAGATCGGTCGCCTTCAACGCCATTTCGCTGATCTGTCTTGGGCATTCCCACCGATGCGGTTCCACACCGGCCTCAGTGCCGAAGGGCTATCCTCCAGCGCTTCCGATCCACCACGCCGGTAATGATGATACCAGCTATAGAACATCCGACGGGTAATACAGAGTTGGTCCAGCTTCCGCTTGGTCGACAGGTCCGACTGTTCGGCGATCCGCATGATCGCGAACTTATAGGATGCGGGGTCCCTCACCCGTCTTCGCTCCCATCTGCGACCATACTTTTGGGGGAAATCGGTTTTCTAGGGTGATTTCGGGAACGCACCTCTTAAGCGCGCGGGTTTAGCGGTGTCGATCCTAGACCTTGCCGGTCATCGTGGCACGGACCGTATCGCCGGCAAGACGACATTTACCCACATCCATGAACTCCTTGGACCATGTGTAATAGAGGCCCTGGGCAATGCCCGCCTTGTGGCACAACTCGGCCACGCTGTCATCAGTGCGCAGGCTTTCTACGACGATCCGGATCTTGTCCTCAGCCGAGAGGTGTCCACACGTCTGACGTCGGATATCCTTAACCGCCCCTTAGCAGGGGACCTACTCGGCGAGTGTGCACGGGAGGATTTGAGCTTCATCTTCGTTCCTTCGTTACTACAATGAAGCCCAAACGCTCGTCAAATTATAACCTCAAATCGGCGCCGTAGGCGCTGGCGGCGCCCAGCCAACAGGGTAGAAAATTTATCATTCATTCGCAGTGATGGCATGGAGTTTTGATCCGTCATTTACATCAACTGAGGATTTAGCGGCGACCGACTGGCCGTCGCCGATCGACGGCCCGGGTGGTTTACGAAGCATGGCCCTCCGAAGATCTGTATACTTTCAAGAAAATGCGTTCTGCTTGAAACCCTTATCGAGACAGCCAAGCTCGACGGATACAAACCTGTCGTTTTAGACAGGAAACCATCTCTGCATTGCAGCGTTGGTTTTGCGTGATGAGTGACGCGTGTTGATTGTGTGTTAGCGAGTAGCCTTTTGGTGACCGCCCAGGATGTTTTCTGGCGGTCGCTCGCCGTTTAGGGGCGTTTTTCCGACCCCTATCAGCCCCCAGAGCGCGAAACCAAACAGTGTGCCGCAGCCGGGACACAACCCGAGCATAAGGTGTCTCTGCCTTCACCTTTGACGGAGCGCGGCCAGCAAACGGTCGGGGCATAGACCGCAATGCCCGCTGCGTAAGCAGTTCGTCGCGATAGCCGCCCCCAATACTGAGTTACGCATAGCCTTCGAACTGAAGTGACCTACGATTCAATCTCAAAAGCATTTTGTCGGTCGCCTTGGCCCGAACTCATAAGCACGAGTATGCCGATTCGGTGCATATTTCGATAAATTTGGCTTGTCGTACTACCAGAAAGGTGTTCAAGAATATTCTTATGATGACACGAATTTCAGTACGCCATCCCATCGATCAAATGATAGGTGAAGAAATAAAGCGCCTGCGTCGGTCAGCCAAACTTACTCAACGGGACCTCGCAGCACAACTAGACGTCTCATACCAGCAAGTGCAGAAGTACGAACTTGCAGTTAATCGACTACCTGCTTCAACGCTTTTTGAGATCGCCAAAATATTCGGTGTCTCTGTCAGCGATCTCTACCTGCAAACGGGAGAAGAGGCGACCATAGACCCGCTGCTAGAGTCTGCTCTAGAATTAGTCAGGCTCTATCAATCGATTCCAGAGAATTTCAGACCACTAATCAAATCAGCGGCGCAATCATTCGCACAAGAAGGATTCCGGATCTAAAATCATTTGGTTGATTTTGCCAAGATCTAAGTCTCATCTTCTCCTAGCGCACCAAAGTGCGCAGTATGGCTGTCGAACGCTACCGGACCAGTCCTGCTGGAGCCGCGGAGCACGTTACAGTAGCCGTTCTGGAGGTGCGCTAGAAAAGTATATGGGGAAATTGCACCTGTCCAAATGGATACATGGGCTTCACCCCCCTGCATGCGAAATCGGATTTACAGCACACGTTAAATGATGTTTTATTAAAGTGCCGAGCGGGTCTTACAATCAACTTTCCGCTCGGTTCTACTCTCATCCCCGTGCTACGCCTAAGGAAGCGGTTCGTATGATCGCTTTCCGTGCGGATTTAGACCTAAGATAACTTGTGCACGAAGCAGTGCATCGACGAGCAACGGCCCAAGAGCGCTTTGCTCTCCGTCCCGATCGATCAGGCTGCTAAGCAGTCTAGAGGTATGTCTATCCAGTATCATCATCGTCTGTATCGCGTCGATCCATCCTCGCTGTCGTTGCCAGACTATCAGACGAACTGACCATGCGCTTCCGGTACTTTAAGCTAGGACATATCGGAAGCGCACAGGCGCGCAACAATGCGTCTATCCAAATAGGCAAATTGGCATAACGTATACACGTGTAGTACATCAGCCCCGTTGGTGTTTGTGACGCTTTTTTTTCTGAGTAAGCTGTTTAGCTATCTGTGCTCTTGACCGGGCAAGGACTGTTTCCTGGGCCCGGTCAGCCATCGCACTCCTCGGCGGCCACCCTTCGCGAACGCGAAGAGATCGTTCATGAAGCCCTTCTGCCATTTGAGAGGTCTGCTTGCCGCGCGCAGCACGAGCTATTTTGGACGGGCCACATCAACCGCAGATACGCCTTCTCAGTAGCCCCTCCATCCAGTCGGCAAAAGCTGTCACGCGGCGCAGCTTGCCAGGGCTACCCGGAAACAGAAAGTACATCGGCATCGGATCGGGGCGATGCTCTGCTAGCACCTCGACCAGTTCGCCCTTGGCCAGATGGTCCGCCACATCATAGGCCGGGATCTGGATCAACCCCATCCCGGCCAGCGCACAGGCGATATAGCCCTCGGCGCTGTTCGCGGTGACCCGCCATGGCACAGGGCAGGTCCGGGTCCGCGCGCCCTCCTGCCATTCCCACTCCGCCACGCGGCCGGTCGAGGGCGAAGCATAGGCAACCTGCCAATGTGCCTCTAGATCAGCAGGCGACAGCGGCACGCCATGCTGCGCTAGATAGGCGGAGCTGGCCACATTGATTTGGGCGATCTCGCCGATACGCCGTGCCTTCAGCCCGGAATCGGGCATCGGTCCAATACGAAGGGCAATATCCACCCGCTCGCCCAGCATATCCACGGCGCGGTCGGTCATCCCTAGTTCCACCTTCATGCTGGGCCAGAGCGCCAGAAAGTCCGGCAAGGCCGGCGCCACGATCAGCCGGCCGATCCGCCCCGGCAGATCAGCGCGGATCCGCCCCTTCATCCCGTGGCCGGCATTGCGGAACATCGCCTCCATCTCTTCGCCCGCAGCCAGAAAGCCGGTGCAGCGTTCATAGAATTCCTGACCCTCGTCGGTGGGGACGACCACGCGCGTTGTGCGGTTCAGAAGCCGCGCACCCAGACGCGCCTCTAGATCCGCAATCGCGGTCGAGACGCTAGAGCGCGGCATCTGCAATGTATCCGCCGCACGGGTGAAACTGCGGGCCTCAACTACGCGGACGAAGATGCGATAGAGGTCGAGCTGATCCATTGTTCGATTTCTGCGACAGGTGAAGTCAGAATGGGTGAATTTATTCCGATACCCGCGAACATATAACAAGCCCTCAGAAATGAGGAGCCGATCATGACAAACAGAACCATTGCCGGGAAAACCGTACTAATTGCTGGCGGGGCCAAGAACCTCGGCGGGTTGCTGGCCCGCGATTTCGCAGCGCAGGGGGCAAAGGCCGTCGTGATTCACTTTAACAGCGCGGCCAGTGCCGGGGATGCCGAGGCGACGGTCGCGGCGGTCAAGGCCGCCGGGGCGCAGGCGGTTGCCTTTCAGGCCGATCTGACCACGGCTGACGCGGTTGAAAAGCTGTTCTCCGATGCGACTTCGGCGGTGGGTCGCCCCGATATCGCTATCAACACCGTCGGCAAGGTACTGAAAAAGCCGATGTCCGACATCACCGAGGCAGAGTATGACGAGATGAGCGCGGTAAATGCCAAAACCGCGTTCTTCTTCCTGAAAGAGGCCGGGCGCGCGGTCAATGACAATGGCGCAATCTGCACGCTGGTGACCTCGCTGCTGGGGGCCTATACGCCGTTCTATTCGAGCTATGCCGGAACCAAGGCTCCGGTTGAGCATTTCACTCGCGCCGCATCCAAAGAGCTGGGCGAGCGGGGGATTTCCGTTACCGCCATCGGCCCCGGCCCGATGGATACGCCGTTCTTCTATGGCCAGGAAAACGCCGACGCGCAGGCCTATCACAAATCAGCCGCCGCGCTGTCGGGCTTTTCGAAAACCGGCCTGACCGACATTCAGGACATCGCTCCGTGGATCCGCTTCCTCGTCACCGAGGGCTGGTGGATGACGGGCCAGACGATCCTCGTCAACGGCGGCTACACCACCAAGTAACCGCACCGACCGGCCCCGGGACAAGGAAAGGAGCCCGAGAATGCCGGCGTCTGACCGGAAGATTAAGACTCGCTACGTCGCGACGCGAACGCCGCACCGCGACGTCAAGCTACGCTCCAGCCGCCCCTTGGACAACCGCCTGCCGTTTTAGACAGGAAACTCGTTCTGCATCGCAGCACTGTCTTTGCGTGATGAGTGACGCCTGTTGATTGTGTTGTAACGAGTGCATGTTTTGGTGGCCGGGCAGGATGTTTCCTTTCGGTCGCTTGCTGTTCAGGGGCGGTTTGTTCCACCCCTGAACAGCCCCCAGAGCAGCGCAGCCAGCGCTGCGCTGACCAGCAGCACCACAATCACGTCGCCCCGCCTTTCTTTTTGGCGACACGCGACCAGATCACGGTCGCCGCATAGATCACGAGCCCCGCGAGAACGACAGCGAGGTCGTTCAGATAGACGGTGAGCGTGCCCGTGGCCTCATCGAAGCTGACGAAGCCAAGCGCGGTCAGCGCACCGGCCAGCGGGTAGAGGATATAGCGGATAATCAGAGCAATTTGTCCGAGCATGAGAGCGGTTCCTTTCGGTTTCAGAGGGTGGAGAGTTCGCGGGACACGAGATCGCGCAGGCGATCGCCCACGCTGATCGGATCAGCGGGACCGGCCATGCCGGGCAGCACCGTGATGTCCCATTTGTTTTTCTGGACCACGCCGAGGCTCGGCTGGATCTCGGCATGGGAGAGCGTGGACCAGCGCGACACCGGGATGTCGTAGATCCGGCACAGCCGCGCAGTTTCGCGCGCGAGAGCTGAGACCTGCACCGGCAGGAGCGGGGCCCGGCCCCAGACGAACGGGCGCTCATTGGCGCCGGCCATGGCGCAGATCGAAAGACCGACCGCGCCGCCATTGGCATTGAGCGTATGCGAGCGCGGCGTCGCTGGATCAGCCAGCCAGCGCACCTCACCATCACCGAGGATCAGGGCGTGATAGGCGGCCATGGCCTCGGTGCTGGCGGCATAGCCGCTCGCGGCCCAATGCCAGTGGATCCGGGTGACCCCGCTCGAATGCTGAAACGGCTGCCCCCGCGCCTTCTGGGCGGCCAGTGCCGCCGCATAGGCCGCGCGCGTCCGACTGCCGTTGATCCCGTCGATCGGGCCTGGCCAAAAGCCCAAAGCGGCGCAGCGCGCTTGCCGCGCGCGCACCGCGTTCATGACTGCGGTCATGTTCTCTCTCTCCTGAAATGAAAAAACCGCCCGGAGGGGCGGCAGCGTGTGGGACGGGCAAGGCGGTCAGCGCCGCCAGTGCTTCCAGAGATCGATGGCGTTTTTCAGATCATCCACAGCCAAGAGCAGCCAGCGCATGACGCCTTCTGCGGTGAGCGTGACAACGGCACCGGCGACCGGCACGGGAACGCCAAGGGTTTCTGCAGCCCAATCGGCCCCGACCCAGGCCGCGCCGACAGCAACAGCAATCGTGGTGATGACCTTAAGAGGGCCGAGCTGCGCCGTGGTCTTGATCTTGACGATCAGCGCGATGGCGATCGCGATCCAGAACTCGGGAGAGCGGAAGGAAGAAGGTTCAGTCATTGCGCCTCCTGCGCATGAAAAAGCCCGCGCGAGGCGGGCATCAGGCAATCGGCACCTCGAAGCAGTGCATCGGGCGATAGACCGGCAGGCCGGTGATCGGGCCGGTGCCCTGCCAGACCTCGCGGATCGAGCCCGCTGCGGTGACATAGCGTGTGTCGATCTCACCCGCATTCGGGCGGCGATAGACATATTGCAGCCGGGCCGAGCTGTTCGGCGTGCCCGAGAGGCTCAGGGTGATCTCGCGATCCCCGGTTTGCTCAACCCCGGTGATTGTGGCGCTGTCGTTCGAGAGGCTGAAGCCGAGATGGGGATCGAGCGGCATCATGTCCCGGTCAATCATAATCGGCGTCAGGCTCTCGACCGCGAGGATCACCTTGTTGCCGAGCCCTGCCGCGCGCTCTCCCTTGGGAAAGGCACACCACCACGGCAGGCCCGCAACGTGGTTGCGATAGGCAAAGGCATCCATCTCGCGCAAACGGACCTGCGACAGATAGGAGGTGTGGATATGATCGGGCGTCCCGCCGCGCGCCGTGCCCATCGGCAGGTGATAACGCGGCCCGACATCGACCACCTTATGACCCGCCAGGCGCGCCTGTCGCATCAACTCGCGCAAAGCGTATTTGACCTGCCAATCGCTACCAAACGCGGACATGGCTGTGGTGCCGCCCGGAATATCGACCAGCCAGACCACCGGCAGGCCGGTGAACGCCAGATCAGCCTCGATATCGGCCATGTAGCCGAGCCCGTCAGCCGTATAGGTCGCCCACGGGTCGCGCCGGTTGGTCTCGCCATGGGTGAAGGCGATCACGATTTCCGTGGGCGGAACCGGGGCATAAGTCATCACCGCTGTCACCCACTCGATCATGCGAATGCGCTGGGGCGCGGGCGCGCCACTCGGCAGGACTTTCCAGATCGCAAAATTCGGATCGGTCGCCGTGAATCCCGCGCCGCCGCGCCCATGACTGCCGGCGTAGATCACCCCGGCCCCGCGCGGATCGAGCGCGTTCGACGCAGAGGCAAGAGCCTCGGCCGAGGATTGGACGCCGGTGATCTCGGCGGGCACAAAGCCGGTGATCGCCTTGCCCGGAGGTTGACCATTCCAGCCGCGCAACGCACCGAGCTCGCCGACACCATCATTCGACATCATCACGAAGTCAGGCGTTTTCGCTGGAATATAGAGCGGAGGGCCCTCCATCTCAGAAACAGCCGCATTGGACTGCCCGAGCACCATGACAATCGCGACACGGGACGGCAACCAGTTCCATGCCCCGTCGCCGCCGATCGTATAGCGTGCCGCAGCGCCGATCCCGGCATCGCCAACCAGCTGGGTTACGCCGCCGACGCGGCACGGCAACAGGGTCGCCGAGGCGGGCAAGGGCTCGGGGGGCGTATAGCCGCCGCCCGAGCCGCTGCCCGAGACCGTGGCCAGCGCGGCCTGCATCTGGGCAAATGTCGGATGATCGCGCGCAATCCAGTCCGACGACCAGCGCAGAACCCACCATTGGCCAGAGGCGTCTTTCTTGAAGTCATCGGTCTCGATCCCGTTGCCCGGCGCGCCGATGGTCGCCCAGATCGCCGCGCCGGAGGCATTGCCCTTGACCACCCAGATCACCTTGGCCCCGACCGGGACCGTCGCCCCGGAGGGGTGCAGGTTGTTCGAGATGATCCGCTTGACCTCACCGTCGCGCATCTCATCGAGGATGGCCGAGAGCGAGGCGACGCGGCGCCACCATTGTCCATTCGCATCCGGGCGCAGCGTCGCGGTCAGCACCCCGTCAGACGGGGCCGAGGTCCGCGCCCAATCCGCCGTCTCGGTCCCGGCAGAGCGATTGACCGTGATCCGCTGCGTCCCGGTTGGTGGATTGGCCCCGTCAATCGTCAGGCCATTGCTCGCATATTGCCAGACCCGGCCAGAGCGCAGTTCGGAGGTGTCAGCCTTGGCCGCGAGATCACTCTCGATCGACGTTGTCGAGAACGTGCGCCCCCACCATTGGCCGGTCGCATCCTGAACCAAAACATCCGTCGCGCCGCCGCTCGTCGGCGCCGATCGCCGAACCCAGTCGGCCTGGCCAGATCCGGTCGTCTTATGCACCGCGATCATCTGGGTGCCGGTCGGGGGCGCAGCACCCACCGGCGTCAGGTCATTGCGGGCATAGCGCCAGACCCGGCCATTGGGCAGATCGGTCTCAACAGCCGAGACCCGCGCCTTGATCGCCGGGGTATCCTCGGAGAGATACCACCACGCGGCATCGGCGGTCTGGGCATGGATCGCCGGATTGACCGGGTTCGGGGCAGATCCAAGCCGACGCCAGTTAAAGGTCCCGGAGTTATTGGCGACGATGATCTGGTTCGTGCCGGGCGGCGGGGTTTGCGCAGAGAGATTGGTGCTCGAGCTGTGCCAGAGCCTGCCATTGCGCAGATCCGTGAGCTCAGCATTCGTGCCCGTCTGCATCTCCGTCATCCAGGTCCGGATATCGGCCTTGGGCACCGCGGAGCCATTCGGGTAAATCGCACCCGGCGTCTTGGTCGTCGTGACCATGGGGAACCTCAGTTTTTAGGGGAGATATTGGCCGACAAGCACCTCAGCCGAGGTCTTGCCGCTTTGGTTTTCCGATCTGAGCCAGTAGCGCGCGCCCTCGGACGGGATGCTGGCCGTGATCGCGACCTCGGACGAGGTGTCGTAATTCCAGCGCTGGAAGACCGCCGCGCTGAACGGCGCGGCTGGCGCGGCGCGCCACAGTCCGGTGCGGTAGTAATTGGCGCCGAGATCCGGAGCCATGATCACCGTCAGCGTGCCGCCAGCCGTCCCGGACTTGCTGATGATCTGCGGCGCATCGGGAGGCGTGGTATTGGCGACAACCTCGATGCCCGTCACCGTCGTGATTTCTGAGGCCGCATCATTGCCGCCCGGCGCCGCGCCGCTATCTGGGCGCGCGCTATACCAGCCGATGCCAATCTCATATTCGCCGCGATCGGCATTGGGCAGGCTCCGCGCGACGAGCTTGCCGCCCACCCGGATGTCCTGCACCTCGAGCCCATAGCGAAAGCTCGAGCCCGCGCGCCGGTAATAGCCGCCGAGATAATACGGCCCGTCAATCGGATCGACCTCGATGCGGATATAGGGCGGCCCGTCATTGTTGGCGATTGTCAGGGAGGAGATCACCGGCGCCGCGAGAAGCTGCTGACCGGGCTCGACTTTCTCCGGGACCGAGGGTGGGTCGCCCTCCTCCGCGGCAGTCCAGCTAAAGCTCGCCGGATCTGCCGCGATCAGCTGGACCGTGACCACGCCGTCATCGCCCTCGGCGTCAAAGGCAAAGCCGTCGATCCAGGCGCTCGCATTAATCAGCCCAAGCTCGGGCAGATGCAGGCGCACGGTTTCTTCTTCGAGGAGCAACAGCCCCCAGAAGCGCAACCGCACCGTCGCCCGCCAACTCGGATTGAGCTTGGCCATCTTGATCTTGGCAAGCCGCCGCGCCTGCCCGTGGCTCTGCACCCAAGGGAAGTCGATCTCTTTCGCCGCGCTCTCGCCATAAAGCGCCAGCGCCGCAGCATCATCCCAAGGATCAGCGCTGGTCTGCTGCCAGCCGATTTCGGGCGCAACATATTTGGGCACCAGCGTGGTGACGCGCTCGAACTCGCCAGAGCCCGGCCCGATGTCGAGGCTGACGATATGCTCCTCCCGGATCGTGTAGTTCGGCGCGCGCCATTTGCCGACCCGAAAGCCGAGCTTGCCCTCGCTGGTGATGTAGAACCGGCCCGCAGAAGCATCCTCGAGGCGGCGCAGGACATCGACCACCGGTTCGGACAGGGCATAGCTGCCGCCGCCGATATAGCGCCGCGCGGTGCCCGGTGCCTTGCGCGGGATCGGATCCTCGCAATCGGCAATGGCCTGGGCGAAAGAGGCCGTGTCGAGATCGGCGAGCCGCAGCGGGCCATAGCTCGGATGGGTCAGCACATCCCGCGCCTGCACGGCGATATTGTCGGACCAGGTCGCGTCGCCGGTGATCGGGTTGTGGCAAGCATCGCCCTTGATCAGCGCCGATATCTGCGGATCGCCCCCGCTATAGATCTCCGAGATCTTGTCGCCCTTGACCGCATCGAAGGTGCCCAAGATCGTGCCGACCCCGCGCAGCCGGTGGTTCGGCGTCCAGCCCGGAAACGCTGCCTGCAGCGCAGCATAGGCCCCGCCCGATTGCAGGGCGCTCTGGCCAGAGCGCCAGTCGATGCTGACCACGCCGTCATAGGGTTTGCTGGTCACCGCAGTCCCTGAGAGTGTGACCTCCTTGTCATTGAGCCACACCGTCTCAACCGCCGAGATCCCGCCCTGCCCCATCGCCAAGAGCTTGAAGAGCCGTCGCTGACCGCCGACCTGCGCCCAATCCCAGAACATCGCGGCGCCCGAGGCGCGCACCCGGCCAAGATGGCGGATGCGCTGCGCGTTGCTGTCGCGCAATTCGGTCTGCAGATCGCGCGGCTTTGGCCCTTTCGGCTGGGTGACTTTGGCCACCGCCATATTCAACGCGATGGCGGCTGCCGTGCGCAGAGCAAAGCCCACGACCGTTTGGGCGCTCCATGTCGCCACCAGCCAAGCCCCAACTTGTGGCATTCATCTTCCCCAGATCTGGATTGCTTCGGCGCGGACCAGCCCGACACCACGCGGCTTACGAAAAGCCCATTTCTCGCCATGGCGGATCGCCGCGACCTCATGACCCGCGACCGCGATCACCGCGACATCGCCCTCACGCGCAGCCGCGCGTTGCGGCAGCGGGCATTCCTGCGCCAAAAACCCCGGCAGATCGCCGCCGGTGATCCTCCGCATCTCCACCTCGGTCGCATATCGCCCGCGCCAGCGCGCCGCCGGATCGAGGCCCCAATGCAAGAGGCACCAATCCGCGACCCAGAGCGTGCAATCGACCTCGCCCCAGCTCCAGGGTCGATGCCAGCTCTGGCGGATGTAATCGCCTACCCGCGCAGCCAACCGATGATGACCTTGCCGACGAGGCTCGGCGCAAATTCGCAGCCGCGATCCCCGGCTGAGCGCCGTTGCTGGTCGCGATCGGTATATTCGCCAAGCGGTGTCATATTGCGGATGTCGAGCGGGCTCTCGGCGCGGATCTCGAGATATTCGAGCTCGGCAGTCTGGACCTTTTTGACATCGCGGATCCTGCCCCGATGCATCGAGACCATCGGCCCGACCGGCACGCCGCCGGAATAGAGCTGCAGGTATTGCTGGATCGGACGCCCCCACCATTCGGCGCGGTTGTCGAGCGCCGCAAGCAGGAGCGGCAGAGGGTTCTTGCCGATGCGATAGATCGCGGGCACCGCCTCCAACGGACCACCGGATTCGATCGCCGCCGCTTGGACCCAGTCATGGGCGGGTTGCCAGGTGACCCCGCCGAGCGTGTCCGGCGTGCTACCCTCGATCAGCCGATAGCTCGCGCTGGCAAAGGCAACATGGAACAGGCGTCGACACTCGACCAGCTCGCGATTGGCGTCGAGAAGCGCGACCTGCGCAGGGGTGAAAGCCAAGACAAAATGTTCCTTTTTCTGGACTTCCTTGGAGTGGCGCGCGTAACTGGCGCACACATCAACAACGAATGGACAGGTTCATGGCGTCAAATGACGACAATATTCGCGCGGCAATTCATCAAGCCATTCTGCTGGTCGATGAGATTGCAAGGATCACGGTCGAGGATCACCCCTACCGGGCCAACACCCTTTCAGCGCTGCGGCAATCTTTGCGCACAGCTAAGGATGCAGCCTTTCCAGAGCTTTCTTGTGCGGTAATCCCATGATGCACGCACTCACGATCGATCAAACGCCTCGACAAAGTTGACGGTGACCTGCTGGCCCCATTTGAGGTTCTCGCGTACCCGCCGCCCCTCATCGTCCGAGGCAAAGCGGCCATAGAACCGCGGCGGATCTGTGACGAGCCGGACGCCAAGCGGCAGGTTCGCGCGCAGCGGCGGCTCGAACGAGACCTGACCGCCGGGCTGGCTGCCGGTCACGCGATAGAGAAATCCATCGCGCGAGAACATGTCGCCGGGGCGCAGGTTCGGGCGCGTCGGATTGCTGGTCTCGGTCACGAAAGAGGTCGCGCCGGCCGAGGCCGCCGCTTTGAGCAGGAGATCCTGCATGCCGCTGGTCGGATCCGCGAATCCCGTGCCGTCCGAGAACCAGACGTCATCGTCGAAGGGCCATTGCCGGGGCGCGACCCGCGGGCCGTAGCGAAACGGATCGCAGATGCAGAGGCTCGCGATATTGGTCCGCCCGCGCATCCGCGTCACCAGCACCTCGAAGGCGCGCAGCCGGTCAGCTTTGAAGGTCTGGCCAAAGGTCAGCGAGACTTCCCAAACTGCCGAGTTGACCCCGATAATCTGCTCTGATCCGGCAAGGTTGCGCCCGGCGCTGCGCGTGGTCCATTTCAGAAAGAAATCGGTATCGCGCAGCCCAAGGCCGCAAGGCCATTCGATGATCTCTGGCATTACGTCCTCTGAGAGAATTCTTTCTGGGCCGCGCGCCACCGGCTGGGGAACTTCGCCCCTTCTTGCGCCAGCGCCGCTTTGATGAGCGCCACGGTCTTCTCGCTGGCATCGCCCGCGATATGGATCTGCGGCGCAAAGGTTGCGCTGCCGCCGCCCTGCCCCCCGCGCAGCGCGGCCTGCGCCTGCGGGACGCTCAAGATCCGCCCGTTGACCGCCGGGACGAACGGCTCCGGCCCGCGCTCGCCAGTCATGTACATCTGACCGGCTGTAACGGGGCCGCCATTGGCGCGGCCCGGAAGGACAGCAGGCGCACCCGCGCCGCGTAGCGCTCCGACCAACTTGTCGCCCCCGCCGAAGATGCTGCCGAACAGCCCGCCCAGCAACCCCGACCCGCCGCCAGAGAATGGCCCAGACCCGAACAGCGCCGCCTCCAGCGCGGCCTTGGCGAGCATCTTGGCGACATTACCGAGGACATCAGCGAAGCTGTTGCCCGCCACGATCGCGTCGAGCAGGCCGTCCTTGAGGGTGTCCTGGACGCCTACTAAAAATTGCTCGCGTTCAGCTGCATTCTCAACGGCTTTCGTCCGACGATCCTGCTGCGCGACATACTCGCCGACCTTGGCCGCCTGCTCGGCGATGATGTCGCCGTAGGTCTTTTCCGAACCAGCAAGCCGCTCGTTGAGATCGATCCCACGCGCTTTGGCGTCATTTGTAAGCAGATAGATCGCGCGCAAGCGGGCCTGCTCCGAGGCGGTTTTTCCGATCAGCTCGACCTCGAAGGCGGCGTCGTTAACCTGCTGAGTTGCCTGCTTGACGAGATCGGCACGGGCTTCCTTGGCCTCCTTTTCCGCCTTGGTGCGTTCCGTAATGGCGTCCTTTGCTTCACGCTCGGCCTCTGCCTTAGCTTTTGCAGCATCGGATTCCTGCCTTTGCGCCGCGCTTTCGACGCCCACGCCATTGGCAAAGATCGATGCCTCTGCAAGACGCCGATCCCGATTAACCCCACCGTTATGTTCCTGCAGGCTCGCAATAGCCGTGACGATGCTGTCGTTATTGCCGCTTCTGATCGCGGCGACGATGCGGTCCGGGAGAGAACCGTAGTTATATGCGACACTGGTCAAGGCAGCCTGTTGCGCCGGATTGAATGATTCAAAGGTTTCAGCCCCGATATCCCGGCGAATTCCATCCTGAAAGTTGCCGATCCGGCGGAGTAGGTCGCGGTTCGCATCCTCCACAGAGACGCGCATTCCAGCCGTGATTTGATGGACAGAACCATCGGCAAGCGTGATCTCATCAGAACCAAAGCCCGCACGATATGCGTTGACATCCCAATAGGGTGTTGCCGAGAAGCCTTCAAACTGCCGCAATAGCGAGGCCGAGGCGGTCAGACCTTCAGAAGCGTTTTCAAGTCCACTGACACGGGTCTGAATCTCCTTCGGCAGGGCATCCATTGCTTCCTTAAGCGCGTTTACCGCCGTAGTCGCACTGGATGCCCCAGCCTCGACCTTTGCAAATGGATTGCCGTTGGCCAATATCGCCTGAGCCGCCTGCAAATTCCCCTTCAGCGCTTCCTCGACGGCCGAGATCAGAATTTCGGTATTGGCCCAATCCGACAGGTTCTCGCGTAGACTTGACATCAGCGTATCGCGCAAAACCTGACCAGCCTGTGATGCCTCGCCCATCGACTTGCGCAGTAGGTCGAATGCTGCTCGCTGCTCTTCGGCGGTCTTGGCCTTTTTCACAGCGGCCAGCTCAGCCTCAAAGGCACCGGCAGCCTCTGCAAGCCGAATGAGTTCGACCTTTGCTTCCTCGAGTGCGCGGCTGTCACCCTCCTTCAGGCGAGCGTCAACCTCCGCGAGAATGCCAGAAACCTCATCGCCGACACCGGCCAACTGATCCATCCGCGCGACCAGCGCCGCAACATCGGTCTTTCTGCTACCAATCCCCTGAAGGCCTGTACGGATATCGCTCAAATGACTATTGAACTCCGCGCCAGCCCGCGCGGCAGGTTCAAGCACGCGGACCGCGCCGTCGATCTCACCGGCAAAGATCCAGTTGCTACTGCCCGTCAGGCGGCCATCCTGCGCACCCGCCTGTTTGCGCAATTCTTTGAGCGAGACCTGCAATGCAGCGCGGCTTTGCATGAGCAGGTTCGCCGTGGTCCGGGAAACCTCGCCCGCCAGCCCGGACTGCTCGGCCTTTGCTTTCTCGGAGGCTTCGGCAAAGGCATTGAGCGCCGTTGCTGCACCTTCTCCGACACGCCTCAACTCTGCCGTCCGTTCTGCTGCCGATGTCGTGACCAGGGGCAGGGCTGTCAATCCGGCGAGGACAAGCCCGATCGGGCCGCCGAGAAAGGACATCGCAGCTTTCAGCCCGGTCATCGCCGCAGCCGCTGCGCCCGCCGTTGCTGCCGTGGTCCGGAGGGCCGCAGCTGTTGCCACGAAGGCCGCCGAGGTACGGGTCAACAATGCAAGCATTGCCGGTCCGAGAACGCGCCCCGCCAGGACGCCGCCCGCCGCAACGACGAGATCGATGTTATCGGCGACAAAAATGAGCGCCGCCGCGAGCCGTTCGCTGGCATCAAGACCCTTATCCGTCGTGCCAACGTATTCCAGGACAGCATTCTGCAGAAGTTGGAAAGCATCGCTGATAGTCGCCGACATGGAATCGGCTTCGGTGCGCAGCTTTTCCAGATTGCCGCGCAGTGCCTTGTCGATCACGGCTCCGGTAATGCCACCCTCGGTACCGATCTTGCGCAGCTGGTTCACACCAACGCCGAGTTCTTCCGCCAAAAGCTCGGCTACCCGCCCGCCGCTGGCAATGACGGTGTTAAGCTGATCGCCCTTGAGCGCGCCGAGCGCCATGGCCTTCGACAGTGCATCCTGGACGGAGGCCGCAGTCTGGGCTTTCGCCCCGGAAACGACCAGAGCGTTGTTGAGCGCCTCGGTGAAATCAAGGCTTTCCGAGGTTGAAAGGCCAAGCTCCCGAAGCGTGGTCGCGTTTGCCAGATAGCTCTCGGCGGTCAATTCGAGGCTTGAGTAGGTGCGCCGCGCCATCTCAGAGATACGCTTCATCACCTCCGGCGCTTGATCCATCTGCCCGACGGCGAGCCCGACGCGGCCAGACAAATCAGTCCAAGTGCTGGTCATTCGGACCAACTCGCGCGCCGAGAGAGCGCCGGCCAGACCAGCGCCCAGGCCACCAAGCGACGAGAGGCCAGTAGGAGCGCGGATCTTGGACAGTGAAGCATTGGCCTGCTGCTGCAGGCGATCGAAATCCTTGGCGATCCGCTCGTTCGTCTTTTTGAAACTCGCTTCCTGTTTCTTGGCCGCTTTGACGAAATCGGCTTCAACCTTTGCAAGCTGACGGTTCAGCTTTTGCATGCTGACGCCAATATCGATCGCAAGATCGCTATCATCCTTCGCCATGGCTAACCCCATTGAATACATCGGTGAGCGCAGCAAGCGCGTCGTAATCGGCATCCGACAGATCGGGTGCCGGGCCAGTTCCCTGCGCCCGATTCCAGCCCGCGACGCAGGCGCCGAACTCGTCCAGCGTCATCTCACGCACGTCCAGAGGACGATAGCCGAGGACGGCGCCGGAGCCATAAAGGCCCTCAGGATCTAGCCTTGCGGTGTGTTTTTTTTTCGTCCTGCGGCAGACCGTCCCCATCCGGCACCACCTCTTCATCGTCGCCGCGCAGCGACCCATAAAGCGCTGCCAGGGCGGTCGGGGCTAGAGCCATGAGGCCAAAAGATGAAATCGCACCGAGAGTTAGCTCGCGTGCCTTTCCGGGATCCATCCCGCCGCCGATCAGGCCAAGGCGAATCGTCTCGCTGACATCGCGCACACCCCATCGCAGCGCCCCGACCAGCGAGGAGCCAAGGCGCTCATAGATTTCGCCGGTTGTGGAATCGCATGACTTTTCCAGAGCCAGCAATTCACCGATACGGTGCAGGAAGGGATGCTCCCCTCCTGCCCAGTTGAGGAACTCCGGCTCGCGCATCAGGGTGCCGTGATGTTATGGAAGGTCATTTCGCCGTCAGAGGCAAAGGCGATCGAGACCTGCGCCTTTTCGCCTTTATTGCCGGTGACCTCGAACGAACTGACATGAATATTGCCAGCCCAATAACGCCCATTCTGAACATCATCCGGCTTGCCGATATAGACCCGGGCCGGGATAGATTCCTTCGATTCGAAGGCTTCCCACCAGGTATCGACAGCTCCGACCGCAAGCACGCCGGAACCATTGCCAGAGAAATCGAGTGAGGAAACCTCGCGCTCGATCCACGCCGGCAGGTCCGGATCATCGCAGTCCGGCACATCGACCTCGTTCATGTTCTTCGTGAATGACACGGAATGCTGTGTCAGACCGCACGGACGTGTGAACTGCCCGGCGACCGCGCCTTCGAGGTAGATCGCCACGAGCGACCCGGAATAGGTTTTCGGCTTAGCCATTGTCAGGCTCCTTTGAGGTGGAAACAGGTTCGAGAGCGCCGAGTGATTTTCCCCGGGCAATCATGTCTGCGGTCAGGCCCGAACGGAGCTGCCCCGCTTTGAAAGCGATGACCACGCTCTGCTTGGGCACGTAGTCAAACGACTTCAGCACGCGGTACTCCGCGCGCGTTGGCTTTGGCATGTCGCCTCCTTCAGATGGATTGGACGGCCTTCTTCATGGCCCGGTTGATGCCCTGACGGACCCGGTTGCGATTGGCGCGCCAGGTGACATTGAAAAACGGCTGCGCCGGGGCACCTTTCGTTCCGAACTCCACCCATCGAGCATAATAGGCATCATTGCCGCCAAGCGATTTGCTACGCGTCCCGGCATAGATCGTAATGAACAGCCCCTCGATCTTGTTGCCTTTGACCTCAGCAATGGTCATTGCCCCCTTTGGCGCCTTCCCCCAAGTCCATCCGATGCTATTCCGCAGCGCGCCCGGCGTTCGGCGCGGATCAGGCTCAGCGAGAACTGGGGCAAGCATCCGCATCTCACCCACAATCTGATTGGCGTAAGCCTCCATCTGGCTCTTGACAGCCTCAAGGACCTTGACTGGGATAGCGGACAGCTTGAGTTTCAATCCGGAGCTATTAACCATGCGCCACGCACTCCCAATTATTGCTTTGGCATTGGTACTTACGCTCCCCGCATTGGCGAATGACCGACCGGATGAGTTTGACCAATTCGCTCTTTCTTGCGAGTTTCCGACCATACCGAATGTGATCATGTCTTTCTCTCGGACAAACGTAGATTTGTCGGGCGTCATAACTGTCGGCGGTCGAGGGCCGGTTGTTATGGCGCTGGGTTCCGGCTCAACTCGCTTTGAAACCGCGAACATTGACGGATACCACTTCCGCTGGTCACCGGCCAATTCAGTGATGGATGTCGAAAAGGACGACGAAACCATTTTGTCGGAGACAGGGGTATGCGCCGGCGCTCAATTTGGTGCCGATCAGCCTCTAAACTTCTGAATACTGACCCGACTTGGATACCCTACTCCTCTACCTCGACCTCGATCTGGACCACGCCATGGACCCAATCCGGATCGGGGTCATCCATGACGCGAACGAGCGCGATCTCGATCGGATGCATGGTGAGCGCGTCGGTATCGGCCCAGCCCTTGAGGCAAGCGGCGACATCATCGGTCAGATCCTCGAGCGCGCCCTTGCTCTCGGTTTTCTCCCAAACATCGATCTGGAGCGAGATCACGCGACCCGCGATGCACTCTGCATCGTCTGGCCGCCAATCGCTCGGTCCAAGCGCGGCATAGGGTGCGGCGGCTTTTTCGGTGGGGCGGTCATAGACCCGTCCCGCGAGCGCGGGCACAGCCGCCTCAATCCGGGCGATGACCATGACCCGCAGCTTGCGACCGGCCCTCACGGCGTGATCACCGCTTCGGCGAGGAACTCGAGATAGGCGCGATCCTCCGTCATGCGGGGCAGCTCCTTCACATGATAAACCTCGTTGTCAAAGAGACAGCGCCAGGCATTGGTGATCCGGGCCGCATCACTCGACCGGCGAATGATGATCAGGACGGGTGCCCGCGCGGCCAGCCGAGCCTGCATCACCGCCTCGCCGCCTTTGAGATAGCGAACCCCTGCCCAAAGCGTGAACTCATCGAACCATGCCTGCACGACCTTGCCGTCGGCATCCTTGCCCTCGATCGGCGACTGGAAGGCAATGCGGCGATCGAGTTTGCCCGCGGTCATGGCGCCCACCAACGGATCGGCGCGAGCAGTGCATCGACAGCCATTGGCAGCTCGTGCGGCGCCGTGGACGTGACCGCCTCACGATTCTCATACCAATGCCCGACCAGCAACAGCACCGCGACGCGCAGGCTCGGGCGCAGCTCTTCCGGCAGCGCCGCCGTAAAGCGCACCGTCGCCGCACCGGCGAGAATGACGCTGCTGCCCCGCGCATCTTGCACTAACTCGCAGGCGATCTCTTCGCCTTCGGCATCCACGGCGCTGGCCTCGATCACATCCGGCAGCGGCAGGCGATGGCGCCCGAGGCAGGGCAGATCGATCTCCCAAGTCTGGGTCATGATGCAACGGCCGAGAATGCCGCGATAGCCATCGAGATAGGCTATGGCGGCATCGATATAGCCCTGAACCAGAGCGTTGCTGTCACTGCCGTCGATCCGGCAATGTGCCTTGGCATCCTCTAGCGTGACCAGAAGCTCGGTCGGCGCGACCACGAGACGCGGGATCATGCCGACGGCTCGCCCGCTTCAGCTTTCCCAGCCCGGCCTTTCGGCTTCGCCGCCTCTCCCTTCGCGGCATCGATTTCATCCGCGGCTTGATGAGCCGCCTCATCGTCGCGCGACGGATGCGCCTCAATGGCAGCGAGACGTGCAGCCAGATCGGCCTCGCGCGCATCGAGATCTGCCTCGCGCAGGTCGAGCGCGCTCGACCGTGCCTCCAGCTCGGAGCTGCGCTCATCGACTTTCGCAAGCGCTTCATCCGCAGCCTCCTTCGCTTCGCGCATCATCTCGGCAAAGACCGCCTGAAACTCCGGGGATTCGAGAATGTCGGCGCGGAGCGTCAGGGGCATGTTGCCATCAGGCAGAGGATCGAACGCGCCCTCGCTTTGGGCATAGGTCACGAGCGAGGCGGGGCAGTCTTCCCCTGCCGGGATCACGCGCGGATAGATTTCACCATCGGGCACGCCGGTGATGGGCTTGGTCAGCTTCGCCATAATTGGCCTCCTTCTCCATAGAAAAAGGGGCGGTCGCGCCGCCCCTTCGATCAATGCAGACCCGCCCGATCAGGCAGCGACGCGGTGATAGCGCAGCCACTCCGGGTTCCAGAGCCCGCCGCCGACGCGCTTGCGGGTGTAGAACAGGATGTAGGGCTTGTTGGTGTAGGGATCGCGCAGCACCGACACGCCGACGCGATCGAAGATCCGATAGCCCTCGGCCATATTGCCGAAGACGATCGGCACGGCATTGGCTGCAACATCGGGCAGGCCCGAGAGCTCGCGGATCGGCTGGCCGAGGACCTGCGCCGGTTGGCCCGCTTGGAACGGCGGCGACCACAGGAAGTTGCCCTCGCCATCCTTCATCTTGCGGATGACAGCATGGCTCTTGCGGTTGGCATAGAGCGCCGCCCCGGTCGAGCGATCCTCGGGCAGATCATAGATCAGATCGATCAGCCCATCTGCGGTCAGCCCTGCTGCCGCGCCGGTGTTGACCTCGCCGATCGCGCCGAGCGGGTGGCGCTGCGCGACGGGCAGCGCGGCCTCGGTCGCCGCGTCATAGCGCAGCAGGCCCTTGGGCTTGTTGACGCCGTCGCCGTTGATGAAGGCAAGGCCCTCCTGCCGCGCGAACTCGATGTTGACCTCGCCTGCAAGCCAGCTCGCAATATCGATCTCGCTATCTTCGAGGATGCGCTCGGTCGCCGCCGGGTTGGCGTAAAGCTCACCGAAGGCAAAATCGTATTCGACCAGCGTCGAGCTTGCCGTCTGCGGGCGTGCGCCGGTTTCCCCGACCCAGGCCGCGCCCGTGCCGTGGACGTTGTAGAGCTTCTTGAACCCCTGCCCCGAGACCGATTGGACGCCCGCATATTGGCGCATGGGCGAGACCTCGACCCGCCTGTCGGTGATGGTGCGGTCCCATTCCACCGGCGCGGTATAGCCGCCATCCGGATCGGAGCCGACCGAGTAGGCCGCCTTGATCCCGCCGTTCTTGGCCAGCGCCTTCAGGTCGCGTTCGCCCTCGCCGGTGCGGAACCACGCATCGAAGCTGGCGGAGTATTCCCGCTCTTCCTGGCTGCGCTCATCCTGTCCGCCGGGCCCGTTCAGCGCCAGAGCCGCCAGCTTGGCGTTGGCTTCATCAAGCGCCCCGGTCAGCGCGCCGACCGAAGCCTCGATCTTGACCAGCTTGTCGGTCGTGACGACATCGTCGAAGCGGGCAGCGAGCTGCTTGTCCTTCTCGGCCTGCGCATCCTTATGCGCCTTCCAGTCCGAATTCAGCGCCCGGATCAGCGACAGCGCATCACCATCTGCACGCACGGAGACAATCCCGCGAGCTTTCGCGGGGGCAAAATGTTTGGTCATGGGATACCTCCGTTATGACCGGATTGTCAGGGATGCCGCAGCGAGGGCTGCGACCAGTGCGCCAGCGTCATGCGTAGCGGGCGGGGCAGCGTCGGGCGTGCCCCCTTTCAACTCGGCCAGAAGCGCGCGGCGTTCCGTCCGAGGCATGCCAGTCTTGGCGAGGCGTGCGTCGATGCGCCGGGTGGCATTCACCCCGCGCGCCGCCTCCGCCTTGGTCTTGTCTTCGGCGACGGCATCGGCCGCGAGAAAGGCATCGGCCAAACCCTCTTGCACCGCCTGCTCGCCGTTGAACCAGGTCTCGCCATCCATCCATTCGGTGACCTTGGCTTTCGTCGCCCCGGCCCGATCGCTGTAGACCGTGGCCATGGCATCGTCGAAGGGCTCCATCGTCCGCGCGGCATCGGCAAGATCGTGACGATTGCCGATCGCCATGACCCAGGAGTTGTGGATCATCAAAAATCCTGCCTTGCCGATCTGGATCTCATCGCCAGCCATGGCAATGATCGAGGCAGCCGAAGCGGCCAGTCCAATGACCCGCACCGTCACCTTGCGGGGATGGGCGCGCAGGGCGTTGTAAATCGCCACGCCCTCGAAGAAGTCGCCGCCGGGCGAGTTGATATCGACCACGACATCCTGATCGCCGATGGCACGCAGGGCAGCGGCGACCCGTTTCGAGGTCACGCCGCCACCGGTCCAGTAATCCTCGCCGATGACATCGAGGATGCTGATCGTCGTCTCGCCCGAAACCGCAGCCATCATGCCAGGGCTCCAACGCTCGACCGCATCGGCATCGGGCTCAAAGGCGCAGACCGTGGGCAGGCGCGCTGCAGCGATCTCAGGCAGTTTGCGAAGGCTCATTGCCCTTCTCCTTTCTCTGGCCCAGAGCGGGCGGCAGGTCTTTGGGATCGATCTCGGGAAGATCCTGCAGGTCGCGGATTTCCTTGACTGACATCCAGGGCTGATGCCCCCCGGCGCCAAGCGCCTTGGCGAAGAACTCCGACTGATCCTTCATCGAGCCGCGCAGCAGCGCCCCGTCATTGAACTTGGCGTAAAGCTCTTCCTTTTCCGCGCCGGTCAGGACCGACCGGCGGATGGCTTGCTCCCAAGCCGTGAACCACGGCGCGAGCCCGTAGCGCACGAAGAACTGGCCGAGCACGTCAATGCCCGATCCCCATGAAGTGTCGTCGAGCATCAGGAGCGGGCGCGGCACGCCGAAGACGCGGGCAATCTCTTCAATCTGCATGCCGCGCATCTCGAGATGCTGGCTGTCGCGACTGGTTGCGGACGGCACATCCCAGGACATGCCCTCTTCGAGGATCATCTCCTTATAGGCCCCATCTGCCCCGCGCCGATCCTCTAGGCTCGCCTTGAGCCGGGCGAAGGCCTCAGGGCTGATCTTGCCCGGATGCTTCAGGATGCCGCCGACGATCATGCCCTGTTTGAAGAGCCGCCCCGCCGCCTTCTGAGCTTGCGCGGCGAGGCCGATTGCTTCGGCGGCCTGTTTGACCAAGGACATGCCGCGCAGCCCATCCTCAGAGAGACCGCGCAGATGCAGGATCTCGTTCGCGCCAAAGATCTGCTTGCCGCCGCGCGCGGGCTGATAGTGATAATCCACGGCCCAATCGGCGCGCTGAACCACGGTCACCGTGCCGGGCTTCAGAGGCACCAGCCGGATCGGCCGCCCCATGCTGCGCACGATCAGCGCGAAGGCATCGCCGCGCACCAGCGCCTGCAACTGCATCCACGCCTTGAAGTCGAAGGCTGATTGCCAATCGTTCGGCTGAACCGCGAGCAGGGCATAAAGCGGATGCTCGCGCGCCTTGCTGCGGTCCTTGCTGTGGTGAAGCTGCAAGGGCAGCATCCCCATGGCAAAGCTGATCAGGCTGACGCAGCGAAACACCGTGGTGTTGCGCAAGGCGCTGGCGACCGAGACCTGTCCGCCGCTCTCGGTTTGGCTGAGCGCCGCCATCAACTCCACGATGCGCGGATCGCTCAGGTCATAGGAAGGCGGACCGTCGGAAACCGCGGCTTTCACCCCGCCTTGACCGAGCAGCGCCGCGCCAAGGCGGTTGAAGTATCCCATCAGATCACCAAAATTCCGCGTTCCTCGTAGATGGATGGCCCGGCACCGCGTGGCCTGCAGAGCGCCACACCGGTTGCCATGGCGAGAGAGACCATGCCGTCGATGCGGCCATAGGCATTGGGCTTGTCGAACATCCGATGCCCGGTGCGGTTCTCGGCATAGACGACGCTGGCCGCCATGCTGTCCATGAGCGGGTTGCGATCGATCAGGAAGCGCTGCTCATAGAGCCCCGCCTCCAGCTTGTTGATGCTGTCGGGCATCCACAAATAGATTTCCTGCTGGCCTTCGGGCTGCGAGGCGTCCTTTTCCAGGATCCGCTTCTGAAAGCCCTGCGGGTGGATCTCGGCCGGGATTGCCGCGCCGATATCCGTCAGGTTCTCCTGCAGCCGCTCGAGGCCGTACTGGTCGCAACCGATGGTGATCGGCGCGAACTTCGCGTTGAGCCGCGCCGCCGCATCGGCGAGCCAGGCATATTTGAGCCGGTCGCCCGGCACCGCCTCGAGATAGCCCTGCTGATGCCATTCATCATAGGGCGTCTGGTCCAGCGCCGCGCGATCGGCGAGCGTGTCCTTCGGGGTCCAGAACCAAGTCTTGGTCACGAAGCGCTCGGCGTCACGGGTCGCATCGATTAGCCAGAGCAACGTCAGCGCGGTAAAGTCCCGCGTCCGGCTGAGGTCGAGACCGCCATAGCAGGGATAGCCCGCACGCAGCATCTCCTCCTCATCGACCTCGCCTGTGCAGGCGAGCCAAGCTTCACGCTTGATCGCCGCCGTCTGCGCCTGCGTCCATTCGCAAAAGTGCAGCCGGGCGATGCCGTTGCGCTTGCCCGGCATCATCTTCGCCTGGTTGACTTGCTCGGCCAGCCATTCCTCGGTGATCGTCTCGCCCAGCAACGGATTGGCCTTGACCCAGCAGCTCGGATCATTGGCCCAGTCGTCGCCCTCATCGAGCGAGCAGACAAAGGCGAAGGTCCGATCATCCTCCTTGATCCCCGCGGCGACCTGCACCGCGTGCTGATGCTCCTCCCAGCAGATCGACTTGCGATCAGACCCGCTGTTCGTCGCCATGCAGAGCATCGGCTGCTTGCGGAACTTGAAGCCGCGCTCGAGCATGTCGATCGTATCCCGGCTCGGATGCTCATGGACCTCATCGCAGAGTGCCGCATGCGGACGCGGTCCGGATTGGCCGCGGGATTTGGTCTCATTGGCGATCGGCTTGAAGAACCGCTTGCCACCATCCTTGCCGCGATAGCTCAGCTGCCAGACCGGCTCGATCCCATGCTGCACGATCTTCGATGCCAGCCGCGGCGATTGATCGACCATGGCCACGGCGTCATTGAAGAGGATGCGCGCCTGATCCTTCTTGGCAGCCGCTGAATAGATCTCGGCGCGCGCCTCGCCATCGCCGACCAGCAGGAAGAGGCCAATGCCGCCGAGCATCGGGCTCTTGCCGTTGCCCTTGCCCTCTTCGTCATAGAAGCGGCGAAAGCGGCGCAGCCCCGTTGCCTTGATCTTCCAACCAAAGAGCGAGCCGACGCGAAACGCCTGGCTCGGATGGAGCACAAAGGGATTGCCTTCGAACTGCCCGCCATTGAGCCGCAGGTTACGGGCGAACCAGCCGATGACCCGCTTGGCCTCATCGACATCCCAGACGAGCCCGCGCCCCGGTCCTTCGGCCAGATCGCGGATGTGCCGCGCGGCGGCGTTACGCACATGCGGCCCGGCAGTGACCTTCCCGGCCGCCACATCCTCGGCCCAAGCGGTGACTGGATCGGCCGCATAGCGATCCGCCGGCGCGGCTTCAAGTGAAGTCATCGCCGTTGTCCGGGAAGGTGAAGCCAAGCTGGCCACCCCCGCCAAGCGAACGCTCTGCCGCCGGCGTCATACCGAAGTCGCCCCCAAGCGCACGGATCTGCCGCCAAGTCTCGTTGAGCTGGGCGATCTCGGGCCGGGATTTGATCTGGATGCCGTTGCGCGTCTGCGCGGTATAGGTCTCGCCCAACTCGGCCAGCAGCAGCTGGTAATCTTCGTAGCGCACAACCGACCGGCAAAGCTGAACGAACATGAAGATGTTGATCTCGTTCAGTCGGGCCTTGGTCGGATGGCAAAGGTGGGGCGCCAACCGGTCATAAACCCAGCGTTCTTTGTCGAGCAGCCCTTCGGGCCGAAGCTCGGCGGCGCGGGCGATAGCACGGGCCTGCAGATTGTGACCGGCGTCGCCGTCGTCCTTCATCGGCACGACGACAGACTCGGCAGGCTTGCGTCCCCTTGCCATTACCTCTTCCTAACCTTGGGCTTTTTCTATCCAATTTCGACTTTGCGCACAGAAAGGATGGACGCCGGTCCCTGGGCCCGACGCCCCTGAACTTTCGACCTCCCCCCTCCCATCTGTGACATTTTGGCAACGCGCTGACGGATCGCGCTGGGGCCCTACCGGTTCGCCGGATGCTGCGGGTCGAGCGGCCATCCGTCCGGGCCCCGCGCGTTCGAGAAGCCCCGCACCTCTTCGCGCTGCTTCACCACGTCATGATGATCGGGGCAGAGCGTCTGCCAATTCGACTGATCCCAGAAGAGAACCAGATCGCCGCGGTGCGGGATGACGTGATCGACCACTAGAAAGCGCCGCTTCGGGTTGCCCTGCGGCTCGCCCGACGCTGACCGAGATCCATCATTGAGGATGCCGCGCAGCTGGCACATCCGGCAAAGTGGTTCCTGTCGCAGATGCGCAAGCCGGGCAGACCGCCACCGCGCCGTCTTATAGAGAGCGTGACGCGACATCGCAGACCCTGAAACGCAGTGCGCCCGGCTTGGGATGATCCCGCCGGGCGCACTGATAGATGATAGAAAGATTGATAGGGCCGTGCGTCCTAAGCAGTCAAGAGGGTTTGACTTAGGCTGGCGCAAAATGTCCGCGCATGCGCTCGAGGACCGCAGTCAAAGACACGACAAGCATGTTGATATTTCGCGCGGTCCCAGTCCACCCATGCCGCTCCAGCACGTCGCGAAACGACCGTCCATGCAGGCAAATCTCATCAACCAGCACGCGGTCGTGAATGATCCGCGCGCCACCCTCACCCCGCGCCGAGGGCCGAACTCGACGCACCGCCATGGCGACACCGGCCCCGATGCGACGGCGCAAAAGATCGATCACCCTGCCCTCTTCGATGAAGGCATCAATGAACTCGCCACCCGAGCTTGAGCCACCGCGCCCAGCCTCAAGGCTTGAGCAGCGCATCCCGCCCGCATCATGGCGTTCGACCAGATCGCGATAGAGCCGCGCAACCTGAACCTGCCCCGGCGAGAAGGGCGGCGCCGCCTTTCTCCGAGCCGCTCGGCGGGCAAGATCGTCAAAGACATCTGCCGCGCGCACGGCGTTAAAGCCGCGCCAGCCCATTTCCTCGACCTTCCAACCGGTTCCGTCCTTCGGATCCGGCACCATGCGCAGCGGCGTCACCACCACCTGCGGCCCCCGCGCGGGCGCCACCGGGATCAGCGGACCGCAGCCCTCTACCGGTGTGGCGCGCGACAGAACCGCATCGAGGCGCGCCCGTTCTTCCGCCGCCCTCCCTTGGGCCATTTGCCGATAGTCCTTGGTCATGCTGCAACCCCTTCCCCGATTTCGCGGCAACGCTGCAACGCCGCGTTGCGCCGATCCCACCAGTCAAGGTCCACCGGGCCGAGCTCACCTTCTCGGGCCAGGCGGCCTTCGAGATCACGATAGCGGCGCAAGGTGCTCGCCGCGCCATCGCGAATGGTGCCGAGCGCCCAGGCAGACGGCCAGCGTCGGTTCTTTCGCAAGTCGAAAAGCAGTTCGGGCGCCCAGCCTTCTGCGATCGCGGTCTGGCCGCAGGCATGAGAAAAGACGGCGCGGATCAAGGGTGAAGCGCTGTCGCCCGGCGGCTGGATCTCGCCCGCCCATTGCAGGATCTGGTTCGAGATCGGGAAGCGATCGCGATCCTTGCCGCCGGGGCTTGCCGCGACCTGCTCCTCAAGCGCCATCAGGCTCCCAGCCGACATATAGGCGAGCCACGCGCACATATCTCTGACCATTTCCTCGAAGTCAGCAACGGTCAGCGAGGACGGCTTGGCCAGCCCGCGCCGCTTCAATGGCTCGACCAGAAGCCGCAAAACCCGCTTTTCGCCCTGTGCCTGTTCTTCGCTGTTCATGGCTATCCCCGTTTCTCAGCACGTCTCGACTTATCCACAGGCGCAGCATCTCAGCCGCGCCATAAGAGGTTTCTTGTCTTTGTCTATGTCGGTGTGATGTGTTGTGCTGTCCTGTAGGGCAATAACAGTTGCAGACCTGTTAACCCCTGACATCGTAACTGTTGGTAACTGTTATCATAACATCACGTAACAGTTGATTTCAGTTATCTAACAGCACCTTAACACCACGCCGTATCGATCAGACCTCTCTCCCGGCCAGGGCGACAACCTTGGGGCCGCCCATGACGTCTTCCATTGCGACCCGCACGTTTTCAGCCGTGACATAGAGGTCATTGTCCCGCAGCCAACCTGCGATCTGCTCCACTGCGAATTCGTTTTCAGCGACCTTGCCGTGGTTGATCTCACGAAGCTTGCCGCGCACCCGCGACTTCATCATCGCAAATGCTGCAACCTCTCGCCCACGTTCGCGCCCACGCCGCCGTGAGAATTGATCCTTCGCGATTTCGGCAATCACCGGATGGGCGAGGCGCGGTGTTGCACCTTCTGGCGCATCATCAATGTGAACCGGCCGCCAGCCATAGAGCGCAACCGTTCGCGCCTCACGCCACGCACCAACATCGGTGCCAAAGCTCGCGAACTGGGCCAGCTCGACATCGTCGTCCGGCAAAGTTCCTGCTGGATCCTGCTTCATGCTCTTGGCCCACAAGAGCAGAGCGGTGCCTATATCTTCGCGACGGCCAGCAAAGATGGCCGTGGACACAAACCGCGACGAGAGCAGGCGCTCCGTATAGAGCGGCATCCATTCATAGCCGGGCAGCTTATCGCCATGACGCAGCGGGTAAGCCCAAAAATCAGAGGCTTGCGACATGCATGCCGTCCTTTCTCATCGATTGCTTTGCGAAAATGCGTGTCAGGCTAAGAGCCCGAGTGTTTTTGCCGACACTCATGCGGCACCTCTTTTCGCGGCCCGCACATCAACCGCCATCAGCCGAGCTTGCAGCCGCTCGAGGTCACCGCGCTTCAGCCATCGCTTGACGGTTGGCCGTGATACCCCGATCACGCGCGCTAGGGCGCTGATCGATTCCCATTTCTGTGACCCAACCCGAACGGGTTGCCCCGGAATCGGTGCGCGGGAATTATTGCGCCCCACACCGACACCGAGCGATTTGAGGTTCCCGTGACGCCTAAGGTGCTGTGAAACGCCGGACCGCGAGGTGCCGGCCGCCGCCGCGACATCGGCCTGTCGGCGATAGAACTTGCCCTGCCATTCATACCGACCCGCAACCTCGGCGCTGAGGCCATCGAGATTGCCGTTGGCGCGCAGGTGGCGAAATACGGTATTCAGAGAAACGCCCGCCGCCGCCGCGACGGCCTTGGCCCCATGATAGACCCGCCCCTGCCAATGATAGCAGCCGCGCCCACGACCGGGCTGGCCGAGAACGGAATCGCTCATGCCGCTGCCCTCCCGAAGAACTCCGTCATCCCGTTGGAAGGGCGGTCATCGAACAGATACCAGCAGCAATTGTCCTTGCCGGTCATCGTGCTGTCGGGGATCCACTTGACCCGCCCGATCGAGACAATCTTGCGCAGGAGCGGCGTGAACTCAGCCGACTGCCGCGTGTGCGCCCAATCGCTGTCAAACAGCAGCCAGGTCGGGCGCATGGCCGCGAAATGCCGGATCATCGGATGCAGGATCGAGCGGGTCCATGGCGGATTGGTGATGATGTAATCGACATCCTCGGCCCAGCTGGCCAGATCGTCGGAGAGGGCATCACAGCACCGGACATCCTCATGACGCGGCGCGATATCGCCCGCCCATTGGCAAGACATGCCAGCGGCCTCGAGCGTACTGACCAGTGCCATGTCTCCCGCACAGGGTTCGACAAAGCTGTCGCCCCATGTCAAATGCGGCAAAAGCGGCGCAACCGCTGCCGACGGCGTCGCGTACCAATCACGCTCCCGCCGCGGGAAATTCGATCGCTTACCCATGGAGGCGCGCCTTCGGATAGCCTGCGATCACAATGCTCGCCGCCTCGCCGCTCTCGCGCAGATCTGCATCCCGGATCCGCGCGACCAGCACGCGAGAGAAGGAGACGCCTTTGCCGTGATCGCGGCTGATTTCGGAATAGCTGTCGCCGCTCACGGCGCGGCGCAGGATCGCGAGGTCGCGCTCATCGGCTGTGCGAGAAGAAGCAATATACATCTGATCCGTCCCTCATGCGCATTCGCGTTTGTTTGAGAAAAGGCGGGGCGATCTGAGCAGAGACCGCCCCGCAGTTGGTCACCGGAGCCGGACAGGCTAGGCGGTGACGAAACCGGAGGGCCGCAAAATCTCCGGGTTATTCGCGGCTTGCGCCCTTGATCCGTTGGAAAAATCTTTCCGACTGCGATTTGAACCATTCGGCATCGGCAGCCGAGCGACCCGCCACCCGAAGCGCCCGGCGATGCCGGGCCGCGTAATATCGCTGCGCCATGCGCCAGAGCACCCGCATCATTCCGCCTCCGGATCGATGATCTGAAACACCGCTTCGGCACCGACCAAGGCGACGACCTTCAGCACATAGCGAAAATGCGGGGCATTCTCCCGGCGGAGCCAGTTGCGCACCGTGCGCGAGGTGACCGGGCGACGATCCGAGGTCAGGACCTCAGCTGCACGTTCCGCCAGATCGTTCTCGGACTGCGCCTCTGGGAAGGCGCGCCAGAGCAAGCTGGCAAACCATGCCCGCTCGGCTTCCTCGCCGCTGCATTTTCGGAAAGACATTTCAGAAAGTCCTGTGCTGTTGTGTCCCCGTGGAGAAGGACGATCATCAGAACGGAGAGAGGATGCGGCGGGGCGAAGGCTCATGCCGCGTCCTCGGGAGATCTTTTCCGAACAGCGCGCGCATGAGCGAGAACATCGAGCGTCAGGCTGCAACCTTTGCGATTCGCCGCCTCGATCAACGAAAGGTCATATTCTGCGGGAATGCGCCCGCGCCGCTTCCACGCGGCGACAGTCTGATAGCTCAGACCAAGATCCGCCGCGAGATCGGCCATCTTGGGCCAAATGTGAAAAATATGCGTCATGCATATTATTATGCTCTACGCATTTTTTTAGGTCAATGCGCTATGCATATTTTTATACTGTAGAAGCTGAGCATGAACACCGCATACAGCAGACTCAAAGATGCTCGTCGACGCGCTGGGTACAAATCAGCAAAGGCCGGTGCCGCGCGCTTGGCACTACCGTATCCAACATATGCCGCGCACGAGAATGGAAGTCGTGCCTACGACCAGAACGACGCAGCCAAATATGGCAAAGCATTTGGCGTTCGCCCGGAGTGGCTCTTATTCGGAGATTTAGGCCCGGAGCCGATTACCGAGTCGGCCGATCCGCAGTCTCCGCTAGCGCCAATAGTGAAGGCCATAACGGATTCCCTGGACGGACTGTCCGAAGAAGAGCAGCGGATGATAGCAGCCGTTGTAAAGCGTCAACGCGCTCTCTTCCGACCGGAAGAGAGCTGATTGCCCGCAGCGACCTCAGAATGAACTTCATATCCTCCTCAACCGAAAGCTTGACCATTACCCTCTCCACAACCGCCGACATCAGAACGTTAGGTGAACAAGTCCTTTAGGCAACCAGTTGACTCACGCTCCCAGAATAAAACCTGAGGGCGAATCTGTGAATAATTCGACTACCGCAAGCAAGGCACAACGCAACGCGTTAACCTCGGTGATTTTGCCATCACAGAATCACATCGCATATATTTCGCATATTTATATGCGTATCGCATTGACATAATTTATGCACTACGCATAAATATCCCCATCCCCAACCGGATGGAGCCCGCACATGCACATTCCCACCGTCCTGTCTGTCCGAGATCTCGCCATGCCCGAGGCGGACGCCGGTCTTGAGCCGGAGACGCTGACCGCCCGTGCGATCGCGATCCTGAAAGACACCAGCCGGAACCACGCCAGCCGCGTGAACGCTGCGCTGCGCTTGCTCCGGAAGGCGGGCGCAGCATGATCGCACTTGCCCACCCGGCCAAAGCAGCCGCCCGCCCCGCCCCGCGCATCGGCGCCATGCTCTCCGGCGCGATCCGCGCGGTAGCACTGGTCGCCGCAACCATTTCCGCTGTCATCATCATCGTCACAGCCTGGCACGTCGCGGGCAGCGCGATCAGCTGGGCGGATGTGCAGGCTTTCGTCGCGCCGACCTCCCTGGAAACGCGTGGACGCTCGATCGAGCAGCTGGTCGAGGGGGTGCGCTGATGTCGACAACCTCACCCACCCAGCTCATGGGCCCCGAGTTTGCCGCACAACTGCCGATGCTGGCAGTTCGGATGCTGATCACCGAGGACCTGCTGCGGCGCGCGCTGCACGAGGTCCCGGGGCTGCGCGACAGCGCTCTGGGCAGCGCCATTATCACCGCGATAACCGCGCCGAACAGCCAGATCGCCGAGGGGGCGCTGTGATGGCGGCCCGGTTTCGCATGTCGAGTAACGGCTGGATCGTCGATAATCTGACCGGTCTCCACATCCTGCAGGTCGCTGCGCATGTGCTGGATGAAGACACCGCGCATCGCGTCACGGCAGCAATCATCGCAGCGCTGCACGCCGAATTCGGCCCCGCCAAATCCGAACCCGAAACCTGCCCCGCCCAGCCCACCAACTGAGCGCAGCAGAGCCGCCGGGACGGCAGCCCCGGCGGCGCCAATTCCAACCGCGTCTCCCCCTCCCTGACGCGGATGGAAGCCCCCGAGGTGGATAGGGCCCTCGGGGGCAACATTCCCAACAGAACCGCGCCCGGCGGCTCCGGGCATTCACAAGGAAAAGGAAATCAGATGCTTGGAAAGCTCTTTGGCAAGAAGGCAGAGGCTGTCGTCCAGAAGTTCTCTGGCCGGACCGACTATCTCGAAGCCGTTTGTGCCGGTGCAGCACTCGTGGCCGCTGCTGACGGCGAGATTGGTGACGACGAAGTCAGCGCGACCGTCAAAGCCGTGAAGGCAAATAAGGTGCTCGCACAGGGCTTTGAGCCCCAGGTGATCGAGAAGACGATCAATTCCATGCTGGATCGCGCAGGCGGCGGGCGCGTCGGTCGCGCGGGGCTGCGCAAGGAAATCAGCGAGATCGCCAAAGATGCCGAGATGGCAGAGGCCGTTGTGCTGACCATGCTCGATGTTGCGGAGGCGGACGGATCGATTGCACCAGAAGAGCAGAAGGTTCTGGATTCCGTGGCAAAGGATCTGGGCATCGACCTGTCGCGGCTAGCCGCATGATCGAGCATCTTAGCTTACCATCCGCGCTTGGCATCGCCGCAGCTGCGATCATCGCACAGGTGATCCTCCCCGCAGCATTCGATCTGATCGCATCCCTCGCGATCTTCGGCTGCGGTGCCACCATCGGTTGGCGTGCCAAGAAAGCCTGACCCTCCGGTGACCGGTCCCGCGCGGACCGGCATCCCGTCCCCCTATTGCAACCTGCACAGAGGCAACCGCCATGGCGCGCAACGAACTCAACTTCCTCGAATTCATCCAGAGCTTTCGCCGTGGCGAACTGCTGGAAACCGGAGACAACAAGCTCTCCGAGCTGATCGAGGCGATCCGCGAAACCGGCAATGGCGGTAGCCTGACCATGAAGGTCGGCATCAAGGTCAACAAAGCCGGCCAGCTCGAAGTCGTCCCCGACATCTCGATCAAGAAACCGACCCGAAGCATGGGAACCGGCATTTACTTCGCCACCGATGATGGCCGCCTTACCCGCCGCGACCCCAACCAGATGGATTTCGAAGACGAGCTCGAACGCCGACGCGCGATCGACGTCTGATCCCGTCCCCAACCCGAAAGGACCAACCATGTCTCAAAGCTCCGAACAATTCGGCCAAGTCACCGTGCTTGCTGCGGATCCACGCAGCACCCTCGAAACCGTTCTGGAGGCCGCACGCATCGCGGCGCCGACCATCTTCGGCCAGGACGGCCGTGAATACGCTGCGCTGCCGAAAAGTTTCAGCCTACTCGACATTTCCGACCCGAACCGGCTTCCCTCGCGGGTCCAGCAAGCGGTCACGGTCGATGATCGCGCATCGCTCTCAGCTTATGCCAACCGCTTCAAATCTGATCGCTCGGTTATCATTGCGGATTTCGACGCGCTCACCGTGTCGGCACGCCTTGACTGGCACGAGCATAACCTTGGCGAAGACTTCCCCGCCCCCGGTTACAACGCCCATGCCGTCACGTTAAAGCTGCGCCCCTCGGAGGAGTTTGCCCGCTGGGATGCGATGGAAGGCAAGATCCATCCCCAAGACGAGTTCGCGCGCTTCCTCGAAGAGAACAGCGTCGACATCGGGCATCCCGAAGCCGCGACCATGATCGAGATCAGCCGCGACTTCGAGGCCACGGTCGGACAAACCTACAAATCCGCCCTGCGCCTGGACAACGGCGACCGCAAGCTGGTCTTCGAGACCGATACCAAGGTCCAGAACGGCGTCGTGATCCCCGAGAAGTTCACGCTCTCCATTCCGATCTACAACGGCGAGCAGCCGGAAGAACTGAATTGCCTTTTCCGTTGGCGCGCCATGGGTGGCGGCGCGGTTGGTCTCGGATTTCAATGGCATCGCGTCGAATACCAACGTCGCGCGCACTTCACGCAAATCGCACTCACCGCATCTGAGGAAACCGGCCTGCCCTTCTACATGGGCCGGTTTGCCTGACCCCCTAAGCGACCCTTCGGTGCCTGGCCCCGCGGCGGGCCAGCATCCCGAGCGCCAGCTGATAGGACGCAAGATGCAAGCCCACAAACCCCTCACCCACCGCGGCATCGAGATCGTTCGTCCCGACGTTCCCGGCGCGCCGGTGACCTGGACGCATGACGAGAGCAACGCCCGCGGCACCGCCGAGACGGTCGAGGCCGCGCGCGTTCAGATCAACATTCACCTCGGCACGCCCGATCCCGACTGCTCGTCCTGTAATGGTACCGGCAAGGAGGATTTCGCTTGGCTTGCCTATATCCCCTGTCCGCTCTGCTTTCCGGAGGAACTGGCATGACCTATCGGCTGCACCTGCCCATGATCATCGACCGCGCCACCATCGGCGGCACGCACTGCCAGCATCTGGTCACCAAAGAAGACACGAGGGTTGGGTGATGGGGCGACCGAGAGTTGCGGACCTCTTTGGAGAATACCTCGCCGTCTGTCAGCAGCAGGGAAAGATCGTGACAGAAGCTCACATCGAAGGCGGCAAGTTCGTAATAAAATTCGCTAGAGACGCAGTCGACGCGAGCGATCAAGTGCAGCCCATAGACATGGTAAATTGGACGAGGCGGCGTTGACCAAGAAAGAGCTTCCCAAGTACGTCTACCGTAGGGGCCGCAATCTCCACATCTACTATTGTCGTTACGGTAAGTGCCAACGTATGCATTCTCTGCCCGGAACAGCAGAGTTTGCAGCTGAATATGCAATGATGCTGAAAGGCAGACCGCCCGCCCCCAAACGGACGATCAAAGGCCTTATTCAGAAGTACATGGAAAGCGAGCGCTGGCCGGAATTAGCGAAGAATACTCGCATCAGCTATCTTCGACACTTCCGTTACTTCGAGGAGGTGATGGGCACGATAGATCCGGCTACCCTCCGAACCGTTCATGTCTATGAGATGCGGGACGCCCTCAAAGAAACGCCGACCGATGCCAACAGAAAGGTGGGAGCGCTCGTGACCCTCTTGGGCCACGCCATCCGAATAGGGTGGCTCGATCGGAATGTGGCAATTGGGGTTATGCAGCTGAAAGGGAGGCGACCGCCGCGCAAGCCTTGGCCTGCAGACAAGATCAACGCGTTCAGAGATGCTGCGGACGCGCAAACACGATTGGTCTTTGAACTTCTGCTCGGCACCGGTCAACGAATCGGCGATGTGCTTCGAATGCAATGGGGCGATCTCGAAGACGGTGGTATCGCACTGCGGCAAACGAAGACAGGAACAGTCTTATGGATTCCGGTCACCGAAGCATTAGCCGCGATCCTTGCCCAAACGCCACGCATCGGCGCGACCATTGTCGCGCAAAAGAACGGATCGCCCGTCAGCTACAGCCTTGCCTGGAAATGGATCATGGAAGCACGCAAGCTGGATTCCGTGAAAGCGGAAGCTTGGGATATTCACTCGCTGCGACATTCCGCTGCCTCCGAAATCTCAGCGTTGCCAGGGATGACCGAAGAGCACGTCAAGGCGATCACTGGCCACAGTTCAAGCGAGATGGTGAAGCTTTACGCGGGGGCTGCGGCCCAAAAAGCGAGAGCGAAAGAAGCTCAGAAGGCCCGCGGCAAAAATGAGAACATTGTACCGTAACTTGTTCCGCAGATTTAATTCTAAACAAATACAAACTACTAGGAGGAGATAATGATGGTTCAGGAACATTTCTTTGGTGAGCGTCGTGCCCTTGCGCAGGCTCAGAAGTTCGAGGATCTGATATTCTTTGCCGGTGAGGTTCACGGGCTTGCCCCCGACCTCGACCGAGCGGGCGTCGAGATTGACCACGACATTGCCGGTCCGGATCACCGATTGGCTATGGCCCTTGGAGCGGCGAATGATTGCTTGAATGCGGGCGATCATTTCCTCGCGATGGAAGGGCTTCGTCATATAGTCGTCAGCGCCGAAACCAAAGCCGCGCAGCTTGCTTTCGGTATCATCCGAGCCGGTCAGAATGAGAATGGGCGTGTCGACCCGGGACATGCGCAGCTGACGCAAAACCTCCATCCCGTGCATGTCCGGCAGATCGAGATCGAGCAGGATCAGATCGTAATCATAGAGCTTTGCGAGATCGATACCCTCTTCGCCCATGTCGGTGCGATAGACGTTGTAACTGGCATTCGCCAGGATCAGCTCGATGCTGCGGGCAGTCGTTGGGTCATCTTCGACCAGCAAAATACGCATGTGACGGTCCTTGATTTGTCCAGTCCAGCTCCAGGATGCGCGCAAATAGTTAATTTCCCGTTACTGTGGATCAATTATAAAAATAATCAATCTACAGTTGTCTAAAACTTTGAATCCGCGTCACCTTGAGCGCTTCGCGCCCATGACCGCGAATGGCCTCGACCCAGCAATCGAGCTCTTCTTCGGTCAAACCGTAGCGGCTCAAAGCTTCGTCGCGGGTCAAGAGCCCGTATTCAACCGCCTCGGCCACGACGGCCTTGCGGCTGGCGACCCAGCGGGTGTTCGGAGCCGGCAGATCGGCCTGCGTGAGGATGCGACCATCCGGCAGGGTCACCGTGCGCGGCCCCGTGCTTTTCTTCAGAAACATGGAAATCACCTGTCGTCGTTCTCTCCTTTCTGCCTGACTTCTCTTAATCCGCGGTGAAACCAGCGGGGGAAATCGGCGCTCCGCCCCTTGAGAATATCGCGTGTTTTCCCTATTTTTTCGTCAAATGCGGCGGTCCTGACCACCGCGAAAGGATGATCCATGACACTGACGACCCCGATCCCGCTCGCAGAGGCGCGGGATATTCCTCTGAATTCGCTTGGTTTTGCGAAACCTCCGGCCGAAACCCGCGTGGTGGTTGCCATGTCGGGCGGCGTCGACAGCTCGGTCGTCGCGGCCCATCTCGCGGCCGAGGGCTATGATGTCATCGGGGTCACGCTTCAACTTTACGACCATGGCGCTGCGCTGGCCAAAAAAGGCGCCTGCTGCGCCGGTCAGGACATTCATGACGCGCGCCGCGTCGCCGAGCGCGTGGGCTTCCCGCATTACGTTCTTGATTACGAAAACAAATTCCGCGAATCGGTGATCGAGGAATTCGCTGACGCCTATCTCGCCGGCGCGACCCCGGTCCCCTGCATCCGCTGCAATGAGCGCGTGAAGTTCCGTGACCTTCTGGAAACCGCGAAGGATCTCGATGCCGATTGCATGGCGACCGGGCATTATATTCGCCGCACGGTGGGCGCGCATGGGCCTGAACTGCATATGGCGGCCGATCCGCAGCGCGATCAAAGCTATTTCCTCTTTTCGACCACGCCCGAGCAACTCTCCTTCCTGCGCTTCCCGCTGGGGGGGCTGGCTAGCAAGGCCGAGACCCGCGAAATGGCGACCCAATACGGTCTTGCGATTGCCGACAAGCCGGACAGTCAGGACATCTGCTTCGTGCCGAATGGCGATTATGCCAGCGTCATCGAAAAGCTGCGCCCCGGCGCGGCTGATCCGGGCGAGATCGTCGATCTCGACGGCAATGTGCTGGCCACCCATCGCGGTGTCATCCATTACACCATCGGCCAGCGCCGTGGGCTGGGGATCGGCGGCCTTGGCGATCCGCTTTATGTCGTGAGGCTTGATCCCGATGCGCGCCGCGTCATTGTCGGACCGAAAGAGGCGCTGCGGACCAAGATCGTCCCGGTGACCGAGGTGAACTGGCTGGGCGACGGCCCCTTCGAGGGCGAGATCCAGATCAGCGCCCGCATCCGCTCGACCCGACCGCCGCGCCCGGCGATCCTGCGCGCCACCGGCTCCAACCGCGCCGAGATCGAGCTGCTCGACCCCGAAGAAGGCGTCAGCCCCGGTCAGGCCTGCGTCTTCTATGCCCCCGATTCGACCCGAGTTCTGGGCGGCGGCTGGATCTCGCATCGCCGCGGCGGCTGAGAATCGCGCCACGACAGGCTGAAACGAAAACGGCGACCCAAAGGTCGCCGTTTTTGTCTGCATCAGGCCTCGCTGGCGATCAGCCGGATCCGCTCGACCATCGCGCGCAGCCCGTTCGAGCGCTGCGCCGAGAGATGCTCGTTCAGCCCCAGACGGCCAAGCTCGGCGGGCGCATCCACCGCCAGCACCTCGCCGACCGGCACGCCGGAATAGAGCGCGTGCAGAATGGCAATCAGCCCACGCACGATCAGCGCATCGCTGTCGCCCTGAAAATCGAAGCGCCCTTCGTCGATCCGGGGCATGATCCAGACCTGACTGGCGCAGCCCTCGACTTTGGTGGCCGGAACATGCAGCGCATCATCCATCGCGGGCATGGCTTTGCCCAGCTCGATGACATGTCGATAGCGATCTTCCCAATCATCGAGAAAGTCGAAGGTCTCAGCAATTTCTTCAAATGCCGGAGTGGCCATGACCGGCCTCCTTTCGCAAATTTGCCGAAGGGGATAGCGCGATGCGCGCGGAAGGTCAAAGAGGCTTTCGCGCGCCGCGCTCTTCGCCTATCAAGGGCCAGTATTTCCGAGGCGAGGAACGGGGGCCTTTGATGCAGAGACGAACAATCGGCCTTCTGATGGCAGCCACCCTGAGCCTTGCGGCTTGCGGGGGCGGCGGCAGTGCCAGCAGCAGCCTCAATCCGTTCCAATGGTTCGGCGGCGGCTCGAAACAAGCGACCACGCTGATGCCCGATGGCGGCTATCCGACCGCGCGTGCCGATGATGGCCGCGCTTTGGTGGCGCGGATCACCGCTGCGAAATGGGAGCCGCTTTACGAAGGCGGCATGTTGACCGTGACCGCGCTGCCGGCAACCAAGGGCTGGTGGGCGATGAAGCTGGTCACCGAAGTGCCGATGCCCGCCGGGCGCATCCATGCCGATGATACGGGCGTGCTGCGCCTGCGGCTGGTCGGCCTGCCCCCGCTCGACAACAGCTTTGAAGCCGCGACCCCCGCCGATCTGCGCAGCGACAGCGTGACGGTCAGCCTGACGCTCTCGCATGAGGCGTTGGACGGGTTGCGCGAAGTGGTGATCACCGGCGCGACCAATGCGGTCTCGATCAAGCGCAAATAGGGCGGGCTGGCGTTAATCGCGCGGGCCCTGCCCTGAAAACAAAAGGCGCGGGAGATCCCCGCGCCTTTGTCATTCCGGCGAAAGCGCCTGATCAGTCCATCTTGCGCAGATAGGTCCAAGTCGGCACCCGCGCATCCCGCGCCACCGACCAGCTTTCCGCATCGCCCAGATAGTTGAAGCCGCAATTCGTCAAAACCCGCGCCGAGCTCGGGCTGTCCTGGAAGGCTTCGGCAAAGAGCGTGCGCGCTTGATGGGGATTGGCCGTGACGAGCCCCGCGACCGCTTCCGTCGCAAAGCCAGTGTTCCAGAAGCCCGCCCCGATCCAGAAGCCAAGCTCGGATTGCTGGCCCTCCATCCGGGTCAGCGAGACCACGCCCAGAAGCTCGGCAAGCTGGCTGCCGCTGCCGTCGATGGCCCAGACATCCTCTTCCCGCTTCTCGGCCATGGCGCGGGCCACATAGGCCTCTGCGGCGCCCGGCGGCAGCGGATGGGGGATCGAGCGGGTGCCCTCGGCAACCCGCCTGTCCGCAGTGTAATGCGCGATCAAACCGGCGTCCGACTTGCGCAATGGCCGAAGAAGGAAACGCTCCGTCCGGACCTCCGGCTGAACATGCGACGGCGCGTCCATCAGTTCCTGCATATCCTCACTCCCTTTTCCTTCTATCTGAGGATGGACCCCCAGAAACGTCAAGGGGACCGGCTTGCGCCGATCCCCTCTTAACACCTGAGTGTTACAATCGGCTTACTCAGCAGCCTCGAGATTGGCTGGCAGAACAGAGATGTAGGTGCGACCCTTGAGACCCTTGCGGAACTCGATATGGCCGTCGGTGAGGGCGAACAGAGTGTGATCGCGGCCCATGCCGACGTTCTGACCGGCCCACCAGGTGGTGCCGCGCTGACGCACGATGATGTTGCCCGCAACTGCGGCCTGACCACCGAAAAGTTTCACGCCGAGACGACGACCAGCCGAATCACGACCGTTGCGGGACGAACCGCCTGCTTTCTTATGTGCCATGGTTCTTAGTCCTTCTTGGCTTCTTTAGCAGCCTTGGCAGGCTTTGCTTCGGCAGCAACGGCGGCGGCTGCAACAGCAGCTGCGGCACCGGCGGTGCGAGCACCCACGGCGGCCTTGACGTCCGACTTCTCCGCGCCCTTTTCGAGCAGGTCGGTGATGCGGACCAGCGTCAGTTGCTGACGGTGACCACGGGTACGCTGCGAGCTGTGCTTGCGGCGACGTTTGACATAGGTGATGACCTTGTCGGCCTTGATGTTGTCAATGACCTCGGCCTGAACCGCAGCGCCGGCAACCAGCGGAGCGCCGACCGTCGCGCCGATCATCAGCACGTCGTTGAACTGAACTTTCTCACCAGCCAGAGCGGCCAGTTTTTCGACGCGCAGCACGTCACCGGATTGAACCCGGTACTGCTTGCCGCCCGTCTTGAGAACTGCGAACATTTCGTCTTCCTTGCTTCTGCCGCGTCCTGTGGCCTCTGCGCGGGGCAGATGTTGAAGGCTTTCGCCCGCCGTCGGACAGCGCATCCCCAATGGGATGAATGAAAATTAGATCACCCGCTGGACACAATGCGCCCTTCGGATGCTGCCTCTTGCCGGATTCGGGCGGGAAAGTCAATCTCAATCACGGCAAAGCCCCAGCGCAGGCACAGGCCCGCCGAGGGTTTGCGCGGTTCTCGCCAAGGCGATCACGCGGCTTTTATCGCAACCCCGCAGCGGCGCGTCAATCGCAACCGCCGCCCTCTCCATTCGAGCCCCGCGATGACGAGCCGACCGCCCTTTTGCGTTTATTCGCGCCAGTCAGGCGCGAGAGGATGCCAAGCTTGCCCTGCTCGTCTTCATGCGAAACGGCGCGCCGCCGCCCCAGATACGCGCGGCCATAGACAATCCAGATGGCGTCTCCGAGCGTCGCCAAAACGCCCGTGATCACATAGGTCAGAAAGGCAACACCCCAGCCCCAGCCCGAGATCAGGACCACAAGAGCGCAGAGCATGCCGCTGATCGTACCTGTCAGGATCGGTGCCATGTTCGGCCTCACAAAGACCTTTAGCCTTTATCAACTGAACGCACGTTAAAGTTGGTATCGCAATCAAAATTCGCAAATCAGGCAACTGGCCGCGCCAGCTGTGGCGGCCAAGCTCTCCCGCTCAAAATAAGGGAGAGCCATGACAAAGCCGCCGACGCACCGACGGTCAGGATGGTCTAATCATGGTGCCAAGCGTCGCGCGCAGGCCTCGGCGGCTTTGGAAAGAAAGGCCGACGGCGCGCAGCCCCCGGCCCCGATTGGGTCAAAGCCGGACCGGCCGCCCCGATTGGGTTTCTTCCTCGAACAGCGCCACCAGATCGGCATTGGCCGAGAGCCAGAGCTTTCCGCCCTCTGTCGAGGCGATATTGTTAACGGAAATATAGCGTGCGCCCGGGCTTTCGCCGCCATGCGCGACATCCTTGCGTTTCAGCCGGATGCGGTCGCCGTCCAGCGCGTCAACCACGCCGACATGCACCCCATCCGCGCCAACGATTTCGACGCCCGGTTTGACACTCTCTTCAAAGCTCATGGTGAGCATTCCTTGTGCTGAAAAATCCGTCCATCATCAGCACAACCAGAGATACCGCCCTTTGTTCCCTTTTCTCTGTGCACAGGATCGCGACCGGACAGCTCTTTGGGTGCCATACCGGGCAGGATGCTTGGCCAAACAAGCCCCTGCCCGGTCGCAAATTCAGGCGGATAAAGCCGCCTTCACCGCTTCGGGCGTGATCGGCAGATGACGCAGCCGGACACCGACCGCGCTCGCGATCGCATTGGCAAGCGCAGGCGCAATCAAGGTGACGCCAGGCTCACCCAGACCGACCGGCGCTTCGGTGCTTTCGACCAGCTCCACCACGATCTCGGGCGGGGTATCGACCATGCGCAGAGGGGTGTAGCTGTCGAGATTGCGGTCGCGCGGCGCGCCGCTTTCGATCTCAGTGCCCTCAAACATCGCCATCGACAGGCCCCAAAGCGCGCCGCCCTCGATCTGAGCATGGGCGCCATCGGGGTCGATCACTGTGCCGCAATCGACCACGAGCCAGATTTTCTGGACCTGAACCTGTCCGCTCTGGCGGTCGACATGAGCCTGAACCGCGCCCCCGACCCAGGTCGGCAGGTCGCGCGACTGCCCGAAGGAGGTCGCGATGCCGATCGCCGTATCAGCAGGCAGCGCCGCTTTGCCATAGCCCGAGATCTCGGCCACGCGCGACAGCACATGGGCTTGACGCGCCGCGCCTCCGACCGACATCGGCGCAGTGCCAGCATTGCGGCCCTCGGCTTTCAGCTGCTCCAGCCGGAAGGCCACGGGGTCCTTGCCGATCTTCTTGGCCGCCTCGTCGAGAAAGCTCTCGACCGCCCAGATCGTAAAGCCCGGCCCGACCGAGCGCAGCCAGCCGACGCGCAGGGTCTTTTCGGCAAGCTCGTCCTTGATCGCGCGCAGCCTTTGCTGGCCGACCTCATACCAGTGATCCGCGCCATCGGTGGCCGAGCCGTCATATTCGCCGCCCTCGAGCCCCTTGTTCAGCCCACCGCCCGGTACCAGCACCGCCGAGGGCCACCCGGCAGCGATGGCCGTATCCATCGCGGTCACGCTCTTCGCGCTGTCAAAGGCCATGCGCAGCTTCTGCACCGTCGGCGAGCGGACCGAGTCGAAATGCACATCCTCTTCGCGCGGCATCACCATCTTCACCGGCTTGCCGCCCAGCGCCTTCGAGGCGAGTGCCACCGGCACGGTGTAATCGCTGTTCAACCGACGCCCGAAGCCACCGCCGACGAGATAGGGATGGATCACGACCTTGCCATCGCCGACGCCCAGCGCCTTTTGCAGCCAGATCACCGCTTGGGTCTGGAACTGGTTGCCGCAATGGATCTCCCAGATGCCAGAGGCATTCTGGAAGGCCAGCGCATTCAGCGGCTCAAGCTGGAAATGCAGGACGGTCGCGGTGGTATATTCGGCCTCGATGGTCTCGGCAGCGGCAGAAAAAGCCGGATCGACATCATGGGGCCCGGTATCGAGAAGCGTGCCCTGCGCAGGATCGGCAATCGCCTTGCGCATCTCGGCGATCAGATCGGCCTCGGTGACCTTGGCCGAAGGCGCAGCGTTATAGGTGACCTTGATCTCGCGCGCCGCCTTTTGCGCGGCCCAATGGCTGTCCGCGATCACCATGGCCCAGCCCGGCACATTGCCGGAGGGATCGTCGAGCTTCAGAACCTGCTGATAGCCCCGGACCGCCTTGGCCGCCGTATCGTCGATTGCAGTGATGACGCTGTCATAGCGCGTCGGCGGCAGGATCGGCACGGCATGGACCATGCCCGCGACCTTGGCATCGATGCCGTAAAGCGCCTGCCCCGTCGTCTTCAGCGGAATATCAAGCGCCGTCACATCGCGCCCGATCAGGGTGAAGGCCGAGTTCGGTTTCAGCGGCAGCGCCTTCAGCTCATCCTCGGTGAAGCTGCGGCTGAGGCCTTGCTGGACGAGCTCGCCCATGCTGATCGACTTGTCGCCCGCGCGCAGGATACCGCCCTCGATGCTGATCCCGGCGGCATCGATGCCCCAAAGCGCGGCGGCTTTCTCGGTCAGAGCCACCCGACCCGCAGCACCCGCCTGACGATAAACCGGCCAGCCCCCCGGCACCGAGGTGCTGCCGCCGGTGATCATCAGCCCCCATTTCGGATCGGAATCGACATGCTCGATCTGCACATTCGCCCAATCCGCGCCCAACTCATCGGCGAGCACCCGGGCGAGCGCCGTGCCGATATGCTGACCCATCTCGGTATGGGCGATATTGACGTTCACCTGCCCCTTGCCGTCGATCCAATACCAGATCGACGGCTCATAGCGCGCGCCCACCGCCTCAAGCGGCGCGCCGCCGGGGACGGCCGGATTGATTGCGGCCAAAAGCTCGCGTGGGAAGCCGAAAACCGCGCCCGCCGCGCACATGGTGACCAGAAAGCCGCGTCGGCTGAGCGCAGGCCCCGCCTGACGATCAAGGCCCCGGCGTCCCGGTAAGCTGCGTCCCGGAAAGAAAATGTCGTTAGCCATTTGCCGTCTCCCCCCGCATCGCGCCTGCGGCCTCGCGCACGGCGGCCCGGATGCGGTTATAAGTCATGCAGCGGCAGAGATTACCGGTCATCACCGCGTCGATATCGTCATCGCTCGGATGGGGCATGTCTTTCAAAAGCGCCGCAGCCTGCATGATTTGCCCCGACTGGCAGTAACCGCATTGCGGCACTCGCAAATGTCGCCATGCCTGCTGGACCGGATGATCGCCCTTGGGGTCAAGCCCCTCGATCGTGGTGACCACGGCCCCCGCAACCTCAGAGACCTCGGTCACGCAGGCGCGGGTCGCGCGGCCACCGACATGAACCGTGCAGGCCCCGCACATGCCAATGCCGCAGCCGAATTTCGTGCCAGTCAGCCCGATCTCGTCACGGATCACCCATAAAAGCGGCGTATCCGGGTCGGCATCGGTGCTGACCTTCTGGCCATTGACGGTGAATTCGATCATCTTTCAGCCTCCTTGGTCTTTGCCCTCAGGCGCGTGACACGCACGCGCCGAGGCAGTCCGTCTTAGGGCGTGCTCGCCCGCGCAGTTGCGACCGGAGCCGTCTCGCCGCCCCGGATCTGAGCCACGCTCAAGGCAAGATCCGGCCAAGGCTCGAGCCCCGCGAGATCCTTGCGCAGATAATTGGCAATCGCCGCAATCTGGGCATCGCTATAGACCTGCCCATAAGAGGGCATGACCACCCCGCCCGAGCCTTCCTTGACGCTGATCCCTTTCAGCATCACCCGGATCAGGTTCGACGGGTCCGACAGGCGCACCGAAGAATTGATGCCCAGAAGTGGCCGCATGGCGAGCACTTTATCGGAGTTGTAATGGCAAGCGGCGCAGGCGGCGACGTAAAGCCGCTCGCCCTCATCCTTGCGGTAAGAAGGGTCAGGGCGGCTCGCGGCCAGGCTTGAAACCACCACCGCATTCTGGGCCGGATCGCTTTGCGGCGCGCCGACGATATCGCCCAGATAGATGCCGATCGCCTCAAGGTCAGATTTGGGCAGCTGCGCGACACCGGCATGAACCACCGGCGACATCGGGCCGGCGGCCACGCCGTGATAAGTGCCCGCGCCGGTTTGCAGATATTGGGTGAAATCCGCCGCCGTCCACGGCACCGCCGAGGGATTGTCGCGTGTCAGCGCAGGTGCCGTCCAGCCATCAATCGGCGCGCCCGCGAAAGCCTCACTTTTGCGCTCGGCGCCAAGCTGGTTGCGCGGCGTGTGACAGGCGCCGCAATGGGTGACGCCCTCGACCAGATAGGCGCCCCGGTTCCAGGCCTCGGATTTCGACGGATCCGGCTTGTAGCGCCCGAAATCGACGAAAAGCAGCTGCCAGCCCGCCTGAAGCACGCGCTGGTTCAGCGGAAAGGCGATCGTGGCAGGTTTGGTTTCTTGCGACACCGGCGCGACTTTGGCCATGAGATAGCCATAGATCGCATCAATATCGGCATCGCTCATCTTGGTGAAATGGTCATAGGGAAAGGCCGGAAAGAGATGCGCGCCGTCCCGGCTCACGCCCTCTTGCATCGCGCGCCGGAACGCCTCGGGCGACCAGGAACCAATCCCGGTCTTGGGGTCGGGCGTGATATTCGAGGCATAAATCGTGCCGAAATTCGTGTTGAGCGCGTAATTCCCGGCATAAGGCGCGCCCCCCGGCGCGGTATGGCAGGTCTCGCAATAACCGGCCGCCGCCAGAACGCGGCCGGTCTCGATGGTGGCCGCGTCAAACTGCGGGCGCGCCTCGGCGCTGATTTCGGGCAAGGCGGGGCGATAAGCATAGATGGCGAAGCCGATCACAGCGACAACGCCCAAAGCCAGAAGGCCATAGATCGTCCGTTTCAGCATCCTTTTCTATCCTGGCTGGTCGCACCGGTGCGGCGCGATGTGGCGGAGATCGTCAGGGAAGCGTATTCCGCAAGCTCAACGCGGCGAGGCCGGATCAGTTCCGGTCCCAAGCGCAGGCTGGTCGGCAAGGGCAAGATCGGTCGCCAGATCGATATCGAGGGCCTCACCCTCAGGGAGCGCGATCAGCTCGGACGGGGTGAAGCGCGCCAGAAGCGCGCGCGCGCCGTGATCCCCCGTGGCGAGCGCCCGGGCTTGCGCGAAATCCTTGGCCTGCAACAGCACCGGTGGCATCCGGCGGCCATCCGCGCACAGCACCGCCCCGCGCCCGGGCAGCGACAGCAAAGCGCGCAACCGCAAAGGCGAGATCCGGGGCATGTCGCCCAAAGCGATCAGCAGCCGTTTCGCCCCGATCTGGGCGGCCAGATCCAGCGCTGCGTGAAACGAGGCCGCCATCTCTTGCCCCGGCGCAATCGAGACCGTGGAAAATCCGTCGGGCAAGGCCGCCCCTACCTCGGGGCGGGACACAACCGCCGCCAACCGGTCACAGCCCGCGCACGCCAAAATTTGCGCCGAGACCCGGACCAAAGCCATCCCCTGCCAATTGGCCAAAAGCTTATCCGCCGCGCCAAAGCGGCGCGAGGCCCCGGCCGCCAGCAAAACCCCCAGCGTCTCGGGCGGCCCCGAAGGCAAGGCGGCCCTCTCAGACAAGACTGAGCACCTCGGCCAGAACCGAGATCGCCAGCAGCCGCGGATCGCGCGTGCTGGGGATCAGGCCGATCGGGCCGCGCAGCCGCGCCATCGCGGGCTCGCTCACCCCCAAAGCGCGCAGTTCCGCGTCCCGCCCCGCCCGCGCGAGTTGGCTGCCCTGCGCCCCGATATAGAAGGCGGGCGTCGTCAGCAGATCGCGCAGAAGCGGAGGCTCACGGTCATGGTCGTGATAGAAAAGCAGCGCCGCCGTCCAGCGATCAATCGCGAGCTCCGGCAGCGCGGTGCCGATCGCCCGCACGTCGATCCCCGCGCGGCGCGCCTCGGCCAAGGTCTCGGGGTCATGGGATAAAAGCTCGACCGGAAAGCGCGCGGCCCGCGCCAACCCGGCAAAGATCATCGCCTCGGGCCCTTTGCCGAAGACGAGAAAGCGCGGCTCGGGTCGCACGAGGACGCGAAAGCGCCAGCCGTTCCCGGCCAGTGCGCCGGTCTCGCCCGTGCAATCCGAGCCGGTCTCGACGCCGATGAGCCCCTCCGTAAGGTCGAACAGCAGCGCGAAGGGCAAACGCGCCTGATGCGCGGCCAAGGCCTTCGCCAGCACCTCGGGGTCCGGGCACGGCACCAGGAGGATCTCAAGCCCGCCACCGCAGGGCAGACGGATGTCGAAAAACGGCGAGCCCGCCCCATAGCGCAAAAGCCGGGGCTCGGCGCGCTGCAACGCGGTTTCAGCATGGCGTGCGAGATCGGCTTCGATGCAGCCCGAAGACAGCGCGCCAAAGCGATGCTCGCCGACAAAGGACATGACCGCGCCCAAAGGACGGTAGGACGGCCCCTCGACGGCGGTGACAATTGCGAGCACGCCCGGGCTTTGCGCAAGCGGCGCCAGACAGGCGCCCACCTGACAGTCAGCCACCTGACCGTCGGCCACCGTCAGCGCCTGCCCCTCGGTTGCCGCGATCGGCGCGACCTCAGCCGTTTCCGGCTCGGACAGGGCGAGTTTGCCGAGGATCTGTGCCGTCTGGGGGATCATCGCGTCTCCTTCGCTTGGCCCGTTCGTCACCTGCCCCGGCCTCTTTCTTAGGTTGGCAGCCCGGCCGCGCGATGCAAGCACCTTGGCCAATCTCGGAACCCTTTTCGAAAGTGCCACGTTTTGCCTGCGCCACATCTTCCTAGCGTCACAATGTTCTAGAGCCACGTCCAGCCAGCGTCATGCCAGCCACGAGGAGGCCACCATGTCCAATTCGAGCCAATCCCATTCCGAAGCGCCCAGCCCCGCAGGTTCCGAGCGCCCCGCAACGGATGCGCGACCGGCAAAACCACCCCGCATCCGCGTCAGCAAGGACGGCCCCTATCTGGTCAGCGGCAGCGTCCCGCTGAGCAAGAAGACCATCGGCACCAATGCCAAGCGCGAATCCGTCGCCTGGCTTGAGGACGGCCCGATCGAGGCGCCCGCGACCTATGCGCTTTGTCGCTGCGGCCATTCGGCGACCAAGCCTTTCTGCGACGGCAGCCATACCCGCCTTGGCTTTGATGGCAGCGAGACCGCCGACCGCGCCGAATACATCACTCGCGCCCAGCTTTATCCGGGCTCGGCGATGTCGCTCTCGGATGATGAAACCCTCTGCGCCTTTGCCCGCTTCTGCGATCCGCATGGCCAGATCTGGAGCCAGCCGCCCGCGACCGATGACCCGAGCCGCGCCCAGCAATTCGTGGCACAAGCCAACGCCTGCCCCGGCGGGCGGCTGGTCGCTTGGGACAACCGCACCGGCAAGCCCATCGAGACCCATCACGACCCCGAAATCAGTGTGATCGAGGACCCGGCAGAGGGCGTTTCCGGTCCGCTTTGGGTTCAGGGCGGGATCACGGTCGAGGCCGGGGACGGCTTCGTCTACGAGCGGCGCAACCGCGTCGCGCTTTGCCGCTGCGGTCAGTCCCAGAACAAGCCGTTTTGCGACGGAACCCATGCCTCGATCGGCTTCAAGGACGGGCTCTGAGCGGCCAGAACCTGCGACTTTGCCCCGCGTTCGCCGCGCCATCTGACGCCTGCTGTCCAGTCGGGTGGTCGAGCGCGGCGAATCGCAAAATGCGACATGGAGCCTCTAGGGCGGCGCGAGCGCCGGGTTTCGGGTTAAATCCCGACTAAACGAGGCGGGTTTAAAGAAAAGAACACCGTCGCGATAGCCAAAGGCAATCGCGGACGAGGTTTTCATCATCGGAAAATTTCACCCGACAACCGGCAATTTTCGGACAGGATTCGGAATTTTCTTCCCTTCAAGCGCCGCTATCCCGGCGTCTGGTTCCTTGTTCGCGCGAAAATGTGATCTTAAGATTTGGCGTGAAACAACAAGGAACGCGCCAGAATGACGATCACGATTGCCGGAATGCGCAAACGCTTCGGACAGACCGAGGTTCTGCGCGGCATCGACCTTTCCATCGAAAAGGGCGAACTCGTGGCGCTTCTGGGGCCATCGGGCTCGGGCAAGACGACGCTTCTCAAGATCATCGCCGGTCTCGAATGGCCGGATTCGGGCGCGCTGAACGTCGATGGCCAGAACTGGCTGAACCTTGCCGCGCAAGACCGCCGCATCGGCTTTGTCTTCCAGCATTACGCGCTCTTTCCGCATATGACCGTGCGCGACAATATCGCCTTCGGCCTCAGCGTGCGCCCGCGCGCCGAGCGTCCGGGCAAGGCGATCATTGCCGCGAAAGTCTCGGAACTCCTCGAATTCCTGCAAATCGCCCATCTTGGCGACCGCTACCCGACGCAGCTTTCGGGCGGTCAGCGCCAGCGCGTTGCCTTGGGCCGCGCGCTCGCCATCGAGCCGACGGTCCTGCTGCTCGACGAGCCCTTCGGCGCGCTTGATGCCGCGATCCGGCGCGATCTGCGCAACTGGCTGCGCTCGGTCCATGATGCGACCGGCTCGACCTCGATCTTCGTGACCCATGATCAGGAAGAGGCCTTTGAACTTGCCGACCGCGTCGTCGTCATGGGCGAGGGCCAGATCGAGCAGATCGGCAATGCCGACCAGATCCACGACCACCCGGCCTCACCCTTCGTCGCCCGCTTCATGGGCGCAACCGTCGAGCTGCCGGTCCATCTGCGCGCGGGCCGCGCGGAAGCACCGGGCCTTGATGCCTCGCGGCTGGAACGTCGCGCCTTGGCCGATGGTCCCGCGCGGCTTTTCCTGCGCCCCGAGGACATCACCCCCATCGTGGATGCCGAGGGCGCTTGGCTCGTCGCCTCGACCACCAGCACCGGCGCCACTTTGCGCGCGCAACTTCGCGGCCGCGACGGCGTGCTGATTGAAACCGCCCTTCCCCGCCGTGCGCCCGAGGCGCGCGCGCTGCAACCCGGCGTCTCGGTGCATCTGCGCCCCGAGGCCGGCGCCATCTTCCCCGGCTCGCGCGATCCCGAGGCCTTGGCCCAAAGCTCGATCCCGGCTACCCGTCTTCTCAAGGAGAGCAACAGATGAACTTTCCCTATCTTCGCGCGGCTGCCGTCGCCTTTGTGCTGGGCGCCTCGCCCGTCGCGGCCCAAGACCATATCCTCAATGTCAGCTACGACGTGGCGCGCGAGCTTTTCGAAGAGCTCAACCCGCATTTCGCCTCGCATTGGAAGGAAAAGACCGGCCGCGAGGTCACCATCGACCAAAGCCACGGCGGCTCGTCGAAACAGGCGCGCGCAATCCTTGAAGGGCTGAACGCCGATGTCGTGACCTTCAACCAGGAAACCGACATCGACGTGCTCGCTGACGGTGGGCTGGTCGAGAAGAACTGGCGCGAGGCCTTCCCGAACGGCGCCTCGCCCTATTACTCGCTGCCCTCGTTCCTCGTGCGCAAGGGCAACCCCAAGAACATCAAGGATTGGGACGATCTGGCGCGTGACGATGTCCAGCCGGTCTTCCCGAACCCGAAAACCTCGGGCAATGCGCGCTATACCTATCTCGCGGCCTATGCTTACGGGCTCGACAAGAACGGCGGCGATCAGGCCAAGGCACAAGAGCTGGTGAAGAAAATTCTGGCCCAAGTTCCGGTCTTTGACACCGGCGGGCGTGCCGCGACCCAGACCTTTGCCGAGCGCAATATCGGCGACGTTCTGGTGACCTTCGAGGCCGAAACCGGCGGCATCGCCAAGGAATATGAAGTGCAGGGCTTCGAGCGTGTGACGCCCTCGGTCTCGCTCTTCGCGGCTTTCCCGGTCGCGCTGGTGAAAGCCAATGCCGACAAGAACGGCTCGACCGAGGTTTCGACCGATTATCTGAACTGGCTTTACACGCCGGAAGCCCAGGAAGTGCTGGCCAATAACTTCTACCGCGTCACCGACAAGGATGTTGCGGCGAAACATGCGGCCACCACCCCCGAGGTCAAGCTTGTGACCGTCGACGAAGTCTTCGGCGGCTGGGACAAGATCAAGAAAGAGCATCTCGCCGAAGGCGGCATCCTCGATCAGGTCTTCGTCAACCAATGAGCGACACGGCGGCTCCTATCCGCTCGAAACGCGTTTTGCCGGGGCTGACACTCAGCCTCGGCACGACGATTCTGTATCTGACGATCATCATCCTGATCCCGGTGTTGGCGTTGGTGCTGAAAGGGGCCGAGATCGGGCCCGAGCGGTTTTTGCGCATCGTCACCTCGCCGCGCACTTTGGCCGCGCTGAAGGTCACGGTGACGGCGGCGGCAGTGGCCACGGTCTTCAACGCGGTCTATGGGCTGCTGATGGCCTGGGTGCTGGTGCGCTATGAATTTCCCGGCAAGCGCCTGCTTGATGCGCTGATGGATATTCCCTTCGCATTGCCGACCGCCGTGGCGGGTCTGTCGCTGACCGCGCTTTTCTCGGCCAATGGCTGGTTCGGGCAGTTTCTCGACAGCATGGGCATTCAGGTCGTCTATACGATCTGGGGCATCATTCTGGCGATGACCTTCACCTCGATCCCCTTTGTCGTGCGCACGGTCCAGCCGGTGCTCGAAGACCTTGACCCAACGCTGGAACAAGCCGCGATGACGCTTGGCGCGCGGCCTTGGGTGATCTTCGCCCGCGTCGTCTTCCCCGCGATCCTGCCCGCCTTTCTTGCCGGCGCAACCATCGCCTTTGCCCGCAGTCTGGGCGAGTTCGGCGCGGTCGTCTTCATCGCGGGCAACAAGCCGATGGAAACCGAGATTGCCTCGCTCCTCGCCTTCATCCGGCTTGAGGAATATGATTACGCGGGCGCGGCGGCGATTGCGCTGGTCCTCTTGATCTTCGCGCTCATCCTGCTGGTGGTCTCGAACCTCTTGCAGCGTTGGGCCTCGCGCTACCGGGAGGCGAAATGACCGCAATCGCTCTGAGCCACGCGCCCGGCCAGTCCCGGCTCCTGCCGCGCCTGCTGATCGGTCTGGCCGTCGTGCTGACCCTGCTCTTGGTCGTGGCACCCTTGGCCTATATCTTTGCCCGCGCGCTTTCGGCGGGCTGGTCGGCCTATGCGGCCAATATCCTCAAGCCCGACACGCTGCACGCGATCTGGCTGACCAGCATCACGGCGGCGATCGTCGTGCCGGTCAATATCGTCTTCGGCGTCGCTGCAGCTTGGGCGATTGCCAAGCATCGCTTCCCGGGCCGGGCCATTCTGGTCACGCTGATCGAGATCCCCTTCTCGATCTCGCCGATCATCGCGGGCATCTGCTACCTGCTGCTTTACGGCCGCCAAGGCCTGCTCGGTCCGTGGCTGCAAGCCCATGACCTACAGGTGATGTTCGCCCTGCCCGGCATCGTGCTGGTCACGATGTTCGTCACCGCCCCCTTCGTCGCGCGCGAGGTCCTGCCCTTGATGCAGGCGCAGGGCACCGACCAAGAAGAAGCCGCCGTCACGCTTGGCGCGAATGGCTGGCAGATCTTCAGCCGCGTGACGCTGCCGAATATCAAATGGGCGCTGCTTTACGGCGCAGTCCTGTGCACGGCGCGCGCGGTCGGAGAGTTCGGCGGCGTCTCGGTCGTCTCGGGCAGCATCCGGGGGCAGACGAATACGCTGCCGCTTCAGATCGAGCTCTTGTTTAACGACCTCAACGTCGTCGGTGCTTTTGCCGCCGCCTCGACGCTGACGCTGATCGCGCTGGTGGCCTTGGTCGCCAAGACGGTGCTGGAAGGCCGCAAGTCCAAGGCCTGATGGGGTCGCCTCAGGCCAATCTTGAAACGCTCCGGTCGCAAACCGGGGCGTTTTTTCTTGGCGTTTTCTCTGGGTGAAAAGCCTGTCCCAAAGCCAATTGCTCAATTGTTGCAAGGGCCTCGCAACCATGCAAAGCTTGCCCTCGATCGGGCCGACCGCCCATCTCAACTCGCCCAACAGGAAACCGACATGAACAAATTCCTAAGATTCGTCTCTGCGGCCGCCCTCTCGCTTGGTCTGAGCACGGCTGTCCATGCCGCCGATCTGGTCGTCGCCACCGACACCGCCTTCGTGCCCTTCGAGTTCAAGGAGGGCGATAAATACGTCGGCTTCGACATCGATCTATGGGATGCGGTCGCCAAGGAAATCGGCGTCACCTATGAGCTGCGTCCGATGGATTTCTCGGGCATCATCCCGGCGCTGCAAACCGGCCAGATCGACGCGGCGATCGCCGGGATCACGATCACGGATGAGCGCAAGAATGCGGTCGATTTCTCGGCGCCCTATTATGACAGCGGCCTCATGCTGATGGTGCCCGCCGACAGCACCGTCACTGGCGTGGGCGATCTCAAGGGCAAGACGCTCGCGGTGAAAACCGGCACCTCGTCCGAGGATTACGCGAAGAAAAACCTCGCCGACACGACGCTGCGCCAGTTCCCGAATATCGACAACGCCTATCTGGAGGTGCGCACCGGCAATGTGGACGCCGCGCTCCACGATCTGCCGAACGTGCTTTACTACATCAAGACTGCGGGCAACGGTCAGGTCAAAGCGGTGGGCGACAAGCTTGAAGGCCAGCAATATGGCATCGCGCTGCCCAAGGGCAGCGAGAACACCGCCAAGGTGAGCGAGGCTCTGGCCAAGATCAAAGCGGATGGGCGCTATGACGCCATCTATGAGAAATGGTTCGGCCAGAAACCGACAAACTAAGCCGCGCTTCTCCCTTCGGGCTGGAGCGGGAGTGCCGCTTCAGCCCCTGCCCAGCCTCACCAGACAACGGAGGCCGCGATGGAAATCGACTGGTCCGTCATCCCGCAATTCCTGCCGCAACTGCTTGCGGGCGCGCGCGTCACGCTGTTCATCGCCTTTCTGGGACTGGTGTTTGGCACAACGATCGGCTTTCTCTTCGGGTTGATGCGCGCCTATGGCAACCGCATCGTCAATGCGCTGGCGCTGATCTATATCGAGGTCATCCGCGGCACGCCCATCGTCGTTCAGGTGATGTTTCTTTACTTCGCGCTGCCGATCATCGCCAAGAAGATCGGCGCCGATTACGACATCGCCATGCTGAAAACCCTGCGCATCAATCCGATGACCGCCGCCGTCATCGCGATCTCGATCAACGCGGGCGCCTATATTGCAGAGATCGTGCGCGGCGCGCTTCTGTCGATCCCGAAGGGCTTGGGCGAGGCCGGGCTTGCCATGGGGCTGCCGCGCTGGAAGGTCTTGGCCTATATCGTCGGTCCGCTGGCCTTCCGCCGCCTGATCCCTCCGCTTGGCAACCAATATATCATCTCGCTCAAGGACACCTCGCTCTTCATCGTCATCGGCGTCGCCGAGCTGACCCGGACGGGGCAGGAAATCATGGCCTCGAACTTTCGCGCGGTCGAGATCTGGACCGCCGTCGGTGTCATTTACCTCATTATGACCGGGATTCTCTCGCTGATCCTGCGTCTCATTGAAAAGCGCATGAGGATCCTGTGAGCATTATCGAATTTCACAAAACCTCGAAGATCTTCGGCGATCTGACCGTGCTCGATCAGGTGGATCTCAACATCGACCAAGGCGAGGTCGTCGTGCTGATCGGGCCCTCAGGCTCGGGGAAATCGACGCTGTTGCGCTGCATCAACGGGCTGGAAACCATCTCGGGCGGCGATCTGATCGTGGACGGGAAATCGGTCAAGGCCGGGTCGAAAAGCCTGCGCGCCATCCGGCAGGAAGCAGGCATGGTCTTTCAGCAGTTCAACCTCTTTCCCCAGATGACCGCCCTGCAGAATGTGGCCTTCGGCCCGCGTCAAGTCCGGGGCGCCAGCCGAGCCGAGGCCGAGGCGCAGGCGCTCGCGCTTCTGGACAAGGTCGGCCTGCGCGAGCGCGCGGGCCATCTGCCCTCCGAGCTCTCTGGCGGCCAGCAGCAGCGTGTGGCGATTGCGCGCGCTTTGGCGGTGCGCCCGAAGGTCATGCTCTTTGACGAGCCGACCTCAGCGCTTGATCCAGAGCTGAAGCAAGAGGTGCTCAATGTCATGCGCCAGCTCGCGCAAGAGGGCATGACCATGGTCGTCGTCACCCATGAGATGGGCTTTGCCAAACAGGTCGGCAGTCGGCTGATTTTCATGGAGCATGGCAAGATCTCGGTCGATGGCGACCCGCGCGAGATGATCGACCATCCGCCAAGCGAGCGGCTGCGCGATTTTCTGCAGCATGTTTAAGGGGCGGTCGGAACTATGACCTGCCGCCTCCACAGCCTCCGAAGCCGAGCCCGGTCAGCTCGGTGTGGTGGCAGAAGCTTTGCCAGCGGCTTTGCTCGTGGCTTTGGCGGGCTTCAGCTCGCTTACGATCACGCCGATCAGGATCAGCAGCGCGCCGATCATGGCAAGGGCGGGCAGCCGCTCGCCCGCGATCCGGCCGAAGATCCCGGCAAAGACCGGCTCTCCGGTATAGATCACCGTGGCGCGCGTCGGCGAAACCACCTTCTGCGCCCAGTTCATCGTCAGCTGGATCAGCGCGCTGGCCGCGCCAAGACCGATGGCCGCCGTGACCCAGATCCAATGGAAGGCCGGCAGACTTTCCCCCGCGACCGGCATCAGCAGGAAGCAAAAACCGCTGCCCGCAAGAAGCTGCATCACCGTGATCCGGCGGCTGTTGACGCGCCCGGCATACATGCTGATCAAGATGATCTCGGCTGCAACCGCGACCGCGCTGCCAAGCGTCAGAAGCTCGCCGCTGGAGAAAGACACCTGTCCCGCATCTGGCCCGGCGAGCAGCACGAGGCCCGCAAAGGCCAGCCCGATGCCAAGCCAGCTCATCAGCCCCGGCGGGCGGCGCAAGAGCCCCCACTGCAACAGCGGCACGATCGGCACATAAAGCGCGGTGATGAAGGCCGATTGGCTGGTGGTGATCGTCTTGAGCCCATGGCCCTGCAAGGCGTAGCCAAGGCAGAGCATCAGCCCGATCATCACCCCCGCGCTGACCTCGGTCCGGGTCAGCCCCACCATATCGCGGCGAAAGACCAAGGCACCGAGCAGCCCCGCGATCAGGAAACGCAGGCCGACAAAGAACAGCGCGCCGCTGACGGTCATCGCCTGCTGGACGATCAGGAAGGTGCCGCCCCAGATCACGGTAACCGCGATCAGCGCCAGTTCCTGACGCGAGAAGGTAAGGGCGAGGGATTTGCGTTTGGGCGGATTGTGCAGCATAATGCACAATCCCTATGAGCAATATAATGCACAGTCAAGACCCCACCGTTCTCACCCATCTCGGCGCCAATCTGCGGCGCTTCCGTCAGGCTGCGGGCCTGAGCCAACAGGCTTTGGCAGAGGCATCAAGCATCAGCCGCCGCATGATCGCGGCCCTTGAGGGCGAGGGCGCGAATATCAGCCTCTCGAGCCTCGACAAGCTGGCCAATGCGCTTGGCGTGGGCTTTGTCGATCTGGTCGCCGAGCCCGCGGTCGATCCCAAGCGTATCGGCCTTTTGGCCTGGCGCGGGCATTCCCCCGACAGCCGCGGCGTCCTGCTCGGCTCGGTCCCGGCCCGCCACGAAACCCAGCTCTGGAGCTGGTCGCTGGCCCCGGGCGAGACCTATCAGGCCGAAGCCGATCCGATCGGCTGGCACGAGATGATTGCGGTGACCGAGGGCAGGCTGCGCGTCGAACTAGAAACCGCCCCCCTCACGGTCGAGGCGGGCGATTTCACAATCTTCAACTCGGCGCAGAGCTACCGTCTGGTCAATGCCGGCGAGGGGGTTCTACGCTTCTTCCGCACGGTGGTCGGCTAGGGCCTAACACCCGACGTTCAGACGGTGGTCTTGCGCCGGGTCAGGGTCAGCACATCGCCCGGATGCGCGCCATCGGGATCGGTCGCGCTGCGCGCCAAAAGCTCGTCGCGCAAGGCTTTGCCCTGCGGCCAAGGCCCATAGCCCGCCTCCGAGTTGATATGGCCCGCGTCACCCAGATCGACGAAATCCGCACGCCAGGCCCGGGACAGCTGGCGCAACCGCTCAAACCCCATCCAAGGGTCATTGCGGCTGGCAATCACCATCGCAGGCACGCTCAGCGCATGTTCGGCCACCGGGGCAAAGCCACCGATCCGGCTGTGTTCGGCTGGATCAGCGGGCGCCACCAGCATGGCCGCGCGCACCCGCAATTGCGGCCATTTGGCCAGAATACGCGTGATCAGCACGGCACCCAGCGAATGCCCGACCAGCACGCTGTCGGGATGCTGAAGGATCTGGCCGGCAAGCTCTGCCTCCCAGATAATCGGATCGGGCGATCCGGGATCAGAAAGATCAACCGTGATCGCACGCGGGTCGGTCAGAGCCCACCAATGCTGCCAATGGGGGGCCGGCGAGCCTTCGAGCCCGGGGACGAGAAGAGTTCTGGTCATGGTCCACTCCGCCAAACGGCTTTACTTATAAATCTCTACCATGTTTATCGTATTTTTGGGCGCTAAAAATACAACCGCCCGCAGAAAGGCATTCCATGAGGCAGGAGCTCAGGAAAAGATTTCCGCCATCTGGGCGCTTTGCGCCGCCCGCCCGCCGGAATCGCAGCCGAGCTGCTGCATTTCCCGCAGAATACAAGAAATCCCACATAAGACCATCTTCTCCTTCAAATTCTCTTAATCGGCTGGCGCGCGCAGTTCGGCGCCAAACCGTGGCGTGATCGGCTTTCACCGAACCCGCCTCTGACAATCGCCGCCGCTCATAGCGGGTAAAGGTAAAGAAAGCGTTGCTGTCGCGACGATTTAGCTTTCGGCCGCCCTCTTGCGGGCGGGGCGCAAAAATGGAAGGTCACGCCCATTGGAAATTTAGGCGAACCGGCCTAATTTGGGATGACAGCGATGAAGGAAGGTCCGGCAAAGATGAACCAGATGCTTCAAGGCCAGCCAGAACCGGACACCGCCGCGCTGAGCGAGGTGGCCGAGAAGCTGCGCCTGATCCGGATGATCTCGCAACAAAAGCGCTACAAGGACCGCCCCGCCCCCTGCCTGCCCTCGCGCTCGCTGATCGACGAGATCCTGAGCGAGACCGTCGGCCTGCTCTATCCCGCTCATTTCGGCCCGGTCGGCATGTGCCACAATGAAACCGAGGCCTATGTCGCGCGCACCCTGCCTACGGTGCAGGCGCGGATCGCGCGCCAGATCGCGCTCGAATGGATGCTGAGCGACGATGCCGACCCGACAGAGACCTATGCCCGCGCCGAGGCCGCAAGCCTCGCCTTCGTCGCATCCCTGCCGGTGCTGCGCGATCTCCATGACACCGATATCGCTGCCGCCTATGCGGGCGATCCTTCGGCAAAAAGCCTCGACGAGATCATTTTCTGCTTCCCCGGCATCGCCGCCGTCCTGCGCCACCGCATCGCCCATGTGCTTTATGGGCTCGGCGCGACGATGATCGCCCGGATCATGGCCGAACAGTCCCATTCGATGACCGGCATCGACATCCACCCGGGCGCCCGCATCGGCCCGGCCTTCTTCATCGACCACGGCACTGGCGTCGTCATCGGCGAGACCGCGATCATCGGCCGCAATGTCCGGCTTTACCAGCAGGTCACGCTTGGCGCGAAACGCTTCGAAGATGACGGCAACGGCCAGCTCATCAAGGGTCGCCCGCGCCATCCGGTGATCGAGGATGATGTCGTCATCTACGCCGGTGCGACGATCTTGGGCCGCATCACCATCGGCCGCGGCGCGGTGATCGGCGGCGGCGTCTGGCTGACCCGCCCGGTTCCCGCTGCAGCAATCGTCACTCAGGCCGCACCAGAGCTCTCGGTCCTCCACCCGGCCACCACGCCGGGCTGAGGCGGCGCCAGAACGACCGCGACCACCATCTTGCCCCGGCAAACTCGGGACAAGGCCACCTCTCACGACAGGGCGCATTCCCTGCGCCGCGGAGGCTTGCGATGAAGAAGATCGGTTTTCTCTCCTTCGGCCATTGGACGCCCTCCCCGCAATCGGGCACGCGCACGGCTGGCGATGCGCTCCTCCAGTCGATCGATCTCGCGGTCGCCGCCGAAGAGCTGGGCGCAGATGGCGCCTATTTCCGGGTCCATCACTTCGCGCGCCAACTCGCCTCGCCCTTCCCGCTCCTCGCAGCCATTGGCGCGCAGACCTCGCGCATCGAGATCGGCACCGCCGTCATCGATATGCGCTATGAAAACCCGCTCTATATGGCCGAAGACGCCGGCGCCGCCGATCTGATCGCGGGCGGACGGCTCCAGCTTGGCCTGAGCCGCGGCTCGCCCGAACAGGTGATCGATGGCTGGCGTTACTTCGGCTACCAGCCCGACGACAAGGAAACCGACAGCGAGATGGGCCGCCGCCACACCGAGGTGCTGCTCGACCTGCTCAAAGGCGAAGGCTTTGCCGAGCCGAATCCCCAGCCGATGTTTCCCAATCCCCCGGGTCTCTTGCGCCTCGAGCCTCATTCCGAGGGGCTGCGCGACCGGATCTGGTGGGGCTCCAGCACGATCGCGACCGCGATCTGGGCGGCCAAGCTCGGGATGCATCTGCAAAGCTCGACCCTCAAGACCGATGAAACCGGCGAGCCCTTCCATATCCAGCAGGCCAATCAGATCCGCGCCTATCGCGCCGCGTGGAAAGAGGCAGGCCACGCTCACGCGCCCCGCGTGTCAGTCAGCCGCAGCATTTTCGCGCTGATCGATGACCGCGACCGCACCTATTTCGGCCGCGATAGCCAAAGCGCCGATCAGATCGGCTATATTGATGCCTCGACCCGAGCAATCTTCGGGCGCAGCTACGCCGCCGAACCTGCCCGCCTCATCAAAGAGCTCGCCGAAGACGAAGCCATCGCCGAGGCCGATACGCTGCTCCTCACGGTGCCAAACCAGCTCGGGGTCGCCTATAATGCCCATGTCATCGAGGCGATCCTAACCCAGATCGCGCCGGAACTCGGCTGGCGCTAAGCGCCGTGGCCGCCCGAAAGGCCAGAGCCCCGCGCTTTCTTCATCACCCAAATACCCAAATTCCGACCGCGCTACCGAAACCGCCTCACCCGCTTCCAGCCCGAACCGCGCCATGACTGACACACTCATCCCGCCGCTCACGCCCCTGACCCGCAGCGATGCCGACGCGCTCGCAGCCCTTGACTGGACCTTCGTTCTGGCCGAGATCGGCGCGGTCGATCTGACGACGCTCTGCTGCGCGCCAAAGCCCTGGCCGGTTGACCCGCCGCTCTATCCCCGCGCCTATCAGGCGCTGTCGGCGCAACCCCGGCTCTGCAATTTCGGCCTTGTGCTCTTCCAGCCCGGCACGCGCGAGCCGCGCAAGCTGCCGCGCCATCTGCTGCCCCCGCCCGGTTGGCATGTCGCGGGGCTCTCATCGGCCCGCGCGCCCGGTCCGGGGCCGCATCCCTTCGCGCAGTTTTTCGCGCCCGAAGAGCGCGCGCTCAGGCAAGATCTGCGCGACGCAATCCTCAACGGTCAGCCCCTGCCCGAGGCGCCCGCAACCCTCCTCCGCGCCATCTTGCGCGAACTCAGCTGGAGCCATCCCGCGCTTATCCGTCCGCTCGCCGAGCGCTACGACCCGGCGCTTTTCCTCAGCCTGTGATCCCGGCTGCGGCCAGCATCCCGTCGAGATCGAGATGCGCCTCAAGATGGGCCGCCAGCGCGTCCAACACCGCATCGACCCGCGCCTCATAGCTCAGATCCGAAACCGCGCCAAAGCCCGCCAGATAGGCGGCGCGAAAGCCGTCATCGCTGAAAAGCCCATGAAGATAGCTGCCCTCGACCCGGCCGCTCGCAGAGATCGCACCCTCATCCTGCCCGCCGATCCGAGCAAAGGGCCGCGCGCGATCCGCGCCGGTGGTGACGCCCAGATGAATCTCATAACCTTTGAGCGCGCGCCCGCTGGCCAGATGCACGCCGGTCACCTCGCGCAATGCCTTGTCGCCTTGCAAGACGGTCTCGACCTCCAGCAGCCCCAGCCCGGTTGAGCTGCCCGGCGCGCCCTCAAGCCCCTCGGGATCATGGACCGCGCGGCCCAGCATCTGATAGCCGCCGCAGATGCCAAGGATGCGCCCGCCGCGCCGGTGATGCGCGAGAAGGTCGATGTCCCAGCCCTGCGCGCGCAGATAATCGAGATCGCCCCGCGTCGATTTCGAGCCCGGAATGATGACCAGATCGAGATCGCCGGGGATCGGCTCGCCGGCGCGGATCGCGACCAGATCGACGCCCGGCTCGGCCGCCAGTGGGTCGAGGTCATCGAAATTCGCCACCCGCGAGAGCACCAGCCAGCCGATGCGCAATCCGCTCCCCACGCGGCGCGTCGGGATGTCCTGCGCATCCTCGGCGGGCAGAAGATGCGCCTGCTCGAAGGCCGGCAGGACGCCGAAACCGGGCCAGCCGCTTTGCGTCGCGATCATCTGATAGCCATCGGCAAACAGCTGAGGATCACCGCGAAACTTATTGATAACGAAACCTTTTATGCGCGCGACATCGGCATCCGCGATCACCGCTTTCGTGCCGACGATCTGCGCGATCACGCCGCCCCGGTCGATATCGCCGAGCAGAAAGACCGGCACGCCTGAGGCCTCGGCAAAGCCCATATTGGCAATGTCCGTCGCCCGCAGATTGACCTCCGAGGCGCTGCCCGCCCCCTCGACCACCACGAGATCATGGGCGGCCTCAAGGCGGCGATAGCTCTCCATCACCCGCCCCATCAGCTCGGCCTTCATCGCCCAGTAATCGCGGGCGCGAAACGTGCCCAGACGGCGGCCTTGAACGATCACCTGCGAGCCCATCTCGCTTTCGGGCTTGAGCAGCACCGGGTTCATATCAGTATGAGGCGCCAAGCCCGCCGCGCGGGCTTGCAGGGCCTGCGCCCGGCCGATCTCGCCGCCATCAGCGGTCACGGCGGCATTGTTCGACATATTCTGCGGCTTGAAGGGCGCGACCGAGAGCCCGCGCAGGCGCAAGGCGCGGCAGATCCCCGCCACGACCAGCGATTTCCCGACATTCGAGCCGGTCCCCTGAATCATCAACCCCGCCATAACCGCGCCTTAGAATTCGATGCCCGGCTGGGCCTTGATCCCCGCGCGCCACGGGTGTTTCACCACCTCCATCTCGGTCACGAGATCGGCGATCTCGATCAGCTCGGGCTTGGCATTACGGCCGGTCAGAATGACATGGGTCATCTCGGGTTTTTCACCCTGCAGGAAGGCGCAGACCTCGGCGATATCGAGGTAATCATTGCGCAAAGCGATGTTGATCTCATCGAGCAGCACCAGCCGGATTGCCGGATCGCGGATCAGCTCCTTGGCCTTATCCCAGCCCGCCTGAGCCGCCGCAATGTCGCGAGCGCGGTCCTGCGTTTCCCAGGTGAAGCCCTCGCCCATCGTGTGGAACTGGCAGAGATGGCTGAAATGCGTGGTCAGCAATTTGCGCTCGCCGGTCTCGCGCCCGCCCTTGATGAACTGGACGACCGCACACGGCATCTCATGGGCAATGGCGCGGATCACCATGCCAAAGGCCGAGGACGACTTGCCCTTGCCCGGCCCGGTGTGAACGACGATCAAACCCTTCTCGCCCTGCCGCTCTTCCATGATACGGTCGCGCGCTGATTTTATCTTCTTCATCTTTTCAGTATGTTCTTCGTCACTTCTCATAATCCGAATGAACCTTCTGATCGGCAGGAATTGGAGGCTTTGGCGCAGGATACGCCCTTCTGGCCTACGCCGGGTTCAGACCTTCTGACAAGGGCCTTCCTGACTGCCGCGCCTTGACTTGCCCCCGCTCTTGCCGCCATCAAGGGCGCGCAATGGTTCCTGTGGCGACGCAGGCTAAGAGGGAATGCGCCAAGGCCCCGCCGACCGGATCGGTCCCAAGGCCCCAAGCGCAGCCGCCCCCGCGACCGTGACCGGAGAGCCTCTCCACCGCCACTGGCCCCCGGGCCGGGAAGGCCGGAGAAGCGAGGGCCAGACCCGCATCCGCAAGCCGGGAGACCTGCCATGCGAGATAACCGAAGATGCGGCCGGGGTGCGCTGCGGACGGATGGTATGGCCCCGCCTGCCCGCCGCCCTTGTCCCCTCCGCGAGATCTGAAAGGCCGCGCATGGAGGCGACGCTTTACATCTGCCAGACCTGCCGCATGGGTGCGCCCGTGCCCGATGACGGCATCGTCCCCGGCGAGCGGCTGCTCTCGGCCATTCAGGCCGAAGCCCTGCCCCAAGGCATCCGCATCGAGCCGGTCGCCTGCCTTTCCGCCTGTTCGAAAGGCTGCGCCGTGGCGCTTGGCCGTCCCGGTTCCTGGACCTATGTGCAGGGCGGCATCACCCCCGAGGACGCCGCCGAAGTCCTGACCATGGCCCGCCAATATGCCGAAAGCGCCGAGGGTGTCGTGCCCTGGCGCGAACGCTCGGCCCTTTTCCGCAAGAACACCATCGCCCGCATTCCTCCCTTTGCGCTGACCAAGGACACGCTATGACCTCGCTTGCCAAAACCCCCGTTACCGTTGTCACCGGCTTTCTCGGCGCCGGGAAAACCTCGCTGATCCGCCATCTGATCGCCAATGCCGGGGGCCGCCGCCTCGCGGTTCTGGTCAATGAATTCGGCACGGCCGGCGTCGATGGCGAGATCCTGAAATCCTGCGCCAGCGCGGATTGTCCGGAAAACAACATCGTCGAACTGGCCAACGGCTGCATCTGCTGCACCGTCGCCGATGACTTCCTGCCCGCGATGGAGCGTCTGCTGGCGCTGCCCGAAGCGCCCGATCACATCCTGATCGAAACCTCGGGGCTGGCGCTGCCGAAGCCGCTTCTGAAAGCCTTCGACTGGCCCGCGATCCGCTCGCGCATCACCGTCGATGGCGTCATCGCTTTGGCCGATACCGAGGCTTTGGCCGCCGGGGCCTTCGACGAGGGTGAGACCGAGGGGACCGAGCATGACAGCCCGCTCGCCGAGGTTTTCGAGGATCAGGTGAACTGCGCCGATATCATCTTGCTGACGAAATCCGATCTTGCCTCGGATGCGGTCAAATCCGCCGCGCGCGAAAAGCTGAAAGAGATCGCCCATCGCGAACTCCCGGTGATCGAGATTGCCGAGGGCGTGATCGACCCGCGCGTGATCCTTGGCCTTGATGCCAAGGCCGAGGATGATCTGGCCGCGCGCCCCTCGCATCACGACGGCGCCGATGATCACGAGCATGATGATTTCGACTCGGTCGTGATCGACCTGCCCGAAATCACCGATCCCGCCGATCTGGTCGCCCGGATCGAGCGGCTCGCCCGCGACCAGCATGTCCTGCGCGTCAAGGGCCATGTCGCGGTTGAGGGCAAGCCGCTCCGCCTGCTCGTGCAGGCCGTCGGCGCGCGCGTGCGTCACCAATATGACCAGCCTTGGTCGGGTCCGCGTCGCTCGCAGCTTGTGGTCATCGCCGAGCATCACGATATTGACCCCGAGGCGATCCGCGCCATTCTGCTGGGGTAATATGCACGTCATCTTTCGCGAAGCCGGCGGGCTCGAGGACAGCGCCACGCCGCAAGATCTCGGCCAGACCCCTGCCGATCTTGTGGTGCTGTCCTTTTCAGACAGCGATCTCGCCGATTTTGCGGAAGGCTGGCGGCGCGGGCGGGCAGATTTGCCCGGCTTGCGCCTCGCGCCCTTGGCGCGGCTGACCCATCCGGTCTCGGTCGATCAATATATCGAGGCGACGCTCATGGGCGCGCGCTTCATTCTCGTGCGGCTTCTGGGCGGGCAAAGCTATTGGCCGCATGGGGTCATGGCGCTGCAGGATCTGGCGCGGCGACGAGGGATCGCGCTGGCCTTTTTGCGCGGCGACGGGCGCGACGATCCCGCGCTCCAAGGCTTCTCGACCGTTGCGCCTGCACTGTGGCAGCGGCTGAACCGGCTTTGCGCGATGGGCGGGCATCTGGCGGCGGGCGCGGCTTTGCGGCTGATGGCGGGGCTGGAGGCTGAAGATCCGGCGCCCTTGCCCGAGGTCGGCTGGCTTGGCGCGCCGCCCGAGGGCAACTGGATCGCGATCCCCTTTTACCGCTCGTGGATGCTGGCGGGCGATACCGCGCCGATCGAGGCTTTGATCGCGGCTTTTGCCGAACGCGGGGTGACGGCGCGCGGGATCTTCCTACCCTCGCTCAAATCCCGCACCGCGCAGGATTTTCTGAAAGCCGCCTTTGCCGCGCATCCGCCGCAGGCGATTATCAACACAACCGCATTTTCGACCCAAGATGCGGATTGCGCCCTGCGCTCTGGTCCGCCGGTCTTTCAGGCTGTGCTTTCGACCGCCGAGGCGCGTCTGTGGGAGGAAAGCAGCCGCGGCCTTTCGCCCGCCGATATGGCGATGCATGTCGTGCTGCCCGAGGTCGATGGCCGCATTCCCGCGCAGATCATCTCGCTGAAAGGCGCCGCCGCACCCGATCCCGATCTGCAAATCGCCGTGCCACGCCACACCCCTTTGCCCGAGCGGATCGCGGCTTTGGTGGATCGCGTCTTGGGCTGGACCGCGCTGCAAAGCGGCACACCGCCTCTGGCGATTGTGCTCTCGACCTATCCCGGCAAGGCGTGGCTCGATGCCCATGCCGTCGGGCTGGATGCTTGTCTCTCGGCCGAGGCGATCCTGCGCGATCTGGGCCAGTCCCCCGCGCCCCTCGCGCCCCGCCTGCGCCAAGAGGTGATCGACTGGCCGCTCGCCGAATATCTGGACGCTTTGGCCGAGCTACCTGCGCCGCTGCGCCAAGCCCTGCATGATCATTGGGGCGCGCCGGAAACCGACCCCCAGATCACCGGGCAAATGCTGCGCTTTCCGGCTCTGCGCGAAGGCCCCCATCTGATCGCTTTGCAGCCCGAGCGCGGTCGCCTTGACGACCGCGAGACCGGCTATCACGACCTGACCGCGCCTCCGCGCCATGCCTATGTCGCCTTTTATCTCTGGCTCAGCCGCCGGGTCGGCGCGATCATCCACATCGGCGCGCATGGCACGCTGGAATGGCTGCCGGGCAAATCGGTCGCGCAATCCGCCGCCTGCTGGCCCGAGGCGCTGACCGGCGCGCTGCCGGTGATCTATCCGTTCATCGTCAACGATCCGGGCGAGGCCGCCCAAGCCCGCCGCCGTCTGGGTGCGGTCACGCTTGGCCATATGCCGCCGCCGCTGAAACCCGCGCAATTGCCGGAGAAATTCGTGGGCCTCGAGCAGATGCTCGACCGCTATTCCACCGCCGACGGCATCGACCCCGCCCGCCGCGACCGGCTGGCCGGGATGATCCGCGACGAGGCCGGGGCCTTGGGCCTCTTTTCCGAGCTTGGCCTTGCCGTCTCGGATGAGGCGCAGGCGTTGGGCGAGCTCGACCGTTTCGTCTGCGAGCTAAAGGAAAGCCGCTATACAGACGGGCTCCATATCTGGGGCGAGGCCCCGGGCGAGCGTGAGGGGCTGGCGCGCGCCTTGGCGGGCCTGCACGTTGCGCCGGGGCCCTCGGGCAGCCCGTGGCGGGGCGCCGCCGATGTCATGCCGACGGGGCGCAACCTTTACGCGGTCGATCCCCGCGCCTTGCCAGCGCCCGAGGCGGTCGAAAAGGGCCGGAGCATGGCCGCCGAATTCATCCGCAGCTATCTGCAGGACCACGGCGACTGGCCGCAATCGGTGATGATCGATCTGTGGGGTTCGGCCACGATGCGCACGGGGGGCGAGGATTTCGCCATGGCGCTGGCTTTGGCCGGGCTGGCCCCGATCCGCGATCCCGGCACGGGCCGGGTGACGGGGATCGAGGTCACACCCTTGGCCGAGCTTGGCCGCCCGCGCATCGGCGTCATCCTGAAGATCTCGGGACTTTTCCGCGACAGTTTCCCGGTGCTGATTCAGCTGTTCACCCTTGGCTGCCGGATGCTCTCGGGGCGCGAGGAAGACCCTTCGGACAACCCCTATCTCGACGGCGCGCCGCGCGTCTTTGGCCCGAAGGACGGGGTCTATGGCACCGGGATCGCGCTTGATGCCGCCCCCGCCGAGGTCGGCGCGGCTTGGCTTGCGAATGGCGGCTTTACCCATGATGGCCAGACGCCCTCGGCCCCGGCAGCGCAGGCTTTGGCCCAAGCGATCGAGCGGCTTTCGGCGCATCTCCACACGCAGGATCTGCCCGAAACCGATCTTCTCATGGCCGAGGATTACGCCGCCCATATCGGCGGTGTCGCCGCGGCCTTGCAATCCGTCGAGAACCAAGCCGCGCTCTATCATCTTGATAACACAAGGCAGGATCGCGTCGTCCTGCGCGAGATCGGGACCGAGCTTGCGCGCATCACCCATACCCGCGCGGGCGCGCCCGCCTGGATCGCGGCGATGATGCGCCACGGCGCGCGCGGCGCGGGCGAGATCACCGCCTCGCTCGACCATCTTGCCGCCTTTGCGCGGCTGACCGGCCGCGTCGCGCCGCATCTTTTCGACGAGATCGCCAAGGCCACGCTGCTTGAACCCGAGGTCATGGAGTTCCTGCGCGCCGAAAACCCCGCCGCCCATGCGCGACTTCTGGAGATCTTCGAGACGCTTTTGCAATCGGGTCTCTGGTCAACGCGCCACAATGAAATCCTCGCCCGTCTCGCCCCGATTGAGGCCCCGATTGAGGCGCTGCCATGAGCTTCGAGGTCAAAGGCTGGTGCCCCTCGCCCGCGCGCCCGATGGAGACGGGGGATGGTTGGCTCATGCGGCTCAAACCGCTTGGCGGGCGGCTGACGGCGGAACAGGCGCGCGGGATCGCGGCGGCGTCCAAGCTTTACGGCAATGGCCAGCTGGAGCTGACCAGCCGCGGCTCGCTGCAACTGCGCGGCGTGCCGCAGAGCCGCCTTGCCGCCTGCCAGCGCCAATTGGGCGCCTTGGGGATTGAGCATCAGGGCGCGCTCGCGGCCATCACGCTCGCGCCCTATCTCGACGGGCTCACACTCGCTCATGATCTCGCACCGGTGCTGGCGCGCTTTCCCGGCCTGCCCTCGAAATTCGGGCTGGTGATTGATTGCGGCCCCGCGCCGCTCTTGCGCGATTGCCCGGGCGATCTGCGGCTGGAGCGTAGCGCCTCGGGCCTGTGCCTCAGGATCGAGGGCCGCGCGCTTGCCCTGCCCGTTACCCGCGAAAATCTGCCCGAGGTGCTGGCCCAAATCCTCACCGCCTTTTGCGCCGAAGGGATCAGCGGCGGTCGGGGGCGGATGCGCGACTGGACCCATGATTTCGGCGAAAGCGCGGCGCCGCTTGCCCCCGCCCATCAGCCCGTGCCGGGGCCTTTCGCAGATCACATCTTGCATCTTCTGCCCTTCGGGGCACTGTCGGCTGATCTTTTGGAGCGTGCCGCAACCACCGGCCCGATCACCCTCACGCCCTGGCGGATGATCGGCCTGCGAAGCGCGCTCGATGACCCGGATCTCATAACTGATTCCGCCTCGCCCCTCCTGCGCGTCCATGCCTGCGTCGGCGCGCCCGCCTGCGCCCAAGGTCTTGCCCCGACCCGTCCTCTGGCCCGCCGCCTTGCAAACCGGCTCGGCCTCGGTCAAACCCTGCATGTTGCGGGCTGCGCCAAGCATTGCGCCCATCCCGCCCCCACGACGATCACGCTGACCGCTACGGCCCAAGGCTTCTGCCTGCCCGGTGGTGGCCCCATTCAAGACCCGGAGCAGCCGATGCGCCACAGCTACGAGACCAACGGACAGGCGATCTACGACCGCTCCTTTGCCATTATCCGCGCCGAGGCCGATCTGGCGCGCTTCTCGCCCATCGAAGAGCGGGTCGCCGTGCGCATGATCCATGCCGCCGGTCTGGTCGGGCTGGAACGCGACATCCGCTTCACCCCCGATTTCGCGCGCGCCGCGACCGAGGCGCTGCAAGCAGGCGCGCCGATCCTGTGCGATGCGCGCATGGTCTCGCAGGGGATCACGGTCGGGCGGCTGCCTGCGAAGAACGAAATCATCTGCACGCTGCACGACCCCGAGGTCGCCGTGCTGGCCGAGGCGATGGGCAACACCCGCTCGGCGGCGGCGCTGGAACTGTGGCGGCCCCATCTCGCCGGTGCGGTCGTGGCGATCGGCAATGCGCCGACCGCACTTTTCCATCTGCTCAATATGCTCGAAGATCCGGACTGCCCGCGTCCCGCCGCGATCATCGGCTGCCCGGTGGGCTTCGTGGGTGCGGCCGAATCGAAAGAGGCGCTGATCGCGGCCCCACCGGTTCCCGCGATGGTCGTGACCGGCAGGCTTGGCGGCTCGGCGGTGACCGTGGCTGCGGTCAATGCGCTCGCCTCGGAGAAGGAATGATGGGGCGGCTGATCTGCGCGGGCCTTGGCCCCGGTGCGGCCGATCTGATGAGCCTGCGCGCCGCGCGCGTGATCGAAGGCGCGCGTGAGGTCGCCTATTTCCGCAAAAAAGGCCGCAAGGGCATGGCGCGCACCATCGTCGAGGGGATGCTGCACCCCGAGGCGGTCGAACATGCGATGGAATATCCGGTCACGACCGAACTGCCCTTTGCCTCGCCCGCCTATCGCGAGGCCTTAGCGCTCTTCTATGACGATTGGGCCGACCGTCTTGCCGCGATTGCGCGCGAAAGCGATGTCGTCGTGCTCTGCGAGGGCGACCCCTTCTTCTACGGCTCCTTCATGCATCTGCATTCGCGTTTGCAGGACCGGCTCGAGATCGAGGTCATCCCTGGCATCACCGGCATGTCGGGTTGCTGGACCGCGACCGGCGTGCCGATCACCTGGGGCGATGATGTGCTGACCGTCCTGCCCGGCACCTTGCCTGAGGCCGAGCTTGCGCGCCGCCTGCAAGACACCGATGCCGCGGTCATCATGAAGACCGGGCGCAACCTGCCCCAGATCCGCGCGGCGCTGGAAACCGCAGGTCGGCTTGGCGATGCTTGGCTCTGCGTGCGCGGCACGATGGAGGGCCAGCGCATCGCGCCTTTGGCGGGCGTCGATCCCGAGGATTGCCCCTATTTCGCGACCGTGATCCTGCATGGCAATGGCCGCCGTCCCTCGCTGGATGATCTGGCATGAGTGGGCATCTGACCATCGCGGGCCTTGGCCCCGGCGCGGAAGGCCTGATCGCGCCCGAGGCCAGCGCGGCCTTGGCGCGCGCCACCGATGTCTTGGGCTATATCCCCTACGTCCGCCGCATTGCCCCGCGTCCGGGCCTGACTTTGCATGAAACCGACAACCGCGAAGAGCTTGACCGCGCCCGCCATGCGATTTCACTGGCGCAAGCGGGCAAAAGCGTCGTCGTGGTGTCCTCGGGCGATCCGGGCGTTTTCGCCATGGCCGCGGCGGTGTTCGAGGCACTGGAAGAGATCGCACCCGAGGATCATCCCGAAATCACCGTCATTCCCGGCATCACCGCCATGCTGGCCGCCGCGGCGCGGGCGGGTGCGCCTCTGGGCCATGATTTCTGCGCGATCAACCTCTCGGATAATCTCAAACCCGCCGAGACCATTCGCCACCGTATCCGCCACGCGGCTCTGGGCGGCTTTGCCATTGGGTTTTACAATCCGCGCTCGAAAGCCCGGCCCGATGGGTTTGCCCGCGCGCTCGAGGTGCTGCGCGAGATCTGCGAGCCCGAGCGCATCGTGATCTTCGCCCGCGCCGTCTCGACCCCGGATGAGGCGATCACCGTGACGACCTTGGCCGAGGCGCGCGAAGAGATGGCCGATATGCGCACCGTCGTTCTGATCGGCAATGCCCAGACCCGCCGCGTTGGCCGTTGGGTCTATACCCCCCGCAGCTGGGAGCAGGCATGAGCGGCGAGCCAGCCCATGACCTCTGCGACCGTCTCGACCCGGAGGCGCAGCGCGATTTCGGGGCGGCGGATCATCACGACCGTCAGGCCAAGCGCGCGCGCGGCGGCAATCTTGGCATAGGCGCCGCTCCCGCCCGCATTTTTGCTGACGACGCAGGTGATCGCGTGATCGCGCAAAAGCGCCAGATCATCCTCGAAGCGGAAAGGCCCGCGCGCCACGATCCAATCGGCACGCGGCAAGGGCGGGCTTTCCGGCGCATCGACCAGACGCAGCAGGAAATGGCCCGGAGCATTCGCAAAAGCCGCCAGCTCATTGCGGCCGATGCCCAGAAAGATGCGCGGCCCGATCAGGTGGCGCGCGGCCTCGGCCATATCAGCGACCTCGTGCCAATTGTCGCCGGGCAGGCGCTCCCAAGGCGCGCGCTCGAGCGCGATCAGCGGCAGGTTCAGGCGCGCGGCGGCCGCAACGGCGGTATTGCTCATGCGCGCGGCAAAGGGATGGGTCGCATCAATGATCGCCGTGATGCCTTCTGCCGCGCAATAGGCGCACAGCCCATCGAGCCCACCAAATCCGCCGATGCGCTGCGGCAAGGGCTGAGCCTTGGGCCGCGCCACCGCGCCCGCATAGGAATAGACCGCCGGGATCCCCGCCTCGGCCAGTTGCTCGGCCAAAGCGCCCGCCTCGGCCGAGCCGCCCAGAAGAAGGATGCGAGACATGGCCGCTGACATGATGACGTCTCCGAACAAAGGCCCCTGGCTCACGATCGTCGGCGTGCAGGAGGCCGGGGCCGAGGCCCTTGGCGCCCGCGCCCGCGCCGCAATCGAGGCTGCCGATATCATCTTTGGCGGCCCGCGTCATCTCGAACTGGTCGGCGCAGGCGCGCGCGGTCGGCCTTGGCCCATGCCCTTCTCGATCGAGCCCGTGCTGGAAACGCGGGGACAAAATGTCGTGGCGCTGGCCTCGGGCGATCCCTTTTCGCATGGCGCGGGGCGGGTGCTCTCGCAGGCGCTGACGCCCGGCGAATGGGTGAGCCTGCCCGCGCCCTCGACCTTTTCGCTCGCTGCGAATGCGCTTGGCTGGCCGCTTGAGGAGACGATCTGCCGCGCGCTTCATGCCGCGCCTTTCGAGACCATTCGCGACGAGGCCAGCACCGGCGCGCGGCTGATCCTGCTCATGCGCGACGGTGCGGCGGTCCATACGCTCGCGCGCCAGCTTGCGAGCTGGCAGGTGACGGCGGCGATGACCGTGCTCGAGCGGCTCGATGGCCCGGCCGAGCGCATCACCCCCTATGCCGCGACCGAGGCCTATCAGGCCCCGGTTGCCGTCGCGCTGCAGATCCTTGCCGCAGATGCAAGCTCGCGCGCCGCCGGGCGGCCCGAGCGCGCCTATGCCCATGACGGCCAGATCACCAAGGCCCCGATCCGGGCGCTGACGCTCGCCGCACTCGCGCCCCGCCGCGACGAGCTCTTGTGGGATCTCGGCGCGGGCTCTGGCTCGATCTCGGTCGAATGGTGCCGTCTGGGCGGGCGCGCCATTGCGGTCGAATCGCAGGCGCCGCGCGCGCGCAATATCGCCGCCAATATCGCAAGCTTCGGCCTTGGCGCGCGCATGGTGCTGGAAGAGGGCGACCATCAGGCGCTGCTGGCCACCCTGCCCCACCCCGATGCGGTTTTCGTCGGCGGCGGCTTTTCCGAGACGCTTTTCGCGCTCTTGCGCAAACATGCCAAAGGCGCGCGGCTGGTGGTCAATGCGGTGACGCTTGAAACCGAATCGCTTCTGGTGCGGCTGGCGCAAGACGAGGGCCGGCTCTTGCGGGTCGAGCTGTCCGAGGCCGCCCCTCTGGGCACGATGCGCGGCTGGAAGGCGACGCGGCCGGTTACGCAATGGATCACCCAGCTATGACCGCCCCCGACCTCTTCGCCGGGATCGGCCTGCGCGAGGCCGCCCTGCCCGACGATCTGCGCGATCTGCTGGCGCTGGCCCCCGCGCCGCTTGCGGGGCTTGCGACCCTTGCCGAAAAAGCCCGCCACCCGGCCCTTGCCGCGCTTTGCCGCGAAACCGGCCTGCCGCTTCGCGAAATCGCACGCGCGGATTTGGCCGCGGTGCCCACCCTCACCCGCTCGCCGGGTCAGATCGCGCGTTTTGGCACCGGCTCGCTGGCCGAGGCCTGCGCGCTGCTTGCCGCCGGTCCCGGCGCCCGGCTGACCGGGCCGCGCCAGATCGCCCACTCGGGCCGCGCCACCATCGCCTTCGCTGAAAGGAACCCAGCTTGACCGTCCATTTCATCGGAGCAGGCCCCGGCGCGCCCGATCTGCTGACCCTGCGGGCCGCACGCCTGATCGCCGCCTGCCCGGTCTGTCTTTACGCGGGCTCGCTGATCCCCGCCGAGGTGCTGGGCCATTGCCCCGAGGGTGCGCGGATCGTGAACACGGCGTCCCTCTCGCTTGACGAGATCATGGCCGAGATCGCCCGCGCCCATGCCGAGGGCCATGACATCGCCCGGCTGCATTCGGGCGATCTGTCGGTCTGGTCGGCGATGGGCGAGCAGCTGCGCCGCCTGCGCGAGCTGGGGATCCCCTATGATGTGACGCCGGGCGTGCCCTCCTTTGCGGCAGCCGCTGCCGCGCTTGGGGCCGAGCTGACCCTGCCCGGTCAGGCGCAATCGGTGATCCTGACGCGAACCTCGGGGCGGGCGACCGCGCTGCCCGAAGGCGAGACGCTTGAAGCTTTTGCCGCGACCGGCGCGACGCTGGCAATCCATCTCTCAATCCATGTCTCCGATGAGGTCCAGCGCCGCCTGATCCCCTATCTGCGCGGCGATTGCCCGGTTGCGGTGGTCTGGCGCGCGAGCTGGCCCGACCAGCAGATCGAGCGCGGCACTTTGGCCGAACTTGCGACGCTCGCGGCGAAGGGATCCGAGCGCACCGCGCTGATCCTCGTCGGGCGCAATCTGGCCGAAGCGCCCGATGGCTTTGGCGAGAGCCGCCTTTACGCGGGCGATTACGACCGCCGCTTCCGCCCGGTCGGGGCCGCGCCGCGCTTTCCCGAGGGCCGCGAATGACCCCCGGAATCCTCATCGCCGCCCCGGCCTCGGGCACCGGCAAGACCACCGTCATGCTGGGCCTTCTGCGCGCCTTCCGCGACCGGGGCCTGACGGTTCAGCCCTTCAAATGCGGCCCTGATTACATCGACCCCGCCTTCCATCTGGCGGCGGCGGGTCGCGAGAGCTTCAACCTCGACGGCTGGGCCATGGACGGCGCGATGATCGACGCGATGGGCCTTGAGGCGCGCGGCGCCGATCTGGTCATCGCCGAGGGCTCGATGGGGCTGTTCGACGGCGTGATCCAGCCCGGCGCCTATTCGAATGGCTCGAGCGCCAGCATTGCGCGGCGCATGGGCTGGCCGGTGGTGCTGGTGATTGACGCCTCGGGACAGGCGCAATCGGCGGCGGCGACCGCGCTTGGCTTTGCCAGCCTCGAAAAGGGCCTGCCCTTTGCCGGGGTGATCCTGAACCGGGTGAACTCGCCCCGCCACGAAAGCCTGCTGCGTGACGCCATGGCGCGGGCCGGGATCACGGTCTTTGGCTGCCTGCCGCGCCGGTCCGATCTGGTGCTGGCCGAGCGTCATCTCGGCCTTGTCCAGGCGGTCGAGCATCCCTCGCTCGAAGCGGCGATTGGCGATTACGCCGCGATGCTCTCGCAGCATGTCGATCTCGATGCGATCCGGGGCGCGGTTGGTATGGTCGGCACCAATGTGCTGACGCTCACCGCCCATCTCGCCCCGCCCGCGCAGCGCATTGCCGTCGCGCAGGACGTGGCCTTCAGCTTCCTTTACCCCCATCTCGCGCGGCTCTGGCGGGCCGAGGGGGCCGAGCTTTTGCCCTTCTCGCCCCTTGCCGATGAGGCCCCGGACCCCAGCGCCGATCTGGTCTGGCTGCCCGGCGGCTACCCGGAGCTGCATGCGGGCCGCATCGCGGCGGCCAGCCGCTTCCTTGACGGGCTGCGCCGCTTTGCCGCGACGAAGCCGGTGCATGGCGAATGCGGCGGCTATATGGTTCTAGGCGAAAGCCTGACCGACAAGGAGGGCACGCCGCATCGGATGGCCGGGCTTTTGGGGCTGCAAACCTCATTTGCGAAGCGCAAGCTCAACTTGGGCTACCGTCTGGCCACGCTGGAAGCCCCGATTGGCGCGATCCCGGCAGGCACCCGCCTGCGCGGGCATGAGTTCCATTATTCGACCATCCTCGCCCAGCCCGATGCGCCTTTGGCCCGCGTCAGCGATGCGACTGGGGCCGAGGTCACGCAAACCGGCTCGCGCCGGGGGCTGGTCACCGGCAGCTTCTTCCACATGATCGCTGAGGACCGGCGATGAAGCTTTCGCTGATTGGCATCGGCTGCGGCAATCCCGACCATCTGACCATCGAGGCGATTGCCGCGCTCAATCGCGCCGATCTGATCCTTCTGCCCGACAAGGGCGAAGAGAAAGCCGCACTCGCCCATCTGCGCGCAAAGCTGCTTGCGCGCCATTTGACCCGAACGGTCCCGCAACGCAGCTTTGCCATGCCGAAGCGGCGCAAGGATCAGGGCTATCTGGCGGGCGTGAACGACTGGCACGACGAGATCGCGGCTTGCTGGCTGTCCGAGATCGCGCAGGCAGGCCATCCCGAGCATGTGGCCCTGCTGGTCTGGGGCGATCCCTCGCTTTACGACAGCACGTTGCGCATCGCCGCCCGGATCAGCCCCGCGCCGGAAATCCGGGTCGTGCCCGGGATCACCTCGCTCTCGATGCTGACCGCCGCCCATCGCATTCCCCTGAATGGCTTGGGCGATGCCGTGGCGATCCTGCCCGCGCGCGTCTTGCGCGAAAAGGGCTGGCCCGAGGGGATCGCCACGCTGGCGGTGTTTCTCGACGACGGCTCGACGCTGGCGGACCAGCCCGAGGATTGCCTGATCTGGTGGGGCGCTTATCTTGGCATGGAAGAGGAGGCGCTGATCGCCGGGCGGCTGGGCGATCTGAGAGACGAGATCGCCACAACCCGCGCCGCGCTGCGCGCCCAGCATGGCTGGATCATGGATCTGTATCTCCTGCGCCGCCCCTGATTTTGGCCTCCTCCGCGACGCTTTCGCGGTTTTCCCGCGCGCCGCTTTTCTTTACCACTCGGCAAACCAAGGGGAGGTCGCGGGTATGGAACTCAAATGGCTCGAGGATTTCCTCTCGCTGGCCGCGACCCGCAGCTTTTCGCGCTCGGCCGAAGAGCGCAATGTCACCCAGCCCGCCTTCAGCCGCCGCATCCGCGCGCTGGAAATCTGGCTCGGCACCGATCTGCTTGATCGCAGCGTCTATCCGGTGGCGCTGACCGCCGAGGGCAAGCAGTTTCTGGAAACCGCGCAAGAGGTCGTGGCGGCGCTGGCCGCGGCGCGCGACAATCTGCAAGGCGCGCGCAAAGGCACGCGGATGCCCTCGCTTTCGGTCACCGCCCTCCATACGATTGCCCAAAGCGTGCTGCCAAAGTGGATTTCGGTCCTGCAAACCAAGCTCGGCCCCTTCACGAGCAAGGTTCTGCCTGACAATTTCAACACCTGTCTCCATGCGCTGACCGAGGGCGGTTATGATTTCTTCATGACCTTCTATCACCCCGAGGTGCCGATTAACCTCTCGGAGCAGACCTATCCGTTCCTGACGATTGCCCGCGATCACCTTGTGCCGGTGGCGACGCCCGCGCTGGCAGAGCAACTGGCCCGCGACGGGCGGCCCTTGCCCTTGCTGCAATATTCGCGCGGCTCGTTTCTTGGGCTGATGGCCAAGATCGCGCAGGGGCGGCCGGGGTCGGTGCCGACCTATCTGATCCATGTGAACGAGAACTCCATGGCCGAGGCGCTGCGGGCAATGGCGCGCGAAGGGCTTGGGCTCGCCTGGCTGCCGCAATCGCTGATCGAGGATGATCTGGCGCTTGGCCGCCTGACCCGGCTTGGCGAAAGCTTCGAGCTTGAGGTCCGCCTCTACCGCAACACCGAGCGCGCGCGCGGCTTTCTTGATCGCGTCTGGGAGGTCACGCGCGACAATTCCCCGATCGCGTGAGCCACGGCCCGCGAAGGCTGGCGAAAAGGCGCAAGCTTCTGGAATATGGTGGAAACCCCGGCCTGCCCCCCGCTAAGCTCGCGCAAATGCCAAGGAGCCGCCCATGACCCGACCTCACGCCCTGCTCGCCCGGATGCTTGCCGTGGCCCTTGCCATCGCGCCCGCCGCGATCACCACCCCGGCGCAGGCCGAGCCCTATGCCCAATTGACCCCGCAGGCCAAAGACAAGGCAGATTGGAAGCGCCAGATCCAGTTGCGGTTCCAGACCCAGATTCGGGTGAGACTCAGGCCGCTTCTTTCGGCTGCGGATTTCGGCCACAACCGTGTGGTGACGATCGGCTTCAGTGTCGCCACAGATGGCACGATCAGCGAGCTGCATGTCGCGAAAAGCTCTGGCGCGGCGGAGCTTGACCGCAAAGTTCTCAAGGCGGCTGGGCAAATGCCCAAAATGCCGCCCGCCCCCGTCAATGCGACCTCCGAGACGACGACCGTCTCGGTCGAGATCGCGGTGCCCTGACGGGCTGCAGTCAGCTGCCTCTCACCGGCTAGGCCTCCTCGGACGTCTCGACCGGCAGGCCTGCCGCTTTCCATGCCGTGAACCCGCCGCGAAGACTGCGCGCCTCGAGCCCCATCTCTTGAGCCAGCCGCGCCGCCAGAAGCGAGCGCCAGCCCGAGGCGCAATAGAAGACATAGGTTTTGCCTTCGGCAAATCGCGGCTTGTGATAGGGGCTTTCCGGGTCGATCCAGAATTCAAGCATCCCGCGCGGCGCATGGAAGGCGCCGGGGATCATGCCCTCACGCGCCAGTTCGCGCGGGTCGCGGATATCGACCAGCACCAGATCGGCAGCCGGTCTGGGCCCGGTTTCCTCGGGCGTGACGGAATGGACCAGCGCATCCGCCTCGGCCAGCATGTCTTTATAACCCTTGGCCATCTCCCCTCCTCCTTGGATCGGTGTTGCCCCGCTCAGCCTGCGCCCCGATGCCCTCTCTTGCAAGTCCCGCGCCACTGGCGGCATCTTCGCGCGCCAAACCCCTCGACGAGCAGGAGCCCTCATGTCCGCCCTCGACATCCTCTGCATCGGCGAATGCATCGTCGAATTCGCGCCCCTCGCCGGGGACCAAGAGGCGTTCCGGCGCCGCTTCATCGGCGACAGCTTAGCGACGGCCGAGGCTCTGGCGCGGCTGGGCCACCGGGTCGGCTTTGCCACGCGGATCGGCACGGATGCGATCTCGCGCGAGATGGGCGCTTTCATTGCCGCACAGGGCATCTCCCCCGATTGGATCACGACAGATCCAAGCCGCAGCGTCGGCGTTTGTGCGATCAGCCCGGGTGCGGGCATGGACCGGCTGTCGTCGTGGCGCGACCAGTCGGCGGCGCGGCTTCTGGCGCGCGATCCGGTCTGGCTCGCGCGGGCTTTAGCTGCGGCGCCGGAGCTCTATCTGACCGGAATGACGCTTGCCATTCTCGAGCGGGACCGCGACCGCGAGCAGCTTCTGGACGCGCTTGCACGGGCGCGTGCAGGCGGCGCGCGGATCGTTCTTGCCCCGCATCTTTGCCCCGAGGTTTGGCGCGATCAAAGCCAGATGTGCCGCTGGATCAGCCGGGCCGCGCGCGGGGCTGATCTGGTCCTGACCTCAGCCGAAGACGAGATCCGCGCCTTTGGCGATGCCTCAACCGAGGCGGTGCTGGCGCGCTATCAAGGCCACCGCGTTCGGGAAATCGTGCTGCGCTGCGATGCCGGGCCGGTAGTCGGTTGGCAGGCCGGGCGCAGCGAGGTCAGCTGTGCCTCCGCCCCAAGCAACCTCGATCCGTCGCGGGATCGCTTCAACGCAGGTTATCTGGCGGCACGGACAGAGGGCAATGACATGCTTGCGGCGCTAGCGGCGGGCGTGCGCCTTGCCGAAGAGGCGCTGCCCGATTGAGCTAGCGCCGCCGGAGGAAGAAAGGCCGGGCAGCGAGAATGTCGCTGCCCGGCGAGGGCAAGATCAGGCAGGCATTCCCGCTGCGACCCATGTGGCGGTTTCGTCGAGCGTGATCTCGAAGGCTTTGACCATCTCGTCGATCTGCGCCTCGGTGATGATGAGCGGCGGGCAGAAGGCCAGCGCATCGCCGATATTGCGCACGATGAGCCCGTGGCTATGGGCGCGGTTGAAGAACCACCCGCCGACCTTGCCCGGCTCGGGGAATTTCGCGCGGCTGTCCTTGTCGGCGACAAGCTCGACCGCGGCCAAGAGCCCCGCGCCCCGGACCTCGCCGACCAGAGGATGGTCGCGGAATTTCGCGAGCCGCTGGTGCAGGATCTTGCCCATGGCAGCGGCATTCGCGACCAGACCGCGCTCTTCGATGATCTTGACGTTTTCAAGCCCGACCGCCGTCGCGACCGGATGGCCCGAGGCGGTATAGCCATGCCCGAAGGTGCCGATCTTGCCGCTGTTTTCGGCAATCACCCGATAAACCTCATCCGAGATCATCACCGCAGCCAACGGCTGATAAGAGGAGGTGATCTGTTTCGAGAGCGTCATCAGATCGGGTTTGATCCCGTAGAAATCCGAGCCAAACGCCGTGCCGAGACGGCCAAAGCCGGTGATGACCTCATCGGCGACGACGAGGATGTCATTCTTGCGGCAGATCTCTTGCACGCGGGCCCAATAGCCCTCGGGCGGCGGCAGAACGCCGCCCGCCGACATGATCGGCTCGCCAATGAAAGCCGCGATCGTATCGGCGCCTTCGCGCGCGATGACCTCTTCCAGCTCGGCGATCAGACGGTCGCAGAATTGCGCCTCGGTCTCGCCAGGCTGGCCGTAGCGGTAGAAATGCGGGCAGGTCAGGTGATGGACCGGGATCGCGGGCAGGTCGAAATCGCGGTGATTGTTCGGCAGGCCGGTGAGGCTGGCCGAGGCAATGGTCACGCCATGATAGGCCCCGGTGCGGGCGAGGAATTTCTTCTTCTTCGGACGGCCAAGGGCATTGTTGTAATACCAGACGATCTTGATGACCGTGTCATTGCCTTCCGAGCCCGAGTTGGTGAAGAAGACATGATTGAGACCTTCGGGCGTGATCTCGGCCAGTTTCGCCGCCAGTTCAATCGCGGGCCCGTTCGATTTATGGGCGAAGGTGTGATAGAAGGGCAGCGCGTCGAGCTGCTTGCGCGCCGCCTCGACCAGACGCTTTTCGCCAAAGCCGACACCCACGCTCCAGAGCCCGGCGAGGCCCTCGATATAGCGGTTGCCCTGATCGTCATAGACATAGATGCCCTCACCCCGCTCCATCACGATCGGGCCGACGGATTCGTGGCGGATCGCATTGGTATAGGGATGGAGGTGATGGGCAATGTCGCTGATATGGCTGGAATTCGATTTCGTCATGGTCTTCTCCGATTCACCCCTGCCCGGTCCGCCTGCTGGCTTGCTGAGTCGGCGGGGGCCTGGCGACAGGATGAAGAAGCGCGCGCGGAAGGCAAGAGCATGATGGCGCGCTCTGCGGTCGCGCCGCGCCCGGCGGACCCGTCGCAGGGGTATTTGGGTGATGAAGAAAGCGCAGGCCTTTAGCTGCGGGTCGCGAGGAATTCAGCGATGGCGCTTTCGGCGGGCGCACAGGCGTCGCGGAGGCGGTTGCGCAGGGCTGGGTCGAGCGTCGCGCTGCGCGGCGGGCGCGATTTGGGGAGCGCTGTGGCGGTGGTGAGCCAGTCTAGCGGGGCCTCTCCGGCGAGGAACTGGCCGAGGGCTGCCACCTGCGGGCCGGGCTCGGCGATCAGCGCCTCGTAGGAGAGGTGGTGAAAGTCTGTTTTGGGGAGCGCGCGCAAGGCCGGAAGCGCGCGCAGGGTCATCGCCGACCAGAATCCAGCGACATCGCAGAGGTCCGGCTTTTGCGCGAGGATGCGTCCGAGCGGGGCCAGGCCGCAGAGCGGTTGCAGCAGGCGCCAGATCCGGCCCCGACCGTAATGGCTTTGCGGGTCGAGGAGGTCGAGGCCGAGCGGGGCGAGACGTTTCCACATCCAGACCGCCATCCGGGTTGCGGGATAGTCGGCCATGGAGAGCGTGGTCTCGACGCCGCTGCGGGTCAGGAAGACATGGCGACTGTCCGGGAAAGCCGCGGCGAGCGTTGCGGTTGCGGCAAGCGAGCCACCCGAGCGTTCGACCCAGAGGCGTTTGCCCTGCATGTGGGCGAGGGTTTCAAAGAGATTGCGGTAATGATCCGGCGCCGTCTGCCGCGGCGCCGCAAGTGCCGTTTCGGCGAGCCTGTCGAAAAGCGCATCGGGATCCGTGCTCAGATGCGGCAAGGCGATGGCGAGGATCGGCGGGCAGAAGAACGGGTCGTGTTGCGGGTTCGGCTGGCGGCCATAGAGGAACTCTTGCGGCGCGACCTTGGGGTTGCCGATGGTCGAGCCGAGCCGCGTCGGGCGGGCGAGGCCGCGCCAGAAGCGGCCTGCGCTGATCCGGCCCGCCGGGAAAGCGGCGGGACCGGCCATGGAAAACACCTCGGACAAGCTGAGGATCGCGGGATGGCTGCGCAAGATCTCGGAGACGAGGGTCGAGCCGCAGCGCGCCGAGCCGAGGATGAAAGCGCCTTGCATCAGCGGCCTATGCCGGCTTCTGCGCCGGATCCCGCGCCCAGCCCCGCGAGCGTGAGATCAATGGCAAAGCCCGCCATCTCCTCGGGGCTGCGTCGGGTGAAAAGATCGAGCCTGCGCCCGACATCCAACGCCAAAAGGCCATGGATGGTGATGAAGAGATTTTCGGCCATCCCGAGCGCCTCGGCCTCGGTGATCCTGTGGCCGCACTCACCGGCATGTTCGACCAAAAGCGCACCGAGCCGCCCCTTGAGCTGATCTATCGTGCCGACATACCAATCGGGGAAGGATTCGCGCTGCCGCATTCCGCCAAAGAGTGCGTTCCAGCGCGCGGGATTGCTTTCCATGAAGGCGACATAGCCTAGGCACAGCGCCTGAAGTCTGAGCCGGGGGCTGGCTTCGCGGGGCAGGTTCTCGAACAAAGCCTGAAGTTCGGCCAGGGTCTCGCGGTTAACCTCCATCAAGATGTCGGACATCGATTCGAAGACATTATAGATCGAGGCGGCGGTATAGCCGATCTCGCGGGCGATGGCGCGCGCGCTCAGCCCCTCTGCCCCCTCGCGGTCAAGGATGGATTTGCTTGTCTCGACAATGGACTTACGCAGCTCTTCTCGGGGCTGGCGAAGGGGTCTGCTCATGGGAATAACCTTTTTTAAAACACTGTTCAAAAATATCCTTGACGACTCGTTTCGTCCAGCGCTAAATAAGTGAACAGTGTTCATTAAACGGTGTGACGCCATGTGGCCCCGCTCCAAAACAGAAACCTTCAAAGCTGCCGTCCCGGGGATGCATATCCTTGGAACCGGGGCTTACCTGCCCCGCCGGGTCGTCGCCTCCTCGGAGATCGACTGTCGCCTGGGCTGGGCCGAAGGCAGCTGCGAGGCGCGGTATGGTCTGGCCAAGCGCCATGTTGCCGAGTGTGATGAGACGAGTTCCATGATGGGCACTGAGGCGGCGCGCCAGGCTTTGGCCGCTGCCGGGATCGAAGCGAATGAGCTGGACCTGATCATTGGCGCCTGTGGCGTCATGGAGCAGGCGATCCCGTCGACCGCGACGCTGGTGCAGGCGCGCCTTGGCCTCGGGGACAGTGGTATTCCGTCCTATGATGTCAATGCGACCTGTCTGAGCTTCGTGCAGGCGCTTGACCTTGCCGCGATGAAGATCCGGCTTGGTCAGGCGCGCTATATCCTGGTCTTTTCCGCCGATATCGCCTCGGTCGGTCTGGACTGGAGCGACCCCGACACCGCCGCGATCTTTGGCGATGGTGCCGCCGCAGTGGTTCTTGGCGCCCACGGGGAAGGTCCTCATGCCAGCCGTTTCGAGACCTATTCCTCGGGCGGTCAGGCCTGTCTGCTGGAAGGGGGCGGTACGCGGATTTCCGCGGCGCGCGACCCGATTGCCGCAGCCCGGGCCTCGTATTTCAGAATGGACGGTCAGGCAGCCTTCCGCACCGCCGCCCGCCATCTGCCGCGCTTCCTGCGCCGGCTGATGGGCGAGGCCGGTGCCGCGCTGTCGGATCTGGCCTGCATCATCCCGCATCAGGCCTCTGGCCTGGCGCTGGAGCACGGGTTGTCGCGTCTCGGCATCCCGCAAGACCGTGTTGTTAAAACGTTCGCCATGTTTGGCAATCAGATCGCCACCTCGATCCCGACCGCATTGCACTCAGCCGTCCAGTCTGGCCGGGTCAAACGTGGCGATCTGACCCTTCTTGTTGGTACTTCCGCCGGGCTCTCGCTCGGTGGCATGGTTCTTCGCTTCTAATGGGCCGGGTGCTGGTCACAGGAGCGACGGGTTGCCTTGGCAATGCGCTTGCGCATCAGCTGCTGCAATCTGGTTGTGTTGTTACAGCTCAGGGTCGGAACCTCTCTGATGCTCTTGATCTGGTCCGTGCCGGGGCCGATTTTCTGCCGCTCGATTTTCGCGCGCCAGAGGCCTCGGCGCGGCAACTCCTCCCGCATCTGTGGCGGGTCGAGACTGTTTATCATTGTGCGGCCCTCTCCTCTGCCTGGGGACCGGCCGGGTTGTTTCAGGCAGTCAATGTCACCGCGACCGCCAATCTGCTGGACGCGGCACGCGAAGCGGGGGTGAGGCGATTTGTTTTCGCCTCATCCCCGAGCATCTATGCCGATGGCACCGACCGGCTCGATCTGCGCGAGGATGCGGCCCTACCCGCACGCTTTGCCACCGCCTATGCGCGCAGCAAATACGAGGCCGAGCGGCTGGTGCTGGCGGCCGACCAGCCGGGCGGGATGCGCACCGTGGCGCTGCGACCGCGCGCGATCTACGGGCGCGGCGACCGTGCTCTGATGCCGCGACTGATGGCGGCGATCGGGCGCGGCAGCGTACCGCTGATCGGCGGCGGCGCCAGCCTGATCGACCTCACCCATGTCAGCGATGCCGCCCGCGCCATGCGTCTGGCCGCGGACCATGCCGAGCAGGCAGGCGGGCGCGCCTTCAACATCACCTCGGGGCGCTCTTACCCCTTTCGCGAGCTTTTGGGCGCCGCGTGCGATCTGACCAAGACGACCCCGCGCCTGCGCCCCGTGCCCTATGGCGCGGCTTTGGCCCTGGCGGCGACGCTTGAGGCCATGCACCGGCTTTTCCGCCCCAAGGTCGAGCCGGTTCTGACGCGTCAGGCCGTGGCCTCGCTTGGCCGCAGCCTGACGCTCGACATTTCTGCTGCGCGCGATGTGCTGTCCTATCGGCCGCAGGTCTCGCTGGACGAAGGGATCAAGGATTATGCGTGATCTTGCCAATGCCTTGCCCGAGCTCTTCCTGCTCCAGATCGGGCATTGCCGGGCGCCAGAGATCCTCAGTCGGCGCAAGGGCAGGCTGCGGCCGGTGGATTTTCCCGCAGGCGCCGCGCTGATCCTGCATCCGCGCCACGGGGCGATCCTGTTTGACACCGGCTATGGCCGCGCGTTTTTCGAGGCGACGGCCGGTTTTCCCGAAAGGCTTTACCGCTGGATGACCCCGGCCACCTTGCCCGAGGCGGCGCGTCTTCCCCAGCAATTGGCACGGTTTGGCATCGACACGCCCGATCTGGTCATCCTGTCCCACCTTCATGCCGATCACGTCGCGGGCTATTTCGACCTGACGACCGCGCCGACTGTCCTGACCTCGCGCGAGGCCTTCGAGGCGCTGGATCGCGGCGGCAGGCTCGCCACGCTGAAAGCGGGCTGCCCCGAGCCTTTGCGTCAACGTCTGAAGGCTTTGCGCCCCAGCTTCATCGAAAACTGCGCACCCCCCGATCTCATCCCGGAAGGCTTCGCGGACTTCGCTGGACTTCGCGATATTTTCGGCGACGGCTCGGTCCTCGCCGTGCCCTTGCCGGGTCACGGGATCGGCCAATTCGGCCTCTTTCTGCCCGAGACCAGCACGGGGCCGCAGTTCCTGATTGCCGATGCGGCCTGGAGCCTGCGCGCCCTGCGCGAAAACGCCCCGCCCCCGAATATGTCCGTTATGTCATTGGGGAATAAGGGCAACTATCTGAAAACTTTTTTGAATTTGCGCATGCTATCCTGCGTCCGCTCTGATATCCGGTTGTTGCCGTCCCACTGCGCCGAGACTTTCTCCCCGACCCTCTGCTGATGAGGTCCGTCATGCCTGCTCTTTTCACCTTCCTGCGAAACCGGTTCTTTGGCGGCTTCCGCGACAGGGCTGCGATCGACCGGCACCAGAAGGCTGGGCTCGCGCGGCTTCGGCGCAAGATCATGCCGCAATCCCCATTTTATGCCTCACTCGCGGACCGGCCGATGGCGGATTGGCCGGTGATGAACAAGACGCTGTTGATGGAGCATTTTACCGAAATCAACACGCGCAACCTGCCCCGAGAAAAGGCGCTTGAAACCGCACTTCACGCCGAGCGCAGCCGCAATTTCTCGCCGATGTTTGGGGATGTCGCGGTCGGGCTTTCGACCGGCACCTCGGGCCAGCGCGGCCTTTTCCTGACTGATGCGCGCGAACGGCGGCTGTGGACGGCGGTGATGCTCGCGCGTTTTCTGCCCAAACCTTTGTGGAAACGCCAGCGCATCGCCTTTTTCCTGCGCGCCAACAATGCGCTCTATCAAGAGCTCGGCAATCGCCTGATCGAGTTTCGCTATTACGATCTGCTCAAGGATTTCGACAGCCATGTCGCGCGCCTGCAGGCACAGAATCCGACCGTTCTGGTCGCGCCTGCACAGGCCCTGATCGAACTGGCGCGCCGTCAGGCCGCGGGCGAGATCTATCTGGCGCCGCAGCGCATCATCTCGGTGGCGGAAGTGCTGTCCCCCGAAGATGCCGCGAAAATCCAAAGCGCCTTCGGCCATCAACCCGATCAGGTCTATCAGGCAACCGAGGGTGTTTTGGGCTTCACCTGCAAGGCGGGCCATCTGCATCTGAATGAGCGCTATCTGGTGGTCGAGCGCGATGTCATCGATCCCGAGACCGGCGCCTTCTGCCCCGTCATCACCGATTTCACCCATGAAACCCTGCCGATCCTGCGCTACCGGCTGGATGATGTGCTGATCCCCGAGGCCGCGCCCTGCCCCTGTGGCTGCGCCAGCCAACGCATCGCCCGGATCGAGGGGCGTGCCGATGACATGCTTTACTGGCCGAAAGCGGATGGCGGGCGCCGCCTGATTTTCTCGGATATGATCCGTCAGGAAATCGCTTTGCTGTCCGTGCCGGTGCGCGATTACCGCATCGTTCAATATGGACAGAGCGAGCTGGTGATCGCGCTCGACAGCATCGCCTCAGAGCGCGCCGCGAAAGAGCTGCACAGCCGCCTCGAAGCTCTCGCCACCCGGCTCGATTGCCTGCTGCCGATGCTGACCTTCCGCGAGGGCCTGCCGCCCGATCTCGGCCCCAAACGCCGCCGCATCCGCGCGCTGCCTGAAAATGCGTTGTCGCATGACGCATCGGCTGCCGCGACCACCGATAGCGAGATCCTGCGTTTCCCCGGTGCGGTTCACCGCGCGCTGATCGCCTAGCCCCGGAACACGGCCGAAAGGCGGGTCGCAGCTTTAGCGGCGGCTCGAATGCCTGTTTTCAATCGCAGTTGAGGGGCGCGTTTGCTCCCTCCTTTCTGCACCCTGCCCCTTTCCGCATCCTGTCAGACCCTGCGCCGCAGAAAGTAATCCTGCGTTGCTCCGAATCGCGATCACGCCGTTCGCGCAAGATGCGAGCAAGTCGGTCACGCGCCAGCCTCGACCGGCTTGATTTTCGACCGCATCTGGGAATTTTTCACAAATATTTCCGCGCCCTGACGGGGAAACCTCCCCCACCAGAAAAGAAATTGCCGCCCCGGATCACAAGTTGCCCAGAGCGGACGCGCCGGTTTCACCCTGAATCCGAGCAAATGCTGGCCCTTTCGCAGTTGCAGAAATATTGATAGTCTTTATCTATTGAAATGAGCATTTCAATCTATTTTACATTCGTAAATCGGCCCCCTAGATCGGCCTTAACCAACCAGAAAGGATCCCGATCATGGCTCTGATCAACACCAAAATCCGCCCGTTCAAGGCGCAGGCCTTCAAGCAGGGCAAGTTCATCGAAGTGTCGGATGCCGACATTGCCGGCAAATGGGCTGTGTTCTTCTTCTACCCCGCCGACTTCACCTTCGTCTGCCCGACCGAGCTCGGCGATGTCGCCGATCACTACCCTGAGCTGCAAAAGCTGGGCGTCGAAATCTTCTCGGTGTCGACCGACACCCATTTCACCCACAAAGCCTGGCATGACAGCTCGGAAACCATCGGCAAGATCCAATATGCGATGATCGGCGACCCGGTCGGCATCATCACCCGCAACTTCGATGCGATGCGTGAAGAGCAGGGTCTGGCCGATCGCGCCACCTTCATCGTCGATCCCGATGGCATCATTCAGGCGATGGAAATCACTGCCGAGGGCATTGGCCGCGACGCGAGCGATCTCGTGCGCAAGATCAAGGCCGCGCAATATGTCCGCAGCCATCCGGGTGAGGTTTGCCCGGCCAAATGGAAAGAAGGCGAAGAGACCCTCGCGCCTTCGCTCGATCTCGTCGGCAAGATCTGATCTGTCGCGACTTTTGGGTATTTGACTGATGAAGAAAGGCTCTCCGGCAGCGGTCGGGGAGCCATTGGACCGATTTTCCGTGAGGACTGCCATGCTCGACGCCAATCTGAAGACCCAACTCAAAGCCTATCTGGAGCGCGTGACCCGGCCGGTGGAGATCACCGCTTTTGCCGATGACGGGGCGAAATCGCAGGAGATGCTCGGGCTGTTGGCGGATATCGACGCATTGTCCGACAAGATCACCCTGGTGCGCGGCGAAGATGCGGCGCGGGTGCCGTCTTTCGCGCTGTCGAGCCCGGGCGAGGAGATCAGCCTGACCTTCGCCGGTCTGCCGATGGGCCATGAGTTCACCTCGCTGGTTCTGGCACTGTTGCAGGTCGGGGGCCATCCGCCGAAGCTGGAGCAGGCGCTTCTCGATCAGATCCGCGGCCTCGAGGGCAGCTTCAAATTCGAGACCTATTTCTCGCTGTCGTGCCAGAACTGCCCGGATGTGGTGCAGGCGCTCAATCTGATGGCGGTGCTCAATCCCGGCATCGAACATGTCGCGATCGACGGGGCGCTTTTCCAGCCCGAGGTCGAGGCGCGCGAGATCATGTCGGTGCCGACGGTGTTTCTCAACGGCCAGCCCTTCGCTTCGGGTCGCATGAGCGCCGAGGAGATTTTGGCCAAGATCGACACCGGCGCGGCCAACCGCGCTGCGGATGCGATCAATGCGCAGGCGCCGTTCGAGGTGCTGATCGTTGGCGGCGGCCCTGCCGGGGCGGCGGCGGCGGTTTATGCCGCGCGTAAGGGCATTCGCACTGGTGTCGTGGCCGAGCGTTTTGGCGGGCAGGTGCTCGATACGATGGCGATCGAGAACTTCATCTCGGTGCGCCATACCGAAGGGCCGAAACTCGCGGGCGCGCTTGAGGCCCATGTGCGCGATTACGAGGTCGAGATCATGAATGCCCAGGCCGCGACCCGGCTTGAGACCGTGGCGGGCGGGTTTCAGCTGACCCTTGCTTCGGGCGCTCAACTTGAGGCGGCCTCGGTGATCCTCTCGACCGGCGCGCGCTGGCGCAAGATGGGTGTGCCCGGCGAAGAGACCTATCTGAACAAGGGCGTGGCCTTCTGCCCCCATTGCGACGGGCCGCTCTTCAAAGGCAAGGCGATTGCGGTGATCGGCGGCGGCAATTCGGGCGTCGAGGCGGCGATTGATCTCGCCGGTCTGGTCGCTCATGTCACCTTGATCGAATATGACCAGCAGCTGCGCGCCGATGATGTCCTGCAGCGCAAGCTGCGCAGTCTGAAGAATGTCACGATCCTGACCTCGGCCAAGACCACCGAGGTCAAGGGCGATGGCCGCCGCGTCACCGGGCTCGTCTATGAAGACCGGGCGAGCGGGGAGAGCCGCGAGTTGGGCCTCGAGGGGATTTTCGTGCAGATCGGGCTGGTGCCGAACACCGATTGGCTCAAGGGCACGGTTGATCTGAGCCCGCGCGGCGAGATCATCGTCGACGCCCATGGCGCGACCTCGCTGCGCGGCGTTTTCGCGGCGGGCGATTGCACGACCACGCCTTACAAGCAGATCGTGATCGCGGCGGGCGACGGGGCAAAAGCCTCGCTGGCGGCCTTCGATCATCTCATCCGGGCCTCGGCTCCGGAGGAAAAGGCGGCCTGAGACCGTGAACCTGCGCGAGCTCGAATATCTGGTGGCGCTGGCGGATCAGCAGAATTTCCGCCGCGCCGCCGAGATTTGCCATGTCAGCCAGCCGACGCTGTCGACGCAGCTGCGCAAGATGGAAGACGAGCTCGGCGTCACGCTGGTCGAGCGCATGCCACGCAAGGCTGTGCTGACAGCGGCGGGCGAAGCGGTGGTGGCGCGGGCGCGCCGCGTGCTCGACGAAATCGCCCAGATCCGGGCCGAGACGGCGAGCCATCGCAAGACCGGCTCGACCCGGCTGCGGCTCGGGGTGTTTCCGACGCTCGGGCCCTATCTTCTGCCCGAGATCGTGCCGGCTTTCGTCGCGCGCTTCCCCTCGGTCGAGCTGCTTCTGACCGAGGAAAAGAGCGATCTGCTGCTGCGCCAATTGCTAGGCGGGCAGATCGATGCGGCCTTGCTGGCCTTGCCCCTCGCCGATCCGCATCTGGTCGGGCGGGTGCTCTTTTCCGAGCCCTTCCTGCTCGCGGTGCCCGGAGATCACCCGCTGGCCACGCAGGACCGGATCGGGCCCGAGGCGCTTTTGCACGAGGAGCTCATGCTGCTCGAAGAGGGCCATTGCCTGCGCGAACAGGCGCTGGATGTTTGCCGCCTGTCCGGCGCGCATGAGCGCAATGGCTTTCGCGGCACCAGTCTGGAGACCCTGCGCCAGATGGTCGTGGCCGGGGTCGGCAGCACGCTTTTGCCGCAGCTTGCGACGCGGCGGCGCGGGCAGGACAGCGGGCAAGAGATCCATCTGCTCTCCTTCTCGGATGAACAGCTGCGCCGTCGGATCGGTCTTTTCTGGCGCAAGACCTCGTCGCTCTCGCGGCTGCTCAACGAGGTTTCGGATCTGATCGCCGAGATCGGGGGCGAGCTCTTGGCCCCGCCGCCCCCTCGCAGCGCGCCTTAACCCAGCGCCCGCGCGCGGATCTCGGGGCGCGGGCAGAGCGTGCCGCAGGTCGGCACATTGGGCAGCAGATAGCGCAGGCAGCAGGTCTTGCGCGAGCGGCATTCCGGCGCGGGCGGCAAGCCCTGATAATGGATCGCGTCGCGCAGGGGATTGGGCTGGCCATCGGGCAGGCTGAGGCGATGCAAAAACAGTTCTGCCCCGCGCTGGCCTGTCTCGGAGAGCCGTCCCTGCTCTTTCAGCGCGCCGATCAGCCATTCGATATAATGCGCGGCATTGCCCCAGAGCACCCGCGCCGAGATCCCGCCCGCCCGCGCTATCGCCGCCACCATCGGCAGAAGATGGCCTTGCAGCAACGGATCGAGCGGGGTCTCGTCCCAGCTCGTCGCTTGCGGCGAACCTGCGCAAAGGCGCAGTGCGACCGGCCGCCCGATCTCGTCGCAAATCATCTCGATCTGCTCGGGCGCGCCCGCGACAGGTTCGTCATGGGGCAAAGCGGCCGCGATCAAGGGCAGGCACAGCAGCGCGAAATAATGCTGCGACCAGAGCGAGCTGACCGCCGGACGCGCCGCGCCCTCGTGGTTCTCGCCAAAGAGGCGCAGCACCGCATCGAGCCCCCCCGGGGCCATCAGATCCGCGCAGAGATGCCCGTTTCGCGGATCCTCCCCGCCCACCAGCATCTCGGCGAGCCAGTCGGGCTGCCCGGCAAGCCTCGTGCGGATCTGAAGATCGAGCGCGCGCGGCGTCGCGGGGGCTGTGTTCGGCAGAGACATTCAACCGATCCTCTTGCGGACGATGAACAGGAAGGCAAGGCCGCCCGCGAGAGCCGTCACCGCGCCTGCGGGCAGGTCATAGGGCGGCATGATCGCGCGCCCGATTGTGTCGCCCCAGAGCGTGAAAATCCCACCCAGCACGAAGGCGGCGGGGATCAGCCGCAAATGGCGCGGCCCGGCCAGCCGCCGCGCGGCATGAGGGCCAAGGATGCCGACGAAGCCGATGGCGCCGACGGTCGAGACCGCCACCGCCACCGCGAGCGCGGCGATCAGCGCGGCCCCGGCCCGCAGCGCGCCGAGGCGCAGGCCAAGCGCGCGCGCCTTGGCGTCGCCCAGAAGCAGAAGGTCAAGCATCGGCGCAAGGCAAAGCGCGGCCACGCCCAGCCCGAGCCAGGGCAGCATGGCCTGCAGATGGCTCCAACTGCGGCCGTGAACGGTGCCCGCAAGCCAATGCAGCGCCTCGCTCGCCTGCAATTGCGCCGAGAGCACGATCAGCACCGAAAGCGAGCCAAAGCTCGTGGCCAGCGCCAAACCGACCAGCGTCATCCGCGCAGCGGTCCGGCCCGCAAAGACCAAAGCCAGCCCCTGCGCGGCTAAAGTCGCGGCCATGACCAGCGGCAGGAAAGCGGGGCTGCCCGGCGCGATCCCCCAGAAGAGCGCCGCCAGCGCGCCAAGCGCCGCGGCCTGCGCCAGCCCCAGCGTCTCGGGCGCGGCCAAGGCATTGCGGCTGAGCGTTTGCAACAAGACCCCGGCGAGCGCGAGAAAACCGCCCGCGAGAAAGGCCACGCCGATGCGCGGCGCGCGGAAGGGCACGACCTCGGCCAGCGCAGGCAGGCTGATCGCTAACCCGTCGCCGAGCATCAGCCCGGCCAAAGCGCTCGCCCCGGCCGCGAGGGCAAGCCAAAGCGCCAGCGGTGCCGCGTGGAGGCCGCTGCCCGAGGGCTCGGCCGGGCTTTCGCGGTCAGGCAGGCGCAGATTGCGCAGCGCGAGCAAGAGGATCGGCGCGCCAAGGCAGCCGATCAGCGCGCCGGTCGGCAGCGCCGCGCCGTGGCGGCCAAGGCTCTGCGCCAAAAGGTCAGCGAGCACCACCAAAACCGCACCGCCAAGCGCGCTGAAGGGCAAAAGCCGGGCATGGCGGGTCACGCCCAAGAGCCGCGCGATATTCGGCACGGCCAGCCCGACAAAACCAATCGGCCCGGCAAGAACGACGCTCGCGCCGACCAGCACGATGGCCGCCAGCAGCCCCACGCCGACGGTGAGCAGCGAGAGGCCAAGGTTGCGCGCGACCTCGGCGCCGAGCGAATAAAGATCAAGCGTGCGCGCCATCGCAAGGATCACCGCGCCCGCCAGCACAAGCGCGGGCAGCGTGGCTTCGAGCCGTCCCCAGCCGGTCTGGTCGAGAAACCCCGCCGACCAGGCGATCAGCCCCGAGGCGCGGTCATCCGCGAGCAGGATCAAAAGCGTGCTCAGCGCCGAAAGCGACAGCGAGACCGCGACCCCGGCCAGCGCCAGCCGCAACGGGCCGCCGCGCAATCCGCCGCCTGCAAGCAGGCTGATCCCGCCCCCGGCAAGCCCGCCCAGCACAGTGGCTAAAAGCGGCGGAAAGAGCCCGTGCCAGAGCAGCGTATTTGCCGCGAGCATCAAAAGCGCGCCGTTCGAGACCGCGAGAATATCCGGCGCGGCCAAGGGGTTGCGCAAAAGCGTCTGCATGACCGCGCCCGCCATGCCCAGCGCGGCGCCGACGGCCAGCGCCGCGATCAGGCGCGGCAGTTTCACGGTCTCGATCAAGCTTTGCGCCAAGGTCTCTGGCCGCTGCGGCAGGGCCAGAAGATCGGACCAGCCGATGAGCCCGCCACTGCCCGCGCGCAGCTCTAAAGCCGCAAGCAGGACCAGCCCAAGCCCGGCCAAAAGCCAAAGTGCGCCGGGGTCGCGAAGCCGGATCATGCCTCGGCCAAACCCGGTTCGCCCAACCAATCGGTGCGGCAATAGGGCAGCGCCCGCCCCGCTTCCTGCACCATATCGAGGCGCAGGCCAAAGGCGGTCTGAAGCGTGTCGGCCGTGAAAATCCGGGCGGGCTCGCCCTGCGCGATCACCTGCCCTTCACGCAAGAGGATCGCCTCATCGGCAAGCTCGATCACCTGATTGAGGTCGTGAAGCACCGCGATAATGGTCAGCCCGGTCTCGCGATTGAGCTGCTTCAGCAGGCGCAGCAATTCGACCTGATAGCGGATGTCGAGATAAGAGGTCGGCTCGTCGAGCAAAAGCAGGCGCGGCTCTTGCGCCAAGGCCAAGGCGAGCCAGGCGCGCTGCCGCTCGCCCCCCGACAGCGCCGAAATATCGCGCTCGGCCAAGGGCTCGAGCAAGGTGAGCCGCAGGGCGCGCGCGACGGCCTCGGCGTCTTCAGCCGTCGCAGGGCGCAGCCAGCGCCGATGCGGGAAGCGGCCAAAGCCCACCAGCTCGCGCACGCTGATCCCGGCGAGCTTTTCCTGATGCTGACCCAGCATGGCGATCTCGCGCCCTAAAGCCTTGCCGCGCAGAGCCGAGAGCGGCTGGCCGTCGAGCAGCACCCGGCCCGCACTGGGCGCGCCGCCCGACAAAAGCCGGAGCAGCGTCGATTTCCCGCTGCCATTCGCGCCACAAATCGCGGTGATCCGGCCCTCGCGCAGCGTCAGATCGAGCGGCCCCAGAACGCGACGCGGCCCGTGGCTGAGCGAAACCCCCGTGAGCTTCAGAAAGTCGTTCATAGATGGACCCCGTCCAGACCGTCGCGCAAAGCGTGTTTCATCGCGGCGACGCTGTGATAGCCGACCTCGGCGGCAGCACGGTCCATGCGCTTGCCCTCAGCGGTCGCGCGCAGGACATGGCCGAGGCGCAGGCGGCGGCGCCATTCGACAAAGCTCATCTGGGTCTCCTGCCGGAAATGGCGGGTCAGTGTCCGCCGGCTCATCCCCAGCGTCAGTGCCCAGTCGTCGATGTCATCGGCAATCGCGGGATCGGCGCTCAGCATCGAGCAGAGCCGCATCAGCCGCTTGTCACTGGGCATCGGCAGCGCGAAGGGCGAATTCTCGGCGCTGGCGATCTCGTCCAGCGCCAGCGCGGCAAGATGGCCGCCGCGCGCCTCGATCTCGTAATCGACCGGCTCGTGCAGAAGCGCCTCGACCAGAGCGCCCAAGAGCCGCGAGACCCGGATCACCCGCGTCGGCGTCCAGTCGATGTCGAGCCGCTCATCGGGCTCGATGTAGAGCGTGCGCATATCGACGCGGCCATGGGCGCGCACGATATGGGGGATGCCGGGCTCGATCAGCAGGCCATGGGCGCGGGGCAGCAGGAAGGTGCCGGTCATGGTCTGCGCGGTCATGAAGCCGCTTTCGCAGCACAAAAGCTGGCCGCGCCGGTGGCTGTGCCAGCCGGTCTCGACCCCGTCCTCATAGACCCGCGACATGGCTGCGACGGTCTGGCGCAGATCCTGATAGTCGATCGCATGGCGCGGTCGCGCGGCCAGTTGTGCTGCGGTGGTGGTCATCGCGCTCTCTTGACCCTTTCCAATCCATCCCTGACAGTCAGTCAGCATCCGACGCCCGGCGGCGGCGCTATGCGCCAGATCCACCGGAAAAGCAAAAGCCGGCACTGGCCTGAAATCCGGGATTTCAGCAATTCCGACAAAATGGGTCAATTTTTGACCCGATCGCGTCAATGACTGACCCGACAAATATCGTCAACTTCTTTATTCGGCACTGACCCAGACCGCGTCGTCACAGGTCCCGTCATAGGCGAGAGCGCAAACGCCCGCCTGTGATCCCGGCGTCAGCGGTCCAGATCAGAACTCGGAACGGCCCCTTTACGTGGCCAAGCGGCCCAAGGCCGATGCAAGAAGAACGGAGAATTCGAATGTCGCGTGATGCAAGACCCGCCGTGGCCAGCCCCTCGAAACTGGCGCGCCGGCTGCTGTTGAGCAGCGCCGCCATGCTGGGCTTCACGCAGGCCCTCGCCGCGCAAGAGGCGCCGGTCGTGCTCGACACGGTGGTCATCACGGCCGAGACCGAGGGTCGCCCCGGTGTGCCCGGTCCGCGCATTGCCACGACCGCGAAAGGCGCGCTGAAAAGCGAGGCGGCGCTCGTCGATACGCCGCAATCGGTCAGCGTCGTCACCCGCAAGACCCTGCAAGAGCTCGCCCCGCAATCGGTGGGTCAGGCGCTGACCTATAGCGCCAACACCAATGGCCAGCGCTACGGCAATGACACGCGCTCGGATTACTTCACCATTCGCGGCTTTTCGGCGGATCTGTTCCTCAACGGCCTGCGCGTGCCGCAGATCGCGAACCAGACCGGCGGCTATGCCGGGATCCGGGTCGAGCCCTATACGCTCGAAAGCATCGAGGTTCTGCGCGGCCCGGCCTCGGCGCTCTTCGGGCAGAGCAATGTCGGCGGCATCGTCAATATGAACAGCAAGACCCCGCAAGAGACCGCGGCGGGTGAGGCCTATCTGCGCGCGGGCAGCTTTGGTCTGCGCGAGACCGGGATTGATGTCACCGGCCCCTTGGCCGAGGGCTCGAACCTCAGCTATCGCTTCGTCGGCGTTTTGCGCAAATCCGACAACTCGTTCCGCTTTGGCAAGAATGACCGCGTGGCGCTGGCCCCAAGCCTGACTTGGCGGCCAAGCGACGCGACCACGCTGACGGTCGATGTGAGCTATCTCAAGGACAAGCTCGGCCAGCCCAATGTGATCGTGCCCGCGACCGGCTCGATCTGGGCCAATGCGCATGGCCAGTTCATCCCGGTCGATTTCTCGGATGGCGATGGCCGCCTCGCGGTCTATGACAAGGAAATCGCCAGCATCGGCTACCGGCTCGAGCACCGGCTGAGCGAGACGGTCGTGGTCAGCAACAGCCTGCGCTATACCTATATGGACACCGATTACCGCAGCCTCTTCACCACCGGCCTCTCGGCCGATGAGCAGAGCATCACCCGGATGAGCTATCTCGCCCAGCCCCGGCTCAATGCTTTGGTGGCCGATCTGCATGTGCAGGCCGATCTGGCGACCGGACCGGTTAGCCATCGCGTGATCGCGGGCGTCGATTACCAGCGCCAGAAACTGCGCAACTTCACTGGCTCGGATCGCAACGGGCCGTCGCAGAACCTCTTTGATCCGCGCTATGACCAGCCCTTCACCATGATCGAGCCCAGCAAGCGGCTGGATCAGACCAGCTATCAGCTTGGGCTTTATGTGCAAGACGAGCTGAGCTTTGACCGCTTCCACGCCGTCGCGGGCCTGCGCTATGACGATTACAAAACCCGCTCGACCGATACGACTTTGGCGACCGGCGCGGCGCTTGGCTATCACATGGATGGCAAGGAAGTGACCGGCCGGCTTGGCATGACCTATCGCTTCGACAACGGGATCGCGCCCTATGCGCTTTACTCGACCTCGTTCCTGCCGACGCTGACGCTGGCGGATACGCCGCTGAAGCCGACCAAGGGCGAGCTGAAGGAAGTCGGCGTCAAATACATGCCCGAGAACCGCCCGATCAGCGGCACGCTCTCGTATTTCGAGGCGACCCAGACCAATGTGGTGAACCGCATCAGCGGCGTCTATTACCAGACCGATGAGATCGAGGTGAAAGGCACCGAGCTTGAGGTTCAAGCCAGCCTGACCGACCGCTGGCACCTGAATGCGGCCCTGTCCCATCAATCGCCGAAGGTCACGAAATCCCAGACCGCCGAGCAGATCGGCAAGATGCCCTATACGGTGCCGAAGAAACAGGCCTCGCTGCTGATGTCCTATGATCTCGATCTGGGCGAGCATGACGGCAAAGCGAGCATCGGGGCGGGCGTGCGCTATGTCGGCGAGACCGCAGGCGATACCACCAACAGCTTCATGGTGCCCTCTTACACCGTGGCAGATGCGTTCTTCTCCTATGAGAACGACAAATACCGCTTCCAGGTCAATGGTTACAATCTGGCCAACAAACGCTATGTCGCGGGCTGCAACTCGATGGTGCAGTGCTATTTCGGCGCAGAGCGCACGGTGACGGCAACCCTCAGCATGAAGTGGTAAGAGCGGATGGCAGGATTGACGGCGAGACCGGCGCGGCGCGAGGTTCTGGCCGCTTTGGCGGCGGGCGGCGCGACGGCTCTGCTTGCCGCAAGCCTGCCCTCACCCCTGCGCGCGGCACAGCCTTTGCGGGTCGCGACGCTTGACTGGCTCGGGACCGAGTTCTGCCTGACGGCGGGACTTGCCCCCGTGGGCGTGGCCGACCTGCCCGGCTATCTGCAATGGGTGGGCTTTGGTGCGGCGGATCTGGCGCAGGCCGCCGATCTCGGCAGCCGCCAGCAACCGGGGCTCGAAACCTTGGCGCGGCTCAAGCCCGATCTGATCCTCGGTTCGGCCTATCGCCACGCCTCGCTTGAGGCAGAGCTGGCCCGGATCGCCCCGGTCGCGCTTTTGCCCGACAAGGGCCCGGGCGATCAGCTGCACCTGATCCGCGCAGCCTATGACGCCTGCGCGGCGGCGATCGGCGCCGACGCCGCTCCGGCGCAAAGCCACTTTGACGCGACCCTTGCCGCGCTGGCCGAAACGGTCGTGGCGCGGGGTCTGAGCGGCGCGCCGGTGGTTCTGGCCCAGCCGCTTGAGGGCACGCCGCGCCTGCGCGTCTTCAATGCCGATGCCGCCGCGATGCGGGCCTTGGCGCTGACCGGGGTCACCCCCGCCGTTCCGGCCAATGGCGAAGCCTTCGGCTTTGCCACGATGGGGATCGAGGGGCTCGCCGCCCTTTCGCCCGAGACCCGATTGCTTCTGCTCGCCGATGCCTTGCCCGCCGAGCTTGGCGACAGTGCGATCTGGCCGCTCTTGCCCGTGGTGAAGGCGGGCGGGCTGATCCTGACCGGGCGGGTCTGGAGCTTTGGCGGGCTGCAGGTGCTGGCCGATCTCAGCGAACATGCGGTAAACGCGCTGATCGCGGGCGGGCGCGGCTGAGGCAGGCGCGCCTTTCGCATCGCCCCACCCCTGCGGCCCCTGATGCGGCGCTGCAAGATTTGACAAGCCCGCACGCTCTGCCTAGGGATTCAGCCCAATCGCTTCAGAAACGGCTCCATGACCCCTTCCGCGCATCTTCCGGCCCTGCTTGACACGCTTTCGCTGCGGGCGACCTCGTTCATCGTCACGGTCTACGGCGATGTCGTGGTGCCGCGCGGCGAGGTCTTGTGGATGGGCAATCTGATCGAGATCTGCGCGCGGGTCGGGATCAGTGAATCGCTGGTGCGCACGGCGGTCTCGCGGCTGGTGCAGGCCGGTCAGCTCGCGGGCGAGCGGGTCGGACGGCGCAGCTATTACCGCCTTGCCCCGACCGCGCGGGCCGAGTTCTCGCAGGTGGCGAAGCTCCTTTACCGGCCGCTGCCCGAGGCGAAGGGCTGGCTGATCCTGCAAGCGCCCGATCTGCCCGACGAGCTTCTGCGCCGCCTGCGGCTGGGGCGGCTCGAGGGCAATGTCCTGATCGCCCCCGATCACGGCCAGACCCCGCCCAAAGCGGCGCTGGCCTTGCACGCGGCGCTTGGCGCGAGCGACCCGAGCCTTGCGGCGTGTTGGGATCTGCCCCCGCTTCAGGCCGCCTATGCAGAGATGATCGCGCGCTTTGCCCCTTTGGCCAAGGCGCTGACCACAGGCGAGCAGATCAGCGCGGAAGAGGCGCTGATCGCGCGGCTTTTGCTGGTCGAATGCTACCGCAAGCCCTTGCTGCGCGACCCGCGCCTGCCCGCGACTGCCCTGCCCAGCACGTGGAGCGGGCATGACGCGCACCGCCTGTTTGCCCAGCTTTACCGCCAGCTTTCGGGACCGGCGGAACGCTATATCGGCCAGAATCTCGAAGGCGAAAGCGGTTTTCTGCCCGCGACCAGCGCGATCTCGAACGCGCGGCTGACCGATCTCGACTGATCCCTGAACGGCCCTCCAACGGGTTCTGAGCGACCGGCGAAAATGCCGGAATTTCAAACGGCTTCTCAAACATTACAGCAATATTGAGATTTTTCTTTTATCTGTGATGCTTTCCTGCTATAAATCGACCAATCGGTTGACGAATAGGAGAGTCGTCAGCCTCTGCCACAGACATGAGGGAGACCGGGCGTGAAGGATGCCTTTATCTGCGACGCGGTACGCACACCGATCGGACGCTACGGCGGCGCTTTGTCCTCGATCCGCGCCGATGATCTCGCCGCTTTGCCGCTGAAAGCCCTGATGGAGCGCAATCCGGGCGTCGATTGGTCGGCGGTCGATGACCTGATCTTCGGCTGCGCCAACCAAGCCGGTGAAGACAACCGCAACGTTGGGCGCATGGCGGTTCTGCTCGCGGGGATGCCGGTTGGCGTGCCGGGCACGACGGTCAACCGGCTCTGTGGTTCGGGCATGGATGCGATCGGCATGGCCGCGCGGGCGATCAAGGCGGGCGATTGCGAGTTCGTCCTCGCGGGCGGCGTCGAGTCGATGTCGCGCGCGCCTTTCGTCATGCCGAAAGCCGAATCCGCCTTCTCGCGCAGCAATGCAATCTATGACACGACCATCGGCTGGCGCTTCGTGAACCCGAAGCTGAAAGCGGAATATGGTGTCGATACCATGCCGCAGACCGCGGATAACGTCGCCGCCGATTTCAACATCTCGCGCGAAGATCAGGACGCGTTTGCCGCGCGCAGTCAGGCACGTTGGGCCGCCGCGCAAGAGGCGGGCGTTTTCGCTGACGAAATCGTGCCGGTTGCGGTGCCGCGCAAAAAGCAGGACCCGCTCATCATCGACACGGATGAGCATCCCCGCCCCGGCACCACCGCCGAGCAGCTCGCGAAACTCAAGGGCGTGAACGGTCCGGATCTGTCGGTCACCGCTGGCAATGCCTCGGGCGTGAACGATGGCGCGGCGGCGCTGGCGATCCTCTCGGGTGAGGCTGCGAAAGCCCAGGGGCTGACGCCGAAAGCGCGCATCATCGGCATGGCGGCGGCAGGGCTTGAGCCGCGCATCATGGGCTTTGGCCCCGCCCCTGCCGTGCGCAAGGTTCTGGCGAAAACCGGCCTCACGCTCGCGCAGATGGATGTGATAGAATTGAACGAAGCCTTTGCCTCGCAGGCTTTGGCCGTGCTGCGCGATCTGGGCCTGCCCGATGATGCGCCTCAGGTGAACCCGAATGGCGGCGCGATCGCCATCGGCCACCCGCTTGGCATGTCGGGCGCGCGTCTGGTCACGACGGCCATGTATGAATTGCACCGCCGGGGCGGTCGTTACGCTTTGTGCACCATGTGCATCGGCGTCGGCCAAGGCATCGCCATGATCATCGAACGCGTTTGAGTTAAGGGAGACGGACGCCATGTATGCACAGCTCGTCAAAACCGAAGGCCTGAAAGCCGCCGAGGACATGACGCCGCAAGAGCGCGCCTTTCAGGAGCGCATCGACCGCAATGAAAAGATCGAGCCCAAGGAGTGGATGCCGGACGGCTACCGCAAGACGCTGATCCGCCAGATGGGCCAGCACGCCCATTCCGAGATCGTCGGCCAGCTTCCCGAGGGCAATTGGATCACCCGTGCGCCCACGCTTGAGCGCAAGGCGATTCTTCTCGCCAAGGTGCAGGACGAGGCGGGCCACGGGCTTTATCTTTATTCCGCCGCCGAGACCCTTGGTGTGTCGCGCGATGAGCTGCTTGAAAAGCTGCACAATGGCTCGATGAAATATTCGTCGATCTTCAACTATCCGACCCTGACCTGGGCCGATATCGGCGCGGTCGGCTGGCTGGTCGATGGCGCGGCGATCATGAACCAGGTGCCACTGCAACGGACCTCTTACGGCCCCTATAGCCGCGCGATGATCCGGATCTGCAAGGAAGAAAGTTTCCACCAGCGCCAAGGCTACGACATCATGATGAAGATGGCCGCAGGCACGCCCGAGCAAAAGGCGATGGCGCAGGATGCGCTCAATCGCTTCTGGTATCCTTCGCTGATGATGTTCGGTCCCTCGGACAAGGATTCGGTCCATTCGACCCAGTCGATGGCTTGGCGCATCAAGATGAACACCAATGACGAGCTGCGTCAGAAGTTCGTCGATCAGACCGTGCCGCAGGCGAAATATCTTGGCCTGACCGTGCCGGACGACAAGCTCGTCTGGAACGAGGAAAAGGGCGGGCATGATTTCTCCGAGCCCGATTGGAACGAGTTCTTCGCCGTCATCGCGGGCAACGGCCCCTGCAATGCCGAGCGTCTTGGCGCCCGCGTCAAGGCCTGGGAAGACGGCGCCTGGTTCCGCGACGGGCTGATGGCCCATGCCGAGAAATCCGCCGCCCGCCAAGGCGCCCTCGCCGCAGAGTAAAGGGCAGAGCGATCCGCCAATCGACCCGGCGGGCAAACCTGCCCGCCCCGTTCCCCGCCAGATAACCCCCAAGCTTCAGGGAGGAATTAATATGTCCAGCGAATGGCCCCTTTGGGAAGTCTTCATCCGCGGCCAGCACGGCCTCAACCACCGCCATGTCGGCAGCCTTCACGCGCCCGACGCGGAAATGGCGATCCGCAATGCCCGCGACGTCTACACCCGCCGCAATGAAGGCGTTTCGATCTGGGTGGTGAAATCGAACGACATCACCGCCTCGTCGCCCTCGGATAAAGGGCCGCTCTTCGAGCCCTCGAACTCCAAGGTCTATCGTCACCCGACCTTCTTCACGATCCCCGACGAAGTGGGGCATATGTGATGAGCACCGCCGCAACTGCGGTCGATCAGGCCGCCTTTTTCGAATGGTTGCAACGGGTTGGCGATAATGCGCTGATCCTTGGCCATCGCGTCTCGGAATGGTGCGGCCATGCGCCCGCGCTCGAAGAGGATATCGCGATCTCGAACACCGCGCTCGACCTGATCGGCCAGACCCAGCTTTGGCTGGGCTTGGCGGCCGAGGTCGAGGGCAAGGGCCGCAGCGCCGACAATCTCGCCTTCCTGCGCGATGCGGGCGCGTTCCGCAACGTGCTGCTGGTCGAGCGTCCCAATGGCGATTTCGGCCGCACCTTGATGCGCCAATTCCTCTTTGACGCCTATCACATGGAGCTTTTGCGCGCGCTGCAAGGATCCTCTGATCCGCGCGTGGCAGAGATTGCCGCGAAAGCCGCCAAGGAAGTCGCCTATCACCTTGAGCGCTCGGCCGATCTGATCGTGCGTCTGGGCGATGGGACGGCGGAAAGCCATGACCGGATGCAGCAGGCGCTGACCGAGCTCTGGCCCTATACGGGCGAGCTCTTCGCCGATGATGCCACCGATCAGGCCGTGGCCGATGCGGGCATCGCGCCTTTGCCGTCGAGCCTCAAAGCCGGTTGGGACAAGGTGCTGCGTCATGTCATGGCCGAGGCGACGCTGACCATCCCCGAGGCAAGCTGGCAGCATAAGGGCGGCAAGACCGGGGTTCACACCGAACATCTGGGCTTCCTGCTGGCCGAGATGCAGTTCCTCCAGCGCGCCTATCCCGGCGCGACCTGGTGAGCGCGATGGGCGGCGCGACCCTTCCCGGCGTGGATCAGGTCTGGCACTGGCTGGCCGAGGTCCCGGACCCCGAGATCCCGGTCATCAGCTTGACCGATCTCGGCATCATCCGCGATGTCCATTACGAGGATGAGACGCTGGTGGTGACGGTCACGCCGACCTATTCGGGCTGCCCTGCGACCTCGATCATCAACCTCGATATCGAGACCGCGCTTCTGGGTCACGGCATCGACAAGCTGCGCCTTGAGCGCCGCCTGTCGCCGCCTTGGACGACGGATTGGCTGACCGAGGCCGGTCGCGACAAGCTGCGCGCTTACGGCATCGCGCCGCCCGTGGACGGGACGGCGGCGGATGGCCAGATCGCGGGCCGCATCGCGCGGCTGACCGGCACAGGCAATCTGGTGATCGCCTGCCCGCATTGCGGATCAAACCAGACCGAAAAGCTCAGCCAGTTCGGCTCGACGCCCTGCAAGGCGAGCTATCGCTGCAAGGACTGCCTCGAGCCCTTCGACTATTTCAAATGCATCTGAGGATGCGCCCGCTCTGACAGGAACGATACCCAAATGGCACGCTTCCACCCCCTGAAAGTCACCGAGATCCGCCGCGAGACCCGCGATGCCGTGGTCGTGACGCTGGCGCCGCGCGACGAAGACCGCGCGCTTTTCGACTTCACCCAAGGCCAATATCTGACGCTCCGCCGCGCCTTTGACGGCGAAGAGCTGCGCCGTTCCTATTCGATCTGCGCGGGCAAGGATGAGGGCATCCTGCAAGTCGGGATCAAGCGGGTCGATGGCGGCGCTTTCTCGACCTGGGCCAATGAGAACCTGAAACCCGGCGACGAGATCGAGGCGATGCCGCCAATGGGGAAATTCTTCACCCCGCTCGATCCCGAGGCGCAGAAGACCTATCTCGGCTTTGCCGGTGGCTCGGGGATCACGCCGGTCCTCTCGATCATCAAGACGGTGCTCGCGCGCGAGCCGAATGCGACCTTCACGCTGGTCTATGCCAACCGCCAGATCAATACGATCATGTTCCGCGAGGATCTCGAGGATCTGAAGAACACCTATCTCGGGCGTTTCTCGGTCATCCATATCCTCGACAGCGAGGCGCAGGACATCGACCTTTTCACCGGCCGCATCGACGCCGCGAAAATGGCCGCGCTCTTCAAGAACTGGATCGACCCGACCACGATCACGACGAGCTTCATCTGCGGCCCCGAGCCGATGATGCTGGCGATTGCGCAATCCTTGCGTGATCACGGGTTGAAGGACGAACAGATCAAATTCGAGCTTTTCGCCTCGAGCCAGCCCGGCCGTGCGAAAGCCCGCGCGGTCTCTCATGATGCCGCGCAAAGCGGCGAGGCGACCGAGGCTACGGTGACGCTCGATGGCTCGACGCGGACCTTCTCGATGCCGAAAAACGGCGAGACCATCCTTGAGGCCGCCATCGCGAACAACATCGACGCGCCCTATTCCTGCAAGGCGGGCGTCTGCTCGACCTGCCGCTGCAAGGTGATCGAGGGCGAGGTCGAGATGGCCGTGAACCATGCGCTCGAAGATTACGAGGTCCGCGCGGGCTATGTGCTCAGCTGTCAGGCGGTGCCGCTGTCGAGCAAGGTCGTCGTGACCTACGACGAATAAGGGAGAGGACGAATGAGCGATACGATGAATATCGAAGACTACCTCGCCCAAGGCGGCGTGCTGACCTCGCCCGACAATGTGCCCGCGCGCTACCGGGGCGAGCTATTGCGGCTGATGTCGTCTTTCGTGGACAGCGAGCTGGCAGGCTCGGCCGGTTTTGCCGATGCGATCAATTTCGCCCCGGGCATCAAGGAGCGCATCGCCGCCAGCCGGATCACGCTGGAAAAGGCCGATCATGCCGAGCGCGTGCTGAACATCATGGGCGATTTCGGCACCGATACCCAGCGCTATCAGGCCGCCCATGACTGGGCCGCCCGCCTGCCCCGCGAGGCCGAGCACAGCGCCGAGCGTCAAGGCGCGGATATGCGGCTCTCGGTCTTTCACTATCCGCTGGAAAGCTGGACCGATGCGGTGGTGATGAACGTGCTGATGGGGCTCGCGACCGGCGTGCAGCTGCGAGAATTCGTCCGCGTCTCTTACGCGCCCTTGGCCGAAACCTTCCGCGAGATCGCCCCGCGCGAGGCGCGCCATTCGGAACTCGGCCTTGAGGGGCTCGAACGCATTGCCGCTACCGCAGACGGTCGCGCCGCCGCCAAGACCGCGATTGCCTATTGGCGCCCCCGCGTCGCCGCAAGCTTCGGGGCCGCAGGCTCTGCCCGCTATGACACTCTGGCCCGGTTCGGGCTGCGCCACAGCCCGAATGAGGCGCTGCTGGCTCAATGGGACCAGCTGACCGCCGCGAAACTTGGCGCGCTGGACCTGAACTGAAAGGAATGACGATGAACGCTCCCTTGAAGGCGCCGCGCCGCTTGGAAAGCTATGTGCTGGGTCAGTGGACACCGGGCGCGAAGGACGGCCAGACCATCCTTGATGCCGGCACCGGCCAGCCGGTCGCGACCATCGACAGCTCAGGCATCGATTTCGCCGAGGTGCTGAACTATGGCCGCTCGGTCGCCGGGCCTGCTTTGCGCAAACTCTCGTTTCATGACCGCGCCGGGATGCTCAAGGCGCTTGGCCTGAAGCTGATGGAGCAGAAGGAAGAGTTCTACGCCGAAAGCTTCCGCACCGGCGCGACGCGCCCTGACGGCTGGGTCGATATCGAAGGCGGCATCGGCACGATGTTGACCTTCGCCTCGAAAGGCCGCCGCGAACTGCCGAACACCCGCGTGCTGACCGAAGGCCCGGTCGAGGGCCTCTCGCGCGACAACAGCTTCTCCGCGCAGCATATCCTGACGCCCCTGCAAGGCGTCGCGATCCATATCAATGCCTATAACTTCCCGATCTGGGGGATGCTGGAAAAGATCGCGCCGACGCTTCTGGCCGGTGTGCCCTGCATCGTCAAACCGGCGAGCCAGACCGCCTATCTGACCGAGCTGATGGTGAAGCGCATCATCGAGACCGGCATTCTGCCCGAGGGCGCGCTGCAGCTGATCTCGGGCTCGGTCGGCGATATGCTTTCCCATGTCGAGGGCCAGGATGTCGTGACCTTCACAGGCTCGGCGACGACAGGGCGGAAGCTCAAGACCCTGCCCGCGATCGTCAACAATTCGGTGCGTTTCAATATGGAGGCCGACAGCCTCAACGCCTCGATCCTTGGCGCGGATGCGGTTCCGGGAACGCCCGAGTTCGAGCTCTTCGTCAAGGAAGTCGCGCGCGAGATGACCGCGAAAGCCGGGCAGAAATGCACCGCGATCCGCCGCGTCATCGCGCCGCGCGCCTTGACCGAGGCGCTGATTGCGGCTCTGGGCGAGCGTCTGGCCAAGACCGCCGTCGGCCTGCCGGACGCGGAAGGCACGCGCATGGGCGCGCTCGCCTCCTACGATCAGCGCGACGAGGTTCGCGCGCGGATCAAGGATCTGCAGGCGGATGCCGAAATCGTCGCGGGCGATCCCGATGACGTGCGCCTGACCTCGGGCGATGCGCAAAGCGGCGCCTTCATGAACCCGGTCCTGCTTTACTGCGACAAACCCTTTGCGGCAGGCGCGGTCCATGAGGTCGAGGCCTTCGGCCCGGTCTCGACGGTCATGCCTTATGACAGCCTTGAGGAAGCGGTGGAACTTGCGAACAAGGGCAAGGGCTCGCTCGCGGCCTCGGTCTTTACCAATGACGCCCATGTCGCCGAAGAGGTCGTGCTGGGCATCGCGCCCTATCATGGCCGCGTGCTGATCGGAAACCGCGTCTCGGCCAAGACCTCGACCGGGCATGGCTCGCCCTTGGCGGGGCTGGTCCATGGCGGTCCGGGTCGCGCGGGCGGCGGCGAGGAAATGGGCGGCATCCGCGGCGTCACCCATTACATGCAGCGCACCGCGGTTCAAGGCGCGCCGAACATGCTCTCGGCCGTGACGGGCCGTTGGGTCGAGGGCGCGGATGGCCATCAAGGCACCCATCCCTTCCGCAAATCGCTGGCCGAACTGCGCATCGGCGATCAGCTGGTGACCGCAAGCCGGGTCGTGACCAAGGAGGATGTCGAGCATTTCGCCGAGTTCACCGGCGACACCTTCTACGCCCATATGGACAGCGCGGCCGCCAAGGCCAATCCGTTCTTCGACGACCGCGTGGCCCATGGCTATCTGATCGCGAGTTTCGCGGCGGGGCTTTTCGTCGAGCCGAACCCCGGCCCGGTTCTGGCGAATTACGGCGTCGACAATCTGCGCTTCCTGACCCCGGTCTATTTCGGCGACAGCCTGCAAGTGCGGCTGACCTGCAAAGAGATCAACCCGCGCGCCAATGCCGATCATGGCGAGGTGCGTTGGGATTGTCAGGTCACCAATCAGAAGGGCGAGGTCGTCGCGCAATATGACGTGCTGACCATGGTCGCGAAGGAATGGCCCGCCAAGGGCTGAGCCCTCCGCGCAGGCCGTCCTTGATGCAGCAACCAGACGCCGGGTCCCTTAGAGATCCGGCGTTTTGATGAGCTGCGGGCGGTTTTCCTTTTGCTCGATATAGAGCTGCCAGACCGTCATGAAGAGCGCGGCGATCAGCGGGCCGAGAACGAAGCCGTTGATCCCCAGAAGCGAAAGCCCGCCAAGCGTCGAGACCAGCACGAGATAATCCGGCATATTGATCTGACCGCCGACCAAGGTCGGGCGCAGCAGGTTGTCGATCATGCTGATGACGCCGATACCGATCACCAGCAGGATGACGCCCGAGGCCACGCTGCCCGACAGGATCAGATAGATCCCGATCGGTGCCCAGACGAGCCCCGCGCCGACCGCAGGGACGAGCGACAGAACCGCCATGACCACGCCCCACAAAAGCGCGCCGCCGACGCCAAGCGCCCAAAGCGTCACGCCGCCGATCGTGCCTTGGATCGCTGCGATAATGACATTGCCTTTGACGGTCGCTTTGACCACGGCGACGAAGGTGCGCAGGATGCGGTCGGTCTGTTCCGGCTCAAGCGGGCTTGCCTGACGCAATTTGGCCGCCAGTTTCTCGCCATCGCGAAAGAGGAAGAACAGCAGGTAAAGCGCGACGCCGAAAGCGATGGTGAAGCCGATGGCGCCTTGACCGAAGGCATAGACCCCCTTGGCCATGACCTGCAGCACCTGCTCCATGAAAGTGCTGGCGCGTTGGGCCAGTTCAGAGACGCTCGGGGCGTCGATCCGGTCGAGGAGATGCTGAAGCCGCTCAGGGATGAGCTCGCGGGCTTTGCCGAGGATCGCGGCGATATTCGGCGGCTGGCTTGTCAAAAGCTGATAGGCGCGCGCAGCCTCTCCGGCGAGCAGACCGATCAGCGCCAGAAGCGGCAACACGACCAGACAGATGCAAAAGAGCACGGCGATCAACGCCGACAAGCTGCCGCGCGCGCCGGTGCGCTGATAAAGCCATTGATACAAAGGGTTGAAGAGCAAGGCGAGGATCGCCGCCCAGAGCACGGCACCGTAATAGGGCCAGATCAGCGCCACAAACAGCGCCGAGATCGCCACCATCGTGGTCACGAAGGCAGCCGACGTTCTGGACCTTGTCATGAATCTTCCCCTGATCGCTTGGACGGGCGAGGTTAACCCGCCCCGGCGGCGCTGTCAGCAGGCGAAGCGTCGCAACTGGCAACCCTGCGCCTAACGGACCGCCTTGATCCCTTCGAGGATCAGCGTGGTCGCGACATCGGCATAATCGTCGCGCGAAATCCGGCCGCCGTCGCGAAACCACATATAGACCCAGTTCAGCATCGCAAAGAGCGACATGGTCACGGGCATCAGCAGCGGGCGCTCGGGCTTTGCCAGATCGGGGTTGATCTCGTTCAGCACGCAGGAAAAGCGCCGCACGATCTTGCGTTCGAGCGTGGTGATCTCGGCCTTTTGCGCGTCATTGAGCGCCAAGGTCGCATTGAGCTGGACCTTATGCTGGTCATCCGCGCCGCGATAGCTTTCCAGCACCGTCCCGACCAGCTTGCGCAGCAGTTCCGGCGGCGGCAGCGCGGGATCATAGGCCGCCTCGATGGCCGCATCGAGCTCTTCGAGATGGGTCATGATGATGGCAAAGATCAGCGCGTCCTTGCTGGGATAGTAATGGTAAAGCAGCGCCTTAGAGACCTTGGCCTGCGCCGCAATCTGGCTCATCGACGCCTTTTCCATGCCCTGTTCGGCAAAGACGGCAGCCGCGTCATTCAAGAGACCGCGCTGCTTTTCCTCGAAATCCGCTGCTCTGGTCCGAGCCATCTTTACTCACTTTCATCTCGGCGCCTTGGCCGCTTAACAGGGGGCGCTCAAAGGGGGCGCGCGAAGACGGGCGCGCCGCGCCCGTCTTCGTTTAGGTCAGCGCCGGGGCGGATGGCTAGCCTCAATCGCTGTCCCGCTCAGCGCCGCGCTTCATTCCTTGGGGCGGTTGTCCACGACCCGTTTGGCCTTGCCTTCCGAACGCTGAAGCGCATGGGGGTCATGCACGACGACCTTGCTCGAGACGCCGACCACGCCCTTGATGCGATGGGCCAGATCCTTGGCCGATTTCGCCCGCGCATCCTGATCGGTGCCTTCGGGCGCGCATTCGACATGGACGATCATCCCATCCATGCGGCCTTCTCGGCACAGTTCGATATGGAAATGCGGCGCGAGGAATTCGCATTTCAGGATCTGTTCCTCGATCTGGGTCGGGAAGACGTTCACGCCGCGCAGGATGATCATGTCATCCGAGCGCCCGGTGATCTTCTCGATCCGGCGCATCGAGCGCGCCGTGCCGGGCAAAAGCCGGGTCAGGTCGCGGGTGCGGTAGCGCACCATCGGCAGGGCTTCCTTGGTCAGCGTGGTGATCACCAGCTCGCCCATCTCGCCATCGGGCAGAACCTCGCCGGTCGCCGGGTCGATGATCTCGGGGTAGAAATGGTCCTCCCAGAAATGCAGCCCGTCCTTGGTCTCGACGCATTCCATCGCAACGCCCGGCCCCATGATTTCCGAGAGGCCATAGATATCGACGGCATGCATGTCGAAGGCGTCCTCGATCTCCTCGCGCATCGCATTGGTCCAGGGCTCGGCCCCGAAAATGCCGACGGCGAGCGAGGATTTGCGCGGGTCGAGACCCTGACGGCGGAACTCGTCGAGGATCGAGAGCATGTAGGACGGCGTCACCATGATGACGCGCGGCTTGAAATCGTTGATCAGCGTCACCTGACGCTCGGTGCCGCCGCCCGAGATCGGCACGACGGTGCAGCCCAGACGTTCCGCGCCGTAATGCGCGCCAAGACCGCCGGTGAAGAGCCCGTAGCCGTAAGCATTGTGCAGAATGTCGCCCGGACGCCCGCCGCCTGCCCGGATCGAGCGCGCGATCAGATTGGCCCAAGTGTCGATGTCGTTTTTCGTATAGCCCACCACCGTCGGCTTGCCGGTCGTGCCCGACGAGCCATGGATGCGCGAGAGCTGGTTCTGCGGCACGGCGAACATTCCGAAAGGATAGGTGTCGCGCAGATCCTGCTTATAGGTGAAGGGGAATTTCGCGATATCCTTGAGCGTTTTCAGCTCCTCAGGATGGACATCGGCCTCGATGAAGCGTTTGCGGAAGAAGGGCGAATTCTCATAGGCATGTTTCAGCGAGCGCTTCATGCGGTGGAATTGCAGCGCCTCGATCTCATCGCGCGAGGCAAGCTCGATCGGGTCGAGGTCTTTCGGGTTCGGTGTCAGATTTTCCATGCGTTCCTCCCAGATGACGGCAAGGCGTCAGGCAAGCTCAGGCAGATGCAGCCCCTTCACGGTGCGTGAATGGCCACGGAATTCGGCAATATGGGCGCCGTGCTGATTGGTGATCTGCACGTCATAGATCCCCGAGCGCCCGCGCAGCGAGACCTCGCGCGCGGCGGCGGTCAGGCGATCCCCGATTCGGCCCGGGTTGATATAGGTGATCGAGTTCTGCTGGGCGACGGCCAGATGGTTGCGGCTGTTGCAGGCAAAGGCAAAGGCACTGTCGGCGAGCGTGAAGATATAGCCGCCGTGGCAATTGCCATGGCCGTTCGACATATCGCCGGTGATCTCCATCGAGAGCGTCGCCTCGCCCGGCGCGATATGGTCGAGGCTCATGCCAAGCCGCTGGCTGGCGCTGTCGTCGTTCCACATCGCTTTCGCGCAGGCTTCGGCAATTTCCTGATCGGTCATCGCGCTTACTCTCCCTTGAAAACCGGCTGGCGCTTTTCGAGAAAGGCCGTGACGCCCTCGGCGTAATCGTCGCTGTGACCCGCAATCTGCTGGCAGTCGCGTTCCAGATCCAATTGCTCGTCAAGCGTGTTCGTTGCCGCACTCTGGATCAGCCGTTTGGTCAGGCCAAGGCCAAGCGTCGGCCCATTGGCCAAACGCGCGGCCAGCGCCTCGGCCTCGGCCATCAGCGCCTCATCCTCGACCGCTTTCCAGATCAGCCCCCAATCGGCGGCCTTTTCGGCCATCAAGGGTTCAGCCGTCAGCGCAAGCGCCTTGGCGCGCGGCTCGCCGAGAATGCGGGCCAGAGACCAGCTGCCGCCCGCATCCGGAACAAGGCCGATCTTCGAGAAAGCCTGAATGAACTTCGCCGATTTCGCCGCCAGAACGATGTCGCAGGCAAAGGCGATATTCGCGCCCGCACCGGCCGCAACCCCGTTCACCGCGCAGATCACCGGCTTTTCGAGGTTTCGAATCAACCGCAGGGTCGGGTTGTAGAAGGCCTCAAGCGTGCGGCCGAGATCGGGCTTCGGGCCGCCCTTGCGCGGATCGCGGTCGCCCAGATCCTGCCCGGCGCAAAAGCCGCGCCCTGCCCCCGTCAGCAAAACCGCGCGCACATCGCGCGCATGATGGGCGCGCTCGATCTGCTCGCGCAGCGCGAGATGCATCTCTTCGTTGAAGGAATTCAGCTTGTCGGGCCGGTTCAGGGTCAGATGCAAAACACCCGCCTGCAGCGTCGCAAGAACAGTCTCGGACTGGCTCATGATGGTCTCCCGTTCCCGGCAAATCGGCCGGGCCTCGAATTAGGTGTTGCATAAACCGACCGGACGGTCAATGATTAAGCGTGTTCCCGGAGGAGACCACCATGTCAGCCCTGTTCGACCGTCACCGGCCGATGCTCGTGTCTGCGCAAACCGCGCTGAGCGACCGTGGCTTCTGGACACCCTTCCCCGAGATTCCGAGCGGCAAGATCTATGGCGAAACCGCCAAAGCCGATGCTGAGGCGGCCTTTGCAGCCTTGCAAGGAAAACCCTTCGACCTGCCCGGCCATCCCGAGACCACGCGCCTTGGCGCAGAGGTCTCGCCCTGGGGCCCCGCGCTTGGCATCACCTATCCGGCGGCTTCCGCCGAGGCGCTGATCGCGGCCAGTGCGGCAGCGGCGGGTGCATGGGCGGCAAGCTCGGTTGAGACCCGGACCGGGATCTGCCTTGAAATCCTGACGCGGCTGAACGCCCAGAGTTTCCTGCTCGGTCACGCCACCATGCACACGACCGGGCAGGCTTTCGCCATGGCCTTTCAGGCGGGCGGCCCCCATGCGCAGGATCGCGGTCTTGAAGCCGTGGCGCTGGCCCATGCCGAGATGACCCGTTTCGCACCGCGCGCCGACTGGATCAAGCCGCAGGGCAAGGCCGCTGCGCTTGAGATCGAGAAGCATTGGACCATCGTGCCGCGCGGGATTTCTCTGGCGATCGGCTGCAATACCTTCCCGACCTGGAATTCCTATTCCGGGATTTTCGCAAGCCTCGTCACTGGCAATCCGGTGATCGTGAAGCCCCATCCGGCGGCGATCCTGCCCTTGGCGCTGACGGTCAAAATCGCGCGCGAGGTGCTGGTCGAGGCCGGGCTTCCGGCCGATGTCATCCTGCTCGCGGTCGATCAGCCCGGGGCCGAGATCACCAAGGATCTGGCGAGCGACGCCGCGGTTGCGCTGATTGATTACACCGGTTCGGCGCAGTTCGGCGATTGGCTGCGCGCCCATGCGGGTCAGGCGCATCTTTTTACCGAGGAGACCGGCGTCAACACCGTCACTCTGGCGGGAACCCGTGATTTCAAGGGGATGTGCGCCAATCTGGCGTTTTCGCTGACGCTCTATTCCGGCCAGATGTGCACCGCGCCGCAGAATATCTATATCCCCGCGCAAGGGATCGAGACCGACGAGGGGCATAAAAGCTTCGACGAGGTGGCGGCTGGGCTGAAAGAGGCCATCGGCGCATTGCTGACCGATCCGGCGCAGGGCGCGGCGGTGGCGGGAACGATTGCCAATCCGGCGACGCTCGCACGCGCGGCGGCGGCCCGCGATCTCGGCACGGTCCTGCGCGAGAGCACCGCCCTGCCCTTCGGACGCAGCGCGACCCCGCTTTTGCTGGTGGTCGATGCAGCAAGCTCGACCGCCCATGAGGATGAGGTCTTTGGCCCGGTCGCCTTCCTGATCCGCGTGGCGGATGCCGATGAGGGTATCGCGCGCGCCGCCGATCTCGCCCGTCGCAAGGGCGCGATCACAGCGGCGATCTATGATACAAAGGAAGAGCGGATTTCCCGCGCCATCGCCCGTTTCGCGCAGGCCGGGGTCAACCTCTCGATCAACCTGACCGGCAATATCTTCGTGAACCAGTCGGCGGCCTTCAGCGATTTCCATGTGACCGGCGCCAATCCCGCCGGCTCGGCCAGCCTGACCGACACCGCCTTTGTCGCGCCGCGCTTCACCCGCGTGATGTGGCGCCGTCCGATCTCCGACCGCGGCCAATCGCCCGGCGGCTGCTGATCCGTTACTTCCAGGGAGGAATGACAATGAAAATGACGACAAGCCTTCTGGCGACCATGGTCGCCCTTGGTTTCGCCACCATCGCGCAAGCCGAGATCAAGATCGGCGCCTCGGTGTCCTCGACCGGCCCGGCCTCGTTTCTGGGCGATCCCGAGGCGAAGACGCTGGAGATGATGGTCGAAGAGGCCAATGCCAAGGGCGGCATCAATGGCGAGCAGGTCAAGCTGGTGCTTTACGACGACGGCTCGGACCCGAATAAGGCGCGCACCTTCGCGACCCGCCTGATCGAGGATGACGAGGTTGTCGCGATCATCGGCGGCTCGACCACCGGCACTTCGCAATCCATCGCCGCCGTGGCCGAGGACAATGAGGTGCCCTTCATCTCGCTGGCGGGCGCGATCGAGATCATCAAGCCGGTCCGCCCCTATACGTTCAAGACGCCGCACACCGACCGCATGGCCTGCGAAAAGATCTTCGAGGATATGAAGGCGCAGGGCATCACCAAGATCGGCATGATCTCGGGCACCGACGGCTTCGGCGCCTCGATGCATGCACAATGCAAGGACGTGATCGGCACTTACGGCATCGAGATCGTCGCGGATGAGACCTACGGCCCGCAAGACGCCGACATGACGCCGCAGCTGACGAACATCAAGGGCAAGGCCGGGCTGCAAGCCGTGCTGAACCCGGGCTTTGGTCAGGGCCCGGCGATCGTGACGCGCAACTATAAGCAGCTTGCGATCACCGTGCCGCTTTACCAATCCCATGGCGTTGCCTCGGACGGGTTCATCACGCTTGCGGGCAAAGAGGCGGCCGAGGGCGTGCGCATCCCGGGCACGGCGCTTCTGGTCGCCGATATCCTGCCCGACAGCGATCCGCAAAAGCCGGTCGTCACCGCCTACAAGACCGCCTTTGAAGCCAAGACCAAGACCCCGGTCGGCACCTTCGGCGGCTATGCCCATGACGCTTTTAACATCCTGAGCGATTCGATCACCCGTGCTGGCAGCGCCGAGCCCAAGGCGATCCGCGACGCGATCGAGAAGACTTCGGGCCTCGTCGGCACCACCGGCATTGTCACCATGACCCCGGAAGATCACCTCGGCCTCGATCTCAGCGCCTTCAAGATGCTGGAGATCAAGGACGGCAAATGGACCTTGATCGACTGATCTGAACCGGCCGCGCCGAAGGTGCGGGGCGCCTGCGCAAGCCGCCTCGCACCCGATCCGGCACGGCCCACCAAGGGCGCCTCCCATGTCGGAACTCATGCAATTTCTTCTGTCCGGGGTCACGGTCGGCGCGGTCTATGCGCTGGTCGCCCTTGGTTTCACGATCATTTACAACGCCTCGGATGTGGTGAATTTCGCGCAAGGCGAATTCGTCATGCTGGGCGGCATGATCACTTTCTTCGCGCATCAGGCCGGGCTGCCGCTGCCGCTGGCGGCACTGATTGCGATTGCGGTCACCTCACTGGTCGGGATCGCGCTCAATAAGCTCGCGATCGAGCCCGCGCGCGGTGCCCCGGTCGTGTCGCTGATCATCATCACCATCGGCGCCTCGATCCTGATCCGGGGCGTGACGCAATTGGTTTTCGACAAGCAGATCCACAGCTATCCCGCCTTTTCGGGCGATGATCCGATCCATGTGCTGGGCGCGACCATCCTGCCGCAGAGCCTCTGGGTGATCGCGGGCGCGCTTCTGGTCTTTATTGCGCTGTGGATCTTCTTCTCGAAGACGCTGATGGGCAAGGCGATCCTTGCGACCTCGAACAACCGCATCGCGGCGCAGCTTGTCGGCATCAACACCAACCTCGTGATGACCTTCTCGTTCGCGCTTTCCGCCGCCATCGGCGCGCTCGCGGGCGTTTTGGTCACGCCGATCACGCTGGTTTCCTATGATGTCGGCATCGCGCTGGCGCTCAAGGGCTTTGCCGCGGCGATGCTCGGCGGCATGGGCAATCCCAAGGGCGCGCTCTTTGGCGGGCTGATCCTTGGCCTTCTCGAGGCGCTGACCGCGGGCTATCTGAGCTCGCAATACAAGGATGCGACCGCCTTCATCGTGATCCTCGCGGTGCTCTTCTTCATGCCGCAGGGTCTCTTCGGCAAGAAATCGACAGAGCGGGTGTGACCATGAAACTCAGCTCCAAACAGATCACCCTCCTGATCCTGACCGTGCTGATCGCGCTGTCGCCCTTCTTTTTTCCCTCGGGCTATTACTACCGCATCGGCGCGCTGATCTTCGTCAACGGGATCGCAGTAACCGGCATTGTCATCCTGACCGGCTATGCCGGTCAGATCAGCCTCGGCCATGCCGGTTTCGCCGGGATCGGCGGCTATGCCTGCGCGCTCGCCCCGGTCCATTGGGGCATCCATCCGGGCCTCGCGATCTTTCTGGGCGCGGCGATCTCGGCGCTTTTGGCCTATCTGGTCGGGCGCCCGATCCTGCGGCTCAAGGGCTATTATCTTGGCGTCGCGAGCCTTGGCATGGGCATCCTGATTTCGATGGTCCTGACCAATGAGCGCTGGCTGACCAAGGGCCCGGACGGGATCGAGGTCCCCGAGCTTGGCCTGCGCGCTCTGTTGAAGGACATGGGCCTCAACCTCACCAATGGCGAGTTCTGGTATGCCTTCAGCGGGATCTGCCTGATCATCGCGGCTTGGCTGGCGCTGAACCTCTACACCAGCCCGACCGGGCGGGCCTTGCGCGCGCTCCATGGCTCGGAGATCGCGGCGCGCACCGTCGGCATCGACGTCGCCCGTGCGAAGCTGCAGGCTTTCGTGATCTCGGCGGTCTTCGCCTCGGTCTCGGGTTCGCTGCTGGCGCTCCAGAACAAATTCGTCAGCCCCGATATCGCGGGCTATATGCATTCGATCGAGATGGTCACCATGGCGGTTCTGGGCGGCGCGGGCTCTGTCCTTGGCGCGATCTTCGGCGCGGGGATCCTGACGCTGCTGCCCCAAGCCCTGACCGTCTTTGCCGAATATGAGCAGCTCATGCTCGGCCTTGTGATGATCCTTGTGATGATCTTCATGCCGCAGGGGCTTTTGCCCTCGATCCTGCGTAAATTCCGGGGAGGAAAACGCGAATGAGCCTTCTCGACATCAAGGGCCTTGGCATCACCTTCGGCGGTCTGCGCGCGGTCCATGACGTGAGCTTCTCGGTCGAACCCGGCCAGATCGTTTCGGTGATCGGGCCGAATGGCGCGGGCAAGACCACGCTTTTCAACATGATCTCGGGGGTCTATCAGCCCGGCGCGGGTCAGGTCATCTTGAACGGCACCGATGTGACCGGGATGGAGCCGAACCGTCTGGCCGAACGCGGCATGTCGCGCACCTTCCAGAACCTCCAGATCTTTCAGAACATGACGGTTCTCGAAAATGCGGCCTCGGGGTTTCACCTCAAAGAGCGCGGCCCGGTTCTCGCCGATCTGCTTGGCCTGCCCTCGTCGCGCAAGCGCGTCCGGGCGGCGCATGAGGGCGCGATGCGGCTTCTCGAGCGCGTCGGTCTGGACCGCGCGGCCGAGCGCGAGGCCGGGAACCTGTCCTATGGCGCGCTGAAACGGCTCGAGATCGCCCGCGCGCTGGCGCTTGATCCGACCGTGCTTTTGCTCGACGAGCCCGCCGCCGGCTGCAATGCTGTCGAGACCGAGGAAATCGACCATCTGATCGCCGAAGTCGCGGCCTCGGGCGTGGCGATCCTGCTCGTGGAGCATGACATGAAGATGGTCATGCGCATCTCGAACCATATCGTCGTGCTCGATCACGGCGAAAAGATCGCCGAGGACGATCCGGCCACGGTCAGCCGCGATCCGGCGGTGATTGCCGCCTATCTCGGCACGGAAGCAGAAGCGGAGGCGGCACATGCTGACGGTTGAAGGGCTGCGCTCGCGTTATGGGCGCATCGAAGTGCTGCACGGCATCGACCTGCGCGTCGATTCGGGCGAGATCGTCACCGTGGTTGGCGCGAATGGCGCGGGCAAGACGACGCTCTTGCGCTGTCTCTCGGGCGTCCAGCCGGTCTCTGGCGGCACGATCACCTTCCGGGGCGAGCCGCTGACGGCGGTGCCCGCCTATAAGCGGATCGGGCGGGGCCTTGCCCAATCGCCCGAGGGGCGCCAGATTTTCACCAATCTCTCGGTCGAGGAAAACCTGAGGCTTGGGGCATTTCTTTACAGCGACGACCGTGTCGAGAAGGACATGGAAGACGCTTTCCAGATGTTCCCGATCCTCAAGGAAAAGCGCAATCTCGCCGCAGGAGGCCTCTCGGGTGGTCAGCAGCAGATGCTGGCCATGGCGCGCGCGCTGATGGGGCGGCCGAGCTGCCTCTTGCTCGACGAGCCCTCGATGGGGCTGGCGCCGATCATCGTTCAACAGATCTTCGATGTGGTCAAAGGGCTCAAGGCGCTCAATGTCACCGTGCTGCTGGTCGAGCAAAACGCCTTCGGCGCGCTCAAGATCGCGGATCGGGGCTATGTCATGGAAACCGGGCGCGTCACCATCGAGGGCCCCGCCGCCGAGCTGATCGCCGATCCCCGCATCCGCGAAGCCTATCTCGGGATTTGAGAAGTCAGGAGCAAGACATGTCCATTGTCACCATCGCCCGCGAGGGCCAGATCGCCATCGTCACCGTGGACAATCCTCCGGTGAACGCGTTGTCGCAGGCTTTGCGTCAGGGGCTGTGGGACGCGGTCGAGGCGCTTGACGCCGATCCCGAGGTCTCGGCGGTGGTGCTGACCTGCGCCGGGCGGACCTTCATCGCGGGCGCGGATGTGCGCGAGTTTGGCCGCACGCCCGAGCCACCGCATCTGCCCGACCTCGTCGCCCGGATCGAGGCCGCGCGCGCGCCTTGGATCGCCGCGATCCACGGTTCGGCGCTTGGCGGTGGGCTGGAAGTCGCGCTTGGCTGCCGCTTCCGCGTCGCGGTCGCCTCGGCGAGCCTCGGCCTGCCCGAGGTCACGCTTGGCATCATCCCCGGCGCCAGCGGCACGGTGCGCACGCCGCGCCTGATCGGCGTTCCGGCGGCGGTCGATCTGATCACCTCGGGCAAGCCCCTCCGCGCCGAAAAGGCCCTGACGCTTGGCCTGATCGATGCGGTGATCGCGGGCGATCTGACCGCCGGTGCCGTGGCCTTCGCCACGGCCGCGCTGGCCAATCCCCTGCCCGAGCCGCTCTCGACCCGCCCCCTGCCGCCCGAGCCTGACGCGTTCTGGGAAAGCCAGACCGCCGCCGTCACCAAAGCCGCCAAGGGCAATCACGGGCCTTTGCGCGCGCTGGAGGCGATCCGCAAGGCCACCGAAAGCAGCTTTGACGAGGCGATGGCCTTCGAGCGCCAGACCTTCCTCGACCTGCGCGGCTCGGATCAGGCGGCGGCCTTGCGCGCGGTCTTTTTCGCCGAACGCGGCGCGACCCGCCCCGCCCATCTGGGCGAGGCCAAGCCGGTGGCGATTGCGCGCATGGCGGTGATTGGCGGCGGCACGATGGGCGCGGGAATTGCGGCGGCGCTGCGCGACGCGGGCCTGCCGGTCACGCTGATCGAGCGCGACGCCGAGGCTCTGGCGCGCGGCATCGCCAATATCCGCGCGATCTTCGAAGGCGGCGTCAAACGCGGCAAGCTGAGCGAGGCGCAGTTCGCCGACCGGCTGGCGGGCGTCACCGGCTCGACCGATTACGCAAGCCTTGCCAAGACCGATCTGGTCATCGAGGCGGTCTTTGAAGATATCGAGGTCAAGCGCGCGGTCTTTGCCCAACTGGGCGTGGCCTGCCGCGCCGATGCGGTGCTCGCGACCAACACCTCCTATCTCGATCCGCGCGCGCTTGAGGCCGAGATCCCCAATCCCGCGCGCTTCATCGGGTTGCATTTCTTCAGCCCGGCGAATGTGATGAAGCTCTTGGAAATCGTGCCGACGCCCGCGACCTCGCCCGCGACCTTGGCCACGGCGTTCGCTCTGGCGAAACAGCTGGGCAAGGTGCCGGTCGCCGCCGGGATCTGCGAGGGCTTCATCGGCAACCGCATCCTCAAGCGCTACCGCGCCGCCGCCGAGGCGCTTCTGCGTCAGGGCGTGGCGATTGCCGAGGTTGATGCCGCGATGCGGGGCTATGGTTTCGCCATGGGGCCGTTCGAGGCGCAGGATATGGGCGGGCTTGATATCGCCTATCTGCAGCGCGAAGGGGCGCGGGCCTCGGGTCAGGCGGTCGCCGAGACGCTTGGCGACATTTTGGTGCGCGCCGGGCGCAAGGGCCAGAAAACCGGCGGGGGCTGGTATGACTACATCCCCGGCGAGCGCAAACCCCAAGCCTCAGAGGAGGTCGCGCGCCTGCTCGCCGCAGAGATCACCGCCGCGCGGACGCCCGCCCTAAGCACACCCCTCAGCCGGGAGGCGATTGCCGAAACGCTGGTCGGAGAAATGGCGGCAGAGGGCGATCAGATCCTCGCCGAAGGCATCGCCCATCAGGCCTCGGACATCGATCTGGTGGAAATCCACGGCTACGGCTTCCCGCGCTGGCGCGGCGGGCCGATGCATGCGCGCGATCGCAAACTTGGCAAGGTCTGAGACGGATTTCATGGACGAAAACGGGCGGCGGATGATCCCGCCGCCCGCTTCATTCTGGTCCGATCAACCGCCTGTTCCCGGCGGTGCCTCCCCGGTCGGACTTCGGCCTTCAAATTTTGGCCCTCAATCGGCGATCCTCAGACCGCGAATTGATAGGTCGCGGGCACGAAACGGTAGCCCTCCCCCCGACGCGAAATAAAGCCCACGGCGGGATAGGGCATATGATAGCCGATAAAGGGGATGCGATCCACTGCAAGCCGCTCGAGCACCTTCTTGCGGGTCTGGATCGCGGCCTCCTTGTCGGCATCGAAACGGACCTGCCATTCGGGATGGGCGACCGAGAAAACGTAATGGTTGAAACTGTCGCCGCTGAGCAAAAGCTGCTTCTCGCCCGAGGTGAGCAGATAGGTCGTATGTCCCGGCGTATGGCCATGCGCCGCCTCGGCGCGGATGCCGGGCAGGATCTCGTCGCTATCGCCGATCTGGCGCGCCTTGCCGATCAGGGGAAGGACCTTGGCCTTATAGGCGTCATTGTCCTGCGCGGCCCAATAATCATTCTCGGCGCGCGGCACGATCAGCTCGGCATTCGGGAAGGTCGGCCCCTCGCCCATCAGCCCGCCGATGTGATCGCCGTGCATATGGGTCAGGACGACATGGGTGATCGCCTCGGGCGCGACACCGGCCTGCGCCAAAGCGGCCAGAATGCCCTCGGGGTTGAGCCCGGTGTCGAACAGCACCAGCGCATCGCCTGCTTTCACAAGGCTCGGCGTGAAGGAATTGCCGGATTTGGCGCTTGGCAGAAAGTTATCGGTGCAGACCCGGGCAAATTCGGCCGGATCGACATTGAGTGCATAGGTCGCAATCGGATTGTCTGAAATCACCTTGCCCGCGAGCAAGGGCGTAACGGCGAAATCGCCCAAGGCCAGGCTCTCGGTCACAGCCGGGCCCGGGGTCGCCGGGCGGGCCGTCTGAGCGGGCGCTGCGGCGGGAAGCATCGTTGTCATGGAAAGGCCTGCTCCTGTCAGAAGCGCGCTGCGCCTCGTGATATGCGTGTTTTTCATCCTCTCCCTCCTCTGTCAAATCGCAAGAACTCTAGCATCTTTTGTCTGGCCACGCATCTTGCCCCCGCGTTTGCGCGCGCTCTTGCCGGACGCGGGCGATCTCCTCATAGTCTGCGGCGACAGGACGGAGGTCTTCGACACCCCATGCAAAGCGGCGCGGCAGAGACAGCAACCGGCGCAGAAGCGGCGCGCGCGCCCGCGCCGTGGCAAAAGCCCGGCACCACGGCCGACCATGCGCCGCGTCCGGCGGCCAATCACAAGGCCTCGCTGACCCTCATTGCCTTTCTCGGCTCGCTTCTGGCCGGGATGATCGTCTGCGCCATCGTCGGCGCGATCGTGATCGTGAATGCGAGAAGCTCGGTGCGGACCGAGACGGATTCGGCCTTTCATCTGGCCACCGCCGCCGCGACCTTCCGCCTGCCGACCGCCTTTCAGCGCGAGGATATGCTGGCCCAAGCCAGCCGCCTCGCCACCGAAATCGACGCGCTGCGCCATGTCTCGGCCTGGGTCGATGACACCCGTGGGCGCCGGATCGCGCCCGAGGATACCGCCAAGCCCGACGGACCAAGCCCGCCCGCTTGGCTGACCGCGCTTTTGACGCCGCCGCCGCAAAGTGACATCTTTCCGATCCGCAAATACCCTAACGTCATCGGTATTCTGACGATCACCACCGATCCGTCGGATGAGATCGCCAAGACCTGGGAAACCCTGCGCATCGCGCTGCCATTGCTGGCGCTTGCGATCACGGTCATGGTCGCGGTGACGATGATGGTCTCGCTGTTCATCAGCCGCAGGCTTCGGCTGGTCGAGGGCGCGATGGCGCGGATGCGCGACAATGACCTTGCGGTGCGCGCGCCCGATTCCGGTCTGCGCGAGCTGGCCGCGCTGTCCGAAGGGGTCAATGCGCTGGCCAGCCATCTGGTCGCGGGCCGGGCCGAGAACCGGCACCTGCAAGAGCGGATGCTGACCTTGGCCGAATCCGAGCGCGCTTTGATCGCAAGCGATCTCCATGACGAAATGGGCCCGCAGCTTTTCGCCTTGCGCGCGGCGGTCGGCCAAGCCGAGGCGGCGGCGGGCAAGCTGCCGCCCGCCGAGTCGGCGCAGCTTGCCGAGGCGCTCGCCGCGATTGCCCGCCATGCCGGCGAAGTCCAGAAGACCGCGCGCGCGGCAATCGAGGACCTGCGGCCGATGACGCTCGATGACGCCAATCTCGAGGAATTACTGCACGAACTCGCCTTCAATTTCTCGGAAATGGCGCCCGACATCGAGATCACGCTCGATGCCGATCCCCGAGCTGCCGCCGGTGAGGCCGCCGAGATCGCGATCTTCCGTTTCGTGCGCGAAAGCGTGCTCAATGCGATCCGCCACGCCAATCCAAGCCGGATCCATGTCCGCATGGAGCTGGCGCCCGGCGAGATTGTGACCGTGGTCAGCGACAATGGCAGCGGCCCCAAGGGCAATCGCGCGGGGCTTGGCAGATCGGGCATGGAAGATCGTGCCTTGATCCTCGGCGCGGTCTATACTGCGCCCTATCGCCGAAATGACCTGACTCTGACCGAATTGCGGATGCCTCTATGACCCTGCCTGCCTCGATCCCCGCGCCCAGCCCCTGCCGCGTCGTCGTGCTGGACGATCATCCGGTGGTCGCTGAAGGCTGGGGGCGCATCATCCGCGACCGGATGGACTGCGAGGTCATCCCGGTCGCAAGCCCGCTGGCCGCCTTTCGCGCCTGGCGGCATGAGGCGCCCGATGCCATGGTCGTCGATCTGACCATCGGCGAGCAGAAGATCGCGGGGATCCGTCTGATCGCGCGTCTGCGCCAGGTGGGGGCAAGGCTGCCGATCCTTGTCTTTACCATGCACCGCAGCCCGATCATCGCACGCCGCGCCTTGCAGGCTGGATGTAATGGATTGATCAATAAGGATTCTCCGTCCTCGGAAATTGCCGATGCCTTTATCGAGGTCGTGCGTGGCGGCAGCTATGTCTCGACCGAGATGGCCCGCAAGATTGCCTTGATGAACCAGCCCGGGACCTTTTCCGCACGCCCGCGGCTGACCCCGCGCGAGGAGCATATCCTGCGCGGCGTCGCCGAAGGATTGTCCTATCGCGAGATCGCCGAGCGCGCGGGGATCAGCTACAAGACCGTCTCGAATGTCTCGATGACGCTCAAGGACAAGCTGGGCGCCACGACCTTTGCCGATATGGTCGGGAAAGCGATTCGTTACTTCGACGAGCTTTAGCGGTCTCTGGCCCCGGGAGAGCCTTGGTTGGGGGCGCTGCCCCCGGCCCTGACGGGCCTCCCCCGGGATATTTTTGCATGAAAGACCCGGCAGGCGTGGCCGGGTCAATGGTTTCGCAATCAATTGCTGCGACGGTCGGACAGACGAACCAGAGAATGCCGGCCAGATGACCATGACTGATGCAGATGCCACGACCGAGAGCGGGACCGAGGAAACCGGGGCGGATGCGATCCAACCCTCTCGGGGGCCGAGCCATGCCGAGATCCTGCGCCGTTTGCTGGTCGAGCGGCCAAGCGAGACGTTTTTCGCTGACGCGCCTGCGCCGCTGATGGATCTGCCGATCGAGCCGGTCTCTCCGGCGCGCGGGGCGGCGGTGGCTTTGGGGCGGGTGGCCGACAAGCTTTACGGGCTCGCGATCTTTGTCGAAAGCGTCGAAGAGGATAGCACGAGCGTTCCCGAACTTGCCGAGCTGTTCCCCGACCGCTCGCTGCTTGCCGTGGTTCATGGTGGCTCGGACAGTTTGGGGGTTGTGGCGCTTTGCCCCTCGCTGATCGCCTCGCTGATCGAAGTGCAGGCAATCGGGCGCGTGTCCTCTCGCCAGCTGCGCCCGCGTCGTCCGACCCGCACCGATGCCTCGATTTCGGCCGATTTCGTGACCGCTTTGCTGGCCGAGCTGGGCAAGGAGATCAGGGGGGTGGAGGGGCCCGATTATGGTGGCTTTTCCTATGCGAGCTATCTCGACGATCCGCGCCCGCTGATGCTGATGCTGGAAGAGGTGCCATTCACGCGGCTGACCTTGCGGTTCCGGATCGGTCAAGGCGGCCAGCGTGACGGCACCATTCTGATCGCCCTGCCGCAAACTCCGGCGGCGCCGGTCTGGGAGAGCGGCTCGCTTGCGCTTCCCGAGCCCGATCTGCTGTCCCATGCGGAGATCGGCACAGATGAGCCGATTTTCTCCGACCCCGAGGATCTGGCCGCTCAGATGCGCAATGCGCCGGTCTCGCTTGTCGGGGTGCTCTGTCGGCGCAAGATGTCACTCAAGGCGTTGCGGGGATTGGGGCCGGGCGATGTCATCCCGCTGACGAACGGCAGCCTCGACACCGCGCAGTTGGAAACCGAGAGCGGGCAGGTTCTGGCCACCGGACGGTTGGGCGAGGCGGAGGGGTTTCACGCCATCCGCCTTCACGGCGCTGCCCATACGACAGTGCCGGCCTTCGCGCCGCCCCAGCTTTCGGACGGCGCGGCTGCGGCCTTTGGCGGCGAGGAATTCGCGCGTCCTGACGCGGATCCAGAGGCGCTTCCGACCATCGATTTCGACGAGCCCGACAGCTTCCGAAGCAATGATCAAGAACAGGATAATGCGCAAAGCGACGCTTTCTCGATCGACGAAGACGATAGCTTCACTCCGGGCTTGTCTGATCTCTCGCCCCGCCCTACATACAGCTGAGCGAGGCATGACCGACCTCTCCGGCTTTGCCGGAATCGCCGCGTCATTCCCGGCAAATGTGTCTTTTCAGGCGCTTTGACGGGAAGAAGGGCAAATTCCGCTTGTAATATGGGCCGGGTGGTCGCATGTAGCTCGCGCCCGCGCGAAATGCGGGTTATTTAATCAGGAGAGATCATGGCCAAGGAAGAACTGCTCGAATTCCCCGGCGTCGTGAAGGAACTCTTGCCGAATGCGACGTTCAAGGTCGAGCTGGAAAACGGCCATGAGATCATCGCGCATATGGCAGGCAAGATGCGTAAGAACCGCATCCGGGTTCTTGCTGGCGACCGCGTTCAAGTCGAAATGAACACCTACGACCTGACCAAGGGGCGGATCAATTACCGCTTCAAGTGATACGGGGCTGCGCGCGGCTGCCATGGCCACGCCCGCTCTGGCGCGTGACATCGCGCCGCGTCCCAAACTGACGCTCGGATCCGCGAGCCCGCGCCGGCTGGAGCTGCTTGGCCAGCTCGGCATCCGTCCCGACCTCGTTCTGCCCGCCGATATCGACGAGACCCCTGCAAAGGGCGAGTTGCCGCGGATCTATGTCCGCCGCATGGCTCGTGAAAAGGCCGAGGCCCTGCAGGGCACGGCCGAGGGCGCGATCCTGTCCGCCGATACGGTGGTCGCGGTCGGTCCGCGCATTCTGGGAAAACCTGAAAATGCTGCCGAGGCGGGCGCCTTCCTGCGCCTGATGTCGGGGCGTCGTCATGCCGTCATGACCGCGGTCGCGCTTCTGCACGACGGGCGTTTGCGCGAGCGGATGGTGGAAACCACCGTTCGCTTTCGGCCGCTCACGGCGGCGGATATCGCGGCCTATGTCGCTTCGGGCGAATGGCAAGGCAAAGCGGGCGGCTATGCCATTCAGGGTCGCGCCGCCGCCTTCGCGCCCTGGCTTCAGGGCTCATTCACAGCCGTTGTCGGCCTGCCGCTCGCCGAGACGGCGACGCTGCTCGCCAGCATTGGAATTTACGGAGATCATCCATGAAAGGCCGTCAGGTCATCATCGGCCGCGTCCTCGGGCAAGAGGCCGCGGCGCTTATGCACGACGGTCAGCTTGAGGATCTGCTGATCGATCCCAGCGACATCACCCCTCTTGCCCCCGGCGCGATTTGCCGCGCCAAGGTCGATCGGCTGGTCAAGGGGCAGGGCGGGGTTTTCCTGCGCCTGCCCGACGGCGCGCGCGGCTATCTGCGCGACCGCAATGGTCTGGGCGAAGGACAGAACCTGATCGTCCAGATCACTGGCGTCGCCGAAGAGGGCAAGGCCATCCCGGTGTCGAGCCGGCTGCTGTTGCGCGGGCGTCATGTCATCGTCACCCCCGGCGCGCCCGGCGTGAATGTCTCGCGCCAGATCCGCGACAGTGATGAGCGTGAGGGCCTGACCGCGATCGCCGCCGAGGTGCTTGGCCCGGCGGAAGATGCGCCGGGGCTGATCATCCGCAGCGCCGCAGTGCTGGCCGATGACGAGGACATCCGCGACGAGATTGCCCAGCTTGCAGCCTTGGCGCGCGAGATTGGCGAAGATCTGAGCGGCGCGCCCGAGCTGCTGCTGGATGCGCCGACGCCTGCCGAATCCGCCTGGCGCGATTGGGGTTTCCCCGAGCCCGATGCGATCGAGGAAGGCGAAGAGGCTTTTGCCGATACCGGGGCCGAGGATGCCGTGCTCGCGCTCCTCTCGCCGCGGGTCGATCTGGGCAATGGCGCCTGGGCTTCGGTTGAATCCCTGCGCGCGCTGAGCGCGGTCGATGTGAACACCGGCGCGGACACCTCGCCCGCCGCCGGGCTCAAGGCCAATATCGCGCTGGCGCGCGATCTGCCGCGTCAGCTGCGCTTGCGCGGCATCGGCGGCCAGATCGTGATCGATTTTGCGCCGATCCCGAAACGTGATCGCGGCACGCTGGAACAGGTGTTGCGCGCGGCCTTCAAATCGGAATCTTCGGAAACCGTGCTGATCGGTTGGACCGCGATGGGTCTTTTCGAGATCAACCGCAAACGCGACCGCGTGCTGCTGTCGCGGCTGGCCGGGGGTGCTGCGTGAGCAGCGCCGCCTGCCCGATCTGCGGCAAACCTGCCGTCGAGGAATATACGCCTTTCTGTTCGAAACGCTGTGCAGATGTCGATCTGGCGCGCTGGTTGCGCGGCGACTATCGCATCCCGGCAGAGCCGGTTTCAGATTTCGACAGCGAGGAGTGATTTTTCTTCTTTTCGGGTCTGGACAGCGTCACGAACCTGCCTTAGTAACCGCCTCACGACAGCAGAGACTGCTGGCCCGGATAGCTCAGTTGGTAGAGCAGCGGATTGAAAATCCGCGTGTCGGCGGTTCAAATCCGTCTCCGGGCACCATCTCCCCCCCCTTCAGATTTGAACCCGAAACACCCGACCCTGTGGTCGCGTTTCCATTTCTGAAAACCGTTTCATTCCAAAGAGCTCGCGCCGATATCTCGAACCCTTCGAGATGCCGACGCCGCCCCTTTGACAGGGCGGCGCGGTTGGTCTTGTTGCGGTGACCCGGCGTTGCGCTTCCCCGTTACAGATGGGGCTGCTCACCGCCATTCGGCCGGGGCGCGACCGAGGTTGCCGTCTTGCGTTTCGTCGGACGCGCCCGCGCAGAAGCCGTCGCGGCGGCGGGCTGTGCCCCCTCACGCAGCGGCAGTTTCATCTCAAGATAAGGCGCATCAGCATTGCGCAGACGGCGCGGACGACCGGGCCAGCCCGCGGTGATCACCTGTGCCGCTGCCGGGAACTCCTCTGGCGTGACGGGGCGGTTCTGGAAGTTCGTCTGCGCATTGTCGACCATCAGCGGATAGAGCCGCAGGGTCGGCCCGCCGCGCTGTCCGCGCCGGAAGATCAGCGCCACCGCCGTGCCATAGGGCGCGACATCACGCTTGTTGAACCGTCCCGGGGTGTTCCAGACGAAATTCCCGATATTGAAGAGCACCGGGCAGGCCTCGACGATCTCGGCCCCTTGCGAGAAATGCGCGCCATGGCCGATCACCAGATCAAGCCCGGCCTTCGCCAAAGCCGCCGCAGTCTCGCGCTGGCCCGCCGTGATCGGCTCGTAGTCGGTGCCCCAATGCGGGAAAGCGATGAAGAGCGGATTGGGCAGAACCTGACGCAGCGCCGCAACCGAGCGGGCGATGCGGTCGGGATCGATCTTCGAGACCCCGGCAAAGCCGCGATCGGCATACCAGCGATAGCGCTCTTCATAGCGGGCGCGCGTCTCGAAGCCGCCATAGACGACCAGCGAGCGCTCGACCCCGCCCACGGTGAAGCGGTGGATGAAGGGCAGACCGGCGGCCTCGGCATCCGCCCCGGCACCAAAGCTCGCAATCCCGCCCTCACGCAGCCGCAAAAGCGTTTCGGACAGCCCCTCCGTGCCGCAATCGAGCGCATGGTTGTTGGCCAGCGTCACCGCGTCGATCCCGGCGTCGCGCAAGGCGGCAAGGCTGCGGCTCGGATCGCTCCAGCCGAGGTATTTCTTGCGGCCTTGCAGCGCGAGATCGGGCCGGCCCGCCAGCGGCACCTCAAGATTGGCCACCGTCAGATCGGCGCCGCCCAGAAGGCCCTGAAGCCCGGCCAGCGAATAGCCATGCCCCTGCGTGGACAGAAGCTGCTGCAGACCCGCGACGCGCGGGTGGTGCATATAGGATTCGCCAAAGCCGACATCTCCGACAAAAAGCGCGGTGAATTCGTCGGCGCTGGTCTCGTGCCGAGGGGCGGCAGCCGGATTGGCCGACGGGCCTTGGACAAGCTGGTCGTCAAGGGCGGTCACCGGCAGGCCAAGCGCCGCGAGCGCCTGCGCGGGCGCCTCGGCCTCGCCCCGGATCACGACGCGCGGCCCGGCGAGATGGCGCAGGACCTGCGCCGCGAGCTCTTGCGTCGCGGTGACCGATTTGGGCGGGAGAACCGCCAGATCGACGCGGTCAAAGCCCAAGCCGTCGCGCACGAGCTGCTTTGGCGTGATCTCGATCACCGCCGCCTCGGCCAGATCGTCCCAGATGAGCCCCGCCGCAGTGGCCGCCCACCGCGACGAGCTGAGCACGGTCGTGCGCCGCTCTTCGGTGGTCACCACCGCGAGCGGACGATTGGCGCGCGCCGCCGTGGCCTCGATCGCGCGGCGCAGCGGCAGGGTTTCCTCGGGCTCGCCCAGAAGCGCGACCACCGGCAGACGCGGGCGGCTGTCGTCGGGGAAAAGCATATCGAGGAAGGCATCGGTGATCCGGCCCGCGCCCTTGCCCGAAACAAAGAGATGCATATTGATGCCGGGCCGGCTGTTGACCTCGCAGATCGCGCCGCCGGTCGTGTTCCAATGCGCCGAGAGATCGGTAGTGATGAAATCGACGCCGCAGACATCAAGCCCCACCGCCGCCGCCGCGCGTTCGGCAACACGGCGGATCGAGGGATGGACAAGCCGGGTCACATCCTCGGGATGCCCCCCGCGCGAAATATTCGATTCCTGGCGCAAGAGCACCACCTGCCCCCCTTGCGGGACGGCCTCGAGCGTCAGCTTCTGCGCCGCGAGCAGTTCGAGCGCCTCACCGTCTAGCTGGATCGGCTTCATCACCGCCATGCGCCCGGTCAGGACCTGCTCACGTTCGGGCTGCCGGTTCGAGGCCTCGACCAGCGCGCGCACCGTGCTGGTGCCATCGCCGCGCACCTGCGCCGGATGGCGGCGCACCGCCGAGATCATCCGGCCATTGACCACCAAAAGCCGAGTCTCGTCGCCCTCGATCATGGTTTCCAGAACGACATCGCGCGAGACCTCGCGTGCGCGGTGGAAGGCGCGCAGGATCTGCGCCTCATCGCTCGCGCCAACCGTCACGCCCTGCCCCATATTGCCGGTCAGCGGCTTGACCACCAGCGGGAAGCCAAGGGTGCGGGCATGGGCCACGGCCTCATCCTCGGTCCGCGCGGTGCGTTGGCGCGCGGCTGGCAGACCGGCGCGGCGCAGCAGATCGTTCGACAAAGCCTTGTCGCGCGAAATCGCCCGGGCGATCGAGGTCGTATTGGTCGATTCCGTGCCATAAAGCGTATGGGAATCGCGCCCGATGCCGAGCCGCAGATATTGCGAGCGTGACAGCACGGACCACGGAATCCCGCGCGCCTGCGCCGCCCGCGCAATCAGCAACGCATCGGCCGAGGGCGTCTCGCGCAGGGTCTTCTTCAGGAAGCCCGCCATTTCCGACAGGAACAGCTCTTCCAGAGCCGCGCCGTCACGCCCTTCGACAACCGCCTCGGCCAGCGTCAGCGCGACCCGCGCCGCCTCGCGGCCCGGCCCCTCGCTGCTGATTTCAAAGATCGCATAGCCCTTGGCCTGCGCCCCTTTCGCGGCAGCGGTCGGCGCGCTCAGATCCTCGGGCTGTGCCCGCCAGCCGCAAAACTTCACCGGCCAATAGGCATAGCGCTGGACGAGCACCGCCAGCAATTCGACCAATGCCGCGACCGGCACCGGCTCTTTCGCGCGCGTCACCCGGCGCCACGCCGGGAAATCGAGAACCGAATGGCGGATGAAGCCAAAGGCCTTGGCCACATCGCGCAGGCGCTGCGGGGGCAGCTCGACCCCGGCCGCGCCCTCAAGGCTCAACTCCAGCGCAAGCCTGCGGGTATAGATATTTCCGGGAAGATATACGGCTGAGGTCGTCATTTTCATGGGCAAATCCTCACTCAAAGAGATCAATGGAAAATCAGCCCTCCCGCATCGCGCGCGAGAGGAATTGAGAAATTGGCGAGGACAAATAGTCCCAAGTGGTGCGGGCGCCGGTGCGGATCATCACCTCGGCGCTCATGCCGGGCTGCATCGGCACAGAGCTGCGCGCGACCTCGGCGCGGTCCAGTTCGACCCGCGCCTGATAATAGGGCGCGCCGCTGGCCGCATCGGTCATGCGATCCGCCGAAACGGTGGTCACGATCCCATCAAGCGGCGTCTGGCTGCGCCGGTTGACCGCCGAAAGCCAGACCTGCGCGGGCTGCCCCTCGGCCACCTGATCGATGTCGAGGGGATCGAGCGTCGCCTGAATGACCAGCTTGTCGCTGACCGGGACCACATCCATCAGCGGCTGGCCCGCCGCGATCACGCCGCCGATCGTATGGACAGTGAGCCCTTTGACGATCCCGTCGACCGGAGAGCGGATCTCGGTGCGCCCGACGATATCTTCGGCGGCGGTCAAACGCTGGTGCAGCTCGTAAAGCTTCGCGCGGGTATCGCGCAGCCCATCGGCGACCTCGGCGGCTTGCGCGGCCTGCATCTCGACCATGCGCAGATCGGATTCGTCGATCTTTTGCCGCGCCGTGCCAATGCCCGCCTGATAGCTGGAGACCTCGCCCTGCAACTCGGCCTGTTGGCGCTGCAATTGCAAGAGCCGGGGCTTGTTGGTCAGGTTCTTGGCGTAAAGCTCTTCGACATCGCGCAGCTCTTCGGCGATCAGCCCCAAACGCTTGTCGGACGAGGCGATCTGGCCCTCGAGCCCGGTGATTTCGCTTTCAAGCCCGGCCTTTGTGCGGTCGAGAATGGTCAAACGGTCGGCCAAAAGCTTGCGACGGCTTTGGAAGAGGCTCTCCTGCCCCGAGATCGAGGCACGCGCGGCCCCGTCGCCGATCTTGTCGGTCAGCTCGGCGGGAAAGGCGATCTCGGCCTTGCCCTCTTGTTCGGCGACAAGGCGCGCCTCGGTCGCACGCATCTCGAAATATTGCGCCTGTAACTCGTTTCGGGTCGAGGAGGACAGCGTGTTCTGCAACCGGATCAGCACCTGCCCGGTCGCCACGCGGTCGCCGTCGCGCACCAGAATGGCGTCAATGATCCCGCCCTCGAGATGCTGGATCGTGCGGACATTGCTGTCGACGCTGACGACGCCCTGGGCAATCACCGCGCCCTCGATCGGCGCGCTGGCAGCCCAGACATAAAAAGTGCCGCCAAAGACCGCGATAATGGCGAAACCGGCCGCGATCAGCCCGCGGCTGAAGGGGCGGTCGCCACTGGTCTCGGCCTGCGCCCAGACCGGAGTTTCGCGGCGCGGATCGCCAAACCGGCGCTCGGCGCGCTCGTCGGTCGGCGCGGGCGTTTGGGCCGAAGGGGTATCGGGCGTGCTAGCGGCGGCGACGTTTTGCGCCTGCGGATCGCGGTCGATCTCGGTCATTGCACACTCCTCAGACCATTGCGGGCGCGTTCTTCGGCCTGCCGGTCGCTGTTCTCGGCGATCTCGGGCGATTTCGCGCCAAGGATCAGGAAGCGGTCGGCCAGCCGCGCCAGCCGCGCCGAATGGATCGACTGGGTGATGATGATCGACGAGCCCGCCGCCGTCGCCGCCCGGATCGCGCCCTCGACGATGCGCCGCGAGGGCGCATCGAGATTGGCCGTCGGCTCATCAAGCACGATCAGGCGCGGCATCTGATAGAAGGCGCGGGCCAAAGCGATCCGTTTGCGCTCGCTGCCCGAGAGCCCAAAGGTGTCGCCAGTGATTTCGGTGTCATAGCCATCGACAAGGCCGACGATCAGCTCATGGATGCCGACAAGCTTGGCCGCCGCGACGACATCGGCGAAGCTGCCCTCGCCCATCCGGGCAATGTTTTCGCGTACCGTGCCTGCGAAAAGCTCGGTATGCTGGGGCATGTAGCCGACCAGCGTCGCGCGCAGATCCGAGGGCAGTCGCGCGAGTTCGACATCGCCCAGCCGGATCTGGCCGTGGCGCGGCTCCAGAATGCCAACCAGCAGGCGCGAAAGCGAGGTTTTGCCCATGCCCGCCGTGCCGCTGATGATCAGGACCTCGCCGCAGGCCAAGGTGACCGAGAGGCGGCGGAACAGATCATCGCGCGCCCCCGCATGGCGAAAGGTCAGCTTGTCGATCACCACCGGCGCACTTTCGGTGCCCGGCAAAACCGAGGTGCGCGCGACATCCTCATCGGTCAGCCGCTCTTTTAGCGCGCCATAAGAGGTCATCGCCTCGCGCAGATTGCGGTAGTTGCGCAGCGCCTTTTCGGCCAGCGAGAAGCCAAAGCCCGCCATGATCCGCGCCGCGAAGATCCCGCCAAGCGTCATCGCGCCATGCACGACCAGCCAGACACCGGCGGCGATCATGGCAATGCGCAAAAACTGGTTGAGCCCGCGGATCATCGTGCGAAAGAGGATCTGGCGGCCCTCGATGCGCTCGCGTTCGTCAAGTCGCGACGAGGCGGTGCGCCGCCAGCGCTCGGTCAGGATCGGCGCCATGGCAAGCGCGCCGACGCTTTCCTTGTTCTGCTCTGCGGCGGTCACAAGCGAGCTTGCCTCGCGCTGTGCATCGCCTGAAACCCGGCGCGGCTCTCGGGTCAGCAGATCCGAGGCGACGCCGACCGCAATCAAAAGCGCCAGTGCGATCAGGCCGATCAGCCCAAGCACCGGATGGACCATCCAGACGCCCAGAAAGAACAAAGGCGCGAAGATGACATCGAGCCATGAGGCCATCGGCCCGCAGATGAAGCTGCGTAGCCGTGTGACATCGGTCAGCGCGCGGGAAATCTCGCTGGCTTGGCGCGCGGCGCGGGTCTCGGAGAGGCCGCGATGCAGCATCCGGGGGCCGAACTGGCGCTCGACCCACATGCCCCAATTGACGAGCAGGCGGCGGCGCACGACATCAAGCGCGAGCCCGCACAGGATCGCGATGACCACCAGCACGGTCAGCATCACCAGCGTCTCGATGCTTCGGCTCGCCGGGACCCGGTCCAGCACCTGCACCAGATAAAGCGGCATCGCGAATTTCAACAGGTTGAAGATCGTGGTGAACACCATCACGGTCACCAGCCCCGGTCGCGAAGCCCGCCACGCCATTTCCAGAGCAGTCACCCTGCCCGCTTTTCTGCGTCTCGCCATGTCGTTCAATCGCCTTATGATCCTGCGCGCGGACGCGGCCCCCCGCAGGGCGCCGCGCCAGCAGAAGCTGCGTTACTCTGCAGCGGTCGCGGGCAGCACGCCCCGCGGGCCATAGCCATAGAGCTCGGCATCGACCTCGAAAAAGGCCTCGCTGCGCCGCGAGAAGGCCAGAGCCGCAGCCAGTTGTTCGGCCTCTTCTTCCTGCGGGTCGCCGTCGCTTTGGCCGACGAACCGCTCGGCGCCGGGCAAAGGCATGGCGCGCAAGGCAGCTCTTTGCGGCAAGGCCGGCTGAAGGAGCTGCTTGAGCGCGTCACAAAGCCCAGCCAGGCTTTCGCAACTGGCCTCGTTTGCCCCAAGCGCGACCAAAAGCGCGCGTGCGGCCTCGGCAAAGCCATCCGGCGCGGCGCTCAAAAGCGCGCGCAGCTCGGCCCGGGGCGTTTCGGGACGGGCGAGAAAGCCCGGCGCATAGCCATTGCGCTTGAGGCGCGGCACCATCAGCTCGATCTCGCCCAGATCCGTCGTCCAGGTCGTCGCAGCAAAGCCGTTGCGCCAGTCCTTGCGATTGCGCCGCCGCTCGCCATAGGGCACGCCGCACAAAGCATCCGCCTCGCGCCCCATCAGATGCTCGGCCGCGCGGCTCAGCAGATCGCGCGCCAATGCCGTGGTCAAGGCATCGGGACGCGCGCCCTCGGTCTCGGCGCTGGGAATGAGGTTCCCAAGCGCGATATCCGAGGGCAGCACCGCCTGCGCCAGCCTTTCGTGGAAATGCTGGTGACGGGGATGGGCGGCAATCCGGCGCGAGGCCTGATCGCGGATGACCGGGATCAACATGCCCTCCTGCAGCTCGAAGGGCGAATAGACCCGCAGCCCCGAAGCCGCCTCGGCCTCGCGCACGCCCAGAGGCGACAGCCCCAGCCGCCCGCTCAGCGCAAGCACGCTATGCCCGGCCTCGCGCAGCACATCGACGCCGTATTTCGCCCCCATCGCATCATAGGCAGCAAAAACTGTGCCGACCGCCATATCGAGAATGGCGGGATGGCGGATCAGCTGCGCGGTTTCGAGTTGCTGCAACCCGTCAGCGATCTCGATCACGGCAATGTCGCAGCCGAGATCGGCGGCATGGTTCATCAGCCGGTTTGTGGCCAGCAAGATATCCGGGATCGAGACGAGATAGGTGCTCGCATAGCCCGCATCGGTGAAATCAAGCGAGACATCGGCTCCGGCATCACTGACGATCCACATGTCGCCGCCCGCGCCGGTCCCGGTGATCTTCAGCGCCGCGACCTTGAAGCCCAGCCGCTTGAAGCCGCGCACCATCGAGGTCGCCGTCAGCGTCTTTCCCGCATTCATCGAGGTGCCAAGCGACAGGATCGCCGGGATCTGCGGCGGTGCATCCGAAGCCTTGAGCGAGAATTGCATGACATTGAGACGATGCCCGTGGGCATCGCCGATCAGACCAAGCGGCGTGATCTGGGTCGGCGGGCGGATGCGCAGATGCCGGGTCAGCTCGATCGAGGCAAGCCCGCCCGCCGCCACCAGATCGCAAGGCGCCAAATCCGGGCCGATCTTGGCCTCATATTGGTCGGGCGCATAGCGGTTGCCATAGCAGACAACGATTTCATCGCCGGGGAAAAGATGGGCCCGCCGCCCATCGGTTAATTCCAGCTTGGCCTGTTTTCCGATTTCATCAATACGCGCCAGCACCAGATCGCCCGGCTCGGGACGATGGTCGCCCGTAATCAGGGTTTTCATGGCATTGCGCGGAACCCTGCGGGTGCTGAATGCTCTTTTGGCCGTATATATTCTTTTCTTGCCAATGGTAGACGTGGCCATCTAACCAGCCCCTTTTGCTAAAATTCGCGAGCTTCGCGTCACGCTAACGCGGCACCACTTTTGGCGCAAATTCCCCGAATTTGAGAAAATGGCATTCGCTCACGCCAAAGGAGATCGAAAATCATCCTCGTCTCTTGCGGGACGAGCTTTCAAGCGAAGGTTGTTCTGCCAAAAGGAGAATTCCCTTAGGGCAACCAGATCGAGATTGACTTGAGACGAAATTGCGAGATGACGCAGATCACGCAGGATTTAGCGTGGAATCCGCAAAGAAACTCGCTCAGGTAACGCAAGAAACCATCTGATATATAATAATAAAAGAGAAAACAAAACCGATTGGTTTTGTAAGTTACATCCAAAGAGGATCACTTAAACCGATCCGGCGAGTCTGGCTATAAATCAGCAGTCCCGCAACGCGCAGAATGACGCAACAGATGAGCTCGGCCAGTTCCTGCTGCAACATATGCGCGATTCAGGCGAGACTTCGCTTTGCCCTTGCCCACAGCGCCCCGAAAGATTTGCGCCCAATGCCGCCGATGGTGATTTAACCCGGGTTAGGCTCTTGCGCGGCGACCGGATCGGAGGTCTGCGCTAAAGTCGCGCATCGCTCTTACGGGCCTCTTTTCTTAATATTCCGCTTTTCATCTGCAATCGTCCAGCTCTCGAAAACGGCAATATTTTCATGTGATCGATCAGCTTGACTTACTGCCGAAGAGTGGAAAATCAAACAAAAAGGTTCAGATCAAAACCCAAGCGCCTGCGTCGCTTCCTTGGATTCGAGCATGCCCTTGCCGCTATGACCGACCCCCTCGGCATACACGAGCTCCCAGTTAAACGGCCAGCCATGCGCGGCGGCAATCTCTTTGGCCTCCTCATAGGTCTGCTGCCCGCGATCGAGCCGGTTGCTGCCTTGTTTGATCGCCTCGGGCGTCATTGTTAGATCCTTCGAGCCGGTGTCTTCCGAGCCCAGAAAGATCGTGATCGGCGCGGCGAGATAATCCTTCATCCAATGCTCGGCCTCACTCTTGGGCAGGCCGCCGAAGCCATAGGGCACCGCCTCGCCTTCGGTCGGCAGGACATAGGTCGAGGGATTGGCAATCACGATGCGGTCGACGCCTTCGGGCAAAGCATAGGCCGCGACGCGAGACAGGAACTGAGCCCCGGCGGAATGGCCGAAGAGATAGACATCGGCATCGGGGCGGCCCTCTTGCGCGCGGGCCCAGACCAGAAGATCGCGCACCATCTCGACCGTCCATTCGGATTCGGGGCGCAGCGCGCCATCCTCGACCAGACCGCCGCGATGATAGGACCAACCCGGGAAGCGCGCCGAATCGAAAAGCGGCGCATAGACGCTGAAACAGCCGCGCTCGGCCAGCTGACGCGCCGATTTCAGATAGGACTTCGCCGCGCGCCCATCGCCGTGAAAGACCAAGAGAATCGCCGGAGACGGACAGTTCTGCGGATGGAAACTAAAGATTTCAAGGTTTTGCGCGTCGATCCGCGCGATCTGATGGGTAATGCCCTCATCACTGCTATCTCGCGCCGTCGCCGGGATCGGCAGAAGCGCCAGCCCGGCCAAAGCGGCCAGATGATGCAGATTGGAGGAAACCGACTTCCACGAGAAACGCATGTTCATCCCACTCGTCACAGACACAGGCGCGGCTTGGTCTTCGGGCGCGTGCCTTGCCCGGATAATGCGGCAGCGGGCGAATGGTGCCATCACCGCCGGGAACATCTTTGCGAGGCCCAAAGCTGAGCCCCGAAGCCTAAGGCCCGAAGGCGCGGCTCAACAGCGGGCCGCCCTCGTGTTTTTGCTCAGATCAGCTTGCGCTCAGACCCACTTGGCGATCGGCGGCAGGCTCATCAAGACCGCATCGGCATCATGGCCGGTGGCGAGCCCGAATTTCGTGCCCCGGTCATAGACCAGATTATATTCGGCATAGAGCCCACGATGCACGAGCTGGGCGTCTTTCTCGGCATCGCCCCAAGGTTGGGGATGGCGCTTTTCGGCGAGCGGCAGGAAGGCGGGCAGAAAGGCCTCGCCCACCGATTTCGTGAAAGCGAAATCGCGCGCCCAGTCGCCCGTGTTCAGATCGTCATAGAAAATCCCGCCAACGCCGCGGGCACGACCGCGATGGGGAATGAAGAAATACTCATCCGCCCAGGCCTTGAAGCGCGGGTAATAGCCCGCATCGAAAGGATCGCAGGCGGATTTCATCGTCTCGTGGAAATGCGCGGTATCCTCGGGATATTCGAGGCAGGGATTGAGGTCGCTGCCGCCGCCGAACCACCAGACCGACGGCGTCCAGAACATGCGCGTGTTCATATGGACCGCCGGGGCATGGGGGTTTTGCATATGGGCGACAAGGCTGATGCCGCTGGCCCAGAAGCGCGGATCGTCAGCCACGCCCGGCACACCGCGCGCGGTCATCGCCGCCTGCGCCGCCGGAGCAAGCTCGCCGTGGACCTCGGACCAGTTGACGCCGACCTTTTCAAAGACCCGACCGCCACGCATCACCGACATGAGCCCGCCGCCGCCATTATTCGGCCGGACCGTCGGCGTCACGGTGAAACGACCCGGCGCATGATCGCCCCCCGCGCGGTCCTCGAGCGCCTCGAATGCGGCGACGATGCGGTCGCGCAGAAGATGGAACCATGCGGCCGCCTCTGTGCGTTCCTCGGTCATCTGCATGGTTGCGCTCTCCTGTCTCTTGAATTGCTGGTCGGTCTGCTCGAAATTAGAAGCGAGTTCACCACTACAGGCCCCTGCCATGCCCCGCAACATCACCCTTGCCCTTCTGCCGGTTCTGGCGCTGGCAGCCTGCGGAACCCCGCAGGAACAATGCATTTCGCGCAATACCAGCGAATATCGCGTCGTCTCGAACCTGCTGGCCGAGGTCGAGGGCAATCTCGCGCGCGGCTATGCTTGGGAAGAGCGCGAGGTGACCCGGACCGAATGGGACGATTGCCGCGCCGTGGTGCGCAATCGCAAGGGCGAGCCGGTGATGGTGTCGCGGCCCTGCCTGCGCAATGTCGCCGACACCCAGCGTTACCGCGTGCCGATCGATCCGGCGGCCGAGGCGCGCAAACGCGACAATCTAATCGCGCGCCGCGCCGCTTTGGCGCCGACGGCCAATGCCGCGATTGCCGCGTGCAAAACCGCCTATCCCGAGACCAAGAAATAAGACGGGCGGCCCAAGCGGCCGCCCTTTCGCATCCAGCCCAATTCGAGCGCCGGTGGCGTCAGAAGACCGGCGGCGTCAGAGAATCGGCGAGGCTGCGCCCGCCATCGACCCGCAGAATCTGGCCGGTGATAAAGCCCGAGGCCTCGCTTGCCAGAAATTCCGCGACCGGGCCCAACTCTTCGGCGCCCGCAATCCGGGCAAGCGGCGTCGCCGCAACCAGCCGCTCGCGCAGCGCCGGGTCGGATTTGAGGCTCGATTGCATCACATTCGACATGATGCTGGCAAAGGCGATGCCGTTCACCCGGATCTTCTGCCCGGCCAAGGCCATCGCCATCGAGCGCGAGGCCTGCGCCTGCGCCGCGCTCGCGATCGAATAGGCCAGCATCAAAGGCTGGGGCCGATCCGCCGCAAGCGAAATCACATTGATGATCGAGCCCGCCTGAATCTCGGGCTCTTCCTCGCGTGCCTGCGTCGTCATGCGCTTGGCGACGAGCTGCGAAAGCTTCAGCGCCGAGGTCATGTTCTGGCGCATCATCTCGCTCAGAAGATCCTCATCGGTGGACATCGGATCGCAGGCCTGCACCGCGCGATGGGCATTCACCAGAATATCGACCCGCTCGAAAGCGTCGATCGTCGCAGAAACAAGATTGGCTTGGGTCAGCTTCTGGCCAAGATCTCCGGCAAAGCCGCGCACGCTGCCCTGCCCGTTCATCTCGGCGCCGAGCTCATCCTCCAGCGCGCGTTCGTCATTATCGGCAAAGACGACATTGGCGCCAGCCTGACGGAAATGGCGCGCAATCGCCAGCCCGATGCCTTTGCCCGCGCCAGTGACAATCGCGGTCTTGCCCTGGATCGAAGAGCTCATCGGCGCCGTCCTCGTGCCTGATCGGTGCCGCGCCCAGCCCCGGTCGCGGTCAGGATCTTGAAGCGGTTATCGCCACCCAGCTCCGAGACATCGGCGAAAGAGGCGCGCAGCGCGGTTTCATAGGGCAGATGGCGGTTCGCGACCATCCAAAGCCGTCCCGCCCCGGTCAGAAGGCGCGCCGCCGCCTGAATGAAGCCGACGCCAAGCGCGGGATCAGCCGCGCGCCCGTCGTGGAAGGGCGGGTTCATGATCACCGCATTGACCGGTTCGGGCAGGCTGAAATGCAGTGCATCGGCCCAATGGAACCGCGCGCGCGGATCGGTGACATTGCGCTGTGCGCAGGCCAGAGCGGCGGCATCGGCCTCGACCAGATGCAGGACCTCGACGCCCGGATGGGTCAGGATCTGCGCCGAAAGCCAGCCCCATCCTGCACCGAGATCGACGATTCGGGTCGGTAGTTTCTCGGGCAGATGCGCGGCCAGCGCGGCAGAGGCCGGATCGGGCGCATCGGCAGAAAAGACGCCCGGAACAGTGATCATGCCGGGGGCGGCCACGGTCTCACGCGCGTGCCAATCCTCGGGCCACCACTGCGCCTCGGGCTGGGTCAGGCGGAAGATCTTGCCATGCGCGCGGGAATGGACCTCATCGACCGGCACGAGGCTGCGGATCTCGCGCAGAACCGAGTCGATTCCGTCGGTTTTCTGGCCATCAATCCACAAAGGCGCGCCCGCAGGCAGACGCGCAGCCGCGTCAGCAATCCGAGCGCGAGCCAAAGCGCGTGCGCGCGGGATAAAGACGACAGCTTCGGCGAATTCGCCCTCGGCCTCGGTCACGACGCGAAAGCCGCGCGCCTCCAACGCCCTGACATCAGGAAAAAATCCCTGAACGATCTGGGTTTGAGCCGGATCGAAAGGTGAAAGATCGACCTCTCGGCCCGCGCCCAAAAGAAGGATTCTGCCCTGCGGCGCCTGATCGCCGAAGGCAAGCTCGATACGAGATCCGGACACGAATTTCCCTATTCTTTTTCCATGGTGCATTGCAGCGGATGCTGCTGGCGGCGCGCAAGTTCCATCACTTGGGCCACCTTGGTCTCTGCGACCTCGTGCGAGAAGACGCCCACGACCGCAACCCCCTTGCGGTGAACGGTCAGCATGATTTCGATCGCCTGCCCATGCGTCATCGAGAAAAGCCGCTCAAGAACATAGACGACAAACTCCATCGGTGTGAAATCATCGTTCAGAAGCAGCACCTTATACATAGGCGGTCGCTGCGTCTTGGGCTTGGTCTTGACCGCGAGGTCAGCGTCGTCACGATCGTTCGGAATGCTCGTCATATGGCTTCGGTCACGGCGGAATATGAAGGAGGTTTTGCGGAATATAGGGATTTTCCCGCCCGATGTAAGCCCTGCCCGCATCTCGCCCGGCCAAGGTCCGATCCGGGACCACCCGGCGCGGGCCCCGCCTCGGGGATACGGCAGGTTTCGGCCAGAACCCCGGCAAAGCCCGGATCTTTTGCAAAACGGCAGTTTGCGGACAAAGGCTGGCGTGTTATTATGATCAAATTAAACAATGACCCGCATAATAGAACGGGTCTGCACAGGCAGAAGAGATCGGACAGTGAGCAGATTCACCAAACGCCTTCGCGCGGGACTATTGGTCCTGTTGGCTTGTTTCCTGCCCTTTGCAGCAGCTGCGGCGCCTTTTGCCGCCTATGTGATGGATGCACGAAGCGGCAAAGAAATCTATGCGCAGAATGCGGATACTCGACTGCATCCTGCCTCTTTGACCAAAATGATGACGCTGTATCTTGCCTTTACCGCGATTGAGCGCGGGCAGGTGCGGCTCGATACGAAATTCCTTGTCTCTGAACATGCCGCCAGCCAGCCGCCCTCGCGCCTTGGCTTGAAGCCCGGTCAACGGATCGAGCTGCGCTATCTCATCCGCGCCGCCGCCGTGAAATCCGCCAATGATGCCGCGACCACGATCGGCGAAGGCTTGGGTGGTGGATCCGAGGCCGTGTTTGCTCAGCAAATGAACACGATGGCGCGCAATCTTGGCATGCGAAACACCCATTTCGCGAATGCGAACGGCCTGACCGCGAGCGGCCATTATTCCTCGGCCCGCGATCTATCGCTGCTCGGTCGCCATCTTTTCTACGATTTTCCGCAATATTACTCGATCTTCTCGCGTCGCACCGCCGATGCCGGGATCGCCAATGTGGCCAGCACCAACCGCCGTTTTCTTGAAGAATATGAAGGCGCTGACGGGATCAAGACCGGCTATACCCGGGCTGCGGGCTTCAACCTCACCGCTTCGGCGCAGCGCGGCAACAAGCGCCTGATTGCGACCGTGTTGGGCGGGCAATCGACGGCGCACCGCAATCAGGTCATGTCCCAGCTGCTTGACGCGGGGTTCGGACAGGCGCCGAACAACATAAAGGAGGTCAAGCCCGAGCCGCCCCAGTATATGGTCGAGCGCGAAATTAAGCGCACCGTCCAGGTCGCTCGGGCCGAACCGCAGCCTGCTGCCCCCGCTCCTTTCAAGATCTCGACCTCGGCGCGCCCGGCCCAAAAAACCAACAGCGCGTCGGTCGCCGATCCGGCTGCCGTGGCCGCCGCGGTGCGCCGCGCCTCGGCCCCGGCGGATCAAGAGGTCGCTAACCTTGGCACCAGCACGCGGCCCCAGCGCCGTCCGGGCGCCACGGCCACCGCCTCGATTGCCACCAAATCGGCAGAGGTCGAGGTCGCAGCCCGGCCCGAAAGCAAGCCCGAAGGCGACAGCGCCGCAGCCACCAGCACGGGCGGCCTGACCAGCTCGCCCCGGCCGATCCGGCGCAGCGGCAAGGCCAATGACAAGGTCAGCCAGCTTGACACCGGCGCGACCTCGACCCCCGGCTCGCTCTTCGTGCAATCGCAAGAGCCTCAGCCGGAAACCGTTGAATTGGCCTCGTCGATGGCCCCGGCACGTCGTGAGGAAAGCATCATCCTCGCCTCGCTCGCCACCGACGAGCCCGCGCCGCAGGAAGCGACCGAGGTCGTCTCGCGGATCAGCGGCGGCGGCAAAGGCTATGGCGTGAGCCTTGGGCTCTTCAAATCGCGCAGCGAAGCCGAGCAGGTTCTGGTTCAGACCGCGCTGCAAGAAAGCGCGGCCTTCGGCAATGCTTCTCGCCGGGTCGGCGATACCAAGCGTGGCTTCGAGGCCAATTTCTCGGGCATGACCAAATCGACGGCGCAACTTGCCTGCGACCGCCTTCACGCCCGCCAGCAGGAATGCCGCGTGCTCGGCAACTGAGCGCGCCTCCTTTCACCAAGACATGCAAAAAGCGCGGCCGAGGGGCCGCGCTTTTACATTGGCGCTCTCTGGTTCAAAGAAACAACGATCAGCGCGGGCGCGGCTTATCATCCCATTCGCTGCTCAAGACGCGCTCGGCGTCGCCTTTGGGATCATCATATTGATTGCGGCGCAGCGACCAGATGAAGCCCCAAAGACCGAGGCCGCCAAGCGCCAGCGAAACCGGGATCAGAAAACCGACAACGGACATGGCGTCTCCTATCTCAACCGCAGCGCGTTCAGGGTCACGGTAATCGAGCTGAGCGACATCGCCAAGGCGGCATGGAGTGGCGTCGCAAACCCCAGAAGCGCAATCGGCACGGCAACGATATTATAAATGCCTGAGATTGCGAAGTTTTCCTTGATCCGTTTGCGAGCGCGGCGGGCCACGTCCAACGCCTCCGCCACCGGGGCGAGGTCATGGCCGAGCAGCACGATATCCGAGGCGACGCGCGCCGCATCCAGCGCGGTTGCCGGAGAAATCGCAACCGAGGCCGCCGCAAGCGCCGCCGTGTCGTTCAGCCCGTCGCCGACCATCAGCACCTGAGCGCCGTCAGCCCGCAGCGCGGCGATGCGGTGGGCCTTTTCTTCGGGGGTCATCGCGGCCTGCCATTCCGGGATACCAAGCCGGGCCGCCGTATCGGCAACCACCGCCTCGGTATCGCCCGAAAGCAGCAGAACCCGCCGTCCCGTCGCCCGGATCTGAGCGATGCAGCTCTCGGCGCCGGGCCGCAAGCGATCCGCAAAATCGATGCGGATTGCGGGCTCATTGCCAATTGTCAGCCAACTCGCAGGTGCCGTGCCAAGGCTCTCACCCTCGCCCGCCCAGCCGAGCCGACCCAGCCGGACCGGAATGCCCTGCCAGCGCCCCTCGACGCCAAAGCCCGGCACCTCGCGCAAACCGGTCAGCCCTGCCGCTTCGACGCCCGCCTCGCCCAGACCAAGCGCCAACGCGCGCGATAGCGGATGGGACGAGACCCGCGCCAGCGCCAGCGCCACCGGCGCGGCATCATCGGGCAAGCTCGCCGGAGAGATGAGCTGGGGCGTTCCCATGGTCAGCGTGCCGGTCTTGTCGAAGACCACCGTCTCGACCTCGGCCAAACGCTCGAGCGCGGTGCCGTCCTTGATCAGAAGCCCCTTGCGGAAAAGCCGCCCCGAGGCCGCCGTGACCACAGCAGGCACCGCAAGCCCCAGCGCGCAGGGACAGGTGATGATCAGCACCGCCGCCGCGATATTGGCCGCAAGACGCAGATCTCCGCCCGAGGACCAGAACCAATAGCCAAAGCTCGCCAGCGCCAGAATATGCACGACCGGCGTGTAGAATTCCGAGGCTTTCTGCGCGAGCGTCGTGTAATGGCCGCGCGCCGATTCCGCCGCCGCGACCAGCTCGGTCAGCCGCGAGAGCGAGCTGTCGCGCCCCGCCGCCGTCACCTGCATCCGCAAGGGCCCGGTCAGGTTCACCTCGCCCGCCGACAGCGCAAGCCCCGGCCCCGCCGCGACCGGCAGGCTTTCCCCGGTCAGAAGCGAGCGGTCGATTTCGCTGTGCCCGGTCAGAACGATCCCATCGGCAGGCACGCGCGCGCCCGGACGGACCAACACCAGCTCGCCCGGAGCCAGATCGGCCAGCGCGACAACCTCTTCGAGATCGCCGTTCAGGCGGATGGCGCGGGGCACTTCAAGCGCGGTCAGCTGTTCGGCGGCCGAACGCGCCACCGCACGGGCACGAAAATCGAGGTAGCGCCCGATCAGCAGGAAGAAGCACAGCGAAACCACGCCGTCGAAATAGGCATGTGGCCCCGAATGCCAGGTTTCATAGACCGACATCGCGCTGGCCAGCACCAGCGCCAGCGAGATCGGGAAATCCATGCCGAGCCGGCCATGTTTCAGCCCGCGCCAGGCGCTCTCGAAGAAGGGCTTGCCGGCAAAGGCCACGGTCGGCAGCGCGATCGCGCCCGAGATCCAGTGGAAGAGATCGCGCGTGGCATGATCCGCGCCCGACCAGACCGCGACCGAGAGGATCATCACGTTCATCATGGCGAAGCCCGCGACGCCGAGGCGCATCAGCAGATCGCGGCTCTGACGCTCGGCGGCGGTCGAACTGAGCGCGGAAGGGTCAAGCTCATGCGCCTCATAGCCGACGCGCTCGATCACAGGGATAAGCTCTGCGGCAGTCAAACCCGGCGCGTCGATATTGACGCGGCGAAGCGTCAGGTTCACCCGCGCGCTTTTGACGCCGTCATGGGCCCGCAGCGCGCGCTCGACATCGGTGATACAGGTCGCGCAATGGATGCCGGGCAGCGACAGGATGACATCGCCCGGCACCTCTTTCGCGGCGACATGCAGGGCCAGAGGCACGACATCACAGGCCGGACAGGCCGAAAGCCGCGCCTCGAAATCCTGGGCCGTCGCATCGCTCATTACTCAACCCTCGCGCCGTGATAGTGGTCCAGCCGCTGGCGGAAGACGGTTCCATCCGCCGCTTTTGCGCTCAGATGGATGTTCCACGCCCCGGGGGCCAATGCAACCGGAGCGGTATAAACCCCATTCTGAAAGGTGAAGACCGGGCTCTGATCCTCGCGGACATGGGTCGGGCGACCGATGGTGACGCGCAGATCCTCGACCTTGACCGGCAGGTTCTGCGCATCGGTGATCTTCAGCTCCATGACCTTGCCGTCATAGCTTGGCCGGACCGTCCAGTTGAGCGCCTCTTGTGCGGCGCGCTCGCGGTCGAAGCTTTGCGAGGCGACATAGCTGTTCGAGACCTCGAGCCCCGGGAAAGTGCCAACCGCCTGCGACGCCATGTAAAGATTGACGGCAATGATAATGCCGAAAGCCCCGACGGTTATGCCCAGAACATGCCGCCCCGTGAGTTCGCGCCTCATGGTTTTTCCTTTCCGTGGAAGACAGTCTTGACCGAGCTGCGGACGCCATCGGTCCGGTCCTCGACCCAAAGCTGGATATCGCTGCGTTCGCGGCCCGCCAAAGCCGAGCCCGACGCGGCGGTCAGATAAATGCGCTGAGTGTGGGTGGCATCCGCAGGCACCTCGACATCATCCGCGCCAAGCCCTTCGAGCGTCAGCACGATATCGGGCAACGGCGCGCCCTGACGATCGGTGGCGACGATGGTGAAGTCATGGGGATTGCCGCGTTTGTTGCGCAGACGCATCTCATAGGTGTTGCGGATCGCGCCGTCCGAGAGGGTCACAAACAGCGGATTGCGCACCGGCGTGACGTTGAGATCGAAGGGCGAGCGCATGAACAGCGCCACGATCAGCCCAACGCCAATCCCCGCCCAAAGCGTGAAATAAAGGATCGTGCGCGGGCGCAGGATATGGCGGGTCAGCGGTTTGGGCGCCTCGCCCGCGCGCTCGGCGGTTTCGTCTTGCAGCGCGAGATAATCGATCAGCCCGCGCGGCTTGCCGATCTTGTCCATGACCTCGTCGCAGGCATCGATGCACAGAGCACAGGTGATGCATTCGAGCTGCTGGCCATCGCGGATGTCGATGCCCATCGGGCAGACGTTCACGCAAGCCATGCAATCAATGCAATCGCCTTTGGCGAGCGCCGGGGCTGTGGTCAGAGCCTCGGGCTCGGTCGGGGCTTTCTGACCTTTGCCGCGCGGCTCTCCGCGCCAGTCGCGATAGGCGACGGTCAGCGTGTTTTCATCCATCATCGCCGCCTGAATGCGCGGCCACGGACAGGCATAGATACAAATCTGCTCGCGCATGAAGCCGCCGAAGACAAAGGTCGTCGCGGTCAGGATCGCGATGGTCAGATAGGCGACCGGATGGGCATGGCCGGTCACGAGATTGCCCAGAAGCGTCGGCGCATCGGTGAAGTAAAACACCCATGCGCCGCCGGTCAGCGCGGCAATCACCAGCCAGATCACCCATTTCGTCAGCCGCAGCCGCAGCTTATGGGCGTCCCATTTCGCATTCCACAGCCTGACGCGGGCATTGCGGTCGCCCTCGACCCAGCGTTCGGTCAGGATGAAGAGATCGGTCCAGACCGTCTGGGGACAGGCATAGCCGCACCAGACCCGACCATAGGCCGAGGTAAAGAGAAACAGGCCAAGCCCCGCCATGATCAAAAGGCCCGCGATGAAATAGAATTCATGCGGCCAGATCTCGACCATGAAGAAGAAGAAACGGCGGTTGGCGATATCGACCAGAACCGCCTGATCGGGCAGGTTCGGTCCGCGATCCCAGCGCAGCCAGGGCGTGATGTAATAGATCGTCAGAGCGATCGCCATGATCGCCCATTTGAGATTGCGGAACTTGCCCTTGACCCGTCGCGGAAAAATCGGCTCGCGCGCCTGGTACAACGCAGGCGGCTCGATTTCGGGGGAAGACATGCTGGCTCTCCTTGTTCGCAGGTCCTCGATAGGCGCTTCAAGAAGGGTGCGCCTTGACCTGCATCAGATTTGCTGGCGCGGAACCTAGGCCCGTCATCCGGGCGCCGCGATCAGCCTCTTTGTCGCAGTCAGGCCAAAAGGCCCGGCCCAGGGGCAACCTGCGTCAAAGCGCCGCTTCTGGGAATTAAGCGGCGGAATTTTCATAGAAAAAAGGCGCGCCGGCCCTCGTGAAGCGCGCGAACAGGTGAGGACCGGCGGCCTCCCCCGCCACCGAAGCGGCGGGGAAGCGGGAGAAGGGGCGGGGCTTACTCGCCGCCTCCGAGACCGTGAACATAGGCGGCAACCGCACGGATATCGGCGTCCGAGAGACGGCTTTGCCACGACGGCATGACGCCGAAGGGACCATTGGTGACGATGCGCGTGATCGTCGCCTTGTCCGAGCCGTAAAGCCAGACCGCGTCGGTCAGGTTCGGCGCACCCTGCGCGCGATCGCCCTGCCCGTCCGCCCCGTGGCACGAGGCGCAATTGTCGGCAAAGACCGTCTCGCCCGCCTTCGCCAGCGCCGCGTCATGGGGCTGACCCGAGATCTCGAGCACATAGTTCACCGCCTGATCAATCTCGCGCTTGGTCAGCAGCTCGTCGATGCCAAAGCGCGGCATCTCGGAATAGCGCGTGTCCGGATCATGGGGATCGCGGATGCCGTGCAGGACGGTCGTATAGATCTCGTCGATCGTGCCGCCCCAGAGCCAGTCGTTGTCCAGCAGGTTCGCATAGCCCGGCGCCCCGGCCGCGCCCGAGCCGTGACATTGCGCGCACCAAGTCCGGAAGATCGCGCCCCCAGCATTGTTGGCGTAATTCACCAGATCAGGGTTTTTCGCGATGTCATCCAGCGGCGTCGCGACAAGCTTGGCCTGAATCGGCGCATTGGCCTCGTTGAAGCGGGCGATATCGGCGGCCACTTCCTTGCGCGGCGTGGTGCCCAAAATGCCCTGCGTGGCCTTGGTCAGCATCGGAATCGCCGGATAGGCGATGACATAGCCGACCGCCCAGACGACGGTCGCGAAGAACACCCACAACCACCAGCGCGGCAGCGGATTGTCATATTCGCGGATCCCGTCCCATTCATGGCCCGTCGAGGGCACCTCGACCTTTTCACGGCGACCTTTGGCATTGCGCACCACCCGGGTTTCCCGCGGGGCCGCAGCGGATTGGCTGAGTTCGTCGTTATGTCCGGTCATCACTTGACCTCCAACTCCCCGGACGAGGCCGGGTTCTTTTCGTTCCGAAAGATGCTTTCGGCCGCATCGCGGTGCAGGGGTTTCGATCCGGGGCGCATGGCAAAGATCAGCACGCCGATGAAGAACAACGTGAGCAGCAAGAGCACCCAGCTGTCGGCGAGAAAGCGCAGGAAGGAATAGGTATCCATCGGCGCCTCCTCAGCGGTTCGGATCGGGCTCGAAGGTCGAGAAATCAACCATCGTGCCGAGCACTTGCAGATAGGCGATCAGCGCATCCATCTCGGAAATCCCGGGCTGGCGGTCGAAATTGCGCTGCTGGGCGCCGGGATAGCGCGCCTCAAGCCCCGAGCTGTCCGCATCGGGATTAGCTTGCGCCCGGAAATCGGCCACCGCATTGGCGACCATCTCGTCGTCATAGGGCACGCCGACGGCGCGGTCGGTCGCCAAACGCTCTTTCATATTCGAGGGCTCGATCATGCGATTCAGGAGGAAGCCGTATTTCGGCATGATCGATTCCGGCACCACCGCTTGCGGGTTGGTCAGGTGGTCGATGTGCCATTCGTCCGAATAGCGGCCGCCGACGCGGGCGAGGTCAGGCCCCGTCCGCTTCGAGCCCCATTGGAACGGGTGGTCATACATCGATTCCGCGGCAAGGCTGTAATGGCCGTAGCGCTCGACCTCGTCGCGCATCGGACGGATCATCTGGCTGTGGCAGACATAGCAGCCCTCGCGGACATAGATGTCGCGGCCTTTAAGCTCGAGGGGCGTGTAGGGACGCACGCCTTCGACCTTCTCGATGGTGTTTTCGAGATAGAACAGCGGCGCGATCTGCACCATGCCGCCGATGGTCACGACAAGGAACGAGAAAACCAGCAACAGCGTGGCGTTCTTTTCGAGGATCTTGTGCTTTTCAAGAATGGCCATGATCCGTTCCCCTTATTCTGCCGGGACTGCGACGAGGGTGGACTGGGTCTTCGGCTGTTTGGCAACCGTGGCCCAGAGGTTGTAGGCCATGATCAGCCCGCCCGTGAGATAGAGGCAGCCGCCCAGAGCCCGCACCACGTTCATCGCGAATTTGGCCTGAACCACATCGGCGAAAGCGTTGACGAGGAAGCCCTGATTGTCGACTTCGCGCCACATCAGTCCCTCCATGATGCCCGAGACCCACATCGAGGCCGCGTAAAGCACCAGCCCGATGGTCGCGAGCCAGAAGTGCCAGCTGACGAGTTGCAGCGAATAGAGCTTGTCGCGACCCCAGAGGCGCGGCGTCAGATAGTAAAGCGCGCCAAAGGTGATCATGCCGTTCCAGCCCAGCGCGCCGGAATGGACGTGACCGATGGTCCAGTCGGTGTAATGCGACAGCGAGTTCACGGCTTTGATCGACATCATCGGACCCTCGAAGGTCGCCATGCCGTAAAAGCCCACCGCGACAACCATCATGCGGATGATCGGATCGGTGCGCAGTTTGTCCCATGCGCCCGAGAGCGTCATCAGGCCGTTGATCATGCCGCCCCACGAGGGCATCCACAGCATGATCGAGAAGACCATCCCCAGCGTCGCTGCCCATTCGGGCAATGCGGTGTAATGCAGGTGGTGGGGGCCGGCCCAGATATACATGAAGATCAGCGCCCAGAAGTGGATGATCGACAGCTTGTAGCTGTAGACCGGACGCTCGGCCTGTTTCGGAATGAAGTAATACATCATCCCGAGGAAACCCGCCGTCAGGAAGAAGCCGACCGCATTATGGCCATACCACCATTGCGTCATCGCATCTTGCACGCCGCCGAACAGCTGCACCGATTTCGACCCGAAGAGCGAGACCGGAAGCGCGAGGTTGTTGATGACATGCAGCATCGCGATGGTCACGATGAACGAGAGGTAAAACCAGTTCGCGACATAGATATGGGGCTCGCGCCGCTTGATGACCGTGCCAAGAAAGACTGCGAGATAGGCCAGCCAGACCACGACCAGCCACCAATCGGCATACCATTCCGGCTCGGCGTATTCCTTGGACTGCGTCGCGCCAAGGATATAGCCCGAAGCGGCCATGATGATGAAAAGGTTATAGCCCCAGAATACGAACCACGCGAGATTGCCGCCCCAAAGCCGCGCCGCAGAGGTGCGTTGGACGACATAGAACGAGGTTGCGATCAAAGCGTTGCCGCCAAAGGCAAAAATCACCGCCGAGGTATGCAGCGGGCGCAATTTTCCGAAATTGGTATAGCCCTGCGTCAGATCGCTGAAGTTCAGCGCCGGAAAGGCGAGCTGGAAGGCGATGACCACACCGACCAGAAAGCCGACCACGCCCCAGAAGGTGGTGGCGATCACCCCGGCCCGGATGACATCATCCATATATTCGGTTTCAGGGTGCGGATCGAGGCCGGGCTGGGCATTGCCCGAGCTGCGCAGCACACGAATAAAGAGAAAGCCTGAAACCAGCATCACGATCAGCGCGTTGACCAGATATGCCGGGTCGTCCGGGCGAGCGTAATTGGCGGCGATCGCGGCAGTGACCGCGATCGCTCCAAGCACGATCAGCTTGATGGTGTCCCACATGAGTAAAGAGTCCCTTCGTCAATGGTCTTCCGCTCCGAAAGCCTGCAGGCATTCGGTTCCACTTCCGACGATTGCAAATATTGCGGGCCGGGTAAGCCTTGCCTTGATCTGGGTCAATCCGCGCACAGACCGGCATTTTGCCGCAGCCACCCAAGACGAGGCCGCGTTTGACCGAAATCAAGGCAGGCCATCTGACCGGCCTTTATGCTTGAAAGATCAAAGAGAAAGGAACAGCCATGGGCTATAAATCCATTCTGACCGTCCTGACCAACCCCGGGCAAAAGGCGCAGTTTGACGCAGCCGTCAATCTGGCGCGGCGCGAGGATGCCCATCTCGATGTGTTCTGCCTTGGGGTCGATCACACGCAGAGCGGCTTTTACTATGCGGGGGCCTCGGCCTATGTCTTCCAAGAGGCAATCGACCGCGCCATGGCGGCAGCGGGCGATTTGCAGGGCAAGGTTCAGGCGGCGCTGGAACCCAAGGACATCCGCTGGTCGGTGGATTCGGCGGTGGCTCAGATCGGCGGGCTCGGCGCGCTGGTTGGCAGCAGGGCACGCTATTCGGATCTCGTCGTGCTTGGCCGTCCCTATGAGGGCGAAAGCAGCGCCGATGGCGAGGCGATCACCGAGGCTGCTTTGTTCGAAGGCGGCGCTCCGGTCCTGATCGTGCCGAGCGAACTGCCTGAAAACCTTGGCAAGAAGATCCTTGTGGCCTGGGACCAGTCAAATGAGGCTCTGGTCGCGACCCGGCGCGCCCTGCCCTTACTGCAAGCCGCGGATTCGGTCGAGATCACCGTGGTTGACCCCTCGCCCCACAGCCCCGAGCGCTCGGACCCCGGCGGCACGCTTTGCCAGATGCTGACGCGTCACGGCGTCAAGGCCGAGATCGCGGTTTTGGCCCGGACCTTGCCGAAGATCAGCGAGATCCTTGCGCGCCGCGCCACCGAGATCGGCGCCGATATGATCGTGATGGGGGCCTATGGCCATTCGCGCTTCCGCCAAGCGATCCTTGGCGGCGCCACGCGCAATATGCTGGAAGCGGCGACGATCCCGATCTTCATGGCGCGCTGACAGGGCGTGCTGACCCGGATCAGGGTCTTGAAGGCGGGCCTCAGATCAGCGGCCCGCCATCCGCATCATCGCCGCTTTCGGCGACCAGATCCTGATAGGAGGGGACATTGATCTGGCGTTTGCCGACCATGTCGATGATCCCGTCCTTCTTCAGCGCGGTGATCTGGCGGCTGACGGTTTCGAGCGTGAGGCCAAGATAATCGGCCATGGCCTCGCGCGTCAGCGGCAGCAAAACCGTCATGCGGCCCGTCGCCACATCCTTGTTCAGCGCCGCCTCACGCCGGCACAGGATCGCCAGCAGCGAGGCGATCTTTTCGCGCGCGCTTTTGCGGCCGAGCAGCAAGAGCCATTCGCGCGCGGCATCCAACTCGTCCAGCGTCATCTCGAGCAGGCGCTGAGTCAGACGCGGCGTGCGCGCCAGCAATTGCTCGAACGGCTTGCGCCGGAAACAGCACAGCAAGAGATCGGTGGTCGCGGTGACGGTATAGCTCACCCGCTCACGCCCGGGGCGGCCAAGGAAGTCGCTCGGCAGCAACAGCCCGACCATCTGGGTGCGCCCGTCCTCCATGGTCTGGGTCAGCGTCGCGACCCCAGAGACCACCGAGGCCACGAAATCCATGCGATCCCCCGACCAGGCGACCACCTGACCGGCGGAATAGGTGCGATAGACCTTGGCGTCCTCGAGAATATCGAGCTCGTCTTTTTCGCAATGGGCACAGACCGCGCGATAGCGGATCGGGCATTTTACACAGGCGGCTTGTGGCGCGATTAAGGCGACATCTTCAGGCATGGAGATTGACCTGCGTCAAGGTTTGAAGATTGAGCTTTTGACAACATAACCCCATGGACAATAAATCGCAACTTGAGCAATTGGGTCTCTTTGACGCGCGCGTGCCGCGCTATACGAGCTATCCCACCGCACCCCATTTCAAGCCCGATGTGACCGGGGCCACCTACCGGAGTTGGCTGCAAGAAATTCCTGAAAATTCAAAGGTCTCGCTTTACGTTCACGTGCCCTTCTGCTCGCGGCTCTGCTGGTTTTGCGCCTGCCGGACTCAGGGCACCCGGACCGAGGCGCCCCTGCGCGCCTATGCCGAAGTCCTGCTGCAAGAGCTGCGCATCCTGTGCGAGAATCTTCCCAAGGGGATTCGCCTGTCGCGATTGCATTGGGGCGGCGGCACGCCGACGCTTTTGCCCGCCGATGTGATGGCCCGGCTGGTCGGCGCGATGACCTCGGCCCTGCCTCTGGACGCGCAGGCAGAGTTCTCGGTCGAGATCGACCCGAATGAGATTGACGCCGAACGCCTTGGCGCCTTGGCCGAGGCCGGTCTGACCCGCGCCAGCATCGGCATTCAGGATTTCGACCCCGAGATCCAGAAGGCCATCGGTCGCGAGCAAAGTTTCGAGACGACGGCTCGCGCGGTTTCTCTGCTGCGCGCCCATGATATCGAAAGCCTGAATGCGGACATCCTCTTCGGCCTGCCCGGACAGGATCGCCGCAAGATGTCGGAATCGGTGCAGAAGCTGCTGGCGCTCTCGCCCGACCGGATTGCGCTTTACGGCTATGCCCATGTGCCTTGGGTCGCGAAACGTCAGGTGATGATCCCGGCCGAGACCCTGCCCGGCCCAGAGGAGCGGCTCGAGCTGTTCGAGACCGCCCGCGCGCTCTTTCTGGCCGATGGCTATGAAGAGATCGGCATCGACCATTTCGCGCGGCCCGGCGACGGTTTGGCCAAGGCGCAGGCCGAGGGGCGACTCCGGCGGAACTTTCAGGGCTATACCGACGATGCCGCCCAGGTGCTGATCGGGCTTGGCGCCTCGTCGATCTCGCATTTCCCGCAGGGCTATGCGCAGAACGACCCCGCGACGCGCGCTTATACCGCCGCGATCCGCTCGGGCGCGTTTCCGACCTTGCGCGGCCATGTCTTCAGCGCCGAGGACCAATGGCGCGCGCGCATGATCGAGGCGCTGATGTGCGATTTCCGCATCTCTGCCACCGAGATGTCGCGCCGCTTCGGGCTCTCGGGCGAGGATCTCGCGCGGATCTTCGCCCCGATCCGCGCCCGCTTTGGCGAGATGATCCACATCGACGCAGACGGACTTGCGATCGTGGACAAGGGCCGCCCGCTGACCCGCATGATCGCCCAGATGTTTGACGCCTATGACATGGCGTCAGCCGGTCACTCGACCGCGATCTAGGGGGCGATCTGGCCCGCTGCGATCGGGCAGAGATTGCCCGAGAGATGCGAGCCGAAGACCACGTCATGCAGGAGCCGGCCGGGCAGCAGTGTCAGCAGCCCGGCCACGACCAGCGCGAAGACATAGGTCAGCACCATGATGCGCGCATGTCGCGCGATCTTGCCGCGTCGTGCCGAGATCACGCCGAGCGGCAGCATCGCCAGCGTGAAGATCGACAGCAGATGCAGCGCCGAAAAGCCGCCGAGCTGGCAGATCGTATGGATGAAGAACGAGCTCAGCGCGACCACCACGGTCACGCCGACAAAGAGCCAGCCGGTCAGCCGATGACCCCGCCCGCCTTTCGGCCTCAGGATTTGGACCGCGCCCAACACCGTCGCGGCCAGCGCCGCGACGACATGGATCTGGACCGCCATGGGTGCGGCCCAAAGCGGCGCAAGGCTCATGGCCTGCCCCCCGAACCGGGCGTGCTCAATGGGCAGCCGCCCAATTCGCGCCCTGCCCCGCGTCAACCACCAGAGGCACTGACAGCTTCACCGCCGGATCGGGCGAGTTTTCCATGATCGCGCGCGCAGCAGTGATCAGCTGATCGACCGCGCCGTCCTCGACCTCGAAGACCAATTCATCATGGACCTGCAACAGCATCCGCGCGGGAATGCCGCGGATCGCCTCGGGCATCCGGATCATCGCGCGACGGATGATATCCGCCGCCGCCCCTTGGATCGGCGCGTTGATCGCGGCGCGGCGTGCGCCCCCGGCGGCGGGCCCTGACTGGTTGATCCCCGGCGTCATGATCCGGCGGCCAAAGAGCGTGCGGACATAGCCGTCGCGTTTGGCATCCTCGACCGTGCGGTCCATATAGGCGCGAATTTCCGGGAAACGCTCGAAATAGGTGTCGATGAAGGCCTGCGCCTCGGCACGCGGAATGCGCAGGTTCCGCGCCAGACCAAAGCCCGAAATCCCATAGATGACGCCAAAGTTGATCGCTTTCGCGCGGCGACGGATCATCGGATCCATGCCATCGACCGGGACGCCGAACATCTGGCTCGCGGTCATGGCGTGAATGTCGATCCCATCGCGAAACGCCTGTTTCAGCGCGGGAATATCCGCGACATGGGCGAGAATGCGCAGTTCGATCTGGCTATAGTCGAGGCTGACGATCTTATGGCCCGCAGGCGCAATAAAGGCCTCGCGGATGCGGCGGCCCTCATCGGTGCGCACGGGGATGTTTTGCAGGTTCGGATCGGTCGAGGCCAGACGCCCGGTCTGCGCACCGGTGATCGAATAAGAAGTGTGTACGCGACCCGTCTCTTTGTTGACATGGGTCTGGAGCGCATCGGTATAGGTCGATTTGAGCTTCGAGATCTGGCGCCAGTCGAGCACGCGGCCGGGCAGCTCGTGGCCTTCGGCGGCGAGATCTTCAAGCACGTCGGCGCTGGTCGAATAAGCGCCGGTCTTGCCCTGTTTGCCGCCCTGCAGGCTCATCTTGTCAAAGAGGATCTCGCCCAATTGCTTCGGCGAGCCCACGTTGAACTTCTCGCCCGCAAGCCCGTGGATCTCATCCTCGAGCTGGGCCATTTTCTGGGCAAAGGCATTCGACATGCGCGCGAGATGGTCGGTATCGACCTTGACGCCTGCCATTTCCATATCGGCGAGAACCGGGATCATCGGCACTTCCAGCGTGCGATAAGCGGTCGTGACCGCATTCGGGCCAAGCTGGGGCCGGAAGAAATGCCAAAGCCGCCAGGTCACCTCGGCATCCTCGCCCGCATAGGGCGCGGCCTTGTCGATCGGCACCTGCGCGAAGGTGATCTGCGATTTGCCCGAGCCGATCAGCTCCTTGATCGGAATGGTCTGATGACCAAGATGCGCCTCGGCCAAAGCGTCCATGCCGTGGCCAATGCCGCCCCCCGCGTTCAGCGCGAAGGACATCAGCATCGTGTCCTCGACTGGGGTCATGCGGATGCCGTGGCGGGCAAAGATCTTCCAGTCGTATTTGACGTTTTGGCCGATCTTCAGCGTCGCCGGGTCTTCCAGCATCGGCTTCAGCAGCGCGAGCGCCTCGGCCAGGGCCATCTGCCCCGGCGCCAGATCGCCCGAGCCGAAAAGATCGGCCGCTCCATCGACATGGCCAAGCGGCAGATAGGCCGCGCGCCCCGGCCCGGTCGAGAGCGAGACGCCGACGAGATCGGCCTCCATCTCGTCCAGCCCCGAGGTCTCGGTATCGACGGCAACCGCGCCAAGCGTCGCGATTTCGGCCAGCCAGTCCTTGAGCGTCGCCGCGTCGCGAATGGTGACATAGGCCTCGCGGTTGATCGGAGGCAGCTCGACCGAGCCCGCAGGCGCAGTCACCGCGGCGGGCGTCGAGACTGTGACCGCCGGAGCCTCTTTGCCGAAGCGGTCGGCCACGCGATTGGTCAGGGTGCGGAACTCCATCCGCGACAGGAAATCGAGCAAAGCCTCGTGGTTGGGCTCCTGCACCTCAAGGCTCTCGAGGGTGAATTCCACCGGCGTGTTGCAATCGAGCTGAACCAGCCGCTTCGAGATGCGGATCAGCTCGGCATTGTCTTGCAGCACCTGACGGCGCTTGGGCTGCTTGATCTCGCCTGCGCGGGCAAGCAGCGTCTCGAGATCGCCATATTCGTTGATCAAGAGCGCCGCCGTCTTGATCCCGATCCCCGGCGCGCCCGGCACGTTGTCAACGGAATCGCCCGCAAGCGCCTGAATATCCACGACCTTGTCGGGAGTGACGCCGAATTTCTCAAAGACCTCATCGGGGCCGATGGGCTTGTTCTTCATCGGGTCCATCATATCGACGCCGTCGCCGATCAGCTGCATCAGATCCTTGTCCGAGCTGATGATCGTGGCCGTGCCGCCTGCCGCGCGGGCCTGACAGGCGAGCGTCGCGATAATGTCGTCGGCCTCGTAATCCTGCTGCTCGATACAGGCGATATTGAAGGCGCGGGTCGCCTCGCGCGTCAGCGGGAATTGCGGGCGCAGATCCTCGGGCAGCTCGGGGCGGTTGGCTTTATATTCGGGATAGATCTCGTTGCGGAAGGTCTTCGAGGAATGGTCAAAGATCACCGCCGCATGGGTCGGGGCATCGGCGCCGCTGCTGTCCTGGATGTATTTCCACAGCATATTGCAGAACCCCGCCACCGCCCCGATCGGCGTGCCGTCGGATTTGCGCGTCAGCGGCGGCAGCGCGTGATAGGCGCGGAAGATAAAGGCCGAGCCATCGATCAGATGAAGGTGGCTGCCCTTGCCGAATTTGGCGGGGGCGTCATTGCTCTGGGTCATGGTCGGTCCTTTCGATTGGCATCCGTTTTGCCACGACTGGGCCGAGGGGCCAAGCCCGCGCGGAATGCAAAAGCCCGCGCAAGGGGGCGCGGGCCGGAGAGGTCACGACGGAACGGGAAATCCCGCCCGGTGATCAGTGATCGTCGTGGGCATGATCGCGGTCGATCTCGAAACGCTTGTCGCAATAGCCGCATTCGACAAAGCCGGTTTCTGCCGGAATCGCCAGCCAGACGCGGGGATGGCCGAGGCCCTTGCTCTCGTCGCCATCACAGGCAACTTTCCAGGACGTGACGATCTGAATTTCCGGGGCCGGAAGAGTCATGGCGATTCCTTGAGCTTTGACGCGAAACGGGTGTAAACCGCGCCAGATATTAGCCAGAGCCCGTCGCCGATGCCAGCCCCCGATCGTTCCAATCCCACCCGTCCCGCCGCGATCGAGATCACCGATCTGCGCAAAACCTATGCCGCTGCGGGCTCCGCCCCGGCCAAGGAGGCGTTGAAGGGGCTTAATCTTGCGATTCCCTCGGGCAGCATCTTCGGGCTTCTGGGGCCGAATGGTGCAGGAAAATCGACCACGATCAATATCATGGCCGGTCTCGTCAACAAGACCGCCGGCAAGGTCCGGATCTGTGGTTTCGATCAGGACCAGAACCCGCGCCAATCGCGCGCGGCCATCGGGGTGATGCCGCAAGAGCTGAACATCGACCCCTTCTTCACGCCGCGCGCCAGCCTTGAGGTGCAGGCCGGGCTCTACGGCGTCCCGAAATCCGAGCGCTGGACCGATGAGCTGCTTGCGCTGGTCGGGCTCAGCGATCAGGCGGAAAGCTATTCGCGCCATCTGTCGGGCGGCATGAAGCGGCGGCTTTTGCTGGCGAAGGCACTGGTTCACAAGCCGCGCATCCTTGTCCTCGACGAGCCGACCGCCGGGGTCGATATCGGGTTGCGCGAAATGCTTTGGGCCAATGTGCGCCAGCTCAACGAGCGCGGCATGACGATCATCCTGACGACGCATTATCTCGAAGAGGCCGAAGAGATGTGCGACCAGATCGCGATCATCGACCGGGGCGAGCTGATCGTCAGCGAGACGACCGAGACGATTCTGGGCCGCGCCGATCAAAAGACGCTGATTCTCGATACCGGAGAAGGCGATGCTTTGCCCGCCCTGCCAGAAGGCGTGCGGGCCGAGCGGCGCGCGGATGGGCGGCTCGCCTTGAGCTATGCGCCCTCGCAACTGCGCGCTGATGCCATGATTGACGCGGTGCGCGCGGCGGGGCTTCCGATCATCGATGTCGCGACCGAAAGCCCGGATCTGGAAGATGTCTTCCTGCGGCTGACCTCACGCTAGGATCAGCCCGAAAGGCCAACGAAAAGAGCCGGTCGAAACCGGCCTTTGCTTAGGCTTCGGGGTGAACCAGCATCGCGCCAAGCGGGCGGCCCGCCAGCAGATGCAGGTGGAAATGCGGGACTTCCTGATGGGAATGCTCGCCCGAATTGGCGATGGCGCGGAAGCCCTTGCCGGTGTCCATCGAGATCCCGAGATCATGCGAGACCTTGGCTGCCGTGCGCATGAAATCCATGATCTCGACCTCCGAGGCATTCGCGGCGAAATCCTCGAAGCTAACATAGGCGCCCTTCGGGATCACCAGCACATGGACCGGCGCCTGCGGGCGGATGTCGCGGAAAACCAGCGTATGTTCGGTCTCGGTCACCGTATCATTCGGGATCTCACCGCGCAGGATACGGGCGAAAATGTTCTGGTCGTCGTAGGTAGCCATGGTCACTCTCCGGTCAGTCGATGAACAGATCTGGGGTCGCGGCAAGTCCCGCAGCACATTCGGCGGAAATGCCAAGGAAACGCGCCAGCTCGGCCGCATTGTCTTCGGGTTTGGCCAGCGGCGAAATCACATGGAAGCGCTCGAACTCCATATCGCGCAAGCGGTCGGCTTCATGTTCAAGATCGCGCCGCACCATCGGCAGCAGGCGCTCGATCAGCTCGGGATCGGCCGAGCCTCCGGCAAGACCAACCCGCCCGATATGGCCGCGCAGATAATCGTCGTCGAAATTTGTCTCGATGAGAAGGACCCGGGTATCGGCCTTGTCGGCGACAAAATCCTCGATGAGGCTGAGCGCCGAACTGTCGAGACACAGCACCAGCCGATCGCTCTTGAACTGCTCGAACAGCAGCTTGACCACCGCACGGCGATGGCGGTCGCGCTTGCCGACCGAGCTTTCAACGCCGCCCATATCCGGCAGATGGGCCTCGTGCTCGTTAAACAGATAATCGACGGCGGGAATCGTCGTGTCAGCCCGGATCGCGGCGGTCAGCCGTTTGGCGACATGCCATTTCTTCGAGGCCACCAGCAAAAGCGCCTTGTCGCGCCCAAGCATCCCCTCGCTTTCCCAGAAACGCTGAGTGAAGCGCCGCCCGATTCGACCGCGTCCGGTAAAGAAGCGGTAAAGCTCGGTCGCCTCGTTCGCGGTCGAGAAATGCACGCCCTCGGTCGCCCAAAGCGCGCCAAGCCGGGCGCGGAGTTCAAGCGCCTCGGGGCTGATCTTGCGCGCGAACAGATAATTCTGCCGCAAGAGCAGGTCATACTGGTCGTTATAAAAGACCACCGGCATACCGTAATCGGTGAAGATCAGATAGGTCAGCGTGCGGTTACGCAGCTCGTTGCGCGGCACGACATGGGGCACGATGGTCTGGAAAAAGGTCTCGTCCGGGATCCATGTCGTCGAAAAGAAGCGCATGACATCGGGGCGCGAATCGCAAAAGGCCAGCACCTTCTCGATGGTCTGGCGCCTGAGGCACCACCATTGCGAGCCGATCATGATCTTGAGATCGCCCGGGATCTTGCGCGACAGGCCCAGTTTTTGCTGAAGCGCCAGCGAGGTGTAAAAGAGCCGCGGCTGGGTGCGTTCATTGAACCAGAAGCGATAGATCAGCCGCTCTTCCTTCAGGCCAACCTTGATCCAGTTCGAGCCGAAGAAATCATTGTGCTCGATATAGTCGCATTCGTCGGAATCGAGCAACTCATGGGCATATTCGGCCGATTTGATCGGCATGCAATCGCCAGAGAGCATGTAGAAATGGGTCGCCGCCGGAAAGCTTGCGACGGCGGCGCGCACCGCTTCAAGCGTGGCCGCGACCAAGGACCATTCGCCCCAGCCGCATTTGTGGCGCCGATTCGCAAATGTCACCGAAGGGTTGTCGGCGAGGGCCGTGCGAATCTGGGCGAAAGCCGCCTGATCGGCGCGCGGATCGAAATGAATCGAAACATAATCGCCCGAGGCTGTCAGTCGCCGGGCCTGTGCAATGACCCCCGGGGCGTCCTTGTGGCACAGCAGAATGAACGCAATTCTCGCCATAAGTCTCAAAGTTCTGTTGTATCGAATAAAATCCGGGACAAACGCGTGAAAGCCCGTGATCGAATTGCTTTCTGTCTCTAACGATTTTAGCAGGTAGAGCAAGCTCGACGGGCAGGTGTCCGTCCCCCTGAACGCGAAAGGCAGCCGACGATGGAATTTCCCGGAACCTGGATGACCGAGAGTGGTAGCATGGTCTATCGGGTCGTCCCGAAATGTGCCTGCTCATCCATTGGCCAGATCATGTTCTATTCGGATCATGGACGCTATTTCGAAGGCGATATCCATGACAGCAAGGATGGCCTGCACAAATGGTCTCAGGACCAGAGCCGCGCCCCGATCGAAGAGGCCGTGCGCAACCATGACAGCGTGACCTTCACCTGCGTCAGAAACCCCTATGCACGGATTCTGTCGTCCTTCTTCGACAAGATCGCCGGGATCCAGCGCAACGGGAAACGCTACCGCGGCAATCTCGTGCCCCAGCTCTTGCAGCGTTACGGCATCGAGGTCGGCAGCCCCGAGGACAATTTCGACTTCGACCAGATCAAGAGCTTCCGCCGCTTCCTGCTGTTTGCGCGCGACACCATCCGTTGGCGCCGCCCGATGGAGCCCGACATTCACTGGTCCGCCGTCTCGGGCCATGTCGCGACCTTCATCGCCAATGGCGGACGTTACGACCAGATCTTCTTTACCGAGAAGTTTGACGAGGGCATGGCCAAGGTGCTCGCCGCGACCGAGACCCCGGTCAACGTCGATCTGACCAAGGTGCCGCGGTTCAACGAATCCGAAGGCCACGGCCCGAAGCGCGCCCATAAGGTCAGCGATTATTTCGACGATCTTTCGCGCCATCTCGTCTGGGAAATCTACAAACGCGACTTCAAGCTTTTCCGCTATGATTTCGACAATCCCGATAACAAGCTGCCTCTGGGCGAAATCGACATCGACGAAGTCCACGCCAAGCTTGGAAAATAAAGCCAAGGCCCGGTGAAAGGCAGCGCCGCTTTGGCGTGATCGCCGGTGACCGGGCTTTTTTTCGAGAATGGACTTGCGAAAAACGGGAATCCCGCTATTTTCGCGCGTTCATTCGAGCGGTGGGGTACTTCCTCAGGCCGGTCCTGCCCTTTCGACTTGCGGGCATGAGCGTCCTAGCCTAATGCCTTGCATCGATCCGAAACGCATAACACGGGGCCGTCCATTTTGGACCCAGCCCCCCGAACCACCCGAGGTTGAGACATGGCCGTCCCTCAGAACCGAGTTACCCGGTCCCGCCGTAACATGCGTCGTTCGCACGACGCTCTCGTTGCTGGCAATCCGAACGAATGCACCAACTGCGGTGAGCTCAAGCGCCCGCACCACGTCTGCCCGTCTTGCGGTCACTATGCTGACCGTGAAGTCGTCGCGCAGGCGAATGCCGTCGATCTGGACGACGACGCGGCATAATCGGTAGTCCCGCGGACATGTCCTCGGTCGAGCTGAAAAACCCGGCGCTTACCTCCTCTTCCGGTGGAAGCGTGGTGGTATCGGTTGACGCCATGGGAGGCGATCGCGGTCCGACCGCGGTCATTTCCGGCATTGCCGAAAGTGCGGCCGAGAATCCGGATATCCGGTATATCGTCCACGGTCCCCAAGCCGAGCTTGAACGGCTGATTGCCCAGCATAGCGGGCTGTCGGCCCGTTGCACCATCCGCGATGCGGCTGGCGTTGTCACGATGAGTGACAAGCCCAGTCAGGTCGTGCGCAATGGCGATGGCACCAGCATGTGGTCGACCATCGATTCGGTGCGCACGCATGAAGCCTCTGTTGCCGTTTCCTGCGGCAATACCGGCGCGTTGATGGCGCTGTCGATGATCCGGTTGCGCAAGCTTCCGGGCGTCAACCGCCCCGCCATCGCCTGCCTCTGGCCCTCGCGCAATCCGCAGGGCTTCAACATCATGCTCGATGTCGGTGCCGATATCCGGGCGGATGCTCCAGATCTTCTTCAATACGCCCTGATGGGCTCGGCCTATTGCCGCAACGGGCTTGGCGTCGAGCGCCCCCGCATCGGCCTGATGAATGTCGGGACCGAAGAGCATAAGGGCAAGGCAGAGCTGAAACTGGCCGGAGAGCTGATCTCCAAGGCCGCAGCGGATGCCAATTTCGAATATATCGGCTTTGTCGAAGGCGGCGATTTGGCCTCGTCCAAGGTCGATGTCATCGTCATGGACGGTTTCACCGGCAATATCGCCCTGAAAGCCGGCGAGGGAACCGCCAAGCTGGTCGGCGAGTTCCTGAAGGACGCTTTCAGCAATTCGATCCTGTCGAAATTCGCGGCCCTTCTGGCGATGACCTCGCTCAAGCGCCTGCAGCGCCGGATCGATCCCCGCCGTGTCAATGGCGGCGTCTTTCTGGGGCTCAACGGCACGGTCGTGAAATCGCACGGCTCTGCCGATTCGACAGGCGTTGCCGCCGCGATCCGTCTGGCCGTTCAGCTCGTGCAATCGGGCTTTCAGGACCGGCTCGCCGCGCGCGTCGCACAATCCGCCACCTCGATCGAGGATGGCCCAGAACAATCGGCGACGGCACAGCAGGCCGATCAGCCGGTATCGGAGAACAAGGCATGATTCGTCGCTCGGTCGTTCGGGGAACCGGTCACTATCTCCCCGAACGCGTTGAAGAGAACGCGTTCTTTGAACAAAATCTCGACACGACCGATGAATGGATCCGTGCCCGGACCGGGATCGAGCGGCGCCATTTCGCGGCCGAAGGTCAAACCACCAGCGATCTCGGCATTGAAGCGGCTAAGGCCGCTTTGGCCAATGCCGGGCTGACCGCCGATGACATCGACGCGATTATCGTCGCGACCTCGACCCCCGATCTGACCTTCCCTTCTGTCGCGACGATGATTCAAGCCGGGATCGGCATGAAACGCGGCTTTGCTTTTGACGTTCAGGCGGTATGCGCGGGCTTTGTCTATGCGCTTTCGACCGCCGATGCCCTGCTGCGCGCCGGTCAGGCCGACCGCATTCTGGTGATCGGCGCCGAGGTCTTCAGCCGAATCCTCGACTGGAGCGACCGCGGCACCTGCGTGCTTTTCGGCGATGGCGCGGGCGCCGTCATTCTGGAGGCGCAGGACGGTCAGGGCACCAAGGAAGATCGCGGCATTCTGGCGCTCGATCTGAATTCGGACGGCCAATACCGCGATCTGCTTTATGTCGATGGCGGCGTTGCCACCACCGGCACGGCGGGTCATCTGCGGATGCAGGGCAATCTCGTCTTCCGCCATGCCGTCGAGAAACTCGCCGCAACCGCCCATCGCGCGATCGAGCGCGCCGGTCTTGCGCAAGACGATGTCGATTGGCTGGTGCCGCATCAGGCCAATATCCGGATCATCGAGGCCACCGCGAAGCGCATGGGCCTGCCGATGGACAAGGTCGTGCTGACCGTGGCCGATCACGGCAATACCTCGGCGGCCTCGATTCCGCTGGCGATGTCGGTCGCCAATGCCGAGGGTCGTTTCAACCCCGGCGATATTCTGGTGGCCGAGGCGATCGGCGGCGGTCTTGCCTGGGGCGCCGTCGTTCTGCGCTGGTAACGCCTATTTCATCTGCGAATCCTTCGAACCGCGACGGTTGAACCCGGCGCGGGATCGAAAAGAGCCATCCCGGCTTTGCTGACAGGACACGCAAAGCCGCACGCCCGGCACCGCCTTGCGGCGGGCAAGCGGGATCGGCTCGCCGCATTCTTCACATACCTCAAGGCTTTCGCCGCGCAATGCCTCACGCTCGGCCCGCATCCGGGCGAGCTCATCGGCAATCGAGGCCTCGATCTGTTCATTCACCGCGCCGTCGCGCGCCCATCCTCCGGCCATAGTCTCCTCACAATCTCGCCACCGAACGGCTGAAACTCCCAATTTAGGCAGTCCACGCCAAAGTTCAAATCCGTCAAAAGGCGGCCGATTGGCGCGATCACAGCAGAGCTGGGGGCAAAACCAAACCGAACAGTTCGGCAGATTTTGGCACAGAGCCAACCGTTTCCCCCCCGAAATGCAATCGGATGCCTCGAATAATCGTTGAATTCCGTATAGATGCGGGAACAGATTGCTTGGTGCGATGTTGACTCGGCACAGCAAAATCCGCATCCTGACATCCATTCGAAAGGTTGACCTGATGAGCGACTCCACCCTGACCCGCATGGATCTGGCAGAAGCAGTATTCCGCGACGTGGGACTTTCCCGCCACGAATCGGCTCAGCTTGTCGAAAGCGTCCTTGGCCATATCTCTGACGCGCTGGTGCGCGGCGAGCAGGTCAAGATCTCGTCCTTTGGCACGTTTTCGGTCCGCGACAAGAACGAGCGGATCGGCCGCAACCCCAAAACCGGGGAAGAAGTGCCGATTACCCCCCGGCGGGTGCTCACATTCCGGCCCTCGCATCTGATGAAGGATCGCGTGGCCGAGGGAAACAAGCGCTAGGATGACATGACCAAATCGCCCGACGCCTTCCGCTCCATCGGTGAGGTCTCTCGCCTCGTAGGCGTCGCGCCGCATGTCTTGCGCTATTGGGAAGGCCAGTTCAGCCAGCTTTCCCCGGTCAAACGCGCCGATGGCCGGCGTTATTACCGCCCCGATGATGTGCGTCTGGTCGCGGGCCTGTGTCAGGTCATGCGCGAAGAAGGGCTGTCGATCCGGGGCGCGAAACGCCTGATCGCCGAAGACCGGGGCGCGGCCCTGCGTCGGCTTGGCGCGCTGCGTCTGGGCGATGGCGCAACCGACCAGACCGAGGCGCTGGCGACCCCTCGCCTTGTCCTTGCCGATGAGCCTGCCGAGGCGGCGTTGACGCTGCAACTCGACCTGACCGACGCCCCCGCGCCACCTGCGCGAGCCGAGACGTCAATCGCGCGCAAACGGTCTCGCCCTGCGCCCGAAGACGAGTCTTTGCCGCTTTTTCCCGAGATTGCGATCATTCCCGAAAACGAATGGCTCGGCCGCCTTGTCGCGACCGCCGCCGCGCTTGGGCGTCGCGATCCTCATGCCGATCCCCTGCCCGCAGGCGCGCGCGCGCTGCGCGACGGGCTGCGCAACGCCGACTGAGCACGCCATGTCGCGCGTCATTTCAGGGGCTTTGGCCCGCGCGAAAAATTACCGCGAAGAATCAGGCTTTCGCCTCTTGTGCTCTGCGCCGGGATCGCACTATATGGCCTCGTTCGGGCCGTGGCGCAGCCTGGTTAGCGCGTCCGTCTGGGGGGCGGAAGGTCGAGAGTTCGAATCTCTCCGGCCCGACCAAATCAGAAAGGCTCACTCCGGTCTCGGGGTGAGCCTTTCCGTTTCTGCGGAGCCATCATGAACGGCGTATTGCCCGATCTTTCCCTGCGCCAGCTGATCGAAAGCGGCGCAATCTCAGCCAGCCAGCCGATTCTGCCCGAGCAGATCCAGCCTGCGAGCCTCGACCTGCGTCTGGGCACCAGCGCCTGGCGGGTGCGGGCCTCGTTCCTCTCGGGCAAGGATCGCCGCGTCGAGGATCGCCTCGCCGATTTCGAAATGCACCGGATGGATCTTTCGGGCGGCGCGGTGCTTGAAAAGGGCTGCGTCTATCTGGTCCCGCTGATGGAGCGGCTGTGCCTGCCCCACGGGCTCGATGCGGTCGCCAATGCGAAATCCTCGACCGGGCGGCTCGATTTGCTGACCCGGCTTGTGACCGACAATGGCACCGAATTCGACCGCCTGCCCGAAGGCTATGACGGCCCGCTTTACGCCGAGATCTGCCCGCGCTCCTTCTCGGTCCTCGTGCGGCCGGGGATGCGGCTGAACCAGCTGCGGTTGCGGCAGGGACAGGCCGTGCTCTCGGATGCCGAGCTGCGCGCGCTCCACAGCGCAGAGCCGCTGGTCAATGGCACGGCGCTGATCGACGAGGGTCTGGGCTTCTCGGTCGATCTGCGGCCCGCTGCGGGCGATCTCGTGGGCTATCGCGCGCGGCCCCATACCGGGGTGATCGACCTCGACCGGATCGGCGCCTATCCGGCGCGCGATTTCTGGGATGAGCTGCGCACCGAAGACGGCAGTCTGATTCTTGATCCCGGCGCTTTCTATATTCTGGTCAGCCGCGAAGCCGTGGCGATCCCGCCCGATTATGCCGCCGAAATGTCGCCCTATCTCGCCATGGTCGGCGAGTTCCGCGTCCATTATGCGGGCTTTTTCGATCCGGGTTTTGGCTATGGCACGGCAGGAACCGGCGCGCGCGGTGTGCTGGAGGTGCGCTGCCACGAAGCACCCTTCGCGCTGGAACACGGCCAAGTCGTCGGGCGCTTGGTCTATGAGCGCATGGCGGCGCGGCCCGAACGGCTTTACGGCACGGGCATCGCCTCGAACTATCAGGGACAGGGGCTGAAGCTCGCCAAACAGTTCCGCTGAGGCGGTGGCGAGGCCTTCAGCCTCGCCTGTCGCCGTCCTGTCGCGGGCTTACTTGCCGATTCGCCGCGTGATCTGCGCGGCCTGACGGGCGCGTTTGGCGGCCTCGCGCTGTGCCTTCTGGCGCTGCGCCTGCTGGCTCGAGACCGGCGCGCGCGCATCCTTGGGCGCGGTTTTGGCGGGCTGGGTCGCGGCCTTGGTGGCGCGGCGCATCCCCCAATTCATCAGCTTGTTGGTCAGCATCCGGGAGATCCGGTTGAAAATCTGGCTCATGGTGTGAACACTCTGGCTCATTCGTCGTCAAAAAGGTCGTCAGCGGGGCCGGTCGGCTCGTCCTCGGGCTGACGCTCGGGGAAAAGATCGGCTGGCAAAGCAGAGGCGGGCGGGCGCGATTCGAGCAGCCCGGCCGCGCGCAATTCGGTCAATCCGGGCAGATCGCGGGCGCTTTCGAGCCCGAAATGGTCGAGAAATTCTTCGGTGACGACAAAGGTCGAGGGCCGCCCCGGCGACATCCGCCGCCGCCCGATCCGGACCCAGCCCATTTCGATGAGCTGATCGAGTGTGCCGCGATTGACGGTCACGCCCCGGATCTCTTCGATCTCGGCGCGGGTGACGGGCTGGTGATAGGCGATTACCGCGAGGGTCTCGGTCGCGGCGCGCGAGAGGCGGCGATTCTCGATCGCATCCTCTTCCATCAGGAAACCAAGATCGCCCGCCGTGCGGAAGGCCCAGGCATCGCCGACCTTGCCCAGATGCACGCCCCGGCCCTCATAGCGGACCTTGAGCCCATAGATCACCTCGGCCGGATCGCAGCCGGCAGGCATCCGCGCGGCGATCTGGCGCATGGTCATCGGCGCATTCGAGGCAAAAAGAATCGCCTCGACCATACGCTCCTGCTCGAAAAGCGGCGGCGGCGGAAAGCGGTTCGGATCCGCGTCTGCGGCGGCATCATCTGGGGTCGGGCTGGTCTTGGTCAAATTGCTCATGCTGTCGGGCTTTTGCGCCGAATCGAGATCGGCGCGAAGGTTTCGGTCTGATGGAGCTCGATCAGCCCCTGTTTGGCAAGTTCGAGCGAGGCCGCGAAGGTCGCAGCCGTGGCCGAGCGCCGGCGTGGTCCCTGATCCTCCCAGCCTTCGGGCAGGAAATCCGCAATCGCGGTCCAGTCCCCGACATAGCCGATCAGGCCGCGCATCCGCTCGAGCGCCTGTTCCATGGTGAAGACATCGCGGCGATCGAAGGCATAGGGGCGGAATTCGTCACGGGTGCGCAGACGCGCATAGGCGCGCATCAGATCGAGAAGCCCGGCCTGCCACTGGGTCTGGCGGTTGCGGGTGACGCGCTCGGGCGCGCCGCGCGCGAATCGCTGATGGCCCAAGCGGTCGCGCGCCATCAGCCGCGCCGCAGCCTCTCGCATCGCATCGAGCCGTTCGAGTTGGAAGGCAAGATGCGCCGCCATATCCTCGGCCGAGGGGCCTTCGGCCTCGGGATCGGGCGGCAACAACAGGCGCGATTTCAGGAAGGCGAGCCAGGCCGCCATGACGAGATAATCCGCAGCAAGCTCGATCCGGAGCTCGCGGGCCTGATCGACAAAGCCCAGATATTGCTCGGCAAGATCAAGCACCGAGATCTGCATGAGATCGACCTTCTGCGTGCGCGCAAGCGTCAGCAACAGATCGAGCGGCCCCTCGAAGCCCGAGACATCGACGAGAAGCACCTCTTCGGCGCGACGCTCGGCAACCGTCTTCGCGCCGGTCTCGGTGCGTGCTTTCGCGCCGATATCGGCGACGGGCTCTGCGGCCGACGCCGTCTCCGTTGGCACGGGGGTGAGATAGGGCACTTTGGTCATGGGGATCGGATCGGGATGGCGACTGGGCGCAGAATCGGGGAAAGGCGGGCGCGAGTCAACTTGCGCGCCACGCCGGGTCGGTGGTGAGCAGAGCCGGGGCGCTGCCCCGGACCCCGGGATATTTCGGCATGAAAGACAGGATCAGGCGATCCCGCCCAGAGCAGCGAGTTCGGCGCGAAGTGCGGCGAGATCGGCGGGCTCGGGGCTGCGGCGCGCGGCGAGGGCTGCGTCAGCGCGGCGGGCGGCCTCGGGGGTGAGATCGCCCGAGGCGGCGACGATTGCCTCCATCTCAGCGATGGATTCGTTGCAGCTGAGGACGATGTCGCAGCCCGCGCGGATCGCGGCGGCGGCGCGTTCACCGGCAGTGCCCGAGAGGGCCTTCATGCCGATGTCATCGGTCATCAGCAGCCCGTCGAAGCCGATGCGCTCGCGGATCAGGCGAATCGCCGGGGCCGAGGCGGTTGCCGGGGCCTCATCCAGCGCGGTCAGGCGGATGTGGCAGGTCATGGCGAGCGGCAGATCGGACAAAGCGCGGAAGGGCGCGAAATCGGTCTGGTCGAGTTCAGCTAGGCTCGTATCGATCTGCGGCAGATCGTGGTGGCTGTCGACATGGGCGCGGCCATGTCCGGGCAGATGTTTCATCACCGGTAGGACGCCCGCGGCAAGGAGGCCCTCGGCGGCAGCTCGGCCCATTCGGGTCACGGTCGCCGCATCGGTGCCAAAGCAACGGTTGCGCAAGAAGGGATGGGTCTCGGGATAGGCGATGTCGAGGCCGGGTGCGCAATTGCAATCGATGCCCATCTCGTGGAGTTCCTGTCCGAGCAGGCGATATTGCAGCCAGATCGCGCGCTCGCCTTTTGCCGCCTGATCGAGCGGCGGCGGAAACTCGGTCCAATGGGGCGCGCGCAGGCGCTGGACGCGGCCGCCCTCTTGATCGATGAGCACGGGGGCATTGCGCCCGACGCTTTCGCGCAGCTCTGCCGTCAGGCGGCGCAGGCGCTCGGGCGTGTCGATATTGCGGCCGAAGAGGATGAAGCCCCAGGGGTTGGCGGCACGAAAGAAGGCGCGCTCTTCGGGGGAAAGGTCGGGACCGGCGATGCCTCCGAGGATGGTCGCGCCGGTCACGGTCGTTGTCTGATGGCTCACTTCGAGGTCGCCGGGATGCAGTCGATGCCCTCGGCGATCAGCGCGGCACAGAAGCGGCGAGCCTCGTCGCGGCTTTCAAAGCCCGCGGCGCGCAGACGCCAGAAGGTGCGCCCGCCGGTTTCGGCTTTCTGGATGACCTGCGCCTTGCCCGAGAAGAGCGAGCCGAATTTGCCAGAAACGCGCTTCCATTCGCCATCCGCCAGCGCGTTGCTGTCGAAAGCGCCGATCTGGACCATGGCCGCGCCCGAGGCGATTGCCGAAGGGGCAACCTTCTGGGTCGGTGCGGCGGCAGGTGCAGCCGGAGCTGCGGCAACTTCGGTCACCTGCGCCGGTTGCTGGACCGGGGCCGGAGCGGCCACGGCGCGACGCGGACGCGGTGCGGGCCGGGTTGAGGCGACGATCGTCGCCGGCGGCGGGGCAGCGGCAGCCGCCGCTTCGGTCAGCGCAGCATTGATGTCGCCGGTTGCGGCCGCGGCCCCGGCGAGATCGGTGACCGCTTCATTGCCCGGCGCTTCGAGCCCGCTTTGGCCGGTCGGCTCGGTGGTGTCTTCGATCTGGGCCGCGCGCACTTCGGAATCGGGGCGCGCGATCACCGGGTTGAGCGGCGCCGTCACCGGCAGCTCGGTTTCCCGCGACGGACGCCGCGCGGTCGCGCCAAGATCGCCCATGGCGACATCCTCGCTGCCAAGCGCCGTGGCGCCCGGTGCGATCGCGACTTGCGAGGCGGGACGTTCGCGCGCGCCACCAGCCACCGCATTGACGGCAAGGCCGGTGTTGCGGGTCAGCTCTCCGCCCGGATCTTCGGGTGCGGTGCGGGCCTCGCCCTGGATCGCGCGGATGATCGGAACGCCCGAGACATCGCGCACCACGAGCTTGTAGCCCCAGACCGCGAGCATCAGCATCAGCGCGACCGAGACCAGCGCGCCGACATATTGCGTCAGCCGTCGCATCTTGCCCGCGACCGAGGCATCACCGGCAAGAAGCCCGTGATCGGCATCGGTATGGTAGCGGGATTCGTCCCAATGACCGCTCTGCGACCAATCGTCGGAGTCGTCGCGCTGTTGCGCGTTTTGATCTTGAGAATAGTCGCGCGCCTGCCGGGGCTGCGCACCAGCATAACCGCCCGAGCGGAAATCAACCACTGCCATGTCCTGCCTGCCTGCCGGTTAACCCGGCCTGAATCGTTGACTGCTCAACACCTGACCGGGCGCCTTGTCTCAGCGCATTTCCGTGGCAGGCGTCACCCCAAGAATACCAAGACCTGCCGAAATGACAACGCTGACAGAACGGACCAGCGCAATTTTCGCCGCCGTGGCTGCCTGATCGCCCTCTTGAATGAAGCGCAGCGAGAGGTCTTCGTTGCCGCGGTTCCACAAGGAATGCAGGTCGGAAGCGAGGTCATATAGGAAGAATGCAATGCGATGGGGCTCGTTCGCGCGGGCCGCGATCTCGACGATGCGTGGCCATTCTGCAACTTTCTTGGCAAGCTCCAGCTCGGCGGCATGGTCGAGTTTCGCAAGATCCGCCCCGGCAAGCGCCGCGTCAGAGGTGTCGACGCCCATCTCGGCCGCGCGTTTCAGAACCGAGTTCACCCGGGCACTGGCATATTGCACATACCAGACCGGATTGTCCTTGGACTGCTCGAGCACCTTGTCGAAATCGAAATCGAGCGCGGCGTCGTTCTTGCGCGTGAGCATATGGAAGCGCGTCACATCCGCGCCCGCCTGCTCGACGACATCGCGCAGGGTGACGAAGGTCCCGGCCCGCTTCGACATCTTGAAGGGCTCGCCGTTCTTGAAGAGCTTCACGAGCTGGATCAGCTTCACGTCCAGCGGCACGCGCCCGTCCGACAAAGCCTTCACGGCGGCGGTCATCCGTTTGACATAGCCGCCGTGATCGGCGCCGAAAACGTCGATCAGCAGGTCGAAGCCGCGGTCGATCTTGTCCCAGTGATAGGCGATATCGGGGGCGAAATAGGTCCAGCTGCCGTCGGATTTCTTGACCGGGCGGTCCACATCATCGCCATGCAGGGTCGAGCGGAAGAGCGTCTGCTCGCGCGGCTCCCAATCCTCGGGGGTTTTGCCCTTCGGCGGCTCAAGCACACCGTCATAGATCAGCCCGGCGTCCTGAAGGCGCGCAATCGCGGCCTCGATCCGGCCGGTGCCGTAAAGCGCCTTTTCCGAGGAATAGACATCCATCTTGATGCCAAGGAGATCGAGATCCTCGCGGATCATCGCCATCATTTCAGCGGTGGCGAATTCGCGGATCTCGGCCAGCCATTCGGATTCGGGCTGATCGAGCAGGCTTGCGCCGTATTTCTCTTTGAGCTTTTCACCGACCGGGATCAGGTAATCGCCGGGATAAAGGCCCTCGGCAATGACCGGATCAAGGCCATTGGCCTCGCGGTAACGCTCATAGGCAGAGCGCGCCAAAACATCGACCTGCGCGCCGCCGTCATTGATGTAATATTCGCGCGTCACGTCATAGCCCGCGAAATCCAGAAGCGCCGAAAGCGCATCGCCAAAAACCGCACCGCGCGTATGGCCGACATGCATCGGGCCGGTCGGGTTGGCCGAGACGAATTCGACGTTGACCTTCTGGCCGGCGCCAAGCGTCGAGCGACCGAAATCGCGACCCTCTTGCAAAGCGGCACGCACCACGCCCTGCCATTCGGCGGCGGCAAGGCGCAGGTTCAGAAAGCCCGGGCCCGCAACTTCGGCCGAGGTGATGCGCGGATCTTCAGCCAAAAGCGCGGCCAGAGCCTCGGCAATGTCGCGCGGCTTTTTGGCGGCAGGCTTGGCCAGCACCATCGCCGCATTGGTGGCCATATCCCCATGCGCCGGATCTCGGGGGGGTTCGACCGCGACCGCCGCCATATCGAGCCCCTCGGGCAGATCGCCCCTGGCCACCATCTTGTTCAGCGCCTCAAGGACAAGCGCGCGAATTTCCGAAAACAGGTTCATGGGTTCCATCCAGTGATTACCTGCGGGATTAGCCTTCCGGGTAAGGAACAGTCAACCTGCGCGCCCAAGATCCAGCCACAGAGCGCGCGCTTTTTCCATGGTTTTTGCGGCAATTCGCAGATGTCGTCGCGCAAACCGCTTAAGCGGATCACGCGCCGTTCACGCAGAAATTTTCCTGAAAACCCACAAGCCTCGTTGTTTTCTTTGCATCAGACGGACCGCTCGTGCGAAGATTATCTTGATCGGCGAAGCGCTAATTCCCACAGACAATTGACGAAAGCGCGGCTTTGAGATAGGCCGCACCTACCTGCATCCGGCGGGAAACTGGGGCGTTTGAAACATGCGTCCCGAAAATGGCGATCTGGCGCGGGGCTGGACACGCTGGTTGGACGCCTGATTTCCGAACGAAAGCCCATATGACCAAATTTTCCGACCTGAAGCTGGACCCGAAGGTCCTCAAAGCCATCTCCGAAGCGGGCTATGACAGCCCGACGCCGATTCAGGCGGGTGCGATCCCTCCGGCCCTCGAAGGCCGTGACGTGCTTGGCATCGCCCAGACCGGCACCGGCAAGACAGCAAGCTTCACGCTTCCGATGATTACCCTGCTTGGCCGCGGCCGCGCCCGCGCACGTATGCCGCGCAGCCTCGTTCTGGCTCCGACGCGCGAACTCGCCGCGCAGGTCGCCGAGAACTTCGACGTTTATGCCAAGCACACCAAACTGACCAAGGCGCTCCTGATCGGTGGCGTCTCGTTCGCCGAGCAAGACAAGCTCATCGACCGTGGTGTCGACGTGCTGATTGCAACGCCCGGCCGCCTGCTCGACCATTTCGAGCGGGGCAAACTCTTGCTGACCGGCGTCCAGATCATGGTTGTCGATGAGGCCGACCGGATGCTCGACATGGGCTTTATCCCGGATATCGAGCGCATCTTCCAATTGACGCCCTTCACGCGCCAGACGCTGTTCTTCTCGGCGACGATGGCGCCCGAGATCGAGCGCATCACCAACACCTTCCTGCACTCGCCCGAGCGGATCGAAGTGGCGCGTCAGGCGACGACTTCGGAAACCATCACCCAGCGTCTGGTCGAGATCACGCCCACCCGCAAAGATCAAAGCGCCAAGCAAAAGCGCGAGCTTTTGCGCGCGCTGATCGACAGCGAAGGCGAGGCGCTCAACAACGCGATCATCTTCTGCAACCGCAAGACCGATGTCGATATCGTTGCCAAATCGCTGAAAGTGCATGGCTATGATGCGGCGCCGATCCATGGCGACCTCGATCAAAGCCAGCGGATGAAAACGCTCGACGATTTCCGCGACGGGCGGTTGCGCTTCCTGATCGCTTCGGATGTCGCCGCGCGCGGTCTCGACATTCCGGCGGTCAGCCACGTCTTCAACTTCGACCTGCCGAGCCATGCCGAGGATTACGTCCACCGCATCGGCCGCACCGGTCGCGCGGGCCGTCTTGGCACCGCGATTTCGATCTCGACGCCGATGGATGAGAAATACCTTTCCGCAATCGAAAGCCTGGTGAAGCAGACCCTGCCCCGCACCTCGATCCCGGACAATTTCCACCTGTCGGCAGCCGCGCAAGATGCGCCGCGTCAGGCGAATGGTCGCCATGAGCGCAAGGGCAAAGAGCGCGAACGTGGCCGCCGTGGCCGCAGCCGCGATCGCGATCATGAGCACGAGCATGTCGCCGCGATGGCGCCGATTGCCGATGTCGCCCCGGTGGCAGAAGCTCCGGCACCGCGTGACGAGCGCCCGGCCGACCAGCCCCGCCATGAGCAGGTGCGGAACGATCAGGGCCGCCAAGATCAGGGTCGTCACGAGCAGAACCGCAACGAGCAAGGTCGTCAGGATCAGTCCCGCAACGAGCAAGGCCGGCACGAGCAAGGCCGCGATAACGCCCGCTCCGAGCAGAACCGTGGTCGTGGCCGCGAAGATCGGCGCGACAATCGTGACAACCGTGAAGACCGGCGCGAGACCCGTGGCGAGCATCGCCATGAGCGCGGCGAGCGCGGACGTGACAACCGTCGCGATGATCGCAATCCGGTTCTCGGCATGGGCGACCATGTCCCGGACTTCATGCTGCGCAGCTTCCGCCCCTCGATCCTGCTGAGCGAATCGAGCGATCACACCAGCGAAGCACCGGCGCGCTCCGAAAAGGTCGAGATCATCCCGATCAAGACCCCGGCAGCCACCCCGCGCGCCGCAGCGCCTGCGGCACCGCAAGCTGCCGACCGCCCGACCACTGAGGCCGCAGCAAGCCCGGCCGCAAGTGCCGAGCCGATTGCACCTGTCGCCGCCACGGCGCCTGTGTCCGAGGCAACCGCAGCCCCGACCACCGCTACCCCGGCTGAGGTCGTGGCCGAGCCTGCCGCTCCAGTCAAAGCGCCGCGCAAACGTGCGCCCCGCAAACCGGCCAAAGCCGCAGCCGCTCCGGCAGAAAGCCCGAGCGCAGCCGAGGCCGAAACCGCAGCTCTCGCCGCGGCAGAGCCCGCTGAGGCCCCCGTCGCCGAAGCCAAGCCTGCCCGCAAACCGCGCAGCCGCGCCAAAAAGGCCGAGCCGGTCGCTGCGGCAACCGATGCAGCCCCCGAGGCGGCAGCGGTGGACGTTCCGGCCAAGCCCGTGCGCAAGCGCGCGCCCCGCAAGACTGCTGCGGCCAAAGCGGCAGAAGCCGAGGCAGAAGCAGCGGCCGCCGTCGATCCGACGGCGAGCGAGGCCTGATCCAGAGGCCCGGCCATGCAGGACCAGCCCGCCACGTCGCGGCCCTCGCGTCAGCGCCGGATTGCGCTGATCGGGCTTGACCTCCTCCTTGGGGTCGCGGGCGCGTTTGGCCAGGCCCCTTGGGGGCTCTGGCCGCTCGCGGTTCTGGGCCTCGCCGGGATCACCTGGCGTGTCGGACATGCTGCAACCCCACGAATTGCAAGCTTCCGGGCACTGACCGCAGGCTTTGGCTATTTCGCGCTGGCCATGTCCTGGATCGTCGAGCCTTTTCTCGTCGAGCCAGAGATCTATGGCTGGATGGCACCTTTCGCGCTGTTCTTCATGGCTCTGGGCGGCGCGCTCTTCTGGGCGGTGCCGAGCTGGCTTGCGGCGCGTCTGACCTCGGGCTGGCGCGCGCGCGGCGTGGCCTTTGCCGCCGTCATCGTGCTTTCCGATTGGTGCCGGGGCTGGCTTTTCACCGGCCTGCCTTGGGCGCTGACCGGCCATATCTGGATCGACACGCCCGCCGCGCAAACCGCCGCGCTCTTTGGCAGCACGGGCCTGTCGGCCCTGACCATGCTCGCCGCCGCTTTGCCAGTCGCGCTGTGGCGCGGTAAGGCGCGTGCCCCGGCCGGAGCCGTGCGCGGCACCATCCTCTCCGCCCTCCTCATCGCCAGCGCCTGGTTTTACGGCACCACGCGCCTTGCCGCGCCACTGCCCCCCGACCGCCCCGAGGTGCTGCGTCTGGTCCAGCCCAATGCCGAGCAGCGGCTGAAATGGGATCCCTATTGGAGCCAGGTCTTTTTTCAGCGGCTGGTCGATCTTTCGGCCGGTCCGACCGCAGATGGCAGCGCGCCCGCCGCCGTGATCTGGCCGGAAACTGCGGTGAACTTCCTGCTCGAAGACGCGGGCTCTGCCCCCGCCGATCTGACCCGCCTTGCCAATGCGCCGGTGCTTCTGGGCATCCAGCGCCGCGAGGATGAGCGCTATTTCAACAGCTTCGTCGAGTTCCGCCGCGACGGCCAAATCGGCCAGACCTACGACAAGTTCCACCTCGTGCCCTTCGGCGAATATACCCCTTGGGGCGACGCGCTGTCGCGGCTCGGGATCTCGGCTTTCGCGGCGCGCTATGGCAATGGCTATACGCCCGGCGTGGGCCCCCGCACGCTCCACGGGCTTGGCGATGGCCTGCCCCCGGTTCAGGTCCTGATCTGCTACGAGGCGATTTTCTCGCGCCATGTCATCCGCTCGGGCCCCGAGCGCCCGGAATGGCTGCTGCAAATCACCAATGACGCCTGGTTCGGCACGGTGTCCGGGCCGTGGCAGCATCTGGCCCAGACCCGGCTGCGCGCCATCGAATCAGGCCTGCCGATGATCCGCGTCGCCAATACCGGGGTCTCGGCGGTCATCGACGCCCATGGCAACATCCGCCAGGAAATCGACATGAATGTCGAAGGCCGCCTGGATGCCCGGCTGCCCGCTCATCTGCCGCCAACGCTCTGGAGCCGGACCGGAGACTGGCCCGCCGTCCTCGCAGCGCTTGCGCTTTTTCTCGGGGCAGTCCTTCAAAAGCGCGGAAAAAGCCGGAAATCCGCTGGTTGACCTCACGCGATCAAGGGCCTAACGGTGAAGGGGATCGTCACAACGGCTTCCTGGCGTGACGATGACATCGAACGGAGCATTTCATGTCCAGACAAAATTTCGTCTTCACTTCGGAATCGGTTTCCGAAGGCCACCCCGACAAGGTTTGCGATCAGATTTCCGATGCCGTGCTCGACGCACTGCTGACTGACGAACCCAACGCCCGCGTCGCCTGCGAGACCTTCGCGACAACCAATCTCGTGGTCATCGGCGGCGAGATCGGTCTGGAAAACAAGGGCCGCCTCCATCAAGAGATGGAAAACATTGAGCAAATCGCTCGCGGTGTCATCCGTGACATCGGCTATGAACAGGAAAAGTTCCACTGGGCAACCTGCAAGGTGAAGAACGTCCTGCATGAACAATCGGCCCATATCAGCCAGGGCGTCGACAAAGACGGCGCGGGCGATCAGGGCATCATGTTCGGCTATGCGACGGATGAAACGCCCGAGCTGATGCCCGCACCACTGCTCTATAGCCATGCCATCCTGCGCCGCTTGGCCGAAGTCCGGAAATCGGGCGCAGAGCCGACCCTCGGGCCGGATGCGAAATCACAGCTCTCGGTGCGCTATGAGAATGGCAAGCCGGTCGGCGTCAGCTCGATCGTGCTCTCGACCCAGCATAAATTCGAAAGCCAGACCTCTGCCGATATCCGTCAGATCGTCGAGCCCTATATCCGCGAAATCCTGCCCGAAGGCTGGATCAGCGAAGAGACTGAATGGTGGGTCAACCCGACCGGCACCTTCGTCATCGGCGGACCCGACGGCGACGCGGGCCTGACCGGGCGCAAGATCATCGTCGACACCTATGGCGGAGCCGCCCCCCATGGCGGCGGCGCATTCTCGGGCAAGGACCCGACCAAAGTCGACCGCTCGGCAGCCTATGCCGCGCGCTATCTCGCCAAAAACGTCGTGGCGGCCGGCCTCGCGCAGCGCTGCGTCATTCAGGTGAGCTATGCGATCGGCGTGGCCAAGCCGCTCTCGATCTATGCCGATACCTTCGGCACCGGCACGGTTCCTGAGGCCGAGATCGAAAAGGCCGTCACCAAAGCTATGGATCTCACCCCGCGCGGCATCCGCGAGCACCTGCAACTGAACCGCCCGATCTATCGCCGGACGGCGGCCTACGGCCATTTCGGCCGCGCCCCTGAAGCCGACGGCGGCTTCTCCTGGGAGCGCACCGATCTCGCAGAAGCCCTCAAGGCCGCGCTCTGAGCGATCATCGGGGGCTTTGCGCCCCCGAACCCCCGCAGGATATTTTTACATGAAAGACAAAGCCCGGAGCGCCAAATGCGGCCCGGGCTTTCTTTATCACAAAAATACCCCGGGGGAGCGCGGCACGCGCGGGGGCAGCGCGCCCTTTTAGTCGCGAAAGCTGCGGCTTTCCTTGATTTGATCCCAGGCCCAGACGACCTCTTGCAGGCGGTCCTCGTCCGAACGGTCGCCGCCGTTCATGTCCGGGTGGAGGTCTTTCACCAAGGATTTGTATTGTTTCCGGATCTCGGCGCGGGTCCAGCTGTCCTTGGCTTCGAGAATTTCCAGCGCCTTGCGCTCAGTTGGCGGAAGTTTACGCAGGTTCATCTTGGCGCGCACCTCGGGGTTGGTGCCGTTGGCGCCGAGAATCTCCAGCGGGTCGTCGATGCCGTGGCGCGCCCATTTCTGGTCCTGCGCAGCGCGGCCGAAGGGTTTCGTCGGGCGGTCCCAAACGGTGGCATTGTCGAGGAATTCCTGGAATTCCTCTTCCGACTGGCCCTGAAAATAGTTCCAGTTGAGATTGTATTCACGGACATGCTCTTTGCAGAACCAGAAGAAATCTTCGAGGTTCCGCGGGGATTTCGGGGCGCGGTATTGCCCTGGCTCTTCACAGCCTGCCTTGTCGCAGCGGCGTGTCGAGGTCTCGAAAGCACCTGACATGCCACGGCGTCCTTTCGCCCGGCGCTTCTTGTCGGAAGCGGCCGAAATATCGAAGGCGAACGGGTCGCTCTTGCTCATTTTACCTGCCTTGTCTTATTCGGGAGCAGTAGTTTAGGCTATTTCACGTCTGAGAAAAGGGGGGTCGGGATGATTGCCGACGAGATGCGGGCACGGCTATCGGCGCTCGATCCGCAAATACTGGAAATCATTGATGAAAGCGAGGGGCATCGCGGGCACTCCGGCTTTCGCGACGGCGGTGAGAGCCATTTCCGCATCCGTATCTCGAGCCCGCGTTTTGCCGGGTTAAGCCGGATTGCACGACACCGGCTGATCCATGAGACGCTTGGTGATATCGTGCCGCGAATCCATGCCCTCGCGCTTGAACTCCATGAAATCTGAGCCGTTAGCGCACACAGACTTGCTGCACCCCCTCCTCGGGCTTAGAACCCCGGCAAACCAGCATATTGCCTAAGGAATATTGCGATGCCCTCCACCGATTTCAATGACCGGATGCTCTCTCTCGGGCTTGCCCGTGTCAGTGAGGCTGCTGCTCATGCCTCGGCCCGCCTGATCGGGCGAGGCGATGAAAAGGCGGCCGATCAGGCGGCCGTCAATGCGATGCGCGAACAGCTCAACCTGCTCGACATCAAGGGCGTCGTCGTCATTGGCGAGGGCGAGCGCGACGAGGCGCCGATGCTTTACATTGGCGAAGAGGTCGGCTCGGGCAATGGCCCCGAGGTTGATATCGCGCTGGATCCGCTGGAAGGCACGACGCTGACCGCCAAGGACATGCCGAATGCGCTGACCGTGATCGCCATGGCGCCGCGCGGCACGCTGCTGCACGCGCCCGACGTCTATATGGACAAGCTCGCCATCGGCCCGGGCTATCCCAAGGACATCGTCAACCTTGAAATGACGCCCTCCGAGCGCGTTCATGCTTTGGCCAAAGCGCGCGGCGTTGCTGCCAGCGACATCACCTGCTGCATTCTCGAACGTCCGCGCCACGAAGATCTGGTCGAGGAAGTGCGTTCGACCGGCGCGGGGATCCGTCTGATCACCGATGGCGATGTCGCGGGCGTGATCCATGTCGCCGAGGCCGAGCTGACTGGGATCGACATGTATATGGGCTCGGGCGGCGCTCCTGAGGGCGTTCTGGCGGCCTCGGCGCTCAAATGCATGGGCGGGCAGATGTGGGGGCGGCTTCTGTTCCGTAACGATGATGAGCGCGGCCGCGCCCATAAGGCGGGCATCACCGATCTCAACCGCATCTATTCGCGCGATGAGCTGGTGACGGCCGATGTGATCTTTGCCGCGACCGGCGTGACCAATGGCTCGATCGTGCAGGGCGTCAAGCGTCAGCCTCATTACCTCCAGACCGAGACCATTCTCATGCGTTCTAAAACCGGCTCGATCCGCCGCATGATCTATCGCAACCCGATCCGCTGATCGGCGCTGTAGGCGTTTCAAGGGCGGCATGTCGCAGGGCATGCCGCCTTTTTCATGCGGCTTTCGTGCGGCGGTCCGCGCCCCCAAGCCGCCGGGCTTGCAAGCCTGCCGCGACTGGCGCAGAAACCCAAGCATGAGCGCTTTTCTGAATGTCGAAAACTCCCTGACCGGCCGCCGCTGGCTTTCCCCTGACCCTGCGCTCGAGCGCGCGGCTGAGGCCTTGGCGCAAGAGTCCGCCCTGCCCTTGCCAATCGCCCGTGTGCTGGCCTCGCGCGAGGTCACTGCCGCCGATGCGCAGGGCTATCTAGAGCCCAAATTGCGCGATCTGCTGCCCAATCCGCTGCGCCTGCGCGATATGGCGCCCGCGGCCGAGCGTATTGTCGCGGCGGCGAACAGCGGCCAGCGCGTCGCGATCTTTGCTGATTACGATGTCGATGGCGGTTCTTCGGCGGCGCTGCTGATCGACTGGTTCCGCGCGCAGGGGCGCGAGACCACGCTTTATATTCCCGACCGGATTGACGAGGGCTATGGCCCGAATGCGCCCGCGATCAGCCAGCTCGCCAGTGCCCATGATCTGATCATCTGCGTCGATTGTGGCACGCTGAGCCATGACGCCTTAGCGGCGGCCAAGGACACCGATGTGATTGTGCTCGACCACCATCAGGGTGGCGAAACCCTGCCCCCGGCGCTGGCCGTGGTGAACCCGAACCGGCAGGATGAAGACGGCTCCTTGGGCCATCTTTGTGCGGCGGGCGTGGTCTTTCTGACGCTGGTTCAGGCGAACAAGCTTCTGCGCGAATCCGGGCGCGCCCAGCCCGATCTGATCGCGATGCTCGATCTGGTCGCCTTGGCGACTGTGGCCGATGTCGCGCCGCTGATTGGCGTCAACCGCGCCTTTGTCCGGCAGGGGCTAGTGGTCATGGCCCGGCGCGAGCGTGTCGGCCTCTCGGCGCTTTCGGATGTCGCGCGGCTTGATTCGGCGCCGAGCGCCTTTCATCTCGGCTTTCTCCTCGGGCCGCGCATCAATGCCGGTGGCCGGGTCGGTCGGGCCGATCTGGGCGCGCTTTGCCTTTCCACCACCGATCCGCGCCGCGCCGAGGCCTTGGCCAAGCAGCTCGATGAGCTCAACCGCGACCGCCGCGCCATTGAGGCCGCTGTCCGCGACGAGGCTCTGGCTCAGGTCGAGGCTCATCTTGCCGCCGCGCCCGGCCCGCTCGCCTGGGCGGCGGGCGAGGGTTGGCATCCCGGCGTTGTCGGCATTGTCGCAGCGCGGGTGAAAGAGGCGGTGAACCTGCCCTCGGTCGTCATCGGCGTCGAGCGCGGTATCGGCAAGGGCTCGGCCCGCTCGGTGCCGGGCGTCGATCTCGGCCGTGCGATCCAGCGCCTTGCCAGCGAGGGCCTGCTGATCAAGGGCGGCGGACATGCCATGGCGGCCGGGCTGACCGTCGCCGAAGAGCTGATCCCGCAGGCGATGGCGCGTCTCGCCGAGCTCTTGTCGCGCGAAATGGCCGAGCGCTCGGGCGTCAATGATCTGCGGATCTCGGGCCTTTTGGATCCGCAGGGTGCCTCGGTCGAGATGATGCATCTGCTCGAACGCGCTGGCCCCTTCGGGCAGGCCGCTCCCGCCCCGCGCTTTGCCTTTGCCGAGCAGCTGGTCGAGAACGTCACCACGATGGGCGACAGCCACCTGCGCCTGCGCTTCCGCAGCCCCGGCTCGCAGCCGGTCGAGGCCGTCGCCTGGGGCGCGATGAACGGGCCGCTTGGCCCCGGGATGCTGGGCGCCAAGGGGCGGCGCTTCCATCTGGCGGGCAAGCTCGAACTTTCGCTTTGGGGCGGCAAAGAGCGCGTGCGGCTGCGTCTCGACGATGCCGCCGAAGTGGCATGACCGGCGGGTGCGAACTATTTTCGCGCGAGGTGACTTTTCCTCTTGCGAGCTTTCGCACCCTGCCCTAAACACCGCTCCACACCGCGCGGGTTGAACCGCACGGGACTGGAATGGCCCGTTCGTCTATCGGTTAGGACGTCAGGTTTTCAACCTGAAAAGAGGGGTTCGACTCCCCTACGGGCTGCCATTCCTTCCGGATCAACCGGACCTTCAGGCCCCTCGCGGGGCCTTTTATTTTGCCGAAAATCCTGAAAATTCCCACATTCTTCGCGCGAAAGCCTTTGAAATCGCGCGGCGACATATAATCTTCGCAGGAATGTCGGAAAAGCTCAGTTCCCCCCTTGCGGCCATCTTCGGGCTGGCCTAAACACCGCCTCACACCGCGCGGGTTACACCGCACGGGATTGGAATGGCCCGTTCGTCTATCGGTTAGGACGTCAGGTTTTCAACCTGAAAAGAGGGGTTCGACTCCCCTACGGGCTGCCATTCCTTCCGGATCGACCGGACCTTCAGGCCCCTCGCGGGGCCTTTTATTTTGCCCGAAATCGCCCGCCCCGCCTGCCGTCTAAATGCGCGGGCCTGCGCCCATGAAAAAGGCGGCGCCTTGCGGTCGCCGCCTAAGATCGCTGCTCTGCGCGCAGGCTCAGCCCTCGCGGATCCGGCTCATCAGCACCGTGGCGAGGCAAGAGCAGATCAGCGTCGCCGCCACCATCGGGCGCAAGGTGCCGTCAAAGAGCAGCCCGATCGGCGCCGCGATCGCCACCGCGCCGAAGGTCGAGAAGGCCGAGACCACCGAGGCCGTCGTGCCCGCGATATGGCCCATCTTCTGCAGCGCCAGCGCGTTGAGATTGCCGAAAGTCACCCCCGCCATGGCAAAGACCGTCACCGCCCAGAAGAAGAAGACCGGGAAGCGCAGCACTTCGGGCAGCAGATCGCCATAGATCAGCACCACCATCACCAGCGAGATCACCGATTGCATCACATAGGCCTCGCGCGCCATGCGCTTCATGCCGTAGCGGAAGACCATCTTGGCGTTGAGGAGGCTCGCCGAACCGGCAAAGAGCGCCATGATCGCGAACCAATAGGGGAAGCTCTCGCCGCGGTCATAGATGACGCGGAAGATCTGTTCGGCCGAGCTCAGCAGCGCGAACATCTGACCAAAGCCAAGCGCCAGCACCACGGTGATCAGCATGACCTGCCGGTTCGACGCGACCTCGATAATGCCCGAGACCAGCGATTTCGCACTGAAGCCGCGCCGCATCTCGCGCGGGAGGGTCTCGGCTTGGCGCAGGTTGACCCAAGTTGCCCCGATCACCGCCAGCACGACGAACGACCCGAAGACCCCATGCCAGCCAAACAGATGGATGACCTGACGCCCGAGCAGCGGTGCCACCGCCGGGATCAGGATGAAGACCATCGAGACAAAGCTGGTGATCCGCGCCATCTCGCGGCCCTGATAGAGATCGCGCACCAGCGCCATGCTGGAAATTCGCGGCGCCGAGGCCCCCAGCCCCATGACGAAACGCGCGGCCAGCAGGAACTCCAGCGATTGCGCCTGCGAGGCCGCCAGCGCCGCCACGGCATAAAGCGCGAAGCCAAAGGTGATCGCGGGTTTGCGCCCGATCGCATCAGAGAGCGGCCCCGAGAAGAAGGTGCCGAATCCCATGCCCGCCATGAAGGCGGTCAGCACCAGCTGGGCGCGGTTCAGGTCGCCGGGGGTCAGCTCCAGCGCGATTTCGGGCAGCGCGGGCAGCATCGAGTCGATCGAAAAGGCGACGACGGCCGACACCAGCGCCATCATTGCCACGAATTCAGGCAGAGGCAGCCGGCGGACCGGATGGGGGGCGTGCGTTGTCATGAGGTTTTCCTGTCTTACCTGCCAGCGGTAAACCCGCCGCCTCAGAGGTGCAACCCCGTCCCCGCGTCCGTTTGGTGTCGGTTTGGCGTCGGTTTGCTGTCGGTCTGATAGCGGCTTGGTGTGGGCTTGGCCTAGGTCCCGCCTCGTCACATTCAGCGCAGGCGCTTGCGGCGGCTCTCGGCCGGGCCTATGTCTTCGGCCATGACCGCACCACTCAATCTCATCAAACTCTGCGTCGGCTGCGATTCCCCGACCGAGCTCGCCGCCTGGCAGCAGCAACGCTGGCAGGGCGAATCCCCCTGCCATGTCACGCGGATGTGGCCCAAGCGCGAGGCCGAGCTGCTCGATGGCGGCTCGATCTATTGGGTCTTCAAGGGCGTGATGCTGGCGCGTCAGCGGCTGATCGGGCTTGAAGAGCGGATCGGCGAAGACGGGATCGCGCGCTGCGCTCTTGTCCTCGACCCCGAGCTTGTCCGCGTCGCAGCCACCCCGCGCCGCCCCTTCCAGGGCTGGCGCTATCTCAAGGGCGAGGAAAGCCCGCCCGACCTGCCGCAAGGCCGCGAGGAAGAGCCCTCTCTGCCCACCGCCATCGCCGATGCTTTGGCGGAAATGGGTCTGCGCTGACCGCCCCACCTGCGAACCCGTCTTGACGCGCCGCGCCGGGCGCGCTACTCGGGCCGGGTCGCGGGTGTAGCTCAATGGTAGAGCAGCAGCTTCCCAAGCTGAATACGAGGGTTCGATTCCCTTCACCCGCTCCAGATCTTCCCGACATATCCGAATCCATTCTTCCTCGCGGGCTCATATCCTTCGCGTTTCAACGCATGAAGGCGCGGCGGGCTTCTTGGGCCATGGCATGGCGCATTTCCAGATCGGCCAAACGGGCCAGCGCCGCGCGGCGGTCCTCGCCTTCGGGCAGATCCGCGAGTGCAAGCCGCAGCGCGTCGATCTCTTTCTTGATGACGATTTCGGTGGGCAGGACGCCCGCCTCGGCCATGATGCGATAGCCAAGCGCGGTGCCGGTGTCGATCATCGCCTCTTCGGGATGGGCGGGCAAGGGTTTGCCCTCGCCGGCAAGGCCGGACAACTTCCCCTCGGCACGCGCCTTGAGCATCAGCCGTTCTGCGATTCGGTCGAGCCAGCCCATCCGGCGGTGCTCCCTGCTGCCACGCGCCGAATCTAGGTCCGATGCGCCGTCGCGTCCAGCACTGGACCTTGACGCGCCAAGCGGGCTAGATCGCAGTTGACGCGGGGTTTGCCCGCCGGATCGCAGCAACAGGACGAAGATGACCCTCCTCCGCGCCGAAGATCACCGCCGTATGCCGTGGAAGAACGGCAAAGGCATCACCATCGAGATTGCCATTCACCCCGAAGGCGCCAGCACCGATGATTTCGATTGGCGCCTAAGCACGGCGAGCGTCGCAACCGACGGGCCGTTCTCGGTCTTCCCGGGCATCGACCGCAGCCTGTCCGTGCTTGAGGGCGACGGCATCCTGCTTGCGGTCGAAGGCCTTGGCGAGACCGAGCTGCGTCAGGACACCGCGCCCTTCTCCTTCCCGGCCGATGCACCGACCTCGGCCCGGCTGATCGGGTCGGAGATCACCGATCTCAACGCCATGTCCCGGCGCGGGCGCGTCACCCATCGCCTGACGCGCCATGAAATCGCCGGAGAGATTAGCCTGCCGGTCTCGGGCGAGACCTGCCTGATCTTTTGCGGCACCGGTCGAGTTGAGGTTGCGGGGACCGCGCTTGGCAAGCTCGACTGCCTGCGGCTCGAACGACCCGAGGCCGCGCTGCAAGCCCGCGGCACCGGCACGCTTTATCTCGTCAGCTTCGATCCGGTTTAAGCCGGGTCGCGCGGCAGGTTGATCGCGGCATTGATCGCGGCGCCGTGCTTTGGCATGACAGCATTATTCATCCGGTCGCGGCCCCGGCCCGGCCATCTCAAAGAGAGGACTACCCATGTCGGAGATCAAGCGTATCGACGTCGGCGCACGTATGAGCGGAGCCGTCGTGCACAACGGCACCGTCTATCTGGCCGGTCAGGTCGGCAATGCCGGCGATTCCGTGACCGAGCAGACCAAAACCTGCCTCGCCGAAGTCGACCGTCTGCTGGCAGCCGCCGGAACCGACAAGACGCGCATCCTCAAGGCGCAGATCTGGCTGGCCGATATCAACGCCGATTTCGCGGCGATGAATGCGGTCTGGGACGCTTGGGTTCCGGCAGGCCATACGCCCGCTCGCGCCACCGGCGAAGCGGCTCTGGCGACCCCGGATTATAAGGTCGAGGTCATCGTCACCGCCGCGCTCTGATCGCGTCGAGGACAGACCGCGCGGCGCGCAGGCCCGGAGCCTCGCCGCCGCGCCCCAGCCGCGCCATGGTCAGATCCATCGCGGCCACCTGGCGATCCCGAGCCTCGGGGTCGTTCCACAGATCGGCCAGAGCCCCGGCAAGCGGGCCGGGCTGACAGGCCTTCCCCAGAAATTCCGGCACCGCGCGGGTCTCGCTGACCAGATTGACCAGCGTCACCGTATCGGTTTTCAAAAGCAGCCCCATCAGCAGGCGGCTGAGCGGCGCGACGTCATAGCCAATCACCATCGGCACGCCATTGGCGGCCAGATCGAGGCTCACCGTCCCCGAAGCCGCCAGCGCGACATCCGCCGCCGCGAAGGCCGCTTTCTTGGCCGCGCTGTCCTCGATGACGACCGGCGCGCTTGGCCAGTCGGCGGTCATCTCGCGCACCAGAGCCGCGACATTCGGCACGGTCGGAATGACGACGCGCAGCGCGGGCATTTGCGCGCCAAGCAGGCGCAGCGCCTCGCCAAAGCGCGGGCCGAGACGGCCAACCTCGGTCCGGCGCGAGCCCGGCAGGCACAGAAGCAGCGGCGCGTCCGGGGCAATGCCTTGCGCCGCGCGGAAGGCCGCGGCCTCACCGGGGCCCGCCTGCGCTTCCGCCGCGATCGGATGGCCGACGAAATCGCAGCTCATCCCCGCGGCCTCCATCAGCGGCGGCTCGAACGGCAGGATCGCCAGCACATGGTCGATCACCTTCGCCATTTTTGCCGCCCGCCCCGCGCGCCAGGCCCAGACCGAGGGCGCGACATAATGGATGGTGCGCAGCCCCGGGTTCAGCGCGCGGGCCGATTTGGCGACGCGCAGGCAGAAATCCGGACTGTCGATGGTGATCAGCGCATCGGGCGCGAATTCCGCGACCGCGCGCGCGGTTTCGGCAATGCGGCGCTTGAGGTGGAAATATTTGGGCAGCACCTCGGCAATGCCCATGATCGAGAGCTCTTCCATCGGAAAGAGGCTCTCCATCCCCTGCGCCATCATCGCGCGCCCGCCGACGCCCGCGAATTCCGCCTCGGGGTCAAGCGCGCGCAGCCCCGCCATCAGGGCCGCGCCGAGATTGTCGCCCGAGGGCTCTCCGGCAATCAGGAAATAGCGCATGATCCACTCCTGCGGCATCCACCCCCGCGGCGCGGGCCGCGCGCGGGTCGTTGAGGGCATCCGGCCCGCTTGACCGGGCGAGGCTCGCCCGATCCGGCCCGTGTCAGTCGCGCGCCCAAAGGAAAAGCCCCGCCGCTTCGGCATCGGCAATTGTGCGGGCGCGGTCGAGCAAGATGACCCCGCCCGCTTCCCAGGCGATCCCGGCCAGATCGGCCTCGGCGGCGCGGCGCACGGTTTCCGGGCCGAGCGTCGGCAGGTCGATGCGGCGGTCCTGTCCGGGCTTCGGCGCCTTGTAGAGCACGCCTTTCGCGCCTTTCGGATTGGGGCGCAGATCGCGGAACTTCGCGGCGAACTCCAACATCGCATCGGTGCCCGGAAGCGCCTCGACCGCCATGCACAGGCCCTGAGCGACGATCGCGCCCTGCCCGATGTCATAGCCGCCAAGCCCCGAGACGATGCGCGCGGCTTCCTCGGCATCCTTGCGGTCGCGGTCCGAGGGCGCGCCTGCGAGCAGCCCCGCGCCCGGCACCAGCCCCGGCGCGATCTCTTCGACCGAGCGCACTGCAAGCCCGCTTTCCTCGAAGACCGCCAACACCTCGCGCAAGGCGGCATCATCGCCGGTTTGCATCGCCGCGATGATGCGCGGCACGATTTGCAGCGTGCGCGGATCGAACAGATCGGGCTCAAGCTTCGGCCGCCGGATCGCTCCGGCAAAGACCACTTCGGACACGTCGTGATCCAAGAGATGGTCGAGGAAGGGGATCAGCCGTTCGAGCCGGAAGGGCTCGGCCGCGACCTTGGGCGAGAGCCCGGCGAGCGCATAGATCAGCGGCGCGTCCAGCTCGGCCACGATGGCGGGGGCGAGCTCCCCCTCGCCTGCGATAATGGCAATGCGGCTCATGGATGGGGCGCCAGAAAGCTGCGATCCGAGGGCCCGAGGATGAAATCGAGCACTTCGCGGATCTTGGCGGGATGCTCCTCCTCGGCCATATGGCGCGCGGTGTCGCGGAAGGCGCCGCCGCCGAGCTTGCCCAGCAGATCGCGCAACGCGTGGATTTCATCGCGCGAGGCGCCGCGCCGCTTCAGCCCGACGAGGTTCAGCCCGTCAAGATGAGCGCGCGGCCCCTGCACCAGACCGAAGGGGATGACATCGGCGGTGACCATGCTCAGGGCGCCGATCATCGCGCCATGGCCGATGCGCACGAATTGATGAACGCCCGAGAGCCCTCCGACGATGACATCGTCTTCAAGCACGCAATGGCCCGCGACCGAGACGTGGTTGACCAGAATGACCCGGTCGCCGATCCGGCAATCATGGGCGACATGAGCGCCCGCCATGAAGAGCCCGTCATCGCCAACCTGCGTGATCCCGCCGCCGCCTTCGGTGCCGGGGTTCATCGTCACATATTCGCGGATGCGGTTGCGCTTGCCGATGATCAGCTGCGTCTTCTCGCCCTTGAATTTCAGATCCTGCGGCGCCTGCCCGATCGAGGCGAAGGGGAAAATCGCGGTCTCATCGCCGATGGTCGTCGCGCCGGTCAGCACGACATGGGATTGCAAGGTCACCCCCGCGCCCAGACGCACCTCGGGTCCGACGATGCAGAACGGACCGATCTCGCAACCCGGGCCGATCTCGGCGCCGGGTTCGATGATCGCGCTGGGATGGATGCGGGTCTCAGCCATTGTCGGTCCGGTTCAGCATGGCCATGACCTCGGCCTCGGCGCACAGCACGCCATTGACGATGGCGCGACCCTCGAATTTCCAGATCTTGCCGCCGCCACGCAGGGTTTTCATATGCAATTCAAGCACATCTCCCGGCACGACCTTGTTGCGGAAGCGGCATTTGTCGATCGACATGAAATAGGTGCCCATGCCCTTGTCGGCGAGATCGAGCGTCGCGCCGACCAGAACCGCCGCCGCCTGCGCCATGGCCTCGATGATGAGCACGCCCGGCATCACCGGCTCTTGCGGGAAATGGCCTTCGAAATGGGGCTCGTTCGAGGTCACATTCTTGACGCCGACGCAGCTTTCGCCCGCGACGATGTCCTTGACCTTGTCGACCAAGAGGAAGGGATAGCGATGCGGAATAAGCCGCTTGATCATCGCGATATCCACCTCGGTCGGGGGAACGTAGCTGCTGTCTTCGGTGGCCATCGGCATTCCTCTCGGGTCGTTTTCGTCTGCCTAGCAACGGGCTGAGGCCTTGGCAAGTTTCCCAGACATCGGCGCAGGCAAAGGATTTTCTGCCAAACCCCGGTTCCAGGCGCGCTCAGAGCGCGCGGGCGCGGCCCTCACGCAGCCAGCCGATGAGCACCAGCCCCGCGATCAGCGCAAGCCAGGCCCAGCCCGGCAGCAGCGGATAATGGGTGCGCCCGGTCACCGTCGCGGCCTCGCGCGGGGTGATCGCGATCCACTCGCCCGTAACGCCCTGACCATGGGCCGAGCGCCCCGGCCGGACCGTGCGCAAGGCCGGGACCCCGTCCGAGAGATGCAGGATCCCGCCCTGTGTCGCCTCGGTGAGCTTGGTAAAGCCCTCGCCGCTGGCGACGGTTTGCTCAAATTCACGCGGTACGGCGGGGCCGAGCGCCACGACGCGGGTGATCTCGCCGTCGCTGAGCCGGTAAAGCCCCTCGCCCGGTGCCTGCCAGACCGCGCTGAAGACGCCGGGACCGGCGGCGGTCAGGGGCAGATCCTGGCTGTAGCCCTCGGGTCCGGTGATTTTGACCGGCCCGGCCTGATCCTTCATCGTCCGCCGCGTCACCGTCACGCGCAGCTCGCGCCCGACATCGGCCAGCAATGTCTCTTCCTCGAGCTCGGGCTCTTTCATCGTCCAATGGGCAATCCGGCGCAGCAATTCGAGCTGCGGCCCGCCGCCTTCAAAGCCACGCCCCCAGAGCCAGACCTGATCCGAGGACAGCAGCGCCACCCGGCCCTTGCCGACGCGGTTCAGGACCAGAAGCGGCTGGTCCTCGGCGCCCTTGAGTACGACCTCGGCGCCGGGCACGGGCTGCATCTGCGACATGCGCAGCCAGCGCCCCCAATGCGGACCTTTATCCTCGGGCCCCGGCGCGCCCGGAAGCCCCGCCGTCACCGGATGGCGTTCGCCTTCGGGCGTCAGGCGCGGCAGGAAGGGCTGCTCGAAGAGCCGCCCGGTGGGTTTTCCCGGCAGGATCTGGCCCAGAGGCGAGAGGTTGAGGCTTTCGACCGTGGCCATTTCCGGCCCGGCCGCGACCAGAACCGCGCCGCCGTCCTGCACATAGCGCACGATATTGTCGTAATATTCGGGGGGCAGGATGCCGCGCACCGAATAGCGGTCGAAGATGATGAGATCGAAATCCTTGATCCGCTCCATGAAGAGCTCGCGGGTCGGGAAAGCGATCAACGACATCTCATCGACCGGCACCGGGTCGCTGTTGTCGGGCGAGCGCAGGATGGTGAAATGGATCAGATCGACATTCGCATCCGATTTCAACAGGTTGCGCCATGTCCGCTCTCCGGCATGGGGCTCACCCGAGACCAGCAGGACGCGCAGGCGGTCGCGCACGCCCTCGATCTGGATCGCGGCGGAATTGTTGCGCGTGGTCAGCTCCGGCACCTCGGATTGCGGCGTGTCAAAGCCGATCGAGACGACGTTTTGGCCCGCATGATCGGGAGTGACCTTCAGCTCGAAGGGCACGCCCGGCGGGATCGCTGCGCTTTGGCTTTCGCCACCATCGACCGAGAGGCGGATGGTGGCGGGCTGCGCGGCGACCGAGGCGGGCACATTGCCCTGATCCTCGATGCGCAGCCGAATGGTCGCGGGCTGGCCGATCAGCGCGAAGGCCGGGGCCTCTTCGATGACCAGACGCCGGTCCCAATCGCTGGGATTGCCGGTGAGGAGCACATGGACCGGCGCGGGCGCAGTGGCGGGAAGCATCGCCTCATCGTGGAGCCGCCCGTCCGTCACGGCAATGACGCCCGCAACCCGAGCCTCGGGCTCTGCCGCAAGCGCGCGGGTGATCGCCGAGCCAAGCAGGGTGCCTTCGCGGTCATTGCCGACGGTGATGCGGCGGATTTCGGTATTCGGCAGGGCCTGAAGCTTCTGGGTCAGCTCGGTCACCGCCTGATCGGTCTGGGCGCTGCGCCCGAGCAAGGTCTGGCTGTCGCTGCGATCGTCGATCAGGATGACGATATCGGAAAGCCCGCTGCGCACCCCCGCCTCGATCAACGGCCCGGCCAAGGCCAGAGCCGCGACCAGCCCGGCAAGCCCGCGCCAGATCCAGCCGCGCAGCCCGCTCCAGAGCGCCCAAAGCGCGACCAGCACCGCCATCAGGGCGAGCGCCGCGACAATCGGCCAGGGCAGAAGCGGGTCGAAGCCAAGACCGGTCATTGCGGCACCTCCTCGACCTTGAGGCGATCGAGCAGCGCCGGGACATGGACCTGATCGGATTTATAATTCCCGGTCAGCGCATACATGATCAGATTGACGCCGAAGCGATAGGCCATCTCGCGCTGATGCTCGCCCTCAAAGCCGGTGCCGACCGCGTAAAGCGGCAGGCCGCGGTCATCGACGGCCCAGGCCTCGGCCCAGGCATTCGGCCCGATGATCACCGGCGAGACCCCGTCATTGAGATTGCGGAAGGGCACGCCTTCGGCGGCGGCGGCATCGGAACTCGGCGCCTCGGCCCAGATCGGATTGCCCGCATAGCGCCCGGGGAAGTCCTGAAGCAGATAGAAGGTCCGGGTCAGGACATGGTCATGGGGCACCGGCGCGAGCGGCGGAATGTCGAGCGGTGCGGCCAAGGCCTTCAGCGCCGCCGTGCCATCAGGCCCGCCGAGACCCGCAATATCGCCATCGCGCGTGTCAAAGAGGATCATGCCGCCCGAGCGCAGGAAATGGTTGAGCCGGGCATAGGCCGCAGGCGAGGGTAGCGGCTGGCTGTCGGTGACCGGCCAGTAAAGGAAGGTCAAAAGCGCCGGATCATCCTGATCGAGATCGATGCCGATCGGCGCACCCGGCCGCACCGTCGTACGTTCGGCCAGCACCTGCGAGAGCCCCTTGAGCCCGGCCTCGGAGGCGCGGTCAATCTCGGCGTCACCGGTGATGACATAGGCCAGAGCATCGGCATTGGCCGCGCGCATCAAGCGGCTGTCGGGATCGAGGCTTTGCGCGGAGGCAAGTGCGGGGGCAAGAAGGGGGGCGAGAGCCGTCAGCATCACCAGAGCGAGCAGCCTCAGCATGCCTCCGGCGGAGATATTTAACCATGAAAGACGCATCACGCCGCCGCCTTTCTGCCACGCGAGAGCATGGCGCTGGCCAGCGCATCAAGGACGAGGAGGAGCGCGGCCAGCGCGAGCAGCCAGCCTTTGAGGTCGACGCCCGGCGCGATGTCGCGGGTCTCAACGGTGACGCCGTCCCAGCGCGCCGGGATGAGCTCGCCCCCGGCATTGAGCGCCGCGCGACGTTCGCCTGCGGCATAGATGCCCGCCGGGGCGATCGGGCTGGGGCCTTGCGCGAAATCGCCTGCCGCGACTGGGGCGAGATCGCCCGCGGGCATGGCGCGGCCAAAGCCGTCGAGCAAGGATTGCGCAGTCCAGAACGGCTGTTCGGCCGCATCGCTTTCGCCGGAAGTTTGGCTGCTGCGCGCCGATTGGATCAGGCGGTCGAGCATTTGTGGGAAGAGGAGCGAGAGCGGCAGATTGCTCCATTCCGCATTGGCCGTCGTGTGGAAGAGGACGACCTGACCCTCGCCCAAGCGTTCGCGCGTGACCAGCGGCGTGCGGTCGGAGAGCTGGACCAGCGTCAGGCTTTGCAGATCGGGCGCGGGCTCTGGCAGGAGCTGGGCGCGGATGGTGACATCTTCGGGGGCGCTGAGCCCGGCGAAGGGGCCGGTGCTGTCGAAGGCGGCAAGACGGCGCGGCTCGCCCCAGCTGAGCGCGCCACCGATGTCGCGCCCGCCCGGACGCAGGCGCACCGGCAGGAGTTCTTCTTCAGCCAGCCGGTCGGAGGCGGCCATGCGCGGACCGGCGAAGCGGATCAGGAGGCCGCCCTGCTCGACCCAATCAGCAAGCCCCGCCATGCCCGGGAGGCCGGTCTGGTCGACGAGGATGACGACATCGGGCGCGGCTTGCAGCACCTCGGCGAGGCTGCCCTCGATGAGATCGGAATTCGGCGCGATCGCCTCGCGCAGGTAATGGAGCGGCGAGAGCAGCTCCTGCCCCTCGCTGGCGCGATCATCGCCGACCAGAGCGACCTTGCGGCGACGGATGCGGTCATCGGCGAGCACCACGGTTCCGGCCGCCGGTTGGCCTTCGATTTCAAAGCGTTGGATGCGGTTGCGCAGCTCGGCGGGCAGATCGACCGGGACGAGGCGGCGGGTGACGCCGGCCTCGGTCACGGGTTCTCCGGGCGTCAGCACCGCCAATTCGCGCAGCACGCCCTGCGGGTCGGGGCCGACCGCGCGGATCACCGGCGCTGGACCGGTGGCGGTGGCGCGGTGGGTGAGCACGGGCTGATCGCCCGGTGCCAGCGCCAAGGACTGGACCGGGGCCTCCGGCATCACCACGGTGACCGGGCCGCGTTTGCGCAAAGCCTCGAGCCAGATCTCGCGGCCCGGATGATCGAGCCCGTCGCTGAGCCAGAGGGTGCGCAGTTGGCCTTGAGGCACCGCCGCCAGCGCCGCCTCGGGATCGGGGGGATAGCGCGTGGCCCAGGGCTGGGGTTGCGCCGCGCGGATCCGGGCGGCCAGCGCATCGCCCGCCGCGAAGGGCACGATGTCTTCGGTCCGGCCATCGGCGAGGATCAGCGCCGCTGCCCGGCCCGCCGAGGCGGCGCGGTCGAATTCGCGCGCGGCACGGGTCTGGACCTCGGACCAGCCCGGCGCCGCAGCCCAGCCGCCATCGACCATGACCAGCAGCGGTCCCGTCCCCGCCGCATCCGGGCGCGGCTTCCAGAGCGGACCGGCGAAGGCGAGGATCAGCGCGGCAAGCGCCGCCAAGCGCAAGATGAGCAGCCACCACGGCGTGCGCTGCGCCACCGGATGGGGATCCTTCAGCCCGGCGAGCAGCCGCGTGCCGGGGAAGCGCAGAAGCTTCGGCGCAGGCGGCAGGGCGCGCAGGATGACCCAAAGGACCGGCAGAGCGGCCAGCGCCAGCAAGAGCCAGGGCGCGGTAAAACCCAAGGGACCAAGGATCAGCATCAGCCCTCCAGCACGGCGGAAAGCCACAAGAGCGCGGCAGAGGGCGGGCTTAAGGTGTCATGGCTGCTGAAATGCCAGCCTGCCTCGGTCGCGGCGCGGGTGAGCAGGCTTTTGCGCTCTGCCAGCCGGTCGAGATAGGCCGCGCGCAGGCCCTTGGCGTCGCGCGTGTCATGGCTGGCGCCACCGGCGGCGGAACGGAAGAGCACTGCGCCCTCGAAGGGGAAGCTTTCCTCATCGGGGTCGAGCACCTGCAACAGCGCCCCTTTGACGCCCATCGCGGCCGCGCGGGTGAGAAAGCCGATCACCGGTTCGGGATCGCCGAGGAAATCCGAGATCAGCACGATCTGCTGGCCCGGACGGATCAGCGCGGCAGGCGGGTCCTCGTCATCGCCGATCGCGGCGGGCGTGGGCTCGAGCAGGCTTTGCGCGATCCGCTCGGCCTGAAGCCTGCCCGGACGCGGGACCTCGCCCAGAAGCGCCACGCGCTCGCCGCCGCGCAGCAAGGCCATGGTCAGGGCCAGCGCGAGAATCTCGGCGCGGTGGCGCTTGGTCGGGCGGTCCGGGCCGCCGGTGAAATCCATTCCCTGCCCGCGCGCCACCCAAAGGGCAGCGGATTGCGCGATCTGCGCCTCGCGGTCGCGGATGAACTGCCCGTCCGAGCGCGCCGAGCGGCGCCAGTCGATCGAGCGGGCATCATCTCCGGCCATCGCCGGACGATATTGCCAGAACTCCTCGCCGATCCCGGCGCGGCGCATGCCGTGGCTGCCGCTGACCAGTGCCGCGCTCAGCCGCTCGGCGGCAAGCAAAAGCGCGGGCAAGCCACCTGCGGCGACCTCGGCATCGGCGCGAAGTTGATCGGCGGAACGGCTCACGCGGCGGCCTGACCCCGGGCGCCCTGCAGACGGGCGATCACGGCATCGACGGTCTCGCCGCGGGCGCGCGCCGCGAAGGAGAGCGCGATGCGGTGGCGCAGCACCGGCGCGGCCATGGCCGCGACATCGTCAAGCGTCGGCGCAAAGCGGCCCTGCAAAGCGGCACGGGCGCGCGTGACCATCATCAGCGATTGCGCGGCACGCGGGCCCGGGCCCCAGACCAGCGTCTCGGCGGTCCAGGCGGGCGCCTCGGGGGCGCCGGGGCGGGCCGCGCGCACGAGATCGAGGATCGCATTGAGCACGGTTTCCCCGACCGGCATCCGTCGGATCAGCGCCTGCGCCGCGATCAGCTCATCGGGGGAAAAGACCGCATGGGCCGCGCCCTGCTCGACCCCGGTGGTGGCGAGTAGGATCGCGCGCTCGGTGTCGCGGTCGGGATAATCGACATCGACCTGCAAGAGGAAGCGGTCGAGCTGGGCCTCGGGCAAGGGATAGGTGCCCTCTTGCTCGATCGGGTTCTGGGTCGCGAGCACATGGAAGGGGCGGCCAAGCGTGCGATGCTCGCCGCTGATCGTGACCTCGCCCTCCTGCATCGCCTGCAACAGCGCCGATTGCGTGCGCGGGCTGGCGCGGTTGATCTCATCGGCCATCAAGAGCTGGGTAAAGACCGGCCCCTCGATGAAGCGGAAGGCGCGGCTTCCATCGGGCTTCACATCGAGCACTTCCGAGCCGAGGATATCGGCGGGCATGAGGTCAGGCGTGAACTGGACACGCGCGGTTTCCAGCCCGAGCACGGTCGCCAGCGTATCGACGAGCATGGTCTTGCCAAGGCCCGGTTGGCCGACGAGCAGCGCATGGCCGCCCGACAGAATCGCGGCCAACACCTGCTCGACCACCGCCTTCTGGCCAACGAAGCGTTGCTCGACACTGGTCTTGGCCTGCGACAGCCGCCGGGTCAGTGTTTCGACTTCGGAAACCAGATTTTCATCCACCGCCATGACATTGCCCTTCATCTGTTCTAGGACAGCATAGAGACAGCCATAAACGGGCTCCACAGGGAATGGCCAATATGACTGACAAAAGCGTGAGCGCCGGGGGGGCAGGCAAAGCCGCCACACCCGGGACCATTGCGGCTGAGGCTCCCCCTCCCGCAGCCGAGGGGCTGCTGGCTGCGGCCAAGAGCGCGGGCGCGCGCGGCTCGGCGCCGGTCCATCTCTGGAACCCGCCCTTTTGCGGTGATCTCGACATGGAAATCCGCGCGGACGGAACGTGGTTTTACAATGGCACCCCGATCGGACGCCCGGAAATGGTGCGGCTCTTCTCGACCATCCTGAAGCGGGAAGAGGACAAGTATTTCCTTGTCACCCCGGTCGAAAAAGTGGGCATCCGCGTGGTCGATGCGCCCTTTCTGGCCGTCGATGTGGATCTCGACGAAGGGGGCGGCGCGCCCTCGGTCACCTTCACGACCAATGTCGGCGAAAGAATCACCGCAGGCCCCGGCCATGAGATCCGCATGGCGGGAACGCCCGAAATCCCCCGTCCCTATCTGCATGTGCGGCGCGGGCTCGAGGCGTTGATCGACCGCAAGACCTTCTATCGCCTCGCCGATCTGGCCGAGTTCGGGCCGGAGGGGCGGCTGACGCTGCGCTCTGGCGGGCAGAGCTTTTCTCTGGAGCCCTAAGCCCCAATGGCGAATTTTGCTGCGAATCTGACCTATCTTTTCACCGAACTGCCGATGCCCCTGCGCTTTGCCGCCGCCCGCAAGGCGGGGTTTGGCGGGGTCGAGATCCTGTTTCCTTATGACATTGCCACGAAAGAGCTGTCGGGTTGCCTTGCCGGCGCCGGGCTCGACTTCGTGCTGATGAACTGCCCGCCGCCGAACTGGGCGGGTGGCCCGCGCGGCTTTGCCGCCGAACCAGGGGGCGAGGCCCGGTTTCGTCAGGATTTCGACAAGACGATGGCCCTCGCGCAAACCCTGCGCGCCCGTCACGTCCAGATCATGGCGGGCAAAGCCGCAGGTCCGGTCGCGCGCGAGTGTTTCGTGAACAATCTCAAATGGGCGGTCGAGCGCGCACCTCAGGCGAGCCTGCTGATCGAGCCGATGAATCAGACCGATATGCCGGGCTATTTCCTCAGCGATTTCGATCTCGCCGCCGAAATCATCGCCGAGGTCGGCGCGCCCAATCTCGGCCTGCTCTTCGACGCCTATCAGGCCCAGATGATCCATGGCGACGCGCTGGCCTGCTGGCAACGCCATGCCGCAATCGCCCGCCATATCCAGATCGCAGGCTGCCCCGGCCGCCACGAGCCGAGGCAAAGCGAGATCAGCTATATCGACTTTTTCCGCGAGGTCAGCGCCTCGGGCTATGCCGGTTGGGTCGGGGCCGAATATATCCCCCAGACCACGACCGAGGCCGGGCTGCGCTGGTTGCGCGAGCGGCGCAACCAGTAGCCCTAATAGGCCGCGCTGCCGGTGCCTGCGGGCAAGGCGCCGTAAGGCAGCCAGATCGTCTTGTCGCGCGTCGCATGGCGCAGGAAATCGCGCCCCTGCGCGGCGGCTGTCCAATCTCGCAACGTCGGCGACCAGACCGGTTTCAGCGTGACGGCTGCGGCTTCCTCGACGCGCGTCAGCCCCGCAGATCCGGTGGCCCCGACATGCCAGATCGCCTGCACATCGTCATGGCTCGCCAGATTGGCCGCGAGCTCATCCCTTGGGCCGGTCACGATATTGACCGTGCCGCCGGGCAGATCCGAAGTGTCAAAGATCTGGTAAAGCGTCAGCGCGGCCAGCGGATGATCCTGCGAGGGCACGGCGACCACCGCATTGCCCATCGCAATCGCGGGCAGGACCAGTGACAGGAACCCCGCCAAAGGCGCGTCATTCGGGCAGGTGATGCCGATCACGCCCTGCGCCTCGGGCTGGACCAGCACGAGATGACCGGTCTTGGCCGCGATTGTCGCGCCGTCGAATTTATCGGCGAAACCAGCATAGAAGAAGGCGCGACGGATCGCGACATCGACCTCGGGCGCACCGACCAGAGCCGTCAGCTCGGCACGGCGCAATTCAAGGTTCTCGGCCAGGAAATAGAGCACCTGCGCGCGGCCATGCGCACCGAGCCCGGCCCATTTCGCGCGTCCCGCATGGGCGGCCTCGACCGCATTGCGGATGTCCTTGCGGCCGCCCAAGGGGATCAGCGCACCATCGGCAAGATAGCTCGCCCCGCCATCGGGCCGCTTTTGCGCGCCGCCGATATAGAGCTTCGCCGTGCGGTCGATCCCCGCGCGCTGCCCCGTCTGCCCCTCCGGCACGGTGCTGATCGGGGCGGGTTTGCTTTCGGCCTGCGCCTTGACCTCTGGTCCCGTCAGATAATCGCGCATCCCGGCGCGCCCACCCTCGCGCCCGTAGCCGCTGTCCTTCACCCCGCCAAAGGGTGCTGCCGCGTCAAAGAGGTTCGCCGCATTGATCCAGACCACGCCCGCCTTGATCCGCGCCGCCATATCGGTCGCGACCGTGGCGCTTTCCGACCAGATGCTCGCGGCCAGCCCGTAGCGGGTGTTATTGGCCAGATCCGCCGCCTCATCCGGGGTGCGGAAGGTCGAGAGCGTGGCGATCGGGCCGAAAATCTCTTCGCTCATCCCGGGATTGGCGGGCGCGATACCCCGCAGATAGCCCGGCGCGACGAAACAGCCCGCAAGCGGCGCGCCGCCCACGAGCTCCGCCCCCGCCGCCACCGCATCGCGACAAATCTTCAGAATGCGCTCTTTCTGGACGGGATGGACGATCGCGCCGACATCGGTCGATTTGTCCAAGGGCGCGCCGACGCGCAGCTTCTCCATCCGGGCGCGCAACAGCGCCTCGAACCGGGCCGAGACGCTTTCCGCGACCAGAATGCGCGAACCCGCACAGCAGACCTCACCCTGATTGAACCAGATCGAATCGACCACGCCTTCGACGGCGGCATCGAGATCGGCGTCCTCCATGACGACAAAGGGCGATTTGCCTCCAAGCTCCAAGGTCAGCTTGCGCCCGCTGCCCGCCAAGGCATGGGCAATCGCGCGCCCGACCTCGGTCGAGCCGGTGAAGGCGATCTTGTCGGTCTTGGCGCGCACCAGCGCGGCGCCGGTCTCGCCATCACCGGTCACGATATTGACGACGCCCGCGGGCAGGCCGACATGTTGGCAAATCTCGGCGAAGGCCAGAGCGGTCAGCGGTGTATATTCGGCAGGCTTCAAAACGACGGTATTGCCCGCCGCCAGCGCCGGCGCGACCTTCCAGGCGAGCATCAGAAGCGGGAAGTTCCACGGGATGATCTGGCCGCAGACGCCAAGCGGGCGCAGGCCGGGGAACTCGGTCTCGGCAAGCTCGGCCCAACCGGCGTGATGGTAGAAATGGCGCACGACCAGCGGCACGTCGATGTCGCGCGTCTCGCGGATCGGCTTCCCGTTGTCGAGCGTTTCGAGGACCGCGAGGAAGCGTTCGCGCTTCTGAATGGTGCGGGCGATGGCGTAGAGATAGCGCGCGCGGTCGTGGCCCGAAAGCGCCGCCCAAGCGGGCTGGGCTTTGCGCGCCGCCTTGACCGCCTTGCCGACATCTTCGTCGCCGCCCTGGCTGACATGGGCGAGAACCTCGCCGGTCGCCGGATCGCTGGTCGCAAAGCCCCGGCCCGGCTGGGTGAAACTGCCGCCGATGAAATGGCCAAACTTTTGATGTTGCGCCAGCCAGTCGCGGACCGCCGCCGCGTCCTCAACCGAAGCGCCGTAGTCCAGATGGTCCATAATCTCGCTCACGCTTGGCATCTTACCCTCAACCTGCGGCCAGTCGATGGGCGGCGGCATAGCGCCCGGTGACATTGTGATGAATCTGGCGCTCGATATCGCCCAGAAGCGACGAGGCCCCGATGCGGAACAGCCCGGGCGCAAGCCAGTCGCGGCCGAGCTCCTCGAACATCAGCACCTCCCAATTCAGCGCATCCTTGGCGGTTTTCAGCCCGCCCGCCGGTTTGAAACCAACCTTGTGGCCGGTCAAAGCCTGATAATCGCGGATGGTGCGCAGCATGGTCAGGCTGACGGGCAAGGTCGCATTCACCGGCTCTTTCCCGGTCGAGGTCTTGATGTAATCCGCCCCGGCCTGCATCGCGACATGACTGGCTTTCGCGACATTTTGCAGGGTCTTGAGCTCTCCGGTCGCGAGAATGGCCTTCATCCGGGCTGGTCCGCAGGCCTCGCGCATCGCGCGGAGCTCGTCGTAAAGCGCGCCCCATTCGCCGCGCAAAGCCAGCGCGCGCGAAATGACGATATCAATCTCATCCGCGCCCTGATCCACGGCATAACGGATCTCGGCCAGACGCAGATCCAGCGGCATCAGCCCCGCCGGAAAGCCGGTCGCGACGCTCGCCACCGGGATCGCGGTCCCCGCAAGCGCGCGTTTTGCGGCGGCGACCATGGTCGGATAGACGCAGACCGCGCCGGTGGTGAGGCCGGTGACGCCGATCTCCTCCAGAAGCTCTGGCGCGATCGGCTGGCGCGCCTTGGCGCAAAGCCGCGCCACGCGGTTCTCGGTGTCATCGCCCGAGAGCGTGGTCAGATCGATGCAGCTGACCGCATTCAACAGCCAAGCGATCTGCCAGTTTTTCTTGAGCGAGCGCCGCGTCGTCAGATTGGCTGCTCGCCGCTCGGTCGCGGGCGTGTTGATGCGCACCGCCTCAAGCCAGTCGGGGCGGAAATCCGTGCCGGGATTGCGCGCCGCCATGACCTAGCCCCTCTTGCCCCAAAGGCCGCTCCACCAGCGCGACAGCCGCCCTTTGGCCTGACGCGCATCGTCTCCGACCCGGTCAAAAGCCTCATCGACCGAGCGCGCCGCCGGGCTGAGCGTGCGTTCGCGGAACTGGTTCCACATCCGCCAGATCAGGAACAAAAGCGCGCCGAGGATCACCAGCGTGATCTGCGCCCCCCAATTCGTCGGGCGCGCATCCGGCCCGTCCACCGGCTTGATCTTGATCGCATTCGGGTAGACCGAGAGCCAGGCAATCCGCCAGCCGTAAGAGGTCACCGAGACCCATTTCGGCGCATCCGAGGTCGATTTCAGATCGGTCGCCTGCGAATGCAGGTTCGAGCTGTCATATTTGAAGAAGGGCGGCCAAATCCAACCGGTGTCCTCGTTGCGATAGACATAGACCTTGCCGTTCGGACGCACGGTGTCGATGAACCGGACATCGCGCTGGCCCTTGGAGTTCTCGACCGTGCCGGTATCGGGCGAGGCATAAAAGATCGAATTCGCGCCGATATCGGTCAGCCGGTTATAGGTATTCGTGATCCGGACCGTCTGCTTATAGGGCAGAGTATAGTCGAGGAAGAGAAAGACCACGGCCGCGAAAAAGATGGCCAATCCAGTCTTGACGTAGCGCAAAGGGTCTCTCCTCAATTGTAATTCACCAAGATGACGATGGTGGCGATCAGCACCAAAGGCAAGATCAGCACCAGCCCGACCAGCCGGGCGCGTAAGGTTTTGCGAAATCCGATCATCGAGCGGCGGACGAATTCACGCCGCGCGGAGCTGTCGCCCTGCCGGTCGGGATGGCGGCTGTCCCATTCCTTTTCCAGCTCTTCGCGGCGCAGGCTGCGGATATAGATCGAGAGGAGCGCGTAAAAGACCAGCTCGATCAGCACGACAAAGACGAGCAGCCGGACGAAAGCCATCATGCGCGAACCATCATCTGTGGCCCTCGCGCCCGAAGGGGATGCAAATCGCGCGCCTCATTGGCTTTTCCTCGTTGCCGTTCCCTGTTGCCCGTCCCTTCCGATAGCATGGGCCGCGTCCGGGGTCAGCAGCGAACTGGCCTATGCCTCGGGCGGGAGCCTGTGCCTCGGGCGGGAGTTGCCGCAACGCGGTTCCGGCGCTAGCCTGCTGCCATGACCGAGCCCCGCGCCTCCCTTCACGAAGCCATTCTCAGCCGCCGCGCCGATCTGATCGCGCTCACGCAGGACCTGATCCGCATTCCGACGCTGAACCCGCCGGGGCGAAATTATCTGGATATTTGCGCGTTTCTCGAAGCGCGGATGGCCCCACAGGGTTGGGCTTGCGAATTGGTCCGAGCCAAGGGCGCGCCGGGCGATTGCGCCGAATTTCCGCGCTGGAATTTCATTGCGCGCCGCAAGGGCACGCGCCCGGGCGAATGCGTGCATTTCAACAGCCACCATGACGTGGTCGAGGTCGGCCACGGCTGGACCCGCGATCCCTTTGGCGGCGCGCTTGAAGGCGACCGCATTTATGGGCGCGGCGCTTGCGACATGAAGGGCGGCTTGGCCGCCAGCATCATCGCCGCCGAGGCTTTTGTCGCGACCCATCCCGATCACGCGGGCACGATCGAAATCAGCGCGACCGCCGATGAGGAATCGGGCGGCTATGGCGGCGTGGCCTTTCTCGCCGAGCGCGGCGATTTCGCCCATGTGGGTCACGTGCTGATCCCCGAACCGCTGCACAAGGACCAGATCTGCCTTGGCCATCGCGGCGTCTGGTGGGCCGAGATCGAGACGCGGGGCCGGATTGCCCATGGCTCGATGCCCTTTCTGGGCGATTGCGCCGTGCGCCATATGGGCGCCGTGCTGGAGGAAATGGAGGCGACGCTGTGGCCGCTTCTCGCGGGCAAGCACACCGAAATGCCGGTGATCCCGGAAGGCGCGCGGTCCTCGACGCTCAACATCAATTCAATCCATGGCGGCGCGGCGGAACAGCCTGCGGGCTTCACCGGCCTGCCCGCGCCCTGCGTGCCTGACCGCTGCCGCATCACTATCGACCGCCGCTTTCTGATCGAGGAAGACATTGCCGAGGTGAAGGCCGAGATCACCGCGATGCTCGAGCGCATCCGCGCAAGACGCCCGAGCTTCAGCTATGAAATCCGCGATCTCTTCGAGGTCCAGCCGGTGATGACCGCCAAGGATGCCCCGGTCGTGCGCACCACCGCCGCCGCGATTGAACGCGTTCTGGGCCGCGAGGCGGGCTATGTCGTCAGCCCCGGCACTTACGATCAGAAACACATCGACCGCATCGGCAAGCTGAAGAACTGCATCGCCTATGGCCCGGGGCTTTTGCATCTCGCCCATCAGCCCGATGAATGGATCAGCGTCACCGATATGGCGGATTCGGCCCGCGTCATGGCTTTGGTGCTGGCCGATCTTCTGGGCTGAGCCCCACCCCGGCGCGCCGTCTTGATCGATTCGGCAAGGATCGCCCACCCTGCCCCGCGCCTGCGCAAAACGATTCCCAAAGCGCCCGGCACCGGCTATTATGTCTGCAAAACATAACGAGCAGTTCGGGACACCCATGCAGCAACGTCTGTCGATCTCTGCGATCGTCTTCTTCCTTCTCATGGTCCTTGCCGGTCTTTACTTCGCCTTTGCCGCGGTTCAGGGCCCCTCGGGCATCCTGCGCCGCGTCCAGCTTGAGGCGGAAACTCAGGACCTGATGGCCGAGCGCGACCGGCTTCAGGCCGAGGTCGATCAGATCGCCAATCTGACGCGCCGCCTCTCGGATGAATATCTCGACATCGACCTTCTGGACGAGCGCGCCCGCTCGGTTCTGGGTGTCATGCGCGCCGACGAGATCGTTATTCGCTGATTTTGCGCAGGGATTTCTGCCCGGATTCATACGGGGGGCGATTGCAGGCCTCTGCGGGATGCGCTAGGGATAGTTTAACGCTGAACTATTCCCAAGCCGACCGGAGGAGACCGCATGGCAAGGAAGCCCACCGAGGCAAGAACGCCTGAATCAGCCGATACGCCCAACACATCTGGCGCGGCCGCAGGCGCGATCTCGAACGTTTCTCGCGACGAACTTCTGAAATTCTATCGCGATATGCTGCTGATCCGCCGCTTTGAAGAAAAGGCTGGTCAGCTTTATGGCATGGGCCTGATCGGTGGTTTCTGCCACCTCTATATCGGGCAGGAAGCCGTCGTCGTGGGCCTTGAGGCCGCGACGAAAGAAGGCGACAAACGCATCACCTCTTATCGCGACCACGGTCACATGCTCGCTTGCGGCATGGAAGCCAATGGCGTGATGGCCGAGCTCACGGGCCGCATTGGCGGCTATTCGAAGGGCAAGGGCGGCTCGATGCACATGTTCTCGCGCGAGCGCCATTTCTATGGCGGTCACGGGATCGTCGGCGCGCAGGTGCCGCTGGGTGCGGGTCTCGCCTTCGCTGACAAATATCTCGGCAATGACAATGTCACCTTCGTCTATTTCGGCGATGGCGCGGCGAACCAAGGCCAGGTCTACGAGACCTACAACATGGCCGAACTCTGGTCGCTTCCGGTGATTTTCGTCATCGAGAACAACCAATATGCCATGGGCACCTCGATCAAGCGCTCGACCAAATCGACGACGCTTTTCGGTCGCGGCGCGGCCTTCGGCATCCCGGGCGAGCAGGTCGACGGCATGGATGTGCTGGCGGTCAAGGCGGCAGGCGAGAAAGCCGTGGCGCATTGCCGCGCGGGCAAGGGCCCCTATATCCTCGAAGTGATGACCTATCGTTATCGCGGCCATTCGATGTCGGATCCGGCGAAATACCGCACCCGCGAAGAGGTCCAGAAGGTCCGCGACGAGCGTGATGCGATCGAACATGTCCGCGAGCTTTTGCTGACCGGCAAACATGCGACCGAGGACGATCTCAAGGCGATCGACAAAGAGATCAAGGATATCGTCAACGAATCCGCAGAATTCTCGAAAGAGAGCCCCGAGCCGCCGCTCTCGGATCTGTGGACCGATATCTACGCCGACGAAATTCCGAGCCACGCCTGAGGGAGGGAAAACATGGCTATTGAAATCCTGATGCCCGCCCTGTCGCCGACCATGGAGGAAGGCACGCTGGCCAAATGGCTGGTCAAAGAGGGCGATACCGTCAAAGCCGGTGATATTCTGGCCGAGATCGAAACCGACAAGGCCACGATGGAATTCGAAGCCGTCGACGAAGGCATCGTCGGCAAGCTTCTGGTTGCGGAAGGCACGCAGGGCGTGGCGGTGAATACACCGATCGCCGTGCTGGTCGAAGAAGGCGAATCGGCCGATGCCGCGCCTGCACCCAAGGCTGCACCTGCGGCGGCTCCGGCTGCTGCGGCTCCTGCCCCGGCCACCGCAGCAAGCCCGGCCGCCAATCCCGCTCCGGCAGCCGATGCCTCGCCCGATTGGCCCGAAGGCACGCCGATGAAAACCATGACCGTGCGCGAAGCTCTGCGCGAGGCCATGGAAGAGGAAATGGCGCGCGACGAGACCGTCTTCATCATGGGTGAAGAGGTCGGCGAATATCAGGGCGCCTATAAGATCAGCCAGGGCCTGCTCGACAAATTCGGGCCGCGCCGCGTGGTCGATACGCCGATCACCGAGATGGGCTTTGCCGGGATCGGCGTCGGCGCCTCTTGGGGTGGCCTGCGTCCGATCGTCGAATTCATGACCTTCAACTTCGCCATGCAGGCGGTTGACCAGATCATCAACTCGGCGGCGAAGACGCTTTACATGTCGGGCGGCCAGATGGGCTCTCCGATCGTGTTCCGCGGCCCGAACGGGGCAGCCGCCCGCGTCGGCGCGCAGCACAGCCAGGATTATGCCGCCTGGTATGCGATGATCCCGGGTCTGAAGGTCGTGATGCCCTATTCGGCAGCCGATGCCAAAGGCCTGCTGAAAACCGCGATCCGCGACAACAACCCGGTCGTCTTCCTTGAAAACGAGATCCTTTACGGCCGCTCGTTCGAAGTGCCGGATCTGCCCGATTTCACCATTCCCTTCGGCAAGGCGAAAATCGTGCGTCCGGGCCGTGATCTGACCATCGTCAGCTTCGGCATTTCCGTCGCCCATGCGCTGGATGCGGCGGCGGCTCTGGCCAAGGACGGGATCGAGGCCGAGGTCATCGACCTGCGCACCCTGCGTCCGATCGACTATGCCACCGTCATCGACTCGGTGAAGCGGACCAACCGCTGCATCACCGTCGAGGAAGGTTTCCCGGTCGGCGCCATCGGCAACCACATCTCGGCCTATGTCACCGAACATGCCTTCGACTACCTCGATGCGCCGGTGATCAACTGCACCGGGAAAGACGTGCCGATGCCCTATGCGGCCAATCTCGAGAAGCTGGCGCTGATCACCGTGCCGGAAATCGTCGAGGCCGCGAAGAAAGTCACCTACCGTTAAGGGGAAAGCGAGATGCCTACAGAAATCCTGATGCCCGCGCTTTCTCCGACGATGGAGGAAGGCACGCTGGCGAAATGGCTGGTCAAGGAAGGCGATAGCGTCAAATCCGGCGATATTCTGGCCGAGATCGAAACCGACAAGGCCACGATGGAATTCGAGGCCGTGGACGAGGGCGTGATCGGCAAGCTTCTGGTCGCGGAAGGCGAAGCGGGCGTGAAAGTGAACACGCCCATCGCCGTCCTGCTGGAAGAAGGCGAAAGCGCCGCCGATATCGGCAAGGCAGCGGCTCCGGCTGCGGCTGCACCTGCGGCAGCGGCGGCCCCTGCCCCGGCGGCAGCGGCGGCTCCTGTGGCTGCGGCCCCCGCTGCAACGGCTTCGGCTCCCGCAGCGACGGGCGACAAAGGCGGGCGCGTTTTCGCCTCGCCGCTCGCGCGCCGCATCGCCAAGGAAAAAGGGATCGACCTCGCGGCCATCGCAGGCTCGGGACCGCATGGCCGGATCGTTCTGGCCGATGTGCAGGACGCCAAACCCGGCGCGGCGAAACCCGCAGCTGCCTCGGCTCCGGCAGCTTCCGCCCCGGCTCCGGTTGCGGCAGCTGCCGCCGCAGCGCCGACCGGCGCTTCGGCCGAGACCATCCTCAAGGCCTATGGCGACCGCCAATACGAGGAAGTTCCGCTCGACGGGATGCGCCGCACGATTGCCGCGCGCCTGACCGAGGCCAAGCAGACCATCCCGCATTTCTATCTGCGCCGTTCGGCCAAGCTCGACGAACTCCTGAAGTTCCGCGGCACGCTGAACAAGCAGCTTGAAGCGCGCGGCGTGAAGCTTTCGGTCAATGACTTCATCATCAAGGCCTGCGCCAATGCGCTCCAGCAGGTTCCGGACGCGAATGCGATCTGGGCCGGGGATCGCATCGTCAAGCTCAAGCCCTCGGATGTCGCGGTCGCCGTCGCCATCGAAGGCGGGCTCTTCACCCCGGTTCTGAAGGACGCGCAGCAGAAATCGCTGTCCGCGCTTTCCGCCGAGATGAAGGATCTGGCCAATCGCGCCAAGACCAAGAAGCTCGCGCCCCATGAATATCAGGGCGGCAGCTTCGCCATCTCGAACCTCGGCATGTTCGGGATCGAGAATTTCGACGCGGTCATCAACCCGCCCCATGGCGCGATTTTGGCCGTCGGTGCCGGGATCGAGACCCCGGTCGTCGAAAATGGCGAGATCGTCATTCGCAATGTCATGTCGATGACGCTCTCGGTCGATCACCGCGTGATCGACGGGGCTCTGGGCGCGCAGCTTTTGGATGCGATCGTCAAGAACCTCGAAAACCCGGTGGCGATGCTCGCCTGAGCACCCCCGCCACGCGCATAGGAAAGGGCCCCTCGGGGCCCTTTTTCTTTGGCGCGGATCTTAGGCCGAATCGACCATCCGGCTCATCAGCGTAATGCGGCAGGGCGCGCTCTGATGGGCGTTGATTTGCGGGACAAGCCGGGTGAAATGTTCGGTTGCGCAATGCAGATCGAGCGCCGCCTGATCGGACCATTCCTCGATGAAGATGAAATGACCCGGGTCCTTGTCGTCGATCAGAAGATCATAGGCGATGCACAAAGGCTCGGCCCGCGTCGCCGCGACCAGCTCTCGGTAAAGCGGCAGGACCAGCGGCACGGCCTCGGGGTGGATGAAATCTTCAGCGATCACGCGCAGCATCTTGGCACCTTTCCTCGTTCCCGGATCAATGCGCATCGGCGCGCGGCAAGTTCAAGCCCCGCCACGCCGCAAGCCTCTTCAGGAATGCCCCTCCCCCGAGGGATGGTTGAGCCCGATCCGCCGCGCGAACCAGCCGCCCAGCCGGGTCGATCCGCCATGGATCACCGAGAAAAGCGAGGGCACGAAAAGCATCGACAGCAGCGTTGAGAGCAGCAAGCCCCCGATCACGGCAATCGCCATCGGCGAGCTGAACTCGCTGCCGTCGCCCTTGCCAAGCGCCGAGGGGAGCATCCCCGCCGTCATGGCAATGGTGGTCATAATGATCGGGCGCGCGCGTTTGTGGACGGCGTCCAGAATCGCCTCGCGTTTGGGCACGCCGCGATCAATGCCGCTCAGCGCGAATTCGACCAGCATGATCGCATTCTTGGTCACGATCCCCATCAGCATCAGGAAGCCGATCACCACCGACATCGAGATCGAATTATTGGTCACGAAAAGCGCAAGGATCGCGCCGCCAATCGCCAAAGGCAGCGAGAGGACGATGCTGATCGGGGTGATGAAGTTGTGAAACAGCAGCACCAGCACGACATAGACCAGCAGCACGCCCATCCCCATCGCCTGCGAGAAGGATTGGAAGACCTCGCCCATGATCTCGGCATCGGCGGCGGGTTTGATCTCGACGCCCTCGGGCAGTTTCAAATCCTGCTGAAGCTGGAGCACCTTGGCATTGACCGGGCCCAAGAGCTCACCCTCGGCGAGGTTGGCCGAGACGGTCGTGCTAAAGCGGCGATCATAGCGCCCGATCTGGGTCGCGCCCGCGCCGATCTTGAGATCGGCCACGCTCATCAACGGCACCGGCCCGGCGCGGCCCGGCACGCGCAACGCCTCGAGCCGGGTCAGATCTTCGCGCGAGGCCGCGTCAAGCCGCACGAGGATCGGGATCTGTTTGTCGCCCGCGTTGAACTTGGCCAGATTGGCCTCGGAATCGCCAAGCGTCGCGATGCGCAGCGTGGTCGCGAGATCGGTCGCGGTGACGCCGAGCTGTGCCGCCAGTTCGGGGCGCGGCAGGATCTGGATCTCGGGGCGCAGGAGGCTTGAACTGGAGGTCACGCCCTCCAGCTCGGGCAGCTGGCGCATGGCCTCGACCAGCTGATTGGCGGCCTGCGTGGCGGCCGTGTCGGTTTCGCCCAGAACGGTGATGCTGAAATCGTTCTGGCCGTTCTCGTTTTGGAAGTTGATCCGCATGTCGGGGATCTTCGCCAGATCGGCCTTCAGCTCTTCCTCGATGGCAAAGCTCGAACGGTCGCGCTCTTCCTTCGGGCCGTAATTGACCATGAGCCGGCTGGTGTTCACATTGCCGTCGCCGCCGATGACAAAGATCGAGCGTACTTCGGGCACCTTGAGAATACGCTCGCTGAGCATCCGCGTCGCATCCTGATTTTCCTCGACCGTGGCACCGGGCGGCAGCTCGACCTTGATCTGGCTGCGGCCAACATCTCCGGCGGGGATGAACTCGGTCGGCAGCAGCGTCGCCGAATAGATCGAGCCGATGAAGACGCCGAGCCCGAGCATCAGCGTCAGCCCGCGATGGCGCATCGTCCAGCGCAGAACCGCCATCAACCCGCGCAGCAAAAGCCCGTCGCGCGCTTCGCCATGATGGGCGGTGCCGCGCATCAGATAGGCGCCGAGCATGGGCGTGATGATCCGCGCGACGAGCAGCGAAAACAGCACCGAGACCGCGACCGTCAGGCCGAATTGCTTGAAATATTGCCCCGGAATCCCGCCCATGAAGCCCACGGGCGCAAAGACCGCGACGATGGAAAAGCTGATCGCGATCACGGTCAGGCCAATTTCCTGCGCGGCCTCGACGCTGGCCTCGTAGGGCGGCACGCCCATCTTGATATGGCGGTCGATGTTCTCGATCTCGACGATGGCGTCATCGACCAGAATGCCGGTAACCAGCGTGATCGCAAGCAGGCTGATCCCGTTCAGCGTGAAGCCAAGCCATTGCATGACGAAGAAGGTCGGGATGACCGAGAGCGGCAGCGCCACGGCGGCGATCAGCGTCGCGCGCCAATTGCGCAGGAACAGCAGCACCACGATCACCGCCAGCCCCGCGCCCTCGTAAAGCGTCTTCATCGCGGATTCGTAGCTGTTGCGGGTGTAGGTCGTCGCGTCGTCGATCAGCGAGAGCTGCACATTCGGGTAGCGCTTGGTCAGCTCGGCCAGACGCGCCTTCGAGCCGTCGCCCGCCAGCAGATCGGACTGCCCGCTGGCGCGGTAGACCCCGAAGGCCACCACGGGCTGACCGTCGAGCAGCGCGAAACTGCGCTCTTCGCTGCCGCCGTCGCTGACTGTGCCCAGCTGATCGAGCCGGACCGTCCGCCCGGGGCCGACGACGATCGGGGTCGCGGCCAGCGCCTCGACGCTCAAGGCCGCGCCAAGCGCGCGGATCGAATATTCGCGCCCCGCCAGATTGCCGCGTCCGCCGCCCAGATCAATATTGCGGCTACGCAGCTGGTTCGAGACATCCGCCGCCGTCAGCCCGATCGCCTGCACGCGGTCGGGGTGCAGATCGACATTGATCTGACGATCCGCGCCGCCGATCCGCTTTGCGCTGGCAACGGCGGTGACGGTCGAGAGCTCGCGCGCGATGACGTTATCGACGAAATCGGACAGCTCCTCGATATTCTGCGACGGGTCGCGGACGGCATAGGTCAGCACCGGCATCCCGGTCAGATCAATGCGCTGAATCAGCGGCTCGACGATGGAATCGGGCAGGTCGGCGCGCACTTTGGCGACCGCATCCTTGACGTCATTGACGGCGCGGTCGGTGTTCGTCGCCAGCTCGAATTCGACCGTGATCGAGGCCGAACTGTCGGTCGCCGTCGAGGTGATATGGCGCACCCCGTTGATCGAGGAGATCTCATCCTCGATCGGTTGGATCACCTGCCGGATCAACTCGGCCGGAGCAGCGCCGGGCTGCGCGACCGAAACCGAGACCAGAGGCAGGTCGATATTTGGCATCGCCGTGACCGGGATCTGGCGGAACGAGACCAGCCCGATCAGCACCAGCACGAGGAAAATGGCAATCGGCGGAACAGGATGCCGGATCGACCAGGTCGACATATTCATGGTGCGGTGCCCGTTTTGTCAGAGCCCACCTCAGAACCAGAGCCCGGCTCCAAAGGCACCGCCCGGATGCGGTCACCGCTGCGGAAGAAAGCACCGGCGCGCGCGACCACGACCTCACCGGGCTTGAGCCCCTCAAGGATCGCGCGGCGCCCGTCCCAGATCGCACCGGCCTTGACCGGGCGCAGCTCGATCGTATCGCCGGTGACGACCTGAACGACCTCGCCGGTTTCGGAAATCAGCACCGCAGAGGTCGGCACCGTCAGCTGTTCATCCTGCGCGACCACGATATCGCCGCTGGCAAAAAGCCCCGGACGCAGGCGCGGATCGGGATCGAGCGCGACCCGCACCGTGCCGAGCCGCGTCGTCGCATCGACCGAAGCGGGCAACAGCCGCAGCTTGCCGGTGACCTCGCCCACGCCCGAAATCCGGGCGATGACCGGCACGCCGGGCTGAAGCCGGGGGATCGAGGTTTCAAGCACCTCGGCCGCAAGCTCGACCTCGTCATTGGCAATGATGGTGAACATTGGATCGGCCGAACTGCCCGAGAGCGCGCCGAGCTCGGCATTGCGGGTCGCAACGACGCCCGCAACCGGCGTCGTGATCTGCGTGTAATCGAGATTGAGCCGGGCAATATCGCGCGACGCCTCCGCTTGCGCCAGCGAGCCGCGCGCGACGCTGAGCCCGTCATGCGCCGAGGCCGCATTGGCGCGCGCCGCAGCCTCAGCGGCAATCGCCTGTTCAAGCGAGGCCTGCGAGCTGCTGCCGCTGGCGCGCAGGCGGCGGCTCCGGTCAAGCGCCGTTGCAGCCTCGGTCAAAGAGGCCTCGGCGCTGACGATCTGGCTTTCGGCCTGCTTCACCCCGGCCTCGGTGCGGACATATTCGGCATCGGCCTGTTTGAGCTGCGCCGCGAGCGTCTGATCCTGCAATTGCGCTAGCTTTTGCCCGATCTCGACGTGATCGCCGATATCGGCGAGAAGCGCGGTCACCGCATAGCCGGACACCCGCGGGAAGATCATCACCTCTTGGCGCGCCACCAGCGAGCCCGACAGCGGCACGCGCTCTTGCACCTCGGCCAGACGGGCGGGATCGACGGTCACGGTCGGCAGCTCGGCTGCGGCCTCTGCCTTGGTTTCGGGCGTGGTTTGCGGCGCGGCTGTGGTCTGCTGGGCATCCGGCGCGGTCTGGGCAAAGCCCATGCCCGCCAACGCAACCACGCCAAGAAGCGCCCCGCCAAAGACGCTGCCAAGGCGACCGCTTTTCCTGCCCATCCGGTTCTCCTGCGCTGCACAGCCCGGGAGGACTGGCTTCCTCATCTGTTTGGTCTTGCTTTAGAAATCGACAGCCACGCCCGGCAGTTGCAGCTCGCCGATCAGATCGCGCAGCTCTTGACGGGCCGCGATATTGGACATGCTCAACTGCTCGGTCCCGACATCCTTGAGATCAAGGAGCGTCAGCCCGCGCGGGAAAAGCTCGCGGAAAATCACCCGCTCGGAAAAGCCCGGAGCGACGCGGAACCCGATGCGCTTCGACAGGGTTTCCAGCGCGCCACCGACCTTGCGCTTGTTGTGCATCTGCTGGGTGCCCAGACGGTTGCGCAGGACCAGCCAGTCGATCGGCCCCGCCCCCGCCTGCCCGCGCATCTGCCGCGCCGACCAGACCATCTCGGCATAGATCGAGGGGCCCAGAACCTTGCCCTCGGGCGACATCCGCGCCAGCAGGTCGAAGTCGATGAAGCTGTCATTCATCGGCGTGATCAGCGTATCGGCCAAAGTATGAGCGATCTGGGACAGTTTGGTATGCGAGCCCGGGCAATCGAGCAGGATGAAATCGCAATCCGGCTCAAGCTCGGTCACCGCCTGCGAAATCGGATCGGCCTCGGCGTTGGGATCAATTTCCAGCGTGGCATAGATCGGGGTCGGCAGGCTCAGGCCCTCGCGCGCCATGAAGGCGGTGCGGTTTTCGAGATAGCGGCCAAAGCTGCGCTGGCGCACGTCAAGGTCAAGCGCGCCGACGCGATGCCCCATCCGCGCCAAAGCGGTTGCGACATGCATCGAGGTCGTCGATTTGCCAGAACCGCCCTTTTCGTTTCCGACAACGATGATATGCGCCACGAATCCCCCATGAGCGACCAGAGATCAACGCTGGGACCATAGGGCCCACAGGCCGCGAAGAAAAGCCGCTTCTGGGTGGCCCCGGCCGACATGATTCCTCGCCACCGCCCTGTCATGAAAGGGTTAATCTTCTGGAATGGCTGATTTTTCCGCGCGGGGTCAACTGAGAAGATTTATCTTGATAATCACGATAAGCTATGTCGTAATATAATCATCATGATCAACCGGACCGGGAAGGTAAAATCCGCGGAAAACTGGCCAGTCAGGCCCCGCGCTTTCGCCTCTTCGATCCGCCGCCCAGATGACGAGCCCGGCCCCGCCGGAAAGGAGACCCCCATGATCCCGGCATTGTCCCATCCTCAGGCCTCTTTGACCAAAGCCGCCCCCGAGCAAGAGCGGGATTTCGCCACCATCGCGCTCTCGCGCCATCAAAGCGCACAGGGCCCGGTGCTGCAGCGCTTCCGCGACGGCCGCGTCGAGATCGACAGCGGCAATGGCCCGGTCGTGGGCTACCCCGCGACAACGCCCGCGACGCCGAAACCGCGCTTCGTCTGGCTGCCGCTGTTTGGTGGGTTCCACTAAGCCCGGAACGACCCCGGCGAGAGCTGCCAGCCGCCGCGTCAAAAGCCAATGCGCCAATGAAAAACGCCGCCCCGAAGGGCGGCGTTTCTAAATTCGCGGCGGTCAGGCTCAGAAGCCGAGGCCAGCGTATTTGTTTTTGAACTTCGAGACGCGGCCGCCGGTATCCATCAGGCGCGACGAGCCACCGGTCCAAGCCGGGTGCGAGGTCGGGTCGATGTCGAGCGACATGGTTTCGCCCTCTTTGCCCCAGGTGGTGCGGGTCTGGAAGATCGTGCCATCGGTCATCTTGACGTCGATCATGTGGTAGGCGGGGTGGATATCTTTTTTCATGACGCGATTCCTCAGGCCTGAGCTGCAGCTTTGGGCTTGTAGTTGGAGACTTCTTTGATCCGTGCCGATTTACCGCGACGATCACGCAGGTAGTACAGCTTGGCGCGACGAACGCGGCCACGGCGCACAACGGTGATCGAGTCGACGTTGGTCGAATAGAGCGGGAACACGCGCTCGACGCCTTCGCCGAACGAGATCTTGCGCACGGTGAAGGAAGCACCAATGCCGCCGCCTTTACGCGAGATGACGACGCCTTCGTACATCTGCACGCGCGAGCGGGTGCCTTCGGTCACTTTGTAGCCGACGCGAACGGTGTCGCCAGCTTTGAAATCCGGAATTTCTTTGCCGAGCGCAGCGATCTGCTCGGCTTCGAGTTGGGCGATCAGGTTCATCGCATTAATCCTCTGTTTGCTCGCGGTAGCTCCGCGATTGGTCTGATGCGCCCGAGAGCTGTCGGTCCTTTGTCGGGTCCATACCGGATTTGCGATCCTGATATGCCCGCCACAGGTCGGGGCGGCGTTCCTTGGTCAGCCTTACGGCCTCTTCGCTCCGCCAATTGGCAATAGCCGCGTGATTTCCGGACAGCAAAACCTCCGGGATCGCGCGGCCTTCCCACTGGGCGGGCTTCGTATATTGCGGATGTTCAAGAAGACCGTCGGAAAAGGATTCCTCGGCCAGAGAGTCCTGATTCCCCAACACGCGCGGTATAAGGCGAACTGTCGTATCAATCAAGACCTGAGCGGCGAGCTCGCCGCCGGTCAGGACATAGTCGCCAATGCTGATTTCTTCGATGCCGTAAGCGTCAAGAACCCGCTCGTCGACGCCCTCGAACCGCCCGCAGATCAGCGTGAGGCCGGGGCCCTGCGCCAGTTCGCGGGCGCGGGCCTGCGTCAGCGGCTTGCCGCGCGGCGACATATAGACGATGGGCAGCGCTTGCCCGGTCGCATCGGCGCGTGCGGCCTCGATGGCGCGGGCCATGACATCGGCGCGGATGACCATCCCCGCCCCGCCGCCCGCGGGCGTGTCATCGACATTGCGATGCTTGCCCTCGCCGAATTCGCGCAAAGGATAGGTGCGCAGGTTCCACAGCCCGTCGTTCAGCGCCTTGCCGGTCAGCGACAGGCCAAGAATGCCGGGGAAGGCCTCGGGGAAGAGCGTGATGATCTGCGCGGTCCAGCCGCCCGCGACCTCGCGGTCGGCCAGAAGATCGCGCGGTTGCGCCGACAGCCGGACGCTCAGGCGACCATGGGATTTCGAGCCAGTTTCAGCCATCGGAACGCTTCGGCCTCAGAGTTTTTCAGGATGGCGCAGCAGCGAGCCGGCAACGGTCATCAGCACGCCCAGAATAACCACGGTCAGCGGCACCCAGACCGCAATCGACCAGGGCTTGTCGCCGACGAGCTGGCCGCCGATCCACCACAGGCCCATCGAAAGCGCGCCCGCAATGACCACGCCAATCGCAAGACGGATCGGATCGGGTTGCATCCCGCGAAGCGCAATCCGCGGGATCGCCCCCGCCAGCATGACCGGCGCGAAGACATAGGCATAGGGATCGCTCGCGCCCGACAGCCCCTGAAGCAGAGGCCCGAGCAGCATCAGCAGAATGCCAAACCCTGTCAGGCAGCGCCGCATCAGCCCTCCTCGCCTTCGCTCGCCTCATCCGATTCGGGCGGATCGGCGACGATCCGGCGCGCTGCCAGATCGACCGTCGGCACAAACGCCCGGGTGAATGGCAGCATCATGCCATGAGGGCCGGTAATTTCAAGAATATCGCCCGCGCCGTGATCATAGATCGCCCGCACGCGGCCCAGCAGTTTGCCGCCGGTATCGACGACATCGAGGCCGATCAGATCGGCATGGTAAAATTCATCATCCGGCAGCGACGGCAGAGCGGCTCTGTCCACCCATAGCGTCACGCCTTTCAGCGCCTCGGCCTCTTCGCGCGTCGCGACCCCCGAGAGCGTTGCACCCAATGCGCCCGCGACCGGGCGGGTGAGGCGGACGGTGAAACTCCGTCCGCCATTCTCCGTCCAGAGCGGGCCATAGGTCGCGATATCGGCGGGCTCGGCGCAAAAGCTCTTCAGCCGCACCTCGCCCTGAACGCCAAAGGCGCCCGCAATCGCGCCAACACAGACCCGCTCTGTCATGAGATTACTCTTCTGCCGGAGCGTTGGCCGCAGCTTCACGAGCCGCACGCTTTTCAGCGCGGTCTTTGGCCGCTTTGCCCGGCTCGCCTTTTTTCAGGTTCTGGCGCTCGGTTTTGGCTTTGAGGCCAGCAGCTTCCAGGAAGCGTGCAACGCGGTCGGTCGGCTGGGCGCCCTGAGCGAGCCAGTACTGGACGCGCTCGACGTTCAGCTTGACGCGGTCTTCCGAGTCTTTGGCCAGCAGCGGGTTGTAGGTGCCCAGCTTCTCGAGGAAGCGGCCATCACGCGGCATACGCGAATCGGTCGCGACGACGGCATAGTGCGGACGCTTTTTCGAGCCACCACGGGCCAGACGGATCTTCATTGCCATTGAGGTATCTCCTTTGGATGGCGTGCAGGATGCGCTTTAGCGCACCTTACGATTGATGTTGGATGTGATGCCGGATGACTTCCGAGATCACAAAGTTCAGGAATTTGCGCGCGAATTCCGGGTCGAGATCGGCCTCGCGCGCGAGGCGTTCCAACCGCTCGATCTGGCTCGCCTCACGGGCGGGATCGGACGGAGGAAGATCGTGTTCGGCCTTGAGAAGGCCAACATTCTGGGTGTGCTTGAACCGTTCGGCCAGCGTGAAGATCAAGATCGCATCGAGCCGGTCGATGGATTCGCGATGCTCTCTCAGCAATTCGGCGGCGCGGGAGACAACGTCGGTCATGAACGGCCCTTCTGGCTGGCGGATGGTGCGGCAGAGGCTGCAGCGATCGCGCAGCCCGAAACCGGAGAACAAAACATCGCGCTCATACCAGCACCTTCGGGTGGCGGTAGATCACGCAGGCGTCGCCCCGGACGTTGAACTCGCCCTCGGGCACCGCGCCCAAACGGCGCGCCAGGCTGGCCGAGCGGTGGTTGTCATGGTCAATCAGCGAGATCAGCGGGCCAAATCCCATGACGGAATAGGCATGGTTGCGCGCGGCGCTTGCGGCCTCATAGGCCAGCCCCCTGCCCTCGAAACCGTCATAAAGGTGCCAGCCGAGTTCCGGCTCGGGCCAGTCGAGGTGATGGCCGATGCCGACGCGACCCGCGACCTTGCCGCTGGCCTTGTCCTCGACCATCCACCAGCCGAAGCCGCGCACGACCCAATGGCCGATCCCGGTCATCAGCGAGTTCCACGCCTGCCAAGGCTCCATCGGCCCACCGACGAAGCGCGCCCGATCCGACGTCCCGAACGCGATCACCGCATCGAGATCCGACAAGCGCGGCTCGCGCAGGATCAAGCGTTCGGTTTCGATCACCGGAACATGGACGGAGAGCTCGGCCACGGTTTACTTCTTCTTCCCAAAGAGGCCCGAAAGCCCGCCCGGCAGACCCAGACCGCCAAGCTGCCCGCCAAGACCTTTCGAATCTTGCAGCATCTTGGTGGCTTCCGCCATTTTCTCGGGATCGACATTGCCCATATCCGGCAGGCCCGCGCCTTTGCCTTGCATCGCGCGCATCGCCTGCTTGAGCATGCCGCCCTTGCCCATCTTGCCGATCTTTTTCATCGTATCGGCCATTTGCTTTTGCATTTTCAAAAGCTTGTTGAGCTCAGAGACCTCCATCCCGGCGCCCGCCGCAATCCGCTTCTTGCGGCTCGCTTGCAGCATGTCGGGATTGGCGCGCTCTTTCTTGGTCATCGAGTTGATGAGCGCGATCTGCTGGCGGATGGCCTTATCGTCAAAGCCCGCCGCCTCGGCCTGTTTGGCCATTTTACCCATGCCCGGCATCATCGACATGATGGACTGCATCCCGCCCATCTTCATCATCTGCTCAAGCTGGCTTTTCAGGTCGTTCATATTGAACAGACCTTTCTGGAAGCGCTTCATCATGCGCTCGGCCTGCTCGACCTCGAGCACTTCTTGCGCTTTTTCGACCAGAGCGACGATATCGCCCATGCCGAGAATGCGGCCCGCGATGCGATGCGCGTCAAAGACCTCGATCGCATCCATCTTTTCGCCAAGGCCGACGAAGCGGATCGGCTTGCCGGTCACCGCACGCATGGAAAGCGCCGCACCGCCGCGCCCGTCGCCGTCCATCCGGGTCAGCACGACGCCAGAGATGCCGACCTTTTCGTTGAATTCGGTCGCGACATTCACCGCATCCTGACCGGTCAGACCATCGACCACCAGCAGCGTCTCGCGCGGGTTGGCGACGTCCCGGACGGCCTGAACCTCGTCCATCAGCACTTCGTCGATATGCAGGCGGCCGGCGGTGTCGAGCATATAGACATCATAGCCGCCAAGCGTCGCCTGCTGCTTGGCGCGTTTGGCGATCTGCACGGCATTCTCGCCCGGCACGATCGGCAGCGTATCGACGCCGATCTGGGTGCCGAGAATCGCCAGCTGCTCCATCGCCGCCGGACGGTTGGTGTCGAGCGAGGCCAGAAGCACGCGCTTTTTCTCGCGGTCTTTCAGACGCTTGGCGAGTTTCGCGGTGGTCGTCGTCTTCCCTGAGCCCTGAAGGCCGACCATCAGGATCGGCGCGGGCGGGCTGTCGATGCGCAACGCATCGGGCTCGCCCTCGCCCTGCAGGGTCTTGATCAGCTCGTCATGGACGATCTTGACGACCTGCTGGCCGGGCGTAACCGATTTAGTCACAGCGGCGCCGGTGGCTTTCGAGGTCACGGTCTTGACGAATTGGCGCGCCACCGGCAGCGAGACATCGGCCTCGAGAAGCGCGACACGCACTTCGCGCATTGCGGCGGCAACGTCATCCTCGGACAGAGCGCCCTGCTTCGTCAGCCGGTCGAAGACGCCACCAAGGCGATCGGACAGGTTTTCAAACATCAGCGGCCCTCCTGTGGCGCGGCAAAGCAGTGTTGCCCCCGTGGGCGCAACGCGCTGACGGGGGGCGATCCCCGCCATGACGGGGACCGGAAGGGCAGACCTTCCGGGAAATTATGTTGGGAAATAGGCGAAAGCCGGGCGAAAAGTCAAGGGAGGCTGCGCCAATCTTGCCAGAGCCCGCCCGTTAATCCGATCTTCACGGCTGCTATGCCATGGTCAGGCCAGGAAGAACGACCCGGAATGACAAGATGGTGCCCGCCAGCCCCTGCCGCGAAATCACCATCAATTCAGTGCCGATGGTTGCCGATTACATTATTCCGCTGCTCGGCGGAATAAGCGAAGACCCGCAGGCCGAGGCCTTGCGCCTGACCCTGCGCTATGTCGCGGAAATGACCGTCGCCCCGATCACACCGGGCGCGCCTTGTCTGCATATTCGCGGCGGCCCCCGCCCGATGCTCGACGCGGCCGAGGTGTACGAGCTTGGTCGGCTGCGCTTCGGTCTCTTCGGCTCGGCGAGCTACCTTGGCCGGATGGGAATGCCCGCCTCGATGGCCGATCTTGGCCGCTATGGCTTTGTCACCCATGACCAGCAGCAAAGCCGCACGCCTTGGGAGAAATGGCTGGCCCAGACCCTGCCCGAGCCGCATCGCGCCCTGCGCAGCGATTGCGAGATCACCCATCGCATCGCGATTCACTCTGGGCTTTGCCTTGGCTTCCTGCCCGCCTCGGCGCTGCTTTACTATGCAGATCTGATCGAGATCCCCACGCCAAGCGACGGCTGGGAGGTGAGCATGTGGCTGGTCGTCGATCGCCTGACCCTGCGCGACCCTGTGGTGGCGCGCGCCGCCGAGACGCTTGCCGCGCGGCTTCGCCGGGTCTGGGGGTGAGGATTGGTGGCTTGGCCGCGCCCGCAGCGGATCGCTTGGGTCCGTGGCAAGGTCAGGATGCCTCCGGCGGGGATATTTTTGCATGAAAGACAGCGCCAGAACGAGCGGGCGGCGGCGGGATCTTTCGGCGAGATGCGGCGCTGGGTCTGCGACGCGGAGGATGAGGGAGGGTGTGGCCCTCCCCTGGGGGGCTGCGCTCAGGCGGCCGCTTGATCCTGATCGACCAGCGCCACGATATCCATCATGATGCGGTTGAGCTCGAAATCTTTGGGCGTGTAGACCCGTGCCACCCCCATGGCGCGCAGCTTTTCGGCATCCTCATCGGGGATGATACCGCCGACGACGACGGGGATATGCGAGAGTCCCTCGGCGCGCATCCGGTTCATCGTGTCCTCGATCAGCGGCAGATGCGAGCCCGAGAGGATCGAGAGGCCGACGACATGGGCATCGTCTTCGCGGGCGCGCGCGACGATCTGCTCCGGGGTCAGGCGGATGCCCTCATAGGTGATGTCCATGCCGCAATCGCGGGCGCGGAAAGCGATCTGCTCGGCGCCGTTCGAATGGCCATCGAGGCCCGGCTTGCCGACGAGGAATTTCAGGCGCCGGCCAAGACGTTGGCTGACGGCATCGACCGCTTCGCGGATCGGCTCAAGGCCCTCGGTGCGGTTCGAGGGGCTCGATGAGACGCCGGTCGGGCCGCGATATTCGCCATGGACCGACCGCATGATGCCCGCCCATTCGCCGGTCGTAGCCCCGGCCCGCGCCGCCGCGATCGAGGCGGGCATGACATTGCGTCCCGCCGCCGCATCGTCGCGCAGCTTCTCAAGCGCAGTCGCCACGGCGAGATCATCGCGCTCGGCGCGCCAGGCATTGAGGCGCGAAATCTGTTCGTCCTCGACGCCGGGATCGACGGTCATAATGCCGCCATCGCCCGCGGTGAGCGGCGAGGGCTCGCCCTCGGTCCAGCGGTTGACGCCGACAACGACGGTTTCCTTGGTCTCGATCCGGTTCAGGCGCTCGGCATTCGATTCGACGAGCCGCCCTTTCATATAGTCGATGGCCGCAATCGCGCCGCCCATGCTGTCGAGCAGCTCGAGTTCGGCGCGCGCGCCGTTCTTCAGCTCTTCGACCTTGGCTGCGACCGCCGGGTTGCCGTCGAAGAGATCGCCAAATTCGAGCAGGTCGGTCTCATAGGCGACGATCTGCTGCATCCGCAGCGACCATTGCTGGTCCCAGGGGCGCGGCAGGCCAAGCGCCTCGTTCCAGGCGGGCAGCTGCACCGCGCGGGCGCGGGCGTTTTTCGACAGCGTGACCGCGAGCATTTCCAAAAGAATGCGATAGACGTTGTTTTCGGGCTGCGGCTCGGTCAGGCCAAGCGAGTTCACCTGAACGCCATAGCGGAAGCGGCGGTATTTTTCCTCTTCGATGCCGTAGCGCGCGAGCGTGATCTCGTCCCAAAGCTCGGCGAAGGCCCGCATCTTGCACATTTCGGTGACGAAACGGATGCCCGCATTCACGAAGAAAGAGATCCGCCCGACCATATTCGGGAAGTCCTTTTCCGCGACCTTTTTCTTCAAATCGTCGAGAACCGCGATCCCGGTCGCCAGCGCATAGGCGAGCTCTTGCTCGGGCGTCGCGCCTGCTTCCTGCAAATGGTAGGAGCAGACGTTCATCGGGTTCCATTTCGGCAGATGCTGCTGGGTATAGGCCGCGACATCCGTGATCATGGTCAGCGAGGGCTTGGGCGGGCAGATATAGGTCCCGCGCGAGAGATATTCCTTCACCAGATCGTTCTGCACCGTGCCCTGAAGCTGCCGGACATCGGCGCCCTGCTCTTCGGCGACCGCGATATACAGCGACAAGAGCCAAGGCGCGGTCGCATTGATCGTCATCGAGGTGTTCATCTGCTCAAGCGGGATCTCGTTGAAGAGCGCCCGCATATCGCCGAGATGGCAGACCGGCACGCCGACCTTGCCAACTTCGCCGCGCGCGAGAACATGGTCGCTGTCATAGCCGGTCTGGGTTGGCAGATCGAAGGCGACGGAGAGGCCGGTCTGCCCCTTGGCAAGGTTGCTCCGATAGAGCTCATTCGACTTTTTCGCCGTCGAATGACCCGCATAGGTGCGGAACAGCCAGGGTTTGTCCTTTTCGGCCATCTTCTCTTCTCCTAGCAAGAAAATTGCTGTTTGAGACTTGATAGGGACACATAAGAACCCTGTCAATTCGCCGCAGCGCAGAACCAGACCTCAGTTTGGCCCGATTCCCGCGCGCGATCACGCCTGACCTTCGTCCAATGGACGCAGCATCTGCTGGCTGTTTAGCTCGGCAGGCAGCGGCGAAAGGGTGAAAAGCGGCATCTGCCCGATTTTTAGGCAAATCCCGGCCTCCGGGATAAGCGCAATTAATCACAAAGGTCATATTGTTTCAATAATACGTTCATCGGTGTTGCAATGTTGCGCAGCCGCTTCTAAGTCTGAGCCATTCGCCGATTCTGCAACGCGGCAATGGAGATTGAGATGGCCTTGGACCAACCCACCCCGATTGCGCCCTATGACGCGCCCGAAAAGGATCTTTACGAGATCGGCGAGATGCCGCCGCTCGGATATGTGCCGAAATCGATGTATGCTTGGGCGATCCGCCGCGAGCGTCACGGCGATCCCGACAAGGCGATGCAAATCGAGGTCGTCGAGACCCCGAGCATCGATTCGAACGAGGTTCTGGTTCTCGTGATGGCGGCGGGCGTTAACTACAACGGGATCTGGGCCGGTCTCGGCGTGCCGATCAGCCCCTTCGACGGCCATGGCCAGCCCTATCACATCGCGGGCTCGGATGCTTCGGGCATCGTCTGGGCGGTGGGCGACAAGGTCAAGAACTGGAAAGTGGGCGACGAGGTCGTGATCCACTGCAACCAGGACGATGGCAATGACGAGGAATGCAACGGCGGCGATCCGATGTATTCGCCGACCCAGCGCATCTGGGGCTATGAGACGCCGGACGGCTCGTTCGCGCAATTCACCCGCGTGCAGGCCCAGCAGCTCATGCGTCGCCCGAGCCATCTGACCTGGGAAGAATCGGCCTGCTATACGCTGACGCTCGCCACCGCCTACCGGATGCTCTTTGGCCACGAGCCGCATGAGCTGAAGCCCGGCATGAACGTGCTGGTCTGGGGCGCTTCGGGCGGTCTGGGTTCCTATGCGATCCAGCTCATCAACACCGCCGGGGCCAATGCGATCGGGGTGATCTCGGAAGAGGACAAGCGCGATTTCGTCCTGAGCCTCGGGGCAAAAGGCGTCATCAACCGCAAAGACTTCAAATGCTGGGGCCAGCTTCCGACGGTCAACACGCCGGAATATAAGGACTGGTTCAACGAGGTTCGCCGCTTCGGCAAGGCGATCTGGGACATCACCGGCAAGGGCAACAACGTCGATATCGTCTTTGAACACCCCGGCGAGGCGACCTTCCCAGTCTCGACCTTCGTCTGCAAAAAAGGCGGCATGGTCGTGATCTGCGCGGGCACCACCGGTTTCAACTGCACCTTCGACGTGCGTTACATGTGGATGCACCAGAAGCGCCTGCAGGGCAGCCACTTCGCCCATCTCAAACAGGCGGCCTCGGCCAACAAGCTGATGCTGGAGCGTCGTCTTGACCCCTGCATGTCCGAAGTCTTCCCTTGGGCAGAGATCCCGGATGCGCATATGAAAATGTATAAAAACCAGCACAAGCCGGGGAACATGGCGGTTCTGGTTCAGGCGCCGACCACGGGGCTGCGCACCTTCGAGGATGCGCTGGACGCCGGTCGCCGCTGAGCCAAAGCGGCACGCCTCAGAACGAAGACAGCGCGGAGATCCTCCGCGCTGTTGTCATTTCAGGGCCCTGAGACGCCAAAAAGCCGCGCTCAGGCGTAAAGCTTCTTCGCCCGCTCTTCAAAGGCGCGCACGATCCGGGTCATGGCCTCGCCGAAGACCACGCCGATGACCTTGCCGAGAATCGCATTCTTGAATTCGAAATCGACGAAGAATTCGACCTCAGACCCCTGCCCCGGCGCGAGATCCTTAAAAACCCAGCCACTTTTCAGATATTTGAACGGCCCGTCGAGATATTCGGTATCGATCTTCTTAGCCTCGGGCCACAGCGTCACCCGGCTGCCGAACCGCTCGCGGAAGACTTTGAACGAGATCACCAGATCGGCCTCGATCACCTCGCTGGCCTCTGGGCCGGGACCGGGGCGGCGCGAGCGGATGCGGGCGGCTGAATTCCACGGCAAAAATTGCGGATAGCTTTCAACATCCGCGACAAGATCATACATCTGGGAAGCGCTATAGGGGACGATGCGTCTGTCGCTGTGATGAGGCAAGGTCGTTGTCCGTCTGTCGTCCAAGTTGAATGGAAGAACTAGCAGGAGATCGGGGTCATGAACAACCTCAACTGGTTACTCAGGGCCGTCCAATGGGCGCGAAACCCGCCGAGCGAGAAGCGGGTGATCCTCGTCCTTGTCGTGATCGCGATCTGCCTTGCGATCGTCGGGCTGCAGCATTTCGGCTTCTGGCCGGATTGGGCGACCATGGACCGGCCGCGCGGGATGCGCGCGATCCGGCCCTGATCTGACTCATCGCGCGGCGCGTCACATTCCGGCATTGCCGAAGGTGTTGCAGTCGCTCATCTGGCCCGATTTATAGCCGCGCATCAGCCAGCTTTGGCGGTCGGCAGCCGAGCCATGAGTGAAGCTGTCGGGCATGGGCACGCGCCCGGCCTGCTTCATCAGCACATCATCGCCCACCGCCCCAGCGGCGCGGATGGCGTTCTGGACGTCTCCAGCCTCGACCACGCCAAGCTGCTTGTCGGCGTAATGGGCCCAGACCCCGGCAAAGCAATCGGCCTGCAATTCGGTCAGCACCGATAGATGGTTCGAGGTGGTTTCATCCGAGCGCTGACGCACCGCATTCACCTTGCCAAGAATGCCGATCAGATTCTGGACATGGTGGCCGATTTCATGGCCGATGACATAGGCATAGGCGAAATCTCCGCCCGCCCCCATCTTGTCTTGCATGATGCGGAAGAAATCGGTGTCGAGGTAAAGCTTCTGGTCATTCGGGCAATAGAACGGCCCCATCGCCGCCGAGGCGCCGCCGCAGGCCGATTGCACCACACCCGAGAACAGAACCAGAGTCGGATCGCGGTAGGTCACGCCGGTCTGATCGGGCAGGACCTTGGTCCAGACATCCTCGGTATCGGCCAGCACGACCCGGGCGAATTGGCCGATTTCCTGTTCCTGCTGGGTCAGGGGACGCGACTCGCCGGATTGTGATCCCTGATCGACCGCCCCCACGATGGGCGAAACGTCGATGCCAAAGAAATACCCGACCGCCAACACGACCAACATGCCGACGACGCCGATTCCCCCAGCCCCGCCAGCGCCAATCCCGCGCCGGTCCTCAACATTCCCGCTTTCGCGGCGTCCACGCCATTCCATCGGGCCTGCCCTCCGAGCTTGTTGCCACCGCCAGATTGATCCCAATCCGGATCGTGTTCAACCAATGAGAAGACTTGACAGTTCCCCAGCCAATGGCCAGCAAAGCCTCAGTGAAATCAGGGGGTGGCGATGTTTAACTGGATTCTGTCAACGATTGAACAATGGGGCTATTCCGGCCTGTTCTTTCTGATGGTTCTGGAAAACGTCTTCCCGCCCATCCCGTCCGAGCTGATCGTGCCGCTGGCGGGCTTTCTTGCAGCCAGCGGTCAGATGAATCCGGCGCTGGTGATCCTGATCGGCACCGTCGGCTCGGTGATCGGCACGACCTTCTGGTATTACATCGGTCTCTGGATCGGCGAGGAGCGGCTCAAGCGCTTTGCCGCGCGCCATGGCCGGCTGCTGACGCTCTCGCCATCCGATATCGACAAGGCGCATCGCTGGTTCCTGCGCTACGGCGGCATGGCGGTGTTTATCGGGCGCTTGATCCCGACGCTGCGCACGCTGATCTCGGTACCCGCGGGTTTTGCCCGGATGCCGATCTGGACCTTTCTGTTCTATACCACGCTTGGCAGCCTGATCGGCACCTCGATGCTGGCGGTCGCAGGCTACCTGCTGCAAAGCCAATATGCCTTGGTCGCGGATTGGATCGACCCGATCTCGAAAGCCATCGTCGTGATCGTGGTCGCGGTCTATCTTTACCGCGTCATCACCTGGAAACCCCATTAAGATCACGCAATTGGCACTTGCCGCAGCGCAGGTGCCAGCATAGGCGGACATCATGAGCGGATTGACAAACAGACAATTGGCCGGTGTGGCCGGAGCGGGCTCTGCGGCCCTTTTGCTGGCGGCGTTGACCTTCCAGCATTTCGGTTATGCGCCTTGCGAGCTCTGCATCCTGCAGCGCTGGCCCCATCTTGCGGCGGCTGTGCTTGGCCTTGGCATCTGGGCCTTTGGCTGGAAGCGCGGATTGGCCGTTTTGGGCCTGCTCGCCGCGCTGACCGCCGTGGCCTTCGCGATTTTCCACACCGGGGTCGAGCTGAAGCTCTGGCAGGGGCCGAGCCATTGCTCGGGCGGGATCTCGGGCATGACCACGATGTCGGCAAACGACCTCATGGCCCAGCTGCAAGCCGCGCCGGTGGTGCGGTGCGACGAAGCCGCGTGGAGCCTTTTCGGCATTTCCATGGCGGGCTGGAACGCGATCTGCTCGGCGGTGCTCTCGGGGATCTGGGCCGGGTCGGTCTTCCGCCGCGCCTGAGCCGCGCCTTCCCGGCTTTTTATGGTTTTCTTGGCAGGTTTCGGCGCTTTCCGCGCCGAAATGACCCGGCGCGCCGTCCGCCGCGATTGCACCCAAGGCCGGTGGGCGGTATACCACAGGGCAACTATATCTTGAGGCGATCCTGTGGCTGACACTCCGGAAAACGACAACGACGGCAACACCGAGACCACGGCTGCGGCCCAAGATGGCGGCGAACGTGCGGTGATGGCGCATGATGGTCCGGTGGTGAACATCTCGGATGAGATGCGCACCGCCTACCTCGACTATGCAATGTCGGTCATCGTCAGCCGCGCGATCCCCGATCTGCGCGACGGCCTGAAGCCGGTGCATCGCCGCATCCTCTTCGCGATGCACGAAACCGGCAACACCGCCGACAAGCCCTACCGCAAATCGGCGCGTCCGGTCGGCGACACGATGGGTAAATATCACCCGCATGGCGACGCCTCGATCTATGACGCCTTGGTGCGGATGGCGCAGCCCTTCTCGATGTCGCTGATGCTGCTCGATGGTCAGGGCAACTTCGGCTCGATGGACGGCGACTCGGCGGCAGCCATGCGCTACACCGAAGTCCGGATGCAGAAGGCCGCGAATTTCCTGCTCGCCGATATCGAGAAGGAAACCGTCGAGTTTCAGGACAACTATGACGGCAAGGACCGCGAGCCGACGGTTCTGCCCGCGCGCTTCCCGAACATGCTGGTCAATGGCGCAGGCGGCATCGCCGTCGGCATGGCCACGAACATTCCGCCCCATAACCTCGGCGAGGTTTGCGACGCCGCGCTTGCGCTGATCGAGAACCCGGACCTCTCCTCCGAGCGTATCATGGAGATCGTGCCCGGCCCCGACTTCCCGACCGGCGGCATCATCCTTGGCCGCTCGGGCGTGCGCAAAGCCTATCTTGAAGGGCGCGGCTCGATCATCCTGCGCGCCAAGACCCGGATCGAACAGGGCCGCAATGGCCGCGAGTCGATCATCATCGACGAAGTGCCCTATCAGGTGAACAAGGCGACGATGATCGAAAAGATCGCCGAGCTCGCCAAGGAAAAGCGCATCGAAGGCATTGCCCATGTGCAAGACGAATCCGACCGGGTCGGCGTGCGCGTGGTCATTGACCTCAAGCGCGACGCGACCGCCGAGGTGGTGCTGAACCAGCTCTTCCGCTTCACGCCGATGCAGACGAGCTTTGGCGCGAACATGCTGGCGCTGAACGGCGGCCGCCCCGAGCAGCTGACCCTGCGCGACTTCCTGACGAACTTCATCGCCTTCCGCGAAGAGGTCGTGGCCAAACGCACCGCCTTCGAGCTGCGCAAGGCGCGCGAGCGCAGCCATATCCTCTGCGGTCTCGCGGTTGCGGTCTCGAATGTTGACGAGGTCGTGGCGACAATCCGCGCCTCGGCTGATGCGGCGGAAGCGCGCGAAAAGCTGATGGCGCGGCGCTGGCCCGCCCATGAGATCGTCGATTACCTCAAGCTGATCGACGATCCGAAACATCCGGTCAATGACGACGGCACCTATAACCTGTCGGAAACCCAGGCCCGCGCCATTCTCGAGTTGCGCCTGCAGCGCCTGACCCAGATCGGCGTCAAGGAAGTCACCGACGAGCTGAAAGAGCTGGCCGATTCGATCCGCGAATATCTGGCGATCCTCGCCTCGCGCGAACGGATCATGGCGATCATCTCGGCCGAACTGACCGAAGTGAAAGAGCTCTTCGCCGTTCCCCGCCGCACCGAGATTTCGGATTGGTCGGGCGATATGGACGACGAGGATCTGATCGAGCGCGAGGATATGGTCGTGACGATCACCTCGGGCGGCTATATCAAGCGCACCGCTTTGGCCGAATTCCGCGCACAACGGCGCGGCGGCAAGGGTCTGTCGAGCATGGCGACCAAGGAAGATGACGTGGTCACCACGCTCTTCGTCGCCAACACCCATACCGAGCTTCTGTTCTTCACCACCGATGGCATGGTCTACCGGCTGAAGACCTGGCGTCTGCCGCTGAGCGGACGCACCGCCAAGGGCAAGGCCATCGTCAATATCCTGCCGATTGATCCCGGCGTCTCGATTGCCGCGCTGATGCCGGTGGATGCGCCCGAGCTCGAATGGGACAATTACCAGACGATCTTTGCGACCTCGGAAGGCGATGTCCGCCGCAATGCTCTGTCCGATTTCACCAATGTGAAATCGAACGGCAAGATTGCGATGAAATTGCCTGAAGGGGTCGAGCTGATCGGCGTGCGCATGGCGACCGAAACCGACGATATCATGCTGGTGACCGCGCTTGGCCGCGCCATTCGCTTCCAGACCACCGATGTCCGCGTCTTCAAGGGCCGCGATTCGACCGGGGTGCGCGGCATCCGTCTCGCCAGCGGCGACAAGGTCGTCTCGATGTCGGTCATCCGCCATTTCGAGGCCGATCCCGCCGAACGCGCCGCCTATCTCAAGATGCGCCGTGCGGTTGAAGGCGCGCTTGACGACGGTGCCGAGGCCGATGAGGACGAGGAAAACATCGCCGATGCCGCGATCACCCAAGAGCGTTACGCCGAAATGTCGGCGGCCGAGGATGCGATCTTGACGATCACCTCGCGCGGTCAGGGCAAGATCTCGTCGAGCCATGATTATCCGGTGCGCGGTCGCGGTGGCCAAGGCGTCATGGCCATGGACAAGGCAATGCGCGGCGGGCCCTTGGTCGCCAGCTTCCCGGTCGAGCGTGACGATCAGATCATGCTCGCGACCTCGACCGGTCAATCGATCCGCGTTCCCGTCGATGGCATCAGTTTCCGCTCCCGCTCGGCCGGAGGCGTGCGCGTCTTCAACACCGCCGCCGGGGAAGAGGTGGTTTCGGTTGCCCGGATTGCCGAGAACGGCGAGGATGACGCCGAGGCGTAAGGCCGCATAGGTATTTGGATCAGAGCGAGGGCAAGGTGGAGTCACGAGATCCGGTGCTGCGCGAGCGGCTTCAGACTGGCTTTCTGGGCGTTGTTGCCTTTGCTCTGATCCTCTTCCTGCTGGTGCAGGCGAAGTTTCTGCTGATCACGCTGACCATCGCGATCATCATCTTTTCGCTGACCTCGGATGCGATCACCGCCTTCAACCGGCTGAAAGTGCCGACCTGGCTTGCGACGACATTGGCGCTTGTGGTGATTGCGGTCGGGCTGTTGTGGTTGACCACCACGGTGGTGTCGCAGATCAACGAAATCGTCTCGACCGCGATCAGCTATTCCGAGCGCGTTCAAAAGCTGATCCCCGATCTGATCGAATGGATGGGCCCCAAGGCTCAGACCGTGACCGAGACCTTTGTGAGCAGCATCAACCTGACTGGTTGGATCCGTTCGCTGGCCTCGCAAACCTCGAATATGATTTCGGGGGCGGTCATGGTACTGCTGTATGTCGGCTTCATGTTCACCGAACGGGTCTGGTTTCCGATCAAGATCGAGCGCTTGGCGGGCAGCCCCGAACAGGCGCGCAAAGTCCGGGCGATCATCTTTTCGATCATGCGCCGGGTGAACCGCTATCTTGTGGTCAAGACCGCCCTGAGCGCGGCGACCGCCTCGTTGGTCTGGCTGGTCTTCCGGGTGGCGGGGCTCGATCTGGCCGGGCCGATTGCGATGATCACCTTCATCTTGAATTTCATCCCGACCATCGGCCCGATCGTGGCGACAGTGGTCACGGTCCTGCTGGCTTTGGCCCAGACCGCGAGCCCCGGCGAGACTGCGGCGGTCGGGCTTGCCTGTTCGGTCATCCAATTCCTCATCGGCAATATCATCGAGCCGATGCTGCTCGGTCAGACGCTGCGCATGTCCTCTTTCGGGATCGTGCTGTCGCTGGCGGTCTGGGGCGCGGTCTGGGGGCTGCCGGGGATGTTTCTTTCGGTGCCGATCATGGCGGCGGTGATGATCATCAGCGCCCATATCCCCTGGCTGCATCCCTTGGCGATCCTGCTGTCGCGTGAGGGCTTTGCCGAGGACGGTTTGGGCGAGGAAGATCAGGCGGCCGCCCGTGAGGCCGAGCTCGCTGCGCCGCGTGATCTGCGCTGAGGTGATCTAGGCCGGGGCTGCTGCGCGCCGGGTTTCGTGGCCCGTGCTGCACCTTCGAGCCGCAGCTCAGACCGCTTCAGCCCCACCCGGCACAGCCCCGCACAGTCCCGACCCACCTAGTCGCGCTCGAACCTTTCGCCGTAGCCTGCATTCTCGCCTGCGGCCCCGTCATCATGATCGGTGCCGGCGGGTGTCGCATCGGGCGCTTGCGGCGCCTCGTCGCGGACCTCTTGCGCATCGCCACTCTCGGGCGCGGCCTTGGCTTCCAGCTCGGGCGCGGTGCCAAGAGCCTCGGGATTGCGCAGCCAGATGTCGCGCTGCGGGAAGGGCAGCTCGATGCCTTCTTGCGCGAAACGCGCGGCGATCTGGTGGTTGATCTCGCTGACGACGCCAGTGCCGCCGTTGATGTCCGAGACAATCGCGCGGATCTCGAAATTCATCGCATCGGTGCCAAAGCCCTTGAAAACGACTGAGGGCGGCGGCGTGATCAGCACCGTCGGCTGATCCTCGGCGATCTCGGCCAAGACCCGCGCGACCTTGCGCGTATCCGTGCCGTAAGCCACGCCGACCGGCACGATGATCCGCCCCGAAAGGTTGTTGCGCGTCCAGTTCGTCACCGATTGGCTGACGAAATCCGAGTTCGGGACGATCACCTCGGTCCGGTCGAAGGTCTGGATATGAGTCGAGCGCACCGAGATCCGTTTGACGATGCCCTGCTTGCCGCCGACCTCGATCCAGTCGCCGACCGTAATCGGGCGCTCGATCAGCAAGATGATGCCCGAAACGAAGTTCGACACGATGTTCTGAAGACCGAAACCGATACCGACCGACAGCGCCGAGGCAAAGAGCGCGAGCGAGGTCAGATCGACGCCCGCGCTGGTCACCGCCAGCATCAGCGCCAGAATCACCCCGACATAGCCCAGCCCCGAGACGATGGCATTCTGCCCGCCCGCGTCGATCTTGGTCTTGGGCAGGATGGTCGAGCGGAACGCGCCCTGAATGGCGCGGGTGATGCTGTAGCCGATCAGGAAGATCGCGACGAAGGCAAAAATCCCGGTCGGCGAGATCCGGACGCCGCCAAAGGCCACGCCCTGTTTCATCTTGCTCCAGAACTCGCTGAGCTCGGCGGTGCGCGCGCCCCAGATCAGCACGAAAAGCGGTGCCGAGGCTAAGACCAGCGCGAATCCGACCAGCACCGGCACCAGCCCGTCGCGCGCCGATTTGTCGCCGCCCTTGGCCATCGCATAAAGATCGGCAATGAAATCCTGCAAGAGGATCAAAAGCCCGATCAGCGCCATGGTCATGATCATCGGCCAGAGCAGCGCATTCGCGCCGGCCACGAAGCCGATAGCGGCCAGAACCGGCGCGACCAGAGCGACCAGCCGCCCGGCGCTGCCGATGATCGCGCCGATTCTCAGCCGGTAGGGCGGGTTTTCCGAACTGTCATAACGCGGCAGATGGCGCAGCACGCTGGAGAAGCGGAAGAGGAAATAGGCGCCAAGGCAGATGATCGGCAGGTGCCAGACCGCCGCCGAGGCATCGGTGATTTGCAGCGGGATGCGCTCATCCGCCGAGGTTTTGCCCGAGAAGCTCGACAGCGGCAGGATCGCCGAGCCAAAGACCTGATGCAGCGCCAGCGCGACGCCGAGGAACGAGCCATTGATCCGGGCCTGTGCGCGCGGCTTTTCCGGCAGCGGCAGCGAGATCGGCAGCGCGCCGGGCTGAGCCGGGAACAGCCTGCGGCTGATCCAGATCGCGCCAAAAAGGGCGAGCCCCGCGCCGGGCAAGGCAAAGAGGATCGGCAGGCCCCATTGATCGAAGAGATTGGTGACAATCAGCGCCGCCACCAGCAGGATCACCCCGATCAGCGGCACGAGGATCTGACCGAGCGAGACCGCGAAATCGAGCGCGGCGCGTGTGCGCTCGCTTGCGCGCGCGGACAGACGCGAGGGCAGCGAATCGATCCAACGCCGCCCTTTGCTCAGCAGCAGAACCGCGATTAGCAGGATGATCGCGACGCTCGGCGCCCAGTCGCGCGCGCCCTGCCAGCCGCCCTGCGTCTGAAAGCGGGTCATCACCTCATTCGAGATCCCGGCGACGACCTGATAGCCCTCTTGCAAGGCAGGGGCCCAGTTCTTGGGGTTCAGCGGGGTCGGCGCAAGCCGTTGCAGCGCGGTCGCCTGACGCTCGCGCTGGGTCTTGTCGATCTGCTGGACGACACCATCGGCGCGGCCAAAGGCCTCGACGGCGGTGAGGCCGGGCGCCTGCAATTCGGAAAGCTGGCTGTTCAGGCTTTTGCGGCGGGTCGCGAGATCGTCAGATTCGGTCTGGCCCTCGGCGGGCGGCGGCCCGAGCGCATTGATCTGATCCTTGAGCGTCGAGATCCGGGTGGCATTGGTGCCCTCGGCTGCGCGGAATTGATCGCGCCATTTGACGACCTCGGCGCGGATCGCTTCGAGCCGGGCATCGTTGGCCTGTCCCGATTGCAGGATCTGTTCGGCCTGAGAGGCAAGTTTCTCCCAGGCCGTATAGTCTGGTTGTGGCGTGTCTTGGGCTGCGACCAGCGAAGTCAGCGTGAAGAAGACAGCGACGGCGAAAGCAGCAAGACGACGCATGAAGATCAATCCTCGAAGACGGCGGGGATATCTGCGGGCTTGCGCTCCAGCCATTTCGGCACCGGCAGGTTCTTCGCGCGCAGGAAGTCGGGATTGAAGAGCTTGCTTTGATAGCGCGTGCCGGAATCGCACAAAGCCGTCACGATCGTATGGCCCGGGCCCATGTCGCGCGCCATGCGGATCGCGCCCGCGATATTGACGCCCGACGAGCCGCCGAGGCACAGCCCCTCATGCTCGAGAAGGTCGAAGATCACCGGAAGCGCCTCGGAATCGGGGATGCGATAGTTGAAATCCGGGGTGAAGCCCTCGAGGTTGCGCGTGATACGCCCCTGCCCGATCCCCTCGGTGATCGACGAGCCGGGGCTGTCGAATTCGCCGGTGGTGTAGAACGAATAAAGCGCGGCCCCCTCGGGATCGGCCAGACCGATCTTCACGCCCTTGGGCTGGAGCGCCATGGCGACCCCCGCCAGCGTCCCGCCAGAGCCCACCGCGCAGATGAAGCCATCGACCTTGCCGCCGGTCTGTTCCCAGATCTCGGGGCCGGTGGTCTGGATATGGGCCTCGCGGTTGGCGATATTGTCGAATTGGTCAGCCCAGATCGCGCCATTCGGCTCGGTCAGTTTCAGCTTCTCGGCCAGACGGCCCGAATAGCGGACATAGTTGTTCGGATCGCGATAGGGCGCGGCCGGGATCTCGACGAGCTCGGCGCCAGCAAGGCGCAGCATGTCCTTCTTTTCCTGGCTCTGCGTCTCGGGGATGACGATGACCGAGCGAAAGCCCATCGAGGCCCCCACCAGCGCAAGCCCGATCCCGGTATTGCCCGCCGTGCCCTCGACAATCGTGCCGCCGGGCTTCAGATCGCCGCGCGCGATCGCATCCTTGATGATGTAAAGCGCGGCGCGGTCCTTGATCGACTGGCCCGGATTCATGAATTCGGCTTTGCCCAGAATGGTGCAGCCCGTCGCTTCGGAAGCATGGCGAAGCTTGATCAAAGGGGTATTGCCAATGGCGGCGGCAAGATCAGGGCAGATACGCATAAGCATGGCCTTTCGCGAAGAACTGGCCCAAGTTATACGCGCCTCGCCGAGAGCGACAAGGGCGGATGGGCCCAATAACGACCCGCTAGCCCGTGTATTCAGCCTGCAACCGCGCCGCCTCGGCATCGAGCCAAAGCCCCAAAACCAGCAGCGGACCGTTGCGGATCTCGCCCCGCCGGATCATCTGCAAAAACGTCGCGCGCTCAACCAGATGTGAGCGGATGTCCTCGCCTTCCGAGGCCAGCCCGCCAATGCCCGCGACCCCATCCGGCAGATCGGCAATGCCGATGAAGAGGTAAAGATATTCCGCCATCGCGCCCGGGCTCGGGTAATGATGCGGGCCCGGAACAAGCGCGCGCAGCGCGATCCCGGCCTCCTCATAGGCCTCGCGTCGGGCGGCGTCTTCGGGGGATTCGTTCAGATCAATGCGCCCGGCCACGGTCTCGTAAAGCCAAGGCTCGCGATCGCCGCGCACGGCGGGGCCTGCGCGAAACTGGTCGATCAAAAGGACGCGGTCGCGCAGCGGGTCCCAGGGCAGCACCACGGTCGCATCGCCCGACACAAAGACCGCCCGGTCGAGCGGCACCGAGAGACCGCCCGAATTCAACCGATGCACCAGCCGCACATGCTCGACCGCGAAGAAATGCTGATAGGGCTCGTCGCGCGACAAGACCTCAAGCCGGGGCTCTGTCGCGGGACCAACCGGTGCGGGATGCTCGTCCGCCGCGCGCAGCTGCGCCGCAACCCATTCGCCGATCCGGGACAGACGGGCGCGGATCGCCTGCGCCGGACGCTCGGGCCCAAGCGCCACCAGCCGCGCGGCGATCCCGGCCGCCAAGGCCGCGGGCCAATCCGCAGCGGGCCAGCTCTGAGGCTGATCGGCGGCCTGCCCCGCCCCGTGCTCGTCGGCCGCGAGACCGAGGACGGTCTCACCTTGCAGCACGCGTGGCGTGGCCTGCATGATCTCGGCGTAGCGGTGCAAAGCCGGGGTCGGCACCACCCGCAGCGCCGCAACCTCCCCCGCACCCTCGACCAGCTGCGGCCAATCGCCGGCCACGATCCCCGCTTCGGCCCCGCCCGCAAGCTTGCCCTGCAAAACGACGGGCGTGCCCGCCAGCCCCAAAGCGGCCAACATCGCCGGATGGGCCAGCGGCCCGGTCACGAGGGTCATAATTCGGCACCTGCAATCTGCCCGGCGGCCAGAAAGCCCGCCTCATATGACATCTGCTCAAACATCCCGTCATAGGCTTTGTCCAGCACATCCATCAGCTCGCGCCCCTCGGGAGAGCCGACGAAGCTCGCGATCTGCGCGAGCTCGGCATCATCGAGCGGCCCATAAGCAAGAAACAGCAGCCCGGTCAGCCAATCCGCCACATCGGCCCGGATCTCGCCCTCTTGCGCCCAGGCATCCGCGGTCGCCGCATCATCCTCGCGGCCCTCGCCCGCGCCATCGGTAAAGCCGCGATGGGTGGCAATGACCGAATTGAGGCTGCTCACCACATTGCGATCGACCAACCCGCCCGAAGAGATGATCGTCTGGATTTTCGCCGCTCGGGGCGTGTCGGCAAGGGTTGCCTGCCGCGCGGCCTCGCGCGCCGCCTCTTCCGCTCCGGGTGCGAGCATCGCGCTGCGAGCCGAGATCTCAAGCCCGATCACCCGCTTGCCAAAGGGCGTGCTGTAGAAAAGCAAAGCCCGCCGGATCAAGGCCGGATCGGCTTGCCCGACCGTCTCTGCCAGCCGCTCTTGCATGAGCCGCCGCATCTTGTCGGGCGCATTGACCCGGCGCAGGGTCTCAAGCCAGGCGCGCTGCTCCTCCGCACTCATCTGGTTGCTGTCCTCGGGCGCGGCCCCGGCAATCGCCTCTTCGGCCATGACGCCGACGACCTCATCGAGATGCAGCACGCGGTAGATTTCATGCGCCAGCGTCTGATCGGCCGGGGATACGACGTGGGCCCCCGCCTCTTGGGCAGGGCTGGAAACCGGAACGGAAAACGCCACCAACAGGGCGACGAGCGGGGCGGTGCGGATGAGCCTGAACATCGGCTTGCCTTCTCCTTGCCTTTTTTCGAATTTCTCGCTCAACCCCTCTTGCGCTTCAACCCCTGCCCGTCTAAACGCTGCTCCACCACACCAAAACAAGCGCGGAGAGGTGCCGGAGTGGTCGAACGGGGCGGTCTCGAAAACCGTTGAGCCTGCAAGGGTTCCGTGGGTTCGAATCCCACCCTCTCCGCCATCTATCCTTGAAATCATTAGATAATTTCGTCATTGGCGAGTCTTACCCGCCTACGCGCCCGCCTTCTTGTTTGCGCTTGATTGCGACGGGTTGCGTTGCGCCACTGCATCACCTTTTTAACATCTCGCGAATGTAGCGTTTCCCGCACCTTCCCTGCTACGCCGCTACATCCGCTACTTCTGCTCCGCAGCCCGCGCATTGGTGAAGCGCGGGGCATATCACTTCATCGGCGATCCGTCGCCCATCCTGTTTTCGTGACGCAACCTCTCCTTCTGCCTTCGCGTATAGGTTGGGCAAATCAAGCTTTGGAGCGCATCATGAAGCGAATCCTCATTCTCCCTATTCTTGCGCTGGCGGGGCTGTCCACGAGCCTGTCGCCTGCTTTTGCCGATCCGGGCAATGGCAAAGGCTGGAAGAACCACGGTGGCCAACGGGCCGGTCATGGACGTGACGACCGTCGCTCTCCTCGCATTGGCTATCGCGCGGACTGCCCGCCCGGACTTGCGAAGAAGAACCCGCCGTGCATGCCTCCGGGACAAGCCAAGAAATATGCGCCTCACTATGGCAGTCGCGTTGGTGACATCCTGCGGACCAGAGATTATGTCGTGATCCGTGACCCGCGCCGCTATGACCTCGAACGACGCCGGGGCTGGGACTATTACCGTGACGATAACCAGATCTACCGTGTCGATAGTGGCACGCGGAAGATTTTGGCGGTTCTCAACCTGATTGATGCGTTCTCGCGCTAACCAGTATCACCTCATCGCCATGCACGCGCATTGTGCTGCATGATGCAGGCTGGGCGAGTTGTAGCTTGTCCCGATCTCCTTTTGGGACAAGGGTCAGGAACGCTCACGAATCCCAATGAGGCATCTATGACCAATACCTTAAACCGCTTTCAGCCCTATACTATTGCGCTCCTGCGGATCGTCGCAGGCCTACTTTACCTTGAGCACGGCACGCAGAAGCTTTTCAGTTTCCCGATTGACGGTCCCGCCAGTCTTGCCGGTCTGACTCTTGTCTCCGGTCTCTTGGAACTGGTCGGGGGCGCGCTCATCGTGCTTGGCTTCTTCACCCGCCCGGTGGCCTTCATCCTCTCTGGTCACATGGCTTTCGCCTATTTCATGGCCCATGCGCCGAAGAGCTTCTTTCCCGTCGCGAACGGTGGCGATGCCGCGATTCTATTCTGTTTCGTGTTCCTCGCCCTCGTGACGACCGGCCCCGGAGCCCTCTCGCTCGACGGTCGCAACGGTCGCTAAGTTCGGCCCCGATCAGGATCAGCCCAGCGCATAGGGCGACTCAAAAAGTGCGAACGCTGGGGTTCACCCCGGCCGCGCTGCGCGGATGGTTGGCGGCAGGCGCGCGAACGGCATTAAGGGAGGCCCAGAGATCCGGTGGTAAAGCCAACAAGTTGTTGGATTTGAGCCTGCCCGCCCTCTGTGGCCGAGCTGCCCCCAGCTCCCGCAAAGGCAAAGCCCCGCGCTGGGCCGGGCTCAGATTTCCCCCGCTTCGGGGAAAACCTCGCCGTCGTCAGTCCGGCAGACTGACGCTATCTAGGGCGCGGTTCAGTTCGTCGGCCATGCCATAGGCCACTTCAATCAGCAAGGATTGGGCTGATTGCGCGACGTTCTCATTGTCGAGCACTTGCAGCGCCTCTAGCACGCCGACAAGCCGGGTTGCCATGCATTGCTGATTGGCGATGTATTCGAGAAGTCGGGCGCTCATGCTGCATCTTCCCCGTAGAATCTGCGCCACGTTCCACGCTTTGTCTCACGCGCCAGCCCTTCGACACCATCGGACACGATGTCCATCAGGCACTCGGCAATCTCCAGAGCATCGGCGACATAGGCTTCGCGGTGTTGGAAGTCGCCGCTGGTCTCATTCTCAAGCGCCATCCGGGCAACCCGGATAATCGCATGGACGTGACGGGCGATACCGTCGGCTGCCTCGCGGGTATCTCCGTTGAACTGCAAGATTTCGGACGCTCTCATTGCTGGACCTCCATCAGCTTGAGGGTCTGGCGCAGCGCGGCGCGTACATAGCCCCGGGCCTCTGCCTCGGCCTCAGTATAGCCCCTGTCGTGCTCGCTGGCATCGAGCGCCAGCGCAAGGCAATCGTGGATTTCGTGAAGCCGACAAGCTGACAAGCCGGTATCGGTCGCGGTTCTCGCGTTCATGTGGGTTCTCCCTTGTAGCGGTTGTAGCGGAAGTAGCGGCGTAGCAGCCGCTTCGGTCAGTTCTCCCGGCGCGCCATCTCACGCCGGATTTGGTCAAGCTGGTCATAGTCGGCAGAGGTCAGCCGGTCCTTGCACTCAATGACGAATGCCCATTCCGCCAGCGCCTCGAAGGTCATCGCCCCAACCTGAACAGCGGCGGCAAGGGCGCGCTGGGCGGCCTGACGCGCACGCTGCACCTCGACCTTGGCGCGATACCAGACACTCTTAAGCGCCCGGGCCAGTAGCGCCCGCAGCGTCTCGCCATTGCCCTTGAACCGGCGCGCAATGGCCCAAGCTTCCGACATGATCGAAGAAAGATTGTAGGTCATGGAACCATCCCGCCATGTTGCTCGTTCGCTAACTGTGTTATAGTTATGATACAGGGTAGGCGTTTAGTCAACTACCCTGTTAGCGAAATATGCAACAAGGTAGCAGAATGACCCCCGCCCAACTTCGAATGGCCCGAAGCGCGCTTCAGCTTGGTGTGCGAGAACTCGCTGAACTCGCGGGAATTTCCTTCACTACGGTGAGCCGTTTTGAGACCGGGAAGAGTGGGTTGCAGCACTCCACGGCGGAGGCATTGCGCAAAGCATTGGAGGCAAGGGGAATCCAGTTCCTCGAGGGTGGCCAAGTGGCGGAGGGAGTTGGGGTCTCACTTAGGCCGGAAACCTCTTCACAATCTCTGGTCTAGAGGGCAGCTTCGGACTGGACAGTGAGCGGGAGGCGATTTTCAATGCTTAGAAGCGAGATTTTAGACGACGCAAAGAGGGACCTCCGCGCCGCGCAAAGGGAGCGGGATTTTAGCATCCCCGTGGTCCTCGCCGCCTTTGTGCTCTTGGATTGGTCTGTGTCGTCGCAGCCTCTCGACTATTACATGCTGACCGCCACGGCGATTGTCGTCTATTGCCTCATGTCAATTCGGGCTGCCATTCACGCCTGCGCCTTACGGAGCCTTATGGCATCGACTACGACGGACTGATGAAGGCGCGCATTCAGCAAACGCGGAAGCTTCGATGCCTCGGACACCTCACAAGCCGGACTAGACAGCTCACTGACCTAATCAAGCCCAGCGCTATCTGCTCATGTCGCTTGATTTCGGCTGATTAAATTCAGCCCGAGGCCATCGCGCCCAGCGCCGCCGCTGTGCTTCCCTGATCCGCTCAATTCCCTCGGGTGTCCTTGCTCCGGTGGACTTGCCGCCGTGGAACTTGCAGCGCTTCCTGCCGGGCTCGCTCTTGTTCCGGCAATTCGTGTTTTTTCGTGTTTTGGCCCCGCAGGTGACGCGAACCGTCTTGGCGCGCTGGGCCTCTCTCGCCTGCCATGCCGCGAATGCCTGGGCTGTGGCTTCCTCGACCTCGGCCCGCCAGTCGCGGCTATCACCCTTCTCCCCCGCGCGCGCAATACTGGTCTCTTTCCAAGCCGGAACCGTCCAGCCCAGCGCGTCCGCCATGCGCCGCACCGCCCAACCGCGTGCATCGAGACGAGGGGCACGCTCCCAATACTGGACCGCCGACCGGCCAACCCCGGCGCGCTGGGCAAGCTCGGCCTGTGTGAGGCCTGCCGCCTTTCGGCGGGCGGCAAGCTCTTTCCCTATCGGGCCATTGTGGGGCCGCGTCATTTCTTCCGGCTCTCGCGCACAACTCGGCTGAGAATCCCGTTGCCCTTGGGCGCGTTCGGGTCGTTCTCGGGGTCACTCATATAGGACAGGAGGCCGCGTGACGGCATGTCCAATGTGGCGGGCGAGAGAGGGCCAAGCAGGTTGGTGGAGAACGCTGGAACGCCTTTCCCCACGAGCTGGTTTGCAAGCCACGCCTGACCGGGGCCGGACATGCGGGCCGCCCCCACCATCGCGGGCGCTGCCGCGCCCACCATCGAGCCAACCAACGCTCCGGCTGGGCCGCCACCGAAGTATGCACCAGCACCGGCTCCCAAGCTGGTCCAGCCTACGGAGGGAAGGCCCATAGCCCGAAGGTTTTCGGCGGTCCCAGAGGAGCCCAAAGGCTTAATCACACCTTCTGCTGCTCGGGCCAACTCACCCAGCTCGCCTCTGCCGCCCTGCGCGTAGGAGGACCGCCCCTGCTGAACCACGGCATTGCGAAGCGCCGAGGGCGAGATAATGCCCACGGCGGCCTCTTCCCCCGCGCCGGTGGCCGCCTTCTGAATGGCAAGGAAGTTCCTCCACTGCTCCCGGGCGACGGCAAGCCGTTGAACGTCCTTGGCTCGCCCAAGGCCCTGCAGGGTGGCGGTCATAGCGTCATCGAGGGCGCCCATCGCCTCAATGGCCGCCGATCTGGTCGCGCCGTCGGCGCTGGTCGTGAGCTTGGAGAGGTTGGAGCGCCACGAGTTCACCACGTTGGCTGGAATGCTGCTGCCGGTCTGGGCGGCCTCAGATACCCGACGACCGATCTCCTTCAGGAGCGGAGCCTGCGAAGCCTTAGGCGCGAGCTGCTGATAGGCGTGGTTGGCCTCAGCAAGTGCCTGTGCGGTGGATGGCGTTGGGGCGACGGCGACACCGCGAGCAATATCATCGAATTCAGCACCAATGCGCTGGGCGGTCGAGGCCAGCACTTCCGGGGTTGCTCGGGTGGCATCAGTGCCCGCCGTTTTCAGGGCGGCCTTGGTCAGCGCCTCACGCTGCGTTTGGTTCAACTCCTGCCCGGCCCGGGTAAGCCCCTCTTTCCTCATCAGGCCTTCATGCCCCGTCCGCTGCCCGGCGGAGACCGGAACGCCAGCCTCATCGAGCACCCGTGCCAGATCCAGCCGTGCCGCATCGGCTCCCCCGTGAGGGCTGACTAGTGCGCGCACGCCTTTTTCAGCCAGTCCCGCAAGCCCTGAGGCGGTGATTGCCGCAATCGGCCTCGCCCACGGTTCCAGCTTCGTCCCTTCTGTCGCCTGTCCTGCGGCTTCCGATGCAAGCCCAGGAGCGACCCCATAGGTCAGCGCGTTGCGCAGGGCATTGCCGGGGCTCAGAAGCGCAGAGGGCAGGAACTCCCCGACCGTCCCCGCATATTTGGCGAAACGGGAATCGCCACGAAACTCCGAAGCGCCGCCTGTGGCCTCCGCCGCCGCCGCCCGGTAGCTGTTCCCGGATCCAAGCCGGGTGGTCTTGGCAAGCTCGTTCACCACACCGCTTGCAGCGCTGGCTTCTTCGGGCGTGGCAAGGCCGGTCTTTTCCGCAGCCCATGCCCCGACGCGAGACCCTGCGTTCAGGGCCGCGCCGGGCACATCGAGAATACCCGTGATGCCGCGTGATGCTCCTGCCGCCCCGGCGCCAACTGCGTCCATGGTTGCACCGCCACGCCCGCCAGTGAGATAGTCCAAGAGCCCCCATCGGGGCGCTTCCCTTGACTGCTGCTGCACCTCGCCAATCGCATTGGCCGCCGCGTGCCGACCGAGGCTTTCCGGTGAGGGCTGCAGGCTGCCGTCCTTAAGAGCCGCCCAGCGCGCTTTCCGGCCTTCCAGCGAGTTGTCGAGCGGCGCGGCCTGCGCCGGCTGCGTGGGCGCGCCGTAGACTTTCTGCATGGCCGCACTCATGGTCTGGTCGTCTGTGCCGTCCGGTCCATCGAGCTCAACAATCGGGGCGTCCTGCCACGAGCTACCAGACACAACGGGAGCGTCACGCCATGAGCCGCCCGTGGCTGGGGCCTGCTGCTCACGCGCCTGCGCCTCCTTGGCCATCTGGGCGAGCCGGGTCGCGGCGGCGGTGTCGCCCGCCGCATCGGCATTGCGCAGGGCTTTCATGATGTCGGCATAGGAGGCTTGCGCTGGCTGGGGCTGGGCGGCGGCCCGGCGCTCTTCGGCAATCCGCGTGAGCCGCTGAGCATCCTCGACGCGACCAGCCGCTTGCAGCTCTCGCGCCTTGGCCATGATTTCGTCATAGGTCGAGGGCTGGCCGCCTTGGCCGCCGGTCTGGTATTGCTCCCAAGGGCCGGAACCTTGCGGGGCTGACGCGAAATCAACCCATGGGCCGGAGGTCTGCGCGTTGCCTCCCGTGAGCCTGTGGAAGCCATCAAGCGCGGCCTGCTGGTTCGGTGCTTGGACCTCATAGGTCTGACCGTCCGGCCCTTGAATCTCGAAGGTCTGCGGCCGGTCCGCGCTGGGCTGCTGGGCGGCCTGACCTGCGGGCGCGCCGATAGCTTGATTGAACTGGTCGCGCGGCATATTCCCGTAAAACTTGCCATAGAGCGCATCGGCAAGCTGGTCGTCGGGGATCTGCGCATATTGCGGATAGCTCAGGCGGAAGGCGTCCAGTTTGGACGGCGGCGCATTCGTTCTCGCCAAATCGCCCGGCGCACTGCTGAGGGCCACGGGATTGCTGGGGCGCGGGACAAGCGCCTCGGTCAGAGCATTGACCACGCTGTCCTTGCGGGCCGGTTTCTTTGCCGGGCGCGGCGCTGTGAGAGCATCAATGATGCCCATGGGCCGGGAAGCCTCGGGAGCCTCATTGAGAGCGAAAGCCCGGTCGAGGGCCATAGCGAGAAGGTCGTTCTTTCCTTGGTGGACTGCACGCATATCTGATCCTGCAAACTGCCAAAACTGCAGGTATATAGATACCACAAAAAACGAAATCACGCCAATCTTCGCGGTGTGATAAGCTCGGAATCGAAGCATATGGCGCGCGAGGTCACAGGGTGAGCACAGCACCAACTATTTTGCTGAAGAGGGCCTATGAGCCAGCATCGCCGAGTGACGGTTTGCGCATTTTGGTCGATAGGCTTTGGCCGCGAGGTGTCAGTAAGGAGAAAGCGGCGCTCAGTGAGTGGATGAAGGAGATTGCGCCCAGCGACGAGCTCCGGAAATGGTTCAATCACGATCCGGCGCGGTGGGACGAGTTCCGCTCCCGATACCTTCATGAGCTGGAAAGCCATTCGGAGCAACTGACCCATCTCCGGCAACTCGCAAAGGCCGGACGGGTTACCCTGATCTACGGCGCGAAAGACCAAGAGCACAATGAGGCCGTTGTGTTGCGCGATGTGCTCTGCCCCTCATGCTAAGCATTGCCTGCAACCTCACCTATCGAATGCGTCATCGTCAGCAGCTTCTCGCAGGCCAAGCGCTGCGCGGTGGCTTGCGCATAGGCGCGGGTAATTTGCGGGCTCAATGCCGGGTCGCCTTCCTGAGAAATCCCGAATGCAAGGTTGCTCGCCTCGTCCGAGACAATCGCGATCCAGAACAGCGGCAGCCAATCTGGATCAATCTTGCCGGGGATGAAGGCCGCTACCTCGGGCAGCGTCAGCGACATAATCGTCGGGCTGCCTGACTTGCGGCAATGGCGCTCCAGCGCACGGAACAGGGCAGCTTTCGCCAGTTCATGCTGTGGCCGGATATAGCCGCCGCCGTCGCTCATGATAACCATCCTCTCGACGCTCTTGCGGGCGATGGCGGTAGCGTTCTGGCGCATGTAGTTTCTGACGGCGCGGCTCATGCGGCGGTCTCCTGATTGGTGTGACGCTTGCGGATGTTGCCGACTGTCTGAGGGCTGACCCCGGCGCGGCGGGCAATCTCCCGATCTGAGAGGGCAAGCCCAGCGCGCAGCAGGTCGAGGACGGTAGCACGGCGGTCGGCGGGACGCTGGGGTGCGGACTGTCCAGATTGGACGAACGCCGCGAAATCAGCTTGCAGAGATGCCACCAGAGCCCGCTCCTGATCCGGGTCGGGGACCATCTCATGATTGGCGCGGTGTTCCAGCCATTTCAGCCGCGCGGAGATGCCCTCCACCGACGGGTCGCGCAGGTTGTCCAGAAGGTGCTCAAGCGCGGAACTCCACGCATCCTCCCATTGCCACGACGTGTAGTCCGGCGAGAAGGCAATCCGGTGCTCTATCAACTCTTCTTTCGCCTGATAGGCCGCCCACGCCTCTTGAACCGTCGAGGGCATCGAGACAGCGGCGCGCATGGCTACCCACATTTCGGGGGTCGGTCCGGCCCGGAAGCTGAAACCCCGATAGCCCCAGAGCGTATTGGCCGGGTCCATCAGCGGCTCAAGGGCATCTCGCAGCGCGGCCTCCAGCGGCGTCGGCTCGAAGACAGCATCCACAGAGCCATAGAGCGCCAGCAGCTCCTTGCAGCGGGCCCGACGCTTCGCCTCCTTCTCGGCACGGCGCACGGCCTCGCGGGCTTTGTAGCCGGGCTCCTTGGCTTCCATCCAATCATCAAAACCCGCGAAGAAACTGGATGGCTGCGGGGCTGGTGTCGCGTCCAATGTGGACAGAGCCGCCGAGAGGGTTAGGCCAGCCTTTGCCGCCAGCACCTCGGCCCGCGACCTCGCCGCCGCGCGCTCGCCCTCGGTCGCGCCTCTCTCCATCAGGGCGCGGAGCTTGAGCAGTTTTTCCGTGTCCAGTTTGGACGCCTTGGCATGGGCGTTCATATGTCAGCCTCGTTCTCGGGAATGGGAATGGGCCGCAGCAGATCGGCTGCAAGGCGAAGCGCCGCGCTGGGCGTGAGGGGCATCCGCTGCCGGACGAAACCACTTCCCGACGAGAAGCGGTTCACAGGAGCGCTCATCGGAATAGCGGATCGGACGGGCGGAATAGCAGCAAAATAGCAGCCGAATAGCGGGCATTTTCTGGCGAATAGCGGGAATAGCGGAAATAGCAGATCCCCATGACGCGGATCTGAAACCCTGAGCCAGTACCGCCACCCCGGACTTATGCAAAATGTTGCCGAAGTCTCCCGGGCTGCTGAGCGCTTCCGAGAACTCGAGGCCAGACCACGGGGCGCTGACAGGGCGATTGCCCGAGTTCGGCATTCCCCCTGCTGCTATTTCCGCTATTCCCGCTATTCCCGGGGTTTTCGCCGCTATTCTGCTGCTATTCGCCGCTATTTTGGGCCGTGAATCCGCTATTCCGGCACCGGACCCCATGCCTCCGGGGAGCAAAATAGCGGGAATAGCGGAAATAGCAGGTCGGCGGGGACTGCGGTCAACTTTAGTCAACATCCCACCCCCTCACGATCCGAAAGGCCTCTTTGCGGGTGGCGCCACGAATGACAGTCCCGTTCGGCAGGGGAGCGAGCCAGCCACCCATGACCAGCGCGCCAATCGGCTTGGCCAGCTTGGACCGCTCGCGCAGGCTGTTGGGTCCAAACTTCATGATGTCGCTCGGGACAATCTCAGCATGCGGCCAGCTATCGAGAAGCCAGCGGCGCAGAAGCTCGGCCCGGCCCGTCTCCTCTGACACCGCCCCGGCCTCGGCCAGCCGTTGCGCTTCGCCCAGATAGAACTCCGCCAACTCCAGCCCCCAGTCCATCGCAGCGGGCGCGACCTCGGCGGCGTCCAGATCCGTCCAGAGGGTCAGCACCCCGGCAATGCGCGCGGCCTGCTCCGCCGCTTTCGAGGCATAGGCGCGGATGTGCTCCATCCCGCCGCCCGGGGCCTGCGCCTTCTCCACGCGCTCGTAGAAGTCCCGCAGCATCGTCTTGGCCGCGCTCGAGAGTGGCAGTCGCACCGGCTTCAACTCGCGCGCGCTATCGCCGGTCGGCATGGGTCGGTCCAGTAACTCGCGCAGCCGGTCATTGAAGGCCGAGAGGTTCAATTCGCTGTCGTGGTCATGGCCGCGCCGCAGGCGAGTGCCAATCGCGCTGGGCGGTTCAGTCATCAGGAAGCGGGCCAAGAAGCCCTGACCGGAGGCGAGCGGATCGGCAAGGAAGGGATGGGCGATGACCGGCTGCACCATGACATGCATCGAGAGCCGCCGCCCGGGATAATCGCTGGTGCCATGCCCGGCGCGCATCCGGGTCAGCTTGTCGCCGTTCCAGAGGCTGGAGAAACCGGCAATCGTCTTGAGCCGGTTGTCGGAGTTCATGCCGTGGCCGCCGATGAAGCTCCCGCCCTCATCCGTGAACAGCCCGACCGAAGGACGCCCGGCCTGATAGAACTTGAACAGCCCCTCAATCGTCGGCTCCTGAAAGGTCAGGTTCGGCTTCAAGGGCTCGACCGGCGCGGGGCCGAGGGTCTGTAGCTCGGCGGTAGCCTTGAGCGCTTTGGTCTGGTCTGCCTCGGCGGCGGCAGTCATCATGCGCTTGCGCTTGCCCAACCAGATCTCCATTGCCACCTCAAACTCGGCATAGGCTTCGCGATAGGCCACAGCTTCACGGGCCTCATGGTCGCGGATGCCTTGCATCAGCAGCCGGTCGCAGGAGGATTTGCGCTCGCCACTCTCGGCGATGGTCAGGCAGAAGAGCGCGCAGGGAGCCACGCCGCCGCCGAGGATTTCGACATCGGCAAAGCCCTGAACCGCCAAGGCGGCGATGGAGAGCGCCGATTGGGCGGCAATGGCGGCGGGCGCTTGGGTGATGTCCTGCACCGCCTCAACCGCTGCCCTGAGCGGGCCAAGGGCGTGAATGGGATAGGGCTCGCCCTGCGGTATCTCGCGCATGAGCGGCTGTGGCCCTTCGGTCTTGAAGGGGATGGGTTGCGGAATGTCGGCAGTGAATGCGGGCGCGGTCATGCAGCGGCCCCTTTCGATTGGAGAATATCGTTCCAGTCGCGCCCCTCGGGCGCGGGCAAGAGGCTGACCGTCCAGCCCAGCGATGCGGCACGCTCTGCGAGTTTGTGCGCGGCGAGTCGTCCTGGCTCATCCCCATCCGGGGCAATCGTGAGCCTGCCAGGGCGCGGTGGAAGATGCAGGCCAGCAACTCCAGCGGTCGAGAGCCCCGCCCAGATCGTCGCAGGAGCTTGCAGGAGGCCGCTGCACAGACTCAGCGCCGTTTCTATACCCTCGGCCACCACCAGCGGCCCGTCGCCGTCAGTGACTCGCACAGCGCCTCCCAGAGCCGCCCCCAGCATTGCCTTGGCCGGTTCCAGCGCGGCCTTGCCGCTGCCGTCAGGGCGCAGATAGGTGCGATGGACCGCGAGACGGGGCAAGCCGTCGATCCGGGCAACCATGGCCGGGGCGCGCTGGGCTGAGGGATGCCAGCACTCGGGATGAAAGCGCAGGCTCTCGGGTAAAGCGCAGGTGATGCCCCGACCGCGAAGATAGGCCTCGGCAATCGTGCCCCGGATCGGCAGCGACTCGCGCCAGCAGGCCAGCGCTCGCTTCTCGACCTTGGCCGCCTCGGCTTTGGCCTGTGCCTTCCTGCGGCTCAGCTCTGCCGGGTCGAGCGGCTGGGGCCGATAGTCACCTCCCAGAAGCCCGCGCCCTTTTATAGCGTCCAAAATGGACAGGAAGGCACAGCCCGCCTTGCAGCTCAGGAGCAAGCGCCCGTCGTCGGCATCGGCGAGCGTCAAGCTCGGGCGGGTGTCGCCATGGGCCGGGCAGCAGGCCACGCCATAGGACCGATACCAGCGACCACCGAGGGCAAGCGTCAGGGATTGAGCATCGCTCATGCGCGCCCCCCGAGGCCTTGGCAGGCACGGAAGGCCGCCATGCGGTCTTGTCCCTCATTCACCAGCCGTTCGACCTCGGCCCTATGCCCCAGCCGCTCAGCGAGAAGGTGAAGCGAGCCCCCGGCAACGGCAAGGTGCTCGTGCAGGGCGTCCAGCACCTCGCAGACATCGCGGTAGCTGGTGCGGTCGGTGCGCTGGATCAGATTGCGGCTGGCGACGGCGATGCTGATGGCCGCCGCGAGAATCTGTGCGTCTGTCGGGTCATCCGTCATTCCCCGCCTCCCCAGATCATGGCGGCGAGCATTGCGGCCCGTTCGGGGCCGAAGCCGTAGCGGTGGCAGAGATAGGCAATGCGCAGCGCGGTCATGCGGTGCCGCCTTTCTGGGCAGCCTGCAAGCCCTCCAGCACTGCGGGGAGAAGTTCGGCCTTGAAAGCGATGCCCTTCTGGCTCGGGCGAAACTCGCCGTCGTCGGCTTTGAACCAGATCCGCAGATTGACCAGCTGCATGCCCTTGTAATCATCGAGCGAGAGCCGGATTTCTTCGCGCTGGTTCTTCGGGATAATTGCGAGCTGCATCAGTTCACCCCCGAGCGACCAAGGGTCACGCTGGAGCGCAGGACATAGCGCGCATGATGCCCGGGAAACGGCCCCTCGTGGGTCTCGTGCAGGGTCTCGATGCCGACGCCAGCCTTGCGCAGCTTGAACACATAGGCTGACCAGCGTGGCCCGGGGTGGTCAATCGGCGTGCAGCCCTTGGCCCCGGCGCGCATGAGAGATTCCAAAGCCCATCGGTCGCGGCCCTTGGTGACGATAATGCGGGGTTTTTCGGCCCCGTTTCGAATGGTGTAGGCCTGTGCAGGCCACTGCTTTTGGAAACTCATTCCTTGCCTCAAAGCTTGCGGGCAAGGGCGTCACGCGCTATATTTGCAGGCATCCTGCCAATGCTAAAATCTGCGCCGCCACCCTGTGCCTCGGGGTGGCGGATCAGGCGGCTACACGGTCAGCCGATTTGGCAGCTTCCCATGCTTCAAGCTCCGAAAGCTTCCAACGCGTGCATCCGTGGGTCAGCGTGAAAGGCTTGGGAAAACTGGGGTCGGCCTTCGCCCAGCGCCACGGCGTTGCGCGGTGAATTCCATAGCGGGCGGCGACTTGAACATCTGCGAGGTAGGTGTCGGCCATTGCGATGTGCTCCAATCAATTGCGACTGGAGGCAAATTGCCGCAACGCACGTCAGTGGATAACCTCGATAACAGCCCACATTTCACAAAGCGCGCCCGAATCTAACCATCTGCGGTGGTAACTAGAATGCACTCTTCGGGCCAAATTATGGGCGGTCTTTTTGGGCATCAATTATGGGCTTCAAGTAACGCTGCGCCGTTGTTCGGCCTATGGCCTCTCCGAACAGCCACTCAACCCATTCAATAGCTTCCTGACAGATTGCCTCTGATTTTTGTGGCAAGGCACCGGACTCAAGTCGCTTTGTGAATTCTGCTCGCACAGCCTTTTCAATAGCCCCTTCTCCCTTCATGGCGCGCCCGCGTTGCCCGGGCTGTCTAATTTGCTTCGTCACGCGATGATCCGAGGCCCCATCAACTACCATGAAAACGCCATGCTCTTCGCCAGAAATTGCTTTTGGCTCAAAGAATGGCTTGGGAAAAAGTTCGAGAGCGTCGGAGGTCTTTATCCAAATCGCCAAGTAGCCCGGTATCGAACCTTCGTTTTCGCCGATTGACCAGACCCACTCCTCATTTCTCCAAAACTGCGCTGGAACTTCAACTGCGGAGGTTTTCGCTATGTACTCTCGCCAGTCCGAACCCTGCCACGCTTCATGCGCCTCGGGCTCATCTAGAGGGTAGCCGTAAGCTTTGAGCCTACCTTCTAGCAGGGCAAGAATTACAGTCAGCTTTGCCCTTTCCCGTATGGGGGCGATTAATGCGTTGACTCGCTCCATCTCCTTGATCGATTCGATAACCTGCTTAGTTGGGGGGCCTTGGTCACGGAACTTTAGGTGTTCGGGCAAGTGCGCATCGTCAGCATTAAAAAGCTCAGCAACACTCGAAAATCGACCAAACAACGCTTCTATGTATTGTTCGTAGTCAGTCTTGATCCCGAGCAATTCAAGCTCCTCCGGGTAGGTAGGATCTGGGATTAGGTGAAAATCACGATTGATCCAGAAGTCAAAGTTCGTGCGCTCTTCTTCCCCGTAGCGACCCGGCATGAATTCCGGCACTCTACCGACCATCAACCAATCCGCGACCTCGGATGGCAGGCATACTTCGGAGACGGTTGTCCGCTTATAAACTATCATCAGCCTATCCTTACCACTTGAACGCCAGACCGGGCTTTCCCGGTCAGGTAATCCGCCCATGCCGCCATCATCGCGCGGCGCTTCTCAATCATGTCTCCGCGCCGGTAAGACGCCTCGACCGCGTTCCCGACCTTGTGGGCCAGTGCGACCTCGGCCATGTCGCCGGGGAAATGCGTGCGCTCTGCAACCCAATCGCGGAAGGTGCTGCGCAGGCCGTGCGGGACAGCCGGGCGCTTGTTCACTCGATCCACAAAGCCCTTACCGCCCGCGTCCAAATCCGCCGCGTGCATCCGCTTCATGGTGGCACTCAGGGTCATGTCGGACATTTCGCCGCCGCGCGGTGCCGGAAACACCAGCGGATTGCCCTCAAAGCGAGGCAGGGCTTTCAGCAGTTCGACCGCCTCGGCTGAAAGCGCCACCCGGTGCTCCCTGTCCATTTTCATGCGGGCGGCGGGGATGATCCAAAGCCCCTTGTCGAGGTCGATTTCCTCCCACAGCGCCCCGCGCACTTCACGGGACCGCGCAGCCGTCAGCGCCGTGAACTCAAGCGCACGGCTTCCCATCCCTTCGCGCTCGCGAATTTCAGCGAACCAGCGCGGCGCGTCGTCTATCTGCACGGCGGGGTGATTTTCTTCCTGTTTGACCTTGGACGGCGCGGGCAGAAGCTCTTTCAAGTTGCCCGCCCAGCGCGCCGGGTTATCGCCGGTCCTGTGTCCGGCCACCGTCGCCCACGACAGAACCGATTCAATGCGACCGCGAAGGCGAGAGGCAGTCTCGGTCTTTTCTGTCCAAATTGGCTCAAGCGCGCGCAGCACGTCCTGCACAGCGATTTCGTCAACCAGCAGCTTGCCAAGCTCGGGCATGGCATAGGTCTGGAGCGTGTTGCGCCACTGATCCCGATGCTTGGCGTTCTTGAAGCCTTCCAGCTTCGCATCCAGATAGCGCTCGGTCGCGTCGGCAAAGGTGAGGCCCCGCCGCCGTGCCGCCTCCAGTGTGGCTCGGGCAGCCCTGCGCTCCTCTACCGGATCAGTACCGCGCCGAATCTGGTCCTTGGCTTCGCGCGCCCTGTCCCTAGCCTGCGCCAGCGTCACATCGGGGAAACCGCCCAAGCCAATCTCGCGCCGCCGCGCTCCGACGGTCACCCGCAACAGCCATGTGCGCCCGCCGTTCGGTGTGATCTGGAGCAGGAGCCCGGAAACGCCGCCAACCGCGAATGTGGCATTGCCGCCCTTGCCAGGATGCTGCAACCTCTTCACGTCTAGAGCGGAAAGCTCTTTGGCAACTCTCGGCATCTACGCCCCTCATCATACCCGCCTAAGACTATGCACACGGTCGCGACACGTTGCAACGTGTGGCAACAGGGTTCATGATAAATTACGTGGATTCATAGGACTGTCTGCGATTTCAAGCGACAGCATACGACTGAACAATGGCGGCCACCCTCTCCGCCACTTAATCCCCTGATATGATGAGAGCAATCGACCAACTCGACTTGGTTGCGCATTTTTATCACAGCGCCAAATCAAGCCAGTTCCGCAGTTCGGCCATGCGCCGTGACAGCTGAGGACAGGCCGAAAATATCGCGGTCAAACCGTCCAACACGGATCTCGCAACCACTGCTGTCAGGCCAATAACCCCTGCGCGCGCAGGAAGTTGCCAACCGCCGTCGCGAGACTGGTCAGTTCTGCCGTGTTTGACGGCCAGTGCCCGCCGCCCTCGATCTCGATGAACTCTTTGGCCGGGCTTCCGATTCTTGAAAACACGTCTTGGCCAAGCGCGCTCGCGAACAAGCGGTCGTTCCGACAATGAGCCACCAGCGTCGGCGTCGACAGATCAGCCAAATCGTGGGGTGAGGCGAAACCGCCAAAGAGACTGACCAGCGATCTCAGGGTGCAGCGCGTCGTGACCCCCGGATCGGATCGGTAGACATCAAGAAACGCCGTGCTGGCCGAGACCTTGCCGTAATCCACCAAGCGTTCCAACGGCACCGGCCAGCGCGGAAAGAGCCGCGCCAAAGCCGTAAGTACAGGAACGGCCAAGGAAAATCCGGGCTGAGACTTTACGAATTTGCGCGAGGTCGGATCGGGGGCCGCATACCAACACATCGCGGCCACCGGGGTGCGCCGCGACGCGAGAAAGGACATATAGCCGCCATAACTCAGCCCCAAAAGCACGATGGGCTGCCGCGGATAAAGACGCGTCAGCTCGGTGCAGAGGTCGGTGATATTCGCGATATGCTGCGCGACAGAAAAATCGGCAAGCGGCCGCCCCGCTTCGCCGGTTCCGGCATAATCAAAGGTGACGGCACTCATCCCCTGCCGAACCAGAAGCGCCGAAAGTGCGGCGAAAAGGCGGCCATAAGCGATCGAGCCGGGAACGATCACCACCAACGGCGCGCTTTCCCCTGCTGCGGGCAAAAGGTCGTAGGGAAGCGTCGCAAACTCTGACCGGAAGGACGAGCTAACCGCATTCCGCTCGAACTCGCGCAGCAGCGCGGCGTCGTAGACGCCGTCGAAATATCGCCGCCAGTAAGAACCGGCCCCGGATTGACCCGAACCGCCGATCCCACCAGATTCCGGCGCGCAGCCGGGTGCGTGCTCATCCGCCATCACGTCGCTTCCCTTGCTTGAGACAGCGATTGGAGCCGCCGTGACGTGACGGGCCGCCCCACACCAGCCCGCCCGGCATCGGCGCAATCAGGGCTTGGCTGGCAGTCGTTCCTGTCGCGTGCGGCGCTCATCCCTCGCTCAACCTCGTCAGACTTGCCCGCAGACTTTGTTGCAACAGCGTCCCCAGCACGCGCGCATGGGGTTCCGCCGTCATGGTCAGGTGGTTGCCGGGGATCGGCCGGATGTCGATTCCGTCCCGCGCCAGAGGGATCCAGCCATGTTCGGGGTGATCGGCGATGACCTCGTCGCGCTCATTGGCGCGGAAAAAGTGGATTTTCACATCCAGAGGATCCGGGTTGTAGCGTTCGAGGGCAAGGTTGTGCAGCCGCCACGTTCTGAGAAAGCCCGGATTTTGCTCGGCGAGCCGACGGAAGGTGGGATACATGTCGGGCGCACTGGTCCGCACATAGTCCAGCACGTGCGCATCATCGCCCTGAACCTGGCGTTTGGTCGTCTGCCCGGGGCCCGGGCTGTCGATCATCCCAAGCCAAGCCACGGATTCGCCGGTCTTTTGCAAACGCCGTGCCAGATCGAAGGCGACCATCCCGCCCAGAGACAGGCCACAGAGAAAATATGGCCCTCGTGGCTGGATCGTGCGGATGATCTTGAGATAACGCCGCGCCATGTCGATGACTTCGCTGTCAGGCGCTTCATCCCCGACCATGCCCCGCCCTTGGATCGCGATGACGGGTTGGCTCGGATCGAGATAGGGCATGAGCCCGATAAAGGCCAAGGCCGAGCCGCCCGCCGGATGGAGGCAGAAGAGCGGCGGGATATGGCTCTGACCGCTGCGAAGACGCAACGCCAGCGGCTCTCGATCGACCGCACCCGCGACGGTGACGGCGCGCGGGACGGCGACAGCCGTTTTCTCTGCCGGTCGCATCGCAATCCGAGGTGCTGAAGGCGCGGGTTCCACGCCCCCAGCCGAGCGCCCATCAGCACCGCTCTCCGCCGGAACGAGAGCCTCGGCCACAGGGTCGGCCACAGGATCTGGCGCGCCAAGCTGTGTCGCAACGGCGCGGGTCAAACCGGCGATCGTCGGCTCTGCCATGACGGCATCAAGCCCCAGTGAGACGCCAAGCTCTTCGCGCAGCGCGCTGGTGATCTGGACCAGCACGAGCGACGACGCGCCCATCTCGTCGAAGGATTGCCGGTCGTCCACCGCCGCCGGGTCAATGCCGAGATATCGCGCCACAACCTCTCGCAGCTTACCGGCGAGATCTTCGGCGCCGGTAAGCTGCGAGGCGGACGCGCCACGGCTTTGGCGCGCCTTTTCCGACGTCGCGGCTTGCAACACCGGCACCCGCAACACGGCCGAAGCGGACTGACCCCAGATCCGTTCAAGCGCCGCGATTGCGGTCTCATTGCTCAACCCGTCCGGCGCGCGGGTCTCGACTGCGGGCAGACCGGCGGGGATACGTTTCAAGGTGAAGCCAAGAATCTCTGCGCATCTTTCGCCGCTGTCGTCGCAAAGGGTGATGTCGAAGCGCACCGTGCCCTCGGTCTTGTCCTGATCGCGCAGGGTGCAATGGGCGAAAAGATGGGACGGGCTCGGACGAAACCACGTGAACTCTTGGTAAGCCACGGGCAAATGCAGCTCGGCATCCTCCGCCGAGTTTTCCAGCAAAGCCCGCGCGAAGCCGGTGGCCAGATCCATCAGAGCGGGATGGAAAGCATAGACCTCGTCCTCCTTGGGTTGGACGATCTCGACCACCAGTTCGCCATCCCCTTTGTGCAAGGTGACGCGGTTCTTGCGCCACATCTCTCCGAAGAAAATACGCTCTTTGGGGATGCGCGCCAGCTCATCCTCGGCCGAGCTGATCCGCTCGGGACAACGACCCAGAATGGCGTGCAAATCCAGCGCCGCGCGCGGCTTTGGTGCGTCCTGCACCAGCCGCGCCCGCGAATGGACGATTTCGCGATCATCGCCACCTGCCGCCCGGCTGGTCAGGGTGATCTCGTTCGATGCAAGCTCATGGATCACGTCAAGCTGGCGCGATCGGCCAAGCGCGATCTGAAGCGGACGTTCAAACCGGATGTTTTCCAGCCGGATCGGGGTTTTCTTGGGCGCACCGAACATGCGCAGCAGGAATTCGATCTGACCGGTGCCGGGCAGCAGCGGCACGCCCCCGACCCGATGGTCGTAAAACGCCCAATGTCCCGCATCGAGATTGGCGAGGATGTGGCGGCGCCCGCGCGCTTGCGCGCCTTCGGTGGTTTGAAAGAACGAGCCGTTCTCGCGCCGCGTCACCAGCTCTTCTAGCGCACGCTGCGCCATACCGACCTCGGCGAAGCGCCCCCATTGAATGCTCGTCGCGGGCAATCCGCCGTCGCGCAGGCTCTGGGCATAGCTGTCGAGGAAAGCATTCGCGCCCGCATAGGCGGCCTGCCCCGCCCCGCCGTCGGATGCCGCGATCGACGAACAGAAGATCGCATAAGCCAGCGGATCGTTCTCCAGTGCCGAGATCAGCCCGACAGTTCCCGATATCTTGGGGGCAATCACCCGAGCATAGTTTTCCCAATCCGCGCCCTTGAGAAAGCCGCCGCCCGCAAGTCCCGCCGCATGGATCACGCCGGCAATCGGACCATGCTGCGCGCGCGCATCGTCAAGCGCGCGCCGCAGCGCCACCTCATCCGTGATATCGACGCCGTAGCTCAAGACGCCTTGCGCACCGAGCTCGCGCAGGCTGTGCTCCAATTCGGCGACCGAGGGCGGAAGGCTTCGCCCCAGAAGCGTCAGCTTCGCGCCATGAGCCTTGGCCAGATGTGCCGCGAATAGACGCCCCACCCCGCCAAAGCCGCCCGTCAGCACATGATGCGCACCTCGCGCAAAGGGTGGCGGGTGCTTGTCTGCGGCCAGCGACGTAAAGACCGGCTGGAACCATCTATCGCCACGAACGGCGGTCAGCTTGGGAAAGGCCTCATCGCCCAAAGCTCGGTCGAGAACGCCCAGTGCGGCCTCGACCGAGCTTTGGGTGTCGAGCGTCACCAGCCGGGCCGCCAGACCGCGACATTCGCTTGCGGCGCTGACCACCGGCCCGGTCAACCACGCCTGAAGCGGCGGCTTGGCGCTCTCGGCGGGCCGCGCGAGGGTCCACCAGAAGGCAGGCCGGTCATGGGCGGTCAGGGCAGCCGCAAGGGCAAGGGCGCGCTGCACCAGAGGCTCAAGGCGAAGCTCGTCCGACAGCGGCCAAAGATCGACCACAAGCTGCAGGCTCACCCCGTCACGCCGCAGCTGGTCAAGCAGGTCGGTAAGGGCCGCGACCGGGTCCCGATCACCGAGATCGGCCAACGTCACGGCATGCACCTTCCCGACGACGGGATGCAGCGCCGCGCGCCCCGCCTGTTCCATGTCCGCATCCGCCGCCAAAATCAGGGCGGCAAGTCCCTGCCTCGAAGCCAGAGCGGTGCCGTCTTTGGCATCCGGGCGGGCGAGCGCCAGAGCCTGCCAGCTCTGCCCCAGCACCTCGACCTCAGCCGCGGGCGGGGCCTCGCCTTCGAGACGGGTGCCCGGCAGATGCAGCCGACGCGCCTGATCGAGCGGCCGGATCTGCGCGAAATCCACGGGTTGGCCCGCCTCCCACACGCGGCCGAGCCCCTGCAGAAGCGCCTCGCGATCCGAGGGCTGATCAGGGCCACGCATACTCGACGCCACCCAGCGCCGCTCTGGCAGGGGCAGGCAGGCGCGCGCAAGCTGGCTGAGCGCGGTTCCCGGCCCGACCTCGAGATAGCAAAAATCGGCATGGCGCTGCAAAGTCTCGATCCCACGGGCAAAGCGGACCGGGCGGGCGATATGATCCGCCCAATAGCCCGGATCGACCGCCTGCGCATCGCCAAGCCATTCTCCCGTGACATTGCAGATGATCGGGATCTCGGGCGGCTTGCGGGTCACGCCGCCGACTGCTGCGGCAAACGGGGCCACCGCGCCGTCGATCAAGCGCGAGTGGAAGGCATGCGAGGTCCGCAGCTGGCGGCTGGTGATGCCCTGCGCCTCCAGCCTCTCTTGAAAGCGGGTGAGCTCGGCCTTCGTTCCGGCGACGACGGAGGCTCGCGGGCCGTTCTCTGCCGCCAGATCAAGCGACAGGCCGCTGTCCTTCAGCTCAGCCAGACAATCCTCGGCCGACAGCGGGATCGAGAGCATGCCGCCGCGAGGCTGCTGCCACAGCAAGGCACCGCGCTCGATCGTCAGATGCAGCGCATCTTCGGCTGAAACGATCCCGGCAAGTGCCGCCGCCGTCCATTGACCGATACTATGGCCCAGCAAGGCCGCCGGTTTCACCCCCCAAGCCATGATCTGTTTGGCCAGCGCATATTCGGACGAGAGCAGCAGCACCTGCGTCAACCAGGTTTCATCCATGCGACCACGCTCTTGCCCAAAGGCGAGCTGGCGCAAATCGACATCGAGACTGCGTCCGGCAATCGTGGCGAGATGATCGAACTGCTCGCGAAAAACCGGATACTGCGTGTAGAGCTCGCGACCGGCCCCGGGAAATTGCGAACCTTGGCCCGAGAAGAGGAAAACCACAGGGCGCGGCGTCACGGGCTCAAGGTTCTGGGTGGCCACGGCGCTGAGGGCTTGGCGCAGACCGCCGTGATCCTTGGCAAAGACCACATGCCGGTACTCGGCATGTTCGCGCCGGGCGCGCAGGGTGCGCTCCAGATCGCCGAAAGCAGGTTCCGCGCTTTCGCAGACAGCCCGCAGACCCTGCGCGCTTTCGACCACCGCGGCGGCGCTGCGACCGCTGAGAGGAAGGCAGATATCCGTCGGCGCCGATCCCGTTTTCGCCCCGCACGCTGATCTTTGCGCGAACTGGGGCGGCGCATCCTGCAAGATGACATGGGCATTGGTCCCGCCGATGCCAAAGGCGCTGACCCCGGCCCGACGGACCCCGTCACGCGCGGGCCATGGCGCGAAATCGCCCTGAACGAAGAAAGGCGTGTCCTGAAATCCGATCTTCGGATTGGCGGTGGTGTAATTGACCGTCGGAACCAGACTTTGATTATGCAGGCACAGCGCAGTCTTGATCAGCCCTGCGATCCCGGCGGCGGTATCCGTATGGCCGAAGTTGCCCTTGACCGAACCGATCGCACAAGAACCGGGTTGCGCCACACCGAAGGCCTGCGTCAGCGCACGGACCTCGATCGGGTCGCCGAGGCTGGTGCCGGTGCCATGGGCCTCGACATAGCCGAGCGTTTCGGGCGCGACGCCAGCAACCGCCAGCGCCTCACGGATCACCGCCGCCTGACCGGTCACACTGGGCGCGGTAAAGCCGACCTTGTCACTGCCGTCATTGTTGATCGCGCTGCCGAGGATCAGGGCATAGGGCCTGTCGCCGTCGCGCAGCGCATCCTCATAGCGCTTGAGCAGCACCATGCCCCCGCCCTGACTGAACAGCGTGCCGCTCGCCTCGGCATCGAACGGACGGGTATGCCCGTCTTTGGAGAGGATGAAATCGCTCGAATAGCGGTATCCGCGCACCGAAGGGGTCGAAGCCGAAGCGCCCCCGGCCAGTGCACAATCGACCTCGCCCGACAGCAGGCTCTGCACCGCAAGATGCACGGCGACAAGCGAGGTCGAGCAGGCCGTCTGCACGCCCAAGGCCGGCCCCTGCAAGCCCAGACGGTTGGCGATCCGGGTGGCAACGAAATCTTTTTCCGACGAGACATAAAGCGCGAAAAGATCCTGCTCGGAAACCTCTCCGGCCTGCGCAAGCGCGCGCCCCAACATGCCCGAGCCCAGCCCGACTCCGCAAAAGACGCCCGTTCGGGGATATTCGCCCGGATCGTAACCGGCGTCCTCAAAGGCGTGAAAGGCGAGCTCGAGAAGCAAGCGGTGCTGCGGATCGAGCTGCGCGGCCTCGCCCTTCGTCAGCGCGAAAAGATCGTGATCGAAGGCCTCCAGCCGGTCAAGAATGCCCTTACGCGCGACATAATCGGGCCGATCGACAAGATCGGGGGAAACACCGGCGGCAAGCAGCTCGGCGCGCTGGAAGGTTCGGACCGTTTCCTTGCCCGCGCGAAGGTTTTGCCAAAACTCGCGATGATCCGCGCAGCCGGGAAAGCGCGCCGAGAGGCCGACAATCGCCACCGCAGACTCCAGCACAGCCATCTCGTCGCTCATCCGATCTGCTCCGTCGCGAAAGAGCGTGCGCGCCGGGCCTGCGCCAGCGGAACCTCGTAAAGGCGGTTGAAGGCGCTCCATTCATAGGGAATGACCTCGGTCACCTTGAACAGGCAGCGCACCTGCGCGCTTTCGAACATACTCGTCTTGAACTCATGGCAGGCGACGGCCCGCAGCGGCCATTTGTCCCGGGCAATCGTGATGCGCCGCACCTGTCCGCTGTCCGAAACCGTATAGGCACGGTCGAGGTTTTCGGCGATCTCGAGCTGGTCCAGCGGCGTCTCGACCGTGGTGTCGGGATCGGCGACATAGCTGAGCGTATGGGCCCCGGCCCGCAGCTTCAACGAAGCCCCGTCCACCTAGATCGCCGCGGGCGACGTGCTTTGATCCGTGGTCAGGCCGAAGGCTTTGCTCATATATCCGCGGCTCAGGAAGATATGCGGGATATGGATGCCGCGACACAGCCCGTCCGGCGTCAGATGGGCATCATCGACGGTCATGCGCATCATCACGGCATTGTATTTGACCCCCCAGGACCGCGGCATACCGCGCAAGCGAAAATGCCGGGCCTGGACATTCACCAAGGACATGATCGCCTTGCCGTCGACGATCCGCAGCGGCATCGAAGCCGGCATATAGGGCCTGATCTCATCAGGGTCCAAGGCGAGATGCAGCAGGTAGGTGTCATGCAATTCACCCACGAGCGGAACGGTCATGCTTTTGAGAAATTCCACGTGTCTATACCCTTCTGTCAAAGTTCGGGCGACGCCGGTTCCGGGCGCGTTCCGTCAGGCGCCAAGCGCGGCATTCAAAGCCTGCTCTTCCGCAAGCAGCCTGAGGACCTCCTCATCGCTCAGCTCGTCGATACCCTGAGAGGCATCGGCCGCCCGAACCGAGGACTCCCTTGCCTGCTGAGCGCGTGCCACCACGCGGTCGATATGATCGCCAAGCGTGCCGGGCCCGAGCAGCTCGCTCATCTCATAGTTCAGGCCAAGCTCGCGCTTGATGCCCTGCACCACCAGCAAAGCGGTGAACGAGTCGACGCCAAGTTCCATCAACTCGGCCTCTTTGGGCAGGCGCGCGCTTTCGGGCATTTCAAGCGCCTCGCGGATCAGAGCCTCGACCTGCGCCGCGATCGCGGCCCCGTCGCCGCTTGCATCACCCGCCCTGCGTGCGCTGATCTCTGCACCCGCGCCTGCGCCAGAGGCAGCTTGGGTGCGACGCGCCTCGCCTGAGGTCTGAAAGCCCAGATCGGCGGCGCTAAGCCGCGCATAAGGCACCGGCGCCGCCAGCAGCGCGGCATTGATCTGAAGCAGGGCCGCTTTGGTCAGCAACCGATCACGCTGCAAGGTCAGCATGGAATAGCGCGCCAGACGTTTGCGCAGCATCCGCCCCAGCATATGCGGGCCGACGGCGAAATCGGCTTCTTCGGCGCTGATATGTTCGCGCAGCGTCTGGATGTTTCGGTCGAAATCCGGATCGTGCAGGAAATTCCCGATGGGCTCGCTTGCATCGACCACGCTCAACACGCGGAACCCGGCTTCTGCAAACAGCGTCACCCAATGGGCGATCGGCAGCAGCCGCGCCTCGGAATCCAGATGCTCCAGGCGCTCATCGACCTCGGCCATGATATCGGTCAGGACAAAAAGCCCGCCATCATCGAGATGGTCGGCGACATTGGCCAGCAGCGCCGCCTTGTCTTCGACATGGTGCACGACCTGATAAGCGAAGGCGAGCTGGTACTGATCCGGGAAGGGGTCTTTCGCGCTGTCGCGGTGAAAGACCCGGACGCGGCGGCCGAGGTTGCGCGCGGCAATCTCTTTGGCGACGACATCGACCTGCGCGAGGGTGATGTTATAGGCATCGAGCCGCAGATGATCATGGGCGGCGGCAAGGTCGAAGACATCGGTCCCATAGCCGCAACCAACGTCCAACACGCGCTCGACTTGCGAAAAGTCGATCCCGCGCAGCGACTGCGCCCGCATCTGCGAGATCGCGTTCAGGTAATGGCTTTCCTGCGCCTCAGACAGGCCGCCGTCGAAGGCCTCGGGACAGAAGACCTTGAGCCAAGAAAAATCGGGAGTCTCGGCAAAAGGTGCCCAATGAAGATAGGGCGCGCGCCGCCCGCTGCCATAACGCAGCAAGGACTCATCAAAACGCGTGTAGCTGTCGGCCACGCCAACGGATTGCCCGGCTGTTTCCTGCACTGGCTTTTCCTTTTCGGTTGAAGATTGCACCGTCGATACCGGCGTTCCATTTGTCGGAAACTGCGGCTGATCGACCTCCGCCAACCAATGACGCTGGCGGTCAAAGAGGTAATGCGGCGCCCGCCCCAGCAGGGCACCCGGCGCTTTGGGATCGGCGGGCGCGCCATCGAGCTTGGCCCAATCGAGGCTCGCCCCGGTTTCATAGACCTGGCCGAGCAGCGCCAGAAGATCCGTCCACAAGGAGGCAGAGGGCGGCTCCGGCTCCGAGCGTCGCGAGGTCGCGGGCACCTCGAAGATCAAAGACCAGTCACCGGCCCCGCCAGGGGGCGTATCGGTCAAAGCCTGCGCGAAAAGCGCCTCGCGCGTGATCTCACCGCGTGCCCAAGCCGCGAGCTGCCCGCCCAGAGCCTCGCCCTGAACCTTGGACAGATCCATTCTCAGCGCCTGCAGGGTTTCGAGCAGGACGATCTGCACGGCGAGCGCAGTCACCTGTTCATATCCCGGGGCGAAAAGCTGTTCGGGCTGCAAACCAAGGCTCGTGAACAGCGCCCCCGCGCGTCGCGTCCCCTCCAGCCGTGCAAGCAGATCACGGCTCTGGCGCGCCTGCTCAGAACCGTCATCGCCAACCGGCCAGCGCATGATCGCGCTTTCGTGGCCTGGCTCGCCCAGTTCGCGCCCGTCGAGGGCCGCCTGAAGTCCGAGGCCGGTCTCGGCCACCACGGCGCAACGAATCTTATGATGCGCCCTGCCCTTCCGGGTCGTCCGACAAATCGCGGCCAGATCTTCGGTGGACCAATCCGGGGCAAGTTGGCGATACTGCGCGATTAGCCTCTTCAGCGCGGTCGTGGTCTTGGCCGACAGCAGCAGAAGGGCGGGAAGCGCCGCTTCAGGAGCTGGTGCCTCAGCCTCTCCCGGTATGGCTTCGCCGAGCACGACATGGGCATTGGTCCCGCTCAGTCCGAAAGAGCTGACGCCCACCACCCTTTGCGCGTCACGCGTCGCCCAAGCCGCGCTGTCGGCCGCCAGATCGAGCGGGGTCTTCGCCCAGTCGATCAGCGGGTTTTTCTCGCCCGTGAGAAGCTGCGGCAACCAGCGCCGCCGCGACAGCATCAGCGCAGCCTTGATGACCGAGGCAAGCCCTGAGGCGCTTTCGGTATGCCCGATATTGGCCTTGACCGAGCCAATCGGCAGGCTGGTCTCACGCGCGCCCAATGCATCGGCGAGCGCCCTGATCTCGATCGGGTCGCCAAGCTTGGTCCCGGTGCCATGGGTTTCGACGAAGTCGAGCTGTTCAGGCGCGACCCCGGCAGTCCGCCATGCCCGACGCAAGAGTTCGGTTTGCGCGGGACCGCTTGGCACCGTCAACCCCGAGCTCGGGCCATCATGGTTCACCGCGCCCCCCAGATAGAGCGCATAGATGCGATTGCCGTCGCGCCGCGCATCCGACAGACGCTTCAGCACCAGCGCGCCGCAGCCCTCACCCCGGCCATACCCATCCGCATCCGCCGAAAAGGCCTTAGAGACCCCCTCGGGCGACAGCGCCTGTGCCTTGCACAGCGCCGCATTCACCGCTGGGGACAAGATGACATTCACCCCGGCAACCAGCGCGAAATCGCATTCATCGCTCAGGATCGACTTTCGCGCGGTTTCAAGCGCGACGAGCGACGAGGAACAGGCGGTGTCGATCGCCAGAGACGGTCCACGAAAGCCGAAAGTGTAAGAGATCCGCCCGGCCGCGAAACAAAAGCCGCGCCCGCTGGCATGATAGGGATCGACCGATTGCGCGGGGCGTCTGGCGGCGACCAGCTCGCCGTAATCCGAGGCCATGATGCCGACGAAAACCCCGACGCGATCCCCGCGCTTGCGGTCAATCGGATGGCCGGCATCTTCCAGCGCCTCATGGCTGACCTCAAGCAAGAGGCGTTGCTGCGGGTCCATGGACGCGGCTTCACGCGCGCTGATGCCAAAGAAGGCCGCGTCGAAAGATGTGATATCGTCCAGAAAGCTCGCCTTCTGGGTATAGACCACATCTTCGGGCGCGAACGCCTGCGCCCGCGCGGCGGGAACGGTCGAGACCGCATTGCCTTTGCTCGCAAGAAAGTCCCAATAGCCATCGAGAGACTGCACCTTGCCGCCAAACCGGCAGGCCATGCCGACGATAGCCAGAGGCTCGGCCTCCGTCGCCTGCGTGCTCAGCCGCTTTTTGAGCTCGTCGATCGCCACCATTTGCTGGCGGATGATGTCCATTTCTGTGATCTTCGCATTCACGGCTTACACTCCTGTGCCGTTGAGCTGGTTCAGCTGTTTCAAAGCCGCCTCGAGCAGCGCATCCTCGGAGGACAGCTCTTCGGTCGGGCCGAAATCGAATTGGTCCAGCAGATGGGCCGACAACCGCTCGATATCGGGGTAGTCGAGCGCCACTGTCGCCGAGACCTCAAGCGCAAGCTCGTCCTTGAGGCGGCTTTGCAGATCCAAGGCCATCAGCGAATCGAGACCGAGATCGGTGAAGCCCAAGCTCCAGTTCACGCTGCCCAGATCGTCGATGTTCATGATCCGCGCGACGATTTCCGTGAGCCCTTGGCTCAGGATCTCGGGGCGCTGCGCCGTGCGAGCCTCGGAGAGCCGCCGCAGCAAACCTGCCCTAGGCGCAGCTTCTGCGGGTTCAGGCGCCACCGGCCGCGCCGTCCCCAAGGCATCGAACAGCGGGTCGGGACGACGAAGCGCGGCCTTGTAGCGATCCCAATCCGCATCAATGACGATGCGGTGGCTGCCCGGGCTGGTCAGAGCCTCGTCAAGCGCCGCGAGGCCGGTTTCGTCAAGCTCGTGCACGCCCAGAAGATCGAGCCTGCGCTGCGCTGCGGCACCGGCCTCGGCGAGCATGCCTCCCCCGCTCCACGGTCCCCAATTCACCGCAAGCCCGGGAAGCCCCTGAAGACGGCGCTCTTCGATCAGCGCATCGGCAAAGGCATTGGCCGCCGCATAGCTCGCTTGCCCCGCCGAGCCCAGTCGCGAGGCAACCGAGCTGAAGACGATGAAATGCGACAGGCAATCGCCCCGGGTTTCCTGATCGAGCCAGCGCAGCCCCCCCGCTTTCGCCGACATGGCGGTCGCGAAAAGCTCTGGGCTCTGCTGAGCGAAGGCCGCGTCGGTCAAGACCCCCGCCGCATGAATGACGCCCCCAATCGGCCCCAGATCCGCGCGAATGCGGTGCAAGACGGCGCGAAGCTGGTCGAGATCGCCGACATCGGCCTGATAGAATGCGACCTCGGCCGCAAGATCGGCCGCAAGATCAGCCATGCGCGCGCGCACCGCCTCGGAGGGTTGCCCGCGTGAGATCAACGCCACGCGCTTTGCGCCATGCCCGATCCAGCGCTCGGCGATCTTGAGCCCGAGCAGGCCGGTGCCGCCGGTTATGACGAAACTGCGATCTTCGGGAAGATGTGGCGCTTCGGCGGCAGAGGGATCGGCGGGCCGAAGCCGCGCCACCCAGCGCTGACCCGCGCGGTAGCACAGACGCGGCTCGTCTGCGCGCGCAAGCTCTGCGACGAGCGTCGCGCTCCAATCATCGGCGGCAGCATCCTCAAGGTCGATCAGCCGGACCTCGGTCCCGGGCAACTCGCGCCGCAGCGCGCTGGCCAGACCGACAAGCGTCGCCCTTTCGGGCAAGACGATGCCCTCGCCCGTCACGGAAACGGCATCTTCGGTGACCAGATTGATCGAGCCGGGCGAGTCCCCGCCATGGGCCAGAACGCCCTGAAGCGCCGTGCTGACCGCCGTGACGAGCGTGGTGGCGAAGGTTAACCTTGTGTCATGGGGCGTGGTGTCATGGGGCCCGGTGTCATGGGGCGTGGTTTCCGCAGGGGATGCGGCCCGCCCCCACAGCGAGACCACGTGATCGACACCGCGCCCGCCAAGCGCCGCGCGCAGCTTCTCGCGGATCTGCGAGAGATCTGCGAGGTCCTCTGGCGCAAGCGTCAGAACCGCAACCTCATGTCCGGCGGCAGTCAGCCGCTCGGTCAGGCTTTGGGCTTGCGCCCCGCCGTCCGACAGAAGCAGATAACGCCCGCCCCGATCTTCGACCGGGCTTTCGCCGAGCGGCGCGACCTGCCAATCCTCGACATAGCTGATACCGCCGCCCCGATGGAGGCTGCGTTGCAAAACCTCGCGCGCCGCCCGGCGCGTCCGGAACCCGCGCGCTTCCAGATAGCGCGCGCCAGTCTCGTCATAAAGATCGATATCGACGACCTCACTTTGGGAATCGAAATCCCCCGAGCGGCGCCGCCGCATATGACAGGTCAGCTCTCCCTGCGGCGGCTTCGTGGAAAGGGTCAGGCGGTCGCAGTGGAAAGGGATGGCGAGCGCGTCATCCTCGGCGCTGCCCTCGGTCACCATCCAGCAGGCGAGCAGCTGAAAACAGGAATCGATCAATCCGGGATAGAGGCTGTAATCCTCGACCCGATCGGGCAGAACCGGCTGCTTCATCCGGCAAAAGGCTTCGTGCTCGCGTCGCCAGATCCGGTCGATCCAGCGAAAGCTGGGCCCGAGCGTATATCCCACGGCCGCGAAATAGGCATAGAAATCCTTGCCCGAGATTTCGTGGCTCTGCGCCGGGATCGCAGGCACGTCAGCCCATCGCGCAAGCGCGTCGCCACCCTCCGCAGCCGTTGCGATCCGACCGACCAGATGCGGGGTCCATGCATCGGTGCCCGCCTCCTTCGCCGAGCGGACCTTCAGCGTCCTTGGCGCATCGGGCTGTCCCTCGATGGCGATCTGCACCGCGACATCCTCGGCGTCGTCGAGCACCAAGGCCCGCGGAAAGGCCAGGTCGGTTGCGATCACCGTTGCAGCCGCCTCTTCGCGCCGCAGCAGGACCAGAAGCTGTGCGAGATGCGAGGCGGCGGGCACGACCACGGTTTTGAACAGACGGTGATCGGTGAGATAGGCCGGGTGATCGGCACGATGCGCGCCGATCGCGAGGCTTTGTGCGCCCTGCGCCGCCTCCATGGTGAAGACCGGCTGACCGGCGGCGCGCGGCAGGCGATAATCCTTCAACTGCCAAGGATAGGCCGCAAGCGGGGCATGTCGGACCATGCGCCCGCCGGTCAGCGCGGCCATCTTAAGCCGCATGCCGTTGAGGAAAAGCGCGGCGAGCAGCGCATCCCACGTATCGGCCAATCGCGCCGATGGCATGATCTCGGTGCCATCGGGCGCGATGATCCGATCATCCGTCACCACCCAATTCAGCCGGTCATCGGCCTTTTGACTGGTGCCTGTGGCCACCGGCGCTGGCCCGTTCAACGGCGCGACCATCGCCGCGCGCGGAGACGCGCTCCCCAACCAAGCCGCGCCCACGACCTCGACCTCCAGCCCCAAGAGCCGCATCCAGGCAAGCGTTGCCAGAAGCGCAGCCTCGGCGGGATCGCCATCCATCGGGCCGGTCAGAGCCGCGATCTCGGGAAGCGCCCGCAGCAGATCAGCCGCGCCGGCTCCCAGAACCGGCCGGCCCCGCAGATCGAGGCGAAGCCGTGTCTGGAAACGTGCCGCAGTCTCGGCCCGCGCCTGCGCTTTCGGCCGCAACGCCTCGTCAAAGGCCAGAACCGCACGGAATTCATGCTGCTGGCTGCGACCGTTCAGCGCCTCACGCAGACGCGCGCGGGCGTCGCGCCGATCGGTCTGGGCGAACCGCTCCAAATAGGTCTCGATCAGCGCGGTCAGCGCCGCAGGGCTGCGGGCCGAGAGCAGTCCGTGCTGCGCCAAAGCCGCATGGTCCGCCCGGCTCTCTGGCTCTGCCAAGGTCGCGGCGTCGGGCTCTGGCGCGCGCCCAAGCAGCACATGCGCATTGGTGCCGGTGAAGCCAAAGCCACTCACCGCGACCAACCCCGCCTCTTGCGCCGGAAGCGGCACGATCTGTTGCGGAACGCGCAAGCCGATCCGATCCCAGGGGATATGCGGATTAGGGTCTTGGAAATGCAAGCTTGCGGGGATCTGGCCATGGCGCAGAATGCCCAATCCCTTCAGAACCCCGGCGAGACCCGCCGCAGCCTCGAGATGGCCGAGATTGCTTTTAACCGAGCCGATCCACAAAGGCGCCGGATCGCGGCTGTTCCCGCGATAGGCATCCCATGCCGCTTCGGCCTCGATCGGGTCCCCGAGCGGCGTGCCGGTCCCATGGGCTTCGACATAGTGAACCTGACCGCCCGAAAGCCCGGCATTCTCAAGCGCCCGCGCAATGACGCGGCGCTGTGCATCGCCATTGGGGACGGTGAGCGCGCTGCTTGCGCCATCCTGATTGACCGCCGATCCGCGCACCACGCCAAGAATGCGGTCGGCATTGAGCTGCGCATCCTCCAACCGCTTCACGGCCAGAACGACACAGCCCTCCGAGCGGATATAGCCGTCCGCTGCGGCGTCGAACGTGGCACAGCGCCCCTTCTCGGACATCATCCGATTGCGACAGGTCGCCAGCGTGACCTCATGCGACAGCATCAGATTGACGCCCGCGACCAAAGCGGTCGCGCATTCGCGGCGCGTGAGCGCCTGACAAGCGAGATGCAACGCGACCAGTGAGGACGAGCAAGCCGTATCGACAGCCAAGGTCGGGCCCTCGAAGCCATAATAATGCGCAATCCGGCCCGGCACGGCGCTCAGCGCGCTGCCGCTGGCGAAATACTGGTCGATCTGGCTGCGCGCCATCATCAGCCCGTAATCGGAATTCGAAATCCCGACGAAAACGCCGGTGTCCTTGGGCGCGCCGTCGGATTGAAAGAGCGCGCCATCCTGCATGGCCTCCCAGCTGCATTGCAAAAGCAGCCGCTGCTGGGGGTCCATGAAATCGGCCTCGCGGGGGCTGATGCCGAAGAAGGAGGCGTCAAAGCTGTAAACCGCGTCAAGAAAACCGCCGCGACGCACATAAAGCGCCGGATCTGCTCCGGCATGCGGCCAACGTGCCCAAGGAATATCGCTCAGGCCGTCTTTACCGGACGAGAGCAACCGCCACAGCCCGTCGAGATCACGAACTCCGCCCGGCAGACGACACCCAACCCCGACAATGGCAAAGGCCTCCCCGGTAGGCGCGACAGGGCGACCTGTGCTTTGGCTGACGTCTTGGTCGATGGTTTGACGGGCAGTTTGCGGCTCGGGCGAATGGGGTGCCTTCGCCGCCATCGGCTGCGCGGGCCCCTCGTCCTTGAGCATCTCTTTCGCCAGATGCTCTGAGAGGCGCTCGACCGTCGGATGGTCGAACACGGTCGCCGGGGTGATCGCGACCGAGAGCTGGGCACTGAGCGCGCGCGCCAAATCGACTGCCGAGATGGATTCCATGCCAAGCTCGGTAAACCCGCGATTGGTCGGGAGGCTCTGGCCCTCGTCATAGCCGAGGATCGTCGAGACCGTCCGCTCCACCAGCTCGGCAATGGCGCGCGCGGATTGCGGTCCTTGTCGCTGATTGCCCTGTGCGGGCGACAGATCAAGCATCGCACCCAGATCGCGAAAAAGGGAGTAGCGCCGCCGCGCCTGATAGGTCGCCACAAAGCGGCGCCAATCCATCCGCGCCAAGACGCGATGACCGGAGGTGGATGGCCCGGCGGCAGGCGCGGCATCAAGCTCTTCGGACAAAAAGGCCAATCCGTCCTGAGCAGAAAGCGCCGTCATGCCCAGCCGTGCGAGCCATTCCTGATCCGCGTCCCCCACCATGGCCGATGCCGCCCAAGCGCCCCAATGCAAAGCGCATCCCGATTGCCCGCATTGCCGACGCGCCGCGATCAGGCGATCAAGCCCGGCATTTGCTGCGGCATAGACCGCCTCCCCCGGCGTTCCCCAAAGCGCGGAAACCGAAGAGAACACCACGAAATGCCGAACCTCTGGGCAAAGCGCGCTGAGGATCGACGCGCTTTCAAGCTTCGAGACCAGCGGCAGCGGGTCGATGGTTGCGCTCATATCGTCAAGGTTTTGCCGCGATGTGGTCCCCGAGAGGCAGAAAACGCCGCCGAGCCCGCCGTGATCGGCGGCAAAATCGACCGCGCTGCCCAAAAGCGCGGGGTCCGCCGCATCGCCGACGAAAATCTCGCAGCGCACACCGGCGGCCGCAAGCCGCGCGAGGCACCGCTGGCGCTTGTCGCGCCGGTCCGGGTCTGCGCAATCGACGGCAGACCGCGAAATCACCAGAAGCTGGCGTGCCCCGCGCGCGGCCAGCCATTCAAGCGTGGCAAGGCCGATCGAGCCCAGCCCGCCGGTGACAATGACCCAGTCCTGCGCGGCAAACTCAACTGGGCCCGCAGGGGGCCGCGGCGCGGCGGATGTGGCAATCCGCCCATAGACGCGCCCCTCGCGCAGGGCGAGCCAATCGTGCTGGTTGTCCTCGACCGCCTGCAGCCCGCGCGCCAGATCGGCCGGACTTGCCTCTTCGACAAGCGGCAAGTCGAGCACCCCCTGGACCAGATCGGGATATTCCAGCGCCGCCACCTGGGCGAAGCCGCCGAGACTGCCATGATGCACCGCGGCGGCCGAGACGGCCTGAGCCTCCATGCCATTCGCAAGCTGGCCCCCTCGGGTCACCAGCCACAGGCGAAGCGGCTGCCGGTCGCGCCGTTTGCTGAGGGCTTGAAAGACCGCCGTGCAGACCGCCAGCTCTCGGCCAAGCTCGGCGCTGGTGTCGATCCGCTGCGGCGGCAGCACGAAGACATTCGCGACCGCCGTGCTGTCTTTCGCGATCTGCCGGTCCCATTCGCCCAGCAGGGCATCGCGCATTTCCGCGACAGTCGCGCCCTGCGTCCACCCTGGGTCCAGAACGGTGCTCTCGGTATGGGTGGCGGCGATCTGGATGAAATCCTCCCCCGCCTCCGGTGCCAGTGGCAGCAAAATCGCCGGCATCGCGGCAATCTGCGCGGGCAGTTCAAAGGAATGCCAGCCGATCTCGATTGACGCTTCGACCGGCGCTTCTAGCGCCGCTTCGGTCGCGTTAGGCTGCGGCGGCGCGACCGAAGCGCCCGCCGCCGCATCGGCAGAGCTGAGAGTCTCGGTCCGCGACAGCCCCGAGGGCAACCAATGCGACAGCCGCGCGACCGGTTCGGGCGAAACCCGCCAGTGTGGCGCGCTGCCATGGAAAAGCTTGTCCCAAGCGATCGGCACGCCCGCGACCCAAAGCCCCGCAACCGCCTTCGACATGGTCAGGCAATCATCGCGTCCCCGCAGCAGTGAAGCTGCGGCATTCTCATTGCTGCGTGCGCCCAGCATCGGCGTCAGGACCGGATGCGGACCGACCTCTAGCCAGGTCGTGACGCCGTTGTCGCGCAGGGTCTGCACGGTCTCGGCGAAACGAACCGTCGAGACGATCTGTTGCGACCAATAATCAAGGCTTGCAAGTTCCTGCGCTGCGGCGCGCTTTCCGGTCAGATTGCACACGATCGGGATCTTCGGCGGCGCGAATTCAATCGTTTCGCAGCCCGCGCGGAACCCCGCGACGGCGGGCGCGACCAGCGGCGAATGGAAAGCATGAGACACGACGAGGCGTTGCGTCCGGACGCCGCGCGCATTCAGACGCCGCTCGGCTTCGGCAATCGCTTGCTCGGCTCCCGAGAGCACAGCCTGATTGTCGGAATTGGTCGCTGCAAGGGCAAGCGGGCCGCCGCTTTCGGCGCAAATCTCGGTCGCGATCTGCGCCGTGGTCTGGCCGTCGCACCAGGCGGCAAGCATCGCGCCGCCCTTGGGCAAGGCCCCCATGGCCTGCGCACGCGCGGCAACCATCGCGATCGCATCCTCAAGACTCAAAATGCCCGAGACCGTCGCCGCGACATATTCCCCGATGCTATGGCCCGCGACGAAATCGGGCTCGACACCCAGAGCGCGCCAAAACGCGGCGAGCGCATATTCAACGGCAAAGAGCGCGGGCTGGGTCCATTCGGTGCGTTCCAGCCCGCCGTCATCCGAAAAGACGCGCGCGCGCAGGGACTCGCCCAGCAAGGGCGAAAATAGCGCATCGCAGGCGTCGAAAGCCTGCCGGTAGCTCGCGCTCGAGCGATAGAGCGCCGCGCCCATATGTGCATATTGCGAGCCCTGCCCGCTGAAGAGAAAGGCGACTTTCCCCCGCGTGTTCGGATCTCGCCGCCCCCGCAGCACGTTCGGATTGGAGAGGGGCGGGTCAAGAAGGCGCTGGCTGAGCTCTCGGGGATCGCGGGCCACAACCGCCATGCGCTCAAGCTGCCCGCCCGCGGCAAGGCAGCAGGCTGCGGCGGCCCCGACCGGGTCAGGCGCGCTTTGCATACGCGCGCCCAGCTCGGCGGCGCGGCGAAGAAGCCGCTCTGGATCGGCGGCAGAAAGCGGCACGATCAACGCCTCACCCAGCTCGGAGGTGGTCGGCGCGCGTGCTGGCGCATAATCATCGGCTGAGGATAGGATCACATGCGCATTCGTCCCGCTCATGCCGAAAGAGCTGACCCCGGCATAGACGGTCTCGCCCGCCTTGCCCCAGTCCCGCGCCTCGGCCAGAATTTCGGGCGCGCCCTCGCTCTGGGCGATATGGGGGTTGAGCGTGGCGAACCCTGATTGCGCGGGCAGCTGATGCCGCGCCATGCACAACGCGAGCTTGAGGACACTGGCGGCACCAGCGGCGGCTTCCAGATGACCGATGTTGCTTTTCACCGAGCTGACGCGGCAGGGTTCACCCGCACGCGCGAAGACCTCGGTCAAGGCCTCCATCTCGATCGGATCCCCCAAAGCGGTGCCGGTGCCATGCGCCTCGACATAGGAAATCGCCTCGGCGGAAAGATCGGCATTGCGTAGGGCCTCGCGGATGACGGCGGTTTGAGCCTCGGGGTTTGGCGCGGTCAAGCCATTGGATTTCCCATCCTGATTGATCGCACTGCCCCGGATCACGGCGCGGATCTCGTCGCCGGAAGCGAGCGCATCGGACAGGCGTTTGAGCACGAAAAGCGCCCCGCCCTCGCCGCGGACGAAACCATCCGCGCGCGCGTCAAAGGGGCGGCAGATGCCACTGGGCGACAGCGAGCGGGTTTCTTCCAGCAGCGCCTGCGCGAAGGCCGAGGTGATGATATTGACCCCGCCGCCAAGTGCGGCGTCGCATTCGCCACGCCGCAGCGCCGCACAAGCCAGATGGAGCGCGACCAGCGCCGAGGAACAGGCGGTATCGACCACCATGGCCGGGCCGGTCAGGTTCAAGGCATAGGAAATCCGGCCTGCGGAGAAGCAGGGCGTCGTTCCAGTCGCACAAAAAGCGTCGAGCTGGGCGGATTGCGGGTCGAGCAGCTCGCGATAATCGCCCGAGGACATGCCGACATAGACGCCGATCTTGCGCGGGCCAGCGGCGTGCCCCGCGCGAGACCCAAGCCCGGCAGCGTCCAAAGCCGCGTCCGCCAGTTCCAGCAAGATCCGGTGCTGGGGATCAAGCCGGCCCGCTTCTTTGGGCGATATTTCAAACCGCGAGGCATCGAAGCAATCGATCTCGGGCAGAAAGCCGGCCTTCTGCGGCAAGCCCGTCGCACAGGGCGCCTTGCGGCGTGCCGATGGCGGCGCGGTCAGATCGGCACCGGCGAGCAATTGCTCCCAGAACGCGTCGGTACTGGCGCCGACCTGGGGCATGCGCGCGGCAAATCCGACGATGGCAATCGGTTCGTTCTGGGCTTGCTTCAACTGGCTAAGCTCGGTCTGCAACTTGCGCAGCGCCCCCATCGCGCGGCGAAGCTGTGCGGCTCCACGTTCTTCGGCCGGTGCAGCAGGCGCGGCGGTGTCATCGGATAAACTCATTGGGCGTCTCCGCGTCTCTCTGATCTCACGGGGGAAAGCGGCGGCTCGCCTGCCGTCCCGGCCTCGTGCCAGGCTCCGGCGGTGGCGAGGCTGCCAAGGAGGAAGTCGCTGAGTGCCGCGACGGTCGAATGGCGAAAGAGCAGGGTCGGCGCGAGCTTCAGCCCGAGGCTTTTTTCCAGGCGATTGCGCAATTCGAGGCTCATCAGGGAATCCAATCCGAGCGCGCGGAAAGGCGTCTCATCCGAAATACGGTCCTCGCCTTGCCCGAGCACGCGGGCCAGCAAGCTGCGAAGGCCGTCCGCCAAGAGCCGCGCCCTGTCCTCGACAGGCGCGTCGACGACCTGCCGCAGCAGCTCCTGGCGCCGTGCCGTGCCGCCGGTTTCGCTGCGCAAAAGTGCGGCGAAGCTTTGGAGCCCCGCGACCGAAGGATGGGCCTCGCACCACCGCCCCGGCTCGAAGGGGACGATGCCGATGGTGACTGGCTGCGCGTGCAAAATGTCGATCAGGGCATCCATGCCCTGCGTCACGCTGAGCTCGCGCATGCCTTGCGCATCCAGTCGCTTGCCGCGCCGCGCATCCTGCGCCGCCAGACCGATATCGGCGAAAGGCCCCCAATTGATCGAGGTCGCGGGTTTGCCCTGCGCGCGGCGGCACTCGGCCAAAGCATCCAGAACCGCATTCGCCGCGGCATAGGCGCTTTGACCGGGAGAGCCGAACAGCGCGGCGGCCGAGGAGTAGAACAGGAAGAAATCGAGCGGCGCATCCGCCAGAACGCTGTCGAGCGCCCAAGCCCCCATGACCTTCGGCCGGAAGACCCGGGCGAGCTGGGCCTCGCTCACCTGTTCGAGCGTGGCATCGTCCAAAACCCCCGCCGCATGGACAACGCCATTGATCTTGCCAAGGATCTCGGATTCGTTCACGCGCTCGCCAAGCGCAAGCAGGGCGGCGCGCAACTGCGCGCTCTGTGCGACATCGACCGGCAGGATCGAGACGGTGCACCCCATGTCTTCAAGTGCCGCAATCTCGTCACGCGCTGCCGGACCGGGTGCCGAGCGACCGCACAAGATGAGATGTCCCGCGCCGCGTTCGGCAAAAAGCCGGGCGGTCGCAAGGCCCAAAGCTCCGAGCCCGCCGGTAATCAGATAGATCCCATTCCGACGCAATTGACCGCCGTCCAGCGCCTGAGTTCTCAGACCTGTCGCACCGGTCATCTCGAGAACGACTTTGCCGATATGCTGCGACTTCGACAGATAATCGAAGGCCTCCGCGGCGCGATCGACCGGAAAGGTGGTGACCGGCAAAGCGGGGACCTGACCGTCTTGGAGCAGCGCAGCGACCTCGCGCAGCAGCGACAAGAAAAGCGCTGGCTGCTCTTTTTGCAACGAGGCGAGATCGACCGCAAAGAACGAGAGGCTTTTCCGGAACGCGCCGAGATTGAGCGGCGCGTCGCGATAGATGTCCTTTTTCCCAACCTCGACGAACCGTCCCCCAAAGCGCAGAAGCTCCATACCGGCGGAAAGGGCTTGTCCGGTCAGCGAATTGAGCACCACATCCACGCCTTCGCCTTTGGTATGTGCCCGGACCGCCGCGACGAAGTCGAGGCTGCGGGAATCGGCCACGCAGCTGATGCCCATCTCGCGCAGATGCTGGCGCCGGGCCTCGCTGCCCGCCGTCGCCAGCACCTCTGCCCCGAGCGACCGCGCGACCGCGATCGCCGCGAGACCCAGCCCGCCGGTGCCCGAATGGATCAGCACACGCTCGCCCGGGCGCAGCCGTGCCAGATGGTGCAACCCATACCAGGCAGTCATATAGACCAGAGGTTGGGCCGATGCGGCTTCAAGCGACAGGTCTTTGGGCAGCGCCACAAGCTCGAAGGCGCTGGCATCGACCTCGCGAGAGAACGCCCCCGAGGTCGCAACCATCACCGGCTGCCCGACCGCGATCCCCCCGACCGCGATCCCCCCGGCTGTGTTTCCCCCGGCTGTGTTTCCCGTCTGCGTCAGCGCCCCGCCAACCGCCACGACCTCACCAGCACATTCACCCCCAAGCGCCAGCGCACCGGGTTCAAGTCCGGGATAGATCCCCATGACCTTCATCAGATCGATGAAGTTCAGCGCGGCATGGCTCACCCGAACGCGGATCTTGTCCTCAGCGAGCGGACGCTCATGCGCGGCGCTCAGATGCAGCCCGCTTGTCGATCCCGGCTGCGCAAGGCTCAGCCGATAAGGGCCGCCGTTTTGCAAGCCGAGATAGCTTGCCGGAGCGTCGATCTCGGCGAGGCTTTCGGGCGCGAGCGCATTCACCCAATCCTTTTCGGGCCCGATGGCGAATTCCTCGCCCGGCTGGTCCGCCTGGATCAACGCCATCCCCCTGCGAAGAGCGGCAGGGTCGAGGCCGGCGAGATCGAGCAAGCTCACCCGCAGCCCGGGCGCTTCATAAGCAGCGGTCCGCGTCAATCCGCGCAACCCCGCCAGCCAAGGGTTTGCGCAGGCATAATCCGGCGCGGTCAGGCTGCGCGAGGTCAGAAACCAAAGCCGCGGCTCAGAGGGCGCGGCAAGCGCGGCCCGCATCACGGTGATCGCTTGCCAGCTCACCCCCTGCGCATGATCGGCCCGATCATCCGAGGCATCCGGGCAAAAAATGACCTGCGCCCAGTCCTCGCGCCGCAGCAGCTCGGCGAGTTCGGCGGTCTCGGGCAGCGTCACGAGGTGAAGCGCGACCCCCTCGGGGGCGGCCGCCTTGATCCGCTCAAGCAGGTCGGCGTCTTGCGCGAGCACCAACCAGCGGCCTGACTTCGGGGTGGGTGCCATTGGTCCGGTCGCAGGGACCAGCTCGGTCCATTCCCGACCCCATTCGGCGTCGATCAGCCCACTGCCGCCTGTGTCTTGGGAAAGAAAGGCCTCTTTCAGCTCGAGACCGGATATCTCTCCGATCGGGCTGCCGTCCGGCCCGAAGACGCGGACCGCATCGATCCGGCAGCCCTGCGATGACAAAGGGGTCACCCCCTCTACCTCGATGCTAAGGGTGCCAGCCCAATCCCCGGCCAGACGGCAGCGTTCAATGGCAATCGGCACGGGTTGCCGTAGCCCGAGCGCAAGCAGCGCGGGATGGGCGAGGCAGGTTTGAAGGACACCATCGAGCAGGACCGGATGGGCACCGTAAAGGCCCAGCCCGGCACCAAGCGCCGCGCCGGCCTCCACCCGCGCCGCAACCCCTCCATGGACGGGCTCGATCGCGGTGATCGCCCTGAAGGCCTCGCCATAATCCAGCCCTGTGGCCGCGACATCGGCATAAAAACGCGCGGCCGCCTCGGGGTTTTCCGGCAAAACCGCCGCGGTCCGATGCGCTGCGGCCCGATGCTCTGCAACTGGCGCCTGACCGGGCACAAAATGCGCGCGACAATGCACGGTCCAGTCCGCCGTCGGCTCGGCCTCGACCGGGCGCGAGCGGAATTCGAGCAACCCGCCCTCCGCTGCGGTTCCGGTAAAGGTGACCTGGACCGTATAGTCCTGATCCTCATCAAGAACCAAAAGCTGTGCGAATTGGATCGTCTCAAGCGCGATGACCGCTTCACCGCCGAGTTGCTCGACCGCCGCGCGCAGAGCTTCAATATAGAAGGCACCGGGACAGACTATCGCGCCTGCCACGCGGTGATCGGCAAGGAACGGAAACCGCGACAGGCCCAAAGTGCTTTCCCAAATCAGGCGGGACAGACCAGCACGCCCTGCCTCAACCGGCACGCCGATGACCGGATGCCTGCCCAAGGCCGGGATATTCGCCGCCCCGCCTTTGGTCGGGAACCAATGGTCCTCAAATTGCCAAGGGTATCGCGTGACCTCGATCTGGCGCGCCCCCGCGAACAGGACCGCGCCATCGTCAAACGGCACCCCGGCGCAATAGGCCCGGCAGAGCGCGCGCCAGAATTGCGTGAGCGTCCCCTGATCACGCGACAGCGTTTCGATGGCCGTAGCCTTCACGTCCAACGCGGCAAAGTTCTGGGCCAGCGCGGGCAGAAGGATCGGATGCGGGCTCATCTCGATGAAGGTCAGATGGCCGGCTTCGACAAGCTGCCGGATCGCTTGGGCAAAGCGCACCGGCTCGCGCAGGTTGTCGACCCAATAATCGGCGGTGAGATCGGGCCCCGCGACCTGATCCAGCGTCACGGTCGAGAGCATCGCAAACCGCGTGGGCTGCGGCGCGACCTCGCGCAGAGCCGCGCGCAGCTCGGCTTTCAGCGGGTCCATTTGCGGGCTATGCGAGGCGTAATCCACGCGAACCCATTTGCAAAAGGTCTCTTCGACCTCCAGCAGCGCCTCGATTTCGCGCAGCGCCTCAAGATCGCCCGACAGAACGGTCGATTGTGGGCTGCTGCTGACACCGACCGAGATCTGGTCCTGATACGGCTCGATCAAATCAAGCGCATCCTCATAGGACAGATCGACAACCAGCATGCCGCCCTTCCCGCTTTGCTGCTTCGCGATCAGGCTGCGCAGCGCGATGATTCGCGCGCCGTCGCGCAGCGACAAGGCCCCGGCCACGCTTGCCGCGGCAACCTCGCCCATGCTGTGGCCAACGACGACGGCTGGCGTCACGCCGTAGCTTTCCCAAAGCTTTGACAGGGAAACCTGCATCGCCCAGAGCGCTGGCTGAACGACATCGACACGCGCCAGCCAATCAGAAGAGGTCTCTTCGGTCAGGAAGGCGATCAGGTCCCAGTCCACGAATTCTCGCAGAGCCGCAGCACAAGCGTCGATGCTGTCGCGAAACACCGCTTCGCGATCATAAAGCGGCTTGCCCATCCTCAGCCATTGCGACCCATGCCCGGGAAAAACCCAAACCGAACGGGCCTCGTCCCCGGCGCTCCGCGCCCCGGGCCCGTGCTCGCCTGTGCCCTCCTCCTCGGCCGCAGCGATCAGAGCCTCCGAAGAGGCCTCGTCTCCGAGATCGGCGCTGCGCAACATCTCCGCCAGCTCTGCGGCCGTCGCGCCGATGGCGCAAAAGCGCCGGTTCAGGCGTTGGCGGCGCTGGGTATAGGTGAAGGCGACATCGCGCGGATCGGCGGATTGCGCGATCAGATCAGCCGCGTGACGCCGCCGCTGAGCCAAAGCCTCGGCAGTATGCGCGGACAGCCCCAACAAGAGGGGAGGCCCCGCCATTGTCTGCTGGCTTGCGGCCGCCGCTGCGGCAGGCGGCGACGTGATCTCTTCGGGCGCACCTTGCAGCACGACATGGGCATTCGTGCCCCCCCAGCCAAACGAGCTGACACCGCAAAAGCGCGCGGCGCGCGGCTTTGTCCAACTTTCATCGCTTGTCTGAACCTGAAGCGCCCAACCATCGAAGTCGATCTTCGGATTGGGATCGGTGAAATGCAGGCTGGGCACGAAACGCCCGTGATAGGTGCAAAGCGCCGCCTTGATGACACCTGCGACGCCCGCGCCTCCCTCTTGATGGCCGATATTCGTCTTGACCGAGCCAATGCGCAGCGGCACAGTCCGTCCCGCCCCGAGAATGGCGCCCAGCGCCTCGGCCTCCACGGGATCGCCTGCGGCTGTGCCGGTGCCATGGGCCTCGACATAATCCACCTCACCCGGCGCGACCGAGCCGCGTCCGTAGATCTCGGCCAGCAGATTGATCTGGCCCTGCGGCAAAGGTGCGGTCAACTGATTGCCGCCGCCATCATTGTTCACCGCCGTTTCCCGGATCAAGGTATAGACACGACGACCGGCAGCCCTGGCGGCGCTGAGCCGCTCGAGAACGATCACCCCCGCGCCCTCGCCGCGCCCGAAACCATCGGCACTTGCCGCGAAGGCCTTGCTGGTGCCATCCATCGACAGCCCGCCAAACCGGGTCAGCGCAACCATGACCTCGGGCGCGATCATCGCGTTCACGCCGCCGACGACCGCAATGTCGATTTCGCCCGCCAGCAGGGCCTGCTGCGCCAGATGCAAAGCGACCAGGGATGAGGAACAGCCGGTGTTGACGATCAGGCTCGGCCCCTGAAACCCGAAGGCATAAGAGATCCGGGTCGCGATCACATCATTCGATTGACCGACGGCGCTATGGGGGGTGTGGAGCTGACTGGCCGTGCGATGAGCGAGTTCGTAATCATGCCAGATCACGCCGAAATAGACGCCGACGCGGGCATCGTTCAACGTAGTTTGGCTTAACCCGGCATCCTCGAGCGCCTCCCAGGACACCGTTAGCGCCAGCCGCTGCTGCGGGTCCATCTGGGCAATTTCGCGTGGCGACATCCCGAAGAACCCGCCATCGAACTGCTTGATATCGTCAAGAAACGCGCCGCTTTTCGGGATCTGCCGCTCGGGGTCGAAGATCGCGGACCTGTCCCATCTGTCCTCGGGCACCTCGCTGACCATGCAGCGTCCCGCTCGCAGAAGCGCCCAGAATTCCGTAACCGATTGCGCACCCGGATACCGGCATCCCATGCCCACAATCGCGACATTATCATTCAGCATTGTTCAACTTTCTCGCTATCGGCAATGACCGTTCGAGCGCGGTTCATCGCGAGACAGAGCCTAGCGCCGAGCTTGGCGTTTCTTTCTCTGGTCCATGAAATGCGCCTGACGCAGGTGCCGATCGGGCAGCGCTGGCTCTGGATCTGAAGCCTCTGGTTCCGGCGGGCTTTGTGATGGAGATGGATCCGGGAAGAACTTTCGCGCCTGATGCCGGATCGTCGGCACTTCATATAGTTCGGCGATTTGCACCGTGATGCCGAGCTCTTTTTCCAAAGCCGCCTGAAGAGAGATCAGGGCAAGGGAATTGCCGCCTGCTTCAAAAAACCCCTGCTCTACGTCAATGGCCGCGCGTCCCAGCACGCCTGCCCAAACCGCCATGAGGCGTGTCTCGGCCAGGCTCAGATCTTCGGTGCCTGCGTGAAGGACCCGCCGCTCCAGGCGCAGCTCTTTGCGATCAATCTTTCCATTCGGTGTCAGCGGCAGGGCCTCGAGCGCCACGAACCTCTCGGGCACCATGAAATGGGGAAGCCGCTCGGCCAGAGCTGCGCGCAGGGCATGTTCGTCGAACGGATCGGCGACGACATGTGCCGCAAGCACCTGAGTTTCGCCGAATTCGAAGACGCTGACGGCCGCTTCGCGCACCGAGGGCTGCCTGAGCAGCGCGGTCTCGATTTCCCCAAGCTCGATCCGATAGCCGCGCAGCTTGACCTGAGCGTCACGTCGTCCGTGGAATTCGATCAGCCCGTCGAGACGCGCGCGACCGATATCTCCGGTACGATACATGCGCTGACCGGGCAGGAAGGGACAGGGGACGAACTTTTCCTCTGTCAGGTCGGGACGCTGCCAATAGCCCTGAGCCAGCCCTTGGCCGGTCAGGCAGATCTCGCCACAGGCCCCGCGCGGGACCGGCCGCAATTGCGCATCCAGCAGATGAAGCTCGGTTCCGGCAATCGCTCGCCCAATGAGCCGATTGCTCCATAGCCCCGGACCAAACCGCATGCAGGTGCTATAGGTTGTGTCCTCCGAGGGGCCGTAAAGGTTTCTCACCTCGATCTCTTGCGCCCCCGCCGCGCGCCGGTCGGCGCTCTGTTGGGCCAGCGCCTCGACCACCCATTGCGGGATCGGCTCTCCGGCCATGTTCAGGACCGAAACCGGCGCGAAATCGACCTCGGCGCTCAACAATTCCCGCACCACCGAAGGCACGGTATTGACCAGAAGCCGGCCCAGCTCTTGATGGCGCAGAATGGCACGCAGCTCGATCGCAGATTCGACGACCCGGATCCTTTTGCCGACGCTCAGCGGGTAGAACATTTCAAAGATCGACAGATCGAAGCAGAGCGAGGTCGAAAAGATCGCAGTATCGAAAGCGCTTTCGTCAAATTCCTGAATGCACCACCACAGAAACGCACTGACCGCCCCATGAGAAATCATCGTGCCCTTCGGTCGTCCGGTCGAGCCCGAAGTATAGATCAGATAGGCCAGATCGTCCGGCGCGGGACGGGCAAGCTTGACGTCACCGCGGGCGAAGCGATCCGAGACCTTCAGGCGCAACCCGCTAAAATCATTCAGCAAAGCGTGGTCTTGCGTGCTCTCATCATAGATGATGGCGCTGGCCTGACTGTCCTTCAACATGTAACGGATCCGGTCCTCGGGATAGGCCGGATCGATCGGCACATAGGCCAGACCCGCGCGCAAAACCCCAAGCACGGCGGGAAGGATCATTCGCGAGCGCCGGACCAGAATCCCCACGATCCCCTGCACACCGCGGCGGGTCAGCTCGGCGGCAATTTCCTGACTGCGCGCCAGCAGTTCTGCGCGCGACATCTCGCCCTGTGCATCCGCCACCGCGATGGTCGGAGATTGATGAGCCAGATGGGCATCAATCCGATCAAACAGGTTCAGCGGATGGGCCGATTGCGGCGAGCCGACCGCGAGAAGCGCCGTCTCGGCAAGCGCGGGCCCCGCGATGGGACCGCGCTCTGTCCGGCCCCGGTGATCGAGCGCCAAAAGCGGCTGGGCGCTGTCCAGGAGCTGGCGGACGGTGCTGATGACGCCGTCCAGAACCTCCTCGATCGTCGCCTGACCATAGCGCTCGGGCGGGCAGCGCAGGCTGAGATCAAGCCCGCCCGAATGCCGGATGCAATCCATGCTGAATTCGAACTGCGACTGCTGCTGAGGCACGAAAACCGACCGCAACGACATGTCGTAAAGCGAGGTCCACCCCTCGTCGGAGCCGTCGAGCAGACCGGCCAGCGGGGCGCGGCCCGGCACGCGCAGGAAGTTGAAGGCGGCACCGACAATGGGCAGACTGGCGGAGCGCGCCCCAGCCGGAAGCTGCTGGACCAACAGCGAAAACGGATAGGCCTGCCGGGTGAGCGATTGGTTCAGCCGAAGATGGACGTCCTGAAGCCATGCCGAAGCGCCGATCTCCTTCGGCATTATCGCGACAAGCACGGGATTCACGGCATAGCCAACAAGATGCAGGGGCAGCGCACCGCCAGCGGCCATGACCGCGTCGGTCAAGACCGCGACATTGAGCCCGGCCTCCTCGGCGCGGGCACCGATCACAAGGCCGAATGCCCCCAGAAAGAGCGCCGCTGGCGAAATGCTGATCTGACGACAAAACGCCTCTATCTCGGCGCATTCCTCGGCGGCGATCCGATGCTGCGCGACACCCAATCCGGTCAGGTCGGGCCGCTGGCTGAGCTCGGTCTCATCGGCATGGAATTGCGGCGGCGGCAGCGCGACCTCGGCAGAGCCCGCCCATTGCGATGCCCAGAGATCGCGCTTCTCTGCCAACTGCCGGGCCTCCCAAGCGACATAGTCGCCGTAATCCGACGCTGGCAACCGGGGCTCTGGGCCCCCTCGCACCTGCCAGCGATAGTCCTGAAGCAATTGGTCGAGCGCAACCATGAGCGAGCGGGCATCAATGGCGACATGGTGAACGCCAAACATCAGGACCCAATGATCGGGCTCAAGCTCGATCAGATGCAGACGGACGGGACTGCCTCTCGTGACCTCGAAGGGCTGCGCCAAGAGCGCGCTCAAGCGGTGAGAAAGCGCGGCATCCGACATCGGACCCAGCCGATCGACGACGACCGGACAGCGCGCCGCGTCGCGGATGACCTGAACGATCTTGCCGCCGCGCAATGCATAGCCGGCCCGCAATGCCGAATGCCGAGCCAGCAAGCTATCCGCCGCTTTCTGCATCGCAGACAGGTCGATTGCTTCCGCGATCTCCAACGCAAAAGCCGTGTTATAGGCGCTGCCATCCGGTTCAAGAAGATGGAGGTGATAGAGCGCGGCCTGACCGTGGGATGTGGGGGTCACGCTGATTCCGCGTGCTTTCCGATCGTCGAGCAACTGCTTCAGTCGTGCCCGTGCCTCGGCCGGCATACTCGCCTGCTGCGTCAAACCGCACCTCCTCAACAACTCCGCAGGGGCCTGTTCGCGAACCTCGAAAACGCGCCCCGCATAAAATAATTATGATCTATACGTCTAATGCCGCCATTTAGCGCACCAGCCCCTCATGCTTTGCAATCCTCTTGCGTCAGCAGCGGCGGCAAGTTGCCGCTTGGTCAACTTGCCGCTGTCATCGCTGCGAATACGGGGAAATTCACATCGTTTCCGCAAGCGAGAGGTCTTAATTTTTTTACAATGATTTCAATAGATAGCCTGATTCAACGACAGGTCATCTCACTTGTGTGACACAGGCGAGAACTGGCCGGAGGCATGATCAGACCGTCGGTACGATTTCGGGTGGCCGCGGTTCACTCCAGCACCGGATGGTCCGGCGGCACAACCAAGAGGCCGGACCTCTGCAGAGCGATCCGCGCGAGAGTTGATTGGTGCGCCCAGCAAGCTGCCCAGCTCAGCGCAGCCATCGCCGCTGTCGCAGGCACGGCCTCGTGACAATCCCTCCTCCAGAGGCAACCACGCAAACAGCCGCGGGCCGTCCCAGGGAAAACCATCGCATGATTCAAAACTGACTGAGGAAGATCTGAAGCCAACCGCGCTCTTCGCGCTTGGAAGAGCCGTCATCTCACCCTTGGCCAAAGGGTGCTTCGCGAAGCAAACTCATTACCAAAACAATGCGCGCACCTATACAAGTATAGGTCGAGACCGATTGTTCCGGGCGATGCCAGAATCGTGAGATCGCGGAATGTGACTTGGGAGAATTACGGCAGGTTGGCCCAAGGCGATCATCGCCTCAAAGGCCCGTTCTGCGCAAATGAAAAGGCCCGCCGGAGTGGCGGGCCGCTTATCTGGCGAAGCTCAGAGAAGCTCGAGGTTCGAAGCCGAAGCGCGGCCGTCGCGGCCTTTTTCGAGCTCGAACGAGATTTTCTGGTTGTCGGCGAGGCCACGAAGACCAGCGCGCTCAACAGCCGAGATATGAACGAACACGTCCTGGCCGCCATTGTCGGGGGCGATGAAGCCGAAACCTTTGGTGGCGTTGAACCATTTCACGGTGCCAGTTGCCATCTTGATATTCCTTACGATTTTGCCGCTCACACTATGTAGCAACCTGACAAAGCTAAGACGGCGCTTGCCCGGTTAAGGATCGGCTCAAGATAGCAATGTGCCGACTGGCTAGCACAGAATCGAATTGCTGACCAGACGTTTTGCAGCAGATCGCTTCGGCAAATACGCTTGATTTGCGCAATTTCCCGCCTAAGTAGGGACTATGATAGAACTCAATTGGGGAAAACCCCTCGCATTCGATACCGCCCAAAGCGGCACTTCTTATACCATCTCTACGATTGAACAGGCGCAATATTGGCTTGAGGAAAAATGGCCGACGGCCGATTTGCCTCGCGATGCCGGTGTGCTCCGCGACAAAGCGCTATGCGCCGTCGAAGACGCCATGGCCTGTCTGATCCCGGTCGAAGAGGCCCGGATCGCCTTCTCCAAAGCCGCGCAACATGCAGGTTTCTGCAATCTGCGGCTTGCCTCGCGCTGAGCATTCTCAGCGCAGCGGGAACGACCGGTGCATGCGCGCCGCGTCGTGCACCTCGCCCAATCGGACATACAGTCCAATCGGGCCCGCCCGCCGTGCCGGTGATCTGACCCGGCACGCAACCCATCCGCTCTTTCCTCTTTGAAAAGACAACGCCCGGGCACAATCGCTTGCGCCCCGGTTCAGACGTGCCAAACTCTCCCGGCGCGTCCCATCCTGTCCGATTGACGCGCGCAGTCTCAGAACGATATGCTCGAATCAACATAAAGGGAAGAGTGTCATGAAAATCAGCGCCAGAAACGTGCTTGCGGGCACGGTGGTCGAGATCGTCACGGGGGCTGTCACCAGCCATGTCCGTCTCGATGTCGGCGGCACGATCGTCACCGCATCCATCACCAATGAAGCGGTTGCCGATCTCGGGCTGAAAGTCGGCGCGAAAGCCAGCGCCATCGTCAAGGCCTCTGACGTGATGGTCGGTGTCGATGGCTGAATCGGTTCCGGGCGATCTGCGCCCGCATGAAATCGCGGTCAACGCACCCCCTCGCTCGGATGCCGATCTCTGGTTCATCGGGTCGATCCATACACCATGGGTCGACCGCAAGACCTCCCCCAAGAAGGGCGACGCCAAGGACGGGCCGGTTTGCGAAATCCGGCTCGATCCTCTGTGGCGCGGGGCTCTGCTGGGGCTTGAAGGCAAAAGCCAGCTTCAGATCCTTTACTGGATGCATCAGGCGCGACGCGATGTCGTGCAGCAAAATCCCGATTTCGGAGATCGCGGCATCGGCACATTCGCCCTGCGCTCGCCGCTGCGCCCCAATCCGATCGCCTCATCCGTGGTGACGCTCGAGCGGATCGAGGGCACCAGCCTTTTCGTGCGCGGCCTTGACTGTATCGACGGCACCCCGCTCGTCGATATCAAGCCGATTTTCTGCTATGATGAACAGCCTGAAAGACACCCTGCCTGATGCGCTTCTTTCGTGATTTCTCTGCCGCGGCGCTGGTCGCGGCCTCTCTGTCCTTTGGCCCGGCCTTTGCCGAAACCGTCAAGGATGCGGCCGGTCGAGATATTTCGGTGCCCGCCGATGCCAGCCGGATCTATGCCGCAGGCCCGCCCGCCGATGTGCTGCTTTATGTGCTGAAGCCGCAGGCGATGCTCGGCTGGGTCCGTGCGGTCCCCGACAGCGGCAAGCAATATCTTGTGGCTGAGACCCGCGATCTGCCGGGTCTGGGCCGTCTGACCGGCAAGGGCGATACGCTGAACCTCGAGGGGCTGCTGGCCGCGAAAGCGCAGATGGTGCTCGATTACGGCAATATCAACGCGACCTATATCGACCTTGCGAAACGGGTCGAAGAGCAGACCGGCCTGCCCTATCTGCTGCTCGACGGCGCTTTCGCCAAAACGCCCGAGACTTTGCGCACGCTTGGCGCGGCGCTTGACGTGCCCGAGCGTGGCGAGACGCTGGCCGCCGAGGCCGAGGCGATCCTGAAAGACACCGATGCTCTGGTGGCCGGGATCCCGGAAGACAAGCGCCCGAAAGTCTATCTCGCCCGTGGCCCCGAGGGGCTGGAAAGCGCGGCCAAGGGCTCGATCCATTCCGAGATCATCGAGCGCGCGGGTGGCATCAACGTCGCCGAAGGCGATAGCAAGGGACCGATCACGGTCTCACCCGAGCAGCTGCAGAAATGGGCGCCCGAAGTCATCATCACGGTCGATGCCGATTTCGCCAAGAAAGCCGCCGAGATGCCAGAGCTGAAAGGCATTCCCGCGATCGAGAACCACAAGATCTATCTCGCCCCGCAAGTGCCCTTCGGCTTCATCGACGCGCCGCCCTCGGTCAACCGCCTGCTCGGTCTGCGCTGGCTGACCGCGAAGCTGCATCCCGAGCTGGCCGAGGCCGGGCTCAAGGATGATGTGCGCGATTTCTATCAGCTCTTCTATCAAAGCGAGCTGAGCGAGGATCAGCTGAAAGACCTGCTGGGTGAGTGACAAAAGCTGGACCCTGCCCCTCGGGCTGGTCCTGCTTGGCGTTCTCCTTCTCGGCATCGCGCTTGGTCCCTATCCGCTGAGCCCGGCTCAGATCTGGACCGAGCTCACCCGTCAGGGCACCGGCGGGACCGAAACCACGGTCTTCTGGAACATCCGCCTGCCCCGCGTGCTGGCCGCCGCCTTGACCGGGGCGGCCTTGGCCGCAGCCGGGGCAGCCTATCAGACCGCCTTCCGCAACCCGCTGGTTTCCCCGGATATTCTTGGCGTTTCGGCGGGCGCGGGCTTTGGCGCGGTGCTGGGCATCTATCTGGGCCTGCCGGTCCTGATGATCCAGCTTTTGGGCTTTGGCACCGGGCTGGTCACCGTGCTTTTGGTGGTCGGGCTCTCGCTCGCGCTCGGGGGCGGGGTTCTGGTTATGGTGCTCTGCGGCATTGCGCTTGGCGCGCTTGCGGGGGCCGGGATCTCGCTGATCAAACTACTGGCCGATACCGAAAACCAACTGCCCGCCATAACCTTCTGGCTGATGGGTAGCCTTGCCGGGGCCAAGCGCGGCGATGTGCTGGCGGCGGCGCCCGCGATCCTGCTGGGACTGGTGCCGCTGATCCTTTTGCGCTGGCGCATCGGCCTGTTGGCGCTTGGCGATGACGAGGCGAAATCTCTGGGCGTTCATGCCGGGCGGCTGCGCGCGATTGTCGTGGCCTCTGCCACGCTGATGACGGCGGCGGCGGTGTCGATGGCCGGAGTGATCGGCTGGGTCGGGCTGATGGTGCCGCATATGCTGCGTCTGCTGACCGGGCCGCGTTTTGACCGGCTTTTGCCCGCGACCATTCTGGGCGGCGCGGCCTTCATGGTGCTGGTCGATTGCGGTGCGCGGATGCTCGCGCGGCAGGAAATCCCGCTTGGCCTGCTGACCGCCGTTCTCGGCGCGCCGATTTTCATCCTGCTGCTCGCGCGCAGCGGCACCGGCTGGAGATCCTGATGCTGCTCGAAGCCCATGCGCTGGCGATTGGCCACCGTGACAAGACGCTCTTCACCGGGCTTGATCTCTGGCTGGGCGCGGGCGAGGTCTTGTGCCTGCTTGGCCCGAATGGCGTGGGCAAGACCACGCTTTTCCGCACGCTTCTGGGGCTTTTGCCCGCGCGCGGCGGGGCGCTTCACCTCGAAGGCCGCCCGCTTGGCGCGCTGGCCCGGCGCGAGATTGCGCGCGCCATCGCCTATGTGCCGCAGGCCCAGACCCTGCCCTTTGCCTTCACCGCCCGCGATATCGTCCTGATGGGCCGCGCGGCGACCTTACCGCTCTTTGCCACCCCCGGCCCTGCCGCCGAGCGCGAGGCCGATGCGGCGCTCGACCGGCTGGGGATCGGCGATCTTGGTCCGCGCGACATGTCGCGGCTGTCGGGCGGGCAGCAGCAGATGGTGCTGATCGCGCGGGCCGTGGCGCAAGGCGCGCGGGCGCTGGTGATGGACGAGCCGACCGCGAGCCTTGATCTTGCCAACCGCAAGCGCATCGACGATCTGATCCGCAATCTCGCCCGCGACGGCAAGGGCGTGGTGCTTTCGACCCATGACCCGGATCAGGCGGCGGCTCTGGCGGATCGGGTGATCTTGCTGGGCCGCAGCGGTCTGGTCGCCAGCGGCCCCGCGCATGAGGTGATGACCGCCGAAAACCTCTCGGCGCTTTACGGCACCAGGATCCGGCGCGAGGCGCTGTCGGACGGCGCGCTGCATTTCCGTCCGGACTAGCGCCCGCGCGGCGCGCCTTCAGGCGTCGTGGCGCAGATGGATCAGCGGGTAAGCGCGCCCCTGCCCGTCCAGCGCCGAGCGCCCGGTCTCGACAAAGCCGAGATGCAGATAAAAGCCGAGCGCCTGCTGGTTCTGGGCATTGACCTCGGTTTCAAGGCGCGGGTGCAGGCCGAGCGCATGTTCGACCAAAGCCCGGCCGACGCCCTGACCGCGCTGATCGGGATCGAGGAAAAGCGCCTCCATCCGACCGCCGTCCAGTAGCATGAAGCCAAGCGGGCGATCCGAAGCGTCCGCCGCGACGATCAACGGCGCCTCGGGCAGAAAGGCCGCAACCTCGGCGCCGATTGCGGCGCGGTCGGCGGGGGTCAAAAAATCATGGGTGGCATCGACCGAGCGCGCCCAAAGCGCAACCAGCGCCGGGCCTTCGCCGGAATGGGCGGGGCGGATGTGCAAAGCGTGTTTTTCCATGCGCGCTCTTTGCGCGATTGCGGCGCGTCGGGCAATCCCAAGCTGAGTTTAACGCTGTTCATCCATCCTCGGCGGAAAGTCGCTGTTGCGACACATCACGATATGCTTAATCGTGCATAGCGATTCTCGCTTGCGCCCTTCGCGCTCTGCGGGAACCACACAAGAGACAGGGAAAAAGATGTCATTGCTGCAAAGACTTGCCTTGGCGGGCTGTGTTCTGCCGGGACTGATGGGAACTTGGGCTTTCGCCGAGGACGCGGCCGACCGCGCCGACAATCGCTCTTTCACACTCGGCACGATCGTGATCAACGCGACAGCCGACGAAAGCACCGCCGCCGGGACGACCTCGACGGTCAAGGCCGATGAGATCCTCGCGAACAACCGCCAGACCCTCGACGATGCGCTGAAAACCCAGCCGGGTGTCAGCGTCGGCAACTCGGGCGGCAGCCGCAACGAGCGGCTGATCTTTGTGCGTGGCTTTGACCGTCTTCAGGTGCCGCTCTCGATCGACGGCATCCGCGTCTATCTGCCGGCCGACAACCGTCTGGACTTCGGTCGTTTCCTGACCCCCGATTTGGCCGAGATCCAGATCCAGAAGGGCTATGTCTCGGTTCTGAACGGTCCGGGCGCGATGGGCGGGGCCGTCAACCTCGTGACCCGCACGCCGACGAAACCCTTCGAGGGCGAGGCGCGTCTGGGCGTCGAGGCTGGCAATCGCGGCGATGTCACCGCGAAAAGCGCGTTCCTGTCGTTCGGCACCAAGCAGGACCAGTTCTATGCAACCGGCAGCTATATGTGGCGCGACAGCGACGGCTATTACCTGTCGAAAGACTTCAAACCGACGCCCAATCAGGGCTCGGGCAAGCGCAACTATGCCGACACCAAGGACACGCGCCTGAACCTCAAGGTGGGCTATACCCCCAATGCGACCGATGAATATGTCCTGAGCTACACCCGGCAGACCGGCGCGAAAAACGCGCCCTATAACGTCGAGCAGCCGATCCGCGGCATCACGCCCTCGCCGCTGCCGCCGGGCCAATCCTATCAGCGCGACTGGAGCTGGCCGACCTGGAACATCGAAAGCCTCGCCTTCTATTCGAACACGACTTTCGCCGAGAGCGGCTATTTCAAGACGAAGCTTTACTACAACCGCTTCGACAACGTCCTGAAAGCTTACGACGACTACACCCACACGACCCAGATCGAGCGGCGCGCGTTCAACAGCACCTATAAGGACGACGCCTACGGTCTGAGCCTTGAGGTTGGCGGCGAGGTCGCGGCGCAAAACACGCTGCGCGCGGCGCTGCATTATCGTCGCGACAAGCATGACGACACGCAGCTTTCGCAGCCCGGCGTGAATGATCGGCCCGATCCGACCAAGCGCAGCAAGGAAGAGACCTGGTCGCTTGCGGTCGAGGACACCTGGCACGCCAGCGACCGTCTGACGATCATCGGCGGTCTGAGCTACGACACCGCGAAGGTGATCGAGGCCAGCCGCACCGCGACCGAATATGGCTGGCCGACCGGCAGCACCCATGCGCTCAACTGGCAGGTCGCGGCGCTTTATGCGACCGATATCGGCGATGTCCATGCCAGCGTCTCGTCGCGCACCCGCTTCCCGACGCTCTTCAACCGCTATTCGACGCGGTTCGGCACTGCGGTTCCGAACCCCGATCTGAAGGCGGAACGCGCGATCACGGCAGAGCTCGGCTATAATGGCGATCTCGGCCCGGTGGCAGTGGAGGCCGCGATCTTCCACAGCAAGATCGAGGACATGATCCAGTCGGTCTATGTCGGCACCGATCTGACCCAGAGCCAGAACGTCGGCGACGGCAAGATCTCGGGTCTCGAATTCGCGGCGAGCTATGAGATCTCGCCGGTTCTCGCGATCAGCAGTAATTATACCTATACCCACCGCAAGATCACCGATCCGGTCCGCGACGGTCTGCGCGCGACCGATGTGCCGCTGCACGCGGCCAATCTGCGGCTTGACTGGAAGGCGCAGGACAATCTGACGATCTCGCCCTCGATCGAATTCGCCAGCTCGCGCTGGACCGACAGCGCGATCCAGTCGCCCGATCCGACCCAGGTGTCTTACACCAAAGCGTCGGGCTTTGGCCTGCTCAACCTCGATGCACGCTGGCAGGTCACCGAGACCGCAGAGCTCGCTTTCGGCCTGCGCAACCTCCTCGACAAGAACTACCAGCTCGTCGACGGCTATCCCGAGGCTGGCCGCTCGTTGTTCCTGACCACGCGCCTGACCTTCTGAGCCAAGCGTCAAATGAGCGAAGGGGCCTGGAAAGGCCCCTTTTTTCCTGAACCAATCCAAGCATCTTGCGTTCACCCTGCACGCGGCCCGCCCACAGGGCCCCTTGGTTCAGGAGTGATTGATGTCCACCGAACGCAAAGTTGCCGTCCTCGTCGGAAGTCTGCGCAAAGGCTCGTTCAGCCGTAAACTTGCCCATGCCCTGACCGAACTCGCCCCCAAAAACCTGCATTTCAGCTTCGTCGAGATCGGCGATCTGCCGCTTTACAACGAAGATCTCGAAGCCGATGTGCCCGCCGCCTGGGCGCGGCTGCGGCGCGAGATCAAAGGCGCGGAGGCGGTCATGTTCGTGACGCCCGAATATAACCGCTCGGTCCCGGCCTCGATCAAGAACGCGCTGGATGTCGGCTCGCGCCCCTATGGCCAAAGCGTCTGGGACGGCAAGCCCGCGCTGGTGGTCTCGGGCTCGGGCGGTGGCATTGGCGGCTTTGGCGCGAACCACCATCTGCGCCAATCTCTGGTCTTCCTGAACATGCCCGTCTTGCAGCAGCCCGAGGCCTATATCGGCGGCTTCAACGACCTGTTTGACGATCAGGGCAAGGTCAAGAACGAAGGCACGCAGGGCTTTCTCAGCAAGATCATGCAGGCCTATGGCGATTGGGTCGCAAAGATCCTTGGCTGAGAGTTTATGGGGCGCAGCGCAGGCCGCGCCCCCTTTTTTGCGCTCTGGCGCTAGGCCTTGATCAGAAGATCGCGCGCGCCATGGGGCGCCGCGCGCAGATATTGCGGCGCGACCTTCACTTGCGCGCCCAGCCGCGCCGCCGCGTGCCAGGGCCAGCGCGGATCATAAAGCGCGGTCCGGCCAAGCGCGATGAGATCGGCGTCGCCGGTGCCAAGGATCGCTTCGGCCTGCTCGGGCTCGGTGATCAGACCGACCGCGATCACCGGCATCTTGACCGCCTGTTTGACGCGGCGCGCCAGCGGCACCTGATAATTCGGCCCGACCGGAATCTGCTGCGCGGGCGAGAGGCCCGCGCTTGAAATATGGATCGCCGCCGCGCCCCGCGCCTCAAGCGCCTGCGCCAAGGCCACGGTCTGCTCGACATCCCAGCCGCCCTCGACCCAATCGGTCCCCGACACCCGGACCGTCACCGGCCGCTCGGGCGGGAAGGCCGCGCGAACGGCATCAAAGACCTCAAGCGGGAAGCGCAGTCGGTTTTCGAGACTTCCGCCATAGGCGTCGGTTCGCTGGTTCGAGAGCGGCGAGAGGAATTCATGCAGCAAATAGCCATGCGCCATATGGATCTGGATCGCGTCGATCCCCAGCCGGGCCGCGCGGGTCGCCGCGTCTGCAAACGCACCCCGCACCTTGGCAAGCCCAGCCGCATCCAGCGCGACGGGCGGGTTTTCCTCGGCGCCAAAGGCCAGTGCCGAGGGCGCTTCGGTCTGCCAGCCATGCGGGTGATCCGGCGCGATCTGCGCGCCACCCTGCCAGGGCAGATCGGTCGAGGCCTTGCGTCCTGCATGGGCAAGCTGGATCGCGATCGGCATATCCGACCACGCCCGCACGCCATCGAGCACGCGCTTCATCGCGGCTTCCGTCGCATCGTCCCAAAGCCCGACATCGCCGTAAGAGATCCGGCCCTCGGGCAGAACCGCCGTCGCCTCGATCGTCAGAATGCCCGCGCCCGATTGCGCCAGCTGGCCCAGATGGATCAGGTGCCAATCGGTCATCTTGCCGTCATCGGCGGAATACATGCACATCGGCGCGATCACGATGCGGTTCGAAAGGCGAAGCCCTCCGATTTCAACGGGTTCGAAAAGCTTGGGCTGCGTCATCTCTGGTCCCTTCGGGTCGCCATTCCACCCGCCAGAGAAAAGCAGCCCGAGGCGGTTTGACAAGGGTCACGCAAAAGTTGCCGCCCCAAAGCTTGCGGGTGCGCGCCCCGGTGCAAGGCCGGAGCGCGCGGGTCTCTTAGCCCTTGCGGGTCACGAAGCGGGTGTCGAGATAGGCCTCGATCGCCTCGGAGCCGCCCTCGGTGCCATAGCCCGAATCGCGAATGCCGCCGAAGGGCGTCTCGGGCAGCGAAAGCCCGAGATGGTTGATCGTGGTCATGCCCGCGCGCACCTCATTGCCCAGCCGCGTCGCGGTGGCGCTGTCGCGCGTGAAGGCATAGGCGGCAAGGCCGTAAGGCAGGCGGTTGGCCTCGGCAATCGCCTCGTCGAGATCGCCGAAGCGGTTGATGACCGCGACCGGACCGAAGGGCTCTTCATTCATGATCCGCGCCGACAGCGGCACATCGGCCAGAACCGTCGGCTCGAAGAACCAGCCCTCATTGCCGATCCGACGCCCGCCGGTCGTCAGCTTCGCGCCTTGCGCCACGGCATCCTTGATCAGCCCCTCAAGCGCGGGAATGCGGCGCTCATTGGCGAGCGGGCCCATCTCGGTCGCGCTGTCCAACCCGTCGCCGACCTTGAGCGTCTTGGCGGCTTCGGTGAAGCGGGCGATGTAATCATCGGCCAGCCGTTCCTGCACCAAAAACCGCGTCGGCGAGACACAGACCTGCCCGGCATTGCGGAATTTCTGCGTCACCATCAGGCTGACCGCGAGATCGAGATCGGCATCGCCCGCGACGATCACCGGCGCATGACCACCGAGCTCCATCGTCGCGCGTTTCATGTGAAGCCCGGCCAAGGACGCCAGCTGCTTGCCGACCGGGGTCGAGCCGGTGAAGCTGATCTTCTGGATCACCGGATGCGGGATCAGATATTCCGAGATCTCAGCCGGGACGCCATAGACAAGGTTCACGACGCCCGCCGGCGCGCCGGCATCGGCAAAGGCGCGGATCAGCTCTGCCGGAGAGGCCGGGGTTTCCTCGGGTGCCTTGACGATGATCGAACAGCCCGCCGCCAGCGCCGCCGAGAGCTTGCGCACGATCTGGTTGATCGGGAAATTCCAGGGCGTGAAGGCCGCGACCGGGCCGACCGGCAGTTTCATCGTGATCTGCAAGACATCGGGCGCACGCGCCGGGATCACCTGACCATAGGCGCGCTGGCCCTCGCCCGCGAACCAGTCGATCGTATCGGCCGCGGCGAGCACCTCGGCCTTGGACTGCGCCAAGGGCTTGCCCTGCTCCAGCGTCATCAGCCGCGCCGTCGTCTCGGCACGCTCGCGCATCAGCTGCGCCGCGCGCCGCATCACCGCGCCGCGTTCAAAGGCCGAGGTCCGGCTCCATTGGAGAAATCCGCGCTCGGCAGCCGCCAAAGCCGCGTCGAGCTCGCCTTTTCCGGCCCAGGCGACCGTGCCGATCTGAGTGGCGGTCGCGGGATTGAGCACGGGAATCACCCGCCCATCCGCTGCGGGACGCCAAGTGCCATCAATGAAAAGCTGGGTATCTGGGTAATCGGCCACGAGGAAGCCTCTCTTTTCGAGTGAGTTTCGGCGAGTTGGCGCAACCTTGAGGCGCGCGCCCTCGCTTCAACTGGCAATATAGGCCCGCCTTCTGCAAAGGAAAACCTGTCGCTCAATATTTCGCGTCATCTGCACAATATTCAAAGCACGCCCAGATCTCCCCAAGATCTCTCTGAAAGTTGAGAGAAAAACTGCGTCAATCCGCCCAATTGCAGAATTTCGCCCCTGAGTTTTCCGACTATTTCAGTTGAACACGCCCCGATCTCTGGCATATCTGGTCGGATCGCCAGCGATCGATCGGAGTTTTTCGTGTTCGCGCCATTTCTCATTATGCTCAGAGAGGGGCTCGAAGCAGCTCTGATCATCGGGATCCTTTGCGGTTATCTGACCCGCACAGGCCGCCGAGCCCTGCTTCCCGCCATCTGGTCGGGCATTCTTCTGGCCCTCTCGCTCGCGCTTCTGACCGGCGCCGTGCTGATCTGGCTGGACGCCAGCTTCCCGCAAAAGGCGCAAGAGTTGCTCGAAGCGGGCATCGGCATCGTCGCCTATGTCTTCCTGATCACCATGGTGCTCTGGATGCGCAAATTCGGGCGCTCGGTGAAATCCGATCTGCAGCATCAGATGGATGCGGCCTTCAGCTCGGGCACGACCTGGTCGCTGGTTCTGCTCTCCTTCGCCGCCGTCGCGCGTGAGGGGCTTGAATCGGTCTTCTTCCTGCTGGCGATCTTCCAGCAAAGCGCGGGTTGGCAGGCGCCGATCGGCGCGCTTCTGGGCATCGTTCTGGCGATTGGCGTCGGCTGGCTGATCCATCGCGGCGCGCTGCATGTGAACCTTGGCAAATTCTTCCACTGGACCTCGATCTTCATCGTGCTGATCGCGGCGGGCATCGCCGCCAGCGTGCCGCGTGCGCTGCATGAGGCCGGGATCTGGAACCATCTGCAACAGCCGATCTGGAACCTCTCCGGGACTCTGCCGGAATCCTCGCTATTCGGCACGATCCTGTCGGGCTTCTTCGGCTATCGCGAGACGCTGGTTCTGGGCGAGCTGCTTGTCTATCTCGTCGCGCTTCTGATCCCGCTCGCCTGGCTTTTGCGCCCGGTCAAATCCGCGACGGAGGCCCGCCATGTCCGCCCCTGAGGCCCCGATTGCCACCAGCGCGGTCCCGCGCATTCTGCTGCCGGTCAGCGCCGTGCTGTTCGCGGTCTCGCTGACGGCCTTCATCAGCGCGCTGGCTCTGGCCGAGCGTGGCACCCGGCCCGCCGAGGGCACAGTCGAGATCCGCGTGACCGAAACCGTCTGCGACCCGATGGAGCTGAGCGTTCCGGCAGGGCGGCGGATCTTCCGCATCCACAATGCCGCAACCAGCCGCCCGCTCGAATGGGAGATCCTCGACGGCGTCATGGTCGTGGCCGAGCGCGAAAACATCGCGCCTGGCTTTAGCGCCGATGTCGCGGCGCGGCTCGTGCCGGGCGAATATCAGATCACCTGCGGCCTGCTCTCCAGCCCGCGCGGCAAGCTGACCGTCACCGCGACCGATCAGTCGCTGGCCGAACAGAAACGGCCGCCGGTCCGCGTGCTGATCGCGCCGCTTTCGGAATACAAGGTCCGGCTGATGATGGCATCGGGTCGGCTGGAAAAGACCACGGCCAAGCTTGCTGCCGCCATGGCCGCGGACGATCAGGCAGAGGCGCGCACGCTTTATGCAGAGGCGCGCGGCTACTGGATCCAGCTCGAGCCGGTCGCCAGCCGCTTTGCCGATCTGAAGGAACGCATCGACCCGCAGGCGACCTATCTCGCCAAGGGCGAGGATGACCCGGCCTTCACCGGCTTCCACCGCATCGAGGCCTCGCTCTGGGGCGAGCGCCCCGATGGCGCGGCGGCGGCTTCCGCGCTTGCCAGCGCCGCAGCCGAGCTCAATGGCCGCATCAAGACGCTCGAGCCCGTTCCAAGCGATATCACCGGCCTTGCCGCGAATTACGCCCAGCATGTCGCCGATGCCGTGATCCCCGAGGGCCAGAGCCCGAAGAACGAACAGGACAGCGCCGAGCTGAAACAGCGGCTCGACACGATGAAAGCGGCGGCGGCGCTGCTTGAACCGCTGCTTTCGGTCGGCCATCCCGATCAGCAACAGGCGCTGGATGCGGAGTTCGCGACGCTGGCGGGCCAGATCGAGGCCCTGCCCGCCGATTACCGGCAGGTCAGCGCCGACAGCCGCAAGGCGCTCGCCGCGGCTTTCGCCAAGCTTGGCACGGCGCTGGCTCAGGTCAACCAATCCATGGGGCTGGACGAATGACGGACGGCAAAACCGATCTCGGCCGGCGCGGCCTCTTGCTGGGTCTGGGCGCCGCGGGTCTTGGTGGCGCGCTGGCGAGCCCTGCCCTCGCCGCCACCGAGCAATCGGTGACACAGGCGCCGCTGGCGCAACCCTCGACCGAGGCGATTTCGCCCTACGGTCTCCATCAGGCCGGGATCGTGACCCCGCGCCCGGCGCATGGGCTCTTTGCCAGCTTCGCGGTGCTCGTACGCGACAAGGACGAGTTCGAAAAGCTCATGCGCCGTCTGGGCGAGCGGATCGAGGTTCTGACCAAGGGCGGCCCGGTGCCCGAGCTTGACCCGAAGCTGCCGCCCTTCGACAGCGGCCTGCTTGGTCCGGTGATCTCGCCCGATGCGCTGACGATCACGCTGTCGCTTGGCGCGAGCTTCTTTGACAGCCGCGACTGGCTGGCCGCCCATAAACCGGCGAAGCTGCAACGCATGACCTCGTTCCCGAATGATGCGCTGGTGGCCGAGGATTGCCACGGCGATCTGGGCGTGCAGATCTGCGCGAACAGCTCGGATTCGGTGATCCATGCCTTGCGCGACCTGATCAAGAACATCCCCGATCAGATGGTGCTGAAATGGAAGGTCGAGGGCTCGGTTCCGGTCCTTCCCGCCGCCGCCGATGGCAAAGCCGAGAATGCGCGCAACTTTCTGGGCTTCCGCGACGGCTCGGCCAACCCCGACCCCGCCGATCATGCCATGATGGATCGGATGCTCTGGGTCAGCGCCCCGGATGAGCCCGCTTGGGCCAAGAACGGCAGCTATCAGGCGGTCCGCGTCATCCGCAATTTCGTCGAGCGCTGGGACCGCACCGCACTTGGCGAGCAGGAGCGCATCTTCGGCCGCATGAAGATGAATGGCGCGCCGATGGACAATCCCCATGGCAGCGAATCCGATGTGCCCGATTACGCCAAGGATCCCGAGGGCAAGGTCACGCGCCTGACCGCCCATATCCGGCTGGCGAATGATCGCACCGCCGCGCATCAGGAAAACCTGATCCTGCGCCGCCCCTTCAACTATTCCCTCGGGGTCACGAAATCGGGCCAGCTCGATCAGGGCCTGCTCTTCATCGCCTATCAGGCCGATCTCGAAGCCGGTTTCATCACCGTCCAGAACCGGCTGAACGGCGAGCCGCTCGAGGAATATATCAAGCCGGTGGGCGGCGGCTATTTCTTCGCCTTGCCGGGCTTTGAGGCCGGCAGCTTTCCGGCCAGCCAGTTGATCGCCAGCCTTTAACCCTGACTGCGGATCGACGATCTGCAAGGAGCCCTGAATGAAACGCCTGCTTCTGTCCTGCGCCTGCCTGCTGGCCCCGGCCTTTGCCCAAGCCGAAGGCCCGAGCCTCGATCTTGTCGGCCCGATTGCGGAATATAAGCTCTATGTCTCGGAAAACCTCGACACTTTGGTCGAAAACACCACCGCCTTCACCGATGCGATCAAGGCGGGCGATATCGAGAAGGCCAAGGCGCTTTATGCGCCCACGCGCCTGAACTACGAGCGGATCGAGCCGATTGCCGAGCTGTTCTCGGATATCGATGTCTCGATCGACAGCCGCGCCGATGATTACGAGCTGGGCGAGAAAGACCCGAAATTCCCCGGCTTCCACCGGATCGAATATGCGCTCTGGGAAGAGAAATCGACCGCCGACCTCAGCCCGGTCGCTGACAAGCTTCTGGCCGATATCAAGGAATTGGCAAGCCGCATCGACGGTCTGGCCTTCCCGCCGGAAGTCGTCGTCGGTGGTGCGGCCGTTCTGATGGAAGAGGTCGCGGCCACCAAGATCTCGGGCGAGGAAGATCGCTACAGCCACACCGATCTGTGGGACTTCCGCGGCAACTTTGACGGCGCCTATAAGATCGTTGAACTGACCCGCCCGCTCATCGCGGACAAGGAAGCGGATTTCCTGAAAAAGGTCGACGAGAACTTCAAGACGATCGACGTGACCTTGGACAAATACAAGGAAGGCGACGGCTATGTCAGCTATGACAAGCTGACCGAAGAGGACCGTCTGGTTCTCGCGACCGGCGTCAATACGCTGGCCGAGGATCTCTCGACGCTGAAAGCCAAGCTCGGCCTCGACTGAGCCGAAACTTGCCCCCCAGATACAGAAAGGGCCGGGTTTCCCCGGCCCTTTTTCGTGTCAGATCAGCGCGTCGAGCAGCAGAAACCCTGGAAACCAGCCGGTGAAGATCCCAGTCAGCAGCGTGACCCAAGCGGTCTGTCGCTGGATCGGCAGGCGCAGCGCCAACAGCAAGAAATACAGGAACCAGAGCACGCCCCAGGCCAGCCAATTGGCCGCGAGCCAAAGGTCGGTCGCGCTGCCCGCCTCGATGAAGGCGCGCAGAAACACCGGGACCGTGGTGATCGAAACGAACAGGCTGAACCAGCCCAGCCCGCGCCCATCGACGCCCGAAAAGCGGTTATAGGCCACCCAGAGATAGGTCGTCGCAAAGAGCAACGTCAGCGCGGCGTTGCGAATGCTTTCTGCCGTGCCAATGAAAAAGCCGTCATGGACGACCACGCCAAGCGCCAAAGCGGCCACGACGATGTTGATGACGACGATCTCGCGATCCTCGATCTTGCCCATCAGCCACAGACCATTGAGCGACAAGACAGCGCCCACATAAAACAGAACGAAGCCGGTCAGCATCGTCAGATCTCCGAATTTGCGCCCAAAGGCGCGCCACAGAAGACAGGAGCTTCGCGCGCCCAGGTCCTGCCCCAAACGCGGCTTTTCGACCGACTGCCCGAGAGGCTCGCTGCGGGATCCGGCGCGACATCTGTGCCGGAAAACCGAGGCGCAGGTCTTGGGCAGTGCATCGCCGAAGTGACCAGTCCCCTTTGGCTATTCGTGAAATTCCGGGCCAAGTCAACGCATCCGGAAGGCGGAGCCTCCGGAGATCATCGCCGCGCCCATGGGCGGATTCTCGCGCCGCCAGCTGCGCCCCGGGAAGCGCAATAAAACCAGTGACTTCCCGTCGGGCCGAGGTCGCGCAGCTGCCAACTGCACATGCGTCTCAACTACATCTCATTGTTTTCATTGACATTCCCGCCCGATTCCCGCATCAGCCCGCCATCGGGGAGTAGCGACCGCGGGAAAGCGGGGCCGCGTCAACAGACTCGCAGGCAATCCTGCGTGGCGCGTCCAGCCCTTGGGCCTTGCGAGACCGTGGCGACAGGATCCTGCGGGCGGGGTCCGTCCGTCGCCCGGAACGCCCAAGGAAGTCCAAGGAGAGCTCCCATGTCCCCGATCGCGATCGGCCTTCTTGCCGTCAGCATGTCTGTCGATGCCTTCATCGCTTCTCTCGGTCGCGGCGCCGCCGTCGGCCTGCGTCCCCATTTCGGTCAGGCTTTGCGCACCGGCGCGATTTTCGGCGCGGTCGAGGCGCTGACACCGCTGATCGGCTGGGGGCTCGGTATGGCGGCAGCGAGCTATGTCGAGGCCATCGACCATTGGATCGCCTTCGTCCTGCTGGGCGCGGTCGGGCTGCGCATGGTGCTGCACGCGCTTGGCCGTGCCGCCGACGAGCCGCCGCGCTCGGCCTCGCTTTGGGCGCTGGTCGCCACGGCAATCGGCACCTCGATCGATGCGATGGTGGTCGGGGTCTCGCTGGCCTTTCTCGATGTGAATATCATCGTCATCGCGCTGGCCATCGGTCTGGCCACCATGGCGATGAGCACGACTGGGATTCTCGCCGGGCGGTTCCTGGGCCAGAAGCTTGGCCGCGTCATCGAAGTGCTGGGCGGGGTCGTGCTGATCGGGCTTGGCACCGCGATCCTGATCGAGCATCTCTCGGCCTAACCGCGGCCGACCAGCCCATAGCGGCGCAGCCTGCGGTGGATGGTCGAGCGATCGACCCCGAGCCTACGCGCGCAAAGCGAGATATTCCCGCCCGAGGCCTCCAGCATCTGCGCCAGAAGCGCCGCTTCCGAAGGCGCGCCGGTTTTGGGCTGAGCAGGACCGAGCAGCGCAAGCGCGGGCGCGACCGGCAGGCTGCGCCCCTCGACCAGCCCGGCCAAGGCGCGGGCGACAAAGCCCAGCTCGCGCAGATTGCCCGGCCAGTCGCGCTCGGCCAAGGCGCGCATGATGTCGGGCGGCAGGTCAAGGCGTTGGCCCGCCGCGCTCTCGGTCATCCGCCGCGCCAGCCACAGCAGATCCTGCCGCGCGGCCAAACGCGGCAGCGAGAGCAGCCCGCCGCAAAGCCGGTGATAGAAATCGGGCCGCAGCCGCGCCGCGCCATGCTGGCTGGTCGCGATAATGCGCAGATCGACTGGCACCGGTCGCAACCCGCCAAGCGGGACAAAGCCGCCCTCGGCCAGCAGGCGCGACAGCCGGGTCTGAACCCGCTCGGGCAGGTCCTCGACATTTTGCAAGACCAGCGTGCCGCCTCCGAGCTCGGAGAGCAGGCCGTTTTCCACCCGCCGCGCCGCGATGCGCCCGAAGAGCTGCGCCTCGGCTTCGGGCTCGGAAAGCTCGGCCGCCGAGAGCGTCACGAAGGCGCGCCGCCCCGAGACCTCGTGGATCGCGCGGGCAAGCGTCAGCTTGCCGCTGCCGGTCTCGCCTTCGATCAGCACCGGAAGCGTGCTTGGCGCCAGCGCCGCCGCGCGGGCAAGCAGGCTCGCCATGGCAGGATCATCGCCTGCAAGCGCGCGCAGGGGCGTGGGCAAGGCGCCGGTCCGCGCCAGCGCCGGACGGGCGGGGCTGCGCAAAGGCTGGGCGCGCGGCTCGATCGCATGGGCAAAGAGGCGATGGCCGTCGCGGGTCTCGATCAGCCTTTCGGCGGCGGGACGGTCGCGGGTGAGATCGTCCAGCCGGTCGAGGCGGATGTTCAGGAAATCCGACAGAGGCCGCCCGATCAGACGATGGCCCTCGCGCCAAGGAACGCCCGCCGCCGCCGTCAGCACCCGCATTGCGCCATGGGTCGCCCCGATCACCCGGCCCGCGCCATCCAGCGCAACCGCAGCCTCGGGATCGACATCAAGAAAATCCGGGCTACCCGCCAGCCGCAGCACCCAATCATGGCGGTTCTCGGCCATGATATTCGCCATTTCGATGCGCCGGACCGTTTGGCGCACCAGATTGAGCGCCATCGACTGACTGGCACGCGGCAAAGGCGAGGACAGAAGCGAAATGTCCAAAGCCGCCGCGAGCTGCCCGCGCGTGTCGTAAATCGGCGCCGCCGTGCAAGAAAGCCCCGCATGGGTCACGTCGAAGTGGTCGGTCTGGTGGATGATCAGCGCCTCGCCCGCCTCGAGACAGGCGCCAAGCGCGCAGGTCCCGGCCCGCGCCTCGGACCATTCCGCGCCGAGATAAAGCCCGCTGCGGCGCAGCCCCTCTTTTTGCACCGCGTCGCCCAGATATTCGACCGTCACCCCGTCGCGATCCGACAGCATCAGGACGTAATTCTGCCCGGCGACCAGCGCGTAAAGCCGCTCGATCCCCGAGCGCGCGATCTCGATCAGATCCCCGGAGCGCTCGCGATGGAGGCGCAATTCGCGCTCGGTGACGATATGGGCCGCGGCCCGCGCCGTCGGGTCGAGGCCATGTTCATTGAGGCAGCGCAGCCAGCTTTCGACGACGATGGGATGACGCGCGGCCTCATGGCCGGCCCGGACGCTTTCGATTTCGCGAATATGATGAAGGTCGCTCACAGATCCCTCCTGTCACGCCATCCTCCTGCGCGACCTCGCCTTGCCTCAGGCTAACGCAGAAGCGCCGTTGCTCCAAAACCTTCTTTGGTCGCAGGACGGGGCCACACCTGTTGCATCTGCTGCCACAGCCCGTCGCGCCAACTCCTTGATTTCCCTAGATCCAGATTTTCCGCTTGGGCGCACTTCTACGCTTGGCCGAGACTTTTGCCCAAGGAACTGGCGGGAAGAGGAGCCCGCCCCTGTCAGAGCGAAGGAGGAGAGATGCTCGACCAACACCATCAGACCGATCTGGCCAAACTGGTCTCGGAACTGAATGACGCGCTTGTGGCGCAGGATGCCGATGCCACGGCCACTCTGTTTCTGGACACGGGCTATTGGCGCGATCTTGCGGCTTTCACCTGGAACCTGAAGACGATGGAGGGCCCGGCGCAGGTCCGCGACATGGCACGCGCGCAGCTCTCGCATATCAAGCCGGTGTCGATCGCGCTTGATCCGCGCGAAAGTGTGACCTCGGCGGGCGGCGTGACCGAAGGCTGGCTGGTGCTCGAAACCGAGACCGGGCGCGGCGTCGGCCATATCCGCATGAAGGACGGCAAGATCTGGACGCTGCTGACCACGCTGCACGAGCTGAAAGGCCATGAGGAGCCGCGCGGCCTCCGTCGCCCGATGGGGGCCGAGCACGGCCATGACCCGAACCGCCGCACCTGGAAGGAAAAGCGCGAGGATGAGGCCGCGAGCCTTGGCTTTGACGCCCAGCCCTATGTGCTGGTGATCGGTGGCGGTCAGGGCGGCATCGCACTTGGCGCGCGTCTGCGTCAATTGGGCGTGCCCGCAATCATCGTCGACAAGCATCCGCGTCCGGGCGATCAATGGCGCAACCGCTATAAATCGCTCTGCCTGCACGACCCGGTCTGGTATGACCACCTCCCCTATATCCCCTTCCCCGACAATTGGCCGGTCTTTGCGCCCAAGGACAAGGTCGGCGACTGGCTGGAGATGTATACCAAGGTCATGGAGCTGAATTACTGGTCCTCGACCACGGCGAAATCGGCGCAATATGATGCGGCAAAGGGCGAATGGACGGTCGTGGTCGAGCGCGACGGGCGCGAGATCACCTTGCATCCGAAGCAGCTCGTGCTCGCGACCGGCATGTCGGGCAAGGCCAATGTGCCGAAAATCCCCGGGCAGGATGTCTTCAAGGGCGAGCAGCAGCATTCCAGCCAACACCCCGGCCCCGACGCCTATAAGGGCAAGAAGGTTGTGGTGATCGGCGCGAATAACTCGGCCCATGACATCTGCGCGGCGCTCTGGGAGGGCGGAGCCGATGTGACCATGGTTCAGCGGAGCTCGACCCATATCGTGAAATCCGACAGCCTGATGGATATCGGGTTGGGCGATCTTTACTCTGAGCGCGCCTTGGCCAATGGCGTGACCACCGACAAGGCCGACATGATCTTCGCTTCGCTGCCCTATGCGATCATGGCCGATTTTCAGGTGCCGGTTTACAACAAGATCCGCGAGCGCGACGCTGAGTTCTACCGCAAGCTCGAGGATGCCGGTTTCATGCTCGACTTCGGCGATGACGATTCGGGGCTCTTCATGAAATACCTGCGCCGCGGCTCGGGCTATTACATCGACGTCGGGGCCTGTGATCTGGTCATCGACGGCTCGATCAAGCTGCAATCCGGCAAGGGGATCGAGCGGCTGACCGAAACCGGCGTGCTTTTGGATGACGGCACCGAGCTGCCCGCCGATCTCGTGGTCTATGCGACGGGCTATGGCTCGATGAACGGTTGGGCGGCGGATCTGATCAGCCAAGAGGTCGCGGATAAGGTCGGCAAATGCTGGGGCTTGGGCTCTGGCACCACCAAGGACCCCGGCCCGTGGGAGGGCGAGCAGCGCAATATGTGGAAGCCGACCCAGCAGGAGGGGCTGTGGTTCCACGGCGGCAACCTGCACCAGTCGCGCCACTATTCGCGCTATCTCTCGCTGCAATTGAAAGCGCGGCTCGAAGGGTTGGAAACGCAGGTCTACGGCCTGCAAAAGCCCCATCACCTCAGTTGATCGCAAAGGAAAAGGCCGGGATCTCTCCCGGCCTTTTTTCTGTCATCCCGAGATCAGGCGCGCGTCATTACGCGCGAGAAGTCACGACCGAGGGCCGCAGCCGCGCGAGCGTCTGGGTGACAAAGCCCGCCAGAACCGCCTTGATCGCATCGCCCGCAAGGAAGGGCAGCGTCAGAAGATAGGCCTCGGAAAAGCTCTTGCCGAGAATATAGGCCATGCCGAGCGCGCCAAAGACCGACAAGAGCACCATCGGCCCGATGATCGAGGCCACCGTGGCCGCGACCCCCACCGGCACATTGCGCCAGCGCTCAGTGATCCAGCCCGCGACGAAAGCGGTGATCGGAAAGCCGATGATGTAACCGACCGTCGGCCCGGCCAGCACGCCAAGCCCGCCGCGCCCGCCCGAAAAGATCGGCAGGCCGATCAGGCCCAGCACCACGAAGAGAAGCACCGCGAGAAAACCGCGCTTCGCGCCCAGCACCGTGCCCGCCAGCATCACCCCGAAGGTCTGGAGCGTAATCGGCACGCCCGAGATCAGGTCGATCCGAGGCATCAACCCCAGAACCGCGATCAGCGCCGCGAACAAAGCGATATGGGCAAGGCTGCGTTCCATCGGTGTCTCCGTCCTAATCGCGCCGGGCAGGCTGCACGCCGCCCCGCGCCTTCAAAGCTTCCGCAACATGATCGGCTTCATCCAGCGCGGCAAGGGTCAATGGCAGCGAAAGCCGCCATCCCGGACGTTTGGCCGAGCGCGCGCGCCAGGCCAGCGCCAGCGCCCTTTGCTTCTCAAGCAACACCGGCGCGAAGCGGATGACCAGCGCCATCGCCAAAGCGACCGCATTCGGATTGACGCCAAAGACGCGCAGCGGCGAGAGCGCGCGCTCGATCACCGCGATCATCTCGGCCAAGGGCGTCGTCAGCGTCACCAGATTGGCCGCCGCCACCGCCAGCATCATGCGCGAGATCAGCCGAATGCCCTCATCGGGCGCGCCGGTCAGCCCATACCAGAGGCCGAGGATCACGACGAAGGGCCAGAGCGGCCAAAGCCCGCGCAGCCCCGCACGCAAGAGATCGCGCCCCAAGGCGGCGTAAAGCCCAAGGAGGCCCAGCGCCGCCAGTCCAAGGCCCAGCGGTGGCAGACGAAAGATCGCGACACTCGCGGCGGCGAGCGCGATCAGCTTCACCCCGGCGGGCAGGCGATGGGCGGGCGTTCTACGCGGATGGGTCAGCGTCAGCATCGCGCGCTCCCAATTCGGCCATGGCCGCATGAAAGGCGGGCAGAACCGCGCCGGGTGGGCCATCGGCGGCAAGCGCGCCGCCCTCCAGCCAGATCACGCGATCGACGGTTTCGGCATGAAGCGGGTCGTGGGTGATCGTGACCAGCCGCTGCGGCAGCGCCGCCAAGCGCCGCGACAGGCGCAGCCGCGTCGGCAGATCGAGCGCGGCGAAAGGCTCGTCGAGCAGGATCGTGTTCGGCCCCATCAGCAAAATCGCCTCAAGGCAGAGCCATTGCTTCTGGCCCTGAGAAAAGCTGTTCACCAAGCGGTCCGCCCAATCCGCGCGCCCCATCTGCGCCAGATGATCCCGCACCCGCGCCGCCGCTTCGGCCTTGCTCTGGCCCTGCTGGCGCAGACCAAAGGCCAGTTCTTCGGCCACGGTCGGAAAGATGATCTGATGGTCGGGGTTCTGAAACAGGATGCCGATGGTCGCGAGCATCGCCGCGCGGTCGCGCGCCGGATCGAGCCCCGAGACCCGCACCTGTCCCGAGGCTGGCGCAAGCAGTCCCGCAGCCAGCCGCAGGAAGGTCGATTTGCCCGCGCCATTGCGCCCGATCACCGCAACCCGGCGCTCGCGCAGCGTCAGGCTCAGCGGCCCGAGCAGGCGGTGGCCGTCCTGCCGCACTTCGGCTGCGTCAAAGATCAGGGAATCATCGGGCTCTGCTGTCATGGCCAGAGCCTTAGCGGGCAGCGCGGCAAGATGCAAAAGCCGCGCGCGCCCCTTGGGAACCTCAGCCGAAAGAAAAGGTTGGCTTCCTGTCTCGGTCCGGACTGCCGGATCGGCCCAGATGGAGGTCCTTCATGCCGACTTTGTATTTCTCTCCCCATGCCTGCTCGATTGCGCCCCATATCCTGCTCGAATGGATCGGCCAGCCCTATGTCGCCACACGCATCGCAACCGGCTCGCCCGAGCTGATCGCCCTGAACCCCGCAGGTGCGGTCCCGGTCCTGCAAGAGGATGACGGCTGGGTGCTGACCCAAGCGGGCGCGATCCTCGACTATCTGGCGCATAAGCATCCCGGAGCGGGATTAAGCGGCGGCGACAGCCTGCGCGACCGGGCCGAGGCGCATCGGTGGGCGTCGTTTCTCACCGGCGATCTTCACGGCTCTTACTGGCCGTTTTTCATGCCTGACCGCTACACGACCGACACCAGCGACAGCGCGAAGGAACATGTCGTTGCGGCGGCGCGCAAGTTGGTGGCCAAGAAGCTCGACCTGCTCGAAGACCATATGGCGGGGCGCGAGTGGTTTCTGGGCGCGGGCAAAGGCAAACGCTCTTATGTCGATGCCTATGCCTTTCCGATGCTGGGCTGGGCCCGGCAGGCTTTGCCCGACGGGCTGGGCGCCCGGGCGCAGCTGAAAGATCTCCATGCCCGCCTTGCTGCCGATCCCGCCGTGAAAAAAGTCATCGCCGCCGAGAAAGCAGCCTAAACCGGGCCGCGCAGCCGCCTCGTCGTTCAGAATCATCCGGCCGGGCAGCCTGCCTGTGCCGGATGACTTTTGACCCGATTTTCAAAGCTTTCCCTTCATTCTGACAAGCGATCCGCGTCCTGGGCGCGCTGATGGCGCCGGTCGCCGGCCTCAGTCCCATCGTTCCTTGCCGGTTCGAAGTATGCTTCCCATTATTATCTATTATTTCACGAGAAGACGTTTTTTCTTCCCGTTTGAAATCTATTTTCCTAAAAAACTCCCCATCGAATCTGAGCAACCGGCAGAGAGCAAGGCAAGATGGACGAGATTGAAGCCAATAAAATCTATAATTCACCTTTCATGGAGCTTCTTCACCGCGCGCATTCCTTGCATCGCCAGAATTTCGATCCGAACCATGTCCAGCGCTCGAAGCTACTGTCGATCAAGACCGGCGGCTGCCCCGAGGATTGCGCCTATTGTTCGCAATCCGCGCGCAATGGCTCGAAGCTCTCGGCCTCCAAGCTGATCGAGGTCGAACGCGTGCTGGCCGAGGCCCGCCGCGCCAAGGCGCAGGGTGCGACGCGCTATTGCATGGGCGCGGCCTGGCGCTCGCCGAAAGAGCGCGACATGCCCGCGATTCTCGCGATGGTCGAAGGCGTGAAGGCCTTGGGGATGGAAACCTGCATGACGCTCGGGATGCTCGATGCGGACCAGACCCATGCGCTGAAAAAGGCCGGGCTCGATTACTACAACCACAATGTCGATACCTCGGAGCGCTTCTACCCCGAGATCATCACGACGCGCAGCTTCGCCGACCGGATCGAGACCTTGGAGCGCGTCCGCGAGGCCGGGATCAATGTCTGTTCGGGCGGCATTCTCGGCATGGGCGAAACCTCCGAGGATCGCGTCTCGATGCTGGTCTCGCTCGCCAATCTGCCAGAGCCGCCGCAATCGGTGCCGATCAATATGCTGATGCCGATGGAGGACACGCCTCTGGCCGCTGCTACGCCGCTTGATCCGTTCGATTTCGTCCGCACCATCGCGCTTGCCCGCATTCTGATGCCGCGCTCTTATGTGCGCCTCTCGGCCGGGCGCAGCCGGATGAGCGATGAGTTGCAGGCGATGTGCTTCTATGCCGGGGCGAATTCGATCTTTGTCGGCGACACGCTGCTGACCGCCGACAACCCCGAAGAGGACCGTGACGCCGCACTTTTCCGCCGCCTTGGCCTGACCGGCGCGACCGAACCGGCGGATCTGGTCGAGGCATGACCGCCTTTCCCGAGCTCGCGGCGCAATTGGCAGCGCTCGAGCATCGCGCGCGGCGCCGGGTGCTGGCGCGGGCCAAAGGGCTCGATTTCGCCTCGAATGATTACCTTGGCCTCGCGGGCTCGGCGCTGCTGCGCGAGGCCGCCACCGCCGCTCTGGCCCGCGCGGTGCCCTTCGGCGCGGGCGGCTCGCGGCTCTTGCGGGGCAATCATCCCGAGCATGAGGCTTTGGAGGCCGAGGCCGCCGCTTTCTTCGGCGCCGAGGCCGCGCTTTTCATGGGCGGCGGCTTTCAGGCCAATCTCGCGATCCTCTCGACGCTGCCGCGCGCGGGCGATCTGATCCTTTATGACACGCATATCCATGCGAGCAGCCATGACGGGATGCGGCTCTCGCGCGCCGAGACCCTGCCCTTTGCCCATAATGATGCGACCGCTCTGCGTGACGCTGCGCGGAACTGGCGGCAGGCTGGGCAGCGCGGGCGGATCTGGATCGCGGTCGAAAGTCTCTATTCGATGGATGGAGACGCGGCACCTCTGGCCGATTTTGCCGAGATCGCGATGGAGAGCGACGCGGTCCTGATCGTCGACGAGGCCCATGCCACCGGCCTTTTTGGGCCAGAGGGGCGCGGGCTTTCGCATGGCCTGCCCGATGTCGCGCTGATCGCGCTGCACACCTGCGGCAAGGCGCTTGGCGTGGCGGGCGCGCTGATCACCGCCGAGCGCGTGGTGATCGATGCGCTGATCGCCCGCGCCCGGCCCTTCATCTATGCGACCGCGCCCGCGCCGTTCGAGGCCGCGCTGATCCGCGCGGTGCTGGCCGCGCTCGCCGCCGATCCCGGCTTGAGCGCAGGTGCCCGCGCCCGGCGCGACCACGCGAACCGTCTGGCCGAGAGCTGCGGGCTTGCTCCGACCGGCAGCCAGATCATCCCGATCCCGGTCGGGGAGGATCGCGCGGCGCTCGAGCTGGCCCGGGCGCTGCAGGCGTGCGGCTTTGACATCCGCGCCATCCGCCCGCCGACCGTGCCGCGCGGCACCGCCCGGCTCCGCGCCTCGATCACCGGCCATGTCTCGCCGGATCAGATCAGCGCGCTCTTCCACACAGTTGCAGAATTGAGACCCCAATGAGCGCCTTGATCGTCACCGGAACCGATACCGGCATTGGCAAGTCCGTCTTCAGCGCCGGGCTGACCCGCGCTCTGGGCGCGAGCTACTGGAAGCCCGTGCAATCGGGGCTGGAGGAGGAGACCGACAGCGAAGTGGTCGCGCGGCTTGCCCCCGGCTGCGCGATCCTGCCCGAGGCCTACCGCCTGCACCTGCCCGCCTCGCCCCACCGCGCCGCCGCAGCCGAGGGCATCACGCTTGATCCCGTCCGGCTTGGCATCCCCGCCCATGACGGCCCTTTGCTGATCGAAGGCGCGGGCGGGCTCATGGTGCCGCTGACGCCCGATCTTCTGACCATCGACCAGTTTGCGGCATGGCAAGCGCCGGTGATCCTCTGCGCACGGACCGGACTTGGTACGATCAACCACAGCCTGCTGTCGCTGGAGGCTCTGCGCGCCCGCGCCATTGCCGTGATCGGCGTGGTTTTCATCGGCCCGCCCGAACCTGACAGCGAGGCGATCATCACGCGGCTCGGCGGGACGCGCCATCTGGGCCGCTTGCCCGTCCTGCCCGATCTCGGCCCGGACGCGCTCGCCGAGGCTTTCACCGCGATTGACCTCGCCTCGATCCGCGCGGCGCTGGCATGACCGTCATCGCCACCGACCGCAGCCATCTCTGGCACCCCTATGACAACCCGCTTCAACCCGGCCCGCTGCATGTCGTGCGCGAGGCCGAGGGCGTCTGGCTGACGCTCGAGGACGGCACGCGGATGATTGATGCGATGTCATCCTGGTGGTGCGCGGCCTTCGGTCACCGCCATCCCAAGATCACGGCGGCGATGACCGATCAGATTGCGCGGATGCCGCATGTGATGTTCGGGGGTCTCACCCATGCCCCCGCGACGACGCTGGCCGCGCGGCTGGCAGCACTTCTGCCGGAGGGGCTTGATCGGGTGTTTTTCTCGGACAGCGGCTCGGTCGCGGTCGAGGTCGCGCTGAAGATGGCGCTTCAGGCACAGGTCGCGCTTGGGCATCCCGCGCGCACCCGCTTTGCGACGGTGCGCGGCGGCTATCACGGCGACACCTGGAAGGCGATGAGCCTTTGCGACCCCGAGACCGGGATGCATGGCCATTTCGGCAATGCCTTGCGCGCCGAGCATTTCCTGCCCGCCCCGCCGATCACCTTTGGCGCCGATTGGCCCGAGGATCCGGCGCAGAACGGGATCGCGGATCTCGAGGCCCTGCTCACGCGCCACGGCGCCGAGATCGCGGCGCTGATTCTCGAGCCGGTCGTGCAAGGCGCGGGCGGGATGCGCTTTTACCACCCCGCCTATCTCAAGGCGGCGCGCAGGCTGTGCGATCAGGCGGGCGTCTTCCTGATCTTCGACGAAATCGCCACCGGCTTTGGCCGGACGGGGCGGCTCTTCGCGATGGATCACGCGGGCGTCGCGCCAGATATTCTCTGCCTCGGCAAGGCGCTGACCGGCGGGCATATCTCGTTCGCGGCGACCGTGACCGATGCGCGGATCGCGCAGGCGATTGCGGACGCGCCGCCACGCATCTTCATGCATGGCCCAACCTTCATGGCCAATCCGCTCGCCTGCGCTGCGGCGGGTGCGAGCCTTGATCTGATCGCCGAGGGGCACTGGCCGGGTCAGGTCGCGGCCATCGAGGCGCAGTTCCGCGCCGAGCTTGCTCCGGCGCGCCACCACCCCGCCGTCGCCGATCTACGCATCCTCGGCGCGATTGCGGTGATCGAGACGAAAGCCCCGCTCGATATGGCGAAGGTCCATGCGGCCGCGCGCGCAAGCGGCGTCTGGCTGCGCCCCTTCGGGCGTCTCTTGTACGCGATGCCGCCCTATGTGATCACGCCGGACGAGCTCTCGCGCGTCAATGCCGCGATGCTGGATCTTCTGGGATGAGGCGGCTCTGGCTCAGGCAAACCGGCGCGGCGCGGCTGATCGTGATCTTTGGCGGCTGGGCGCTCGGACCTGCACCTTTTCGCCATTTGGCGGGTGCTGAGGATGTGCTCTTCCTCGACGATTGGCGCAGCCCCGCAGAGCCCCTGCCCGAGCTCGCCGCTTACGCGCAGGCCGACCTTCTCGCCTTCAGCTTCGGCGTCGCGGCGGCGGGGCATTGGCTGACCGATCACGGCGATCCTTTCGCGCACAAGGTCGCGGTGAACGGCACGTTTTTCCCCAGCGATCCGACACGCGGCATCTCGCCCGAGCTGATCCGCGCGACCGCAGACGAACTGACCTCGGAGAGCCTCGCCCGGTTTCGGCGCCGCGCGGGATTTGCCGATGGAAAGGACAGCCCGCCCGATCTCGCCGCCCTGCGCGCCGAGCTGCTGGCTGTCGCGGCCCGCCCGCCCGCGCCCGCCTGCTCCTTCGATCGGATCTGGCTGTCCGAGCGCGACCGGATCTTCCCGCCCGAAGCCATGGCGCGAGCCTGGCAGGCAGATGCCGCGCGCATCCGCGCGATTGCCGCGCCCCATTGCCCCTTCGCACAATGGCGCGATTGGGCCGAGGTTCTGGCATGAACGCGCCGCAGCATCGCAGCCAACACCGCATCGCCCAAAGCTTCGGGCGCAGTCAGGCGAGCTATTCCGACGAAGCCCGTCCGCAAAGGCTTTTCGCCCGTGCGCTTGCCCGAAGGCTTGCCCAGCTTCGCGGGTCTCATCATGAGCAACCCATCGCAAAAGCGCTCGAATTCGGCCATGGCTCGGGCCATCTGACCGAAGCGCTGGGGCTGCGCTTCCGCTTCGAGACGCTTTGGCTGAATGATCTCGTCGCGCCCCTGCCCGCGCTTGTGCCGCCCCCCGCCGCGCAGGTGATCGCGCTGCCGGGGCCGGTCGAGCGGGTGAGCCTACCGCAAGGGCTCGACCTGATCGCCTCGGCCTCGAGCCTGCAATGGATCGCCGATCCCGCCGCGCTGATCGCCCGCTTTGGCGCGGCGCTGCGCCCGGGCGGCTGGCTTGCGCTGTCCTCCTTCGGGCCCAATCATTTCGCGGAGCTCGCCGCGCTGCATCCCACGGCCCGCGCCCCGGCGCTGCTGCCGCCAGAGGCGCTTGCCGCCGCTTTGCCGCCCGGCTGGCGGATCCATGCGCTTGGCGAGGCGCGGCTTGCGCAGTTTTTCCCGAGCCCACTCGCGCTCTTGCACCACCTGCGCCGCACCGGCGTCAACGGGTTGGCGCGTTCGGTCTGGACCAAGCGCGACCTTGCCGATTTCATCGCGCGCTATCAGGCGCAATTTGCGTGGAAATCCGGTGTCCGGCTCAGCTGGAACCCGGTCTGGCTGATCGCCGAAAAGCCTTAGCCTAACCGCGCCAGATGGCGCTCAAGCACTGCTGCCGCCGCCTGCGCATCGCGGCGCCGGATCGCGGCCATGATCGCGCGGTGGTCGATGTCGATGTGCTTTTTCCAGCGCTGGCGATAGTGCTGCAACATATAGCGCGCGGCGAGAAGCTGAAGCTTGGTGACCTCTTCGATCAGCCGCGGCATGGCGCAGGCCGCGATGGTCGCAAGGTGGAAGTCGCGATTGAGCGCCTCCCAAGTGAACATGTCCTCGGCCTCGTCACAGGCGAGCCGCAAGCCTTCGGCATGGGCGATCTGTGCGGCCGAGAGATGGGGCACGGAATGGGCCAAAGCCACCGGCTCCAAGGCCTCGCGCATGACCCGCAGTTCCTTTTGCGCGGAATCGTCCAAGGGCGCGACGCGCATGCCCTGACGCGGACGGCTGACCGCAAGCCCCTTGGCCTCAAGCCGCAGCAGCGCCTCGCGCACGGGCACATGGCTGAGACCGAATTCCTGCGCGATATGGTCCTGACGCAGCTTTTCGCCGGGGGCGAGCTCGCCGCGCAGAATTTTCTGCGCCAGCGCCTCGGTCAAGATATCCGACGATTTTTCCTGCATCTTTCCACGACTTTCCCAGCTCTGCCCATGGTTAGGCGATCCGCCCCCGAGCGGCAAGCCACAGGGGGTGTGGGAACGGGAAGGCCGCCCTAGCGTTCGGTCAGCTTCAGCTCGATGCGGCGGTTCTGGGCGCGGGCCTCGTCGCTGTCGCCTTCCGCAATCGGGCGGGTGTCGCCAAAGCCGGTCGCGGCCAGACGGTTTGCGGGAAAGCCCAGATCCTCGATCAGATAGCGCACCACCGCCAAAGCGCGTGCCTGAGACAGTTCCCAGTTGTCGCGATAGCGGCCCGCGCCCGAGAGCGGCAGGTTGTCGGTATGGCCATCGACGCGGATGATCCAGTCGATCTCGGGCGGGATCTCGGGGGCGATCTGTTTCAGCGTCTCTGCGACCTGACGGATCTGCTCGCGCCCAGCAGGCGACAGCGTCGCCTCGCCGACGGGGAACAGCACCTCGGAGGAGAAGACGAAGCGGTCACCGACCACGCGCACGCCCTGCCGTCCTTGCAGGATCTGCGACAGACGCCCGAAGAATTCCGAGCGGTAGCGCGACAGATCGGCGGCCTCGGCCTCGGCCTTTTCGCGGGCCTGCCGCTCCAGCTCGGCATTCTTGCTTTGCTCGGCGGCGGTCTTGGTCTGGGCTTCGGCCACCTGCAAGAGCGCGGCATTGAGCTGCTGGCCCAGATCCTCGACCCGCAATTCGGCCTGTTTCTGCGTATCGCCCGCCGCATCAAGCACCGCTTGCAACGTGCCGAGTTTCGAATTGAGTTCCGCCACCTGCTCATTCAGCAAGGCGACGCGGCGTTGATCTTCGCTCGAGAGCGCCTGTTGCTCGGACAGTTTTTGCTGGGCAAGCGCGAGCAGCCCTTGGTTCTTATCCGCCTCGCTCACCTGCTGATCGACCCGGCCCGCCAGATCCTTCTTCGCGGCCTCGGCGGCGGCCAGCAGCGTCAGCGTTTCCTCGGCCTTCTTGCGTTGCTCTTCGAGCTGCATGGTCATCGCGGTCAGTTCGGCCTGCGAGCCCGAGAGCTTCTCTTCCAGCAGCTTCGCGGCTGCCGCATCGGCAAGCCGGGCGGTCTCGGCATCGGAAAGCTGGGCCTTGGCCTGGTCGAGCGCGCTTGTCGTCTCGGCCAGTGAGCCCGAAGCTTCGGCCTCGCGGCGGCGCAGATCGGCCACGAGCATATCCATCGCCTCGCGCCGCGCCGCATCGAGCCGCGCCGCCTCATCTTTGGCATCAATCTGGTCGCGCGCGGCAGAGAGCCCCTGTTCGGCCGCGACCCGCAGCGCCGCTTCAGAGGCCAGCCGCGCCCGCTCTGCCGCGAGCCTTTCGCGCTCCGCCGTCAGATCGCGGTCAAGCGTCTGCGCCCGCCCCTGCGTGTCCGAAAGCGCGCCGGAAAGCTGGGCGATCTCATTGCCCAATTGGCCAAGCTGGCTGTCCTGTTCGGTGATCTGCTCGCGCAGAACCGCCTGCACCACCATGGCAATGGTCAGTGCGAACATGATGACCATGAGCAGCGTCGTCACCGCATCGACATAGCCCGGCCAGATATTGGCCGAAAACTTCTGGCCGCCGCGACTAAGCCTCATCGCCCTGCCCCAGACGACGGATGGCGCGCGTCAATGCCGTCAGATCGGCGCGCAGATCCGCGATCAGATCGCCACGGCTCACGGCCATTTCCTCGACGAGTTTCGCGATCTGGTTGTCGATCGAGCGCAAGCGCATCTGCGCCTCACGCGCGGCGCTGTCATCGGTTTCGGCCTCTGCCTGCACCGGCGCCGCAACATATGCGGGCGCGGCGGGTGCCTGTGCCAGCTCGATCAGCCGGTCCTGCCCGGCGACCAGCGCGGCCAGCGCCTCGGCCAGCGCATCGCTTTGGCTGCGGCTTTCTGCGCGGTCGCGCACCAGCTCGGCGCCAAGCACTTGCTGGCCCTCTGCCAGACGTTGGACGGCGGCAGCGGCATGGACCGATTGCGCGGCACTGCCCGCACGGTCCTGCACCAGACGCTCGGCCAAGGCGGCCTGCCCCTCGGCGATGCGGATCAGGACCGAGCGCGTGTCTTCGGCGTGCTGATTGGCGGCGTGATGGCTGTTTTCGACATGAAGCCTGCCGCGGTCCTGACCATCGGCCAGCCGCTCAAGCGCGCGGGCGGTGGATTGCGTCTCATCGGCGACGGCTTGGCCCTGCGCGACAATGCGGTTCGCGAGCTCGTCAAAGCCCTGCGTCACCCGCGCCATGCGCGCTTCAGCGGCGGCGGTCTCTGCCTCGCGGCTGGCGTCGCGGGTCAGGTAGAACTCATGGAGATCCGCCATCTGGCCGGTGATCTGGTCCAGAAAGCCCGCGACCGTCGCCTGATCGAGACCTTCGCCATCCGCGCCCGACAGGCCGATGCGGGTGAAGCTGGTCACCCATTCTTCCAACTCGCGGTAAAAGCGGTTCTGGCCATGGGTGGCGAACAGCTCCAGCAGGCCGACGACCAGCGATCCGGCCAGACCCAGCAGCGAGCTCGAAAAGGCCGTGGCCATGCCGCCAAGCTGGCCTTCGAGGCCGGTCATCAGCTTGTCAAAGACCTGAAGCCCGCTTTCGCCCTCTTGCGGTTGCAGGGCGCGGATGGTTTCGACCACCGCCGGAACCGTCGTCGCGAGCCCGTAGAACGTGCCGAGAAGGCCAAGGAAAATCAACAGGCTCGAGAGATAGCGCGTAACATCGCGGCCCTCGTCGATCCGGGCCGCGACCGAATCGAGGATCGAGCGCGACGAGGCGGTCGAGATCACCCCGCCCGCCGGTCCGCGTCCGCCCAGAAGGGCGGCCAAGGGCGCCAGCAGCGTCGGCGCATCCTGCACCTCGGTGCCGTCGCCCGCCGGAGCGCCACGCTCGACCGCATTGCGGCGGCGCTGTGCGAAACGCTCGATCCAGTTCACGCATTTCACAAGCTGCGCGACCTGCCAGAAGCAGGTGATCACCCCCAAGGCGAAAACAAAGATGATGATGCCGTTCAAAAATTCGTTGGCCGAAAAGATCGACAGAATGCGGCCATAGGCGAACCAGCCACCGGCGCCGACCAGCGCCAGCACGATCAGCATCATCAGGATCTGGCGCACCGGCTGCGAGAATTGCGGCGCGGTGGTTTCGGCGCTTCGCGCGCCGTGGCGGATTGCGCGGATCCTGCGATCGCTTGCAGCAACCGCTGCCCCGGGCAGATCGTGCGTCACGATGCCTTCCTCTTCGGGACCGCTTTCATTGGACTGGCGGCCATCGGCGTCAGACATCTTCCTGCCTCGTTAGATAGTTTCACGCGAGTGTAGAAAGCTCTGACCGACTTGCCAAGCAATCCAATGGTTAAGCTTTTGTGTCGATGATTTTCTGCACCCGTTGCGCGAGTTCGGCCAAAGCCTCGTCGCTGACACCGATCTGCGCCAGATGACGCGTCGTGTTGAAGAGGTAATCGGCATTCGGACCGCGTCCGCCGGTCGCTCCGGCGATGATGCGAGCCTGATCGGCAAGGCTGAGACCACCGACATATTGGCAGTGATCGCGGCGCATGACATAGCCGATCGCCTCGACCCGGCGCCCGTCGCGCAGCGAAATCGGCAGCATTTCCTCGCTATAGGCATGGGTCGCGAGCTCGCGTTCACGCAATCCGGCCAAAGTCTCGGGCCAGTCTGTCGCCGCGACGCGCAAGGCAAGCCCCGTGCAGACCGCGCCGTTTTCATGGTCCAGCGCCAGCACCAGTCCGGGGTTTTCCTCGGTGCCGCGATAGACCACCGATTGCATACAGAACCGCCGCGCGTAGCCGTCGACCTGCGCGGTCACACATTCGGCAACCTCGAACCCCGGATCCCACATCAGGGAGCCATAAGCGAAAACCCAATGTTCCGGCATGTTCAGCACGCGTCTTCGGCCCTTTCACGCCATCTTTCCATGCTAGAGAAGTTAGGTCAGGATGACCCGCGTTCCAAGACGGGACATGGAAGAAGAGGCAAGAATGTTCAGATTCCTGATCGTGCTTATCGTGTTTCTGGTTGCACTGGGCGGCGGCTGGTATGCCGCAGAGGGATATCTGGCGCGCGAGGCCCGTGCGGCCCTTGCCGGAAACCCCGCAATTTCGGTCACCGAGATTGCAGAATTGCGCGATCCGCGCCGCATCGGTCTGCGGCTTACGGAGCCCACTTTCGAGGCTGGCGCGGCGCAGGTGAGCGCACCCGCAGTCGAGCTGTTCGCCCGGTTCAGCGCGCCGACGACGCTGGAGGCCGATCTGCCCCCGACACTTGCCATCCGGCCCGAAGGTGCCGCCGAGACGCTTGCGCTTGGCCTGAGCGATGCCCGCGCCCGCGCCCGCGTCTCGCCGCTCCACGAGCTGCAGGTGACGCGCGCCGATCTGTCCTCGGGCGCAATGACGCTCGATCAGGCGCCTTTGGCCAGCGCGCTCAGCGCCGTGCTTCAGCTGACCGCGCTTTCGCACGATTCGCCCAAAGCCGCGCGTGCGGCCTATGACCTCGACCTCGGGCTGGCCGAGCTCGACCTGCGGACCCTGCCGCAACTCGCCACAGCGGTGCTGCCCGAGGGACGGCTGACGCTGAGCAGCAAGGGGCGGCTCTGGCTCAGTTCGGCGATCTCTGTGACAGGCGGGGACGCCCCGCCCGCTCTGGTCGGTCTGCGCATCGATGACACCCAGCTCACGCTCGGCGCGCTCAAGGTCAAGGCGCTTGGCCGGATCCAACGCGATGCGAATGGCCTGAGCGAGGGCGAGCTGATGCTCTACACCGCCGATCTTGATCCGCTGCTGGCATTCGCGGTCTCGACCGGCGCGATCTCGTCGAAATCGGTGCCGCTGATCAAGACGGTGCTGACCTCGCTCTCCAAGGCGACACCCGATCCCGTCCTGGCGGCGAATGGCGCCGAGCCCGCTGCCCCGGCCTATCCGGCGGCGACGGCGGGCGAGATCCGGCTGCCGCTTATCTTCACGGGCGGCAAGATGATGCTTGGCCCGCTTGGCCTTGGCCCCGCGCCGCGCTTTCCCGGCTGAGGCGCCCCGAGCCCAAACAGAAAGGGCGCCAGCTTGCGCGGCGCCCGTTTCTTCTCAATCCTGCCCGGCAGCTTTCGCGGGCTCTGGCTTCGCGGCGTCCGGCGCAGCGGCCCCCGGCGAGCGGCCAAAGTCCGGCGCGGCGGTGTCCTGACCGGCCTCGATAATCCCGCGGCGGATGGCGCGGGTGCGGGTGAAGTAATCGTGCAGATGCTGGCCGTCGCCCATGCGGATGGCGCGTTGCAACACGAAAAGCTCTTCGGCAAAGCGGCCGAGAATATCGAGAACCGCCTCTTTGTTTTGCAAGAACACATCGCGCCACATCGTCGGATCTGACGCCGCGATCCGGGTGAAATCGCGAAAACCGGCGGCGGAATACTTGATGACCTCGGATTCGGTCACGCGTTTGATGTGATCGGCGACGCCCACCATCGTATAGGCGATGAGGTGCGGCGTATGCGAGGTCACGGCCAGAACCGTATCGTGATGCGCCGCGTCCATGTCTTCGACATTCGCGCCGATGCCACGGATGAGCGATGCCAAACGGTCAACCTCGGCGCGGTCCGCGCCCTCGGGCGGGGTCAGAAGCCACCAGCGGTTGCTGAAGAGGCTGGCAAAGCCCGAGCGCGGGCCGGAATGCTCGGTCCCGGCGAGCGGGTGACTGGGGATGAAATGAACGCCCTCGGGGATATGGGGGGCAACGGCCTCGATCACCGCTTGCTTGACCGAGCCGACATCGGTGACGACCGCGCCCTTTTTCAGGAAAGGCGCGATTTCGGCGGCGATCTCGCCCATGGCGCCGACCGGCACGGCCAAGACGATCAGATCGGCGTCGCGCACGGCATCCGCCGCGCTGTCGGTCACGCGATCCACCAGCCCGATTTCGGCGGCGGTGGCGCGGGTCTCGGCGCTGCGGGCATAGCCCACAACCTCGCGCACCAGCCCCGCCTGACGCATAGCCAGCGACATCGAGCCCGCGATCAAGCCAAGCCCGATCAGCGCCACGCGGTCATAGATCACGCTCATGCGGTTTGCCCCGCACCCTGCCCGGCATTGGCGCGGTCGGCCATGAACTTGCCGATGACATGGGCGACGCGGCGGCACGAGGCCTCATCGCCGACGGTGATGCGCAGGCAATTCGGTAGCCCGTAGCCCGGCACACGGCGCACGAGCACGCCTTCGGATTTCAGCGCCTCGTCGCAGGCATCCGCCGTCTCGGGATTGGCAAAGCGCGCGAGGATGAAATTCGCGCAAGAGGTATCCGAGGGCACGCCCTTTTCCGCCAAAGCTTCAGCCAGCCAAGCGCGCATCCGGGCGTTTTCCGTGCGGCAGCGGTTGATATGCTCACGGTCGCGCATCGCAGCTTCGGCGCCATCGAGCGCCGCAACCGAGAGGTTGAAGGGGCCGCGGATGCGGTTCAGCACGTCGATGATCTCGCGCGGGCCATAGCCCCAGCCGACGCGCAACCCGCCAAGGCCGTAGATCTTCGAGAAGGTGCGGGTCATCACGACATTGGGCAGCCGCGTCGCAAGCTCGGCGCCGCCGTCGTAATCATCGACATATTCCGCGTAAGCCGCATCAACGACCAGAATGGCCTGCGGCACGGCGCGCGCCAGCCGTTCCAGATCGGCGAGGCCGACCATCGTGCCGGTCGGGTTGTTCGGATTGGCGACAAAGATCAGCCGCGTGCGCTTGGTCGCGCCAGCGATCAGCGCGTCGATATCGGTAACGCGGTCACGCTCGCGCACCTCGACCGGGGTCGCGCCCGCCGCATGAGCCGAAATTCGATACATCAGGAACCCGTGCTCGGTGAAGAGCACCTCGGTCCCCGGCCCGGCATAGGCTTGGCAGAGGAAGTGGATGATCTCATCCGAGCCCACGCCGCAGATGATGCGATCGGGGTCAAGGCCGTGAACCTCGCCGATGGCCTGACGCAGCCCGGCATGGTCGGTGTTGGGATAACGATGGAGGCTATGGGCCGCGCGGATCACCGCTTCGCGGGCCTTGTCACTGGGGCCGAACGGGTTTTCGTTCGACGAGAGCTTGATCGCATCGGTGCGACCCGCGATCTTCGCCGCGCCACCCTCATAAAGAGCGATTTCCATGATGCCCGGTTGAGGGGCGATGACATTGGTCATAGGACCAGCCTCCGATTAGAGCCGCGGATGTCATAGCGGTCAGCCGGGGCCGTGAAAAGGCCCGTCAATCCCCGGCAGCCAGCGCCTTGTCCAACTGTGGCATGAAGCGTTTCTCCAGATCGTCATGCACCAGCGGTCCCGCATGGCGATAGAGGATCTTGCCTGAACCGTCGATGATGAAGGTCTCGGGCGGCGCGGTCACCCCCCAATCAATGGCGGTGCGCCCGCGCGGGTCGGTGGCGAGCGCGTGGAAGGGATCGCCATGATCGTTCAGAAAGGCGGTCGCCGCAGCCTCGGGATCCTTGAGATCGACGCCGTAGACCGGGATGGTTTTCGACAGCTCGGTCAGGGTCGGATGCTCGGCGCGGCAGGGCGGGCACCAGCTCGCCCAGAAGTTCACGATCTTCACCCCCGGCTGCTTGAGCAGATCGGCGGTGAGCTGGGTCTTGCCGGGCAAGGTCGTTTCCGGGATCGCAGGCGCCTCGCGGCCAACCAGCGTCGAGGGCAGATGCTCGGGATCGCTGCGCCCGGTCATGCCCCAGAGGAACACGCCCGCAAGCCCTGCGAAAACCAGCGGCGGGATCGCCATCAGCGGCGAGAATTTAGCCATTCTTCTCATGCTCCTCGAGCGCGCGGCGCGCTTTCGCATTGGCGATCAGCGTCTGCGCGACCAACCCGACCAGCAGCGCCACCGAGACGCCATAGGCCGACAGAACCACAACGGTATATTTGCCGAAATCAATCATGCGCGATTCTCCCGGGCCAGCAGGGCCGCAAGGCGGCGGCGGCGGATCTCGGTGCGGGTGCGGATCAGGACCAGCGCCACGAAGAGCAGGAAAAACCCGATCATCGAGACATAGAGCGGATATTTATAGGTCGCCGACATGCGCTCGCCCGAGGCGACCGAGAGCGAGGCGCCCTGATGCAGCCCCTGATTCCAGAACAGCACCGCATAGCGCGACAGCAGCGCGAAGACAGAGCCGACGAGGCAGAGGAAGCTCGTCAGATCGGCGGCGCTATCGGCATCCTCGACCGCAGACCACAAAGCCATATAGCCGAGATAGAACAGGAAGAGCACCAGAAACGAGGTCAGCCTCGGGTCCCATTCCCACCAGGTCCCCCACATCGGCTGGCCCCAGATCGCGCCGGTGATCAGCGCGATCAGCGTCATCACCGCGCCAATTGGGGCGGCGGCCTTGGCGGCGAGCGCCGAGACATGGTGACGGCGCACCAGCCAAATGAGCGAGGTGACCAGCATCATCAGCCAGATGTTGATCGCCATCAGCGCGGCAGGCACATGCAGGAAGATAATCTTCACCGTGGCGCCCTGACGGACATCATTCGGGGTCAGAAAGCCCCAGAGCACGCCCCCGATCGCGCAAAGCGCGGCACCCGCCACAGCAAAGGGCAGGATTGCGCCCGAGGTGCGCATGAATTTGGCGGGGTTGGCATATTCCCAGATCGACATTCGTCGTCCCTATCCTGCGGCGGTTCCGCTCTCAAGCCCGTTGACGGGCCATTCACCTCAGATTGACCCGCAGCGCCCCGGCTGCGACGAAAGGCACCAGCGCCAAAGTCGCCAGCGTGATCCCGGCGAGAAAGACCAGAGGCGTCGTGACCGCCTGTCCTGTGGCCGCGCGCCGCACCGCCTCGGCCCCGAAGATCAACGTCGGGATATAAAGCGGCAGCACCAGCAGCGACAGCAAAAGCCCGCCCCGGCGCAGCCCGACCGTCACCGCCGCGCCAAAGGCCCCAAGCATCGAAAGCGCGGGCGTGCCCAGCAGAAGCGACAGCATCATCGTGGCGTAAGCGGGCCCCGGCAGATGCAAAAGCAAGCCAAAGACCGGCGCGGCCAGCACCAAGGGCAGGCCCGTGGTCAGCCAATGCGCCAAAGCCTTGACCGCGACCACCGCCTCTCCGGGCAAGGGAGAGCTCGCCAGCAGATCGAGCGAGCCGTCCTCGTAATCCAGCGCGAAGAGGCGGTCGAGCGAAAGCAGGCAGGACAAAAGCGCGCCGACCCAGAGAATGCCGGGCGCGATCAGCGCAAGCGTGCGGCCCTCGGGGCCGACGCCGAAGGGGACCAGCGTGCAGACGATCAGGAAGAAGGCCAAAGCCAGCCCGAAGCCGCCGCCCGCCCGCGTCGCGAGCCTGAGGTCACGCCATAAAAGCGCCTTCATGCGAAAGCCTCGTTGAAACCGGCCGGGCGATCCGCGTCGGACTTGCGGCTCGGATCGGCGCGGAAGGGCGCGAGATCGAGCAGCCGCGCCTCGGGCAGGCCCAGATCGATATGGGTCGCGATCAGCGCCGCGCCGCCCCGGGCAAGATGGCCGCGCAGGACCTCAGCAAACAGCGCGACCGAGGCGGTATCAAGCGACACCGTCGGTTCATCCAGCAGCCAGACCGGACGGCCGGTGACCAAAAGCCGCGCGAGCCCCAGACGGCGCTTTTGCCCGGCCGAGAGCATATGCGCAGGCCGCGCCGCCAGCGGGCGCAGGTTCATCGCCTCGATGGCCGCGGCAACATCGCTTTGGCCAAAGACCTCGGCCCAGAAACGCAGATTTTCGGTGACGGTCAGCGCCGATTTCAGCCCATCGGCATGGCCCGCATAGGCCAAGGCGTCGGGGGCGGCCTCGATCCGGCCCGCGACCGGCGGTTGCAGACCCGCAAGCGTGCGCAGAAGCGTGGTCTTGCCCAGACCATTCGGGCCGCGCAGAATCAGCGCCTCGCCGGGCGCCAGCGCGAAATCGAGCCCCTCGAGCGTACGCAGCCCGCCGCGCGCCACGGCGAGCTCATGCACCGCGAGAAGCGTCGTCATATCGGCAGAAGCGCGCAGGCGACCCGGCGGCCTTCCGACAAAGTGACGTTATAGCTGCGTGCGGCGGCAGGGGTCGACATCGGCTCGACCGCGACCCCGACCTCGTCAAGCGCCGCGACAAGTGCCTTCGGCGGATAGGCGATCGCCGCCCCCATGCCGAGAAACAGCACATCGACGCGCCCGGCCAAAGCCAGAAGCGTCGCATGATCATCGAGCCCGCCCCAGGGATGGGCACCATCGGCCTCGACCAGCACCGGGCCATGAGTGACTTCGCCCGCGACGCGGAAAAAGCCGGGGCCGTAGCCGTCCACCGGCACGGCCCCGTTGTAATCGGCAGGCTCGACGCTTGCCATCAGCCGATGTCCCGGAACTCTGCGGGAGTCGGGTCTTTCTTGGCGTCCTTGCTCCAATCGCGCTTCACGCCCAGCCAAAGCACGATGTTCTTGGCCATGTAGAGCGTGGAATAGGTGCCGACAAAGACGCCCCACAGCATCGCGAAGACGAAGGAGCGGATCACATCGCCGCCATAGATCAGCATGGCGGTCAGCGCGATTGCCGTGGTCATCCCGGTCATCACCGTGCGCGAGAGCGTCTCGTTCACCGTGAGGTTCATCAGGTCGATCAGCGGCGTGGTCTTGTATTTCATCAAGTTCTCACGAAGCCGGTCGAAGACGACCACCGTATCGTTGACCGAGTAACTGACCACGGTCAGCAGCGCGGCGATGGTGGTGAGGTCAAAGCGGATCTGGAAGAGCGCGAAAATGCCCACCGTCAGCAACGCATCATGGACCATCGAGACCACGGCACCCACCGCAAACTGCCATTCGAAGCGGAACCAGATATAGATCATGATCCCGATCGTCGCCGCCGTGACCGCATAGAAGGCGGTTTTGACCAGCTCGCCCGAAACCTTCGGCCCGACCGATTCGACCGAGACGAATTTCACCGTCGGATCGATCGTCAGCAGGGCGGTATGGACGCGGTCAAGCTCTTCGGGGGTGACAGCCGCATCGCCCTCGCCCGCCGCAAGGCGGATTTGGGTGATGTTCTTGTTCTGGGTGAAGGCATTGTCGAAGATCTCGGTGATCGAGACATCGCCAATTTGAAGCCCGTCCAGCGTCTTGCGGTATTGCGCAATATCGACGGTTTGCGTGCTTTCCGCGCGGATGGTGGTGCCGCCCCGGAAGTCGATACCGAAGTTCAGCCCCATGACCAAGGTGACCACCAGCGAGGCGACCATCAGCACCGCAGATATGCCGAAGGTCAGCCACTGGACGGAGAACCAGTTGATATGGGTTTCCTCGGGAACCAGTTTCAGACGAAATGCCATGACGAATTTCCCTTAGAGGATCAGTTGCTTCGGCTTGCGCCATTCGATCCAGAACACGATCATCAGACGGGTCAGGAAGATCGCGGTAAAGACCGAGGTGACAAGGCCGATGGTGAAGGTGACGGCAAAGCCCTTCACCGGACCAGAGCCAAGGAAGAACATCACAAGCGCCGAGATGAAGCTGGTGAGGTTTGCGTCGATAATCGCGCTCATGGCCTCTTTGAAGCCCTGCTCGACGGCCTTGACGACATTGGTGGTGCGGCGCAGCTCTTCGCGGATCCGCTCATAGATGATGACGTTGGCGTCAACCGCCGTGCCGACGGTCAGCACGATACCCGCGATGCCGGGCATGGTCAGCGTGGCGCCCATCACCGACATGATGCCAAGGATCATGCCGACGTTGATCAGCACCGCGATCGAGGCGAATGTCCCGAACAGGCCATAGCTTGCGATCATATAGGCGACGACGCCCACGGTGGCGATGATCGACGAGATCCGACCGGCGTCGATCGAATCCTGACCAAGCTCGGGACCGATGGTGCGTTCTTCGAGGAAGGTCATCTTGGCGGGCAGCGCACCAGCGCGCAGCAGCACGGCAAGCTGGGTCGATTGCTCGACATTCATCGCGCCCGAGATCTGGCCCGAGCCGGTGGTGATCGCCTGACGGATGACCGGAGCCGAGATCACCTGATTGTCGAGAACGATGGCGAAAGGCTGGCCGATATTGGACGAAGTATAAGCGCCGAAGCGTTTCGCGCCATTCGGGCCGAAGCGGAAATCGACCGCCGCCGCGCCGTTCTGGTCAAAGCTCGGACGCGCATCGACAAGATCCTCGCCGGTGACGACGGGGGTCTCTTCGAGGACGTAGAAAATGCCCTTCTCGTCGATCGAGGGCACCACCATCTGCCCGGGCTGCGCGCGGGTGTTCGGATCGGTGACCCGGCCGACAACCGGGTTGAAGGTCAGCTTCGCGGTGGTGCCGATCAGCGCCTTCAGCTCTTCGGCCGAGCCGATGCCGGGCACCTCGATCAGCACGCGATCTGCGCCCTGACGCACGATCGTCGGCTCTCGCGTGCCGACCTCGTCAACGCGGCGACGCACGATTTCCAGCGTCTGCTGGACGGTGCGGTCGGCGACGGCGGATTTCTCGGCATCCGAGATGCTGATGGTCATACGGTTGCCCGAGCCCGCGATCACCAGATCGCTTTGGCCTGCCCCGGCAAGCGTGGCAACCGGGGTCACATATTTGCGGGCGATCGTAATCGCCTGAGCCATCTGATCGGCATTGCCGATCTCGATGATGAGCTGGTCATCCGGGCCCGCGACGCGGCGCACGGCGCCGACCGTATCGCGTTGCGCGGCCAGATCATTGCGCAGCTCGGGCCAGAGCCCGGTCATGCGCGCCTTGTAGACATCCTCGAGATGGACCTGCCCCAGAAGATGCGCGCCGCCGCGCAAATCGAGGCCAAGGTTCACCAGCGCGGAGGGCAGGAAGCTCGGCCAGCCTGCAATATCTGCGGTATCTTGCGGGGTGGTCGTGCCGGTTTTCTCGATCCGGGCGAGCGCATCATTATGCGTCTCGACCCGGCCATAGAATGCGTTGGGCATCGCCAGCAGCAGCCCCAGGGCGACCAGCCCAAGGATGACGATTCGTTTCCAGAGCGGGATCTGCAGCATGGCGGAGCCGGTCCTCAGTTATTGGCGGCAGCCGGCGCGGTGCGGGTGATGACGTTCGAAATCGACGAACGCACACACCGGACCTTGACGCCCGGGGCGATCTCGACCTCGACTTCACCATCCTTGACGGCCGTGACCTTGCCGAGCAGACCGCCCTGCGTCACGACTTCATCGCCCTTTTTCAGGGCCTCAACCATCGCGCGATGCTCTTTCATCTTCTTCTGCTGCGGGCGGATCATCAGGAAATACATGATGACGAAGACGAGGATCAGCGGCACGAAAGAGGCGAGGCTTGCGGCCCCCGAGGGCGCAGCGCCCGCGGCCTGCGCATAGGCGGGAGTAACGAACATAGAGATATCCCTTGTCTGAACTTCTTGGGGCGAAGCTGCCGCCCGGATTGGCGCGCAAACTATAAGCGCAAGTGGCGAAACGCAAGAAACTGTCGGGCTCGCGGCAGGGATGTGATGCCGCAGCTTTGATTTTCCCCTGCCCCGGCGCAAATGTGGACAAGCTCTCGCGGCTGTGTCAGGTCAGGAAGACAGGCCAAATCCCGAGGAAAACGACCCTGATGAGCGACTTCACCCCCCTCATGCAGAGCGGCGCCCTGCCCGAGATCGACCGGCTGCGCGCCATTATGGCGGTGCTGCGCGATCCCGAAAAGGGCTGCCCCTGGGACATCGAACAGGATTTCGCGACCATCGCCCCCTATACGATCGAAGAGGCTCATGAGGTCGCCGATGCGATCGAACGCGAGGCCTGGGACGAATTTCCCGCCGAGCTGGGCGATCTGCTGCTGCAAGTCGTCTTTCAGGCCCAGATCGCCGAAGAAAAGGGCATGTTCGGCTTTGACGATGTGGCCAAGAAGATCAATGACAAGCTGATTTTCCGCCATCCCCATGTCTTCGGCTCGGAAAACCGCGACAAATCCGCCGAGCAGCAGGTCAAGGATTGGGAGGCGATCAAGGCGGTCGAACGCGCCGCCAAAGCCGAAAAGGGCGTGCTCGACGGGGTGGCGCTTGGCCTTCCCGCGCTGACCCGCGCGGTCAAGCTGCAAAACCGCGCGGCCCGCGTCGGCTTTGACTGGCCGGGCGTCGAGGATGTCATGGACAAGCTCGTCGAAGAAACCGCCGAGGTGATCGAGGCGCGCGACCACAAGGATCAGGCGGCGCTGACCGAAGAATTCGGCGACCTCCTCTTCGTCATGGCCAATCTGGCGCGCCATCTTCAGGTCGATCCCGAAGAGGCGTTGCGCGCGGCCAATACCAAATTCACCCGCCGCTTCCGCTCGATAGAGGCCGCACTTGCCAAATCGGGTCGCCGTCCCGAAGACAGCGATCTGGCCGAGATGGATGCGCTCTGGGACGCCGCCAAAGAGGCCGAACGCGCATGAGCCCGCTGCCCCCTGCAACCATCGGGGGCGGCCTGCTTCCCGACCTGCCCGATCTCGAAGGCCTCGTCGTCACCGAGGTTCTGCGCGACCGGCCCGATCACGCGGTCTTCGCCGTCATCTGGCGCGACCGGCCCTATTTTCTCAAACTGTTCCGCAATCGCGACGCCGCCGATCTGGTGCGCGAGACGGTCAAGACCCTTGATCGTGCCGCCGAGGCTCTGGGTCAGGCGGAAAATGCCGTGGTCAAGCTGCGGCTGGCTTTGCCCGAGGCGGGCATTATCCTGCTCGACCCGGTCAAGGGCGTGCAGCTGACCAACGCGATCGCCATTGCCACTTTGCCCCGGCGCAAGATGCTGATCGCCCGCGCGGGTGGCTGGCTGTCGACGCTCACCGCGACGCGCGAGCGGGGCGTCTTTGGTCCGGGCTTCTGGCTCAAGGGGTTGGAGGACCGCGCCGACCGGCTGGACCCTGATGCCGATGCGGCCCTGATCGCGCGCCATCTGGAAAGGATGCGCGAGCTTGCGCAGGATCTGCGCGGCGCCGATGTCGAGCGCGCCATGACGCATGGCGATTTCACCCCCGACAATTTCTATCTCGATGGCGCGCGGCTGGTTGGCATCGACATGCAGCGCGGCGGCCAAATGGCAGTGGTGCGCGATGTCGGGCGCTTCCTCGTCTGGCTGCAAAGCCGCCGCTCGGAGATGCCCGAAGTGACGCGTCACGGTGTTTCAGCTTCGGATTACGCGGCGCTGCGCTTCGTGCCGGGGCTGCTTGGTGGCGATCAAGAGCCGGTGCTGCGCTTCATGATGGGCGAGATCATGGCCGCTTATTACATTGACGCACGCGGCAAGGTCTTGCGTCGGATGATGCTGGCAGGCGCGATGCGGCGTTGGCAGGAAGAATTCGGCTGACGCGTCCCAGCACCTCTTAGGCGGCGAGTTGGCGGGTCTGGGCCAGCGCCGCGTCATAGACCTCGATCCCGCCCTGCGACGCGCCCTCCGAGAGCACACGCCGCCATTGCCGCGCGCCGGGGCGGCCGTGGAAGAGGCCGAGCATATGGCGGGTGAACTGGTGAAGCCGCCCACCCTCGGCCAGATGCGCCTCGATCACCGGCCGCATGGCATCGGCAACCTCGCCCGGCCCCGCAAAGGGCGGCTCATCGCCATAAAGCCGGTCGGCCTCGCCCAAGACATCCCAAGGCTGATGATAGGCCGCGCGCCCGACCATGACGCCATCCATCGCGCGCAGATGCGCCTCGATCTCGGGCAGGCTCTGGATGCCGCCGTTGATCGAGAGATGTATGTCGGGAAACTCGGTCTTCATCCGATGGACGAGCGGATAATCGAGCGGCGGCACCTCGCGGTTTTCCTTGGGCGAGAGGCCCTGCAACCATGCCTTGCGGGCATGGATGGTCATGCGCCGGATGCCCGCGTCGCGCATGGTCGCGATAAAGGCGGGCAGCACCTCTTCGGGGATCTGGTCGTCCACACCGATGCGGCATTTCACCGTGACCTCGACCGGGCTGACGGCGATCATCGCGGCGACGCATTCGGCGACCAGCTCGGGCCGCGTCATCAGGACCGCGCCGAAACAGCCCGATTGCACGCGATCGCTTGGGCAGCCGACATTGAGGTTGATTTCGTCATAGCCCCAATCCGACGCGACCCGCGTCGCCTCGACCAGCTGCCCCCGTTCCGAGCCACCCAGCTGCAGCGCCAGAGGATGCTCGCCCGCGTCATAGTCAAGCAGCCTGCCCCGCTCGCCATGCACAATCGCCGCCGCCGTCACCATCTCGGTGTAAAGCAGCGCGCGCCGGCTCATCATGCGGTGAAAGACCCGGCAGTTCGACTCGGTCCAATCCATCATCGGCGCAACGGACAGGCGCGCGGCGGTGAGGATCTTGGGGTCTTGCTGGGCCGGGGTCATGGGCTTGCTCCGCTTGCCGGTCGCGCCGGGGCTGGTCAGCTCCGGAGAGAGGGCCAAAAAAGAAGAACCGCGCCAATGGCGCGGTCTGTGCAGATCAGTATCTGACGAGGCAGATTACTTGATCTTGCCTTCTTTGTATTCGACGTGCTTACGAACGACCGGGTCGTATTTGTTGACCGTCATTTTCTCGGTCATCGTGCGGGCGTTCTTCTTGGTGACGTAGAAGTGCCCGGTCCCGGCCGTCGAGTTCAGACGGATCTTGATCGTCGTCGGCTTAGCCATGGTCTTAGCTCCTGCTGCGGGGCCAGCAGCCCATCGCCGCGATTCACCCCAGAAATCCTTGGAAGCCGTCTTTTAGACCGGCGGGCGTCAGAGTCAACCGCATTCTGGCAGGAAATCCGCGCTTTTCACGCCGAATCGCTGCCAGAGACCCGGGCAATGCACAGAAGTTTGGTGATCTGCCCGGTCATATCCTCGATCGGCGCCAGCGTGACCGCGCAAAGCTGTGCCCAGCCGCCCGCTCCCGGACAGATCGCCTCGAACTCGCAGAAATCGCCCTCAAGCGACTGGGCGAGCTGAGCCTTGAGCTGGTCAACCGGAGCCTCGGGCCAGAGCTCCCACCAGAAGCGTCCATGAGGCGCCCCTGCCCCGTTCTGTGCCCCATTCTGCGCACCGGCAGGCGGATGAGCGAGACCCGCCTCAAGGCAGGCTGCCGCGGCGCGGTTCATAAAGGTGACGCGCCCGTCCGGGTCCATGAGATAGACGCTGTCGGGCAAGGCACGCAGCAAGGCCAACGCCAAAGCGGCATTGCTGCCTGCGGCGTCCTCCATGCGGAAAACCCCCGATGCGGGCAGCGACACGGTTGAAGCTCCGGGCAGGCGGGAGGACATGATCTTATTCATGCAGACACCCTTGAGTTGATGATGGCAGTCGTCAACATCCTCACCATAAAGACATATTGACGCTTCTGTCAACGAAAAGCCGGGCGCAGCGTGACTAAACAATTGTTAGTCCACGACTTTTGGCGATCACACCCTTGAGGGTCGAGCGAAAAGGCAATTGCGCGGATGGCCTGTAAGCCGGATTTTGTCCAAGGGTTGCCCCTCTGGATGACCATTCATCTAGGCCCGCCATTGCTGACGGGCTCGAGCTGCCAACCCGGATCTTTCAGGCGAAGGCCGCCCTGCAGGTTGCCCTGCGCAAGATCCCTATTCGGCATTGCTCCCGGTGGGGCTTGCCTTGCCGGTCCGGTTACCCGTCCCGCGGTGGGCTCTTACCCCACCGTTTCACCCTTACCCATCAAGATGGGCGGTCTGTTCTCTGTGGCGCTTTCCCTAGGGTTACCCCCGCCGGGCGTTACCCGGCACCGTGCCTTCATGGAGTCCGGACTTTCCTCGCGGGCCGAAACCCCCGCGGTCATCCAGCCATCCGCGCGGCTTGCGACATAGGGCCGGGCGCGCAGGCGGTCAAGCCAAGACAGTCAGGTGGCGTCGGGACCGTCAGGCAGCGTCACGGCCACGCGCGACCTGCGCCGCGTCGATGCGCGGCATGGCGAGCTCGATCCAATCGGCGAGATCGGCAACCTTGGCCGCCGCCTCTTCTCCCAAAGGCGTCAGGCTATATTCGACATGGGGCGGCACGGTCTGGAAATCGCGGCGCAGCACCATGCCGTCGCCCTCCAGCCATTGCAGCGTCTGCGCCAGCATCCGCTCGCTGACGCCACCAATGCGCTTGCGGATCGCCGAGAAGCGATGCGGACCCAGCCGCAGCACGATCAGCACCAGAACGCCCCAGCGGCTGGTCAGATGCTTCAGCACCTCACGCGAGGGACAGGCCGCCGCCAGCAGATTGCCGCGCCCGTCCAGATCGCCAATCGAATCGGAAAGTTTCATGCTTACCTTTGTGTGCGTACTTACGATTAGTTCGTGCCTTCCCATATGGTGTTTCACAGCGCGGGTCCACAAGCACCCGCCCCACAAAACGGAGTGAAGACCATGTCCCTTGCCATCACCGGCGCCACCGGCCAATTGGGCCGCCTTGTCATTGCCGATCTGAAAACCCGTGTGCCCGCAGGCCAGATCGTGGCCCTTGCCCGCAGCCCGGCCAAAGCCGCCGATCTGGGCGTCGAGGCGCGCGCGTTTGATTATGACAGCGATGTCGGCACGCTTGCGGCGGCTCTGGCGGGCGTGGACAAGCTTCTGCTCATCTCGGGCAGCGAGGTCGGCCAGCGCACCGCCCAGCACCGCAAGGCGATCGAGGCGGCCAAGGCTGCGGGTGTGCGCGAGATCGTCTATACGAGCCTTCTGCACGCCGACACCTCGCCCCTGAGCCTTGCGCGCGAACATGTCGAGACCGAGGCGCTGTTGAAGGCCTCGGGCATTCCCCATGTCATCTTGCGCAATGGCTGGTATGGCGAAAATTACGCGGGCTCGATTGCCGCCGCCGTCCAGCATGGCGCGCTGATCGGTGCAGCCGGTGCGGGCCGGATCTCGGCCGCCGCGCGCAAGGATTACGCGACCGCCGCGAGCGTGGTTCTCAGCAACCAGGGCCATGCCGGCAAGACCTATGAGCTCGCCGCCGATCAAGCCTTCACACTCGCCGATCTCGCCGCCGAGATCTCGGCCCAGACCGGCAAGGACGTGCCCTACAAACACCTCTCGGAAGGTGATTACGCCGCCGCTCTGGCCGGGGCGGGCATTCCTGCAGATTTCGCCGCGATGATTGCGGGCTGGGATGTCGGGGCCTCGAATGGCGCGCTTTATGCCGAGGACAAATCGCTCTCGACCCTGATCGGTCGCCCGACCACGCCCCTGCGCGAGATCGTCAAAGCGGCGCTCTGAGGCCCACCAGTTCTGTAACGAGTGACGGCGGCTCCACCGGGCCGCCTTTTGCGCTCAGAAGGGCACGTCGTCGCTGCCAGCCGCGCTCAGAGGCTGGACATAAGCCGCCTTGATGGTCTTGAAGCCGGTGCCGAATTCGACGGTCAGCGTATCCTCGGCAATCCCCATGATCCGGCCCTTGCCGAATTTCTGATGGAAGACCTCTTCACCCACCGTAAAACCCGCCGCCGGATCGGCATCAATGGTCACGGGCTTTTTGTGAACCGGGGCCGCGTGATGGCTGCTGCGCTCCTGCATCCGCTTCCAGCCCGGAGAATTATAGACATCGGCCTTGGACGCTCGGTCGTAGATCGAGGATTGCCCATAGGGCTGCGCCGCCGCGCCATAGCCGCCGCCGTAAAGGCCGGGCGGGGTCAGGACATCGACGTGATCCTCGGGCAGCTCGTCAATGAAGCGGGAGGGCAGCGAGCTTTGCCATTGGCCATACATCCGCCGGTTTCCGGCAAAGCTGATCGTCGCGAGCTCCTCGGCGCGGGTGATGCCGACATAGGCCAGCCGCCGCTCTTCCTCGAGCCCGCGGGTGCCGCTTTCGTCCATGCTGCGCTGGCTAGGAAACAGGCCATCCTCCCAGCCCGGCAGGAAGACGATGGGATATTCGAGGCCCTTGGCGCCATGCAGCGTCATGATCGAGACCTGCTCAGCCGATTCCTGTTTGTCGGTGTCCATGACCAGCGCGACATGTTCGAGGAAGCCTTGCAGGTTCTCGAATTCCTCGAGCGCCTTGACCAATTCCTTGAGGTTGTCGAGCCGCCCCGGCGCATCGGGCGATTTGTCGTTCTGCCACATCGCCGTATAGCCCGATTCGTCCAAGATCCGCTCGGCCAACTCGACATGGGACACGGTCGAATCGATCGCATCGGCGTGCCAGCGCCCCAGCTGCTCGGTCAGCAGGCGCAAGGCGCCGCCGCCCTTGCCGCCGACCGCGCCCGAGGCCACCGCCGCCGCAGCACCCAGCAGAAGCGGCAGGCCGCGGTCACGCGCCTCGATCTGGACCTTCTGCACCGCCTTGTCGCCCAAGCCGCGCTTGGGAACGTTCACGATCCGCTCGAAAGCCAGATCGTCGTCGGGCGAAACCGCCAGCCGGAAATAGGCCATGGCATCGCGGATCTCTTGCCGCTCATAGAAGCGCGGGCCGCCGATCACGCGATAGGGCAGACCGATGGTCATGAAGCGGTCTTCAAAGGCGCGCATCTGATGGCTGGCGCGCACGAGGATCGCGATGTCATTGAGGCTGCGCTTGCCGATGGCGGCGCGGTGGCCGCCGTGGAAGGCCTCGATCTCCTCACCGATCCAGCGCGCCTCGGCCTCGCTGTCCCAATGGCCGATCAGCCGCACCCTCTCGCCGCCCTCGGCCTCGGTCCAGAGCGTCTTGCCAAGCCGCCCCGAATTGGCCGCAATCAGCCGCGAGGCCGCCGCGAGGATATGCGGGGTCGAGCGATAGTTCTGTTCAAGCCGGATAACCTTGGCGCCGGGGAAATCGCTTTCAAAGCGCAGGATGTTGCCGACCTCGGCGCCGCGCCAACCATAGATCGACTGGTCATCATCGCCCACGACGCAGATGTTGTGATGGGCCTGTGCGAGCAGCCGCAGCCAGAGATATTGCGCGGTGTTGGTGTCCTGATATTCGTCGACAAGGATATAGCGGAAGCGCTCCTGCCACTGGCGCAGAATGTCGGGATGGGCCTGGAACAACGTCACGCAATGCATCAAGAGATCGCCGAAATCGACGGCGTTCAGCGCGAGCAAGCGGTCCTGATAAGCCTGATAGAGCTTCACCCCATAGCCGTCATAGGCGCGGGCATCGCTTTTCGGCACGCGCGACGGCGTCAGCGCGCGGTTCTTCCACGCGTCGATCAGCCCGGCGAGCATTCGCGCGGGCCAGCGTTTCTCGTCGATGTTTTCCGCCGCGATCAGCTGCTTCAGCAGCCGGATCTGATCGTCGGTGTCGAGAATGGTGAAGGTCGTCTTCAGATGCAGGTCGGCATTGCCGATCAGCTCGGCATGGCGGCGCAGGATCTTGACCGAGACCGAGTGAAAGGTGCCAAGCCAGGGCATCCCCTCGACGGTTTCGCCCAGAAGCCGGGCGATACGGTCCTTCATCTCGCGCGCGGCCTTGTTGGTGAAGGTCACCGCGAGAATCTGGCCATGCCGCGCCTTGCCCTGCATCAGCAGATGCGCGATCCGCGTCGTCAGCGCCCGGGTCTTGCCGGTCCCTGCCCCGGCAAGCAGCAGGACGGGGCCGTCAAGCTCTTCGACCGCCGCACGCTGCGCCGGGTTCAGACCGTCAAGATAGGGCGTCGGCCGCACGCCCATCGCCCGCTGGGACAGAGGGACGGGGGCCGCGGCCGCCTCGAAAGGATCGAAATCGTCATACTGGCTCATAGCGTCACCATAGCGGGCGCGAGGCCGCATGAAAAGCGTGTGTTCACGCCTTGTTCCGAAACTCGTTAAGCCCGCAGCGCCGAGAAGGTCGTCGGATCAAGGCTCGATTGCGCGAAAGTCGGCCCCGAGGTCAGCAAGCTGACCGCATCATGCGAATGCAGCGATTCCTGATGGCTGGCAATGACGCGGAAATCGCCGATGCGCGGATCCTTCAGAAGCTGGTCGGCAAAGGCGCGGACCGCATCCTCGACAAAGATCGGATTGGCGGCGTTGAGTTCGGCAAAAGCCTGCTCGTCCTCGCGCTTGACCATGACCTGCGTCTCGGTCGGCACGGCGGCGCGGCAGATCGCGACCATATCCTCAAACCACAGCTTGCCATCCTCGGGCAGCATCACCGCCGAGATCCGCGCGATCGAGCGCTGCGAATGCGGCGTCGCCAATTGCCCGCGCGTGTTGCGGGCATGCTCCGACAGCTCGAGCGAGCACGGGCAGGTCGAGCTATAGACATAGTCGAAATGCATGATGCGCAGCCGCTCGCCGCCCTGCTCGATCAGCTCGAGCGCGATGTCGTAATATTGCCAGCCCGAGAGGCCAGAGCGCAGCGAGCCCACCTCCATCGGATAGGAAAAGCGCATCTGGATGCGGGCGTCGAAACTGTCGAGGTCGCTTTTATAGTCGTCGAGCGCCTCGGAGATCACCGCGAGCGAGAAATCCTTGTTCGCATGGGCATAGAAGGACCGCATGATGCGACTCATGTTGATGCCCTTGCGGTCGGCCTCAAGGCTGACCGTGCCGGTGACGCTGGTTTCCAGCGTGATCTCACCGCCATCGCGTTTCAGATAGCGAATCGGCAGGCGGAAATTCGAGATGCCGACATGTTGGATCGGTGCATTCGCCCCGACGATCAGGCTCGCGGGGCCATTCTGCAGATCGGGCAGCGTGGCCTTATAGGCCTCGTCCACCTTGAAATCGGCGGGATAGGTCCGGCTATAGACCGGCTGGCTGGTGTTCACGGGCCGAACATGGGTCATGGCATTCTCCTCGCGCGGAAGGATGAATATGGGGCGTCAGGGGCCCGAAAGGAACCCCTGATTAACCAGCTTCATACCGAGGGCCCATCCCCAAAAGGTCACAGCTCGCTTTGAGCGTGCCGGAAAGGCGGACGGGCCAGCGGTTCAGCCTGCAAGCGCCTGGCGCAGATCGGCGATCAGATCCTCGGGATGTTCGAGCCCGACCGAGATGCGCAAAAGCCCCGGCGTGATGCCAAGCGCCAGCCGCGCCTCCTCGGACAGGCGCTGATGCGTCGTCGTCGTCGGATGGGTCACGATCGTCTTGGCATCGCCGAGATTGTTCGAGATCTTCGCGACCTCGAGCCGGTTCATCGCGCGGAAGGCGGCGTCCTTGCTACCGGTATCGGCGGCGATCATCGTGCCGCCCGTGCCCATCTGGCGCGCGGCCAGCGTGTGCTGCGGATGGCTTGCCAGCCCCGGATAGATCACCTTCGAGATCTGCGGCAGGCTTTCCAGCGCCGTCGCCACCTGAAGCGCGCTGTCGGCCATGGCGCGCACGCGCAGATCCATCGTCGTCAGACCGTTCAGCATCAGCCAGGCATTGAAGGGGCTGATCGCGGCGCCGGTGTGCTTGAGATAGGGCTCGGCGACATTGCGCACGAAATCGCGGGTGCCGCAGATCACGCCGCCCAAAGCACGCCCGGCCCCGTCGATATGTTTGGTGGTCGAATAGATGATGACATCCGCGCCCTGCTCGGCCGCATTCGAGAAGGTCGGGGTCGCGAAGACATTGTCCGCGACGACCAGCGCGCCGACCGCATGGGCCAGTTTCGCGACCCCCGCGATATCGACGATTTGCAGCGTCGGGTTCGACATGCTTTCAAAGAAGACGGCCTTGGTGCCGGGACGGATCGCGGCTTTCCACTGATCGAGATCGGTGCCATCGACATAGCTGATCTCGACCCCGAATTTCGCCAGAAGATCGAGCACATAGAGGCACGAGCCGAAGAGCGCGGAGGAAGAGACAATATGGTCGCCCGGCTTGACCATGGACATCAATGCACCGTTCACGGCCGCCATGCCGCTTGCGGTTGCAAAGGCGTCCTCGGTGCCTTCAAGACTTGCGATGCGATCCTCGAACATCCGGCTGGTCGGATTGCCGTAGCGCGCATAGATGAACTCGTCCGGGCCCACATTGATGAACCGCGCCTCCGCCTGCTCTGCCGTGTCATAGGCAAAGCCCTGCGTCATGAAGAGCGCCTCGGCCATTTCGCCATATTGGCTGCGGCGCGTGCCTGCGTGAACGGCGCGGGTGCGAGGGTGAAGCTGCGGTTTCGGATCTGTGGACATGGCGGATTCCCGGATTTGTGCAGAATTGCGGCTTCGGGGTTACTCCTCGGCCCGCGCCTGTGCAAGTTCACCCGCAAGCGAAATCCGCATTCCGGCCTTGCGGCAACAGCGAAAAAGGCTCAGCCCCGCGAGTCCTCGTCCTTGGCGGGCAGCGCGTAGCGTTCAAAGAGCTTCGCATTGGCGATGAAGAAGCCGAACATGATGACCACCAGACCGATGGTCTTGAACCAGACCCAAGCGGATTGCGACATGGTGTGGCGCACGATTTCATTCAGCGCGGCCATCGCCAGAAACAGCACGACCAGCCGGATCGTCAGGATGCGCCAGCCCTCGGGCTGCATCGGCAGTGCCTCGCCCATCACCGCCTGGAGCCAGTTGCGCCGCAAAGCAAGGCTGAGGCCAAGAAGCCCGGCGAAGAAGAGATAGAGAATCGTCGGCTTCATTTCGAGAAACTTCGGATCATTGAGCCAAGCCGTCAGCCCGCCGAAAAATACCACCAAGACCAGAGTCATGATCTGCATGACCGAGATCTTGCCGGTCATCCGCCACAGGATCAGCGTGGCGATGACCTGAACCGGGACGAAAACCATCGTCGCGACGACAAAGCCCTGATACTCGGTCCCGCCAAGCGTCACGGTCTTGTTCTTGAGCGCAAGGAAGGTCAGCAGGAACAGCAGCGCCGGTCCGAATTCAAGGACAGCCTTCGCGAGCGGTGCGGGCTTTTTGGGTTCGGTCATCTGGCTCTCCGGTGTGATAATCGTCTTGCCTTGTCGCTCAGGCGCGGGGCTTGGGCAAGGTGGCGCGGGGTCGCGCCGGATCGGGGTTGGCGCGAGGTCGGATCGAGGCCGCATCAGGGCCGCGACGCGTCAAGCCGCTAAGCCCTCAGCCCTCAGTCCAGCTTGATCGCGGCCAGAATCGCGCCCGAGGCCGCATCCTTGCGCCCGATCTGCTGAGCGATCAGCGCGTGGCGGGTGTCGGGCGGATAGGCCGAGCCGGGTTGCGCCATGCTCGATACCTTCAGCCGCAGCGGCTGGCGCCCGTCCCAGGTCGCGATCCGGTCCACGCCCAGAACAATATTACGATAGGTCAGCGTGAGGCCGCGATTCTCGCCGGATTTCACCTCGACCTGCCGCGCGGGTGCGTAGCGGATCAGCAGGATCGCAATGCCGTGCTTGCTGGGGCCGCGCGGGGTCAGCTCGATCTTGAACCCGTCGGGCGTATCCTGCGAGACCACCGAAAGCGCGATCGGGCGCGCCATTTCGGTCTCGATCAGCGACATCAGATCGGCCGGGCGCAGCGAGAGCAGCGTATCGGTACCGCCAACCAGAATCTGCGGTGTATAGATCGAGCGCTCTCCGGCGGCGCGGGCATAGTTTTTCTGACGCACGGTGAATTCGGGACGGGCGAAATCGTCGCTCCAGCCCAGATAGTCCCAGTAATCGACATGCCACGACAGCGCGAGCACATCCGAACGATTGGCCAGATCCGCCAGCATGTCATCGGCCGCAGGGCAAGAGGAACAGCCCTGCGAGGTGAACAGCTCGACCACAACCGGAGAGTGAATCATCGGCCCGATCGGCAGCGCATTCGCGGCCAGAGGCGCCGCGCGGTTGGCTTCGAGCAGTTGGTTGGGCTGGGGTTGGCCCGCTTCGGGCAAAAAGCCGTAATTCGCCCCATCCATCGTGCTGCTCTTAAAAGCCGCATCCGCCGAACCGCCAAGCGCACGCGGCGCCCGGATCAGCCCCGCTTCGCCGTCGGGCGCATCGAGAAAGCTGGTGCTGTCATCGGCGCTCAGATCGCCGCTCATCCCGCCATATCCCGCCGTCGCGCTCGACGGATCTCCGGTCGCGGCCGAGCCAAAGGCCGAAACATCGCTGCCCGGAGAATGGGTGATCGAGCCACCAAAGCCGGTCGACGAGGAAAACCCGTCTCCGCCTCCGGTTGTCATTCCACTGACACCGCCATCGGATTCACTGTCCTGAGCCAGACCCGGCTGGGCTGCGACAAGGAACATCCCCATGGCCAGAACCTGCAGCGACATCCGACCTGCACGCCGCAACCTGACCGCAGCCCGATGCGGTGGTATGCGGCATATCGGTTGGCGCGACAAAACGTCATCAGAGCCAGCGGGCAGACATGCGGTCATCAAGAGCTTTTCCAATAGGCCACCGCAGAGAACCACGGCATGATCCCGTCCACCTAACGTCTGCGGGGGCAAAGTGCCAAATCAAGGGTTTGTTAGCGTCGCGCGATTACATCAGTGCCGTGTCACCATCGCAACAGCCTGTCCCGCTCGGAATTTTTTTCGCATACAATCGCATACAATCAGGTCCGAGACCCTTGCACCCTCGCCCGAAAAAGCGCACATGGCGCTCAGACCGCCTCACAGCCACCTTAGCCACGATAGGGAGCGAGCTATGCCCATCGAAACGGGAAAAGACTCCGCAAAAACCCGCCGCAGCCTCAACGCTGGCGGCAAAACCTATGCCTATTACTCGATTCCGGCCGCAACCGAAGCCGGGCTTGGTGATTTCTCGAAACTGCCGGCCTCGCTGAAGGTCGTGCTCGAGAACCTGCTGCGCTTCGAGGATGGCGGCAAGACCGTCTCGGTCGAGGATATCAAGGCCTTCGCCGAATGGGCGAAGCTGGGCGGGCAAAACCCGCGCGAGATCGCCTATCGCCCCGCCCGCGTGCTCATGCAGGACTTCACCGGCGTTCCCGCCGTGGTTGACCTTGCCGCGATGCGCGACGGTATCAAGGCGCTTGGCGGCGATCCGCAAAAGATCAACCCGCTGAACCCGGTTGATCTGGTCATCGACCACTCGGTGATGATCGACGAATTCGGCACCCCCCGCGCCTTCCAGCGCAACGTCGAGCTGGAATATGAGCGCAATATGGAGCGTTACACGTTCCTGAAATGGGGCCAGAACGCGTTCAACAACTTCCGCGTCGTGCCTCCGGGGACGGGCATCTGCCATCAGGTGAACCTTGAATATCTGGCCCAGACCGTCTGGACCGACAAGGACCAGAACGGCGAAGAGGTTGCCTATCCCGATACGCTCGTCGGCACCGACAGCCACACCACCATGGTCAACGGCCTTGCCGTTCTGGGCTGGGGTGTTGGCGGGATCGAAGCCGAGGCCGCGATGCTCGGCCAGCCGGTTTCCATGCTGATCCCGGAAGTCGTCGGCTTCAAGATCACCGGCGCTTTGACCGAAGGCGTCACCGCGACCGACCTCGTCCTTAAAGTCGTTCAAATGCTGCGCAAACACGGCGTTGTCGGCAAATTCGTCGAATTCTACGGCGAAGGCCTTGACCATATGCCGCTGGCCGACCGCGCGACCATCGCCAACATGGCGCCGGAATATGGCGCGACCTGCGGCTTCTTCCCGGTCGACAATGAAACCCTGCGCTACCTGCGTCAAACCGGCCGCGAAGAGGCTCGGATTGCGCTGGTCGAAGCCTATGCCAAGGAAAACGGCTTCTGGCGCGGTGCTGATTATGCGCCGGTCTATTCCTCGACGCTGGAACTCGACCAGAGCGAGGTCGTCCCGGCGATCTCCGGCCCGAAACGTCCGCAGGATCACGTTCCGCTGACCGCCTCGGCAACGGAATTCGCGAAATACATCTGCGGCACCCGCAAACTGCCCGAGCCGACCGAGAAATCGGAAAAGCGCTGGAACGGCGATGGCGGCGCGCCTGCTCCGGATCACCTGCCGGGCCACCATGACGGCTTTGCCTCGGGCGATGTCGAGGGCGAAAGCTACAAGCTCCATGACGGCTCGATCGTGATCGCCTCGATCACGTCCTGCACCAACACCTCGAACCCTTACGTGCTGATGGCGGCTGGCCTTGTTGCCCGCAAAGCCCGCGCGCTTGGCCTGACCCGGAAGCCTTGGGTCAAGACCTCGCTCGCCCCCGGCTCGCAGGTGGTCGAGGAATATCTGAAGGCCGCGAACCTTCAGGAAGATCTCGACGCGCTTGGCTTTAACCTCGTTGGTTTCGGCTGCACGACCTGCATCGGCAACTCGGGCCCGCTGGAGCCGGCGATCTCTAAATCGATCAACGACAATGATCTGGTCGCGGTCTCTGTCCTCTCGGGCAACCGCAACTTCGAAGGCCGGATCAGCCCCGATGTGCGCGCGAACTATCTGGCCTCGCCGCCGCTGGTCGTCGCTTACGCCATCGCAGGCGATATGAACATCGACCTGACGAGCGAGCCTCTGGGCTATTCGAACGAAGGCAAGCCGGTCTTCCTCAAAGACATCTGGCCGTCCTCGAAAGAAGTCGCCGAGCTGGTCGATACCATCGTGACCCGCGAGATGTTCCAGTCGAAATATGCGGACGTGTTCAAAGGCGACGAGCGTTGGCAGGCCGTCAAGGTCACCGACAGCGAGACCTATGACTGGCCCGCGACCTCGACCTATATCCAGAACCCACCCTATTTCCGCGGCATGTCCAAAGAGCCGGGCGCGATCCACGATATCGAGCGCGCGCGCGTTCTGGCGCTGCTGGGCGATATGATCACCACCGACCATATCTCGCCCGCCGGTTCCTTCAAACCGACGACGCCTGCCGGGAAATACCTGACCGAGCGTCAGGTCGCTGCAAAAGACTTCAACAGCTACGGCTCGCGCCGCGGCAACCATGAAGTCATGATGCGCGGCACCTTCGCCAATATCCGCATCAAGAACGAGATGCTGGATGGGGTCGAGGGCGGTTACACCAAGGGCCTCGATGGCGAGCAGACCTCGATCTATGACGCGGCGATGGAATATCAGGCAGCGGGCATCCCGCTGGTGATCTTCGGCGGCATCGAATACGGCGCGGGCTCCTCGCGGGACTGGGCGGCCAAGGGCACGAACCTGTTGGGCGTCAAGGCGGTCATCGCTGAAAGCTTCGAGCGTATCCACCGCTCGAACCTCGTCGGCATGGGCGTCATCCCCTTCGAGTTCACCAATGGTGCGACCCGCAAATCGCTGGAACTGACCGGAGACGAGGTCATCTCGATCGACGGGCTGGAAGGCGACTTCAAACCGCTGTCGCTGGTGCCTTGCCACATCCAATATGCCGATGGCCGCGAGCGCACGATCCAGCTCAAGGCCCGCGTCGATACCGAGGTCGAGATCGAATATCTCGAAAACGGCGGCGTGTTGCATTACGTTTTGCGCAATCTCGCCAAAGCCTGATCGGGGCGAATACCCGGATCACGAAGAGGAAAAGCCCCGGCACTGCCGGGGCTTTTTCTTTGCGCGCCGCGATGATGTCGCGATGATCGCGTGCCGTTTACGGCTTTGCCGGATCGGGCGCGGGTGCCGTCGCAGGGGTGGCGTCGGATGCTGGGGCCGTCTCCGGGGCTGTCGCAGGCGCGGGAGCAGGCGTGGCCGGAGTTGCGGCTTTGGGGGCATCGGGCAGCGTCGAGCTCCAGACCACCTCATCGGCGGGGTCCGCGCCGGGCGTATGCATACCCAAAGGCGTGTCCTCTTCGCTCGGCACATAGGGCTTGGCCTCGGGCAAAGCATCGGCGGCGCGGTCGTCAGGGCCGCCCGAGCAATACCAAAGCGCGCCGCCAGTCGCCGCCGCCCCGACCAGCACGGCACCCGCCGCGGCCGGAGACGAGGCCAGCCCCGCCGCAACCGCGCCCGCGCCTTCGATCGTGCCCTTGAGATCGCCCGTCGCGACCCCGATGATCGCCTGACCGGGGCTTTGCGTGACCTCTTCAAACCCCGACGTCACCGCCGCCTTGCCGCCCTGAAGCGCCGCCGCCTTGGCCGAGTTCACCCGCGTGCAGAAGGTCTTGCCGCAGATCGCATTCGATTTGCGCGGGCCAAGCTGAGCTCCGACATAGGTGTCGTTTTTCTGATCCCAGAGCAGGCAGTAATTGGCCTCGTCCTTGATCTCATTGCGGCGCAGGATCTCGCGCAGGGTGACATAGCCCGGGCAGGTCACCTTGCCGAAACGGGCGAATCGCGCTTCCATCGATCCGACGTTCTTCTGGTAACCCTCGTCCTTGAGATAGTTGATCTCTGTCACCGCGCCCGAGAGCGAGGTCTTGCAGGTCCACAGCTTCTCATCAGCGGTTTCGGACCAGACCGGCCCTCCGGTCACGGCGAGTGTCAAAAGCAGAAAGGCCGCGGTCTTGCGCATGATCATCCTCAATTTGCCCCGCCGGACTTTAACCCGAAGCCAAAGCCGAGGCGACAGCCTGACGCGAAGGTCGCGGCAGTTTGATGGCAAAGAGGCCACGCCCTGTTGCAAAAGAGCGCGGCCTTCGCCCGGGCCTCAGCCGAGCGCGGCCAGCGCCGCCTCGATCCGCGCGCGCGAGGTCAGTCGCGCGCCAAACCACCAGCGCGCCGCCTCTGCCCGTCCGTTCAGCGTCACGCCCTCGGGATCAATCCCGGTCACGCTCCAGCGCCCGTCCTCGGTCACGCCCGCCGCTTTGGCAATCCGCGCGACATGCGCGGGATTGCCATTGAGCGCCTCGACGATTGCAGCCTCTTCCGCCATCAGCGCCTCGGCCCCGCTCAGATCGAGACGCAGGTGATCCGGGGTCACGTCATTGGCGTTTTGCGCCGGGCCGCCATTGAGCTGAACCGCCTCGATCTTCATCTGATAGATCCGCGCATCGGGCAGCGAGAGGTAAAGCTTCGCCTTGGGAAAACGCCGCAGATAGAGATCCTTGGCCGCGTCAATCGTCGGGCCGGTGACACGTTCCATTCGACCCGACAGGCTGAGGCGCGGCGTCACCAGCACGTCGCGACCATGATCGGCCAGCGACAGCGAGACACGGGGATCGGCCTCGATATTGCGGGCGTGAAGTGCAAGCGAGGCGGTGAAGATCAGCGGCGTGCCATCGGCGCGCACCACGAGATTCGTCGCCGTATTATAGGGAAAGCCACCGGGATCGAGCGTCGCCAGCGCCGCGACCCGGCTGGTCAGCAGCATCTGGCGCGCGACCTGCGCGGGCTCCATCGGGCGGGCCGCGTCAAGATTGATTTCCAGCCCGCGCGGGGTGATCGCAGTCATTCTGAGCCTCCTTGGGGATAGGCCCTGGCGGTCCGCGCAGGCCCGAAAGCCGGGCAGCGCCATGATCTGGCTGGGGGATGCAGGGTTCTAACATGCTGGCATCAAAAGGCAAATGCGACAGCCTGCCCCTGCCAAAGGGCGCCCCAAAGCAAAAGGCCGCCCCGGTGGGAGCGGCCTTCTTTTGGATGATCCGGTTGGATCGTCCGAATTAGTTCTGAGCGTAGAATTCGACGACCAGGTTCGGCTCCATGACAACGGCGTAGGGCACGTCGCCAAGGGTCGGGGTGCGCACGAAGGTCGCGGTCAGTTTGTTGGTGTCGACTTCGATGTAGTCCGGGACGTCACGCTCGGCCAGGCCGACGGCTTCCAGAACGATCGCGAGTTGACGCGACTTGTCACGAACCGAGATCACGTCGCCTTCTTTGACGCGGTAGGACGCGATGTTGACGCGCTGACCGTTCACTTGGACGTGGCCGTGGTTCACGAACTGGCGTGCAGCGAAGATCGTCGGGACGAATTTCGAGCGGTAGACGACGGCGTCGAGGCGGCGCTCGAGCAGACCGATCAGGTTCTCACCGGTGTCGCCCTTCACACGCTCGGCTTCGGCGTAGATGCGACGGAATTGCTTCTCGGTCAGATCGCCGTAGTAGCCTTTGAGTTTTTGCTTGGCGCGCAGCTGGGTACCGAAGTCCGACAGCTTGTTCTTGCGGCGCTGACCGTGCTGGCCCGGGCCATATTCGCGACGGTTGACCGGCGATTTGGCGCGGCCCCAGATGTTTTCGCCCATGCGGCGATCGAGTTTGTACTTGGCAGCTGTGCGTTTGGTCACGGCTGATCTCCTTCACAAATTATGCGTCTGCGGTTAGACCCGGAACCGGTAGCATTCTCCCGGACCGCAGATGCGTCGAAGGGCGTTGTCCTCTGGCAATGAAGCCCGACAGGAATCCCCTTGCGGGGGCCACCAACACCAATGAAGCCGCGCTTATAGCCGCTTGCCACCCCATGTCAAGTGCAGGTCAAGTGCGGGTCAAGTCTGGCTCAAGGCCCCGAAACGCCGACCCCCGAAGCCCTAAGATTGCACAGCTTTGCGGCCGAAGGGGCACAGGCGGCAAATTACATTGCGTCTTCTGAAAATCCTAAGCTTTCCAGAGGTTGACGATCCGTCATCTGAGCGCAAGTTATCTTGATGGATCCTTGGATAAGGAATCGCAATGCGATCTCTGCGCGCCGCACTGACTCTTTTGCTTCTCGGCACGCCGGCTCTGGCTGAACGCCCCGACTGGGATGACACCCCACGGATCGCGATCGTCTCGGCTTTCGAGCCCGAGTGGCTGGCGCTGAAAGAGGTCGTGCAGCCGACCGGCCATTCGATTCAGCACGGTACCGAGTTCGTGACCGGGACGCTTGAGGGCAAGGATGTCGTCCTTTACCTCTCGGGCGTTTCGATGGTGAATGCGGCGATGACGGCGCAGCTCGCGCTCGACCGGTTCAACATCCAGGCGATTGCCTTCACCGGCATCGCTGGCAGCGCGGAGCCGAAATATGACATCGGCGATGTCGCGATTCCCCTGCGTTGGGGCCAATATTTCGAGGTGGTTGCCGGACGCGAGCGCGACGGTGCCTTCACGATGCCGCGCTTCTTCCGCTCGGATCACAAGAATTTCGGGATGTTCTTCACCCGCCCGCTCGATGTGATCACCGCACAGTCTCAGAAGCCCGAGACCAAATTCTGGTTCGAGGTCGATCCCAAGCTGTTTCGCATCGCAGCCGAAGCCGCCAAGGATGTGAAACTGTCGAATTGCTCGAAAGGCAATGCCTGCCTGACCAAGATGCCCGAAGTGCGGATTGGCGGGAATGGCGTGTCGGGCTCGGTTTTTGTCGACAATGCCCAGCTTCGGAACTGGGCGCATGAAACTTTCAAGGCCGATGTGCTTGATATGGAAAGCGCGGCGGTCGCGCAGGTGGCCTATTCGAATGACGTGCCCTTCATCGCCTTCCGCTCGGTCTCTGATCTGGCCGGTGGGGGGGCGGGTCACAATGAGATGGGCACCTTCATGGACCTTGCCGCCGCGAATTCGGTGGCGGTGATGAGCCGCTTTGTCGCCGCCCTGCCACCGGTTTCGGAAATTCGGGGTCTTGAGTGACGGCGGGCGGAAGCCTATCTTTGATCTCACAGAAAGGCGGCCCGTCATGTTTTCGATCCCCGGCAAATCCCCTGTCACCATTACCCCGGCAGCCGAGCGTCAAATCGCCAAGCTGATGGCGGGGAAGTCGTCGCATGGTCTGCGCATCGGCCTGAAGAAAGGCGGCTGTGCGGGCATGGAATATACGATGGAGATGGCGGAAACGCCGCATGCCTCGGACGAGGTCGTCGAACAGGGCGCGGCGCGCGTGATGATCGCGCCGACCGCACAGATGTTCCTTTTCGGCACCGAGATTGACTATGAGACCGGGCTGCTCGAATCCGGCTTCAAGTTCCGCAATCCGAATGTGACCGAAGCCTGCGGCTGCGGGGAATCGGTGCGCTTTGAGCCTCTGGGCGCGGGTCGCCCGGCCAGCTGAGGCCGCGCGCCCGGACTGTTGGCGCAAACAGTTGCAATCTTTGCCAAAATCACAGGCGCCTCGCTTGATTGACCGCTGCGAAGTCCCTAATCCCTGCTGAGTTTTGATAATCGGGGGATGAGGGATGGCACCGCGCAAGCTTGCTGCTGGCAATTGGAAGATGAACGGGACCTTGGCCGCGCTGGCGGAAATCGACCAGCTTGTGGCCGCGCACCCCTCGCCTGCCTGCGACGTGCTGATCTGCCCGCCCGCGACCCTGATCCATGCCATGGCCACCCGCGCGGCCGGCTCGGTGCTGCGCGTCGGCGGTCAGGATTGCCACGCCAAGACCTCGGGCGCCCATACCGGCGATATTGCCGCGGTCGAGCTCAAGGATGTCGGCGCCTCGCATGTCATCCTCGGCCATTCCGAGCGCCGCGCCGATCACGGCGAGACCGATGCCGAGGTCGCCGCCAAGGCGCTTGCCGCCCATGAGGCCGGGCTGGTCGCGGTGATCTGCGTCGGCGAAACCGAGGCGCAGCGCGATGCTGGCCAGACGCTCGATGTGATCGCGACCCAGCTTCAGGGCTCGGTCCCCGCAGGCGCCACGGCGGCGAATACCGTGATCGCCTATGAGCCGGTCTGGGCGATCGGCACCGGCCGCACCCCGACGAATGACCAGATCGCCGAGGTCCATGCCCTGATGCGCGACCGCCTTGCCGCGCGCTTTGCCGATGGCGCCGAGATCTCGCTGCTTTACGGCGGCTCGGTCAAACCCTCGAATGCCGCCGAGATCTTTGCGATTGCCGATGTCAACGGCGCGCTGGTTGGCGGCGCGAGCCTCAAGGCCAGCGATTTCGGCGCGATCATTTCCGCGCTCGGCGCATAAGAAAAATCTTCTCTACCTCGACATTTTTGCGCAAAAAAGGACGGAGTTCCGGCGTTTACAGCAAGATCGGAACACCGTTTTCTCTTTGCGCAAGTGTCGCCTCTTGCAAAATCCCCCGCGAGGCGCATACCTCTGACCGACTTGACAGGGTTTAGAGATGACTGAGGCCGCGCACCGGGGCGAACCGGCGATTTCCTTTCAGGGCGTGACCCGCCTCTATCCGCAAAAGGGCGGCGCAGGTGATGTGGTCGCGCTTGACGATATCTGGCTCGACGTGCCGCAAGGCGCGATCACCGGGATCATCGGCCGTTCGGGCGCGGGCAAATCCACCCTGCTGCGGCTGGTGAACGGGCTCGAGCGCCCGTCTTCGGGCAAGGTGATCGTGCATGGCCGCGATGTCGCGCCCGCCGAAGGGGCCGAGCTGCGCGCGATCCGGCGCGAAGTCGGCATGATCTTCCAGCATTTCAACCTCCTCTCCTCGCGCACGGTCTTTGACAATATCGCGTTGCCGCTGGAAATCGCAGGCGCGCCGTCCGCACAGATCCGGCCGCGTGTCAGCGAGCTGATTGATCTCGTCGGGCTAACCGCGCAGGCCAACCGCTATCCGGCAGAGCTCTCGGGCGGGCAAAAGCAGCGCGTCGGCATTGCCCGGGCGCTCGCCACCAATCCGCGCGTGCTTTTGTCGGATGAGGCGACCTCGGCGCTTGATCCCGACACGACGCGGCAGGTGCTGGAGCTCTTGCAAAACATCAACCGCGAGCTTGGCCTGACCATTCTGCTTATCACCCATGAAATGGCGGTGGTGCGCGACATCGGCACCCATGTCGCCGTGATCGAGGGCGGGCGCATCGTCGAGGCGGGCGAGACCTATGCCGTCTTCTCGCGCCCTCAGCATCCGACGACGCGCTCGTTCCTGACCGGCGTCACCGGCGTCGCCGTGCCCGGTTTCATCGCCGGTCGCATGACGCCTGCCCCGCAAGGCGAGGGCGCGCAGGCCGTGCTGCAGATCACCTTCATCGGCGATCACGCCACCGACCCGATGCTCTCGCGCCTTGCCGTTGATCGCGGGATCGAAACCAATATTCTCGCCGGGGCGATCGAAGAGATCGGCCCCAATCCCTTCGGCAGCCTGATCGTCAGCCTGCCCGGCCCCCGCGCCGCCGAGGCTCAGGCCTTTCTGAACCGTCACGGCATGATGACCGAGGTGCTTGGCTATGTCGGCTAGTTTGATCAACCTGCTCTGGGCCTCGACGCTGCAGACGCTTTATATGGTCGCGCTTTCGACGATCCTCGGCACGCTGATCGGCGGGCCTTTGGGGATTTTCCTTGCGACCTCGCGCAAGGGCGAGCTCTATTCGAGCCCCGTGCTCAACAAGGTGCTGGGGCTCGTGGTCAATGCGGCGCGCTCGGTTCCGTTCATCATTCTGGTCGTGGCGATCATCCCCTTCACGCGTCTGGTCGTCGGCACCTCGATCGGCACCGATGCCGCGATCGTGCCTTTGACCATCGCTGCCGCCCCCTTCATCGCCCGCCTGATCGAGACCGCCATTCGCGAGGTCGATGCCGGTCTGATCGAGGCCGCGCGCTCGATGGGCGCGACGCCGGGCCAGATCGTGCGCAAGGTTCTGGTCGCCGAGGCCATGCCTGGCATCGTTTTGGGCCTGACCTTGGCCGTCGTCAGTCTGATCGGCTATTCCGCCATGGTCGGCGCGGTCGGCGGCAAGGGGCTTGGCGATCTCGGCATCCGCTACGGCTATCAACGTTTCATGCCCGATGTCATGGCCGCCGTGGTCGTGATCCTGATCGTCTTGGTCCAGCTGGTGCAATCCATCGGCGAATGGATCGCCAGCCGGTTCGACAAACGCGCGCCCCGCAACCGGGGCCGGTAAAGAGTTCTTTCACAGGAGAAAGCCAATGAAAAAGCTGCGCTTCGCTACCCTGACTGCCGCCTTCGCCCTGGTTTCGGGCATGGCTCTGGCCGAAGACATCAAGGTTGGTGTCTCGGTCGGCGAACATGCCGAAATCATGGAACAGGTCGTTCCGATCGCCAAGGAAAAGGGCCTGAACATCGAGCTGGTCGAGTTCACCGATTACGTCATGCCGAACCAGGCGCTGGCGGATGGCGATCTCAACGCCAATATCTTCCAGCACCAGCCCTATCTGGACAACCAGATCAAGGACCGTGGCTATGACCTGACCACGATCGGCCTGACCTTCACCACGCCGATGGGCGTCTATTCGTCCAAGCTGAAATCGCTGGATGATCTGCCGGAAGGTGGCAAGGTCGCGATCCCGAACGATCCGACCAACGGTGGCCGCGCGCTTTTGCTGCTGGCCGACAAGGGCGTGCTCAAACTCAAGGACGGCGTTGGCCTGACCCCGACCCCGCTCGACATCGCGGAAAACCCGAAGAAGCTCGAATTCCTTGAACTCGACGCCGCCCAGCTGCCGCGCTCGCTCGATGATGCCGATGTGGCTGTCATCAACACGAACTATGCGCTCGAAGCCAAGCTCGATCCCAGCAAGGATGCGATTGCCATCGAGAAGGCCGAAGGCCCCTATGCCAATATCATCGTGGTGAAAACCGCCGATAAAGACGCGGCTTGGGCGAAAGAGCTGGTCGAGGCCTATCACGACCCGAAAATCAAAACCTTCATCGAAGAGAAATACAAAGGCGCGGTCATCCCCGCGTTCTGATCTTTGGTGATCGAACGGCAAACGCCCCGCAATTGCGGGGCGTTTTTCGTTTCAGCCTTTGGAGTTCGTCATTCGGGTTTCATCATTCCGGCTTCATCGTGCCGGTGCGGCGGAGCTGGTCGTGCCAGCTCAAAGCCTCTTCGAGCAGATGCGGCGTATGCCCGCCACGCTCGGTCGCGCGCGCGGAATAATCGCGCAGAAGGTCGCGCCATTCCGGGGCGACGGTGTTTTCGATGATGACCCGCGCGCGCTCACGCGGTGCCAGTCCGCGCAGATCGGCCAGCCCCTGCTCGGTCACCAGAATATCGACATCATGCTCGGTGTGATCGACATGGCTGACCATCGGCACCACCGAGGAAATCCTGCCACCCTTGGCCATGGATTTCGTCACGAAGATCGACATGAAGGCATTGCGCGCGAAATCGCCCGAGCCGCCGATGCCGTTCATCATCTGCGTGCCCATGACATGGGTCGAGTTCACATTGCCATAGATGTCGAATTCGAGCGCGGTGTTGATCGCGATAATGCCCAGACGCCGCACGACCTCGGGATGGTTCGAGATCTCTTGCGGGCGCAGCATCAGCCGCGATTTATATTCGGCGAGGCGCGGCATGACGCTCGCGCCCTTCGCAGGCGAGAGCGTCAGGGACGAGCCCGAAGCAAAGACCATCTTGCCGCTGTCGAAAAGATCGAAGGTCGAATCCTGCAAGACCTCGGAATACATCGTCAGGTCGTGGAACGGGCTGTCGATCAGCCCGTGCAGCACCGCATTGGCAATCGTGCCGATCCCGGCTTGCAAGGGCGCGAGCTGGTTGGTGAGGCGGCCTTGGGCGACCTCGTGCTTGAAGAACTCGGTCAGATGGCCCGCAATCGCGCGGGTGTCCTCGTCCGGTTCAAGGATATTCGAGGCGCTGTCGTGCTTTTGCGAGATGACGATGGCTGCGATCCGCTCGGGCGGGATCGGGATATAGGGCAGCCCGATCCGGCTTTGCGGCGAGACCACCGGCACCGGCATCCGCGCGGGGCGATAGGTCGGGATGAAGATGTCATGCATCCCTTCAAGCGCCAGCGGCTGGCTGGTGTTGATCTCGACGATCACCTTCGGGGCCAAAAGCGCGAAGCTCGCCGAATTGCCGACCGAGGTCGTGGGGATGATGCCGCCCTCTTCGGTGATCGCGACCGCCTCGATGATGGCGAGATCGACGCCGGGGATCTGGCGGGTGCGCAATTGCTCGACGGTTTCCGAGAGATGCTGGTCGATGAACATCACCTCGCCCGCATTGATCGCGCGGCGCAAAGCCGGGTCGGACTGGAAGGGGATGCGGCGCGAGAGGACATGCGCCTCGGCCAAAGTCTTGTCGAGATCATTGCCAAGCGAGGCCCCGGTCATCAGCGTGACCTTCAGCGGCTCGCGTTTGGCACGCTCGGCCAACGCCAACGGCACGGCCTTGGCCTCGCCCGCGCGGGTGAACCCGCTCATGCCAAGGACCATGCCGTCCTTGATAAGCGCCGCCGCCTGATCTGCGGAGACCACGAGATCGCGCAATCCCTTGTGCCGGATGCGGTCGAGATAATCTGGCAAAGCGAGCCCTCCATCCTCTGGATCTGGGGGTGGCATAGAAGCATATCGGGCGGGTGACAAATCAACGCGGCCATGCGGCGGGCGCAAGGCAAAGGCCGTTGACCTTTCGATCAACGGCCCCGAAAGTGGTCGTTTCTTGCGCCCGTTCAGCCCTTGGCGCTCAGCGTGAATGCCGTGCCCCAGGGATCGCGCAGATGGGTTTGGCTTGCTGCGGCGTAAAGCTCGGGGGTCAGCCGGATCTCGACATCGGCAAGGCCGGTCGCGCCGTCGGGCCGCGCGCCTGCGCCACGGCTGTTCCAGATATTGCCCGCGAGATGGTGGTGATAGCCACCCGAGCTGAAGAAGCTCGCGCCCTGCATCCTTTGCGTCAGCCCCATGCCGAGAGGACCGGTGATGAAGCTTTCCGCGCCGGTCAGATCGCCGACCTGCAAATGGACATGGCCAATCACCGTATCTTCGGGCGCGCCGGTGAAGGGGCCGCGCGCCTCGGCTGCCAGATCGTTCAGATCGAGCCGCCGCGTGACCATGCTGAGCGCAGCGTCCCGGCGCGGCCAATCGGCACGGGGACGATCGACATAGATCTCGATCCCGTTGCCCTCGGGGTCGCGCAGATATAGCGCCTCGCTGACGCCGTGATCCGAGGCACCGTCAAGGCGCAGATCGGTATCGGCGGCATGGCGCAGCCAAGCGCCGAGATCGGCGCGGCTGGGCAGCAGAAACGCGTTGTGGAACAGCCCGGCCTGACGCGGATCAGCAATCCGGGCGGCCTTGTCGCCGCGCAGCTCCAGCAGGACACGCTCGCCCTGCCCCAGACGCGCAACCTCTGCGTCGCGCGCCAGCTCTTCAAGGCCGAGGGCCGAGCGATAGAAATCGCTCATCCCGGCCAGATCCTTCACGACAAGGGCCACGCGGCCAATGTCGGCAGGTGCATCACTCGTCGCCATGATCGCCTCACTTATTTGCGGTTAAAGACCGACCAGCGGCCGTCCCCAAGGAAAGACAAAGCCACCATCACGATGGCCCAGAAGACCGGATATTCCCAGCCGCCGCCGGTATTCGAGAAGCCAAAACCATTGGGAACATGGCCAAACCAGGCCGCACCCAGCAGGACCAGCGCGCCCAGCAACGAGACCCAACGGGTCATGAAGCCCGCGATCAGCGCGAGACCGCCCAGGATCTCGATGATCATCGTCAGATAGCCAAGCGCGCCGGGCAGGCCGAGCGATTGGAAATAGCCCGCGGTCCCCGCCGGGGTGAAGACGAAGAGCTTCGTCAGGCCGTGGACCAGAAACAGTGCGCCGGTCGAGACGCGCAGAATGGTGGCCGCCAGATCGGCATTGCCGTTTTGAAGAGTGGTATCGGACATGGGTTCGCTCCGTTTGCGTATGAAGCGAAGATAGAACTTCCGATCATCGCCGATAACGGCTATATTTCGCGAGATATTCCCGCCATTTTGTGGACAGTCATGGACAGGATCGACCGCATCCGCGCCTTTGTCACCGTGGTTGACGCGGGCTCTTTCACCGCGGCGGCGGATCGGCTGCGCATCTCGAACAAGCTTGTCAGCAAATATGTCGCGGCGCTCGAGGCCGATCTCGGCGTCACGCTGTTGCACCGCACCACCCGCGCGCTCTCGCTGACCAGTGCGGGCGAGCGTTACCTGCAAGGTGCGCGCCGCCTGCTGGCCGCTGCGGATGAGCTTGACGCCCAGCTGCATGCGGGCGAGGCCGGGCTGACCGGGCGGCTGCGGGTCTCCGCGCCGATGACCTTCGGCGAGATGTTCATCACGGAGCTGACCCATGATTTCCTGCGCCAGAACCCGCGCGTGAGCGTGGATCTGAACCTCACCGACCGCTATGTCGATCTGGCGGCCGAAGGCTATGACATCGCGATCCGCATCGGCAATCTGCGCGATTCCGCCTTACTCGGGCGGCGGATCGGCACGACCCAATCCTGGGTGGTGGCAAGCCCGGATTATCTTGCGCGCCACGGCCAGCCCGAGACGCCCGCCGATCTGAAACATTACCGCACGATCCGCGACACCAATGACAGCTCGCTCAATCGCGCGACCTTCATCGTCAATGGCGCGCCCCTCAGCGTCGCGCTGCAAAGCCGGATCGCGGTGAACAGTGCCGCCGCCGTGCGCCGCTTGGCGCTGGCGGGCGAGGGGATTGCCTTCACGCCCCGCTTCGTCGTCGAGGAAGATGTTGCGGCGGGTCGCCTGATCCATCTTCTCAGCGATTTCGCGACGGCCACGCTTGATATTCAGGCGTTACAGCTCCCGCAGCCCTTCCCGGTGCCGCGCGTTGCCGCCTATCTCGATCACCTGCGCGAGGCGCTACGGCCCCATTTCACCCCAGAACCGCGCCCGGGTTCATGATCCCCAAAGGATCAAGCGCCGCCTTGATCGCCCGCATCGCCTGAAGCCGCACCGGATCGCCCCAGCGCGCCAGATCGCCGACCTTGAGCCGCCCGATCCCGTGCTCCGCAGAAAACGAGCCGCCGCGCGCCATGACCATCTCATGGACCTGCTCGGTCAGGGCCTTGCGCGCCCCGTCATATTCCTCGCGCCGCCGCCCCTTGGCCGGGAAGAGGTTGTAATGCAGGTTCCCGTCGCCGAGATGGCCGAAGCAATGGATGCGCAGATCGCTGCCTTGGCGCAGCGCGACATCGGCGTCGCGGATGAAGCCCGGAATGTCCGACAGCGGCAGGCTGATGTCATGGCTGGCAATCGCGCCAATCCGGCGGTTGGCCTCGGGCAAGCTTTCGCGCAGATGCCAGAATTCGCGCGCCTGAGCACCGGATTGCGCGATGACGCCGTCCCGCACCAAACCACGCTCCATCGCATCGACCAGCAGGCCTTCCAGCGCCTGCGCTGGGTCGAGCCCTTCCGGCAGGCCGACCTCCAAAAGCACCGACCAGCGCGCCTGCGGCAGGGGCAGACGCACCTCCGGCAGGGTGTCGCGCAGGAAATCCATGCCCTGCCCCGACAAAAGCTCGAACGAGGTCACCCCGCCCGCAAGCCGCCCCTCGGCCAAGGCGAGCAGGCTCAGCGCCGCCGCCGGGTCCGGGACTTCGAGCATGGCGGTTCCCACGCCCGCAGGCGGCACGATCAGCCGCAGGGCGGCGGCGGTGATAATGCCCAAACTGCCCTCGGCCCCGATCAGCAGATCGCGCAGATCATAGCCGGTGTTGTCCTTCCGCAGCCGCTTGAGATCGCGCAGGATCGAGCCATCGGGCAGAACCGCCTCGACCCCGAGACAGAGCGCGCGCGCCGTCCCGTGCCGCAAGGCAGCCACGCCGCCCGCATTGGTCGAAAGACAGCCGCCAATCGCCGCCGTCCCTTGCGAGGCGAGCGAGAGCGGAAAGGCGCGCCCCGCGCCCGTTGCCGCTTCGCGCACCGCGTGCAGCGTCATCCCCGCCTCGGCGATCAGGACGTTTTCCTCGGGCCAGATCCCCCGCATGGCTGTCATCCGCTCCAGCGACAGGACTAGCGGTAAGGGCCCCTCGGGCATGACCTGCCCGCCGACAAGCCCGGTCCCGCCGCCGCGCGGCACGATGCCCACCCGCGCCTCGGCGCAGGCCCGAACCACCGCTGCAACCTCCTCGACCGAGCGCGGCGCGGCGATGAGCCCTGCGCGCCCGTGAAGCCGTCCGCGCGGCTCGTCCAGATAGGCGTCAGAAACCGGGCGCAGCACGCCCTCGGGCAGCCGCGCGGCGAGATTTGCATCAGCGGGATTGAGGTCGGTCATCGCGGGCCCTCCGGGATCTGCAGAGGGCCAAGAGGTGCGCTGCAAATCCGGACAACGCAAGGGGGCGTCGGCCCCATGCCGTCCTAACGCGTTAGAACGAGCCGAGTTTTTTCGAACCGAGCCCTTCGACGACCGCCTCGGGTTCGTTCTGGCTCCCTTTGGTGACGACCCCGAAATTGTAAACGTCCCAACCCGTATCCGTCTTCACCGAGATCAGGCTGTGACCGAACTGATGCGGCTCTCCGGTCGCGCTCGACTTCTCGGCCACAGTGGCCTGGCCTTGGGAATCCTTCGGCTCAAGGCCACCTGACATCCCGCCGCTGTCGGTCGGCCTCCCGATTTTCGCGAAGGCCGGTCCCCCTGCGTAATCCCTGAAGTTTTTGAAAAACTGCAATTGATGTTGGGTTCGTTGCTTGTCTTGCCCAGTCAGATCGCCGGCACGCGCGGCCTTCATCTCGTCGTCCAATGCCATGCGGTCAGTCGGCCCAACCCCTTTGCCGAACATGACTTCGCCATTCGGGTCATGGAAGAAATGCCACTTGCCGTCCTCGGTCTTGGTCACCACGAGACTGCATCCGTTCATCGGCGGCGTCGCGACAATCGTGCCTTTCGGCACATCGGCTGGAACCTCGACATGGCCGACCGCTTGGGCCGGATAGGGAAACCAGTAGTCCTTGCCATCGGTGGCAGTTTGCCCGGTCAGCGTCCTGATCCCATTCTTGGCCTTGCCTTCGACGATCTTGCAGCGCCCGCCCTCGGTCACATTGATCCCGGCCCCGGTGCCCCCTTTCGATCTGGCGGCATTTCCGAGGTCATTCGCCTTTTGCTGCGCAATCGCCGAGAGATCGACCATGAAATTCCGGCCGTCCTTGCTCGCCTCGACCGCACCGGGGGCCACGCGAAAATTGTCGAGCGGAAGCGTCTCTGGCGTGCTGCTGAAAAAACCCATGACCAAAACCTCACAAATGGCACAAACACATCAGCGGCCAATTTGCGCATTTTGTATGAGATCACAACCCGCCGCGGCCCTCAGGCGCCGGCATCGGTCTTTCCCCGCCGATCGCCGCGCAGGTTCGAGTAAAGCACATGATTGCGCCAGCGCCCGCTGATCTGAAGATAGCTTTGCGCGACGCCCTCATATTTGAAGCCCGCCTTTTCCAGCACCCCGCGCGAGGCGGCATTCTCGGGCAGGCAGGCGGCTTCGATGCGGCTGAGATCCAGCTCGGTAAAGGCGAAATTGACCAGCGCGGCAATCGCCTCGCGCATATAGCCGTGACGCGCGAAGGGCTGGCCGATCCAATAGCCGATCGTGCCCGATTGCGCCGGGCCGCGGCGGATGTTGTCGAGCGTGATCGCGCCGAGCAACACCCCGTCGTGGCGGATGATGAACAACGGCAGCGAGGTGCGCGAGCGGCTGGCGCGCTGTGCCCAATAGACCCGGTTGGTAAAGCTTTTCCGGGTGAGATGATCGGCCGCCCAGGTCGGCTCCCAGGGGGTCAGGAAGGCGCGGCTTTCTTCGCGCAGCGCCGTCCAGGCTTGATAATCGGCATGCGCAGGCAAGCGCAGCACCATCCGCTCGGTTTCCAATCGAGGCGGACGGCGGCGACCGAACATCAGGCGGCGAGCCTTTCGGCAAGGGTGTCGCGATCAGGTGCATCCTCGACCGGGCCGTAAAGCGCGAGCGCCGGGCGCGCGGCGTGCAAAAGCCCGACCGCATGATCCTGAACCTGCCGCACGGTGACCGCGTCGATGCGCTCTGCGACCTCTTCGGGCGTCGGCACCCGGTCCCAGATCGCGAGCGAGCGCGCCATACGCTCGGCCTGACCCGAGGGGCTTTCGAGCCCCATCAGCATCCCGGCCTTCATCTGGACCTTGGCGCGATTAACCTCGGCTTCGGTCAGATCCTCGGCGCTGCGTTTCAGCTCGTCGATGGTGATCTGCGCCAGATCCGAGATCTGCTCGGCCGAGGTCCCGGCATAGATCGTCACCATGCCGGTGTCGTCGTGGAAGCCCGACTGCGCGAAGATCGTATAGCAGAGCCCGCGCTCTTCCCGGATCTTCTGGAAGAGCCGCGAGGACATGCCGCCGCCAAGCGCGTTGGTCCAGATCTGGGTCGCGAAATAATCGGAATCGCGATAGCCCGGACCTTCGAGCGCCAGCGCGAAATGCGCCTGCTCAAGATCCTTGACGCGGCGCATCTCGGCACCCTGCCAGCGCGCAGCTTCGCGCGTGACCTTAGTCAAGGGCGAGAGCCCGCCGAAAATGCCGGTCGCTTGCGCCACGATCTGGTCATGGTCAACCGCCCCCGCCGCCGCGACGATCATCTGGCCGGGGCCATAATGCTCGGCCACGAAACCGGCGAGATCGCTTTTGCCAAAGCTCGAGACCCGCTCTGCCGGGCCGAGAATGGTGCGGCCCATCGGCTGGTTCGGATAGGCGGCCTCTTGCAGCCAGTCGAAAATCACATCGTCCGGCGTATCCAGCGACATGCCGATTTCTTGCAAGATCACGCCGCGCTCAAGCTCGATCTCGCGTTGCTCGAAGACCGGGTTCAGCACGATATCCGAGATGACATCGAGCGCGAGCACGGTGTCTTCCTTGAGCACGCGGGCGTAATAGGCGGTCACATCGCGCGAGGTATAGGCGTTGATATAGCCACCGACATCCTCGATCGCCTCGGCGATTTCCAAGGCCGAGCGTTTCGCGGTGCCCTTGAAGGCCATATGCTCAAGGAAATGCGCGATGCCGTTTTGCTCGGCGCGCTCATCGCGACCGCCCGCATTGACCCAGACCCCGATCGAGGCGGAATGCAGCCCCTCCATCCGGTGGGTGACGATGCGCAATCCGTTCGGAAGCGTCGAAATGCGGATAGCTGTCATGCACGTCTCCGGTCGCGCACGAGCGCTTTAAGGGCTTCAGCGTCATTCGGAACCTGCGTGATGCGCTCGTCCCTCTCGAAAAGATCGGCCATATGCGGCGGCAGCGGCGGGCGGATGCCCAAAGCCGCTTCGACCGCATCGGGGAATTTCGCCGGATGCGCGGTCGAGAGCGAGATCATCGGCACGCCCGGACGCAGGTTTTCGCGCGCGACCTTCACGGCGACGGCGGTATGGGGGCAAATCACCTCGGCGGCTTCCGCACGGATGGTGCGGATCATCGCGGTGGTTTCCTCTTCCGAGGCGCGGCCCGAGACATAGGTCTCGCGCAGGTGCCGAAGCGCGCCCTGGCTGATGGTGAAACCGCCCGATTTCAGCTCGTCCATGAGCTGACGGATCGCGCCCGCATCGCGGCCATAAGCCAAATACAGCGCGCGCTCGAAATTCGAGCTGACTTGAATGTCCATCGAGGGCGAGATCGAGGGCTCGACCGTGCCGGTGCGATATTCGCCGGTCGTGAGCGCGCGGTGCAAAATGTCGTTCTGGTTCGTCGCAATCACCAGCTTGCCAATCGGCAGGCCCATTTCCTTGGCAATCGAGGCCGCGAAAATATCGCCGAAATTGCCGGTCGGCACGGTGAAGTCGATCTCGCGCAAAGGCGCGCCAAGCGAGACGGCGGCGGTGAAGTAATAGACGACCTGCGCCAGAACCCGCGCCCAGTTGATCGAGTTCACGCCAGCAAGCCCAACCTCGTCGCGGAACGTATGGTCGTTGAAGAGATCCTTCAGCCGCGCCTGTGCATCGTCGAAATGCCCATCAATGGCGAGGGCATGGACGTTCGCCTCGGAGGGCGTCGACATCTGGCGGCGCTGGACTTCGCTGACGCGGCCATGCGGGTAAAGGATGAAGACATCGACATTGGCAAGGCCCTTGAAGGCCTCGATCGCCGCCGAGCCGGTATCGCCCGAGGTCGCGCCGACGATGGTGATGCGATCGCCCGACCGCGCCAGCGCGATCTGGAAGAGCTGACCGATCAGCTGCATGGCGAAGTCTTTGAAGGCCAAAGTCGGGCCGTGGAAAAGCTCGAGCAGATGATGGCCGGGTGCCAGCTGGACCAGCGGCGCGCGGGCGATATGGCCGAAATTGCCGTAAGCCTTGGCAATCGCCTGACGCAGTTCCGCATCGGTAAAGCTGTCGCCGATGAAGGGGGCCACGACACGGCGGGCCACCTCTTCATAGGGCAGACCTTCAAGCGCGGCGATCTCGGCGGCGCTGAAGGTCGGAATGGTCTCGGGCAGATAGAGGCCGCCGTCACGGGCAAGGCCGGTCATCATCGCCTGTTCGAAAGTCAGTTCGGGAGCCTGACCGCGCGTCGAAACGTATTTCATTCTGATCCCTAGTATTTCCGCTGTCTGATACGCCAGATCAGCCCAACTGTCATCCCTGCCCAGATCACCGCCAGCATGAACCATGTCGCGGCATATTCGAGGTGGTTGTTCGGAATGCCCTGAACGCTGATCGGAACCGGCGCAACGCCTTGTGCATCGCCCTCGACCGCCGCGGCGACCACGAGCAGCGGCTCGGTGTGAAGATGTTCGGCCAGAAGCGGCACCTCGCGCGCAAACCAGATCCCTTCGGTGAGATTGGGCGCGGGCGTCGAGGAGCCCCGCTCTTCCGGCCAATGAAGATTGCCGATCACATGCAGCTCGACCGGAGGCCGCGGCTGGCGGCGGTCATCCTCGGGGATGAAACCACGATCAAGCAGGATGCGGCGCCCGTCCTCGGTCTCGAAGGCGGAAATCACCTGATAGCCGCCGCCGAGCTCACGCGTGCCAGACAGGACCAGCACTTCCTCGCCGGTGGTCCGTCCGGAAACCTCGACCGGGTCATATTTCATCTCGGGCTCGTAGCGAGCGGGCAGCGGGCGCGGCGCGGCTTCGATCCGGGCCTGGATCTCTTCGAGCATCGCGACTTTCCAGCCCAGTCTCTGGACCTGCCAGATGCCGAGGCTGATGAGAATGGCACAGCCAAGAATGCCGACAATAAGAGGAGCGAGATAGCGGCGCATGGGGTTCTTCCGAGAAGTCGCGAGGACGGCAATCGCCCCGGCGCGCGTGCCACGCGGGACGTTACCGGGGGTCTGCTATCGGCGCGCGATCGTCAAGAGGCTGTGGCGCGCCTTTGGGCTTTTGCCCGAGGGTTCAGGCAAAAAAGACGCGCGAAGCTTTCGCCTCGCACGCCTTGGGTCCTGCCAGCAGGGCCGCGTTTTGGATCAACGACCCCAGATGTAGATCGCGAAGAAGAGGAACAGCCAGACAACGTCGACGAAGTGCCAGTACCACGCAGCGGCCTCGAAACCGACGTGGTTGGTCTGGGTCATCTGACCGCGCATCAGGCGGATCATGCAGACGAAGAGGAAGATCGTCCCGATGATGACGTGGAAGCCGTGGAAGCCGGTCGCCATGTAGAAGACGCCGCCATAGACCGTGTCGGCCAGACCGAAGGTCGCGTGGCTGTATTCCAGCGCCTGAAGCGCGGTGAAGCACAGGCCGAGAACGACGGCAATGGCCAGACCGTTGATCGTGGTCTTGCGGTCGTTGTCATGGACCAGCGCATGGTGCGCCCAGGTCACGGCAACGCCCGAGAGCAGCAGGATCAGCGTGTTCATCAGCGGCAGGTGCCACGGATCAAGCGTGACGATGCCTTCCGGCGGCCAGACGCCATCCTTGAGCGGGCTCATCGGGCCCATCGGGTAAAGCGCGTTCTTGAAGAAGGCCCAGAACCAAGCGACGAAGAACATCACTTCGGACATGATGAACAGGATGATGCCGTATTGCAGGCCGATACGGACGACCGGAGTGTGGTCGCCGGTTTCGCCCTCGCGGACGACATCCGCCCACCAGCCAAACATGGTGAACAGGACGCCGACCAGGCCGATCAGGAACAGCCAGGGGCCAGAGACGGTCAGGCCGAACGGGTCGATTCCGCTTTCGCCTTTCATCCAGGCGACACCGCCGACCAGCATGAAGAAGGCGGACACCGCGCCGAAGAACGGCCAGATGGACGGATGCAGGATGTGGTAATCGTGGTTCTTAGCGTGCGCCATTTTCGGATCCTGGCTGTTGGTGCGTCTTGATTATTTTGGTCAGTTTACGGTCCGCGCCGGCTCGGCGTCCAGCGAAGCTTGCTTCGGCTGGGGCTTGTCGGTCAGGTGGAACGTGTAGGAAAGCGTGATGTCGCGAATCCAGCTCGCGTCACTGTCTTTGAGGATATCAGGATCCACGAAGAAGTTGACGGGCATCTCGACACGCTCACCGGGTTGCAGCGTCTGCTCGGTGAAGCAGAAACATTCGATCTTGTTGAAGTAATAACCGGCGAGATCGGGCGCGACGTTATAGCTCGCCGTGCCGGTGATCGCCTCATTGGTGTTGTTGACGGCCTCGTAAAAGGCCATGCCGGATTCGCCCAGACGCAGAGTCATATCCTTCTGCATCGGGCGGAAGGTCCAGCCGAGATCGCTGTCAACGTTCGCATCAAAGCGCACGCGCACGACCTCATCCAGCACGGTATCGGGCGCAGAGACGGCGACATTGGTTGTCCCGCCATAGCCGGTCACCTTGCAGAACCAGGAATAGAACGGCACCGCCGCCCAGGCGAGCGCGCCCATGGTGAAGACCACGGCCAAGAGGCGGGTCAGGATCTTGGTATTCGCGGTCATGGCGTCGCCTCGGCTTCGGAGTTTGCGGCGGGGGCGGTGGTCGCCCCTGCTGCGGGAGCATCCGCTCCAGAGGTCGTGGCCGGGTCAGAGCTGACAGCCGCCGGCGTGCGCGGCTTGGCCGATCTCGCGATAGAGTCCGGCGAGCCCGGTTTGATCGGCTCCGTGCGCGGCAGGGCCGAGGCACGGAACTGGTGGTCAAAGCCCTCCATCAGATCGCCCTGCTGGATCTTGACGATCGAGAGGCCGAAGACCAGAGCGACAAACATCAGCAGCACGACCAGTAGGCCGACATTGCGCCCGCGGCGGCGCTGATGGATTTCATGTTCGGGACGAAGTGCCATTACCAGCCTGCTCCAATCCAATGCTGGACGAGAAGCGCCAGGAAATGAAGGAAAGTGTAATAGAGCGAAAGCTTGAAGAAGCGCCGCTCGGTTTTATAGCCGTCAGCCTCGGCTGCGGCATCCCCGCGCTGCATGACCTGCCAGCCGCCGTGGATGAAGAGCACGTTCAGCGCAACAGCCACCGCCATGTAAAGCGGGCCGCCGACCGAGGTCAGCCCCAGCCAGATCGCGAAAGGCGCGAGGATCAGCGTATAGGCAAAGACATGGCGGCGAGCCGAGGTGCGACCATGGGTCACGGTCAGCATCGGAACACCGGCGTCCGAGTAATCTGCCTTGGTGAACAGCGCCAGCGCCCAGAAGTGCGGCGGGGTCCAGAAGAAAATCAGCGCAAACATCAGCAGCGATTCGAGGCTGATGCTGCCGGTGGCGCAGGCCCAACCCACCATGGGCGGGAAAGAGCCGGCGGCACCGCCGATGACGATGTTCTGCGGCGTCAGACGCTTCAGCCACATCGTATAGATCACGGCATAGAAGAAGATGGTGAAGGCAAGAAAGCCCGCGGCAAACCAGTTTGCCGCAAGGCCGAGCATCATCACAGCAAGGCCAGAAAGCGCGATTCCGATGGCCAAAGCCTCGCCACGCTCGACCCGGCCCGCCGGGATCGGACGGGTCTGGGTCCGGCGCATCTTGGCGTCGATATCGGAATCATACCACATGTTCAGCGCACCGGAGGCCCCGCCTCCGAGTGCGATGAACAGGATCGAGCAGAAGGCCACGAAAGGGTTCATCGGCACCGGGGCAATCCACAGGCCAACAAAGGCCGTGAACACCACCAGCGACATCACCCGGGGCTTCAGCAGGGCGACGTAATCGCCGAACTGAGCCTCGCCCTGACCTTCATATGCGCGCGTCTGAGCCACTGTCTTCCCTTACTGGGCCGAAGCCACTTTGACCGGCTGGGCCGGGAGGTAATCCGAAGCATCCGCTGCGAATTCCTCTTTGGCGCCTTTCACCCAGGCATCATATTTGTCCTGGCTGACGGCTTTCACGACGATCGGCATATAGGCGTGGTTGTTGCCGCAGAGCTCGGAGCACTGGCCGAAATAGATGCCTTCTTTATCGGCTGCGAACCAAAGCTGTGCAATCCGACCCGGAACGCCATCCTGTTTCACGGCAAAGGCCGGAACGGTCCAGCTGTGGATCACGTCGCTTGCGGTGACCTGAACCAGCACGGTCTTGCCGACCGGGACCACGACCGGGTTGTCGGTCGCGAGGAGGTAATCTTCCTCGGTATAGCCATGCGCGGCGAGGTCTTCCTTTTCGAGCAGCAGCGCGTCGAAAGCGATGCCGTCATTCGGATATTCATAGGACCAGTACCACTGGTGCCCGGTCACTTTGATGACCAGATCCGGATTGGCGGGCATTTCCTGGCTGCGGAACAGAATCGGCAGCGAGAATGCACCGATCGAGATCAGCACCAGCACCGGAACCAGCGTCCAGGCGATTTCGATCGGGGTGTTGTGCGTGAAGCGGGCCGGGACCGGATTCACGCGGCGATTGAAGCGGAGGATACAGATCAGCAGCAGAAGGCAGACGAAAACCGTCACCACCGTGATGATGATCAGCACGAAATGATCGAGCCACTGCTGGTCATGGGCAAGCTCGCTCGACGGCGGCTGGAAACCCATCCCCTTGTTCACCGGCTTGCCGATCACCGGCAGATCACCCAGAACTTCCTGCGCCAGAGCAGGAGCCGCCACGAAAGCTGCCAATCCTGTCGCTGTCACTGCCGCCAGCGCGCGGCGCATTGTAGCAATTGCCATCATCCCATCCCGTTGCCTACAGTCGCACCGGTCGGTCCGCGTGCTGCGGCCAACTGGTATTGGTGAGAAAGTCAGAACCATATCTTGCCCCCACGGGCAAGCCATACCTATCTATTTTGCGCCAAAAACCCCATAGTCTGCCGAACGTGGCACGGACAAGACAGATGAATGACGCCCCCTTCTCTCCTTTCGAAGACCTCCTTGATCGCGATCAGTCGCTTCGAATCCTGCAATCGGCGGTCGCCGGCGGCGATGACGGCGAGCTCTTTCTCGAACGCTCCCGCGCCGAGACGCTGGTTTTCGACGATGGTCGGCTGCGCAATGCCGGATATGAGGCCGATCAGGGCTTTGGCCTGCGCGCCGTGCGGGGCGAGGTCACCGGCTACGCCCATTCGACCGAAATCAGCGAGCGCGGCCTGACCAGTGCCGCCGAGACCGCGCGGCTTGCCGTTGGCAATGGGGGCGGCACGCTGGCGGCTGCGCCCTTTGGTCCGACGCCGCGGCTTTATGCGCCGATCGACCCGGCCGCGAATGTCGGTTTCGCCGATCGCGTCCTCGTCCTGCGCGAGATCGACGATTACGCCCGCAGTCTCGACCCGCGTGTCGTTCAGGTGACAGCCTCGGTCGCAAGCTCGGTTCAGGAGGTTGCGATTCTGCGCCCCGAAGGCGGGCTCTCTTCGGACATCCGCCCGATGGCGCGGATCAATGTCTCGGTCATGGTCGAATCGAATTCGCGCCGCGAATCGGGTTCGGCAGGCGGCGGCGGGCGCATCGCGCTCGATGGGCTGGTCGCGCCCGAGCATTGGAAAGGGCTCGTGCAGGAAGCCCTGCGCATCGCTTTGGTCAATCTGCGCTCGGTCCCCGCTCCGGCCGGGGTCATGGATGTCGTGCTCGGCCCGGGGTGGCCGGGGATCTTGCTGCACGAGGCCGTGGGCCATGGGCTCGAGGGCGATTTCAACCGCAAGGGGCATTCGGCCTTTGCCGGGCTTTTGGGCAAACGCGTCGCCTCTGCCGGGGTGACCGTGGTCGATGACGGCACGATCCCGGACCGGCGCGGCTCGATCACCGTCGATGACGAGGGCACGCCGCCCGCGCGCAACGTGCTGATCGAGGACGGGATTCTCACCGGCTATATGCAGGACCGCCAGAACGCGCGCCTGATGGGCGTGCCCGCCACCGGCAACGGTCGCCGTCAGGGCTATGCCTATGCGCCGATGCCGCGCATGACCAATACCTTCATGTTGGCAGGCGAAAGCGACCCGGCGGCGATTCTCGCCGATCTCAAGGATGGGATCTATGCGGTCGGCTTTGGCGGCGGTCAGGTCGATATCACCAACGGCAAATTCGTCTTCTCCTGCACCGAGGCCTATCGCGTCAAAAACGGTGTCGTCGGCGATCCGATTCGCGGCGCCACCCTGATCGGAGACGGCGCGACCGCGCTTCAGCAGATCCGCGCCATCGGCAATGATCTCGCGCTTGATCCCGGCATCGGCAATTGCGGCAAGCAGGGCCAATGGGTGCCGGTGGGCGTGGGCCTGCCGACGCTGATGCTGGGCGGGCTGACGGTGGGCGGCTCGGCCACCTGAGCCACCACGCGACATCCTCCGCAGGCCATTATTTTGGCGGCGGATAACCTTATCTTAACCTCTGGCTGCGATGACAGAGACTGGATGAGGCGGGTGACATGTCATGCGGCGAAAAACGGAAGCTCTCGAACTGCCCCTCGATAGCCCGGGTTTCGACGCGGTGACGGTGCTGCGCCTCATCCGCTCGCGCCGGGTTGGCCCGACGACCTTTCACCGCCTGATTGCCGAGCATCACAGCCCTGCTGCGGCACTTGCCGCTCTGCCCGAGGTCGCCCGCGCGGCGGGGCTGAGCGATTACGCCCCCTGCCCCGAAGGCGTCGCTCGGGCCGAACTTGCCGCGGGTCGCAAGGCCGGGGCACGGCTTCTCTTCTGGTGCGACCCGCTTTACCCGGCTGCGCTGCGCGAAATCTCTGACGCGCCGCCCTTGCTCTGGTTACGCGGCAATCTCGATGCGCTCAGCGCGCCCAAAATCGCTGTCATCGGCGCGCGCAATGCCTCGTCGCTCGGGCTGCGCATGGCGCGCGCGCTGGCCTCTGGCCTTGGTCGCGCGGGGCTCTGCACGGTTTCGGGGCTGGCGCGCGGGATTGATACTGCGGTGCATGAAGCCAGCCTCGACACCGGAACCATCGCGGTGATGGCGGGCGGGATCGATCAGATCTATCCGGCGGAAAATGCCGAGCTTGCTGAAAAAATCACCGCACGCGGCCTTCTTCTAAGCGAGCAACCTCCGGGCCTTGCGCCGATCGCGCGCCATTTCCCCGCCCGCAACCGCATCATTTCGGCCTTGGCGCAAGCGACCGTGGTGGCCGAGGCCGCGGAGCGTTCGGGCAGTCTGATTACCGCGCGCAATGCGCTCGATCAGGGCCGCGAGGTCATGGCGGTGCCGGGCCATCCGATGGATGCGCGGGCGGGCGGCTGCAACAACCTCATCCGCGACGGCGCGACCTTGGTGCGCAGCGCCGAAGATGTGCTGGCCGCGCTGACGATCTCCCGGCCCCTCGCCCCCGTGGCCGAGCCCCCGGCGACGGCCAGCAATCTGATTGCCGATGCCGAGGCAGAGACGCAGCGCCAAAGCCAGATCCGCGCGAAGATCCTCAATCGCCTCAATCTAAGCCCGACCGACGAAAACGCCCTGATGCGCGACATCGGCGCCGCGCCGTCCGACGTGGCGCCCGCGGTTCTCGCGCTTGAACTTTCGGGGGAGCTCACGCGCCTGCCCGGCGGGATGATGGCGCGAACTTCATGAGGTTTTTCTGCGGCTTCCACCTTCGCGCGATTCTTGTCGGCAAAATCCTGCGCTTCACGCAACCGTGGCGCTTCGGCCCGGAACTCTGCTCCCGAGCCGGGGTTTTATTGCGACTAACACGCGCCCCAGTGGCCAGAGGAGCAGATATGCGCCAGACCTTCAGAACCACGACAGCCATCGTCACGATCCTGTCCCTGCTCATGCCGACCATTTCGCTCGCCGAAGGCGCAGTGACCGATCAAAGCGGTGCCGCGCAGGATGCCACGCAGGTCGCGCCGAAGAAAAAGGCGAAAGAGGCACAGGAGGCTCCGGCCGAGGGCCAGCAAAAGGCGGGCAAAAAGGCCCGCAACGCGGATGCCGCGCAAGCCGAGGCCGCCGCGCCGCAAGCCGACGGCGGACATCCCGGCAAAGGGAAGGGCAAGGCCGCTCAGGCCGCCGCCGAAGAGGCCGTGGTGCCCAAGGATGCCAAGCCTGTGCGTCAACGTCCCGAAGCCGCCGCTGACACCCCCGCGCCGAACAAGCGTCCCGCGGTCGTTCAGGCCGAAAGCCCGGATGTGAAACCGGCGGATGCCCCTGACCGCGCGGCAAAAGCCAAGGCGGTTGCCGAGGAGGGCCAGAAGAAACCCGCCAAGGCCGCACGCGCCCAACCCGACGAAAAGGCTCCCGACGCCAAGCCCGCCGTCGCCGAAACCGTCGATCAGCCCGCGCCCAAGGGCAAGGCCAAAGCTGCAGATGCCGCGTCTGAAGCCGCCGCCGAAGCCAAGGCCAAGGCTGGCGAATCGACCGATGCGCTGAAGCAGGCACTGGAGCAGCAGGATCAGCCTGCCAAAGCCGGCAAGGCGGCCAAAGCCGCGGCGGATGCCGCAGCTGGGACTGCCGCTGCGGCGGACGCCGCGCAACCCAAAGGTCAGGCCAAAGCCGCAGACAAGGCGCAGGCCGCCGACAAGGCCCAGCCCGCCGACAAGGCCGCCAAGGCAGACAAACCCAAAGAGGTGGTGCCGGGTGATGCCGGACAGGCCACGGCTGTCGGGGACAATCCCGATACGCTGAAACAGGCGCTTGAGGCCAAGGAAGGCAAGGCCAAGGACGGCAAAGCGGCAGCGGCTGCCGCGGCCGCGGCCGCAGCAGCGACCGAGGCCGGACAAGATCAGGCCAAAGGGAAAGGCAAAGCCGCGCAAAACAAGGACATCCTTCCCGGCGATGCAACCGGCAACGGCAAAGAGATCCTTCCCGCAGATGCCGCGCAGGCTGGCAAAGGCGGCAAGACCAACCCCGCGGTCACCGAACTCACCGCCCCCGAGGCTGCGGCCAAGGAAACCGATGCCGCGATTGCCGCCGCCAACCCCAAGAAGGTCGTGCCCAATGACGCGCTGCTGGCCGGCACCAATGGCAAGAAGGCCGAGGGCAAGGTTACGGATGTCACCGTCACCAAAGAGGACACGCGCCGCTCGGATGAAGACTTCGGCACTTCGGTGACCCAAAGCATCCAAGAGGCGATCACCGGCAAGACCGAGGCGAAGAAAAAGGACGACCACACCGGTCGCGATCTGGCGCGGCTCGCGCTTGCCGGGCTCGCGGGCTATGCGGTGGGCAGCTATCTGTCGAACAATCAGCAGGTTGCGCTTAACACCGGCGACCGGGTGGTTGTGACCAATCCGGACGGCTCGCAACAGCTGATCAAGAACGATGATACGCTGCTCTTCCAGCCGGGCTCGAATGTGCAGACCGAGAAATTCTCGGATGGCTCGACGATCACCTCGGTTCTGCGCGAAGATGGCAGCAAGGTCGTGACGATCCGCGATGCGCGGATGAACGTGCTGCGCCGCTCGGTGGTCTGGCCGGATGGACGCTCGACCATGCTGATCGACGACACCGTCGATGTGGCGCCGGTGCGTGTCTCGGAGCTTCCCGCTCCTGCCCGCCCGATCCCCTATCAGCCCGGGATGAGCGAGCAAGCCCTTCGCGACGCCTTGATGCAGGAATCGCGGGTGAGCCGCCGCTTCACGCTCGACCAGATCCGCGACATCGCGCAGGTCCGCGCTTTGGTGGCGCCGCTCGATATCCAATCGATCACCTTTGCGACCGGCTCGGCAGCGATCGACCCCAATCAGGCAAGCCAATTGTCGGATCTGGGCCGCGCCATTGCCGACAGCATCCGCAAGAACCCCAGAGAGATGTTCCTGATCGAGGGCTATACCGATGCGGTGGGCTCGGCGGCCTCGAACCTCGCGCTGTCGGACCGTCGTGCGGAATCGGTGGCGCTGGCGCTGTCTGAATATTTCAAGGTCCCGCCGGAAAACCTGGTGGTTCAGGGCTATGGCAAACAGTTCCTGCGCGTCCAGACCGATGGCCCTGAACAAGCCAACCGCCGCGTCGCCGTGCGTCGGATCACCGATCTGATCGAACAGCGCTGAGCCGAAACGGCTGGGGCGCCTAAGCGCCCCGGTCACACCGCAGCGCAACAAAAAAGGCGGGGAAAGATCCCCGCCTTTTTTAGTCTCGAAAGGTGTTTACCCGAGTGCGTAGCCCGTGCCACGCACGGTCCGGACCGGGTTCTCGCCGCCGTTCACCATCAGCGCCTTACGCAGACGGCCGACATGGACATCAATCGTGCGGGTATCGACATAGACGTCGCGACCCCAGACCCGGTCGAGCAATTGCTCGCGCGTCCAGACCCGACCCGGTTTTTCCATCAGGGTCGAGAGCAGGCGGAACTCGGTCGGCCCGAGATGCAGGGCCTGCCCGCTGCGGAAGACGCGATGCTCGGCCGAATCGAGGATGATGTCGGAAAAGCTCAGCCGCTCACCCATGGTCGTCGGTCGGGTGCGGCGCAGCTGCGTGCGCAGCCGGGCCATGAGTTCGACCACCGAATAGGGTTTGACGACATAATCATCCGCGCCGGTTTCCAGCCCGCGCACGCGATCGACCTCTTCCGAGCGCGCCGAAAGCATGATGATCGGGATCGAGCGCGTTGCCGGATCGGCTTTGATCCGACGGCAAACCTCGATGCCCGAAACATTGGGCAGCATCCAGTCGAGCACGATCAGATCGGGCTGCTCTTCCTGAACAAGCAGCATGGCCTCATCGCCATTCTCGGCGAGGACAACCGAAAAACCCTCGGCTTCGAGATTGTATTTGAGGACCTCGCGCTGCGCGCCCTCATCCTCAACCACAAGCACGCAGGGTTGATGTGCCGAAGCCATCAGTCTTCGCCCTCATTCAGATCCACGCGCGAGACACTGTCGCTTTTCGGGCGGGTGTCGTCGGGCAGCTCGCCGGTGGTGAGATAGATCACCTGCTCGGCAATGCCGGTCGCATGATCGCCCATGCGCTCGATGTTCTTGGCGATGAAATGCAGATGCATGCAGGCCGTGATATTGCGCGGGTCTTCCATCATATAGGTCAGGAATTCGCGGAAGAGCGCATTATACATCTGATCGACATCGATATCGCGCTGGCGCACATCTTCGGCCAAAGCGGCATCGCGCTGGATGAAGCTGTCGAGCGCATCCTTCATCATGCCTTCAACCGTGGTCGACATCCGGCGCAAAGCGATGCCCGCGCCGTTGATCAGCGGCATATGGGCCAGCACATTGCTGCGCTTGGCGATGTTTTTGGCGTAATCGCCGACCCGCTCGAGGCTGGCCGAGATCTTGATCACGGTCAGCGCCGTGCGCAGATCCGAGGCAATCGGCGCGCGCAAAGCGATCAGCCGGGCGGCTTCTTCGTTGATCTGGGCCTCGAGCGCGTCGATGGCCTTGTCGCGCTGACGCACATCTTCGGCCAGCTCGTCGTCGCGGGTTTCCAGCGCACGCGCCGAATCCTGAATGGCCGTTTCGACCATTCCACCCATTTTCACGACCAGAGCCTGAACCGTTTCAAGGTCGCGATCAAAGGCCGAGGCGATATGGCGTTCGTTGTTGGTATTCATATTGCCCTCTATCCGATCAACCGATCTTGCCGGAGATGTAGCTTTCGGTGCGCGGATCGCGCGGCCGGGTGAAAATATCGTCGGTGTCGCCATATTCGACCAGGTTGCCCAGGTGGAAGAAGGCGGTTTTCTGGCTGACGCGCGCGGCCTGCTGCATCGAGTGGGTCACGATCACGACCGAGAATTCCGAGCGCAGCTGGTCGATCAGCTCTTCGACCTGGCTGGTCGCGATCGGGTCAAGCGCCGAGCACGGCTCGTCCATCAGCAGGACTTCCGGCTGGGTCGCAACCGCGCGGGCGATGCACAGACGCTGTTGCTGACCACCCGAGAGACCGGTCCCCGGCTCGTGCAGGCGATCCTTGACCTCGTTCCAGAGTGCGGCGCCACGCAGCGACTTCTCGACGATCTCGTCGGTTTCCACCTTGTTGCGCACGAGGCCGTGGATGCGCGGCCCGTAAGCCACGTTGTCATAGATCGACTTCGGGAAGGGGTTCGGCTTTTGGAAAACCATGCCAACCTTGGCGCGCAGCTGCACCGGGTCGACGCGGCGGTCGTAGATATCGTCCCCGTCCAGCGTGATCTGACCTTCGACGCGGCAGATGTCGATCGTGTCGTTCATGCGGTTGATGCAGCGCAGGAAAGTCGATTTGCCGCAGCCCGACGGGCCGATGAAAGCGGTGACGGTCTTGTCCAGGATCTCGATGTCGACGTCCTTCACGGCATGTTTCTCGCCGTAATAGACCTGCACCTTCTTGGCCGAGATCTTGCTTTCGTTGACGGTCACGGCGCGCTCCATGATGCTCATGTCATTCATTATCAGATTTCCTTTTTAAGATCACCACCGGCGCTCGAAGCGGCGACGCAGGAAGATGGCGAGAACGTTCATGCACAGCAGGAACACGAGGAGGACGATGATGGCGCCCGAGGCACGCTCGAAGAAGGCCGGGTCCGCGCGTTGGGTCCAGTTATAGACCTGTACGGGCAGAGCCGAAGCCGGGTCGAAGAGACCTTCCGGCGGGGCCGAGGGGAAGTTCTTCACGAAGGCGACCATGCCGATCAGCAGAAGCGGCGCGGTTTCGCCAAGCGCCTGAGCCAGACCGATGATCGTGCCGGTCAGGATGCCCGGAAGCGCCAGCGGCAGGACGTGGTGGAAGATCGTCTGCATCTTCGAGGCACCGATCCCAAGCGCTGCGTCGCGGATCGAGGGCGGAACCGCCTTCAGCGCAGCGCGGGTCGAGATGATGATCGTCGGCAGCGTCATCAGCGTCAGCACCAGACCGCCAACGATCGGCGCCGATTGCGGCAGACCGGCGAAGTTGATGAAGGCCGCCAGACCAAGGATACCGAAAACGATCGAGGGCACGGCCGCAAGGTTCGCGATATTGACCTCGATGATATCGGTCAGACGGTTCTTCGGCGCGAATTCTTCCAGATAGATCGAGGCCGCAACCCCGATCGGAACTGCCAGAACCAGCACCACCAGCATCATATAGACCGAGCCCAGGATCGCGATGCCGACACCGGCCGCTTCGGGGCGCTGGTCAGAGGCATCGGGATTGGTCAGGAAAGCCCAGTTCCATTTCGTGGCCAGCATCCCCTTCTCTTTCAGGGTCTGCGCCAGCTGCAACTGCGCGGGCGAGGTGTTGCTGTCCTTTTCGGCCGAAGCCATGGTCACGCGGCCCTTGAAGAAGCCATCGACGCGACCGTTGGTCAGGACGCTGACATCGACGCTGGTGCCGACAAGTGCCGGATCGGCCAGCACCATATTGCGCAGCTGCGCGGGCGCCTCTTTCGAGATCAGATCGCCGATGTCCTTCTTCGACAGCCCCTCTTCGGGAATGGCGTTCTGGGCGAGGGTCTGGCGCAAAGCGGCTTCCAGAACCTTGCTGTAACCGATGGTCGTGACCTTCTTCATCGCGTCAAGATCGCGCTGGCCCGAAGGATCAAGCACCTGCGCGTCAAGCGCGACCGGCAGTGTCAGGTAGGTCTGGCGGAAGGCGCCAAGACCGTTGCTCAGGATCGTGAAAAGCAGGATCGCAAGACAGGCGATGGCGATGGCGATCGCACCGGCACCATAGGCGCGGAAGCGCTTTTCGGCAGCATTGCGGCGGCGGGTCCGCTCGTCGAGTTGCGTCAGCGAGCCGTGACGACGCGCGGGGGCAGCGGCCCCAGAGAGGCTTGCGTCGGTCATTCGTATTGCTCCCGGTATTTGCGCACCACATACAGCGCGACGATGTTGAGGGCGAGGGTGATGACAAAGAGCGTCAGACCCAGCGCGAAGGCGACCAGCGTCTCGGGTGCGCGGAAATCGGTGTCGCCGGTCAGCTGGCTCACGATCTTCACGGTGATGGTTGTCATCGCCTCGAAGGGGTTGAGGTTCATCTTCGCCGCAGCCCCCGCACCCATGACCACGATCATGGTTTCACCGATGGCGCGCGAGGCGGCCAGCAGGATCGCGCCGACGATGCCCGGCAGCGCGGCGGGCAGAACCACCTTGCGCACGGTTTCGGACTGGGTCGAGCCAAGGCCAAGCGCGCCATCGCGCAGGCTTTGGGGCACAGCGTTGATGATGTCATCGGACAGCGAGCTGACGAAGGGGATCAGCATGATGCCCATGACCAGACCCGCGGTCATCACCGAAGAGCCCGACGAGCCAAGGCCAAGCGGCTGGGCGAAATAGTCGCGCAGCATCGGGCCGACCGTGATCAGCGCAAAGAGACCGTAAACGATGGTCGGGATACCGGCCAGCATCTCGATGGCGGGTTTGACCACCGAACGGACGCGGCTCGACGCATATTCCGACATGTAGATCGCAGCGAAAAGCCCGACCGGAACCGACACCGCCAGCGCGATGACCGAGATATAAAGCGTGCCCCAGATCAGCGGCAGGATGCCAAGCTGCGAACCGCCGCCGAATTTCGGCGACCAGGTCGTGCCGAAGAAGAAGTCGGTCCAGGGATAGGCCTGGAAGAAATGCCCGGTCTCGAAGAGCATCGACAAAACAATGCCGACCGTGGTCAGGATCGCGATGCTCGAGCAGGCGATGAGCAGGCCCTTGATGAAGGTCTCGACGACATTGCGCGCGCGGAACTCGGGATGGATGCGCATGGTCGCAAAGGCGAGCCCGGCGACAGCGGCCAGAAGCGCGAGCACGGTGATGACCTTGCGGCCAGTCGATTGGCTGGCGCTGTAATGCTCGGCGGCCGCGAAGATCTGCGGCGTGGCGCCCGAGGCGAAGCGGATGCCCGCATCGGTCAGCTTGGCCTTGATCGCATCGGCATTGCCCGCAGGATCGGCAAGCTCGGCGGCACTGAGCAGACCCTTCTGCTCGGCTGCGCTCAAGGCATTGGCGGTGTTGCGGACATCGGCGATGATCAGGCTGCGGTTTGCCCCTTCGCTCAGCATATCCTCGGGAATGGCACCGGACATGGCGCGCTCAAGCATGACCGGCTGCGCGATCAGCCACAGCACCAGAACCAGCAAAGCCGGAACAGCGGCGAACAGCGCGACGTTCCAGCCATAATAGGTTGTGCGGGAATGCAGACGGCGACTGTCACCGCCAGCAAGGGACAGCGCGCGTTTGACGCCCAGCACATAGCCAACGACGGCCAGCGCGAGGATGATCAGCGCGATCCAGATTGCAGGCATAAGGGCCTCGGATTGTTCGGGAAATGGATGATGGAGAAGCTACAAAGGGCGGGCGGGGCCATCTCTGGCCCCGCTCGTTTTCGCTTATTGCATGGTGGCTTCGTCAGCCACGGCCTTCTGGGTGTCGGCCAGTTTCGGATCCGACACGAGACCGTATTGAGCCAGCGGGCCGGTCGGGCCAGCGATGTCGTCCGAGACGAAGAATTCAGCGAATTCTTTCAGGCCCGGGACTTGGCCGATATGGGCTTTCTTGACGTAGAAGAAGAGCGGACGCGAGACCGGGTAGTCGCCCGAAGCGATGGTCTCGGTCGAGGGGGTGACGCCCGACATGGTCGCGACTTTCAGCTTGTCGGTGTTGTTCTCGTAGAAGGACAGACCGAAGACGCCGATGCCGTTCTTGGCCGAGCCGATGCGGGCCAGAGTCTCGGTATAGTCGCCGTCGATGTCGACCGATTTGCCATCGGTGCGCAGCGCCATGCAGGCTTCCTTGGCTTTGTCGTCGCCGAGCTCTTTCTTGAAGACGTCAGCAGCACCGGCCTCTTTGCAGCCTGCGGCGATGACTTTCTCTTCGAAGACTTCACGGGTGCCGTGCTTGGTGCCCGGAACGAAAGCGAGGATTTCCTGATCCGGCAGCTCGGCGCGGATCTCGTTCCATTTGGTCGCGGTGTTCTTGACGACTTTGCCGTCTTTCACGACTTCAGCCGAAAGCGCGTTGAACCAGTCGGCCGGGGTGAAGGCGAAGGAGTTGCCCGCGATGTCGCTGGCGAAGACGATCCCGTCATAGCCGATGCGGACTTCCATGATGTCGGCGACGCCGGCGGCTTTGCAAGCTTCGCGCTCGCTGTCTTTGATCGGACGCGACGAGTTCGCGATGTCGATCGTGTTGTCGCCCACGCCTTCACAGAACTTCTTCAGACCAGCCGACGAACCACCCGATTCAACAACCGGCGTCGGGAAGTCAGAGTTCTCGCTGAACGCTTCGGCGGCGATGGTGGCATAGGGCAGCACCGTCGAGGAGCCGGAGACCTGGATCTGGTCGCGAGCCGAGGCAGCAGTGGCCGAGGCAGCGATGAGGGCCAGGGCCGAGACGGTGAATTTCACGGAAGTCATGGATCTCTCCTGAATGTCTGAGGTCGTGCTCGACCTTGGCTGTGACCTAGAGCGTCGACATGTCGCTTTTGATACAGAAATGTGACAGTTGAATGACATCGGGGAGGTGTCTGGTTAACAGGCTGTAAACAAACGAAAACGGGAGAGAATTTTCTCGCTGGATTCGTGTGATGCGGGAAAGAAATATGACGCTTGCCTCGACAACAAGTGCAGTAGTCCAGCGCTGATTCCCGGCTTTGTGACAGCGCAGATGACAGTTCGGACACAAAAAGAAGGGCCGCGCCCTGCGCAGCCCTCGCCTTTTCCGTCCGGATCAAGCGTGGATTTACCCGCCGATATGTCCGCGCTGCCCGCCGGTCTGGGCGCGGTCCAGAAGCAGGTGATCCAGAATGACGCAAGCGGCCATCGCCTCGGCGATCGGCACGGCGCGGATGCCCACGCAGGGGTCGTGGCGGCCCTTGGTGATCAGCTCGATCTCTTCGCCCTTTTGGTTGATCGTGCGGCGCGGCGTCAGGATCGAGCTCGTCGGCTTAACCGAGAAGCGCACGACGATGTCCTGCCCGGTCGAAATCCCGCCCAGAATCCCGCCCGCATGGTTCGAAAGGAAGACCGGCCCGTCATTGCCCATGATGATCTCATCGGCATTCTCGGTCCCGGTCAGCGCCGCAGCGCCCATGCCCTCGCCGATCTCGACGCCCTTGACCGCATTGATCGACATCATCGCCGCCGCCAGCGCGGTGTCGAGCTTGGCATAGATCGGCGCACCAAGGCCCGCCGGGCAGCCCTCGATCAGCACCTCGATGGCGGCGCCGACCGAATCCTGCGCCTTGCGGATGCCGGTGAGGTAATCCTCCCAAGCCGGAACCGCCGAGGCATCGGGCAGGAAGAAGGGATTGTTCAGGATCTCGGAGGCATCGAACTTGTCGCGGTCCAGATGCAGCGCGCCCATCTGGGTCATATAGCCGGTGATGCGCAGCCCCGGCACGAGATCGCGCAAAACCGCCTGCGCCACGCCACCCGCCGCGACCCGCGCCGCAGTTTCGCGCGCGCTGGAGCGCCCGCCGCCGCGATAATCGCGGATGCCGTATTTCAGATGATAGGCGATATCGGCGTGACCGGGGCGGAAGGCCTGCGCGATCTCGCCGTAATCCTTCGAGCGCTGGTCGGTGTTCTCGATCATCAGCTGGATCGGCGTGCCGGTGGTCTTGCCCTCGAACACGCCCGAGAGGATGCGGACCTCGTCGGCTTCCTTGCGCTGGGTCGTGTGTTTCGAGGTGCCGGGTTTGCGCCGGTCCAGAAATTGCTGGATGAAAGCCTCGTCCAAAGCGATCCCGGGCGGGCAGCCGTCCACCGTCGCCCCCAGCGCCGGCCCGTGGCTTTCGCCCCAGGTCGTGAAGCGGAAAAGATGGCCAAAGGTGTTGAAACTCATGGGGCGCGCCTGTCCGTTAACCTGCCTGTTGATCCGTCCGTCCCGCGATACCCCCGCCCTTCGCAGGGGGCAACGGCAAACTGGCCTCAGGCAAAGCGGGCGGGGTCGATTGCTCGGGTCAACTCGGGATCGGTCGGGCGTTCGGCGACCAGATCGGCGATCAGCCGCGCCGCTGCGACCGAGGACTGGAACCCATATCCGCCCTGCCCGGCGAACCAGATGAAATCGGGCTCATCCGGGTCGCGGCCATAGACCGGCGCGCCATCAGGCGCAAAGCTGCGCAGCCCCGCCCAATTGGCCAGCATCCGCTCGACCGGGTAACGCATCAGCGCCTCGTAGCGCGCGAGCCCCTCGGCCAGCACCAGATCATCGGCCCAAGCGTCATGGGGCGTGGTCGACTCGGCATCGCCCGGTGAGACGATCAGCGCGCCCGCATCGGGCTTGGCGTAGAAGCTGTCGCGCGCGCCCAGCAGCATCGGCCAGCCCGAGACATCGACCCCGGCGGGCGCGGCGATCCGTGCCATCGAGCGGCGGTGCGGCACGATGCTTTTGGGCGCGACCCCGGCCATTTGCGCGACCGGATCAGCCCAAGCGCCCGCCGCATTCACCAAAACCGCAGCCGAGAATTCACCCCTGGGCGTCGCCACCCGCCACAGCCCCGCGCGCCGGGTGATCGCAGTGGCGGGGGCGGAAAGCTCGACCTGCGCGCCTTGCGCCTTGGCGCGGCGCAGATAGCTTTGGATGAGCTTGTCGGTGTCGATATCCTGCGCATCGCCGCCCAGAGCCGCGCGGGCAAGTTTGGCCGGATCGAGCCCCGGACAGGCGGCAAGCGCCGCCTCGCGGTCGATCTCGGTCATTCGCATCAGCGCCGCCTCTTCGTCGAGAAGCCCAGCATCGTCATGGCCGACGACCAGCATGACCCCGCGCGGCGAGAGCACCCCCGCCGCATCGAGCCCCTCGCGTGAGGCAAGGCTCAGCGTGACCATCGGCGGCGGGCCGTAAAATGGCTCATAAAGCGCGGCAGAGCGGCCCGAGGCGTGATAGGCCAGATGCGCCTCGGCCTCGATCAGCCGGGTGCTGCCCAGAGGCGCCAGCTCTGCGGCAGCCGAGACCCCGGCAATGCCGCCGCCGATGATGAGGAAATCGGTGCTTGCGGTCTGTGTCATGGCTGCTCCCCTGCGATCCGCCCCCTGCGCTTTCCCCTCTGTGCCATGCGGTCGCCTGCCGGAAAAGAGCGCGGCGGCTTTCAAGCAAAGCTTGCAACTGGTTTCAGCTTTTCTGGGAAACCCACCCCAAAATCGCACGGGCCTTTCCGGCGCGAAGCGACTAGTCTCGCCGGGCTGAGGCCAAAGGCCGGAAAGGTCCCCCATGATCCGCAAACATCGCGCCCTGCTGGCCGCCATCCTGCTTTTGTCGCTCTCGCTGCGTCCGGTCATGGCGGTGCTTGGGCCGGTGATCGACCTGATCGAGTTGCGGACCGGGCTGAGCTCGGCGCAGGCCGGGCTGCTGACGACGCTGCCGATTCTGGTCATGGGCCTTGTCGCGCTGGCGGGCGGCACGGTGCGGCGGGTGATCGGGGAAAAGCGCGGCATCGCCTTTGGCGCGCTCTGCCTGACCATCGCCTGCGCGATGCGCCTGCCCTTCAACTCGGCCTTTGGGATGCTCTTCAGCGCGGCTTTGGGCGGGCTTGGCATTGCCTTGACGCAGGCGCTGCTGCCCGGGCTGATCAAGCGCCATTTCGGCATGGCGACCGGCACGGTCATGGCGCTTTACACGACCGGGATCATGACCGGCTCGGCGCTTGGCGCGGCCAGTTCGGCCGATCTGGCGCGGCTGATCGGCTGGCAGGCCTCGCTTGCGCTTTGGGCCCTGCCCGCCTTGGCCGGTCTGATCGTGTGGTGGCTGATTGCCCCGGCGGATCCTGCGCGAGATCCGGGCCGCGCGCCTGCCCCCCGCCTCGCGCTGTCGCGCCTTCCGCGCGCGTGGCAGCTTGTCGTCTTCTTCGGCCTTGGCACTGGGTCCTATACGCTGGTTCTGGCCTGGCTTCCGCCGTATTATCAAGACCTTGGCCTCGGGCGCGAAACCAGCGGCTATATGCTTGCGGGCCTCACGATCACCGAGGTCTTCGCGGGCCTTGCCATTGCCGCCTTCATCGACCGCTTCCCCGACCGGCGCGGGCCGCTGTTTGCGGTGCTGGCGGCGCTGATGCTGGGGCTGATCCTGCTGGTCTGGGCTCCGGTCAGCATGGCAATTCCCGCGATGATCCTTCTGGGCATCGGCATCGGCTCGGTCTTCCCGCTCGGGCTGATCGTGACCATGGATCATGCCTCGAACCCCGAGATCGCCGGAGACCTCGCCGGATTCGTGCAAGGCTGGGGCTATATTCTCGCCAGCGCCCTGCCCTTCGTCGCCGGGGCGATCAAGGACCATTTCGCCTCGCTCACGCAGGCCTGGTATCTGATGATGGTGGGGGTCGTGGTCATGGCCGTGGTCACGCTCGGCTTTAGTCGCGACAGCTATGCCCGGTTCGGCGCCCGCTCCGAGACTGGCGGGCAAGCCCTGCGCGGCTAAATCCGCGCACCACATCCCGAAAGAAAAAGACCCCGCCCATCTGGGCAGGGTCCTGATTTACAGCGTCTCGATTTCACAGCTCTCAGGCTTGCAGCGGACGCACGCCGACTTCGCCCTCACCGCGCGATTTGATCGCAGCGACCGCGGCAATGCTGCCCGCAGCCGTGGTGAAATAGGGCATCTTGGCATAAAGCGCGACGGCGCGGATCTCGCGGCTGTCGGCAATCGCCTGCGTGCCTTCGGTCGTGTTCAGCACCATCGTGATATCGCCGTTCTTCAGGCGATCGACGATGTTCGGGCGGCCCTCATAGACCTTGTTGACCTGCTCGGTTTCAACGCCCTGTGCTTTCAGGAACGCGCCGGTGCCGCTGGTCGAGACAAGCGTGAAGCCCATCGCGGTCAGATCGCGGGCGGCCTCGGCCAGCTCGGCGGTCTTGTCGGCATCCTTGACCGAGATGAAGACGCGGCCCTCGTCCGGCAGGTTGACGCCTGCGCCCATCTGCGCCTTCAGGAAAGCGCGGGCAAAGGTACGGTCCCAGCCCATGACTTCGCCGGTCGAGCGCATTTCCGGCCCAAGCAGCGTATCGACGCCGGGGAAGCGGGCGAAGGGCAGCACCGCTTCCTTGACCGAATACCAAGGCGTATTAGGATCGGCCAAGGTCATCGGATCGGCGAAGGGCAGCGGATCATCCGGGCCCACGCCTGCCGGATAGGGTGCGCGCGCCGGGAAGGCCGACATCGGCTCGCCCGCCATCAGACGCGCCGCGATCGAGGCAATCGCGCTGTCGGTCGCCTTGGCCACAAACGGCACGGTGCGCGAGGCGCGCGGGTTCACTTCGAGGACATAGATCGTCTCGCCCTTGATCGCGAATTGCACGTTCATCAGGCCGACGACATTGAGCGCCTTGGCCATTTCAACGGTCTGACGCTTCAGCTCCTCGATGATCGCGGGCGACAGCGTATGCGGCGGCAGCGAACAGGCTGAGTCGCCCGAATGGACGCCCGCTTCCTCGATATGCTCCATAATGCCCGCGACATGGACGGTCTTGCCATCCGAGAGCGCATCGACATCAACCTCGATCGCGCCCGAGAGATAGCTGTCGAGCAGCACCGGGCTATCCCCCGACACCTTCACGGCCTCGCGGATATAGCGGTGGAGCTGGTCCATATCGCGCACGATCTCCATCGCGCGACCACCCAGAACATAGGAGGGGCGGATGACCAGCGGGAAGCCGACACGACCTGCGATTTCAATGGCCTCTGCGTCGGAATGGGCAATCCCGTTTACCGGCTGCTTCAGCTCGAGATCATTGAGCAGCTTCTGGAAACGCTCGCGGTCCTCGGCGAGGTCAATCGCGTCGGGCGTGGTGCCAAGGATCGGAATGCCCTCGGCCTCCAAAGCATTCGCGAGCTTCAGCGGCGTCTGGCCGCCGAACTGGACGATAACGCCATGAAGCGTGCCGTTTTCCTGCTCGATGCGCAGGATTTCAAGGACATGCTCGAAGGTCAGCGGTTCGAAATACAGCCGGTCCGAGGTGTCGTAATCGGTCGAAACCGTCTCGGGGTTACAGTTGATCATGATCGTCTCATAACCAACTTTCGACAGCGAGAAGCAGGCGTGGCAGCAGCAGTAATCGAATTCGATCCCCTGCCCGATCCGGTTCGGACCGCCGCCGAGAATGACGACCTTCTTGCGATCCGAGGGCCGCGCCTCGTTCTCGACATCGCCCATCGCCGGGGCTTCATAGGTCGAATACATGTAAGGCGTCTGCGCCTCGAATTCGGCGGCACAGGTGTCGATGCGCTTGAAGACCGGATGCAGCTCGAGCGAGCGGCGCGTCTTGCGAACCGCCGCCTCGGATTTCCCGGCCAAGGTGGCCAGACGCGCATCGGTGAAGCCCATCATCTTCAGGCGGCGCAGCCCGTCCAGATCATCCGGCAGACCCTTGGCAATGACCTCGGCCTCGGCATCGACGATTTCGCGCAGTCGAGCGAGGAACCACGGATCGAAGCTCGTGGCATGTTGGATCTCGTCATTGGTCAGGCCGTGGCGCATGGCTTGGGCAATGACGCGCAGCCGATCCGGGGTCTGCTGCGACAGCGCCTTGATGATCGCCGATTTCTCGGGCGCGCCGGGGATCTCGATATCGTCAAGGCCGGTCAGCCCGTTCTCCATAGAGGTCAGCGCCTTTTGCAGCGATTCGTGGAAGCTGCGGCCAATCGCCATGACCTCGCCCACCGATTTCATCGCGGTGGTGAGTTCCGGTTTCGAGCCCGGGAATTTCTCGAAGGCGAAACGCGGGATCTTGGTCACGACATAGTCGATCGAGGGCTCGAAGGACGCGGGCGTTACGCGGGTGATATCATTGTCGAGCTCGTCGAGCGTATAGCCGACGGCCAGTTTCGCTGCGATCTTGGCAATCGGGAAACCGGTGGCCTTCGAGGCCAAAGCCGAAGAGCGCGAGACGCGCGGGTTCATCTCGATCACGACCATGCGGCCGTCCTTCGGGTTCACCGCCCATTGCACGTTCGAGCCGCCGGTCTCGACGCCGATCTCGCGCAGAACCGCGATCGAAGCATTGCGCATCGCCTGATATTCGCGGTCCGTCAGCGTCAAAGCGGGCGCAACCGTGATCGAATCGCCGGTATGGACGCCCATCGGATCGACGTTTTCAATCGCGCAAACGATGATGGCATTGTCGTTGCGATCCCGCACGACCTCCATCTCGAACTCTTTCCAGCCGAGCAGGCTTTCATCGACCAGAATCTGCGCCATCGGCGAGGCATCAAGCCCCGAGCGGCAGATCGCCTCGTAATCATCGCGGTTATAAGCAACCCCGCCGCCGGTGCCGCCAAGCGTGAAGGCCGGGCGAATGATCGCGGGCAGGCCGATATCATCCAAGGCCTTCATCGCTTCAGCCACGCCGCTCGCGATATCATAGCGCCCGTTGGCAAGCTTCGGCGCCGAAATGATCGTTGCACGCGGGTTTTCCAGCCCGATCCGGTCCATCGCCTCGCGGAACAATTTCCGGTCTTCAGCCATTTCAATGGCCGCGCGCTGCGCCCCGATCAACTCGACGCCGTAGCGGTTCAACACGCCCATATCGGCCAAAGCCAGCGCGGTATTCAGCGCGGTCTGCCCGCCCATCGTCGGCAACAGCGCATCGGGACGCTCTTTGGCGATGATTTTCTCGACGATTTCCGGGGTGATCGGCTCGATATAGGTCGCATCGGCCATCTCGGGATCGGTCATGATCGTGGCCGGGTTCGAGTTCACCAGAATGACCCGGTAACCCTCTTCGCGCAGCGCTTTACAGGCCTGTGCGCCCGAGTAATCGAATTCGCAGGCTTGCCCGATGACGATGGGACCCGCACCGATGATCATGATGGATTTGATATCAGTTCTTTTCGGCATGCTGAGTCCTCGGGCGATGTGCGGCAGATAAATCGTCCGGGGTTATAGCCATGACAGGCTGCGGCGCAAGGGTGGAAGCGTGCGCTCCCCCCGAAATCGGCGTGCCAGAAAAGACTGCCCCTCGCGTCAGCCGTGAGGTCAGGGAACAATTCGGCGCAGAGAGAGCAATGCCCCGACCGCCGCGGAAGCAGCCAATCTAGTCAAGGACCGGACCGAAGGACAAGCCCGTTTCTCGCCGAATATCCGCATCAGCGCCCAAAGCGGGCGACAATCACGCTTTCTTCATCACCCAAATACCCAAAAGACGGGGCAATCAGGCTCAGGCCTCGATGAATTCGCGCACGAAATCGGTCTCGGGCCGGGCGCGGATGTCTTGCGGGCGGCCGATTTGCTCGATCCGGCCCATCGACATGACGACAACCAGATCGGCCAATTCCATCGCCTCTTCCTGATCATGGGTCACGAAGATCGAGGTCAGCCCGGTCGTGTCATGGATCTCGCGCAGGCCCTGACGCAGCTCCTTGCGCACGCGCGCATCCAAAGCGCCGAAAGGCTCGTCGAGAAGCAGCATCCGCGGCTCGATCGCCAGCGCACGGGCCAGAGCCACGCGCTGCCGCTGTCCGCCCGAAAGCTGGCTCGGATAGCGCGCGCCGATATCGGGCAGCTGAATGAGATCAAGCAGATGACGCACGCGCCGATCGATCTCGGCATTGGTCGGACGGGTCTTGCGCGGGCGGGCGCGCAGCCCATAGGCGATATTTTCAAAGACCGTCATATGGCGAAAGAGCGCGTAGCTCTGGAAGACAAAGCCCGCGCGGCGCTCTTGCACCGTGAGCCCGGTCGCATCCTGCCCGTCAAAGAGCACGCGCCCCGAGGTCGGATACTCCAGACCGCCCAGAATGCGCAGGAGCGTCGTCTTGCCCGAGCCCGAGGGCCCCAGAAGCGCCACCAAAGCGCCCGAGGGGATTTGCAGGCTGACCGGATGAAGCGCCGAAGTTGCGCCGAAGGCTTTTGCGATTTCGTCGATTTCAATATGCATATTCACACCCTTCATCTGGCCTTAGTGGCGGCGGGAGGTGGCAAGCTGGTCGGCATAGCGCCATTCCAGAAGTGTCTTGAGGATCAGCGTCACCAAAGCCAGCGCGGCAAGCACGCCCGCCATGGAAAAGGCCGCAACCGAAAGGAATTCGTTATAGGCCATCTCGATCGCGATCGGCATGGTCGCGGTGACGCCGCGGATCTTGCCCGACACGACCGCGACCGCGCCGAATTCGCCCATGGCGCGCGCATTGCTCAGAAGCACGCCGTAAAGCAGCGCCCATTTGATATTCGGCAAGGTCACCGTCAGGAAGATGCGCCAGCCCGACGCGCCAAGCGTCAGCGCGGCCTCTTCCTCTGTCTTGCCCTGCTCGACCATGACCGGGATGAGCTCGCGCGCGACGAAGGGGAAGGTCACGAACATCGAGGCCAGCACGATGCCCGGCAGCGCGAAGATGATCGGAAAGCCCTGCGCGACCAGCCAGCCGCCCAGCAGGCTGTTGGCGCCGAAGAGCAAGACCAGCGACAGGCCCGCCACCACCGGCGAGACCGAGAACGGCAGGTCGATCAGCGTGATCAGGAAGGCTTTGCCCTTGAAGTCGAATTTCGTGATCGTCCAGGCCGCAGCCACGCCAAAAACCGCATTCAGCGGCACGGTGATCGCCGCGACCAAGAGCGTCAGGCGCACGGCCGAGCGGGCGTCGGGCTGGGACAAAGAGGCGATGGCGGCTTGGGTGCCCTTGGCCAAAGCCTCGGCAAAGACCACCAGCAGCGGCGCGACGACCAGCACCGCCAGCAGAAACAGCGAGACCACGATCAGGGTGATCCGCACCGGACGGCTCTCATTGGTGACGGGGCGCCAGCGGCGCGGGGGCGCACTCGTGCCGGATTGGAATGAAGTCTCAGACATGGCCAATCCTCCGGCGGCTCCAGATTTGGATAAGGTTGATCACCAGCAGCATCGAGAAGGAAATCAGCAGCATGGCGATGCCGATGGCCGAAGCGGCGGCATAATCGAATTCTTCAAGCCGGATCACGATCAGCAAAGGCGCGATCTCGGTCTTCATGGGAATATTGCCCGCGATAAAGATGACCGAGCCATATTCGCCCACCGCCCGCGCTAGCGACAGCGCAAAGCCGGTCAGCGCGGCAGGCGCCAGCGCCGGCAGGATGACCCGGCGGATCGTATAGGCGCGCCCCGCGCCAAGCGTCGCCGAAGCCTCTTCGACCTCGCGCTCGATCTCGGCAATGACGGGCTGGACGGTGCGCACGACGAAGGGCAGGCCAACGAAGATCAGCGCGATCAGGATGCCCCATTGCGTATAGGCGATCTTGCCCGAAAAATGCAGCCCAAAGGGCCCCAGAAGCGTATTGCCAAGCGGGGCCAGATAGTCGCGCGAAAAGGCTCCGAAGACCCCTTTCGGCGCGTAAAGCGTCGTCAGCGCAATGCCGGCGACGGCGGTGGGCAAGGCGAAAGGCAGATCGACGATGGCATCGACCACCCGGCGGCCCGGAAACTCATAGCGCGCCAGCACCCAGGCCAGCACCACCCCGAAGACGAGATTGAACAGCGCCGCGAACAGCGAGATCCGGAACGACAGGTAAAGCGCCGCCCAGACCCGCTCGGTGTTGACGACCCGCCAGACTTCGCCGGGTCCGAAGCTGAAGCCGTAAGTGAGAAGCGCCGCGATCGGCAAGAGCACCACCAAAGACAGCATTGTCAGGGTGATGCCCATGCCGAGCCCGAAGCCCGGCATGGGAGATTTGTTGACGAGCGCGCGCATCAGGCTTCCCTCTTACTTCGCGGTATAGATCTGGTCGAAGGTGCCACCGTCGGCGAAATGCTCGGCCTGCGCTTTCTTCCAGCCGCCGAAATCGGCGATGGTCACGAGATCGAGTTTCGGGAAGCGGGCAACATCAGCCGGATCGGCTTTAGAGGTATCCCAACCGCGGTAGAAGTTCTTCCAGATGATGGCCTGCCCCTCGGGCGAATACAGGAAGTCGAGATAGGCCTTGGCCAGCTCGCCCTGCCCTTCCGAGGTGATGTTCTTGTCGACGACCGCGACCGGGGGCTCGGTCAGGATCGAAAGCGAGGGCGTCACGATATCGAACTGATCATCGCCCAGCTCTTGCAGCGACAGATAGGCCTCGTTTTCCCAAGCGAGCAGCACATCGCCCATCCCGCGTTGGGTGAAGGTCGTGGTCGCGCCGCGCGCACCGCTGTCGAGCACCGGCACATGCGAGAACAGCTCTTTCATGAATTCCTTGGGGTCCTTGCCGTTCTTTTCGGCCCAGGCCCAGGCGGCCAGATAGTTCCAGCGCGCGCCACCCGAGGTTTTCGGGTTCGGCGTAATGACTTCGACATCATCGCGCACCAGATCGCTCCAATCCTTGATCCCCTTCGGGTTGCCCTCGCGGACAAGGAAGACGATCGTCGAGGTATAGGGCGACGAGTTATGCGGCAGACGGGATTGCCAGTCTTCGGCCAGAAGGCCCTTTTCGGCGATCTTGTCGATATCGGCACCCAGCGCGAGCGTCACCACCTGCGCCTTGAGCCCGTCGATGACGGCACGCGCCTGCGAGCCCGAGCCACCATGCGAGGATTCAAGCTTCGGCGCCTCATGGCCCTCAGCAACCCATTTCGCGGAAAAGGCTTCGTTCACCGCGCGGTAAAGCTCGCGGGTCGGGTCATAGCTGACATTGAGCAGCGATTCGGCGCTGGCGATCTGGGGGCCGAAACCCAGCGAAATGGCGGTCACAACCGCCGCGACGATCCGACGCATCGGGCGGGCCGAAGAGGCGTGAGGCGCACAAACGCGCGCGGCCGGAACGGCAGTACCAGAGAGGCGAGCAAAACGGATCATGTCGGTCTTCCTTCCTGTTATCGGGGCCTGTCCTTTGCGGCGCTCCCCGTTACGGCAAAAATATCGACTGAGTTACTCGCATTTCGCAAGAAAAAAATTACGCTAAAGATTGTCGTGTTTACGCTGTTTTCGTTTTTCTGTCCAGACTGGGATATTTTCCCGGCCTCCAGCAATCGAACCGCAACGAAATTCCCGCAGGCCTTGCGAATCATCGGCTTTCACGACGGATCTTCCGATGCGAATCAACCGCGCCGCCCCAAAGGGACGGCGCAAAAATCTTCTCTTCCGAGTCGCTGTCAGGGAAAATTCCGGTTTCGCCTTGCCGCTGGGTCAAATCCCGGTCCGCCCGGCGTTCCGATCAAAGCTATTCAGAGATGAGGCTGTCCTCAGCCTTTTGGGCGAGGGCTTCTGCCCGGGCCGCCAGTTCGGCAAAGGCATCGGCCAGATCCTGCGGCACGGCGGGAACCTCGACCTTCTGCGGGTTCGACTTGAGCCGGGCCAACTCGCGCTCGGCGGCATTGGCGCGATCTTCAAGCGCCGAGGTCCGGTCGGCCAGCATCAGCCCGGCCAGAAGCAGAAGACGTGGCTCGGGCATCCGCCCGGCCTGAGACAGAATCTGCTGCGCCTCGGTATCAAGCATTCCGGCCGCGCGCTTGAGCAGCCGCTCTTCGCCCTCTTGGCAAGAGAGCGTATATTGCTTGTGCCCGATGGTGAAATCGACTTCGGCCATGCTCAGCCCTCCTTCTCGGTCACGGCTTCGGCGGGGCTGGGGGCGGCACCGCGCTCTTTGGCGGGCGTTGTCCCGAGCATCCGGTCAAGCGAATCGATGATTTCGGCGACCTTGCCGATCTCGGCCGAGCGCGCCGCGCGCAAGGCGCGGATCTCGGCCTCAAGGCTCGCCCGCGCCTCATCCGGCCCTGCCCCGCCGCTGTCCGAGCGGGCAAGCAAGCTGCGGTTGGCCTCGGCCAAAGCCTCATTCGCGCCCGCCAATGCGGCTGCCTGCTCGCTGACCTCGGTCAGACGTTGCTGGCTGTCGGCGAGACGCAACAGCATGGCGTCATGCTTGGCATAGACCTCTTTGATCTCGGCACTGAGCCGCTGGTTTTCGGCCTGAAGCGCCGCCGCGCCCTCATCAGCCGGGGTTTCACGCAGGGTTTCTGGCGCTGCGCCAGAGGCTGCGTTGGCGGCGGAAGGCGCGCCGCGCCCTGCGGCGGCACGTTCGATCGTGTAATCGATCCGGTCGAGCGCCGCGATCAGACGCTTCTCGCTGGCGGTCAGGTTGCCGATCATGGGTCTGCATCCTTTTCAGATAGTCCTCAACTTTTTGGCATTCCAAATCCCCCGTGACAAGGACGCGATACCCGAAGCCCCGGATTTCCCATGAAATCGGCGCGGATCGGCCTGCTTTTCAGCCTCGAATTCGCAGCCTATAAGGTGGCCTGACCCAAGTCGGGCCTGGAAAGGGACAGAAGATGCGCAGTGTCACGATCACCCGCAAGACGGCCGAAACCGAAATCGAGGTCTCGCTTAATCTCGATGGCTCCGGCGCTTACGAGAACCGGACCGGCATCGGCTTCTTCGATCACATGCTCGACCAGCTCGCGCGGCACTCGCTGATCGACCTCAAGGTCACGGCCAAGGGCGATCTGCATATCGACGACCACCACACCGTCGAGGATGTGGGCATCACCATCGGGCAGGCGCTGGTCAAGGCGCTTGGCGACAAGCGCGGCATCCGCCGCTATGGCGCGTTCCATCTGGCGATGGACGACAGCCAGATCCGCACAGCGCTGGATCTGTCGGCGCGGCCCTTCCTGATCTGGAATGTCGATTTCCCGACCCAGAAGATCGGCGCCTTCGACACCGAATTGGTGCGCGAATTCTTTCAGGCTTTGTCGACCCATGGCGGGATCACGCTGCATGTCGACAAGCTGCACGGGTTCAACAGCCACCATATCGCCGAGGCCACCTTCAAATCGGTGGCCCGCGCGCTGCGTGAAGCAGTCGAGCCCGATCCGCGCATGGCGGGCGTGCTGCCCTCGACCAAGGGCGCGCTCTGATGCGGGTGGCTTTGGTCGATTATGAAAGCGGCAACCTCCATTCGGCGGCCAAGGCGCTGAAGCTTGCGGGCATGGCGGCCGGGGTTGAGGTCGATCTGACCTCGGATCCCGAGGTCGTGGCCCGGGCCGAACGGATCGTCCTGCCCGGCGACGGCGCCTTCCCGGCCTGCCGCGACGCTTTGGCCGCGGTGCCCGGGATGATCGAGGCGCTTGAAGATGCCGTGCTCGCGCGCGCCGTGCCCTTTCTGGGGATCTGCGTGGGCATGCAGATGCTCGCGGAAACCGGCCAAGAATATCGCCCGACGCCGGGTCTCGGCTGGATCGGCGGCGAGGTCGTGGCGATCGAAGCGCCGGGTCTGAAGGTGCCGCATATGGGCTGGAATGATCTTCAGATCCACCGCCCGCATCCGGTGCTGGAAGGCGTCTCGGGCGGCGATCACGCCTATTTCGTCCATAGCTGGCAATTCCGCGTCACCGACCCCGCGCATCTGATTGCGACAGTGGATTACGGCGGACCAGTGACGGCGATTGTCGGGCGCGACAATATTCTGGGCATGCAGTTCCACCCCGAAAAATCCCAAGCCGTCGGGCTGCGACTGATCGAGAACTTCCTGCGCTGGAAGCCCTAATGGTCGAAGCCGGGGGCTTTGCGCCCCCGGACCCCCGCAGGATATTTCCGCATGAAAGACGGGGCGGGAGCGGCTCGGGCGGGTTTGTTATTTCACTTTGGTCCAGACCTGGGTCCGGCAGAAAATCGCGACGCAGCCCGACACATTCAGGGTTTTGCCGCTGAGGCTCATTTTCGATTTATAGGTCTTGCCCGAGCCCGGATCCCAGATCGTCCCGCCCGAAAAGCTGCCGTCGCCATTGTCGGTCATATTCGCGACGATGTTCTTTCCGGTATTGGGCGAGTTGATTTCCTTGCCGCTTTTGTCGAAGGAGCGCACCAGTGTGCCGCAGTATTTGCCGCCGCAATCGTAGAACTCCACCATGCCGAGATGGCCTTCGTCATTGGCTTGCGTCTGAAAGATGCCGCTGATGCCCTGTGCCTGTTGTGCCTGTACGGCAAGCGTCGATATGGCGACAAGCGCGGCGGCGGTGATGATCTTCATATGGTCCTCCTCTGGCCCTTCCGCTTTGAGGATCGGCAGGTCCGGGGTTGCGATCAAGCGTGACGTGAGGTTCGGCGCCTGTGGTCTCGGGTCAAAGGCGGGGTTTCTGATCGGGGCGCGATATGGCAAAGGGACGACAACGGTGGGCCGGCGGTCCCCGAGATGGGCATTCAGGAGTGATGCGATGATCCTTTACCCCGCGATCGACCTCAAGGACGGCAATTGCGTGCGGCTTTTGCGCGGCGAGATGGAGGCGGCGACGGTCTTTGGGACCGATCCGGCGGCTCAGGCCAAGGCTTTCGAGGATGCGGGCGCGGAGTGGATCCATCTGGTCGATCTGAACGGGGCCTTCGCCGGGCATCCGGTCAATGCCGCCGCCGTCGAGGCGATTCTGGCGGCGATCTCGGTTCCGGCGCAATTGGGCGGCGGCATTCGCGACATGGCCACGATCGAGGCCTGGATTGCGCGCGGGTTGAGCCGGGTCATTCTGGGCACGGTTGCCGTCGAGGAGCCCGCTTTGGTGCGCGAGGCTGCCATGGCCTTTCCGGGCAAGATCGCCGTCGGCATCGATGCGCGCAAGGGCCGCGTCGCGACGCGCGGCTGGGCGGAGGAGACCGATGTCATGGTCACCGATCTGGCCAAGCGCTTCGAGGATGCCGGGGTGGCTGCGATCATCTACACCGACATCGACCGCGACGGCGCGATGCAGGGCCCGAATATCGCCGCGACCGAGGCTTTGGCGCGGGCGGTCAATATTCCGGTGATCGCTTCGGGGGGTGTCTCCTCGATGGCCGATCTTGAGGCTCTGAAGGCGACCGGGGTGATTGCCGGGGCGATTTCGGGCCGCGCGCTTTACGACGGCGCGATTGATCTTCATGCTGCGTTGAGGGCTTTGGCCGCTTGATCGCAGGAGAAGGAGAGACGCCGTGACCATGATCGTGATCTCTCCGCTGCTTTTGCTGCTCGCGCGGTTTTTCTGCCGCGATCTTTTGGTGCGACGGCTGCTCATGGTCATGGCTCTGCTGATGGTGGGGCTGATGCTTTTGGTCCTCGCCATCGGCTTTGGGCTGATCGGCTATTGCGGGCCGCTGGTTGATGCCTTCACGCTGAACTGCACAGATCCGACCGGCGGCGGGGTCGCCACGGTCGTCATCCTGCTTTTGCTCGGCACCGGAATGCTGCCGCTGATTACGCTGCTGACGCTGGCGGTTGCCGCCGTCATCGAGATCCGCGCCCGGCGACAGGCCCCACCCGGCGCCGCGCCCACTTCCCCCGGCGGCAACAAGGGGATAGATCGCGGCTGAGACTGCGACGGACAGGAGGCTCCATGCTGAAGACCCGCATCATTCCCTGCCTTGATGTTGCCGATGGCCGCGTGGTCAAGGGCGTCAATTTCGTCGATCTGATCGATGCGGGTGATCCGGTCGAGGCCGCGCGCGCCTATGATGCCGCCGGCGCCGACGAGTTGTGCTTTCTCGACATCCACGCGACCCATGAGAACCGCGGCACGATGTTCGATCTGGTCACCCGCACCGCCGAGCAATGTTTCATCCCGCTGACCGTGGGCGGCGGCGTGCGCAGCCATCACGATGTCCGCGATCTGCTGCTTGCCGGGGCCGACAAGGTCAGCTTCAATTCGGCCGCTGTCGCCAATCCCGATGTCATCGCGGAAGCCGCCGACCGCTTTGGCAGCCAATGCATCGTCTGCGCCATCGACGCCAAGACCGTCGCGCCCGGCAAATGGGAGATCTTCACCCATGGCGGGCGCAAGGAGACCGGCATTGACGCCGTCGAATTCGCGCGTCTGGTCGCGTCCAAAGGCGCGGGCGAGATCCTTTTGACCAGCATGGACCGCGACGGCACCCGGGCGGGGTTCAATATCCCGCTGACCCGCGCGATTGCCGATGCGGTGACGATTCCGGTCATCGCCTCGGGTGGGGTCGGCACGCTCGACCATCTTGTCGAGGGCGTGACCGAGGGCCATGCGAGCGCCGTTCTCGCCGCCTCGATCTTCCATTTCGGCACCTATACCGTCGCCGAGGCCAAGGCCCATATGGCCGCCGCCGGCATTCCGATGAGGCTTGCATGACCGAGACTGCGCTGACCCGTTTGGCCGAGACCGTTGCCGCCCGGCGCGGGGCCGATCCTTCGGAAAGCTGGACCGCCCAGCTTCTCGCCAAGGGTCCCGAGAAATGCGCCGAGAAATTCGGCGAAGAGGCCGTCGAGGCGATCATCGAGGCGGTGAAGGGCGACCGCGCCCGGCTGACCTCGGAGGCGGCGGATGTGCTTTATCACCTCATCGTCATGCTGACGGCGCGCGATGTCTCGCTTGAGGAAGTTCTGGCCGAGCTCGAACGGCGTGAAGGCCGCTCGGGCATCGACGAAAAGGCCGGGCGCCGCTAAAGGCGCAGCGCGGCCAGCGGGTCACTCCGGGTTTTTCAGGCGGTAACGCATCCCCATTTCCGGGGTCCGTCCCGCGCTATGGATCATCGCGGGCCCCTCGAAGGCAAAGCCTGCGCGTTCGAGCAGGCGGACCGAGGCGGCATTGCCCGGAACCACATCGCCCAGAATCGCCTGAACCCCGTAGCGGTCGAAGATCTCGGCGCAAAAGGCCGGAACGACCTCGGAGGCAAAGCCCAGCCCGGTGACTTCAGGCGCGAGGCAGAAATACAAAAGCGCCTCGGGGCCCGGGCCGATGCCGATCATGCCGATCGCGCGATCCTCGACCATGATCCGGGCCGAAAACGGCAAGCCCCCAGCAAAGGGATGGATCATCCGGGCAAAGCTTTCAAAGCCAAGCCCGGCATGAAGCGGCCCCTGCATACACAGGACCGCGCGCCGCGACGCCAGATCGTATAGATCCTCGGCATCCTCGGGGCGCGCGCCCTCGACCCGACAGCGCGCGGTGCGCAGGCGGAACGGTTGCGCCGTGGCGAAATCTTTGCGGCTCAGACGGTGCAGCTCCAGCTCGCCTGGGATCGAGCGCGCCGCCTCGTCCGGCACGAAACCCAGCCGCGCCAGCACCGGGCGCATCGCCAGATTGTCGGCACGGCAACGTGCATGGGCGGTCTCGGCGCCGGTGGCGAAATGGCGCGACAGCGCCAGCATCGAGGCCCGCGTCCCGACGCCACGGCCCTGAAACTTCGGATCGACCCAGCAGCCCAGTTCTGGCCGTGCCAGCACCAGCCCGGCAAAGCCGCCGTTGACAAGGATCGCGAAATCCCCGGCCAGCCCGGTCTCGACCTCTTCGGCCAGAACCGCGTCGCGATCATAGGGAAACGGAAAGGTCTTGAGCCAGGACGAGACGGCCGGGTCCATCAGAGCCACCGAAATCGCCGGTGTATCTGCCGCCCGCGCCCGTCCCAGAGTAATCCGCATCAGCCTGTGACCGGCACGATCCGCACCGCGCCCCCTTCCGCCGAAAGCGCAATCTCGCCCGCCGCCAGCCGCAGCGCATCCTTGCCGAAAACCTCAGCCCGCCAGCCGCTGAGGGCGGGCAGATCGCGCGCGCCCGAGGCGATGGCGTCAAGATCGGCCGAAGAGGCGATCAGCTTCGGCGCGACATCCGCCGCATCCGATTTCGCCTTGAGGAGCACGCGCAAGAGATCGGCCAAAGCGGCATTGCCAGGACGGCCCGGCTCTTCCAGCGTGGCTTTGGGCAGCTCCTTGGCCTCGGTCCCGGCCTTCACGGCAGCCAGAATGCCCGTGGCAATCTCGCCCTTGCGCGCCTCACGCAGCAACAGCCGCGACTTGCCGAGATCGTTTTCATTGAGCGGCCGCGTCGAGGCCAACTCGATCAGCGCATCATCCTTGTAAACGCGCGAGCGCGGCACGTCGTTCTTCTGGGCATAGATCTCGCGAAACCGCGCGAGCTCGCGCACCACCGCCAAAAACCGCGGCGAGCCCGAGCGCGTGCGCACCCGCTCCCAAGCCTCGTCGGGGCGGGTGATATAGGTCTCGGGGTCCAAGAGGACGCCGACCTCTTCTTCGACCCAGGGGCCACGTCCGGTCTTTTGCAGCTGCGCCGAGAGATATTCGTAGATCGCGCGCAGATGGATGACATCGGCGATGGCATAAGCGGCCTGATCCTCGGTCAGCGGGCGGCGCGACCAATCGGTGAACCGGCTCGATTTGTCGAGCGGCTGGCGGGCGATCTTCTTGACCAGCGTCTCATAACCCGCCTGTTCGCCGAAACCGCAGACCATGGCCGCGATCTGGGTGTCAAACAGCGGGTCGGGCAGCACACCGGCATCGTGGTAAAAGATCTCAAGATCCTGACGCGCGGCATGGAAGACCTTGACCGTCGCCTGATGGCGGAAGAGGTCATAAAGCGGCTCAAGCGACATATTCCCGACGATCGGGTCGATCAGCACCGCGCGACCACCGCCGCTGCCGCCCTTGCCGATCCCCGCCGGCGGAAGCGCGGCCTGAATCAGACAAAGCTTCGAGTAATAGGTGCGCTCACGCAGGAACTCGGTGTCGAGCGTGACATAGGGCATCGTCTTCGCCTCGGCGCAGAATGCGGCAAGGGCTTCGGTGGTGGTGATCGTTTCAATCGCTGGTGCGGACATCCGCCTGAGCCTTTCGATATGGGCGGGTCGTCCGCCAATTCTTCTCTGGAATATGACAGTGCAGAAACAGATTTGGCCAACAAACATCAAGTTTGTTGGCGCTCTTCGGTTCCCCGCAACTCTCGGATGCAGAAAGGTGATGATTTATCGCAACAGGAGTGTTGCACAAATGCAAAAGTGGCAAATTCATTCAATTTGCCACGCTCTTTTGCAGGTGATCAGCCGCGCTCGACCGTCAGCGGCTCGATATCCCCTTCGGCCCGCTGCGACTCAAATTCGGCGACAAAGGCCCCGAGTCGCCCCGCAGCAATGGCACCGCGCAGCCCGGCCATCAGCTCCTGGAAGTAGTGCAGATTGTGCCAGGTCAGCAGCATACCCGAAATCATCTCTCCCGAGCGGAAGACATGATGCAGATAGGCGCGCGAATATTGGCTGCAGGCCGGGCAGCTGCAGTGCTCGTCCAGCGGACGCGGGTCGTCGGCATGGCGGGCGTTCTTGATATTGACCTGACCGCGCCGCGTCCAAGCCTGCCCGGTCCGGCCTGAGCGGGAGGGCAGCACGCAATCCATCATATCGACGCCGCGCACGACCGCGCCAACGATATCATCGGGCTTGCCGACGCCCATGAGATAGCGCGGCTTGTCCTCGGGCAGAAAGCCCGGCGCATAATCCAGCACGCCGAACATCGCCTCCTGCCCCTCGCCGACCGCAAGGCCGCCAATGGCATAGCCGTCAAAACCGATCGCCCGCAAAGCCTCAGCCGATTCCTCGCGCAGCTCGCGGGTGACGCCGCCCTGCTGGATCCCGAACAAAGCATGGCCCGGACGATCCCCGAAAGCATCGCGAGACCGCTGCGCCCAGCGCATCGACATCCGCATCGAGGTCGCGACCTCAGCCTCGGTCGCAGGCAGCGCCGGGCATTCGTCGAAACACATCACGATATCAGAGCCAAGCTTGCGCTGGATCTCCATGCTGGTCTCGGGCGAGAGAAAATGCTTCGAGCCGTCAACATGGCTCGAGAAAGTCACGCCCTCTTCGGTCAGCTTGCGCAAGCCCGACAGTGACATGACCTGAAAGCCGCCGGAATCGGTCAGGATCGGGCGCGGCCAGTTCATGAATTTATGCAGGCCCCCCAGACGCTCGATCCGGTCCGCGCCGGGGCGCAGCATCAGATGATAGGTATTGCCCAGCAAGATATCCGCGCCAGTCGCGCGCACCGATTCGGGCATCATCGCCTTGACCGTGGCGGCAGTGCCGACCGGCATGAAGGCAGGGGTGCGGATCTCGCCACGCGGGGTCGAGATCACGCCGGTGCGCGCCTGCCCGTCAACTGCCGAGACCGAGAAAGAGAATTTTGTGCTCATGATGGCGCCTGATAACGCAGCCGCCCGGCGAAATCAAAGCCGAAGACCGCGCTTCTTCATCACCCAAATACCCAAAGGACCGCGCAAGCGGCAAAGACGGCTCAGCTCGCGACCGCGCGCAGCAAATGGGCCCGCACCGGCGGGATCGCGGCGATCTCTAGCCCGGTGAAGACATGGAGCGTGTTCATCTCGGGATCGACGACCGCATGATCCGAGACCCAGCCCCCCATCAGCAGATAGCTGCGCAGCAAGGGCGGCATCGCGGCCATGGCGCGTTTCGGATCAGGTTTGCGGGCACGCAAAGCGCGGGCAAAGCGGAAGACCTGCGGCGCCTTCACGCGCGGCAGCCAGCGCTTGGGCGCAAGATGGCGCTCGCGCAGCATGGCGAAAGCGTCTTCATAGCCCTCGATCGCCGTGCCATGAAAGCTCGAACAGCCAAAGAGCATCCCGACACCGGCATCATCGACATGCCGCGCAAGCCCGCCCCAGGCGAGGCGCAGGATATCGGGATCGTGCCATTCGGGATGGAGGCAGAAGCGCCCGATCTCGGCCATGCGCCCATCATAACCGCGCAAACCGGCAAGGTTGTAATAGCGCGCCGAATAGCTTTGGCCGATATCGGCGCCGCCGGTCAGGGTCAGCATCCGGAAACAGGCCACGAGAACCCCGCTCGCCTGCTCTTCGATCAGAATATGGGTGCAGCGCGCGTCATGGTCGTCGGCATCTAGCCCCGCCTCCTCGCCCGCACCGGAAGCGCCACCAGCCGCGGCGCCGGATTGCGACAAAAAGCACAGCCAGCGCAGGCGCTGCGCGGCAGAGAGATCTGCGGCGGTTTCTGCGACGCGAAGGATATAGCGGCCTTTGCTCATCGGCTTCATGGCGGACCGATCCTTGCTCCTGACGCCCATTTCACGGAAGGGGCATCCGTCTTGTTCCCTACGTCCCTAATCCTATGTTGTAACAGGACCGCAACAGGATAACAGGGGCAACATGTCCGAGAAGATCACCAAGACGGATGCCGAATGGCGCGCCGCGCTTGATCCCGAGACCTACCGGATCACGCGAGAGGCAGGGACCGAGCGGCCTTTTTCCCATCCGGGCTTTCCCAAAGGGCCGGGCCATTACGATTGTGTCTGCTGCGGGGCGCGCCTGTTTGACGGCGATACGAAATTCGAAAGTCATTGCGGCTGGCCCAGCTTCTCGCAGGCGGGCGGCAAGATTGACGAGCTGCGCGATAGCAGTCATGGCATGATCCGGACAGAGGTGCGTTGTCATCGCTGTGACGCCCATCTCGGCCATGTCTTTCCCGATGGACCGCCGCCGACCGGCTTGCGTTACTGCATCAACGGCCTTGCCCTGACCTTCGTGCCGGAGAGCTGATCTCCGGCCGCACCCCAAGACCGGAAGCAAAATGAGACATGACCTCGATCCCGGCGACTGGTGGGCCCTGCCCGCCGGGCCGCAAAATTCGATCTGTGACGTCGCCGGCGTCACCCTTGGCCATTTCACCCGCGACGAAGGGTCGGTTCAGACCGGCTTTACCGCGATCCTTCCCCATCAGGGCAACCTCTTCGCCGATCCGGTGCCTGCCGGCGCGGTGGTGCTGAACGGCTTTGGCAAAAGCGCGGGGCTGATCCAGCTCATCGAGCTTGGCGAGATCGAGACCCCGATTCTTCTGACCAACACCTTTGCGATCGCCGCCGGGACCGAGGCTTTGATCCGCCGCGCCATTGCCGAAAATCCGGCGATCGGACGTTCGACCTCGACGGTCAACGCCCTTGTCTTGGAATGCAACGATGGCCGGGTGAACGACATTCAAGCTTTGGCCCTGCGGCCCTCAGATGCGCAGGCGGCGATTGACGCGGCAAGCCCGAACCCGCCCGAGCAAGGCACCGTTGGCGCAGGGCGGGGCATGAAGACCTTCGGGCTGAATGGCGGCATCGGCTCGGCCTCGCGCCGGGTCGGCGACTACACACTTGCGGCGCTGGTCCTGTCGAACTTCGGCCAGCGGTCGGAACTGCGCGTCCTTGGCCAGCGCGTGCCGCTCTCGGGCGAAGAGACCCGCGACAAGGGCTCGATCATCATCACCTATGCCACCGATGCACCGCTTGATTCGCGCCAGCTCACCCGAATCTCGCGCCGGGCGGCGGCGGGGCTTGGACGGCTGGGCAGCCACCTTGGCCACGGCTCGGGCGATATTGCGCTCGCCTTCACCACGAAGCGCCCGGTCAAGGGCGAGGACGGGCTTTTGACGACGGCGCTGCTGGATGACGACGCGCTTGACCCGTTCTTTCTCGCGGCAGTCGAGACCGTCGAAGAGGCGGTGCTGAATGCGATGTGGCACGCGACGCCCCTGCCCGGGCGCGACGGCAAGCCCGGCGCGAGCCTGCGCGAGATCCTCAAAGGCTGAAGCCCTTAGCGTCCTGCTCTTCGGGGCGGACGCCCCTTGCTGCACTCTTCCGGACCCATTTCCCGGAACTGCGGCGAATGCCCCTGCGTTGACCTAGGCGTTTCACAAAGTGGAACAGCAAGGAAGTCTTCGATGAGCAAACTGACCACGACATCCCGCGATGCTTTGCCCGACAGCGATTTTGCTTTGCCTGGGCGGCGCTATCCGGTCGAAGACGCGGCCCATGCCCGCAATGCCAAGGCCCGCGCTGCGCAAGAGCTGAAATCCGGCCATCTTTCCCCCGAAGAGGCGCGCAAGGTCGATGCCAAGGCCGATGCGGTCCTCAAGAGCAAACCGCCGCGCTGACGCCTCTGCCGCTCATGCATCCGCGACTTGGGCCGCGCGCCACATGACAAAGGCCCGGGTTCTCCCCGGGCCCTTCTCTGTGCCTGTTCTGCGTCGCGCTTGGTCGCAGCTTACTGCTGATCGAGCAACTGCCCTGCCGAGACCCGGCCGAGGCTGCCCATGAGCTGGCGGACGATGCTGACATTCTCGATGCCCGAATCAGTCACGCGGCGCGACAGTTCGACGACGCGGCCATGATCGAGCCCATAGGTCGCGACATTGCTGACGACGCCCTGCGGGGTGAAGCTGATCGCGACGACTCGGCGTTCGATCTCGCGCGGTTCGCGGTAGCCGTAATAATCCCAGCGCGAGCCGACGTAATACCAGGTCGAGCCGGTGAGCACGCCCTGCGCACTGGGGCGACCAATCAGCGAATCAAGTTCGCCCTGCGTGGTCTTGCCGATCTGCACCTGTTGCAGATCCACCTCGGGTGGGACATAGCCATGATTGCGATAAACATGGGTGCATCCGGCCACGGCGAGTGGCAGAACAAGGGCAAGCGCATAGAGATGCCGCCGGAAACTGGTCATATTGATCGTCTGCCCCCTTATCCGCCTGTTGACGCGGTGTGCCCGACTTAGCAAACTCAGCCCCCGCGCTCAAGAATATCCCTAAGCCAATCGGGCTTGTCAGCGAAAGACCGACCCATGACCCGTCAAAACGACAACAACACGCGCCTTCGCGTGGCCCATCTCAATCCCCGCCAGCCGACGGAGTTCCGAATTACCCCGGATGCCGAAGCGCGCAAGGCGCTGGCCGCCGAGCTCGATCTGCTCGATCTGCCCAAACTCGACTTCGCGGGCGCGATCCGCGCCAAGGGCACCGATGCCTGGGAGCTGACCGGTCAGCTGACCGCCCGTGTCGTCCAGCCCTGCGTGGTGACGCTGGCTCCGGTCAAGACCGATCTCAGCGAGCCGGTCCATCGCATCTATTCGCCCCATGCCGCGACGCCCGAGGGCGAAGAGGTTGAAATGCCTGACGAAGAGGTCGATCTGCTTGGCCAGTTCATCGACCTGCGCGCGGTGATGATCGAGGCGCTCGAGCTCGCGCTGCCGCTTTATCCGCGCGCCGCAGGGGCTGAACTTCCCGCCGACGAGGCCGAAGATGCGGATGCCGAGATCCGCCGTCCCTTCGCTGGCCTCGCCGATTTGCTGAAGCAAAAGCAGTAACTCAGCTCGAACGCTGCATCTTGTCCCAATCCGCGACGAGATGCGGCCCGAGGTTCTTCGGCGCGAGCATCCCTTGGCCCAGAATATGATCGGCGGCTTTTTCGCCGGTCATGATCGAAGGCGCGTTGAGGTTGCCATTGGTGATGCGCGGGAAAATCGAGCTATCCGCGACGCGCAGCCCCTCGACCCCGATCACCCGCAGCTCTGGATCAACCACTGCCATCGGATCCGAGGCCGCGCCCATCCGCGCCGTGCCGCAGGGATGGAAGGCTGATTCGGCATGTTCGCGGATGAAGGCGTCGATCTCGGCATCCGAGGTCACATTCTGGCCCGGCTGGATCTCGTGGCCCTTGTATTCAGCAAAGGCGGATTGGTCGAAGATCTCGCGGGTCAGGCGCACGCAGGCGCGGAACTCGGCCCAGTCGCTCTCTTGCGACATGTAGTTGAAGCGAATCTCGGGCGATTCGGCAGCATCTGCGCTTTTCAGCCGCACCGTGCCGCGCGATTTTGAGCGCATCGGCCCGACATGGGCCTGGAAGCCATGGCCCTCGGCTGCGGCCTTGCCGTCATAGCGCACCGCCAGCGGGATGAAGTGATATTGAATATCGGGATATTCCACCCCCGGCGCCGAGCGGATGAAGCCGCAGCTTTCGAACTGGTTCGAGGCGCCAAGCCCCTGCCCGGTCGCCATCCACTGCGCCCCGATCGAGCCTTTGCCCCACAGGTTCCAGTGCTTGTAGAGCGTCACCGGCTGGGTCGCGGTATATTGCATATAGATTTCAAGGTGATCTTGCAGGTTCGAGCCAACGCCCGGACGATCCGCCAGCGGCGTGATGCCATGGGCCTGCAGATGCTCTGCCGGGCCAATCCCCGACAGCATCAGCAGTTTCGGCGTATTGATCGAGCTTGCCGAGACGATGACCTCCTGAGCGGCGGCTATCACCTCGAGCCCGCGGGCATTCTTGATCTCGACCCCGACCGCGCGCTTGCCGTCAAAGACGATTCGGCTGGCCAGACCGCGACGCAGGCGCAGCAGCCCGGTTTTCAGCGCAGGCCGCAGATAGGCATTGGCGGCGGACCAGCGGCGACCTTCCCAGATCGTCGCCTCCATCGCGCCGAAACCTTCCTGCTGCGAGCCGTTGTAATCATCCGTCACCGGATAGCCCGCCTCGCGCCCCGCCCGGATGAAGGCGTTGAAGAGCGGGTTCTTGCGCTGGCCGCGTGTCACATGCAGCGGGCCCTCGGTGCCGCGATAATCGCTGACCGCGCCATGCGAGGTCTCCATGCGGATGAAATAGGGCAGCACATCGGCATAGGACCAGCCATGCGCCCCCGATTCGGCCCAGAAGTCGAAGTCGCGGGCATGGCCGCGCACAAAGACCATGCCGTTGATCGAAGAGGACCCCCCGATCACCTTGCCGCGCGGCGTCACCAGACGGCGATTGCCCAGATGCGGCTCGGGCTCGGAGGAAAAGCCCCAATCATAGCGCGACATATTCATCGGATAGGACAGAGCCGCGGGCATCTGGATGAACGGCCCGATATCCGAGCCGCCGAATTCGATGAGATCGACGCGTTTGCCTGCCTTGACCAGACGATAGGCCAAAGCGCAACCAGCAGAACCGGCACCGATGATGACGTAATCAGCCTTCATTCTGGGCTCCTCAATAGGGCGGCTTCGCCCTCAATAGGGGGATTCGACGGGGCCAAGCCCGACATAGACGGATTTGAGTTGCGAATAATGCTCGATGGCGGCGCGCGAGTTCTCGCGGCCCACCCCCGATTGCTTGACGCCACCGAAAGGCGCCTCGACCGGGGTCAGGTTGTAGGCATTGATCCAGCAGGTTCCGGCTTCAAGCTGGGCGATGACGCGATGTCCGCGCGCCAGATCGCGGGTGAAGACGCCCGCCGCAAGGCCGAAATTCGTGCCATTGGCGCGGGCAATCACCTCGTCCTCATCCTTGAACGTCAGGACAGTCATCACCGGACCGAAGATTTCTTCGCGGGTGATGGTCATGGCATCCGTCGCCTCGGCAAAGACGGTCGGCGGGATGAAGGCGCCGTCGCCCGGACCGCCGCAGACCAGCCGCGCGCCCTCGGCAATCCCGGCCTCGATCGCGGCGCGGATCTTGGCAGCCTGGGCCGCGCTGATGATCGGGCCGTGCTGCGTCGCGGGGTCCAGAGGATCGCCCATCGCCACATCGGCGCAGCGCGCGGCGAGCCGCGCGAGGAAGGCCTCCTTGATGCCCTCCTGCACGAAAACCCGCGTGCCATTCGAGCAGATCTGACCCGAGGAATAGAAATTCGCCAGAATCGCCGCGCCGACCGCATCTTCAAGGCTCGCGTCGTCAAAGACGATCAGGGGCGATTTGCCACCCAGCTCCATCGTGACATGGCGAATCCCTTCGGCCGCAGCGGCATAGACCTTGCGCCCCGTGGGAACCGAGCCGGTCAGCGAGACCTTGGCCACGCGCGGGTCGGTGACCAGTGCCGCCCCCACCGCGCCGCGTCCCTGCACAACGTTGAAGACCCCGGCAGGCAGCCCGGCCTCGACCAGAATCTCGGCCAGTTTCAGGGCACCAAGCGGGGTTTCCTCGCTGGGTTTGAAGACCATGGCATTGCCCATGATCAGCGCGGGCGCCGATTTCCAGCAGGCGATCTGGCTGGGATAGTTCCACGCGCCAATGCCTGCGCAAACGCCCAAAGGCTCGCGAATCGTATAGACGAAATCGCCGCCAAGCGGGATCGATTCGCCGGTCAGCGTCGCGGCGAGACCCGCGAAATATTCGATCGCATCCGCCCCCGAGGGCCAGTCCGCGACTTCGGTTTCCTGAATGGGCTTGCCGGTGTCGAGCGTTTCGAGACGCGCGAGCTCGGCCCCGCGTTCGCGGATGATCGCGGCGGCGCGGGCCAACACGCGGCCGCGCTCGACCGGACGCAGCGCGCCCCAGGCCTTTTGCGCGGCCTCGGCCGATTTGGTGGCCAGCGCCACCTGCTCGGGGCTGGCCTCGCGCAGGGTTGCGATCACCTCGCCCGTATAGGGGTAAAGCACCTTGAGTTCAGGGCCTTCGCCCTCGACATAGGCGCCATTGATGAAAAGGCTCGCCTTGGGCTGAGCGTGAAGCGTCATGCGAGTATCTCCCGGAGAAAGTCTTGGACGATGCGCTCAGCCATCGAGGCATCGGGCTTTTCGGACAAAGCGGCGCGCAGATAGACGCCGTCGATCAGCGCGCCAAGGGTTTCGGCAACATCCTGAGCGCGCTCGGGCACCAGCGGGTTGAGCGCGGTCAGCAGATTCGAGCGCAGCCGGTTGCGATAGACCCGCAAAAGCCGGGCGGCAGCGGGGTCGACCAGCGCCAGCGCATAGAAGTTGAGCCAGGCCGCGACGGTGTTCGTGTCGAAGTTCGGCGTCGCGAAACTCACTGTCACGATGGCGTCGAGCCGGGCGCGCGGGGTGGTCACATCGCGCAGGGCCTCCCGCACGCCATCGCGGTAGGAGGACAAAATCTGCCGCATCGCAGCAAGGAAGATTTTGTCTTTAGAACCAAAGTAATGATGCGCCAGAGCCGAGGACATTCCGGCCTCTCGCGCGATCTGGGCGACGGTCACATCAAGCGATCCGGTGCGCCCCACCATCGTAATCGCGGCGTTGATTAACGCCGCCTTTCGGATAGGCTCGACACCAAGTTTCGGCATTCTGACGACGGTCCCTGAAAAAAATCGTTGCCAGATTGACGTAGCTCATTCTTAATTGACTCGTCAATCAACAACAGGGGGGAAACAAATGACCGTTCGTAGCTTGATGCTCGCCACCGCCTTAACCGCGCTGGCGCTACCGGCCTTCGCGGCAGAACCGGATTCGTGCAAGGATGTTGTCTTTTCCGATGTCGGCTGGACGGACATCTCGGCGACGACGGCATTGGCGACCACCGTCCTGCAGGACCTCGGCTACAAGACCGAGATCAAGATTCTCTCGCTGCCGGTGACCTATACCGCGATGGCGAAAGGCGACCTCGACGTGTTCCTCGGCAACTGGATGCCGACGCAGGAAAACGATCTGAAGCCCTATCGCGACGCTGGCACGGTCGAAACCCTGCGCACCAACCTGACTGGCGCGAAATATACGCTCGCGACCAACCAATATGGCAAGGATCTCGGCATCACCGATTTCGCCCAGATCGCGGCGCATAAGAAAGATCTCGACGGCAAGATCTTCGCGATCGAGCCCGGCAATGACGGCAACCGCCTGCTTTTGCAGATGGTCGCGGACAACAAGTTCGACACCGGCACGATGGAGATCGTCGAGAGCTCGGAACAGGGGATGCTGGCGCAGGTCGCCCGCGCGACCGGGGCCAAGAAGCCGATCGTCTTCCTCGGCTGGGAGCCCCATCCGATGAACAACCAGTTCCAGATGACCTATCTCGCGGGCGGGGATGACGTCTTCGGGCCGAATTTCGGCGGCGCGCGCGTTGATACCAACATCCGCCAAGGCTATGCCAAGGAATGCCCGAATGTCGGGAAATTCCTCGAAAACCTCGAATTCACCTTGCCCATGGAAAACGATGTGATGGGCAAGATCCTGAATGATGGCGATGATCCGGCAAAAGCGGCCAAGGCATGGCTGAAGGCCAATCCCGACGCGGTGAAACCCTGGCTCGTTGGCGTCACCACCGTCGACGGCGGCGATGCACAGGCCGCCATTGATGCGGCTTTGGCCAAATGAGGAAAGCACTTCGCGCCATCGCGCTGAGTGCGGCTCTGACCGGCCTTGCGGTAAACTTCGGGGGCGGGACGGCTTTTGCCGCTCCCGTGTCCCTGCCAGATCAGGCGGGCTGGAACGATGCGCGCCAGCATGTCGTGACGGCCGATGGCGTCGATATCGCCTATGTCGAGCTTGGCGAGGCGCCGGAAACGGCGGTCGGCCTGCCGATCATTTTGATCCACGGCTATACCGACAACAGCCGCAGTTGGTCTCTGGTCGCGCCGGTCCTGCGCAAGGAGCTGCCGGGTCGCCGCATTCTCGCCTTCGATCTGCGCGGCCATGGCGCGTCGGATGCGCCGAGTTGCTGCTATGGCCCTGACAGCCTTGCCCATGACATTGCGGGCGCGCTCGATGCCTTGCAAATCAAACGCGCCGATGTCGTCGGCCATTCGCTCGGATCCATGACGACGGCCTTTCTCGCCGCCACCGAGCCGAGCCGCGTCAATCGCATCGTTCTGGCCAGCGTCTCGACCTCAAGTCCACCCGAGGCAACGGCATGGCTGTGGGACAATGTCCCGGCCCTGCCCGAACAGATCGATCCGAACAGCAAGTTCATGCGGGACTGGTACGCCAATCCGACCCCGGTTTCGGAAGATTTCCTGACCCATGAGCGCGCGGAATCCGCTGCCGTCCCCCATCACGTCTGGATGGGTGTCTTGCAGGCTCTAACGGTTCTCGATTGGAGCAAACTCGCGCCCCGGATCGAGGCGCCGACCGCGATCCTCTGGGGCGATCAGGACGCGCTCTTCGGCCCCGAGACTCAAGACAAACTGCGCAAGACCCTGCCCAAAGCCGAGTTTCATCAATTCACCGGTCTTGGGCATAATTTCTTCTGGGAGCAGCCCGAGCAGGCCGGCGAGATCATCTCGACCTTTCTCAAGGACTGACATCGCGGCCTGACCGGCCATTTATCGCGAGAGGGCCGCAGCGCCCGCAAGCCGGAGTAAAATCTGAATGGAGCAACTGACGGCCCTCCTCACCGGTTGGAAAATTCCAGTCGGCAAGACAGCCAAAACCGTGTTCGACTGGTTGAACGCGCATGCGTCCGTCGTCTTCAATTTCATCTCGAAAGTGATGGAAAGCCTGATCAACGGCATCCTGTGGCTGCTTGAATTGCCGCATCCGCTGATCTTCACGCTGATCATGGTCGCTTTGACCTGGGCATTGCAGCGCAGCTGGAAGGTCTGCCTGCTGGTCCTGCTGAGCTTTCTCTTCATCCTCAATCAGGGCTATTGGGACGAGACCATGCAATCGCTGACGCTGGTCCTCTCGGCCTGCGTCGTCTGTATGCTGGTCGGCGTGCCGATCGGCATTGCCGTGGCGCATCGCCCCAAGCTCTATTCCTGGGTGCGCCCGGTCCTCGACCTGATGCAGACGCTGCCAACCTTCGTCTATCTGATCCCGGCCATCGTCTTCTTCGGCATCGGCATGGTGCCCGGTCTGATCGCAACCGTGATCTTTGTGCTGCCCGCGCCGGTGCGGCTGACCTATCTCGGCATTTCCTCGACGCCGCGGGCGCTGGTCGAGGCCGCGACCGCCTTTGGCGCGACCAAACGCCAGCTTCTGTGGAAGGTCGAGCTTCCCAGCGCGATGCCCCAGATCATGGCAGGGCTCAATCAGACGATTATGCTGTCGCTTTCGATGGTCGTGATCGCGGCGCTGGTCGGTGCCTCGGGGCTTGGCGTGCCGGTGGTGCGCGCACTCAACAGCGTCAACACGGCGCTTGGCTTTGAAAGCGGTGCAATCATCGTCGTCGTGGCGATCATGCTTGATCGGATGCTGCGCGTGGGGAAACACAATGACTGAACTCAATACGACCGAGCGCAACGCCGTCGAATTCGACAATGCCTGCATCGTCTTCGGCGCCCGCCCCAAGGATGCGCTGCCGCTGATGGATCAGCAGAAGTCCCGCGCCGAGATCAAGGCCGCGACCGGGCAGGTTCTGGGCGTCCACAATTGCTCGCTCAATGTCCGCGAGGGCGAGATTCTCGTGCTCATGGGCCTTTCGGGCTCGGGCAAATCGACCTTGCTGCGCGGGGTCAATGCGCTCAACGAGGTCTGTCGCGGCGATGTCCGGATCTGGGACGGGACCGAAATGGTCTCGGTCACCAAGGCGGGATCGGCGAAACTGCGGCAGATCCGGCTGAAAAACATCGCGATGGTCTTTCAGCAATTCGGCCTTCTGCCATGGCGGACCGTGCGCGAAAACGTCGGCCTCGGGCTTGAGCTCGCCGGCATGTCCCCGGCCGAGCGCCGCGCCAAGGTCGACAACCAGCTCAACACGGTGGGTCTGGCCGATTGGGCGGATCGCAAGGTCGGCGATCTTTCGGGCGGGATGCAGCAGCGCGTGGGCCTCGCCCGCGCCTTTGCCACCGAAGCGCCGATCCTTCTGATGGACGAGCCCTTCTCGGCGCTCGATCCGCTGATCCGCTCGCGCCTGCAAGACGAGCTGCTCGAGCTGCAGGACAAGTTCCAGCGCACGATCATCTTCGTCAGCCATGACCTCGACGAGGCCTTCAAACTGGGCAACCGCATTGCGCTGATGGAGGGCGGGCGCATCGTCCAGATCGGCACCGCGCGCGAAATCATCGCCAATCCCGTCGATCAATATGTCGAGGATTTCGTCGCCCATATGAACCCGATGGCCGTGCTGCGCGCCGAGGATGTGCTCGAAGAGGGCGAGGCCGAGGGCCGCCCCCTGCCCCGCGATCTGCCGGTGCGCGAGGTGCTCTGGGCCTTGGCCGACCGCGAAACCGCGCCGGTTCTGGGCGGCGGCATCGTCAGCCGCAAGGGCGTGATTGCCGCTCTGGTCAATCCCGGGCGCTAACCGCCCCCTGTTGCCAAGCCGACACAGCCCGCCCCGCCTTTTGCGCGGGGCGGGCTTGTTTTGATGAGCCATCTCTGCGCAACTGGCGGCCTGCGCCATCACAGAAGAAAGGGGGGCCAATGTTCGTATTCAAATCCAATACCGCTTTTGCCCATTCCTTCATGGCGCAAGCGCAGGATCACCGACGCCGCTTTTCGCAGCGCTTCTGATCCGCAACTGATCCCGACCTGACGGCGGGATCTCCCTTCAAAGCCGATGCCTCTTTCGCCCCGCAACCCTGCGGCGCGCCGTGGCACCCCTTTCGAAACCTTCCACATAAGGACCGCCCTGCCCTGCGCAGGCGGACGAACCCCATGACTGCTTTGCCTTTGACCCCGGCGCATGAACTGCGCGCGCCTCTCGACGATCTGATCGACACCCACGGCATCTGGGCCGTGGCCACCGCGCTGATCCGTGCCGCAATCCGGCGCAAAAACCGGCCGCCGCCGGTGACCGGCCTCTCGGATTATCTGCTGCGCGATATCGGCCTCAACCGCAAACACGAGCCGCCGGACCGGACGCTGCTGCGGTAAGGTCCAAGGGAGGAGCGCTCCAGCTCCTCCCGATCACCCCCAACATCATCCTCGCATCATCCGCGCACCAACCCCCAGGCGATCAGCCACATCATCGCACCGACCAATGCGTCGAGCACGCGCCACGCGATCGGGCGGGCAAAGACCGGCGCGAGCAAACGCGCGCCAAAGCCCAAAAGCAGGAAGAACCCAAGCGAGCCCGAGACCGCGCCCAAAGCAAACAGCCACCGGCTCTCGGCCTGCGCCGAAACCGCACCTAGCAGGATCAGCGTATCCAGATAGACATGCGGATTGAGCCAGGTCAGCGCCGCCGCCGTGCTCAGAACCGCACCCAACTGCACCGCCGTGCCCGCCGTCGCATGCAGCTCCTGACCGCCCACCCAAGCCGCGCGAAACGACCGCAGCCCATACCAGAAAAGAAAGAGCGCCCCGCCCCATTTCGTCGCCGTCAAAAAGCCCGGATGAGCCGAGACGATCACCCCCGCACCAGCGACCCCCGCGACAATCAGCAGCGCATCTGAGAGCGCGCAAAACAGGGCCACCGCCAGCACATGCTGCCGCAACAGGCCTTGTTTCAGCACAAAGGCATTCTGCGCGCCAATGGCAACGATCAATGACAAGAGCATGCCCAGACCGGCAAGATAGGATTGCATGGCTTATCTCCTTTGCCTCGTCTTGCCTGATGGGCCATGATCAATCAAATTAACAATTCTCATTCAGATTAAGGAAAACTGATGCACGACTATGCCGCTCTCGAAGCTCTGGCCGAGATCATCCGCCGCGGCTCGTTCGAGGCGGCAGCGGCGCAACTCTCGCTCACCCCCTCTGCCGTGTCCCAACGCATCAAGGGGCTCGAGGAGCGCCTCGGCGCCGTGCTCATCCACCGAGGCCCCCCCGCAACCGGCACCGAAACCGGGCTCCGACTGATGCAGCATCTCGATCAGGTCCGCCTGCTCGAACAAAGCCTCGAGACCGCGATCCGTCCCAAGGCGGGTCCGGCGGTCCTGAAAATCGCGGTCAATGCCGACAGCCTCGCGACCTGGTTCATGCCCGCGATGACGGCGCTGCCCGTGCTCTTCGATCTGGTGATCGACGATCAGGACCACGCCCGAGACTGGCTCCGGCAAGGTCAGGTCTCGGCGGCGATCACCTCAAACCCCAATCCGGTCGCGGGCTGCGACGCCCGCGCGCTCGGCCATATGCGCTATCTCGCGACCGCCACGCCCGAATTCCACGCGCGCCATTTCGCGCAAGGGCTCACCGCGCAAAGCCTCGCCGCCGCGCCCACGATCATCTTCAACACCAAGGACGCGCTGCAAATGCGATGGGCCGAACGCGCCACCGGCGCGAAACTTCGCCTCTCCGGCCACCGCATCCCCGCCTCGGAACCCTTCGCCCATGCGATCGAACTCGGCCTCGGCTGGGGCATGATCCCCGAAAGCATGGCGCTCCCCGCGATCACCGCAGGCCGCCTGGTCACGCTGGCCCCCGGGCAGCCGTTTGACGTGCCGCTTTACTGGCAGGTCAGCCGCGACATCGCCGCGGCCATCGCCCCGCTGACGCAGGCCATATGCAAAAGGGCCGCAGAAGACCTGCGACCCTGATGTCTTTCATGTCTTAAATATCCCCGCCGGAGGCTCCGGCAAAGACATCAAAGCTGCGCGGCCACGCTCTCGGAGAGATCGAAATTCGCCGTCACATTCTGGACGTCGTCATCATCTTCCAACGTGTCGATCAGCTTCATCAGCTTCTGCGCCATCTCGAGATCGGTAATCTCGGTCGGCGCCTGCGGCTTCCAGATCAGCTTCGCATGCTCCGATTCGCCAAGCGAGCTTTCCAGCGCGCCCGCGACATCGATCAGGCTCTGATCCGACGTATAGATCCAGTGACCTTCATCGTCGCTCTCGACATCATCGGCCCCGGCCTCCAAAGCCGCCATCATGACGGTATCGGCATCGCCAATCGCGGCTTTGTAGAAGATCTCGCCGACGCGATCGAACATGAAGCTGACCGAGCCGGTCTGGCCCATGTCACCGCCGGATTTGGTAAAATAGCTGCGCACATTCGAGGCGGTGCGGTTGCGGTTGTCGGTCATGGCCTCGACGATGATCGCGATGCCGTTCGGACCATAGCCCTCATAGCGGATCTCGTCATAGTTCTCGGCATCACCACCGACCGCCTTCTTGATGGCGCGGTCGATCACGTCTTTCGGAACCGAGTTTGACTTCGCTTCCTTCACCGCCAGACGCAGGCGCGGGTTCTTGTCGGGATCAGGGTCGCCCATCTTGGCAGCGACGGTGATTTCTTTGGAGAGCTTGGAAAACAGCTTCGAACGGATGCCGTCCTGGCGCCCTTTGCGGTGCTGAATGTTCGCCCATTTGGAATGGCCAGCCATTGTGCGGGGTCCCGTATGTCGTCATTTCTAGGGTTTGTGGGGCGCTTTTAGTCGCCGATGGCCGTCGCCGCAAGGTTTCTCCCCGCCTTGACCTCGGCAAGAACGTAAAGCCGGATCGCGGTGGCAAGGCCGACCTCGGGCGGGCGCTGGTGGTCGATGGCGGCAATCAGCGCGGCGGGGGTGGTCTGTTGCACCTGCGCAATCGCGCGCAACTCGCGCCAGAAGGCCTCCTCCAGACTGACGCTGGTGCGGTGCCCGTCAATCGTGACCGAGTGTTTCGCGGGCGCGCTCAAAGGCGGCAGATCAATCATCCGCGCCCTCGCCCGGCGCGCGGCCGCCGTCAAGGTGATGCCCGTCGAGACGGCGCGCGCTCAGCTCGGCCTCAGCACGACTCTGCGCGGTTTCCGCCTTGGAACGCCCGAATTTCGCGGCATTTTCATCGCCCTTGGCGCGCTTTTCGACGCGGGCACGGTCCTTGCGCGCCTGACGCAGGTTGATGACAGTCATGGAAGGTCTCCGCATGGAAAAGGCCGCCCCGGCAGAATGCCACGGCGGCCCCTGATTGTCATCGGTGGCGCGAGATCACGCCACCAGATCGCAGGCGCGGATCAGTCTTCGGGGCCGACCATCTGCTCAGGACGAACGACCTTGTCGAAGGTCTCGCCATCGACGAAGCCCAGATTGATCGCCTCTTCGCGGAGCGTCGTGCCGTTCTTGTGGGCGGTCTTGGCGACTTTCGTGGCGTTGTCGTAACCGATGGTCGGCGCCAGCGCCGTCACCAGCATCAGCGATTCCTTCATCAGCTTGTCGATTCGCGGCAGGTTCGCCTCGATGCCGACGACCATATTGTCGGTGAAAGAGCCCGCCGCATCGCCCAAGAGCTGCATGGATTGCAAGACATTGTAGCTCATCATCGGATTATAGACGTTGAGTTCGAAATGGCCCTGCGAACCCGCGAAGGTCACCGCCGCGTCATTGCCCATGACATGGGCACAGACCATGGTCAGCGCCTCGGCCTGGGTCGGGTTGACCTTGCCCGGCATGATCGAAGAGCCCGGCTCGTTTTCCGGCAGGATCAGCTCGCCCAGACCCGAGCGCGGACCCGAACCCAGCAAGCGGATGTCGTTCGCGATCTTGAAGAGCGAGGCCGCAACCGTCTTCAGCGCGCCCGAGAAAAACACCATCGCATCATGCGCGGCCAGAGCCTCGAATTTGTTCGGTGCGGTCACGAAAGGCAGGTTGGTGATTTCCGCGATCTTCGCGGCAATCGCAGTGTCCCAGCCTTTTTTGGTGTTGAGCCCGGTGCCGACAGCCGTGCCGCCCTGCGCGAGCTCATAGATGTCGCCAAGCGCGAGTTTCACGCGCTCAATGCCTTTTTCGACCTGATGGGCATAGCCGCCGAATTCCTGACCCAAGGTCAGGGGCGTTGCATCCTGCGTATGGGTGCGGCCGATCTTGATGATGTCCTTGAACTCGACCGCCTTGGCGGCCAGCGCCTTGTGCAGCTTTTCGAGCCCCGGGATCAGCAGATCGCGCGCCAGCATGGCAATGCCGACATGCATCGCGGTCGGGAAAGTGTCGTTCGAGGACTGGCCCATGTTCACATGGTCATTCGGGTGAACCGGCTTTTTCGAGCCAAGCTCGCCGCCCAGAATCTCGATGGCACGGTTCGAGATGACCTCGTTCGCGTTCATGTTCGACTGGGTGCCCGAGCCGGTCTGCCAGACCACCAGCGGGAAGTTGTCGTCGAACTTGCCCGCAACGACCTCTTTCGCGGCCTCGACCATGGCATTGCCGATCTTGGGATCAAGATTGCCGGTCGCCATATTCACTTCGGCGGCGGCCTGCTTGATCACGCCAAGCGCGCGAATGATCGGCACGGGCTGCTTTTCCCAGCCGATCGGGAAGTTCATGATCGAGCGCTGCGTCTGCGCGCCCCAATATTTGCTGGCATCAACCTCGAGCGGGCCAAAGCTGTCGGTCTCGGTGCGGGTCTTGGTCATGGCTCTCCATCCCTCGCGGTTTTGTGGGCCACGCAGAGGGCGGCCTCACGGTTTCGTGGGGGTTCTAGGCGCTGCGGCAGAGATTCGCAATCTGTATGCAAATGTATGCCAAAATCAGCCAAGCTGACGGAAGACATAGATGCTGGCAGGCGGGAAATTGGCCCAGATCCGGCGGCTTTTCTGGTGGCTCAGACCAAAGCGCGCGCGCACCGCATCCGAGAGCGGCGGCAAGGGGCCATAGGTGATCTGCACGAAGGGCGCGCCCGGCTTCATCATTTTCAGCGCAGCGCCCAGAATCGCGCTTTGGATCTCGTCGGGCAGAGGCAGGGTCGGGACGCAGGAAATCACCGCATCGAGATCCTTCCTCCCGACATTGACCATCTCTTGCGCGGGCAGGTTATGGACGTGCGTGCCGGGGAAAAGCTCGCGCAGACGGCCGCAAAACGCGGCATTCAGCTCGTAAAGCTCAAGCCGTTCCGGCGGCAGGCCGCGCGCCAGAATGGCTTTGGTGATGGTGCCGGTGCCAACCCCGATTTCCGCCACCGCCTCCATCTCCGGGCGCACATGCCGCGCCATTTCGCGAGCGGCGGCGCGCCCGGTCGGCACGAGCGAGCGGATTTCAGAGGGGCGGCGCAGAAATTGGCCAAGAAACAGCGACAGGTCGGACAAGGCTACCTCCAGCATGATGCTGATATGGGGCCTAGGTCCTCGCAGTGACAGGCTTATGACGGATTACTTGCGCCACTTGTCCAGGCTGACCACCTCGGCGCCGGTTTTCGGAGCCTCTTCGGCCTCGGCAACCTCGACCCCGTCTTCGGCGTCATCCTCGTCTTCCTCGTCGTCTTCCTCGTCATCATCCTCGTTCTGGGTCTCGAACCGCAGACCGAATTCGACCGAAGGATCGACGAAGGTGCGCACCGCATCGAAGGGCACATGCAGCGGCTCGGGCGAGTTGCCGAAGTTCAGCGTGATCTCGAAATGGTCTTTCTCGATCACGAGATTGTCGAACCAGTGCTGGATGACGATGGTCATCTCTTCCGGATAGCGCTCGCGCAGCCAATCGGCCATCTGCACATCCGGATCCCGGGTGTCGAAGGTGATGAAGAAATGATGCTCTCCCGGCAAGCCTTCTGCCGCGACCGAGCGCAGAACGTCAGCAATGAGCCCCTGCATGGCGCGGTGCATCATTCCGCCATAATCGATTCCGCGTGCCATGACGTCCTCCTGTTTTCGTGGCTGCCAGAATAGGCAATTGCGAAGCGATGAAAAGCCCCGCCGGACGAGGAAACGCGCCGAGGAAAAGCAAAATGGCCCGCGCCGGATCATGAGGAAAACATGGGGCCAGAAACGACAAAAGGCCCCGTGAAGGGGCCCTGTCGATCCAGATCGGCGAAAAATGGCGCGGTTGACGGGGCTCGAACCCGCGACCCCCGGCGTGACAGGCCGGTACTCTAACCAACTGAGCTACAACCGCGCATTTTTTCCGTGGCGATATGAGAGTGGAGTGGCGCGGTTGACGGGGCTCGAACCCGCGACCCCCGGCGTGACAGGCCGGTACTCTAACCAACTGAGCTACAACCGCCCGTTCCACTACCAGATCGCCTCTGGAGTGAGGCGGTGTCTAAGGGCAGGACGATGGACCGTCAAGGCCCGATCTACGCCCTTTGTCACGAAAAGTGCGAGAAGCCCGATTCCGGGCCTCTCGCGCGTTCATGGAGGCCCGCCCGGACCGCCCAAAGGCAGCCCAGCTGGCCCGCCGTCACTTCAGAACGGTCGCCGGATCGAAATCGGGCAAAGCCTCAAGCTCGGCTTTGGTGAAGTTGGTCGCGTAGAAGCGGTCCTCGCCAATCGTCAGAAGGTGGATCGCATCCTTGCCCAGCAGGACCTTCTTCGCGCCGATGCCAAGGAAGCCGCCGATATCGGCGACATAGCCGACCAGCTTGCCATGATCGTCGAGCACGAGGTCATCGACCTTGGCAACCTGGGTCCATTCCGCCGGCCGCTTGGCCAAAGCCTCGCCAGCCCAGGGCGTGCTGGTCGAATCATTCGTCGTCCAGATCTGACGGCTGGTAACCCAGGAGCTCAGGATCCCGGGCGAGCTTGCCGAAATCACCGGCGCAGCGACATCGGGGGCAGCAATCGCGGTTTCCGCAGCCTTCACCGCCTCAGCGGCCGAATCGGCGGCCTTGTCGGCCGCATCAGCGGCTTTGTTCGCCGCAGCCGCAGCGGTCGTCTTGGCCTGATCGGCCAGTTCGCCCGCCTTGTCGGTGGTGGCGGCAGCGGCATTATTGGCCGCAGCCGCCGCAGATTCTCCGGCCTGATCGGCGGCATCCACCGCCGCATCTGCAGCATTCTTCGCGGCATCTACGGCGTTTTTCACGGCAGCGCCGGTTTCCTGACCGGCTTGAACAGCGGCCTCGCCGACTTTTTGCGCGGCCTCCTTGGCGGCATCTGCCGCAGTCTGTGCCGCATCCTTCGCGGTCTCGGCGGCCTGAGCCGGAGCGCTTTGCTCCGGCGCCGTCTGAGCAAAGGCTCCAGTGGCCAATGCAACCGTCGCAGCGGCAGCGAGCAAGACTTTCATCGCGATCTCCTCTCAAGATAAGACATATCAGTCGGGTCGTGGCAGTTCTCGCAGGCTTAACCCGCTCGTCCCGGTATCTGTTCCCGCGATGCCGAGCTCGGCATCGGGCCAGAGCGGCGGGGATAGCTGATTCGTCCGCCCGAAACCGGCGCGGCCACGCCGGTCGTGCCCGGTCCCGAGGTCGGCAAGCCCTGCAACACCCGGACCGCAAGCCAGCCAAAGGCCTGCGCCTCCAGCATATCGCCATCGAGCCCGGCCTCTTCGACCGGCACGACCTCTGCGGCAATGCGCCGCGCCAAGGCGGCCATCATCGCGCGATTGTGCCGTCCGCCGCCGCAGACCAAAACCCGCTCGGGCGGCTCGGGCATCCAGAGCATACCCGCCCCCGCAGCCGCCGCCGCGGCTTCGGTCAAGGTCGCCGCCGCATCCGCGTCGCTCAGGCCCTCGACTGCTTGGCTCAGCGCGGTAAAGGCATCGCGGTCCAAAGACTTCGGCGGCACGCGCGCGAAATAAGGATGGCTCAGGAAGTCCGCGATCACCGCCTCATCGACGCGCCCCGCCAGGGCCAAAGCCCCGCCCTCATCGCGCTCGCGCCGCAACCGCTTGCGCATCAGATCGTTGACGGGCGCATTGGCCGGGCCGGTGTCGAAGGCCAAACAAGCCCCCTCGGCCTCGGGCGCCTGTGCGCGGGGGTCGACAAAGGTGATATTGCCAACGCCGCCCAGGTTCAGAAACGCGACCGGAGCCTCGGGCAGCCTGCCCTGCCCCATTGCCCAGACCGCACAGGCCCAGTGAAAGAAGGGCGCAAGCGGTGCGCCCTCGCCGCCTTGGCGCACATCCTCGCTGCGGAAATCCCAGACGACCGGGCGGTCAAGGCGGTGCGCCAAAGCCGCGCCATCGCCCGCCTGATGGGTGCGCCCGCCCGCCGGATCATGGGCGAGCGTCTGGCCGTGATAGCCCAAAACCTCGGCCTCCGGGAATTGCGCGGCAAGCCCGGCATGGGCGGCAACCGACAACTCTGCCGCCTCGGCCACGCCCGGCTCGCCGGGCCAGCGCCCCAAGGCTTCATGCAGCACCTGCGCCTCATTATCCGAGTAACCGGCATAGGCCGAACGCCCGAAACCCGCGATGCGAAGGCCGTCGGTTTCGATTATCGCGGCATCGACCCCGTCCAGCGAGGTCCCCGACATCAGCCCCAGCGCGCGGATCATGCGGTTTGTCATGGCTTTTCCTATGGCTTTTCCTTCGGCGCGTCTGCCGGTATATCCCCGCTATTCGAAAGGAACAGCCCATGACATACCATGCCAAGTCCGAATTCCTGCGCGTGATGATCGAGCGCGGCTATCTGGCCGATTGCACCGATCTGCAAGCGCTTGACGAAGCCCTCAAGGATGGCCCGGTCACGGCATATATCGGCTATGACGCGACGGCGGCGAGCCTGCATGTCGGGCACCTTCTGAACATCATGATGCTGCGCTGGTTCCAAAAGACCGGCCACCGCCCGATCACGCTGATGGGCGGCGGCACGACCAAGGTCGGCGATCCGTCTTTCCGCTCGGAAGAGCGCCCGCTGCTCGACGAAGCTGCGATCCAGTCGAATATCGACGGGATGCAGAAGGTCTTTGCCCGTTACCTCGACTACGGCGACGGCAAGGCGCAGATGCTCAACAATGCCGAATGGCTCGACAATCTGAATTACCTCGAATTCCTGCGCGACATCGGGCGGCATTTCTCGGTCAACCGGATGCTGTCGTTTGAATCGGTGAAATCGCGCCTCGACCGCGAGCAGTCGCTCTCCTTCCTCGAATTCAACTATATGATTTTGCAGGCCTATGACTTCCTCGAGCTGAACCGGCGCTACGAGTGCCGCCTTCAGATGGGCGGCTCGGATCAATGGGGCAATATCATCAACGGGATCGACCTGACCCGCCGCGTCCTCGATCACGAGATCTGGGGCCTGACCTCGCCGCTTCTGACCACCTCGGACGGGCGCAAGATGGGCAAGTCGCAGGGCGGCGCGGTCTGGCTCAACGGCGAAATGCTCTCGCCCTATGAGTTCTGGCAGTTCTGGCGCAACACGACCGACGCCGATGTCGGCCGCTTCCTCAAGCTCTATACCGAGCTCCCGGTCGAGGAATGCGAGCGTCTGGGCAAGCTCGAAGGCTCGGAAATCAACGGCGCCAAGATCGTCCTCGCCAATGCGGTAACGACGCTCCTCCATGGTGCCGAGGCCGCCGCCTCGGCCGAGGCGACCGCGCGCAAGGTCTTCGAAGAAGGCGGCGCAGGCGGCGATCTCGAAACCGTGCTGATCGGAGCGGATGCGCTTGGCGAAGGGCTTTCCATCGTCCAGCTTCTGACCCAGACCGGCATCACGCCCTCTGGCAAAGAGGCCAAACGCCTGATCTCCGAAGGCGGGCTCAAGCTCAACAACGACACGGTCACCGACCCGCAAACCGTGATCGGTGCGGCGACCATCGGCGATGGCCTCAAGGTCTCGGTTGGCAAGAAAAAGCACCGGATGATCCAGATCGGCTGATCCGGCCCCTCCTTCGCCCTCCCGCCCTTCGCTTTGACGAAAATACCTGCGGGGAAGCGGCGCGCATAAGAAAAGGCCCCCGAGGGGGCCTTTTTGCTGCGGGACGCGCGGGGCCGGCGAGGCCCCGGCGTTGCGGCCAAAGCTCACTGCTGAACGGTGACCTTGAGCATGTAATCGGGCTTGTCGACCGAGCCATTGGCCGCGGCATCGCCCTTCTTGATCGCATTGAGCACATCCCAGCCGTCAACCAACTGGCCGACGACGGTATATTGCCCGTCAAGGAATTCCGCCGGGGCCAGATCGATGAAGAACTGGCTGTTGGCGGAATTCGGATCCTGCGAACGTGCCATGCCGACGGTGCCCGCCTGGAACGAGACATCGTTGAACTCGGCCTTGAGATTGGGAAGATCGGATCCCCCCATCCCCGCGCGCGAGGTATCGCCGTCTTTCTTGCCGAATTTCACATCGCCTGTTTGGGCCATGAAGCCGTCGATGACGCGATGGAAGACAACGCCGTCATAGGCACCCGATTTCGCCAGCGAAACCAGACGCTCGACATGTTTCGGCGCCTTGTCAGCGTAAAGATCCAGCACGATCGTGCCCTTGGGCTGACCGGCGGCATCGGCGACTTCGATCACGAGATTCGGGCCCGGGCCGTCTTTCACGCCCGGCAGGCCCTCAGCAAAGGCGACCGAAGCCGACAATGCGAGCGCAGGGGTCAGAAGATATTTCAGCATCATTTGGGCTCATCCGCTGCAACGCGGACCGAGATCATGCGGTCGGGGTTCGCCGGCGGCTCGCCGCGCAGGATCTTGTCGACATTTTCCATGCCCGAGATAACCCGGCCATAGACCGTGTACTGGCCATTGAGGAAATGGTTGTCGCCAAAGTTGATGAAGAACTGGCTGTTGGCCGAGTTCGGGTTCTGCGACCGCGCGGCGCCAAGCGTGCCACGGTCATGCGGCAGTTTCGAGAACTCTGCCGGAAGATCAGGATATTGCGACCCGCCCGTGCCAGCGCGGCGCGGATTGTAGTCCTTTTCCATATTGGCATTCTCGACATCGCCGGTCTGGGCCATGAAGCCGTCGATGACGCGGTGGAACGCCACATTGTCATAGGCGCCATCGCGCGCGAGCTGCTTCATGCGCTCGGCATGTTTGGGCGCGACATCGGGCAAAAGCTCGATCACGACAGGACCGTCCTTCAGCTCGATGATGATGGTGTTCTCAGGATCTTTGATCTCGGCCATGTGGTCCTCTTTTTCTGAACTTGCTCAGAGTTAAGCCTTTCGCCCGCTATGGACAACGCCCGTCATAATAAAGGCCCGTCGTGGTAAGGGCCCGTTCAGGAGAGGGCCATCGTCGGAAAGGCTTGCCATGAACAACGCTGCTCGGCGGTTTAACGAAACAGCAGGGGGGCGTCAGTTGACGATATTGTCAACATCGTGGAAAACGCAGCAGGACAGCGACACAGACAATGCAGTTGCGGAGAGGTGCTGACATGGCGGATTTCAATACGATCGACGACTTGGATCTGGACGGCAAGGTTGTGCTGGTCCGGGTGGATATCAACGTCCCGGTCGAGAACGGTCAGGTCACCGACGCGACCCGCATCGAAAAGATCGTGCCGACGGTGAAGGATATTCAGGCCAAAGGCGGCATCCCGGTGCTGCTGGCGCATTTCGATCGTCCGAAGGGCCAGAAGGTCCCGGCGATGAGCCTGCACCAGCTGATTCCCGCGCTGGAAAAAGCTCTCGGCCAGCCGGTCAAATTCTCGGAAGAGGCGATTGGCGGCCCGGCCAAGCGTGCAGTTGCCGATCTCAAGGCGGGCGATATCCTGCTTTTGGAAAACACCCGCTTCTATCCCGGCGAAGAGGCCAATGACCCGACCTTCGCGGCCTCGGTCGCGGCACTCGGTCAGGTCTATGTCAATGACGCTTTCTCGGCCGCGCATCGCGCCCATGCCTCGACGGAAGGCATCGCGAAACTGCTGCCTTCGGCGGCGGGCCGTCTGATGCAGGCAGAGCTGACCGCGCTCGATGCCGCCCTTGGCAATCCCGAGCGTCCGGTCGTGGCGATTGTCGGCGGTGCGAAGGTCTCGACCAAGCTCGAACTGCTGACCAATCTCATCGAGAAGGTCGAGCATCTGGTGATCGGCGGCGGCATGGCCAATACCTTCCTTGTCGCCAAGGGGATCGAGGTCGGCAAGTCTTTGGCCGAGCGCGACATGGCCGACACCGCCCGCGCCATCTTGGAGAAATCCACCGCGACCGGCTGCACCATCCACCTGCCCGTCGATATCGTCGTCGCCCGCGAGTTCAAGGCTCATGCCGAAACCGAGACCCTGCCCGCCGACCAATGCCCGGCCGATGCGATGATCCTCGACGCCGGTCCGCAGACGGTTGCCGCGATCAAAGCGGTCTTCGAAGGCGCGCGCACGCTGATCTGGAACGGCCCGCTTGGTGCCTTCGAAATCCCGCCTTTCGATGCCGCGACCAATGCCGCAGCGCGTGACGCGGCCGCACTGACCAAGGCTGGAAAGCTGATCTCGGTTGCCGGGGGCGGCGATACGGTTGCGGCGCTGAACAAGGCGGGCGTGGCTGGTGATTTCACCTATATCTCGACCGCAGGCGGCGCTTTCCTTGAATGGATGGAAGGCAAGGATCTGCCCGGCGTGCTGGCTTTGGCCAAACGCTGAAGCGGCGTTTTCTGGGTCAGATTTTCGCGATCTGACATAATCAGGGGCCCCGCGGGGCCCCTTTTTTCATCCTCGGCCGAGAACGTCAGTTGCTCGTCGCCGGAGCGGTTGCGGGCGCTGCAGGCGTGGGCGCAGCAGGAGTTGTGGCAGCCGGTGCCGGTGTTGCCGGGGTAGCCGTTGTCGCCGCCGGGGCGGGCGTCACGGGAGCTGTTGCGGCGGGAGCCGTTGCTGCGGGTGCCGGCGCCGCGGGCGTCGTATGAGCCGCAGGCGCGGTGGTTGCCGCTGGGGCCGGTTTCGCTGCTGCGGGAGCTGCGGGTTTCGCGGGTGCGGGGCTGCCCTCTTCCGGCAGGCCGGTCGCGGCTGCGCCTGCGGCGTCAAGCCCGGTCGCGGTCGGCGCGTCGATGACATTGCGGTCGATGTCCTTTTCGCCGGTGTCGCGCGACAGCACGAACATGAACGTGCCGATCGCGATCAACAAAGCGAGCAGCAGAACCATGAAAAACGGGCGGTTCTGCCGGATCTGTTCGGGAATTCCGGCGGGATCTTCATTTGCCATGGGATGCCTCCTCGCAAAACCTTCACGAAATTAACGCAGTCTGTTCAAGGCGGTTCCCGTTAGCGCAATCTGGATTGTTCTTCGCGGTCGGCCTGCGTATCAGCGCCTAAGTCCGGAAAGGGGAGTTTCCTATGAAAATGACAGATACGGTTCGCAAGATCCTCGCGAATTACGAAGGTGAGACGCCCGGCGTCAAAGCCCAGCTTTCCCGTATGCTCATGACCGGCAAACTCGCCGGGACGGGCAAGATGATCATCCTGCCGGTCGATCAGGGTTTCGAGCACGGCCCGGCGCGCAGCTTTGCGCCGAACCCGGCGGGCTATGATCCCCATTACCACTATCAGCTCGCGATCGACGCAGGCCTGAACGCCTATGCCGCCCCCCTTGGCATGATCGAGGCCGGTGCGGATACCTTCGCCGGTCAGATCCCGACGATCCTCAAGGTGAACTCGGCCAATTCGTTGATGTCGGATACGGCAGGCAAAAACCAGGCGATCACCGCTTCGGTCGATGATGCTCTGCGCCTGGGCTGCGCCGCCATCGGTTTCACGATCTATCCGGGCTCGGATCTCGCGCTCGAAATGTTCGAAGAGATCGTCGAGATGCGCAAGGAAGCCGCCGCGAAAGGCGTCGCGACCGTGATCTGGTCCTATCCGCGCGGTGAGGCGATCACCAAAGACGGAGAGACTGCCATTGATGTCGCGGCCTACGCCGCGCAGATCGCGGCGCTGATCGGTGCGCATATCATCAAGATCAAGCTCTCGACCGATCACCTGATGCTGCCCGAGGCCAAGAAGGTCTATGAGGACAAGCAGATCGACATCGCGACCCAAGCCAAGCGCGTCGCACATTGCATGCAGGCAAGCTTCAACGGCCGCCGCATCGTCGTCTTCTCGGGCGGCGCCGCAAAAGGCACCGATGCAGTCTATGACGATGCCCGCGCGATCCGTGATGGCGGCGGCAATGGCTCGATCATCGGGCGCAACAGCTTCCAGCGCTCGCGCGAGGATGCTTTGGCGATGCTCGAAAAGCTGGTCGATATCTATCTCGGCAAAGCCTGAGCGGGGCTCAGGGTGGGGGTTTCACACCCCCACACCCCCGTGGGGGATTTGCGTGATGAAGAAAGGGCGTCTGCGGGCGCCCTTTTTCCGTTGCGCGATCCGGCCGGGCTTTTCCTTGGGCGCGGAAAGTCCTAGGTTCTCCGGGTTATCAGAAGGATTGCCCATGTCGTTTTTCTCGAAGCTCCGCGAGCGTTTGACCCGGTCCTCGTCGAAGATCGGCGAAGGGCTTGACGATCTGGTCAAGGACAGCGCCACGCCCGAGCCGAGCCGCGCCGAGCTGCCCGAGGAAACCGGGCTCGCACCTGCGCCCGCCCCGGGCCTGCCGCCGATGCCAGCACCGCTTGAGGGTGAGCTGGTCCGTTCGGAGCCTGCGCGGGTCGAGCCTGCGCGTGTCGAACCGGTGCGTGAGGAAGCTGCGCGGCCCGGCGTGATCGGGCGCTTGTTCGGGCGCAGCGAGGCAGAGCCTCGGCGCGAGCTGGACGATGAGATGCTGGAGGAGCTGGAAGAGATGCTCATTCAGGCCGATATGGGCGTTGAGACCGCTTTGCGCGTCACCGCCAATATCGCTGAGGGGCGGCTCGGGCGGAAGATTTCCTCGTCCGAGCTCAAGGAGCTTCTGGCCAGCGAAGTGACCCGGATCATGACGCCGGTCGCGAAGCCTTTGCCGATCTATCCCAAGAAGCCGCAGGTCGTGCTGGTGGTGGGCGTCAATGGCTCGGGCAAGACCACGACGATCGGCAAGCTCGCCAGCCAGTTTCGCGCGGCGGGCAAGAATGTCGTCATCGCAGCGGGCGATACCTTCCGCGCGGCGGCGGTCGAGCAATTGCAGGTCTGGGGCAAGCGCGCTGGCGTGCCGGTGCTGACCGCGCCCGAGGGCTCGGATCCGGCGAGCCTTGCCTTTGATGCGATGACGCGGGCGGAAGCGGATGGGGCGGATCTCTTGATGATCGACACCGCCGGGCGCTTGCAGAACCGTCAGGATCTGATGGAAGAGCTGGCCAAGATCGTTCGCGTGATCCGCAAGAAGGACCCTTCGGCCCCGCATAACACGCTGCTCGTGCTGGATGCGACCACCGGGCAGAATGCTCTGTCGCAGGTCGAAACCTTCCAGAAGCTTGCCGATGTCTCGGGTCTGGTGATGACCAAGCTGGACGGGACCGCGCGCGGTGGTGTGTTGGTCGCCTTGGCCGACCGCTTCGGCCTGCCGATCCATGCGATTGGCGTGGGCGAGCAGATCGACGATCTCGATGCCTTTGATGCACGCGATTTTGCCCGCGCGCTGGTTGGGCTCGACTGAGCCCGGCGGCATCAGGCGCCGGGCGCTGCGCTATTTCACGAGATGCGCGTCAGTGCTTTGTGATTTTTCCGGCTTGATCGTGCCATCGGGCTGGGCCACCGGCGTGGTGATCTCCCCCGGCGGCAGGAAGGCGGCGGTGAGCTCGGCCTTCTTGCTGGTCTTGTCATAGATGCAGACATAGCGATCCGCGCCTTCGTCATTCACCGTATGGATGATGAGCGCCGCGCCATAGCTTTCCGAGCCGAAAGGATTGACCTCGATCACGGTCTCGCCGTCTTTTGGCGCGAGCGCAGAGCAGGCGTCATTGACCTCTTGGCGAAACGTCTCCCATGCGGCGTCGGAAGATGCTGCGGCGGTGGTGGCCGACGCCAACAAAGCGGCAAGGACGAGGTGGGAACGCATCGGCTTCTCCTGTTCAGGTCCAAGGGGAACGTTCGGGCAGGCGAAAAGGTTCGCCTTTGCCCGGAGATTGGCGTCAGGCGGCCAGTCCGAGCTGATCGAGGAAGCGCGCCATTTCGGGGCCAAGCGTCTCTGCATCAAGCGCGGTGCGGCTCGCGAAAAGCGTCGCTTGCGAGCGCAGGATCGGCTCGGCGTCGATGATCTTGAGATGGTTGGCGCGCAGGGTCTCGCCCGACGAGGTGATATCGGCAATCGCCTCGGCGGTGAGATTGGCGACGGTGCCTTCGGTCGCGCCCTGGCTGTCGACGAGCTGGTAATCCGCGACCTCTTGCTCTGACAGCCAAGCCCGCACAAGCCGATGATATTTCGTCGCAATCCGCAGGCGGAAGCCGTGGCTCAGGCGGAAATCCCGCGCGATCGAGGCGACATCGTCCAAGGTCTCGCAATCGCGCCAGCAGGCGGGCACGGCGAGGATGAGATCGGCATGACCAAAGCCCATTTCGGCGATCTCGACCACATCCGAGCGCCAACCCGCAAGCTTTTCGCGCACGAGATCGGTGCCGGTGACGCCAAGCTCGATCCGGCCCGCAGCCAGCTCACGCGGGATCTCGCCCGCCGAGAGCAGGACCAGAGAGACGCCCGCGGCGCCCTCGACCTTGCCCGAATATTCGCGGTCCGAGCCCGCCCGCGACAGTTTCACCCCGCGCGCGGCGAACCAGTCGAAGGTCTGCTCCATCAGCCGCCCCTTGGACGGCACGCCCAGACGGATCATTGCCCGGCCTCCAATTCGGCGACGAGACCGGGGCGGATGATGCCGCCCACGGCCGGAATGGCCTTGCCCTGCCCCAAAACCTGAGTCAGCGCGTCATAGCGCCCGCCCGAGGCAACCGGCGGCCAATCGGCGCGATGGGTGAAGAAGGAAAACGTCATGCCGTCGTAATATTCCATCGAATGGCGCCCGTGGCTCGCGTCAAAGCGGATCGCGGCAATGTCGATACCGCGCTCGGCAATCAGCGCCAGCCGCTTGCCCAGACGCGCAACCGCCGGACCGATCTGCGGCATTTCCTTCGCCAGCGCCTGCAACTCGGTCAAGGCCTGCGGGGCCGAGCCGGTGATCGACAGCAGATGCTGCAACCGCCCCGACCATTCGGCGGGGAGCGGGGTTTCCTCGGCAATCGCGTTCAGCCGATCGACGCGGGCCTGCATTTCCTCGGGGGTGCGCAAACCGGTCCAGACGCCGCTGTCATCGCCGAAATCACGGCGGGGCGCGGGGCTCGAAAAGCGGGCGAGACAGGCGCGGAAGCGCTTGGGCTGCCAGATATAGTGCAAGAGCATATCGCGGCGCGCGGGCGACAAAGGCAGCGCGCGGATCGCGTCAAGCACAAGGCTCATATCCCCCATCACCGCCGAGAGCCGGTAAGGCGCGAGGATATCGGCGAAGAGCGTGAAGACCTCGGCGTCAGCGGCATCGTCGCGGGCGAAAAGCTCGAAACCGGCTTGGAGATATTCATTCTCGCGCGGGTGGTCGGGGCGCGTGTCGCCGTGATCCTGCTTGCGGAAGACCTCGCCCAGATAGCAATAGCGCGCGGGCTCGGCCCCGCCCGCCATATGCATCTGCACGACCGGAACCGTGAAATCCGGGCGCATCATCACCTCGCCCCGGATCGGGTCATGGGTGACATAGGCGCGGGCGCGGATGTCCTCGCCGTAAAGATCAAGCAGCGTCTCGGCGGGCAGCAGGATGTCGGGCGCAACCTCGGTCGCGCCGGCATCACGGAACCGGCCGAGAATGCGCTGGCCGGTGGCCTGCCGGGCGCTTTTCACGATCATGAGCCGAGGATCTTTTTCACCGCCGCGACCAGATCGGCGCGCGCGACTTCGGTCTGGGCGGGCTGGGCCTTCCATTCCTCATGGCTGGCCTCGGCTGCGATTTTCGCGCCAAGGATCAGGTCCTTGATCTGGACGACACGGCGCGCGGCCTCATCCTCGCCTTGGATCACCGCGACCGGAGACTGGCGCTTGTCGGCATATTTGAGCTGGTTGCCGAAGTTTTTCGGATTGCCGAGATAGACCTCGGCGCGGATGCCTGCGGCGCGCAGCTCGGCGGCCATTGCCTGATAATCGGCCATGCGCGCCTTATCCATGACGGTGACGACGACCGGGCCATGACCCTCGCGGCCCGCAAGCCCCTTGGCACGCAGCGCGGCAAGCAGGCGGTCCACGCCGATCGAGACGCCGGTTGCCGGAACCTTCTGGCCGGTGAAGCGCTCGACCAGACCGTCATAACGCCCGCCGCCCGCGACCGAGCCGAACTGGCGCTTGCGGCCCTTTTCGTCAAGGATTTCGAAGGTCAGCTCGGCCTCGAAGACCGGACCGGTGTAATAGCCAAGCCCGCGCACGATCGAGGGGTCGATGACCACGCGATCCGGGCCAACGCCTGCAGCCGCGAGCATCTCGGCGATTTGCTGAAGCTCGTCCACGCCTTCGCCGCCCGCAACCGAGGCGCCAACGGCGGCGCGCAAATTGGCGAGCGTTTCGGCGTTATCGGCGCCTTTCGAGGTCAGGAAGGCCAGCACCGGCTCGACCGCCGTGGCCGCCAGTCCGACGCCCTCGATCACCGCGCCGCTGTCATCCTTGCGCCCGGTGGTCAGCAGCTCGCGCACGCCCTGCGCGCCGACCTTGTCAAATTTGTCGATGGTGCGCAGGACGGCATCGGCCTGTTCGCCCGGCGTCACGCCCATTTCCTCAAGAATGCCGTTCAGCACTTTGCGATTGTTGACGCGCACCAGATAATCGCCGCGCTCGATGCCGACGGCTTCGAGTGCATCCGCGAGCATCCCGCAGATCTCGGCATCCGCCGCGACCGAGGCCGAGCCGACCGTATCGGCGTCGCATTGATAGAACTGGCGGAAACGGCCCGGACCGGGCTTTTCATTGCGCCAGACCGGACCCATCGCATAGCGCCGATAGGGCGAGGGCAGATCGTTGCGATATTGCGCCGCGACCCGCGCCAAGGGCGCCGTCAGGTCATAGCGCAGCGCCAGCCAATCGCCCGCCGTGCCGCCGCCGGGGACCTCGGCCTCTTGCCAAGCGAAGACGCCCGCGTTCGGGCGGTCCACATCGGGGAGGAATTTGCCGAGCGCCTCGACCGTCTCGACCGCGCTGGTTTCCAGAGGATCAAAGCCGTGGCGATGATAGACCTCGGCAATCCGGTCCAACATCTCCTTGCGTTCCGTCACATCCGCGCCGAAATAGTCGCGAAAGCCCTTAGGCGTCTCTGCCTTGGGACGGGGCTGTTTTTTCTGATCCTTGGCCATCGCCGTGCCTTTTGGTGAGTTCAGGCAGGGGTCTAGCGGATGGAGGCTTTATGGACAAGCGCGCGGAAGATCGCATCGAGCGGCTGGAAGAAAACGTGGCGCATCTGACGCGACTGGCCGAGGACCTCTCGGGGATCGTCGCCCGCCAAGAGCGCGAGATCGCCCGGCTCGGTCGCCGCGTCGGCCTGCTGATGGAGCGTGAGGCGGAACGCGAGGCCAGTCAGGAAGGCACGATCCCTCTGGCCGATCAGCGCCCGCCCCATTGGTGAGGACGGGCTGAGGCAGGCGGGCCGTCACGGCGCGCGATCAGGCCTTGCCGGCCTCGGCGGCTGCGGCTTCCTCATCGGCGGCTTCGGCCTCGGCGATCGCCTCGCGCTGCGGCTCCGGCTTTTCGATGACGCGCATCGGCTGGCTGAAGAGGCGCGACTCGACCTCTTGCGGTGCCGATCCGGCAAGGGCGCGGCGGAAAATCAGGACATTGTGGTAAACCGTGGCGCGCCCGGTCAGCCCGGTGCGCTCTTCCGCCGGAAGGGTCTCGGCGCGCACATATTCCCAGCCCTCGGCCGCGCGCTCGTTCAGCACTGTTGTCAAAGCCAGCGAGAAGCGGTCGGCCCCGGTCTTGGCGCCGCGAGCTTTCTCGCCGCGGTCCGGAGCGGGGATGACGGAATATTCAAACTTCTGCATCTGGCCTTACCTTCCTTTTCCTCAGGGCATCCTTGCCTTGACGCCGTCCTGATGAACCAAGCGCCCGAGCCTAACGCTTTTGCCCGGGGCAAGAGTTCCGCTTACGGGCCGATCCGGCGGATCTGTCGCAGGCCCAATCCAATCCCCAGCCCGACCAGCGAAATCGCGAGTGCCACCGCGAGATCGCTGGCGAGCAAGGGGCAGTTGACGCGGAAGTCGCGCTGCAGCTCATCCGCCATGCCATAAGCACCGCCGGTCAGGATATCGCCCAGAACCGCAAAACCGATCGCGATCACCTGCACCAAGAGGACGGTTGAGGTCAGAAAGACGATCAGCAGCCCGGCAGCCAGAAGGGTCAAAAGCGCCGCGACCCCGATCACCCGCCAGAGCTTGGCCGGGCGGCGCGGATCCGACCAGAAGAGCCCGGCCACGACGCCACCCGCAAGCAGGGCCGCCCACCAAATCGACGGCGCCCGGGGATCGAGCATGTCGATCTCCGGACGCAAGAGCGTGTAAAGCGCCAGAAAGGCGGCAATGAAGGCGCCCAGCCCGATCAGAACGGGGCGCAGCATCGACTTAATCCGCGAGCTTTTTCGCAACCAGTTCGTTGACCGCCGCCGGATTGGCCTTGCCGCCGGTGGCTTTCAGCACCTGCCCGACGAACCAGCCCGCGAGTTTCGGGTTCTGCTTGGCCTTCTCGACCTGATCGGGGTTGGCCGCGATGATCTCATCGACGGCCTTTTCGATCGCGCCGAGGTCGGTCACCTGCTTCATGCCGCGCGCATCGACGATCTCGGCCGGCTCGCCGCCTTCGGTCCAGACGATCTCGAAGAGATCCTTGGCGATCTTGCCCGAGATGTCGCCCTTAGCGATCAGATCAATGATCCCGCCGAGCTGACCCGCCGACACCGGAGAGGTCTCGACCGTAAGGCCCTCTTTGTTCAGGCGACCGAAGAGCTCGTTGATGACCCAATTCGCGGCGATCTTGCCATCGCGACCCGCGGCTACCGCCTCGAAGAAATCGGCATTCTCGACCTCGGCGGTCAGGACGCTGGCGTCATATTCCGACAGGCCGAGATCGCCCACGAAGCGGGCCTTCTTGGCATCCGGCAGTTCCGGCATCGCCCCGGCAATGTCATCGACCCAAGCCTGCTCGATTTCCAGCGGCAGCAGGTCGGGATCGGGGAAGTAGCGGTAATCATGCGCCTCTTCCTTCGAGCGCATCGAGCGCGTCTCGCCCTTGTCCGGATCGTAAAGCCGGGTTTCCTGCACGACCGCGCCGCCATCTTCGACGATGGCGATCTGACGGCGGGCCTCGACCTCGATCGCGGCCTGGATAAAGCGCAGCGAGTTCATATTCTTGATCTCGCAGCGCGTGCCGAGATAGCCGAAATCGCCGGTTTCCTGGAATTTCTCATAGGCGCCCGGCGTACAGATCGAGACGTTCACGTCTGCCCGCAGGTTGCCGTTCTGCATATTGCCGTCGCAGGTGCCGAGATAGCGCATGATCTGGCGGAGTTTCGCGACATAGGCGGCGGCCTCTTCCGGGCCACGAATGTCGGGACGGCTGACGATCTCCATCAGCGCAACGCCGGTGCGGTTGAGGTCAACGAAGGACATGTTCGGATCCATGTCATGGATCGACTTGCCCGCATCCTGCTCAAGGTGAATGCGCTCGATGCGAACGCGGCGAGCGACGCCCGGCCCCATATCGACGATCACTTCGCCCTCGCCCACGATGGGATGATAGAGCTGGCTGATCTGATAGCCCTGCGGCAGATCCGGGTAGAAATAGTTCTTGCGGTCAAAGGCCGAGCGCAGGTTGATCGCGGCCTTGATCCCCAGACCGGTGCGCACCGCCTGCTCGACGCAGAATTCGTTAATGACCGGCAGCATCCCCGGCATCGCCGCATCAACGAAGGCGACATGGCTGTTCGGCTCGGCCCCAAAGCCGGTCGAGGCGCCCGAGAAGAGCTTGGCATTCGACGCGACCTGAGCATGGACCTCAAGCCCGATAACCAGTTCCCAGTCCTGCTTCGCGCCCTGGATGACTTTGGGTTTCGGCGGGGTAAAGCTGAGTAGATCAAGCATCGCGATATCCTTGCATATTGCACGCGGTTCTAGGGCCGGAACGCCTGCGGGGCAAGAGAAGGATGGCCGCTTTGCGCCACGCCCAAGCGCGGCCTTTCGCCCGAGCGGATCGCCTGCATCCTGTCTCGCCCCGCGCTTTTCCCGCGAATCCTCCGTGCTTTGGCAGATTCGTGGCCATTTGGCAGCACCCGCGCTTCGGTCGTTTTCGCTTGACGCGCAGAATACCGCCTCGCTCAACTCAAAAGTGTGAAAATCTGACGACTCCCGCTTGACACGGGTCTTTTCACGCGCCGGAACATCCCCGAAACATTAGTTAATATATTTATTTTCAGTCAGTTAACCAAATGACGCCAAATCCGGGGCCCGAGGCCGAAAAGGTCGAATCCCCGGGATTTTCGGTTTTCGTCGGCGGAAATCCTCTCATGCGAATCCGCCCAGATGGCGAATTTCCGCTTTATCACAAACGGTTAGGTTTTTCGAAAGGCCTTCCCGCGATACGCCGTGCAGGACGAAACAACAACGGACCTTCCGATGCTCGGCAAATTCGGCGCTCGCGCAATCGCTGCTGCAACCTTGATCATGGTCATGGGTGTCGCTGCCTGTGATGCCAAACCAAGTGGCGGCAGCAATGTTGTGCGACTGGCTGAAGCCAAATCGGCAAAAGCTCCGAAAATGCGCTGGGGCAACCGCGCGGGCTCGGACGACTGGACCCGCGCCGCTTTGCGCACGCTTGAATCCGAGGGCGTCACCTTGCTGTCCTCGGTGCCGTCGGATGTCAAAACCTACTGCCCGGGCTATGCCTCGCTTAACCGCGAGGATCGCAAGCATTTCTGGGTCGGGCTGCTGTCTTCGGTCGCCAAGCACGAAAGCGGCTATAACCCGACCGCCAAGGGCGGCGGCGGGCGCTATCTCGGGCTGATGCAGATCTCGCAATCGACCGCGCGCCACTACAATTGCAAAGGCAATATGCTGAACGGCTCGGACAATATGGCCTGCGCCGTCAAGATCGCCGCGCGCAATGTCGGGCGTGATGGCGCGATTGCCGCTGGTCAGCGCGGCGTCGCCCGCGATTGGATGCCGCTGCGCTCGACCTCGAAGCGTTCGGACATTGCCGCCTGGACCAGCCAGCAGGCCTATTGCGGCCGGTAAGGCGCCGCCTCCCTGCCCTCCATATGAAAAAGGCCGCCCCAAAGGCGGCCTTTTCTCATTCTTTCACAACTCGTTCGTCAGCGCCTGTCCGTCAGCGCCCGTCGAGCATCCGCAATTCGCGCAGCTGACCGGCTTTGACATAGGTGATCCGGCCATCGCCGATCGAGTTGATCGTGCCGCCGTCGATCCGGTCGCCCAGACGCACGGTGACGATCTTGCCGCTGCTCAGGCGGATCAGCGCACGGCTGGCCTGACCGGCGCCAATGATGCCGATGATCGTGGTCCGGCCCATATCGAGCCCGCGCTTTTGGGTCGCAGCACTGGCGACAACCGCGCTCGACGCGCCTTTCGGGACGTTCAACGCGACTTCGGGTTCGTTGTCCACCTCGGCCGGACGGTAGGTCTGGCGCTGACGGGCGGCGGCCTGAGCTTCGGCCTCTTCCTGCGCACGCGCGCGGGCCTCGGCCTGAGCACGGGCCTGGGCCTCGGCGGCAGCATCGGCTTGAGCGCGCGCCCGGATCCGCGCTTCAGCCTGCGCCTGAAGCTGCTCATCGACGCGGCGCCGCTCGGCGATCTCGGCGGTATTCGCCCCGCCATCATTCGGCGCGGCGGCAGCGGTCTCGGGAACAGTCGGCACACCCGCAGAGGTCGGAGCCGCCGCCGCAAGCGTCATCGTCACCGGCGCCTCTTCGGTCTTGGTCGAGGTCGCGGCCGCAGCAGCGGCGACGGCAGCCGCGCCGCTTCGACGCGGCGGGAGTGCCGATGAGCGCAGCGCTTTCAGCTCAACCCCGCCACGCGAGGCCGAGGATTCGCTGACCGCGCTGGCAATCGCCTCTTTGACCGCGTCGTCGGTCTTGGACTTCGCCTTCTTGCCGCCAGTGGCGACTGCCGCCGTGCTGGCAGCAGCACCCGGCCGCGCATGGGGGCGGTCAGAAGACTGCACGCCGCTGTTCCGACCGCTGGCGGGAACGGTCGAGCCACGGCTGGCGCTCGACGCCGGTTTTGCGGCCTCGCGCACCGCCGAATCAACCGCAGCGGCATCGACGCCGCCCTTGCGCTTGGGCCGCTGCGCCGGACGCGCTTCGGCATAACGTTCGCCCCGCGCCTCCGGGACAGGTGACAGGGCCGAAATCTGCACACCCGGCAGTTTGGCGCGCAGATCAAGGCGCAGGCCGTCAAGCTGGCTTTGTTCGGCGGGCGTCAGCGGCGCATCCGCCAGCGTATCGGGGGCCGAACCCTCGGGACGCGACGGCGGGCGGCTTGAGCTGCGCAGCTGGCTGGTCTGGCTGCTGGCCGGAGCCGGGCTGGCCGCGGCCTCTGGCGCACGCGGCGCGGCAGGCGCGGTCGCTGCGGCATTGGTCGAGGCAGCGGCGCGTGCCCGAGCGGGGCGCGCAGGCGGGCGCGCACTGCCGGTCAGGCCGGTCTTTTTCTGAGCGACCTCGTAGGGCAAGGGATTGCCCGGCACCCGCGGCGGCGTGTCCTCATCGGGCACGGCGGCGCGTTTGCGCGGCGCGGTCGCGCTTTGCGGCCGTGCCGAGCTGGTCAGCCCCGCACGCGCGGTTCGGACCGGCTGGGCAGGCTCGGCGCGCGGCTGTGTCGCCGGTTTCGCGGCCTCGACACGCGGCGCGGGCTGTGCCGGAGCAGTTGGGGCCGGAGCAGCAGCAGTCGGAGCCGGGGCGACAGCAACCTGTGCCGGTTGCGCCGGGGTCGTCGGAGCCGGGGCAGCTTGGACTGGCGCAGCTTGCGTCGGCGCGGGCGGGCTTGCAACCACAGGCTCGGCTTGCGGTGCTGTGGCGGTTTGGCCCGGCTGCGCGGCAGCGGCTTGCGCACGAGCCGCCTCGGCCAGAGCCTCTGCGGGAGTCGCCGGTGCCGTCGCGACAGGCGCCGTTTGCGGCGCAGGCTCAGAGATGGGTTGCGCTGTGGCGACAGGCTGGCTCATCGCCTCGGCCTCGACCAGCTCGGTATCGGCGAGCTCTTCGGGATCGGGAAGAATGGCCAGAAGAGGCTGGGTCGCGGCCTCGATCACGGCGGCACGCTCTGCCGGTGACAGCGCCGAATCCGGCACAACGACTGGTGAGGTGGCGGGCGCCGCGCTGACCGGGGTCGCGGCGCCCGTCGCGGTTTCGGGCGCGGTCTCAGGCAATGCCGTCGCCGGATCCGAGCTGGTCCGCGCGATCTCGGGCGTCGTGCCGCGCGCGGCATTGCGCAGCGCGACTTCCGCCGGATTTTCATGCGGCATGAAGAAGATCCAGACCAGCCCGATGCCGATCACGAGCGCTCCAAGCATCAGCGCGAGTTCGAAAACCCCACCGCGCTCGCCTGCGCGCCGCGTCCGGGGACGTTCCGGCGCGGCCAAGACCTCTTCCTCGTCTCCTCTGGCGCGGCGGGCTTCCATCGCGCGGTCGCGAACGGCGCGGGCGCGCGGGTTCAGCGCGGCATTGCCACCACGTTGCGACAGACCGCGCGCGGCGGCCTCTTCTTCGGCAGCGACCTCGGCTGCGGCCAGAGCCAAAGCCAGTCGTTCGGCTTCGGTCAGCTCGTCTTCAGGTTCGGGCTCAACTTCCGGCTCGAAACCAGCTTCGGCTTCTGGCGACAGATTTTCCGGTGCCGCGCCATCCGTTTCGGCCTGATCAAGATCAGCGGCGGATTCATGGGCCGGACCGGCAACCTCCGCGCTCAGAAGCGCAGCCAGTTCATCCGCCGTGGGGGTTTCATGCGCGGCGTTCTCGCCCAAAGGCTTGTCGGCGGTGTCGCCTGCCGAATGGGCAGCGGTGTCGTGTTCATGCGCGACCGGTTCGACCTCGTCGGACGTCAGGGTCACGACAGAATCGGCCAGTGGCTCCTGATCATGGGCGGGCGTGTCGGCGTCCAATGCCTCAGCACCGTCCGCAGCCTCAACCGTCACCTCAGCCTCGATCGGAGCGGCATCGTCCGCCGCAATCTCCGCGAGCTCGTCGGACGGCGCTGCCGCCGACGAGGCCGGGATCTCCGTCGGGATCAGCTCGGCTACGGCGGGTTCTGCCGCGATCTCTGCTGTCTCTGGAAGGTCGGGATCTGCACTTTCGGAATCCGCAGCATCAGCCGCTGAATCCTCGGGGAGATCGGCGAGCGGCGCCGTGATCTCTTCGATCTCGGCCTCTTCGACCGGTTCAACCGAAGCGGGTTCCGACGCGACCTCCCCCTCAGCCTGCGCCTCGGGCGCAAAGGCTTCGGAGCCAGCGCCCCCCTCCTCCTCTGCCCCGGTCGTGTCGAGCGCCGCGGCGGTGTCTTCGGGGGCCACTTCGATATAGGTCACATCGGTGATGTCTTGTTCGCTCGCCGGATGGGCATCGAGCCCCTCAAGATCGAGGTCGAGATCGAGGTCTGCCGCGCTTTGGGTGTCATAGCCGCCCGAAGCCGCCGCATCGGAGGGAAGCTCGGGCAGACCCTCGGTGAAGGCATCGCTGTGGAAAGCATCATTGTGGAAAGCATCGCTGTGGACGCCATTGCTCACCGGCGCGTCCTCGACATCATCGTCCAGCCGGAAGATCGGCCGGCCCGGGAAATCTTCGGCGGCGGGTTGCGCGGAATATTCGCATCCGTCGAAGCCATGCCGAGAGGCGAATTCTTGCGCCTCGATCAGCGTTTGGCGCGCGACGGCGGCGACGCGGATATCATTGCCCTCGCCGTCCCAGTCAAAGGCCAGCTCTTCGATCGCGTAAGGCGTCAGCCCGTCAAGCGCGAGCCCGACGGCCTGCGTCCGTGCCACGCCGACCGGAACCGAGAGATCAGTATAGAGGATCTGATCGTCCGGGATGACCAGCACGACCGGAACCAGATCCGGTGCGTGGCTGATCGTCCCGCGCAGCTCGGCAAGATCACTGCGAAAACTCGGAGAGGAGAAATCAGCAAAGCCGATCTCTTCCCAATCGTCCGGCGAAGTTCCCCAAGCGCGCCGCAACAGATGAACGGCATCGGCGCTGAAGGAAAGGGCATGATCTGGATGTGCGTGAGGCTGCATACGACGGCTGACTGTCCGGGAACTGCTCTTATGGTGATTTGTTCTGGGAGTAGCGCAGATTGGGCTGCGTGAAAAGCTTTACACCGGATTGTTATGCAGCCAATCGCCGACTTTCACGTTCGGCGTGTGTAGGATCACTCGAGCCCGCAGGAAGCGGGCCACAATATGGAGCCAGTAATGGAACGTCGTCCCACCCTGTCACGCGCTGCCGACCGCAGTCTCTCCCGCCGCTTTGCCGCTGGACTGGCCGCAGGCGCCACAGCGCTGACGCTCGTCGCATCGAGCCTGCCCGCCCTTGCGCAAGCTACCCCGGGTGAGACCCCGCCGCCGCCCCATCACGCGGGCAAAATGGAAGGACAGCATCCCGCCATGGTCAGCAGACTCACCGTCAGCGGCGAAGGCACCTCGTCGGCTCAGCCCGATATGGCCTCGATCTCGATCGGCGTGACCGTGCAGGCCGATACCGCCGCCGCCGCCATGAGCGAGAACGCGAGCCGCCAGCAAGCGGTGATCGCCAAGCTGAAAGAGATCGGCGTCGATGCCAAGGATATCCAGACCTCGGGCCTCAACCTCTCGCCGGTCCAGACCTATACCAATGACGGCAAACCGCCGGTCGTGACCGGCTATATGGCGCAGAACATGGTTCAGGTCCGGGTCCGCGATCTGGCGAAGCTTGGCCCGGCGCTGGATACGCTGGTCATGGCAGGTGCCAATGAAATCAACGGCATCAGCTTCTCGCGCGAGGATACGCTCGAGGCCGAGGATCAGGCCCGCGTCAAGGCAATCGAGAATGCCCGCCACAAGGCCGAAGTCATGGCCAATGCCACCGGCATGAAGCTTGGCCGGCTGATCTCGCTGTCGGATGTCACCATGGGCTCGGGCCCGCGTCCGATCATGATGGCGATGAATGCCAATGCCAAAGCCGCCGATACGCCGATCGAGGCGGGCGAGCTTGGCGTGACCGCCAATGTCACCGCGACCTTCGCTCTGGTCCCGGCCCATGGTCCGGCGGGTGGTGCTGATGGCGCTGAGGATGCGGGCGCCGAGGCACCGGCAGCCGAATAAGCCATTGAAAAAGGGCAGGCCTGCGCCTGCCCTCGACGGCCCGGCGGTTTCGCCGGGCTTTTTCATGTCCGCCCGTCGTCGCCGCCCCGCCTGAGCGGATGCAACATCGGGGCTTCGCGCGACCTCAGGCGGTCGCCGCCGCCAAAGCCTGATCGAGATCGGCAATCAGATCCGCGACCGTCTCGGTCCCGATCGAGAGACGCACGACATCGGGCCCCGCGCCCGCCGCAATCTGCTGGGCCTCGGTCAACTGGCTATGCGTGGTCGAAGCCGAGTGGATCACCAGCGAGCGCGTGTCGCCGAGGTTCGCGACATGGCTGAAGAGCTTGAGGTGATCGACCAGCTTAACACAGGCCTCATAGCCGCCCTTGACCGAGAAGGTGAAGAGCGCGCCCGCGCCCTTGGGATAGACGCGTTTCGCAGTTTCGTTCCAGGGCGACGAGGCCAGCCCGGCATAGGTCACCGAGGCAACGCGCGGGTCGTTTTCCAGCCATTCTGCGACTTTCTGGGCATTCTCGACATGGCGCGGCATCCGCAGCCCCAAGGTCTCGATCCCCATCAGCGTATAATGCGCCGCCTGCGGGTTCATGGTCATGCCGAGATCGCGCAGACCGATGGCAATGCCGTGGAAGGTGAAGGCAAGCGCGCCGAAGGTCTCGTGGAATTTGAGCCCGTGATAGGCCGGCTCGGGCGCCGAGAGCGAGGGGAACTTCCCGCTGGCGGACCAGTCGAACTTGCCACTGTCGACGACCACGCCGCCCGTCACCGTGCCATTGCCGGTCATGTATTTCGTCAGGCTGTGGACGACGAGCGTCGCGCCCATCTCGATCGGGCGGCAGAGATAGGGCGAGGCGAGCGTGTTGTCGACGATGAGCGGCAGGCCCGCCGCATCGGCAATCGCTGCAATCGCCGGAATATCGGTGGCATAGCCGCCCGGGTTCGAGATCGATTCGCAAAAGATCGCGCGGGTGTCATCGTCAATCGCCGCCTTCAGCGCGGCCTGATCATCGAGATCGACGAATTTGACCTTCCAGCCGAAGCGTTTGAAGGTCTGGCTGAATTGGGTGACGGTGCCGCCGTAAAGCCGGGTCGAAGCAATCAAATTGCGCCCCGGTTCCATCAGCGGGAACAGCGCCATGATCTGGGCGGCATGGCCCGACGAGCAGCAGACCGCACCCGCGCCGCCCTCCATCGCCGCGACCCGCGCTTGCAGCGCCGAGACGGTCGGGTTGGTCAGGCGCGAATAGATATAGCCCACTTCCTGCAGGCCAAAAAGCCGCGCAGCATGGGCGGCATCTTTGAACGCATAGGCCGTCGTTTGATAGATCGGCACCTGCCGCGCCCCGGTCGCCGGATCAGGCGCGGTGCCCGCATGGATGGCGAGCGTATCAAAGCCCCAGGTCTCGCTCATGGTATGTCTCCCTTTGGATCAGATTTTGCGCCACCTTAGGGAGAGCCCGGCGCTGACGCAATCTTGGCGCGCGGGAGCCGAGGGGTACCGGGGGAAGAGGGGGCGCTGCCCCCGGCCCTTGCGGGCCTCCCCCGGGATATTTCGGCATGAAAGACGGGGAGCGTCCGTGCGGGTGGTGGGCGCGCGTCAGTTGCGCAAGTCGCGCACCAGCTCCGCGAGATGGCGGGTCGAGGCGTCATGGCCCGGCATGTCCTGACCTTCGAGCAGCGGCTCGACCTTGAGCGCGAGCTCTTTGCCGAGCTCAACCCCCCATTGATCGAAGCTGTTGATGCCGAGAATGACGCCCTCGGTGAAGACACGGTGTTCGTAAAGCGCGACGATCTGGCCGAGCGTGAAGGGGGTGAGCTCGGGGATCAAGAGCGTCGTCGAGGGGCGGTTGCCCGGGAAGACGCGGTGGCGGGCCTGACGGTCGAGCGCGGCACCCTCATAGCCTTTGGCACGCATCAGCGCCCGCGCGGTGTCGAGATCGCGGCCGCGCATCAGCGCCTCGGATTGGGCGAGGCAATTCGCGACGAGAAGGCGGTGGTGGTGGGCGAGATCGGCTTCATGGCCACGGGCGGCGAGGATGAATTCGCAGGGCACAATGGCCGTGCCCTGATGGATAAGCTGGTAGAAGGCATGTTGGCCATTGGTGCCCGGCTCGCCCCAGACCACCGGGCCAGAGGGGCGCGTCAGCGAGGTGCCGTCCATCGCCACGCCCTTGCCATTCGATTCCATCTCGAGCTGCTGGAGATAGGCCGGAAGGCGCGCGAGGCGGTTGTCATAGGGCAGCACGGCGCGGGTGGCATAGCCGCAGATCTGGTGGTGCCAGATCCCGGTCAGCGCCAGCAGCACCGGCAGGTTGTCCTCGGGCGCGGCCTCGCGGAAATGGCGGTCCATCGCGGCGCCACCGGCGAGAAACGCGTCGAAATTCGCCGGGCCGATGGCGATCATCAGCGAGAGACCGATCGGGCCCCAGACGGAATAGCGCCCGCCGACCCAATCCTCGAAGCCAAAGACCCGGGTCGCATCAATGCCCCATTCCGAGGTCTTGCCCTCGGCCGAAGAGAGCGCCGCGAATTGATCGGCGGGGGTCGCGACCTTGTGCGCCATCCACCGGCGTGCCGTCTCGGCATTGGTCATCGTCTCGATCGTGGTGAAGGTTTTCGAGGCGACGATCACCAAAGTCGTTTCGGGATCGAGCACCGCCAAAGTATCGGCAATATCCGCACCATCGACATTCGAGACGAAATGCACGCGCGGCCCGTCGTGATAAGGTGCGAGCGCGCGCACCGCCATCGCCGGACCAAGATCCGAGCCGCCGATGCCGATATTGACCACATCGGTAATCTTGCCGCCCTGCCCGCGGAAACGGCCATCGCGCAGCTGTTCGGCAAAGCGCGCCATGCGGTCATGGGTCTTGCGGACCTCCGCCATGACATCCTGCCCGTCGAGGATCAGGCTTTGGTCGAGATCGCGCAAAGCCGTATGCAGGACCGCACGGTCCTCGGTCTCATTGATGCGCTCACCCGCAAACATCGCGGCCCGGCGAGCAGCCACCGGCGCGGCAAGGGCCAGCAAAAGCGCACGCGCCTCGGCGTCGATGGTGGTTTTCGACCAATCGAAGCTTAGCCCATCGGCAGAAGTCGTATAGTCGCGAGCGCGCGTCTCATCGAGCAGCGCCTCGATCCGCAGATCGCCTTGCGCTTGGCGGTGGGCTTCAAGTTTCGCCCAGATATCAGAAGGATGGCTCATCTCGGTCTTTGCCTCATTCGGCCCAATGGACGGTGGCTTCGCCCAGGAAAGCCCGGATCGGTGCCTCCAGCGGATCGAGCTTTTCCGCCCGCTCCAGGGCCTCGCGCTTTTCGGGTCCGGTGATCAGAAGATGGGTGTGGATCGCGGATTTCAGCGCCCGCGCGGACAGGGTGATGCGCGGCTCCTCAAGCCCGCCGACCGGCATGACCGCCGGTGCATCGGGGGCGAAAGCCATGACCGTGTCGGACAGGCCGGGAAAGAGGCTCGCCGTATGCATGTCATTGCCCATGCCGAGCAGCAGGACGGTGATCGGCAATTGCCCCTCGATCCGCGGCGCAAGCAAAGGCGCGGCGGCGGCGGCATCGGCATCGCCGGTATAGAGGTCGATATATTCCGCGGCCTCGGCCCGGTCGCGCAAGAGATGGCGGCGCAACAGGCGGCTGTTCGAGCGGTTATGCTCCCCATCGACCCAACGCTCGTCGTTGAGAAAAACCGTCACCCGCTCCCAGTCGAGATCGGTGCCCGATAGCGTATTGAACACCGGCGCCGGAGAGGTCCCGCCCGGCACGCAAAGCGAGGCGCGCTCATTCACCCGCAAATACTGGGCAAGCTGGCCCGCCATGCTGTTCGCGAGCGAAAGATAGAGCAGCTCACGGTCGGGATATTCGACGATATTGAGGCTCATGCGCGGATCTCCCGCCAGCGGCGGTCGTCGCGGTGCAAGAGCCGCAAGGCCTCTTCCGGACCGCTCGAACCGGCATCATAGGGCTCGGGCCGGGTCGGCGCCGCCTCCCAGTCCGAGATGATCGGATCGGTCCAGGCCCAGGCCGCTTCGACCTCATCGCCCCGCATGAAGAGCGTCTGATTGCCCCGGATCACATCCATGATCAGCCGCTCATAGGCATCGGGCATATCGCTGCCCTCCTGCCCGAGCGCATCGGCAAAGCTCATGTCCAAAGGCACCTGCACCAGCCGCATCCCGCCCGGCCCCGGCTCCTTGATCATCACGGTCAGATGCATGCCCTCATTGGGCTGCAATTTGATGACGAGTTGATTGGCCTTGGGTGCCTCGGCCTCGTCAAAGATCGAATGCGGCGGCTCTTTGAAGGTCACGACAATCTCGCTCGTGCGCGCGCGCAGACGCTTGCCGGTGCGCAGATAGAAAGGCGTGCCGGTCCAGCGCCAATTGGCGATCGTGAGCTTCAGCGCCACGAAGCTTTCGGTCCGCGACTCTGCGTTTTCTACATCATCCAAATACCCCGGCCCGTCCGGTCCGGCGAGATACTGCCCGCGTACAATGTCTCCGGGCTTCAGGGGATCGAGCGCGCGGATCACCTTGAGTTTCTCATCGCGCACTGCATCGGGGTCGAAATGATAGGGCGGCTCCATCGCGATCAGGCACAGAAGCTGCATCATATGGTTCTGGACCATGTCGCGGATCGCGCCGGAGTGATCGTAATATTCGCCGCGCCCGCCGACGCCGACGGTTTCGGCGACCGTGATCTGGACATGGTCGACATATTGCGCATTCCAGAGCGGCTCGAACAGGATATTGGCGAACCGCACCGCCATCAGGTTCTGGACGGTTTCCTTGCCGAGATAATGGTCGATCCGGTAGATCTGCCCCTCGTGGAAATAGCGCGCGAGCATCTTGTTCAGCGCCTTGGCGCTGGCGAGATCGCGGCCGAAGGGCTTTTCGACGACAATCCGGCTGTCGTCATGGGTGATGCCATTGCTCGCCAGTCGTTCGGCAATATCGCCAAAGAGCGCGGGCGCCACCGAGAAATAGAAAGCTGCCGTCACGCCCGGACGCATCTCGGATTTGAGCCGGTCCCAACCCGCCGTGCCGCGGGCATCGATGGTGACATAGGACAGAAGCTTCAGGAAGGACGCGAGCGCGGCTTCATCGACCGCCGACGGTGCGAATTCGCGGATCGCGGCGCTGGCCTCTTCGCGAAAGGCGGCATCGTTTTGATCGGTGCGCGCGGCCCCGATGATTCGGGCACTGTCCTGGATCTGACCGGCAACGAAACGCCGGTAGAGGCCGGGCAAAATCTTGCGACGCGCAAGATCTCCGGTCGCGCCGAAGATGACGAGGTCAAAATCCTCGACAGGGATGATCCGCGAAACCATGGCTTCCTCCTGATGAGTCCCGAAGCGTCTATCTCTTGTTAGCGCTACCATCAACCCCGCCGTCCACTTACCACCGTTTCGTCGATCTTGGCAGAGTTTTGCGTCAGGAATTTATTCAAGCGCGGCAGACCCGAGCGCGCAAGCATCGCGCGGCGCGTCAGATCTCCGCCCGCTGCAATCGCGCGGGCACGGGCGGCCTCGACTGCAGCCTCAACCACCGCGCCTTGGCTTTTGGCGAGCGTCGTCAGAAATTCATCAGGATGCAGCGCCGAAATCCCGTAAAGACCGAGGGTCCGGCGCGGGAAATCGCGCAGGTTGAAGGTCACGATCAGATCGGCCTCGCCATCAACCGCCGTGCGCAGGACATGGAGATCTCCGGCGTCGGGCAGGCTCACGCCAAGCGTGGCCTCATCGCCCGGCGCGATCATCGCGCCCGGAAAGCGCGCGCGCATCAGCGCCGCCTCTCCGCCCGCGATCACCGCTTGCACCTCGCCCAACCGTCCAGCGGCATGGAGCCATTCGCTCAAGATCCGCTCGGACCAGAGCGGAGTGTAAAGCCCGGCCTGCGCGACATCCGTCAGGATTTCCCGCAAGATGGTCGGGAAGAGCACGCAGGCATCGAGCAGGGCCTTCATCCATCGAGCCGGAAGAACAGCGCCTTGAGATAGCCGGTCTCGGCAAGCTGCGGCAGCGTCGGATGGTCCGGCCCCGCTTGCCCGCTGTGCAAAAGCTGCATCCGCCGCCCGCCCCGACCAATGCCGCGCGCGCTGGAGTTGCGGAACGCGGCCAGATCCACAGCATGGGAACACGAGCACAGCCCAAGATAACCGCCCGGCGCCACCAGAGGCGCCGCAAGCCGCGCCACCCGCTCATAGGCGCGCAGCCCGGCCTCAAGCGCGGGTTTCGAGGGCGCGAAAGCTGGCGGATCGCAGATCACCACGTCGAATTCCGCGCCTTCCTCGGCCAAGGCCTCAAGGACCGCAAAAGCATCGCCCTGCCGCGCAGTGAAGCGATCGGCCATGCCCATGCGCTCTGCCCCCTGCCCGGCCAAGGCCAAAGCCGCCGCCGAGCCATCGACACAAGTCGCCTTGCGCGCCCCGCCCGCCAGCATCGCCAGCCCAAAGCCGCCGACATGGGAAAAGACGTCAAGCACCCGCGCGCCCTTCGCAAGACGCTGCGCGAAGGCATGGTTCGGGCGCTGGTCATAGAAAAGCCCGGTCTTCTGCCCACCGATCACATCGGCCAGATAGGTCGCGCCATTCATCGGCACCTCGACCGGCCCCGCGATCTGGCCCGACAGAATCTCGGTCCGCTCGTCCAACCCCTCAAGACCGCGCACCCGGCCCTGACCGTTCATGATCACGGTCGAGACGCCGGTGACCTCACGCAGAGCCTCGGCCAGATCCGCGATCATCCGATCCGCCCAAGCCGCATTCGGCTGGATCACCGCCACATCGCCGAAACGGTCGATGATCGTGCCGGGCAGCCCATCGGCCTCGGCATGGACGAGGCGGTAGAAGGGTTGGTCATAAAGCCGCTCGCGCAGGGCAAGAGCCCGCGCAATCTTGGCGCGCAGCCAGGTTCCGTCGATCTCTGCCTCGGGATTTTGATCCATCATCCGGCCGATGATCTTCGAATTCGGATTGACGGTCACGACGCCCAAGGGACGACGCTCCTCATCCTCAAGCAGCGCGAAAGCCCCCGGCGCAATGGCGCGGGTGCGGCGGTCGGTCACCAGCTCATCGGCGAAAACCCAAGGGAAACCGTGGCGGATTGCACGGGCATTGGCTTTCGGACGCAGGCGGACGGTAGGGAGTTGAGAAGTCATTTTGGCCTCGGATTTGACCGTTAGATGTGACACGAAGACCGCGTCGCAGCAAGGGCAGCCGGTTGCGTTGTTACCGCTAACATGCTATGAGGGCCCAAGCGAAAGGAAGAATGCCATGCCCTTGGATTCCACCATTGACCGCGTCACGGAGCGGATCCGCGAAAGATCGCTCACCACACGCGCCGCCTATCTGGCCAAGATCGCCCGCGCCGCCGAGGACGGTCCGCGTCGTGCCCATCTGTCCTGCGGCAATCAGGCCCATGCCTATGCCGCGATGGAGGACAAGCTTGATCTGGCGCAGTCACGCAAGCCGAACCTGGGCATTGTCACCGCCTATAATGACATGCTTTCGGCGCATCAGCCCTATGAGCACTACCCCGCGCTGATCCGCCGCGCCGCCCATGAGGCCGGGGCAACGGCGCAGGTTGCGGGCGGGGTTCCGGCGATGTGCGACGGGGTTACCCAGGGCCGCGCCGGGATGGAGCTTTCGCTTTTCTCGCGCGATGTCATTGCCTTGGCGGCGGGGGTCGCGCTTTCGCATGATACGTTTGACGCGGCGCTCTACCTTGGGATCTGCGACAAGATCGTGCCAGGGCTGATCATTGCCGCCGCGACTTTCGGGCATCTCCCCTCGGTCTTTCTGCCGTCGGGGCCGATGCCCTCGGGGCTGCCCAATGACGAAAAGTCGAAGGTTCGTCAGCAGTTCGCCACCGGCGAGATCGGGCGCGATGCGCTGATGGCCGCAGAAATGGCGAGCTATCATGCCCCGGGCACCTGCACCTTCTATGGCACGGCGAACACCAATCAGATGCTGATGGAGTTCATGGGCCTGCATCTGCCCGGCTCCAGCTTCGTGCCGCCGAACACGCCCTTGCGCGAGGCGCTGACCGTGACCGCCGTAGCGCGCGCCGCCGCTTTGACGCGGCTTGGCAACAATTACCTGCCGGTCGGCGAGGTGCTGGATGAAAAAGCCTTCGTGAACGGCTTGGTCGGTTTGATGGCCACCGGCGGCTCGACCAATCTGGTGATCCACCTTCCGGCGATGGCGCGGGCAGCGGGGATTCACCTGACGCTCGAAGATTTCCACGACATCTCCGAAGCGGTTCCGCTGATGGCGCGGGTTTATCCAAATGGTCTTGCCGATGTGAACCACTTCCACGCCGCAGGCGGATTGGGCTTCATGATTGCGAGTCTGCTCGATGCCGGACTGCTGCACGAAGACGTTCAAACCGTCGCCGGCTCCGGCCTTCATCATTATACGCAAGAGCCTCGCCTGTCGGGCGACACTCTCTCCTGGGCCGAAGGCGCGCCGGACAGTCTCAACGACAAGATCCTGCGCCCCGCCCGCACGCCCTTTGCGCCAATCGGCGGCGTGAAGCTGCTTCAGGGCAATCTCGGGCGCGGGGTTATCAAGGTTTCGGCGGTCGCCGCGGATCGCCATGTCATCGAGGCGCCCGCCCGGGTCTTTTCGCGACAGGACGAAGTCAAGGCCGCCTTCAAAAATGGCGAGTTCACCTCGGATTGCATTGTAGTCGTGCGCGGTCAGGGTCCGCGAGCCAATGGGATGCCTGAACTGCATGCCCTTACCCCTGTCCTTGCCGTGCTACAGGATCGTGGACTTCGGGTTGCGCTTGTTACCGACGGCCGCATGTCGGGCGCGTCCGGAAAAGTACCAGCGGCGATCCACATGTCGCCCGAAGCGGCAGATGGTGGGCCTTTGGCGCGCCTTCGCGACGGCGACCTTCTGCGCCTCGATGCCAATAGCGGCACGATCAGCTGTCTGGAGCCGGATTTCGACACCCGCCCGGTTACTCTTATCGAGACCGAAGACAGTGCCGAGGGCATGGGGCGGGAGCTTTTCAAGGCATTCCGCGCCCATGTCGGTCCTGCCACGGACGGCGCCTCGATCGTGGTTTGATCTGATCGAGAGGGCGCAAGCCGCGCCCTCTCTTTTACACTCTGCAGTTCTGTGCCGATCTGGACGGATCGCGGGACCGCCGCCAAAGCTGAGCGCTCAGGCAATTTTCTGAGAAAACCGACGCGTCGTCGGGGCCGGAGCCTCCGCACCGGTGTCAAAGCGATCCATCATCGCGCCAAGATCCTCGACCTGCGACGATAGCGAGGCGGCTGCAGCGGCATATTGCTCTGACATCGAGAGGTTGGCCTGGTTCACGCTATCAAGCTGCGACAGCGCCTGCGAGACCTCGCGCACGCCGGTTGCCTGCTCCGAGGTGGCATGTGCGATCCCGGCGATATTCTCGACCATGCCCGCCACCGCCTCGCGGATCTGATTGAGCGAGCTGCCCGCGTCGCGCACCAGCTTGACCCCGGCCTTCACCTCGGTTTCGCTTTTGTTGATCAGATCGGCAATGCTTTGCGAGGCTTTCGCCGATTGCTGGGCGAGGTTGCGCACCTCGTTTGCGACAACAGCAAATCCACGCCCTACCTCACCCGCACGCGCGGCTTCGACGGCGGCATTGATCGACAAAAGGTTGGTCTGGAAGGCAAAGCCTTCGATGACGCGGGTGAATTCGCCCATCTGTTTGGTGTGCTCATCAATCCGCTCGATCGCGGCAATCGCCTGAGAGACCACTTCGGCACCCTTGAGCACGACTTGCTGGGCGTCACGGGCCGCGGCATCCGCATCATTGGCGGCCGAGCTCGTCATCGCGATGTTGCCGGAAATCTGCTCGACCGCAGAGGCGGTTTCCTCGAGTGACGCCGCCTGGCTTTCGCCGCGCCGTGCGAGATCCCCGGCGCCTCGGGCGATCTGACCGGCTTCGGTGTTCATCGCCTCGGCCTGATTACGGATTTCTTCGACCATCTCGGTGAAGGAATCGAGCGTCAGGTTGAAGCTTTCACGCACCGATTCGAACTCGGAGCTGATCGCATCGCTGATCCGCGGCGTCAGATCGCCATGAGCAAGTTTATCGAGACCGACAATCAGCTCGTTTACCGCACGTTTGCGCGGCGTCACATCGGTGGCATATTTGATCACGCTCGACACGTTGCCTTGCTCATCGAGCACCGGGTTGTAGCTTGCAACGATCCAGACATCGCGCCCACCCTTCGCAACCCGGCGATATTCGCCGGTCTGATAGCGGCCGCCTTCAAGCTCCATCCAGAACTGGCGATATTCAGCGGTCTGGGTGTAGCTCGGATCGCAGAACATGCTGTGATGGCGGCCCTGAATCTCGGGCAGGGTATAGCCAAGCGCGGTCAGGAAGTTCTCGTTGGCGGTGATGATCTCGCCGGTCGGCTTGAATTCGATCACGGCCTGCGAGCGCGAGACTGCTGCCTGACGCGACTCCGCCTTGTCGAGCAGCGCGCGTTTGCGAGCCGTCACATCCGCCGCATATTTGACGACGCGCAAGACATTGCCGCATTTGTCGACAACGGGATTGTAGCTGGCCACAACCCAGACATCGCGCCCGCCTTTGGCCATCCGGTGAAACTCGCCGGCCTGAAAATAGCCGTTTTCGAGATCGGTCCAGAATTGGCGGTATTCGATGCTATTGGAAAAGGCCGGATCGCAGAAAATGCTGTGATGGCGGCCTTTGATTTCCCCAAGCGTATAGCCAAAGGTCTTCAGAAAGTTGTCATTCGCGGTGATGATTTCACCATTCGGCTTGAACTCGATCACCGCCTGCGAGCGATCGACGGCTCGCTGGAGCGCGTCATGTTCTTGCGCACGATGGTTCGACTTGGTCTGATCGAGCGCGAGAATGACAACTTTTTCGAGCTGCCCTGCCTCATTCATGACGGGAACATGAGTTTCAAAGACCCAATAGCTTTCACCCCCGCGACCGACATGTTTCGCTTCGGTCTTTTGCGCGGCACCGCGACAGAGCGCCGACATGAAATCTTCGGGGGCGAGACGATCTGAATCCTGATTTTCATTCAGCATCATCAGCGGCTGGCCAACCAACTCTTCCCGGCGGTAGCCGCAAATATCGAGATAACGCTGGTTCACATCAACAATGCGGCCGTCAAGATCATAGGCGAGAACCGCCTGGACCTTTTCAACCGCAAACAAGGCCTGGTCTGGGAAGGGATGGGTGGTAGACGACATCGGCAACTCCTGTCCGGTTTCCCGTTGGAATAGGACTGAAAGGATAAGATATCGTTAGCCTGCCTCTGACTTTCTCCCGCCCGCAAATAGCGAATGGATAAAATTCGGCAAGATGTCGACTAGTCGTCGCGGGGCGGGCCAAAGCGGGCAATCATCCTGTCGCGGATCTGATCGCGGGTTTGGCGATAGGCCTGCAATTTCGCCTCGCGCCCTTCGGCAAGGCCGGTCGGGTCCATAATTGGCCAATACTCAACATCGAGGTGAAAAACCCGTGTCAGTTCAAGCGCTTGCCTTTGGCTTGCCGGAGACAGCGCCACGACCAGATCGAAACCGCCAAGATCATCGCCCCAGGCCTGCATTTCCTCGAACGACCGCGAGCGATGTTGTGCCAGCTCGATCCCGAGCTCTTGGCAGACGGCAATCGCAAAACCGTCAATTTCCGTATCATTTTTCACACCCGCAGACTGCACATAGGCAGAGCGGCCGTAAAACCTCTTCATCATCCCCTCGGCCATCGGCGAGCGAATCGCATTGTGATCGCAGCAGAAGAGCACCGAATGTGGTATCTGCTGCGTCACTTACTTGCCCGGGACCAGCGCGCAGATCAGGGTGAACAGGCGCCGCGCGGTGTCGATATCGATCACCGCCTTGCCGTCAAGACGGTCCTGCAATGTGCGCGCCCCTTCGTTGTGAATGCCCCGTCGCGCCATATCAATCGCCTCGATCTGCGCCGGCGGCAGCTTTTTGACCGCGTCGTAATAGCTCGCACAGATCTGGAAGTAATCCTTTACCGTCTGACGGAACGGGCCGAGCGACAAATGGAATTCCGCAATCTTCACGCCCGGATCGGTGGCAATGTCGAAGACCAGACGCCCCTCACGCGTGGCCAAAAGCAGCGCATAGGGCCCGATCGGCACCTCATGCCCATCCCGGCCGGGCAGCCGGAAACTGTTGTCCTCCAAGAGATCGAACACCGCGACGCGGCGCTCTTGCTCCATCTCGGGCGTGGGCGGCGGCAGGCCGCCGTCGTCGATATCAATCCGCGCTAGTCTCGACGCCAAATCCGTCGCGGTCATTTCCCGTCCTCGTTCAAAGTCCGCAGCCGAGCCGAAACCGAAAGACCGTGCGCGTCAAGCCCTTCTGATGTCGCAAGACGCACCGCCGCCGGGCCGATGGCCGCCAAAGCGCCCGGCGTGAGCTGCGCCAGCGTCGTGCGCTTGAGAAAATCGAGCGTCGAAAGCCCCGAAGAGAACCGGGCCGAACGCGCGGTCGGCAGGACGTGATTCGGGCCCGAGACATAATCGCCGACCGCCTCGGGCGTCCAGCCGCCGAGGAAAATCGCACCCGCATGGCGGACCTTTTGCAAAAGCGCCTGCGGATCGGTGACGCAAAGCTCGAGATGTTCGGGCGCCACCCGATCCGAGATCGCCGCCGCCTCGTCGAGATCGCGCGTGAGGATGACAGTGCCGTAATCGCGCCAGCTTGCTCCGGCGATGGCGCTGCGCGGCAGTCGCGGCAAAAGCGCCTCGACCTCGGCCACGACCCGCGCAGCAAGCCCGGCATCCGGCGTCACCAGAATCGCCTGCGCATCGGCGTCATGTTCGGCCTGCGCCATCAGATCAAGCGCCAGCCATTCAGGGTTCTGATCGCCCTCGGCAATCACCAAAACCTCGGAGGGGCCCGCGATCATGTCGATCCCGACCCGACCAAAGACCTGACGCTTGGCCGCCGCGACATAGGCATTGCCCGGCCCGGTGATCTTGTCGACCTTGCGGATCGTGTCGGTGCCGTAAGCCAGCGCGGCAATCGCCTGCGCGCCGCCGATGCGATAGATTTCATCGACGCCCGCGATCCGGCAGGCCAGCAGGACCAGCGGATTGACCACGCCATCGGGCGTCGGCACGCAAACGACAAGACGCTCGACGCCCGCGACGCGCGCGGGAATGGCGTTCATCAGGACCGAGGACGGATAGCTCGCAAGCCCGCCCGGCACATAGAGACCGGCCGCCGAGACCGGCGTCCAGCGCCAGCCGAGACTCGCGCCATCGGGGTCGGTCCAGAAGACGTCTTCGGGCATCTGGCGCGCGTGATAGGCGCGGATGCGCTCTGCCGCGAGCACCAGCGCGGCGCGATCCTCGGGCGAGACTTTCGCGATCTCGGCATCGACCTCTTCGGGAGAAAAGGCCAAGCGGTCGGGCGTCAGTTCCAGCCGGTCGAAGCGCGCAGTCAACTCGGTCAGCGCCACATCACCCCTGTCGCCCACATCCGCGATGATTTTCGCGACGACCTCGCTCACATCAACCGAATCTTCACGCTTGGCAGAGAGCATCTCTTCAAAGCGGGCGTCGAAATCGGATTGCGAGGTGGAAAGGGTGATGGGCATGACTGGGCCTCCGGAAAACCAGCCTCTACCTAGCGGCTGGGTCTCGCTGGCTCAAGCAATGATCCGCGCCGATTGGGGAAAGGTCTTAGATCCGGGGCCCAAGATCGAGCATCAGGCGGAACTCGGGGTCTCCCAGATTGCTCATCACGCCCGCGATCCCGCTATCGGCATAGCCCAGCCGGGCGTAGAAGCGCAGGGCGGCGTGGTTCGTCGTGACGACATGCAGGCCGAGTGAGGTCATGCCAGCGGCGCGGGCATCTTCAGCAATCCGCGCCATGACGGCCTGAGCATAGCCAAGACCGCGTGCCTCGGGGCGGGCATAGACCGACATGACCCAGCCCTGAGCCGGATCGTCGGACACCATGCCCTCTTGCCAGCAACCGACTGCCAAGGGGCGGCCGTCGGCCTCTCCGGCAGCGAAATGGCGGGCGTCGCTCAGGCGCTTTTTGAAGGAGGACAAAGGCACGTCCCGCCAATCCTCATAGCGCGAGCCAAAGGCCCGAGGCGCAAGCCGCAGGGCCTCCAGACGGATCTCGCGCCAAGAGGCCGCAGCCTCCGGCCCGATCTGCCAAAGCTTCATGGATGGCTCGGCACCCGTTGGCTGGGCGCGATATAGGGGCGCGTCACGTCGCGCAGTTCGGCATTGACGCATTCGACATCGACCATCAGCGTGCCGTCACCCGCGAATTGCAGCAAGATCCGGCCGCAGCCATCCTCGCCCGGCTCCCAGCCAATGCTGAGCAACTCGAGCACGAGATCCTTGTCCTGCCGGTCGATCCCGTCGCCCTGCACCCGGACCACATCCGACAGCACCAACAGGCTGCGCACCCGCTCATAGGGGCGCTGATCGCGCTGCGCCTCTTCAAGATCTTCCCAGCGAAAGCGGTTGAGAAGCAGCGCCAGATAGCGCCGCTTCGAATCGTAGCTGATGTCACTGACCGGCAGAACCGCGTCCTGCGCCAGCGCGGCGATCACCTGCAGATCGTCACCATCCGCCGCCGCAAGAGCAAGCGGACCGGGATCGGCATCGTGAAAGCTTGCGTCACTCATCGTGGTGAACCTCCTTGATGCGCTCGATCTGGGCGCCAACGCCGCTCAATTTGCGCACAACCTTCTCATATCCGCGATCGAGGTGATAGACGCGGCTGACCACGGTCTCGCCCTCGGCAGCGAGCCCGGCGAGAATCAGGCTGACCGAGGCGCGCAGATCGGTGGCCATGACCGGCGCCCCCTTGAGCTTCTCGATCCCGGTGACCCGCGCAGTGCCGCCATGAACCTCGATGCGCGCGCCCATGCGAGCCAGTTCGGGCGCATGCATGAAGCGGTTCTCGAAAATGCGCTCCTCCAGCACCGAAGTGCCCTCGGCGGTGCACATCAGCGCCATGATCTGGGCCTGAAGGTCGGTCGGAAAGCCCGGGAAGGGCTCGGTCACGACATCGACGGCGCGGACGCGGCCATTCTTGCGTGCGACTTTCAGCCCGCGCGGGGTCTCGGTCACGCTGATGCCAGCCTCGTCCAGTTTCTCGCAGAAGGCCGCGAGCAGGTCGATGCGACCGCCCAGACATTCGACCTCGCCGCCGCAGATCGCGGGCGCGAGCATATAGGTGCCAAGCTCGATCCGGTCGGTGACGACGGGATGGGTCGCGCCGCCGAGACTGGTGACGCCCTGGATGGTGATGGTCGAGGTGCCCTCGCCCTCGATCTGCGCGCCCATGCGGCGCAAACAGACGGCGAGATCGACGATTTCCGGCTCACGCGCGGCGTTCTTGATGACCGTGGTGCCCTTGGCGAGCGCCGCCGCCATCAGCGCGTTTTCCGTCGCGCCGACCGAGACGATCGGGAAGTCGATAACCGCGCCCTTCAGTCCGCCCGCAGGCGCCTTGGCCCAGACATAGCCGTCGCGCAGATCAAGCTCTGCCCCCATCGCCTCGAAGGCCTTGAGATGCAGATCGACCGGCCGCGCGCCAATGGCACACCCGCCCGGCAGCGACACGACACCCTGACCATAGCGCGCGAGCAGCGGCCCGAGCACCAGAATCGAGGCGCGCATCTTGCGCACGATGTCATAATCGGCGGTCTGGCTGGTCAGTGCATGGCTCGACATCGCCAGAACCTGACCGTCTTGCAGGCTGGCGACTTCCGCGCCGAGCGACTGCAGAAGCTGTGTCATGGTGCGGATATCCGAGAGGCGCGGCGCATTGGTCAGCGTCAGCGGCTGATCGGTCAGCAGCGTCAGCGGCATCAGCGTCAGACAGGCATTTTTCGCCCCGGTGATCGGAATTTCGCCGTGGAGCTCATTGCCGCCCCGCACGATGATCTGGTCCATTCAAGTCTCCTGTTTGGGCGGAGCCGTCGATTCGTCGTCGAGGTGCGCCGCCTGCCCCTCCCCGGATTCGTCAGACCGCCAATCAGGATCGGCGGCACGGGCGCGATCTTGCGCCTTGCGTCGATTGAGATTGGCGCGCAAGGCGGCTTTGAGCCGATCCTCGCGCTTGGATTTGTCTGTGGGGGAATCCGGGCGTTTGCTCATGTCTTCTGTTAAACGCCCTCTGCGCATCCGTCCAGCATCCGCCCGACATCTGCCCCGCACCCTGACGCGCCGGAACTGCAAATCCCGCCGAACGCCTGCGCCCGGACAGAACCAATCTCGGGCTTGCGCAAGTTCTTGGCGTTTTTTTCCCGATACCCTCTTGCACCCTCACGCGGCGCGGGCTAAACGCCCTTCCACCGGCGCTGCAGTAGCTCAGTGGTAGAGCACTCCCTTGGTAAGGGAGAGGTCGAGAGTTCAATCCTCTCTTGCAGCACCAGTTATCCACCCTTCAAATACGCATGAATTCAGTTGGTTGGATAATCACCAGCCAAGCAGTTCTGTTTGTCGCCAACGGATTGGCATGCATACTGCCATCTCTTGGCGCGCGGGGGTTCCTCAAGCAAAGATCACATCGCGCGGCAGGCAGCCCGGCAGTCTTCCGCCGGGCCGACAAGGGACATGGACCGCCCTACCCCGCAGGCTCGAACCGAAACGGTTTCGCCGGGGTGAAGTCGCCAGAGACCTCGCCCGAGTGAAGCACCGCCATATCCTCGCCGAGATCGAGCCAGCGCACGCCGCCCGCCTCCGAGAAGTCGAGCTTTTTCAGATCGACCCAGAAGATATTCGGGGAAATCGCCGATTCCACATAAAACAGCCGATCCTTCTGATCGGCCACCACGCGCCAGCGCGTGGTCGAGAGGTTCGGCGCATCCGGCGTGCTGATCCCGTAGGGGACAGAGACGTTGCGGATCACGCTGAAAGCTGCCGCGGCCGCCGTCCGGGGATCATCCGACTGCACCACCATGTCGATATAGGTGCCCGCGCGCGTGAACCGATCCGGGGCGCGAGTCGTGCCGGGCAGCATTTCCCGCGGGTTCACGCCCTGCCAATAAGAGGTGATGGCAAGCTGCTCGTCATAGGGCGGATCATTGGTCATCACCCGAAATTCCGGCCCGTGATGGATTTGCAAGGCGCCGTCGATCCATTCGAGAATCGCGCTGTCTCCGCTCGGGTCCGAGAGCGAGAGATGGACCGTCGCCAGACGCCCCGGCTGCATCGGCACGTCGCTGGTGACGACATGGATCGGATTGGCCTGCATATCCGCGACGGCCTCGGCCACGGTCGCGTAATTGTCCATGACATATTGCGCCCAAAGCGACAGCGAGATCTGCGGCGTCTTGCCGTCGTCCTTGGGGTAATCCGAGCTGACCAGCCACAGCATATTGGCGGTCAGCCCGGCCTCGTTCATGCCATCGACCGTCGAGATGTCATAGCCCGTGACGATCAGGCTGCCATATTTCGAGGTCCATTCGAGCGAGCGCGGCCCGGCCTCGCCGCTGCGGGTCATGCCGCGCGGGAAGACCCAAAGGTTGGACACCATAGGCAGGCTCCAATCCATCGAGCGCACGGTGAGCACGCGGCCATCGGGGCCGTGATAGATGACGCGAGTGCAGGCCTCGGCGATGGGCGCCGCCGCCATCAGCGCCACAGAGAAGGTCAGGGCGAGTTTACGAAACATCTTCATCTCCTCAGAAACGCCAGGTCGCGCCAAGCAGCGGACCGGCCATGCTCACGTCGAATTTCGTGCCGCCGCTTTGATAATCGACATTCAATTGGCGATAGCCGACCGACAGCCAGAGATTGTCGCTCGCCTGATAATTCACCGTCGCAAGGATCTGGCTGGTGCTGTCCGAGCCCGCGCCGAAGCCGCCGTAATCGACATAGAAAATGGACGACCATCTGGGTGCCAGTTTGAAATTGGCGCGCACCGCGACGATCGGATCGACGAAATCCTTGCTGGGCGATGCTGACAGCATCCCGCCCGCCACATCGACGCTGCCCTTGATCTTCCACGCGCGCGCGCCCGCGAGCAGATCAAGCGACATGTCGTCACTCGTGACCGCTCGCCACCCGGTCAGCAGCGTCAGCGAGCGCTGTTTCAGCTTGGCCTCGGCAGGCAGGCCCGGCGGGATCGCCCCGGATTTCGAGCTCGACGACCAGCTCAGATCGCCCATCACCACCAGCCGGTCACGCCGCGCATAGCCCGACAGGAAGAACGCGCCATCGACATCCTTGAGGATCTCGGACGCGGATTTGTCGAACGACAGGCTCGGCGCGCCGGTAAAGGGCGTGATATCGCCACCGACGCCCGCCGCCCAGACATAGGGCGTGACCTGCCCCGACCACTCTCCGGCGCTGGTCGACAGCACCGAAGCACAAAGAAGGGCCGCGCCCGCCAGAAGTTTCCGCATCATGGCTGTTCCTCACAGATTGTTCTTGAAGATGCGGCCGCCCTTCCTGATCAGCCGCAGATGGTCGGGATCGGCGCGCCAGCCGAGATTGCTCTTGCCGCCAAGGTCCTCAGGCTGCTGCAGTGGCAGAAATCCCGCCGCCCGGACCGCGCCGCAATTTAAAAACACGTCAGACACATCACTGTCTCCGCTTCCAAGATCATCAATCAATATCTTTTAAATTGTGCGATTAGACTTCATGCAACCTTGAGATAAGTCAATCCTGCCCGACCCATAATCCAGAACAGACGGCATAGCCGTAAGCCGCGCAGCCAAATCCACCCTATCCGTTCGATCAAAGCGAACACCGCGTTGGCTGCGCGCGGGCTCGGCGAACGGGTGGGAAAGCCCATATCGAGACGGACAGTGAGACCGCCTCGGGCGGCAGGAGAACTTCGATGAGAGCTTTCGGTTTTTTGAGCTTTGGCCACTATCTGAACGCACGTGGCTCGCAGACCCGCAACGCCAGCGAGATGCTGAAACAGGCGGTCGAGATCGGCGTCGGGGCCGATAAACTCGGCGTCAACGGCGCTTATTTCCGCGTGCATCACTTTGCCAGCCAGCAGGCCTCGCCGATGCCGCTTCTGGCCACGATCGCCGCCAAGACCAAACATATCGAGGTCGGCACCGGCGTGATCGACATGCGCTATGAGAACCCGCTTTATCTCGCGGAAGAGGCGGCATCGCTCGATATTCTGGCGGATGGTCGCATTGCGCTGGGGATCAGCCGTGGCTCGCCCGAGACCGTCGTGCGCGGCTATGAGGCCTTTGGCTACACCGGCTCGAACGATGAGCGCGGCGCCGATATTGCCCGCGACAAGTTCGCGTTGTTTTTGCAGGCGATCGACGGTGCGCGTCTGGCGAAGGGCGACCGGCAGATGTCGGGCGGGCAGATGACGCCGATCGAGCCGCGTTCGGCCTCGCTGCGCGATCATATCTGGTGGGGCTCTGCGACGCGCGAAACGGCGGAATGGACCGGGAAACAGGGGCTGAACCTGATGTCCTCGACCCTATTGACCGAGGAAGCCGGAATGCCCTTTGACGAGCTGCAGGCCGAGCAGATCCTGCGCTTCCGCGAGGCTTATCGCGCCGCCGGGCATAAAGGCGCGCCGCGGGTCTCGGTCAGCCGAAGCGTCTTCCCGATCATGAACGCGCAGGATGCGGCCTATTTCGGCGGCGGAGAGGACCGGCGCGACGGGATTGGCGTGATCGACGGCTTCCGCTCGACCTTCGGGCGGACCTATGCCGCCGAGCCCGACCGGCTGATCGAAGAGCTGAAACGCGACAAGGCCGTGGCGCTGGCGGATACATTGATGCTGACGATTCCGAACCAGCTCGGGCCGGAATACAACCTGCATCTGCTTGAATCCTTTGCCAAACATGTCGCGCCTGCGCTTGGCTGGAAACCGAACTGGGACGGCCCGGTAACAGGCGATCCGATCAACTGACAATCAAAGCCGCCGGCTGCCCTTGGCACCGGCGGCTTTGCAGATTGGGGGGCCGCGCGATCAGCCCGTTTTGCGCCCGTCGGCTCGGGCGACGCGTGCAGAGATAGGCCACGAAGAGGATAAATGGGATGAGCGACAGGCGCCGATGGCTTGGGCGCTCTGACGAAAGAATGGCCATCGCATTCTTTGAAATGGCCCTTGGCTGTCGAAAGAACCACGAACGCACCCCCGATCGGTAAGGATCATTGAGCGCGTTGGTTAACGTAAGCCGTTACGGTCAGACAAGCCGGCCGCGCAGCCCCTATGCGGCTCTAAAACAGCCGTCACGAAATCGGCGACCGAAAGGGTTCGGTCCCTGATCTCTGCGCGCCCGTTTCCAACCACACCAAAGCACGCGAAGATTTTTCCTCGCTTGACGACAAACCCCTGTCGCGCCTCGAAAAAAGATGTTACAGATAGGCAACTCGACGGCCCTACGGCCACCGCGTTGCATCAGCTTCCGGGTCCAGTTGGCAACAGGTCAACACCACGCCCAGCGCGATTCAGGGCGCGCGTGCGCACTGCCTTCATAGCAACAATCTGCACATCTTCGCCGGTCGCGAAGAATCAGACGATATTGACAAGATCTGCGATAACCGGAGCCGGATGGTCCGGTCAGGCCCCGGCTGCAACCTTCGCAATGATCGGGGTCGTGGATTGGTGGATCGCATTCAGCGCCATCAACTCCGCACGCTCAGCATCCTCCAGACTACGCCGGGCCGCTTGCAACAGGGTCGCGCGCGACATGGGGCCATCCTGCAGCTTGCCCATTGAGGCCATCTCTGCCGCCCACAAAAGATAGCCCACCGCATCGACATAGGCTTCCGCCGCAGCCTCGTGATCGGGCTCCGGGTGATAAGCTTCGATGAGATCATCGATTTCATCGTGAATGACCAATGTATGCCTCGCTATCCTATTGGCGCACATGTCCCGCATCCTCATCTCGCATGTCCTACAATCGAAAACTTAACATTCCGCCCTGCGCCTGGTTCCGAAGTTTTCGCACGATCATTTGAATAGGTCCCCGGGTGAGACAAAATCGCGGGTCTCGGGACCGTGCCGAATGGCCACCTCGCCCGTCGCAGCGAGCCCTTGTGGAGATGGTTTTACTCGCTTCAAAGAGGGGCTGGTATGCCTGAAATCCGTCGGAATGGGACCTGCCCCCTGCCCCTGTGAGACAAGAAGCCTGCGACGAAAGCGAGATAGACCACGCGCGCGTCGTGATGGTCAACGGCCCGCGGTCGAACCGCTATCCTCCTAAAAGCTCAAAGAAATGTTCGGTGATAGCTCGCCCTGAGCGCGAGGGATTTTGCGATCCGTAGAAGGCCAAAACGCCTCAATCCGCAGCCTGGGCACGCATAAAACCAAGCTCTCGCCCCGGACTTACCCGAAGCCCCAGACGCATCGCCCATGCAGGGCCTGCTAGCTTTACCGCGCCGTCGCAAATTATGCCTAAAGCAGACGTGACCTGCTCACCGTTGAGAATATATCAACCATCGGTCAGTATCGTGCCAAAGTCGTAAATCTGACGCCCGAAAGCCCGCAATGCCACAGATCAAGCGCTACTCCGTCCTCGCCCTTTGCATTCTCGCCGTCCTGATCCTCTTTCCTCTGGGGATGTCGGGCAACTTCTGGATCAAGCTTCTGGCGGTTCTGGCGCTGGCGCTGTCAGCGCTCGGGGTCTACGACCTGATCCAATCGCGCCATGCGGTGCTGCGCAATTATCCGGTGATCGGCCATATGCGCTTTCTGCTCGAAAGCATCCGGCCCGAGATCCGGCAATATCTGATCGAAAGCGACAGCGAAGAGCTGCCCTTCAGCCGGGAAGCGCGCAGTCTCGTCTATCAGCGCGCCAAAGGGGCCGAGGACAAGAAGCCCTTCGGCACCTCGGAAAAGGTCTATGAGGCCGGCTATGCTTGGGTCACCCATTCCGTCGCGCCCAAGGTCATCCACGATACCGATTTCCGGATTTCGATTGGCGGCCCGGATTGCCGCCAGCCCTATATGGCGTCGCTTTACAATATCTCGGCGATGAGCTTCGGCGCGCTTTCGGCCAATGCCATCGCCGCGCTGAACCTTGGCGCCAAGACCGGCGGCTTTGCCCATGACACCGGCGAAGGCGGAATCAGCCGCTATCACCGCGCGAATGGCGGCGATCTCATCTATCAGGTCGCCTCGGGTTATTTCGGCTGTCGCACGGCGGAGGGTGGTTTCGACCCGGAGAAATTCCGGCAACAGGCGGCCGATCCTCAGATCAAGATGATCGAGATCAAGCTCAGTCAGGGTGCGAAACCCGGTCACGGCGGGATGCTGCCCGCCGCCAAGATCAGCCCCGAAATCGCCGAGGCGCGCGGCGTTCCCATGGGACAGGACTGCCTCTCGCCGCCTGCCCATAGCACGTTCTCAACCCCGATCGGGCTTTGCAATTTCATTGCCGAGCTGCGCGAGCTGTCGAACGGCAAACCCATCGGCTTCAAGCTGTGCATCGGTCATCGTCGCGAGTTCATGTGTATCGTCAAAGCAATGATCGAGACCGGCATTACCCCGGATTTCATCGTGGTCGACGGCAAAGAGGGCGGCACCGGCTCGGCACCGCTTGAATTCGCCAACCGGGTCGGGATGCCCATGCTCGAGGGGCTGAACTTCGTCCACAACACCCTGCGCGGCGCGGGATTGCGCGACCGCATCCGCATCGGCGCCGCGGGCAAAGTGGTCAGCGCCTTCGATCTCGCCCGCGCCATCGCGCTTGGCGCGGATTGGTGCAATTCGGCGCGCGGCTTCATGTTCGCAATCGGCTGCATCCAGTCCCAATCGTGCCACACCAACGCCTGCCCGGTCGGCATCGCGACCCAGGACAAGCTGCGCCAACGCGCCATTGATGTCGGCAGCAAAAGCGACCGCGTCGCGCGGTTCCACCGCAACACGCTCCATGCGCTTGGCGAGATTGCCGGGGCGGCAGGACTTTCCAGCCCCAACGACTTTTTGCCCTATCACTTCATGTTCCGCCAAAGCGACGGCACCTTCCTCGACGGCAACGAAGCCTTTCCCTATCTGCCGGAAAGCTTCCTCGTCGGCGCGCGCGACTATCCCGAATTGCGCGATTGGCAGAGCCGCTGGAATCGCGCCTCGGCCGAAACCTTCGAGCCCTCGACCATTCCGCAGGGGCGCTTCGAGCGGTAAGCGCCCGCCGCTCATCTTTGGTTTACGAAGCTTCCCGGCTTTGGGTTGTCTTCGGCTTCACGCTTAGTCATATTCCCGTGAGTTTTTGATCGTTTGCCTCGGGCCCCCGGGGCGGGAGTGCCGCGCCATGCAAGAGAACAGCCAGAGCCATCAGCGGCTGGGACAGCCTCCTGCCGGGCCGCGCCGTCTTTGGGTGCCCCTCCTCACCGCATCTCGCTGACGCATTCATCTTCACAGACAAGGGAATGGACAGAATGGCCTATCTGCGCCGCACCGTCATCGCAGGCCTCCTGCTCGCCTCGGCCGCACAGGCTGAAGAGGCCTGCGTGCCGAAATTCCAGGCGCAGAAGCTTGAGCTCACCCAGGAAATCAGTGCGATTTCCCGCAGCCTGCGCAAATTGCAGGCGCGTATTGATGGACAAGAGCTGCGACTGGCCGGCCTTGGCGAGCAAACCGATCGCAGCACGATTGCCAAGTTGCCCGAGCTGCCCAAGGCGCCCGCGCCCGTGCTGACCGGTGACAAGGGTTGCACCACGGAACTGACCGCCGAGCTCTCCGCCGCAGAGCAGGTCCGGACCGAGCTCGATGCCGCGCAGAAGATCGTCGAAGAGCGCGAGGCCGCGCTGACCCTTCTCGAAAGCGGCGACGCGGCTCCCGTGAAGGCGCAGGCCGCCACAGAAAGCCCCACACCCGCGGCAACGCCCGCTTCCCCAGACAGCACAGCCGGGCAAACCGCAGCTGCGGCAGAAAGCAAGGGCCCCGACACCGCCAAGACCGCCGCCGAGGATCAGACCAAGCCCGCCGAGCCAACCACCGTCGCAGCCTCGGAAACCGCAAAGCCTGCCGAAGGGGCTGAAGTCGTGTCAAGCGAGGCCAAGCCCGCAGAATCGGAAAGCAAGGCCACCGACACAGCAAAGGCCGCCGCCAAGGATCAGGCCAAGCCTGCCGAAGGGGCCGAGATTGCTTCGAGCGCGGCAAAACCCGAGGAATCGGACAACAAAGCCACCGCCGAGGATCAGGCCAAGCCTACCGAGCCCAACACTGTCGCAGCATCAGAAGCCGCCAAGCCCGCCGAAGGGGCCGAAATCGCCTCGAGCGCGGCAAAGCCCGAGGAATCGGCCGCGAAAACCGCGCCGGAGGTGCAGACGACCGAGGTGACGCCGTCGGCCGCTGAGGACCGCGCCGCTGCTGAGACCGCCTCCACCGAGACCGCAGCCGTCAAAGACGCACCGGGCGACGAAGCGATGGAGCCGATGCCTGAGGAGGCCGTCACCGCCGGCGCCGCGCACGGTGCCGCCGCAGCCGCGGCTGGCGCCGCGATCGCCACTGCGCCAGAGACCGGCTCCGCTGAACAGGCGAGCCCCGCAAACGAAACCACCACGAGTACAGCCGCCACGACCGAACCCGAAGTGCCCGCAGCCACCACCGCCTCGGCCCCCGAAAACGAAACCGCGGCGCTTGCCAAAGGGCCGATGCCGCTGGCGGTGCCCGATAATCCCGATCTGTTCCAGCGCGTGATTTCTCTGCCTGACCTCCAGCTTCACGATGCGCCCGGCATCACCGATCCCGGAACCGCGCTGCCCGCCTTTTCGGTGCTCTATGTCTTCGAGCGCCGCGATCTGGGTGGCGAAAGCTGGCTACAGCTCGGCACGGCGCTCAACAAAGAGCCGCTCGGCTGGGCGCGCGCCGCAGAGGCGATGGATTGGTCGACCATGCTGGTCATGCAATTCGCCCCGCGCGGCAAACGCAACCGCGTGCTCTTCTTCAATGGCGATGCGCCGTTGACCGACCTGATCTCTGGTCCCTTCTATCAGACCACGGCGGTCGGCATTTACGAAAAGCTCGGCGACGAGCGCCGCAAGCTGGCGCAGGATCCCGATTACAAGCCGCAGTGGAATACCGATCTTGTTGCGATCGAGCCAGAGACGGCGGTTCGCTATGGCGACAAACCCTATCTGCTGCCGATCCTCGATTGGCGTAACGAGATGTTTGACGGTACCGCCGATACGACTCTGGTCAAGGTCGCCGCGCTGCCTGCCGGGTCTTCGGCGAAAATCGCGGCCAAGGATGATGCGAGCTTCGCCTCTTCGGCCAAGGATGCGGCGGCCAAGGATGATGAATTCCGCGTCGGCGTGGTCTTCGTGGTCGATACCACCGTGTCGATGCGTCCCTTTATCGACCGCACTTATGCCGCGATTCAGGGCTTTTACGATGCCTTCTCCAAGGTCGAGAGCGCGAAATACATCTCCTTCGGCCTGACCGGTTTTCGCGACAATATCGACAGCGATCCGAAGAACCTCGAATATGTGACGCGCAACTTCCAGCCGCTCGATCCCGATGCCCCGGCGCAAAGCATTCTGAACAATATGAAGCGGATGACCGAGGCACGGGTCTCGAATCTGGGCTTTGCCGAGGATTCGCTTGCCGGTCTGACCGATGCGATCGATGAAAACGACTGGTCGCCCTATGACGCGCGCATCATCATTCTGGTGACCGACGCCTCGGCGCGCACCGATGCCAAGGCGAAATATCCCGATATGACGCTGGAGCGGCTGCGCGAAAAGGCGCGGGCGCAAAACATCACGATCATCCCGATCCATCTGCTGACCCCCGCCAATAAGAAAGAGGGCGATGCCGAGGTTGCGCGCGCCCAGTATCAGAAGCTCGCCCAGACCGGAGATTTGTCCGAGGACAAATATCTGGCGCTGGATGTGACGCGCGCCGACGAGTTCCAAAAGGCACTCGAACAGCTCGCACGCGATGTCGCGACCAGCACCTTGCGCGCCAACGCCGGGGAAATCCTGCGCGGGGACACCGAGAAGAAGGAGCCGATGCCCGCGGATCAGCCCGCCGCTGCGGAAGCTGCGGATGCGCCCGAAGTCGCTGATGCGGCGGATCCGGGCAAGGCGGGCGATATCTCGCGCCTCTCGGATATCGTCGGCAATGAGATCTTCCGCGCGCAACTGGAAAGCCTCGGTCGGGTCGAGGGCAGCGCCGCGCCTGCCTTCCTGGCGGGCTGGGCCGCCGACCGCGATCTGACCAACCCCGATGTCGAAACGCTTGAGGTCAGCGTCTATCTGAGCCGCAACCAGCTTTCGACGCTCGACAAGCGGCTTGAGGCGATCATCGAGGCCTTCCGCAGCGGCGGTCAGGATCCGCAGGCCTTCTTTGCCAATCTGCAGATGCTCGCAGCCCAGACCTCGTCCGATCCCGAAAGTCTGCGTCAGGGCGATCGCGCCACGATCGAGGCGATCCTGCCGAGCTTCCTCAAAAAGCTGCCCTATCGCTCGCAGGTGCTCCGGCTCGATCAATCCTACTGGTCCTCGATGTCGGTGAGCCAGCAGCAGGAGTTCATCGAAAACCTCGAGGCCAAGCGCAAGATCTATGCCGATCTCTTTGGTCAAACAGAGATCTGGGCCGATTTTGGCGCCGGCGATCCCGGGCTTGAGGCGACGCCGGTCCGGCTGGTCAACCTGCCCTGAGGCCCGGCCATGGGAGAGCCCTGCCTTGACCTTGCCGGTCTTGTCCTGACCCGCGCCGGGCGCGCGGGCAGCCCGGCCTTTCGGCTGGAGATCCCGCGCCTGACGCTCTGGCCCGGCGCGCGGATCGGGCTGGTTGGCGAAAGCGGCATCGGCAAAAGCACGCTCCTCGATCTTTTGGCCCTGATCCGCCGCCCCGATCAGGCCAAAAGCTTTCGCCTGCTCGGGACCGAGATCGCGCCGGATCTGCTCAAGGACCGGGCGCGGCGGCTCACGCGCTATCGACGCCGCCACATCAGCTATATCCTGCAAGACGGCGGGCTTTTGCCCTATCTCAGCGTCGGCGCGAATGCGCGGCTGGCCACCCGTCTGGCGCGGGCGGGGCATGGCGCGCAGATCGAAACTCTGGCCGAAGGGCTCGGGATCGCGCCCTTGCTGCACAAGCTGCCCTCGGCGCTTTCGGGGGGCCAGCGCCAGCGCGCCGCCGTGTTGCGTGGGCTGGTTTCACAGGCCGAGCTGATCCTCGCCGACGAGCCGACCGCGGCGCTCGATGCCACAAATGCCGGTGCCACCATGCGCCTGATCGCCGATCTGCCCGAGGATCGCGCGGTTCTCGTCAGCAGCCATCATGAGGCGCTTCTCAGCGCCTGCGGCTTCGCGCTCTGGCGGCTGGTTGCGCGCGAAAGAAGCGCCGCGCTCACCCGGGTCTCGCTGGAGATCGAGGCGATATGACGGCGCTTGTGACCCTGCCCCTGCTGGCGCTGCGCGATCTCTGGCATGGCTGGCGCTCCAGCCTGTGCCTGATGCTGGCGGTTGCGGTGGCGCTTTTGCCGATCCTGCTTCTGGGCGGGCTCGGCCTTGGCGTGGTCGACAATCTTGTCACCCGACTGCGCTCGGACCCGCGCATTCTGGAAATCCGTCTGGCCCGCGATCTGCAGATTGCCCCCGAATGGTTCGAGACCACCGCCGCCGATCCGCGCGTGGGCTTTGTGCTGCCGCGTGCGCGCTATCTTGCCTCATCGGTCCGGATGCGCGGCCCCGATGCGCGCGAGATGCTCGAACCCCGGCTGTTGCCGACGGCCAAAGGCGATCCGCTGCTTGCGGGGCTTCCCGTCCCCGAGGGGCTGCACCAAACCGTCCTGACCGAGCGGCTGGCGATCGCTGCGGGGGCAAATCCCGGCGATGAGCTCACGCTGACGGCCTTGCGACAGGTCGGGGAGAAGCGCGAAAGCGCCAACCTCAAGGTCACGGTTCTGGCCGTGTTGCCCCGCGATCTGCTGCAAAGCGACGATATTTTCGTTGACCGCGCGCTCGAAACCGCTGTCGAACGCTGGCGCGAGGGCTATGCCGTCCCCGAGCTCGGCTGGGACGGTGCGCGCGAGGGCCAGACCGATGCCGCGCATCGCAGCTATGCCAGCTTTCGCCTTTACGCGCGCGACATCCGCGATGTGCCCGGCTTGCGCGACGCGCTGATGCATCAGGGCTTTGACGTCTCGACCCGCGCCGAAGAGATCGAGACCGCGCTCGCCGTCGAATCCGGGATTGGCTGGGTGTTTTCGCTGGTGACGGTCTTTTCGGTACTGGGCTTCGTGCTGACGCTTGGCCTGCATCTCGCCGCCGGGGTGATGGAGAAGGCGCGCGAGCTCTCGCTTTTGCGGCTTCTTGGCCTGCAGGCGGGGGCAGTCGCGCTGCTGCCCTCGCTGCAAGGCGCGATGATTGCGGGGGCGGGAGCGACTTTGGCCGGGCTTGCTGCTTGGCTCGTTCAGCCGCTGGTCAATGCGCGGCTGGCAGGGCTCGGCGGGCTGGAAGGGCCAATGATGGCGCTGGCGCCCTATCATCTTTTCTGGGCCTTCGCCCTTGCGGTTGCCGCCGGAGCTTTGGCGGGCTGCGCAGCCGGTTGGCGCGCGGGCCGGATGCAGATTGCCGAGGGGCTTCGCCATGATTAAAGCCGCATTCGCCCTGACCGCCTTGCTTCTGGCTGTGCCGATTACCGCCTTGGCCGCTGAAAAACCGCTCTGGTGCCAGATCGACGATCCGGCGGGCTGGGCCGAAGCCCGCAAAAAGCTGATCGCTTCGGGCGAAAAGGACCTGACAAAGCTCGCCTGTCCCGCGCTTGCCGCCCCGGGCGGAACGCCAGTCGAGCTGGCCCTGCCCCTGCCCTGCGGGCGCCATATGCTCTTTCGCCGGATCGATGTGCCCGCGCGCGGCGGGCTCGATCAGGTCAATGCGAGCTTTGGTCGCGTCATTGATATCGGCGCGGAAACCCCGCAATCCGTGCTGTCGAACAGCCCGTGGAATGCGCCCGTCGCGGGCACGTTCGCGCTGGATGAAGCCGGGGAGCCGCTTGGCTCTGACGGGCTTGAGCGCACCGCGATGCTCAGCTTCTATCTCGCCAAATACGAGCTGACCCAGCCGCAATGGCTGGCCTATGAGATGGGTCTGTTCACCCGCCCCCCTGCCGAGACCTTGGCCGAGGATGCCCCCGCCTGCGCGGACTTCAACACCGCGATCGCCGCCAGCAATCTGCGCCAGATCGAGGCGAAGGGCGGGCTTTCTTGGTTTGATGCGGTGGACTTCTCGCGCGCCTATTCGGCCTGGATGATCGCGCTCGACAAGGACCGGATCGCGGCGAAGGAACCCAGTTATCTGCCGTGGAATCAAGGAGCGACTGGCTATCTGCGCCTGCCGACGGAAGCGGAATGGGAATATGGCGCGCGCGGTGGCGCGGCCTATGTCACCGCGCAAAATCGCGGGCGGCAGCTCTATCAGGTCATGGGCGACGGCGGTCAGCCGCGCGACGCCAGCCTTGACGAAATCTGCGCCCCGCCGCCCCGCTCGGACGTGCCGCGCCCCGGCGCGGTGGGCACGCGCCTGCCGAATATGCTCGGCCTCTATGATATGCTCTGCAATGCCGAGGAAATCGTGCTCGACTTCTTCCGCCCGACCCGGCCCGATGGGCTGGCCGGTCAGGTCGGGGGCGTGATCTCGAAAGGCGGCTCGTCACTGGTTCTGCGCGAAGGCAATGCCATCGGGCGGCGCAGCGAGGTGGCGGCGCTCTTCACGCAAGGCGGCGAGGGTCGGACACCGGCGCTGGGGATGCGACTGGCGATTTCGGCCCCGGTCTTTGCCGGGCGGCGCGACGAGGCCGCGCCGCCAGTCGAAGGCTTGGCCAATCCCGAGCTGGAAAAGGACATGCTCGCCAGCCGCCAGACCCTGCTGCAAGGCGGCGCCAATCTGGCGAGCGCGGACCCTCAAGCGATGGGGGCCGAGCTGGCCGGTCTGCGCGAACAGATCGCCGCGCGCGAGCTGTCGCGCGAGGAACTTGAGCGCAAGACCGATGAATTGCAGGTCCAGATGGACCGGATGAATGTCGCTTTGGCCGAAAAGGAAAAAGAGGCCGTGCGCTTCTCGATCCGCTCGGGCCTGCTGACCGGCAATCTCATTGACCGGATCGGGCGCAATATCGGGCTGGCCTTGTTCGAGCTTGCCCGGCTCGAGGATGTCGCAGCGGGCACCAAGCTGACCAATGCCGAAAGGCGCTCGCAACGCGCGCGCATTCTTAGCCGGATTGCCGAAAACGAGGCCCGCATTCAGGACGCTTATGACCTCTATCTTCAGGTGCAAGTCGAGCTTGCCGCCCGCCCCGCGCCCCTGGTCGATACCGCGATCCGCGACACCCGCGCGAGCTTTGCCGATGAGGGCGGCGCGAGCCTTGCCCCCAATCTCGACCTCTTGATCCGCCATCTCGAGACGCTGCGCGAGGGGCGCGGCCAGATCTCGGACCAGATGCGCGCCGACTGGATTTCGGACCTCGACGCCACCCGCGCCGAGCGCCGGAACGACTACCCCGATTTTCAATAGTTCACCCTGCAAGGAGTTCCTTCGTGTTTGAGACCTCACTCTTCAAAGTCATCGGCAAGGGCACGACCGCTCTCGCCCTGAGCTCGATGCTGCTGCTGACCGCCTGCGATGAGCAGATCACGGTGAAGGAAGCGGCTGTTGATCCGAAAGACAGCTGCAGCACCTATTACAACACGATCTCGGCCGCGCGCACGACCGAGATCAACCGGCAGGCCAACAATGCCGTCGCCGGCGCCGTGCTGGGCGCGGTTCTGGGTGCCGCAGTTTCGGGTCGCCATGACCGGGCCAAAGGCGCGCTGATTGGTGCGACCGCGGGCGGTCTTGCTGGCTATTCGGCGACCTATTACCAGCAAAAACAACAGAATGCGCAAGATGCGCGCACGCTTCTGGCCTCGGTCAACAATGACGCCCGAACCGAGGGCGCGCTGGTCACGACCACCGGGAAAGCCGTCGCCGCCCTGCGCAGCTGCCGCAGCCAGCAGGCCGATCAACTGGCCAAAGGCATTCGCGCGGGCAAGATCGACAAGAAATCGGGCAAAGCCCAGCTCGAGGCGCTCAAGCGCCATATCGCGACCGACAACAAGGTGATCTCGGCCTCGTTCAACGGGATCGGTCAGCGGGTCGACGGCTATGTTGACGCTTCGGCCGCGACCGCGCAGGTCAACCGTGCCGAATATCTGGCCGCCAAGGACCGCAATGCCCGCGCCGCCCGCACTGCGACCCCAAGTGTTGCTTCGGTCAGCTCGTCGCTGAACCAGCAGAAGACCGCAGACGGCCAGCAGCGCGCGAAGCTCGAGGCGAATGTGCAGGCCATCGAGAAGCTGCTCGGATGAGGCGCGCCGCTTTGCCCGCCGGACTGGTGTCGCGCTTTGGCCTGTCAGGCTGGCTGGGCCGAGCGGCCCTGATGGTAACACTGACCTGCGCCGCTTCGGCGGCGCAGGCCGAGCTGCCCGCGCAGATCATGCGGGCCTTCAACCTTGCCGCCAATGGCGCGACCGACAGCGATCTGGCCTCCATTCAGGGCGATCTGCTTTGGACCGGGCATTATCGCGGCGCGATTGACGGCAGCGCGGGTGCCGAGACCAAAGAGGCCGTGCGCAGTTTTCAGCGCAGCCTTGGCACGGCAGAAACCGGCACGCTCGATCCCGAAAGCCGCGCGATCCTGGCCAAACGGGCCGAGGCGACCCGGCAGGACACCGATCTCAGCGTCGAGACCTCGGATTGGACCGGCATCCGCATCGCCATTCCGCGTGGCTTTGTCGCGGCGGCACAGATCGACGGTGAGGATGCACAGGGTCTGCTTTACGAGGGCCGCGCCGCCGTGCCCTTCGAAATCCGCGAGACCCGTTTTCAAAGCAATAGCGCGATCAATCCGCGCGCGCTCGCCAAGCAATTGGTCGCGGATCAGGACGATGCCGAGATTCTGGCCAGCGGCGTGACCGGAGGGTTGGGATATCTGGCCGTGCGCGTTGACGATCTGCTGATCTATACGATCATGGGGCAGGATGACCGTGAAATGCGCGGCGTCTCGGTCGCGGTTTCGGCCTCGTCCTCTTGGGCGATGCGCCCGATCGTGGCCGAGGTTCTGGCCTCGACCGAGCTTTTTGCCGGGAAAGGCGTGCCCTTCAAGGCGATCAAGGACAGGCTGATCGAGGGCCGCTATCCGGGGATGGAGGATCGGCCGGACTGGTATCGCTCGATGACCGCCAGCGGTTCGGGCTCACTTGTCTCGACCGAGGGCCATGTGCTGACGAACCATCACGTCATCGCCTCTTGCGACAGCCTGACGGTCAATGGCCAGCCCGCCGAGCTGATCGGCTCGGATGTGCGGCTTGACCTCGCGCTGCTCCGCGTCCCGAAATTCGCCAGCCGCGAGCCGATTGCCTTCCGCACCGAGGGGCCGAAACTGGGCGAAAGCCTGCTCGTGATGGGCTATCCGGTCTTCAGCCTGACTCAGGCGCTCAATGTCACCGATGGCGTCGTCTCAAGCACCTCTGGCTTTGAAGGCAGCCGTCTCAGCTTCCAGATCACGGCGCCGGTGCAGCCCGGAAATTCGGGCGGGCCGGTGCTTGACCGCAGCGGGCGCCAGCTTGCCGTGGTCGCGGCCAAAGCCGGAAAAAGCCTGCGCGCCGAAACCGGGATCGAGAATATGGCCTGGGTCATTCGCGCCGATGCCGTGCGTGACTTTCTCAATCGCTATCAGATCCGCTTTCGCGACAGCGCAGAGCCGGGCTCGGTTCAGCCGACCGAGCAGGTCGTGGCCGCACAACGCGACAAGGTGTTCCGGGTCGAGTGCCACTGAGCGACTGCGGCGCTCCGGGTCAGAATTACGGCTTGCTGGACGGATCAAGGCGGTGGCGCATCGGGCAGCGCCGTGAAAACCCTTGACGAGAGGGGGGCGCAATGGAGTAGTGATGCGATACCGGAGGTTATAAATGTCTGAAATTGATAAAGTTTCCGTGCTCGACGCCGAGATCCAGCTTCGAAAGCGCACGATTATCTTTCTGATATCCGAATATGCGTCCCGCCACGAATCAGAGCGCGGCAAGATCATCGCCTTCCTGAACGAGGTCATTCCGGACATGGCCGTCGGCACCGCGGCCATTGCTCAGGAAATCCTGAACGAAATCCAGAAGTCCTGACTCAAGGACCTCTTGGCGACCGGGCCGCAGGGTTGGCCCCCCGCGCCTTGTCAGATCGGCTGGGACAGACGCCGTCTCGCATAAGCCTGTCCGTCGGTTCGGCGGGCAGATTCCGGCGGCCTCGGCTGACCGTCCCTCGCGAACGACACCCCGCCTCAGAGATCTGATGATCGCCTTACCTCTGGCCGGATTATCTTCTTAAATCGCGCAAGGTACAGGAAGCCGGTCCCCCCGCCAAACGCCGCGAGAAGCGTCGCAACCGCGTCGCGATCATATCCGGCGGGTTCGTCATTTCGCCGCATCGCAACAGACGATGGCAGCGTCCGATCTCCTGCCTATCGCCCCTGCCCTCGCCCCATCGTTCTAGGCTGCAGTTAGTATCAACGCTCTTAATATGAACGTAGCGGGCGCGCGAAAAACCTCGGCAACCCCCGCTCCGCCTGATCCATGCGACCCGGCCCAACTCGGAATACGCCAGCCTGACGTTTTAGACAGGAAACCAATAAATCCCCCAAAAGTTGTTATTATGTACTGAGTGGACTTGTTCATGTGTCGTAACGAGTAGTGGTTTGGTGACCGCGCAAGCACGTCTTGCCGGTCACTCACTGTTGGGTCATCGCCAATCGCCCCGCCCCTCCGCAACCATCCTCGCATTGTTTTCCGCGCCGCGCATCACGCGCTGGCTTTTGCCTGAGAGCAGGGAGTTCCGCCCGCGAGAGCGCACCCAAGGCCTGCCAGATGTGATAGAATGAAGCTGGCTCGAGCCCCGGGGGAGGAGGCTCGCCTCGGCCCCCGCCCTGTCGCAAACGTCCGGGGGCCGGTCATCCCGGTCGCGCCATGCCTGCGGCAGTCTTCGCGGGCCGTCCTGTCGAATGGGCACCGACCCACGCGGCGCGAACACGACCCGCCGGTCATGCGAGCCACAACAAATCGATCCAGACCCCCGACGTAATCGACCGGTCCGAGGACAGGACTGCGGCTGCGGCTGCGGAAAGCAGTGCTGTCTCGGCCTGCTACCTCATGGCGGATCTTTCGCCGGAGCGGTGAGGAGATTGGGGTAAGCTTGATCTGACGGCTCGCGATGGCCGAACCAAACCTTTCCACCCCAGCCAAGTCACCTGATTTCATCAAGATATCAACGCAATCCGAACCCAGGCACTTGCTGAAGATCTCGGTGAGCCGCTTGTTCGAGGCGGGGGCCGAACTCAAGGAAATCGCGACACCCATGGGATGGTCGATCCAGCACGCGGCCGAGGTGATCGAGCGCTATGTCGCGCTATCACCCAGAATGACTGACGGCCTCGCGGCGAAGCTCGCAGCAGTCGAAAAGCGCAAAGTCTGTAAAATGAGGAGTAAAATGTCCTTAGCGAAACACGCTAAATTGTGGTCGGGGCGAGAGGATTCGAACCTCCGGCCTACGGTACCCAAAACCGGACAGAATTCCGAATTTCAATCAGATAGTTTGCAAACGAACTTCGATCCGGTTGAAATCAATTCAATGAGTTATGCGAGGTCTGCAAACCGCGCATTCTCTGCGCCATCACCCCACGCGGGCGACCGTCAAGATTCGCCCACCCCGCCCCACGCCGAGACTGCGCCGCCCGCCGATCAGGTGGGGCGCGCCATCGAGGCGCTGACCCAAGCCCGCACCGCATGGTATTCCTCGAACGACGAGGAGGTCTGGCACGGTGGTCCTTACGACACGCGAGAGGAAGCCGAAGCGGGCGCGAAAGCGGAAGAGCACCGGCTGATCGTGCAGGCGACGAAAGGGCCGATCCGCGTTTCCCGTTTCTTCGATCACGAAGCCTTTCTTGAGCGAGCAGAGGAAGACCTTTGCGAATTGTCGAATGAGGACGGCGATCCGATCCTCGATTTCAAAGCGGAGGCCTGTGAAGATCTAGGGAAGCGCGTCCGCGCGGCGATCGACGAATGGCAGGTCGCGCATGGTCTTGCCCCGGTCGCATGGTGCTTCGACAGCTGTGAACCCGTCGAGATTGCGGCTTGGGCGAAAGGCGGTGCAGCATGAGCGCCGTGGATAAAGCACCGGAGCGGATCTGGGCCGATCAGGACAATCTCACCTGGGTCGAAGAATGCCCCGGCGAACGGATGAATGGTGATGAGGTGGCGTACATCCGCGCCGATCTCTCCGCCCCCTCTGCGCAGGAGGGTCAGCCGATTACCATGACCTACCGCAACTATCGCGGCGAGGTCGCAGACCGCACCGTGACGCCCAAGCGGATCTGGTGGGGCTCGACTGACTGGCACCCCGAGCCGGGATGGCTGCTGACGGCCCACGACCCTGACAAGCAAGCTGATCGTGATTTCGCGCTGGCCGATGCTGATTTTCGCCGGTCCTCCCCCTCTGCGCCTGCCGAGGTCGAGGGGTTGGTGGAGCCACACCACGAGCAGATCGCAGTTTGGGCCGACGAACTCATGTCGGATCTGGCCCTGCACGATCTGCTGACCATCAACGATTACGACGACAAGGTGATCGCGGCGCGAGAAATCCGCGAGAAGCTCACCCTTTGCGCGGCACATCGGGACGACGCCCTGACCGCGCTGCAAGCCGATAAAGCGGCGCTGATCGAAGCCCGAGATATGATGGGACGCCTCTGGGAGCAGGAGAAAGCCCGCGCCGAGAAGGCAGAGGCCGAGCGGGATGCACTGATCGAGGCGGGAATGTCTTGCTGCACGGGAACACCGAACCCGGAATTACCCAGGGTCGGCTTGGCAATCAGCTTCATCCAAAGCACCCGTGACGCCCTTGGCGCGGCGGATCGGCTATGGCGTGACTACAAAGCTGAGCTTACCGAGATCAAAGCCGCCCTTACCGAGGCGCGGGCCCTCATCGCCCGCCGGACCAAAGAGCGAGACCAAGCGCGGGCCGAGACAGCGGCGGCGTATGAGAAGGCGGCCCTCTGTGCGCCGGGCGCGGAAACTATCTCTGCGCGTATCCGCGCCCTCACCCCTGCCGATGCCAAAGCCGCCCTTGCCGAGCATGTCCAGCGGGCCGTCGAGGCAGAGACGCGGGCGTGTGCGGAGGCTGCCCAAAGCATAGCCGAACGCAGGCCACTTGTTGCCAATAGGCCGACAGATTTAGTCCGGGGGCGATATCAGGGTGAGCAGGCTATGGCAGGTTTCATCTGCTCCACCATCCTCGCCCGCCTCGACCAGCCCAAGGGCGGGGAGGGAAAGGCATGAGCGAAACTCCTGTGCTCGATGCCTGCTGCGGCAGCCGCATGTTCTGGTTCGATCGAGCTGATCCGCGTGCCATCTTTGGCGACATTCGGGCGGAGCGGCATTCCCTCCCCGACAAATCCTCGGCCGGCGGCGCGCGTGAACTGATCATCGCGCCCGCCGCCGTGATGGACTTCCGCGCCCTGCCATTCCCGGACGACACATTCCACCTGGTCATTTTCGACCCGCCGCACCTGATCCGAAACGGAAAGACCGGCTGGCTGGCCAAAAAATACGGAAAGCTCGGCGCTGACTGGCGCGACGATATCCGCGCCGGTTTCGCCGAGTGCTTCCGCGTTCTGAAACCGCACGGCACGCTCATTTTCAAATGGAATGAGCACGAGGTGCGGGTGTCGGAGCTGCTGGCCCTGACCGACCAAAAGCCGCTGATCGGCAATCGCTGCGGCAAGACCGCGAAATCCCACTGGATCGTTTTCATGAAGCCGGAGGCCACCCGATGACCACCCCCACCAATCCCACCCCTACGGCGAGGGGTATCGCACGAGATCAGTTGGCCCCCGAGGTTCTCCGCGCTGTCGAGCGAGCCGAGGTCGCAGACCGCGTGCGGTATGGCGCTGGTGTTTTCAACGGCAGACCTGTGTTCGTTGACGTGTCGTTCTATCCGCGCCGCCAATGGTGGCTGATCGAGGATGGCGAGCGCGCTCATGTAACCGTGGAGATTGCCCGACAGGTAGAAGGATTGAAGCTATGACCACCAATCCCGCCCCTACGGTGTGCGGCACGATCAACCGAACCGCCGATCTAGATGCGGATTATGAACGGGCCATCGGGATTATGATCCGAGCAAACCGCGTCAGCACCTCATTCGTTAGCCGGTCAATGGGTATCGGCTACAATGCCGCCGCCCGGCTTGTTGAGCGCGCCGAAGCTGACGGGATTGTCACGCGCCCGAATGAGGTCGGTAAGCGATCACTCGCCGCGATCCATCCCGCGAGCACGCAGCCGATTGGCTATATGGCTCCCGATGACGGTTACAACCGATACGGCAATCGGGTTATTTTCGACCGACCAGACAAGAGCACGGGCCACACAGTCCCCCTCTACGCCGCCCCTGTCGCGGGTGACGCGGTGAACGCCCATGCCGCCGCGATCCAGCCCGACGCCGAGCCGGATCCGGACCATATCGGTGACGGCAACAAAATGGTCGAGGCGGAGCCGGTGGCACTGACCCCGCGCTATGCCAAGATCCTCGCCGATGTGCAGGACAGCAAGCGTCGTCTAATCGAGGCAGGGTTCGGACACCTGCTCGATGAACCCGCGAACCCGAAGTCTGCGATTAATCGCAGACTGCCGGTTCAAGCTGCCGCGGTTGACGCGGCGAGCGTGTCGCATCTAGACGATGGCGTTCTGTCGTTTGAGGTCAACGGGAAGGGCACGATTGACGTTTACCCTGACGGTCGTGTTGCATGGCAGTTCGGTTCTGAAAAAGGCGTAGACCGCCCCTGTCGCGGGTGACGCGGTGAGCAGAGAGGCGCGGGAGGTCGATATACTACGGGAGGGGCTAGAGCGGGTCCGAAGCGCGGTCTCGCGATCGCTAGACCCTCACATCTGGCACATAGCAGACGGCGCACTGCGCCGCGCCCTCGGGGGAGAGAAGCCGTGAGCGAGGCACCGTTCGCCTGCTGGCTGATGGGGCATGATCCTGTCTGCATGGGCTATGATTGGCGCGGTAAAGGCGGGTCCTTGGTCTGCAAGCGGTGCCTCAAAGACCTTGAGCAGGAGCCCCGCCCATGACCGCGACCTGCAAGCACCAGAACGGCGATTTCGTCAACGGCTACTGGCTCTGCGGTCAATGCTTTCGGAAGCTGCCAGAGCGGCCGGGCGAGATCTATTGGAAGCCGAGCGTTGAGGCCAAGGGCTATCCTAGCCAACAAATAGTTACCCCTTAACCAATCAAGATAGCTAAGAGCGGAATGTCCCTATCACAATTCGCGGTCGCCTAACTGTCTGAATAGTCAGGATGCTTGTTGAGAGATTCTACCTTAAGAAGATCTCTGTTAACCATCATGTTGTTTAAATAGTAGGGTAACGATTTGACGCATATTGCACAAAATATGGCTGTCTTGGCCTGTGTTTTTGCTACATCAACGGCATCTGCCGGGGGATATGTAGCTCCGGTGGTGTCTGTTGACGATGTCGCGCCAGCACCGATGATCGCCGCTCAAAGTCAATTAGAGAACGCTCAATCCTTTTCATGGACTGGGCCGTATCTAGGGGCCGCAATCGGCTATAGCGACCTTAAGCTCAAACGCAGAGTACCCGTCGAGCATCCGGCTGAGGTGATTGAACACCCGGCTATCACCGAAGAAGTCATAGTACCGGCGGTAACCGAAGAGGTCGTGATACCTGCCGAGACCCGTGACGTAGAAATTCCGCCGGTAACCGAAGAACGGGAAATCCCGCCCGTCACGCGCGACGTGGTTCATCCGCCAATTACCCGAGAAGTCGAGATACCCCCGATCACGGAAGAACGTGAAATCGTTGTTGAGCACCCTCCTGTCACAGAAGAACGCCCAGTCATCGACAAAATTTGGAAGCCAACCGACCCGAAAGACCAATATCCCGGCTGCAACCATGGCAATAACACTTGCCCAGTCCCGGTTCCCGGATCCGGCGAATGGAACGATAAGGGGCAATGGACAGGCGACTGGAAACGTGGCGAAGTCGGTCGCGAAACCGTCACCATCCGCGATGCTTGGACCGAAACGTCGACCGAAACCGTCATCGTCACACCAGGACGCACTGAAACAGAAATCGTTCGTGACAGTTGGACCGAAACCGTGGTCGTCACCCCCGGGCGGGTCGAAACTGTGATCGTGGAGCCGGGGCGAACCGAAACTGAGATCGTGAGCGCCGCCCGGACTGAAACGATCATCGTAGAACCCGAGCGTCGGGAAACTCGCATCATAAGCGAAGCGTGGACGGAGGTCGTGCGCGCCGCCTATGCTTCGACTTTCGTGCAGGAAATGAAAGAAAGCGCGAACACCTTCGGTGTTTTCACCGGTTATCGCTATCAGTTTTCCAACAAGGCTGTTGTTGGCGTGGAGGCAAACTACGCTCGAACAAACGGCGTTAGGACCTCATTTGAGCAGGAGTCTCACAGGTTTGACCTGAAAACGGTAAGTATTGAAGCACAGCTCGGCTACGCCTACGCAAGGTTTCTGCCTTATATCGCTGCCGGTTACGTCAAAACCAGTGGTGATGATGGGTGGCTCGCGGCAGCAGGTGTTGACTATGCACTTACTGACAACGTGATCTTGGGCATCAAGTATACCCGGCACGACTACGACAATTTGCAGGGATGGAAGGCCACGAACGACACGATTTCTGCCCGTGTCGGTTGGAAGTTCTGATCTTCAACCGTTTAGCGGTAGTTGCCCGCGCCGCCCGGCGCGCCCTTGCTGGGAAGGGAGGGCGGTGACGGGCAAGCGCGGACACCTGTACATCTGCGAGAATTGCGGCGCCCGATCCGCCAGCGACAGGGCGCATGGGATCAGTCGAGGAGCATATCGACTTTGCCTATCAGGGCGCGACCCGCGGAGAGAGCGGGGAGGAGGCGTGATGGGTGGAACCGCCCAACCACCACAGCAAGCGCCTGACAACCTCTGCGCAGCGCCACAGATAGGTCAACTGGTCTATATAATAGTGCCCCGATGCTGACCTATTACTTACGATTTAGTTATATAGCCGAAACTCCACCCAAAGGCGTATGCATGAGGCAAGAAAACAACGCGGCGTAACGAGTCCAGCCGGGCGGGCCTCATAACCAAGACCGCTCGGCTTTTCGCTGTCTAGGTTAGTTCTTCACCTCCAGCCGCCACAGCTCGATCACCGGCCAGTCTGCTACCCCGGATACCCCTTGCTCCCCGCTGGCGGCAGCACGATCACCGTCCACCCGTCCCGCTTGCCACAGACAGTGCACCGCGCCCGCCGCAGCATCTCATCGCGGTGGAGGAAATAGCCGAGCGTGACGCAGCCGACATGGCCGCAGCGGCAATGGATGAAGATGCGATGGTCCTTCATGCGTTAGAGGCGAGATTTCGGGGCGGCATCCCGGCGCACAGCCTCGAGCGCATCGGCAAAGGTCGGCTCGACCCCTTGCGCTGCCGGAGACACCCAAGTTTCCCAGCGCCAGCCGTCTTGCGTGATGGCGACACCACCGACCTCATCCCCATCTCGAAGCACGAGCCGTTCGTCTGGACCGGCGTTATTGCGGTTGCTTGGAACATGTGACCAGCGCGTCACTTCACGATCTCCCCGCCCACCTCATTGCGCCAGATCCAGCGCGTGATCTCCTTGACCGGGCGGCGGATCGTGACTTTCCCCAGCAACTCGGCGTGCGGATAGGTGGCGTGAACTTCGACAAACTCGGCCGATTTGCAGCGCGAGCACCGCCACGGCGGGACATGGACCTGATGATAGGGGCCGACGACTTTGACCAGATCGGCGGCCCAGTAATAGACGGACCGTCGGCATCCATTGCACCGCAGCCGGATCAGCAGGTTTTCCCGCGCGGCTTCCCACATCATCGGGTTATTCCACGGGTTGGCTGATGGGCGGCGTGCTGGCATGTCGATGTGATTCCTACAGATCGACAATGAGAACACTTAGAGAACATCAGGGCAAGAGCCCACGGCGCAACGTCAGTTCACAATTCGCAGCGCCCCATCCGCCAGCGGTCGCTGCAACGCTTTCGCCTGATCCCAAGGCGCGCTCAGCCACAGATCCCATTCATCTGGTTGGGTCAGGATCACAGGCATGGCCTTCGGATGGATCGCCGCCACCTCGGCATTCGGCGGGCAGGTCAGGAAGCCGAACAGGTCGTCGGTGGTTTCGCCGTCCTTGACCTTGCGGATGCTGGTCCAGCCCTGCGTCTGGATGCCAGCAAAGAAAACCGGACCCGCGGCCTCGAACCAGACCGGCTTGTGATCGGCACCCGGCTCGGAAAACCGCTCGACTGGCACGAGACAACGATGCGCGGGCGCGAGCCAGCGCCGCCAATGCGGGGAGTTGGTGTTGCGGATATTGGTCACCCCCGGATCGCGGGCCGTCTTGAGATACATCGGCGGCGTCGGCATTCCCCATCTGGCACGCGCTACCGCCAGTCCGTCACCATCGTGCCGGATGATCGGAGCCAGCCGATCGGGATAGACATCCGCTGGCCACGGCTCATTGCCGGTCAGATCCCGCAGCGGACGGCTCGGGAACATCTGCGCGACGAGATCGGCGGATTTCGTGGTGGTGTAGAGGTTGCACATGGGCCGAGGCTAGGCGGGTCGCGAGATTCGATCAATCCTCGCGGTCCCCGCCGATCGCTCCGACCGCTCAGATTTCACGGATCCTGGTGCCGACCAATCTATCAATGGACCTCGTCAAACGCCGAGATCGGCGAGTCGGTTTTTACTCCGCGCCGCCAGTGCTCCAGAGGTAAATTCCGTTCTGGGCCATCGGCCATAAACAGGGGGGCTGGTATTCCGCATCCTCTGTCAAAATAGCCAGCCGACGAACGCCGCACGAGCGCCTGTTGCAGCACTAGATAGGAGAAACAGCCAGTGCACATCTCTAAAGGCCGTGAATGCACCGTGGTGTCAAGCTTGGCGCTTGTTGGAAATCTGCCTCCAAATAACAGTTGACAACCTGGATAAACCAACAAATATACACTATAAGTGCTGCGGTGTCACTTCTTTGCGACTGTTGTAACGAGTCGTAATTTTTCCACTTTACTATCCCGATTTTATACAATTCGAGGGTAATAGCTGGAATGAAGAAGTCGCCAAACTTAGTCGGAACCGTTCTGATATCGATGCTTTTTTTTGGTGTTGCATCAGCAGATGAGGCATCGGAAACGCTCTTCCAAAACGTCCGGATTTTTGACGGCAAGTCAGCAGCGCTAAGTGAGCCGACTTCTGTTATCGTTCGTGGGAACCAAGTGGCAGAAATCGGCCCTATCTCCTCCGTAGGCGAGGAGGCCGTGGTGATCAATGGAAACGGTCGTACACTTATGCCCGGATTGATTGACGCGCATTGGCATACGATGATGATACGCCAAACGCCTGAGCAAATGCTGTTTGGTGATGTCGGTTTCTCCAACATTCTTGCTGCCGCTGAGGCCACTGCCACCCTGATGCGCGGGTTTACTACTGTTCGCGACCTCGGAGGCCCATCGTTTGGACTAAAACAAGCTGTCGATCTTGGTGTGGTCCCTGGTCCGCGCATTTGGCCTTCGGGTGCAATCATCTCGGTTACAAGCGGGCATGGCGATTTTCGCCCGATGGTTGATCTCCCTCGAGAGAGTTCAAAGCCCTTGTCACGAGTTGAGCAAGTCGGGGGCGCTATGATCGCGGACAGCCCGGATGAGGTACGTTTGCGCGTTCGCGAGCAGTTGATGCAGGGAGCAAGCCAAATCAAGCTGACCGCAGGCGGAGGGGTTTCCTCGCCCCACAGCCCGCTTGATGTTTCAACATTTACGCCAGAGGAACTAAGGGCAGCTGTCGATGCAGCTAACAACTGGGGGACCTACGTCACGGTTCACGCTTACACATCTGAAGCCGTGCGAAGGGCGATCGATGCTGGTGTGAAGGTAATAGAGCATGGTCAACTCATCGACGATGAAACTGCAAAATATATGGCTGAAAAGGATATCTGGCTTTCTGCCCAGCCGATAACTGAAGAATTCTTTGGCAACATGTTTCCCCCTGGATCAGATCAGGCTGCAAAAGCACAGGAGGTTATTTCAGGCTCGGATCGACTCTACCAACTTGCAAAAAAATACCACCTCAAGACAGCCTTTGGCACGGATGTCCTCTTCTCAGAGGCGATGGCACGCCGGCAGGGGGAAATGCTGGTTTCACTAAAGCAGTGGTATACTCCGGCTGAGATACTTCGGCAAGCGACCTCGACGAACGCCGATCTATTGCAGCTTTCAGGATTACGCAGCCCTTATATAGGCCGGCTCGGCGTAGTTGAAAAAGGTGCTCTCGCGGATCTTATTTTAATTGATGGGGATCCATTGATTAACATTGATCTCCTTGCAGATTCCGAAAATATCCGTGTCATAATGAAGGATGGAAAGGTCTACAAAAACAGCTTGGAATAGCCCTGAGAGTGAGGTCTGGTTCAAGAGAATGAAAGACTATCGGTGTCACTTGGATTTCAATGAGGTCAAGACAATGATCAAGACATTTCTAACCATGCTAGGTGCCGTCATAACCTTAGCCGCATGCGATGCAACTCCAACTCAACAAGCTGCAATCCGGTGCAACACAGCGACTTTGGGCGGTGCGGCTGTAGGGGCTGGTCTTGGCCGTCAAGTTGGCGGCGGGAGCGGACGCAACCTAGCAACTGTTGCAGGTGCGCTGGGAGGTGCTGCAGCGGGCAATCAGATTGGCTGCTGAAACCCTCCTAACAGCGCCTGTATCGGTACGTCGGCGTACTGGCGAGTGAGGGCTGGCTCGATATCGTTTCGCGGTCAGAATCCGAGTGGCGGCGATCTGGCTACGCCTGCTCGAGCCTATGGGCGCAAATTGAGTCTGCGCAAGCACCTGCCGTTTTAGACAGGAAACCCGTTCTGCATCGCAGCGTTGTCTTTGCGTGATGAGTGACGCCTGTTGATTGTGTTTATAGCGAGTGCATATTTTGGTGACCGCCCAGGATGTTTTCTGGCGGTTGCTCGCTGTTCAGGGGCGGTTTTTTCCGCCCCTTATCAGCCCCCAGAGCAGCGCAGCCAGTGCTGCGCTGACTAGCAGCACCGCGATCACGTCGCCCCGCCTTTCTTCTTGGCGACACGCGACCAGATCACGGTCGCCGCATAGATCACGAGCCCTGCGAGAACGACAGCGAGGTCGTTCAGATAGACGGTGAGCGTGCCCGTGGCCTCGTCGAAGCTGACGAAGCCAAGCGCGGTCAGCGCACCGGCCAGCGGATAGAGGATATAGCGAATAATCAGAGCGATTTGCCCAAGCATAGGAACGGTTCCTTTCGGTTTCAGAGGGTGGAGAGTTCGCGGGTAACGAGATCGCGCAGGCGATCGCCCACGCTGATCGGATCAGCGGGACCGACCATGCCGGGCAGCACCGTGATGTCCCATTTGTTTTTCTGGACCACGCCGAGGCTCGGCTGGATCTCGGCATGAGAGAGCGTGGACCAGGGCGAGACCGGAATGTCGTAGATCCGGCACGCCCGCGCGGTCTCGCGCGCGAGAGCTGAGACCTGCACCGGCAGGAGCGGGGCCTTGCCCCAGACGAACGGGCGCTCATTGGCGCCGGCCATGGCGCAGATCGAAAGACCGACCGCGCCGCCATTGGCATTGAGCGTATGCGAGCGCGGCGTCGCTGGATCAGCCAGCCAGCGCACCTCACCATCACCGAGGATCAGGGCGTGATAGGCGGCCATGGCCTCGGTGCTGGCGGCATAGCCGCTCGCGGCCCAATGCCAGTGGATCCGGGTGACCCCGCTCGAATGCTGAAACGGCTGCCCCCGCGCCTTCTGCGCGGCCAGCGCCGCTGCATAGGCCGCGCGGGTCCGGTTGCCGTCGATCCCGTCGATCGGGCCCGGCCAAAAGCCCAGGGCAGCGCAGCGCGCCTGCCGCGCGCGCACCGCGTTCATGACTGCGGTCATGTTCTCTCTCTCCTGAAATGAAAAAGCCGCCCCGAGGGGCGGCTATTAAGATCTTGACGAATCTCACGGCCTCACGGTCATCATCTCCTGATGAGAGTTCCGGAATATGATTACGTCCTGTTTATTGATGAGGCTGGCGATGACGGCCTTAAACGAGTCATGCCTATCGACAGCCAAGGCTCATCAGAATGGCTCGTTATTTCAGGCTTACTGGTAAGGTCTGAGGACGAAGGCAAATGCCGAGATTGGCTTGATCATATCCGCAACAACATAGATGCAACTCAATCTGGCGTTCTCCACTACCGAAAACTCAGCCTCACCAAGAGGCGCCGCGCAGCTGAGCTGCTTGCAGACCTCCCCGTCCGCAGCTTCACAGTTTGCTCAAACAAGAAAAATATGCGTGGTTACAACAATCCTCGAGCAGCTGAAGCGGGAGGAAAGCAATGGTTTTATAACTGGATCGTTAGAATTCTCATGGAGAGAGCGACAAATTTTTGCCTGCAAAACTCGATGAGAAAGCTTGGCCGACCAGCCAAAATGAAGGTTCTCTTCAGCGCACGTGGTGGCCATTCCTATGGCCAAACCAAGGCCTACTGGGAACTTTTGCGCGCCAAGGGCACGCCATACCTAAACAGAAACCAGATCAAGTTCGAAGTGCTAAATTATAGGCTGGTCGACTACGTGCCTCACTATCTACATGCCGGACTCCAACTTGCAGACATTTGCGCTAGCGCATTTTATCAGGCAATTGATGTGCAATCTCGCAACTGGTCCACGGATTGTGCAATCAATCTGCGCCCCATCGTCGCTTCATCAAAAGGCTCAACAGCAGATGTCGGCCTCGTTCTCCAACCTCATTGGATCGATAAAGGTCTTTCGATGGATCAGAAGAAAATATTCCGGCACTACGGATATAAATTCTATACAACGTAATGGTGCGGGTCCCGGCTTGTGTTGATTGATGCCTATAGGCCGAAATCCAATGTCCGACCGTGCAATAACCCGCAACATGACTAATGCATGCCGCACCAAGACCCCGGCGCCCCCGCATCCTCAATGAATCACAGCGAATATGCTGGGTCAAGAAAATACCCCGCCGTCTCCCAGGAATGGGCCGGTCAACACATCGCCGCTGCTGTCATCAGTATGCAAAATGCCAAGATGCGGCGCAGCCAGAACTCGCGAAGCGGGTTGGGATTAGCGTGGCGGAATAGTCCGCTCGCTGTGGTGCTGCACCCGGCCAAGTTCCGACACCTCCGAATAGATACGATCGAGCGTCAGCTTGATGTTTTTCATCGCCTCTCGGATCTCGGCGGCATCTATGGCCTGTTGATGCTGCGCCGCCTCTAGGCCACGCAGCCTTTCCTCATGCCGGTCGAGCCGCTTCATCGCCCCCTTGACCTGCATGTCCAGTTTACTTGCCCACCAGATGATGGCGACGATCGCCACGATCTGCGGCCAGCCAGATTGAATGGCGCGGACAAGATCCGTGCCGACTTGCTGTTCTGTCATTGCGCCTCCTGCGCATCAGAGAAAGGTCGAATGGTGGCGGGATGATTGCGCGGTATGGTTGTCTTACCGTCGGGTTGACGAAGGCGACGGTATGGTCAGGCTTCCCTGTTCTTCTCGCTCCTGGCCATCTGACTGCGCAGGGTTAGCGCTCCGCCATCTCGCTGACCCTGCATCTTTCTCTTAAGTCTCAGATCCGCACCTCAGGCAATCGGCACCTCGAAGCTGTGCATGGGGCGATAGACCGGCAGTCCGGTGATCGGGCCGGTGCCCTGCCAGACCTCGCGGATCGAACCCGCTGCGGTGACATAGCGCGTGTCGATCTCACCCGCATTCGGGCGGCGATAGACATATTGCAGCCGGGCCGAGCTGTTCGGCGTGCCCGAGAGGCTCAGGGTGATCTCGCGATCCCCGGTTTGCTCAACCCCGGTGATTGTGGCGCTGTCGTTCGAGAGGCTGAAGCCAAAATGCGGGTCGCGCGGCACCATGTCCCGGTCAATCATAATCGGCGTCAGGCTCTCGACCGCGAGGATCACCTTGTTGCCGAGCCCGGCCGCGCGCTCTCCCTTGGGAAAGGCACACCACCACGGCAGGCCCGCAACGTGGTTGCGATAGGCAAATGCATCCATCTCGCGCAAACGGACCTGCGACAGATAGGAGGTGTGGATATGATCCTGCGTCCCGCCGCGCGCCGTGCCCATCGGCAGGTGATAACGCGGCCCGACATCGACCACCTTATGACCCGCCAGGCGCGCCTGTCGCATCAACTCGCGCAAAGCGTATTTGACCTGCCAGTCGCTACCAAACGCGGACATGGCTGTGGTGCCGCCCGGAATATCGACCAGCCAGACCACCGGCAGGCCGGTGAACGCCAGATCAGCCTCGATATCGGCCATGTAGCCGAGCCCGTCAGCCGTATAGGTCGCCCACGGGTCGCGCCGGTTGGTCTCGCCATGGGTGAAGGCGATCACGATTTCCGTGGGCGGAACAGCTGCATGCGTCATCACCGCCGTCACCCACTCGATCATGCGAATGCGCTGGGGCGCGGGCGCGCCGGAGGGAAGCACCTTCCAGATCGCAAAATTCGGATCGGTCGCCGTGAATCCCGCGCCGCCGCGCCCATGACTGCCGGCGTAGATCATCCCGGCCCCGCGCGGATCGAGCGCGTTCGACGCCGAAGCCAAGGCCTCGGCCGAGGATTGGACGCCGGTGATCGCGGCAGGCACGAAGCCGGTGATCGACGCCGACGGAATTTGACCATTCCAGCCGCGCAACGCGCCGAGCTCGCCGACCCCATCATTCGACATCATCACGAAGTCAGGCGTTTTCGCTGGAATATAGAGCGGAGGGCCCTCCATCTCGGAGACAGCTGCATTGGACTGACCCAAGACCATGACAATCGCGACCCGAGACGGCAGCCAGTGCCATGCCCCGTCGCCGCCGACCGTATAGCGCGCCGCAGCGCCGATCCCGGCATCGCCAACCAGCTGGGTTACCCCGCCGACGCGGCGCGGCAATAGGGTCGCCGAGGCGGGCAAGGGCTCGGGGGGCGTATAACCGCCGCCCGAGCCGCTGCCCGAGACCGTGGCCAGCGCGGCCTGCATCTGGGCGAAGGTCGGATGATCGCGGGCGACCCATTCCGACGACCACCGCAGGATCCACCACTTTGCATCGAGGTCTTTTGCATATTCATCGGTTTCAGGCAGGTCGGGCAGCCTGCCAATCGTCGCCCAGATTGCCTCTCCCGGCGCGTTGCCCTTCGTAATGACAAGCACTTTCGCTCCTGCCGGGACGGTGATCCCAGACGGTCGCAGATTGTTTGCGACGACGCGCTTGACGGCGCCGTCGTACATGTCATCCCGCAGCACCTGGGAAGACGAGGCCCGGCGCCACCATTGGTTACCCGTGCCGTCGCGGCGCAGCGTGTCCGTTACCACGCCATCGCTCGGCGCAGAGGCTCGAACCCATTTCGCGGATTCCGTCCCGACTGATTTGGTGACGTCGATGCACTGCGTCCCGGTTGGTGGATTGGCCCCGTCAATCGTCAGGCCATTGCTCGCATATTGCCAGACCCGGCCAGAGCGCAGTTCTGCGTTCACCGTCGCAACCTCGGCTGAGAGGTCGGTCTTCGAAACCTCCCCTGCAACCAGCCGCCAGAGCGTGTTGACCTTGACCGCCTCGTAATAGCGGCCAGCCACGAGGAAGCCCGCCGCGAGCGTCTGGCCGTTCGCATCTCGAAGGATCTGCGCACCCTGCCCGTCGATATTGATCGTCACCGCGCCACTGTTGGTTGCGATCGGCGCAAAGCGGATGCGGCGAAGGTTGGCGGCGACGACACCGATTCCGGTCAGAAGGGACGGCACCGATGCGGTAATGGCATCGCCGGACCCGGCGATAGTTTCGAGGGTAACCGTCCCCATATTGACGTTTCCAACGATCCGGTCGGAACGGGCTGCCAGAAGATCCACCAAGGCGACCGCGCCCGAGATCACCCGCCAGTAGGGTCCACGTCGCCGCAGGAGATAGGACCGACCGGCTGCGAGCTGCCCCGCGGCCAAGACCCCATTCGTTTCCGAGCGGATCAGGACAGGCGCGCCGCCATCGATCGACAGTGTCGGCTCGGCGCCCCCCGTATTCGAGAGCGCCGGGATGATCTCGACAACGGATGAGGATGAGGTCGCTGTGACCCCGTTCTGCTTCGCAGCTTGCGGCAGCTCGGCAGTCAGCGCGTCGGCGGTTCCGGCGACATTTGCCAAGGTCATCAAACCCGCATCACGCATCGCAATCGCGGGATCGATGCGCGAGACCACGCCCCAATTGGGATAGGTCGCAAACAGCGGATCATCTGCGGTTTGACCAGGGCCGCGCACAACCAGCGAAGAGTTCTCGCGGGTATAGATCAAGCCGAGAGCGACAGGCAGTCCGGCCTGCCCCGCTGCGACCGCATTCGCGCGCGTGCTGAAGGATTTTCCGCCATTGGTGATGACATCGGTCCAAAGCGCGCCCAGAGCCGCGTTCACGGCACTGTCGAAAGCGGTCTCGGTCGCATATTGGTTTGGCGCCGACCCGGAAACGGGCAGCTTGAAGGTGGGTGCAGGCATGTTGCCCCTCGAATTGTCAGGTGGTTGTTGCCGAGGCGCTGGCCGTGAAGTCGGACAGATTGCCCCATTGATCGCGGGCGCGCGCCCAGTAATAGCGCGTCGCCGAATTGCCCAAGCCCGCCTCTCGCCGGGAGACCGAGACCTGAGCCATGGCATTGTCCGTCCAGAGCAGGGACGCCGTCAGCGGCGCGTCGAGATTGCTGCCGTAAATCAGGAGTTTGCGGGCATCTCGATCATTGGCCTGCACAGCAGACACACGGATCGCGCCCGCACCATCAGGCTCGGCCGTCAGACGCTGAGGTACCGCCACAACCGCCGAAGGCCCGCGCGCAAGGATCGGCGCGGAGACAAGCCAATCCGAGGCGCCGTAACTGCCCTTTGCACGAACCCGGATCTTGTAGCGCAGCAGGTCCGAGATCTGCGGCCATTGCAGGAATGCTTTGAAGACGCCATCGTCATCGGCGGCCCCTTTGGCAATCTGCCCACCGGGCTGCCAGCCGCTATGGCGCCAGCTCTCGTCGCCGCCACCAGAAGGGCTTGCAAAGCGTTCGGTGCCCCATTCCCATTCATAGCCCGTCGCCGACGCCGAGGGCGACGCGCTCCAATAGGCCATCACCGCCGGCACGGTGGTTTCTCCCGAGATCTGGGCCGCAACGCTGCCGGTCTCGATCGAGACTGTCACCGGCGGCGCAACCCGGGTACCCGATCCGTCGAAGCTTCCGGCCAGCATGTCCTGCTCTTCGGTGGCAGCATTCCAAGCCGTCACTGCGGCTGAGGTCTCGGTCAGCGTGACCGGAAGGCGGATCACCACCGATTCATCGTCATTCAACCCAGCGGTTGGCGCGATGCTTTCAACCTCATAATCTACGTTCCACGCCCCATAGGGCGCGCGCAGATTGAGGGTGCAGACCGATCCGGCCACGAGATCAAAGCACTCCGGGAATAGCTCAGTGCTGACCTGGCGTTGCATGCGCGAGCGCATCGCAGCGATTTTGGCCAGGCGCTGCGCCTGCCGGTGATCGGTGACAAAGTCCAGATCAAGGACCAGCCGCTTGGCGATGCCACCATCCTCGGCCTGCGCGCCGGGCACGACGAAGACCGGGGTCTCGGCGCTTTCATAGGCACGATCTGGCGCGGGAAAGCGCCCGACCGCCTCGGTATAGAGGTCGTCTGAGGCGCGCCACCGCACCAGCTCAAGCGGCTGGCCATCCGTGACATCGGTGATGACCTCGATGCTCGGACGCGCGACGGCAGGGACAATCGCCAGCTGCCCGCCGATACGGGTCAGTCGAGACGCACCGGCATTCAGCAGCGGCTGGATCTGGTCCTCGAGCTCGGCGCCCTCACCAAAGACCAGCACGCCGTCGCAACGATAGCGCGGGATCGTCCCGCCCGCTTTGACCGGCACCGCCTGCCCCGCCACATCCGCCGCCCAGCTGAATGTGTCGAGCTTGAGATAGGCGTCCCGATAGGGTCGCATCGGGTTCTTGCGCAGCGCGTCCAACACAATCAGGCCCTGATTGCGGGTAAACTTCTCCTGCCCGTCGCGCGGGTCATGGACGAGGGACCAATTGCCATCGACATTGACCTCGGGCGGGCTGGCGGGCCATGTCGTTGACCGCTTGTCATCATCGCCGCAATCGAGCCGCACCCAGAGCACGGTGCGCCCGCGCCAGGCATCCGTTGCGCGGAAATGCCCGGCGCATTCCTGAACGATCCGCGCGGGGCAAGAGGTTTGATCGCCCTTGCCGATCCAGTACATCGCCAAAGGCAGGCTGAAGCCAGGGTTGGTAAAGGGCGCATTGGTCGCGCGCGCCCCGCCCGCCATCGAAAAATCAAACTCATCGCCGGTCTTTTCGACTTTGCGCTTGTCGAAAAGCACCGTGAACGGCCCGGCCGAGGGGCGGCTGTTCAAGAGATAGCAGACATAGAGCACCCGCCCCCGGACATGCCAAGCCACCGGTGTCCCGGGCGCCCAGGTCTTGCCGTAGACGAAGCGATAGGCGGGCAGCGAGGTCGGCTTGGTCAGTTCTGCCCGCGCCGTCTCACTTTTGGGTTTCCCGCTCAGGGCCTGCACCACAAGGCTGAGACCAAACGAGACAGCCATGCCGACGACGCCTTGGATGATGGCGAAGCCCGCGCCCCCGGCGGTCGCGCCAAAGACAGAGGCAACCGCGAGCGTTATCGGCTCGGCCGCCGCACGATCAGGCTGGACGGCAAAGCCCAGAAGGGCGGTCGAGATCAGAAGCAGTTTGCGCAAGGCACCAGCCCTTATCGGCGGATCGCACCAGGGCGAAACCGCGCAGTGTTTTTCCGGCCCAGGTTCCGGGCGTGATACAGATCAGAAGCGAGGGCAGGCCCTCGATCGCGGTCAGGCCAAAGCCGCCCGGCGCATGACCCTCGATGAGCCCCGTCTCGCGCGAGACCTGCGCGCACAGCTTCGGCAGCCCACCACCGTCGGCCATCAGCCGCAGAGCATCCCGCGCGCCGCGATAGCCCCGAAACCGGGCCATCGGATCAAAACCCCAGAGGGCCGCGAAGACATCGCAGGCAGCCGAGCAGCAATCGCGAGGCCCCCATTCGAAGGGGCGCGACATGACCCGCTCGACCTCGGCCATGACGCGATCGGGCGTCACGGCGCAGGCCATAGGGTTTTCTCGGCATTGGCTTGGGCAAGAATGAGATGCTCGCCCGCCGTGTCATGCGGATAGGAGCGGATCTGATCCTCATGGCTATGGGCGATGGCGGCCATCGAACGATAGGACGGCCCGGTTGAGAAGGTAACGGTCAGGGTATAAAGGATCACCGTCTGACCATCGTCGCCCTCAACCTCTGACCTGAGCGCGAGACCGTCACAGGTGCCAGATGCAATCTCCACAGCACCGATCAGATCTGACCCGCCGCGACTCGCCGTCGCTCCCAGATAGACCGAGCCGGCGCGCCCGCGAATGACGGTGTCCGCATAGGTCGCAAGCTCAGGCAGATCGCAGGTTAGCGACATGCGGAAATCCTCCGGGATCCCGGCCATCGCCTCGCCCGGCACATCGACATTGCCGAACTTGCCGACCCCCTGAAACGTCCTGCTATCCCAGGTGATCGGGCCAGCATTGCTGTGCGCCCGGATGCGGCTGCCCGGCCAATCGACATCGACCAGAACCACCGGATAAAAAAACGGCCCCGAAAGGGCCGCAAGCAAGGCTGGTGGTGTGTTGCGGGTCAGGTCCATGTGCCCGGCCTTTCCGTGAATCCACCGACCTCATCCGCGAAGACCTCGCGAAAGCTCCAGGTGTAGGACCAGTCGCCACTGACCGTTTGCATGGCGCGGGGAAGCGGGCCATCGACCCGAAACACGCCCTCATCCTGACCGGTCAGATTGACCCGCCCGCCGGTGATCGAGGGCACGCGATCGAGCCTGAGTGTGACCGTGCCGCTGGCCGTGGTCACGGCCTCACGCACAACGCGCGCGACCTCCCATCGGGTGGCATCGGCCAAGTCATAGATCCGGATAAAATCGCCAGGAGCGGCAATCCGGGTGCGCGGCGGCAGCCCGGTCAGCGGCATATTGGCAAAGAGCCCGCTCGCCGTAACGGTGCCCGCCACCACCGCTGATCCCGTCAGAAACAGGAGCCGGTTTGGGCCAGATCCCGTCTGCCAGGCCAAGGGGTTCGGTCCGCCACCAGCCCGCCAATCAAACGGGCCGGAATCAAAGCCGAGTTCCTGACGGGCCTGCTCATCCAGCCACCAATTGATCGGCGTCGATTGAAGGCGAACCGCATGGATCCCACCCTCGAGCAGCTGCTTGAGCATTTCGGAATAGCCCGCCCCCATCCGCCCCCGCGCCAGCGCCGAGACCTGCAGGGTCGCGATCCGTCGCCGGCGCTGCGATGCCTGCATCTGATCGCGACCGGTCATGAGCGAGCGCAGCCGAGCAACCGGCGCATCCTCGGTCCATTCCGAGCCGACGGCCCCGACCGGGGGCCAGGGGAAAACATTGATCGGCATAGGTCACCCGAACATGGATTTAGACTTTTTGCTGGCCCGCATCGTTTGACCGACCGCGCCGCGCTGGATGCCCGGTGCAGCTGCCCCGATCCGGGTATCGATCATTTCGATGATGATGCCCGGGTCATGGCGCGCGCTCACCATGACCGCGCCGCCCCCACCAACACCTTGACCCTTGCTGTGATCGAGGACCGACTCATTCGGGTGCATCATGGCGAGGAACCCGCCCTTGCCGTCGAGGCCACCCGAACGGGATCCGCCGCCGGTATAGCCGCCGCCGTCGAAACTTGCCCCGGTTGCTCGCAGCGCGTTGGACAATGCGTCACCGCCCACCACACCGCCACCGCCGAAGCCAAGACCGAATGCTCCCCAAAGGCTCTCGAATGCGCTGCTCGCGGCCATTTCGGCAAGCTTGGCGATCACACCCGACAGCGCATCCTTGAAACTCGACGCCCCTCTGATCCAGTCCGAGAACACGCTCCCGAAGGCGTTTTTGATTTCCTCCTGCTTTTGAGCGAACTCTTGCTGAGCGTCCTGAAGGGATTTGAGTGTGCGCTCAGCATCGACATGTTCTGTCGCCATCTGACGGATGCTCGTGACCATCTCAGGTGACAGAGCAATGTTCGATTTCTGCGCTTCGGTCAGAAGCTTTTGTTCTTCCTCAATAATAGAAAGCTCACGCCTCCAGTCACCCCCAGCCGCCACGGCACCTTTGAAAGCTTCGGCCTGTGCCAGAAGGGCTTGGGTATCGGCCTGCAAGTCCCCAAGCCTTTCAGTAAAGCGCTCGGTGCTACCGCGCCCTTTGCGCCCCGCCCCGGCCTTTTTGCCGCCGCGCGCTTTGCGCGCCTCGGTGGTCAGCGCCGTCCATTCATCATCTTGGGCAAAATCGAGATCAACCTGATCAAGATGCCCCTGAAGCTCACGATCAGTCATTCCGAAGTACTGTGAGCCGAAGGTGTCGCGACCATTCAGTATTTCCTGCTTTTTTCCTGCGACCTCGCCCGCGCGCCGCGCTTCAGCTGCAGACCCACCCGCATCACGAATACTCTTGGCCGCGTTGATCTTGGCATTCATGATCATACCGCCACCAATGGCGCCGATCAGGGAGAGAGCTCCAGCCAGCTCAGAATTCACAGCCGCCATCGCGGCCTGCCAATCCCATGTCTGCATGGTCGCATCATAAGACGCATCAGCGGCGTCCCACAGGCCCTGCTTCATCTCATCGGTGATGTTCATCGAGTCGATCAGCAGATATTGTTTTTCGCGCTCGGCTTGCGCGACGTAGTCGGCGACCTCCCGGGACTCCTTGCCATATTCGAGTGTTAACGCTCTGATCTCGGCCTCTTGCGCATAGGTCGCGAGCATCTCTTCTGCCTTGGCAGCATCGGCGGCGCGGATATCGGCACGCTGCTTTTCCCCTTCGAGGAGCGCGCGCTGCAGGGGGATCATCTGCTCATCAATCGCCGCCAGCTTGGCACTATCGGCACCAGCCTCTCTGGCCACTTTCAGCTGAGCCTCGAACTCCTCAAGCTTTTCGCGCAGACCGGTCAGATAGGCATCAAGCCCGCCATCCGGTACGGGCTTGCCCAGATAGGCATAGATGTCGCGGATCGCATCTCCGAAGCTTTCGGCAATTGCCAGCTTATCTTGAGAGAACCCGCCATACCCAAAGAGCGTTTCATTCCAACTGCCTGACTTGAAGCCAAGTTTGCCCGCGGCCTCGGCGAGGTTCGCACTGTCAATCCGTCCAACGCCCGCAATCCCACGATCGCCAAAAGCATCAAAGCCGAGCTCGCTATAGGCCTTGCTCATGATCTCGGAAATCGTCGAACGGGTGCGTTCGGCCTCCATCACCATGATCTTGCGCGCAATCGCCGCTCCGCGCTGCGCCTCTTCGCCATAGAGCTTTTCGGCCTGACCGGTATAGAGCAGCGACACGCCGAACGCGTCGCTATAACCAGACATGCTATCTTTCAGAGATTTGAAAATATCCTCGGTCTTTTTTGCCTCCTCTTTTGCTGGCATCAACCACTGCACCGCCGCGGCGCCGAAGCCGATCACCCCGATCGTGGCGAGCGAAACCGGGTTGAGCATGCCGACAAACGCGCCGCCCAACGCGCGCAGCGCCCCGACCCCGCCGCCCATCTGGGTCAGCACCTGACTGATCTGGGTGCCCTGTTGCAAGGCGAGCTGCAGCGGGTTTTGCCCCGCCGCCAGCATCACCCCGATGTCGTTGAACTGGGACACCAGATTGGCATTGGCGGCTGCCGCCGATCGCATGCCCCGCGAAGCATCGTCGACGGTCTTTTTCAGACCAGATACTTCAGCCTTTGCCCTACCGACACCCGCGGCAAAGCCCGTGGAATCGAGGCTAAGACGCGCCTTCAACTCGCCAACATTGTTCGCCATTTACGACCCATCCTCTTTTGCGCCCCAAGCCTGCGCCAAGATGCGCAAGGCCGTTTCCTGCTGTGCGGCAGTCTGGACCTCACCACCCTGCCCCGCGGCCCTGCTCGCGCCAAAATACTCATCAAATTTGTGCAGCTTTCCCACAAAGGCCGCGCCTGTGAGCGCCGCCGTCGTCCAAGCGCTGCGGTTACGCATCGCCACCTCAAAGCGCAGACGGTCGCTGGCCGCCTGCATCTGAAGTGCAAAAAGGCGCGGGGTCAGCGACCAGAACTTATCTGGCGCGAAGCCCGCTGCAATATGATCGCGGAAAAGCGCAGAGATCTTTATTTCGCCCGCCGCTTGCGCGGGCGCCGCCGGTTTCCCGGGCGTTTCTCCGGAGCGGGTAAATCACCTTCTTGCGGCATCGCCGCATTGACCCCCGCCACAAAGGCCGAAGCATTGGCGTCGAGGATGCGCCCCGCCATCTCGAGCGTCATTTCGGGCGCATCGCCTTTGAGCCCGCCGTAAATCAAGGCCCGCATCTCGCGCGCACCGATCAGCCCTTTCTGGATGCCGCCGTTTTCCAGCAACGTCAGCATGGTAAAGCCGTTTTTTCCGGTGACGTCCTCGAAGGTGCAGAGCGCGCCCATATCGATGGTCATGGAATAGTCCCGCCCCTCATGGTGCAGGAGCATGATGCCGCGAAGATCCATGGTTGATCCTTACGGTCCGGGCACAGCCGGCAACGCCACGATCACGGGCCGGCCGGACGGCTTGATGGTAACGGAAGCCGTGAGCTTGCCTTCGGGCGAGATCTCGCCGGGCGCGAAGGCAGTCACGATGCCCTTGAACTGCATCCCCACCGTCCCGCTCGGGAAGGTCAGCTGGAATTCGCCGGCTCCGGCCTCGAAAGCTGCGAGAAGCGGGTCGGAGGCTGCTGGTACCCAGTTGACATCAAAGGTGCAGTCGGAAGCGGTTTTGAGCCCCGCAATGAATTCCGCATAAGCATCCGGGCTTTCGAGATGCGTGGCATCGACGGTATTGCGGGTCCATCCCGCAGGGGTCAGCCGCGTGACCTCGGCAAAGCTGTCATAGGTGCCGCCCGATGCGGCCTTGATGCCCAGCTTCGCGCCAAGCCCGATCTGTGCGTTGGTTTCCGGCATGATCTGCCCTCCAATCGAAGATGAAGAAGACCGCGCGGGATTCGCGCGGCAAAATATCAGGGGGTATCGGGGAGCATGGCTGGCGCGCGCAGGCTGGTGATCTCGAACCCCATCACCAGCGTACCGATGATCCGGGCCCCGTCTGCATTGCTGACGATCGAGGTCTCACGCAAGAAACAGAACTGGTTTTGCTGCCGCAACGCGCCGGTCACCAGCGCCTCGACAAAGGTGCTATCCTCATCGAGGATATCCTCGACATCATCCCCGCCCGCGCGACGGATCGCGATCTGCATCAGGGTTTTGCGCTCGGAAGTGGTAAAGCTCTCCATGCGAAACCCCTCTTGCGGGGTCAGCACACCGAGAACCGGCAGGCTCTCGGCATCAATCGCCCCCGACCAGACCTTGGACGCGGTGAAGGCCGCAAAGCGGGTATGACCGGTTAGCGCGGCCATGGCCTGCGCCCGATAAACGGAACGGTAATGGGCCATCGGATCATCCCTCAACCACCTGGAGTTCACAGACAACGAAAGCATCCATTGCAGGCGAGGCGGTGGGATGCACAGCCATGACCCTGAAAATCCGCCCGCCGGAGACGGCGATGCGGTCGCCGCGCCGGACATCGGGCACAATCGCGCGAGACACGCGCCAGGTCGGAGCGGTGATCAGGACCTCATGACCGTCCGCCCCCTCGACCTCGATCGGGGCCTCGCGAAACACCGATTGGATGTCGCGCGCGGCGCCGGAGGCGGGGTGATAGGTGATGCTGGTGCCGACCACATCCGCAAGGATGCCGGCCATCCCGTCAAAGATGCCGGTCATCAGCGGATGGTGCCGTCGAGCAGAACGAGGCCCGTCGCTGACGGGTTTGCGGCAACCGCCACGGCAGCGCCAATCGCCGTATTGCCGGTTCCCGTCGTGGTGATCACCATTGCGGCATCGTCCCAATAGAGCTTGGCACCAACAGTCCAAGCCTGAGCCGAGGTCTTCGCCAGCTCAAAAACCCCGCGCCGCACGAGCACCAGGTCTCCGCCCGCAACGGCATCGCCTTGGGCAACACCGAAGATGGTGCCAACCAGCACACCAACCCCGCCCGCGACGTCAGCCGGGGCCGTCAGGGTGAGATTTTCACCCGCTTGAATGTAATTCTTCATCTCGCGTCCTTTCGGAAATGGGGATCAAAACGACGAAGGGCGGCCCGATGCCGCCCTTTCGTCAGGTCCGGGGCGCTCTGTTCACGCCCCGGGCGTGCGGTAAGCCCCGCGGTGCTCAACTGCGGCGGCGCCGAAGATGTGGCGGGCGTTCATGACCACCGCATCGGGGTTCATACCCTCGATCGTCTGGACGGTGGGGGCGTTGTAGCCTTCGAGATAGGCATGCGCGATCGGAGGCAAATCGCTCGAGACCAGATACCAGGCGGTGTCGGAGCCGCCGGCGGCCGCGCCGAGGTTCGGGACGACGCTCGGCTGCAGGCTGGACTTGAACGGATTGACCTTGCCGTCTTCCGCCGGTGTGGTCGATTGCGCGAACTGCAAAGCCACAAGTTCGAGTGCCGGCGGCACGATCAGGCGGTCCGGCTCGATCTGCAGGAAATCGTCACTGTCCTTCGAACCAAACGCGCGCTGTTCCCACATCGCCTTGCGCGCCGCCGCAACGGTTTGCGCCGAGATCGCGCCCGCCGTCCCGAGGTTGCCATGATCGGCGTGGAACAAAGCTTTGCCGTCGGATTTGAGCCGCGCATTCGCGCGGATCAGCGCCCAGACCATGCTGTTTTCCATGGTGCGCGCCGCCATGGCAAATTCGGTCGGAATGCGCTGGAAGGCCCCCATATCGTCGTTGACGACCGCCTCGAAGGTCAGTTTGATCGTGCGCCCGCGCCGCTCGACCTTCAGCCCCTCGGCCTCGTCAGCCAGAGTGGCCGACTCATATTCGCCGTTTTCCTTCACCTTCTTCAGAGCGAAGTCACCGCCGAAGCGTACCGAATGCAGCTCGCGGAAATCGGTCGCGGTCAAGGCTGCTCCGGTGACGAGCTGCCAGGTTGCCGCGCGGCGGACATAAGCCGCCTGCAGGCTGCGGTTCATCACCTCGGTGGTGATATAGGAAAAATCGCTGACCCCGAAAGCACCACCCATCATAGTGGTGGCGCGCATGCCGCGGCGGATTGCATCCGTGTCACTGTAGCCGCGCGTGCTGCCCGACAGTTCCATGGCAAGATGGCGCAGACGCATGCCGCGAAACGCCTGCGCCGGCCCGTCGGTCTGCCCCATCATCGCGCCGATCATGCCCTCGGTACGGGTCTCGCCCTCATCGCGGATCATAGTGCTGCGCGGGGACGCGCTGCGGCCCGCAGGCTCTGCCGCAGCCATGATTGCCATGAAGCGCTGGCTGGCATCGCTGGCGGGCGTGCCGGCGTCGATCAGGGCATCGACATCGACCTGCATCAAGCGCCCCGAGCTGACGAACGGGCCGGCCATGGCGCGGATATCGCGGGCACGGGTACGATCAGCTTCCACGGCATCGGCAATCTGGCGCCCGTGCATCACGGCCATCTCGGGCGCGGGCACAGGGATCGGCGCGGACGCCGGTGCCGGATCTGCCGCCGGCGTCGGGGTGGTCGTCTCATTGGCCATGCTGGCCTCCTTTCGGGTGGCACCGCGTTCAGCGGCAGGTTGGCGGCCCGAAGCTGATGCCCGGTCCGGGGTTTGTTGGCGCGCCAGCCGCATGCGCAGCTGATCGCAAGCAGCCATGTAGCTTGCCTGAGCGGTGACGAGCTCCGCGGGAGCCGCCGGAGCGGCATCTGCCACCGCATCTGCAAATCCCGCTGCAATGGCGGCATCGGGGCCGTACCAGGTCTCCGCCTTCATCAGGGCCCGCACGTCTTCCGGGCTGTTGCCCGAAGCGACGGCGTAGACCGCGGCATAGGTGGTCGCGATCAGCGCCAACTGGTCGGCATGGCGGCGCGCATCTTCTTCATTGCCCCAGATCGCACCTGCCGGATCATGGATCATCAGGTGCGAGCCCGCCGACATCAGCCGCTCCGCGCCGGCCATGAAGATCAGCGAGGCAGCCGAAGCCGCAATGCCTTCGACAATGATGCGGCACCCGCCGGGATGACCGGCCAGCATGGCGCGGATCTGCTCGCCCGCATTCACATGCCCGCCGTTCGAATTGATGCGCACGGTGACGCGCCCTTCGCCCAATTCGGACAAAGCATTGCGCACCATGGTTGGACTGAAGACAATATCCTCGGCCCACATATAGCCGAGCCAACTGTCGTCGATGACATCGCCGCTCAGGATCAACTCGCCATTGACGATCAGGTCACGTCCCGTTTTCATCTATCTCTTCCTTCTCGTCTGCATGCGCGCCGGTATCGGGCGGAAGGGGCGTGGTTGTGCCGGCAGAGCTTTGATCCGGAGACGGCAGCCCGGCAGCCTGATCGGCCACCATGTCCTGCTTGCGCTCCTCGCGGATGCGCTCGGGATCGCGGCCGAGCTCGCGCTGGACGCCCTGACGACTGTTCAGCCCCGCCTCGACCTCCTCGATCATCGAGGGGATTTCCCGCGTCGGATCGACCATGATCCGGCGCGGCGGGGTCCAGTCGAGCCGGAAGTCCAGATCGTGGTTGAGCCGCAGCATGCGGATCCCGTCGCGCAGCCAGCGCTCGATGCCGACGCCCATTTGGGCGATGATCAACCCGCGCTGCCACATCCGCACCAGCCGGTCCATTTCGCTGCGACCCATCCGCGCCGAGGAGAAATTGACCTGCCGCAGATTGCCGGTCAGCGCTTCATGGGTGATCCCGATCCCAACCGCGATGGTGCGCAAGGCCACGGTCATGAACTCGTCATAGCCCTCGACCGTGGGCGGCTGCACCACCACCGGCTCCGCGCCTTCGGGCAGTTCGACCACAGCGCCAGGTGCCAACTCTTCGAGCCCTGCACCCGCTTTGGCCGGGCGGGGCGCGCCGGTGAGATATTTGAGCACGATCGCCATCAGCGAGGACATGCGCTGCTTGAGGATCTGCGCTTCCTGATAATCCGAGATCTCGCCCAAGGTCATCATCACCGGCGCAAGCCACGGCACCCCGCGCAACTGCCCCGGTCGGTCGAAGCGACGCAGGTGGATGATATCCGACCAATGCACCCGCGTGGATTCGAACGCCTTGCGGTGGCGCACCGCCCCCGGGTGCTCGTTATAGAGGTGATAGGCTTCGATCGCGCCGGTCGGCCCGTATTCGATGCCCTCGATCACCAGATTGTCGCCCCACGACTGGATCGTGGTATCGAGACAATCGACTTCAACCAGCTCGATCTGAAACGGCAAAGTCAGATGGCGGTCATATTGCGTATTGCGCAACCGCCGTCGCAACAAGACCTCGCCATCAGAAAAGACCGAGGTCATGCAGATCTGCTGCATTTCGAAGAGGTCATATTCCCCAAGCGAATCCAGATCATTGGTCAGCAGGTGACGACGGATCAGATCTTCTACCGTTACCTTGGTATCCGCGTCATCGCTGCGCACCGAGGGCGACACCCCCTCGCCGACAACGTTGGCCACCACCACATCCTTTGCTCGCGCGGCATAAGCGCGATTGCGGATCATGTCGCGGCTGAGCTGGCGCAGCCGGGCGCGCGAGCCATAGGCCGAGGCATCGGCCGCACTGGCCGGAGCCTTCCAGCCATAGGCCCTCCGGCCCCGCGTCGCGGCATCATAGTTCATCACTTCGTGCGTTTGGACACGCGCCAGGCTGCGGCGTAATCCGGCTTCCGGGTTGAAAAAGCCGACGACGCGATCGATCACATTCATCACAGCCCCCGGCTTGCGCGGGGATAGCTGATGCGGAAGGCCGACCTTTGCCCGCCGGCCAAGTCGCTTTCGATCATGTTCAGCGTCTCGCGCATGTCTGCGAGCGAGCGGAATTCGACCTTTTCGCCGTTCAGCTCGATTTTGGACGCACCTTTTGCGATCGCCGCCCGCAGCCGGTCGGCGTCAGCCTGTGTATAGGGCATGGGCTTAACGCCTCCTGAGGAAGTTGATCTGGCGCGGGCGCGCCTGTTCAAGCGGCTCGCTCGCCCCCTCGGCCTGATTGGGCCGGGCGAGCTGCACCGCATTCGGATTGTGAAGCCCCGCCACACACCATTCGGGCGGCACTTCCCAATTGACCCGGTTGAGGCCGAGATGTTCTGCGAGCGCGAGCGCTTGTACCGAATGGTCGAGCCCTTCGTTGCGTATCAGCCCCTTCTTGAGCTCCCATCCCTTGGCGCCGCGCTTTTCCGCGAGATGCTCGGCAAGATGCTCCGTCTCCATCCAAGCCGGGACATGCTGGGCGTTGATCGGGGTATCGGTGCGCCCGAGCGCCGCCGTCACCGAATCCTTGAGGCGATCGACCGCCATATTCAGCAGTTTGATACCTCGCCCCTTTCCGCCACCCGAGGCGCGCTCGGGGGCTTCATGCCAAACGCGGTCGCGCTGGTTGAAACCTCCGCGTCCAATCGAGAGGTAGAAGCGCCCGCCCCGCCCCGCGCGGGCCTGCTTGCGCCAAAACTTCTCGGCGTTGTCCGACCAACCTGCAGGGCCATTGAAGTCGATCACCACCGCAAGCGGCTTCAAGCCCCATTCCGCGCCCTCGACCGGATAAACCCGATCCGCAAGCTCGGCGATCACCGCCGCATCCTCGGCATAGCGCCCCGGGTCAACCGCGCGATATTTGCCGTCGTCTCCTTTGGCCCGCGGCGCATCATCGGGAGGCTGATGGATCGCGAAACGGTCGATCGCGACCCGTTCACCCTCCGCACCCCATGCCATAACCATGACCTCGAAGCGGTTGCCCTGCACGTCGACCATGACGGTCACAAACCGCGCCCAGGCAGGTGCCAGCCCCTTGGAAATGCGCAGCGGATTGCGGCGCAGATCCTCGAGCGTCAGCGCATCGTCATCCTCGTCGCCCCCCCGCCGGTAGGGAACCCCGATCTCGGTATAATGCACACCGGCAAAGTCGAGATCGTCGCCGTCCTCCTCCATCTTGCGCCGCGCAGTTTCGTAGCGCTCGACCAGAGCGGACCATGACGCAAAGGTCGCCGCCGCGCCGTTGAGCGCATAGCTGGCGAAAGGCGTATTGCGGATCGCCGGATCATCGATGCGCACCAAACGGCGTTTGCCCGTCGCCTCGTCGACCTCGCGGCTCTCGTGCAACCAGCCGCCATGGCGCTGCCCCGCGCGACGATTCATCTCCGCTTTTTGGCGATGATGGATCACACTGCCGCAATGCGGGCAGACCATGTGCGCCTGATCACCCGCCTCGCCGGGGTCAAGATCGCGGTTATAGCTGAGTCGCTCATAGGTCGGCTCAAAATACTCCGCGCAATCGAGGCATTCCCAGAACCAGCGAGCGCGCGTACCCTCGTTATAAAGGTTGACGATCCCGCCCGTCGTGGCCGGCATCAGATGCGGCTCGAGCGGATTGGCATCGCGCGCCTTGTCCTCGTCCACCGGAAAGGCCGGCGTGCTTTCCGCAAAGACACAGCCCCGGCTCAGGAAGGTGCGGATCCGCTGCAAGGCCATGCCCCAGGGCGAGGCCTCGGGGGCATCCTTGGGACCAAGCCGTTGCGGCATATGATCGTAATCGGTCAGCAACACCATGCGCTGCGAGCGCGAGGACAGCTGGTTGGCCACAGGATAGCCGATGCCGAGCCGCATCCCTTTAAAGCGCTTGCGGCTGAAGGTGCTGTCCTCGCGCGCCTTGCCCAAGCGCTCTTGCAGAAGCGGGCTGTTCGAGATTGCCGGATCCAGCTTCTCCTCGACCCAGGCATCCGCATCCGTCTTCGTCATGTGGATCAGCTGCACTGGCCCCGGGGCGCAGGTGATCGCATGAGCCGAGACTGACAGCAGCATCTGGCTTTTACCGCTTTGCGAGGGGCCGACGAAGACCACCCCCTTGAAGCGGCGCGACTGCGAGATGTCCTGCGGTTCGATCGTATAGGGCGTGACACTGCGGTCATAGGCGCTCCACTTGCCCGCAACCGGCACGCGCAAGGCGCGCTCGGCCGCATCCGTCACCGTGATCCGGCTCGGCGCATCGAGCAACGGCAACGCGTCGGCCACCACCTCCTCGGGCGTCGTGAAGGGCGGCAAAGGCGGGATGCGGCTGAGCTGGCCGATGCCGCGATCGAGCATGTCCACCATCAGAGCGCCATCTCCCCCTGGCGATCGCTCAGAGCAATCACCGCGCCGCCGCGCCCGAGCCGCTCTTCGATCAACCGACGCACCTCTTGCCGCATCTGGTCGCAGCGCTCCTGCAACTGCGCCACCTGAGCCGCCGAAAGCCCGAACTGCATCTCGGCAAAATCGGGCAGCGTGTCCATCTCGGCCCCGAAGGTGACGAACATATCCTCGACCAGCGCGCGCATGCGATCGGCGCGCAGCAAATCGCCCCGCTGCTCGGCCACGCGGTTGCGGTGATATTCCGCCTCGGACCATTTGCGCAGATCATCGGCAGTCAGTTCGGCCTCTGCCTCGGCCTGATCATCATCGAGGTTCCGAAACGCCAGCGCAGCTTGCGAGGCCAGCTGATCGCCGCGCAGCTTGGAGGCACGCGCACGCTCGTCGCGATCCTGCCGCCAAGCCCAGCAATGGGAGAGGCGGAACTCATAGGCCACACCGTTTTGGCCGGTGGACATGACCGGCATGCCTTTGTTGACCCAATCCGTGATCGCATTGACCGAGACGCTGAATGCGGCGGCCAGCTGGGCTCGATTCAAGAGCGCGCCGTCATCCTCCACCCCGGCCGGCAGCGGATAGCGTGCAACATCGAGCACGCTCCCATCTGACAGCGTGATGACTTCCGACATAGCAACCTCATGAAGAACAACAGCAACCGCAACAGCACCATGCTATTGAAATCGCCAGCATAAATGTAACAGGGCGCGAATTACCCCCGTGCAGACCCTTGCCGGGAAGGACCCGAGATGCGTGACATTTTCGACACAGGACGGCGAAACAGCTCAGGAACCCGCCAGGCCCGCCACCCGTGCCTCGATCTCGCGCCGCAAATGCGCGGGCAGACGCAGCCGGAACGCTTCCTCGGCCCCGTCATAAAAGCCGAGCCGCGGCTGGTACTGCGGCACCACCCGCGTGAACCGCAGGATCTGGTAGATCGTGCCATCGGCTTCGCGCATCCACACGCCCTTGGGCAGCCGGCTCTCGGCCTGCGGTACGAAGAAGCCCGTCTTCCGCCGCTTGCGCTTGCGCGACGCCAGCGTCGTGTTTGTCCAGGCATCGCGCTGCGCCTTCAGACCCGACATGACCTTGTTGCGCTCGCCCGCGTCCCAGTTGCCATAAGCGTTCAGCTTGGCGAAGGGTGCGGGCATCACGGCGGTGATCGTGCCATCATAAGCCAACCGCGACCGCAGAACCGTTTCCAAGCCCGTGGGCGGGCGCGGTCCGCCACCTTCCTGCACCTTGAGGTAATCGCGTGCCGCATTGCGCGGGCGCTCGTGGATCACCGCTTCGAGCCGTTCGGTATGGGCCTTCTGGATCACAAAGGCCCTCTTGGTGAACGGGGTCGGGCGATCAAACACCCCATCCATTCGCGCATGGATGCCCGCAAGCACATCCCCCGCCGTCTTGTCCAGCGCATCCTTCGCAGCCCATTTGAGCTGGCGTTCGGAAAGCTGGCGCAGCTTGGCCTGAAGAGCCGTGTCGTCAACGTCGAGATTGAGCATGTTACGGTCATCCCTCCGATGCAAGCATGCGCATAGCGGCGCAAGCTCCCTTCACCCTCCGATTTCAATCATAGCGAATCGCTCGCCTTCGAGGATACACTGATCGGTATTACTTTATGTCATTGAAGCACGGTCATGGCCGCCGTTTTCATCGGTATCGTAAGCGGACTTATTTGTGCACTCATATCGCTCTGCCTCGGCGTGTCTTGGAAGGGCGTCTTTCTTGTATATGTTTGCACCGGCATTACAGCGATGATCGCTCATGCCGTGCTCGTCGCAATTGTTGAGCCATGGTTAGCTAGGAGGCGCCTCCCCGCCCAAGAAAAAAGAGCCCCTCGAAAATCGACCAAAGATTCCTGACCAGACAAAGCACGAGCGGCGAGATGCTTCCACTCTATCAAGTTGAATTTTCAATGGGTCGCTTCGGACCCTTTCAGGGCGAGCTAACGTTCCGAGACCTCGAGCCTGATAGTGATTTCAAACTAACCTTTGGCCCGCTGTTTGTAAGCGCTGCAGCTCTAGACGCAGAAAAGTACATTTTTGTCCAAAAAGGACGTCAACCAATCGCAATCGGCAACTACTCAGGCCGCATCTTTGTCGATGAAGCAAGCAGTGCCACCTATGGTGAACTCTACATAAAACGAGATACGACCAAAGGGTCGGTCACTGATTTCTCTGCCCTACTGGACCGGGATGAGAAGACTTCGAAACCTTAAGCTCACATGCCCATCAAAATGAAAAACGCCCGCGAGGTTTTCTCCTCCGGGCGCATGTATGGCCAGACCCTTATGTCAAGGAAGCCGTGTCGCAGTCAAGAAGATTTCCACGGGGTCATGTCCGGCAAGCCGTCGATGATCTCGACGCGGTTTGTGCGCCAGCCGATAAAATCGACATTGAGATGAAGAAGCGCGCCATACCAGCCCAGATAGTCCCGACGACGCGCGGCCAAAACCGCCGCCGATCCAGTATAGCCGATCGGGCAAATCTCTGGCCGATACGTCAGGGTCTTGCGACCGCGAGGGTAGTAATAGGACGCCTCGGGCAGTTTCCGGATCGCCGCCAGCCATTCCCCAGCATCGGTCATTTCCCAACCGCACGGCACGATCCCGACCCGCTCATTCTCGCGCCAATCCGGCGCACTGCGAGCGCGGGCATGATCCGCGACAATCATTGCCATCCGCCTCCCCCCTACCTCGATCGGCAATGCCTCGACCGCCGCCGCGATGATCTGGGCATCGGGATGCGGGTCACTTGAGCCCCCGCCATCCACAGTGCAGCCCAATTCGCCGCGCCGTTGGATCACCGAAATGATGTCATGGCCCGGTCGCTCAAATTCTTTTGCGCCGAGCTCGTCAAAATCGAGCCGTGCGCATTCGGTGGCGAAAGCCCACTCCAGCGCTTGCTGGATCGTCATCTGGCGCACCGCCGCCCGCACCGGAAACATCGCGGTCATGCCCCTGCCCCTTCCCCGATTTCGCGGCAGCGCTGCAACGCCGCGTTGCGCCGATCCCACCAGTCCCGGTCCACCGGGCCGAGCTCACCTTCTTGGGCCAGGCGGCCTTCGAGATCACGATAGCGGCGCAAGGTGCTCGCCGCGCCATCGCGAATGGTGCCGAGCGCCCAAGCAGACGGCCAGCGCCGGTTCTTTCGCAAGTCGAACAGCAGTTCGGGCGCCCAGCCTTCTGCGATCGCGGTCTGGCCGCAGGCATGAGAAAAGACGGCGCGGATCAAGGGTGAAGCGCTGTCGCCCGGCGGCTGGATCTCGCCAGCCCATTGCAGGATCTGGTTCGAGATCGGGAAGCGATCGCGATCCTTGCCGCCGGGGCTTGCCGCGACCTGCTCTTCGAGCGCCATCAGGCTGCCATCCGACATATAGGCGAGCCGCGCGCACATATCTCTGACCATTTCCTCGAAGTCAGCAACGGTCAGCGACGAGGGCTTGGCCAACCCGCGCCGCTTCAATGGCTCGACCAGAAGCCGCAAAACCCGCTTTTCGCCCTGTGCCTGTTCTTCGCTGTTCATCTCACCCTCATTCTCAGCACGTCCCGACTTATCCACAGGCGCGCCCTTTCGATTGCGCGCTTAAGTTTCCTTTCCTTATCTTTTCATTTCTTCTCTTCTCTTCTCTGTCCGGAAGAATTCGGAGGAAATCAGGCCGGAACTCGGCGCAAACCTTCCCATTTCCTTCTGATTTCTTCCGAATTCCTTCCGCGTTCTTTCCGGTTCCTTCCGAATTTCTTCCGCCGGAAGAAATGGAAAGAATGGGATGTTCAGCCGCTGGCCCGGATTTCGGCCAGTTCCATTTGCTCCATCGCGTCGAGGACGATATTTGGGCGGCGTTGCTTCTTGGGGTGGTTCTCAAGAAGATACTGGTCGAGGCGCAGCACATAGATATGATCTTCGGCCATGGCTTTCGTGCCGCCCGCCCGCACGATCTGATCAGGCAGCTGAGCGAGACGCTTCCGCTCCCGCTCAGACTCTAGCTTGTCATTATAGCTGACTGTCGCTTTGGCCGCGTCCTGCACCCATTTGTGCATTTCAAGATGGTAAAGGCGAACAGTGCCGTCTTCGCAAAGACACCGCCGCCACTCCCAGAGGGGGCCATATTCCCTTTCGCAGATCCGAATGAACTCATCGACCGGGGTATTAACCAGACCCGCAAGGATGCGGGGATCCTCCGGCAGCGTCCCAACCGGCTGCTGGTTTTGCGCGGCAAAGATCAGCTCAAGCGCCAGGCAGCGCGAATCTCGGTCCGCCAACTGACGAAAATCGCAATTGCCCCAATACTGATGATGGAACTGCATGAAGTAGTGGCTCTTGAGCTCGATCCCTGCCGGAATTGGGCACTCCGGCAGAGCATCGACAGCAACCGGATGCAGATTTCGGCGCGGCGCGATCATGCGGCACCTCTCTTCGCGGCTCGCGCATCGACCAACATCAGCTGAGACAGGATCCGGTCGTGTTCGCCACGCCGCAGCCATTTTGATGCCGTGCTGCGATGGACAGAGAGTGCCCCGGCGAAATCTTTAATCGACGGCCAGCTGTGACTGCCGACCGAGACCTGGCGTTTATGTGCGCCGGGCTTCCAGTTGCAGACCGGCCCACAGCCGAGGCGGTCAAGATTGCCATGACGGTCAAGGTGGTGGACAACGGTCTGACAACTGACGCCAGCGGCTGCCGCAACTGCGCGCATGCCGTAATAGTCGCGCCCCTGCCACGGATAGACACCCGGCGCAGGTCCAGGGCGACGTTTAGGCCCGGGTGATACGGTCGCGCGCCGCGGGAAACTCGATCGCTTACCCATTGAGGCGGGCCTTCGGATAGCCTGCGATCACGACGCTGGCCGCCTCGCCGCTCTCGCGGATGCCTGCATCCCGGATCCGTGCGATCAGCACGCGAGAGAAGGAGGCGCTTTTACCGTAATCGCGGCTGATCTCGGAATAGCTGTCACCGCTCACGGCGCGGCGCAGGATCGCGAGGTCGCGCTCATCGGCTGTGCGAGAAGAAGCAATATACATCTGATCCGTCCCTCATGCGCATTCGCGTTTGTTTGAGAAAAGGCGGGGCGGCGCGAGCAGCTACCGCCCCGCAGTTGGTCACCGGAGCCGGACAGGCTGGGCGGTGACGAAACCGGAGGGCCGCAAAATCTCCGGGTTATTCGCGGCTTGCGCCCTTGATCCGTTGGAAAAATCTTTCCGACTGCGATTTGAACCATTCGGCATCGGCAGCGGAGCGATCCGCCACCCGAAGCGCCCGACGATGCCGGGCCGCGTAATATCGCTGCGCCATGCGCCAGAGCACCCGCATCATTCCGCCTCCGGATCGATGATCTGAAACACCGCTTCGGCACCGACCAAGGCGACGACCTTCAGCACATAGCGAAAATGCGGGGCATTCTCCCGGCGGAGCCAGTTGCGCACGGTGCGCGAGGTGACCGGGCGACGATCCGAGGTCAGGACCTCAGCTGCACGTTCCGCCAGATCGTTCTCGGATTGCGCCTCTGGGAAGGCGCGCCAGAGCAAGCTGGCAAACCATGCCCGCTCGGCTTCCTCGCCGCTGCATTTTCGGAAAGACATTTCAGAAAGTCCTGTGCTGTTGTGTCCCCGTGCAGAAGGACGATCATCAGAACGGAGAGAGGATGCGGCAGGGCGAAGGCTCATGTCGCGTCCTCGGGGGTTTCAACCGCTGGGTTGGCAACCATGAAATCGCGCAGCTTGTCGGCAATGATCATGGTCGGGCTGGACGTGCCGTCCTTCCATTTCTGCCATTGCCCCCAAGGCGCGTTGATCACCTTGCGCAGAAGGTTCTGCGGTGAGATGCCTCGCGCGGCGGTGTAGACTTCGATTTCGGCGATGAGCTGATCCATGCACGCAATGTAGGGGATAATTCCCCCATTGATCAAGGGGGTATTTCCGCCATGCTCGGCGCGCTCCGCGGGGATATATTCCCCTCTATGGAAACCACCTTTAAGCAAGCTCTGGAACAAGCCCTCAATAGGACTGGCAGATCATTGCGCAGCGTAGCAATGGCGGCTGGCGTATCTTACGAACAGTTAAAAAGCCTACAGCAAGGCAAGGCCCAGAAGACGAACGTAGATGATGCGATGAGGGTTGCCGCTGCCTTCGGCGTAACCCTTGACGATTTCTACCTTGGAAAACTTTCGCCAATCGACCACCAGACAATAGCCGTCGCTGGTCACGTCGGCGCTGGAGCGAATGTCCCGCTGGTCGATGCTTACGAGAAGGGCGACGGGCTCTTTCATGTCGCAGCGCCAGCGCAATTCACGCGCAACGGAGCCCCAAAAGGAATCGTCGCCGTCGAGGTCGAGGGCGACAGCATGGCTCCGATGTATCAGCCGGGCGATGTGCTGTTTTATACTCGCCATACCCATGAAGGCGTTCCAGAAGAGGACATTGGTCGCATCTGCGTTGTGGAAGATGACGCCGGTATGGTTTGGGTCAAGCAGGTCAAGCGCGGCGTCGAGCCGGGCCTTTTCCACCTCATCTCACTCAATACGAATTCTGAAAATATGCACAATGTCAGGATCAAATGGGCAGCGCGCGTGATGCTGGCGCTTCCTGCGGAGATGGTGGAGCGGATCTGATGGCGCCCCTGCCCGAAACCGCTGACCAATGGGCTGCGGCGACTCGCGTCGTTCTGGGGCTATTGCGACTACAAACTGAGCAGCCCGGAGCGATTGATCTGGGCGACATGCCACGCTTCCTTCAGATGGCTGCCGATGAACGGAACCGGCATGGCGACTTTGGCGCAGCTCGGATGCTGGAGAGTTGGGCGCGCAAGCTGACTAAGCCAGTGGATGAGTGGGAAGACTAAAGCCTGTCATCATCCCTGCTCGATCCAACCGGATTACTTTGCATTTCAGGCTGGGCTCCAAGTGACGTCGCGTACGTTCCCCGCCCCTCTGTGCCCTTGAGCACATAACTCAGCCCGTGACGCGGGTATTGAGCTGACAGTTTTTAGCGAGTTACTGTCGATGTTAAGCGCGTCCTACCGGAAGGTTGGGCGCGTTTGAGCATATTGAACCAGAAGGACTTGAATAGCTTGAAGCCCATTTCAGAAGTGTTTTTGTGCGAAGACGTTTTCGGCGGCATTCATCACGTCAGGATGACGGTAAGTTCTAACGAGGTCTCGTATTCTATCGACGGCAATACAACTGCCACTCCGATTGATGAGGTTGCCAAGGTTTTCAGGATCGAAGGAAGCGGCGTGATCATCCGCCGGATCGGCTAGAGGCCGCCCCCTCAGCCACCCAGCCCGCCCCAACCGGCGGGCTCTTTCATACGCCGCGACCCGGCGCGAGCGAGGCAAGCAACGCGGACCACCCTGACCTCAGGGTAGCAGGCGCGAATCGGTCGATCAATCTCAACTGGGGGATTATTCCCCTATAGTGATTGACATGAGGGATTATTCCCCCATAATGAATCCATCCCCAACCGGATGGAGCCCGCACATGCACATTCCCACCGTCCTGTCTGTCCGAGATCTCGCCATGCCCGAGGCGGACGCCGGTCTTGAGCCGGAGACGCTGACCGCCCGTGCGATCGCGATCCTGAAAGACACCAGCCGGAACCACGCCAGCCGGAACCACGCCAGCCGCGTGAACGCTGCGCTGCGCTTGCTCCGGAAGGCGGGCGCAGCATGATCGCACTTGCCCACCCGGCCAAAGCAGCCGCCCGCCCCGCCCCGCGCATCGGCGCCATGCTCTCCGGCGCGATCCGCGCGGTAGCACTGGTCGCCGCAACCATTTCCGCTGTCATCATCATCGTCACAGCTTGGCATGTCGCGGGCAGCGCGATCAGCTGGGCGGACGCGCGGGCCTTCGTCGCGCCGACCTCACTGGAAACGCGCGGACGCTCGATCGAGCAGCTGGTCGAGGGGATGCGCTGATGTCGACAACCTCACCCACCCAGCTCATGGGCCCCGAGTTTGCCGCACAACTGCCGATGCTGGCAGTTCGGATGCTGATCACCGAGGACCTGCTGCGGCGCGCGCTGCACGAGGTCCCGGGGCTGCGCGACAGCGCTCTGGGCAGCGCCATTATCACCGCGATAACCGCGCCGAACAGCCAGATCGCCGAGGGGGCGCTGTGATGGCGGCCCGGTTTCGCATGTCGAGTAACGGCTGGATCGTCGATAATCTGACCGGTCTCCACATCCTGCAGGTCGCTGCGCATGTGCTGGATGAAGACACCGCGCATCGCGTCACGGCAGCAATCATCGCAGCGCTGCACGCCGAATTCGGCCCCGCCAAATCCGAACCCGAAACCTGCCCCGCCCAGCCCACCAACTGAGCGCAGCAGAGCCGCCGGGATGGCAGCCCCGGCGGCGCCAATTCCAACCGCGTCTCCCCCTCCCTGACGCGGATGGAAGCCCCCGAGGTGGATAGGGCCCTCGGGGGCAACATTCCCAACAGAACCGCGCCCGGCGGCTCCGGGCATTCACAAGGAAAAGGAAATCAGATGCTTGGAAAGCTCTTTGGCAAGAAGGCAGAGGCTGTCGTCCAGAAGTTCTCTGGCCGGACCGACTATCTCGAAGCCGTTTGTGCCGGTGCAGCACTCGTGGCCGCTGCTGACGGCGAGATTGGTGACGACGAAGTCAGCGCGACCGTCAAAGCCGTGAAGGCAAATAAGGTGCTCGCACAGGGCTTTGAGCCCCAGGTGATCGAGAAGACGATCAATTCCATGCTGGATCGCGCAGGCGGCGGGCGCGTCGGTCGCGCGGGGCTGCGCAAGGAAATCAGCGAGGTCGCCAAAGATGCCGAGATGGCAGAGGCCGTTGTGCTGACCATGCTCGATGTTGCGGAGGCAGACGGATCGATTGCACCAGAAGAGCAGAAGGTTCTGGATTCCGTGGCAAAGGATCTGGGCATCGACCTGTCGCGGCTAGCCGCATGATCGAGCACCTTAGCTTACCATCCGCGCTTGGCATCGCCGCAGCTGCGATCATCGCGCAGGTGATCCTCCCCGCAGCATTCGATCTGATCGCATCCCTCGCGATCTTCGGCTGCGGTGCCACCATCGGTTGGCGTGCCAAGAAAGCCTGACCCTCCGGTGACCGGTCCCGCGCGGACCGGCATCCCGTCCCCCTATTGCAACCTGCACAGAGGCAACCGCCATGGCGCGCAACGAACTCAACTTCCTCGAATTCATCCAGAGCTTTCGCCGTGGCGAACTGCTGGAAACCGGAGACAACAAGCTCTCCGAGCTGATCGAGGCGATCCGCGAAACCGGCAATGGCGGCAGCCTGACCATGAAGGTCGGCATCAAGGTCAACAAAGCCGGCCAGCTCGAAGTCGTGCCCGACATCTCGATCAAGAAACCGACCCGAAGCATGGGAACCGGCATTTACTTCGCCACCGATGATGGCCGCCTTACCCGCCGCGATCCCAACCAGATGGATTTCGAAGACGAGCTCGAACGCCGACGCGCGATCGACGTCTGACCCCTTCCCAACCCGAAAGGACCAACCATGTCTCAAAGCTCCGAACAATTCGGCCAAGTCACCGCGCTTGCCGCGGATCCACGCAGCGCCCTCGAAACCGTTCTGGAGGCCGCACGCATCGCGGCGCCGACCATCTTCGGCCAGGACGGCCGTGAATACGCTGCGCTGCCGAAAAGTTTCAGCCTACTCGACATTTCCGACCCGAACCGGCTTCCCTCGCGGGTCCAGCAAGCGGTCACGGTCGATGATCGCGCATCGCTCTCAGCTTATGCCAACCGCTTCAAATCTGATCGCTCGGTTATCATTGCGGATTTCGACGCGCTCACCGTGTCGGCACGCCTTGACTGGCACGAGCATAACCTTGGCGAAGACTTCCCCGCCCCCGGTTACAACGCCCATGCCGTCACGTTAAAGCTGCGCCCCTCGGAGGAGTTTGCCCGCTGGGATGCGATGGAGGGCAAGATCCATCCCCAAGACGAGTTCGCGCGCTTCCTCGAAGAGAACAGCGTCGACATCGGTCATCCCGAAGCCGCGACCATGATCGAGATCAGCCGCGACTTCGAGGCCACGGTCGGACAAACCTACAAATCCGCCCTGCGCCTGGACAACGGCGACCGCAAGCTGGTCTTCGAGACCGATACCAAGGTCCAGAACGGCGTCGTGATCCCCGAGAAGTTCACGCTCTCCATTCCGATCTACAATGGCGAGCAGCCAGAAGAACTGAGCTGCCTTTTCCGTTGGCGCGCCATGGGTGGCGGCGCGGTTGGTCTCGGATTTCAATGGCATCGCGTCGAATACCAACGCCGCGCGCACTTCACGCAAATCGCACTCACCGCATCTGAGGAAACCGGCCTGCCTTTCTACATGGGGCGGTTTGCCTGAACCCCTAATCGACCCTCCGGTGACTGGCCCCGCGCGGGCCAGCATCCCGAGCGCCATCTCACAGGACGCAAGATGCAAGACCACAAACCCCTTACCCACCGCGGCATCGAGATCGTGCTGCCCGAGGTCCCCGGCGCGCCAGTGACCTGGACGCATGACGAAAGCGACACGCATGGATTTGCCCGAAAAGTGGAGGGTGCGATCTGCCAGATCAGCCTTCTCTTTGGGCCAGACCCGGAATGCGGAGTTTGCCTTGGCACCGGAGCCGATGACTACACCGCCCTGGCCTATTTGCCATGCCGCGTTTGCTATCCGGAGGCCAAGGCATGACCTATCAGCCGCACCTGCCCATGATCATCGACAGCTTTGCCGGCGGCGGTGGCGCCTCGACCGGGATCGAGCTTGCGCTCGCCCGCTCGCCCGATGTCGCGATCAATCACAGCGAAAAGGCCTTGGCACTGCATGCCGCCAATCATCCCGAAACGCTGCATCTCGACAGCAATATCTGGGATGTCGAGCCGCTGAGCGTCACCAAAGGCCGCCATGTTGGTCTGCTCTGGGCCAGCCCGGACTGCAAGCATTTCTCGAAGGCCAAAGGTGGCGCGCCGCGCGACCGCAACATCCGCGATCTGGCATGGGTCGTGGTCAAATGGGCCGAGTTCGCCAAGCCTGACGTGATCTGCCTCGAAAACGTAGAGGAATTCCGCAGCTGGGGGCCGATCGACAACAACGGCCAGCCCATCAAGGAACTGGCCGGGATCGAGTTCGAGCGTTGGTCGCGCCGCCTCAAAAGGGCCGGATACCGGATGCAATGGCGGGAATTGCGCGCCTGCGATTATGGCGCGCCCACGATCCGCAAGAGGTTCTTCATGGTGGCCCGGCGTGATGGTCGGCCAATCACCTGGCCGAAACCGACCCATGGCGATCCCCAATCCTCCGAGGTGCGGAAGGGCAAGCTCCTGCCGTGGCGGTCAGCCGCCGAATGCATAGACTGGTCGCTGCCGTGCCCCAGCATCTTCGACAGCGCGGCCGAGATCATGGAGAAGCATTCGCTTCGCGCCGTGCGACCGCTCGCGTCGAACACGCTGGCGCGGATTGCCCGCGGGATGAAGCGCTATGTGCTCGAGGCCGAACGCCCCTTCCTCGTGAACCTGACCCACGGCGGCCGGGTCGAGGATCTGGCCCAGCCGATCAAGACGATCACAGGCGCCCACCGCGGCGAAAAAGCGTTGGTTGCACCGAATCTGCTCAGCCTCAAAGGGACGGCGCGCCGTGCCAGCACCATCGAAGCGCCGCATCCGACCGTCCTTGCCGGCGGCGGGCATAGCGCCCTGATCGCGCCGAGCCTACAGCGCTTCAATACCGGCGCAACCGGCCAGGACCTGCGCGACCCGCTGGCGACGATCACCGCCAACAGCTGGATCAAGAAGCCGGGCGGCGCGGCGCCCCTTGGCGTGCTCGCTCCCTATCTGGCCAGCATCGCCCACGGAGACAGCGGTGGACGGCGGGAATACCCGCTGGCTGACCCTCTGGGCACCGTCACCGTGGGCGGGATCCAGCACGCGGTGATCGCCCCCTTCCTCGCAACCATGCGCAACAGCCAGAAGCCTTGGCAGGGCGCGGATGATCCGACTCATACGATCACCGCTGGAGGCGCAGGTCTGACACTGATCGCCGCCTCGATGATTCAGACCGGCTATGGCGAGCGCGAGGGCCAAGCCCCCCGCGCGCTCGATATCCGCGCGCCACTCGGCACGGTGGTTGCAGGCGGTGCCAAGCACGCGCCATTCGCGGCCTTCCTCGCCCAGCACAACGGCGGGCCCCGCATGGAGGCCCATGCCGGTCACGATATCGGCCAACCGATATCGACCATCGCCGCATCTGGCAGTCATCAGACCCCGGTCGCGGCATGGTTCGCGAAATACTACGGCACTGGCGATGGCGCGCGGGCGGACGAGCCCTGCCACACGATCACTGTCAAGGACCGCATGGCCCATATGCAGGCCGAGCTGGCAGCGCCGCCCTTCGGCCCCGAGCATCGGGCCCGTGCGCGGGCCGTGTCCGAATTCCTGCGCGCACATGGGGCATGGCAGGGCGGCGAATTCGTTACCCTCGATCTGAACGGCGACACCTTTGTAGTGGTCGATATCGGCATGAGGATGCTAACCCCGCGTGAGCTGTTCACTGCGCAGGGCTTTCCGAAGGACTATGTCATTGAGGGCGTCTGGGAGGGGCTGGACAGCGACGAGCCTCACTGGCGCGCCTTTCCGAAAGACGTTCAGGTCAGCTGCTGCGGCAACAGCGTTTGCCCACCCGTCGCCGCCGCCATCGTCAGCGCCAACTGCCAGCATCTGGTCATCAAGGAAGACAGGAGGGTTGGGTGATGGGGAGACGCGCGAATTTCACCGAGGCGCAAATCAAACGTGCGATTCGCGCAGCACGGGAGATCGACAATCGCGCGATCGTCGAGGTCACTGCGGAGGGAACGATCCGCATCCTCCCTGAAGCGCTACAGAAAAACAGAAGCGACGTAGACGAATGGTTCGGACAAGATGACTAGGATCGTCCTTAAGGGGATCAACAAGGTCAGAAAGAAGCTCGCAACAGGCGAATACCGCGAACACCACTACGTTGGCCGCGGCAGAGGGGCGGTCAAATTCTGGGACAACAGCATGTCGTTTGCGGTTGGCTCGCCGGAGTATGTCGCTGCGTTTTCCGCAGCCGGATCGAGCGCCTCGCCAGCTACAGGCAAATTTCGATCGATCATTCTCCGCTTCCTTGACAGCCCTGATTTTGGCGGCCTCGCCCCGCGCACCCAAAGCGACATGAAAACATCGTTCTATCACGACAAGAACGGGATCGACCGCAAGTTTGGTGACGCCCCCTTGGCCGCCTTTGACGACCCGCGCATTCGCGTTCAAGCCCTAGACTGGCGGGACAAAATCGGCGGCAAGGTCGGGGATGACCGAATCCGGCACCTGCAAAGGCTGGTCGCCTATGCGCACGATCGCGGCACCCTCCGCCATCACCATCTGCAGAAGGTCAAATCGGTCTACAAGAGCAATCGATCGGAGATCTTCTGGACGCCAGACGAGATCGAACGCTTCAGAATTGGTTCGCCACCTCATGTCTGGCGGATCCTCGCGATTGCGCTTGAAACCGGCTTACGCCCAGGCGACCTCGCCGAGTTGACGCGTGATCACGTCCACCGGACACCACATGGGTATCGCATCGTGATTCGCACGAGCAAACGCCAGCGGCTCGCGTCCATCCCCGTTACCGCAGGGATGGCGGCCATCCTTTCAGAGGTTCCGGCAGACCAAAGCACGCTGATCGCTACCCAATCTGGCGCACCCTACAAGCACGAGAACTACCTCGGCGACGCCGTGAGCGAATGGCGGGACCGCCTGAGGATTCGCAAAGAACTGCGTTTGTATGACGCACGGGGAACCGCCGCGACGCGGCTACTCGAGGCAGGCGCCGACCTGAAGGAAATCGCCACGCATATGGGCTGGTCGCTCAAGCACGCCTCCGAGGTCATCGAGCGCTATGTCGCGCTCTCCGCAGACATGAGCGACAGCCTCGCCGAAAAGCTACAGACGGCGGAAAAACGGAAAATCCTGCAAACCAAGCTGCAAACCGGAGGTCAAAATGTCAGCTAAATTGTGGTCGGGGCGAGAGGATTCGAACCTCCGGCCTACGGTACCCAAAACCGTCGCGCTACCAGGCTGCGCTACGCCCCGAACTCTGGCACTCTTAGCCGTTGAGCCGTCGCGGGGGAAGCTAAATCGTCATCAAATGACGCGCTTATCCTAAGGACAGGGCAGAACCGCGCCGGATTGCGGCAGGCGGGTTGAGGCCATGCCCATGCCGGGCTCAAGGCCCAACCGCGCGGCCTCTCCGCCAGCGAGTTCGAGCACCATCAGCCGGGCCGGATCATCGTCGCCCGGCGCGGCGCCGGGGATCGGGGTCTCGTCATGGGGACGCGCATTGGAGTGAATCAACCGAATCACCCCCCGTGCGTCGAGAAACACCATATCGAGCGGGATCACCGTATTTTTCATCCAGAAGGCCACAGGTCGCGGGCTGTCATAGATGAAGAGCATCCCTTCCTTCTCGCCGAGATGTTCGCGAAACATCAGGCCGCGCGCCCGCTCGGCCTCGGTATCGGCGATTTCGACGGAAATCGAGGTTGCCCCGTCGAGCGTCGCGAAAACGACCTTATCGGGACTACAGGTAAAAGAAACAGCCCCGACAGGCGGGGTCAAGACCGCCAGCAGCGGCACGGCCAGCGCGAGGGCGCGGATCAAAGGACGCCCGCAACCAGTCGCGGTTTAAGCAGCAAAGGCACGGCGCCCGCGGCCGGTTTCTCTTCTTCAAGCACGCGATCCCATGCGAGAATCTGCGCGGCCATCAGCCCGCGACGGCCATCGACGATGCGGATCGCAATGGCCTCGCCCACGGCGAGATCGGCGAAACCGCAATGCCGCAGCACTTCGATATGCAGGAAAATATCGCCCTTTTGACCGAAAACATTGGCAAAGCCGAAGCCCTTGCCCTTGTCGAACCATTTCACCCGCGCGGGCAGCAGCGGCAGGCGCTCGACATCTTCGACAAAGGTCGAGCTGAGATCAGCGATCGGCGGCATCGCCCCGGTTGCAGGCGGCTCGATCGACAGGACTTCGATCGCCTGCATCCCGCGCGTGGTTTCCTGCGCAATGACTTCAACCTTGGACCCATCCGCAACAGAGCTCTGGCCGAAATTGCGCAGAACGTTGGCGTGCAAAAGAACATCGCATCCGTCTTCGTCGATGACCGACAGGAAGCCGAAGCCGCGCGCCGTATCGAACCATTTGATCACACCAGTGACCGGGCGCTTCAGGCCGCCGTTATCGTTCATGTTCTCTCACTACCTCTGGCGGCCCGTCCTGGCGTCATAACTTGGTTTGGAAGCAGCGCGGATGCACATGCGGATCAAAATACAGGCCGGTAAAAAGGTTGAATGGTCAGGTTTTCCTTACCATGAGTTCATTGCCATCCAGAATCAAGGGCTAAGACGGCAGACCTCCCAAAGCGAATCCGCGATATTTTCGACCGGAAAGTCCAGCTCTTTGTTTTCTTTGTAGTTATTCTTTCTCACCCAACGGAAGCGGTCATGCAGTCGGAACGCACCGTCACTCCAGAATTCGATTTGCACAGGTTGTATGCGATAGCCGCCCCAGAACGGCGGGCGTGCAGGGTTCAATCCTTGATTGATTCCCTGACGTGCGACCTCGGCCACCAGGGTTCCGCGGCTTGCAAGCGGCCGACTTTGCGCCGAGGCCCAGGCGCCGATGCGCGATTGCAACGCGCGCGAGCGGTAATAGGCGTCGGCCGGAGCGCCTTCCTCGCGGATGACATGGCCGCGCACGCGGATCTGGCGGCGCAGGCTTTTCCAATGGAGCACGAAGGCCGCGACGCCGGTTGCCTCGATCTCGACGCCCTTGGCGCTTTCATAATTCGTATAGAAAACGAACGAGCCATCATCGCCCGAGCCGTCGATATCTTTCAGCAGAACCATGCGGACATCGGGCAGCCCATCGGCATCGACCGTCGCCAGAGCGATCGCATTCGGATCGTTCGGCTCGGCCTTTTCGGCTTCGGTCAGCCAGCGCCTTGCGATGTCGAACGGGTCGTTTCCCGCGAAAATTCCGGTCCGCTCGCTCATTTCTGCTGCTCTCCTGACACTTGATGCCTCTTTCGTCTTAGCCTAATCCTGCCACAATGAAGAAAATCGCGAGGGACGTCTCTATGTCAAGCAATGGCGGTCACGGGTTGATGCAGGGCAAGCGTGGCCTGATCATGGGGCTGGCGAACGACAAGTCGATTGCCTGGGGCATCGCCAAGGCTCTTGCCAATGCCGGTGCCGAGCTGGCTTTTTCCTATCACGGCGAAGCACTCAAGAAGCGGGTCGATCCGCTGGCGGCGGAAATCGGTTCCGATTTCGTGGTCGAATGCGATGTCTCGGATGAGCAATCGGTGGCGGATCTGTTCACCAAACTGGGCGCGCGCTGGGACGGCATTGATTTCGTCGTCCATGCGATCGGCTTTTCCGACAAGGACCAATTGCGCGGGCGCTATGCCGATACGACGCGCGACAATTTCCTGATGACGATGGATATTTCCGTCTTCTCCTTCACCTCGGTCGCACGTCATGCCAGCGCGATGATGTCGAATGGCGGCAGCCTGCTCACGCTGACCTATTACGGCGCCGAGCGTGTGATGCCCCATTACAACGTCATGGGCGTCGCCAAAGCCGCGCTGGAAGCCTCTGTGCGCTATCTGGCCGAGGATCTCGGCAAGGACGGCGTGCGGGTCAATGCGATCTCGGCCGGGCCGATCAAGACGCTGGCCGCTTCGGGCATTGGCGATTTCCGCTATATCATGAAGTGGAACGAGCTGAATTCGCCGTTGCGCCGCAACATCAGCCAGGACGAGGTCGGCCAATCGGCGCTTTACCTGCTCTCGGATATGAGCAGCGGCGTCACCGGCGAGACCCATCACGTCGATGCGGGCTATCATGTCGTCGGCATGAAAGCCGTCGATGCGCCCGATATTTCGACGGCGAAGAAAGACTAACCCTCAAACCGGCGAGGCGGCATGAGCGTCGAACAATTTCTGGCGCTCTTTGCCGCCATGTCTCTGGCCATTCTGACCCCCGGCCCGGCGATCATCGCCGCCACGCAGGCGGCGTTCCAATATGGCCGGTCGCGGGCCTGGCCCTATGCGCTGGGTCTGGCGACGGGCGCCTCGCTCTGGTGCATCTTCGCGCTTCTGGGGCTTGCGGTGGTCTTCAAGCTGCATCCCCCGCTGTTCGTGGCGATGAAGATCTTCGGCGGCTTCTATCTGCTGTGGTTTGCCGTGGTGCTGTGGCGCGCCTCGACTCAACCGATCCCCGAGGCGGCGGATGGTGCGAGCAAGGGCTTCTGGGGGGGAATCACGCTCAACCTCTCGAACCCGAAACCCGCGCTCTTTTATGCGGCGGTGATCTTGTCGATCTTCCCCGAGGCGATGTCAGTCGATCAGAAAGTGGTGGTTTACTTCACTTGTCTGGGAACCGAGCTTTTCTGGTATTCACTGATCGCTATTTCTATGTCGACAGCGGTGATGAGGACGCGCTATTTCGCAGCCAAACTCTGGATTGATCGCGCGGCGGCTCTGGCGATGGGGCTTTTGGGCCTGCTATTGATCCTTCATCATTGAAAAGGACATGACATGACCGAGCGCCTCCCCCACGAAAAAGGCTTTCACGTCAGCTGGGACCAGATGCACCGCGATGCGCGCGCGCTGGCGTGGCGGCTGGACGGGCGCGATTGGCGCGCGGTTGTGGCGATCACCCGCGGCGGTCTCGTGCCCGCGATGATCGTGGCGCGCGAGCTTGATATCCGCACCATCGACACGATCTCGGTCAAATCCTACCACAAGCAGGAACAGGGCGGTCTGGTGGTCCTGAAATCGCCCGACCCCGAGCTGATGCAGGACGGCGAAGGCATCCTCGTCATCGACGATCTGGTCGATTCCGGTCGTACCTTGGAGCTGGTGCGCGAGAAATATCCGAAGGCCCATTTCGGCACCGTCTATGCCAAACCCAAGGGCAAGCCGATGGTGCAGGATTATGTGACCGAGGTCAGCCAGGACACCTGGATCTTCTTCCCCTGGGACATGGCGCTGCAATACGTCCAGCCCATTCGCGGCGAAGACTGATGTTCACCGCCAGCAGGCGCATGTTGCATTGGGTCTTCGAGGCCTCGGTTCTCCTCAAGGGGATCTTTGCGAGCTTCGAGACTCTGTTCGGCGTGCTCCTGCTGACGCCTCTCAGCCTGCGCGCGCTGCATTTCCTGCAAGACACCGGGCTCCATCGCGCCATTGCCGATCCCGATGACCGGCTGGCGCATTTCCTGACCCATCATCTCAATGGCATGGGCCGCGAGCACCTGCATTTCTGGGCGATCTACATGATCGGCCACGGTCTGGTGAAGCTCTGCGTGGTCGTCGCGCTGATGAAGGAATGGTATAGCGCCTTCCCCTTCGCCATGCTGGTTCTGGCGGGGTTCATCGGCTGGCAGATGCTGGATTGGTGGCACACCGGCAGCATCGTCATGGTCGCGCTTTCGGCCTTTGACGCCTTCATCATCTGGCTGACCTGGCGGGAATGGCGGGCGCGGGCAAATCAGACGCCCGCGACCCAGTAAACCCAGTCTTAGCTGTTGGCGCCGCGCACGAAGCGCGCCGCCTCTTCCGCCGCGCGACGCAAAGCGCGGCTTTTGTTTTCGGTCTCTTCGAATTCCGCCTCGGGATCGCTGTCATAGACGACGCCGCCCCCGGCCTGAATGTAAAGCTGGCCGTCCTTGACCACTGCTGTGCGCAGCGCGATGCACATATCCATCTCGCCATTGGCGGCGAAATAGCCGACCGCACCGGCATAGACGCCGCGCTTTTCGGGTTCGAGCTCGTCGATGATCTCCATCGCGCGGACTTTCGGCGCGCCCGAGACCGTGCCTGCGGGCATCCCCGCGAGCAGTGCCGAGAGCGCATCCTCGCCCTCACGCAGCTCGCCCACGACATTCGAGACGATATGCATGACGTGGCTGTAACGCTCGATGATGAATTTCTCGGTCGGGCGCACGGTGCCGATCTTGGCGACCCTGCCGACATCATTGCGCCCGAGATCGAGCAGCATCAGATGTTCGGCGAGCTCTTTCTGATCCGACAGCAGATCGGCCTCGAGCGCGCGATCCTCGGCCGCATCGGCGCCGCGTTTGCGGGTGCCTGCGATCGGGCGCACCGTGACCTCGCCGTCGCGCAGACGGACCAGAATCTCGGGGCTCGCGCCGACGATCTGGAAGCCGTCGAGGTTGAGGAAGAACATGAAGGGCGAGGGATTGGTGCGGCGCAGCGAGCGGTAAAGCGCGAAGGGCGGCAGCGGGAAATCGAGCGACCAGCGCTGGCTCGGCACGACCTGGAAGATATCGCCCGCGCGGATGTAATCCTTGGCCTTCTCGACCGCAGCGAGATAGCCCTCGCGCGTGAAGTTTGAGCGCGGCTGGCCGACCTTCATCTCTGCGCCGAAGGTGCGCGGCTCATAGGGCTGGCGATCGAGCGCACGCAGGGCCTCCATCACCCGCTCGGCGGCTTGGGCATAGGCGGCGCGCGCAGGCACGCCCGGCTCATACCAGGCGGGCGCACAAAGCGTGACCTCGCCCTTCACCCCGTCAAGCACCGCGACCACGGTCGGACGCAGCAACATCGCGTCAGGCAGGCCAAGCGGATCGGGGTTCACATCGGGCAGATGCTCGACCAGACGGATCATGTCATAGCCGAGATAGCCGAAAAGCCCCGCAGCCCCCGGCGGCACGTTTTCCGGCATCTCGATCCGGCTTTCCGTAATCAGCGCGCGCAGGCTGTCCAGCGCAGGCCGCTCATCGGCCTCGAAATCCGGCGAATAGCGGGCATTGCGGTTGATCGTGGCCTTGCCGTCGCGGCATTGCCAGATCAGGTCGGGCTTCATGCCGATGAAGGAATAGCGCCCGCGAATTTCTCCGCCGGTGACGCTTTCGAGCATGAACGAGTTCGGCGCGGCTTCGGCCAGTTTCAGCATCAGGCTGACGGGCGTATCCAGATCGGCCGCCAGCCGGATCGTCACCAGCTGGTTGCGGCCCTCCGCCCAGCCCCGTTCGAATTCCGCAAATTCCGGTGCCAGATCCATCGTCACATCCGCGAATTCGCCGCGTCAATTGCGGCTTGATTGATCGTCACGCCCTGACCGGCCTGAACCGCCCGGGCATAATAGTCGAAAAGGTCCTGCTGCAGCGATTGGCCGATCCGGTTGCCGACATTGGTCAGCACGGGCTTGGCCTGATCCGAGCCGAGATCGGCTTTGTTGATCGCTTCAAGCGTCACCAGAAACACCCGGTTCTCGGCGCTGACGATATCGGTATCGCCCACTTCCTTCAGCCCGAAGGCGCCCGGAACCAAGGCCTGCGGCGTGCCCGAGATAAAGCCGTCGCGCGGCAGGCTTGCGACCTCATGCCACGGCTCTTTGTCGGCTTCGGCGCTAACCGCCGCCTCGTCCGAGCCCGGAACCGGTGTGGTCGCTTCGGCCGTAGCGGTTTCAGTCCCCGTGGTTTCAGGCGCGGTGGTTTCAGGCGCGGTGGTTTCAGGCGCGGCGCCCGCAGTCGTCGCGGTTTCGGTCGCTGCGGCGGCCATGGTCTTCGACATGGCGGCAACCTTGCCTTCATCGGCCAGCGCCAGCAGGCGACGATGGGTCTCGCTGGCAATCCAGTCCTCGGTCACGCGCGGGCGCGCTTCCTCGAAGGGGATCAGCGTGGGCGGCACGGTTTCGTCAAGGCGCAGCGCGAAAATGCCGCCGTCGTCGAGCTCTTTCAGTTCGGCGAAGTCCTGCGTGGTCACCTGCCCAGCCGCCGAGCGGAACGCGGGATAACCGGCGATGCTGCCTTGCGCGGGCTCTTCGCTCTGCGTCCAGTCGATCTTGCCCAGCTCAAGGCCCTTGTCCTTGGCCAGATCCTCAAGCGTGGCACCGCTGGCCAGCTCGTCGTCGATTTGGCTGCGCATCTCGTCGATCTGGCGACGGGCACGGTCCAGAGCCGCCTCGCCGCGCAACTCGGGCTTGGCTTCCTCGAACGTGGTGTTCACCGGCTCAAGGATCGCATTCATCGAGAAGAGCGCAGGGCCCAGATTGGTCGGCAGCGGCCCGGTCACGCCGGGCTGGGTCAGAGCAAAGACCTGATCGCCCGCCGCGCCGAGCTGGTCTTTCGTGACCTCGCCCAGATCAACGTCGTTCAGCGTCAGCCCGCGCTCTTTCGCGAGCCCTTCGAAATCAACCTCGCCCTTGTCGAGCCGCGCTTTCGCCGCGGCAGCGGCGGCGTCATCCTGGAACACCAGCTTTTCGACCATGCGGCGCTCAGGTTTCACGAATTCCGCAATGCGCTGCTGATAGAGATCGCGCAGCGCCTGATCGTCGATCTGCACCTTTTCCTCGATCATCTCGGGCGTGATCCAGACATAGGTGATCTTGCGGATCTCGGGCGCGGTGAAGCGATCGGCATTGGCCTTGTGCCAAGCCTCGAGCGTCGCCTCATCGGGGGCAACGACCGGGGCGGCCAGATCCTTGGCCAAAAGCTCTTGCCAGCGGATATTGCGGGTCTCGAGCAGCCAGGAGGCGCTGAGATTGGTCATCGCCTCGGGCGCCTTGATGCCGCCAGTGACGGCCTGTTGCAGCATGAGCCGGGCCTGATCCATGCGCAGATCATGCTCGAACTGGCGCTCGGTCATGCCCTCCTGACGCAAAGTATCGGCATAGACCTTACGGTCGAACTGACCGGTCAGACCGCGAAAGGCCTGGATCGCCAGCAATTGCTCGCCCACGGTCTTGTCGCCGACCGAAATGCCCAGACGGTTCGCTTCATTTTCTAGCGAGGCCGACAAGAAGAGCCGCGACAGCACGATCTGCGGCACGCCGATCTGCTTGGCCTCTTCCATGGTCATGGCCTTGCCCATGCGCTGCGAGAAGTTCTGCATCTCGTTGCGCACGCCGCGCGCGTAATCGCCAGCGGTGACCGAAATATCGCCCGCCTGCCCGATATCGCTCGAGCTGCCGCCGCTGAAGTTCTGGATGCCGAAGCCGCCAAGGCCGATCAGCATGAAGCCCATGAGGACTCCGTAAACCGTGGATTTGGCCTTGCTCCGGGGTTTCGTCATCTTTTCCGCCTGTCGGTTTGTGTCGGGCTTTGTTTAGGGTGCCGCGTCCAGCGCGGCAAGTGTCGAGGAGACGCAATTCCGCGTGTGTTTTCAGGCTTGGAACGTCCTGAGCCGTGTCATCAACTCTTGGATGCGCGCTTGATCGACATTGGCGAAGGCAATCCGCAGGTGGCGCGGCGCCGCGGGATCGGTCTCTGGCATGAACATCGTGCCGGGCAAAAGCAGCACGCCAGCCTCGCGGACAAGCCGTTTGGCAAGCTCGGCCGAGCTGATCGCGAACGGATGCTCGACCCAGGCGAAATAGGCGCCGCATCCCTTGACCGTCCAGCCGGGCAGCGCCTCCATCCCCGCGCGCATGGCATCACGGCGCGCGATCACCTCGGCGCGCTCGCCTGCCAGCCAGTCGCGCAGATGCGTCATCCCCCACAGCGCGCCGATCTGGCCAAGCTGCCCGGTCGAAATCGCGACCGTATCAAGGAACTTCTCGACCTCGATCATCCGCGCCGGGCTGGCAATCAGCGCGCCGACGCGGTGGCCGGTCAGGCGATAGGCTTTCGAGAAGGAGTAAAGCTGGATCAGCGTATCGCCCCAGTCGGGATCGGCGAAAAGATCATGCGGCGCGCCGTCGCGGCTGTCGAAATCACGGTAGGTTTCGTCAACGATCAGCGCCAGCCCGTGCTTTTGCGCGAGCGCATAGAAATCGCGCAAGGTCTCGGCGGGATATTCCGCGCCCGACGGGTTGTTCGGCGACACGAGCACCAGCGCCTTGGTCCGCGCAGAGATCAGCCGCGCCGCTGCCTCGGCCTCGGGCACCATGCCCGGACCGCAGCTCAGAGGCACGGCTTTGACGCCTTGCATCTCTAGCCACATCTTGTGGTTGAAATACCACGGCACCGGAATGATGACCTCATCGCCCTGCCCCGCCACGGTCGCAATCGCCGCGCAAAAGGCCTGATTGCAGCCCTGCGTGATCGCGACATGGTCGGGCGAGAGCGTCCCGCCATAGGCGCGGCTCCACTCCGCCGCGACGGCTGCGCGCAGATCGGGATTGCCCAGCACCGGGCCGTAAAGATGGGCCTCGGGCCGGGTCAGCGCGGCCTCGGCGATGGCGCGACGCAGCCCCTCGGGCGGCGGCTCGACCGGAGCGGCCTGACTCACGTTGATCAGCGGACGCTCGGGCGGGAAGCTCACCCCCTCAAGCCAGCGCCGCGCCTCCATCACAGGCGGGCGAAAGGTCGAGGCAAGCGCGGGGTTGAGCGGAAGCATGGCGTCCCTGAGATCAGTTGCGGTCAAAAAGATGAAGCCCGCCGGGATCGGGCGGCAGAGAAAGGTCAAGCGCACCGGGATTGGGCTGGCGTTGTGACGCGGGCCCGGTTGGCTTTGGCTCGGTTGGCTTTGGTGTGGTCGGCTTTGGTGTGGTCGGCGTGGGAGCCGTCGGCTTTGCTTCGGACGGCTTGGCCTCAGTCGGTTTGGAAGCCGTCGCTTTCGGCGCCACTTGCGGGATCGGCGCAGAGGTCGGTTCGGTCACGGGCTGCGCAGGCTCGGCAACGGGCAAAGACCCGGACGCGGTGGGGTTTTCCGGCGTGGCCGGAGCGGGGGTGACCAATGCGGGCTTGTCCGACGCAGGCTTATCCGAGGCTGGCGCGCCCGGCATCGCCGGCGCGGGCGCCTGACGGCCGCGCGGATCGGGCGCGTCATTTTGGGCAAGCCCTTGCAGATCGGGCGCGGTCTCGGTCGTGCCCTGCTCGGGCGCGCGGTCGAGCGTCGGCGTCTCGACCCGTCCGGGCGGCTCGACCGGGATTGGCGCTTCGCCACCCGGAGCCGCCGGAAGGTCCGGGTTCTCGCTGATTGGCGCAAGCGCGACTGGCGCGACCGGCGCCTCTTTCGCGGTCTCGGGACGCGCGGCGGGCGCTTTGGCCGGAGCGGGCCGCAGCTCGCTGCTGGGCGCGACCACGGCGGGCGCATCGCCAAGTGCTGCGGTGTTCGGACGGCTCAGCCCCACCGGCGCGACCGGGGTCTCATCCTCGCCGCGCCCGAATTCCGAGCCGACCGGCAGGTCCAGCGCCGCCGCATCCGGGCCGGGATTGGCAACCGTCGCCCCGTCCTTGCGGGGCTGAGGCAAAGCCAGAGACAGCGCCGCAACTGCGGCACCGCACAGGATCACGCCCTGAAACAAACCTTTCGCGAAGCCCCGAGCCATTGGTCCTGTCGGTATCCGTCCCTGCTTTTCTTGCCTCGCGGGCTTGACCCCGCTTGGCCCTTTGTCACATCTATAGCCGCAGAATTTCCGGGGTTCACCCCCCAAAGCAAGGCGCGCCCATGATCCTGCTCATCGACAACTACGACAGCTTCACCTGGAACCTCGTTCACTATCTCGGTGAGGCGGGGGCCGAAGTGGTGGTGCGCCGCAATGACGTGCTCACCGTTGACGAGGCGCTTTCCATGGGCGCCTCGGGCATTCTGGTCTCGCCCGGGCCCCGCGCTCCGGCGCAGGCGGGCATTATCGTGCCGCTGATCCGTGCCGCCGCCGAACGCGGCCTGCCACTTTTCGGCGTCTGCCTTGGTCATCAGGCCATCGGCGAGGCTTTCGGCGGCACGGTCGTCCGCGCGAGCCGGGTCGTTCATGGCAAGACCGATGACATCATCCATGACGGCACCGGGGTCTTTGCCGGCCTGCCCTCGCCCTTGAAGGCCACGCGCTACCACTCGCTGACCGTCGATCCGGGCACTTTGCCCGATGTGCTGCGCGTCACCGCGACCAGCCCGGACGGCACGATCATGGGGCTGCAACACAAGACCCTGCCGATCGAGGGCGTGCAGTTCCACCCCGAATCCATCGCCTCGGAACACGGCCATGCGATGATCGAAAACTTCCTGCGCCGCACCACGAACAAAAGCGGGGCCGCCGCATGAGCCTGCAAGACATCCGCCCGCTGATCTCGGTCGCGGCGACACGCTCGCTGACCGGGGATGAGGCCGAGGCGGCATTCTCGGCGCTCTTCAACGGGGCGGCGACACCAGCGCAGATCGGCGGCCTGCTGATGGCTCTGCGCGTGCGCGGCGAAACCGTCGAGGAAATCGCCGCCGCCGCCCGCGCCATGCGCGCCAAGATGAACCGCATTTCGGCCCCGAAAGGCGCGATCGACATCGTCGGCACCGGTGGCGACGGCAAGGGCACGCTGAATATCTCGACCGCCTCGGCTTTGGTCGTCGCGGGCGCAGGCGTGCCGGTCGCCAAACACGGCAACCGCAACCTGTCGTCGAAATCGGGCTCGGCCGATGCGCTGACGCATCTGGGCATCAATGTGATGACCACGCCCGAGGTCGCGCAGGCCGCCCTTGATGACACCGGCATCTGCTTCATGATGGCGACGGTCCATCATCCGGCGATGCGCCATGTTGGCCCGGCCCGGACCGAGCTGGGCACGCGCACGATCTTCAACCTGCTGGGGCCGCTGACCAACCCCGCAGGCGTCAAGCGCCAGTTGACCGGCACCTTCCATCAGGACTGGAACCGCCCGATGGCCGAGACCCTGCGCGAGTTGGGGTCTGAGCAAGCCTGGCTCGTCCATGGCAGCGACGGCACCGATGAGCTGTCGATTGCCGGGCCAAGCTGGGTGGCCGAGCTGAAGGACGGCACGGTGCGCGAATTCGAGATCTCGCCCGAGGATGCGGGCCTCCCCGTCCATCCGTTCGAAGAGATCGTCGGCGGTGATCCCGCCCAGAATGCCGCCGCCGCACGGGCGATTCTCGCGGGGGCGAAGAATGCCTATCGCGATGCGGTGCTGCTGAACTCGGCAGCCGCGCTTCTGATCGCGGGCCGCGCGACATCCCTGCGCGAAGGGGCCGAGATCGCGGCGGATGCGCTCGATTCCGGCAAGGCGCTGGCCAAGCTCCACGCTTTGGCGGGCCATACCGGCGCGCCCGAGGCATGAGCGTAGAATGAAAGCCCCCGAAAGCTGGGCGGGCCTGCCGTTCTTTGGCACGGATTGGCCCGTCATTCGCGACCGTTTGGCGGATCAGAACTGGCTGCCCGGCCCCGATCGCGTCTTTGCCGCGCTTGATCTGACGCCGCCGGACAAGGTCCGCGTCGTTCTGCTGGGCCAAGACCCCTATCCGACCCCCGGCCATGCCAATGGACTGGCCTTTTCGGTGACGCCGGAAACCGCTTTGCCGCGCTCTTTGTCGAATATCTACAAAGAGATGGACACGGATCTCGGCGCGCGTCCCGCGACCGGGGATCTTTCCCATTGGGCGCGTCAGGGCGTGCTTTTGCTCAACACCTCGCTCAGCGTTCTGCCGGGCGAAGCGGGCGTTCATGCCAAATGGGGCTGGCACAAGCTCGCGCGTCAGGCGGTGGTCGAGGCGCAAAAGCACGGCCCTATCGCTTTCATCCTCTGGGGCGGCCATGCGCAAAAGGCGCTGGACGGGCTGCCCCGCGCCACAGATCTGGTGATTGCCAGCGCCCATCCCTCGCCCCTTTCGGCGCGGCGTGGCTTTTTTGGCTCGCGCCCCTTCAGTCGCGTCAACGACTGGCTGGCCGCGCAAGGCGCGCCGCTCATCGATTGGGCTGGCACTATCTGACTGGGGCTTTCCCCGCACCTCCCTCAAGGCTAGACTCGGACCATGGATATTCTCGATCGCATCAAAGCCTATAAGCTTGAAGAAATCGCTAAGGCGAAAGCCGCGCGTCCGCTGGCCGGTGTCGAGGCCGAGGCCCGCGCCGCCGATGCTCCCCGTGGCTTTGCCCGCGCGCTGAGCGAAAAGGCCGCGCAGGGCCATGCGCTCATCGCCGAGATCAAGAAGGCGAGCCCCTCGAAAGGGCTGATCCGCGCCGATTTCGATCCGCCGTCGCTCGCTCAGGCCTATGAGGCCGGGGGCGCGGCCTGCCTATCGGTCCTGACCGACAGCCCCAGCTTTCAAGGCGCGCCCGAGTTTCTGACCCGCGCCCGCGCCGCCTGCAATCTGCCCGCTTTGCGTAAAGACTTCCTCTACGACACCTATCAGGTCGCCGAGGCCCGCGCTTGGGGCGCCGATTGCATCCTGATCATCATGGCCTCGGTCGATGATGCTCTGGCCGCAGAGCTGGAGGACGCCGCCTTCCATTGGGGCATGGATGCGCTGATCGAGGTCCATGACCGCGAGGAACTCGACCGCGCGCTTCGCCTGAAATCGCCGCTGGTCGGCGTGAACAACCGCAATCTCAAGACCTTCGACATCAGCATCGAAACCACGCTCGAGCTTGCGCCCCATCTGCCCGAGGGCCGTGATCTCGTCTGCGAAAGCGGGCTTTTCACCCCCGCCGATCTCGACCGCATGGCGGCAGGCGGCGCGCGCCGCTTCCTCATCGGCGAAAGCCTGATGCGCCAGGCCGATGTGACCGCCGCCACCCGCCAGATCCTGGGCCTTGCCGCATGAGCCTGACCCATTTCGACGCCAGCGGTCAGGCCCATATGGTCGATGTTTCGGACAAGCCCGAGACCGCCCGCACCGCCGTCGCCGAAGGGCTGGTCGTGATGTCGCCCGAGACCTTGGCTCTGGCCAAAGGCGGCGCGAAAAAGGGCGATGTGCTGGGGGTTGCGCGGCTCGCGGGCATCATGGGGGCCAAGCGCACCTCGGATCTGATCCCGCTCTGCCATCCGCTGCCGATCACCAAAGTCGCGGTCGAGCTTGAGCCCGACGACGCGCTGCCCGGTATCCGCATCACCGCGACCGTGTCCACCACCGGCCGCACCGGCGTCGAGATGGAGGCGCTGACCGCAGTCTCGACCGCCTGCCTCACCGTCTATGACATGCTCAAGGCGGCGCAAAAGGACATGCGGATCGAGGGCATCCGGCTCATCTCGAAAACCGGCGGAAAATCAGGGGATTTCAAAGCGGAATGATTACGGTTGACGACGCCACGGCGCTGGTTTTGGGTCTTGCCCGCCCCCCGGTCGCAGAGGAAATCGCGATTGGCGAGGCGCTCGGTCGGGTGATGATCGCCCCTGCCGTCGCGCGTCTGACCCAACCGCCGTTCGATTCCGCCGCCATGGACGGCTATGCCTTGCGCAGTGCCGATCTGCCCGGCCCGCTCGAGGTCATCGGCACCTCGTCCGCGGGGCACCCTTGGGACGGCACGCCGCGTCCCGGCACTGCAATCCGCATCTTCACCGGCGCGCCGGTTCCCGCAGGCTATGACCGCGTGGTCATGCAGGAAATCGTCACGCGCGAAGGCGACCGCATCGCCGTGGGCCCGGTCACCGCCAACGTCAACATCCGTCTGCGCGGCAATGATTTCGCCGAAGGCGCCGAGTTCCTGCCCCGCCGCCCGCTCGCCCCTTCGGATCTGGCGCTGCTGGCCGCGATGAATGTGCCGCGCATCAGTGTCGCCCGCCGCCCCATCGTCGCCGTCATGGCTGGCGGCGATGAGCTGGTCCGCCCCGGCGAGATCCCCGGCCCCGGCCAGATCATCTGCTCGAACGACCTTGCGATTGCCGGGCTCGCCCGCGAAGTCGGCGCCGAGGCCCGCATCCTGCCCATCGCCCGCGACACCGAAGAAAGCCTGCGCGAGGGCTTTGCTTTGGCCGAGGGCGCCGATCTGGTGGTCACCATTGGCGGCGCCTCGGTCGGCGACCATGATCTCATCGCCAAGGTTTCCGGCGATCTTGGCATGGAGCGCGCCTTCTACAAGCTCGCCATGCGCCCCGGAAAACCGCTGATGGCGGGCCGGATGGGCGCGGCCGCGATGCTGGGCCTGCCGGGCAATCCGGTCTCGTCGATCGTTTGCGCGAAGCTTTTCATGCAGCCGCTCCTCTTGGCGATGCAGGGGCTTTCGCCGCGCCATCAGCCGCGCCGCGCCCGGCTGACCGCCGCCCTCCCGCCAGAGGGCGACCGGCAGCATTACCAGCGCGCGCGCCTGACTGCGGGACCCGATCTGCCGGGGATCTCTGCTTTCGCCGATCAGGATTCCGCCCGGCTTGGGCTTCTGGCCGAGGCCGATGCCCTCTTGATCCGCCCGGCCCATGACCCGGCACGAGAGATAGGCGAGATCGTCGAATATTTGCCCCTTCACGGCTAAAACCGCGATTTTCTTTGCAATGTTAACCTTTTGTTCAATCGAATCGGTTGAATTGATTGACGTGACTCCCTCGGGAAGTTAGAACATAAGTCGAACATGGACAGGCAGAAGGATCGGGGATACTTATGCTGACGAAGAAACAGATTCAGTTGCTCGAATTCATTCAAGGCCGCATGGCCCGCGATGGCGTACCGCCTTCTTTTGACGAAATGAAGCTCGCGCTCGATCTGCGCTCGAAATCCGGTATCCATCGTCTGGTCACGGCTCTGGAAGAACGCGGCTTCATCCGCCGCCTTCCCCATCGCGCCCGTGCGCTGGAAATCGTCCGCCTGCCCGATGCCCTCAGCAAAGGCAGCGACAGCCGGGGTGGAGAGATGAGGCCCCGCGCCCTCGACAGCGACAAGGCCGCGCAGCCGACCCTGCCCCCTGCCGCCCCGCTTGTCGAAGCTGCCGCGATCGAACTGCCGGTGATGGGCCGGATCGCCGCCGGTGTCCCGATCGAGGCGATTTCAGAGGTGTCCCATCACATCGCCGTGCCGGGCAGTATGCTGACCAGCCGCGAACATCACTATGCGCTTGAAGTGCGTGGCGATTCCATGATCGAGGCCGGGATCAACGACGGCGATGTCGTCGTCATCCGCGAACAGGATTTCGCCGATAATGGCGAAATCATCGTGGCGCTGGTCGATGGCCATGAGGCGACGTTGAAGCGGTATCGGCGCAAGAACGGGCTGGTCGCGCTTGAGGCGGCCAACCCCGCCTATGAAACCCGGCTTCTGCCCGAACATATGGTCCGGGTTCAGGGTCGTCTTGTCGGGCTGATCCGCAGCTATTGATGCAAGCGTTCGGGTGATTTGCACGTCAGGATTGCGTGAAGTCACCCCGGAGGTGATCACTTCGCTGAAATCCGCAGGCCGCATCGTTGCGACTTGCGGACCGCTGCTGTAACCATGCGGGAAAAAGCGACAGGCAAAGGAATCCTCATGCGCTCCCTTCTCGTCGGAATTTGTGCCCTGCTCTCGACAGTGGCCCCGGTCATGGCCTTCGACACGAATGCCCGCGAGGCTTGGGTCTATGATGTCGAAACCGGCACAGTCCTGATGGAGAAGAACCCCGATCAGGCCATGCATCCGGCCTCGATGTCGAAGCTCATGACGATCTACATGCTGTTCGAGGCTCTGAAAGAAGGGCGCGTCCAGCTGGATACCCGCCTGCCGGTGTCGACCAAAGCGCGGCAGATGCAGGGCTCGACCATGTTCCTCAACGAACAGGATCGCCCGACCGTCGAAGAGCTGATCAAGGGCATGATCGTGCTATCGGGCAATGACGCTTGCGTCGTCGTCGCCGAAGGTCTCGCCGGCACGGAAGAGGCTTTTGCCCGCCAGATGACCGATCGCGCCAAGGCGCTCGGTCTTGAGAATTCGCATTTCGTCAATGCTTCGGGCTGGCCCGATCCCGACCAGATCATGACCGCACATGATTTGGGTCTGCTCGCCCAGCATCTGATCATCGACTTCCCGGATTATTACAAATATTTCGCCATCGCCGAGTTTCCCTTCGACAACCGCGCCCCCGCGAACCGGCGCAACCGCAACCCGCTCTTGAAGCTCGGGATCGGGGCCGACGGGCTCAAGACCGGGCACACGCAAGAAGCCGGGTACGGCTTGGTCGGCTCTGCCGTTCAAGGTGGCCGCCGCATCATCTTCGTGGTTTCCGGTCTTCAAGACGACAAATCCCGCGCCGAGGAATCCGAGCGCATCGTGAACTGGGCCTTCCGCCAATTCACCATGCGCACGGTCGTGCCGAAGGGCGAAATCGTCGCCGAAGCCCCGGTCTGGCTGGGTGACCGCAGCCGGGTCGGGCTGACGACCGCAGACGGCGTCAAGGTGCTGATCCCGGCGGGCGCGCAATCGGGCGTGACGGCCGAAGCCGTCTTCAACGGACCGATCGAGGCGCCGATCAAAGCGGGCACGCGGGTTGGCGATCTCGTCATCCAGATCCCGGGCACGGGCGAGTCGAAAATGCCGCTGATCACCGCGACCGATGTCGATTCAGCCGGGGTCTTCGGCCGCTTGCAGGGCGCGGCTTCGCGTCTCGCGCATAAAGCCATCGACGCCGCCGGCAGCTGAGACCGCGCGGATGTTCATCAGCTTCGAGGGGGTCGACGGCTCTGGCAAAAGCACGCAAGCGCGCCGTCTTGCGGCAGAGCTTGCGGGCCAGGGCCGCGAGGTCGTCCTGACGCGTGAGCCGGGCGGCAGCGCCGGGGCTGAAGAGATCCGCCGCCTTCTCGTCGAAGGCGGCGCTGAACGCTGGTCCCCCGAAACCGAGCTTTTGCTCTTCACCGCCGCGCGCCGCGACCATCTCGAACGCCTGATCCAGCCTGCACTCACGCGTGGCGCGACCGTCATCACCGATCGCTTCGCCGATTCCTCGCGGGTCTATCAGGGCGCGGCTCGCGCCGATCTGCGCCAGACCGTCGACCAGCTTCACGCGCTGATGATCGGGATCGAGCCTGACCTCACCTTCGTCATCGACATCGACCCGGCGATTTCGCTGGCCCGGGGACAGGCCCGCGCGACGGTTGAAGATCGTTTCGAGGGCATGGGCCTCGCCTTCCAATACCGGCTGCGCGACGGCTTTCACGCGCTCGCCGAGGAGGCGCCCGCGCGGGTGCGTCTGATTGACGGCACCGGTTCCGAAGATGTCGTCGCCGCCCGCATCCGCGCGCTTTTGCCATGAGTGAGGACGAGCTTCCCGAGGCCGACCGGGTCCCCGGCGCGCCTCATCCCCGCCACGCGTCAGAGGTGATCGGCCATGCCGCGGCGATTGAAAGCTTTCTCACCGCAGCCCACTCGGGGCGTCTGCACCATGGCTGGCTGATCACCGGGCCGCGCGGCACCGGCAAGGCGACGCTCGCCTGGGCGCTGGCACGCTGGCTTTTGTCCGAGGCTCCCGGTTCCGGGCTGCAGCTTCCGCCCGACGATCCGGTCCTGCGCCGCATCGCCGCGCTCTCCGAGCCGCGCCTGAGCCTGATCCGCCGTCCCGTCGATGAGAAAACCGGTCGGTTGCGGTCCGAGATCACGGTTGAGGAAATCCGTCGCCTGCTCTCATTTTTCCACATGAGCGCGGCGGAGGGCGGACGTCGGATTGCGATCATCGACGCCGCCGATGACATGAACCCTTCGGCGGCAAACGCGCTGTTAAAGATCCTCGAAGAGCCGCCGAAAGGCGCGGTGATCTTCCTGATCTCGCACCAGCCCGCGCGTCTTTTGCCGACCATTCGCTCGCGCTGCCGCGAGCTGCGCCTTTCGCCGCTCTCGACCGCCGAGATCGGCCATATTCTCGCAGGGCTCGACGCGCCCGGCGATCCGGATAAACTTGCCGCGCTTTCGGGCGGTTCGGTCGGCGAGGCGTTACGGCTGACCGGCCAGGACGGGATCGCGCTTTACCAGCGCATCGTCGATCTTTTCGAGCATCCCGCACGGATGGACCGGCGCAAGGCGGCAGCGATTGCCGATCTGGCGGCGGGCCGTCCCGGCGCGTCGGGCGATCCGTTCGACCTGACCATGACGCTTCTCGACCGCTTCCTCTCGCGCGCGGCGATTGCGGGCCTCCTTGGCCCACCTTTGCCCGAGGCCGCCGAGGGCGAGGCCGAGGTTCTGGCGCGGATGTCTCCCGACGATCAAAGCGCGCGGATCTGGGCGACTGCCCAGGCGGAACTGTCGGCGCGCGCCCGAACCGGACGAGCCGTCAACCTTGACCCTTCCGCTTTGGTGTTGGATATGCTCATTGGGCTCGCGAACCAGCCCGCGACATGATCGGACCCGGCAGATATGACCGCACCTTCCCTCCTCCCCCAGCTTGTTGACAGCCATTGCCACCTCGATTTCCCGGATTTCGCCGGGCAGGAGGGTGAGCTGATCGCGCGGGCCAAAGCGGCCGGGGTGACGCGGATGGTCACGATCTGCACCCGGATGAAGAACGAGCCGCGCGTGCGGGCGATTGCCGAAGCCCATGACGGCGTCTTTTACGCGGGCGGCACCCATCCGATGTATGCCGCCGAAGAGCCTCTGGTCACGGTCGATGAGCTGATCGCCCTTGCGCAGCATCCGAAGTTCGTGGGCATCGGCGAAACCGGGCTTGATTACCATTACACCGCCGAAAGCGCCGCCGTTCAGGCCGAGAGCCTGCGCATCCATATTGCCGCCGCGCGCGAGACCGGCCTGCCGCTCATCATCCATTCGCGCGATGCCGATGACGATATGGCGCGCATCCTGACCGAGGAGCACCGCAACGGGGCCTATGGCTGCGTCATGCATTGCTACACCAGCGGGCCCGAGCTTGCGAAAGCCGCGCTGGATCTCGGCTTTTACCTCTCGATGTCGGGGATCGCGGCCTTCCCGCGCTCGACAGAGATCCGCGAGATCTTTCTCAATGCCCCGCGCGAACGCATTCTGGTCGAGACCGATGCCCCCTATCTCGCGCCCCCGCCCTATCGCGGCAAGCGCAATGAGCCCGCCTATGTCGTCCATACCGCACGCATCGGTGCCGAGGCGCTGGGGCTCTCCGAGGCGGAATTCGCAGCGCTGACCTCGGCCAATTTCGACCGGCTGTTCAGCAAGGCCGCCTTATGATCCGGGCGGTGATCCTTGGTTGCGGCTCCTCAGGCGGGGTGCCTCGGCTTGGGAACCGCTGGGGGGCCTGCGACCCGCTCAACCCGAAGAACCGCCGCCGCCGCTGCTCGCTTCTGATCGAGCGCGTGGGGCCGAATGGCACGACGCGCGTGCTGATCGACACTGGGCCGGATCTTGTGCCGCAGCTGCTGAGCGCGGATGTCGGCGAGCTCGACGGCGTGCTTTACACCCATCCCCATGCCGACCATATCCACGGCATCGATGACCTGCGCCAGATTGTCTATAATATGGGGCGGATCATGCCGATCTGGGCCGACCGCCCGACCTCATTGGCGCTGCTCGACCGCTTTGGCTATATTTTCGAGACACCCGCGGGCTCTTATTACCCGCCGATCTGCGAGCTGCACCACATCGGCGGCGCCTTCAGCGTGAACGGCGCGGGCGGAGAGCTGCATTTCACCCCCTTCGAGGTCGATCACGGCGGCATTCCGGCGCTGGGGTTCCGCGTCGCGGGCGAGGATGGCGGGTTGGTCTATCTGCCCGATGTGCTCTCGATCCCCGAGACGGCCTGGCCCGCGATCGCGGGCTGCGAGATTTTCATCTGCGACGCTTTGCGCCACACGCCGCACCCGAGCCATGCCCATCTGGCGCTGGCGCTCGACTGGATCGCGCAGGCGGGCGCCCGGCAGGGCGTCACCACGAATATGCATATCGACCTCGATTACGAGGCGGTCCGCGCCGAGACGCCGGACCATGTCGAACCGGCCTATGACGGGATGGTCCTGACCTTCAAATGACGATCCTGATTGATGTCATCCTGCCGGTGTTTCTGATCATCGGCTTTGGCTATCTGGTGACATGGCGCAAGATGCTCGACGAAAGCGCCATTGATGGGGTGATGCGTTTTGCGCAGAACTTCGCGGTGCCGGTGCTGCTGTTTGCCAATATCGCGCGGCTCGATCTCAGCGGGAATTTCAACGCGCTGATGTGGCTCGCCTTCTACACCGGCGCGTTTCTGTCCTATTTCACCGGCTGGTTCGTCGCGCGCCGCTATTTGGGCCGCTCGCCCGAGGATGCGGTGGCCATCGGCTTTTGCTGCCTCTTCTCGAATTCGCTGCTGCTGGGCATCCCGATCATGGAGCGCGCTTATGGCGCCGAGGCGATTGCGGGCAACCTTGCGATCATCTCGATCCATTCGCCGTTGCTGTACACCTTCGGCATCACGATGATGGAATTCACCCGCGCGCGCGAGCTGAACCTCTCGCTTGGCCGGGTGGTGTCGCGCGCGCTGAGGGGCGTGTTGCGCACGCCGCTGGTCATCGGGATCTTCTGCGGTCTGGTGATGAACTTGCTTCTGTCGCTGGGGTTGGTGCTGCCCGCGGGCTTCTGGGCGGCGGCCGATATGATGGCGGGCGCGGCGCTGCCGACCGCGCTGTTCGGGCTGGGCGGCGTTCTTTATCGCTATCGCCCCGAGGGGGACGGCAAGGCGATTGCGCTTTGCTGCGCCTGTTCGCTGGTGCTGCATCCGGTCCTGACCTTCACGCTTGGCAAGCTCTTCGCTTTGCCGACCGGCGCGATCCGCTCGGCCGTGATCACCGCGAGCATGGCGCCGGGCGTGAATGCCTATCTCTTCGCCTCGATGTATGGCCGCGCGAAACGGGTCGCGGCCTCGACCGTGCTGATCTCGACCGCGCTCTCGATCTTCACGATCTGGTTCTGGATCGCGGTTCTGCCCTGAATGGAAAAGGGGCGCGGCCCGTGGCGCGCCCCCTCCTCCGTCCCTCGCCGGATTATGCCTTAGCGCGGTGTCACCCCGCGCAGCCGCTCGGTCCGGCGGCGCAAGAGCTCGATCGCGGTCAGCAAAGCGATCGAGAAGATCACCAGAAGCGTCGCCACGGCGAGGATCGCGGGCGAGATCTGCTCGCGGATACCGGTCCACATCTGGCGCGGAATGGTCTGCTGATCCGGCCCGGCGATGAAGAGCACCGCGACCACCTCGTCAAAGGAAGTGACAAAGGCGAAGAGCGCGCCAGAGATCACCCCCGGCAGGATCAGCGGCAAGGTCACGCGGAAGAAGGTCGTGCGCGGATTGGCCCCAAGGCTTGCCGCCGCACGGTTCAGCGACTGGTCAAAGCCGATCAGCGTCGCGGTCACCGTGATGATGACGAAGGGAATGCCAAGCGTCGCATGGGCGAGAATGATCCCAAGGTAAGTCCCGGCGAGCTTGCCGCAATTCGGCTCGACCCCGAACCAGCTCAAGGGCGAGCAGGGGTTCGAGTAGAAGAAGAACATGCCCGTCGCGGTGATGATGATCGGGACGATCATCGGCGAGATCAGCACCGCCATGATGATGCGCCGGAAGGGCATCTCGGGGCGGCTGAGACCAAGGGCGGCCAGCGTGCCCAGCACCGTCGCCACAATGGTCGAGCACACGCCAATGATGATCGAGCTTTTCGCGGCATTGATCCATTTGGCGTTCTGCCAGGCATCGACCCACCAGCTCCAGTCCCGCGGCGCGCCGGGATTAGCCATGCCGAAGGTCAAAAGCGTGTCATACCAGCGCAGCGAATAACCCTCGGGGTCGAGCGCCAGCATCTTGTGGGTGAAGGTGAAATAGGGCTCGACGTTGAAGGACAGCGGGATGACCACGACAATCGGCGCGATCAGGAAGAAAAAGATCAGCCCGCAGATCACCAGATAGGCGTAATGCCAGACGCGCTCGAGCGGGGATGCATAAGTCGGAAGCGCCATGGTTTACCCCAGTTTCAGATTGTCGATGCCGACCAGCCGGTCGTAGATCCAGTAGAGGATCAGCACGCCGCCGAGCAGCAATGCGGCCAAGGCGGCAGCCATCGACCAGTTGAGCGTCTGGGTCATATGCATCGCGATCATGTTCGAGATGAGCTGCCCCGACGAGCCGCCGACCAGCGCGGGCGTGATGTAATAGCCAATCGCCAGAATGAAGACCAAAAGCGCCCCCGCCCCCAGCCCCGGCAGGGTTTGCGGGAAATAGATCCGGCGGAAAGCGGTCCAGCTCGTCGCACCAAGCGAACGCGCCGCGCGGACATAGCTCGGGTTGATCGTGCGCATGACCGAGTAAAGCGGCAGGATCATGAAGGGCAGCAGAATATGGGTCATGGCGATGATCGTGCCGGTCTGGTTGTAGATCATCTGAATCCGGCTCGAATTGCCGATCACCCCGAGCCAAACCAGAAAGTCATTGATGACGCCTTGCTGCTGCAACAGCACCATCCACGCGGTGGTCCGCACCAGAAGCGAGGTCCAGAATGGCAAAAGCACAAGGATCATCAAGAGGTTGGACTTGCGCAGCGGCAAGGTCGCCAGCAGATAGGCAATGGGAAAGCCCAAGAGGAAAGTCGTGACGGTAATGATCGCCGACAGCATCATCGTGCGCTTGAAGAGCATCACATAGACCTGCTGATCAGCCGGAGCCATCGTGATCTCGCCCTGATCATTGCGGGTGCGATCCAGCGCGGCGAGATAGAAATTCGCGGTATAGGGGCTCGAGGCCTCACGCATCACCGACCACAGATGGGGATCGCCCCATTTCGGGTCCATCGCCAGAACCGAGGACTGATAGGGCGGCTCGAGCCCCGTCCGGGCGGTCCGTCCCGCCGAGGTGAAGAGCGAGCGCGAGCCCGCGAGATCATAGTTGATCCGCGTGCCAACCGTGCCAATAGTGCGCGCCTCAGCCGAGCTTTTCAGGTCGGCGGCCAGCGCCGCATAGGCGGTCTCGTCGGGGGCGGTGCCGCGCGGATGCTCGGCGAACCAGCGGCTCAACTCGGGCATATTCGCGGAAAAGCCGTCATTCTTGACCGAGCGTTGCAGCATCTGGCCAATCGGCACCACAAAGGTGATGAGGATGAACAGCAAAAGCGGCAGGACCAGAAAGAAGGCCCGACGCCGCGCGCGCCGCGAACTGCGCGCCAAAGCGCGCGACAACGGCTGTCCATCCGCCGTCCGCAGCCCGCCGCTGTCGTCAAGGCCCGTCGCCTCAAGGGCGATCGCGGCATGGGGGTCAAGTGCCCGAGGCACGGGAGTGGTTGCCATCTCTTCCTTCATCCCTGTCTGGCAATCCGGCGCAGCTCGCGTGATGCGACACCCGCTCCGGTCGCGGCGGTTTGCCCGCCTTTTGCGGAGGGTTTTCCCTCCGAAGGAAAGAACGGCCGCCCCGGTGAAGGGACGGCCATGTCTCGCTTACTGGGCGAGCCAGGAGCTGAAACGCTCGTTCAGCTCGCCGTCATGATCGACCCAGAAATCGAGGTTCGAGCCAAGCGCATTGGTCATATTGGCCGCAGTCGTCGGCAGGTTCGGCTGCATGGCAACATCGGTGCCTTCGAGATTGCCGACGATGGCGGCAGCCGATTTGCGCGGCGGGCCGTAGCTGATGAATTCAGCGGCGCGGGCCTGCTGCTTCGGCGCGGTCGAGAAGGCGATGAACTTCTTCGCAGCGTCCTGATTTTTCGCGCCTTTCGGCACGACCCAGCCCTCCATCTCATAGACCTGACCGTCCCAGACGATCTTGAAGGGCTTCTTCTCTTCCTGCGCTGCGGTGAAGATCCGGCCGTTGAACGCATAGGCCATGGTGACCTCGCCATCGGCCAGAAGCTGCGGCGGCTGCGCGCCCGCTTCCCACCAGATCACGTCCTTCTTGATCGTATCGAGCTTCTTGAAGGCGCGATCGACGCCCTCGGGCGTGCCAAGCGTCTTATAGACATCTGCCGCCGGAACACCGTCCGCCATCAGCGCGAATTCGAGGTTGAATTTCGCGCCTTTGCGCATGGTGCGCTTGCCGGGGAATTTGGCGGTGTCGAAGAAATCGGCCGGGCCCGCAGGCTTGGCATCGGGGAATTTGGACTCATCATAGGCGAGCGCCATCGAATAGACATCGGTGCCGACGAAGCAATCGGTGACCGCGCCGGGGATGAAGTCATCGGCGGCGGGCGTGCCGTCTTCGGCCGCGACCAGAATCGCCGGGTCGATGGTTTCCAGCAGACCCTCGTCGCACAGGCGCACGGCATCGGCATATTCGACCGAGGCGACATCGGTGGTGACGTTTCCGGCCTCGACCTGCGCTTTCAGCGGCGTTGCCGGGTTGTCGGCATCGCTGACCTTGACCTTGATCCCCGATTCGGCCTCGAAGGGTTTGACATAGGCCTGAACATGGCTGTTGCCATAGGCCCCGCCCCAGGACAGCAGGTTCATCTCTTCGGCCTGGGCGGCTGCGCCGACGACCACGAGGGCCGACGTCAGGATAAGCAGTTTTTTCAAGTCTCTCTCCCTAGTTAACAATGTCTCAGACGGTATCGAGCGCCCGCGCATCCTGCGGGTGCCAGCCAATCCGGATCTTTTGGCCCGGCGCCAGACGGGTCTGGCCCAGGGTATTGCGGCTTTTCATCACGAAATCCTCGGATCCCGCGACGCGCAGACGCGTGCGCAAAATGTCCCCCATATAGACCACGTCACGAACCTCCGCTTCGATCGTATGGGCGCCGGGGGGCATCATTTCAGGCTTGAACTCGACCCGCTCGGGCCGGATCGAGACCGTGGTTTTCTGACCGCTTTCGCGCAGATTGACCGCCGTTGCATCGATCAGCTCGCCATTGCTCAGCCGCACCAGAGCATGTTCGCCGTTCAGCTTTTCGATCGTGCCGGCGAGCGCGTTATTCTCGCCGATAAAGCCCGCGACGAAGCTGTTTTCCGGCTTTTCGTAAAGAACGGCAGGCGGCGCGAGCTGCTGAATGCGACCATCGTTGAAAACGGCAATGCGGTCCGACATGGTCAAAGCCTCGCCCTGATCATGGGTCACATAGACGACCGTAATGCCAAGACGGTCGTGCAAGGCCTTGATTTCGAACTGCATATGTTCGCGCAACTGTTTGTCGAGCGCGCCCAGTGGCTCGTCCATCAGCACGAGCTTCGGGTCAAAGACCAAGGCCCGAGCCAAAGCAATCCGCTGCTGCTGGCCACCCGAAAGCTGGGCCGGGCGGCGGTTGCGGAACTTGCCCATCTGGACCATGTCGAGGGCGCGGGTGATGCGGTCCTCACGCTCGGACTTGCCCATGCCGCGCACTTCCAGCGGGAAGGCGAGGTTCTCGCCAACGGTCATATGGGGAAAGAGCGCGTAGTTTTGGAAAACCATGCCGATGCCGCGCTTGTGCGGCGGCACATCATTGATGTTCTTGCCGTCGAGCCGGATTTCGCCATGGGTCGCCGTCTCGAACCCCGCGAGCATCATCAGGCAGGTGGTTTTGCCCGAACCCGAGGGCCCGAGCATGGTCAGAAATTCCCCCTGACCAATGGTCAGGTTCAGGTCTTTCACAACCAGCGTCTGGCCATCGTAGCTTTTCTGGACATGGTCGAACACGACGAAGGCGTCGTCCTGAATCGGCGTCGTCAATGCGGGCTCCCTGTTGTGGTTATCGTTTCCGCTCTTTGAGACTACGCAAGCGCTCGGCGAGTTGGCAACAATCTTTCGCGGCCGTCCAGTGGCACCGCGCCAAAATCGAGCAATCGCTCAATTATCGCAAGAATTTTGCCCACACGCGGGATTTTCCAGCGAAATTGGCTAAATTTTCCGCAGAATCCACGGCGCCCTTTCCACGGAATCTTCAGGTCAGGGTGGGGAAGGTGCCATAAAAAAGGGCAGGTAGTTCCCTACCCGCCCGTCCAGATTTTTTTGCATCTCGCCCCTGCGGCAGATCGCCGCCGCGCGGACCGCTTGGGCCTTAGACCGTGATTCCGTGCCGTCCGGCCAGATCGGTGAAGAACTGCCAAGCGACTCGCCCAGAGCGCGACCCACGCGTGGCCTGCCATTCGATGGCCTCGGCCCGCAGGGTCGCGGCATCGGGGCGCAGACCATAGGCGGTGCAATAGCCGTCGATCATCGCCAGATAATCGTCTTGCGAACAGGGATGGAAGCCCAGCCACAGCCCGAAGCGATCCGAGAGCGAGACCTTTTCCTCGACCGCTTCGCCGGGATTGATCGCGGTCGAACGCTCATTGTCGATCATGTCGCGCGGCATCAGGTGGCGGCGGTTCGAGGTGGCATAGAGAATCACATTCTCGGGCCGCCCGGCCAGACCGCCGTCGAGCACGGCTTTGAGCGATTTATACTGGGTGTCATCATGGCTGAACGACAGGTCATCCGAGAAGAGGATGAAGCGTTTTTCCGGGTGGCGACCCAGAACCGCGAGCAGACGCCCAACCGAGCCCAGATCCTCTCGCGCAATCTCGACCAGCACGAGCGGCAGCCCCTGCGCCACCGCCTCGGCATGAGCGGCCTTCACCAGCGAGCTTTTCCCCATCCCGCGCGAGCCCCAGAGCAGCGCGTTGTTCGCCGCAAACCCGCGCGCGAATTGCAGCGTGTTCTGCATCAAAGTGTCGCGCGCCCGGTCGATGCCGATGAGCTGGACCAGATCGACCCGGCTGACCGAAGGCACCGGCAGCAGATGATCGGGATCGACCTGCCAGATATAGGCCGTGGCCTCGGTGAAACTGGGTTCGCCATGTGTCGGCGGAGACATCCGCTCCAGCGCTTCGGCAATCCGGGTCAGGGTCGGGGTATCGATTTCACTCATCTCAGATCCGCTCAGCTCAGCTCTCTTGTTCGCCATCCTCGGCATCACGTTTGCGCTCGATCCGGCGCACGAGGAAAATCGAGATCTCATAGAGGCCGTAGATGACCGCAAAGAGCACGACCTGCGAAATCACGTCAGGCGGTGTCACCATCGCCGCGAGAATGAGGATCGCGATGATCGCGTAACGGCGGACCGACGCGAGCCCCTCGGCAGAGACCAGCCCCGCCTTGCCCATCAGCGTCAGCGCGACCGGCAGCTGGAACGAAATCCCGAAGGCCAGGATGAACTTGGTGGTCAGCGTCAGATATTCCTCGACCGAACCCTGAAAGACGATGCCCGCCCAAGGATTTTCGACCGCGACTCCGACGCCGCCGCTTGCGGTATTGCCAGCATGGCGCGCCGCATCAGCCGCCGCCACTGTCGCATCCGGCAGCGCATGGGGGCCCTGCTGGAAGCCAAGGAAGAAGTCGAAGGCCCAGGGCAGAATGACGTAATAGGCGAAGGACGCACCCAGCAGGAACATGACCGGCGAGGCAATCAGGAAGGGCAGAAGCGCATTCTTTTCGCTGCGGTAAAGCCCGGGCGCGATAAAGCGCCACAGCTGATAGCCGACCACAGGGAACGCCAGAATGAAGCCGCCAAAGAAGGCGATCCGCATGGCGACGAAGAAGCCTTCCTGAAGCTTCAAAAGCACCAGCCCACAGGCCTGATTGCGCTTTTCCAGCGCATAGCAGATCGGCTTGGTCAGGAAGTCAAAGATCGGATTCCAGACGAAATAGCACAGGATCATCGCGATCACAAAGGCCAGCACCGACCAGATCAGCCGGGTGCGCAGCTCTTTGAGATGCTCCATCAACGGCGCAGAGCTGTCGTCGATATCCTCGGGTTTGGCAGAATTGGACGCCACTCAGTCGCCTTTCTTCTCGGTGGTGCCATCCAGATCGGCACGGCGCACCGCATGAAGGCGGCGACGGCTCGGAGCGTCTTGCGCAGGAGGCGTGATGTCTTCGGGCGCAAAGGCAGGCGCCGGCGTAGCGGCGGCCACGGACGGTGGCGCGGGCAGAGCCGAGCTTTGGGTCGGCTGCGACGACGACGATGATGACGGCGGTTGCGGCGACGAGGGATCGGGCACAAGCGAGCCGCGTGCGGCCTCGTCCTTAGGCGTCAGCGGATCCCATTTTTCGAATTTATCGGCGGCGCGATCCAGCGCATCCAGCCCGAGCGCCCGCTTCGAGGTCAGGGAGTTCACATCCTTGAGCGTCTTCGCTGCCTCATCGAGCCCCGAGCTTTTCGCGGCATCCTCCATCGCCGAGGAGAATTCGCGCGCCATCCCGCGCGCTCGCGCGGAAATCCGGCCCAAGGTCCGGAAGAGCTTGGGCAGATCCTCGGGTCCGATAACGATCAGAGCGACGACGCCGATGAGCAGCAGCTCGCTCCAGCCAACATCAAACATTGCGGCGCCCGATCAGGTTCAGAGCTTGTTCTGGTCTTGCGGCGTGACGTCGCGCATGGCGCCATCGCTTGCCAGGCGTGCGCGCTCGGCTTCGAGCTTGGCACGTTCGGCGGCGATCTCGGCACGGGCTTTCTCGATATCGCTTTGGCTGTTGACCTCGTCGGCCTTGGCGCTCTCGATTTCCTCGGTGCCTTCTTTGACGCCTTTTTTGAAGGCGGTGATGCCTTTGCCGACCTCGCCCATCAGGTTCGAGACCTTGCCGCGGCCGAAAAGGACCAGCACCACGATTGCAATCAGAAGTAGGGCGATGGGTGAAGGTGCGTGCATGTTATGCCTCCGTTGCAGGGCCGGCCTGACCCTTGCGATAGAACAGGTGCCCTAGCATATAGGTGGTTGATGCGATGATCGAAACCCCCAAACGCGTGATGCTGCGCCCAAGATCTGGGCGCGTTGGCGCGCTGGCGGACCGGTCGGCGCGCCCTCTGAGCCGGAAAAGCCGATGTTAGACGACCTGCCGCGCCTTGCCTATCTTGCCCTTCTGCTGGTTGCGATCGGCGGTTTCCTGATCGTCGAATTGCGCGCACGCCCCGGCCAGACTTTGCGTCAGGTTGCGGCCTGGGGCCTGATTTTCGCGGGAACCGTTGCGGTTGCGGGATTGTGGAAGGATATTTCCGGCGTCGTCGCGCCACGCCAGCAGATCCTTGAGGGCGGCGGCATCGAGATCCCGGTCAGCGATGACGGCCACTATTATCTGCGCGCCCAGCTTGACGGCACCTCCATCGATTTCGTGGTCGATACCGGCGCGACGACCATCGCGCTCACGAAAAAGGACGCGGCGAAAATCGGCATCGACACGGCGAATCTCGCCTTCATCTCGCAGGCGCGGACCGCGAATGGCACGGTCAATACCGCGCCCGTGGTGATCCAAGAGATTCGCATCGGCGAGATCGAGGACCACAAGGTCCCGGCCGTGGTGATCGACGGCGAGATGGATCAATCGCTGCTGGGGATGAACTATCTCAGCCGCTTCGCGCGGGTCTCGATCGAGGGCGACAAGCTGCTGCTCGAACGCTAAGCTACTGCTTGCGCTCCCATTTTCCGCTGGCCTCGCTCCAATATTCCGCGGAAACCCCGGCTTTGGTCAGCAGGCGCCACTGCGCGCGGGCGCGCTCAAGCGCCTCGGGATCATTGCCGTCAAAGAGGATCAGAGTGCGTTCCAACGGCGCGCAGTCCTCGGCCGCGACCTCGGCACCATGAAGCGTAATCAGGCAGGAGGGGTTGTTGGTCGCCCCCTGCCCGACCAAAGTCAGAAGCACAGGCTGCAGCGAATCATGCGGGCCGCCCGCCAGCCCATGCGGCAGAAACCCATCGCCGAGCCAGAGGCTCTCGTCCAGCCGTTCCAGCGCCGGAAGATGCGCGCCGCGCAGCTCGACCCGCCAGCCCGCATGAAGGCTTTTGCCGATCAGAACCGGCAAAAGCACCTCGGGGGCCGAGCGCGTGAGATGGTAGAAAAGCGCGGCGCCCATGGATTATTTCACTTCGTAGCGGTCGCGGATCAGACGATCGAGCGTCATCACCCCCCAGCCCGACGCACCCTTGGGCGAAAGCGTGGTTCCCCCCGGCGGCAAAGCGACACCGGCGATGTCGATATGCATCCAGGATTGCTCTTTCTTGATGAAGCGCTGCAGGAACTGCGCCGCCGTGATCGAGCCCGCATAGCGCCCGCCCGAGTTCTTCACATCGGCCAGCCGCGAATCGATGATCTTGTCGTAAGCGGGTGCCAGCGGCAGGCGCCACACGCCCTCGCCTTCCGCCCGCGCGGCTTTCGTCACCGCATCCGACAGCGCATCGTCATTGGTGAAAATCCCGGCGTTTTCATAACCGAGCGCCACCAGAACCGCGCCGGTCAGGGTGGCAAGGTCGATGACCGTGCTCGGCTTGAAGCGCTCTTGCGCATACCAAAGCACGTCCGCCAGCACCAAACGACCCTCGGCATCGGTGTTGATGATCTCGATCGTGTCGCCCTTCATCGACTTCACGATATCGCCCGGACGCTGCGCCTTGCCGTCGGGCATGTTCTCGACCAGTCCGACCAGACCGACGACATTGGCCTTGGCGCGGCGCAGCGCGAGCACGCGCATGACCCCGGCCACAACCGCCGCGCCGCCCATGTCCATGGTCATCTCTTCCATGCCCGCCGCGGGCTTGATCGAGATCCCGCCGGTGTCGAAGACGACGCCCTTGCCGACCAGCGCAAGCGGCGCTTCCTCGCCGCCGCCGTTCCAGCGCATCACCACGACTTTCGACGGGCTTTCCGAGCCCTGCCCGACGCCCAGAAGCGCGCGCATTCCGAGCTTGGCCAGTTCGGGCTCGTCGAGCACTTCGACCTCGATGCCGATTTCCTGCATCGCCAGCAGACGGTCGGCGAAATCCGAGGTCGTCAGGACGTTCGAGGGCTCGTTGGTCAGATCCCGGGTAAAGAACACGCCTTCCGCAATCGCGGCACCGAGCTCGGCCTTCCGGGCAAGTGCCTCGGGCTCGGCAGCCATGAAGGTGACATGCGCACGCTTTTCGCTGCCGGATTCCTCGCCACCGTCTTCAGCGGTCTCGGCCTCGTCGGCTTTGCGGGTCTTGTAGACATCGAAATCATAGGCCCGCAGCGCCAGCCCCAGCGCCACTTCGGCGGCGAGGCTGTGGCGATCTGCCAGAACCGTGGTCTCGCCCTTCCCGAGCTTGGCGCCGATCGCCGCACCGGCCTTGCGCGCCTCGGCAACCGTCGCGCGACGCGGCAGCGAGATCAGTTGCAGCGCCGATGCCTGAAGCCCGGCGGGATAGGCAAGCTCCAGCGCGCCGCCCGGCTTCACCGCCGCCCAGCCCGCCGAATCAAGCGCGCGCTGCGCCGCCTCGCGGGTCGAGCGCGGCAGACCGGCCGGCAGCTTGCCGCTGTCACCGATCAGCACCGCGATGCGGCCCTCACGCCCGGAAAGGCCGGTGATCTCGGTTGCGGTGAAGGAAATTTCGACGGGACTTGTCATGCGCATTGCCTGTTCGGAAAGAATTGCCAATTTGGAGGAAACCTAGTCACCTCGTCCCGTCTTGACCAGAGCCGGGACTTTTCCAAATCAAGCAGAGGCGTTAATCAGGCGCCACGAGACCGGCAGGGACCATCCAGCAGGGACGAATGAGCAGGGAAACATGGCGCGCATTGACCGATATATCCTGTCTCAGTTCCTGACCCTCTTCGGGTTCTTCGCCCTCGTGCTGGTTTCGGTCTATTGGATCAACCGCGCGGTTTCCCTGTTTGAACAGCTGATCTCGGACGGGCAGACCGCGATGGTCGTGGTCGAATTCACCGCGCTCACCCTGCCCTTGGTCATCTCGGTCGTCCTGCCGATCGCGGCCTTTGCGGCCTCGGCCTATGGCACGAACCGGCTGTCTTCGGAATCCGAGCTGGTCGCGATGCAGGCCGCGGGCATGTCGCCCTGGCGGCTGGCGCGTCCGGTGCTGGTCTATGGTTTTCTGGTGGCGATCATGTCGGCGGTGCTGGTCCATGGGCTGGTGCCCGCCGCCCGCGCCCGCATGGCCGACCGCCAACAAGAGCTGGCCGAGAACGTCACCGCGCAATTCCTGCGCCCCGGCGTCTTCCAGTTTCCGGCCGATGGGCTGACGCTTTATATCCGCGACATCGCCAATGATGGCCGCATGAAGGATCTGTTCTTTCAGGATTCGCGCGATCTCAAGAACGAAAAGACCTATTCCGCATCAGAGGCTTACCTGATCCGCTCAGACACCGGGCCGAAGCTTTTGATGGTTCAGGGCTCGGTCCAGACGCTGCGCCAGACCAATGGCCGCCAAAGCCTGTCGCTGACCCGCTTCACCGATATGACCTATGACCTCGGCGCGGTGCTGGGGCCTGCGAAAACCAAAAGTCGCGATCTGCGCACCTATTCGACGCCCGCGCTGTTCTGGCCCTCGCCCGAGCTGTTGCAGGCGACCGGCTCGACCTATGACAAGGCCCGCGCCGAGGCGTTCGAGCGGCTGGCCAAGCCCTTCCTGTCGCCCGTCACCGCCATGCTCGGCTTTGCCATGCTGCTCTTGGGCAACTTCAGCCGCTTCGGCGTCTGGAAGCAGTTGATCTGGTCGGTGATGGCGCTGATCTTCGTCCAATTCCTCGACACCGCCTTGACCAGCCAGGTCGAGCGCGACGCCTCGAAATGGCCGCTGGTCTGGGTCCCGGCGCTGGTCGGTGCGGCGATCTGTCTTGTCGCGCTTTGGCTTGCCGCACGCCCCAAATGCATCCGGAAAGGAGAGAGCGCATGATTCTCTCGGCCTATGTCGGACGCCGCTTCCTGCGGCTCTTGCTGATCATCGCCGCAATCTTTCTGGCGATTCTCTTCCTGATCGAGATGGTCGAGCAATCGCGCCGTTTTTCGGATGCGGGAATCGGCCTGACCCGGGCGGCGCAATTGGCCGCTCTGAACATCACCAGCAGCTTCTATTCGATCCTGCCGCTGATCACGGTGCTGGCGGGGATCGCGCTTTTCCTGAACCTGTCGCGCAGCTCGGAGCTCGTGGCGATCCGCGCCTCGGGCCGCTCGGGCCTCAGGGTTCTGGCCGCGCCCGCGATCACGGCGGCGCTGGTCGGATGTCTCAGCGTCGGTTTGCTCAATCCGATGGTCGCAGCCACGGAAAAACAATATGATGCCATGGTCGCGCGCATCCAATCCAAAAGCGGCGAGGCGATCAGCCTTGATAATTCCGTGGTCTGGCTGCGGCAGGGCCTGCGGGTTCCGGCCGAGCAGAACAACGGCAAATCCGAAATGGGTCAGGTCGTGATCCGCGCCAACCGCGCGAGCCCCGATGCCACGACGCTTTATCACGCGACCTTCATGCTCTTCACGCCGGAACAGGGCCCGACCGGACGCATCGACGCAGCCGAAGCGCGTCTGGAAAATGGCGCGTGGCATTTGCGCGACAGCAAGGGCTGGCCGCTGACCGCAAGCAACCCCGAAACCGAGGCCCAGACCTTCGCCACCTACGAAATTCCGACCGATCTGACCGCCGACCGCATCCGCGACGGCTTTGGCCAGCCCGATTCGGTGCCGTTCTGGCAATTGCCGGAATTCATTCAAGGCCTTGAGCGCGCAGGATTTTCTGCGCAGCGACACAAGGTCTGGTTCCAGGTCGAGCTGGCGCGTCCGCTGCTGATGGCGGCCATGGTCGCGATTGCGGCAGTGTTCACCATGCGCCACATGCGCGGAAGGAAAATGGGGCTGCTGGTTCTCGGCGCTTTCGCTTGCGGCGTCGGTCTGTTCTTCTTGCGTAATCTAGCGCAAGTGCTAGGCGACAGCGGCTCGATTCCGCCCATTGTGGCAGGATGGGCGCCCCCGCTCGCTGCGCTTTTCCTTGCGCTCGGCGCATTACTACAATTGGAGGACGGCTGATGTCGGCGGCAAGAACGGGCAAAGCAGGACGGTTGGGCAAAACGGCCCTGCTGCTTTCAGTGCTTCTGCCGCTTCCGGCTTTCGCGCAAGACGACAGCCCCTATTATCCGCCGCCGCCGGTTCAGCTGGGCAGCTCGCACGGGCCCGCGCTCGCGCCGACGGAAACCCCGTCGAGCGACAAGCGCGTTGGCGACGGCACCGATGCCTCGAGCCTGCCCTCGGTCGCACGCGCGCCGCGCAATCACAGCATCACCTTCGGCGGCCCGACCAACACGCAGGGCGACGCCGCAACCGTTCTGGCCGATAATGTCGCGCTGTCGGGCGAAAAGACGCTGACCGCCTCGGGCGGGGTCGTGGTCTGGTACAAGGGCACGCGACTGATTGCCTCTCAGGTGATCTATGACAGCCAGAACGGCACGGTCACCATCGCCGGTCCGATCCATCTGACCGAGCCCGGCAAGACCGGCACGGATGACGAAACCATCGTCATCGCCGATTCCGCTCAGCTCGACCGCAATATGAAGGACGGCATCCTGCGCGGCGCACGTCTGGTTCTGGCGCGCGAGATGCAGCTTGCCGCCCGCGAGATCCGCCGCACCGGCGAAGGCCGCTTCACCACGATGGACCGGGTCGTGGCGTCAAGCTGCCAGATCTGCGCCGCCAATCCGACGCCTTTGTGGGAAATCCGCGCCCGCGCAATCACCCATGACGCGGAAAAGCATACGCTGCATTTCGACCAGCCGCAGTTTCGCGCCTTTGGCATTCCGGTCGGCGCGCTGCCCTCGCTGACCGCGCCCGATCCGACGGTCGAACGCATGAGCGGCTTTTTGCGCCCACTGATCCGCACCACCTCGCAGCTGGGCTTCGGGATGAAGTTTCCCTATTTCGTGACGCTCGGCGATCATGCCGATGTCACGGTCACGCCCTATGTCTCGGTCAGCCGCACCCGCACGCTCGAGCTGCGCTATCGCCAAGCCTTCACCAATGGCGCGATGGAGATCAACGGCGGCATCACCCGCGATGACATCGACCCCGGCACCACGCGCGGCTATCTGTTCGGCGCGGCGCAGTTTTCCCTGCCGCGCGGCTATCGTCTGGGCGTGCAGGTCCAGACCGCGACCGACCGCAACTATCTGCTCGATTACGACATCACCGACGCCGACCGGCTCTGGAGCGGTGTGACCCTTGACCGGATCCAGCGCGACAAGCTGGTCTATGCCCGGATCGGCAATTACGAATCCCTGCGCTCGGATGAGATCGACAGCTTCACCCCCTCGCTGGTCGCCGATGCGATCTGGATGCGGCGCTGGCGTCCGGGTGGCTGGATCGGCGGCGAGGCCGGGCTGGAATGGTCGCTGCACGGCCATCGCCGGTCCTCGAAAGCGGATGCCTTCGGCCGCGACATGGCCCGCAGCTCGGTGAACTTCGACTGGCGCCGCAGCGAGATCCTGCCCTATGGCTTCGTCGGCGCGCTTCAGACCGAGATCGACGCCGATCTTTACCACATCTCGCAGGACAGCCGGTATGACAACTGGTTCGCGCGAATCGATCCGATCCTCGCGGGCGAGCTGCGCTGGCCGCTGATGCGCTCGGCCGGAGCCGTCACCCATATCCTCGAGCCGGTGCTGCAAGTCGTCTGGTCGCCCAAACGTGATTGGAGCCGCGACGTTCCGAATGAGGACAGCTATCTGATCGAATTCGACGAGGGCAACCTCTTCTCGCTCGACCGCTTTCCGGGCTGGGATCAGCGCGAAAGCGGGCTTCGGGTGAATGCCGGGATGACCTGGACGCGGATCGATCCGGCGGGCTGGTCGATTGCCTTGACCGGCGGTCGCGTCTTCCGCACCGATCCGGACCCCGCTTTCTACGGCTCGGGGCCCTTGGGCGGCAAGCAATCCGACTGGCTGCTGGCTGCGCATTACAGCAGCAATGACGGGCTGGCGATCGCCAACCGCGCGCTTTTCGACGATTCCTTCTCGATCAGCCGCAACGAGCTGCGACTGGGCTGGCTGAAGCCCGGACTGCAACTCTCGGCCGGTTATCTGTGGATGAACGCCGATCCGAACGAGGACCGGCTACGCGATGTCTCGGAATTGACCGCCACTGCGGGCTGGCAGGTCCGTGACGGCTGGTGGGCGACCACGGAAACCCGCTATGATTTCACCGCCGACCGCGCCCAGAAGGCCGCCTTCGGGCTGGAATACCGCAATGAATGCGTGACCATGGAAATGGGGCTCGAGCGGCGCTTCACCTCGTCGGGCGACCTCAAACCGGAAACGACATTCGATCTCGGTATCCGCCTTGGCGGGTTCGGCAAACAGAAAGAAGGTCGGGGAACGGTGGCGCGGCGCGCCTGCCTGCGCTAAGGTCCGGCCAAACATGCTCAGAGGAACGCGATGCGGCGAGTAATTCTTGGTGTTGCAATGGCAGCGGTTCTGAGCGGAACCGTCCCGGTTTTTGCGCAGTCTAACCCGTTCCGGCCGGTGGTCTATGTCAACGAAGGCGTCATCACCCAGTTCGACATCGACCAACGCCTGAAGTTCATGGAGCTTTTGCGCGCCCCCGACGCCAACCGCGCCGGGGCGGAAAAGGCGCTGATCGAGGATCGGTTGCGCATCATCGCGGCCAAGCAGATGGATATCGTCGCGACCCCCGCGCAGATCCAGACCGCCGAAACCGAATTCGCCTCACGCGGCGGTCTTTCGAGCGAGCAGTTCATTCAGCTTCTCGGCCAGAACGGCGTCGATCCCCAGATCTTTCGCGATTTCGTGACGGCGGGTCTGGTCTGGCGCGATGTCGTGCGCGCACGCGTCGTGCCGATGGTGCGGGTCTCGGATGCCGAGATCAATCAGGAATTCACCAAGGTCATCTCGACGCCGAAGGTCCAGGATGTGCTCTTGTCCGAGATGATTGTCCCTGCCCCCGAAGGTCAGGAAGATCGGGTCCATGCCGAGGTCGAGCGTCTGGCTGCCTCGATCCATTCGGAAGGTGATTTCGCCGCCGCGGCACGCCAGCATTCGGCAACGCGCTCGGCCGAGAACGGCGGTCGCCTGCCCTGGACCTCGCTGTCGCACCTGCCGCCCTCTCTGCGCCCCATCATCCTGTCGATGCATCCGGGTCAGGTCAGCGCGCCCTTGTCGGTGCAGGGCGCCGTGGTTCTCTTCTATCTTCGCGACACCCGGGGCACGGTGCGCGCCGGAGCCAAGGATCAGCAGCTGCAATATCTGCGCCTGCGTCTCGGCGATATGTCCGAGGCCAGACGCGTGGCGGCAACCCTGCGCAATTGCTCGGATCTCTATGCGGTCGCCCGCCCGCTTCCGGCGGATCGGCTGATCGAGCAGACCGCCGATCTGGGCCAGATCCCGGCGGATACCGGGCTCGTTCTCGCCACGCTTGACGAGAACGAAGCCACCGTCTTCGGCGGCGACATCGTCATGCTGTGTAAACGCACCCCGGCGCTTCTCGCCGCCGAGGAAAACCAGCCCGCCGTGCCGCTGATCCAGCCGAAGAAAGAGGACGGCGCCTTGCCCGCAACGCCGCCCGAGGATGCGACGCCCTCGCGCGAACAGGTGCGCGATGAGGTCTTTAACCGCAAGGTTTCCGCCGCAGCCGACGCCTTCATGGCCGAGCTGCGCGCCGATGCGATCATCCGGCGTCCTTGAGCTGCCCAGACCTGCCCAGACCGGGGCTCTGCCCCGGACCCCGGGATATTTCGACATGAAAGACAAAGATGGATCGAGCTGAGCTCAAGATGAAGCCCATCATCCTGACCTGCGGCGAGCCTGCCGGGATCGGTCCCGAGCTAGCGCCGAAAGCCCTGAGCGCGGGGATCCCCTATGTCTATCTGGGCGACCCCGCGCATTTGCCCGCAGACACCATCTGGCAAGAGGTCGAACACCTCTCTGATCCGGTTGAGGCGGGTGTGCTGCCGGTTCTGCGCCACGATTTCCCCGCACCGCGCCTGCCCGGCCAACCCGATCCGCGAAACGCTCAGGGCGTGATCGATGTGATTGCGCGTGCCGTCGCTCTCGCCATATCAGGCGAAGCCAGTGGCATCTGCACCTTGCCGATCAACAAACAGGCCCTGAAAGCAGGCGCGGCATTCCCCTTCCCCGGCCATACCGAATATCTCGCCCATCTGGCCGGAGATGTTGATGTCGTCATGATGCTTGCCTCGACGACGGTCTCCCCGCCGTGCCGGGTTGTCCCCGCAACCATCCACCTTGCGCTTCGCGAGGTGCCAACCGCGCTAACGCCCGACCTTATCGAGCGCTGCATCCGGATTACCGCCGCGGCGATGTCACGAGATTTCGGCATTGCCCACCCACGCCTCGCAATCGCCGGGCTTAATCCCCATGCGGGGGAACATGGCGTGATGGGGCATGAAGAGGACGAGTGGATGCGAGCGCTCATCGCTCGGCTGAGCGAAGAAGGGCTCGCACTTCGCGGCCCGCTTCCTGCCGATACGATGTTCCACGCCCCCGCCCGTGCGGGCTATGATGCGGCCATCTGCGCCTATCATGACCAGGCGCTCATCCCGATCAAGACTCTCGACTTCTCGGGCGGCGTCAATGTGACGCTTGGCCTGCCTTTCATCCGCACCTCGCCGGATCATGGCACGGCCTTTGATATCGCAGGCAAAGGCATTGCCGATCCGGCAAGCACCATTGCTGCTCTGAAACTTGCTTCTGAAATGGCTTCGCGCAGATGACCCGTCTTTCATGTTCAAATATCCTGCGGGGGTTCCGGGGGTGCAAAACCCCCGGCTGCGCGTCCCATCCGCTCCGCCAGTTTGCGACCTGCCGATGAGCGCGATCGACGGTCTGCCGCCTTTGCGCGATGTTATCGCGCGCCATGATCTGCGTGCGAAAAAGCAGCTTGGTCAGAACTTCCTGCTCGATCTCAACCTCACCGCCAAGATTGCGCGGGCGGCGGGGGATCTCTCCGGCTCCGATGTGATCGAGGTTGGCCCCGGGCCGGGCGGTTTGACGCGCGGGCTTTTGGCCGAGGGTGCGCGCAAGGTGCTCGCGATCGAGAAAGACGCACGCGCCCTGCCCGCTTTGGCCGAGATCGCGGCGGCCTATCCGGGGCGGCTTGAGGTGATCGAGGGCGACGCGCTCGAGATCGACCCTCTGGCCCATGTTCAGGCGCCGATCCGCATTGTCGCCAACCTGCCGTATAATGTCGGCACAGAGCTTTTGATCCGTTGGCTGACGCCGAAGGACTGGCCGCCGTTCTGGCAATCGCTGACGCTGATGTTCCAAAAAGAAGTGGCCGAGCGCATCGTGGCGCTGCCGGGCAGCAAGGCCTATGGCCGGCTGGCGGTGCTGGCGCAATGGCGGGCGGATGCGAAGATCGTGATGACGCTGCCGCCCGAGGCTTTCGTGCCCGCACCCAAGATCCATTCTGCTGTGGTTCATCTGACCGCGCTGGACGCGCCGCGCTATCCGGCGGACGCGAAGGTTCTCAGCCGTGTTGTCGCCGCGGGCTTCAACCAGCGGCGCAAGATGCTTCGCGCCTCGCTCAAGGGCATTCACCCCGAGATCGAACGTCTGCTGGAAGAGGCGGGGATCGCGCCGACATCACGGGCCGAGGAAATCGGCCTTGAGCAGTTCTGCGCTTTGGCCCGCGCGGTCGCCGAAGCGCCGCGCTAGGCCGGATTACAAGGCTTACTGGCCGTTGCCTTCGCCGACTTCCTCTTGCGAGGTTTCAGCGGCGGGCTCGGCTTTCTTGCGGCTGCGGGGTGCAGCGGCACGCGGAGCCGTGGTGCGCGGTGCGGCGGGCGCACGCGGAGCGCGGCGGCGTTGCGCCGGACGCTCGTCTTCCTTGACCTCAGCGACGGTCTCGGGGGTCTCGACCGGGCCGCTTTCGCTGCCAATGGCAAGCGGCAGGCCTGCATCTTCCGCAGCTTCGGCGACAACCGAATGAGCAACAACGGATTGCGCTTCCTCAAGCGCCGTCACCTCGGGCGTCACCGGCGCTTGTGCGACAACGACCTCTCGGGGCTGGCGGCGGTCTTCGCGCGGGCGCTGTTCGTCACGCGGACGATCTTCACGCGACTCGCGCGCCCGATCTTCGCGGGGGCGGTCCTCACGCGGACGATCATCGCGGGCACGCTCGTCACGGGGGCGATCGTCGCGAGAGCGATCATCCCGGGCACGGTCATCCCGAGCACGATTGTCGCGGTTGCGATCATCGCGCGGCTGGTCGTCGCGATAGGGACGTCCATTGCCGCCCTGCCCCGCGCCCTCATTGCCGTCTTCACGGTTGTCGTCGTCGCGTTGACCGGAATATTGCTGCTGGCGTTCTGCCATTTCGCGCTGCGCCTCGCCCAGAAGGCGGGTGTAATGCTCGGCATGTTGCAGGAAGCTTTGTTCAGCAACGCGATCGTTCGAAAGCTGCGCATCGCGAGCAAGCGTCAGGTATTTCTCGATAATTTGTTGCGGAGTTCCCCGCACTTTGCCCTCGGGACCCGAGGAATCAAAGACACGATTGACAATATTGCCCAACGTGCGTTGGCGGTTCGACTTGTTACGCGAACGGGATTTGGATGATCTCATCAGTTTTTGTCAGGTTGCCCGGCAAATCACCGGCTGAGGTTGGGGTCTGCGAAAGCCACCTGAACCCGAAAGCGGGACGGCATGGCCCGAAAGCTTGAAAGTATAAAGCTGAAACGGCTGACCCGTGCGCGGGCTCTCTTTGCCCTTGTCACAAGAATTGAATAAGCACGCCACCATGAGCCTGACAAGGGCAAACTGCGCAAAATTCGTCAAATCCGCGGAATCTGGATCAAATATGCGCCAATATGACGCGATCGCGCTGGCCGAGATCTTGCCGGATCTCGACATGGCCGAATCCTGCTTCCGCAAAGAGCGCAGCCACCGCCGGGCCTTGCTCATAACCGATTTCGACCGCGATCCGACCGCCCGGCGCCAGCCGCGCGGCGGCACCTTCCGCGATCCGGCGATAGGCGGTCAAACCATCGCCGTGATCGGTCAACGCGCCCCAGGGCTCCCAGTCGCGCACCTCGGGCGAGAGGCCCGGCATCTCGGCCAGCGCGATATAGGGTGGGTTCGAGACGATGAGGTCGAACTGACCCGGGATCGCCTCATACCAATCCGAGAGGATGAATTCGGCGCGGCCCGCGACAGCGGTCCCGATCCGGGCGGCATTGCGACGTGCGACCGCAAGGGCTGCGTCAGAGATATCGCTGCCAATCCCGGTGGCGCCGGGACGCTCGGCAAGCAGCGACAGCAGGATCGCGCCGGTGCCGGTGCCCATATCGAGCACGCGCAGGAAGGGCGCTTCGAGGCCCGTTTCGACCAGCAATTCGGTTTCGGCGCGCGGGTCGAGCGTGTCGCGCGTGACCTCGAAATCATGCATCCAGAAGGCGCGGCGTCCGGTGATCTGGCTGACCGGCTGGCGGGCTGTGCGGGCGGCAATCGCTGCCTCGAACCGGGCGGCGGCCTCTGGCTCGGGCGGCGTGGTCAAAGCCTCGTTCAGCCGATGACGCGGCAGGCCGAGCGCATGAAGAAAGAGGATCTGGGCATCACGCTCGGCCCCCTCGACCCCGGCATCAGTCAGCCGCAACGCAGCCGCGCGCAGAAGTTCGGCGCCAGATTGGGCAGAAGCGGTCATTCCGCGTCAGCCAGACGCGCGGCCTGATCATAGGCGATCAGCGCATCGAGCACTTCGCCAACATCGCCCTGCATGATCCGGTCGAGCGCATAGAGCGTCAGGTTGATGCGGTGATCGGTCATCCGGCCTTGCGGGAAGTTATAGGTGCGGATGCGCTCGCTGCGATCGCCCGAACCGACCTGCGATTTGCGATTCGCCGCGCGTTCAGCATCGGCGCGCGAACGTTCGAGATCGTAAAGCCGGGCGCGCAGCACGGCCATGGCATTGGCGCGGTTCTGATGCTGCGATTTTTCCGAAGAGGTGACGACGATCCCAGTCGGCAAATGGGTGATGCGCACCGCCGAATCGGTGGTGTTGACGTGCTGGCCCCCCGCCCCCGAGGCGCGCATCGTGTCGATGCGGATGTCATTTGCCGGAATGTCGATATCGACCTCTTCCGCCTCGGGCAGCACGGCAACAGTCGCCGCTGAGGTGTGGATGCGCCCGCCCGATTCGGTTTCCGGCACGCGTTGGACGCGGTGGACGCCGGATTCAAACTTGAGGCGCGCGAAGACGCCCTCGCCCTCGATCCGCGCCATGGCCTCTTTGACGCCGCCCAGCTCGGATTCGCTGAGCTCGAGCAGCTGGAACGTCCAGCCCTGCCCCTCGGCATAACGGCGATACATATTCAGCAGATCGCCCGCGAAGAGCGCGGCCTCATCGCCGCCGGTGCCCGGGCGGATCTCGAGAATCGCCGGGCGGGCGTCAGCGGCATCTTTCGGCAAAAGTGCGATGCGCAGGGCCTGTTCGAGCTCGGGCAACTCGGCCTTGAGGCGCGCGAGCTCATCCTCCGCGAGCTCTCGCATCTCGGGATCGGCAAGCATCGCCTGCGCTTCGGCGAGCCCCGCCTCGGCCTCGTGCCAGCGCGCGATCTGATCGACGACGGGCTTCAGCTCGGCATATTCCCGGCTGATCCCAGCGATCTGATCGGCAGCCGGTCCGGCGTTGAGCTGCGCTTCGAGATATTCGAAACGCTGGACGATCTGGGCGAGTTTGTCTTGAGGCAACATAAGGCGGAATTACCTGCAGCGCCCGCGCCGGGCAAGGAAGTCTTTCATCGCGGTGCGTCGAATGTGGCAATGTTTCACAATTACCGCGACCGCAGCCCGAGCGACTACATGCATTGGCCGTCGAGCCCACACGGAAAGCGTTGATTTTTCTTCACTTCCGGCAGGAATGCGCGGTTTGGTAAAGGGATTGTTAATCTTCCGCCGCTATCTCGACACCAGCAGCTCGCGATGAGGCGGCCGGGTTTTCGGTCACCAAACCCGCGCAGAGGCACAGGTGTTTTCCGGTCTGCTGCGGCGGGTTGGGGTCCGTTGCGGTGAAAAGTGTCAGTTTAGCAAGTTCAGGCGGGCGGTAACGAGTGTTTCGGTTTTTTGCCGAAGGGGCGACAGAAGATGAACGGTTGTGCATGACAAAAGGAGCCCAATGGGCTCCTTTCCTCTTTCTGCGCACCCCCGCTGACCGCTCGGGGTCGCGGGCCTGTTCGCGGATCAGTCGGCTTTCGCGCCTTCGACCGAAATCTCGATTTTGACTTCGTCGCTGACCGCGGGAACGAAGATGCCAAGATTGAAGTCCGAGCGTTTGATCTCGGTTTCCGCGTCAAAGCCAACGGCGGGCTTGCCCGACATCGGATTGGCGCCGGCTTTCTTCAGATCGACCTCAAGCACCACCTCTTTGGTGACGCCGTTCATGGTCAGATCGCCGGTGACTTTCGCCTCGTCGCCGTCCTTGGGCTCGACCTTGGTCGATTTGAAGGTGACCATCGAGCTGCCATCGGCCGAGTTGAACAGATCCTTGCCGCGCAGATGCTCGTCGAGCTGCGGCGAGACGGTGAGGATGTTCGAGATCGGGAAGCTGGCCTCGACGGTCGATTTCGCGGGCTCTGCCGGGTCGAGCGTGATCTTGCCGGTGATGCCGCGCACGACACCATGGCTTTCCGAAAAGCCCATATGGGAATATTCAAACCGGGCCGAGCTGTGATCGGGGTCGAAGTTATAGGTGCCAGCGACGGGCCTTCCTTCCTCCGCAAGAACCGGAAGCGCCATCAGGCTTGCGACGGCGGTCAGCGCGATCAGGGTCGATTTCATATGCTCTCTCTTCATGTTATGACGGGACATTCTTGTCAGCTCCCCCTGGCCATCGCGGCCCTCGTCAAAGGGCGGAACCTCGCTGAAGGGTCTACGTCGGCAAACGCGCGCATCCAACCTTGGTTTCCTGACTTTGCCGTGAAGGCGAATTGACGGAGAAACGCCTTGTCTTTCGGGACTTTCCCGCTATAAAGCCGCATCCTTCCGCAATCGCGAAACCGGTGAAGCCTCTCGTGGCGGGGCGTGGAAGGATTACCCGCCTATGAAGCCCACCTGAAACCAAGAGGGGTCTACATGCCGCTTTACGAGCATGTGCTGATCGCCCGCCAGGACCTGTCGAACACGCAGGCCGAAGGGCTGGTCGAACATTTCTCCACCGTGCTGGCCGATAACGGCGGCAAAGTGGTCGAATCGGAATACTGGGGCGTCCGCGCTCTGGCCTATAAAATCAACAAGAACCGCAAAGGCCACTACGCCTTCCTGCGCACCGACGCACCGTCGGCCGCCGTGCAGGAAATGGAGCGTCTGGCCCGTCTGCACGACGATGTCATGCGCGTTCTGACCGTCAAAGTTGACGCGCATCAGGAAGGCCCGTCCATCCAGATGCAGAAACGCGACGAGCGTGAGCGTGGTGATCGTGGCGACCGCCGTGATCGTGGCGACCGCGGTGATCGTGGCGAGCGTCGTGATCGCGAAGATCGTGGCGAACGCCGCGAGCGCGAAGACCGCAACTGAGACGGGAAAGGACCCACACCATGGCGAACAAACCCTTCTTCCGCCGCCGCAAGGTCTGCCCGTTCTCGGGCGAGAATGCTCCGGCCATCGATTACAAAGATACGCGCCTTCTTCAGCGCTACATCTCCGAGCGCGGCAAAATCGTTCCGTCGCGCATCACCGCCGTTTCGGCAAAGAAGCAGCGTGAGCTGGCCCGTGCGATCAAACGCGCCCGCTTCCTCGCTCTGCTTCCCTACGCTGTGAAGTAAGGAGAGACCTCAATGCAAGTCATCCTGCTCGAGCGCGTGGCCAAGCTTGGCCAACTGGGCGAAGTCGTGAAGGTCAAAGAGGGCTATGCCCGCAACTACCTTCTTCCCCAGGGCAAAGCGCTCCGCGCCTCGCAAGCGAACATCGACGCTTTCGAAGTGAAAAAAGCCGAACTCGCCGTGAAAAACGACGAGACTCGCGCCGAAGCTCAGAAAGTCGCCGAGAAACTCGACGGCCAGAAGTTCGTCATCATCCGTTCGGCTTCGGACGCTGGTGCGCTCTATGGTTCGGTCACGCCGCGCGACGCCGCTGATGCGGCCAATGCTGCTGGCTTCTCGATCGAGCGCCGTCAGGTCGTTCTGCTGAACCCGATCAAGGACCTCGGTCTGCATGACGTCCGCGTGCACCTGCACCCGGAAGTCGATGCGACGATCCACCTGAACGTCGCGCGTTCGGCTGAAGAAGCCGTTCTGCAGGCTTCGGGCAAATCGATCCAGGAACTCGCTGCCGAAGCTGATGCTGAAGCCGATTTCGAGATCGCCGAGCTCTTCGACGACATCGGCGGCGCAAGCCGTGACGAAGACGGTTCGGACGACGCCTGAGCCTTTCTGACTCAAGCTGTTCCGGTCCAAGTCTTTTGACCTGAGCCTTTGGAAACGCGCCCCTTTCGGGCGCGTTTCTTTTTGCGCGAACCGATGTCGCGCGCCCCGGTTGTGCTCGTTGCGCAGAAGGGGCTGGAACATTCACGGTCGAATGGGGTTGAATTGGCAAAAGCCCTGATGACGAAAGTGGATGCCATGACCGACCGCAGCGAGACCGACCGTCTGCTCTCCGACACCGGAGAAGACCGCGAGCCCCGTCTCGGCTCCCGCCCGGCGCAAGACGAGCCTTTCGCCTTTGGTTCGCCCTATGAATCGCGCCGCATTCCGCCAAGCGGCGATGTCTCGCCCGACGGCAGCCGGATCTGGCCGCAGCCCTCGACCACCTCGAAGCTTCTGGTTTGGGGTGGCATGGGAATTGCCGCCGCCGCCCTGACGGCAGGCGCGGTGATCGCCGGGCGGCATGTCGGCGAGATGATCCGCGGCGAGGACAAGCCGCAGCCGCGCGCGCCCCGCCCCAATCCGGCACGGCCCGACGAGGTGCGGATGGCGACGCTTGCCCCGCGCTATGCCGAGCTTAGCCCGGCGGAACGCGACGCCCTGCGCAACCGCAACCGCCAGCGCGAATATGAGGAAGAGCTGCGCATCGCCCGGGCCCGCGCCGAAGCCGCCGAGCGCGCCCTTGAGGCAGAGCGTGGCCGCCCGCGCCCCTCGCGCCGTCGTCGTGCCGATTTCATGCGCGAGGTCGAGCGCAACACCCGACATCTGAGTGGCTCGGTCGATTCCGCGATGGGATCCTTCGGCGCAGCCTTTTCCGGCTTTCGCGCCGTCGCCACGCAAGCGGCGGGGCTGGTCAGCGAATTCGGCACTGCGGCCAAGCTGATCCGCGGCATGATGGGCGATGTGATGGCGTCGAAAGACGACAGACCGGCCGAGAAAGCATCCGAGAAGGCCGCCGATCAGAAAGACAGCGCCGCCAAGGAAACCGATCGCCGCGAGCATCGCCTCTGATCCGCGCCGGCCATGAAGAAGACCGCACAGCCGCCTGCGCGCCCCGAAAAGCCCGGCCTGCGTGACGCTCTCTTCGGAGAGCTTCCGCCGGACTGGCGCGACAAGCGCCGTGCCGCACCCAAAGGCCCCGCGCGCCCGCCACCGCCGACCGCAAGGGTTCGCTCGATCCTTCAGCTTGACCGGCGCGACTGGTTCGTGGTGCTGAAAGGTGTCTACCGCGAATTCCTGCGCGACCGCGTGCTGTCGGTCTCGGGCGGGGTCACCTTCTTCGCGCTGCTGGCGCTCTTTCCCGCGATCACCACGCTGGTCTCGATCTACGGGCTTTTCGCCGATCCCGAATCCATCGCGAATCATCTCAATCTGCTTGATCGGGTGCTGCCGCCGGATGTGGTGCAGATCATCGCCGGGCAGATCAACCATATCACCCAGACGCCGGTTTTCACCCTGTCGCTGACCGGGACGGTCTCATTGCTGGTCGCGATCTATTCGGCGACCGGCGGGATCAAGGCGCTGATCGAGACGCTGAACCTCGCCTGGTATGAGACCGAGACCCGCAGCTTCTTTCGCCTGAACCTGATCGGGCTTGGCTTTACCTTCGGCGCCATCTTCCTGCTGATCGCGCTGCTGACCGGGATCGCGGTCATTCCGGTTGCGCTCGCCTGGCTTCATGCCCCGCCCGAGATCGAAAGCCTGATCTCGCTGACGCGCTGGCCGGTGATGTTCGCGCTTCTGACATTGGCGATCGCGGCGCTTTATCACTGGGGACCAGATCAGCAGAACAACGCCCGCCACCGCGTCTTGCCTGGCACGATTGCCGCCGCTTTGCTGCTGGTTGCGGCTTCGGTTGGGTTCAGCTGGTATGTCCAGAACCTCGCCCATTACAGCGAGACCTATGGTTCGCTTGGCGCGGTGGTGGTGCTGATGATGTGGCTGTGGATCGCCTCGATCATCGTGATGATCGGCGCCGAGTTCAATGCCGAGCTCTCGCGCCGGATCGACAGCCTCAACGGCGATGACATCGAGGACGACATGAAAAAGGCCGCCTGAAGCGGCGGCCTTTTCCTGAAACGGTGGAAAGGATCAGAGCTCGTCGAGAGCTTCGACTGCCTTTTCCAGATCCTCTTTCGAGACTTCTTTGTCGGTCACTTTCGCACCTTCGACGATGTGGTCGATGACCTTGTCTTCGAAGATCGGCGCACGCAGCTGCTGCTGCGCTTGCTGGTTTTGCTGGATGAACTCGAAGAACGCACGTTCCTGACCCGGGTATTGACGCGCCTGACGGAGAACCGCCTGCGTCATTTCCTGATCCGAAACAGTCACTTCGGCCTTCTGACCGATTTCGGCCAGAACGAGGCCCAGACGGACGCGACGCTCGGCGAGCTTCTTGTGCTCGTCGGTCGGCTCGATCTCGCCGTGGTTGTGGCCGTGATCATCCGGATGCTCTTCGTGATAGAGCTGGTGCGCAATCTGACCGGATTCGATCTCGACCAGAGCTTCCGGCAGGTCGAAGCTGTAGAGGCCGTCGAGCTTGTCGAGCAGCGCGCGCTTGAGAACCTGACGCGAGGCGCCCTGATATTCGGCTTCCAGACGCTCGGTGATCTGCGCTTTCAGCGAAGCGAGGTCTTCGGCGCCGAATTTCTTGGCGAGCTCGTCGTCGATCTCGGCTTTCTTCGGGGCTTTGACTTCCTTGACGGTCGTCTCGAAGATCGCGTCTTTGCCAGCAAGGTGAGCCGCGCCGTATTCCGCCGGGAAGGTGACCTTCACATCGACGTTTTCACCGGCTTTGGCGCCGACCAGCTGATCTTCGAAGCCGGGGATGAACGAGCCCGAGCCGAGAACCAGCGGATAGTTCTCTGCGGTGCCGCCTTCGAAGGCTTCGCCGTCAACCATGCCTTTGAAGTCGATCACGACCTGATCGCCGCTCTGAGCTTTCGAGCCTTTGCGACGGTCTTCGAAGTTCTGGGCGTTCTCGGCCAGATTCGCGAGCGCTTCGTCAACGGCTTTGTCTTCGGCCTTCACGACCAGACGCTCGATCTCGATGCCCGACAGATCGGTTTCCGGGATCGCCGGCAGAGCTTCGTAAGCGACGTTGACCACAACGTCGTCGCCCTCTTTCCAGTTCTCGCCGTTTTCCATCTCGATTTTCGGCTGGACGGCCGGACGGTCGCCGGTCGATTCCAGATGGTCGCGCAGCGCACCGTCAACGGCTTCCTGCATGGCGTCGCCCAGAACGCGCGGGCCGAATTGCTTTTTCAGCAGCGCCATCGGGACTTTGCCTTTGCGGAAGCCCTTCATCTCGACTTCGGGCTGCGCTTCTTTCAGCTTCTCATCGACCTTGGCAGCAAGCTCGGCGGCCGGCAGAGTGAACGTATAGCCGCGCTTGAGCCCTTCGTTCTGGGTTTCCTTGACCTGCATCTGTAATCCTTCATCCAACCATGGTGCGGGTGGAGGGACTTGAACCCCCACGCCTTGCGGCGCCAGAACCTAAATCTGGTGCGTCTACCAATTTCGCCACACCCGCAAACTCAGCCGGGCAAGCCGGATGGCCCGCCACGGAAATCCGCGCCCTTCTAGCAAAGCATTTCCCTCTGTGCGAGCAGAAAATCGTCATATGGCCAGTGTATGAAAGACCTTTGGCAGCGTGTCGGGCAGGTCATCGGCGATGAGGCCCGGACCAAAGCTGCGCGCTGCGGCAGCGTGAAGCGCCGCGCCGATGCGCGCGCCCCGATAGGGCCCGCTGCCGCGCGCCATCGCGCCGAGGATAATTCCGGCCAAAACATCTCCCGAACCGGCCGTCGCAAGCCAGGGCGCTGCCGCGTCATAGCTTGAGGCCTGAACGAAGGGCGGGCCGTCTGGCCCTGCGATCACCGTATCCGCGCCCTTGAGCAGAACCGTGCAGCCCGCCCGCGCCGCAGCCTCGCAAACCGCGTCGAGCTTCGAATAAAGCGGCCCGCGCATCGCGGCCAGTGCGGCCTGATCGGCCTTTAACGCCGCGTGCCACGCGAGGGCCGCGGCCATATCCTCCGGCGGCGGCGATGCGGGCAGCACCGGCCCGCGCAGTTTCTCGGCAAGATCGGGGAAAAGCCGGGCGAACTCGCCCAGATGCGGGGTCAGCACGCAGCCCGGATGCAGCCCTGCCAGCGGCTCGGCGCGTCGCGACAAAGCCGTGAGCGCATCGGCGTCGAGGACGGTGGGCCGCCCGGTCTCGAGCAAAGCCGACAGTAGCGCCGCCGCCCGCTCGATGCCGGAGCCGGGGCCAAGCAGGGCCGCCGTGATGCGCTTGTCCTCAAGCCGGTGCAGCAGATCCTCGGGGCCATCGACCGCGCGCCGCATCAGCGCATCGGGCGGCAACGCATGTTCGCCCAGCGCCTCGGTCGGGGGCGCAAGCGTCACCAGACCCGCGCCCACCCGCAAAGCCGCCTTGGCCGAAAGCCGCGCGGCCCCGCCCTGCCCCAAGCCGCCAGCGAGGATCAGCGCGTGGCCGTGGCTGAATTTATGTCCCGTCGCGGATTTGGTGAGCAGATTCCGGCAAAGCTCATCATGGCCGAAATGCGATTCGAACGCCTGTTCCGCGGCAAACCTCGGTCCGCTCATCAGCGCGATCGGCGGCGCGATCGCCCCGAACGGCGCCACCCGCCCCTGCCGCGCAAGCCCGATATCGGCGATCACCAGCTCGCCGCAAAGCGCGGGCCCGAGCTCCAGCACATGGCCACGGCGCGGGCTGTCAAAGGTCACGGTCAGTCGGGCATGGGGTGCGCCTGCATCCGCGCCGCGCCGCGCGCCGAGCACCGCCCCGCTGTCGAGGCAAAGCCCGCTCGGCGCATCGACCGCGACCAGCGGTTGCGAGACCGCGTGCCCGTCCCGCGCCGCATTCCCGAGATCGCGCAGGAGCGCGGCAATCTCGCCCTCAGGCGGCCGAGTCAGACCGGTTCCGAAGATCGCGTCGACAGTGAGATCCGCCTCCTCCCGGCGAAGGCCTTCCACGGTCAACGCCTCGATGCCGCCCCGCTCGCGCCAGCGCCGCTTCATCTCGGCGGCATCCGGGCCCGGCGCGGTCTCTAGCCCCAAGACCCGCACCTGCCAGCCCGCCTCATCAAGCAGCCGTGCCACGACATAGCCGTCGCCGCCGTTGTTTCCCGGTCCGCACAAAACCACGACCCGGCCCGGCACCGGCCAGCGCAGGCGAATCTCTTGGGCGACGGCGGCTCCGGCGCGCTCCATCAGCGCAAGCCCGGTCGCGAGCCCCGTTGCCATCGCGTGATTTTCCAGCGCCCGCATCTGCGCGCTGGTCAGCAATTCGCGGCTCGCGAACAGATCTTTGCCCATTATTTCATCACTCCGCCCAATTTCAGGGCAACCGCCCGCGATTCCGGTTTTCCACCCCGGCTGCGGCTGCATTCGGATGGACGGGCCCAGTCAAAGCGTCCAATCAGGGTTCAGGCAAGTCGTGACGAAGGATCAGGCGATGAAGAAAGTCGAGGCGATCATCAAGCCGTTCAAACTGGACGACGTGAAAGAGGCCCTTCAGGAAGTCGGCGTGCAAGGGCTTTCGGTCACCGAAGTCAAAGGCTTCGGTCGCCAGAAGGGCCATACCGAGCTTTACCGGGGGGCGGAATATGTCGTCGACTTTCTGCCCAAGGTGAAGATCGAAATGGTTCTGCCCGACGATCTGGTCGAGCCCGCGGTCGATGCGATCATCAGCGCCGCGCGCACCGAAAAGATCGGCGACGGCAAGATCTTCATCTCGCCGGTCGAACAGGCCATCCGCATCCGCACCGGCGAAACCGGCGACGACGCCCTTTGATCCCATTCGCTCACGCGACAACCAGATGACACCGCCCGCGGCGCGCCCCGGCGGACTACCCAAGGAAGGACGACCATGAGTGTCAAAGACGTTCTGGATCAGATCAAGGAAGAGGACATCGCTTATGTCGACGTCCGTTTCACCGATCCGAAAGGCAAATTGCAGCATGTGACGCTGGTCTCGGACCTCGTCGACGAAGATTTCTTCGAAGAAGGCTTCATGTTCGACGGCTCGTCGATCGCAGGCTGGAAGTCGATCGATCAGTCCGACATGAAGCTGATGCCCGATCCGACCTCGGTCTATATCGACCCCTTCTATGCTGAAAAGACGCTCTGCATCCATTGCGACGTCGCCGAGCCCGACACCGGCGAGGCCTATTCGCGCGACCCGCGCTCGATCGCCAAGAAGGCCGAGGCCTATCTGAAATCGACCGGCATCGGCGACACGACCTATTTCGGCCCCGAGGCGGAATTCTTCCTCTTCGACGACGTGCGCTATTCGGTCTCGCCCCAGAAGGTGAGCTTCGAGCTCGATAGCCATGACGCCGCCTGGAACACCGACACGGTCTACGAATCGGGCAACCAAGGTCACCGCGCGCCCCATAAGGGCGGCTATTTCCCGGTGAACCCGATCGATGCGGCGCAGGACATTCGCGGCGAGATGCTCTCGACCATGAAGCGCATGGGCATCAAGGTCGACAAACACCACCACGAGGTCGCCACCGCTCAGCACGAGCTTGGCATGATCTTCGGTGGTCTGGTCGAGCAGGCCGACAACATCCAGAAATACAAATATGTCATCCACAACGTTGCCGCCGCCTATGGCAAATCGGCGACCTTCATGCCGAAGCCGATGAAGGGCGACAACGGCTCGGGGATGCATGTGAACATGTCGATCTGGAAGGGCGGCAAGCCGCTGTTCGCAGGCGATAAATATGCCGATCTTAGCCAAGAGGCCCTGTGGTTCATCGGCGGCATCCTGAAACATGCCAAATCGCTCAATGCGCTGACGAACCCCTCGACCAACAGCTACAAGCGCCTGATCCCGGGCTTCGAGGCTCCGGTTCTGCGCGCCTATTCGGCACGCAACCGCTCGGGTGCGGTTCGGATTCCGTGGACGGAATCGCCGAAAGCCAAACGCGTCGAGGCCCGCTTCCCCGATCCGGCAGCGAACCCCTATCTCGCCTTCGCCGCCCTGCTGATGGCCGGTCTGGACGGGATCAAGAACAAGATCGACCCAGGCCCGGCCTCGGACAAGGACCTCTACGATCTGCCGCCGGAAGAACTGGCCGAGATCCCGACCGTTTGCGGCAGCCTGCGCGAGGCGCTGGAAGAGCTTGAGAAGGACATGGACTATCTGCTCGCCGGCGATGTCTTCACCCGCGATCAGCTCAACAGCTACATCAAGCTGAAATGGGAAGAGGTCTATGCCTATGAGCATACGCCGCACCCGATCGAATATGCGATGTATTACAGCTGCTGATCCGGCAGCGATGAAACAGAAAGGCCGCCCCTTCGGGCGGCCTTTTCCGTTTCGCGCGATGGTCTCGGGCCGATCTAGCCCCGCGACTTGCAGCTATCGAGATGCTGCTCGAAGGCCGCGAGCGTCTCATCCGAGACATGGTGCTCGATCCCCTCGGCGTCGAGTTCGGCAATCAGCTCGGGCACGCCAAGCGAGATCAGCAACGCGACCACGATCCGGTGCCGCTTGCGCACGCGTTCGGCCAAGGCCGCGCCCGTCTCGGTCAGAAAGACGCCGCGATAGGGCCGCGAGGTGACATAACCATCGCGCCGAAGCCGCGCGACCGCCTTGGTCACCGTCGGCTGCGCCACCCCCATCCGCGCCGCCAGATCCGCCGTGCGCGCCTCGCCGAATTCCTCGATCAGATCGCCGATCATCTCGACATAATCCTCGACGCGCGCCTTCGAGCGAACCTCACGGGCCCGGTCGAACCGATCCGATTGCGGCGTTTCCGCTTCTTCTGTCACACGTAGCCCTCGCCGCTAGAGGCGGCCCCGCGCCCGGAAAGCCATCGCTTCCCCCGGTCCGCCCTTCTTTTTCCGTGCCCATATGATGAAGCCCAAGACGAGGGGTTGCAATTGTCTTAGCCAAGGCTAACTTCTGGATCACCGGCTAAGTTTTCGCCCGGCTTTTCGCCCTCCGTCTTGCGGCACCCCGTCATGCTCAGTCTGTCCAACCGCGCCCGCTCTTCGCTTTCGCTCCCCCTCGGCACGGAAGGTATCGGCTGGCGACAACGGTTGATGCTTGCGGGCCCCGCCGTGGTCGCCTCAGTCGCCTATGTCGATCCCGGCAATTACGCGACGAATATCGAGGCGGGCGCGCGCTACGGCTATACGCTGCTCTGGGTGGTGGTGCTGGCCAATCTGGTCGCGATGCTCTTTCAGTCGCTCTCGGCCCGGCTCGGGATCGTGACGGGCAAGAACCTCGCAGAGCTTTGCCGCGATCACCTGCCCCGTCCCCTCGTCGCCGCGATGTGGATGGTGAGCGAGCTTGCCGTCATGGCAACCGATCTGGCGGAGTTTCTGGGCGGCGCGCTTGGCCTCTCGCTGCTCTTCGGCCTGCCGCTGCTTGCGGGCATGACCATCACCGCGATCGTCACCTATGCGCTTTTGCTGCTCGAACGGCGTGGCTTTCGCGCGATGGAGCTGCTGATTGGCGGCCTCGTCGGGATCATCGCGCTCAGCTATCTCGCCGAGATGCTGATCGCCCCGGTCGACTGGTCCGCCGCGCTGCGCGCCAGCGTGACGCCCTCGCTGCCCGATGCCTATGCGCTGACCATCGCCGTCGGCATCATCGGGGCCACGGTCATGCCCCATGCGATCTTCCTCCATTCGGGCCTGACGCAATCGCGGATCACCGCGCGCAATGCCGGGGAAACCGCGCGGATCATCCGCTTCTCGAATGGCGAGGTCATCATTGCGCTCGCCGTCGCCGGTCTCGTCAATATGGCCATGGTGATGATGTCGGCCTCGGCTTTCCACCCCGACCACGCGGGCATCGCCGAGATCGAGACCGCCTATCGCACCCTGACCCCGATCCTCGGCGGCTTTGCCGCAGCGATGTTTCTCAGCTCGCTGATCGCGTCCGGGATCTCAAGCTCGGTCGTCGGCACGATGGCGGGCCAGATGATCATGCAGGGCTTCCTGCGCCGCTCGATCCCGATCTGGATGCGCCGTCTCGTCACCATGGTCCCGGCCTTCATCGTCGTGGCCTTGGGGATCAACGCCACCACGGCGCTGATCCTGTCGCAGGTCGTGCTCTCGATCGCGCTGCCGGTGCCGATGATGGCGCTGATCTATTTCATCTCCCGCCCCAAGATCATGGGCACCTTCCGCATCCGCGGCGCCACGCTCCTCCTCGCAGGCGCCGCCGCCGCCTTGGTCCTTGGCCTCAACGTCGTGCTTCTGGTTCAAGCGGTCACGGGCTAGCGCTCAGGCGGCATCGCGGATCGGGAACTCCGCCAAGGTCGCTTTCTGCACCTCTGACAGATCAGCCTCGCGGATCAGCGTGGTATGGATCGAGAACACCACCGCGCCGGTCTCGGGCAGCCGGAAGAGACATTGCCGCTCGACCCGGATGAAGGGCAAATCGCCCGAGACGGAATGCCCCTGAGCCTCACTGCGCGGATTGTGCAACGGCGCATTCGAATGATGCGCGGTCCCGCGCAACAGCCCGATCCCGGTCCGCATCCCGTCCATCAGCCGCTGCACGCGTGGCGCCAGAGCCTCGTCATATTTCGCGACCGGCTGGTGAATCCCGAGCATCGCCCGCCCGAATTTCTCGGCCAGAGTCCAGCCCGCCGGAAAGCACAGGATCGCCCCGCGAAGCGCATGCCCGCTCTCCCCGTCCGGCAGCATCAGACAAAAATCCTCGACCACCAGCCGCCCAAGCGTCAGCAAAGGCTGCTCGAGATCGGGCAAAACCTCGACCCCATCCGGCCGCCGGATCACCCCATCAGGCCCGAGCTGATAACCCCGCCCCGGCAGAAGCGCGAGGATCTGGCCATAAAGCTCACGCGCCGCCGCCAAAGCATCCGGCGCCATGCGATGAACCGCCGCCTCCTGGGTCGCGATCAGCTCGGCCCGCAGCGCCATTTTCTCGGCAAAAGCGTCATCTTCGACCAGCCAATCCTCGGGCGCGACGGGAATCACCCCCGGCAGCCGCCGCGTCCGCGCATCCTCCCATGGTGCGAAGGCCAACCTCTTTTGCAAAATCACGCCCATATTCCAACCTCTTGTCTCCCTGCCCCCATTCTTCATCATCCAAATACCCCTGCCAAGGTTGCTCAAAGGGCCAAGCCGCGCTAAATCGCCCGGAACCTCAGGAGGCTCCGATGATCCCGCGCTACTCCCGCCCCGAAATGACCGCCATCTGGTCGCCCGAAACCAAGTTCAAAATCTGGTACGAGATCGAGGCCCATGCCTGCGACGCCCAGGCTGCGCTGGGTGTCATTCCGAAAGCGAATGCCGAAGCCGTCTGGAAAGCCAAAGACGTCGCCTTCGACGTGGCCCGCATCGACGAGATCGAGGCCGTGACCAAGCACGACGTCATCGCCTTCCTGACCCATCTCGCCGAACATATCGGCGCGGATGAGGCGCGTTTCGTCCATCAGGGCATGACCTCCTCGGATGTGCTCGACACCACGCTGAACGTCCAGCTCGTGCGTGCCGCCGACATCCTGCTCGCCGATATGGACCGCGTTCTGGCCGCGCTGAAAAAGCGCGCCTTTGAACATAAGGACACCGTCCGCATCGGCCGCTCGCACGGCATCCATGCCGAGCCCACCACGATGGGCCTGACCTTCGCCCGCTTCTATGCGGAAATGGAGCGTGGCCGTCAGCGCCTCGTCCATGCCCGCGAAGAAATCGCCACCGGCGCGATCTCGGGCGCGGTCGGCACCTTCGCCAATATCGACCCGGCGGTCGAAGAGCATGTCTGCCTGCAGCTCGGCCTCAAACCCGAGCCGATCTCGACGCAGGTCATTCCGCGCGACCGTCATGCGATGTTCTTTGCCACGCTTGGCGTCATCGCCTCGTCGATGGAAAACATCGCGATCGAGATCCGCCACATGCAGCGCACCGAAGTGCTTGAGGCCGAAGAGTTTTTCTCGCCCGGCCAGAAGGGCTCGTCGGCGATGCCGCACAAGCGCAACCCGGTTCTGACCGAAAACCTCACCGGTCTTGCGCGTCTGGTGCGCATGACCGTGATCCCGGCGATGGAAAACGTGGCGCTTTGGCATGAGCGCGACATCTCGCATAGCTCGGTCGAGCGCGGCATTGCCCCCGATGCGACGATCACGCTCGATTTCGCGCTGAGCCGTCTGGCTGGCGTGATCGAAAAGCTGGTGATCTATCCGGAAAACATGCTGCGCAATATGAACAAGTTCAAGGGCTTGGTCATGTCGCAGCGTGTGCTTCTGGCTCTGACCCAAGCCGGTGTCAGCCGCGAAGACGCCTACCGTCTCGTGCAGCGCAACGCCATGAAGGTCTGGGAACAGGGCGCCGATTTCAAGACCGAGCTTCTCGGTGATGCAGAAGTCACCGCCGCGCTCTCGCCCGCGGAAATCGAGGAAAAGTTCGATCTTGGTTACCACACCAAACATGTCGATACGATTTTCCGCCGGGTTTTCGGCGCGCTCTGACCGCAGGCTAACCCGTCCTTAGCCTTTTGATGCCAATCTGCCCCCGAGACGCAAGAATCGGGGGCTTTTTGATGATTGATGGCAGCGGCTTCGGCGCGGGCAGCTTCGGCGGCTTTGATGGCGGTTTCGACGAAGGTGGCTTCGTCTCGCGCGTGCTGACCTCGCGCCAGAAGGCTGCGGTCGTCGTGCGCTATCTGCTGGCCGAAGGCGCCGATCTCGACCTGTCCGCGCTGCCGCCCTCGGCTCAGGCCGCGCTCGCCGAAGAAATCGCCTCGATGGATCTGATCGACCGCGACACCCGCGACAGCGTCATTGAGGAATTTTGCACCCAAATCGAAGCGGTCGGGCTGCATTTCCCCGGCACGATCGACGGCGCGCTGTCGCTTCTCGACGGCCATCTCTCCGAGGCGACCTCCAGCAGGCTCCGACGCATGGCGGCGCTGTCCGGCGCCAGCGATCCTTGGCAGCGCATCGCGACCCTGCCCGCGAATATGCTGGCAGAGCTCGCGCGGACCGAGGCCTGCGAGATCGCGGCGGTGATGTTTCAAAAACTGCCGGTGCCGCGCGCGGCCGAGGTCTTTGGCCAGCTCGAGCCCGAACTCGCGCGCCAGATCGCTTATGCGATGTCGCTCACCGGCGGGATCGAGCTGCCCGCATTGCGTCGTATCGGGCTTGCGCTGGTTCATGCCGCAGATCTTCTGCCGCAGCCCGCGCTGGAAGGCGGGCCGGTCGAAAAGGTCGGCGCGATCCTCAACTTCTCGCTGGCCTCGACCCGCGACGCGGTTCTGGCCGGGCTTGATGATGACGATGCCCAATTCGCCGAACATGTCCGCAAGGCGATCTTCACCTGGTCGAATATCCCGGTTCGGATTGATCCGCGCGACATTCCCCGCATCATCCGCGAGATCGACGGGATCACGCTCACACGGGCCATGGCGGGTTCGGGGCAAAAGGATCAGCCGACGGTCGAATTCATCCTCGCGGCGCTGTCCACGCGGCTGGCCGACACCATGCGCGAAGATATCACTGCGATGGGCAAGGTCTCGACCAAGGACACGGAAGAGGCGATGAACACCGTTGTCGCGACCATCCGCCGCATGGAGGCCGCGGGCGATCTCTTCCTGATCGCCGGTGAAACCGATGAGGATAGCTGATTGGCCCCGCACGGACCTTCCCGGCGAAGAGCCCTTGCAGAGCCCGCGCCCCTTGGCCTAGCACAAAGGGGCGCGGGCCCCGCGCATCCCAAGCTTTCATGGCGCGCCCCGGCCTTTGGGCGCAGGAAACCCTATGACAAACGCGATCGCTTTCACGCTGGCCCTTTTCATCGTCCTGCTCTTCGTGGTCGATGCGGTTTTTCTGGGCGGCCACATGCCGCTTTTCCTCGGGCGCCAGTTCTCCGATCTCATCGAATTTCTCAGCTTTTGGCGCTAGGGCCGAAAGTCTGTCGCTAACATGGCCGCTCCCGGGGATTTGAGCGGCGAAAGCGGCGCGGAACATTTGCAATCACTTTGATTTGCGGGCTATTTGCAGCCAAACCCTGAATCAGCGGGAGAGGAAAACCATGACAGTCAAGGTGGCAATCAACGGTTTCGGACGGATCGGCCGGAACGTGCTGCGCGCAATCGTCGAATCGGGGCGCACCGACATTCAGGTGGTGGCGATCAACGATCTCGGCCCGGTCGAGACCAATGCCCATCTGCTGCGCTTCGATTCGGTCCATGGCCGTTTCCCGCATGAGGTGAAGGTCTCGGGCAATACGATCGACGTGGGCACCGGCCCGATCGAAGTGACCGCCGTGCGCAACCCGGCCGAACTGCCCTGGGGCAATGTCGATGTCGCGCTGGAATGCACCGGCATCTTCACCGACCGCGACAAGGCGAAAATCCACCTCGAAAATGGCTCGAAGCGGGTTCTGGTCTCGGCGCCCTCGACCGGCGCGGACAACACCATCGTCTTCGGCGTGAACGACAATACGCTGAAAGCCGACCAGCTCGTCGTCTCGAATGCGAGCTGCACCACCAACTGCCTTGCCCCGGTCGCCTATGTGCTGAACGAAAAGATCGGGATCAAGAAAGGCTTCATGACCACGATCCACAGCTACACCGGCGACCAGCCGACGCTGGACACGATGCACAAGGATCTCTACCGCGCCCGCGCCGCGGCTCTGTCGATGATCCCGACCTCGACCGGTGCGGCAAAAGCCGTGGGTCTGGTGCTGCCGGAACTCAAGGGCCGTCTCGATGGCGTCTCGGTCCGCGTGCCGACCCCGAACGTCTCGGTCGTCGACCTGACCTTCGAAGCCGCGCGCGACACCACTGTCGAAGAGATCAACCAGGCGATCATCGAAGCCTCGAACGGCAAGCTCAAGGGCGTGCTGGGCTACACCGACCAGCCGAATGTCTCGATCGACTTCAACCACGATCCGCACAGCTCGATCTTCGCGCTTGACCAGACCAAAGTCATGGAGGGCACCTTCTGCCGCATCCTGACCTGGTATGACAACGAATGGGGTTTCTCGAACCGCATGTCGGATACCGCTGTTGCCATGGGCAAGCTGATCTGAGCCTTTGCGCCTGATCCAAAAAACAAAAACGCGCCCGAAGGGGCGCGTTTTTTGTTGGGCGATCCGGGGTTGGGCGATCCGCCAGTCTGGATCACGCCAGAAGACAGGTCCGGCTTAAAGATGCCCGGTCAGGCGCTTGGCATTGGCCTTGGTGCGACGGCGATAGGGGCGCAAGGCGGCCTTCATCACCTGATCGGCCCGTGCCCCGCGCGAGGCCGCGCGCAAGGCGGCGGTCATCGCCTCGCCCGCCGCATCGGCCTTTTCCATGACCATCCGCTGCGGCTCACCCGCGTCTTGCTTGACCAGACCGAGCAGGCCCGCCGTGCGCATGGCAATGACCGTCTGGGATTCCCAAGCGATCTCGGCCATCTGTTGCCAAAGCGCGAAGGGCGCGAAGATGGCGGCTGGGCCGAACATATCGGTTTTCATCTCGGGACTTCCTTATTCCTGTCGCAATTTGAGAACTTGGGCCCGATGGGGCGTTTTGCCAAGCTCCACTTTCGGCTAGCAAGGGGCACTTCACCCCCGCGCCGCCAGCCCCTATAAGGCCAAACCATGACCCAGACATTGACCATCCGCCGCCCCGACGACTGGCATCTGCATCTGCGCGACGGCGCGATGCTGGAAGCAGTCTGCGGATATTCCTCGCATTTCGGTCGCGCCATCATCATGCCGAACCTTGTGCCTCCGGTTGTGACCGGTGCCGAGGCGGTCGCCTATCGCGACAGGATCACCGCCGCGCTGCCGGGCGACGTGACGTTACGTCCACTGATGACGCTTTACTTGACCGAGGCCACCGATGCCGCCGATCTGGTCGCGGCCTATCGCGCAGGCATCATCACCGCCGTGAAACTTTATCCGGCTGGCGCGACCACCAATTCGGCCAGCGGCGTGCGGGATTTCGACAAGGTGCGCGGCGTGCTTGATGCGATGGCCGAGGCAGGCGTGCCGCTCTGTGTGCATGGCGAGGTGACCGATCCCGCCGTCGATATCTTTGATCGCGAGGCGGTGTTTATCGACCGCGTGCTCGACCCGGTCCGTCGCGCCCATCCCGGCCTCAAGGTCACGATGGAGCATATCACGACCAAGGACGGCGCCGATTATGTGCGCGCCAATGACAATATCGCGGCCTCGATCACCACCCATCATCTGGTCATCAACCGCAACCATATCCTCGTCGGCGGCATACGCCCGCATTACTATTGCCTGCCCGTCGCCAAGCGCGAAAGCCACCGCATCGCCTTGCGCGAGGCCGCGACTTCGGGCGATCCGCGCTTTTTCCTCGGCACTGATTCGGCGCCGCACCCGGATACAGCCAAGGAAAGCGCCTGCGGCTGTGCCGGTTGCTTTACCGCGCCGAACACCATGTCGATCCTCGCCCATGTCTTCGAGGAAGACGGCGCGCTCGACCGGCTTGAGGGCTTTGCCTCGCTTCATGGCGCCGCGCATTACGGGCTCGCGCCCAATGAGGACAGCCTGCGTCTCGTGAAACGCGACACGCCCGCCGCATATCCCGCAAAAATCACCGCCGGCGACGAGACCGTCACCGTTTTCGACCCCGGCTTCCCGCTTTACTGGCATGTCGAGGACGTGAAATGACCCTGCCCTTCCCCTCGCGCGAGGAAATCGCGCGCCTGACCGCCCGCATGTTTCTGGAAATCGGCGCGGTTCATTTCAACGCCGCCGAGCCCTTCACCTATGCCTCTGGCCTGAAGGGCCCGACCTATATCGACTGCCGCAAGCTTTTGTCCTTCCCGCGCATCCGCGCGACGCTGATGGACTTCATGGCGGGCACCGTCCTGCGCGACGCGGGTTTTGAGTTCTTCGAAAACGTCGCGGGCGGCGAGACGGCGGGCATTCCCTTTGCCGCTCTGGTCGCCGAGCGGCTCGCGCTGCCGATGACCTATGTCCGCAAGAAGCCCAAAGGCTACGGCCGCAACGCCCGCATCGAAGGCGTGATGACCGAGGGCCAAGAGGTGCTTCTGGTCGAGGATCTGACCACCGACGGCGGCTCGAAGCTGTCTTTCGTCGATGCCATTCGCGAAACCGGCGCGAACTGCGGGCATACGGCGGTGATCTTCTACTACGACATCTTCAAGGACACGCCCGCGCGTCTGGCCGAACATGGCGTGCAATTGCACTATCTTTGCACCTGGTGGGATGTGCTGGCCGAGGCTCGCGCGCAGGGCAAATTCGACGCGGCGACGCTGGATGAGGTCGAGGCCTTCCTCAACGATCCGCGTGGGTGGCAAGCCGCGCATCCCTGATCTGCAAAGCGCGAAAGCGCGATGAGCAGGATAGAACCGGGCCCCGCTTTGTGAGATAAGCGGGGTCCACTGATATGAGGGCATGGGCATGAGCGAGCTGCGCGCATTGGAAATCCGGCAACCGGCAGAGATCGCCAGCGCCGCCGCAGAACAGGCCGTCCCCTTCTCGATCGAGGCCGAACAGCAGCTTCTCGGCGCGCTTTTGACCAATAACGAGGTCTTTGACCACGTCACCCGGATCATCAGCCCGCCGCATTTCTACGATCCCGTCCATCGTCGCATCTATGAAATCTGCGCCGAGCGCATCACCAAGAACGCGCTGGCGAGCCCGGTGACGATCAAGGCCTTCATGGAAAACGACCAGGGCCTGAAAGACCTTGGCGGCCCGGCCTATCTCGCGCGTCTGGCGGCAGCGGCGATTTCGTCCCATGCCGCGCGCGATTACGCGCAGATGATCCGCGAATTCGCCATGCGCCGCGAACTGATCGCGCTCGGGCAGGATATTTCTGCCCGCGCCTCGCAAGTGACGATCAGCGACAATGCCGAAGAGCAGATCAAGGCCGCCGAACAGACGCTTTACAAGCTCGGCGAACAGGGCGTGGCCGAGCGCGGCTTTCAGAGCTTCCTCTCGGCGGTCACAGGCGCGCTTAATGCCGCCAATGCCGCCTATAGCCGGGGCGGCGGGCTTTCGGGGGTCTCGACCGGGCTGGTTGATCTCGACGGCAAGATGGGCGGTCTGAACCGCTCGGACCTCATCATTCTGGCCGGGCGTCCCTCGATGGGGAAAACCTCGCTGGCGACGAACATCGCCTTCAACGTCGCCAAAGCGCATCGCATGGGCGAGATGCCCGACGGCTCGCATGGCACGGTTCTGGGCGGCGTCGTCGGCTTTTTCAGCCTCGAGATGTCGGCCGAACAGCTTGCCGCGCGGATCCTGTCCGAGGCCGCCGAGGTGCCCTCGTCGAACATCCGGACCGGCGATATGACCGAGGACGAGTTCCGCCGCTTCGTGCAAGCCGCGCATGATCTGCAAAACTGCCCGCTTTATATCGACGACACCCCGGCTTTGCCGATCAACCAACTGGCCGCCCGCGCCCGCAAGTTGAAGCGCACGATGGGGCTCGACGTGCTGATCGTGGACTACCTTCAGCTGCTGCGCGCCGCGACCGCCAAGGACAGCCGTGTGAACGAGGTCTCGGAAATCACCCAAGGGCTCAAGGCCATCGCCAAAGAGCTGGATATTCCGGTGATCGCGCTGTCGCAGCTCTCGCGTCAGGTCGAGAACCGCGAAGACAAACGCCCACAGCTCTCGGACCTGCGCGAATCCGGCTCGATCGAGCAGGACGCCGATATCGTGATGTTCGTCTATCGCGAGGAATATTACCGCGAGCGTGAAAAGCCGGGTGACCACGAGCTCGACAAGATGGTGACCTGGCAGCAGGTTATGGAAGCGTGCCATGGCAAGGCCGAGGTCATTCTGGGCAAGCAGCGTCACGGCCCGATCGGCACGGTCGAGCTGAGCTTTGAAGGCCGCTTCACCCGGTTCGGCAACCTCGAAAAGCACCGCACCAACTGGGAACAATGATGAACCTGCCGGTTCCTGTCGTCACAATCGGGCTTTTGCTCGCCTCGAATATCTTCATGACCTTCGCCTGGTATGGGCATCTCAAGCACAAGGCGGCGCCGCTCGCGATTGTCATCGCGGTCAGCTGGGGCATCGCCTTTTTCGAATATGTGTTGCAGGTGCCGGCCAATCGCATCGGCTACGGCCATTTCAGCGCGGCTCAGCTGAAGACCATTCAGGAGGTCATCAGCCTCTCGGTTTTCGCGGTGTTTTCCTGGGCCTATCTCGGCGAAAAGCTCACCTGGCAGCATGGTGTGGGCTTTGCGCTGATCTGCCTTGGCGCTTGGTTCGTCTTTCACGACTGGGGCTGAGATCGCCCCTTGCGGGTCCGCTTTGCAAAGCCTATCCGAAAGTTTGCAAAGACGGACACCCTCATGGCCACGCAAAAGATCTATGCCGGCGCAGCTCTTCGTGAAACCCGCCAGCGCGCAAGGCTGACTCAGCGCGCCTTTGCCGACCGGCTGGGCGTGTCGCTGCCCTATCTCTCGCAGATGGAAAACAACCATCGCCCGGTTTCGGCGGGGGTTTTGCTGAAACTCGCGGCCGAGTTCTCGCTGGATCTGGGTGCGATGGCGGTGGGGGATGCCGACCGTATGGTGGTCGATCTGGCCGAGGCTTTGGCCGATCCGGTCTTTGACGCGCCGCCCGGCATGATCGACCTGCGCCTTGCCGCGACCAATGCCCCGGCCTTCGCCCGCGCCTTTTTGCAGCTTTACCGCGCCCATCGCGACGGGCAGGAACGGCTGGCCGCGCTGGATGAGGCTTTGGGTTCGGGAATGCAGAACGCAAGCCTCTCGCCTTGGGAAGAGGTGCGCGATTTCTTCCATTATTGCGACAATTACATCGACGCAGTCGATCACGCGGCCGAGCATTACGCGATGACCAATCCCGAGATGGCGCCGCTCGACCGCGCCATCCGCACGCTGGAAGAGCGCGGCATGACCGTCAGCCGGGCCGAGCTTGGCAGCAGCGCGGTCTTTCTGCGCGAGGGCAATCGCATCACCGTCAATGCCGCCGCCAGCCGCGAGACTTTGGCGTTCCAGCTGCTCCATCTGATCGCGCTGGAAACCCGCCGCCCGCTGATCGAGGCGACGTTGGAGCTTGCCCGTTTTCGCAGCGACAGCGCGCGCGACATCGCGCGGCTGGGGCTCGCGAATTACTTCGCAGGCGCGGCGATGATGCCCTATTCGCGCTTTCTCGCCACCGCCCAGACAGAGCGCCATGATCTCGAGCGGCTGTCACATCTCTTCAACGCTTCGCTCGAACAGGTCGCGCATCGGCTCTCGACCATGCAGCGCGCGGGCAACAAGGGCGTGCCCTTCTTCTTCGTCCGCGTCGATCAGGCGGGCACGATCACCAAGCGCCACTCCGCGACCCGGCTGCAATTCGCGCGCTTTGGCGGGGCCTGCCCGCTTTGGACCGTGCATCAGGCCTTCGAGACGCCGACGCGTTTCCTGCGGCAACTGGCCGAGACGCCCGACGGCAAGCGCTACCTGTGCCTGTCGCGCGATGTCTCGAAACCGGGCGGGTCGTTCGGCGCGCCGATGCGGCGCTTCGCGATCTGTCTGGGCTGCGAGATCAGCCATGCCCGCGATATGGTCTATGCCGATGGGCTCGACCTTTCGAGCGCGGACCTCTTCGAACCCATCGGCATTTCCTGCCGAATCTGCCCGCGCCCGAATTGCCATCAGCGCTCGGTGCCGCCGGTCGACCGCCCGATCAGCATCCCCGAGGACCGCTCGGGCCCCTTGCCCTACGCCTTCGGCTGACCGCCGAAAGTCGCAGACGCTCAAGGCGCGCCCTTGGGCGATCTGCCCCGGGATTGCTCGGGGAAAATGCCCCGACCGCGACATAATGGTCATGTGCAGGTGCCGGAAAAGCACAGATTTTCTGACGAAACTGTGAGCCGCCCGACCGTTCAAACCACGAGTCCGAAACACCGGCAGAGGGCGCACTGTATCTCGGCGAAAATCTGCCGGTTTCTGTCGGATTTGGCAGCAAACCGCCAAATAGCGACATGGTTTCTGTCGTCGTTGTTGCATCCAAGGCACACATCCGATTTACCCGCTCCATCTGCGGTCAGTCATTGCGCGGCTGGGACGCACTCACAGAAACTGGACAGTGACATTGGGCATCACCAACCGCTTGAATGCGACGCTGGAACGCTGGCTGCCGGAGCAGCGCCTTTTCCTGAAATCGGAGAAGAGCGCGCGCTACATCCGTCTGCGCCCGCTGACGCAACTGACGGCGCTTGGTGGTGCTGCACTGGTCTTTGGCTGGTCAATCATCGCAAGCTCGCTTCTGATCATCGGCACGGTGAGCGAAGGCTCGTCACGCGACACCACCGCGCGCGCCCAACAAGCCTTCGAGATCCGTCTGGCCGCTTTGTCGGCCGAGCGCGACACCCGCGCTGCCGAAGCTGCCGCCGCTCAAGGCCGCTTTTCGGTGGCGCTGGATCAGGTCTCGGCCATGCAGTCGCAGCTTTTGACCTCGGAAAACCAGCGTCGCGAGCTGGAAGCCGGGTTGAGCGCGGTCCAGAACAAGCTGCATGACACGACGCTGGCGCTGCACAGCGTCAAAGGCCAACCGGCCGAAGACGGCAGCCCGGCCCCGATCGGCGCGGATCGCATGTCTGAACTTTCGGTCGCGCTGGATATCGTTTCGGGTGAGCTGAAAGAGGCTGCGGGCGCAAGGCTCCGCGCCGAGACCGAGGCCACCGATGCCCGTCGTGAGGCGCAGGAAATCGCGCTTGACCGCGACCGGATCGTCGCCCGCAATGACGCGCTGTTTGCGCAGATCGAGGATGCGGTCTCTCTTTCGACCGATCCGATGGACAAAATGTTCCGCCGCCTTGGCCTTGATCCCGACAAGCTGCTGCGCACCGTCCGCGCCGGCTATTCGGGCACCGGCGGCCCGCTCGAGCCCGCTGGCTATTCGACCCGCGGCGATGCTGCGATCACGCAAGACGATCCGCGGGTGAAGGAAATCCTCGTCTCGCTGGACAAGGTGAACACCTACCGGATCGCGGTCGACAAGCTGCCGCTGGCGATGCCGCTGCGCTCGGCCTTCCGTTATACCTCGCCTTACGGCTCGCGCTGGGGCCGTCGCCATGAGGGCATCGACATGGCCGGACCGGTCGGAACCTCGGTGTTTTCAACCGCAGATGGCACCGTGGTTTATGCAGGCTGGATGCAGGGTTACGGCAATCTCATCAAGATCGAGCACGAGCTCGGAACAGAAACACGTTATGGTCATCTCTCCAAGATTCGGGTGAAAGTCGGCCAAAAGGTGTCGCGCGGGGCCCAGATCGGTGATATGGGCAATACCGGTAGATCGACCGGCTCGCATCTTCACTATGAAGTCCGCGTGAATGGTCAATCCGTGGATCCCATGAGTTTCATCAAGGCAGCCCAAAATGTTTTCTAAGACCCGTGTCACTGAGCCTGGCCCCCGTCAACAAACCGCGCCCGAAGCGACCGAGACCCCGCGCAGCTTCGACACGAACCACGAGACCCCCGCTCCTGCCGCGCCGCGCCATCGCGGGACGCCCTCGGTTCTCTCTGCTGACCTCACTGTGACCGGCAATATCAAGACCGCAGGTGATGTGCAGATCGAAGGAACGGTCGAGGGCGATATCCGCGCTCATCAGCTGATCGTCGGCGAGACCGCGACCATCAAAGGTGAAATCGTCGCTGACGAAATCGTCGTGAACGGTCGTGTGGTTGGCCGCGTGCGTGGCCTGAAAGTTCGCCTGACCGCCACCGCCCGCGTCGAGGGTGACATCGTTCACAAGACCATCGCTATAGAGTCTGGTGCCCACTTCGAGGGCTCGGTTCAGCGTCAGGAGGATCCGCTCCAGAACGGTCTGACCCCGAAACTGGCGCCGCCGCGTGCGTCGGATTCCGAATAAGTCCGGACCAAGATCCGAGACGACCAAGGCGGCCAATGGCCGCCTTTTTCGTGCCCGCTCGTCAGGACCGCCTGTGGCGATACCGCAGCCTGCCCCGATCAGGTCTCGTCCTCATCGGGCAGAAGGCGGCGATACATGTGCCAGCTTGCGTGGCCCAACACCGGCAGCACGATGAAAAGCCCGAGAAACAGCGGCAGGATCGCGAGAAACAGCAAGCCCGTGATCACCAGCCCCCAGAGCAGCATCACACCAAGATTTGCCGCGACGGCCTGAAAGCTTGCGATGATCGCCGAGATGAGATCGACCTCGCGGTCAAGAATCAACGGCAGGCCGACCACGGTGATGGCGAAGAGCACGCCCGCAAAGCCCGCGCCGACACAGGTGCCGACCGCAAGCATGGCCAGCCCCTGCGTGCCGAACAGAACTTCGGGCGAGCTGGTGATATTGGTCAGCGCCGAAACGCCCATGAAGAGCGCGAAAATCGTATGGGCGACGAAGACCCAGAACATGAAGAGCAGCAGGATCACCATCGCCATCGACGGCACTTGCCGGTCCTTCTGTGCCACGACCGTGCGCAGGATCGCGCGCCAGTCGAGCACCTCGCCCAGCTCGATCCGGCGACTGACCTCGTAAAGCCCGACCGCGGCAAAGGGGGCGATCAGCGGAAAGCCGACGATGAAGGGCATCAGCAGCCATTCGCGCCCGGTCGCGGCGGCGACCGCCACCAGCACCAAACCGCCGAGGACATAGAAAGAGGCGAAAAAGAGCCCGAAGCCCGGCGCACGGCGAAAGTCGCGCCACCCGTCGCGCAAAGCGCCGGGGATGGCATCAAAGCCGAGAATTGCGTGGTCCGGTATCGGGTCCGGGCCCTGCCGCGTTTGCTGGTGGGAATCTATCTGCTGCATCTCTCTCCTTGTCTCGCGCCCTGAAACTCTAGCAACTTCAGGGCGGCGTGGGAGAGGAAATGAGGCAGGCGCGCGTTCTTAGCTGCGCCCGAAGGCCTCTTGCAGCGCGCCATTCACCGCGGGCGTCACGAATTTCGAGACATCGCCGCCCATCCGCGCGATTTCCTTCACAAGCTTCGAGGCAATCGCCTGACGCCGGGCATCGGCCATCAGAAACACGGTCTCGATGCTCGAATCGAGCGCGCGATTCATGCTGACCATCTGGAACTCATATTCGAAATCCGCCACGGCGCGCAGCCCGCGCACGATCACGGTTGCCCCAACATCGCGGGCGCAATCAATCAGCAGATTCTCGAAAGGATGGACCAGAATCTCGCCGCCGGTGCGCGCGGTGATCGCGGCGCATTCCTGCTCGACCATGGCAACGCGCCGTTCGAGATCGAACAGCGGTTTCTTGTCGCGATTGATCGCCACACCGATGACCAGCCGGTCGACCAAAGCCATGGCCCGCTGGATGATATCGACATGCCCGAGCGTAATCGGGTCGAAAGTGCCTGGATAGAGGCCGATCCGCATGTGAATTTCCTTTGCCCCGGTTCAGCAACTTGGAACAATATTCCCGCTCCAGATGCAAGGCCCCGCATGAGGCCCTGCCCCGGTCTCCGTCGCTGGCCCACTCGGAGCTCAGACGCCCATGATCATGCCGGTCAGCGCTTCCTTCTCGGCATGCAGCTCTTTGAGCCGGGCCGAGACCGCGTCGCCGATCGAGATGAAGCCGATCATCCGGCCCTCGCCATCGACCACAGGCATATGGCGGAAGCGACCTTCGGTCATCCGCTCCAGCACGGTCAGCGCATTTTCCGAGATCACGCAGGTCTCGAGCTTGCGGGTCATCAGATCGCCGATCGAGCCATCAAGCGCCGCAGGCCCATTGCGGCCAAGCGCGCGCACGATATCGCGCTCGGACAGAATGCCATGTGCGGTCGTGCCATCTTCGCTTACCACAACGGCGCCAATGCGGCGGTCTGAAAGCAGCTTGGCGGCCTCGGCCACCGTCGCATCCGGGCGAATCGTTATGATTTCGGCGGTCGCTTTCATCGACAGGATTTGATTGACGAGCATTCTGAATCCTCCTTCGTGGCTAAATCAACAAAGTTAGTCGCAAGGCTATGGCTTAAGCGTCCTCGTAAGACCGCCTTCCGTCAAGTCTGCTCTTCAACCTCTGGGACTTAGGGCGAAACCTTTGCCTCAAGCCGTGCCACTTCGGCGCGCAACCCGCTGGCCAAGGCTTCGGCGAGCCGGGTCATGCGCGCCGAATGGCGGTCATCGGCATGGCGGATCAGCCAGAAGCTGCGGGTGAGCGAGATCTCATCGGTCAGCACGCGCTCAACCCCCGGTGCAAAGGGGATCGCGAAATCATGGACGATCCCCAGCCCGGCCCCCGCCCGGATCGCCTGCAACTGGACCGAGACCGCATTCGACGAAAGCGCGACCCGCTCGACCCCAGTCTCGGCCAGATAATCAAGCTCGGGGTCGAAGATCATGTCGGGAATATAGCCGATCATGCGATGGGACTTCAGATCCGCCCGGCCCCGGATCGGCGGATGCGCCGCCAGATAGTCGCGGCTGCCCGCGAGATGCAGGCGGTAATCGGTCAGCTTCTGCACCGTCAACCGCCCGGTCTGGGGCGGAGAAACCCCAACCGCCAGATCCGCTTCGCGCCGGGTCAGGTTGAAGAGCCGCGGCTGGGCAACGATCTGGATCTCGAGCCCGGGATGGTCCTCGGAAATCTTCGCGCAGACCTGCGGCAACAGGTAATTCGCGCAGCCATCCGGCGCGCCGATGCGGAATTGGCCAGTCAGCTCATCCTGCCCGCGCAAGGCCTCGGCCGCGCCCGTCAGCGCAATCTCGGCGGCTTCGGCATGGGGCAAAAGCCGCAGCCCTTCAGGTGCCAACTCATAGCCCTGCGGCGCCTTCAGGAAAAGATTCGCGCCCAAGGCCTGCTCCAGCCGCGCAATCCGCCGCCCGACCGTCGAGGCATCGACCCCCAATCTGCGCCCAGCCGCCGAGAGGGTTTCGCCCCGGGCAACGGCCAGAAAAATGCGCATGTCATCCCAATCCATCGCCGCTTACCTTTGCAAAAACGCAAAACGCTTTTGCCATCCTTCGGCTTTTTCCAGCAATGCTGCAAGGATATGATGGCGCAAGATCACAGCCGCATTCACCGGGAGGACAAGATGCAAGAGCTTTATCACTGGATCGATGGCAAGGAAGTCAAAGGGACTTCGGGCCGCTTCAGCGATGTCATGAACCCGGCGACCGGCGAGGTCATCGCCCGCGTGCCGCTGGCGACCCCGGCCGAGCTCGATGCGGCGATCCGCAGCGCCGAGAAAGCCCAGGCCGTCTGGGGCGCAACCAACCCCCAGCGCCGCGCACGCGTGATGATGAAATTCGGCCAGCTCATCAATGACAATATGGATGCGCTGGCCGAAGCCGTCAGCCGCGAGCACGGCAAGACCCTGCCCGATGCGCGCGGCGATGTGCAGCGCGGGCTCGAGGTGATCGAGGTCTGCATGGGCGCGCCCGCCCTTCTCAAAGGCGAATATACCGACAGCGCCGGCCCGGGGATTGATCTTTACTCGATGCGCCAACCGCTTGGCGTCGTCGCAGGCATCACCCCCTTCAACTTCCCCGCGATGATCCCGCTGTGGAAAATGGGCCCGGCGATCTCGGCGGGCAATGCGATGATCCTGAAACCCTCCGAGCGCGTGCCCTCGACCTCGCTCCTGCTGGCGAAACTCGCACAGGAAGCGGGCCTGCCCGATGGCGTCCTGCAGGTCGTGAACGGTGATAAAGAGGCCGTCGACGCCATCCTCGACCACCCGACCATTCAGGCGGTGGGCTTCGTCGGCTCGACCCCGATCGCGCAATATATCTATGGCCGCGCGGCGACCAACGGCAAACGCGCGCAATGCTTCGGCGGCGCGAAAAACCACATGCTAATCATGCCCGATGCCGATCTCGACAAGGCGGCGGATGCGCTGGTCGGCGCAGGCTTCGGCGCGGCAGGCGAGCGCTGCATGGCGATCTCGGTCGCGGTCCCCGTGGGCCAAAAAACCGCCGATGCCCTGATCGAGCGCCTGATCCCGCGCATCGAGAAACTCAAGGTCGGCCCCTATACCGCAGGCGATGATGTGGACTTCGGCCCGGTCATCACCGCCGCGGCCAAATCCCGCATCGACGGGCTGGTCAACAAAGGCGTCGAGCAAGGCGCGAAACTCGTCGTCGATGGTCGCGACCTGAAGATCCAGGGCTATGAAAACGGCTTCTTCGTCGGCCCCTCGCTCTTTGACAATGTCACCCCCGAGATGGACATCTACAAAGAAGAGATCTTCGGCCCGGTCCTCTCGACCGTCCGCGCCGTGACCTATGAGGACGCCCTCAACCTCGTCATCGACAATGACTACGGCAATGGCACGGCAATCTTCACCGCCGATGGCGACACCGCCCGCGACTTCGCGAGCCGCGTCAATGTCGGCATGGTCGGCATCAACTTCCCGATCCCGGTCCCGCTGAGCTACTACACCTTCGGCGGCTGGAAAAAATCGGCCTTTGGCGATCTCAACCAATACGGCCCCGACGCTTTCCGCTTCTACACGAAGACGAAAACCGTCACGGCACGCTGGTTCTCGGGCATCAAAGACGGTGCGAGCCTCAACTTCAAAGCTCTCGACTGACCGCGCCGCCGCATGGGTATTTGAGTGATAGAGAAATGCGCTTTCTTCATCATTTAAATACCCCCTTCAAAGGGGCGGACACGCCCCTTTGCCTTTTTTGGCCACGTTTCACAGGCCCCGGAGTAACACGGCCATGCGACGTGGCTCTGTCGCGGGTCGCGGTCTAGAAGCGGTCGGGCGCGATCGTCTTTCCCGATAATGCGGGGCTGATCTCCTATGCTTCGTCATTTAGATCGTGACATGGAGTCCGGCAATCCACTGCTCGTCGGAGCCGCGCCGCTATTGATTTTTTCCATCAGGATGAAACTTCTGGCGCCCAATCGAGCGTTCGGTCTGGCACGCCCCGATCTTCCGCGTCACTTTAGCGAAGTGGATCCAGTCGATTGCGCAGAGCGCTGATGCAGAGCTTGGGCAATGGCGGATCGATGAGGACAGGACTGAAATCAGGTGGCAGATCCTTCGCCACGCTCTTTGGGCAGAAAGGGGCTGAGATGAACGATCTCTCGATCCGCAAGGACCGTCATGCGGGCCGCATCACCTTCACTCGGCCGCAGGCGCTGAATGCGCTTAGCCATGATATGGCGCTGGCGATCCTCGAGGCACTGACGCGCTGGCGGGATGATCCCGAGGTTCGCCTTGTCATCATTGATGCCGAAGGCGCGCGCGCCTTTTGCGCAGGCGGAGATATTGCCGCGGTTTATCAGGCGGGGCGTGTCGGCGATCACGCTTTGGGCGAGCGCTTCTTTGCCGATGAATATCGCATGAATGCCATGCTCGCCGATTATCCGAAGCCGGTCGTCGCCTTCATGCAGGGATTCGTCATGGGGGGCGGGGTCGGTGTTGGCGGTCATGCCGCCCATCGCGTCGTCGGCGACAGCACGCAGATGGCCATGCCCGAGACCGGGATCGGGCTGGTTCCCGATGTCGGCGGCAGTTGGCTTCTGGGTCGGGCGCCGGGCCGGATTGGCGAATATCTTGGCCTGACCGGCGCGCGGATGGGCGCGGGCGATGCCATCCATGCGGGTTTTGCCGATTTCTATATCCCCGAGGCCGAATGGCCCGCGCTGATCGACCGGCTGGCCAGCTGCGGAGAGGTCGCCGGGCTCAAGGGTCATCCGCGGCCGCATCCGCCTTTGGCCGATCGCGATCTCTCGGCTTTCGGCGGACGGACGCTCGCCGATATCATGGCGGCGCTTGAAGCCTCGGGTGATCTTGAGGCGCTGGCGGCGCTGCGGCGGAACTCGCCTTTGTCGATGGCCGCGACGCTGGCCATGGTTCGGGCGGCGCGGGCGGATCAGCGGATGCAGGACTCGCTTAGCCGCGAATATCGCTATACCGCGCGCGCGACCGCGATGACCGATTTTCTGGAGGGCGTGCGCGCCCAGATTATCGACAAGGACCGCAATCCGCAGTGGCGCGCGGAGGCCGGGCCAGAGCAAGTGCGCGCGGTGCTGGCCCCGCTCGGGGCCAAGGAACTGATCTGGGAGGAGCAGAGATGAAGATCGGATTTATCGGGCTCGGCCATATGGGCGCGCCGATGGCGGCCAATCTTGCCCGGTCGGGTCATCAGGTGCGCGGCCTCGACCCGGTCGCGCCGATGCCCGATGCCATCCTGCGCGCCGAGACGGCGCGCGATGCCGTCACGGAGGCCGATGTCGTCATCACCATGCTGCCGAATGGCGAGATCCTGCGCGCCGTCGCGGCTGAAATCATCCCGCTGATGAGACCCGGTGCGATCTTTTGCGATTGCTCGACGGTCGATGTCGCCACGGCGCGGGCGGTTGCGCTTCAGGCCGAGGCTGCGGGGCTTCAAGCGTTGGATGCGCCGGTCTCGGGCGGGATCACCGGAGCGGCAGCCGGGACGCTGACCTTTATGATCGGCGGGCCTCAGACGGCCTTTGATGCGGTGCTGCCGCTCTTCGAAATCATGGGTCAGAAATGGGTGCTTTGCGGCGAATCGGGGGCGGGCCAATCCGCTAAAATTTGCAATAATATGATCCTCGGCGTGACGATGATCGCGACCTGCGAAGCCTTTGCTTTGGCCGACAAGTTGGGGCTCGATCGAGGCAAGATGTTTGATGTGGTTTCGACCTCCTCGGGCTCGAGCTGGTCGATGAACAGCTATTGCCCGGCCCCGGGGATCGGGCCGACCTCGCCGGCCGACAACGGCTATACCCCTGGATTTGCAGCAGAACTGATGCTGAAGGATTTGCGGCTCTCGCAGCAAGCCGCGCGCGAAGTCGATGCTGATACGCCGATGGGCAAACTGGCGGCCCTGCTTTACGGCACATTCGTCGAGGAAGAGGACGGCCGGGGACGCGATTTTTCCGCCATGCTGCCCCGGTTCGAGAAGCGCCATCGTGTGTGATTTCCGCAACGGTTTCGCCGAGAGCGCCCTTTCGCGGGAAACCTTCGCGCAGGCTTGCCGTTCTTCCTGCAACGCCTTGCAACACATGGCAGTCGATTGAAATGAGAATTCGTTTTCCAGTGATGTCTTTCGCGGCGGCCGCCCTGATGGCCTTGCCGTTTTTCTCGCATTCCGCAGAGACCGTCACTGGCGGCAATAGCACTGTCGCGGCTGAAACCGGGGCGAGTGCCAGCCAACTCGCCGCAAAAACCTTGCCGACGAAGAGCGCCCCTCCGAGCGCGATCTTGCACAAAACCCCGGTCGCGGGCACGGCTCCTGCATTTGCCGACAGCGGCGCGGCCGAGCGGCATCGCACGCCGATCTTCCGCCCCGGGGAATGCCCGCCCGATATGCGCAAATCGAAAGCGCCCTGCGCCACCGCGACCAATTCCGGCGCGCGCGGGTTTCGGATCGGCGACAAGGTCGATGCCGCGAATGTCCATGTGATCACGCGGCCCGGTCTTTACGGGATCGGCGCGGCGCCACGCGGCAGCCAATATGGCATCATCGACGGGCGTCTGGTGCGTTACGATCTGGAATCCATGCGCATTCAATCGGTGCTGCGCTATGTCGAGGCGATTCTCGACTGAGCCGTGGCTTGGTCCCGGACGGTCCGATGAACTGACGCCCGGAAAACGCGGCCCCTCAAAGATCGCGCAGAATCAGACGCCGAGCAGCGCCTTCGCGGCTTCCTTGGCCGCCGGGGTGATCTCTTCGCCAGCCAACATGCGCGCGACTTCCTCGACCCGCTCCTCCGCAGAGAGCGCCATCACGCGCGAGGTGGTCATGCCTTTGGCCACGGATTTCGCGACGCGGAAATGATGGCTGCCCAGAGCCGCGACCTGCGGCGAATGGGTCACGACCAGAACCTGCGCGCCTTCGGCCAGCTTGGCCAGACGGCGGCCCACCGCGTCAGCGGTCGCGCCGCCGACGCCACGGTCGATCTCGTCGAAAATCAGCACGAGCGCGTCATTGCCGCGCGCCAGACAGACTTTGAGTGCCAGCAGGAAGCGCGAGAGCTCGCCGCCTGAGGCGATCCGGTCAAGCGGCCCCGAGGGCGCGCCTGGGTTGGTTGCGACGGTGAAGGCCACCGCGTCGCGCCCTTCAGGCCCGGCCTCACCGGCTTCGACGCGGGTCTCGAAAACCGCGCGCTCCATCTTCAGCGGCGCAAGCTCGGCGGCCATGGCGCGGTCGAGCTCTTTGGCGTTCTTGCGGCGCAGCGCGGTCAGCTTGTCGGCCTCGGCCTCATAGCGCGCCTCGGCGACCGAAAGCGCCTCTTGCAGACGCGCCAGATCGCCCTCGCCCTGATCGAGCGCGGCGAGACGGCGGCGCAGCTCATCAGCGAGCCCCGCGAGATCATCGGCCAGAATGTCATGTTTGCGCGCCAAGGCCCGCAAGGCAAACAGCCGCTCTTCGGTGAGTTCGAGATCACGCGGGTCGAAATCCATCGAATCGAGCGCAGCCTCGACGCCCGAGACCGCCTCGCCAAGCTCGATCAGCGCACGTTGCAGCGCCGCAGAGGGCGCCTCAAGGCGGCCCTCGGCGCGCTCTGCAGCCTCGTCGAGCCAGCGGCTGGCATCGACCATCGCCCGCTCTGCCCCATCGGGGCCAAGCGCCTGCAGTGCGCGGCTGACATCGCTGCGGATCTTTTCCGCGCCCTGCATCGAGCGGCGGCGGATATCGAGTTCAGCCTCTTCGCCGGGTTTGGGATCAAGCTTGTCGAGTTCGGCCACGGCATGACGCAGGAACTCTTCCTCGCAACGGGCGGCGGCCAGACGCGCCTCGGCGGCTTCAAGCGCCTGCGCGGCTTGGCGACGCGCGCCCCAGGCCAGACGTGCCGCGCCAAGGTCAATCCCGGCGAAGGAATCGAGCAGCAGGCGATGGCCGCGCGGGTTCAGAAGGCCGCGATCATCGTGCTGACCATGCAGCTCGACCAGGGTTTCCGAGAGCGCGCGCAAGACCTCGCCCGAGGCGCGGCGGTCGTTGATCCAGCCAGTCTTGCGCCCATCGGCATTGTTGACCCGGCGCAGGATCAGCTCGTCGTCGGCGGGGATCCCCGCGTCCGACAGCACCGTGCGGGCGCGATGGCCAGGCGGCAGGTCGAACACGGCGGTGACTTCGCCCTGAGCCGCGCCCGCGCGCACCAGATCGGCGCGCCCGCGCCAGCCCAGCACGAAGCCCAGACAGTCGAGCAGGATGGATTTGCCTGCGCCGGTTTCCCCGGTCAGCACATTGAGACCCGGATGGAACTCAAGTTCCAGCCGGTCGATCAGAAGGACATCGCGGATGTCGAGCGAACGCAGCATGATTCCACCTGTGGGCCGCGCCGGAGCGCCGCCTTACAGCCACTTCCCTTGAATGACCTGACGATAGACCTTCGTCAGCCAGCTGTCGCCCTTGGCTTCGGGTGCAAGCCCCTGCCCCTGCAATTGCTTGTAGGCGTCCTGATAGAAGGGCGAGGACTGGAAGTTGTGGCCCAAGATCGCACCGGCGGTCTGCGCCTCATTGGTCATGCCAAGGGCGAGATAGGCCTCGACCAGACGCATCAGCGCTTCGGGCGTCTGGGTCGTGGTCTGATATTCCTCGACGATGACGCGGAAGCGGTTGATTGCGGCGGTGTAATGGCCGCGCTTGAGGTAATAGCGCCCGATCTCCATTTCCTTCGCCGCAAGATGGTCGAAGGCGAGATCGAATTTCAGGATCGCCGAGCGCGCATATTCGGTGTCGGGATATTCCTCGATCACCTCGCGCAGCGATTTCAGCGCCTGGAAGGTCAGGCCCTGATCGCGGCCGACATCGTCGATCTGGTCGTAATAGCTGAGCGCCAGCAGATATTTCGCATAGGCCGCATCTTCATCGCCCGGATAGGTGTCGATGAAGCGCTGCGCTGCGCCGCGGGCGTCTTCGTATTCGCGGGCCTTGTGATAGCTGTAGGCCTGCATGATCAACGCGCGCTTGGCCCAGTCGGAATAGGGATAAAGCCGCTCGACCTCGCCGAAGTAATGGACGGCCTCTTTCGGCTTGGTGTTGTTCTCAAGCTCGTATTCGCCGCGTTTGTAGATCTCTTCAGCGGTGAAGTTCTCAAGCGATTCGTTCTTGTTCGAGCCGCGATCGCCAGAGCAGGCAGTGAGCAGGCCTACGGAGAGCGCCATTGCCACAAAGCTACCCGCCGTTCTGAAACCTGCCATTACATCCCGCCTGTCAGAATCCATCAACTACGCCGCTGGCCGAAGCCTCAGCGTCGTTCTCCTAGCACAGAAAATCTGGCTGCGCAAAATGCGAAAATACGCATGGCTCGGTGTTTTCCCGCCAAGGCCAATGATCGGAGAGGCCGCCGCTCACGCGACGGCCAGCTCGCCCATTTGGGCCAGTTTCGGGATCACGCCCGCGCCGGGCAAACGCTTTTGCTGGCGCTTGTCCAAAGTGACCCATTCCCACGCATCCGGCGCCGCAAAAAGCGCACGCAAAAGCTTGTTGGTCATCGCATGACCGGCCCGGTGGCCCGTGTAGCGCGCCAGAAGCGGCGCACCGGCCAGCGCCAAATCGCCCATGGCGTCCAGCATCTTGTGGCGCACGGCCTCGTCCTCGTGGCGCAGACCGCCGGGCGAGAGCACTTTGTCGCCGTCGATCACAACCGCGTTCATAAAGGTGCCGCCAAGCGCCAGACCCGATTTCTGCATCGCCTCGACATCTTGCAGGCGGCAGAAGGTGCGGCTGTCCATCAGCTCGCGCACGAAAGCGCCATTGGCCATATTCAGCCGCTTTTCCTGATGCCCAATCGCGGCATCGGTGAAATCGATGTCGAAATTGATCTCGAGGCTGTCGGCCGGGGACAGACGGGCGAAGCCCTCGCCATGCTGGACCTCGACCGGGCGCAGCACGCGGATGGCGCGCAGCACGGCGTCCTGTTCGCGGATACCAGCGTCGCCGATGCCGCGCACGAAGGGAGCCGAGGAGCCGTCGAGAATCGGCACTTCGGGGCCCGAGATCTCGACCACGGCATTGGTCAGCCCGGTTCCGGCAAGCGCTGCCATGACATGCTCGACCGTCGAGACGCTGACGCCGTCCTCATTTTCCAGCAGGGTGCAGAGCTGCGACGGCTTGACCAGATCCCAGCGTGCCGGGATCCGCGCCCGCCCCAGATCGGTGCGGACGAAAACGATGCCGTGATTGACCGGCGCAGGCAGGATCGTCAGCAGAACGGGCTCACCGGAGTGAAGACCGACACCGCGAAACTGGGCTTTGCGTGCGATTGTCTTTTGCATCTTGGACCGTCGTATCTTTCTGTTTTCCCTGCCTTGGGGGAATCTCACCCTTTGGCATGGTCCCAGTTAGGCACGATGGCTGCAGGTCTCAATTAACGAATTATGACTCGATGTAACAATCGGCCGTGAATGTGAGCGGAGTTCCGCAGCCAGAACCGATCCTATTGTTTTCAAAAAGAAAACGGGCCGCAGCGCGACCCGTTTTGCTTTCACTTAGTCCCGATTTCGTGATCGGATCAATTGGCCTGACGACGCAGGAAAGCCGGAATTTCGACCCGGTCATCGCCGTGATCAGGGCTCGCCAGATCTTCGAAACCGGCGTCGAAGCCCGATTTCTGGCGATGAGCCACACGCTCGCTCACACGCTCGGCGATCGAGCTTGCGGCGGGCTTTTGCGGCTGGTCGCCGTGACCACCGGCCATGCGCTCGATCATGCGGCCAAGACCGGCCATGCGGCCCGGGCGCTGCGATTGCGACGCATCGGGGGCGGGTTGCTGAGCTGCGGCACGCGCCTGCTGCGCGGCTTTCTCGGACGGGTGCTGCGACACGGCGCGGCGCATCCGGTCAAGCACCTCGGGCGAGGGCGTACCGGGGGTGGCAGCGGCGCGACGCGGCACGGTGAATTCGGCGGCATCGCCGGTCAGCGGATCGGCAGCCGGACGGCGGGCCGGGCTCGGCTGATAGGCCGGAGCGGGCATGTGCTCTTCGCTGACAGCCTCATGGCCGTAGTCGCTGACCTGCTGCTGACGTGGAGCCGGGGCTTCCGACACTTCCGGCGCGCTGCGACGCGGCGGCGGCAGATCGTCGTCCTCTGCGATCACCGGAGCGGCTTTCTGTGCCACCGTCGGGGTCTGGGTCAGCGGCTCGCGCAGACCGCGGCGGGGCTGCTCATGCGCAGCGGCGGCGGCTGCATCAATGCCGGTCGCAACGACCGAGACGCGGATGACGCCGTCGAGGGTCGGATCGAGGGTCGAGCCCACGATGATATTGGCTTCGGGATCGACTTTCTCGCGGATTTTCTCGGCCGCTTCGTCCATCTCGAACAGGGTGAGGTCGTAGCCGCCGGTGATGTTGATAAGAACACCCTTGGCGCCGTGCAGGCTGATTTCGTCGAGCAACGGGTTCGCTATGGCTTTCTCGGCCGCCTGAACCGCACGATTCTCGCCCGAGGCTTCGCCGGTGCCCATCATCGCTTTGCCCATCTCGTCCATCACCGCGCGCACGTCGGCGAAGTCGAGGTTGATGAGGCCCGGACGAACCATGAGGTCGGTCACGCCTTTGACGCCCTGATAGAGCACGTCATCGGCCATCGCGAAGGCTTCGGAGAAGGTGGTCTTTTCGTTGGCGAGACGGAACAGGTTCTGGTTGGGGATGATGATCAGCGTATCGACGACCTTCTGCAGGTTCTCGATGCCTTCATCGGCTTGACGCATCCGCTTCGAGCCTTCGAACTGGAAGGGCTTCGTCACGACGCCAACGGTGAGGATGCCCATTTCGCGCGCGGCCTGCGCGATGATCGGCGCGGCGCCCGTGCCGGTCCCGCCGCCCATGCCCGCCGTGATGAAGCACATATGTGCGCCCATCAGGTGATCGACGATATCTTCAATGGTCTCTTCTGCGGCTTTGGCGCCGATCGAGGGTTTCGCGCCGGCACCGAGCCCTTCGGTGACTTTCGGGCCAAGCTGAACCCGCTGTTCGGCACGCGACTGTTGCAGCGCCTGAGCATCGGTGTTGGCGACGACGAATTCGACGCCCTCCAGCTCTTTCTCGATCATGTTGTTGACGGCGTTACCCCCCGCACCGCCAACGCCGAAGACGGTGATACGCGGCCGAAGTTCCTGATCGTCGTTCAGCATCAGATTGAGATTCATTGCTCGCCTGCCTTTAACTGTTGCGCCGGACTTTCGGGCCGCCCGGACGAATCCCCCGTTTTCAGTGATTAGCCTACCTTCAATCAGGAGAAGCGTCACCCGAAAAACACAGTTACCCTACAAAATATGGCGTAAGCAACGAGAAGATTCGGCGGTATATCGCCCATTCCCCCTCATGTGGTGGCGCAGCGGCTCACCACCCCTCTCTGGCGGATTCGCGGCCCTACCAGTTGGCGCGGAACCAGCGATAGGCGCGCCGCAGGCTGCGCGCCGGGTAACTCTCGGCAGGCATTTCGAAATCCCACCATTCGTCCTGCGGATGGGCGGTCAGAAGCGCCAGCCCGATGGCTGAGGCAAAGCCCGGCGCGGTCGCGGAATGGGCGAGACCCTGAATGCGCAAAGGTCGGCCGATGCGCACATTCTGGCCGAGCATCCGGCTCGCCAGAGTATCCAGCCCCGGGATCTGGCTGCCGCCACCGGTCAGAACGATCTGCTTGCTCGGCAGATGGTCGAAGCCCGAAGCGTCCAGAATGGCGCGGACCTCTTCGAGGATCTCTTCGACGCGCGGACGCATGATCCCGATCAGATCGGCGCGGCTCACGGTGCGCCGGTCGGTCTCCCAATCGCCGGTCGAGCCGCCAAGCTCGATCATCTCGCGGTCATCGCGGCCGGTGGCCTCCAGCCCGCCATGCAGCGTCTTGATGCGCTCGGCGACCTGCATCGGCACGCGCAGGCCCTTGGCGATGTCCATGGTGATGAGATCGCCGCCCAGACGCGCGGCATCGGCAAAGATCATATGCTTGCGGATGAAGACCGAGACCCCGGTCACGCCACCGCCGAGATCAATACAGGCCGAGCCGAGCTCTTGCTCATCCTCGACCAGCGAGGCGAGCCCCGCGACATAAGAGGCCGAGGCCACGCCCGCGAGTTCCAGATCGCAACGCCGGATGCAATGGACGAGATTGCCCGCCGCATCTCCGTCAATGGTCAGCACATGCATGTCGCAAGCCAGACGCGTGCCCGCCTGCTCGCGCGGGTCCATCAGCCCCGAACGGCCATCGACCGCGAAATTCACCGGCTGGGCATGCAGCACCTCGCGCCCGCGCCCGAAATCGGGCGCCTCGCAAGAGGCCAGCGCCATGGCGACATCCTGTTCAGAGATTTTGCCGTTGTTGATGATGATTTCGCCCGCAAGCCCGTAAGACGACGGGCGCGCGCCCGACAGGCAGGCGATCACATGATCGACCCGAACCCCGGCAATCTTCTGCGCCGATTGCACCACGGTGCGGATCGCGCGTTCGGTCTCGGCCATGGTCTCGATCTCGCCGAAGCGCACCCCGCGCGAGCGGGTGGTGGCCGCGCCGATCACGCGGAAATTCGACTGCCCCGCCATCGGGCCGACGCCGTCCGTTTCGCGAAACTGGCCGGGACCGTCGAATTGAAGGATGAGGCAGGCGATTTTCGAACTGCCGATATCGAGCACGGCGATGACGCCACGTTGCATCGCCTGACGGCGCATGTTCCGCATTGCCCGCTGGCCCTGATACAGTTCCTTCATTCCGCCCGCTCCCTTCCCGATGCGTTCAGCCGTTCTGTTTCTTTCCGCTTGCAGCCGTCTTCTTCGCCGGAGGCGCAGCCTTCGCCGATGGGGTCGTCTTCGCCGAAGCTGCGGGCGCCTGAGCCTTGGCTTTGGTGCCGCCGCCCGAATTGGTGCCGTCCTTGGCGATCTTGTCTTTCTCTTCGGGGTCAATCGGCTTGCCGTCCGGCCCGATTTCAGGCTCGCCGCGCGCGCGATGGATCGCATTTTGCGCGGTCAGTCCGATCTGCACGGTCGGGCGGCCTTCGGCGCGCATATCGACGCGAACAACGTCACGCCCCAGCACATCCTCGGCCTTGTCGATGGCAATCAACCGCTCCAGCGCCGCCAAAGGCGCCTCGGCGGGCAGAAGGATGCGCTGACCCCGGTCAAGGACCAGATCCCAGCGCCGCTCGCCAATCCGCTCCAGCCCGCGCAGCCGCGGCAGGATCGGCCCGGCCGCATCCAGAAGCAGCAGCGCCTCGGGCGCGGCTTTGTCCGCCCCCTCGCCCGCGATCATCGGCAGATCCTTGCGGACCTCGCGCGAGGTCGCCGAAGCGACGCGGTGGCCGGTCTTGTCCAGAAGCTCGATCCCGCGGGCATGACGCCAAAGCACGACCGGCACGCGCTCGGTCACAACGGCAGAGAGCACGCCACCGGGCTCGATCCGCAGCTCGACCGATTCAACGGCATCGAGCTTCAGCACGCGCGCGCGCAGCGCCTCGAGGTCGATATCAAAGCTCGAGGCCGGAAGCTGGACCGGCAACATCGCGCGCAGGCCCTTGTCGACCACCGGCGAGGCGCCTTCGATGCGCATGTCATGGACCATGAACTCTTCGCGGTTCTGGACCTTCTCGATCATGCCATTGACCCAGCCCGAAAGATCCGAGCGCCGGGTCTCATCCGACATCCAGATACCGACAGTCACGAGCAGGAGGAACAGCGGCAGGCCGACATGGGTCAGGCGGCGCACGAAAGGCGTGAGCCAGAGCCGGTGCAGGCGATAGGCCAGACGCGAAGGCGCCGGATCGCGGCGCGCGGCCTGAGCCTGCGGCGCCGGGCGCGAGGGCACCCGCCGGTTCGGCGTCGGCTGACCGCTGAAACCCGAAGCGGGTTTCGCATCGGAATTCATTCCGAACATAGCGCCTCCTTGACGATCCAGTCGCAGAGCTCGGGGAAGGAGATACCGACTTTCGCCGCCTGCTCGGGCGCAAGCGAGGTCGGCGTCATACCGGGCTGGTTGTTCAGCTCGAGCAGCACCAGCCCGTCGAGCCCGCGCGTCTCGTCCCAGCGGAAATCGGTGCGCGACAGGCCCTTGCAGCCAAGCGCGCGATGGGCGCGGATGGCGTAATCTGCGCAGGCGGCGGCGATCTCGGCGGGGATCTCGGCGGGCACGACATGGCGCGAGCCACCGGGCGCATATTTCGCGTGATAATCATACCAGCCGTCGGTGACGATCTCGGTCACGCCAAGCGCGCGGTCGCCCATGACGGCGGTGGTCAGCTCGCGTCCGGGCAGATAGGTCTCGACCATGACGCGGGCGGGCATCTCGTCGGACAGCTGCGGCGGACCATTCGCGCCATCGGTGACGATATAGACGCCGACCGACGAGCCTTCGGAATTCGGTTTGACGACATAGGGCGGCTGCATCACGTGACGCGCCTTCACCTCGTCGCGGTCGGCAATGACGCTGTCGGTGACCGGCAGGCCCGCGACGCGAAAGGCCTCTTTCGCGCGGGTCTTGTCCATGGCCAAAGCCGAGGCGAGCACGCCGGAATGGGTATAGCGATAGCCCAGCCAATCGAGCAGGCCCTGAATGCAGCCATCCTCGCCAAAACGACCGTGCAGGGCATTGAAGCAGATATCGGGCCGGACCTCGGCCAGGCGCGCAGGCAGATCCTTGCCCGCGTCAATCTCGGTGACCTCATAGCCCGCCTGCCGCAGCGCCTTGGCGCATTCCCGCCCGGACGACAAGGACACCTCGCGCTCGGCGGAGGGCCCTCCCATCAGGACTGCGACTGTCGGGGCTGTCCTGCTCGACTCGCCCGCCACGTCTTGCCTTTCAACCCTGTATTTTCAGGGTTCTGTCCTCGTTCGGGCATCTGCCGCAGTTCGTCTGCGATCCCGCGCCCTTGCGGCAAGTGTAGCGTCAAACCAATTGGCACAAAAGGCCTAATTCGTGCGAATTCACCTAGCGGGCGGGGCTTGGCTCACCGATGCGGATGACCTCCCATTGCAGGTCATGGCCCGAGCTTTCGCGCACCTTCTGACGCACGAATTCGCCAAGATTCTCCAGCTCGGCGGCGGTGGCATTGCCCGCGTTGATCAGAAAATTCGGGTGCTTCTCGCTCATCATCGCATCGCCCAGCCGATAGCCGCGCAGCCCCGCCGCCTCGATCAGCGACCAGGCCTTGAGCTCGTGGGAATCATCGGCGCGCCCGGTCGAAGAGAATCCCGCCGGGTTGCGGAAGGTCGAGCCCGCCGTGCGGTCCTTGGTCGGCTGGCTGGCATCGCGCCGCGCCAGCTGCTCTTCCATCTTGGCATGAAGGGCGGCGGGATCGCCGCGCTCGGCGCGGAAGGTCGCTTCGGTCAGCACCCAGCCCTCGGGCAGCTCGGAATGGCGATAGGCGAAGGCGAAATCCTGCGGCGACAGCTCGACCGCGCGCCCGTCGCGGGTGATCGCGCGGGCCGAGACCAGATGATCGGCGACATAGGCGCCATAGCAGCCCGCATTCATCCGCACCGCGCCGCCGATGGCACCGGGGATCGTGCGCAAGAAGGTGAGGTCGAGCCCCTGATCCGCGGCCTTGCGCGCGACATGGGCATCCAGAGCCGCCGCGCCCGCGACGACCAGATCGCCCTCGGTCGAGATCGTGTTGAAGCCGCGCCCCAGACGAATGACCACCCCGCGCAACCCGCCGTCGCGCACGATCAGATTCGAGCCGACGCCAATCGGAAAGACCGGAAGCGCGTGATGGAGCGCGGCCAGAAACGCGGCCAGATCAGCGGCATCCGCCGGTTGGAACAACCAATCCGCCGGACCGCCGACGCGCAGCCAGGTCAGATCGGACAAAGAACGCGCCTGGCTCAGAGTGCCGCGGGCGCTGGGGATCGGGGTTGGGTCAAGCTCGGTCATGGGCTGCTCCTAACACGCAAGCGCAGCGATCAGAAGCGAAACGCGCAGGCTGGAAGGCCACTTCCCCCGGCTTTCACGGGCCTTTGCGCGCCTTTTTGCCAGCCCGCAGATGGCTGACGCTCCAGCCAATCAGGCCCGAGAGCGCCGCGACGCCCAAAAGCACCATCAGCCCCCAGAGCCACAGCCCGCGCAGATAGTTGGTCTCGGCCAGATAACTCACCACGATCCAGACCGAGATCGCCGCCGTCGCGCCAAGGCTGACGATCACGCCCACCAGATTGCGCAAAGCTGCGGCAATGCCAAGGCAGAGGCCCGGCAGGATCAGAAACGTGAGAACGGGGACAAGGACATCCATGGCGCGCCTAGGCCCGTCGCCGCGTGACAAGCCCGATCAGCGCGCCAAAGATCAGGCCAAGACCGGCGCCAATGGCCAGCACCAGAAAGACGCCGGTCAGCAGGATGACGCCGGGATAGCCCGACATCGCCATGGCGCCCGCAAACCAGAGCAGGATGAGATGCAGCCCGAAGGCCAGCAGGATCGTCAGCCAGACCGGGCGGTCGCCGTCCCGGATCGCGGCGGCGAACAGCCTGCCGGTCTGGAGCGCGAAAAAGACAAGGCTGACCGCGATCGGCGCGACCAGCTGGCTCATGCAGCCCGTTGCGGCGGTGCCGCTTTCTGATGGGATTTATAGCGCCGCCAGCGCGCGAAGGGCTGCCAGACCAGAACGCCAAGCCCGAGCAGGAAGACCAGCCCCCCCGCCCCCGGCCCGCAAACGAAGGTCAGCCAGCCCAAGGCTGGGACGCCAAAGCCGACCACGACCCAGAAGGCGGTCAGGCGCCAATGCAGGCGCAGGAAGGGCACGAGACTTGCGGCAATCGCCCAAAGCACCGCCATCAGCCAGGCGGCCTCGGCCGCATAGGCCTGGGCGGCAAGCCCGGTCACGCGGCCTGCCCTTGCAGCCGCGCGGGCAGATTGTTGGCCCAGGTCGAAATCGTGCCCGCACCAAGGCAGACCACCATATCGCCGGGCCGCGCCTGTTCGCGCACCAGCCGGGCGAGATCTTCTTCGTCCAGCACGGCGCGGGCATGGCGATGGCCATGCGCGATCAGACCAGCGACCAGATCGTCGCGGGTCGCCCCGGCAATCGGCTCTTCCCCCGCCGCATAGACCTCGGCAATCGCGACGACATCGGCCTCGTTGAAGCAGGTGCAGAAATCTTCGAAGAGATGCGACAGCCGGGTGTAGCGATGGGGCTGGTGCACCGCGATAACGCGGCCCTTGGTCGCCTGCCGCGCGGCTTTCAGCACCGCCGCGATCTCGACCGGGTGATGGCCATAATCGTCGATGATGGTGACGCCGTCGATCTCGCCCACGCGGGTGAAGCGGCGCCCCACCCCGGCGAATTTCGCCAAAGCCTCGCGGATCTGGGCGCGTTTCATGCCGAGATGGCGCGCCACCGCAACCGCCGAGAGCGCATTCGAGACGTTGTGATCGCCCGGCATCGGCAGGGTGCAGCCCTCGATCACCGGGGTCTCGCCGTCATTGAGACCGGCCTCGCCCTGCAACGCGATATCGAAATGCGCGATGCCGTTTTCATAATGCAGATTGATCGCGCGGACATCGGCCTGCGCGTTGAAGCCGAAGGTGGTGACGCGGCGGTCGGTCAGCTTGCCGACCAGAGCCTGCACCTCGGCGTGATCGGTGCAGCAGACCGCCAGACCGTAGAAGGGGATGTTCGAGACGAAATCGAGAAAGCCTTTGCGCAAGGCATCGAACGAGCCCCAATGCTCCATATGCTCGGGGTCGATATTGGTCACAATCGCGATAGTCGCGGGCAAACGGTTGAACGAGCCATCCGATTCGTCGGCCTCGACCACCATCCATTCGCCCGCCCCGGCGCGCGCATTCGAGCCGTAAGCATGGATGACGCCGCCGTTGATCACGGTCGGATCAAAGCCGCCCGCATCGAGCAGCGTCGCGACCATGGTCGTCGTCGTGGTCTTGCCATGCGTGCCCGCAATGGCGACGTTCGACTTCAGCCGCATCAGCTCGGCCAGCATCTCGGCGCGGCGCACCACCGGCAGCTTGCGGCTGCGCGCCTCTTCCAGCTCGGGATTGCCCTTCTTGATCGCGGTCGAGATCACGACGACGCTGGCTTCGCCAATGTTTTCCGCGCGCTGGCCTTCAAAGATCGTCGCGCCCAGCTGTTCGAGCCGGTCTGTGATCTTCGAGCGTTTCGCATCCGAGCCCTGCACCTGATAGCCAAGCGTGATCAGCACTTCGGCAATGCCCGACATGCCGATCCCGCCGATTCCGATGAAATGGATCGCCCCGAGTTCGCCGGGAAGTTTCGTCGCTGCATTCATCGGTTCAGTTCCACTACTAGATCTGCAAGGCGGGTCGCCGCATCGGGGCGACCAAGGGACAAGGCACGGCTGGCCATCTGGGTGGCGCGCGCCTCATCCGAAAGGATCGCGCGGATGTCGCGCCTCAGGCTTTCGACGTCAAGCACTGATTCCGGCAAGACCACCGCCGCGCCCGCCTCGGCCAAAGCCCGCGAATTGGCGGTCTGGTGGTCTCCGGTGGCAGCGGCGAAGGGGATCAGGATCGAGGGGCGCCCGATCGCGGCGATATCGGCGACGGACGAGGCCCCCGAGCGCGAGATCACCAATTGGCAGGCGGCAAGGCGCTCTGGGACATCGGCAAAGAAGGGCTGAACATCGGCCGCGATCCTGGCGGCGCGATAGGTCGCGCTGACCTCATCGGCATCCTCGGCGCGAGCCTGATGCGACAGGCTCAGCCGGGCGCAGATCTCGGGCGGCAGGCCCGCAATCGCCTCGGGCACGACCTTCGAGAGCACGCGCGCCCCCTGCGAGCCGCCGATCACCAGCACATGAAGCGGCGTATCCGCGCGCGGCGCCTGATAGGGCGCGCCGACATAGGCCTCGACCGCCGCGCGGATCGGGTTGCCGGTGTAGATGCCCTTGGCCCCTTTGGGCAGATCGGTCGGCCAGATGCCGCAAGCGACGAGATCGACGCGGGTGGCAAAGGCGCGGTTGACCCGGCCCATGACGCCATTCGCCTCATGGATCATCCGCGGAATGCCAAGCGTCAGCGCCGCCGACATGGCGGGAATGGTCGGATAGCCGCCAAAGCCCACGACCACCGCGGGCCGGTCGGCCTTCATCGCGCGCCGCGCCGCCAAAACGCCGCTCGCGATGCGGAAGGGCACGCCGAGCTTGGCCAGAGCGCCCCCGCGCGCCGTCGTCGCCGAGGCCACGATCTCGCGCGGGACGGCGGCCGGAAAGGCTCCGGCATAGCGCGCGCCGCGCTCATCGGTCGAGAGCTTCACCCGCCAGCCGCGCTTGAGCAGCTCTTCGGACAGGGCCTGAGCGGGAAACATATGGCCGCCGGTTCCCCCGGCAGCGATCAGGCACAAAGGTGCGGTCATGTCAGTGTCCCCGACCCAGTACGTCGCCGATTTCGCCCTGCGGACGCGAGCGCGTCAGCGCGAGCAGCATCCCGAGCGCGATGCCCGAGGCGATCACGGAGGAGCCGCCATAGCTCACGAAAGGCAAGGTCATGCCCTTTGCGGGCAAAAGCCGGACCGCAACGCCCATATTGATCAGCGCCTGAATCCCGAAGGCGCAGGCCAGACCCGTGCCCGCGATGCGCGCAAACGGATCACGCTCGCGGCGCAGGCGGTTGAGCGAGCGCACAACGATGGTTCCGTACAGAAACAGGATCGCGAGCACCATGATCAGGCCGTATTCCTCGGCTGCGACCGCGATGATGAAGTCGGTATGCGCATCGGGCAGCGACCATTTCACTGTGCCTTCACCGACGCCCACGCCGAAGAAGCCACCTTCCTGAATCGCATTGGTGGCATAGCCGATCTGGGTGCGCGGATCGACTTCGGCGGCAAGGAAGCCGTCTATGCGGCGCGCGAAGTGCTCGGAGGCGCCATAGGCGAAGATGCCGCCCATGATGGTGATGCCAAAGACGCTGAAGAGCAGGATCAGCGGCGCGCCAGCGATGAAATACATTGCGCACCACGCGAGCAGCGTCAGCGTCGCCTGACCGAAGTCCGGTTGCAGCGCCAGCATCATCACCACGACAATCGCGATCATCGCCGAAATGATCTTACCGGGGGGGCCGCCCAGCTCATCCGAGGCCGCGATGCACCATGCGCAGATGGCGATGAAGCAGGGCTTGAGAAATTCCGAGGGCTGGATCGACAGCCCGCCCGGCAGGCGCAGCCAGCGCACCGCGCCCTTGCCGAAATCCGTGCCGATCACCGGCAGCAGGAACAGCGCGAGGAAGGCCACCGCAAAGCCCAGAACGCCCCAGCGGCGGACCTGACGCGGCGACATCATCGAGACGATCAGCATCGCCACCAGCGCGCCGAAGCCGAAGACCGCCTGACGCGTCACATAATAGAATTGCGGCAGGTTGTTTTTCTCGGCCAGCGGCACCGAAGCGGCCAGCCCGAGAAGCAGCCCCATGGCGAAGAGCCCGAGCACGCATGCGAGTGACCACCGATCAACGGTGCGCCACCAACGCGGAAGAATGGGATCCCCTGCCCGTACGGGCGTGGCCCCAAAGACCATTTCGGTCATGGAAATACCGCCGTCACTGCCTCTGCCTTGCCCGTTTTCCGGGTCTGTCGTGAACGATAGCGCGAAAATCGGCGTCGCGCTACTGGGGAAATGGACAATTACGCCAAGCCCCGCAAGAATATGACGCAAGGTTCTGATCGCACGTCCTTTTCGGGCAAGCGCGGCGCCGGAGCAAAGCCATTTGCGACAAGCGGAGGATGAGTTTCACATGAAACCTTCACCCACGCGCCGAGCCCGAGACACCCGAGTCCCTAGGCCGACGGCGCGGGCTCTTTCGGCTTGGCCAGTCGCTCGGCAATGCGCGCGCGGTTGAGCGCCTGCGCCGGGGCGGTCGGCTCCCAATCCTGACACCATTCGGGGGCGATCCCGTCGAGGAGATGCGCGGTCTCGGTAAAGCCCGGCGCATAGCCGCGACGCAGCATCTCGGCCACCAGCGCCGCCTGACGCTGCGCCAGATAGCCAAGCCGGGGATAGAAAAAGCGGACATGGCCCGCGCCCAGCCGATAGTCGCGTGGATTGCGCGGATCGCTTGGGCGCTCGCCGCGCGCGATGGCTGCACGCACCAGCGTGAAGATGCGCGGCAGCTCGCGGTATTCGGCGACAAGATGCGGGCCAGTCAGCTCTTCGGGTGGGATACAGTTGATGCGGGTCATGGTCGTCCTTCGGAATGGCCCAACATCCCCGGCCCGGCGCCGCAGTGCAAGACGGACGGCGCAATCGGGCCGTGCAGATCAGACATGCAAAGCCAGCCTGTGCGCCGCCCCCTTTCCCTTTCCCCTCCCCGCGACTAACTATCTGACGATCTTCGAAAGGCGCGTCAGAGGGGGCAGGCATGATCTACCGGACCGGCAAGGACTGGCTGGCGGCACAGCAAAAGCGAGTGCTGTTTTTTGGCATGTCTGGCCTCGGCAAGACCTATCTCGCGACGATGCTGCGCGGAGCGGGAAGCTGGTTTCACTACTCGGTCGATTACCGCATCGGCACGCGCTATATGGGCGAGCTGATCGCCGACAACTTCAAGCGCGAGGCGATGAAGGTTCCCTTCCTGCGCGAGCTCCTGTTGTCGGATTCGGTCTATATCGGCTCGAACATCGCCTTTGAAAATCTCGCGCCGCTGTCCACCTATCTGGGCAAGCCCGGCAGCGTGACCAAGGGCGGCCTGCCCTTTGCCGAATATATGCGCCGCCAGAACGAGCATCGCAGCGCCGAGATCTCGGCCCTGCTCGATACGCCCCATTTCATCCGCCGCGCGCTCGACATCTACAACATCCCGCATTTCGTCTGCGATTCGGGCGGCTCGATCTGCGAGGTCGTCGATCCCTGGGCCGAGAGGGATCAGGTGCTCGATACGCTGGAGAGCAATCTCCTGATGGTCTGGATCAGGGGCTCTGAGGCGCATACCGCCGAGCTCGTCCGCCGTTTCGACCGCGCGCCGAAGCCGATGTATTACCAGCCCGAATTCCTCGACCGCGCCTGGACCGAATACCGCCTTGAACACGGGCTGACCGAGGAAGAGGTCAATCCCGATGACTTCATCCGCTGGACCTATGCCCGCGCGCTTGCCCATCGCCAGCCCCGCTACGAGGCGATGGCGCGGCGCGGGGTCACGCTTCTGGCCGAGGAAGTCGCCGAAATCCACACCCCAGACGATCTTGCCCAATTGATCGCCCGAGCCATTGATCGAAAGGAAAGCTGATGCCGATCACGCTCCATGAAGACCTGCCCGCCTACCGCATCCTGTCGGATGAGGGCGTCATGGTCATGTCGCCGGGGCGGGCCGCGATGCAGGATATCCGGCCCTTGCGGATCGGCCTGCTCAATCTGATGCCGAAGAAGATCCAGACGGAAAACCAGTTCGCCCGGCTGATCGGCGCGACGCCGCTCCAGCTGGATTTCCAACTGATCCGCATGACCGATCACGAATCGAAAAACACCGGCGCCGATCATATGGAGGCCTTTTACCGCACCTTTGCCGAGGTCGAGGCGGCGGGGACAAAGTTCGACGGGCTCATCATCACCGGCGCGCCGATCGAGCATCTGGCCTTCGAGGATGTGACCTATTGGGAAGAGCTGACCCGCGTCTTTGAATGGACGCAAAGCCATGTTCATTCGACCTTCGGCGTCTGCTGGGGAGGCATGGCGATGGCTTGGCATTTCCACGGGCTCCCGAAACATATGCTGACCGAAAAGGCCTTCGGCTGTTTCCGCCACGACAACCTTGCCCCTGCGAGCCATTATCTGCGCGGCTTTTCCGATGATGTGCTGGTCCCGGTCAGCCGCTGGACCGAGGTTCGTCAATCCGACATCGACACCCGCCCGGCGCTGAGCACGCTGATTGCCTCGAAGCAAACCGGACCCTGTCTGGTCGAGGATGCCGGCCATCGCGCACTCTATGTCTTCAACCATTTTGAATATGACAGCACGACGCTCAAAGACGAATATGACCGCGATGTCGGTTCCGGGAAACCGATTGAGGTCCCGGTGAATTACTATCCAGAGGATGATCCAAGCCGGACGCCGACCAACCGCTGGCGCAGCCATGCACATCTGCTTTACGGCAACTGGATCAACGAGATCTACCAGACCACCCCATTCGACATGAATGATATCGGGAAAGGACAGGGATAGAGATGCAGAAGGCCCCCAAGAACGACGCTGTGCCCTATGTTGGCCAGATCACCGATTACTTCGAGAAAGACGCGCCGAAAGCCCTGCGCAAGCTGATCGAGAAGGCGGGGCCGAAAGACATCATCGACCCGTCCTACCCCTATCGCGAGGTCATGTCCTCCAAGGACTATGACGCCCGGATGGAGGTGCTCCAGCAAGAGCTCGCGAAGATGATGTATGATCTCGTCGCGACCGGAAAGCGCCTTGCCGTGGTTTTCGAGGGCCGCGATGCGGCGGGCAAGGGCAGCACGATCGAGCGGGTGCGCGAGAACCTCAACCCGCGCGCCGCCTATATCGCGGCTCTGCCCAAACCGTCAGAGCGCGAGGCGACGCAATGGTATTTCCAGCGCTATACCGAATGGCTGCCGGCGGGGGGCGAGATCGTGCTCTTCGACCGCAGCTGGTATAACCGCGGCATCATCGAGCGCGTCTTCGGCTTCTCGACCGAGCATCAGCGCGATCTCTTCTTCCGACAGCTGCCCCATTACGAGGATATGCTGGTCTCGGACGGGATCGTGCTGGTGAAGCTCTGGCTCGAGGTCGGGCGCGGCGAGCAATTGCGCCGCTTCCTCGACCGCGAGCGCGAGCCGCTCAAGCAATGGAAACTTAGCTCGATCGACGTGCAGGGGCTTGGCAAATGGGGCGATTACACCCGCGCCATCCGCGACACGCTGACCCGCAGCCATACCGGGCTTGCGCCTTGGACCGTCATTCTCTCGAATGACAAGCGCCGCGCCCGCATCGCCGCGATCCAGTCGGTGCTGCATGCGATCGACTACAAGGGCAAGGACCCCGAAGTCATCGGCCAGCCCGACCGCAGCATCTGCGGCGGCCCGGAAAAGCTGCTCGACTGACGCCCTGCCCTCAAGGCCTCCCGCCCTGCCAAGGCGCACCGCGCGGATCTGCCTTGCGGGCCGCGCATTCCTTCCGCTCCCCTATCGGGTTGCACCTCGCGGCCCGCGCGGCTTTACTGCGCGTCAGCCGGTTCGCCGCCGGATCAGGAAAGCGGATCAAGGGGAAATCGATGCGATTGTCCGAAACTTGCGCCATCGTCACCGGTGGCGCATCCGGCCTTGGCGCGGCCACGGCCGAATATCTGCGCAAATCGGGAGCGCGGGTCGCGATCCTTGATCGTGATGCGCGCGGCGCCGATTTCGCCGAGATCATCGGTGCGGCCTTTTTCGAGACCGATGTCACGCAAGAAGACAGCACGCTGGCGGCGATGCGCGGCGCGCGCGCGGCGATGGGCCAGATCAATGTCTGCATCAATTGCGCCGGGATTATGACCGCCGCCAAAACGGTCAGCCAAGGCGCGGCCCATGATCTCGCGGTCTTTCGCCGCACGATCGAGGTCAATCTGGTCGGCACCTTCAACACCCTGCGCCTTGCCGCCGCCGAGATGGCCGCGAACCGTCCGAACCGCGACACCGGCGAGCGCGGCGTGATCGTCAACACCGCCTCGGTCGCGGCTTACGAGGGCCAGAAGGGCCAGGTCGCCTATGCCGCCTCGAAAGCGGCTGTAGCGGGCATGACCCTGCCCCTCGCCCGCGATCTGTCGGCCCAGAACATCCGGGTCTGCGCGATTGCGCCGGGCGTCTTTGGCACGCCGACGATGCGGGGGCTGCCGGGCTCGGTCCAGCAGGATCTGACCGCCGACATCCCCTATCCGCGCCGCATGGGCGAGCCGGTCGAGTTTGCCCGCCTTGTCGGCACGATCATCGAAACCGCCTATCTCAACGGCGAAGTCATCCGGCTGGACGGCGCCTTGCGCATGGGCTGACCCAAAGGTCACCCCAAAGGTCGTGAAACCGGCTTGCGAGCTGTCATGGCGGGGGGTAGCGTTCGAGGCGATCCCTTGCTCTGAAAGGCCCCTCGCCCATGACCTTCCTTCGCTCCACTGCCCTGCTCTTTGCCCTCGCGGCACCGGCATTCGCAGCAGATCCCGAATTGACCGTCTTTGACTGGGCGGGTTTCGAAGAGCCCGTGATTTTCCAGGGCTATATCGACAAATACGGCCAGCCCCCGACCTTCGCCTTCTATGGCGCGGATGACGAGGCCTTCCAGAAGATCGCCTCGGGCTTCAAGGCCGATGTCGCCCATCCCTGCAGCCAGATGGTCTCGAAATACCGCGATGCCGGGCTGATCGAGCCTTGGGACACGTCGAAGATCCCGGCCTTCAAGGACATCGACCCGAAATTCCTCGATTCCAAAGTGTTCAAGGACGATCAGGGCGTCTGGTATATCCCGACCGACTGGGGCGCGACCGCGATCGCCTATAACAAGGACAAGGTCCCGGCCGAGGATGTGAGCACGCTTCAGGTCTTTGTGAACCCGAAATACGAGGGCCGGACCTCGCTGCCGAACAGCTCGGATGATGTCTGGGCGCTTGGCTATCTGGCGACCGGCACGACCGATTGGACCAATGTCACCGACGAGCAGTTCAACAAGGCCGCCGCTTGGCTGCGCGAGGCCAACAAGAACGTCGCCGCCTATTGGGCCGATCCCTCGGAGCAGGCGCAGCTCATGGCCTCGGGCGCGGTCGATGTCGCTTGGTCGTGGAATGACGGCGTCGTCTATCTGCAAAACGACAATTATCCGGTCGGCTTCCAGCGCGCCCCCAAAGAGGGCTCGTCGACCTTCTTCTGCGGCTATGTGAAGCTGAAGAACGGCACCGGCAAAAGCGAAAAGGCCTATGATTTCATCAATGCCTGGCTCGAGCCGCGCTCGGCGAAAGGCCTGCTCGACACGATCGGTTATGGCCATACCTCGACCGTCGCCATGGAGACGATCAAGGATGAGCCTGCGGTGAAAGAGGGCCTCTCGGATATCGACGCGCCGATCCTCGCCCAGACGCCGAACTCGCCCGAGCAGCGCCAGCGCCAGCTCGCCGAATTCGAAAAGATCAAGGCGGGCTTCTGAGCCCGTCCCGCCCTGCACCCCGCCACTTTGACGTGGCGGGGCCTGCGTTTCCGCCCCTTTTGCGCGACCCTGCGCGCGCGACGAGCCCGATGCCCCATCCCGAGACCCCTGCCCGGCGGCTGGCCCTTTACGCCGCGGCTCTTCTTTGCCTCAGCGCGTTTGGCGCTGTCGCGCAATCACGCCCTCAGGTCGTGATCGGCGGGCCCGACATCAGCCGCGACATGTTCCCCGAAATCCATGCCGATTTCCCGAATGGCGTGCGGGTGCTGCCCAATGTGACCTTCTGGTCGCCGCAGGGGTTCCGCCCGCTGACGATGGATATCTACCAGCCCCCGCCCGAGGTGCCGCGGCCCAAGACCGGCTGGCCCATGCTGATGTTCATTCACGGCGGCGGCTGGATTGGCGGGAATTCGCATTACAGCAATCCGATTGCCGATTTCCCCGAGCTTCTCGCCGCAATTTCGGCGCGCGGCTATGTCGTCACGGCGGTCAATTACCGTCTGAGCAATGAGGCGAAATGGCCCGCTCAGGCGCAAGACATCAAGGCGGCGATCCGGTTTTTGCGCGCGAAAGCGGGCCTTTACGGCGTTGACCCTGCGCGGTTTGCGGTCTGGGGCCTCTCGGCAGGCGGCCAGCTTGCCGCCGTCGCCGCCACCACCTGCGGGCTCAGCGAGCTGCAACCGACCGGGCAATATCTGCCCGAGCTGCCACCGCCGCCGCCTCAGGCCAGCACCGATGCGACGCCCGCCCCCGGCACGCGTGTGTCAAACCATGATTGCGTGCAGGCGGCGATTGGCTGGTATGGCGTTTATGACATGTCCACCCTGACCGCGCAGGCCCGGCTGGCGGGCGCCATGTCGCGCGAAGATCCCGGCGCGCCCGAGTGGCGGCTGCTGGGTTGCATGGGCGAGGGCTGTAATCCCGAGAAAATCGCCACCGCCAGCGCCATGCAAAGCCTCAGCTTCGATGCCCCGCCGATGCAGCTAGTGGCCGGCGACAGCGACAAGGTCGTGCCCCCGGCACAAACGCTTGAATTCGCGGGTGCGCTGGCCTCGGCTGGGATCGACCATGAGGTGACGATCATCAAAGGCGTCGGGCATAATTTCTCGGGCTCGGACCCGTCGCAGACCCAGAAAGCCACGCAGCAGGCCTTGGACGAGATGCTGGCCTTCCTTGAGCGCTATCTGCCGCCCCAGCCGTGAGCTCTCCCGGCGCGGTGTCGCGCTGCGGGCCCTCCCCGCCCGCAAAATCCCGCCGGGCGATCTTGCAGCCGCGAAAACTCCGTCCTATATTCAACCTGTTCGGGCTTGCTCGGACTATGGGCATAAACGCGCATGTAATAAGCGGATCGGACCCGGGGGCGGTACCCGGCGACTCCACCAAAACTCCCTCGTTGGGGGCAAATGGGGTCGAAACAGGATCGACGAACGTCTAAAGATGTAAGCTTTGTCTCGGTGAGCTACCACCGTCATCGGTGCAAATTGTACAGTTGCCAACGACAACCGTGCTCCGGTCGCTCTGGCTGCGTAAGCAGTTCGAGAGATCGAAACTTAAGTCCTTGCGCTTAGCCGCGTAAGGCGGGGCCCGCAGGAGCCTGGCAACAGAATCCTGCACCTTCCCCTCTCATCGCTGGTCCCCTTTGCTGCTGCCTTTTCTCTGGCTTTCGCGGCGCGCCCCGCCTATTTCAGGGGCCATAGGAGTAACCACGATGAATGACCTGACCCAGTCCGATGCCGATGCGCTGATCGCCAAGCTTGGTGCAGATGCGCGCGCGGCCGCGGCGGTGCTGGCGGAAACCAGCGCCGAGCGCAAACATGCAGCCCTGATCGGGGCGGCGGATGCGTTGAAAGCGGCCGAAGATGCGATTCTCGATGCAAATGCCGAGGATCTCGTGTTTGGCGAGGAAAAGGGTCTGCCACCAGCGATGATCGACCGTCTGAAGCTTGACCCCGCGCGCATCCGCGCCATGGCCGAGGGTCTGCGCGCGGTGGCCGAACAGCCCGATCCGGTCGGCAAGGTGCTGGCGGAATGGGACCGTCCGAACGGGCTGCATATCCAGCGCGTCGCGACGCCGCTTGGCGTCATCGGCGTGATCTATGAAAGCCGCCCGAATGTGACGGCGGATGCGGCGGCGTTGGCGTTGAAATCCGGCAATGCCGTGATCTTGCGCGGCGGTTCGGAAAGCCTGAACTCGGCGACCGCAATTCATGCCTGTCTGATGCAGGGCCTGCGTCAGGCCGGACTGCCCGAAGCCGCGATCCAGATGATCCCGACCCGCGACCGTGCGGCGGTGGGGGCGATGCTGCGCGCGCAGGGGTTGATCGACGTGATCGTGCCGCGCGGCGGCAAGGGACTTGTCGGACGCGTTCAGGCCGAGGCCCGCGTGCCGGTCTTTGCCCATCTCGAAGGCATCTGCCATGTCTATGCGGACGCCGACGCCGATCTCGAAAAGGCGCGGCGCGTGATCGTCAATGCCAAGGCGCGGCGGACCGGGATCTGCGGCTCGGCGGAATGCCTGCTGATCGACTGGAAGTTCTACACCAAACATGGCGCCGTGCTGATCGAGGATCTGCTGGCCGCCGGTGTCGAGGTTCGTGCCGAGGGTGAGCTTGCGAAAATCCCCGGCACGGTGAAAGCCAGCCCCGAGGATTTCGGCCGCGAATATCTCGATATGATCATCGCGGCAAAACTGGTCGATGGCGTCGATGAGGCGATCGACCATATCCGCCGCTATGGCTCGGGTCACACCGAGGCGATCCTGACCGAGAATGATGCGACCGGCGACCGCTTCTTCAAGCGGCTCGACAGCGCCATCCTGATGCGCAATGCCTCGACGCAATTCGCGGATGGCGGCGAGTTCGGCATGGGGGCGGAAATCGGCATCGCCACCGGCAAGATGCATGCGCGCGGCCCGGTCGGTGCCGAGCAATTGACCAGCTTCAAATATCTGGTCACCGGCGATGGCACGATCCGCGCCTGATCCCTTCGCAGGAACCGCCCGGGCAAAACCGGGCGGTTTTTGCTCAGAACGAGATCTCTCCGCCGTTCTCGTCCAGCTCCCACATCAGATTGCGTCCCGCCTCATGGGCGAAGCTCGCCATGAGCCCGAAATGGACATCAGGCGGCTGCAACATGGGCAGAGCATGGGATTTTCCGCCATCGAGCCAGGCCCAGAGCGCGGGATCCGTCTTGATCCGCGTCGCCTCGGCGACCAGCCGCCACCCCGAGGCGGCGCGACAGATCAGCACACGCCCTCCCCAAGGCATCGCCGTCTCGAAGCACATCAGCGCCAGCATAATAAGCCGGCCATCGGTGCGCGGCAAATCGCCCTCAGCCTCGAAGCGGATTCGAATACGACCGTTGCGGTCAAAGGTTTCAAGCAGGCTCGCAAGCTCGTTGCGACCAATGCGCTGTTCCGAAGAGGTGTGGCCAAAAGCCATCCTGAACAGGCTAATGCGGTTTCGCGCCGCATCTACGCTTTCCGAAATGAGCTGCAACTCCGAGCTTTGGCCGATGCCCGGAAATTCACCAGACAGCTGCAAAAGCTCTACCCCATTGCCAATAGCGCCGAGGGGAGAGATCAGATCGTGACACAGGCGAGAACCGACAAGAGCTGCAAAATGTTCCGACAGACCCTCTTCGGCCTGTTTGCAGATCGTCCCGGCTGACATTGTCTCATACTCCTTTACGCTCTAAATCTTGAAAATCAAACGGACGGGGCAGATAGATGAATGAGATACTGGAACCGGGCATGCTGGTCCGGCATCCCGCTGCCCCTGACTGGGGAATCGGGCAAGTGCAATCGAGGGTTGGAGATCGCGTGACGGTAAATTTTGAAAATGTTGGAAAAAGAGTCATCGACGGTAGCCGCGTCACACTCATCCTCATTTCGCTTACCCCATGATATTCCATCACTTAAGCGTGATTTCACCTCACGGGATAGTCAATTTGAATGTTATCAACTTCAACACGAAAACATCTGTGAGGTTGAAATGTCACACTCGCCAATGCCGCCGCGCTTTCACCCCTGACCGGAAGACCACAAGCCGATGACGCCTGACACTTCGTATTTCGAGACCCGGCTTGCCACCTCCGAGGCCGATCTTCTGGGCGCCCAACGCCTGCGCTACCGCGTCTTCGTCGAAGAGCTCGGCGCGGATGGGCTGATGGTCGATCACACGAACCGCTTTGAGCGCGATGAATTCGATCCGATCGTCGATCACCTCGTGCTGATCGACCGCCGCCGCTCGGAGGCCGATCTCGAACATATCGTCGGCGTCTATCGGCTGCTGCCCGGGGCGCGGGCCGAGGCTTTCGGGCGCTTTTACTGCGATAGCGAATATGACCTGTCCTCGCTACGCGCCTCGGGGCGTCCGCTGCTCGAGCTCGGCCGCTCCTGCGTCGATCTCGATTATCGCGGCGGCTCGGGCATGTTTTTGATGTGGAATGCGCTGGCCGATTATGTGCTGCGCAACCAGATCGAGCTGCTGTTCGGCGTGGCCTCGTTCCACGGCCTTGACGCGCAGGCCTTAGCGCAACCGCTGAGCTGGCTGCATCACAACCATCTCGCGCCCGAAGGGCTGCGCCCGGTCGCACTGGCCTCGGGTTATCAGAGCATGGATCTTTTGCCTGCCGCCGATTTGGACCGACGCAGCGCGATGCTGGCGTTGCCACCCTTGCTCAAGGCCTATCTGCGTCTGGGCGGGACGGTGGGCGAAGGTGCCTTCCTTGACCACGAATTCAACACCACCGACGTGCTTTTGGTCGTGGACACGGAATCCATGTCGGTGAAACATCGCCGCTTCTACGAGGGTCGCACGCAGGGATGAGCGAGGCCCCCCGCACCGCCGCAACCTGGTTGGGCGACGACCAGCCCGCGCCCTTGCCGCGCCCCTCGGCGCTTGGCTGGGCGCTGGTCGTGCTGCGTGGCCTGCCGATCATCCTGACGCTTGTGCTGGGCGTGCTGTTTCTGCTGCCGCTGCGCCTGATCGAGCGGCTGTTCACCGGGCCGCGCCGTCCCGTGACGGGCCCTTGGGTGCAGGGCGTCTGCCGGATCTGTCTGTTCTTCATGGGGCTGCGCTGGCGGCGTGTTGGCCGACCGATGAAGGGCGCAGGCGCGGCGGTCGCAAACCATGCAAGCTGGCTCGACATCCTTGTGCTCAATGCCGCGATGCCGGTCTTCTTCGTCTCGAAATCCGAGGTCGCGAGCTGGCCGGGGATCAATATCCTGACCCGCGTCACCAATACCCATTTCGTGACCCGCGATCCGAAACTCGCGCGCCAGCAGGCCGAGGAATTCGCCGAGCGCACCCGCGCCGGGCATCGCCTGCTCTTCTTTCCCGAGGGCACGAGCAGCGACAGCCAGCGCGTCCTGCCCTTCAAACCAACGCTCTTTCAGGGCTTTCTCGACCCGGCCCTGCCGCCCGATCTGGCGATCCAGCCCGTCACCGCCTGCTATCAAGCGCCGCCGGGCGAGGATCCGCGGTTCTATGGCTGGTGGGGCAATCTTGAGCTCGGGCCGCATCTGCTGGCGGTGCTGTCGCGACCGCGTCAGGGCGCGGTCACGGTGATTTTGCATCCGCCGATCCCGGTCGCCGGAGAAAGCCGCAAGACGCTGTCGGCCAAAGCCGAGGCTGCAGTGCGCAGCGGCTTTCTGCCCGATCCCAAAGCCAAAGCCTGACCAGAAGCGGATGGCGGGCCGCGAACGGCCCGATCCCGATCAGAGCGCCGGAGCCTGTTGCAACCGTCCGCCGCGCCGCACCGGCTGGATCGAGGTCGCAAGCCCGGTGCGGTCATTCGTCGTGACCAGCACACCGCACAGCGTCGCCTCGCCCTCCGCCGGAGAGAAGCGCTCGCGCGTCATGCCGGTCAGGAAGCGACGCATCGGCTCGGCTTTGTCCATGCCGATGATGCTGTCGTAATCGCCGCACATGCCCGCATCGCTCAGATAGCCCGTGCCGCGCGGCAGGATCTGCGCATCCGCCGTCGGGACATGGGTATGGGTGCCGACGACAAGGCTGGCGCGTCCGTCGCAATAATGCCCGATCGCCATTTTCTCGCTGGTCGCCTCGGCATGGATATCGACCACCGCCGCCTGCACCAGCCCGCCCGAAGGATGGGCGCGCAGAACCGTATCGAGTGCCGAGAACGGATCGTCGAAGGGCCGCTTCATAAAGACCTGCCCCAGCGCCTGCGTGACCAGGATCTTGCGGCCCTGTGTCGCCTCGAAGACGCGAAAGCCCCGGCCTGGCGCCTCTTTGGCAAAGTTCAGCGGCCGAATGATGCGCGGCTCGGTCTCGATGAAAGAGAGCATCTCTTTCTGATCGAACGCATGATCGCCAAGCGTGATGCAATCGGCTCCGGCCTCGAGAATCAGCTTGGCATGGCCGCCCGTCAGCCCCATGCCGCCGCTGGCGTTCTCGCCGTTGACTATCGTGAAGTCGACCCGAAGTTCTTGCTTCAGGCCGGCCAGCCCTTCGGTGATGGCGCGGCGCCCGGCGCGGCCCATCACATCGCCCAAATAGAGAATTTTCATTCGGAAATCGTTAGGCCAAAGGCAAGATCCGCTCAACCCCCGCCAGCATGAGAGTGCGCCGGTCGGGCTGGAAATCAGCCGAGCCAGACCCCGACCGCAACTCCAGCGAGAGCAATCGCCGCCCCCGAAAGCAAAAGCGCGAGTTTCGGGCGCAGAGTTTCGCGCGGCGCCTCTTGCGGACCCGCACGCAGCAATTCGCCCAGACGCCGCTCGACCACCTCGGGAATCAATGGGCCATAGCGCCCCAAAGCCTGCACCACGCGGATGCCGTCGCGCAGCATGGCGCGCGGCCCGAGATTGTCCTTCACATAGGCCTCGACCACCGGACGCGCGACCTGCCACATATTGATCTGCGGATCGAGCGAGCGCGCGACGCCCTCGACCACGACCATGGTGCGTTGCAGCAAGATCAGCTCGGTGCGGGTCTGCATCCCGAAACGCTCGGTCACCTCGAAGAGATGGCCGAGAAGATTGGCCATCGAGATCCGGCTGGCATCCGCCCCGAAAATCGGCTCGCCGACGGCCCGCAACGCGCGCGCGAATTCGTCGCGGTCACGGTCGGCGGGGACATAGCCTGCCTCGAAATGGACGCGGGCGACGAGATCGTAATCGCGGCGGATGAAGCCGATCAGGATCTCGGCATAGACCCGGCGGGCATAGGCGTCGATCTCGCCCATGATGCCGAAATCATAGACGATGATATCGCCATTGGGCGCGACCTTGAGGTTGCCCTGATGCATATCGCCGTGGAAATAGCCGTCGCGCAGGGCATGGGTCAAAAACATCTGCAGGACGCGCTGGCCGATCGCCGCGGTATCATGGCCCGCCGCTTGCAGGGCCGCGATATCGCCCATCGGCAGGCCCTCGGCCCAATCGCTGGTCAGGACGCGGCGCGCGGTCATGCTCCAGGCGGGAAGCGGCACGGAAATGCCCTTGTCCTTGGCGACATGTTCCGCGAATTCCGAGGCAGAGGCCGCTTCAAGCCGCAAATCCAGCTCGCCATTGACCACCGATTCGAAATGGCTGACGACATCGCGCGGCCGCAGACGACGGCTTGCGGGCAGCAGCATCTCCATGACGCTGGCGGCGAAATGGAAGGCGTCGATGTCGCGCCGGAAGGCGGCTTCAATGCCCGGACGCAGCACCTTCACCGCGACCTCGCGGCCATTGTCGGCGCGGCGCGCGCGGTGGACCTGCGCGATCGAGGCCGCAGCCACGGGGGCCGAAAACTCGGCATAAAGTTCCGAGACCGGCATCCCGATCTCGGCCAGAATCGTCTCTTTGGCGATCTCGGTCGGGAAAGGCGGGAGGCTGTCTTGCAACATGCGCAGCTGATCGGCGAGCTCGACGCCGACGACATCGGGCCGCGTCGACATGATCTGGCCGAATTTGATATAGGCCGGCCCAAGCGCGGTGATCGCGCGCGTCAGCGACGGCAAGTTCGGATCGCCCTTGTAGCCAAGCCAGGCGAAAGGCCAGCCCAGAACCCGCGCGGCAATGCGCAGGCTCGCCGGGGCGTTCATCGCATCAAGGGCGACTTTCATCGCGCCGGTCCGCTCGAAGGTCGCGCCCGTTCGGATCAGGCGCCAGATATTATGCGGTCCGCGCATGGATCAGAGCTTCCAGCCGCTGTGCAGCGCGGCGATCCCCATCGAGAGGTTGCGCCATTGCACGCGCCCGAAACCGGCCTCGCGGATCATCGTGGCGAACGTGTCCTGATCGGGAAATTTGCGGATCGATTCGACGAGATATTGATAGCTCTCGCGGTCGCCCGCGATCATCCGACCCATCTCGGGGATGACGTTGAAGGAATAGCGATCATAGGCCCATTGCAAGGCCGGAACCGGCATCTGGCTGAATTCGAGCACGACGAGCCGCCCGCCGGGCCGCAAGACGCGGTAGGCTTCCTTCAGCGCATCCGGGATCCGGGTGACGTTGCGGATGCCAAAGCTGATCGTGTAGCGGTCAAAGCTGTTGTCGGGGAACGGCAGAGCCATCGCATCGCCCGTGACCCAAGACAGCCGATCGGCGAGCCGCCCGGCCTCGGCGCGTTTGCGGCCCTCGACCAACATGCTCTCGGTCATATCGCAGACGGTGACGCTGGCACCGGGCGCGCGTTGCAGGAAGCGGAAGGCAATATCGCCGGTGCCACCCGCGACATCGAGCAGTTTCTGGCCGTCGCGCGGGGCCAGCCAATCCATCAGCGCGGTCTTCCACAGCCGATGAATGCCCATGCTCATCGCATCATTCATCACATCATAGCGCGAGGCTACGCTGGAGAAGACGCCATGGACCAGCCCGGCCTTGTCTTCCTCGGCGACGGTGCGAAAACCGAAATGGGTTTCCTTGCGGTCATTCTCGCGGTCGTTCTTGGTCATCTTGCTTGCCGTTCGCTGCTTTCGCGCCCAGTTAATGGAGAACTGCGCGCCGCACCATGCGACGAATGAGGAAAGAATGCCAGAACTGCCAGAGGTCGAAACCGTCCGTCGCGGGCTTCTGCCCCATCTTGAGGGACGCATCATCACCCGCGCCGAGGCCCGCCGCCCCGACCTGCGCCGCCCCCTGCCCCCGGATCTGGTGCAGGTGCTGACAGGTGCGCGGGTGCTGACGCTGCGGCGGCGCTCGAAATATCTGCTCGCCGATCTGCAAGACCGCGGCACGTTGCTGGTCCATCTGGGCATGTCGGGCCGCATGGTGGTCGAGGGGCGCGGCATGGCCGATGTCCACCGCGATCATGCGATCCTCGCGCGTCACGATCATGTCGTCTTTGAAAACGACCTCGGCACCACCATCACCTTCAATGATGCGCGTCGATTCGGCATGGTCGATCTGATCCGCCCCGGCGCGGAAGAGGCGCTGTTCGCAGGTCTCGGCCCCGAGCCTTTGACCGACGAATTCACCGGCGCGGTTCTGGCTGCTGCGCTTTCGGGGCGCTCGACCCCGATCAAGGCGGCGCTTCTGGATCAGCGTATCGTGGCGGGGTTGGGCAATATCTATGTCTCCGAATCGCTCTATCGCGCCGGGATCGACCCGCGCACCCTGTCGGGCGCGCTCAAGGCCCCGCAGGTCGCGGCGCTGGTCGGCCATATCAAGGATGTGCTGACCGAGGCGATTGCGGCAGGCGGCTCGTCCTTGCGCGATCACCGGCAGGCGACGGGCGAGCTTGGCTATTTCCAGCACGCCTTCCGCGTCTATGGCCGCGAGGGCGAGCCCTGCCCGACCCCCGGCTGTACCGGCGTGATCGCACGCATCACCCAGTCCGGCCGGTCCAGCTTTTTCTGCCCGATTTGCCAGCGCTAGCCAATTTATCACGCTGCTGTTAGGACTCGCGCGAAGTTTTGCGGTCCTGCCAGACCGCTGTCGAGCGGCCGGAGCAATCCGGCCGGCATTTTGTGGAAAGGCAATGTCCCGATGGCATACCAGACCCTGACGGTCGAGATCGACGACTATGTCGCCCTGATCCGGCTCAACCGCCCCGAGGCGCTCAATGCGCTGAACTCCGAACTGCTGACCGAGCTCGGCTCAGCGATGGAGGAAGCCGAGCGCAATGAAAAGGTGCGGTGCATCGTTCTGACCGGCTCGGAAAAAGCCTTTGCCGCGGGTGCCGACATCAAGGAGATGTCGACGAAATCTTATGGCGAGGTCTTCACCTCGGATCTCTTTGGCGCCGAGATTGCCAAGATCCTGCGCACGCGCAAGCCGATCATCGCAGCGGTCTCGGGCTATTGCCTCGGCGGCGGCTGCGAACTGGCCATGGCCTGCGATTTCATCATCTGCACCGATACGGCGAAATTCGGCCAGCCCGAGATCAATCTCGGGGTGATTCCCGGCATCGGCGGCTCGCAGCGCCTGACGCGGTTCATCGGCAAATCCAAGGCGATGGACATGATCCTGACCGGCCGCTTCATGGATTCGGCCGAAGCCGAGCGCTCGGGACTGGTCAGCCGCGTCGTGCCTGCGCCCAAGCTGATTCCCGAGGTTCTCGCCATCGCCAAGAAGATCTCTGAAAAGTCGATCCTCTCGGTCATGGTCGCCAAGGAATGCGTCAACCGCGCCTATGAAACCACGCTCTCCGAGGGGATTCTCTTCGAGCGCCGCTCGTTTGCCGCGCTCTTTGCCACCGAGGACCAGAAAGAGGGCATGGCCGCCTTCCTCGAGAAGCGCCAGCCGCAATTCCGCGACAAATAGGCGGAAAATCCGGGGAAAAGGCCGCTGCCGCAGGGCAGAATCCGGCCCCCGGATGTTGACTTGCACAAAAGCCGGACGTAGAAGCTCGGCTTCAAGAGATTCACAACCTACCGAAATCGGAACCAGATCGACATGGCTAACTCGCCCCAGTCCCAGAAGCGCGCCCGCCAAACCGCGCGCCGCACCGCAGTGAACAAGTCGCGCACCTCGCGCATCCGCACGTTCCTGCGCAAAGTTGAAGAAGCGCTGCTGACCGGTAATGCCGACGCAGCCCGCGACGCCCTGCGCGCCGCTCAGCCCGAGCTGATGCGTGGCGTGACCAAAGGCATCGTCCACAAGAACACCGCTGCCCGTAAGATCTCGCGTCTTTCGGCTCGCGTTAAAGCCCTTTCGGCCGCATAAGCGGCCAAGTTCCACCACTTCGGAACAGTTTGTGAATCTCGGGGGTACGCTCGTCAGAGCGTGCCCTTTTTTGACGCCTTGTCGCAGAACATCCCGTTAAGCTTTTGTTTTCAGGAGGTTTTTCCAAGTGTCAGTTAAATGTCACGCCTTGCCGAGATTCGGAGAGGCAATAGTGCTGTCAAGCATGAAGATCAGTTGCGACCCTTGGGGCCTTGTTGCTAGCTTGCCCCTTGCGATTCATCGTCGCGCCTGGGGGACATCGTTCCGCCGCCGGTCTGCCACCGGCTCGGGACAGGCCAAAAGACCGGATCAACGGGCTTTGGTTGCGAAACACGGCAAGCCGGCTGCCACCGGCTTGATTTGTTTCCTGTCTGAACATCATTCGGCCGCAGGACGGCCCCGAACATTCCCCCAGCCTGGGGTGAATGTCAGGGCCTTCTGTTCCGCAACGATGCCCCTCTGGTGCCATTGTGATTCGTCGCCCCCGCCGAACCGGGGGTCGGGGCCAGAGAGAATGGAATTGGGGCAAGATGGACAGGATTTGGGGGCAAGCACGTGCGGAACTCGAAAGAGCGGTGGGAGCCGACAGCTTTGCGACCTGGATCGAGCCGCTAAAGCTCATCCGGCTGGACACGGATATTGCGCTGATTGCCTGCCCGACGCGGTTCCTGTCGGACTGGGTCGCGCGCCACTACAGCAGCGACATCATGCGGGCGCTGGAGACCGTGGGCAATCCTGTGCAGCGCCTCTCCTTCGAGGTCGCGGCCATGCCCGCCGAGCGCCCAGCCGCCCCTGCTCCCGCCGCCCGGCCCGCCAATCCGGCCCGTGCCGCGATCCGGGGCGAGGATGATCTGGCAGCGCCGCTGGACAGCCGCTTCACCTTCGACAATTTCGTGGTCGGCAAGCCGAACGAGCTCGCCCATGCCGCCGCCCGCCGTGTCGCCGAAGGCGGTCCGGTGACCTTCAACCCGCTGTTCCTTTACGGCGGTGTCGGTCTTGGCAAGACCCACCTCATGCACGCGATTGCACGCGAAATCCAAATCCGCCAACCCGAGTCGCGGGTGCTGTACCTGTCGGCCGAGCAATTCATGTATCGCTTCGTTCAGGCGCTTCGCGATCGCTCGATCATGGATTTCAAGGAAATGTTCCGCACCGTCTCGGTCCTGATGGTCGATGACGTGCAATTCATCGCGGGCAAGGATTCGACGCAGGAAGAATTCTTCCACACGTTCAATGCCTTGGTCGATCAGGGCAAGCAAATCGTGATTTCCGCCGACCGTGCGCCGGGCGAGATCAAGGATATGGAAGAGCGGATCAAATCGCGCCTGTCCTGCGGGTTGATCGTCGATCTGCATCCGACCGATTACGAGCTGCGCCTCTCGATCCTGCAATCGAAGACCGAGCAGTTCCGCAACACCCAGCCCGATCTGGTCATGGCGCCGGGCGTGCTCGAATTCCTCGCCCATCGCATCACCTCGAACGTCCGCGTTCTCGAAGGCGCGCTGCAACGGCTCTTTGCCTTCGCAAGCCTGATGGGCCGCGAGATCACGCTGGATATGACGCAGGAATGTCTGACGGACATCCTCCGCTCGTCGGATCGCAAGGTCTCGATCGAGGAAATTCAGCGCAAGGTTGCCGAGCACTATAACATCCGCCTCTCGGATATGATCGGGCCGAAACGCGTGCGCACCGTCGCCCGTCCGCGCCAGATCGCGATGTATCTCGCCAAGCAGATGACCTCGCGCAGCCTGCCCGAAATCGGGCGCCGCTTTGGCGGGCGCGACCATACGACGATCATGCATGGCGTGAAGAAGATCGAAGAGCTGCGCGGCTCGGACCGCAGCGTGGCCGAAGATCTCGACATGCTGCGCCGTCTGCTCGAAGCCTGAGGGAAACCGGCCCCCGGAGCTTGACCCCGGGCGCTTTTCCATCGAAATTGCAGCCCACCACAAACGAGCCGCGACCTACGGCCGACGGACAGGGATCTGACCATGAAATTCTCGATCGAGCGCGCCATTCTTGTGAAAGCCGTCTCGCAGGCGCAATCCGTTGTCGAGCGACGCAATACGATCCCGATCCTTGCCAACGTCCTGATCGAGACGACCGAGGATGGCGTCAGCTTCCGCGCGACCGACCTTGACACCGAGGTCGTCGATCGCGCGCCCGCGCAGGTCGAGCGCCCCGGCGCGACCACGGTTTCGGCGGGGATGCTCAATGACATCGCGCGCAAACTGCCCGATGGCGCGCTGGTCTCGATCAGCCTCGAAAGCGCCACGGGGCGTCTTTCGGTGCAGGCCGGACGGTCGAGCTTCAGCCTCGCGACCTTGCCCAAGGAAGATTTCCCGGTGATGTCGACAACCGAATATACCGCGAATTTCAAGGCCCCCGCGCCGACGCTGCGCCGGCTCTTCGACAAGTCGAAATTCGCGATCTCGAATGAAGAGACCCGTTATTACCTGAACGGCGTCTATATGCATGTCGCCCAGACCGAAACCGGCCCGGCTTTGCGCTGCGTCGCGACCGACGGTCACCGTCTGGCCCGGATCGACGCGGCTCTGCCCGAAGGGGCCGAGGCTTTGCCGGGCGTGATTGTGCCGCGCAAGACCGTGAATGAACTGCGCAAGCTTCTCGACGATGACGAGGCGGAAATCGCGGTTTCGGTCAGCGAAACCAAAGTGCGCTTTGCCACGCCGACGCTGACGCTGACCTCGAAAGTCATCGACGGGACCTTCCCCGATTACACCCGCGTCATTCCCTCGGGCAACACCCGCAAGCTCGAAGTCGATGCCGGTGATTTTGCCAAAGCGGTCGACCGCGTCGCCACGGTTTCCAGCGAGCGGTCGCGCGCCGTGAAGCTTGCGCTCGACGAGGACCGGCTGGTCCTTTCGGTCAATGCCCCGGATTCGGGCGCGGCCGAGGAAGAGCTCTCGGTGGCCTATGCCGATGAGCCGCTCGAAATCGGCTTCAACGCGAAATATCTCCATGAGATCGCGAGCCAGATCGAGCGCGAGAATGCGGTCTTCCTCTTCAACGGCTCGGGCGATGCCGCGCTGATCCGCGAAGGCGGCGACACCTCCGCGGTCTATGTCGTCATGCCGATGCGCGTGTGAGGCTTTCGCGCCTGACGCTTGCCCAGTTTCGCAGCTGGGCGCGGCTTGAGCTTGATCCCGACGTGCGGCCCATGGCCTTTCATGGGCTGAATGGCGCGGGCAAGACGAATATTCTCGAAGCGATTTCCATGCTCTCGCCCGGGCGCGGGCTGCGCGGCGCTTTGCCCGGCGATCAGGCCCGTCAGGGGCCGGATGCGGGCTGGCGCATCCGGGCGCGGATCGGCGAGAGCGAGATCCAGACCGGCGCCAAACCCATGGGCTCGCGCGAGGTTCTGATCGACGACAAGCCCGCGCCGCAGGTCGCTTTGGGACGGCTGATGCGGGTGATCTGGCTCACGCCCGCGATGGACCGGCTCTGGACGGATGCGCCCGAGGTGCGGCGGCGCTTTCTCGACCGCGTGACGCTCAGCTTCATCCCCGCCCATGCCGATGAGGCGCTGACCTATGACAAGGCCATGCGAGAGCGCAATCGCCTGCTGCGCGACCAGATCGCCGATGCGGGCTGGTATCGCGCGATCGAGGCTCAGATGGCCGAGGCAGGCGCGGCGCTGACCCGCAACCGCCATGAGGCGATTGCCCAGATCATGGCGTCGCAGCAAGGCGCCACCACCGCCTTTCCCGCCGCGACCCTCACCTTGCTGCCCGGCGAGGGCTTTGCCGATGACCCCGATCCGGTGAATATCGCCGAGCGCCTCGCCTCGATGCGCGGTCGTGATATGGCGGCGGGGCGCAGTCTGACCGGGCCGCACCGCGCCGATCTTGGCGCGCATTGGGGGCCGCAGGACATGCCCGCCGCGCTGTCCTCGACCGGCGAGCAGAAGGCGCTTTTGCTGTCGCTGATCCTCGCCAATGCTCGCGCGCTCAGCGCCGAGGGGCCGGTGCTGCTTCTGGATGAAGTCGCGGCCCATCTCGACGCCGCGCGCCGCGCCGCGCTATATGATGAGATCACGGCCCTGCCCGCGCAAAGCTTTCTGACCGGCACCGGGCGCGAGCTTTTCGAGGCCTTCGGCCCCCGTGCCCGTTATTTTGAAATCTCGCGCGAGGGACCGCTCTCGACCGCGACAGAGGAAGACCCATGAGCCACCCGCGCCAACGCATCACCCTTGTCACCCTTGGCAGCCGCGACCTGCCGCGCGCGCGCGCCTTCTATGCCGCTTGGGGCTGGGCGCCGCATCCCTCCTCGAACGAGGGCGTCACCTTCTATCAGATGAATGGCGCGGTCCTGGGCCTCTTTGGGCTTGAGGCTCTGGCCGAAGATCAGGGCCGACCGGGCGCCGCACTTGGCACGGGCGCGGTGACGCTGGCGCAAAACTGCGCCGATGACAGCGAGACCGACGCCGTCTTCGAGGCCGCACTGGCCGCCGGGGCGACTTTGCTCAAACGCCCCGAAAAGGTCTTTTGGGGCGGCTATTCGGGCTATTTCGCCGATCCCGACGGCCATGTCTGGGAAATCGCCACCAACCCCTTCTGGCCGCTTTCCGAGGACGGCGCGCTGACCCTGCCCGACTGATGGAATGGTCGGGCGCCGCCACGGTTCTCTCGGCCCGCAAGCATGGCGAACATGCAGTGATCCTGACCGCGTTCGCGCGCGAGGTCGGGATCATCTCGGGGGCGCTACCGGGCGGCGCCAGCGCCAAACGCGCCGCGATGATCCAGCCGGGCAGCATCCTTTCGCTGCGCTGGCGGGCGCGGATCGAAGGGCAGCTTGGCACTTTCGCGGCAGAACCCCAACGGATGCGGCCCGGGCTTTTGGCGGATGGCGATGCTCTGGCCGGGGTCAATGCGGTGACCGCGCTTCTGGCCTTTGCCTTGCCCGAGCGCGATCCGCATCCGCGTCTGCATGACTCGAGCGAGGCGCTTTTGGATCGGATGGATCAGGGCAGCCGCGCGGATTGGGCCCATGCCTATCTCGGCTGGGAGCTGCAATTGCTTGATGAGATGGGGTTCGGGCTTGATCTGACCCGATGTGCGGTGACCGGCAGCCGCGAGGGTTTGGCCTATGTCAGCCCCAAAACCGGGCGTGCGGTCAGTCGCGCGGGGGCGGGCGACTGGGCGGCGAAACTGCTGCCCCTGCCCTCGCTTTTGGGCGGCACCGGCAATGGCGGGATGGTGGATGCTTTCGCGATCACCGGCCATTTCCTGCGAGCCCAGCTCGCCGAGGCCCATGCAGCGCGAAACCTGCCCCCGGCGAGGGACAGGTTGATTGCCCGGCTGCTGCGCGCCGAACTCTAGGTGGTCTTCGGGCCGAGATTTCAGCCCGAAGCAAGGGTCACAGATTTGGCGCGAAGACCTTAGCGCGCGGCGCCGGTTGCGGCATCGACCGCAGCGGCGGTGGTGTTGACCGCCGATTGACCCGCCGCGACCATGCTGGCCGGGCGGCCCGGCTCGAAGGTCAGATAGGTCGGGCCGGTGATCTTCAGCACGCGGCCAGCGTATTCGATCCCGGTCGCGCTTTCGAGCGCTTGGAAGTAGCGGCCTTCCAGACCCTTATGCGCCGGGCAAGCCATGCGCGTCGAGTTCACACCGCTGATCGCAAAGGCCGGCGGCGCGGCGGTTTGCGCCGCACTATAGCTGTTGCACGGCCCCTGCCCCGAGAGCGAACCATCCTTGCCAATCGTCAGCAGCACGTCGCGGGTCGGCACGGCATCCGCGCCGATGCCCACCAGAACGAAGTCCCCCGTCGGCACAGCGCCCGCCGTCCCCGCGCCCACACCACCTTTCGCGGTAGGCTCACAGGCGGCAAGGCTCAGAAGCGCTGCGGCGGCAGCAGAAAAAGCGTGAAAGCGGCTCATTTTAGGCTCCGTTAGGTCTGGATCTTGCGGCAACGCCGCGGGGGTGGCGCAGGTTCACATGAAAGTGCCGAAGAATCCAGTTATCCCAACAATCTGCGCGCAATCACCTGAGCCTGAATCTCGGCAGCGCCCTCGAAAATGTTCAGAATCCGCGCGTCGCAGAGCACACGGCTGATGGTATATTCCAGCGCGAAACCGTTTCCTCCGTGGATTTGCAAGGCGTTATCGGCCGAAGCCCAAGCCACGCGCGCGCCCAGAAGCTTGGCCATCCCGGCTTCGAGGTCGCAGCGGCGATCGTGGTCTTTCTGCCACGCCGAGTAATAGGTCAATTGCCGCGCGATCATAATTTCGACAGCCATCATCGCCAATTTGTCGGCGACGCGCGGGAAGTCGATCAGCGATTTGCCGAACTGCTTGCGGTCGATCGCATAGCGCATCCCGATTTCCAGCGCCGATTGCGCCACGCCGATCGCGCGGGCCGCCGTCTGGATGCGGGCCGATTCGAAGGTCTGCATCAGCTGCTTGAAGCCCTGCCCCGGAACACCGCCCAGCAGGTTCTCGGTCTTGATCTTGAAGCCGTCAAAACCAAGCTCGTATTCCTTCATCCCGCGATAGCCCAGAACCTCGATCTCGCCGCCGGTCATGCCGGGGGTCGGGAAAGGTTTCTCATCGGTGCCCGGCGTCTTTTCGGCGAGGAACATCGAGAGGCCGCGATAATCGGTCGTATTGGGATCGGTCCGCGCGAGCAGCGTCATCACATGGGTGCGCGCGGCATGGGTGATCCAGGTCTTGTTGCCGGTGACCTCCCAGCCTTCATCGGTGCGCACCGCGCGGGTGCGCAGGCTGCCGAGATCCGAGCCGGTGTTGGGTTCGGTAAAGACCGCCGTCGGAAGGATCTCCCCCGAGGCGAGCGCGGGCAGCCATTTCGCCTTCTGCGCTTCGGTGCCGCCGCAGATGATCAGTTCCGCCGCAATCTCCGAACGCGTGCCAAGCGAGCCCACGCCGATATAGCCGCGCGAAAGCTCCTCAGACACGACCACCATCGACGCTTTGGAGAGCCCGAGCCCGCCGTATTCCTCGGGGATGGTCAGGCCAAAGACGCCGAGCTCGGCCAGTTCCTGAATGATCTCCATCGGGATGAGCTCATCCTTCAGGTGCCATTCATGGGCATTCGGCACGACGCGCTCTTCGGCATAGCGGCGGAACTGGTCGCGGATCATTTCCAGATCCTCGTCGAGCCCGGTTGCGCCGAAGGTCGCGCGGCCGTGGTTGCCCTGCATGAGCTTGACCAGCTCGGCCCGCGCCTCGGGCGTATTGCCCTTCATTAGCCGCCGCGCCTGATCCGAGGGCTGCCACTCGACGCCCATATCCGACAGACGCGCGAATTCGGTCTGGCTCATCGGGATGCCGCCCGCGATCTGGGTCAGATATTCAGCCGTGCCGATCTGGAGGATCAGCTTTTCCATCCGCCCGAGCGTGCCCTGCTCGTCCAGACGCCCGGCCCAGGCGGCGAGCTGGCGAATCGATTCGACATAGGTCGCGAGCCAAGAGAGCGCATGAGCGGCATGCTGATGCTCTTCGATCAGCCCGGCATCGGGCTTGCCCGAGGGCGCGACCACTTTTTGCAATGCAGCGGTGGCCTTGGCTTGCAGCGCCTCGATCTCGGGCAGAACCAGTCGAGCTTGGGCGAGCGTATCGGCGGAAATCTCGTTCATGTCAGTCATCCCTTGCGGCATCCCTTACGGCCATCCGTTGCGGCCACCCCTTGCGGCGTTGCAGCAATTCCTAGCCTGTCCGACAATGCGGCGCAACTATCATGCGCCGCGATTGCCATTTTAGCATTAATATGACTTTCGCATGAGGCGCTTTTGCCGCCACCCGCTGGCGGGATGGAAAGGCGGCCAGCCAAAGTGTATCGCTTTGGAAAATCAGTCCCAATCAGAGCCCGCCATGAACATCGATGCCGCAGACCTCACCGCCCAACTGATCCGCTGCCCCTCGGTCACGCCAGAGGAAGGCGGCGCGCTGGTCTTGCTGGAGGGGCTTTTGCGCGCAGCCGGGTTCGAGACCCACCGCGTCGATCGCAATGGCACGCCCAATCTCTTCGCGCGCAAAGGTGCCAAGGGCGCGGCGCGGACCTTTGGCTTCAACGGCCATACCGATGTCGTGCCGCCGGGCAATGAGGCAAGCTGGACCCATCCGCCCTTCTCGGGCGTCGAGGTCGATGGCGTGATCTGGGGGCGTGGCGCCACCGATATGAAATCGGGCGTCGCAGCCTTTACCGCCGCCGCAATCGACATGGCCAAGGATCTGCCCGGCGACGGCGCGCTGATCCTAACCATCACCGGCGATGAAGAAGGCCCGAGCAAGGATGGCACGGTCGCGCTGTTGGATTGGATGAAGGCCCAGGGCGAACAGATGTCGGTCTGCATCGTCGGCGAGCCCTCGAACCCGACGAAAATGGGCGAGATGATGAAGATTGGCCGGCGCGGCTCGATCAATTTCAAGATCACCGCCAAGGGCGTGCAGGGCCATGCCGCCTATCCGCATCTGACGAAGAACCCGCTTCATGCGCTGATCCGTTACCTCGGCGTGCTGACCGCCGAGCCGCTCGATCAGGGCACCGCGCATTTCGAGCCCTCGGGCCTGCAGGTGACCTCGATCGACACCGGCAACAAGACAACCAATATCGTGCCCGAGCGTGCGACCGCGCTGTTGAACATCCGCTTCAACGATGCCCATTCTGAGGCAAGTCTTGTGACCCGCTTGACCGATCTGGCCGCGACCATCGAGGCCGAGACCGGCGTGAGCTTCACGCTGGAGGCCGATTGCTCGGGCACGAGCTTCGTCACCGAGCCCGGCCCCTTCGTCGATCTGGTCCGCGCCGTCGTCGCGCGCGAAACCGGGATCACCCCGAAACTCTCGACCAGCGGCGGCACTTCGGATGCGCGCTTCATCCAAAATCATTGCCCGGTCCTTGAATATGGGCTGGTGGGTCGTTTCATGCATGAGGTGGACGAGCGTGTACCTGCCGAGCAGGTGCGCCAACTCGCCCGGATTTACCGTTCCGTCCTCGATGGGTATTTTTCGTGATAGAGAAAACGCAAGATCTCGCGTTATGTCAGGCGCTGCGCCACAAGGTTTTCGTCGAAGAGCAGGCGATCTCGGTTGAAGAGGAGATCGACGGGCGCGACGGCGCGGCGATCCATCTGCTGGTCCGGGCCGAGGGCCGCGCGGTCGGCACTGCGCGTCTGCTGATCGAGGGCGAGACCGGCAAGATCGGGCGCGTGGCGGTTTTGCGCGAATGGCGCGGCGCGGGTTTGGGCGCGGCCCTGATCCGGGGCGCTTTGGCGGAATTGCGGGCCATGCCCGGCGTGAAGCGCGCCAAACTTGGCGCGCAGAGCCATGCGATCGGCTTTTACGAGCGGCTCGGGTTCTCTGCCTATGGGCCGGAATATCTCGATGCGGGCCTGCCTCACCGCGATATGGTTCTGGATTTCGCATGATCCGGCCCGATCTTTTACGGCAGCTTCAGCCCTGGCGTGAGGTTTTGGCCGCGACCGCCTTTGGGCTTTTCGGGCTTTGGATCTTTCTCAAGGGCGGCTATTTCTTTCAGCCGCTCGGCGGGTTGATCATCGTTTTGGCGGCGATCTGGGGGGTGACCGCGCGGCGCCAGATGCGCTTTCAGCGCGAGATCGGCGCTCCGGGGCTGGTCGAGGTCGATGAGGGGGCGATCCGCTATTTCGCGGCCCGCGCCCTTGGCGGCGAGCTGCCGCTGCGCGATCTGAGCGAGATCCGCCTGCTGTCGCTGGCCGGGCGGCCGCATTGGCGGCTGAAGTCGCTGGACGGTCAGGCTTTGCTCATTCCGGTCGATGCGGCAGGTGCGGCGCAGCTTGCCGATGCCTTCGCCTCGCTGCCCGGGGTCGATATGGGTCGGATTTCCGCCGCTTTGCGCGCCAGCGATGTGACAGTTCAGACAGTTTGGTCGAGACCTGATCGCGCCCGCTTGACTTGACCGCGACGAGTTGCCACCTGTGAGCGCTAGAAGGCAAATGAAAGGCCACCGATGTCCATTCCTCAACAGGGCGGCGGCCCGATCGAGCATCCCGAACAGCTTTCCCAATATATCGCCTCGGGCGAGAAGCCGCGTGAGAGCTGGCGGATTGGCACCGAGCACGAGAAATTCGGCTATACCACCGACGATCTGTTGCCGCTGCCCTATGAGGGCGAGCGCTCGGTCAAGGCGATGCTCGAAGGGCTCGAGCAACGCTTCGGCTGGGAGCCGGTGCTTGAGGCGGGCGCGCTGATCGGCCTGACCCGGAATGGCGCCAATGTGAGCCTTGAGCCCGGCGGGCAGCTGGAGCTGTCGGGGGCGCCGCTGGAGACCATCCACGAAAGCGCCGCCGAGCTGTCGCAGCATCTGGCCGAAGTGGCCGAGATCGCCACGCCGCGTGGCATTGGCTATCTTGGGCTCGGCGCCGCGCCGATCTGGCGGCTCGATCAGATGCCGATGATGCCGAAGGGCCGTTACCGGCTGATGACCGATTACATGACCCGCGTCGGCACGATGGGTCAGGACATGATGTATCGGACCTGCACGGTTCAGGTGAACCTCGATTTCGGCTCGGAAGCCGATATGGTCCAGAAGCTGCGCGTCGCTTTGGCCCTGCAGCCCGTTGCCACCGCGCTGTTTGCCAATTCGCCCTTCCTCGACGGCAAGCTCAACGGCATGAAAAGCTGGCGCGCGAATATCTGGCAAAACCTTGATGATGCCCGCACCGGGATGCTGCCCTTCGCCTTCGAGGACGGCATGGGCTATGAGCGTTGGGTCGATTACGTCCTCGATGTGCCGATGTATTTCGTCTACCGCGACGGCCAATATATCAACGCGCTCGGCCAGAGCTTCCGCGACTTCCTCAAGGGCAAACTGCCGGCGCTGCCGGGCGAGATCCCGACGCTGTCGGATTGGGCCGACCATCTCACCACCGTCTTCCCCGAGGCCCGCGTCAAGAAGTTCATCGAGATGCGCGGCGCGGACGGCGGCTCTGAGGCGCGGTTGAATGCACTGCCCGCCTTCTGGGTCGGGTTGCTCTACGATCAATCGGCGCTGGATGCCGCTTGGGATCTGGTCAAGGGCTGGGACGCCGAAACCCGCGAGGGGCTGCGTCGCGGTGCGTCGCGGCTGGCGCTGGAGGCAGAGGCCGGGGGCATCAAGATGCGCGATCTCGCGCGCGAGGTCGTGGGGATTTCGCAGGCCGGTCTGACGGCGCGCGCGCGCCTGGACGCCAATGGCGCCGATGAATCACATTTCCTTAATCCCCTGCTGGAAAGCGTGGACAGCGGCCGCGTTCCGGCCGATGAACTGCTTCATAAGTATAATGGCGAATGGTCAAAGGACCTGACCCGCATTTATGCGGAGTATAGCTACTAAGGGGCAAAACATGAGGCAGTTCTTCATCACCTCGCTGGAACGCGCGATGAACGTTCTGGTGGTGCTGACAGGTTTGGCGATTCTGGCCTTGTCCGGTCGGATGGCGCTGGAGGCTCAGGGCAATCCGGAGGTGCTGTTGCGCGCGCTTCTGCTGTTGCTTGGTGGGTTCGTTCTGCTGTTTGCGGTCGCGGGGATCGCCTATCTCGCGATCGACATCCGGCTGAACTCGCGGCGGATGGTGCGGCTTTTGGAAAGCGGCGGCCGTGCGGCCAAGCCGCTGGTCGCAACCCGCAGCGCCGAAGATCTGCCCCGTGCGCGTCCGAGCGAGGTCGAAGAGGCCCCGCTCGACGAAGAAAGCCAGCCGCGCCGGATCTCGCGCTTTGCGGCTTCGGTGCGCGCCCAGACCCAGCCCGCCGCGCAACCGGCCGCCCAGTCGGGCCTGCGCCGCGCTGAGCAGCGTTTGTCTGAACTGCGTGTTGCAGAGCCTCGTGTTGCCGAGCCGCGTGTTACTGAACCTCGCGTGGCCGAGCCGCGCATGGCCGAACCCCGGGTCTCGGAACCGCGTGTTGCCGAGCCGCGCTATGCCCAGCCGCGCCAGATGGTCGAGCCGCTGGCCGATGACCGCTATGAGGACGAGCTTTACGCCGAGGATCGCAACCCGTCCCGCGCCGCCTATGACGATCTCGCCCCCGAGCAAGACGCGGCAGCTCAGGCGCGCAGTGGTGTCTTCAGCGGTCGCGGGATGCCCAAGCTGCGCGCGGCGCAAGGCGCGTCGACCGATTTCGCCGAGACCGATCTGCTGGAGGATGGCTATGGCGAGCCCGCACCGCGTCTCAACGGCAACAAGCCCGGGCGTCTGGTCGCCGATCCGCGCCCGCGCCGCTGAGCCCCTGCCCCGATTGATCCCATCAGAGCCCCTTTCGGGGCTCTTTTGCTGTCCCGGTCCAGAGATCCTGCCGAGGCTCGTTTGCTAGGCGGACGGCGCTTGCAGCTCGGGCAGGTCCGAGATGCCAAGGCCGCGCAGATAGGTTAGCCCACCCTGATACAACAGCGCGGTCATCGCCTCGAGGCCGAGGCCAAAGCTCGTCGCGCCGCTGAAGAGCTCGATCACGCCATGGGTGAGCGCCCAGAGATGGTTCGAGACCATGATCGGATCGGGCCTGCGGGCCTCGGGCAAGGTGGCCAGAACCTCGCGCACGGTCAGAAACAGCAGGCTATAGGCGCCCTCGGCCGCCGCGGCCATGGCCGTGTAAGTGCCGTGATCGAGCCCCGAGGCATACATGGCGCGGTAAAAGCCCTGATTTTCGGTAGCCATCTCGAGATAGGTCGTCCCGACCCGCCACAGCTTTTCAAGGGCCAGATGCTCGCTCTCTGCCGGGACCGAGTCACGCGCGGCGCGCAGGCGGTCGCAGAAGATGACGAAGCCCTGCCGGGCGACCTCGGCCAGAAGCTCGTCGCGCCCCGAGAAATGCCGATAAACCGCCGCCGCCGAGACGCCCGCCGAACGCGCGACCTCCGACAGGGTGAAGGCCAAGGGGCCGCGATGCGCGACAACCTCCGTCGCGGCCTCGACCAGAGCCTGTTTCAGATTGCCGTGATGATAGCTGCCGCGCGCCACCGCCCGGCCTTACATGCCTTCGCCGAAATAATCGCCGACAAGGCTGGCCAGTGCCTGCCCGAGCTCTGCCGCTTGCGGCCCTTCGGTGGTCACCGTGATCGAGCTGCCGCGCGGCGCGGCCAGCATCAGAAGGCCCATGATCGAATCGCCAGAGACTTCCATCCCGTCTTTCTCGACGGTGACATCGGCATCAAAACGCTCGACCGTTTCCACAAACTTCGCGCTGGCGCGGGCGTGGAGACCTTTTTCATTGATGATCTGGAGAGTTTGGGTGACGGCCCCGGTCATGAGACCGCCCGGCTGTTGATCGGCACGACTTCGGCTGGATCGACATTATAGCTGTTGATGTATTTGCGACCTGCATCTTTGGCGGCGGAGAGCGCATCGGCCAAGGGCATGTGTCGGGATTTGGCGAGCTTGACGAGCAGCGGAAGGTTCGCGCCGTAAAGGATCGCCCGATTTTTGGCCGTACAGGCCAGAAGCGACAGGTTCGAGGGCGAGCCCCCGAACAGGTCTGTCACCACCACCACGCCGTCGCCTGTATCGACCGCATCGGCGGCGGCACAGATCTCGGCCTGTTTCTGGCCGCGGTCATGGTCCTCTTCGATTGTAACCGCGCGAATGCCGCTTTGCGGTCCGACCACATGCTCAACCGCAAGAAGATATTCACGCGCAAGGCCACCATGGCCCACGATGACAATTCCGATCAACTCGACCTACCACGCATCGATAGCCGATCACCCTTTCGCGGACACATCGCGGACGCTCTCGTCCACAGGTGCCTGCGCCGGTTCCCGGCGTTCAAGTTCCCTATGACGTTTAGACACCTGCCAGCCAGCTTCTGCAAGTGAATCGGCCATCTTCTCTGCCAAAGTGACGGAACGGTGTTGCCCTCCGGTACATCCAAAGCCGATAGCGAGGTGTGCCTTACCCTCTTTCAGATGGGCAGGCAGGGTAAAAAGCACAAGATCCCGCACGCGGGTAAAGAATTCCGCATAGCGCGAATCAGACATGACGAAATGTTGGACCTCGGGATCGCGGCCATCCTTTGCACGCAAAGCGGGAACCCAATGCGGATTGTCGAGGAAGCGGCAGTCGAACATCATGTCGACCCCACGCGGCACGCCCCGCTTATAGGAAAAGGACTGGACCGAGACCGTCAGCCGCTTGCCCGGCTCGGTCTCGAACCACAAAGACAGCTCGGCCTTGAGATCATGGGGCGAGAGCTCGGTCGTGTCGAGCAGCACATCGGCGCGCGCGCGCACCGGCGCCAACAGATCGCGCTCGGCCAGAATGCCGGTGACCGGATCGCCGTCGCTCGACAGCGGATGACGCCGCCGGGTTTCGCTGTAGCGGCGCAGCAGCACCTCGGTCGAGCAGTCGAGATAAAGCACTTCGAGCAGGTAATCGGGCCGTCGGGTCAGCCGGTCGATCAGCTCGATCAGCCCCGCCGCCGAGAAATCGCGGTTGCGGACATCGAGCCCCAAGGCCAGAGGCACCGGCCGCGCCGGGCCGTCGAGAAGGCGCGGGATCAGGGTCAGCGGCAGGTTGTCGATCGCCTCGTAGCCGAGATCTTCGAGCACATTGATCGCGGTCGATCGCCCGGCCCCCGAAGGCCCGGTGATCAGCACCAGACGTTGCGCCGTGTCACTTTGATCAATCATCCCTGCTCACAGTTACAAAAGGCGTCCCGCCATCAGATATTGCCGGACCGCCGCCTCGAACCCCGGTCGCAGCGGGCCGAGCACAAGAGGCAGGGTCACGCCGAGCAAAGCGGTTTCGCGGAAGGGAGGCAACCTCTCCGTCTCATTTGCGGCAAGATCGACGGCAAGTGTGACTTCCGTGGCCTCGGCGGGCGTCGCGGCAAGGATGCCAAAGCCCCGCGCCTCGATCTTGCCCGAAAGCGTCTCGGGTGCCTCGGCAAACAGCGCGCCCCCGCGCAGTGAGAGCAGGCAGCGGTCATCGGCGACCAGCTGACCGCCAAGAGCGATCAGCCCCAGCGCCAAAGTCGACTTGCCCGACCCCGAGGGGCCAAGGATCAGCACGGCCTTTTTCTCGAAGGCCACGGCAGAGGCATGAAGGTTCATCTCGGCGAATCAGTCCTTTGCATACAGTGGTATTCCGCGATTTTTTCGCTTCGGCATTCCTGAAGACCACCTTCAGTAAATCTTAATGAAAATGATTGCGCTAAACACCTGTGGTTGCGCTAACTGCCCAAACTGCGCCCTTCCTTCATCGAAATGCCATGTTATATCCCCGGCAAGGCCCGACTTTGGTCGGTCTCATACATGCAGGAGCAATGACTATGGCCACACCGCGCGTAAATCCGAACTGCCGTCTCGAAGACCAGGGGATCACGGGGCTCGGCAATGTCTATTATAACCTGCTGGAACCTGCGCTGATCAACGCTGCGGTCGAGCGCGGCGAGGGCAAGCTGGGTCTTGGCGGGGCATTTCTGGTCACCACCGGCGCACATACCGGCCGCTCTCCCAAGGACAAATTCGTGGTCCGCACGCCCTCGGTCGAGAATTCGATCTGGTGGGACAACAACAAGCCGATGGCGCCCGAGGCCTTTGACCGCCTCTATGCCGACATGCTCGAGCATATGAAGGGCCGCGACTATTTCGTCCAGGATCTCTTCGGCGGCGCCGATCCGGCCCTGCGTCTGGATGTTCGCGTCGTCAGCGAGCTCGCCTGGCACAACCTCTTCATCCGCCATCTGCTGCGTCGCCCCGAAGCGGCCGAGCTGGAAAACTTCCTGCCCCAGTTCACCATCGTGAACTGCCCGAGCTTCAAGGCCGATCCCGAGCGTCATGGCTGCCGGTCTGAAACCGTGATCGCGATCAACTTCGACAAGAAGCTGATCCTGATCGGCAACACCCAATATTCGGGCGAGAACAAGAAGGGCGTCTTCACGCTTCTGAACTATCTGCTGCCCGAAAAAGGCGTCATGCCGATGCATTGCTCGGCCAACCACGCCCATGGCGACAAGAACGATGTCGCGATCTTCTTCGGCCTCTCGGGGACCGGCAAGACCACGCTCTCGGCGGATCCCTCGCGCACGCTGATCGGCGATGATGAGCATGGCTGGTCGAATGACGGCGTCTTCAACTTCGAAGGCGGCTGCTACGCCAAGACGATCAACCTGTCGCCGGTGCATGAGCCCGATATCTATGCCACGACCAGCATGTTCGGCACCGTGATCGAAAACATGGTCTATGATCCGGACACGCTCGAGCTTGATTTCGCCGACAATTCGATCACCGACAACATGCGCGCGGCCTATCCGCTCGATTATGTCTCGAATGCGTCGGAAGACAGCCTTGGCGGCCAGCCGAAAAACGTCATCATGCTGACCTGCGATGCCTATGGCGTCCTGCCGCCGATCGCGCGTCTGACCCCGGCACAGGCGATGTATCACTTCCTCTCGGGCTTCACCTCGAAGACCCCGGGCACGGAAGTCGGCATCGTCGAGCCGACGCCGACCTTCTCGACATGCTTCGGCGCGCCCTTCATGCCGCGTCGTCCCGAGGAATATGGCAAGCTGCTGCAAAAGCGCATCGCGGAATCGGGCGCGCATTGCTGGCTCGTCAACACCGGCTGGACCGGCGGCGCCTTCGGCACCGGCACGCGAATGCCGATCAAGGCGACCCGCGCGCTTCTGGCGGCGGCGCTTGATGGGTCGCTCAACACGGTCGAATTCCGCAAGGACCCGAATTTCGGCTTCGAGGTTCCGGTCTCGGTTCCGGGCGTTGACAGCCAGCTTCTGAACCCGCGCGAGACCTGGGCGGACAAAGCCGCCTATGACGCGCAGGCGAAAAAGCTGGTTGGCATGTTCAGCGACAACTTCGCGCAATATGCCGACAAGATCGACGAGGATGTGAAGGCCGCAGCCATCGGCTGAGCCGAGCCGTTGTGACAGACAGGAAAGGCGGGGCTGGTCCCCGCCTTTTCCTTTTGCAGTGCATCTGCGTAAGCACGATCAGCCGAGCCATGAAAAAGGCGGCCCGAAAGCCGCCCTTTGAGCTGTCAGCTGGGGCGATCAGACCCGGGCGCGTTTGCGCTTCTTGGCACGCTTGATCTCTTTCAACCGCGCCTGAACCGCCAGCTTGCGCGGGCCGCGTTTGCCGCGCGCCTTCGGGCCATGGGTCACGCTGTTGCCCTCAAGCTCGATCAGTTCGAGCATCAGGCCGCCGGTGACCGGAACCGCCTCTTTCAGCCGCACCGTCACGCGCTGGCCGACAGAGACCTCCATCCCGGTTTCCGAGCCCATCAGCGTCTGACTGTCGGCGTCATAGATGAAATATTCATTGCCGATCTCGCGGATCGGCAGCAGCCCGTCGGCGCCGGTCTCGTCCAGCTTGACGAAAGCGCCGAAGCGCTGCACGCCGCTGATCCGCCCCGCGAATTCCGAACCGATCCGATCCGACAGATAGGCCGCGAGATAACGGTCGGTCGTATCGCGCTCCGCCGCCATCGAGCGGCGCTCGGTCTCGCTGATATGCTCGGCCGTGGTCGAGAGGTTTTCGACATCCTCGGGCGATAGGCCATCCTTGCCCCAATGGTGCCCGGCAATCAGCGCACGATGCACGATCAGGTCGGAATAGCGCCGGATCGGCGAGGTGAAATGCGCGTAGTTCTTGAGCGCCAGACCGAAATGGCCCAAGCCCTCGGGCGAGTAATAGGCCTGCGTCATCGAGCGAAGCGCGCTGATGTTGATCAGCTCGTCGAAATCCGTGCCCTGCGCCTGTTCAAGCAAGCGGTTCAGGTGCCGCGTTTGCAAAACCTGCCCCTTGGCGAGCGTAAAGCCCGAGGCCTCGGCCACTTCGCGCAAAGCGTCGATCTTGGCGAGCGAGGGCTCTTCATGGACGCGGAACAGAAGCGGGCGGCGCAGCTTGATCAGCTCTTCGGCCGCCGCGACATTGGCGAGGATCATCATCTCTTCGATGAGCTTATGCGCGTCATAGCGCTCGCGGAAATTCACCGATTTCACGCGCCCGTCGGGGGTCAGCTCGATGCGCCGCTCGGGCAGATCGAGATCGAGCGGTTGGCGCCGATCGCGCGCCTTTTTCAGCAGCGCATAGGCGTGCCACAGCGGCTTGATGACGTAATCGACCAGAGGCGCTGCGACCTCATCGGGCTGACCATCCGCCGCCGCCTGCGCCTGCTCATAAGACAGCGAGGCGAGCGAGCGCATCATGCCGCGATGGAAGCTATGCGAGACCCTATTGCCCTCGCCGTCCAAGCGCATCCGCACGGCCAGAACCGGACGGTCAACGCCTTCATGCAGCGAGCACAGATCGCCCGACAGCACATCGGGCAGCATCGGCACGACGCGGTCGGGGAAATAGCTGGAGTTGCCGCGCTTCCACGCCTCGCGGTCCAGCGGCTTGCCGGGGCGGACGTAATAGGCGACATCGGCAATCGCGACCCAGATCGTCGCGCCGCCGTCCTCTTCGGTGATCGCGGCGACGGCATCGTCGTGGTCGCGCGCATCGACCGGGTCAATGGTGACCAAGGGCAGATCGCGCAGATCCTCGCGGCCCTTCATCGTCGCGGGTTCGGCGGCTTCGGCCTCGTCGATCACCTTCTCGGGGAATTCGTCGGGAATGCCATGCTGGTGGATCGCGATCAGGCTGACCGAGCGCGGCGCGGAAGGATCGCCCAAACGCTCGACGATCCGCGCCAGCGGCAGCCCCATCCGGCCACGCGGGGCGGATTGCTCGGCCTCGACCAGCTCGCCATCCTCGGCGCCCTGCATGGCTCCGGCGGGCACGCGCCATTCCTTGTCGGCGCCCTTGTCGATCGGCACGATGCGGCCACCATCGGCACCCTTGCGGAAGATGCCGACGATCTTCAGCGCGCTGTGGCTGATGCGCCGGATCAACCGGGCTTCATATTGGTGATCTTCGGCATGGACCTCGGTCAGCCGCGCCAGAATACGCTCGCCCTCGCCAACGGCAGGATCGGCCTTGCGCGGGATGAAGAGGATCTTCGGCAAAAGCCCCTCGCCCTCCCATTCCATCGGCTTGGCCCAGAGATCGCCCTGCCCGTCCGGCCCGAGGATCTGGATCACCGAGACCGGCGGCAGTTTTTCGGCGTCGAGGTAATGGCGACGGCGGCGTTCGAGCATACCCTCGGCTTCAAGCTCTTTCAAAAGACGCTTGAGCTCGATCCGCTCGGCACCTTTGATGCCAAAAGCCTTTGCAATGTCACGTTTGGCGGTCGCTTCCGGGTGCTCTGCTACCCAGTCGAGAATCTGCTGTCGGGAGGGAATTTGTGCCATGGCGCGACAATATCAGCATTCCCGGACGGGCGGCAGAGGCAAAACGCGCCGCCCGGCCCCGGCCGGTCAGCCCGCTTTCGCGTAGTTTTCCGGCAGCTGAATGAAGGCGATGCAATCGCGCACGATCGGATCAGCCTCGGCGCCCGCCTTGATCTGGTCGATCAGCGATTGGCGCATCGGATAGCTCCAATATTGGTTAATGTGACCAGCCACGCCCTCAGCCGGCGGTTCATCCGGCTGGCTGCGGAAGAAATCCGCCATCTGGGTCGCCATCCGGATCAGCCTGTCGGTTGCCATCTTCAGTTCCTCAGCTCTGCTGCAATCCGCTCGGGATGCGTGAAAAGATCGAAATCCTGACCGCGCGCCCGCGCAATCAGGGTGATGCCCGCGGCTTCGGCCCAAAGCAACGCCAGCTCGGTCGGAGCACTGGCCCCGATCAGGATCGGCGCACCGATCCGCGCGGCTTTCTGGACCAGATCGACCGAGAGGCGCGAGGACATGACGATCGCGCCTTGCGTCCCGTCGATGCCCTGCCGCGCCATCGCTCCGGCGAGCTTGTCCAGCGCATTGTGCCGCCCGACATCTTCGCGCACCAGCGCCCTCTCGCCATCCCAGAAGCCCGCGCCGTGAATGGCGGGGGTGGCGCGGCGCAGGATCTGGCCTTGCGACAAAGCCTCCATCGCGCGACCGATCTCGGTCGGGGCAAGGGTCAGGTCGCTGGAGACCGGCACGATCTCGGGCAAAGCGGCTTCGATGCTGTCGACGCCGCAGAGCCCACAGCCGACCGGCCCGATCATCGAGCGCTTGCGCTCGACCAACCGCACCGACAGGCCGGGGCGCAGCCAAAGCCGCGCCTCGATCCCGGGCATTCCGCCCGCCGAAACCTCGGCCGTCTCGAAGCCGGTAACATCCGCGGGATCGGCAATCATGCCTTCGGTCAGGGCAAAGCCCGTCGCGAAATCCTGAAGATCATGGGGCGATGCCATCAGCACCGCTTGCGACATACCGTCGATCACGATGGCGACCGGCAGCTCTTCCGGGCTCGGGGGGGCTTCCCCCGTCACCCAGCCGCCATCGCGCCAGCGCATCGGCATCTGCCGCACCATGTCCTTCATGCGGCCTTACTCGGCGGCCGTCGGAATGATCCGGCGCGAGAGGTCGGAATGGGCCTGATACTCTTCCTGCCATTCGCTCGGCCCGTTCGACGGGCTGACCTGAACCGCGGTCACCTTGAACTCGGGGCAGTTGGTCGCCCAATCCGAGTTGTCGGTGGTCACGACGTTGGCCTGCGTCGTCGGATGGTGGAAGGTCGTATAGACCACGCCCGGCGCCACGCGCTCGGTGATATGCGCGCGCAGGCTGGTGTCGCCCGAGCGCGAGGCAACCCGCACCCAATCCCCCTCGCGGACGCCGCGCATTTCGGCATCGGACGGATGGATCTCGAGGATATCCTCGGAGTGGAAGACCGAGTTCTCGGTCCGCCGGGTCTGCGCACCCACGTTATACTGCGACAGGATCCGGCCCGTCGTCAGCAGCAGCGGGAAGCGCGGACCGGTGCGTTCATCGGTCGCGACATATTCGGTGTGGATGAACTTGCCCTTGCCGCGCACGAAGCCGTCGATATGCATCACCGGCGTGCCGGTCGGCGCAGCCTCGTTGCACGGCCATTGCACCGAACCCTCACGCTCGAGCAGGTCATAGCTGACCAGCGCGAAGCTCGGGGTGGTCATGGCGATTTCGTCCATGATTTCCGAGGGATGCTTGTAGTCCCAATTCGCGCCCATGCGGTTCGCGAGCATCTGGGTGATTTCCCAATCCTCGTAACCGTTCTTCGGCGTCATCGCCCGGCGCACGCGGTTGATGCGGCGTTCGGCATTGGTGAAGGTGCCGTTCTTTTCGAGGAAGGACGAACCCGGCAGCAGCACATGAGCGTAGTTCGAGGTTTCGTTCAGGAAGAGATCCTGCACGATCACGATATCCATCGCCGTCAGCGCCGAGGTCACATGTTTGGTGTCCGGGTCGGATTGGACAATGTCCTCGCCCTGGCAATAAAGCCCCATGAAGGTGCCATGCAGCGCGCCGTCGAACATGTTCGGGATGCGCAGGCCCGGCTCTTCGGACAGCGGCACGCCCCAGACGCGCTCGTAAAGCTCGCGCGTGGCCTTGTCGCTGACATGGCGGTAGCCCGGATATTCATGCGGGAACGAGCCCATATCGCACGAACCCTGCACGTTGTTCTGGCCGCGCAGCGGGTTCACGCCGGTGCCCGGCTTGCCGATGTTGCCGGTCAGCATCGAGAGGTTCGCGATCGCCATGACCGTGGTCGAGCCTTGCGAATGCTCGGTCACGCCGAGGCCGTAGAAGATCGAGGCGCGCGGCGCCGCGGCATAGGCGCGGGCGGCTTCATAGATCAGATGGGCCGGAACCTGCGAGACCTTCTCGACCTCTTCGGGCGAATGGCGCGGATCCGAAACGAATTCCATATATTGCAGGAACTCATCCCAGTCGCATTTCTCGCGGATGAACTCTTCGTCATAGAGTTTCTCGGTGACGATGACATAGGCCAGCGCCGTCACGACCGCGACGTTGGTGCCCGGACGCAAAGGCAGGTGCCATTTGTCGCCCATATGCGGCGAGTTCAGGATATCGGTCTCACGCGGGTCGATCACGATCAGCCCGGCGCCTTTGCGCAGCTGGGCGCGCAGTTTCGAGCCGACGACCGGGTGGCCATCGGTCGGGTTGCAGCCGATGATCAGCATCAGATCGGTGTCTTCGATCGAGTCGAAGTCATGCGTCCCGGCCGAGGTCCCGAAGGCCTTGCCCAGACCATAACCGGTCGGCGAGTGGCAGACGCGGGCGCAGGTATCGGTGTTGTTGTTGCCGAAAACCGCGCGGGTCAGCTTCTGAACTAGATAGGTCTCTTCGTTGGTGCAACGCGACGAGGTGATGACCCCAATCGAATCCTTGCCATATTTCTCCTGCGTGCCGCGCAGGCGGCTCGCGGCGAAATCGAGCGCCTCGTCCCAGGTCACTTCCTGCCAGGGATCGGTGATCTTTTCGCGGATCATCGGATGCAGGATACGGTCCTGGTGCGTCGCATAACCCCAGGCGAAGCGGCCCTTGACGCAGCTGTGGCCGTGGTTGGCCTTGCCGTCCTTCGAGGGCACCATCTTGACGACTTCCTCGCCGCGCATATGCGCATCAAACGAGCAGCCGACGCCGCAATAGGCGCAGGTGGTTTTCACGATATAATCGGGCGTGCCGATATCGAGCACGGTGTTCTCGATCAGCGTGGCGGTCGGGCAGGCCTGCACGCAGGCGCCGCAGCTCACGCAATCCGAGCTGAGGAAGCTGTCCGAGCCAAGGCCCGGCGAGACGCGGCTGTCAAAGCCCCGGCCCTCGATGGTCAGCGCAAAGGTCCCTTGCACTTCCTCGCAGGCGCGAACGCAGCGGTTGCAGACGATACATTTCGCCGGATCGAAGGTGAAATAGGGGTTCGACTGGTCTTTCGGACGCCATTCCGGGTTGGTGCCCACCGCCGAGCGTTTGGCGAAGTGGTTCTTGCCCGAATCGTAGCGCACTTCGCGCAGACCGACCGCACCGGCCATGTCCTGCAGCTCGCAATCGCCATTGGCGCCGCAGGTCAGGCAGTCGAGCGGGTGGTCCGAAATATAAAGCTCCATCACCCCGCGACGGATCGCCGAGAGATCGTCGGTCTGGGTGTGGACATTCATGCCCTCAAAGACCGGCGTGGTGCAGGAGGCCGGCGTGCCGCGCATCCCGTCAACCTGAACGACGCAGACCCGGCACGAGCCGAAGGCCTCGAGATTGTCGGTCGCGCAGAGCTTCGGCACGGTGATCCCGGCCTGCGCGGCTGCGCGCATCACCGAGGTGCCCGCGGGCACCGTCACCGCAATGCCGTCGATCTTCAGCGAGACCATGACATCCGAACGGACCGCAGGCGTGCCCATGTCGCGCCCATCGTCCTTGGCGGGGATAATGAAGTCTTTCATTCTGCTGCCTCCCTGCGGCCATGGCCCCGGTTGGTGAAATCTTCAGGGAAATGGGTCAGAAGCGACATGACCGGGAAAGGCGCAAAGCCTCCCAGCGCACAAAGCGAGCCCCATTTCATCGTATTGCACAGGTCTTTCAGGATCTCGATCGCCTCGACATCGCCCTCGGCGATGCGGTCGATGGTCTCGACGCCCCGGGTCGAGCCGATGCGGCAAGGCGTGCATTTCCCGCAGCTCTCGACCGCGCAGAACTCCATCGCGAACCGCGCGAGTTTCAGCGAATCGGCGGTGTCGTCGAAAACCGTGATCCCGGCATGGCCCAAGAGGCCCTCTTTCGTCGCTAGCTCTTCATAGCCGAAGGGCAGGTCGAAGTTCTTGACCGGGATATAGGCACCAAGCGGGCCGCCGACCTGCGCGAATTTGACCGGACGCCCCGAGAGCGTGCCGCCGCCGATCACATCAATGATGTCACCGAGCTTCATGCCAAACGCGGCCTCGTAAAGCCCGCCGAATTTGACATTGCCCGCGATCTGGATCGGGATCGTGCCCTTCGAGCGGCCAATGCCAAGCGCGCCATAGGCCGCACCGCCATGCTCGAGGATCCACGGCACCGCACCCAGCGACAGCACGTTGTTGACCACGGTCGGACGGCCCATGAAGCCGACCAGAGCCGGGATCGGCGGCTTGGCGCGGACGATGCCGCGCTTGCCTTCAAGGCTGTTCAGCAGGCTGGTTTCCTCGCCGCAGACATAGGCGCCCGCACCGACGCGGACCTCCATGTCATAGGCGTAGTCCGAGCCGAGCATCGACTTGCCCAGCATCCCATATTCGCGCCCGGCCTTGATCGCGTCATTCATCGCGCGGATCGCATCGGGATATTCGCTGCGGATATAGACGTAACCCATGGTCGCGCCAACCGCGACCCCAGCAATCGCCATGCCTTCGATCAGGCAGAGCGGATCGCCCTCCATCAGCATGCGGTCGGCAAAGCTGCCCGAGTCGCCCTCATCCGCATTGCAGACGATGTATTTCTGCGGGCCAGCGGCGCCGCCCACGGTCTTCCACTTGATCGCGGTCGGGAAACCCGCACCGCCGCGACCGCGCAGACCCGAAGCCATCACCTCTTCGATGATCTTTTCCGGCCCCGCCGCAATTGCGGCTTTCAGCCCGGCGAGACCGCCATGGGCGACGTAATCGTGAATATCGACCGGATCGATGACGCCGACGCGGGCGAAGGTCAGACGCTGCTGACCCTTCATCCAGTCCAGCTCTTCGACCGGACCCAAAGCGCGCGGATGCTGGCGGCTCTCGACGGTCAGACCCGAAGCAATCTCGGCGACCAGAGCGGGCACGTCCTCGACCTCGAAGGGCCCGAAACCGACGCGGGTGCCGTCCAGATCAACCTCGACCAGCGGCTCCAGCCAGATCATGCCGCGCGTGCCATTGCGCACGATCTGCGCCTCAACGCCCTGCGCCTTCAGCGCAACAGCCAAAGCCTCGGCAACCTCATCGGAGCCAAGCGCACGGGCGGCGGCATCAATCGGAACATAGATCTTCATGCGCGCACCCCCGCCACCAACCGTTCGATCTTGCCCTTGCTGGCCCGCCCGATCAGCTTGCCATCAAGCTCGGCCGAGGGCGCGCAAGCGCAAAGCCCCAGACAAAAGACCGGCTCCAGCGTCAGTTTGCCATCCGCCGTCGTCTCATGCCAGGAAATCCCCAAAGCCTTGCAGATCTGGTCGGCGAGCTCGTCCGCGCCCATCGACTGACAGGATTCCGCCCGGCAGAGACGCAGCACATGCGGCGCGCTCGGATGGTCGCGAAAGTCGTGATAAAAGCTCACGACGCCGTAAATCTCGGCGCGGGTGACATTCAATGCCTGCGCCAGAATGGGCTGGGCCGCTTCGGGGATCATGCCCCAATCCGCCTGAATATCGTGCAAAATCGGCAACAAAGGACCTTCGCGGTCCACATGGCGCGCGATGATCTTGTTCAGATGCTCTTCTGCGTCTTTGTCGAAGGCCACATGCGGCGTCATTCGAGTCATGGCTGGATCATTCCGGGCTATTCTCATTCAAATCAGATTACGGCCCGTTGATAGCCATTACAAATGCAATCTTCCGTTCATTGATTGGCTTTCTCTATCAAGCGCAGCGATTTGAGCAAAGCATCGACCAAAGGAGGATGCGGCTCACGCGCCGCAATGACCAGTCCAACCAGATGGCCCTCACCCTGCAACGGCCGCGCCCGCACGCCATGCGGTAGGGGCAGACCCTCCGCCAGACCCTGCGGCAGAATCGCCGCCCAATCGCCGGTCGCGACATGCGCCAGAATGGCCAGCATCGAGGTGGATTCGACCCGTGGCTCGGTATCGACCCCAGCGGCGGTCAGATGGCGCATGACAATGCGGCGGTTCTGCATATCGGGCGTCAGCAGGCACAAGGGCCGCCGCGCCGCCTCGGCCCAGCTCACCGGCCCCTCGCTCTCGCTGCGATCGACCAGGCAATAGGTCTCGCGGTAAAGCGCCAGAGTCTGGACCCGCCCCAAAGGCTCGCTGTCGAGATAAGTCACCCCGGCATCGAGCTCCAGCGCATCAATCTCTTCGCGGATCTCATCTGAGGAGCGCGACAGGATCGAGACCGCCGCATTCGGATGACGCTGCAAAAACGGCCCGGTCAACTCGGCAATCCGCGGCATGGCGGTCGGAATGACGCCGATGCGCAGCCGCCCCGAAACCCCCTCGCGCGAGGCTTTCATCTCAGCCTGAAGCGCACGGGCATCGGCAACGATCCGGCGCGCCCAGCCCAGAACCCGCTCGCCCTCGGGCGTCAGCCCCTGAAAGCGCGAACCGCGCCGGACCAGCTGAACGCCGAGCTGATCCTCCAAGGCCCGGATGGCCGAGGACAGTGTCGGCTGGGTAATCCCCAAAACCTCGGCCGCGCGCCCGAAATGCTCTTCGCGCGCCAGAACCATGAACATATTGAGACGATCAATCATGGCGCGAGCCTGCCAGAATTCTGAGCCGCGTCAATTCCTCCCTCGGTCAGAGAAAGGTCGCCTCCCACCCGGTTTTTTCGGGCCCGGTCCTTTCGGGCCCAGTCTTTCATGCCGAAATATCCCGGGGGAGGTCCGCAGGACCGGGGGCAGCGCCCCCGACCCCGCTGCAATCAGAGGATCTCGACCGAATATTTCTCGATCACCGTATTGGCGAGCAGGCTTTCGCACATGCGCGCCACTTCGGCCTCGGCCCCGGCCTTTTCGGTCGCGGCCAGATCCAGCTCGATCACCTTGCCCTGACGCACGCCATTGACGCCCGCAAAGCCGAGACCGCCGAGCGCGTGACGAACCGCCTCGCCTTGCGGATCGAGAACGCCATCTTTCAGCATGATGGTGACGCGAGCTTTCATGGACGGGCCTTTCAGTTGATCAGCGTGGGCTTCGTGAGGCTGGTGGTATTGGCGGGCATCAGGCCCAACCGGCGAGCGACTTCGGTATAGGCATCCGTGAGGCTGCCCAGATCGCGACGGAAGACGTCTTTATCGAGCTTCTGCCCGGTCTTGACGTCCCAGAGCCGGCAGCTGTCGGGGCTGATCTCGTCGGCGACGATCAGGCGCATGAAATCGCCATCCCAGATCCGACCGATCTCGATCTTGAAGTCGATCAGCTTGATGCCGACGCCGAAGAAGACGCCCGACAGGAAATCGTTCACCCGCAAAGCGAGGCTGACGATATCGTCGAGATCCTGCTGCGAGGCCCAGCCGAAAGCGATGATATATTCTTCCGAGACGAAGGGATCGCCGAGCTCGTCATTCTTGAAGGAATATTCGACGATCGGACGCGGCAGCGGCGTGCCCTCTTCCATGCCCAGCCGTTTCGCGATCGAACCGGCGGCAAAGTTGCGCACGATCACCTCAAGCGGGATGATCTCGACCTGCCGGATCAACTGCTCGCGCATATTGATGCGGCGGATGAAGTGGTTCGGCACGCCGATATTGGTCAGGCCCTGCATGAAATATTCGGAAAGGCGGTTGTTCAGCACGCCCTTCCCTTCGATCGTGGCCTTTTTCTGCGCATTGAATGCAGTCGCATCATCCTTGAAATACTGGATGAGCGTGCCCGGCTCGGTGCCTTCGTAAAGGATCTTTGCCTTGCCTTCGTAGATTTTCTTGCGCCGTGGTGCCATGATGCGCGTCTCCCGTCAGCAAGTGCGTGTCAAATGGCGCTATAGGCCAGAATGGGTGGGCTCGGCAATACAGGCTTGCGGGCTCGCGGCAGGATATTCATATCTGGTCTGCACGAGACGCGCTTTCTCTGCGCAAATCCCGTGGCCGAACGCCCGCAATCAACTAACCGCAGTCAGCGACCCGAAGTCAAACACCCAAGGCGAAACCTGAGGAGACCCGGATGACGACCTTTGATGATCGCGAACACGCTTTTGAGGCCAAATTCGTCCATGATGCCGACCTTGTCTTCAAGGCCGAGGCCCGCCGCAACCGCCTGCTCGGCGAATGGGCCGCGGGATTGCTGGGCAAAAGCGGCGATGAGGCGCGCTCTTATGCGCTGAGCGTGGTGACTTCGGATTACGCAGAACCAGGCGAGGAAGATGTCTTCCGCAAGATCAGCGCCGATCTGTCGGGACAGATCGACGACGCGGCAATCCGCGCGAAAATGGCGGAGCTGCGCCAGACCGCGCGCGATCAGATCATGACCGAGATCTGAGGCGCGGCGATCTGAGGCGCGGCGGATGGGGGCTCTGCCCCCGTCCTGCGGACTCCCCCGGGATATTTTCGCATGAAAGACGGGAAAGATCTTCGGGCGGGCTTTGGGCTCAGCGCGCGGCGGCGATCACTTTGGGGTAGCGCAGGGCCATGGTCGCCCCGCGCATCAGGTTGAGCCCGGTCAGCGCTGCCCAGAGCCCGTGATTGCCGAGAAAGCGCGGCAGCGTGAGGACGAGGAGCGCATAGACCGCGACCGATAGGAGCATGGCATTGCGCATCTCTCGGGTCTGGGTGGCGCCAATGAAAATGCCGTCAAACATCCAGCCGGTGATGCCAATGAGCGGGCCAAGCACGAGCCAGGGGAGATAGTGGCGAGCCTCTGCGCGGACCTCGGGCGAGGTGGTCAGCAGATCGATGATATTCGGGCCAAAGATCAGGAAGGCCGCGCTGATCAAGACGGCGCCGATCACGCCCCAGCGGATGGTGAGCGCGGCGGCGCTGCGTAGCCGGTCGGGGCGGCGCGCGCCCACGGCCTGACCGACCAGCGTTTCGGCGGAAAAGGCGAAGCCGTCGAGACCATAGGCGGTGATTTCGAGAAATTGCAGCAGGACCTGATTGGCGGCGAGCGTCACATCGCCCTCGCCTGCGGCCATGAACATGAAGGTGGTGAAGCTGCCTTGCAGGAGCACCGAGCGGATCAGGATGTCGCGATTGACGCCGATGAGCCGGTCGAGCTCTCGCCGCGCGAAGAGCCCGCTTTGGCGCAAGGCACGCGCGATGGCGGCGCGGGCGAACCAGAGGCCGAGGGCAAGGCCGCTCCATTCCGCGATCAGGGTCGCGGCGGCCACGCCCGGCACGCCCCAGCCGAGGCCGAGGACGAACCAGATGTCGAGCAGGATATTCAGCCCGTTCATCACGAGTTGCAGCGCGAGGACGGCGCGGGTCCGCTCCATCGCGATGAGCCAGCCGGTGATCGCATAGAGCGAGATGGTGGCAGGCGCGCCCCAGATCCGGATCGAGAGATAGTGATGCGCGGCCTCGATGACCTCGGGCGAGGCCGGGGCGAGTCGGAAGGCCGCGCTGAAGAGCGGGAACTGGAGGAGGATGAGCGCAAGTCCCGCGACAGCGCCGATCACCAGCGCGCGGGCGAGATGGGCGCTGGCTGCGGCCTCGTCTCCGGCGCCATGGGACTGGGCGACGAGCCCCGAGGTGCCCATGCGCAAGAAGCCGAAGATCCAGTAGACCGAGGCGAGGATGACCGCGCCGATCCCGACCGCGCCCAAGAGCTCCGGCCGGCCAAGCTGGCCGATGACGCCGGTGTTGACCGCGCCGAGCAGCGGGACCGTGGCATTCGAGAGCACGATTGGCCCGGCGATGGCGAGCACGCGGCGATTGCTCAGGCGGTCTCCGGCGACGGGGCCCGCGCTCATGTCAGAGCTCGGTCGGCATCAGGAAGTGGCCGGTCGCCTGCGCGAAGAGCCGGTCGCGATTGTCCTGCCAGGCCTCGACCTGCACGCTGGCGTAGCGCCGCCCCGAGCGGACCACCCGCGCCCGCGCATAGGCGTCGCGCGGCAGGCCCGAGCGCAGATAATCAACCGTGAAGTCGATGGTCTTGGGCAGGCGCGGCGTCAGTTCCGGCAAAGCGGCATCGGGCGCGAAGCGGCCTTCCTCCATCTCGTCCCAGATCTGATGCCAGGCGAGGCCCACCACCGCAGTCACCTCGAGAAAGGCCGCGATCGCGCCGCCGTGCAAAGCGGGCAGCATCGGATTGCCGATGGTCTTTTCGTCAAAGGGCAGGATGGCGGTCAGCTCGTCTCCGCGCCGGTCGAAGGAGATGCCGAGCCAATTGGCATAGGGCATCGAGGAGGCGATGGCTTTCAAGGTCGCATCGCGGCGCGATTTGATCGCGCCCAAGGGTTCGTTGCGTGATCCGGTGCGCTCGGCCATGTTCAGCCCTCCACCGTGAAGGCAGCGGTGGCGGTGGCGACCGGATTGCTCTCATCCTCATCCATCGCCCAAGCGCGCACGAAAGCGACCGAGCGGGTGACGTGATAGCATTTGGCCCGGGCGATCAGCCGCTGGCCGGGTGTCGCCGCGCGCATGTAATCGATCCGCAGATCAATCGTCGCCGTCGCGCTGATCGACTTTTCATGCCCCATGACGGCGGCGCCGCAGCAGGTGTCCATCAGCGCCGAAATCACCCCGCCGTGAATGACGCGGGAACGCAGATCGCCGATAAAGCGTTCATCCCAGGGCATCGAAATCACCGCGCCCTCGGGCCCTACGCTGTCGAGATGCATCCCAAGCGCCTGCGCATGCGGGATCGCCTCGATGAACTGCCGGGCAATCCGGCTTTGGCGGGCTCGCGCGGTTTCTGGCGCGGTTTCTGGCATGGCTGGGAACCTGTCCTGACTGTGACCAAGGGTTAGTTGGTCACGATGACATGAACAAGGGCCGCCGCCCAGATGAGAAAACCCGAAGCGACGGCCGTGAGGAGCAGGCCAGATGAGACCGAAAAGATCGCCGATTCAGGGTCAGACAGCCCGGATCAGAAAGGACGAGCAAAAGGTTGAGTTCACACAATCTCTCGGCTAGCTTTCCCCTATTCCTTTATAGAGAAGTCTGATGGTTGATGACGGTTATATCAGCTTCAAGGAGATGTGCTCGCGCTTTGACGTGACACCCCGGACGCTGCGCTATTACGAATATATCGAGTTGCTGAACCCTAGGAAATCCGGACGCAGCCGCTTCTACGGCCCGCGCGAACTTGCCCGGATGAAGCTGATCCTGCGCGGCCGACGCTTTGGCTTTTCGCTGGAAGACATCCGCCAATGGCTGCTGATCTACGGCCAGAAAGGCACGCAAGAGCAATATCGCGTCTGGATCGACCTCGCCAATCGCCAATACGACCAGCTCGCCCAGCAAAAGGCCGAGCTTGAGGTGACGATGCGCGAGTTGCGCGAGCTGCGCGACGAGACACAAAAGCTGCTCGAAACCATGGCGCCCGACGCCGCCGAACCTACGGCCTCTCCTGAGGAGCCCTGATCTCTGCCCCCGGCGCCAGCGGTGACGCAGCGTTCTGCCTTACGCGCACGTCAAGCTGATATAGGTTTGATCTCAGACCACGCAGCCGGGGAAAAGAGCAGCGATGTCCGAAGACCTGATGACCATTCGCGAAATGAGCGAAACCTTCGGCGTCACGCCGCGCGCCCTGCGCTTCTATGAAGCCGGCGCTTTGATTTCACCGCTGCGCAAAGGGCAGATGCGGCTTTACAGCCGCAGCGATCGTGCCCGGCTGAAACTGATCCTACGCGGCAAGCGGTTCGGCTTCTCGCTCGATCAGATCCGCGAAATTCTTGAGCTTTACAATCCCGAAGACAAGAACCTCGCCCAGACTCAGACCGCCTTGGCCACCGCCCGTGATCGGCTGTCCGACATGGAAAACCAGCAGGCCGAACTCGGTCAGGCCATTCTCGAATTGCGCCAGCAGATCGTCGAGGGGGAAGCCTCCCTCGCCCGGCTGAAAGCCGGTCAGGCGGCGCCCACGTCACTGGAGGAAAGATGACAACTTATACAGCGCCCACCCGCGACACCCAGTTCGTGCTGCATGAGGTCCTCAACCTGTCGGGCAGTGGCCTGCCCGGCCATGACGAGCTCGACCCCGATTTCACCCAAGCCGTGCTCGAGGCCGCGGGTAAACTTGCCTCGGACGTGCTCGCGCCCCTGAACGCAGTTGGCGATCGCGAGGGCTGCACGCTCAAGGATGGCAAGGTCACGACCCCCAAAGGCTTCGACAAGGCCTGGGAGGCGATGAAAGAGGGCGGCTGGACCGCGCTCAACTGCGCGGTCGAAGATGGCGGCCAAGGCCTGCCCTATTCGATTGCACTGGCCGCGGGCGAGCCGTTTCTGGCCGCAAACATGGCCTTCAACATGTATTCGGGCCTGACCCATGGCGCTTATTCGGCGATCAAGACCCATGGTTCGGAGGCGCAAAAACGGCTCTTCCTGCCGCGGCTCGCGAGCTGCGAATGGACCGGCACGATGAACCTGACCGAGCCCCATTGCGGCACCGATCTCGGGCTCTTGCGCACCAAGGCCGAGCCGCAGGAGGATGGCAGCTATCTGATCACCGGCCAGAAGATCTTCATCTCGGCGGGCGATCATGATCTGGCCGAAAACATCATCCATCTCGTGCTGGCCAAAGCGCCGGGCGGCGGCGAAGGCACGCGCGGCATCAGCCTCTTCATCGTGCCGAAGATCCTCGTCGACGAAGAGGGCCGCCTCGGCGCGGCCAATGCGGTCTCGGTCGGCAATCTCGAAGAGAAAATGGGCATCCACGGCAATGCCACTTGCGTGATGAACTATGACGGCGCGAAAGGCTGGCTGATCGGCGAACTGCATAAGGGCATGCGCGCCATGTTCACCATGATGAACGAGGCGCGGATCGGCGTCGGCGCTCAGGGCTATGCGATTGCCTCGGCCGCCTATCAGAACGCGGCGATCTATGCGCGTGATCGCCTGCAGGGCCGCGCCGTGCCCACCCCGGCCGATCCGCAGCTTCCGGCCGATCCGCTGATTGTCCACCCCGATATCCGCCGCAACCTGCTCGACCAGAAAAGCTTCGTCGAGGGCGCGCGCGCCTTGGCGATCTGGGGCGCGCATCTTTATGATCAAAGCCATCTCACGGGCGACGCCGATGCCGAGGGCATGATCTCGCTGCTGACCCCGGTCATCAAAGGCTTCCTGACCGACAAAGGCTTTGATTCGACGGTCCTCGCGCAACAGGTCTTTGGCGGCCATGGCTTCATCGAGGAGCAGGGCATGTCCCAGTTCGTCCGCGATGCCCGTATCACCATGATCTATGAAGGCGCCAATGGCGTGCAGGCGCTCGATCTCGTCGGCCGCAAGCTCGGCTCGGACGGCGGCAAACATATCATGGCCTTCTTCGAGCTGGTCAAAGGCGTGATCAAGGACAACGAAAGCAATGCCGCGCTCAAGGCCGATTTCCTCGATCCGTTGAAATCCGCCTCGAAAGACCTGCAAGCGGCGGCCGCCTATTTCCTGCAAAATGCGATGAAGGATCCCAATGCCGCGCTTTCCGGCTCGAACGATTTCCTCCATCTCTTCGGCCATGTCGCCTTCGGCCTGATGTGGAGCCGGATGGCCGTGGCCGCTCAGAAAGCGCTGGATGCAGGAAGTTCGGAACGCGATTTCTACGAGACGAAACTCGCAACCGGGCGCTATTATATGAAGCGACAGCTGCCGATCACGCGCACGCATCTTGCCCGGATCGAATCCGGCGCAGAGCCCGTCATGTCTCTTGCAGCGGATCAATTCTGATCCGCCCTCCCCGCCCGCGCTGAGGCAGGCCTTCGGGCACCCTCGGTCCGGGCGGACAGGCCGAGCCGCCTCCGGCGGGGGTATTTTCGTGATAAAGAAAGCTGCTCCGGTCCGGGGCGTGATCCGTGGACCCGGCACCGAACCGGAGCTTTCTCCATCAGCGGTCATCGGCTCCCCAGCCTGTACCGCAAGATCGAGGCTCGCACAGAGGATTTAAGATTTCCTTACGCCGCGCTTTCTTCATCATAAAAATACCCATCTTCTGTCAGAAGGACGCAAGATGAGATCGGGAAAGGACAGATCGTGACCGCACAACTCTTCTGTTTTGGCGAATCAGGGCATTCCTACAAGGCGGCGCTGACGCTGGAGCTTGCGGGCTATGACTGGCGGCCGGTCTTTGTCGATTTCTTCGGCGGCGAGGCGCGGGGCGAGGCTTATCGCAATCTCAATGAGATGGCGGAAGCGCCGGTTTTTCGCGAGGGCGATCTGACGCTCACGCAATCTTCGGTGATCCAGCTGCATATCGCCGAGAAGACCGGTCGTTTCCTGCCCGATGATCGCAACGAGGTCCTGCGCTGGATGTTTTGGGACAATCACAAGCTTTCGGGCATGATCGGCACGACGCGCTTTCTGATGAACTTCCTGCGCCCCGAAAAGCGTCCGGCCGAGGTCATCGCCTTCAATCTCTCCCGCCTCAAAGACGCCTATCGGGTCCTTGACCGACATTTGACCGGCCGCGACTGGATTGCAGCAAATGCGCCCAGCATCGCTGACTTCACCTGTTGCGGATACCTATATTACCCAGAGCCTTTCGGCTTCACACGGGCGGACTGGCCGGGCATTGATGCCTGGCTCGACCGGATCTCTGCCCTGCCCGGCTGGAAGCACCCCTATGATCTGATGCCCGGCAATCCGTCGGACCGGGCGCCGAAGGAGGAAAAATGACCGAAGCTTATATCTATGACGCCGCGCGTACGCCGCGCGGCAAGGGCCGCCCGGATGGCAGCCTGCATGAAGTCTCCTCGGTCGCTCTGTCGGCGCGGCTTTTGAACGCGGTCAAGGCCCGCAACGGGCTCGAAGGCCATGCGGTCGAGGATGTGATCTGGGGCAATGCCACGCAGGTCATGGAGCAAGGCGGCTGTCTGGCGCGCTCGGCGGTGCTGGCCTCGGATCTGGACGAATCCATTCCCGGCCTCTCGATCAACCGCTTCTGCGCCAGCGGGATGGAGGCGGTGAACCTTGCCGCCAACCAGATCAAGGGCGGTGCGGGCGCTGGCTATATCGCCGGTGGCGTCGAGATGATGGGGCGCGTCGCCATGGGCAGCGATGGCGCGGCGATTGCCGTGGACCCGAGCCTCACCTTCAAGACCTATTTCGTGCCGCAGGGTATTTCGGCCGATATTATCGCGACTGAATACGGCTTTACCCGCGAAGAGGCCGATGCTCTGGCCGTCGAAAGCCAGCGCCGCGCCGCTTTGGCGATCAGCGAGGGGCGTTTTGCCAAATCCATCGTCCCGGTGATTGACCAGAACGGGCTCGTGATCCTCGATCACGACGAATATCCGCGCCCGGGCACGACGCTTGAATCGCTTGGCGCGCTCAAGGCGAGTTTCAAGGATCTGGGCGAGGTCATGCCCGGTTTCGACAAGGTGGCGATGCTGAAATATCCCCATCTCAAGGCGATCAACCACATTCACCATGCCGGGAACTCCTCGGGGATCGTCGATGGCGCGGCGGCTGTGCTGATCGGCAATAAGGAATTCGGCGAAAAGCACGGGCTGAAGCCGCGCGCCCGCATTCGCGCCACCGCCAAGATCGGCACCGATCCGACGATCATGCTGACCGGCCCGGTTCCGGTCACCGAAAAGATCCTGCGCGAGTCGGGTCTCTCGATCAAGGACATCGACCTTTTCGAGGTGAATGAGGCCTTCGCCGCCGTCGTCCTGCGCTTCCTGCAGGCCTTCGAGGTCGATCCCGCCGTGGTCAACGCCAATGGCGGCGCGATGGCGCTTGGCCATCCGCTTGGCGCGACCGGCGCGATCATCATCGGCACGCTGCTTGACGAGCTCGAGCGGCAGGACAAGACCATCGGCCTTGCGACGCTCTGCGTGGCGTCAGGCATGGGCGCCGCCACCATCATCGAGCGCGTCTGAGGGGAGCAAAGACCATGACCGATTTCACCATGAAGAAAGACGCCGATGGCGTCGCGATCATCACCTGGGATGTGCCCTCGAAATCCATGAACGTGCTCTCGATGACCGGGGCCGCCGATCTCAATGCGCTGATCGACGATGCTCTGGCCGATCAGGCCGTGAAGGGCATCGTCATCACCTCGGGCAAGAAGGATTTCGCCGGCGGGATGGATCTGAACGTCATCGCGGGTCTGAAGGACACGGGCGGGGCGCAGGGCGTCTTTGACGGCGTGATGAGCCTCCATCACCTGCTGCGCAAGATCGAGCTTGCGGGTATGGACCCCAAGACCAAGAAGGGCGGCAAGCCGATTGCGGCGGCCCTGCCCGGCACGGCTTTGGGGATCGGGGTCGAGCTGCCGCTGGCCACGCATCGCGTCTTTGCTGCCGACAATCCCAAGGCCAAGATCGGCCTGCCCGAGATCATGGTCGGCATTTTCCCCGGCGGCGGCGGCACCACGCGTCTCGTGCGCAAGCTGGGCGTGATGGCCGCGGCGCCCCTGCTGCTCGAAGGCAAGCTGTCGGACCCGAAAGGCGCCAAGGCCAATGGCATCGTCGATGAGGTCGTGGCCGATCCGGTCGAGGCCGCGCGCGCTTGGGTCTTGCAGGCGGGTGAGGCCGATCTGGTCAAGCCCTGGGACGCCAAGGGCTACAAGATGCCCGGCGGCGCGCCCTATAATCCGGCGGGTTTCATGACCTTTGTCGGTGCCTCGGCCATGGTGCATGGCAAGACGCTCGGCGTCTATCCGGCGGCCAAGGCGCTCTTGTCGGCAGTCTATGAGGGCGCGCTCGTGCCCTTCGACACCGCGCTCAAGATCGAGGCGCGTTGGTTCACCAATGTGCTCCTGAACCCCTCCTCGACCGCGATGATCCGCTCGCTTTTCATCAACAAAGAGGCGCTCGAAAAAGGCGCAAACCGCCCGGCAGAGCCGGATCAGACCGTTAAGAAAGTCGGCATCCTCGGCGCGGGCATGATGGGCGCGGGCATTGCCTATGTCTCGGCCATGGCCGGGATCGAGGTCGTGCTGATCGACGCCCAGCAAGAGGCCGCCGATCGCGGGAAGTCCCATTCTGCCGATCTTCTCGACAAGGCGATCTCGCGCCGCAAATCGACCGAAGAGAAGAAGGCCGAGGTTCTCGCGCGCATCACCGCAACCACCGATTATGCCGCGCTGAAAGATTGCGATCTGCTGGTCGAGGCCGTCTTCGAAGACCCCGCCATCAAGGCCGAGGTCACCGCGAAAGCTGAAGCCGTCCTGCCCCAGGAGGCGATCTTCGCGACCAATACCTCGACCCTGCCGATCTCGAACCTCGCGAAAGCCAGCGCCCGCCCTGAGCAATTCATCGGCATCCACTTCTTCTCGCCCGTCGACAAGATGCTGCTGGTCGAAATCATCAAGGGCAAAGAAACCGGCCCCCGCGCGGTCGCGAAAGCACTGGATTTCGTGCGTCAGATCAAGAAGACACCGATCGTCGTCAATGACGCGCGCTTCTTCTATGCCAATCGCTGCATCATCCCCTATCTCAACGAAGGGATGCGCATGGTGGCCGAAGGCGTCGATCCGGTGCTGATCGAAAACGCCGCCAAGATGATGGGGATGCCGCTCGGGCCGCTGCAACTCGTCGATGAAACCTCGATCGATCTCGGCGTGAAAATCGCCAAGGCCACGCGCGCGGCGATGGGCGATGCCTATCCCGACGGCGAGGTCGATGAGGTCGTCTTCCGCATGGCCGATCAGGGCCGTCTCGGCCGCAAGGCCAAGGCTGGCTTCTACGACTATGACGACAAGGGCAAACGCATCGACTTCTGGGCGGGCCTCGCCACCGAATGGCCGGTCTCCAAGGACCAGCCAAGCTTCACCGACATCCAGAACCGGCTGATGTTCATCCAGTCACTCGAAGCCGTCCGCGCACTCGAAGAAGGCGTCCTCGAAGACATCCGCGAGGGCGATGTCGGCGCGATCCTCGGCTGGGGCTTTGCGCCCTGGAGCGGTGGCCCCTTCAGCTGGCTCGACATGCTGGGCGCGGAACGCGCGACGGCCATCGCCGATGATCTCGCGGCGAAATACGGCAACCGCTTCACCCCGCCGCGCCTCCTGCGCGAGATGGCGGCAAAAGGCGAAAGCTTCTATGGCCGCTTCGGCGCTCAGAAAGCAGCCGCCTGATCCGGCCCGCTTCGTTCTGACTTAAATACCTTGCAGGGGGTTCGGGGGGCGCAAAGCCCCCCGTTTCTTTTGGCGCAGCAGCTCAGCGCCGCTCAGATCAGCCCTTCGGCGCGGAAATCCTCGCGCAGATCGCGTTCGGGACGCGGGCCGACATGGCTGATGACCTCAGAGGCCGCGATGCAGGCCATGCGCCCCGCCGCCGCCAGCGAAGCGCCGGTCGCCAGACCATAGATCAGCCCGGCGGCGAATTGATCGCCAGCGCCGGTTGCATCGACCGGGACGATCTTGTGGACCGGGGCTAAAACGCGCTCCTCACCGCGGATCAGGATCGCATCCTCGCCCGAGCGGGTGCAGATCACCAGACCGCAATCGGCGCGCGCCTGAGCCAGCGCGCTTTCGAGATCCTCGGTCTGGTAAAGCGAGGTCCATTCATGGGTATTGCCGATCACATAATCCATCGGCCCGGCGACGAGTTTGCGGAAATCCGCGCGGTGGCGATCGACGCAGAACGGATCCGACAGCGCGATCCCCGCCTGCCCGCCCGCCGCGTGACAGGCCTGAGCCGCCTTGAGGAAGGCCGATTTGCCCTTGGGCTTATCGAAGAGATAACCTTCCAGAAACAGCCAGCCCGCACCGGAAAAGACCGCCGGGTTCACGTCTTCCTCGTCCAGCTCTGCCGAGATGCCCAGATAGGTGTTCATCGAGCGCTCGCCATCCGGCGTCACGAAGATGATCGAACGCGAGGTCGGATCGACCTCGCCGCCCACCGGAGGATTGACGAAAACCGTGCCCTGCGCCTCGGTCTGTTCGGCATAGGACAGGCCAAGCGCATCGGCGGCGACGCGCCCGATGAAGGCGGTCTTCAGCCCCAACATCCCGATCCCGGCGAGCGTATTCGCGACCGAGCCGCCCGGCGCCAGACGCGGATGGGTCCCGCCCTCAGCCTGAGCCGCAGTCAGAAGCTCCGAACGGTCGCGGTCGATCAGCTGCATGATCCCCTTTTCGATGCCCAGACGTGCCAGCGACTCGTCTTCAGTCGCGGCGATCACATCCATGACGGCATTGCCGATGCCAATCACATAGGGGGTGGTCATATGGTCTTCTCCTCATAGGGACAGAGATCGGCCACGATGCAAACCGCGCAGCGTGGGCGTTTTGCCTGACAGATATAGCGGCCATGCAGGATCAGCCAGTGATGGGCATCCTGTTGAAATTCAGCGGGAACATTGTCCTCAATCGCGCGCTCGACCTGATCGACATCGCGGCCCGGCGCGATCTGGGTGCGGTTGCCGAGCCGGAAGATATGGGTATCGACCGCCTGCGCGGGGATATGGAACAGCGAGTTCAGCACGACATTGGCGGTCTTGCGCCCGACACCGGGCAACAGCATCAAGGCCGCGCGCGAGGTCGGCACCTCGCCGCCGTATTCCTCAACGAGGATCTTCGACAGCGCCATGACATTCTTGGCCTTCTGCCGGAAAAGGCCGATGGTCTTGATATGTTCGGTCAGCCCCTCAAGCCCCAGATCCAGCATCTGCTGCGGCGCCGTCACCTGCTCAAACAACGCCTTTGTCGCCTTGTTCACGCCGACATCGGTCGCCTGCGCCGACAAAGCGACCGCCACCAGAAGCGTGAAGGCATTGGAGTAATGAAGCTCGGTCACCGGATGCGGATTGCTCTCACGCAGGCGCGAAAAGAAGGCGACCTGTGTGGCATAGGGCAGAGCCGGGGGTAGACGGGATGCACTGGCTTTTGTCATGTTCATCTGATGCCTTGCCGCGCCCCAGGACGCAAGCACCCGACAGGGAACCACCGCGCCTCGGTGGGAATTGGCTTAACGAAACGTGAGGATGCCATGACGAGAACGCTCTTTTCGCTGCCTCTCCCCGAGCCCGGCCTGCAAGTCGTGGTCGTGACGGTGCCCGATGATGATCGTGGCGCGCTTTTGTGCATCGGCCGTTTCGAGACGCCAATCGGCCCGGTCATCGCGATCGGCGGCGAGGGCACGCTCTGGGCGCTTGGCATGATCGGCGAGATGTCCGAGGACGAGGTCCGCGCCGATCTGCGCGCCCGTTGGCCCCGCGCCCGCTATGTCGAGGCTCCCGAGGCGCTGCAAGCCGCTATCACCGCGCTGATCTCTGGCGGCGGCGAGATCCGGGTCCGTCTGGTCGGGACCGAGTTCCAGATGAAGGTCTGGCGCGCGCTTCTGGACATCCATTTCGGCGAGCTCGCGAGCTATGGCGATATTGCCGATATGATCGGTCAACCCGGCGCGGTGCGCGCGGTTGGCACCGCCGTCGGGCAGAACCCGGTGTCCTGGGCGGTGCCCTGCCACCGTGTGACCCTCCGTGGCGGCAAGATTGGCAATTACCACTGGGGCGAATCGATCAAGCGGATCTTGCTTGCGCGGGAAGGCGCCGTTTTGGCGCCTCTGGCGATCACAGGGCGCTGAGCCGCGCGGCCAACTTGCTTTGCACTCTGGCACTTAGCGGGAACCTATGACAGGCTTGCGGTGTTTTTACCTCACGCGCGTGTGGTCCGGCTTATGACAGCTCTCCACCGCGCCCGAGATCTCAGCAAGGGCAGTGCGCTGCCTCCAAGGAAAGGTTAACGAATGAAGACCCGCATTGCGCTGCTTGCCGCCACCACGGGTGTGTTCGCCCTCGGTGCCTGCGCCGACATCAATGGTCAGCCTCGCCAGATCAACAAGACCGAACAGGGCGCCATTGCCGGTGCCGTGGTCGGTGGCCTGATCGGCGCGGGCAAGAACAAAGAGACCGCCGTCAAGGGCGCGCTGCTTGGCACCGCCATTGGCGCAATCGGCGGCTCGATGCTCGACCAGCAGGAAAAGGCGCTGAAGCAGCAGATCACCAACCCGAACATCCAGATCGTGAACCGCGGTAACTACCTGTCGGTGATCATGCCGGAATCGGCGCTCTTCGCGACGGATTCGGCCGCGGTCGGCGCTGCGGGCCAGAACGATCTCTACACGATCGGTCGCAACCTGACGCAATATCCGAACTCGACGATCCAGGTCATCGGTCACACCGATTCGACCGGCTCGCAGGCCTATAACCAGGACCTGTCCGAGCGTCGTGCGCGTTCGGTCGCGGGCATCCTCACCGCCGCTGGCGTTGCGCAAGGGCGCCTTGCCACCGTTGGTCGCGGTGCGGCTCAGCCGGTCGCTTCGAACGACACCGTCGCGGGCCGCGCCCAGAACCGGCGCGTCGAGATCAACATCTATCCGACGAAATAATCGTCAGATCAGATGGGCAGATCGGGCCGGGGCGGAAACGCTCCGGCCTTTTTCATGGACCCCAAAGCAATGCCCAGTGACATGAACCCGACCTTCTCGCTGCGCCCGGCCCTGCCCGAGGATGCCGCAACCATTGCCGAGATCTGGCATATCAGCGCGAGCCTGCCGGGCGTCGGCGCACCGATCATGCCCAGCCGCGAAACCTTGAATGCCCGCGTCGCGGCCGAACTGCCCGCGTGGCAGGTGACTTTGGCCGAAAGCCGCGATCAGATCCTCGGCTTCATCGCGCTGAAGCCTTCTGAAAAGGTGCTGGCCGAGCTGTTTCTGCGCCCCGAGGCGCGTGGCCTTGGCATTGGCCCGGCGCTGATCGCGCTCGCCTTTCGCGACATGCCTGAGGGCTTCACCCTGCTGACCTCGGCGACGAACACCCGGGCGCGGCGCTTCTATGAGCGCGCGGGTCTGAGCGTGCTGCGCGAAGACACCCATCCGCGCGGCGGCCATCCGGTGATCTTTTATCACTGGCAGCCCGGCGAGCCCTCGGCCTGAATATGAAAAAGCCCCCACTCCGAGGGAGTGAGGGCCAATCTGTTAGCTTGCGCCAGCTCAGTTCAGGCGGCGGGCGACATCGTCGATCGCTTTGTCGATGCCTGCGCTGCGGTCAGCCGCGGTGCCCTGCTGTTGCAGGATCTCGGCAGCAGCAGCGACAGCAACCTGCACGGCACGATCACGAACGGCGCGAACCGCATCGCTTTCGGCGCCAGCAATCTGCTCTTCGGCAGCCTTCAGGCGGCGGGCGATCGAGACCTTGAGGTCTTCCTTCGCCTTTTCGGCCTGCAGGGTCGCCTCGCGCTTGGCATTGGCGACGATCTCATCGGCCTGGACGCTGACTTCGCGCTGACGACGCTCATAGGAGGCATAGATCTCCTGAGCTTCTTCGCGCAGACGGCGGGCCTCGGCGAGATCGTTGCGGATCCCTTCAGCACGCTTGTCGAGCAGCTTCCCGATGATCGACGGCACCTTGAAATAAAGCAGGATGCCGATGAAGACCAGGAACGAGATCAACACCACGAAGTCGGTGTTGCGCAGCGAGAAGAACGGACCCGAAGCCGCGAAAGCGGGGCTGGCGATCAGAGCCAGAAGAACGCTCAAACGTTTCATTGCACATTCCCCTTCAGACGCTGGTCGACGGCCTGAGCCACCGCGGCCTGATCGGCGCTGCCGCCAAAGGTACGCACGAGCTCTTCCGTGACATCGCGCGCGACGGTGCGGGCATCGTCCAGAGCCGAGGCACGGATCTCGCCAATGCGCTTTTCCGATTCCCCAGCACGGGCTGCGATTTCGGCATCAGCATGAGCGATGGCCGCATCGAGCTCCTTTTGGATCTCAGCCTTGTTGGCCGCGACGATTTTCTGCGCTTCAGACCGGGCATCCGCAAGCGCCTTGTCATAGGCAGCTCCGGCCTCTTTGGCCTTCTGCTTGAATTCCTCGGCTGACATCAGATCGCCGGTGATGGCGGACTGACGATCGGCCAGGACGCCGCCGATGCGCGGAAGCGCAATCCGCGAGAGCGCCCAGTAGATCACCACCAGAGCGACAACCAACCAGAAGATCAGGTTGCCATAGGTGGTCACGTCAAGCTGCGGCATCCCGGGGGCTGCCGCAGCGCCGTGAGCTGCAGCGGCATCCACAGCAGCGCCAGCAGCATGTGCGGCGTCTGCGGATTCGGTGATCGACACCGTTTCAGATTCTTGGACCGCGGTTTCGGCGGCCGCTTGTAACAGGCTGAACATATCCTACCCCATGCCGGTCGTTTCACAATCGGGTGGGCGCATCACGCCCCCACCCAACCGCAAGGATGGCAAAGGATCAGACTGCGAACAGCAGCAGCAGAGCGACGAGGAACGAGAAGATCCCCAGAGCTTCGGCGAAGGCCATGCCGATGAACAGCGTAGCGGTTTGCGAAGCAGCTGCCGACGGGTTGCGCAGGGCGCCCGAGAGGTAGTTGCCAGCAACGTTGCCCACACCGATGGCAGCGCCGGCCATACCGATGCAAGCGAGGCCCGCGCCGAGGTACTGACCGAGTTGACCCAGGTTTTCCATGTTGATGCTCCTTGAGGCTTGGAAAGGGTTGAAAGAGAGAGAACCGTCCTGCTGTCCCGGCCTTAGTGGCCAGGATGCAGCGCGTCCTTCAGATAGACGCAGGTCAGGATGGTGAAGACATAGGCCTGAATGACGACCACCATGACTTCAAGCGCATAGACCGCGACAATGGCGAGAACCGACAGCGGCGCGATGGCGAGCACGGCGGCGAAAGCGGCGAACACTTTCATAACTGCGTGGCCGGCCATGATGTTGCCTGCAAGACGGATGGAGTGGCTGACCGGGCGAACGAAGTAGGAGATCAGCTCGATCACGGCCAGAACCGGACGCAGAGCGAGCGGTGCCGACTTGACCCAGAAGAGGCCGAGGAAATGGGTGCCGTTCTTGACGAAGCCCAGAATGGTGACGCCGAGGAAGACCGCGATGGCAAGAACCGCCGTGACGGCGATATGCGAGGTGGTCGAGAAGGATTTCGGCAGAAGAGCGAGGCCATTGGCGAAGAGGATGAAGCAGAAGAGCGTCATCACATAGGGGAAGTACTTCAGCCCATCCTTGCCGGTGATGTCTTCCAGCATCTTGTGGACCATGCCGTACATCAGCTCGCCAGTCGACTGAACGCGGCTCGGGACGATCGCGCGGCCACGGGTGCCGACGACCAGAAGCGCGATAATCGCCAGAACGGTCAGCGCCAGCCACAAGGTCGCGTTGGTGGGCGTGTACCAGTGAACTTCGCCATTACCAAAGAGCGGCTTGACGATGAACTGATCCATCGGATGGAAGCTCAAACCGCCGCCGTGTTCTTCTGTCGCCATCGTCATTCACCCTCGTGGTCGCCGGACTGCCCCGGCTTCTTTCCAATTTCTGCGGCCGTCCGCATCATCGTCTTCACGCCAGCCACCAGACCGACCAGAACGAAGATGACCAGCATGATCGGCATGGTGCCAAGCAGCTTGTCGAGCCCGTATCCTATTCCGAAACCAAGGACCAAACCGGCCACCAGCTCCGTCACCATCCGCCAGGCCATATTCGCCTGACTAAAATGGTCTTCCGCGCGCGAGGGCGCCGCACCGACACCCTTGTCCCGCAGCCGGGCCTCAAGCTCTTGCAGCCGCTCCGCATCACGGGCCTTCTCGGCCTCGCTTCTTTCGGGGTCCGCCAAAGCTTTCGCTCCCTGACTCTGTTGGCGTGTTGATAGGTGGCGAGGCACCGTGAGTCAAGCGCGCGTGATCTCGATACAATCGACTGTATTTAAACGAAATATTTCAACACCTCTCTGCGACCAACGGGCCCCTTGCGCTTCCCCTGCCCCGCCCGGCATATTCAACCAGACAGTTGAACATAGGCAAATGACCCTTCCGACCGCTTCGCTCGACCAGATTTTCGCCGCGCTCGCCGACCCAACGCGCCGCGCCATCCTTGGCATGTTGCTCGAGGATGATATGGCCGTGACCGATGTCGCGGGCCCGTTCGAGATGAGTCTGGCGGCGATTTCGAAGCATCTTTTGGTTCTGGCCAATGCCGGATTGATCCGCCAAGAGCGGCGCGGTCGCATCATCTGGTGTATGCTTCAGCCGGACGGGCTGCGCTCGGCCTCGATCTGGATGCAAGGCTTTGGCCAGTTCGATCCGGTCGATCTTGATGATTTTGAACGGTTTCTTGAGGCAGAGCTGGAATCGGGTGACGCAGCGGGGCTGTCTGCATCGGGCGACGCAGAAATAGGTTAATTTCAGGTTAACACATTGTTAATGTTGTTAAAATACAACTCAACCTTAGCCGAAACTCTTAGAATTCTCGGAAAATACTGACGATTCGACCTGAAGTTGAGATGTTAAATCAATGTCAACCATTGATTGTGTTATTCGTCGATGAAGTATCAGATCCTGATGGTCACCTTCACGACCCCGGTCCCGGTCGGATCGAGCGGAGTGGATGAGCTCCGGCCCTTCTTCAACCGAACCAGCATCAGCTTTGCCACCGCCCAGATCGGCAAGCTGACGGTCGAAGACGACGACGACCAGTTCGGCATGGTCACGTCGACTGAGGGCTATCCGTCCTCGACTCAGCAAAAGCTGGTCTCGGACACAGCAATCGGCAATGACGGAACGATCGCCCGCGCCGGGATCCAGCTTTCAAACTATCTCGGCTCGGTCATCAGGGACGCTGCGGGCAATGAGTTTCGGGTGATCTTCCCGCTGCAAGGTTCGCCAAATCAGGCGGCACCCTCTTTGTTGGGCGATGGCTCGTCAGTGCTGATCTTTCCGGTGCCGAAAGTTGTTGCAGGCGTCGTCACCCTGCCGGTGTTCGATCCGACGGCAAGCTTCAAATTTTCCGCAAAATATTCGGTCACCTCGACCAATTCCGCGACGCCCTACTGGCCATCGGCTGCCGCCTGTTTCACCCGCGGCACGCGGATCGAAACGCTTTGGGGGCCGCGCTTGGTCGAAGAGCTTCGCGCGGGCGATCTCATCCTGACCCGCGACAATGGGCTGCAACCCTTGCGCTGGATCGGCGGCGCCACGCTTTGCGGGTTGCGCCTCGACCTTCAACCGCATCTGCGCCCGATCCGCATCCGCGCCGGGGCCTTGGGTGACGGCACGCCTGCCCGCGACCTCTCCGTCTCACCACAACATCGCGTGCTGCTTCGCTCGGAGATTGCAGCGCGGATGTTTGCGGCAGATGAGGTGCTGCTGGCCGCGAAACATCTGCTTGGCGTGCCAGGCATCGAGGTCGCAAGGGCCCGCGACGGGGTCAGCTATTTTCACCTGCTTTTCGAGCGCCACGAGCTTGTGCTCTCCGAGGGATGCTGGACGGAATCGCTGCATCTCGGCGCAGAGGCACTCGCCAGCCTCGGCCCCGCTGCGCTGCGTGAGATCCGCGCGATTTTCCCCGATCTCATCCGCCCGGACCCCGCGCTGCGCCCGCTTCTTGGCGGACGCGAGGGCCGTGAGCTTGTCTCGCGCCATCTGCGTCAGCGCCGCCGATTTGTCGCCCCCGCGGCCTGAGCCCCAGATTACGGCGCAGGCTTGGGCGCGGTTTCGCCGGTGGCCGCCTCGGGTTTCGCCTCAGGCTCCGGGGTGACCAGCGGCTTGACGGTAATGCGCCCATCGAGCACCGGCTTATAACCCGGCCCCTGCTTGGCCAGATAATCGGTCAGCACATCGGCGAGATCCGGGCCGAAATCATAGGCGTTGATCGCATTGGTCTCGAAGATCTTGTAGCCGTCCCCGCCCGCGCGCAGATAGTTGTTCGAGACCACGCCATAGGTCGCGGTGGGGTCGATCGGCACCCAATTCCCGCCCTGTTTGACCTGAACATCGCTGATCCGGCTGCCGCTGCGGGCATTGGGATCGAGTTTATATTTCAGCCCCGCCACCTGCGCGAAACGCCCGGCCCCCTCCTCATATTGGCTGGCGCCGTTTTCAAGCGCGGCGATCAGGTCGACGCCTTTGAGCTCGAAGGTCGAGAGCGTATTCTGGAACGGCAGAACGCTGAGCACCGCGCCGCGCGTCACCTTGCCCGCCCCGATCGAGGCGCGCAGACCGCCGCCATTCTCGATCGCGATGACCACGCCCTGATCGCGCACCCGGTCCAGCATGGCATTGGCGACAACATTGCCCATCTCGCATTCCTGCTGACGGCAGACTTTGCGATCGGCGTCGATGGGGGCAGCGATTTCGGCCACAACCTTCTTCTTCAGCTCGTCAATCGGCGCAGACAATTCCTTGACCCGGGCCGCGATCTGGGCATCGGGCACGACCGAATGATCGAGCAAGATCGGCTCGCCCTCGGCCTTGATCAGCTTGCCCTTGTCGTCCCAGGTCAGGACGAGATGGCCCAGATATTTGCCGTAAGCGTAAGAGGTCACGACCGGGATCTCGGCGCCATTGGGGTTTTTCACCAAGGTCGGATAGGGCCCCTGCGCGCCCTCCATCGGCCCGAGCAGCGTATGGCTGTGCCCGCCGATCACCGCCGAGAGGCCCGCGACATCCTGAGCGATCTCTTGATCGCGCTTATAGCCGACATGGGTCAAGGCGAGGATCTTGGTCACGCCCTCGGCCTTCAGCGTGTCGACATCGGCCTTGAGGCTTTCGAGATCGTCGCGGAAAACCACCTTGTCACCGGGCGACGAGGTCTCGGGCGTATCGGTCGCGAGCGCAGAGATCACGCCGATTTTCTGGCCGCCAACCTCGAGCGTCGCCATCTCCTTCACCTTGCCCTGCAAGGCCTCAGAGCCCGAGACATCGATATTGCCCGAGATCACCGGAAATTTGGCACCGCCCGCCAGCACCGCAAGCCCATCCGGCCCGTCGTCGAATTCGTGGTTGCCGACGGCCATGGCGTCAAAGCCAAGCTCGTTCATGAACTCGACCGTATCCTTGCCCTTGTAGGTCGAATAAAACAGGCTGCCTTGATACTGATCGCCCGCATCGAGCAGAATGACATTCTGGCCCTCGGCTTTCAGCTGATCGCGCAGCTCGCGCACCTTGCTGGCCAGCCGCGCGATCCCGCCAAAGCACTCGCCATTCGCCTCCGCCTCGGCCTCGCAGGTGCTGTCAAATTTGTTGATCGATTCGACGCGGCTGTGGAAATCGTTCAGATGCAGGACATGCAACGTGTAATCGGCCCAAGCCGTGCCTGTCGAAAGCGCGACGGCCGCCGCCGAAATCAGGAACCAGCGTTTCATTTTGAACCCCATCTAACCGGATGTTTTACCTGCCTCGCGCAGATTGAGCGAAGCCTCGGCGCGGGTCAATCTTACTCGGCGGAAATCGCCCCGGGGAGATGTTCACCTTTCTGCGGGGCGGCGTCTTTCTGCGGGGAGCCCGCGAGCAGAGCCGCAATCAGCCGATCGCGCGCCGGGGCGAAATGCGGGTTGCCGAGGGTGACCGCGTCATAGACCTCGGCGGCATCATTGCGCACCAGATCCAGCGCGGCGAGCAGCATCTCGAAGGTGCGCGTGCGCAGCGCGGGTCTGGGGCCAAGCTCGCCGAAAGCGCGGGCCAGCAGATGGGTCAGGCCCTGCGTGACGGCGGCCTGGCGGTCATGCTCGACAGGCGTGGCCCGCCGCACGCTCAGGCCAAGCGCGCGGCGCAGAAAAGCCGCGATCGGGCGCCAGCCGTCGCCGCCTTCGGGGCAGAGCACGATCTGCAATCCGGCGATGCCGCTGCGCGCGCTGGCCGGGCCGAACATCGGATGGGTCGGCAGGATCTCGACGAATTCGGGCAAGAGATCGCGCATGAGCCGGGCGGGCTCCTCCTTGATCGAACAGGTGTCGATCACGATCTGCCCCGCGCGCAGATGGGGCGCTATCTCGCGCAGGCAGCTCGCCAACGCGGGCACCGGCACCGCCAGCAACACGAGATCGACCTCGGCCAGCCCGGCAAGCTCGGTCGCGCCAAGCCCCTCAGCGCGTAGACGCGCCTGCGCCTCGGGCGCGGGGTCGATGACTGAGACCGCGACATGCGGCGCAAGCAGCTCGGCTGCGAGCGCGCCAAAGGCTCCAAAGCCGATGATACAGACAGAGGGGAGAGAGGAGAGCATGATCCGGATCCTTGAAAACGGGGCCAGAGGTCATGCAAGGCTCGATCTGCATCCGCTGGCCAAAAGGCAGCGGGCAAGACGAGTTCAGCCGCTGCTCAGGGCAGCGGGTAATAAAGTGCCGTGGAAAGGGTCACCAAGCGTGTCATGCTCTTGGCCTTACGCCCGCACGGAAAAAACGTCAACGCCGGGCGCGCAAAGCGCATCGCACGCTTGACCCTTTCGGCCCTCGGGCGCAAGAAACGGCCATGCTGATCTATAAAGTCTTCCGCGAAACCGAATATCGGTCCTTTGTCGAAGCGGGCCGCACCTGGGGCGCCCCGGTCGATCTGGCCGATGGCTATATCCACATCTCGACCGCCGAGCAGCTTGCGAGCACGCTTGCCAAGCATTTCGCGGGCGAAGAGGGATTGCACCTGCTGGCGCTCGAATCCGAGACGCTCGCCCCCCTGAAATGGGAGGTGTCGCGCGGCGGCGCGCTCTTCCCGCATCTTTACCGCGAACTGCTGGCGGCGGATGTGCTCTGGGCCCGTCCCCTGCCGCTCGGACCTGATGGTCATCAGACCGGAGAGCTTGCATGAATCTGATCGAGAAGCTGGGGATGACGGCGCTGCACCGCCTCAAGCCCGAACGCGCGCATGATCTGTCGATCAAGGCCCTCGCCACGGGTCTGGTGCCGCTTCCCGGTGTCCCCTTCGGGACCGAGCGGCTGCGCACCTCGATTGCCGGCCTCTCGCTTGCCAATCCGCTTGGGCTTGCAGCGGGCTATGACAAGAACGCGCGCGCGCTCAAGGCGCTGATGGGCGCGGGCTTCGGCTTTATCGAGGTCGGCGCGGCGACGCCCCGCCCCCAACCGGGCAATCCCAAGCCGCGGCTCTTCCGGCTAACGACCGAAAGCGCGATCATCAACCGCTTCGGTTTCAACAATGAAGGCGTCGCCGCGATTGCCGAGCGGCTGGCCGCGCGGGCGAACCGCTATCCCGAGGGCGTGCCGGTCGGTCTCAACATCGGCGCGAACAAGGACAGCGCCGACCGTGCCGGTGACTTTGCCGAAGTCGTGCGACAGGCTGGCGAATATGCGGACTTTGTGACCGTCAACGTGTCGTCCCCGAACACCGAAAAGCTGCGCGACCTGCAGGGCCCCGAGGCGCTTGCGGCGCTGCTCGACGGAGTGCTGGCCGCGCGCGATCGTCTCAAACGCCGTCCGCCGGTCTTCATCAAGATCGCACCCGATCTCGATGATGCCGGCATCCGCGACATTGCCGCGGTCGCGCTCAATGCGCGCATCGACGCGATCATCGCGACCAATACGACTCTGTCGCGCAAAGGGCTGACCGATCTGCAGGCGCGCGAGGCGGGCGGCATGTCCGGCGCACCGCTGTTCGAGCGCGCCACCACCGTGCTCGCCCGGCTCTACCATCAGACCGGCGGAGAGATTCCGCTGATCGGCGTCGGCGGCATTACCTCTTCTGATGATGCCTGGCAGAAGCTGCGGGCCGGAGCGACCGCGCTCCAGATCTATTCGGCGCTGATCTATCAGGGTTTTTCGTTGGTCGGCCGCATTCTGAAAGAGCTCGACGACCGTCTGACCGAGGAAAAACTGACCTTGCCCGAACTCGTCGGCAGCGGCGTCAACGACTGGCTTTGACCGCTTTGGCGCGCGATCCGTCGCGCGCCATGACTTTCGCCTTAGATCAGATCTCAGAACAGATCGTCGTGGCCAAGCAGCTGGTTCATCGTATTCGAGGGATCGGCGCAACCCGCATCCCCGACGATTCGCGCAGGCACGCCAGCCACGGTCTTGCCGGGCGGCACGTCGCCGAGGACGACCGAGCCCGCCGCGATCCGGCTGTGATTGCCGATCTTGATATTCCCGAGCACCTTGGCCCCGGCCCCGATCAGCACGCCGTTTCCGATCTTCGGATGGCGGTCGCCATCGTCCTTGCCGGTCCCGCCAAGCGTCACGGAATGCAGCATCGAGACATCATCTCCGACCACCGCAGTCTCGCCGATGACGATGGAATGGGCATGGTCGATCATAATGCCTTTGCCGATCCGCGCGCCGGGATGGATGTCGACGCCAAAGACTTCCGAGCACCGCATCTGGACAAAATAGGCCAGATCACGCCGCTCTTGTTGCCACAGCCAATGAGCGATGCGGTAGGCCTGAAGTGCCTGAAACCCCTTGAAGAACAGGATTGGCTGCATCCGGCGGTGAGTGGCCGGATCGCGCTCGAACACCGCCTCGACATCCGCGCGTGCGGCGATGGAAATCTCGGACGCATTGGCAAAAGCACTGTCGGCGATTTCGCGCAGGATCTGCTCGCTCATCTCGCCCGAGGCCAGCTTCAACGAGAAGCGATAGGCCAATGCGGCCTCGAAGCTTGCATGGTGAAGCAGGCCCGCATGGATCAGCGCGCCCAGCAGCGGCTCATCTGCCACTGCCACGCGCGCCTCACATTGGATCTGGTCCCAGAACTCGTCTTGCGGCTTTCCTGACCTCAGAGATGACAGGACATCCATTTTTTGCATGTTCATGGCGCAGCACCCGTCCTTGTTTGAAACAAGTTTACCGAATTCGGACGGGCGCGGAAAGAGCGGGCTCAATTCGGGATGCGCAGCTCCAGCCAATGGGCGACCAGTCGGACCTTGCCCGCCGCGAAATTGCCCCCCGTCGCGGTCAGCCGCAGCGGCGCGGCATCCCAATAGGTCATCGGCTGCGACAAGATCCCGCGCCCCCAGGACCCGAGCCCCTTGCCCAGCCCGTCGCCAAAGCGGTTCTCGGCCCCCGCCGTGCCCAGCCGCCAGCTCGTGAGCGTGCCTGTCAGCGCCTGCGTGACGCGCGCGGTCACCCCGATGACCATGACCCCGGCCGGAATGCTCAATGTCGCTTCCTTCGAGGCCCCCGCAGTCAGCGTGACCTCGTCGCTGGCCTGCATCGCAATCAACCCCGAGCCGAACGCGCCCATGTTCAGCGCGCCCGGCACCCACAGAGCGCCGTCATGGATGGCGGGCACGCCCTGATCCGCGATATAGGCGCGGCTACCGAGACGCGGCGTGACAAAGACCCAGCCGCCATTCGCGCCGATAGCGATCTGACCGCCGCGCCCCTCCCAAGCGTTGACCGCGCCTGGCGGCACGCCCCAGCACATGCCGTCAACCACCCCCGCCGGAGGCTGCGTGCGGCTGAGGCTTTGCAGGACCAGATCGACCATCCCGTCGAGCCGCAGCAGCGCGTCATTGACCGTGACATGCTTTTGCGCCTGAGCGGGCAAAAGCAGCGGCAAGGCGAGGTTCGAGGTCTCGTTCTCAGACATGGATGTCTCTCCTGACAAAGGGGCCCGGGCCGAATTCATCGGACAATTGAGCGACTTCGAGCGTGAAGGGTCCGCCACCTAATGCGGCGGACCACAGGGTTTGCGGGATCGACCAGCGCGGCTCGGACAGGACCTCCTGCCCCAGCACACGCCCGTCCCGGACCAGCCGCGCCAGATAGCGCTCGCGGGCCTCGCCAAGCGGGATATCCGGGCCGTCCCAGCCATCGGCCGCGATCCGACCACGCCGCAACCAGCGCGCCTCCAGTCCCTCAAGGCGAAGGTGGCACGGCGAGAGCGGGCGCAGACCCGCGCCCCGGAACGCCTGTTGCTGATGGCGGTAGCTCGGGTCATCGGGTCCGCGCAGCGCCGGTCCGATCCGCCAATGCCGCGACTGATTGCGCGCGCTCGGTGCCAGATCGACCTGCACCGCCGCGCCGTCCAGCAGCACGACCAGACTGCCCGCGGGCCAGACATCGGGCATGAAGGCATCCGTGCCCGCCTGCCCGCGCAAGCGCAGGCCGATCTCCCACAGATTGGGCGCAATCAGCCGCGCTTCGGCGAATTGCAACAGCTCCCAGCCTTCCGGCGTGCCATCGCCGATCGCCAGAAGGTTGGCCCCCGCCATCAGCGCCTTCGCAGTCGCGGATTTCAATTGGCCGCCCTTCATACGCAGCCGCAGGGCCGGGCCACGGTCCCAGACCCCCGGCCGCGCCCGGCCAAGCGGCGTCACCGTGCGCCCCATGACCGAGCGCAGCGGCACGCGGCAGTTCAGCTGATAGCCGCCCAGGGCCTCCTCCGACATCCAGACCGCCGCCTGCCCCGGCCAGGGCGTCGCCGTCACCGCAAGATGCGGCGCATGGGGCACCTCGTCGCCCCTGAGCAGCGGCAGATCGAGAAAGACCGGCCAAAGCGGGATTGCCGGACTATAGGCACGAACCGGATGCGTGATCTCCGAGCTGCGCGCCGCGCGGTAGACGCCCGGCTCGACCCGGACCGCCTCGATGATCTGGGCCGCGCCTCGTTCCACCCGGTCGATCCGCCACCGCCGGGCCTCGCCCTTGCCTTCATCGACGCGCAAGACATCGCCCGGCCCAAGCTCGGCCCGCGAGGGCGGTAGGGCGAAGCGCAGGCTGTCGCGCGCGATCACCGCCTCGGAGAGCCAACGCTCGGCCATCGCCCGCCCCTCGGGCCGGGTCAGCGCCATGGCAAGCTCGCTGCCCGAAACCCTGGCAAACTCGCCGCCCGGCAGCATGGTCTCGGCGGTCGAGGCGGCATAATCGGCGCCCGCCTCGATATGGGTGACGCGCATCCGGCCCGAGATTTCGGCATCGGCAGCGCGCAAAGCCTCGATCCCACTGACCTGATCGGCAAGCGCCAGATCATCCAGCCCGATCTCAGCAGCGACGCGGGCATCGCGCATCTGAAAGCGCAGACTGCCGTCGCGCTCAACCGCATCAAAGCCATGCGCGAGCATCAAGGGCTGCAAGGCCGCGCGCCCGCTGTCGCCACCGCCCGGCACATAGCCGCGCACGAGACCGGAAAGCCCGCTCACATCAAAGCTCGCGACACCGGCCTCGCGGCAGATCTCGGCCACGACATCCGCCAGAGGCACCACCGAGGCACGTCCGTTCAGCCAATGGCCGCGTTCCCAAGCCGCGCCGTCCGACCACAGATCCCCGCGCCCGGGAAAGGCCGGATAGGGCCGCGCATCCCAACACCAGACATGGGCGCGGCTCATGTCGATCATCCGCCCCGCCCCGGTGCGGCCAAAGGCCGGTCGCGCAGGATTGTTGGCCGGATCGCCCCAGAACTCTGTCATCGCGCGGATATAGGCCGCCTGCATGACATCATCGCGCCGCCCTTGCGAGAAATGGGGCAGCTGCGATTCCGAGCTCATCGCATCGAGGAACTTGTTCGGCTGGTTGGTGCCAAGATCAAGCGCGGCGCAGCCCATTTCCGTGAACCAGACCGGCTTCGTGCCCGGCACCCAAGCGGTCGGTTGCGCCTTGCGGATGCCACCGATCCGGTCGTGATGGGGGTTCGCCCACCAGTTGCGGATATCCTTGTAGCGCCAGACCCATGCCTCATCATAAGCGCCATCGCTGATCGGGCTGCGCAGCTGTGCCAGCCGATCCTCATCGCGGGCGTAATACCAGTCATAGCCCTCGCCACCCGCGACATTGGCCTTGAGGTAATCCGGGTTGGTGATGCGGCGCCAACCGGCGTCGAGATGATCCTCGCCCTCGCGCCAATCCGACAGCGGCATGTAATTGTCGATCCCGACGAAATCGATATTCTCATCGGCCCAAAGCGGGTCGAGGTGGAAATGCACATCGCCGCCGCCCGGTTGATAGCCGAAATATTCGGACCAATCCGCCGCATAGCCGATCTTGACGCTCTCGCCCAAAATCCCGCGCACATCCGCCGCAAGCGCCCGCAAGGCGGCCACGGCTGGAAAGCTGTGGCCCGCGCCCCGGATCTGCGTCAGCCCGATCATCTCCGAGCCGATCAGGAAGGCATCAATGCCGCCCGCCTCGGCGCAGAGATGCGCATAATGCAGGATGAAGCGGCGATAGGACCATTCCTCGGGCCCGCTGTAATGGACGCCGCCGCCCGCGCGTGAAAAATCACCGGGCTTTGCGGTGCCGAAAAAGGCCGCGACCTCTGCCGCCGCCTGCGCCGTGCCATCGGGACTGCCCGCGCGACCCGCCGCGATTGAGCTGGTGATGCGCCCGCGCCAGGGCATGACCGGCTGATGAGGCGCGCCGCTCCAGGGATCGGGGCGCGCATTGCCCGCAAGCTGCTCCATCAGGATGAACGGATAGAAGACCGCCTTTTGCCCGCCTGCCGCAATCGCGCGCAAGGCCTCGATCACCGCGCCATCGGCTGGGGTGCCGCCATAGATCGGACGGTCATTGACCCGCGCCACTTCCTGAGCCGCCCCGCGCCCGATCCCGCCCGCGCGCCAGGCCATCTCATGGCCCTCGCGCCTGACATCCTCGACCTTCGGACGCAGCTTGCACTGGCCGACGCGCAGGTCATCGCCAAACCAGCCAACCACCAGCGAGACAGAGCCCACGCGCGGCAGTTCGCGCCGCAGGCTGCGCAGCGAGTTGCCCAGATCGGTGACGCCCGCAGGCAGGTTCTGGTTCACGACCTGAACCTCGCCTTCGCCCAGATCATAGCTCACCGCAGTCGTGGCCAGCGCATATTCCCCGGTCGCCGGGATCAGCGCGACCGCCTCGACCTCGCGCGACAGACCGCGCCCGCCCTTGGCGGCGCGCAGAACCTCAAAACTCAGCTGCGGCACGCGATTGCCCCAGCGCTCGAGCGCCAGATCCTCCAGCACGACATAGGCAATGCCGCGATAGGCCGGAGCCGCCTCGCCCTCGATCGCGGCAATCACCGGATCGGGCATCTGGCTTTCCGAGCCGCGATAGACGCGCAGGTCGAAATCATCGGGCGAGACCTCTTCGCCATCCGCCCAGATCCGGCCGATGCCGAGGATCGGCCCCTCGCAAAGCGCCACGGCAAAGCTCAACCGATAGCCCACTTCGGTCACGCGCGGGCCCGAGCCCTTGCCGCCGCCCTGCGTCTTGCGCGTCTCGACCAGAGGCGCGGCCCAGATGACATGGCCCGGCATCCGCATCTGACCCCAGAGGCGCGCAACCGGCGTGCCCTCGCCAGCGGTCTGGATGCGCATGCGGTCGATGCGCCCGGTCTCGACCGCTTTCGAGCCCTGCCCGAGCAGGCGCTGATCGATGATATGGCCCACCGTCGCCCCGACGGCGCGCCCGATCACCGCGCCCGAGAGGCCCAGCACCGCGCCGCCAAATCCCGCGCCAATCGAGGCCCCTGCCGCTGCCAGAAGTATCGTCGCCATGAGATTGGTCCTTTCGTGAAATGCTAAAGCGGCGGAAAGATGAAGCGTGCCGCGATCCGCGCCCGCCACGGGCCCGAGAGCGGGCTTTCGACCACGCCATGCCGGTCATAGGCATGGACGAAGCGCGCGCCCGCGCCGGTTTGGGTGAGCAGTCCCAGATGTTTGGCAATCGCGCCGGTCCTCATGCGAAACACCAGCACATCGCCCAGAGCTTCCCGCCCGGCCGGGCGCAGATGGCGCATGAGCCCGGCCAGCAAGAGCTCGCTCCGCCCGAGTTCACCCTGCCCAAGCTCGCCCCAATCGGGCGTATAGGCGGGCAAAGCCTCGGGCTCGTGGCCATGAAGCGCGCGCCAGATGCCCCGGATCAGGCCAAGGCAATCCGCCCCCGCGCCGCAAACCGAGCCCTGATGGACATAGGGCGTGCCGATCCAGCGCCGCGCCTCGGCCACCACATCCGCTCTCCCCAGATCCGGCGTCATCGCCGCACCGGCGTCGCCTGAGGTGCGATCAGCCAATCTTCGGCGGGCAGATGCGGAAAGCCCCGGAAATTCAGATGGTTCGCGAATTTGAGCCGACAGGTCTCGGCCCGCTTGTCGCAACCGGCGATCAGGCGAATGCGGTCTCCGGCCTCGGGACGAATGCCCAAGGCGGCCCAGAGCTCGACATCGCGGCGCGTGACACCGGGGGCGAGATCGTTCTTGATCACGCCACTCAAGCCCTCGGCCGGACCCGACAGGACCAGCAGTTGCCCGCGCTCGAACCAGCCCGGCTCCTGCGCCTCGATCCCGTCCAGCTGGAACCGCAGCCCTTCATCGTCCGAAACCACGCGCCCCTCGGCGAAATAGCCGGGCCGGTCCAGATCGACCTTGCACAGCCGATCCCCCAAAGCGGCCGAACAGCGTGGATGATAGACCCGGCCTTGAGGGCGGTTGAGCGGCTCGGACAGGCCGCGCAACTCGGCGCGAAACCCGGCTCCCGCGCGCGAGATCTCGCCCAGATGCCCGCGAAAGACCAGCCGCCGGTCGGCAAGCTGGGCCCAGTCGAGTTCCCACAGACGCACCTCGGCGCCGTCCCAGCGACCGGCCATCAGGTCGATCTCGGTGATCGCATCATCGCTCAAAAGCCCGATGGCTTCGGTATTATCGACCGAAAGCCCCGCCCCCTGCACAACGGCGCGCGCGCTCAGACCCGTGTCGGGGCGAAAGCGCAAACCGCCAAAAACCAGCGGGCGGTCGTGGTCGGTAAAGCCAAGCACCAGCCCGTCCTTGCGCGTGACCGACCAGGCCCGCGCCATGCGCTCGGCCATCATAGCCGCACCTCGATGATCGGCACCTGCGGCAGATCGCCTGCGCGGAACGAAGCGACCGAGACCGCGATATGGTCGGTGTCAAACCGCACCGGCACGTCGAATTCAAAGCCCGCCGTCACCGCCGCCCCCTTGCCCGGAGGCGCGTTGAAGGTGATGATGCCGGTCTCGGTGTTGACGCTGAAATCGACGCCTTCGCGCATGTCATCGGTGCCGATCCCCATGACGACAGAGCCCGCGACCGGCTTGAGCACCGGGCGCAGATAGCGCCCCGGCCCCGAAACATAGGCCTTCACCAGCTGAAACTCGGTCTGGCGCGCATCGCCATAGCCCAGAAGCTGGTCCTGAAAATGCGGTGCGTCTTTCGGCAGACCGCTTTTGAAATCCGCCCAATCCTTCCAGCGAAAGCCGTGAAGCTGCCCGGCGCGCGCCTCGAAAAACGCGATGAGCTCGGCCACATCCTCGAGCGAGCGCAGCCCGAGCCCCGCGTCATAGCGACGACGCGAATGGGCCCAGGGCGTGCGGCGCTCCTCATGGCCGTTGACCAGAGCCACGATCTCGGTGCGCCGCTCAGGCCCGCCGACCGACCCGAAAGAGAGGTTCGCGGGAAATCTGATTTCGTGAAATGCCATGGTCAGCCGTTCCTTTCGCCACGCGCCAGCAGCCGTCCCATCTGGGCGGCAATCTGGCTTTGGCTGCGTTGAAAGCCTGCGACATCGGGGGTCGAGACATTGATCGTGACATTGACGCCGCGCCCCGCTCCGCCCCCGCTCGAGGCCACGCCCAGCCGCCCGTCTGCGCCGCGCCGGAGCGGCATGATCGCCTCGGGCCCGGCCTCGCCCATCAGCCCGGTCGCGCCGCGCATCGGAAAGCTGGTCGGTTGCGTGACGACGCCGCCCAAAGCGAAGGGCATGACCCGCCCCTGCGCAAAGGCCCCGCCCTTGGCAAAGGGCAGCGCGCCCGAGACAAGCCCGTTCATGCCCTGTGCAATCGCCCCCGCGAACGCCTGCTCGACCGGCTTCATCGCGACCGAGAACACGCTTTCGGCAATGCTCGCTGCCACGCCCTTGAGCGCATCGCTGAGCTTCAGCCCGTCAAATACCAGCCCCTCGAAGGCGCGCCGCAGCCCGCCGCCGATGCCCGAGGTCAGATTGCCGACCTCGCGGCTGGTGAAGACCATCGACTGGCGCAGCCGCGCAAGCTCGGCATCCAGCGCCGCAACCTCGCGATTGGCCGCGCTTGCGCCTGCCGGGCTGGTCGGTCCCTCGTCCAGCGGATCAAATCCGTCCTTGCTCGCCACCACGGGCCTCCTTTCATAGCTGCCGGGGCGCGCCGCCGCCCGCTGGCCTCAGATCCTCAGGTTTCCGGTCGTCAGGTTTCCGGTCGGGAAAACGGGCCGCCAGCGCAGCCAGCCGGTCGCGAGTCATCGCGCCGGTGTCAGGCGAAACCCCCAGCATCAGCGCAAGCTCGGCCGGGGTCAGAGCCCAGAATTCGGCGGGGCTCAGACCAAGCCCACCCTTGGCGGGCGGCCCCAGCCCGACGCGCAAGAGCCCGGGCCAGTCGAGCCCCGCGACGCCCGCCTCCGTCGCCACCCCGCTCATTGCTCTGGCACGCGAAAGGCACGCGCCAAGAGCTCGGCCGCGACCCGCGCCGCGCCCATCGGCCCGCCCCGGATCTCGGCATGGTGCAGCGCAAGCTCCTCGCCCGCCCCGCCACCACCACGCAACCCCGCCGCCAGAACCGCCAGCACGTCGCGGCTGGCAAAGGCGCCGGTCTCGAAGCGTTCGACCAAAGCGATCAGGCTGGTCGCGCCCAGAGCCTCTTCCAGCTCCGCGAGCGCGCCCAAGGTCAGTTTCGCGACATGGCGCTTGCCGTCGACCCAAAGGGCGACCTCTCCGGCTTTCGCATTGGCCATCACAGCGCCACGAACAAAAGCGCGCCCGCGCTGGCCAGGGTCAGCTCATAGGTCGCCTCGCCATTATGGCTGCCCGCATATTCCAGCGCGGTGACCTGAAACGGCCCTTCGACCGTGCCAAAGTCCGGGATCACCACCTGAAAACGCGGGATCTCGCCATCGAAAAAGACCTGTCGCGCGCGCTCGTCGGTGGTGTCGTCGCGAAACACCCCCGAGCCCGAGATCGAGGCCGAGCGCACGCCCGCCCCGGCCAAAAGCTCGCGCCAACGCCCCTCGCTTTCGAGGCTCGTGACATCGACCGTCTCGGCATTGAACGAGATCCGCGAGGCGCGCAGCCCGGCGATGGTCTCGAACTGGCCGTTGCCGGTCATGTCCATCTTGATCAGCAGGTCGCGCCCGTTCTGAACTGCCATGTTTCTCTCTCCTCAACCCAGATCAATGCGGGCGCGGAAGGTCAGATCGATCCGCCGCCCCGCCCCGGTTTCCACCCGCCGCGCCTTCGCGCGCTGGAACCACATTCCCACCAGCCGGCCATGGCCAAGCACCAGCGCCGCCGTTCCCAAGAGCTCGGCAATCCGCGCAGCGGCCTCTTTCACCTCACCGAAACCGCCGCTTTCATCGCTGCCCGACAGGACCGAGATCACGACATCATGCTCGGAGCCTTTCGCGGTCGCGTCGCTGGCGTCGCGCACCTCTTCGGGCCCAAGCGAGACATAGGTCCCGGCGGGCGGCGTGACCGGCATCGCGTCATAGACCGCATCGCCGATCAGCTCTGCCAAAGGCGCATCCGCCCGCAGCGCCTGATAAAGCGCGCCCTGCAGCGCGACCGAAGCCTGATAGCTCATGCCTGTCCCTCCTCTTGGGCGAGGCAGCCAAGCCAGCGCCCGGTCGCATCGCGTTCCGCCACCGCCAGAATGCGCAGGATGCGCTCGCCCAGCCGGAAGCGCTGACCGGCGCGGGGCCGGCGCGGATCTCCGGCAGGGGCCGCGCGCAGGGTGATCTGCCAGCGCACCACGCTTTTCGGCCCGACCTCGGCAAAGCTCTCGGTGCCGACGCCCGCCTTCATCTCGGCCCAAAGCCGTCCCTCGGCGCGCCAAACCGTGCGGAACCCGCCGAGCCCGTCCGGCACGCGGTCGGCGGTTTCCAGGACCAGCGCGACATTCAACCGTGGCGCGCTCATCCGCGAGCTCTCCCGCCGCGACCGGCCAGCACCCGAACCAGCCGCCAGCGCTCGATCAGCGCGCTGACCGCCTGCGGCAAGGCAGGCGTGGCCTCGTCAAAGCTGCGCTCCTCGAAATAGCGCGTGGCCAGCAGCAGCACCGCCTGGGCGAGATCAGCCGGAACCTCGTCCCAGCTGTCGCCAAAGCCCGCCGTGAAGATCACGGTGACAAAGCCGCCCGCCGGAATAAGCGGCAGAAAGCCCGAGCGCGCGATCAGGCGCGGCCGGTGGTGATCGGGCACGAGCCGCAGCAGCTCTGGCGCGACCGGATAGGCCGTACCCGCGCCGTCGCTTACCGTGACGGCGCCAAGCGCGTTCACCGGCGCCAGCGGCAAGGGCTGGCCCTCATCCTCGCGCCAATCCTCCAGCTGAAGCCGGAAGCGGCGGCGCAAGAGCACCTTGCCGGTCCGCGCCTCGATCGTGGCAATCGCCGCGCGCAGGTAGCCTGCCAGCGCCACCTCCTCGGCCGCCTCACCTGCCCCGGCAAATCCCGAGCCCAGCCGCAGATGGTCGCGGAACAGCAAAACCGGCAGCGCCCCGGCGGGGGGCGCTGTTTCTTCGACTAGCAACATTGCGATCCTCCGATGTCGTGATGCGTTCGCTCGAGCTCAAGCGGGGGCGCGCGCCGCCTGCCGTCGCACGCGCGGACAGTTGCAATGCCGGATCGGCAGAGCACGCGCGGCGCCCCCTTCGCCCGGAAATCAGGCGAAGCGCATGAGCTTGACGGCGCGCGGCTCGGTCAGACCACCGCCAACACGCTTGGTCGCATAGAAGAGAACATGCGGCTTGGCCGAGAAGGGGTCGCGCAGCACGCGCAGATCCGGACGCTCGACGATCGTGTAAGCGGCATGGAAGTCACCAAAGGCGATCGCCTTGGCATCCGCCGCGATATCCGGCATGTCCTCGCAGATCAGGACGGGATAGCCCAGAAGCTGCGCGGGCTGACCGGCCGCCAGCGAATCCGCCCAGATGAAACGGCCATCGCTGTCACGCATCTTGCGCACCGCCGCCGCGGTTTTCGAGTTCATGACAAAGCTCGCATTGGCGCGGTATTCGGCACCCAGCGCATAGACGAGATCGATCAGCGCCCCACCCGGAGCCGCCGAGTCGAAATCGCCCAGCGCGCCCGAGGCCACCGTGCCGATCTGGCTGGCGGTCGCGGTCTTGTAAGGCGCCGACGGATAGGTCAGCAGGCCCTTCGGCTTGTTCACGCCGTCGCCGTTGATGAAGGCCGCGGCCTCGGCGCGGGCGAATTTCTCGGCGATCCGGCCCGCGAGCCAGCCCTCGATATCGAAAGCCGCATCATCGAGCAGGCGCTGGCTGGCCTTGGGCATGGCCGAAAGCTCATGGACCGGGATCACGACACGCTCGACGGTCGGCGTATCAGTCTCGGTCAGCACGGTTTCCGCCGCCCAGCCAGAGCCGATATTGCCCTTGTCGACCAGCACCTCATAGGCCGCCGATTCCACGGTCACGACATTGGCGACGGCACGCAGCGAGACCTTGGCCGCGAGCCCCTCCTGGACCTGCAAGGACACCTGCGGCGCGGCAAGAAAACCGCCGTCGCTCACGGTGGTCATGCCCTTTTCCTCGATGACAAGGCCACGCAGCCCGTCATCATCGCCGTGGCGCAGATAGGCGTTGAACGCCTTTTGATGCGGCACTTCGACCTCGGCGCGGGTCGACAAAGGGGCGCGGCCACGAAGGGCGGTCTTGCGGTCGATCATGTTCATGCGTTCTTCCTGCTTCACAAGTTGATCCTGAATGTCTTTGCGAAAGGCCTTGAGTTCACCGACGAACCCCAGAACCTCTCGCGCCAGATCGCCGGGCATGTCTGTCCCGGCCGTGGCTTTCACCTCGGTCATCATCCTCTCCCTTGATGGTGAAACGTGACGCGCCGGGCCTCAGCCCTGACGCAAAGCCTCGGCACCCGCGCGGAAGGCGGCGGCCAAAGCCAAATCCTCTGATTTGCGCCCAACGCGGGCGTCAGGCAGCATCGGGAACGTGACCAGAGACACCTCCCACAGCTCGACCTCGGTCAAAAGGCGGCGCCCCTTACCGTCGCGCTCGGCCGAAATCGTGCGATAACCGATCGAGAGCCCATCAATCGCGCCCGCCTCGATCAGCGCAATCGCCTCGCGCGCTTGGGCGATCTCGGGCAAAAGCCGGCCCTTGACCCAAAGGCCACGACCATCCTCGCGGATCTCGTCCCAGACCCCGATGGGGCGCGAGGGATCATGCTGCCACAGCATCCGCACTCGGTCGCCCTTGGCGGCCAGCCGCGCCAGCGAGGCCGCGAAAGCCCCGGCGCGAACGATATCGCCGCCCTGATCGCTCAAGCCAAAAAGGCTCGCATAGCCCTCGATCTCGGCGCCCTCGGTCTTGAGACCCTGAGCCCCCAGAAACTTCATCTCAAGCCCGTAATCGCCTGAATTCATCTCATCCTCCTTTCGGGCTAAATTGCAGGATCGACTGCACCGCTTGCGTCAGGATGACCGCAACGACCCCGTAAACCGTCATCCACAGCCGCCGCTCGAGGCCCTCAATCAAGGCCTCGATGCGTTCGAGCCGCCGCTCGACCTGCTGAAACTGCAATGCCATGATCCGCTCCTGCGTCTCGAACCGCTGGTCCTGCCAGCCGAAAGGCTCCTTGACGAAACGCGAGCCCTCCATGCCTCAGCCCTCGGCCAGAGGCGGCAGGCCCAGCGCCACGCGCTTTTCCGCAACCGTCAGGAAGCTTGCCTGATCGACCCGCCGCCAATGCTGATCGCGCTCTTCGGCCAAGGCGGGCACCTGATCGGGATCGGGCCGCAGATCGACCTCGACGCCCAGATGCTCCGAGAGCCACCAAGCCACCGCCGCCGCAACCCGCGTGGCCAGTGGCAGCACGGTCAGCCGGTAAAAAGCGCGGTTGGCCTCGGCATAATTGGCATAGGTCGCATCCCCCGGAATCCCGAGGATCATCGGCGGCACGCCAAAGGCGATGGCAATCTCGCGCGAAGCCGCAAGTTTCGTCTCGTGAAACTCCATATCCGAGGGCGAGAACCCCATGGGCTTCCAATCAAGCCCGCCCTCGAGCAGCATCGGCCGCCCGGCGTTGCGCGCACCCTGATGATGGATCTCCATCTCGCTCACCAGCCGGTCATATTGATCGGGCGAGAGACTCCCCTGCCCATCCGCGCCCTTATAGACAATCGCTCCCGAGGGCCGCGCGGCATTGTCCAAAAGCGCCTTCGACCAGCTCGAGGCCGAATTATGCACATCCACCGCCACCGCCGCCGCCTGCATCGGCGACAGCCCATAATGATCGTCCAAAGGATGAAAGCTGCGGATATGGCAAATCGGATCCGGAGACCCCGTCATGTCAAAACGATGCTTGCGCCCGCCCACCGCATAATCAAAGGCAATCGGCCAACCATCCTCGCCCGCGACAATGCTCATCCGATCCGAGCGCAGCACATGCAGCTCCGAAGGCAACCCCTTCGCGCCCTCGCCCACTGCCTCAAGATAACCGTTCCCGCTCAGCAGCATCTGACCGAACAAGGCCTCGAACAGCTCCGCCCGCCCTTGCCCCGGATTGGGACGGCGGAGCAGATCCAGAACCGGATGTGTGTCATAGCGGCTCTCGCGATCCTGACAGAGCAAAGGCACCGCCGCCGCCGCTTCCGCGATCAGCTTGACCGCGCGAAAGCCGACCGGATTGCCGATGAACCCCTGCCGCACCATCGAGCCCGTATCACGCGGAGACCACACGACCCGCCCCGATCCCGCTGCCATCGCCACAATCCGCCCGGTGGCGCTCACCTTGCTCTCGGGAATGCCCGCGGCCTTGGCCCCACGCCCGAACCATGAAAATCCCATCCGTCCCTCCTCTTGCAAAGAAAAAGGGCCGCGACACCCGCGACCCTCGAGGGACATCCGCGGACATCCACCCCGTCTTTCATGCCGAAATATCCCGCAGGGTCCGGGGGCGCGCAGCCCCCGGCCTCCCGAAACGACCGAAGCTAAAGCCCGCGTACCTGCGGTCGCCGGAAACTGCCCGCAGGCTCGATCATCAGCTCATGGATGGCCCAGACCAGAGCATCGACCCGGTCAGGAGAGCCCTTGCCCTCAAAGCCCCGCACGGTCATGCGACACATCTGATCCTCGAGCGCGCCCAGACCGCGCAGATGCCGGACGCGGCCCTGCTCATACAAAGCCGCAACCGGCTCGGCGCGCAGCCCCTTGCCGCGGCCCGCGCGCAAGGCGCGGAAGGGCACCAAAGGATCGATCTGGCGAATGACACTCTCAACCAGATCGCCGCCCTGATTGACCTCAGCGACCAGCCGCTCGGCACCATGCCGCGCCATGGCTGCAATCGCCGCCCGCGCCCAATCCGAAGGCCCGCCCCGCACCGTTGCATCCTCAAGCACATAGGCCCGCCACTCCTGCGGCGCGCCCGCCGTGACGACGCCCGCGACGACAATCCCGCAGGCATCGCTCGCCTTGCCGCCCGTCACCGAAGGATCGACCGCCACGACAATCCGATCCAGCGCAGGCGCGGCCTCTACCCGCGCCCCCTCGATCATCGCCGTCGTCCAGAGCGCGCCCTCGATATCCTCAAGCAGCACCCCCTCGAGCTCCTGCCGCCCCAGCCGCGTGCCCGCATATCGCGCCTGCACTTCGGCCAGAAAGCTCTCGGCCAGATAGGCCCGGTTCGCTTCAGTGGGCGCATGGGTCGCGACCGTCGAGGGATTGCGCAAGATCGCCTTCAAGACGCCGACATTCTTCGGCGTCGTCGTGATGACCTGCTGAGGATGCTCGCCCAGACGCAATGCGAATTGCAGCATGTCCCAGGTCTCTTCTGCCTTCTTCCACTTCGCGAGCTCATCGACCCAGGCCGCATCGAATTGCGGCCCGCGCAATGCCTCGGGCTCATGGGCGGAAAAGACCTGCGCCACCGCGCCATTCGGCCAGACCAACCGGCGCCGCCCCGCCTCCCAGATCGGACGACGATCGGGCGGAGAGCAAGCGATGATCCCGGAATCGCCAAAGACCATCACATCGCGGCCCTGATCGAAGGTCTCGGCGACCAAAGCCACGCGCTTTGCCCGCCCGGGTGCGTCGGCGCTTGCCCCCTCGACCTGCCGACGCACCCATTCGGACCCGGCGCGGGTCTTGCCCGCACCGCGCCCGCCCATGATCACCCAGCTCTTCCAATCCCCCTCGGGCGGCAGCTGATGCGGCAGCGCCCAGAAATCGAACAGCCAGGGCAGGCTTGCCAGAGCATTGTCCGACAAGCCCCCCAGAAAAGCGTCAACCTCCTGAGGCTCGGCGGAGGCGAGCCAGCCTGCGCCCGATTTCATCTCGTGCCGCGTCAAGGTCGAGAGCCCCGCCCCCGACGCTTCCGGCAGCGTCCTTGCGTAACTTGTCAACGCGGTTCCTCTCTTCCAGAACAAGCTGCGTCGCCGCCCGCAGGTCGCGGACAAGCTTGGCGCTTTCCTTGATGTCGTCAGTGGCCCCGGCCTGAATGCGCAGCCTGAGCCGCGTCAGATCCGAGGCGAATGAATGGAACAACTCATCCGCGATGCTCACCACATCCATCGCGGCCTCGCCGGTTGCGGCGCTCTGGCCGACCGGTTCTCCCAAGGGCATGGCCCCCGGATCGAAAGTCATTGTCATGCGTGCTGCCCTGCCCTCGGTGCCTGTCCGCACGAGCGAGCCATGAAAAAGCGGCCCAAGGTCAGTGACCCGGCCGCTCGCCCATTTCTCCCAGCATGTCTAAAATCTACTTTCGACCGTTCGCCAAGTCAAAGTTTTCAGCGGTGCGAGGCGGTGCAACATGGTATTTATTCATCATTTCAAATACCTAAATGACGCAACACTGCTTGCGGGCGCTGCATCCCAGCTGTTGCGCAGCCTGCCTGTTCCACGGGAATCACCCCGCGAATCCGCATAAAAAAGGCCCGGACCATCACGGGGTCCGGGCCTTTGTCGACATCGCGAAGTCACCGGGACCAGCCCGGTTTCCGCCTCAATTCGCGCCTTGCACCGGGCTGTCGGTGGGCTGGCCCTGCTGCGCCTCGATCTCGCGCCAACGCGCGACATTGGCGTTATGCTCTTCCAGCGTGCGGCCAAAGGCATGACCGCCCGTGCCGTCAGCCACGAAGAAGATGTAATCCGTCGCCGCCGGATGCAGCGTCGCCTCGATGGCGGCTTTGCCCGGATTGGCGATCGGCGTCGGCGGCAGGCCTTGGATGACATAGGTGTTATAGGCCGTGCGCGTGCGCAGCTCGGACCGGCGCAGCCCGCGATCAAGCACCGCCTGCCCCTTGGTCACGCCATAGATCACCGTCGGGTCGGTCTCGAGCTTCATGCCCTGATTGAGCCGGTTCACGAAAACCGAGGCGACGACCGGACGCTCGGCGGCGACCCCGGTTTCCTTCTCGACGATCGAGGCCATGACCAAAGCCTCGGCGGGCGTCTTGTAAGGCAGATCCGGCGCGCGGCCGTCCCAGGCGTTTTGCAAGATCACCGACTGCTTGTTCGCCATCGCGTCCAGCAGAGCCTGCCGAGCGTCGTCCTTCTTGACCTCATAGGTATCGGGCGCGAGCGAGCCCTCGGCCGGGATCTTCGCAACATCGCCCGCAAGAAACGAGGCCGCTTTCAACCCTTCGACGATCTGCCAGCTGGTCACGCCCTCGGCGATGGTGATGCGCAGACGGGCGTCGGGCTTTTCGACCGCATTGGCGATGCCCACCGGCTCGGGCATGGTGGCGGGATCGTATTTCATCAGCTCGGCATATTGCCCCGTCGCCGGGTCCATGTCGCGCAGAAGGATCGAGTTCTCGCGCACACCGATGCGCAAGGTCACTTCGGTGCCGCAGGTGCTCGGCCCGCCTGCGGTGATCATCGCCGCGACCTGCTCCATGCTCACGCCCGCGGGCACAAGATACGAGCCATATTTCAAATCCCGCGCCTTGCCCGAATAATCGGCCCCGGCGCGGAAGATATAGGCATTGGACACAACGCCCTGCTCGGCCAGCCTTTGGCTGACCGCGCTGAGACTTGCCCCCGGCGGAACCTGCACACAGGCCTGAATCTTGCTTGGGCCTTCCGCGACATACGCATGTTTGGCCCAGGCAATCGCTCCGGCCGCGGCGACGAGCGCCAAGACCAGAAGGGTCAGCAGGTTGGACGCCAGGTTACGCCACATCAGTCTGCAACCCTGCCAAGGACAAGGCTGGCATTGGTGCCGCCAAAGCCGAAGCTGTTCGAGAGCACATAATCAACCTTGCGACGCACGGCGGCATTCGCGGCCAGATCGACCGGAGTTTCCCGCGCCGGCGCATCGAGGTTGATCGTCGGCGGGCAGATCTGGTCGCGAATCGCGAGAATGCAGAAAATCGCCTCAACCGCCCCGGCAGCGCCCAGAAGGTGGCCGATCGAGGATTTCGTCGACGACATCACGACATTTTTAGCGTCATCGCCCAGCATCCGCTCGACCGCGCCCAGCTCGATCGTATCGGCCATGGTCGAGGTGCCATGCGCGTTGATGTAGTCAAGCTGACCCGGTTCGATCCCGGCACGCTTCAGCGCCGCCTGCATCGAGCGGAAGCCGCCATCGCCGTCATCCGAGGGCGCGGTGATGTGATAGGCATCGCCCGTCAGGCCATAGCCCAGCACCTCGGCATAGATCTTGGCGCCGCGTGCTTTGGCGTGCTCGTATTCTTCGAGCACGACGACGCCCGCGCCTTCGCCCATGACGAACCCGTCACGGTCGCCGTCCCAGGGGCGGCTGGCTTTGCTCGGCTCGTCGCCGCGCGCGGTCGAGAGCGCCTTGCAAGCGTTGAAACCCGCGATGCCGATTTCGCAGATCGGCGATTCCGTGCCGCCTGCGACCATGACATCGGCGTCGCCCCACATGATCAAACGCGCCGCATCGCCAATCGCATGGGCGCCGGTCGAACAGGCGGTCACAACTGCATGGTTCGGGCCTTTGAAGCCGAAACGGATCGAAACCTGGCCCGAGACGAGGTTGATCAGCGCGCCCGGGATGAAGAAGGGCGACACCCGCTTCGGGCCGCGTTCCTTGATCAGCACGGCGGTTTCCGCGATGGAATTCAGCCCGCCAATGCCCGAGCCGATCAGAACGCCGGTGCGCTCTTTCTCTTCCTCGGTCTGGGGCTCCCAGCCGGAATCGCGCACGGCCTGCGTCGCGGCGGCCATGCCGTAAAGAATGAAATCATCGACCTTGCGGCGGTCTTTCGGCTCCATCCAATCGTCGGGATTGAACGTGCCCTCAGTGCCGTCGCCATACGGAATCTCGCAGGCATATTTCGTCACGACGTCTTTCGCGTCAAAACGGGTAATCGGACCCGCCCCGGATTCGCCGGCCAGAAGTCTGGTCCAGGTTTCCTCGACGCCCGAGGCCAGCGGTGTGACCATCCCCAGACCGGTGACGACTACTCTGCGCATTAGTGTTCCTTCCTGCGGTTCGATCCGCAGTTTCTACACGTGAGCCCGTGGGCGCGCAACGTCGAGGCGGCGGCAAGAGCGCAACACCAAACTTTTCGCTTGCGCCCTGTCGTTGAACTGACGTTGATTCGGCCTATTGTTTGGGCCGCTTATGGCAGAAGGGAACAATCGGATGACCACCGAAACGCAGCGCAACGCTCAGGCCGCGCTTGACGAAATCCAGAACGTCACCGCCACCATCCTGCCCGAGCCGTCGACCGAGGTCGTCCCGCTCGCCAAGGCCGATCTACCCGCTGCCGAGGAAATCCGCAGACGCATTTCCGAGCTCGACATGAAGGACACCGGCTCGATCATTCATTTCGGCGCGCGCGCGCAAAATGAGCTGCAAGAGATCAGCCAGGCGATGCTCGCCGATGTGAAGAACAAGGATGTCGGCCCGGCGGGTGAATCCCTGCGCAGCATCGTCTCGACCATCCGCGGCTTTTCCGCCTCGGAACTCGATGTGCGCCGCCAGCGCAGCTGGTGGGAGCGTCTGACCGGCCGCGCCGCGCCCTTCGCGAAATTCGTTGCCAATTACGAGAATGTGCAAAGCCAGATCGACAAGATCTCGATGGATCTCGACCAGCACCAGCACACGCTTTTGAAGGACATCAAATCGCTTGATGTGCTCTATGACCGCACCTTGGCCTTCTATGACGAGCTCGCGCTTTACATCGCGGCGGGCGAGGAAAAGCTGAAGGAAATCGACACGACCGAGATCCCGGCCAAGGAAGCCGCCATTCAGGCCCTGCCGGAAAACGAACAGGTGATGGGCGCGCAAGAGCTGCGCGATCTGCGCTCGGCCCGCGACGATCTGGAACGCCGCGTCCATGATCTCAAGCTGACCCGTCAGGTGACGATGCAATCGCTGCCCTCGATCCGGCTGGTTCAGGAAAACGACAAGTCGCTGGTCACCAAGATCAACTCGACCTTGGTCAATACCGTGCCGCTGTGGGAAACCCAGCTGGCGCAGGCGGTGACCATCCAGCGGTCGTCGGAAGCGGCGCAGGCGGTGAAACAGGCCAACGATCTGACCAATGATCTGCTGACCGCCAATGCCAAGAACCTGCGTCAGGCGAACCAGACCATCCGCACCCAGATGGAGCGCGGCGTCTTCGACATCGAAGCGGTCAAGACCGCCAATGCCGAGCTGATCGCGACGATCGAGGACAGCCTGCGCATCGCCGATGAAGGCAAGACCCGCCGCGCCGCCGCCGAGCAGGATCTGCAGGCGATGGAGGCCGAGCTCAAGAAAACCCTCTCCGCCTCTCAGGCACGCCAAATCCCTCAAAACGCGGGCAATTCGCGATCGTGACCCAGACTCTCTCCCTGCCTTTGGCCCTGCCGGTTCGCGCCGGCAGGCTCCGCCCCTCCCTGATCGCCGCCTGCCTTGGCGTGGCGCTGGTCTCGGCCTGCTCTGACAATCCCGCGACGACGGCCAGTGCGCCGATCACCGCGGCCGCCCCCGCTCCGCGCCCGAATACGACCGCGCTCGATAAGGCCGCCTTGCGCCGTCAGCGCGCCGCCGACACCAAGGCCGCGAATGCCGCCGCCCAAGCGGCTGCGGCCACCCCGGCCAGCCAGAACATGCGCGGCTATCTGGCCAATATTCAGGATGCCCTGCTGCAAAAGGGCAAGATGCGCACCGATGACGGCAGCGCGCTTGGACCTCTGACGGTCGAGCAGCTGGTCAACAATTTCGTCGAGGTCGCGCTTTACGACGAATATAGCCGCGAGGGCGGCAAGCTCATCCCCCGCGCCACCCCCGCGCCCTTGCGCCGCTGGGAAGTGCCGGTGCGCATGGACATCACCTATGGCGCCTCGGTCAACCCGGTCCAGCGCGCCCGCGATCGCAAGGATATCGCGGCCTATGCTTCACGGCTGCAACAGGTCTCGGGCCATCCGGTCTCGGTCACCGAAGGTCAGGGCAATTTCCACGTCCTGATCCTCTCGGAAGACGAGCGCCGCGCCTTCGGGCCGCGCCTCAATGCGCTGGTGCCGGGCATTCCTGCGGCGGATGTGCAGGCCCTGGCCGATCTCGCGCCGCAGAACTACTGCACGGTCTTCGCCTATTCGCGCGGCAAATCGGCGCATTATGTGCAGGCCGTGGCGCTGATCCGTTCGGAGCTGCCGCAGAAGATGCGGATCTCGTGCTATCACGAAGAATTGTCGCAGGGGCTGGGTCTGGCCAATGACAGCCCGACCGCGCGCCCCTCGATCTTCAATGATGACGAGGAATTCGCGCTTCTGACCCGCCATGACGAGCTGCTGCTGAAAATGCTCTATGATCCGCGCCTGCGCCCCGGCATGTCCGAGGCCGAAGCCCGCCCGGTCCTGACCCAGATCGCCACAGAGCTGCTTGCCGCCGAATATCAGAACACGCCCGCGCTTGTCGCCACCGCGGCTGGCGCAAGCTGAACCAAGCGCCCCGGACCTTGACGGAACCCCGCAGGTCCGGGAAGGCTTATCCGTCTGACGGGCATCCGCCCAGCCCCTTGCGAGGACCCCATGGCCATTTTCGATTTCCTGTCCGGCGAGTTCATCGATGTCATCGAATGGACCGACGACACCCGCGACACGATGGTCTACCGCTTCCCGACCGTCGGCCATGCGATCAAATACGGCGCGAAGCTGACCGTGCGCGAAGGTCAGGCGGCGGTCTTCATCCATGAAGGCCAGCTCGCCGATGTCTTCGGTCCGGGCCTTTACATGCTCGAAACCAACAACATGCCGATCCTGACCCGGCTTCAGCACTGGGATCACGGCTTCCGCTCGCCCTTCAAGTCGGAAATCTATTTCGTCAACACCACCCGCTTCAACGATCTGAAATGGGGCACGAAAAATCCGATCATCCTGCGCGACCCGGAATTCGGCCCGGTCCGCCTTCGCGCCTTCGGCACCTATTCGATGCGCGTGACCGATCCCGCCGTCTTCATGCGCGAGATCGTGGGCACCGACGGCCATTTCACCAGCGATGACATCAGCGACCAGCTGCGCAACATCATCGTGCAAGAGTTTTCCCGCATGATCGCAGGTTCGGGCATCCCGGTGCTCGACATGGCGGGCAATACGCAAGAGCTCGGCGGTCTGGTCGCCAAGGCCATCGCGCCGACGATCAGCCAATACGGCCTCACCCTGCCCGAATTCTATATCGAGAACATCAGCCTGCCCGATGAGGTGGAAAAGATGCTCGACAAGCGCACCTCGATGGGCATCGTCGGCGATCTGAACCGCTTTGGCCAATATGCCGCCTCCGAGGCGATGCTGAACGCCTCGACCCAGCCCGGCGGCATGGGCGCGGGCCTCGGCGCCGGCATGGGCGCCGCAATGGGCATGGGCATGGCTGGCGGGATGCTGCAAGGCTCATGGGGCGCCGCGCCCCAGCCTGCAACGCCACCCGCCCAACCGCCAGCCCAGCCCCCTTCGACCGCCGTCACCCCGCCGCCGATCCCCCAGCCCGCCAAGGTCTGGCATCTCGCGCTCGACGGTCAGGCCAGCGGCCCCTTCGCGCCCACCGAGCTCGAGCGGCTGCAAGGCGAAGGCCGCCTCACCCGCGACACCCTCGTCTGGACCCCCGGTCAGGACGGCTGGCAGCCCGCGCATGAGATCGCCGAGCTCGCCCGGCTCTTTGCCGCGACACCGCCGCCGCTGCCTCCGGTTCCGCCCGCGCCGAAAACCGGCGCCTGATCCCTTGCCCTGCGGGACGGCCGCCTGACGCCGTCCCCTCTCGCCCGGCCATCCCCATGCCCACGCCTCCGACCGAATACCGCTATCCCTGCGACAATTGCGGCGCGAGCCTCGCCTTCTCGCCCGGCCAGCAAAAGCTCACCTGCCCCTATTGCGGCCATGTCCAGGACATCGGCCCCGGCCCCGCGCGGGCCCCGGCCCGGCAATCGACCGGCGGCCCCTGGGGCGATGAGGCCATTCGCGACGACCCGGAGACCGGCGGCCAAACCGGCCGCGCCATCCAATGGGACGCCGGTCGCAAAGCCCCCGAGCTTGAAGAAATCCCGCTCGAAAAGGGCCTGCGGCTTGACCAGAACAGCGACCTGACCGAACAGATCAAGACGCTCTCCTGCCCGAATTGCGGCGCGAAGATCGAGGTCACATCCGAGCAAACCGCCTCGACCTGCCCCTTCTGCGCCACCCCGGTGGTGACCGACACCGGCATCTCGCGACAGCTAAAACCGCAAGGCGTGCTGCCCTTCCTCATCACCGAGGCACAGGCGCGCACCGCACTCGACGCCTGGATGAAAGGGCTGTGGTTCGCGCCTTCGGGGCTCACCGCCTATGCCAAGCGCGGGCGACGGATGAGCGGGATCTACTCGCCCTTCTGGACCTTCGACGCCGACAGCCGCTCGGTCTATTCCGGCCAGCGCGGGGATTATTACTACGAGACCGAATGGGTGACGATGGAGGTCAACGGCAAGCGCCAGCAGGTCCCGCGTCAGGTCCAGAAAATCCGCTGGACCTCGGTCAGCGGCAGAATCTCGCGCCATTTCAACGACGTGCTGGTCCTGGCCTCGAGCTCGCTGCCGCGCCGGATTACCGATGCGCTCGCGCCTTGGGACCTCTCGCATCTCGCGAGCTACCGCCCGGAATATCTCGCGGGCTTCATGGCCGAGGGCTATACGATCGCGCTCTCGGATGGCCATCAGATCGCGCGCGAGGAAATGGCAGGGGTGATTGCGATGGATGCGCGCCGCGACATCGGCGGCAATGTCCAACGCATCGAGACGCTGCAATCGGATTTCTCGAGCGAGACCTTCAAACATATCATGCTGCCGGTCTGGACCGCCGCCTATCGCTACAACAACACCTCCTACCGCTTCGTGGTCAACGGCCAGTCCGGTCGGGTGCAGGGCGAGCGGCCCTATTCGATCTGGAAGATCGCCTTCGCCATCCTGCTCGGCCTGATCCTCGTCGCCGGTGTGATGCTCGCGACCCAAGCGCGCAGCGCCGAGCCCGAGACGACCGCCGCCGCGATCACGCTCGAGCTCCCGGCGCGCGCCCAGCCCCCTGCGCCATGAGCCCGCGCCGATGATCCTCTGCGCAGGCGAATCGCTGATCGACATGGTGCCCTCGCCCACGGGCTTCACGCCGCTGCCCGGCGGCGCGGTCTATAACACCGCCATCGCCTTGGGCCGCATGGCCGAGCCCACCGCCTATCTTTGGCCGATCTCGACCGACCCTTTCGGGGAGGCGCTGCTCGCCCCCCTTCATACCGCCGGGGTCGAGACCCGCCTCTGCCCGCGCACCGACCGCCCCACCACGCTCGCCTTCGTCACCCTGACGGGGACCGAGGCGCGCTATTCCTTCTATGATGAGGGCTCGGCCGGGCGCCTCTTCGCGCAAAGCGACCTCCCCGTGCTGCCCGCGAGCACCGCCGCCCTCTTCATCGGCGGCATCAGCCTCGTCCCCGAGCCCTGCGGCACCACGATCGAGACCCTCGCAGAATGTGCTCATGCCCTCGGGATCCCGGTGATGATCGATCCCAACATCCGCCCTTTCTTCATCACGGAAATACCCAGCTACCGCGCCAGACTAGATCGGCTGATCGCGCTCGCGGATCTGGTGAAACTGTCGCAGGACGATATCGACTGGCTCTGGCCCGATACGCCCCCCGAAGAGCTGATGACCTCGCTTCTGGCGAAAGGCCCGAAGGCGATCTTCCGCACGCTCGGCGCGGCGGGGGCCGAGGTCTGGTGGGCGGGCGGCTGTCTCAGCCTGCCCGCGCAGCCGGTTGAGGTCGCGGATACGATTGGCGCGGGCGATACGTTCAATGCGGGCGTGCTGGCCGCGCTCCGCCAGTCGGGCGCGCTGGGGCGAAGGGGGGCCGCGCCGGGTCAGATCGCGCTTAATGAGACCAACCTGCGCGCGGCTTTGACGCTTGGCATCAAAGCCGCCGCGCTCACCGTCTCGCGCAGTGGCGCCAATCCGCCTTGGGCGGATGAGCTTGCGCGCGGGCAGCCCTGAGCACGCCCCCGAAAGGGCGCGCCTTCAAAGCGCGTTAAACGTGTTTTCCTGACGCTCGGTCCAGCGCACTTGCAGCCGCACGCCGCTTGCGGTCGGGCGCTCGCTCGTCACCACGCCTTGCTCATGCAGCCAGGCGCGGCGGCGGCCGTCGCCATGCGAAAGCTCGACCACCGAGTCATGGATCGGATCGTCGAGCGCCTTGGTCAGCACGCTATCGACCGTTTGCAACAGCGCGTCGATCCCCTCGCCCGAGAGCGCGCTGACCGCCTGCACCCCTTCGGTCCGCGCATCGGTGCGCAACAGCGCGGCGCGGGTTTCGGGGCCGAGTGCGTCGATCTTGTTCCAGACCTCGATCAGCGCGACATCCTCGTCAACGCCAAGCCCGTCGAGGATCTCGCCGACATCGCCCGCTTGCTCTTCGGTCTCGGGATGGCTGATGTCGCGGACATGCAGGATCAGATCGGCTTCCAGCACCTCTTCCAGCGTGGCGCGGAAGGCCGCGACCAGCTCGTGCGGCAGATCCGAGATGAAACCCACCGTATCCGACAAGATCACCCTGCGCCCCGAGGGCAGCCGCATCTGGCGCATCGTCGGGTCTAGCGTCGCGAAAAGCTGATCTTTCGCCACGACCTCGGCCCCGGTCAACTTATTGAACAGTGTCGATTTTCCGGCGTTGGTATAGCCAACCAGCGCCACGATTGGATAGGGCACCTTCGCGCGCGAGCGCCGGTGCAGCTCGCGCGTGCGCACGACCTTTTCCAGCTGCCTGCGCAGGCGCGTCATCTGCTCATCAATGGCGCGACGGTCGGCCTCGATCTGGGTCTCGCCGGGGCCGCCGACGAAGCCAAGCCCGCCGCGCTGACGCTCGAGGTGGGTCCAGGCGCGGACCAGCCGGGTGCGCTGATAGGCCAAAGCGGCCAGCTCGACCTGCAAGACGCCTTCCCGGGTCTGGGCGCGGTCGGCGAAAATTTCGAGGATCAGGCCGGTGCGGTCAAGGATCTTGACCCCCCATTCCTTTTCCAGATTGCGCTGCTGCACCGGGGTGACCGGCCCGTCGATCAGGACCAGCTCTGCGCCTTCGCCATCGGCGACGGCCTTCAGATGCTGGGCGACCTCTTCGCGCTTGCCCTTGGAAAAGAGCATCCCGGCCTCGGGCGTGCGCAGGCGAACGACCTCGGCCCCCTCGACGGTGATCGCGGGAAGAGCATGGGCCAGCGCCACCGCCTCCTCAAGCGCAAGCTCGGGCGAGCGGCGGGTGCGCGAATTTCCCAGATCGGGATGGAGGACATAGGCCCGCGTCGGCAGGGCCCGCGTCTCGTTATTGTCGGACAATCAGTCCTCGCCTTCGTAAAGGCTGATCGGCTGGCCCGGCATGATCGTCGAGATCGCATGTTTGTAGACCAGTTGCGATTGGCCATCACGACGCAAAAGCACACAGAAATTGTCAAACCAGGTGATGACACCCTGCAATTTGACGCCGTTGATCAGGAAGATCGTGACCGGAACCTTGGCTTTGCGCACATGGTTCAGAAATGCGTCTTGCAGATTTTGCTTGTCACCGGCCATGAATGACACCCTCCCGGATTCTTGGTTTTGTTTTGTGAACATCTACGTTAGCCAATCCAGCCTTGCAAGGCGGGCTGTATCAGTCAAACAAAATGCGTGACCTCAAATCAACGCCGCCAGATTTCGGGGTTGAAGAGCGCGAGGATCGCAAGTGTCTCGATCCGCCCGACAATCATCGCGCCCGCAAGCACCGCCTTGGTGAAATCCGGCAGCCCGGCCCAGCCCGCCCAAGGCGCGCCAGCAGCCCCCGCGCTGCCCTCGAAGGTCGGCGTCAGCGGGATCGCGCCGGCGAGCGGGCCGGTGTTCGTGAGCGCCGAGACCGCCAGAATGGTCGCGCTTTCGAACTCGATCCGTTGCAGCGAGATCAGCGCGACGACCACGGCAATCGAGATCGCGAACAGCATGAAGAAGATGAAGGCGAGAAACGCGCCCTCGGTGCGCAGCCGCCGCGCCATCCGGCCCCCGCCCGCGACGGAATTCGGATGGATCAGCTTTTCCATCTCGCGCTCGGCATGAGCAAGAAGCGCATAGATCCGCAAAAGCTTCACGCCCCCCGCCGCCGTCGCGACCCCTCCGCCCATCATGGCCAGCCCCGCGAGGATCAGCCCCGGCGAGGTCAGCCCCGACCAACTGCGCGCGCCCTGCCAAGAGCCCGAGTTCCAGCCGGTGGTGGTGAGATAGCTCAGCGCATTGAAAAGCCCGCCCCAGCCTGCGACCAGCGCGCTGTCGAAGCTCGAGCGCAGATCCTCCGGCTGGTTGCGGCTGATCTCGACTGCGCCGATGAAATGGCGCGCGAACAGCACGAAAGCCACGCCGAGAACCACCAGAGCCGCCAGCCGCAGCTCTGGGTCGTCGCGCCAGAGCTCGCTTGCGCGCAGCTCGCCCCCGCCCGGCCAGAACCGGCGCGACAGCGCGGGCAGCATGAAAAGCACGACCACGACCTCGCCGCCAAGCCCGCTATATTGCCCGGTGCCCGCGCCCAGAGGCGTGATCCCGCTGGTCGAGATCGTGCCCATCGCTCGCATCAGCGCGACAAGGCCGGGATCGCCCAGCATCAGAAGGATGATCCACAATGCCAGCGTCAGCACGGCATAGATCGGCAGCACGGTCTTGCCGATGCGCAAGACCCGGCTGACCGGATCGATGAGCTCGGTGTTGAAGGCGGGGGAGGAGGAAAAGCTCTGTCCGCTCGCACGGCCTCCGGCGCGGGCGGCTGCGCGTTGCCTGCGGCTGTCCTCACCATAAGCATCCGACATCAGCTCGAAACCGCCGATGCGCAAGGGCGCGAGGATCGCGGTGGCCGAGGCGAGGATGAAGAGCCCGCCCATCCAGCCGACGATACCGCGCCACAGATGCAGCGGCTCGGCGACGCGGTCGGGGGAGTAAAGCGAGGCGCCGGTGGTGGTCAGGCAAGAGACCATCTCCCACCAGGCGTTGAAAAAGCCGGTATCGGGCAGCGCGACCATCACCGGCACGGCAAAAAGCGCGGGCAGGATGGTCATCACCCCGATCACCGTCAGCAAAAGCGTGCGCGTGGTGTCGCCGCGCGGCGCGGCGGCGCTGGCGATGCCAGTCACGACGATCAGCACCATCAGCACCAAGGCCGACATGCGGAAGATATCGGCGAGCTTTTCCTGCCCCAAAACCGCGGCATAGCTCGCCGGGATCAGCATCAGGGCCGTGCCGATCCCGGCAAGGATCACCAGAAGCGGCAGGCGGTTGAGAATGGTCATCCCGCGCGCCTCCGTCAGAAAAAGTCGATCGAGACCTGAAGCAGGCGGTCCACCTCGGCGACATCCTTGGCGAGCGCGAAAATGACGACGATATCGCCCTCTTCGATGCGCAGATTGCCATGGGGTTTCAAGACCTTGTCGCCCTTTTGCACCGCGCCCAGCAGCGCGCCTTCTGGGAAGTCGATATCGCGCACCGCCCGGCCGGAAATCGGCGAGGTCGAAAGCACCTGCGCTTCGATCACCTCGGCCTCGGCGTCACCGATGGAATAGATGTCGCGCACCCGGCCATGACGGACATGGCGCAGGATCGTCGAGACGGTGGTGGCGCGCGGGTTGATGAAGGCGTCGATGTCGAGCGCGCTCATCAAGGGCATCATGGTCGGGTCATTGACCAGCGAGATCGCAAGCTTCGCCCCCGCCTGTTTGGCGCGCACCCCGGCGAGGATATTCGTCTTGTCATCCTCGGTCACCGCGACAACCGCATCGGCGCGGGCGACCCCGGCCTCGTCGAGCAGCTCGGCCGAAAGCCCGTCGCCATGCAACACGATGGTGCGGTCCAGTTCATCCGCGGCCTCTTCGGCGCGCGAGCGGTCACGCTCGATCAGACGGGTGCGAATGCGCTCGGGGCGGCGCTCCAGCTCTTGTGCGACCGAAAGCCCGACCAGACCCGCGCCGATGATGACGACGCGTTCCTGCTTTTCCGGCGGCTTGCCGAAGATTTCGAGCGTGCGTTCGACATCCGACATCAGCGCGCAGATATAGATCTGATCGCCCGCGAAAAGCTGATCGCCCGGATCGGGCGCGATCAGCTTGCCATTGCGGCGCACGCCGACCACGATGGCGTTGAGCGAGGGAAACATCTCGTCGAGCTGACGCAAAGGCGTGTTCAGCGCCGCGCAATCGGCCTCGAGCACGATGCCCAGAAGCTGCAACTTGCCATCAAGGAAGGTCTCGGCGTCAAAGGTCGAGGGCGCGGACAGGCGCTGCAACACCGCGCGCGCAACCTCGCGCTCCGGGCTGATGACCACGTCGATCGGCAAGTGGTCGGTGCGGTAAAGGCTCGAATAGATCGCATCGAGATAGGCCGGAGAACGCAGCCGCGCGATCTTGCGCGGCACCTGAAAGACCGAATGGGCGACCTGACAGGTCACCATATTGACCTCATCCGAATGGGTCGCGGCGATGACCAGATCGGCATCGCGCGCCCCGGCCCGGTCGAGCACATCGGGATGGCTGGCAAAGCCGGTGACGCCCTGCACATCCAGCGCATCGGTGGCGCGGCGGATCAGCTCGGGGCTGGTGTCGATGATGGTCACATCATTGCGCTCATTCGACAGATGGCGCGCAATGTTCCAGCCAACCTGACCGGCCCCGCAGATGATGATCTTCATGTCCCGTCCGGTGCTTGAGCGCGGCTATTGCGTCGTGGAGGAGCTGAAAAGCCCGATCAACGCATCGACGCTGATCGGCCCCGGTCCCGAAAAGACCAGATAGAGGAAGACAAAGCAAAACAGAACCGCCGCCTCGCCGCCGTTCAGGAACGGATAGAAGCTCTTGCGGGCATGGCCGATGAAATAGGCGAAGGCCGCCACGCCCGAAGCGACGAAGGCCGCCTGACGCGAGAAGAGCCCGATGGTCAGGAAGGTGCCGAGCACCAGCTCGAAGAGGCCCGCCACCCAATAGATCGACAGGACCGCCGGACGCTCGTCCCATTTCGGAAAGCCCAGCACCTTGGCGGTGCCGTGGCTGAGGAACAAAAGCCCGACCATGATCCGCAACAGGCTGAGCATATAGGGCGTGAAGAAAGTCAGATCCATGCCGGTCTCCGTTCGGCGCAAAAGAGGCAAAGCGCCACCGTGTGGGTGGCGCCTCCTCGGTCAGTGACCGACAAGCTCATCCTCGACCCGGACCCCGCCGACGACGCCCAGAGATTTCAGCTTGCGATGCAGCGCGCTGCGCTCCATCCCCACGAATTGAGCGGTCCGGCTGATATTGCCACCAAAACGGTTGATTTGCGCCAGAAGATATTCGCGCTCGAAAAGTTCGCGCGCATCGCGCAGCGCCAGCGAGGTGATTTGCGGCCCCAAAGCCAGCACATCGCCGTTTTCCGAGCCGCCATTCTGCGTCTCAAGCTCGGCCGGCTGGATCGGGCCGGTGCCCTCGCCGAGGATCAGGATCCGCTCGATGACATTGCGCAGCTGGCGGATATTGCCCGGCCAGCGCATCGCCTGAAGCGCAGCCACGGTTTCCTCGGGCAATTCGCGCAGGGGCAGGCTTTGCGTCGCGTTGAACTGCTCGATGAAATATTCGGCCAGAACCGGAATATCCTCGCGCCGGTCCGAGAGCGCGGGCACGGCAATCGGCACGACGTTCAGGCGGTCATAGAGCTCCTGGCGGAACCGGCCAGTGGCGATTTCCACCGTCAGATCGCGGTTCGTCGAGGAGATTACGCGCAGATCGACCCGGACCTTGTCGGTCCCGCCCGAGCGAGTGAATTGCTGCTCGGTCAGCACGCGCAAGAGCTTCGGCTGGGTGCCAAGCGGCATATCGGCGACCTCGTCGAAATAGATCACGCCGCCATGGGCTTGCTCAAGAAGACCGACCTCGATGCCGCGTTCGGGCGTCTCGCGGCCAAAAAGCACCTCTTCCATGCGCTCGGGCTCGATCGTGGCCGAAGAGACGACGACGAAAGGCTCGGTCACGCGCGGGGATTGGGCGTGGATATAGCGCGCCGCCAGCTCTTTGCCGACGCCGGGCTCGCCGGTCAGCATGACCCGGCCATTCGATTTCGCGACCTTGTCGAGATTGTCGCGCAACCGTTTGAACGAGGTCGAGCCGCCCAGCATTTCCGCAGTCTTGCTGTCGCCGCGCTTGAGGCTGGCATTCTCGCGGCGCAAGCGGTTGGCTTCCAGCGCGCGGCTGATGACAACCATCAACTGGTCGATATTAAAGGGTTTTTCGATAAAGTCGTAAGCGCCCTGTTTGATCGCGGCAACCGCGATCTCGATATTGCCGTGACCGGAAATGATCACCACCGGCACATCGGGGTTGTTGCGCTTGACCTGTTTGAGAATGTCGATCCCATCCATCTTGCTGTCCTTCAGCCAGATATCGAGGATCATCAGCGACGGCTCTTCGGTATTGAGCTCGGCAATCGCTTGGTCGGAGTTCGCGGCCATGCGGGTCGCGAAGCCCTCGTCTTGCAGGATATCCGAGATGAGTTCGCGGATGTCCTTTTCGTCGTCGACAATCAGAATATCGCTCATTTTATTGTTTCCTGCTCGGGTTTGTTGTTGTTTTGCCGACGGTTCGCCATCCGCACGGCCTGTCTTTCCTTCAGCAACCGGACCTCAGCCATCGCGCCCTGTCCGTCAGGCGCATCGGTGAGGGTCAGGCTACCGCCGTGTTCCTCGACGATCTTCTTCACGATCGGGAGGCCGAGCCCGGTTCCGCCGGGCTTCATCGTGACATAGGGCTCGAACAAGCGGCCACGGTCTTCGGGAAGGCCCGGGCCGTTGTCGATGATCCGCACCGTGACCGCATCGGGCGCGGTCTCGAGCGAGACGCGGATGACCGGAGCCCAGCCCTCGGGCGCGTTCGGCGCGAATTCATCGACCGCCTCGCCCGCGTTTTTCAGCAGATTGGTGAAGACCTGATTCATCATGCCGGGATCGCAATCGACCTTGACCGGCGTGTCCGGGATCTCGGTCAAGACCGAACCATGCAGCGCGTCATGCTGGATCACCACCGCCTCGCGCAACAGCTTCGCCAGATCGGTTTCCTTGCGATCGGGCTCTGGCATCCGGGCAAAGCGCGAGAATTCATCGACGATCCGGCGCAGATCATTGGTCTGGCGGATGATGACGCCGGTATATTGCTCAAGCGCATCGAGATCATCTCCCGCGACCTTGGAAAACTTGCGCTTGATGCGCTCAGCCGAAAGCTGGATCGGGGTCAGCGGGTTCTTGATCTCATGGGCGACCCGGCGCGCGACATCGCCCCAGGCGGCCATACGCTGCGCGCCGACCAGTTCGGTCACATCGTCGAATGTGACGACATAGCCTTCGACATCGCCCGCCTCGCTGCGCCGCATCGCCATGCGCACCAGCAGGCTTTCAATCTGGCCGCCGCGCGACATGCGGATTTCATCCTGCACGATTTCCGAGACGGTCTGGCCCTGCGACAACCGCTCGAACAGCGGCGCGAATTCGGGCACCGCCTCGGCCAGAGGCCGGTCAATGTCGCGGTTCGGGTCGAGCCCGACGAGACGCGTCGCGGACCGGTTGAGGAAATCGATCTCGCCCGCCGCATCAAGCCCGATCACCCCAGCCGTCACCGACGACAGCACGGAATCGAACAGCCGGCGCTGGCCTTCGGCGGCGCTGTAAAACTCCATCAGCTCGACGCGCTGCGCCTTGAGCTGACGGGTCATGCGGTTGAAGGACTGGCCGAGCGTCTGGATTTCGTCGCCGGTATCGGGCTCGGGGATCTGAAGATCGAGATTGCCCTCGCCGACCTGTTCCGAGGCCTCGGCCAGACGCCCGATCGGGCGCGAGAGCCGTTCAGCGAACCACAGCCCCAGCCAGATCGCCGCCGCGACCAGAAGCAGCGCAAAGCCCAGATAAAGCAGGGAAAACTCAAAGAGAACCCGACCGCGTTCCTGTTCAAGCCGCTGATATTCGCCAACAGTCTGGCGGGTGTCGTCCAAGAGCCCCAGCAGTTTGCCATCGACATCGCGGGTGACATAAAGGAAGCGGTCAGCCAGAGGCGGCAAGGGCACCAGCGCGCGGAATTCGTTGTTCGGCCAATCCTCGATCAGCACGAGCCCTTTCGAGCTGGCCTCGTCGAATTCCTCGGGCGTGGGCTGCTCATACCAGAATTGATAGCTGCGCTCGCCGCGCGCGCGGATCGTGCCGCGTCCGTCAATGACATAGGCCTCGCGCAGGCCGCGCTGGATCAGCGGTTGGCCCTGCCCCAGAAGCACGCGCAGCTCGCCATCATCCAGCATCGGATTGGCCCGCGCCGCCTGTTTCAACGCATCGCCGAGCAGCTGGGCGTCATTCGTCAGATCGCGGCGATGCTCGTCCTGATAGGCCTCGGCGGCGGCCAGCGAGCTCGAGACCACCGATTGCACCCGGCCCGAGAACCAGCCCTCAAGACCGATGGTGAAGGTGAGCCCGGCAAAGATCGCGACCAGCACGGTCGGGATCAGCGCGACCGCGGCAAAGACGCCGACAAGCCGCATGTGGAGCCGCGATCCGGCGGCCGATTTGCGCCGCGCCGCGACGATCTGCACCATGCGCGCCGCGACAAGACCTGTCAGCAAAATCAGATAGATAAGGTCGGCCAGCAGCACCAGCCGCAGCACCGACTGGCTGGTATGTTCGCGCCCGATCTCGCCCATGACAAAGAAAGTCACGGCAGCCAGAATAGGGCCAAGGACGGCCAATCCGACCGCCGAGAAGTTCTGAAGCTTCCGCTGGCGCCGCAGGCGCTCCAGCCGGGCCCAGGTTCGTTTCGACAACGTTCCCGTCAACTGTTCCGTCTCCGCCACCGCGTTTCTCGCGGTCTGTCCCGCTATACGCGGTTAAGTTGTGGCCTCAATGCGACTGTTTCGCGGCCATCTGTGGCGGTTTTACATCAGCTTGCGGCGTCTTGTCACCTCGATATTAAGTTCGGTGAGCTTCTTGCGCAGGGTATTGCGATTTATGCCCAGAAGATCGGCGCACTTTAGCTGATTGCCCCCGGTCGCATCGAGCGCGAGCTCCAAAAGCGGACGCTCGACCTCTTGCATGATGCGGTCATAAAGGCCGGGCGGCGGCAGCTGGTCGCCGTGCAGATCGAAATAGCGCTGCAAATGCATCTCGACCGATTGCGAGAGCGGTGATGCGCCGGGCTCTGGGCTGCGGATCACGGCGCGCGACAAAGCGGGTTCTGCTACAGGCTGGGCGGTGCTGCGCCCCTGCCCCGCCAGCGCGAAGGCTGGCGCGCCTTGGGCCAGAATGGCCTCGACCTCGCTTGCGGTGATCTCGGCCCCAGCGGCGGTCAGCGCAAGCCGGCGCATCAGGTTTTCCAGCTCGCGAATGTTGCCCGGGAACGCATAGGCGCGCACCAGTGCCATCGCGCCCTCCGAGAGACTGCGCTGGGGCAGGCCCTGCTCGGCGGCGCGGGCAAGCAGATGGCGCGCCAGCGGCGGGATGTCATCGACCCGCGCCCGCAGCGGCGGCACCGTCAGCGTCACCCCGGCCAGCCGATAGTAGAGATCGGCGCGCAACCGGCCCTGCGCGACATCGTTTTGCGGCTCGGGCCCGGTGGTCGAGATCAGCCGCGGCGCATGAGCGCGGTCCGAGCCGCTTTCCCAGCTTTCGATAAAGCCGATCAGCCGCGCCTGAGCCGCGGGCTCGAAGGAGGCCGGGTCTTCGATCAGCAGCGTGCCGCCGCGCGCGCGAAGCCCGGCCTGCCGGATCGCCTCTTCGCCCGGATCGGCCGAGGTCAGGATCGCAACGCCCTGCCCCTTGCGATCGGAAAAATCGTGGAAGGAATGAGCGACGGTGGTCTTGCCCGCGCCCGGCTCGCCCGCGATGATAACCGCGAGATCGGCATTGAGCACGCGCGCGACCATGCGAAACAGCACCTGCATCGCGGGCGCCTGCCCGATCAGCGGCAGCGTCGGATCGCTCACCATCGGGGCGGGCTCGGCCTCGGGACGCCGCAGCTTCGGACGCCGCGCCAAGGCCTCACCCGAACGCGTCATCAGATCGGGCAGATCGAAGGGCTTCGGCAGATAGTCGAAGGCCTCGGCCTCGGTCGCGCGGATCGCGGTCACGATGGTGTTCTGCGCCGAGATCACGATCACCGGCAGATCGGGGCGCAATTTGCGGATCGCGGGGATCGTGTCGATGCCATTGCCATCGGGCATCATCACATCGGTGATGACCAGATCGCCGCGCCCTTCCTCGACCCATTTCAGCAATTGGCCAAGACTGCCTGTCGCATGGACCCGACAGCCCGCCCGCGTCAGCGCCTGCGTCAGCACGGTGCGGATGGTGCGGTCGTCGTCGGCGATCAGAACGGTTCCGTCCATGGCGGGCTCCTCAGGCTTTGGGCAGGGAAATGCGGAAAGTGGTGCGGCCGGGGCGCGAGTCGACATGCAGCCAGGCGCCGTGATCGCTCAGGATCTTGCTGACGAGCGCGAGGCCAAGCCCGGTCCCGTTCTCGCGGCCCGAGACGAAAGGCTCGAAGATCTGGTCGGCAATCGCCTCCGGGATACCGGGGCCGTCATCCTCGATCTCGATCTGGAGCGGCAGCGATTGCCCGCCCGGATGCGCGGCTGAGGGGGAAAGCCGCAAAGTGCCGTCGTAAAAGCTGCGCAGCCGGATGGTGCCATCAGTCCGGCCCTCGATTTGGCTCGCGCGCAAAAGCGCCTCGGCGGCGTTCTTGACCAGATTCATGCAGACCTGCACCAATTGATCGGCATCGGCCAAGGCGGGCGGCAGCGAGGGGTCGTAATCGGTGACGATCCGCAGATCCCGCGCGAAACCGACCGAGGCCGATTGGCGCACGCGTTCGAGCACGTCATGGACATTGACCGGGGCCAGCCGGGGCGCGGAGGTGTCGCCGAACCGCTCGACCTGCTCAAGCAGCGCGACGATGCGGCGCGATTCCTCGACGATCAGATCGGCCAAATCGCGGTCGCTGTCGGGCAGGTTCATCGCCAGAAGCTGCGCCGCGCCCCTAATGCCTGCCAGCGGGTTCTTGATCTCATGGGCCAGCATATCGGCCATGCCAATCGCCGCCCGCGCCGCAGAGCGCACCGCGACTCCCTGCCCCAGCCGCGCCGAGCCATCCGGCGCGATCAGCACCATCACGCTGCCCGCGGGGCTGGCGACCGGGCCCAGATGGACCGTCGCGCTGTGGTCGCTGTGCCCACCGGCGCGGTCGCCGATCTCAAACCGCAGCCCGGGTCGGGTCAGCGCGTCATGGCCGTCCCGCGCCCGCGCGATCAACGGCGCCAGAGGCGGCACGATGCGCAGCCGCATCTGCATTTGCGCGCCCTCAAGTTCCTGCCCCAAGGCCGAGCGCGACGAGAGATTCAGGAAAGGCTCGGCCAGATCGTTCATTCCCGCGATCCGCCCCTCTGCGTCGATGATCAGCGCGGGAAGCGGCAGACGTGACCAATTGGGCCCGATCTCTGCGGGAATGAAGGGGGCGCTCATGATGGGGCGCTGTCGTCAGCGGTGACGGTGCCCTGCCCCGGCGCATCGGCAAAACCCGCGCGGATCGCGGCGCGGGCGGCATCCGCACTTGGCGCGCGCAACAGCTCGGCCCGGTTCGGCGCGTGGGCCTCCTCGGCATACCAGCCGAGATGCTTTCGCGCGACGCGGGCGCCCAGTTCGGTGCCGTAAAGCGCCAGAATATCCTCGTAATGTTCCTCGACCGCATCGGCGAGCGCCGCGCCTTGCGGCACAACAGGCGCGGGCGTGCCCCACAGCTCATGCGAGATCTGCGCGAGCCGCCATGGCGCGCCCTGCGCACCGCGCCCGACCATCACCGCATCCGCGCCGGACGCCGCCACAGCCGCGCGGGCGCTGGCCGCATCGACGACATCGCCATTGGCGACCAGCGGCGGCGGCACCGGCAAATTCGCGACCGCATCGCGCACCACGCGGATCGCCGACCAATCGGCGGTGCCTGTATAGAATTGCGCGCGGGTGCGGCCGTGAACGGTAATCATCCGCACTCCCGCCGCCACGGCGCGACAGGCAAGCTCTGGCGCGTTCAAGCAATCGCTGTCCCAGCCCAGCCGCATCTTCAGCGTCACGGGCAGATCAACCGCGCCAACCACGGCATCAATCAGCCGCAAAGCATGGTCGAGATCACGCATCAGCGCCGAGCCCGACAGCCCGCCCGTCACTTTTTTGGCCGGGCAGCCCATATTGATGTCGATGATCCGCGCGCCCATGCCCGCCACGATCCGCGCGGTCTCGGCCATCGCCCCGGCCTCGCGTCCGGCGATCTGGACCGAGACCGGCAATTCGCCCTCGGTCAAAGCCTTGGCGCGCACCGAGGCGCGATTCGACGGGCGCGGCGTCACCATCTCGCTTGAAGCGACCATTTCGCTGACCATCAGCCCCGCGCCACCATGGCGCGCGACCGCGCGGCGGAAAGGCAAATCGGTGATCCCGGCCATCGGCGCCAGAAAGACCGGCGCACCAAGCCGGATCGTGCCAAGAGTGATGGGATCGGGCTGCGTCATGATCTTCTCGTATGGTTTCTCAGGGGCGCCGCGAAGGCCGAACATGCTCACCGGGACGTGCGAATCCGGCAAGATCGCTGTCTTTGCACGATTTCGAGACAGAATGCACGAAATTCAGGCAGAAAATCACTTGCCAAATGTCGCAGCCTTGCTTTGAACCCGTCGTAATCTGACTGGCAAGCCTTAGATAGAGCGGGCAGTCTAGCGAGCAAGTTCAAGGAGACGCGCCATGTTCCTGTCGGTGTTCGACATGTTCAAAATCGGGGTCGGACCGTCCTCGTCCCATACAATGGGGCCGATGGTCGCCGGAGCCAGATTCCTCGATAAACTGCGGGCGCAACCTTTCAAGGTTTACGGGCTCCGCGCCAGCCTGCACGGCAGCCTTGCCTTCACCGGCAAAGGCCATGCGACCGACCGCGCGACGATCCTCGGCTTAGCGGGTTTCGTGCCCGCGACCATGGATGCCGAAAAGGCAGAGGCCGCGCTCGCGCTCAACCGCGAAACCCATGTGCTCTCGCCCGAGGGTCTGGGCGATCTGCGCTTTGACCCGGAAAAGGACCTGATCTTCGATTATGACCGCAACCTGCCCGGCCATGCCAACGGGATGATCCTGTTTGCCACCGACAGTCAGGGCGATGTCATTATCCAAGAGGTCTATTATTCGATCGGCGGCGGTTTCGTGATGACCGAAGCCGAACTGGCCGCCAAGGGCGACGAGACCCGCTCGGATGCCAGCCCGCGCGTGCCCTATCCCTTCCAAACCGCCGCCGAGATGCTCGATATGGCCGCGAAATCCGGCAAATCCATCGCCGAGATGAAGATGGAAAACGAGCTGCAATATCGCTCGGAGGCCGATATCCGGCAGGGGATCATGAAGATCTGGCAGGTGATGCGCGATTGCATGGATCGCGGTCTGGCCACCGGAGGCACCTTGCCGGGCGGGCTGAACATCCGCCGCCGCGCGCCTGCGATTCTTGAAAGCCTGCAGCGCGAAGCAGGCATGAACCTGACCGCGCCCCATGTGATCAACGACTGGATGTCGACCTATGCCATGGCGGTGAACGAGGAAAACGCCGCCGGGGGTCAGGTCGTGACCGCGCCGACGAATGGTGCGGCGGGCGTCGTGCCTGCAGTCATCCGCTATTGGCTCGACCATGTGCCGGGCGCGTCAGAACGCAATGTCCCCGATTTTCTGCTGACCGCCTCGGCGATTGGTGGGCTGGTGAAGCACAATGCCTCGATCTCGGGCGCGGAATGCGGCTGTCAGGCCGAAGTCGGTTCCGCCTCGGCGATGGCGGCGGCGGGGCTTGCCGCGGTGCTCGGCGGCTCGGTCATGCAGGTCGAGAATGCCGCGGAAATCGCGCTGGAGCATCACCTCGGCATGACCTGCGATCCGGTGCGCGGGCTGGTGCAGGTGCCCTGTATCGAGCGCAACGGCCTTGGCGCGATCAAGGCGGTCTCGGCCGCGAGCCTCGCGCTGCGTGGCGATGGCCAGCATTTCGTGCCGCTGGATGCCGCGATCGAGACCATGCGCCAGACCGGGCAGGACATGTCCGAGAAATACAAGGAAACCTCGCTCGGCGGGCTCGCCGTCAACGTGCCGAACTGCTGAGCTTCGCCTTGAACGGGTAAAATTCGCCGAGATCAGTGTCATTTGCGCCTTTGGTCTCGGCGTTCACTTGCCCATTTGCTTCATCAGTTCTTGCCCCGCGACGGGGGTTCCTGTAGCCAAGAACAAAAGAAAACCCACAGGAACCGGGACAGCCAACATGAAATTCCGTCCAGCATTCGCAGTGCTGTCGATGACTCTGGCGCTTGCGGCTTGCGGCAGCGAGATGCCCTGGCAGAAAAAGCCAGCAGCAGCCCCCGAAGAAACCGCGCCGACCCATTCGGGTCCGCCGGCGGTTTCGCCGATCGATCAGCCGATCGAAACCGGCGCGGCTGGCGTGGCTTTGGCCACCAGCGAAGCGACCACCCGCGCGACCAAACTGATCCGCGCTTCGGGTCAGGGCTGGACGGCGACGGGCGGCGAAAGCTCGGTCGTCTATGAGCGTCCCGGCCAGAAATCGGTCGGCGTCACCACCCGCCGCATTTCCTATGCGCGCGGCGTCGAATTCATCGGCATCATGAGCGGCAAACCGTTCTCGCTGAACGTTCAGGCGGCGGAATGCACCGATGCTGCGGGCGCGAAACATCCCTTCACCGCACGGCTGACCGCCTCAGGCGCCAAGCTTACCGGCTGCGCCGACGCGACCGACAGCCAGCCGAAGGCGCAAATCAAGGCCTCGTCGGCCACCGGCAAGCCCAAAGCTGCCGCGCCGAAGCCTGCTGCAGCCCCGGCCGCCGAAGCCGCGAAACCGGCTGAGACGCCCGCTGCGAGCCCGGCTGCAACGACCGAGACCAAGCCTGCCGAAACCACCCCGGCAACCTCGACGCCTGCAACGACGCATACGCCGGAAACCACCACGCCGGCGACCCCGGCTCCGGTGACGACGGCCCCGGCGACGACTGCGCCCGCGACGACCACCCCTGCGACTCCTGCAGCCCCGGTTCCGGAGATCAAATCCGAAACCACGCCGAGCGCTCCGGTCCCGGCAGCGCCTGTCGTGACGGCTCCTGTCGTGACGACGCCCGCCCCGGTCATCACCGCGCCGGCGCCGGTTGAAACCGCGCCCGCGACTGGCGCGACGAACTGAGCAACGAGGGGCCTTGGCCCATTGGTCCGCGCGAGCCTTCGGGCGGACCTCACCGTTAAAACGTAACTGCCCGGGACGTGACCCGAGAGGACCCTGCCCATGCGCTTGCACTCGCCCTTGACCCGCCGTTTGCTGAGCTCGGCACTTCCCGTTTCGCTCCTGCTCGCCTCGGGTGGCAGCATTGCGGTCGCAGAGCCGCTGCTGGCCACGCGTGTCAACAATTACGGCTTGCCCGGCGGCATCGACACGCCGAGCGCCGAAGTTCTGCCCGATGGCACGCTTGGCGCGACGCTGAGCTATTCGAACCTTTTCCGCCGCAACACGCTGGTCTTTCAGGCCACGCCGCGCCTGACGGTCGCGCTGCGCTATTCGCGCATCGACAGCACCGAGGACCCGCGCGGCTTCATCTGGGACCGCAGCTTCGACCTGCGCTATCAAGTGCTCGATGAAAATCCCGATGGCTGGATGCCTGCCGTTGCGATCGGTATGCAGGATTTCATCGGCACCGGCATCTATAGCGCCGAATATCTGGTCGCGACCAAATCCCTCACCCCGCGCCTGCGCGTCAGCGCCGGTCTCGGCTGGGGCCGTCTGGCCACGACCGGCGGCTGGGGCAGCCCCTTCGGCAACCGCCCGCCGCCGGATGCAGGCACGGGCGGCAAGCCCAATATCGACGAATGGTTCCGCGGCCCGATGGCGCCTTTCGCCAACGTCTCGTGGCAGGCCACCGACAAGCTGACGCTGACGGCGGAATATTCGAACGACAATTACGCCTGCGAAACCGATATCCCCGACGAATGCCGCCGCAGCCCTTGGCTGAGCGACAAGGAAAAGCTGAAGAACAAGATCAACCTCGGCTTTACCTATCAGCTCGGCGACAGCTATCAGCTGGGCGGCTATGTGCTGGGCGCGAAACAGGTCGGCCTGCAGTTCAGCGTGGCGATGAACCCGCGCCAGACCGCCTATCCGTCGGGGCTTGAAAAAGCCGGGGCGCCGGTGCGGCCGCGCGTGGCTCCCTCGGCCGATCCCGAGGGCTGGTCGGGGGCCTGGGCCGCCGATCCGACCGCGCAACCTGCAATCCAGAAGGCGCTCGGCGATGCCTTGGCCAAAGAGGGCCAAGAGCTTCAGGGCATGGTCCTGACCGCGAAGCGCGCCGAAGTGCGGATCAACAACGGCCGCTATATCCAGCAGGCCGAGGCCGTTGGGCGCACCGCGCGTCTGATGACCCGCGCGCTGCCGCCCTCGGTCGAGGAATTCGTCATCACCTCCACCGAACGCGGTATGCCGATCAGCTCGGTCGTCGTGCGTCGCTCGGATGTCGAGCGGCTCGAGAACACCGAAGCCGGTCAGATCGCCAATGCCGCGACCCTGGTCAGCGCCGAGCCCAATCCGGCTGGGCTGATGCTGACCCCGGGCCAGTATCCGCGCTTCCGTTGGGCCTTGCAGCCCTACGTCGCGACCTCGCTCTTCGACCCGGATGATCCGATCCGCTATGAAATCGGCGCCGAGGCTCCGTTCCGCTACGAGCTCCAGCCCGGTCTGGTCATCGCCGGTTCGGTGCGCCAGCGCGTCCTTGGGTCGAGCAAGCAGGAATCGCCGGTCAGTTCGCTGACGCCGGATGAATATGCCGATGCCGATCACGATTATAACGAATTCGGCGTGCCGCGCGTGCGCTCGGACAGCCAGATGTATTCGGGGATCAAGACCCCGGTCATTCCGCGCCTGACGCTGGCCTGGTATGCCAAGCCCGGCAACGAGGTCTATACGCGCGTCACCGTTGGTCTGCTTGAGCGCGCCTATGGCGGCGTCTCGGCGGAGGCTCTGTGGTGGCCGACGAATTCGCCCTTCGCCGTGGGCGCCGAGATCAACAGCGTCAAGAAGCGCGACTTCGACGGCCTGCTCAAGTTCCGCGACTATAACGTCACGATGGGTTCGGTCTCGGCCTATTACCAGTTCCAGAACGGCATCGACGCAGAACTGTCGGTCGGCAAATATCTGGCTGGCGACAAGGGCGCGACGCTGACTCTGTCGCGTCAGTTCGCCAATGGCTGGCGTCTGGGCGCTTGGGTCACCAAGACCGATATGAGCTCTGAGGCATTCGGCGAGGGCTCGTTCGATAAGGGCGTGAATATCTCGATCCCGCTGGCCTGGGGCACGGGCGATCCGTCGCTGCGCAAGGTTGGCGGCTCGATCCGTTCGCTGTCGCGTGACGGCGGGGCCCAGCTTTACGTCGAGGGCCGTCTCTACGAAACCATCCGCGACAGCCAGTCGCGCGATCTCTATCAAGGCTGGGGGAAATTCTGGAGATGATCGCCACCTCTCTGCGCATCGCCGGGGCTCTGGCCCTGACCGTCTCTGTGGCCGCCTGCGGCAACGACAAGAAACAGGACAGCTCGGCCTTTACCATCGCCTCGCAGGCCGTGGGCGCGCTGGCAGCCGATCGCAAGGCGCGCAACGCGCCCAAAGCGCCGCCGGTCTCGCCCGCAGCCATGGCCTCGGAGGCATTGTCGGTCAACAAGGGCCCGCTGATCCTCGTCGGGCTGGAAAGCTCTGGCACCAATCAGGTGCTGGCCATGACCGGCGACAACCGCGGCATGCGCACCTATATGACCAAGAACGAGCAGGCGCTGATCCTGCGCAACGGCATTCTGGTCGGCACGCGCGGGCTGGGCAACGACCTCTCGGTCGCCGAAGCGGCAGGTTCGGCCAATCTGATCCTGTCGGGGCGCGGCGGTCAGGCCGAGCGCACCATGCGGCTTTATGCGGGCGACGGGCTTGAGCGGCCGCTGAACTTCACCTGCTCGATCGGCGCAGGTCCGAAGCCCGGCGTCATCTTGGAAAACTGCTCGGGTCACGGTGCGAGTTTCCAAAACAGCTATATCGTCTCGGGCGGGCGGGCGACGGTGTCGCGCCAATGGGTCAGCCCGGCGCTTGGCTATGTCACCATCCAAGAGCTGCGCTACTAAGCCCTGCGCCGCCTCTGGACCGCAATTTCAAGGCCCGCCCGTCTCCCGGCGGGCCTTTTGCGTTCCGAGCCGCTGAGCGCGGCCTCCGGGTCTCTGCGACCGCGCGGTTGGAGATGCTGTGCCGGGGTTCTGCACCGACAGATCCACACCAGCCAGAGCGCAAATGAAATAGGGGCCGACCCGAAGGTCAGCCCCTGTCACCATTGTCCGAAAGGGACAATTAGTTGGTGTTGGTCGAGTTTTTGTTGTCGTTGTTGTCCGAAGCAACAGCGGCGATGACGCCGAGCAGCAGCAGAGCCGGAACAACGAGGCCAGCGTTCGACGAAGCCGGTTTCTGGTCGATAACAACCGGCTCGACGTCGACGACGGGGGCGACATAGCCACCGGCGAGAGCGGTCGAAGCGGTCAGGCCCAGAGCGAGGGCGAAAGTAGCAAATTTGGTCATGATCATGCTCCGTTCAGTACTTTGGAAGGCTGCTGTTTACAGCAACATCCAGCGGACAGTCGCATAATAGCACGTTCTTGGAAAGCGTGATTGATTGAATGGTGGCGCGGGTTTAACCGATGTGTTGCATAATCGACAACACCAGCAGGGGCTGGAAAAAACGCCCTCAAAAGCCCCTCTCCCCGCAGCCGTGACACCCGCTGCCAAACCCTAGCCACGCTTTCGCCAACCCACTAAAGACAAAGCATAAATTGCCCCTGCGGCGACAATAATCGAGGGGCCAGCCGGCGTGTCGAGCCGCAAGCTTGCACCAAGTCCGCCGATGATCGCAAATCCGCCGATCAATGTTGCAATTAGCGCCATTTGCTCGGGGGTCCGGGCGAATCCCCTCGCCGCGGCGGCGGGGACGATCAGCATGGCCGAAATCAACAAAGCGCCGACAATTCGAATCGCAATTGCAACAACAAGCGCAAGTGCAAGAGCCAAAATCAGTTTTTCGACAGCGGGCCTGATTCCCGCAGCCATCGCCAGCTCTTCATTGACCGAGACCGTGACCAGTCTTTGCCAGCGCCAGATCAGCACGACCAGCACCGCGAGCGCGCCGCTCCAGATCCAGATCAGATCGCTTTTGCCAACCGCCAGAATATCGCCGAACAGAAAGGCCTGAAGATCGACGCGCAGCGAGGGCACGAAGCTGACCACAACCAGCCCCAACGCCAGCGCGGAATGGGCGATGACGCCAAGCGCGCTGTCCATCGCCTGCCCGCGCCCCGCAAGCCAGGTCACCAGCACCGCCATGCCCACCGCCACGATCATCGTGCCGAGATAAAGCGGCAACGGGCTGACGAAGCTCAAGGCGACGCCAAGGATCGCGGCATGAGAGAGGGAATCGCCGAAATAGGCCATGCGGCGCCAGACGACAAAGGACCCCAGCGGGCCGGTCGCAAGCACCAGTCCGAGCCCCGCGACAGCCGCGCGGGTCAAAAAATCGTCGAGCATCAGAGCCCTTGCCTTTCGGGCACGGCGCTTAGGCCATGCGGATGGGTATGGGTGTCGGTATGGGAATGGGTCTGTCCGGGGGCATGGTCATGCCCACAGGTCGCATCGTGGAAATGCTCGTGCTCGTGGTCATGGTGGTGCTGATAAAGCGCCAGCATCCCCTGCGCTTCGGCGCCGAAAAGCGCGCGGTAAGCCGGGGCCGAGCTCACATCCTGCGGCGTGCCCTCGCAGCAGATATGGCCGTTGAGGCAGATCACCCGATCCGAGGCGCGCATCACCACCAGCAGATCATGGCTGACCATAAGGATCGCCGCGCCGGTCTCGGCCCGGACCTCTTCGATCAGGCGATAGAAGGAGATCATGCCGGGCTGGTCGAGCCCCTGTGTCGGCTCATCGAGCACGAGGATCTGGGGGTGGTTGAGCAGCGCCCGCGCCAGCAAAACGCGCTGGAACTGCCCGCCCGAAAGCGCCGAGAGCTGGCGGGACTGCAGCCCCGCGACCCCGGTGCGCTCGAGCATCTGCGCCGCCTGATCCTCTGGCACGCGATGGGGCAGCGACAGGAAGCGCTGGACGGTCATTGGCATTGTGCGCTCGACATGGACGCGTTGGGGGACGTAGCCGATGCGCAGCCCGCTCTGACGCGTCACCGTGCCCGATTGGGGAGCGAGATAGCCCAGAAGCGCGCGCACGAAGGTCGATTTGCCCGAGCCGTTCGGTCCGACCACGGTCACGATCTCGCCGGGCTGGATCGCGAAATCGACCTCGTTGAGCACCGGCGCGCCCAGCCCCGGCGGCCTGACCGTCAGGCCCTTGGCCGAGATCAGCGCGCCGGTCATGGTTGCGCCTCGGAGGAAGCTTCCGTGGCGGCCTCTGCGGCGGCACAGACGGCGCACAGGCCCAGCACCTCGACGGTGGTGCGCTCGATGCGGAACCCCGAGCCAGAGGCAAGCGTGCGCAGCGCCTGGCGCAATTCCGGCGATTCCGCCTCGGCGACCTTCTCGCAGGACCGGCAGATCAGGAAGACCGGCGAATGGTCGCGCTCGGGCGAGAGGCAGGCGGCATAGGCATTGAGGCGCTGAACGCGATGCGCGAGCCCATTCTCGACCAGAAAATCGAGCGCCCGGTAAGCCACTGGCGGCTGATTGCCAAACCCGTCGGCCACCAGCCGCTCCAGCACCTCATAGGCCCCCATGGCGCGATGCGATTCGAGCAGGATTTCCAGCGCACGCCGCCGCACCGGGGTCAGGCGCACGCCGGTTTCCTCGCTATGCTGAAGTGCATGTTCCAGCGCATGAGAGGCGCAGGCGCCGTGGTCATGCTCTTCGAACGGATCGATCGGGTCGGTGGGAGGATCGCTGTGCATTTGTAATATTATCACATTTCTCTTGACCTGTTACTCTATAACATAAGATATTGCAGCGATTCCGCAAGTTCAGAGAGCCCGATGCACACCCTTCGTCCCACCCTTCGTCCAAGCTTTCGCCCAAACCTCCACTCAAAGCTTCTGGCCCTGCCGCTCTGCCTGAGCGCGCTGCCCGCTTTCGCCGAGGTCCCCAAGGTCGTGACCGATATGCCGATCACCGGCGCGCTCATCGAAATGGTGATGGGCGATCTTGGGAAGCCCGATGTGCTGCTGCCGACGGGCGGCGATGTGCACAATTATCAGCTGCGCCCCTCGCAAGCGGGGGCGACGCAGGATGCCGATCTGCTGATCTGGGTCGGTCCGGCGCTGACGCCGTGGCTCGACCGCGCGGCGACCAATCTTGGCGGCAAGGCGCAGAGCCTGCAATTGCTGGCCGTGCCGGGCACCAAAACCCGCAGCTATGGCGGCGAGGACGACGATCACGACCACGCCCATGACCATGACGCGGACAGCGAGCATGAGCACGACCATGCCGATCACGACCACGGCGAGGCGGGTCACGACGACCACGATCATGCCGATGCAGGCCACGGCGAGGCCGGTCACGTCCACACCGGCACCGATCCCCATGCCTGGCTGGACCCAAGCAATGCCCAGCTTTGGGTGAAGGCGATTGCCGGGGCTCTGGCGGCGCAGGATCCCGACCATGCCGCGCAATATCAAGAGAATGCCGAGAAAGCCGCGGCGCGGATCGGCGCGGTCGATGCGACGCTCACCGCCGAGCTGGCTCCGGCGCGCGGCAAACCCTTCGTCGTGCTCCATGATGCTTATGGTTATTTCACCGAGCATTTCGGCCTCGAAAGCGCGATCCCGGTCTCGCTTGGCGATGCTGCGACCCCCTCGGCGGCACGGCTGACCGACATCAAGGCTCAGCTTGCCAGCGCCAAGGCCGTCTGCGCCTTCCCTGAACAGAATCACGATGCGCGCCTGATCGCCGCTGTGACCGAAGGCACTGCCGTTCGTCCGGGTGCAGCACTTGATCCCGAAGGCTCGGCGCTCGCGATCGGGCCGGATCTTTACCTTGATGTCATCCAGTCTTTGGCCGGGACCATGCTGTCTTGCCTCAAGGATTAATATTATAGATCAAAGCGCTAATATGGGTTCCTCCGACCCGAAAGCGCTCTGGAAGGCGGTTGCAACGAGGTTCGCAACCGCCTTTTTTAATTCCCGACAAAATCCCTTTGACATTCCAGAGTGATTTAGTCAGATTACAGATAGCGCGACATCGAGAGGACCGGAAATGACCGCGACACGCCCTGCCGAATTTTCCCGCCCCGGGATCACTGCCCTGAACCGTCTGCCCGAGCATGATGCGACCGACCTGACCCATGGCGGCAATCAGGCGCTGATTGTGCTGGGAGATCAAGTCTATAACCTGCGCATCACCCGCGCAGGCAAGCTGATCCTGACGAAGTAATCTCTCTGACCGTCGTCTGCGGGTCGTTCCCCGGATGGTCACTCTCGCGTCGCGCCTCCCAAAAGGGGGCGCGATTGCTTTTGGGCTGAGGGTTCGCGCAGGGCACGGGTTATCCCGGGCAAGTTCGCTCCGCATGCAGGCAAGCAAAATGCCGGAAGGAGAACCCTTCCGGCATGTATCAGTCCCGTCGATGCGCCGAGTTCAGCCGCGCGGCCTGCTCGGACCTTTGCCGCCTGGCGCTTTACCACCCGGCCCCTTACCGCCCGGACGCGGCCCTTTGAAGGACGAGCCGCCAGCAGGTTTCGGCCCGCGCTTGTCGCCGCCACCCGCATAGGGCTTACGGTCGCCGTCTTCGCGCTTGGCCCACGGCTTACGGTCACCGTCCTGACGGGGCGCGTAAGGCTTGCGGTCGCCATCTTCGCGTTTCGCCCAAGGCTTGCGGTCGCCGTCCTGACGGGGCGCGTAGGGCTTCCGGTCGCCGTCCTCGCGCTTCGCCCAAGGCTTGCGATCGCCATCCTGACGCGGTGCGTAGGGCTTGCGGTCGCCGTCTTCGCGCTTCGCCCAAGGCTTGCGGTCGCCATCCTGACGCGGCGCGTAAGGCTTCCGGTCGCCGTCCTCGCGCTTCGCCCAAGGCTTGCGATCGCCATCCTGACGCGGTGCGTAGGGCTTGCGGTCGCCGTCTTCGCGCTTCGCCCAAGGCTTGCGGTCGCCGTCTTCGCGCTTCGCCCAAGGCTTGCGATCACCCTCCTGACGGGGCGCGTAGGGTTTCCGGTCACCATCCTCGCGCTTGGCCCAAGGCTTGCGGTCACCGTCTTGACGGGGCGCATAGGGTTTACGGTCGCCGTCCTCGCGCTTCGCCCAAGGCTTACGGTCGCCATCCTGACGCGGCGCGTAGGGTTTCCGGTCGCCGTCTTCGCGCTTCGCCCAAGGCTTGCGATCGCCGTCCTGACGCGGTGCGTAGGGCTTACGATCACCGTCCTCGCGCTTGGCCCAAGGCTTACGGTCGCCGTCCTGACGGGGAGCGTAGGGCTTGCGGTCGCCGTCTTCGCGCTTGGCCCAAGGCTTACGGTCGCCGTCCTGACGGGGCGCGTAGGGTTTACGGTCGCCATCTTCGCGCTTCGCCCAAGGCTTGCGATCGCCATCCTGACGCGGTGCGTAGGGTTTGCGGTCACCATCTTCGCGACGTGCGAAGGGCTTCCGGTCGCCGTCTTCACGACGGCCAAAGGGTTTGCGGTCGTCGCGGCGATCTTCGCCGCGCTCGGCGCCACGGGCGCGGAATTCGCGCGGACGTTCTTCCTCTTCACCCGTCAGCAGGTTGCCAAGCTGGTCGCGCAGGACCTTGCGCTTGACCTCGCGGACCTCGTTTTCTTCCATGCCGGTCAGCTTGAACGGGCCGTAGCTGACGCGGATCAGCCGGTTCACCACCAGCCCGACATGAGCCATGGCGCGGCGGATCTCGCGGTTGCGGCCCTCACGGATGCCGACGGTCAGCCAGGCATTCGCGCCCTGCTGGCTGTCGAGCTTGACTTCCATCGGCCGGAAATCCTCGCCGTCGATCTGGGCGCCACGGCGCAAAGGATCGAAGGTCAGGTCATTGGGCAGACCATTCACGCGCACGCGGTAGCGGCGCAGCCAGCCGGTCGTCGGCAGCTCGAGACGGCGCTTCAGCTCGCCATCATTGGTCAAAAGCAGCAGGCCTTCCGAGTTGAGGTCGAGACGGCCCACAGTCATCACCCGCGGCAGATCGCGCGGCAGCGCGTCAAAGACCGTCTGGCGGCCCTTTTCATCGGAGGCCGAGGTCACGAGCCCGGTCGGTTTGTAATAGAGCCAAAGCCGCGTCTCTTGCGGCTCTTCCATGGCTTTGCCGTCAATGCGGACCTTGTCGGTCGGCAGAATGTCCAGAGCGGGGCTGGCAACCTTCTGGCCATTCACCGTCACGCGGCCTTCAAGGATCATGCGCTCGGCTTCGCGGCGCGAGGCCACACCGGCGCGCGCCATCATCTTGGCGATGCGCTCGCCCTCGGGCGCGTCTTCGGCCTCATCGGCCTCATCGTCTGCGTCGAGAGTGTCCTCTTCCGCCTCATCCTCAAAGGAGTCGTCCTCGAACGCATCCGCGTCTTCGTCATCAGCGCCGTCTTCGAAGGCCTCGTCAGAATCGTCTTCTGCGGCGTCCTCGGCAAAAGCCTGATCCTGCTGCGCGGCGGTCTCGTCCGCGGCAGGGGTCGTTTGGGCAGAGGTCTCTTCCGCGGAGGTTTCCGCAGCGGGGACAGTCCCCTCGGTTTCGGGGGTGGAATTTTCGTCGGTCATGGCGATCTCCTGCGCATCGCTGCGGTGGTAAAGGTGGCTGATCTAGCGCCCAACGCGGGAAAGCGCAAAGCGGTTCTTGCACGAAAGCGTAATCCTTGATGAATAGCTGCCATGACCGCGACGCCGTTCCTGACCCATATGCCGCAAGCTCTGGCCGAAGCCCGCATCGCAGCGGCGCGCGGCGAGGTGCCGGTTGGCGCGGTTTTGCTGGACGCTCAGGGCCGCGAACTCGCCCGCGCCGGTAACCGCACGCGCGAGCTGTCAGACCCGACCGCCCATGCCGAAATCCTGGCCATTCGCGCGGCCTGCGCCAAGCTCGGATCCGAGCGGCTGCCGGGCGCGGTCCTGTGGGTGACGCTCGAGCCCTGCCCGATGTGCGCCGCAGCGATCTCGGCGGCGCGGATCGCGACGCTTTATTACGGCGCGGATGACGCAAGAATGGGCGGGGTCGTGCATGGCGCCCGCGTCTTCGATCATCCCCAATGCCACCACCGACCCGAGATCTATTCCGGCTTTTCCGCCAGTGAATCAAAAACCTTGCTGCAGGACTTCTTTGGCGCGCGGCGCTGAACCGATCGGTATTGAAATTTTTCGTTAATCCTTTCGCCGCGCTTGCGCTGCAGCGCAGCATCGTGAAGGATGCCACCACTATGTCTGAAGGGAGTGAGCGCGTGTTCAACAAAATTCTTGTTGCGAACCGTGGGGAAATCGCGATCCGCGTCATGCGGGCGGCGAACGAGCTGGGCAAAAAGACCGTCGCGGTCTATGCCGAGGAAGACAAGCTGGGTTTGCACCGCTTCAAGGCGGATGAGGCCTATCTGATCGGCGAAGGTCTCGGCCCGGTCGCAGCCTATCTCTCGATCCCCGAAATCATCCGCGTCGCCAAGGAATCGGGTGCCGATGCGATCCATCCGGGCTATGGGCTCCTTTCAGAAAACCCCGATTTCGTTGATGCCTGCACCGCCGCCGGGATCACCTTCATCGGCCCGACCTCGGACACGATGCGCGCGCTTGGCGACAAGGCTTCGGCGCGCAAGGTCGCGATCCGCGCGGGTGTTCCGGTCATTCCGGCGACCGAGGTGCTGGGCGACGATTTCGACGCGATCAAGCGCGAAGCTGGCGAGATCGGCTATCCTCTGATGCTGAAAGCCAGCTGGGGCGGCGGTGGGCGCGGGATGCGTCCGATCAATGCCGAGGGTGAGCTGGTCGAAAAGGTCCGCGAGGGCCGTCGCGAGGCCGAGGCCGCTTTCGGCAACGGCGAGGGCTATCTGGAAAAGATGATCCTGCGCGCTCGCCACGTCGAGGTTCAGCTTCTGGGCGACACCCATGGCGGTCTTTACCATCTCTTCGAGCGTGACTGCACCGTCCAGCGCCGCAACCAAAAGGTTGTCGAGCGCGCCCCCGCCCCCTATCTGAGCGACGCGCAGCGCGCCGAGGTCTGCGATCTCGCGCTCCAGATCGGTCGCGCGGTCGGCTATCAGAACGCGGGCACTGTCGAATTCCTGATGGATATGGATTCGCAGAAGTTTTACTTCATCGAAGTGAACCCGCGCGTTCAGGTCGAGCATACCGTGACCGAAGAGGTCACCGGCATCGACATCGTGCAAAGCCAGATCCTGATCGCCGAGGGCGCGACTCTGGCCGAGGCGACCGGCATCGCCAGCCAAGACGGCATTCATCTGAACGGCCATGCGCTGCAGTGCCGCGTGACGACCGAAGATCCGCTAAACAACTTCATTCCCGATTACGGCCGCATCACCGCCTATCGCTCGGCGACCGGCAATGGCATCCGTCTGGACGGTGGCACGGCTTACGCAGGCGGCGTCATCACGCGCTATTATGATTCGCTGCTGGTGAAGGTCACCGCCCATGCCCAGACGCCGGAAAAGGCGATTGCGCGGATGGACCGGGCCTTGCGCGAATTCCGCGTGCGCGGCGTGTCGACGAACATCGACTTCGTCATCAACCTGCTCAAGCACCCGACCTTCCTCAATGACACCTATACGACCAAGTTCATTGACACGACGGATGATCTCTTCACCTTCCGCAAGCGCCGCGACCGCGCGACGAAACTGCTGATCTATATCGCCGATATCACCGTCAACGGTCACCCCGAGACGACCGGCCGCGCCAAGCCTCCGGCCGATGCGCGCAAGGCGATTCCGCCCGCGTCGAAAGCCGCCCCTGCCCCCGGCACGCGCCAGCTGCTCGAGGAAAAGGGTGCGAAGGCGGTTGCGGACTGGATGCTCGACCAGAAGCGCCTGCTCGTGACCGATACGACCATGCGCGACGGCCACCAGTCGCTCTTGGCAACCCGGATGCGCTCGCTCGACATGATCAAGGTCGCGCCGAGCTATGCCGCGAACTTGCCCGAGCTCTTCTCGGTCGAATGCTGGGGCGGCGCGACCTTCGACGTGGCGTACCGCTTCTTGCAGGAATGCCCGTGGCAGCGCCTGCGCGACCTGCGCGAGCGGATGCCGAACCTGATGACCCAGATGCTGCTGCGCGCCTCGAATGGCGTCGGCTATACGAATTATCCCGACAATGTCGTGCAGGAATTCGTGCGTCAGGCCGCCGCGTCCGGCATCGATGTCTTCCGCGTCTTCGACAGCCTCAACTGGGTCGAGAACATGCGTGTCGCCATGGATGCGGTCGTCGAATCGGGCAAGATCTGTGAAGGCACCGTCTGCTATACCGGCGATATCCTTGACCCGGCCCGCGCCAAATATGATCTGAAATATTACGTCGACATGGGGCGTCAGCTGCGTGACGCAGGCGCCCATGTGCTGGGCCTCAAGGATATGGCGGGCCTTCTGAAACCGGGCGCGGCGCGCGTGCTGGTCAAGGCGCTGAAGGAAGAGGTCGGCCTGCCGATCCACTTCCACACCCATGACACCTCGGGCATTGCCGGAGCCTCGATCCTCGCCGCCGCCGAAGCGGGCGTCGATGCGGTCGATGCGGCCATGGATGCCTTCTCGGGCGGGACCTCGCAGCCCGCTCTGGGTTCGGTGGTCGAGGCTCTGCGCCATTCCGATCGCGACACCGGGCTTGATATCGCCGCGATCCGCGCGATCTCGAACTATTGGGAAGCGGTGCGCGAGCAATATGCAGCCTTCGAATCGGGCCTGCAATCGCCCGCCTCCGAGGTCTATCTGCACGAAATGCCCGGCGGCCAGTTCACCAACCTCAAGGCGCAAGCGCGCTCGATGGGGCTGGAAGAGCGCTGGCACGAGGTTGCCCAGACCTATGCCGATGTGAACCAGATGTTCGGCGATATCGTGAAGGTGACGCCCTCGTCCAAGGTTGTCGGCGACATGGCGCTGATGATGGTGGCTCAAGGCCTGACCCGCGCGCAGGTCGAGGATCCGAATTCCGAAGTGTCCTTCCCCGATTCGGTCGTCGATATGATGAAGGGCAACCTTGGCCAACCGCCCGGAGGCTGGCCCGCCGCGTTGCAAAAGAAGGTCCTGAAGGGCGAAACCGCGCTGACCACGCGCCCGGGCGCCTCGATGCCGCCGGTCGATCTGGAAGCGACGCGCGTCAAGCTCTCGGAAGAGCTCGAAGGCATGACCATCGATTACGAGGACCTGAACGGCTACCTGATGTATCCGAAGGTCTTCCTCGATTACATGGGCCGTCACCGCATGTATGGCCCGGTCCGCACCCTGCCGACCCATACCTTCTTCTACGGGATGCAGCCGGGCGAGGCGATCACCGTCGAGATCGATCCGGGCAAGAAGCTGGAGATCCTGTTCCAGACGCTCGGCGAGATCGATGAGAACGGCGATGTGAAGGTCTTCTTCGAGCTGAACGGCCAGCCGCGCGTCATCCGCGTGCCGAACCGTCTGATCAAGGCCCAGACCAAGGCACGCCCGAAAGCCGACCCAGCCAACCCGGGCCAGATCGGGGCACCGATGCCGGGTGTCGTCGCCTCGGTGGTGGCAACCGTTGGCCAGAAGGTCAAAACCGGCGATCTGCTGCTGACCATCGAAGCGATGAAGATGGAAACCGGCATTCATGCCGACCGCGACGGCGTGGTGAAGGCGGTTCACGTCACCGCTGCGGCCCAGATCGACGCCAAGGACCTGCTGGTCGAGCTGGAGTGATCCTGCGGGAGAGGCCACGGCCTCTCCCCTCCCCCGCTCGCGAAAGAGCAGATTGGCGCGCTTTTTGCCCCTCTCTCGCATTTTTCGCTTGCGGCCCCGGCCCGGCTCGCCTACATCACCGCTCACCGGAAGCGAAAGTTACCGGGATGGAGTGCGGGCGTAGCTCAGGGGTAGAGCATAACCTTGCCAAGGTTAGGGTCGTGAGTTCGAATCTCATCGCCCGCTCCAAACAAAAAGGCCGGTCCTGCGGGATCGGCCTTTTGTTTTTCCGGGGCCTGGATCAGCGCCTCCCGGCACGATTTCATGGGTATTTGGGTGATGAAGAAAGCGCGGCAGATCGCGCAGATGCTATGCGTTTTTCACTTGCGAGTGCGCGCGTCATCCTCTAGATCACCCCTCACCGGCAGCGAGAGTTACCGGGACGGAGTGCGGGCGTAGCTCAGGGGTAGAGCATAACCTTGCCAAGGTTAGGGTCGTGAGTTCGAATCTCATCGCCCGCTCCAAACAAAAAGGCCGGTCCTGCGGGATCGGCCTTTTTGTTTGGGGTGTTGGCACGCCCGGATTGGCCCGGTGGCTTCTGGCGGCGAAGCGATGGCCTGTTTGGGCTGCGACTTTGATGGATCGGCGCGCGTTTGTTGGCCCCTGGGAGCGACGCGCCGAAGCGCGAGCCATGTGTGTGTAACGCTGAGCGATCCAAGGCGGCGGCGCTTACCCTAAAAGCATGAAATCCCATCGTGATATCTTGCGGGCAAGCAGATCATGGCAAGCAAAAGATGCTGGTTTGGTGATCCCGACAGGACTTGAACCTGTAACCTGCCCCTTAGGAGGGGGCTGCTCTATCCAGTTGAGCCACGGGACCGCCGCCTTTCTTTTGCCTGCGCGCGTGGGGATTGGCAAGCTTGCCGCGAGCCGAGCGCTTTGCTAACGGTAACTTTATTCCCATCCATGGATTTCTCATGTCGCCCAAACGCCCGCCCCGCCCCCTGACGCTGCGCGACGTCTCGGAAGCCGCTGGCGTTTCGGAAATGACCGTGAGCCGCGTGCTGCGCAACCGTGGTGATGTCTCGGCTGCCACGCGGGAAAAAGTGCTGACCGCCGCGCGCACGCTTGGCTATGTTCCGAACAAGATCGCGGGCGGATTGGCGAGCCAGCGCGTCAACCTCGTCGCCGTCGTGATCCCCTCCCTCTCGAATATGGTCTTTCCCGAGGTCCTCGGCGGCATCTCGGCCGAGCTCGATGACACCGGGCTCCAGCCGGTGGTCGGGGTCACGCATTACTCCCCTGCGCGCGAGGATGCGGTCCTTTACGACATGCTCTCCTGGCGACCGACGGGCGTCATTCTGGCCGGGCTCGAACACAGCAAGGCCGCGCGCGCGATGCTCGACAATGCCGCGATCCCGGTGGTCGAGGTCATGGACATTGACGGCGATCCGATCGACACCGCTGTCGGCATTTCCCATCGCCGCGCGGGTCGCGAAATGGCGGAAGAGATCCTCAGGGCCGGTTACCGCCAGATCGGCTTCATCGGCACGCATATGCCCGAAGACCACCGCGCCCGCAAACGCCTCGCGGGGTTCGAAGAGCGCCTCGCCGAAGCCGGGGTAACGCTCGCCGCCCGAGAGTTCTACCAGGGCGGCTCCTCGCTTCTCAAGGGCCGAGAGCTCACCCAGCGCATCCTCGCACGCGAGCCGCACCTCGATTTCCTCTACTATTCCAATGACATGATCGGAGCAGGCGGGCTCATCTGGTGCCTCGAACAAGGCATCGACATCCCCGGCAAACTCGGCCTCGCGGGCTTCAATGCGGTCGAGCTGCTCGACGGCTTGCCGATGCGTCTGGCCACGACCGACGCCCGCCGCATCGACATCGGTCGCCGCGCGGCAAGAATTGTCTCCGGCAAGGAAGCCGCCCCCGAAAACGGCATCGTCGCGCTGACCCCGACCTTCATCCCCGGCGATACGATCCGCCGGATCTAAGCGCGCCCTTTTAAGCCGCGCCCGCGTTCTTCATCATCCAAATACCCAAAGAAGAGATCGCCATGCGCCCCATCCTCTCCGCTTTGTCACTGACCCTGCTGCTCGCCCCCAATCCCGGGGCCGCGGCCAGCTTTAACTGCACCAAGACCGGGCTCGCGCCGGATGAAAAGGCGATCTGCGCCAATCGCGACCTGAATGACGCCGATGTGCGCATGGTCACGACGCTGCATCTGCTCGCGGGGCTTTTTGCGATGGGAGTGCGGGGCAATATGATGGACGATCAGGCGAGCTGGTTGAAACAGCGCCAGGCCTGCAAGGCCGATGTTGCCTGCATCCGCGACGCCTACAAGCGCCGTCAGGGCCAGCTCGATCAGATCTACAACAACATCGACCGGCCGATCTGACTAAAAAGGGTGCGGTCGAACCGCACCCTACCTTAGTCACGCAACGCGGGTCACTCGGCGAGATTGGGGTAAAACACCCCGCCCGGCGACAGCGTGAAGATCTCGCAACCATCCGCCGTCACGCCGATCGAATGCTCGAACTGCGCCGACAGCGACTTGTCGCGGGTCACGGCGGTCCAGTCATCGGCGAGAACCTTGGTCTCGGGGCGACCGAGGTTGATCATCGGCTCGATCGTGAAGAACATGCCCTCTTCGATAACCGGCCCTTTGCCCGAGCGGCCATAGTGGAGCACGTTCGGCGGCGCATGGAAGGTCCGGCCAAGGCCGTGGCCGCAGAAATCGCGCACGACCGACATGCCGAAGCCTTCGGCATAGCTCTGGATGGCATGGCCGATATCGCCAAAGGTCGCGCCGGGGCGCACCGCCTCGATGCCCTTCATCAGGCTGTCATGGGTGACCTTGATCAGCCGCTCGGCCTTGCGATTGGCCTTGCCCGCGACATACATCCGGCTGGAATCGCCGAACCAGCCGTCCAAGATCACGGTCACATCGATGTTCAGGATATCGCCGTCGCGCAGGATCTTCTCGCTGGGGATGCCGTGGCAGACGACATGGTTCACGCTGATGCAGCTCGCGTGCTGATAGCCGCGATAGCCGATCGTGGCGCTCACCGTGCCCAGCTCTTCGACGCGGCGGCGGATGAAATCGTCAAGCTCTGCCGTGGTCACGCCGGGTTGGACCAGTGGGCCGACCTCATCGAGAATCTGCGCCGTGATCTGCCCTGCCGCAAGCATACCCTTGAAGTCTTGGGGATCGTGGATGCGGATCCCCTCTTTCGTCATCCGACCGTCGTTCATCGCGTCCTCACATTCTGTTGCCCCCACAGATAGCCCCCACGCGCCCCTTGTTCCAGTCCTGCAGGCCGACCTATACCTTTCGCAGAGATCAGATTTCAGGTCGGAGGGCCTTCAGATGCAGTCGGACAACCCCACAGCCGCCATTCTCGTGATCGGTGACGAAATCCTGTCGGGCCGCACCCGCGAGGGAAATGCGCATTATCTGTCGCAGGTTCTCAACAGCATTGGCGTCGATCTGCGCGAGGTCCGCATTGTCGCCGATGACGAAGATCAGATCGTCGCCGCGATCCGCGCGCTCGATAAATCGCTCGGCGGCGCCTATGACATGCTCTTCACCTCGGGCGGCATCGGGCCGACCCATGACGACATCACCGCCGATGCGGTGGCCAAGGCCTTCGGCACCGGCATTTCCCACAATGACGAGGCCCGCCGCATCCTGACCGAGAACTGGGAAAGCCGCGGCGTCGAGATCACCGAGGCCCGGCTGCGCATGGCGCGCATCCCGCATGGCGCGCGGCTGATCGAGAACAAGGTCTCGGCCGCGCCCGGCTTTCACATCGGCAATACCTATGTCATGGCCGGGGTGCCGAATGTCTTTGTCGCCATGGTCGAGGCGATCCAGCCCGAGCTCGCCAAGGGTCGCCCGACCGTCAGCGAGGCGCTCGAGGTCCTGCGTCCCGAATCCGATGTCGCAGGCCCCCTGCGCGCCGTGGCAGGCGAGTTCCCGGACCTTTCGCTCGGTTCCTATCCGTTCAAACGCGGCGATAGTTACGGCACCAATCTGGTGATCCGGGGGCTCGACGGCGCGCGTGTGAGCGCGGCCATGTCGGCACTGCGCGACCGCCTCGCCCCTTGAAGGAGCTTTGCCCATGACCCTCGATCCCGCGCTTGCCCAGGCTTTCGAGACCACCTGGCCCGCTGCCGAATACCATGACATTGGCGGCTTTCGCGTCGGACGCGGTTTGGGTGGCGGCGGGCGGATCAGCTCGGCGCGCGCGCTCGGGCCCGATTGGCACGCGGACGGGATCGAGGCCGCCGCACAGCTTCAGCGCGACTGGGACCAGCCCGAGACCTTCCGCGTCTGGTCCGAGGAAACCGCGCTGGCCGACGCCCTGACCGCGCGCGGCTTTCGCCAGGACCGCCCGACGCTGGTCATGGCGGTCGAGGCCGCGCAGCTCACCGACCGCGAGATTCCACTGGTCACGGTTTTTCCGATCTGGCCGCCCTTGGCGATCCAGCGCGAGATCTGGGCCGAGGGCAATATCGCAGGCCCGCGTCAGGCCGCGATGGAAAGGGTCGCTCCCCTGCCCCATACCTCGCTTCTGGGTCGGATCGAGGATCATGCCTCGGCCTCGGCCTTTGTCGCCGCCGATGGCGATGTTGCGATGATCCATGCGATCGAGGTCGAGCCGAAGATGCGCCGCAAGGGCATGGCCGACTGGCTGTTGCGTGGCGCGGCCCATTGGGCGCGCGATCACGACGCCAGCCGTCTTGCGCTGGCCGTGACCGCCGCGAATGCGCCCGCGATCGCGCTTTATGAGAAACTGGGCTTCGCTCCGGTCGCGCGCTACGGCTACTGGTCGCGCTGAGCGGCCGCCACCCGGCGCAGCTCGCGCTTGAGCAGGTCGAGCTCTGATTTCAGCAGCGCGACCTCGACCTGAATATCGTGGTTGATCAGCTTGCTGGTGATGATCGGCAGGCTGGCCAGCTCGGCGGCACCGGGCTGCAGCGGCTCATTGCCCTCGCCCTCGTCCTGAAAGAGCAGGAAGGTCTGGACGCCATCGGCCAGACGCTCGGCCGGCAGCGGGCAATTGACCCGCCATTGCCCCTCGCCCGAGGGTTGCAGCTCACCCCGGGCGACGATCTCGCCCAGATGGATCAGCGCCAGACGGCGCGGTTCCTGCGCGGCTGAGAGGATCCCCTGCCACGACCCGGCCTTGACCCCAAGCGATTCGAAACTGTTCATGTCCCGCTTCCTTTCGTCACGCCGCGTCGCGCCTAAAACTCGGCCCGCAGATGGCGTGAAACAAAGAGTTCGCGCACTTCAAGCGCGTTCATGGTGGGCCGTTCGAAGATCAGGTCGATCCAGATCTTCTGAAGGCGTCTTTCGTCGATCTCGGTCGCCGCAAGATCGAATTCGGTGATGTGATGGCCCTGCGCATCCGGCGTAAGGTCATCGAGCTTGACCAGAATCTGGTCGGTGTTCGGGCCGTTGGCGATGTTCAGCCGCGCGAAAACGCTCATCTCGCGCTCGATCGCAAGCCCGGTCTCGAGGCGCAGGACGTAGTTGCGGGTCAACCCCTGAAGTGCGTCTTGCGGCAGATCGATCGAGACCGACAGGAAGCTGCCCGCGAAGGCGAAAATCTCCATCCGCATCCCGAAGGGCGCCAGATCGGTGGCGCGGTGGTTGCGCATCTGCTCAAGGATCAACGCGCGCTCGGCACAGTCATGCCAAACCGCGGCCTCTTGCCCCAGACGCGCCCCGTTTTCCGGCGAGACCACGCCTTCCGGCACGATCGGCGCGGTCATAAAGCCCGGACGCCAGCGCCAATCGGTGCCGATCGGCAGGTTGATCGCATCCAGAGCCTCGCCCGAGATCTCGGCGCGACGGTCGGTGCGTTGCAGGAACTGATCGAGCTTGCGGCGCAGGACCAGAGCCTCTTCGCGCAACATGCGCTTGCGTGACGAGGCAAGTCCCTGTTTGTCATCTGCAAGCTCTGCCCAACGGCGGTTGGCCCGCTCGCGCAAGATCCGATCAAACCATGTGCGGGCAGGCAGCGCCATGTCAGTCCTTGTCCGTCGATACCCCTGATCGCCGCGCGATCCGACAGGGACTCGCAGGGCATCGGGCTGAGGATCGGCGCCCGATATCCATCCGCTTAGTCCTGATTGGGCAGGATTTTCCAGTCTTAGTTAATGTTAAAACCAGACTATTCGTTCGCCAGCGGGCATTCGCCGAGAATATTTTAAAGAACGCTGTTCAGCCGTGACGCACATATCAGATCATTCATCGTCACGCCCCCCGCTGAATGGGTGGAAAAACGGATGCGACAATAGCCCCAACCATAGCTGAGATCGGGGTGATGATTCGCCAATTCTCCGATGCCGCCAGCGAGCGCAGCCAGCGCCTGCGCCTTGAGGAAGGTCTTGGTGGTCAGCTGGCATTCGATGGCCTTGCCATCCTCGGTCAGCACCCAGCCATCCAGCGCGCCCAGCAGATCGCGCACGGTCTCTTCGGGCAGCAGCGCCGCCCCGTTGACGATTTTCTCGCGAGATAGTGCATCCGACATCATCGTTCTCCTCACAACAGAGGTGCGGCCAGCGCCAGAAGGTTGTTGCGCAGCCGCCGCCAGACAGACCAGCCGAGGATGTCCTCGCGGCTGAGCTGGCGCGAGCGTGCGATGAAAGTCTCCTGCCGGGCAACCAGGCTGGCCGTCACATCCCGGTCAATCACGAAAACGTTCATCTCGTAATTCAGCTCGAAGCTGCGCCGGTCCATATTGGCGCTGCCGATCATCGCCATCCGGCCGTCGGCGGTGATGATCTTGGCGTGCAAAAGCCCCGGCTTGAACAGGTAAAGCCGCACGCCCGCGTTTACGAGCCCATAGTAGAACCCTTGCGAGCTCGCCTGAACCACCAGCGAGTCATTGCGTTCGGGCAGGATCATCGTGACCTCGACCCCGCGCCGCGCGGCAGCCCGGATCGCGCTATCCAGCGCGGCATCGGGGACGTAATAGGGCGTCGTGATCGTCAGCCGCTCGCGCGCGCCATAGACCAGCGCGGTCATCGAATCCGCCAGCGAGCCCTGCCGGCGGTCCGGCCCGGTCGCCACGATCTGCGCCGCGACGCCGGGCTCCGAGATCGCGGGCACGAGGTCGAGCATCTCGCCCAGATCCTCGCCGGTATAGCTGATCCAGTCCTGCAGGAAGATCACCTGCATCTGGCGCACCACCGGCCCGTCGATGCGCATGAAGATATCGACCCAAGGCGCGAATTTCGGTTTGACCGCAAAGGCCTTGTCCGAGCAGTTGCGGCTGCCGGTAAAGCCGGTGGCATTGTCGATCACCACGATTTTGCGGTGATTGCGCAGATCCATGCGCTGGAAAAGCGCGCCAATCACCGGCAGACCCAGCGGCAGCGCCTCGACACAAACGACGCCCGCCGCCTTCATCTGCGCCCAGCTGTCGCTATGGGCAAAAGCGCGCGAGCCGATCGCGTCGATGATCGCGCGCACCCGCACACCGCGCCCGGCGGCCCGGATCGTCGCCTCGGCGACCTTGCGCCCCGAGGTGTCGTCGAGCCAGATGTAGAAGAGGATGTGGATGTGATCCTCGGCCTGATCCATCGCGTCGACCAAAGCGTCAATCGCGCTGTCATCCTCGGGCAAAAGCGCCATGGCATTGCCCGAAACCGCAGCCATGCCGCCGATCACCTCATTGGTGGCGACGATCGGCGCGGCATAGTCGGGCGGGTCGCGGATCAGCTCGGGGCTTGGCTGGAAGCTGCCTGACAGCCGGTCGCGGACATCGGCCATCTTCTGGACCTCGGCCCCGCGCATTCGGATCTCGCCGAAGAGGATATAGGCGATGATGCCGACCAGCGGCACCAATTCGATCACAAGGATCCACGAGAGCCGCACCGTCGGTTCGAGCCTCGGGCGCAGAAGCACCCGGATCGAAACCAGCAAGGCGGCGCCATAGTGCAGGGCGGCAAATGTTTCTGTCCACATGAGACACAGTAATGCCTGACCACAGCGGAATTGCAATTCCAAGCCATGCGGCCTATTTCATGGCGCAAGTTTAGCGAAGAAGGCCCCCGATGAACTGGATCTCAAACTACGTCCGTCCGCGCATCAACTCGCTTTTCTCGCGCCGCGAAGTGCCCGAGAATTTGTGGACCAAATGCCCGGAATGCGGAACGATGCTCTTTCACCGGGAGCTGGCGGACAACCTCAACGTCTGCACCAACTGCGAGCATCACCTCGCGATCTCGCCGCGCGACCGCTTTGCGTCGCTCTTTGACGGCGGCGTCTTCCTTGAGGTCAAGGTGCCCGAGCCGATCGCCGACCCGCTGCATTTCCGCGATCAGAAGAAATATCCCGACCGGATGAAGGCCGCGCAAAAGGCCACGGCCGAGAAAGAGGCGATGCTGGTCGCCGAGGGCGAGATCGGCCGCACGCCGGTCGTTGCCGCCGCCCAGAATTTCGCCTTCATGGCCGGGTCGATGGGCATGTATGTCGGCAATGCCATCGTCGCCGCCGCCGAACGCGCGGTGAAGCTGAAGCGCCCGCTCGTGCTCTTTTCGGCCGCAGGCGGCGCGCGGATGCAGGAAGGCATTCTTTCGCTCATGCAGATGCCGCGCACCACGGTCGCCGTGCAGATGCTCAAGGAAGCCAAGCTGCCCTATATCGTCGTGCTGACCCATCCGACCACGGGCGGGGTCACGGCCTCTTATGCGATGCTGGGCGATATCCAGATCGCCGAGCCCAATGCGCTGATCTGCTTCGCCGGTCCGCGCGTGATCGAGCAGACCATCCGCGAAAAGCTGCCCGAGGGCTTCCAGCGCGCCGAATATCTGTTCGAGCATGGCATGCTCGACCGCGTGACCCATCGCAAGGACCTGCGCGCCGAGCTGATCTCGATCATCCGGATGCTGACGCGTCAGCCCGCGCCGGTGATCGCGGACCTGCCCGCGCCGGGTCATATCGGCACCCTGCCCGCCGAAGCCCAGCCCGAGCCCAGCAAGGCCGGTTAATCCCGGCCCTTTCCTCTTCCATCCTTTTGCCGGGGGGCCCGCATGTCCGGTTCCGACGTCATTCTCGAGCGGCTGATGTCGCTTCACCCCAAGGTCATCGACCTGTCGCTGGACCGGATGCACCGCATTCTGGCCGCACTTGGCAACCCCGAGCGCAAGATCCCGCCGGTGATCCATCTGGCCGGGACCAATGGCAAGGGCTCGACGCAAGCGATGATCCGCGCCGGGCTCGAATCTGCGGGGCTCAAAGTCCATGCCTATACCTCGCCCCATCTCGCGCGCTTCCACGAGCGCATCCGTCTGGCCGGAGAGCTGATCCCCGAGCCGCTGCTGGCCGAGATGCTCGAGGAATGCGAGGTTGCGAATGGCGGCCTGCCAATCACCTTCTTCGAGATCACGACCGCAGCGGCCTTCCTCGCCTTCTCGCGGGTCGAGGCGGATTATACGCTACTGGAAGTCGGCCTTGGCGGGCGGCTCGACGCGACCAATGTCGTGCCCGATCCGCGCCTTACGGTGATCACGCCGATCTCGATCGACCACACCCAATATCTCGGCGACACGCTGGAAGCGATCGCGGGCGAGAAGGCCGGGATCATCAAGCGCCATGTGCCCTGCATCGTCGCCAAGCAATTGCCCGGCGCGCGTGAGGTCATCGAAAAGCGCGCCGACAGCCTTGGCGCACCGTTGAAGATCCACGGGCAGGAATGGACCTCCTACCGCGAGGGCGATGCGCTGATCTATCAAGACGAGCACGGGCTGATGGACCTGCCGCTGCCGGTCCTGCCGGGGCCGCATCAATATGACAATGCCGGCACCGCGATTGCCGCGCTGCGCGAGCTGGGCTTTGGCCGGATCGAGGCCAAGGCCGCGGTGACGGAAACCGAATGGCCCGCGCGGATGCAGCGCCTGAAACACGGCCCGTTGGTCGAGGCGGCCAAGGGTTGCGAGCTTTGGCTCGATGGCGGCCATAACCCCGCCGGGGGCGAAGCGGTGGCCAAGACGCTGGCCGCCATGCCCAAGCGTCCGACCTTTCTGGTTTGCGGCATGATCAACACCAAGGATGTCGTGGGCTATATGCGCCCGCTGGTGCCGGTCGCCGAAAGCCTGATCGCGATCTCGATCCCGAACGAGCCGAATACGCTGCCCGCCGAGGAAACCGCCGAAGCCGCGCGTCGCGCCGGTCTGCCGGTCGAGATTGCCGCAGATGCGCAAGAGGCCGTGCAAAAGATCGCAGCCGCCCATCCCGAGGCGCGGATTCTGATCTGCGGCTCGCTCTATCTCGCCGGTCAGGTCCTCAAGGACAACGGCTGATCGCGGCAGATGGGGCGAGCGGCTCGCGCCGCCCGTCCCCTCTTCGCGCCCCGCGACCGAGCCTCAGCGCTTCTTGAGGTGATTGAGCTCGGGGAAGGGATGCCAGGTGACATCGGCGCGGTCGCAGACCGGATGCTGAAGCGCATTGGCCGCCAGATGGGGGTCGTCGTTCAAAGCCACGCCCATCGTATGCACGCCAAGGTATTTGCCCTGCGCATTCTTGACATCCGCCTTGACGCAAACGCCCTGCGTGCCATCGGCGAAGGTCGCCATATTGGAAATCTCGGCGCCCCGGATCGACGAGGGATCGTAAACGATCGCCTTGGCGTTCCTGACGATCTTGGCCTTGACCTCGGCGCTCGGCGGCACCGAACCCGCGATCACGCTGGCATATTTGTCCTGCGGCGCGCAGCCCGCCAGAAAGAGCGCCCCTAGGGCACTGGCGAAAAAGGCGCTGGCAACGATTTGCTTCATTCGGATCCCCCGTCTCGAATTTTCCAGCATTTCGCAGGCTTTGCCCCAAGGCGTCAATGCCCGGCCTGAACCCGCACCGTGCGCGGCACAGGTGGCCCTCTGGACAATCGGCCCCCGGCTCGGGCAAGTGAAGGCAGACGGACCGAAGGAGAGCCCCGATGGATGTCATGATCGACGATGCTCTGGCACGCGCCGGAGCAGGACGTTTCCAAAGACGCCTCATGGGCATCTTCGGGTTGGTCTGGATGGCCGATGCGATGCAGGTCATCGCGATTGGCTTTACCGCTGCCTCGATCGCCCGCAGCTTCGATCTCACGGTCAAAGAGGCGCTACTGACCGGCACGCTGTTTTTCCTCGGCATGTTTGTCGGCGCAACGCTCTTCGGGCGGCTCGCGGACCGGCTTGGCCGACGCCGCATCCTGCTGCTGACCGTGGCCGCCGAGGCGGTTTTCGGCACGCTCTCGGTCTTTGCCCCAAGCTTTGGCCTGCTGGTCTTCTTCCGCTTCCTGACCGGGATGGCGGTGGGTGGCACCCTGCCCGTCGATTACGCGATGATGGCCGAATATCTGCCACCGAAGAACCGGGGGCGCTGGCTCGTCTGGCTCGAGGGCTTCTGGGCGGTCGGCACGATCGTCATCGCGCTGACCGCTTGGGCGACCAGCCATTACGCCCCTGAAACCGCCTGGCGCTGGATCTTTGCCGTCGCCACCTTCCCGGCGCTGATCGGCGTCTGGCTGCGGCTTTGGGTGCCGGAATCACCGATGTATCTGATCCGCAATGGCCGCGATGCCGAGGCCCGCGAGGTCATCTCGCGCGTTCTTGCCGTCAACGGCGCCGAGCCGCTGCACCCCTCCGTCCGCATCGTGCCGACGCCGTCGGAAACCGATCCTGACGGACTCTTCGGGCGCGCGCTGCGCCAGCGCAGCGTGGCGATTCTCGCGGTGTGGTTCTTCGTCTCGCTGTCCTATTACGGGATTTTCGTCTGGCTGCCGCCGCAGCTTGCCGAAAGCGGCTTCGGCTTCGTGCGCGGCTATGGCTTCCTCGTGCTCATGGCCTTGGCGCAGATCCCGGGCTATGCCCTCGCCGCCTACGGGGTCGAACGCTGGGGTCGTCGCCCGACGCTCCAGATCTTCCTGATCCTTGCCGCTGCGGGCTGCCTGCTCTTCACCGTGGCGAGCGGGACCGCGCTTGTCGCCTTCTCGCTGTTGCTGATGAGCTTCGCGCTTCTGGGCACCTGGGGCGCGCTTTACGCCTATACGCCCGAACTTTACCCGACCGGCCTGCGCGGCTCTGGCATGGGCATGGCGGGCGCGGTGGCGCGTGTCGGCGGTCTGATCGCGCCCTCTCTGCTGGGGGGCATCATCGCGCAGGGTTTTGGCGTCGCCATCGGGCTTTTCGCGGTGCTGCTTCTGGTCGGTCTGGTCGCGACGCTCTTCATCGGGGTCGAGACCCGCAACCGCGCGATCGGCTAAAATCTAGCGCAGCATCAGCCGCATCAGCGCCCGGAAGCGCGCGCCATAGGGCGGAGCCAGCCAATCTGCCCCGTTGATCCGGCTTTGCGCAAAGACCGGCAGAAGATGCGACATCCGCTCGAACCCGGCCTGACCGTGATAGGCGCCGATCCCGCTTGGCCCGACCCCGCCAAAAGGCAGCCCGGACTGAGCGACATGCAGCAGCGTGTCATTGACCGTCACGCCCCCCGCCGAAACGCTGGCGAGCAGAAGGTCGCGGGTCTCGGCGCTTTCGGTGAAGGGGTAAAAGGCCAGCGGACGTGGCCGCGCGGTGATGTACGCGACCGCCGTGCGCAGATCGTCATAGGGCACGACGGGCAGGATCGGGCCGAAGATCTCATCCTCAGCCAAGGGCCCCTCGGCCCCGGTGACCAGCACCGGCGGCATCATCCGCCGCGCCGGATCGGCGGGCGCTGTCGAGAGCGGCAGGATCTCGGCCCCGCCCGCTTGCGCGGCCTCGAGCGCCGCCGTCAGCCGGGCGAATTGCGCGTCATTGATGATGCGGCTGTAATCGGGATTGGTCTCGAGCTTTGGGTAATGGCGCTCGACCCAGCCCTTGGCCTTGGCGATGAACTGGTCGAGGTGATCGCGGTGGAGCAGCACATAATCGGGCGCGATACAGGTCTGGCCCGCGTTCAGCATCTTGCCCGCCATGATCCGCGCCACCGCATGATCGAGCCGCGCATCGGGCGCGATCAGCGCCGGAGACTTGCCGCCAAGTTCAAGCGTGACCGGCACGAGATTGGCCGCCGCTGCCGCCATGACTCGCCGCCCGACCGCCGTCGAGCCGGTGAAAAGCAGGTGATCGAAGGCCAAAGCCGAAAAGGCCATACCGGTCTCGGGGCCTCCGGTCACCACCGCGACCCGGTCCTGCGGCAGATAATCGGGCGCAAGCTGGGCAAAGAGCGCGGCAAAGGCGAGCGCATGTTCCGAGAGTTTGACCATGGCCCGGTTGCCCGCAGCCAAAGCGCCGACCAGCGGGCCGATGGTCAGTTGCAGCGGATAGTTCCAAGGCACGACAATGCCCACAACGCCAAGCGGCTGCGGCTGGACCCAGGCCCGCCCGGGGCGAAACCAGATCCCCGGCGCGACCGGCCGCCGCCGCATCCAACGCCCAAGATGGCGCCGCGCATGGGCGATTTCTTGAAGCGAGGGAAAGACCTCGGCCAGATCGGTTTCCGCCTGCGGACGCTGGCCGAAATCCTCCGAGATCGCCGCGCCAAGCGCCTTGCGATGGTCAAGAATCAGCCGGCGCAGCGCGGTCAGATGCTGCAGGCGCGTCGCGTGATCCGGCGCAAGCTCTTGCCGCGACGCCGCTTTCATCGCGAGAAACCGTGCGTTGATGTCGTCCGGGGTCATTTTCGCCTCATGCCAGCTCGGGTAAAGGTAGCATCGCACCGGCGCGGTTCAAGCTCTGCCTCTTGCAGCGATCTCAAGACTTTGGCAGGGGTAGCACATGAGCACAGTGACCCAAGCGTATACCGCCCGCGTCGCCTCGGGCGACCTGACCATTGACCCGGCCCAATGGGCGGTTCTGCCCGCGCTTGACGCCCTTGTCGCGCGGCTCTCGGAACCGGCGCCTGCTCCGGCCAAGAACGGCTGGCTGTCGCGGCTGATGCGCTCTGAAAAGACCGAGCCGGTGGTGGCCAAGGGGCTTTACCTCTGGGGCGGGGTCGGACGCGGCAAGTCGATGCTGATGGATCTGGTCATGGATGCCGCGCCGACCACGGCCAAGCGGCGCGTCCATTTCCATGAATTCATGCAGGAAATTCAGGCCGGGCTTGAGCGGATGCGCAAGAAGGGCGTCGCGGATGCTGTGGCCCCGGTCGCGGGCGAGGTCGCCGATCAGTGCCGCCTGCTGTGCTTTGACGAAATGCAGATCACCGATATCGCCGATGCGATGATCGTCGGGCGGCTGTTTCAGGTGCTGTTTGAGCGCGGCGTGGTCATCGTCACCACCTCGAACCGCGTCCCCGAGGAGCTTTACAAGAACGGCCTCAACCGCCAGCTCTTCCTGCCCTTCATCTCGATGATCCGCCAGAATATGGATGTGGTCGAGCTGATCAGCGAGCAGGATCACCGCCAGAACCGGCTCGAAGGCGGTCAGGTCTGGTTCTCTCCGGCTGATGGCGAGGCCAAGATGGCGCTTGATCACATCTGGTCCGAGCTGACCCATGGCGCCGCGACCACGCCGCTCGCGATCCCGGTTCTGGGCCGCGAGGTCGTGCTGCCCGATCACGTTGGCCGCATCGCCCGCGCGGGCTTTTGGGATCTCTGCGGCCGCCCGCTTGGCCCCGCCGATTACATCGCCATCGCCGAGGCGGTCGATGTCTTGTTCATCGACGGCGTGCCGCGGCTGACCATGTCGAATTTCAACGAGGCCAAGCGCTTCGTCACGCTGATCGACGCGCTTTATGAGGCCAAGGTCAAGCTCTACGCCAGCGCCGCCGATGATCCGGACCGCCTTTACGCCGAGGGCGAAGGCTCGTTCGAATTCGAACGCACGGCGAGCCGCCTTCACGAAATGCGCGACGCCGATTGGGGCAAGGCGGGCTGACGCGCGCTTTGCCTTGGGGCGGACAGCATTGGGACAATGACGCCCCTTAGAAAGGGGCGTCTACAGCCTTAGCGAGTAACCACGATGACCTCGCGACGCCCGCCCAGAGCCAGAACCAATCCAAGGATTACGAAGATCGCGCCGGCAATCAGGCCAATGAACGTGGCAATGCCAGTCACCGCAAGACCAGCCGCCCCAGCGCCAAGAACAGCCGCGGCCTGACCATCGGCCGACGCCTGCGCAACCACCTCGCTCGCGGCGCGACCAGAAAGCAGCATCGCAGAGAAGGGGAGCGCAAAGAAGCACAGCCCCAACAGCAGGAAACCGCGTCCAAAGGCACGACGAACCGTCGGCGCGAAGTAGCCGAGCGCCGCCATGATAGCGACGATGACAATGGTGGAAACGCTTGCAAAGTTCGAGCCGTCGCTATGCAGCGCAGCTATTGCGGGCGACAATGCGAAAGCACAGAAGAAACCAAATACTGCCCCAATCAGGGTGCGAAAAACTACTGACACGACGGACACTCCGAATTTTACGTACCGTCAACAACTATCAGTAGGGTACTTATTTACCAAGAATTCTACCTATGGATGTATTTTATCTGTGACCGCGAAACCTTAATGCCACAACAGCGGGATATCGGGCCCCAGAAGCAGAAGCTCCGGATCTGTCTGAAGGTAAGGGGAGGTCATGAAGCAACAATGCAGGCGCAAGGCCTGCCGATTTTCGGCCTACGAGATCATCCCGACCAAAGCAGAAAATGCGCTAAATTTTTGATTAGTGGTGCCGCAGAAGGGACTCGAACCCCCGACCCCATCATTACGAATGACGTGCTCTACCAGCTGAGCTACTGCGGCCTCTGGCCCCATTGGGGCAGTGTCCGCGCCGGATAGCAGGTTCCGGCGCGGGGGGAAAGGGGCTATCGCGCCTTTTTCGTGTCCGAGAGATATTCCTCGTCGATCGGTTCGAGATCAGGCCGGACCGGAGCGAATTCGCTTGGATCGACGAAACGCGGATCGCGACGCGGCGGGGTGATCTCGGCCGCCGGAACCTCGGCTGCCGGAGCATTGGGCGGCGTGATCTCGACGATCTTCTCGGCAGGTTTGTCGGTGCCCTTGGCCGCGCCCTTTTCGGCGGGAGCCGGGTCGGGATCGGTCACCGTCATCGAGGGCCCGCCAAAATCGCCCGCAAAGCCGTCATCGCCGTCGATGCGGACGTAATCCGACTCGCGCGGGACCATGCCGGGAGCGACACGCGCCAGCTCGACCGGGCGGCTGGGCGTGACCGGAGCGGCAGGCTCGTCGCTTTCGCTGACGATGCCGGGCTCGACCAGCTCGGCGGCGACCACCGTCGAGGCTGGGCCCATATTGGCCGCAGCCGCAGCGGCCTGAGGCGGCAGCGCGGTGCTGCCGATCAGCAGCGGCAGCATATCGGCACCGCTGGTCGCACCGAATTGGGTCTTGCGCAGGGTCTCTGGCTCGCGCCAGCTCAGCGTGTCGAAGCCATGGCAGCTGTCGCAGACCGGCGCCCAGTCGCTCATCACGTTCTGGCACTTGTCGCAGACCCATTGCGGGCCGCGGCTGGCCGAAAGAGCGCGCGTCAGCGTCGTGCGGACGATGGCGTCATCCTCGCCCTCGCCGCGCTCGACCGCGGCCAGAATAGAGAGCGTGCGCACCGTCGGATGGGTCTGGGCGAGATCGCCAAGCGCGCGGCGCGCATCGGGGAAATCCTCGACCCCGAGCAAAAGCTCGGCCTGAAGCAGATGCGATTCCTCGTTGTTCGGGTTTTGCTTAATCAGCTGCTCGAAGCGGCGCAGGCGTTGGACCGGGGTCTCGTCCGGAACGATCTCGGCATAGGCCGAGGCCAGCGCCGGATGGGGCCGCACCGACCAGGTTTTTTGCAAGACGCGAGCGGCATTGCGCGGGTCTTTCTGCGCGATATAGCTGCGCGCCGCCAGAACCGCTGCCGGGATCAGATCGGGGCTGGCGCGGTTGGCGGAAATCGCCGCCTCGCGGGCCGAGATCGAATTGCCCTCGGCCAAGATCTCGCTCGCCTCTTGCAGCGCCAGAACCGCATCGCGGCGCGTGGCGACATCCTGCGGCAGCTGGCCCTGTTTGCGCTTTTCCTTCAGCGTCTGGCGCGCGCCCTTCCAATCGCCTTCGCTGGTTTGCAGCTCGAGGAGCTTGTCTTGCAACTCGCGGTGCTTGGGCTTGAGCGCATAGGCCTTTTCCGCCAGCTTGAGCGCGGTCGCGGTATCGCCCTCGGCCAGCTTTTGCCGCATCAGCCCGCGAATGGCGACAAAGCGGGTGCGGTCATCGCCGAGCAGGCGACGATAAGCGGCGCTCGCCTTGGCAGTATCGCCGGAAATCTCGGCAGCCTGCGCGGCCAGCACATCGGTGACATGCGGTTTATTCAGATATTTCGAGGCCTTAGCGGCCTTGTCTTGCGCAAGCTTGCCCTCACCCGAGGCGACGGCGAGCATCCCCTCGGCCAAGGCGTCATAGCCCTTGCGCTCGCGCGAGCGGGCGAAATAGCGGTTCACGGCGGTCTCGTCGCCGACCACAAAGCGCAGGGTCGCGACCAAGAGGCCCAGCAGGCGCATCGCCGCCCAGGCGAGGATCATGACGATGACCAGCGCGACGAACAGCTGGACCGGACCCAGCGTATATTCGGTGCCGCCATAGACCAGACGCAGCGCCTGCCCGGTTTCAGACAGATGCACAGCCCCCAGCGCAATGGCCAGAACCACCGCGAAGAAGATCAGGATTTTCAGAAGCGATAGCAGCATGTCCGGCCCCTCAATTCGCAGTCAAACCGGCCAAAGCCGCGCGGGCATCGGCCCACCGCTTCGCCTGCGCCACCCAAGCCGCCATCGCATCCTGACCGGCTTGCGGCAGGGTCGCGATATCGCCAAGCGCGGCGGCGAGGTCTCCGGCGCGCACCGAGGCGCCAGCACGCGAGAGGATCGCATCGGGATCGCTGCCGTCGCGGGCCTCGACCGAGCGGGCCCCGGTCTGCACGCGCAGGAAGTTCCCGATCGCGCCCAAAGCGCCGCCGCCTTGCGATTCCGCTTTCAGCGAGGCGCGCAGACCCGCGCGGGCCGCCGCATCGAAACCGCCCTGAATCGCGGCCAGCGAGGGCAGATCGGCGCTCAGAGCCGGAGGCGCGTCAACGCCCGCCGCCTTGAGATCGCCCAGACCGCCAGCAAGATTGCCGCCGGTTTCCAGCGCGGTCTGCAGGCTTGCGACAGCAGCGGCGACTTGCGCGCGGCGACCGACGGATTCGGTCTCTTGGCGCACGCGATCGGCCTCGGCCTGCGCGGCGGCGATCTGGCTTTGCGCCTGCTCGGCGGCCGTCTTGATCTGATCCTGCACGGTGCTCGCCTGTTCGGTCAGCTGCTGAAGCTGGGCCGCCGTCGAAGCGTCCAGCGCGGGCCGCGCGGCGAGCTCGCTCAAGCGGCTCTCCTGCCCGTCCACCTGCGCGCGCAGCTGCGCCACGACCGATTGCAGCGCCTGAACCTGCGATAGATCCACGCCGCTCGCGCCATCGCCCGCCACCCCGGAGGTCGAAGCCAGAGGCGCGCTGTTGCGCATCGCATCCAGCGCCACGCCAAGCGCCTCGATCTTGCCCGCCTGCGCGGTCAGCTCGTCCTTGAGCCCGGCGAGATCGCCGCTCTGATCGGCTGCGGGCGGCGGCAAAGCGTCACGCGCCGCCGTCAGTGCCGCAGCGGTCGCATCGCTGAGAAGCTGCGGACGCACGGCAGCGACCTCGGTCTTGGCGGCGGTCGTCGCGGCCTCGGTCGCGGCCTGACGCGCGGCGGCAAGCTGGGCCGCCGGATCGGCCGGGGGCATGGGCTGCCAAGCGGCAGGCAGATGGGGCAGCGCATACCAGGTCACGCCCGCACCCAAGGCGGCGGCAATGATCCCGCCCAGAACGGTCGGCACGAAACCGGCCTTGCGAACCTCGACCACCCGTTCGGGGGCGCGGTCGGAGGAGGCGCTTGACGGCTTGACCACCGGATCGCTTGCCAGCCCCGTCCCCGGCGCAGATGTCTCGGGGAAGCGGCTTTTGCCTGCGGTTTCGGCGGATTCGGAGGTTTCGACGGGCGCGTCGTCCAGCGAAAGCTCGGTCTTCGGCACGGCGGCCTCGCGAGTCGGATCTTGCGGGATGCCGACCAGAACCGAATCCACCGCCTCTTTCGGCTCGGACGCCGAGGCCTCTGCCGTGGCCGGGGTCTCGATCGGGCGATTGGGCACGGTGGGCGTGGTGGCTGCGGTCTTTCCGCCCGACGATTCGGGGAGAGGGGTGGCGTCGCTGGCGGAGGTCTCTGGCTTGGTCACGGTCGGATCCCTGATTTCTGGCGCGCCCGGCGCAGACGGAGCGCACAACTCTGCCGGTCACAATCGGACGCGGATTGCGGATACTCTAGACGCCTGCTTTCCTCCTCTCAACCCGGCGCGATCAGGAATGTTCCGACCGCAGGAGCGCGCCAAGCGCGCCGAGGATTCCCGCCGCATCAGGCGTTTCGGCCAGAACCTGCCGCGCGGCGGGCCCCTGCCATGCTTTCGCAGCCGCAAGGCTGATCGGCGCGAGCCACAAAGGCGCCCGCGCGGCCTCGGCCTCCTGCGACAAAAGGCGCGCCGAGCGTGGCGAAAAGAGCGGCAGGCAGATCGGTTCGGCCCCCGCCAGATGCGCCCGCGCCTCGGCATTGAGCGGCTGCGCGATCTGGTCGTAAACCGCGATCCCCTCGACCGGCAGGACCTTGGCGACATGGCGGCCATGGGGATGGACCCAGCCCGGGCCCAGATCTTGCAGCATCGGCAAAAGCCGCGCCGCATCGCCCGGCCCCGCCACCGCTTCATAACCCGCTGCCTGCGCCGCCGCCGCCGTGCGCGGGCCAACGCACAGCGCAGGCCGCCCGCGCCCCGGACCGGCAAAGGCCACGCCGTTTTCCGAGGTGAAGACGAGCCCGGTCGCCGCAGCGATCCGCGTCGCGTCATGGGGCAGGCCCACGATCCGCAGGATCGGCGAGATCACCACATCAAGCCCCAGCCCCGCCGCCTCTGCGGCGAAACGGCGCGCGGCCGGTTCGGGCCGGGTCAGAAGCAGCAGCGGCATGGCAATCGTCCTCTTGCGGTGCTAGTTATCCCCTGCCTAGGCGCTCGGCGCGCCCATCACAAGCCGGGCCCCGCCACATGACGCCCCACCTCACGCCCAGATCTCGACACAGCCGGACCCGCGACGACATGACCCTGACCTTCCTTGGCATCGAAAGCAGCTGCGACGACACCGCCGCCGCCATCGTCACCGATGGGGGCGAGATTCTGGCCTCGGTCGTGGCGGGCCAGACCCAGCTTCATGCCGATTTCGGCGGCGTCGTCCCGGAAATCGCCGCCCGCGCCCATGCCGAGAAGCTCGACCTCTGCGTCGAAGAGGCGCTCGCGGAAGCCGGTCTTGGTCTGGCCGATCTCGACGGGATCGCGGTCACTGCCGGGCCGGGGCTGATCGGCGGCGTGCTCGCGGGCGTGATGCTGGCCAAGGGGCTGGCGGCTGGAACCGGGCTGCCGCTGGTCGGGGTGAACCATCTTGCCGGTCATGCGCTGACGCCGCGGCTGACCGATGCTGTCGCCTATCCCTATCTTATGCTGCTCGTCTCGGGCGGGCATTGCCAGTTTCTGCGCGTCGATGGCCCGGATGAGTTCACCCGCATCGGCGGCACGATCGACGATGCCCCGGGCGAGGCCTTCGACAAGGTCGCCAAACTTTTGGGCCTGCCGCAACCGGGTGGCCCCGTGGTCGAGGCCGAGGCCGCCAAGGGCGACGCCAAACGCTTTTCGCTGCCGCGCCCGCTGCTCGACCGTCCGGGCTGCGATCTCTCGTTTTCCGGGCTGAAGACCGCCGTGCTGCGGCTGCGCGACGATCTGGTCAAGGCGCAGGGCGGGCTTCATGCGCAAGACCGCGCCGATATCTGCGCCGCCTTCCAGCGCGCCGTGGCCGAAGTTCTGGCCGAGAAATCGCGCCGCGCGCTCGAAGCCCATCCGGTCAAGACCTTCGCGGTCGCGGGCGGCGTTGCCGCCAATACCGAGCTGCGCCGCGCGCTTGAAACCGTGGCCTCCCGTGCGGGGGCCGAGTTCCTCGCGCCGCCCCTGCGGCTTTGCACAGACAATGGCGCGATGATCGCCTGGGCCGGGCTTGAAGCCTTCAAGGCCGGTCAGCGCGACGGCATGGATCTGGCCGCGCGCCCGCGCTGGCCGCTCGACAAACACGCCGCCCCGATGCTGGGCGCGGGCAAGAAAGGGGCCAAGGCATGAGCGTCGCGGTTCTGGGCGCGGGGGCTTTCGGGACCGCGCTGGCGGTGTCCCTCGCCGCGAATGGCCAAGTTACGCTTTGGGGCAGGAATATCGGATGGAGCCGTAACAATCCGAAACTTCCGGGGGTGACTCTGCCCGAAGCGATCACGATCACCGATGATCTGGCGCAGATCACCGCCGAGACTGTGCTGCTGGCCCTGCCCGCCCAGAAGCTCGGCGCGTTTCTGGGCGAGCATGGCGCGCGGTTTGACGGCCGCAGGCTGGTCTCTTGCGCCAAGGGGATCGACCTGACCACGCTGACCGGCCCCTCTGCGCTGATTGCCACCGCCTGCCCTGCGGCGACGGTCGCGGTGCTGACCGGGCCGTCCTTTGCCGCCGATATCGCGCGCGGCTTGCCGACGGCGCTGACGCTTGCCTGCACCGCGCCCGAGACCGCGCGCTCGCTGCAACACCAGCTCTCGACCCCAAACCTGCGGCTTTACCGCACCACGGACGTGACCGGGGCCGAGCTTGGCGGCGCCTTGAAAAACGTCATTGCGATTGCGGCGGGTGCCGCGATTGGCGCCGGATACGGCGACAGTGCGCGCGCCGCCGTGATCACGCGCGGCTTTGCCGAAATGTCGCGTCTGGCGACCGCCATGGGGGCGCAGGCCGAAACGCTGGCCGGGCTGTCGGGGCTTGGCGATCTCGTGCTGACCTGCACCTCGGCGCAATCGCGCAATTTCCGCTATGGCCATGCGCTTGGCGCGGGCGAAAGCTTTGACGCCGCGACCACGGTCGAGGGGGCGGCGACCGCGCAGGCGGTGGCGGCCTTGGCGCCGACGCTTGGCCTCGACATGCCGATTGCCAGCCTGATTGCCGGACTTGCCCAGGGCCGCATCGGCATGGGACAAGCCCTTGAGCTTTTGTTGAATCGTCCGCTGAAGGAAGAATGATGCCCCATTTCGCTTTGATCTGCCGTGACAAACCCGACCATCTCGAAGTCCGCAAAGCCACCCGCGAGAAACATCTCGCCTTCCTCAACGGCTATGACGGGCTCTTCGTCGCCGGGCCGCTGCTGGAAGACGGCAATCCCATCGGCTCGTTGGTGGTGATCGAGGCCGCCGATCTTGAGGCCGCGCGCGCTTGGGCAGGCAATGACCCCTATGTCGCGGCGGGGCTGTTTTCCTCGGTCGAGGTCGTCGAATGGAAAAAGGTCATCGGCTGATGCAATACTGGCTCTTCAAATCCGAGCCCAATGTCTTCAGCTTCGATGACCTGACCGCCAAAGGCGACAAGGGCGAGGAATGGGACGGCGTGCGCAATTATCAGGCGCGCAACAATATGCGCGCCATGCAGCTCGGTGATCGCGGCTTCTTCTACCATTCGAACATCGGCAAGGAAGTCGTGGGCGTGGTCGAGGTGATCGCGCTGGCCCATCCCGACAGCAAATCCGACGATCCGCGCTGGGAATGCGTCGACATCAAGGCAATTGCCCCGGTGATTCGGCCGATCTCGCTGGATGAAGCCAAGGCCGAGCCGCGTCTGTCGCAGATGGTGCTCGTCAACAATTCGCGCCTCTCGGTCCAGCCGGTCTCGGCCGAGGAATTCGCGACCATTCTCGAACTTGCAGGCGGCCTGAAAGGCTGACCTCACGGCGCGCAGGGCCAGCTTGCCTTGCGCCGCCCCGCCCCCCTGCCTAAAGGGCGGGTAATTGCGAAGGAATATCCATGGCACGCCAGCCTAAAGTCATCGTCGACCGTCCCACCACCAAGCGCGTCGGAGCGCTTGCGGCCCTCTGGCCCTTCATCCGGCCCTATCGCATGCTGCTGGGCGCGGCGCTGATCGCGCTGGTGCTGACCGCCTCGGTCAGCCTTGTCCTGCCGATCGCGGTGCGTCGGGTCGTGGACGGTTTCGGCGATGGCTCAAAGCTGCTCGACCAGTATTTCGGCGCGGCGCTGTTCATCGTCGTCGCGCTCGCCGTCGGCACGGGCTCGCGCTATTACCTCATCACCCGGCTGGGCGAGCGGGTCGTGGCCGATATCCGCAAGGCGGTCTTCAACCGCGTCATGGGCATGAGCCCGGCCTTCTTCGAGCGCGTCCTGACCGGCGAGATCATCAGCCGCATCACCACCGACACCACGCTGATCCAATCGGTGATCGGCTCGTCGGTCTCGATTGCGCTGCGCAACTTCCTGATCCTGATCGGCGGCATGGTCATGCTCTTGCTGACCTCGGCCAAGCTCTCGGGGTTGGTGCTGCTGCTGGTGCCGGTGGTGATCGTGCCGATCATCGTCATGGGGCGGCGGCTGCGCATCCTGTCGCGCGAAAACCAGGACTGGATCGCGGTCTCGTCGGGGGCGGCCTCGGAAAGCCTGCTCTCGGCCCAGACCGTGCAGGCTTTCACCAATGAGGACCGCACCCGCGCCGAATTTGGCCGCGTGACCGACCTCTCTTATGTCTCGGCGCTGCGCCGGGTCCAGACCCGCGCGATCATGACGATGATCGTGATCTTCCTGATCTTCTCGGGCGTTCTGGGGATCCTCTGGATCGGCGCGCGCGATGTCTACCACCAGACCATGACCATCGGCGAGCTGGTGCAATTCGTCATCTATGCCGTGCTGGTCGCGGGCGCGGTCGGTGCTTTGTCCGAGATCTGGGGCGAGATCCAGCGCGCCGCCGGCGCGACCGAGCGTCTGGCCGAGCTTCTGGCCGCCGAGGATACGATCACCGATCCCACCCAGCCGGTCGCTTTGCCGCGTCCGGTCAAGGGCCGCATCGACTTCGAGCGCGTCACCTTCCACTATCCCTCGCGCCCCGATACTTCGGCGCTCGATGACATCTCGCTCGCGATCGAGCCCGGCGAAACCATTGCTCTGGTCGGCCCCTCGGGCGCGGGCAAGACCACGGTCGTGCAGCTGATCCAGCGCTTCTGGGACCCGGAAACCGGCACGGTCCGGCTCGACGGGATCGACCTGCGCGATCTCACCCGCGACGACTTCCGCCAGGCGATTGCGCTGGTGCCGCAGGATCCGGTCATCTTCGCCGCCACCGCGCGCGAGAATATCCGCTTTGGCCGCCCCGCCGCCTCGGATGCCGAGGTCGAGGCCGCTGCCCGCGCCGCCCATGCCCATGATTTCCTGATGGAGCTGCCCGAGGGCTATGACAGCTATGTCGGCGAGCGCGGCGTCATGCTGTCGGGCGGTCAGAAACAGCGGATCGCGATTGCCCGCGCGATCCTGCGCGATGCGCCGATCCTGCTTCTGGACGAGGCGACCTCGGCGCTGGACGCGGAATCCGAGCGTCTGGTGCAGGCGGCGGTGGATGATCTGGCGCGCACGCGCACGACGATCATCGTCGCCCACCGTCTCGCCACCGTGAAAAAGGCCGACCGCATCGTCGTCTTCGATCATGGCCGGATCGTGGCGCAGGGCCGCCATGACGAGCTGGTCGCGCAAGACGGCCTTTATGCGCGGCTGGCGCGGCTGCAATTCACCGCCGGGGCCAATTAAGCCAAACGCGTGAAGGGCCGCCCGCAAGGCTGGCCCTTCCGCCTGATCGCAGCGGGCTTAATGCTTACTGCGAGACCCCATAGACCGCCGCCCAATAGACCGTGCGCCCATCGGCACCGATCGCGCGGCCTATGCCGAAATCGCGGGTCTGCGGCAGCATGATATTCTGCAAATGCCCCTGCGAATCCCGCCAAGCCTGCATCACATCGCCCGTGCTGTTATAGCCCATGGCGATGTTTTCGGCGACGAGCCGCATCCGATAGCCCAAAGCCTTGACCCGCTGCGACGGGCCGCGCGTGCTCGATCCCGCATGGGTCATCTGGCCGCGCCGGGCCATGTCGCAAGCGTGACGCGCCGCGGCCTCGACCAATTTGGGATTGGCGCGCAATGCGGGCAGGCCATTGCTGCGCCGGATCTCGTTGGTTTGGACCAGCGCCGCCTTGGTTTCGCGCGCGCTGGTGCCGAGACATTGAACCTGCCCCGCCGCCGCGCCGGTCGCGGTGCGCAGACCCTGCGCGACCGGCTGCGCATCTGCGGGCAGACCCGCTGCGAAAAGTCCCAGGCAAAGGCATGCCGTGCGGGAAATAGTCTTCAGAACCATAAAATTATCCAACTCTCGATCGCGATCCGGCTAACGCCGAACCTTCGATATTCGTCACGCCTGACTCACACGGCGCCCTACGGGGGAAACAACCTGATCTGTCGGCCTGTCCGGGAAATGAAAGCCCCGGCTTTGCTCCCGCGAATGTTTCATACCATCCGGTTGAGGAACAAGGAGAATCCAGACTGCAATTGACTCAAACCAGACCGAGTGGCGAATTACTGCCAGCCGGTCCGGCAGGCTCCGGCTCTGTCGAGGCCCGAGATCCCAAGTTAACCTTTGAAAACGGCGACGATTCCCGGATGGGCAAAAACTTGCCTGAATCGGCGATAACGGGGTGCTCTGACCCGCTTTTGCTGGGATATGCGCAATTTTCTCTGCAATCAGCGCGAGAACGCGCCCATCTCGGTCACCGAATCCGACGCTGCCCCGCGCTGCTCTGACGCTGCGTTGCGCTTTGGACTGCGGCGCGGGGCGCTCTTGTGTTGTCCAGAGCTTCTGGCCCATCCTGCGAAACAAGGTTAAGACGGGCCGGCTGGGGAGGAGGCACTGAATGGGGAAATTTGTTGATCTCGCGATGCGCAATGCCATCGAAAATGAGATGCCCTATGAAGCGCGCGCGCTGCCGAAAACCCTTTACGCGCTGCTGACGCAAACCCGCGACCGCTTCCCCGAACGCCCCGCGATCAGCTTTCAGCTTTTCTCGGATCCGGGCGCTCCGGCCAAGACGCTGAGCTGGAGCGAGCTGCATGAGCGCGTGACCGAGACCGCGAACCTCTTTCGCAGCCTCGGCGTCGGGCCCAAGGATACCGTCGCCTATCTGCTGCCGAACAGCAACGAGACCGCCATTGTCCTTCTTGGCGCGATGGTCGCGGGCGTGGTCAATCCGATCAACCCGCTGCTCGATGCCGATCAGATCGCGGCCATCCTGCGCGAGACCGGCGCGAAGGTTCTGGTCACGCTGAAATCCTTCCCGAAAAGCGATGTCGCCCAGAAAGCCGCCGCCGCCGTGGCACTGGCCCCGAATGTCAAAACCGTCATCGAGGTCGATCTGCGCGGCTATCTGACCGGGCTCAAGCGCCTGCTGGTGCCGCTGATCCGGCCGAAGATGCCGGTGAAGCACCACGCGAAAATCCTGCAATTCGATGCTGCCGCCAGCGCGCAAAACCACCGCTCGCTGCAATTCGACGATCCGCAAGAAGACCGTGTCGCCGCCTATTTCCACACCGGCGGCACCACCGGGATGCCGAAGGTCGCCCAGCACAAATATTCGGGCATGATCTATAACGGCTGGCTCGGCTCGACGCTGCTCTTTGACGAGACGCATGTGTTGATGTGTCCGCTGCCGCTGTTCCATGTCTTCGCGGCCTATCCGATCCTGATGTCCTGCATCTCCTCGGGCGCGCATATGGTGATGCCGACGCCTGCGGGCTATCGCGGCGAAGGGGTGTTCGACAATTTCTGGAAGCTGATCGAGCGCTGGCAGGCGACCTTCCTGATCACCGTGCCGACCGCGATCGCCGCCATGGTCCAGCGTCCGGTCAATGCTGATGTGTCGTCGCTGCGCAGCGCGATCTCGGGCTCGGCGCCGCTGCCGATGGAGCTTTACAACCGCTTCCGTCAGGCCACCGGGGTCGAGGTCGCCGAGGGCTACGGGCTGACCGAGGCCACCTGTCTGGTCAGCTGCAACCCGGTCGATGGCGTGAAGAAAGTGGGCTCGGTCGGCCTGCCCTTCCCCTATACGAATATCCGCATCCTGCGCAAAACCGAGACCGGCTTTTACGAATGCCTGACCGATGAGGTCGGCGAGATCTGCATTGCCAATCCCGGCGTCTTCGAGGGTTCGACCTATACCGAGGCCGATAAGAACCGCGATCTCTTTGCCGAAGGCCGCTTCCTGCGCACCGGCGATCTCGGGCGGCTCGACCCGGATGGCTATCTCTGGATCACCGGCCGCGCCAAGGATCTCATCATCCGCGGCGGGCACAATATCGACCCGGCCGAGATCGAAGAGGCGATGATGACCAATCCCAAGGTCGCTTTCGCCGGCGCGATTGGCCAGCCCGACGCTTTCGCGGGCGAATTGCCCTGCTGCTATATCGAGCTGGTCGCCGGGGCGAATGCCACCGTCGATGAGCTGCTGGACTGGGCGCGCAGCCATATCTCGGAGCGCGCCGCCGTGCCGAAATATCTGGAAGTTCTGCCGGAGCTGCCGAAAACCGCCGTGGGCAAGATCTTCAAGCCCGACCTGCGCAAGATGGCGATCACCCGCGTCTATAATGCCGCTCTGGCCGAGACCGGCGCGCAGGTGGTCGATGTTGTCGAAGACAAGAAACGCGGCCTTGTCGCCAAACTCAAACGCGGCCCGGCCACGGATGAGGCGGCGGTCAAGCAAAAGCTCGGGGAATTCACCCGGCCTTGGGAATGGGCCTGAGCGAGCGCCGATGAGCGGGCCGGTTCCGATCTGCCCGCTCTGCGCCCGCGAGATCCCCGCAGGCACCCCGCAAAGCCGCCATCACCTGATCCCGAAGCTGCGCGGCGGCAAGGGCGGCGAGACGGTGCTTTTGCACCACATCTGCCACAAGACGATCCATGCGACCTTCTCGGAAACCGAGCTCGCGCGGCGCTACAACACGATTGCCGCGTTGCAGGCCGATCCCCGGATCGCGCGTTTCGTGGCCTGGATCGCCAAGCGCCCGCCGGGTTTTCACGGTCGGGTGTTTTAGGCGGCCTCAGCCGTGGCCCTGCCATTCCCGTCGCAGGATCGCCAAAGCGACGCAATCCACCCGCCGCCCATCGGGACGCTTCCAGCATTCGCGATAAAGCCCCTCGCGCTGAAAGCCGAGCTTCTCGAAAAGCCGCAGCGCCGGGCCATTGTCGACGGTGGTGTCCAGCGCGATGCGATGGGCCTCAGGCTCGGCGAAAAGCCAATCAAGGAGCGCCGCGAGAAACCGCGTCCCCTCGCCCTGCCCCGGCGCGGTGATCGCCAAGGCCGAGACCGCATAGCTGCCCAGAACCCAGCGCGTGAGCAGCGCAAAGCCCAAAGGTGCCCCCGCCCGCTCCCAGATCACGAGATGATCGTACTCAAGCGCCTCCTCGAGCTCGCCCGCTTCCTCGGGGGCGAGAAACATCTCATTGCCGGGCCGCCGCCAGAGGGCGCGGATGAAGGAGAGATCGGAGGGGGTGGCGAGGCGGAGCATGGGGATAACCTATAGGTACCCGTCACAAAATAGCCGCCGATCACGCGAAGGATCTACCATTCATTGAACATCAGGACGTTCTCGCAGGGAATTACATCAATGAGCTTCGCAGGCTTCGGTGTGAGGCGTTCGACCCATTCGGCACGACAGGCCTCGTCGTCACGCGCGCCGGCTCGGCATATGACTCTGATCGTTTGCTGCGGCCCGGTCCGAGCAAGAAGAGAATTCAAGTGAAGGTCACCGCCTCCATAACCGAACAAGGTGATTTCCTCAGCGCGCTGAACCAAAGCTTCAAACTTTAGCCAATATGCTCGAAGGATCTCTGAGCCGAAGATAACGCCGGGCTTTGCATCCGCATTGGTCAACACAAGATGGACACTGCTTTCGCCGCGATACTCCGCCAGCTTCGCTCTGGTAATCTTGCAAGCCGCGTTTTGACGGTTAACGAAAAGAGGCGATCCGTGAAGATGAAGAAACCATCCTTCGGTCTTGGGATTATACAGCTTCTCATGGCGCTCGATGTCGAATTTGCCGCCTAGAAATCCGTCGCGCAGCATATGCTCTTTGAAGACGCGAGTTTCGGTGAAGCATTCGTAAAGCAGGTCGTCATAGTTGAGCGTTGCGACGGTTGGACGGTCACGGATGACCCAAGCCCTCAGGCTCTTGGCAAACTCCTCAGGTAAGCGTCGGTCTGGATCGTGAAACTGACTGGCCGCGTGGTGGAAATACCGTCGGATCGCGGCCGGGAATTTTCGCCCGTAATCGGTCAGCCACCCAACATCCTCCTCCCCGTCCTCTGCTTCAAACTGCAGGATCGTATCGCAGGCATCTATCACTCGCTGAAGATCTGAGAGCTCGTCTTCTTTGGTCGGGGCTGGCGGTTCGTCGCACTCGAAAACCCCGTTGTTCAAGCAGTTGGAGATTAAGCGCTTATACTCACGACTGACGACATCATCGTCCGCCCAAGATTGCCGCAGCACACGCGTCAATGAATAGAAGTCATTATCGATCGCGCGTCCTAAGCCATTTCCGAAAACAATCACTTTCTTCATAAACAACACCCAATAAAAAAGGGGGCTAACGCCCCCTTGGTCTTCTTTCAAATCTTACCGCGTGAACTTCTTATACTTCACCCGCTTTGGCTCGACCGAATCCGGGCCGAGGCGGCGGATCTTGTCGGCTTCGTAATCCTCGAAGTTGCCTTCGAACCATTCGACATGGGCGTCGCCCTCGAAGGCCAGGATATGCGTGCAGAGACGGTCGAGGAAGAAGCGGTCGTGCGAGATGATGACCGCGCAGCCCGCGAAATCTTCGAGCGCGGCTTCCAGCGCCTGCAGGGTTTCGACGTCCAAATCGTTGGTCGGTTCGTCGAGCAGCAGGACGTTGCCACCGGCTTTCAGCAGTTTCGCCATATGGACGCGGTTGCGTTCACCGCCCGACAGCAGACCGACTTTCTTCTGCTGATCGCCGCCCTTGAAGTTGAAGGACGAGCAATAGGCGCGGCTGTTGACCTGAGCGTCACCGAGATCGATCAGCTCTGCCCCGCCGGAGATTTCCTCCCAGACGGTTTTATTCGCATCCAGCGCATCGCGCGACTGGTCGACATAGGAAAACTGCACCGTATCGCCATAAGAGATCGTGCCCTCATCGGGTGCCTCATTGCCGGTCAGCATCTTGAACAGCGTCGATTTACCGGCGCCGTTCGGACCGATGACGCCGACAATGCCGCCCGGCGGCAGGCTGAAGGTCAGGTTCTCGATCAGAAGCTTGTCGCCCATGGCCTTTTTCAGACCCTCGACCTCGATCACCTTATTCCCAAGGCGTTCGCCGTTCGGAATGATGATCTGCGCATTGGCGAGCTTTTCGCGCTCGGACTGACCGGCCATCTCGTTATAGGCGTTGATCCGGGCTTTTTGCTTGGCCTGACGGGCTTTCGCACCGGCGCGGATCCACTCGAGCTCGCGCTCAAGGGTCTTTTGCTTGGCCTTGTCCTCACGCGATTCCTGCGCGAGCCGCTTGGCTTTCTGCTCCAGCCATGCCGAGTAATTGCCCTCGTAGGGGATGCCGCGACCACGGTCCAACTCGAGAATCCAGCTGGTGATATCGTCGAGGAAATAGCGGTCGTGCGTGACGGTCAGGATCGTGCCGGGATATTCGATCAGGTGCTTTTGCAGCCAGGCGATGGTCTCGGCGTCAAGGTGGTTGGTCGGTTCGTCGAGAAGCAGCATGTCGGGTTGTTCGAGCAGCAGTTTGCACAAAGCGACGCGGCGGCGCTCACCACCCGAGAGGCTTTCGACATCGGCATCATCGGGCGGGCAGCGCAGGGCTTCCATCGCAATGTCGATCTGGCTGTCAAGATCCCAGAGGTTCTCGGCATCGATCTCGTCTTGCAGCTTCGCCATCTCGTCGGCGGTCTCGTCCGAGTAGTTCATGGCAAGCTCGTTATAGCGGTCGAGCTTGGCCTGCTTGGCCTTGACGCCTTCCATGACGTTGCCGCGCACATTGAGCTGCGGGTCGAGCGCCGGTTCCTGCGGCAGATAGCCGACGGTTGCACCTTTCGCGGCCCAAGCCTCGCCGGTGAAATCCTTGTCGATCCCGGCCATGATGCGCAGAAGCGACGATTTACCGGCGCCGTTGACGCCGACCACACCGATCTTCACGCCCGGCAGGAAGTTCAGCCGGATGTTCTCGAAGACCTTCTTTCCGCCGGCATAGGCCTTGGACACTCCGTCCATGTGATAAACAAACTGGTAGGAGGCCATGATCTTTCCCCTTTGAATAAACTTGCCCCGCTATGTAGGCGAAAGCGCATCAAAGGGGAAGCGTGACCTCGGGCGGAGCCCCTAGCGGATGCGCGCCATGAAATCCTGGCCGAAGGTTTCCTCAAGAAAGGCGAACTGCGGCTCGAACTGCGCGCGCAGCCGGGCGCGGGCGGCATCGGGGACCGAAAGCCCGGTCTTGGCGGCGAAGACCTTGCTGCGCAGACCTTGATAAGAGAACTCGGGCAGGCCCAGAAAGGCCTCGATCCGGCGCATGAACTCCAAGGGCGCTTTCTCGATCATGCCGAAGGGCAGCACGAGCAGGCGGTCAGGGCCGAAATGGGCGGTCCAGCGCGGCAGATAGCTTTGGTAATCCCCGCGATCGGCGAGAACCGGATCCTCGATCTCGCGCAGCCAATCCTCAAGCGAGGCGGGCTTTCGCCCGGCCCGGGTGATGTTCATCTTCATCTGTGAAATCGCGCGATCGACGGGATGGCGGATGATATAGATGAAGCGCGCCTCGGGCAGGAATTTCGCAACCTCGGCAACCCCGTCTTCCGGCAGGGTCGAATATTCCGGGGTGACATCCATCGGCTGCGTCCCTTCGGGCGCGGGCGCGAAGACCTGCTTGTACCAATGGCGGGTGAACATCGGGTCGCGGGTGATCCGCGAAAGATACTGGCTGACCACGCCCGGCATCTCTTCGCCCCGGGTCGCATAGCGTTTCTCGATATTGGCTTTGCCGCGCCGGAAATGCCAGGGCAGCCAGTCGCGGTGCTCGGGATTATGCAGATAGTTGAAATACTGGATTTCCTTGAGCGGCGGCGCCCAGACCCCCGGATGCTGCCCGAGCATCTGGCTGAGCCAGGTCGTCCCGGCTTTTTGCGCCCCGATGCCGATGATGGTCGGCTTCTTCGGCTTGCCCTCGGCATCCCATTTCATCGCATGTCCCCGGCTGGGTGGTTTGTCCCTGTCTAGGCCAGAGCCCGGCTGTGGAAAAGAGCCCGTTCCATCAAATACCTATGGCTCGTGATCGAGACCGTGGACAGGCCTGAAAGTAACGACTAATTTGTCTGCATTCAGTCCTAAAATCCAGCGGCCTTTGTGAAGGACCGCTCTCAGGGAGTTGTTGATGTCGAGTTCAGCGCCAACCCGCGGCACGACCGCTCAGCCCGCCGCCGCCATGACCACCAAACGGCCGATCAATCTGAGCGAGGCCGAGCGTCAGCATCGCATCGTCCCGCCGCAGATGTGCACGGATGCGCGCACCCGGCTCGACAACATCCGCCGCCTGAGCGCCGCTGCGGAAACCGAATATCGCAAGAGCATGATGGAGCTCGACAGCCTCGACCGCGAGGGCCGCTGGTGGCTGGCGGTCGATTTCATCCACAAGACCGCGCTCGCCAGCCTCGACATGGCGGCCAGCCTGATGAGCGCGACCGGCCAGCCTCAGGCAGAGCTCGGCCGCACCATCGCCGATGGCACCCAGACCGCGAGCGACACCTATCTGGCGGCGGCCAGCGTTTTGCAAAACGGCGGCTCGGTCAAGGATGCCCTGCGCACCGCCGCCAGCCGCGCGGTGACCCATACCAAGACCAGCGGCGCGGGCGGGGCCTATGCCAAGGGCACCGCCGATCTCGCTTTGACCGGATGGAGCAATCTCGACAATATCATTGCCGCGCAGGGCACCCCCTCGGCCACGGCACGCACGACCGAGGCAGGGATCGAGGGGCTTGCGGGCATGGTCCAGCGCACCGCCGATACGATGGCGGCCAGCCCGGGTGCCGACAAGATCAAGCTGAATGCGGCAAGCGGCGTCGCGGGGGTGGTGAAGGCCACCTCGGCCTATAACCGCGAAATCGAGGGCGTCTTCAACCGGCGGCTTGAGATCAAATCTGGCCTCGACAGCAGCCGCGCCATGCTGACCGCGAACCGCAAACAGGTCATGGACCGCTTCCGCAAACAGACCGAAGAGGTGATGAAGATCCTCTCGACCTGCGAGTAAAGCCGCGATCTTTGCAGGCGAAACATGCGAAAGGCGAGCCCTCGGGCTCGCCTTTGTGATCTGGCAGTGCGGATCTGTCCGCTTGGGGACGGCGCGCTTAAAGCGTGCCCCAGAGATCGTATTCCCCAGCCTCGTCCACCGTCACCGAGACGATATCGCCGGGCGAAAGCTGCTCGAAACCCTCATCGATAAAGAGGTTGCCGTCGATTTCGGGCGCATCAGCCTTGGTGCGGCAGGTTGCACCCTCTTCGTCCACGCTGTCCACGATCACCTCGATGCGCGAGCCGACCTTGGCGGCAAGCTTCGCCTCGGAAATCGCCTGAGCCTTTTCCATGAACCGCTCGAAACGTTCCTGTTTGACCTCGTCCGGGACGTGATCGGGCAGCAAGTTCGCGCGCGCGCCTTTGACGTTTTCATATTGGAAGCAGCCGACGCGATCGAGCTGTGCCTCGTCCAGCCAATCGAGCAGATATTGGAACTCGGCCTCGGTCTCGCCGGGGTAGCCGACGATGAAGGTCGAGCGCAGCGTGATGTCCGGGCAAACATCGCGCCAAGCGGCGATTTCGTCCAAGGTTTTCGCCGAAGCCGCAGGCCGCGCCATCCGCTTCAACACATCGCGGTGCGCGTGCTGGAAGGGAATGTCGAGGTAAGGCAGGATCAGCCCATCCGCCATCAGCGGGATCAGATCGCGCACATGCGGATAGGGATAAACGTAATGCAGCCGCACCCAAGCGCCGAGCGAGCCGAGATCGCGGGCGAGATCGGTGATATGGGCACGGTGGCCGCGCTCTTCGGCATATTTGCGGTCGAGCCCGTAAGCCGAGGTATCCTGGCTGATGACCAGCAGTTCCTTGACCCCAGCGGCGACCAGCTTTTCGGCCTCGCGCACGACCGCATGGGCCGGGCGGCTGACCAGCTTGCCGCGCATATCGGGGATGATGCAGAACTTGCACGCGTGATTGCAGCCTTCCGAAATCTTCAGATAGCTGTAATGGCGCGGCGTCAGCTTGACGCCCGAGGCGGGCAGCAAGTCGATGAACGGATCGGGCGACGGCGGCACGGCGCCGTGAACGGCGTCCAGAACCTGCTCGTATTGCTGGGGCCCGGTGACCGCCAGAACCGAGGGATGCGCGCCGGTGATGAATTCGGGCTCGGCGCCCAGACAGCCGGTGACGATGACCTTGCCGTTCTCGGCCAGAGCCTCGCCAATCGCCTCGAGGCTTTCGGCCTTGGCGCTGTCAAGGAAGCCGCAGGTGTTCACGATGACCGCATCGGCGCCGGTATAATCCGGACTGATCGCATAGCCTTCGGCGCGCAGACGCGTCAGGATGCGCTCGCTGTCGACCAGCGCCTTGGGGCAGCCGAGCGAGACCATGCCAATCGTCGGCTGGCCCGCGCGACGCTCGTCTGGGACGGCGGCTTTCGCGAGATCGGGGCGGAGATTCGGCGGGTTCAGATTCGAGGGATTGGCGCTCATGTCCGCGCATATAGCGCCGGAGGGCCGAAGCGCAAGATCACTTGACGTAAAGCACAGCGTCACGCACGCCATCGTGGCTTTTCAACCTGCGAGGGGCGCGGCATTCTAGAGGCCAAGACCCTCTGAGGACACGATGACCTGAATGCCTTCCCTTCACCTTCTCGGCCTTGCCGCCGTTCTGACGCTGGCTGGCTGCGTCAGCACCATCGAGTCCCTCAAGAACTCCCCGGCCAATGATCTGGTCGGCCAGCCGCCGCTTCAGCCCGGGGCCTCGGGCGAGCCGGTGGTGATCTTGAACAACCGTGGCGGCAATGTCGTCCAGACCATTCAGCGCCGCCGCCAGCTCGAGCAATCGGGCGTGCCGGTCGAGGTCCGGGGTTATTGCGGCTCGGCTTGCACGCTCTTCATCACCATGCCCAATGCCTGCCTCGCCCCCGACGCGACCGTGGGTTTCCACGCACCACGCATCCCGAACACGACGATCATTCCGCCGGGCGTCGATGACATCATGGGGAGCTATTACCGCAATGGCGTGCTGGAGCGCTGGAATGCCGATTGGAAGCATTCGCTGCAGATCCAGAAGATCTCCGCCAAGGAATATGTCGCGGCAGACCCTCAGACGAGGCTCTGCCCACGCTAAGGGTGGTTACTCGCGCAGACGCCAGCCGGTCGCGAAGATCCAGCGGATTGCCGCAAGGCAGACCACCAGCATGATCGTGACCGCAATCAGCGAGGTTCCGACCGGCACATCAGCCAGCCCGAAGAAGGACCAGCGGAAGCCCGACACGAGATAGAGCACCGGGTTGAGCTTCGCGACCGCCTCCCAGAAGGGCGGCAGCATCGAGGCCGAATAGAAGGCCCCGCCCAGGAAGGTCAGCGGCGTGATCACCATCATCGGCACGATCTGGAGCTGTTCGAAATTCTTGGCCCAGAGCCCGATGATGAAGCCCAGAAGCGAGAAGCTGACGGCAGTGAGGATCAGGAAGGCCAGCATCCAGAACGGATGGGCGATGTGGACGCCGTTGAACCAGAAGCTCGTCAGCAAGATGATGACCGCGATCAGCATCGCCTTCGAGGCAGCCGCGCCGACAAAGCCCGCCGTGACCTCGATCCAGCCCGCAGGCGCGACCAGATATTCATAGATCGTGCCCGAGAATTTCGGGAAATAGATCCCGAAACTCGCATTCGACACCGATTGCTGCAGCAGGGTCAGCATCATCAGGCCAGGCACGATGAAAGCGCCGTAGGCGACGCCCTCGATCGTCTGGATGCGCCCGCCAATGGCGGCGCCGAAGACCACGAAGTAAAGCACGGTCGAGAGGACCGGCGAGGCGATGGATTGCCAGATCGTGCGGAAGAACCGCATCATTTCGTGCACATAGATCGCGCGAACGGCGGACCAGTTCATTCTGCATTCTCCAGAAGTGACATGAAGACCTCTTCGAGCGAGCTCTGTTTGGTGGCGACATCGCGCACCGAGATGTCTTCTGCGGCCAAGGCCGCCAAAAGCCGGGCAATCCCCGAGCGCTCGGCGCGGGTATCATAATCATAGCCAAGCGACAGCCCGTCCGGCGCCAGCACGACATGGGGCGGCAGCCCCTCGGGCAAAGCGGCAAGCGGCTCGGTCAGCTCGATGGTCAGATGCTTCTTGCCGAACTCGCCCATCAGCTCGTCCTTGGGCTTCACCAAAATCAGCTTGCCGCGATTGATGACGCCGATGCGGTCGGCCATCTCTTCGGCTTCTTCAAGGTAATGGGTGGTCAGGATGATGGTGACGCCGCGCTTGCGCAGACCATCGACCACCGTCCACATCTCGCGGCGCAGGGCGACATCGACGCCCGCGGTCGGCTCGTCAAGGAAAAGCACTTTGGGGCGATGGGACAAGGCTTTCGCGATCAGCACGCGCCGCTTCATCCCTCCCGACAGCTCGCGGGTGCGGGCGTCGCGTTTTTCCCAAAGCGCGAGGCTGCGCAGAATTTCCTCGATATAGGCGTCATCAGGCTTTTCGCCGTAAAGCCCCCGCGTGAAGCGCACGCAATCAATGACCTTCTCGAAGGGTTCGAGCACGATTTCCTGAGGCACCAGACCGATCAGGCGGCGCGCGGCGCGCCAGTTGGTGCGGATGTCATGGCCGCCGACGCGAACGGTGCCCGAGGTCGGCACGACAAGGCCGCAGATCGTCGAGATCAGCGTCGTCTTGCCTGCGCCATTGGGACCGAGCAGCGCCAGAATCTCGCCTTCTCGGATGTTCAGACTGACATCATTGAGCGCATGAGTGCCGCTGTCATAGCGCTTGGTCAGGTGGTCGACCTCGATAATCGGAGACTGGTTTTCAGGGGGCATGGGTCGATCCTTCGCTTGCGCAGAGCCACGCGAGCTATGCCCTGCCCCCTGCCCGATCAAGGGGCAGCGGTGCATTATCTGGCAAAGCCCGTGGAATTATCTTCTACCACATCCCCGTGGCAGAGATATGGCGCAACGCAGGTCTTTGGCGCAAAAGACGCGTGGTTTGACCCGGCTCAGCGTGCCGGAAGACCGCCCGCCTCGGCCAGCAGCGCATCGCTCGCGCCTTCGATCGTGGCGTAAAGCTCGCGCATGAAGGTGACGTGATCGCGCGCCGATTGCTCGGTCTCGGGGTTCGCGCCCAAGGACGCCCCGGCGGGCGGCGCAATCACCGGAAGGAATTCGACAATCGCCGTGCCCGGGCGCATCGGATAGCCCTTCTTCGGCCAGAACAGCCCGCAATTCACTGCAACCGGGATCACCGGCAGCCCGGTTGCCGCGCGGATCGAGGCGACGCCGTGCTTGTATTTGCTTTTCGTCCCGGGCGCGGTGCGCGTTCCCTCGGGATAGATGATGAGCTGGCCCAACCCCTCGGGGCGCGCCTGCGCAATCGCGATCTCGGCCGCGATCTGCTTCATCGCCTCGGATCCCTTGGCGCGGTCGATCGGAATGCAGCCTGCCTTGCGCGCATAATAACCCATGATCGGCACGCGCAAGAGCTCGCGCTTCATGATGAAGGCGCATTGCGGCACGGCATGGGCGATGGTCAGAATATCGAGGAAACTCTGGTGCTTGGCCGCAATGATGCAGGCTTCCTTCGGCGGCGTGCCCCGGATCTCGACCTTGACCCCAAGCGCGATGCGCGCCGCAAGCAGCAGCTGTCCCGACCAGGCAACGCCCAAACGATGCGCGCCCATGCGGGTGAACTGCACCACCGGCAGCCAGAAGATGCCCATCACCAGCGTGACCAGCGCGATCCAGAGATAGAAGATCACCAGTCGCGGCAGGCCCAGCACGCCCGCCGGGCGCGGGTGATAGCGCGATGCCATCAGCGCACCTCGCGCAGCATCTTCAGCGCCGCCCACCGGGTCGAGAGAAAGCCGATCAGCGCCCAGATCGCCGGGATGAAGAGCGGCAGGATCCAGCCCCAGCCGTGAAAGCCAAGCCCGGTCAGAAAGCCGCCCGCCGCATCCATATTGGGCAGCATGAAGATCGCGGCCATGCCAAGCGCGGTGCCGCCCGCCGCGCCAATCGCCGCGCGGCGCGTGAAGCGGCGCACGAAGGCGGTGGCGATGGTGATGTCGCGCGCCCCGATCAGGCGCAGCACGCGGATCACCTGCCCATTCGCAGCGAGCGCCGCTTTGGCCGCCAGCGTGATCATCGCGCCCGCCGTCGCCGCGATCAGCAGAAGCGAGAAGATCCCAAGCACCTTCAGCCGGTTCGCCGCCGTGACCAGAGGCTGGCGCCAGCGGGTATGGTCATCGACAATCGCGCCCGGCGCCTCGGCCTCAAGCCGAAGCTGGAGCGCCGCCGAATCGAAATGGCTGTTTTGCGTGACCTCGATCAGACGCGGCACCGGCAGGGCATCAACCGGCACATCGGGGCCGAACCAAGGCTCGAGCAGCTTTTCGACCTCTTCGTCGGAAACCACCTCGGATTTCACGACGCCCGGCGTGGATTTCAGCACCTCGAGCACGGCGGCGCTTTGATGGTCGATCTCATTGGCCGGAGCCGAGACGCGGATGGTCACGGTCTGCGCCAAAGATTCTGACCAGCGCTCGGCCAGCCGTCCGGTCGCCAGCGCCAAAGCCAGCGCGAAGACCGCGAGAAAGGCCATCGCCCCCGCCGAAAACAGCGTGAGCTGCGCGGTGAAGCCGGTGGGGGGCACGACGCGGTCGGCAATCCCGGCCTCGGGGCGGATGAGGCCGCGCCAGAGCGCGGCGAGATCCAGCGCCTTCAGATCGGGTTTGCGGAATTTGAGCTCGGGCTTTTTCACAGATCCGCTCCTGCCAGTTGCAGCGATTTGCCCGCGATCCGCAGGACACGCGCCGAGACCATCGCCTTGGCCGCGCGGATCAGGTTGAGATCATGGGTCGCGATCAGGACCGATTTGCCTGAACGGTTCAGCTCGACCAGCAGCTGGAGAATGCGCATCGACATCTCCCAATCGAGGTTGCCGGTCGGCTCATCGGCAAGGATCAGATCGGGCGAGAGGATCACCGCACGCGCCAAAGCCGCGCGCTGACGCTCGCCGCCGGAAATCTCGGGCGGCATGGCGCGGGCGTGCCCGGTCATCTGCACCCAGGAAAGCAGCGCCTTGAGCTCTTCCATATCAATCGGCTGGCCCGCGACCGTCAGCGGCAAGGCGACGTTTTCGGCGACGGGCAGATGATCGAGAAACTGCGGATCCTGATGGACCACGCCGACGCGGCGGCGCAGCGCGGCAATGCCGTCGCGCCCAAGTGTCGTCACATCCTGATCGAAGGCATTCAGCCGACCGCCGGACGGCAAAAGCTCGGCATAACAGAGGCGCAGAAACGTCGTCTTGCCCGACCCCGACGGCCCCGTCAGGAAGTGAAACGAGCCCGGTTGCAGGCTGATCGTCATATCGGACAAGAGTTCTCCGCTGCCGTGGTAGCCGAAGGACACACCCTGCATTTCGATCACGAGAACCTCCTTTCCCCGAGCTTCTTGGCGCGGGGGTCGGGGCTTGATAGAACAGGTCAGCGGCGAATGCGAGACGCCAGTGAAAATCCCGATGCGGATTCCTGTGCGAATTGATGAAAACGGAAAGTGACGAATGCGGCTGATCTGCCCGAATTGCGACGCCCAGTATGAAATCGACAGCACTCTGGTGCCGCCCAAGGGCCGTGATGTCGAATGCTCCTCTTGTGGTCAGGTCTGGTTTCAACCCGGCGAACGCAGTGCTCCCGCGGCTGTGGCGCCGGTTCTGAGCCGCCCTCTGTCGGATTCCGTGCTCTCGATCCTGCGTGAAGAGGCCGCGCGTGAATTGGGCGCGCGCCAAAGCGACCGCAGTGTGCCGGGCACAGAGGAAACGACGGATGCCGCTGGCTTTGCGCCGAGCGAATCACCCAAGCCGCTCTCGCAAACCGCGCTGCATCTGCCCGAGCCTCCGGCGAAGGAGCGCCCGGCGGATCCGCCGCTGATCGACTGGCCCGCGACCACGGTTTCGGAATTCGACGAGCGCCACCGCATGGGCACGCGCGCCGGGCGCATCGAATTGCCGCCGCTGACCCTGCCCGATGCCGAGAAGCTGGCGGCCACGCTCGGGCCGCTGACCTTCGCGCCGGTGACGCCTGCCGCCGCGCCCGAGACGCCCGAGATGGCAACGCCCGATGATGGGACCGAGGGTGACACCGACGCCCTGTCCTTGCCCGGCGATACCTTGCCCGCCGATCCCGCACCGGAGCTGGAAACCGAACGGCCGGGCGCAGAGACGCTGAGCACCGAGCTATTCAACACCGACACACAGAACTCAGAGCCCGCATCGCCGGGTGATCTGGCCGACCCCGGCATCCGTGCCCCGGCATCGACATCGACATCGACAACGGCAACCCCGGCTGAGGCAGCGACGCCGCTCTCGCCCGCGCCAGAAGCCCCTGCTTCCGCAGCGCCCGTCTCCGAGGCGCCCGTATCCGAGGCGCCAAGCTCTGCACCCGCAGAAGCGGCCACCGCCGTGAACCCGCCCGATGACGCCCCGACGCCTCCGACCCGGCGGCGTGAGCAATTGCCCTCGACCATCGTTCTCAGCCAGCGAACCGAGGCCGAGAGCTACCGCACCGGCTTCGGCATCGCCGCGATGGTCGCGCTGATCGTCATCGGCGGCTATTTCCTCGCCCCCCGCATCGCCGGGCAAGGCGCGGTCGGCGCCAAGCTGATGGAATGGCGCGAGGACATCGACCGCGGCCGGATCTGGCTTTACACCACCACCGGCGAGCTGCTGGGCCGGACACCCGACGCCGAGTAACGCCTCCGACTGGCGCGGCTTTTTCCGGGCCCTTCACGAAGGCTTGACGAAACGCGGCGAGGCTTTCCTCGTTGGCTTTTTGCGCGGCAGGACAGGTCCTGTCGGCAATCGGAGGTCGCCAGCATGAGCAAGAAACTCGATCCCAAAGCCGCCAACGACAAGGCTGCGGTCGCGGGCAAGGCCGAGAAGTCGAAGATGGGCAATGCCAAGCCCGTCATGCGCCCCGACGAGATGAAACGCCCGGGCAAGACACAGGGCCGAAGCTAAGCCAAAATCCGGCGCGCGATCCCTTGCGCGCCGGATTGGCTCGACCGAGGGCTTGATCTAGGGCCTAATCGAGCGCCTGAACTTCGCAGGCTGTTTACGCGCCCGATAAGCGCCAATCCAAACCCCACCTGACACGACAAAAGCCCGGCCCGCTATAGGCCCGACACTATCCCGGCCCGCGCTCCGCCCGATCAGAACCGATTGAGCAGGCGGCCCAGATAATCCCTCTCATCCTCGGGACGCTCGCGCTCGCCCATACGGCGGCGGATCTCGTCGAGCAGATTGCGCGCCTGCCGCGACGGATCGACGCCCTCGGCCAGAGGATCGCCATTCGTCATCGTATTGCCCTGCCCCGAGAGCTGCCGCCCCAAGGGATCGGTGCCCGCCTGACGCGAATAGGGCAGGCCAAGTCCGCGTTGGCCGCGCTCATCGCCGCTTTGGCCCTGCGGATTGTCGCCCTCTTGGCCCTGCTGGCCGTTCTGGCCCTCGGCGCGCTGGTCCTGCTGATTGCGGTTCGCGAGATCGCCAAGCGCGCGCATCCCCTCGCGCATGTTCTGGATCGCCTCGGCCTGCCGCTCCATCGCGCCCGGCGCATCGCCGTCGCGCAGAGCCTGCTCGGCCTCTTCCATCGCCCGGCCCGCATCGTCGAGCCGCTGCCGTGCCTGATCGCCCTCGGCGGTGCCCTGCCCCGGCATCAGCCCGCGCTGACGGCCCAGCTCTTCGCGCAGCTGACGCTGGCGATCGGCGAAGCTGCCGCCGCCTTGCGGTTCGCCTTGCTGCGCGCCCGGTTGGCCGGGCTGGCCCTGCCCCTGCGACTGGCCCTGCTGAGACTGGCCTTGCTGCGGTTGGCCGGGCTGGCCTTGTTCACCCTGTTGCCCCTGCTGACCGTCCTGCTGGCCGGATTGGCCCTGCTGGTCCAAGGGCTGCATGAACTGATCCTGCAAATCGCGCATGATCTCATCCGAAAGCTTTTGCTGATCGCGCAGAGTCTCGGCCAGCCGGTTCATCGGGCGCTGGCGCGCGCCATTGCCGTCCGGGCTGTCATTGACCTGCAGGTTTTCCATCATGCGGTTGAACTGATCGAGCAGCTCTTGCGCCTCGGCCATGCGGCCCTCGTTCATCAGGCGCTGGATCTCATCCATCATCTTCTGGATCTGATCGCCGGTGATCTGCTGGCGCTGCTGCTTGGGCGAGCGGTCGAATTTCGCGGAAGGGTCGGTGCCGCGCTCGGCCAGCATGTCGGTATAGGCATCGGTCGCCTTGCGCAGCTCGTCCATCAGGCGCTGGACCTCGTCGGGGCTGGCGCCATTGCGGATCGCCTCGGAGAGCCGCTCTTGCGCCTGTCGCATCCGCGCCAAAGCATCCGAGAGCCCGCCATCCTCCAGCGCAATCGCCGCCTCCCAGAGCATCTGGGCCATGGCGTCGCGGTCCTTGTCAGACAGCGGCCCGCTTTCAAGCTTGGCAATCGTGGCCTCAAGCCCGACGGCGAGCTTGTCGTCCATGAAACCATCGGATTGCCAGGTCACCGCGCGCAGGATCTCGGCGGCGGTGGTGCGATTTTCGCGCGACCACAGCAGATCGCGCCGCATCTCGATCAGGCTGGCGGCCAGCGGGTCGAAGAAGCGCCGCCCCGGCAGGATCATCTTCATCGGCGCCGATTGGCCGGTCTGGTCGATCCCGTCAGTGACCTCAAGCCGCACCGTCACCGGCAGGTTCGCCCAAGGATGGCGCGCGAGATCGGCGACAAGCTGGCCCTTGATCTCCTTGCGCGGCCCAGTCGCGGGCAGCGGCAGATCAATCGAGATATCCTCGCGCTTTTCGGGCGCGATGCTCAGGCCAAAGCGGCGGTCCACGGCCGCGAGATCGAGCGAGATCGTGGCCCTGCCGGACACGACGCCATTGTCGTCCTTGGCGGTGAATTGCTGCACCAGCTTGCCATCGGCGCGGCGGCTGGGTGCGGCGCCGGGGCTGACCGTCGGCGCCGCATCGGGCTGGACCGTGACCGCGAAACGGCGGCCCGCGACGCGGATGCTGCCGTCTTTCTCGGCGGTGAATTCCGGGGCCAGCGGATCGGGGCGCTCGCCCGCGACGGCTTGACCAATGTCTTGCGAGACCTCGGCATCCTTGCCGTAAAGGCGGAAGCTGACGCGGCTGCCCTTGGGCAGAACCAGCGCCTCGTCCACCGGCAGCGCGTTCAGATAGATCGTCGGGCGGCGGGTATAGGCGGGCGGCTGAGCCCAGCCTTCCCAGCCCGGACCGGTCTCGACCGTGGGCGTCTCGGGCGGCACCGGGCGGAAGGTCGAGCCAAGCGCGGCGAGCCCCTGCCCGATTTCCCCGGGCGGGGCAAAGACCAGCACCATCGCCAGCGCGGTCAGCCCGGCCAGACGCAGCGCGAAAGGATCACGGCGGGCAAGTCCCGCATCGGGGGCAATCGGACGGGCGCGGTCAGCCTCGGCGCGCATCCGCGCCAGATGGGCCTGCCAGAGGCTCGTCGCACCGGCATCCTCGCCGCCAAGCGCCATCTCATCGGACAGGGCCGACAGCGGGCGGCCGTCGAGAGCGGCATCGACGCGGGCGCGCGCCGCCATCCGGCTGGGCCTGCGAAAGCGCCAAAGCCCCCAGAGCCCCGCGCCCACAAGCGCCAGTCCCGCGACAACAAGCGCGGCGATCAGCCAGCTGCGCGACAGAAGTGGCAAAAGCCCAAAGGCCAGCGCGGCGAGAACCAGCGCCAGAACCACCAGCAGGGGCCAGAAGCCGCGCGCCGCCTGCTCCCAGACCATGCCAGCCCGCGTCAGCCCCACCGCATAGGCCACGCGGGGGCTGTCGGCGGTGGAGACAGATCTCCGGTCCGTCTGCTTGTCGGGAGTGGTCATGCCCGGCGCTTTTCCCTTAATCGTCTGCCGCGACTATTTCACGCCCTCCGGCGGGGAACAAGCGCGGCGACACCGCCGCGCCGCGCAGGCAGGCTTTTGCGAAAAGCCGCGAAAGCTCAGCTTTTCGCGGTCATCCAGCCGGGGATCGCGTCGCGCGCAATGATCTCTTCGATCGAGGGGCGCGCGCGGATGACGGCGAATTGATCGCCCGAGACCAGAACCTCGGGCACCAGCGGACGGGTGTTATATTCCGAGGCCATCACCGCGCCATAAGCGCCCGCCGAGCGGAAGGCCACCAGATCGCCCGCCGCAAAGCGGTTGAGCTGCATCCCTTTTTCGAAGGTGTCGCCGGATTCGCAGACCGGACCCACCACGTCGAAGGGGGCGACTTCGGCGGCGAGTTCGGGCTCGATCACCGGGACGATGTCATGATGCGCGCCATACATGGCCGGGCGCATCAGATCGTTCATGGCGGCGTCGAGGATCAGGAAATCGCGGCCCTCGCCTTCCTTGAGATAGATCACCGACGAGAGCAAAATCCCGGCATTGCCCGAGATATTGCGGCCCGGCTCGATCTCGATCTCGCAGCCAAGATGGCCAACCGCCTCGCGCACGACCTTGCCATATTCGACCGGAAGTGGCGGGGCGTTGTTGTCGCGGCGGTAGGGAATGCCAAGCCCGCCGCCCATATCCAGACGGCGGATGTCGTGGCCGTCTTCACGCAGAGCCGTGACCAGCTCGGCCATTTTGGCATAGGCTTGGCGGAAGGGCTCGAGCTCGGTCAGTTGACTGCCGATATGCATATCGACGCCGACGACCTCGATCCCGGGCAGGCTGGCCGCAAGCGCATAGACCGCACGGGATTTGGCGATCGGAATGCCGAATTTGTTGTCGGATTTGCCGGTCGCGATCTTTTCATGGGTATGGGCATCGACATCGGGGTTCACGCGCAAAGCAATCGGCGCGGTGACGCCCAAAGAGGTCGCGACCTCCGAGAGCAGCAGCAGCTCCGGCTCGGATTCGACGTTGAATTGACGGATGCCGCCTTCCAGCGCCAGACGCATCTCGTCCTCGGTCTTGCCGACGCCGGAAAAGACGATGCGCTCGCCCGGGACGCCTGCTGCCTTGGCGCGCGCATACTCGCCGCCCGAGACCACATCCATCCCCGCGCCGAGATCGCCCAGCACCTTCAGGACCGCGATATTCGAATTCGATTTGACCGCAAAGCAGACCAGATGGTCGGTCCAGTCCAGCGCCTTCTGGAACTGCTGGAAATGGCGCGTCAGCGTCGCCGTCGAATAGACATAGACCGGCGTGCCGACCGCTTCGGCGATCTGGGCCAGCGGCACGTCCTCGGCGCAGAGCACGCCATCCTTGTAGTTGAAGTGATCCATCAGACGATCCTGCGAGAGCGGAGGAAAAGATAAAGCGGAAGCGCGCAGCCAATGCCCAACGCCATCGCCGGAAAGGTGAGCAAAGCGGTCCAGTTGCGCCGTATCGTGGTTTCGATCAGGCACCACAAGGCCAGAACCACCAGCGCGACCCCTTGCGAGGCATCAAGGCTGACGCCCCGCCACAGGCCAAGCCCGCCCCCCAAAAGGGCGAGCCCCAGCCACAACAGCCGCAAGGGGGTCAGGTCAAAGCGTCGAAACAACGCCGATCCGACCCTCGCCAGAGACCGAAAGACCCGGCGGCGGCGTGTCGCTTTGCGGCCCCGGACGGACCGGAGGCCCATCCACGCCGCAAGCCGCCAGCGCCAGAAGCGCGATCAGGGGCCAAAGCTTCATGCCAGTTTCTCCTTCCAGCGCGCGATCTGGGCGCGCACCTGATCGGGCGCGGTCCCGCCATAGCTTTGACGCGAGGCGACCGAGTTGTGAACGCCCAGCACAGAATAGATCTCTTGTGTGATCGTCGGGTTAACCGATTGCATCTCGGCCAAGGTCAGTTCGGGCAGGTCGATGCCCTTCTTCTCGGCCATCGCAACCAGCGTGCCGGTGACGTGGTGGGCGTCGCGGAAGGGCAGGCCCGCCGCGCGCACCAGCCAATCGGCCAGATCGGTCGCGGTGGAAAAGCCCGAGCCCGCCGCCGCTTCCAGCTTGTCGCGGTTCGCGGTCAGATCGGTCAGCATCCCCGACATCGCGGCCAAGGCCAGCACCAGATTGTCGGCGGCATCAAAGACCTGTTCCTTGTCTTCCTGCATATCCTTGGAATAGGCGAGCGGCAGGCCCTTCATCACGACGAAGAGCGCCACGGTCGCCCCAAGGATCCGCCCGATCTTGGCGCGGATCAGCTCGGCCGCATCGGGGTTCTTCTTCTGCGGCATGATCGACGAGCCGGTCGAGAAGCGGTCCGACAAAGTGACAAAGCGGAACTGGGCCGAGGACCAGATCACCAGCTCTTCGGCCAGACGCGACAGATGGACCGCGCAGATCGCCGCCGAAGACAGGAACTCCAGCGCGAAGTCGCGATCCGAGACGGCATCGAGGCTGTTGGCCATCGGGCGGTCAAAGCCCAGGGCTGCCGCCGTCGCGTGGCGGTCAATCGGGAAGCTCGTCCCGGCCAGAGCCGCCGCGCCAAGCGGCGATTCGTTCATGCGCTTGCGCGCATCCTCGAACCGGGATTTGTCGCGGCCGAACATCTCGACATAGGCCATCATGTGATGGCCCCAGGTCACCGGCTGCGCGGTTTGCAGATGGGTGAAGCCCGGCATGACCCAATCCGCGCCCTGTTCAGCCTGCGACAAAGCAGCGCGGATCACGGCCTCGAGGCACTCGATGACGATGTCGCAGCGGTCGCGCACCCAGAGGCGGAAATCCGTGGCCACCTGATCATTGCGCGAACGCGCCGTATGCAGACGCCCGGCAGGCTCGCCGATGATCTCTTTCAGGCGCGATTCGACGTTCATGTGAATGTCTTCCAGCGCGACCGAGAAGGTGAACTCCCCCGATTCGATCTCTGACAAGACCGTGAGCAGCCCTTCCCCAATCGCCTTCTCATCGCTAGGGCTGATGATGCCCTGCGCGGCCAACATGGCGGCATGGGCCCGGCTGCCGCGGATGTCCTGCGGGTAGAGCCGCTGGTCGAACTCGATCGAGGCGTTGATCGCCGTCATGATCGCGTCCGGTCCTGCGGCAAAACGGCCGCCCCACATGGTGTTGGCGGTGTTGTCGGACGTGTCGGTCATATCTTGCCCTTCGGAGGTCACATGCTTCGTTCGCTTCTGCTTTATACGGCGCTGGTTTTCGGTGCAAATGCCGCGTCCGCCGGAGCGATCGACTTCGAGGCCGCCCATGCCAATGGTCTGGCCAAGCTGACCGCCGTCGAGGGCACCGAGGTTTCCGACATCGCCTTCCTCGACCCCGAGGGCAACGAGCACCGCCTTCAGGACTATAAGGGCAAGGTCGTGATGCTGAACTTCTGGGCGACCTGGTGCGCGCCCTGCCGCGAGGAAATGCCCTCACTCGAGGCCTTGCAAAACGAGCTCGGCGGCGATGATTTTCAGGTCGTGACGGTGGCCACGGGCCGCAACCCCCTGCCCGCGATCCAGAAATTCTACGACGAGATCGGCGTCAAGAACCTGCCGATCCTGACCGATGAACGCCAGCAGCTCGCGCGGGCAACCGGCGTCATGGGGATGCCGGTCACCGTGCTCATCGACCGCGAGGGCCGCGAGCGCGCCCGCCTGATCGGCGGCGCCGACTGGGCGAGCGAGGCCGCGAAACAGGTCATCCGCGAGCTGCAAGCGCCCTGACCTCCGCCTGCCGCGGGCAATGGGCGAAATGGTCGTTCACCAGACCGCAAGCCTGCATGAAGGCATAGGTGATGACCGGGCCGCAGAATTTGAAGCCCTCTTTCTTCAGCGCCTTGGCCATCGCCTCGGATTCCGCGCTCTTGGTCGGAGCCTCGGCCATCGAGCGCAGATTGCTCTGGATCGGGGCGCCGCCGACGAAGGACCAGATGAAGGGCGAAAAGCCCTCGCGCGCTTCGATTTCAAGATAGCGCCGCGCGCCGGTGACGGCGGCCTCGATCTTGCCGCGATGACGGATGATGCCGGGATTTTGCAAGGCGCTCGCGATCTCGGGCTCGCCCCAACGCGCGACGCGCTCGGGGTCGAAGCCCTCGAAGACCTCGCGGAACGTGTCGCGCTTACGCAGGATGGTGATCCAGCTCAGACCGGCCTGAAAGCCGTCGAGCACGAGCTTTTCCCACAGGGCGCGCGAATCATATTCGGGCACGCCCCATTCCTCGTCATGATAGGCCACATAAAGCGGATCGGTGCCGCACCAGCTGCAACGCTGCGGTTCTGAGGGGGCGGTCGTTGGGGACATGGTGGGTTAACCTCGAATCCAGAATCTTCGCCATATTTACCCGATTTAAGGGAAAATCCGCCAGTGTGCGTCACATTGGCAAGGAGTCCCGACATGGCCACGAACCTTTTCCCTCCGGGGGGCCGCAGCTCGCCCCTGGACTTCGCAATCGAACAACAGGCGCGCCTGACGCTGGAGACCGTTCAGACCTCGATCGAGAACAAGAACGCCGTCCTCGCCTATCAGCCCGTGGTCCAATCCGACCGCCCCAATCGCGTCGCCTTCTACGAAGGGCTGATTCGCGTCATGGATCAGACCGGACGCTTCATTCCGCTGCGCGATTTCATGCCGCATGTCGAATCGACCGAGCTTGGTCGCCAGATCGACTGCATCGCGCTGGATATGGGGCTCAAGACCCTCGCGGAAGAGCCCGGGGTGCGGCTTTCGATCAATATGTCGGCCCGCTCGATCGGCTATCCCGACTGGATCCGCACCCTGCGCGACGGGCTCTCGCAAGATCCCCGCATTGCCGAGCGGCTCATTCTGGAAATCACCGAAAGCTCGGCGATGGACATGCCCTCGATGGTCAATCGCTTCATGTCGGAATTGCAAGATCACGGCGTCAGCTTCGCGCTGGACGATTTCGGGGCGGGCTATACCTCCTTCCGGTATTTGCGCGAATTCAGCTTCGACATGATCAAGATCGACGGCCGCTTCATCCGCGAAATCTCGGAAACCGCAGATAATCAGGTGCTGACTCAAGCGCTTCAGACCATCGCGCATCATTTCGACATGTTCACCGTCGCGGAATCGGTCGAAACCGCCGAGGATGCCGCCTATCTGATCGATATGGGGATCGACTGCATGCAGGGCTTCTACTTCGGAGCTCCGACCATTGTCCCCCCGTGGCGCTCCCCGCAATCGACCGCCCGGCGGCAATGACCCACCAAGGTCGGAGCGGCTTAAGTCCTATTCGACGCCGCCTGCGGCCAGATCGCTTGACGTGGGCGCGTCAACAAGGATCACATGGGTACGAAAGCCGGAATGAACCGGCTACGGAGTAACCAGGAGATCCCCTATGACTAAGGCCGTCATCGTCTCTGCTGCGCGCACCCCTGTGGGCAGCTTTATGGGGGCGTTCGCGCATATCCCCGCCCACGAGCTTGGTGCGACCGTCCTTCGCGCCGTGGTCGAGCGCGCCGGCATCGATCCGTCCGAAGTCAGCGAAACCATCCTCGGCCAGGTCCTGACGGCCGCACAAGGCCAGAACCCGGCCCGGCAGGCGCATATCAAGGCCGGGCTTCCCAAGGAATCGGCCGCCTGGCTGATCAATCAGGTCTGCGGCTCGGGCCTGCGCAGCGTGGCGCTTGCCGCGCAGCAGGTCATTCTGGGCGATGCAACGATCGTCGCCGCGGGCGGTCAGGAATCGATGTCGCTTTCGACCCATGCCGCCTATCTGCGCTCGGGCCAGAAGATGGGCGACATGCAGCTCATCGACACGATGATCCGCGACGGCCTGTGGGATGCGTTCAACAACTACCACATGGGCCAGACCGCCGAAAACGTCGCCAATCAATGGCAGATCTCGCGCGATGAGCAGGACCATTTCGCGGTCGCATCGCAAAACAAGGCCGAGGCCGCGCAGAAGGCCGGGAAATTCGCCGATGAGATCGTGCCCCATATTGTGAAGACCAAGAAATCCGAGATCAGCGTCGATGCCGACGAATATATCCGTCACGGCGCCACGCTCGAGGCCATGGAAAAGCTGCGCCCGGCCTTCACCAAAGAGGGCTCGGTCACGGCAGGCAATGCCTCGGGCCTGAATGACGGTGCCGCGGCGGTTCTGGTGATGACCGAGGACGAGGCCGCGCGCCGTGGGCTGACGCCGCTTGCGCGCATCGCCTCTTATGCGACCGCCGGGCTTGATCCCGCCATCATGGGCACCGGCCCGATCCCGGCCAGCCGCAAGGCACTGGAAAAGGCAGGCTGGAAGGTCGCGGATCTTGATCTCGTCGAAGCCAACGAGGCTTTTGCCGCACAGGCCTGCGCCGTCAACAAAGAGCTCGGCTGGGATCCGGCGATCGTGAACGTGAACGGCGGCGCCATTGCCATCGGCCACCCGATCGGCGCTTCGGGCGCGCGCATTCTCAACACCCTGCTGTACGAAATGAAGCGCCGCGACGCCAAGAAAGGCCTCGCAACCCTGTGCATCGGCGGCGGCATGGGCGTCGCCATGTGCCTTGAGCGTCCGTAAACAGAGACGAAAGTCTGTGCGCAACTATCTTGCGCACAGACAGTCACATATGTAATTCAATTACCGAGCTATCTGTTCTAGAGGGGGAATCATGGCCAAAGTCGCACTTGTCACGGGGGGCTCGCGGGGAATTGGGGCCGCGATCTCGAAGGCTCTGAAAGAGGCCGGCTATACCGTCGCCGCCAACTATGCAGGCAATGACGATGCCGCCCGCGCCTTCACGGCAGAAACCGGCATCAAGACCTATAAATGGTCGGTCGCCGATTATGACGCCTGCGCCGCAGGGATCAAACAGGTCGAAGAAGAGCTCGGCCCGATCGCGGTTCTGGTCAATAACGCGGGCATCACCCGCGATGGCATGTTCCACAAAATGACCGTCCAGCAGTGGAAAGAGGTCATCGACACCAACCTCAACGGCCTGTTCAACATGACCCAGCCGATCTGGGGCGGGATGCGTGACCGCAAATTCGGCCGCGTCATCAACATCAGCTCGATCAATGGCCAGAAGGGTCAAGCCGGTCAGGCCAACTATTCGGCGGCCAAGGCAGGCGACATCGGCTTCACCCGCGCGCTCGCGCAGGAAGGAGCCCGCGCTGGCATCACCGTGAACGCGATTGCCCCGGGCTATATCGGCACGGAAATGGTGCTCGCCATCGACGAAAAAGTGCTGGCCGAGCGTATCATCCCGCAGATCCCGGTCGGACGCCTTGGCGAGCCTGACGAGATCGCGCGCGCCGTGGTCTTCCTGGCTTCGGACGATGCAGGCTTCATCACCGGCTCGACCATCAGCGCCAACGGCGGCCAATTCTTCGGCTAATCGGGTCTTCGGTTAATCAAATCTTCGGCCAACATTGGCCAAACTGAGCAACAGAACTGACAAAATGAATTCGGCCCGCAGTCAGATGCGGGCCGTTTTCTATGGATCAGGATGGTCCAAACGCGTCGCACGCAGCTTGGACCGACATGCGAACCCTAATGCGTCAGCCGGGAAATCTCCTCTTTCAAGCGCATTTTCTCACGTTTCATCTTGGTGATATCGAGCGAGTCGCGGCCCGGATTGCGCTCCGCGGCTTCCACGGCAACGGTCAGCGACTGGTGCTTACGGCGAAGTTCCTCCACATGGGAAGTAACCGACATGTCGTCCTCCTGTTTGGTTCGGCAAACAAGAGGATTGCAGCACACATTCATGATTCTGTCATGAGTTTAAATGTCGCGCCGGTTAATCGCCTCTCCCGCGCGCAGAACCGCCTGCGCTTCGGGGGTCAGATCCTCACCATCCTGTAAATGCGCGCTTTTCGCATGCATCACGAAGGGCGGCAGCAAACGCAGCGGGCCGCGTGTGCCTTTGCGCGCCGTCACAATAACGCGACCAGCATCGCGCCCCACACGCCCCGCGACCGGCAAAACCGAGATCGTCCCGGCGGCGGGATGAAGTGCTGCGAGGATCTCGGCGAGACGGTCGGCTTTTTGGATCAACGTCAGCCAGCCCTTCGGGCGCAGCCGCCGCAGACCGACGGCGATCCAGTGCTCAAGCGCAAGACCTTCGTGCCGCGCAATCCCCCGGCCCTGATCCGGCGCAGCGGTTCCGCCGAGGAAATAGGGTGGATTGGCAATGACATGGTCAAAGCTTTCGGCCCGTAGCTCGGCGGGCAGCGCGCCAAGATCGGCGGTAACGATCCGCGCCTCGATGTCATTGGCGCGGGCATTCTCGCGCGCAAGCTCGGCATATTGCGGCTGCAACTCGACCCCGGTCAGCCGCGCACCGCGCACGCGCCAGCCCAGACAGAGCAGCGCGACCCCGGCCCCGCAGCCCAGTTCCAGCACGCGCTCGGCGGGCCGCGCCGGGCAGGCCGCCGCCAGCATCACCGCATCCGCCCCCGCGCGATAGCCCTCGGCGGGTTGCGCAAACCGCAGCGCGCCGCCCAGAAAACCGTCGTGCCGGATCTCAGGAGATGAGGTCATTGTCGCGCAGGATCGAGCTGGCCATGAAGTGATCGCGATCTGCGACCATCAGTCGCCGGGGCAGGATTCCCAGCGAGCCTTCGAGCACGCTCATATGCTGATCCAGTGGGAAACTGGCGATTCCCTCCGAGGCGAGCAGATCCGCCGCCCGTGTGATCAGAACCACATCATTTGTTCGCAGGATTTCTTTCATGTCCCGAAAACTCTATGCGGAGGTTGCGAAACTGTCCATGCCGTGGCAAGTGCTGGCCGCGAAAGGGGTGGCAGATGGGTATGAACGAAAACGTCGCCAAGCCGCTGGACCGGCTTCTGGACCTGCTGGCCGACGATATGGCAGCCGTCTCGACGCTGCTCGACCGCCGCATGGTCAGCGCGCATGCGCCGCGCATTCCCGAGGTCACCGCCCATATTATCGGGGCTGGCGGCAAGCGTTTGCGCCCGGTTCTGACCGTCGCCGCGGCCCGGCTCTTCGGTTATGAGGGCACGCATCACCAGCTTCTCGCCGCGACCGTCGAATTCATCCATACCGCGACCTTGCTGCATGACGATGTCGTCGATGAAAGCAAACAGCGCCGCAACCGCCCGACCGCGAACCTTTTGTGGGACAACAAGTCGAGCGTGCTGGTCGGCGATTATCTCTTCAGCCGCAGCTTTCAGCTGATGGTCGAAACCGGCTCGATGCGGGTGATGGAGATCCTCGCCAATGCCAGCGCCACCATCGCCGAGGGCGAGGTGCTGCAACTGACGGCGGCGCAGGATCTGAAAACCGACGAGGCGATCTATCTGCAGGTCGTGCGCGGCAAGACGGCGGCGCTGTTCTCGGCCGCGACCGAGGTCGGCGCGGTGATTGCCGGAGCCCCGGAAGACCACATCCGCGCCATGTTCGCTTATGGCGACGCGCTGGGGATCGCCTTCCAGATCGTTGACGATCTGCTCGATTACGGCGGGGTCAGCGAGACCATCGGCAAGAACACCGGCGATGATTTCCGCGAGCGCAAGCTGACGCTGCCGGTGATCAAGGCGATCGCCAAGGCCAGCCCCGAGGAGCGCGCCTTCTGGGTGCGCACCATCGAGAAGGGCGACCAGCGCGAGGGCGATCTCGAGGAGGCGCTCAGGATCATGCAGGCCCATGGCGCGCTGGAAGCGGCGCGGCTTGATGCGCTGAGCTGGTCGGCGAAGGCACGGGCGGCGCTGGCACCGCTGCCGCCAAGCGAGCTGCGCGACATGCTGGCCGATCTCGCCGATTTCGTCACGGCGCGCGTCGCCTGATCCGGGCCGAGGCCGGGCGCCCGCTCCGTCTCGTCTCATCCCGTCCCGTCTCACCCCGTCCCGTCGCGTCCTGCCCCGGCTGGCGGTCCTCCGCCGAGAGCCGCGATCCTTCATCACCTGTTCATCACCTCTCGGTCAGGCAGGTTCTCAACCCGTTTCTCTTCCTGTATGGTCCGGAAAAATGGGCCGGAGACGCGGCCGTGCAGGAAAGCAGGCATGAAGAAACCGACCGGCAGCAACCGCATCGTCGCGGACAAGCGGCAATTCCCTGATCCGAAGCAGCCCAAGAAGCCGCAAAAGCCGAAGAAACAGCCGCGCCGCTCGCGTCGTCGCGCCGGAAGCGCGGTTACGGGTGGCATTGTCGGGCTGATCACGCTGATCTGGCGCGTGATCTGGGGCTCGGTCTGGCGGCTGGTGCTGACGGCCTTCCTGATTCTTTTCGCGGCGAGCGCCTATTATTACACCACCCTGCCCGAGGCGACCGCGCTCTTTGACGGGCGCGCGCGCGGCTCTGTCACCATGCTCGACAGCGATGGCCGCCCCTTCGCCTGGCGCGGCGAGACCTATGGCATGGTTGGCGCCGACAAGATCGCGCCGGTCCTGAAAGAGGCCGTGGTCGCCACCGAGGACAAGCGCTTTTACGAACATCTCGGCGTCGATCCGCGCGGCATCGCCAGCGCGATCCGCATCAACCTGTCGCAAGGGCGCGGCGCGCTGCAGGGCAACGGCGGCTCGACCATCACCCAGCAGGTCTCGAAACTGCTCTGCCTGGGCGAGAGCTTTGATCCGATCAAATGGAAATCCGAATCCGAATATGAGGCCGAGTGCCGCAAATCCTCGCTGTGGCGCAAGCTGAAGGAGATCCCCTACTCCTTCGCGATGGAGGCGAAATATTCGAAGGACGATATCCTCAATATCTACATGAACCGCTCCTATCTCGGGGCGGGCGCGCGTGGCTTCGAAGCCGCGAGCCAGCGCTATTTCGACAAACATGCCAGCGATGTTTCGGCCTCGGAAGCGGCGATGCTCGCGGGTCTGCTGAAGGCGCCGTCCTATTTCGCACCGACCTCGGATCTGCAGCGCGCGCAGGATCGCGCCAGCGTCATTCTCGATCTGATGCATGAACAGGGCTATCTCGACGATGCCGCCTATAAGGATGCCAAAGCGCATCCGGCGGTGCTGTCGAAGGCGGCGGCGGCGCGCGCGGGCGGCTATTTCGCCGACTGGGTGATGGATGCCGGGCCGGGCTTCCTGACCAGCGAAACCACCGAGGATGTCACCATCCAGACCACCTTCGACCAACGCGTCCAGCGCGCGGCGGAGCGGGCGGTCAACCGGGTCTTCAAGGGCAAGCTCTCGGACAATTCGAAGGTTCAGGTCGCCGTCGTGGTGATGTCGGCCGATGGTGCGGTGCGCGCCATGATTGGCGGTCGCGAAGGCGGGGTCGCGGGCGTTTTCAACCGCGCGACGCAGGCCAAACGTCAGACCGGGTCGAGCTTCAAGCCCTTCGTTTATGCCGCAGCACTCGATCAAGGCTATACGCCGAATGATCTGGTCCTCGACGGGCCGCTGACAATCCCGATCAAGGGCTCGGCGCCGTGGTCGCCGCAGAACTACACGCGAAAATATCACGGCGAGGTCACGCTCGCGACCGCTCTGGCGCAATCGCTCAACACCGCGACGATCCGCCTGCAAGAGATCGCCGGGCGTGATGCCGTGCGCCGTGTCGCCGAAGATTTCGGCTTTGCCAACGATCTTGCCAACGGCCCGGCGCTGGGGCTCGGCGTGTCGGAATCGACGCTGCTCGAGATGACCGGCGCTTATGCGGGCATCCGCAACGGCGGCTCGGCGGTGAAGCCCTACGGGCTGATCGAGCTGCGCATCAAGGGCGATGAGCAGCCGCTGATCGGTCAGGCCGGCGGGATCGGCAAGCGCGTGATCTCGCAAAACTCGGCGGCCGAGCTCATCGATATGATGAAAGGCGTCATCCAGAAGGGCACCGGCGGGCGCGCCAAGCTGCCCGGACGCGAGGCGGCAGGCAAGACCGGCACCACCTCAAGCTATCGCGACGCCTGGTTCATCGGCTTTACCGAGCAATATGTGACCGGCGTCTGGATGGGCTATGACGACAACACGCCGCTCAAGGGCGTGACGGGCGGCGGTCTGCCCGCCGAGATCTGGCAAGCGGTCATGGCCGAGATCCACGATGGCCTGCCCGCAGAGCCGCTTGGCGGTTGGGCGCCGGACAATGACCGCGCCGTGCCGCAGGTCGTCAATGCCGGTGGCGGCGAGGCCTCGGATCCGCTGGCGGCGGCGCTTTCGGAGGCGCTTGGCCAGCCCAATCCGTCGCCGGGCGCCGTGGTGCCGCAATCGAGCGACACCAGTGGCGCGACCGTCGGGATGCTGCCGCAAGACATGCCGCAGGACGGAACCGCGCTGCACACGCCCAGCAGCTCGGTGTCGAGCAGCAGCCTGTCTGGCGATGGTGGCGCGGGTAACACCACCTCGACCTTCGACCCGAATGCGGGCTTTGGCGAGCCGGGCAATGGCGCCGATCTCGAACTTTCGCCCAATCTCCCGAACAGCGGCAATATCGGCGACGATCCGCTTCAGGCGCCGCCGGGCGATGACGACGCGCTCACGCGCGCGCTCAAGGGCATCGACGGGGTCTTCTGACCCCTGCCCCCTCGCAGAACTGAAAAAGCCGGGCAGATCTGCCCGGCTTTTTTCTTGCGTCGCAACTGGTTTGCCGGGATCAACCGGCCTTGCGCAGATCCTCGGTCAGACCGGCGAGATCGCCCTTGCGTTTGGCCAGCATCGCCGCGATCTCGGCGCGCTCCGAGGCGAGCATATTGATCCCCTCGATAATCATGTTGAAGAAGCGGACCTGCCCGGATTTATCCGAGACATGCCACTCGACCTCCATCGGCGCGCGCCCGTTGAGATAGGCGGTCGAGCTGACGGCATAGAAGCTTTTGAGCGGGCGCGCCGCGCCGACCTCGATCTTCGAGCCGACGAATTCGCGGAAGCGTTTGCCGTATTTGCGCCCGATATAGCCCTGAAAGGCGCGCTTATAGTCGGCGAAGGCCGCGCCGGTCACGCCGCGCCCCGCCGGACCCAGCGCCGAACGCGCAATCACCTCGACATCGGCATAGCGGGCAAAGACCTGCTCGAACTCCTGATACATCTGCGCGGGAGCATGGCCCGAGTTGATGACCTTGAACACGGCATCGACCGCGGTCTGGATCATCGCCTGCGCCTGAGCGGCATTCATCGCATAGGCGGGCCGCAGCGGGGTCAGCGAGACGGCAACCGCCGCGCCAAGCATCCCAAGAAATCCACGGCGGGTCTCAATCGGCATAAGGGTCAATTGCCTCTTCCTCCTGTCCTAGCTTGTGGCGACGGTGCTGCAGATAGATCAGCCGCGTCTGGGTATAGCTGTCGGCACTGTCATGCAGAACGGAATCGACCGCATCCCCGTATTGCGCCCGTTGACTGACTTTTGAAGCGACGCGTGTCGCCATGCCGATCAGATATTGATCGCGGTTGAGCCATTGCCGCATCGGGTCGATGGCAATATCGACAACCTTGCCCAGCCCGTCGCGCGTGGTGGTCGGACCGACCAGCGGCAATTCGAGATAGGGCCCCTCGGGCACGCCCCAGACCGCAAGCGTCTCGCCGAAATCGGTGCCTTGCTCGGGCAAAGCGAAATCCTTGCCCGCCGGGTCGAGCACCCCGCCAAAGCCAAGCGTCGTGTTCACCAGAAAGCGGAAGGTGTTCTTGATCGCGGGCTCGGGCTTGCCTTGCAGCAGATGGTTCACGACCTTGCCCGGCAGCGAGATATTCGCGCCGAAATTGCCCACCCCCTGCAGCATGGTGCCGCCAATCCCGCGGCCTTCACCCGGCGCGGCTTTGCTGCCGCCCATACCGCTGGTCGCGGGTTTTACGACCTTCTGATCCAGCCCGGCGTTGAAGGCATGAAATCGCCGATTCATCCCCTCAAACGGATCATTGATCCCTTCGGGCGCCCGCGAGGCGCTGCAGGAGGCAAGGCAAAGAGCGGCAAGAAGGAGGAGGCGCAAGGAAATCCTAACCTTTTGATGCGATCTATGTGCTGGTCCGTCGAGCGGCGGTGGACCGCGACTCGGTGGTGGAAAGACTGTCACCCGTTCCCCGTTTGGGATAGACGGAGGCATCTGGTAGGGCAAGTCTGCCCGTTGTTGTTATGGGGGTGTATCGGCATGGCTTCGCCAGCAACGCGACATGACGGTCTACACGAGCTGCGTCGCGCGCGCGGCCTCACCTGGCATTTGTTCGTGTTCGTCGGATTGTTTTCGGCGGTGGTCAACCTGCTGATGCTGACCGGGCCGCTCTTTATGATGCAGGTCTATGACCGCGTCCTCGGCAGCCGCTCGGTTGAAACCCTGACCGCGCTTTTCCTGCTCGTGGTCTTTCTCTTCGCGCTGATGGGCGTGCTCGATTTTTGCCGCAGCCGCGTGATGAACCGCGTCGCCGCCCGCTTTCAGGAACGGATGGAGGGCCGGGTCTTTACCGCCGCCCTGCAAGACGGCGCTGTGACTGGCAGCGAGGCCGCCACACGCGGTGGGATGCGCGATCTTGAGGCAGTGCAGCGGCTGATCTCGTCGCCCGTGCTGATGGCGCTTTTTGATCTGCCTTGGGCGCCCTTTTTTCTGGCGGCGGTCTATATCTTCCACCCGGTTCTGGGCCTCGTCGCGACGGTTGGGCTGTTCGTGCTGGTCGTCTCGACGCTGCTCAATCAGGTGATGACCAAGACCCCGCTGCAAGAGGCGGCGATTGCGGCCCATACCTCCGAGCGGATGTCTGATCTGTATCGTCAGGAGGGCGAGATCATTGGCGCGCTCGGGATGCGCGGCGCGGCCTTCCACCGCTGGCAGGAATCGCGCGATCTCGCGACAGAGGCCAATATGGCGGGCAATGACCGCTCTTCGGCTTTCGCGGTCTTTTCGCGCACCTTCCGGCTCTTTTTGCAAAGCGCCTTGTTGGCGGCGGGCGCCTATCTCGTGCTGCGCCAAGAGGTGACGCCGGGCGCGATGATCGCCTCGTCGATCCTGATGGGCCGCGCGCTGGCCCCGATCGAGCAGGTCGTCGGCGGCTGGCCCATGGTCCAGCGCGCACTCGACGGCTGGAAACGGCTTGCGGGCCTGCTCACCCGCCGCCCGGCCTTGCAAGCGCGCACGCCATTGCCACGCCCCGAGGCCCGGCTCGACGTCAATCAGGCCACCGTCATCCCGCCCGGCCAAAGCGCGCCGACCCTGCGGGGTGTCAGCTTTTCGATGGGCCCCGGCCAAGCACTTGGCGTGATCGGGCCCTCGGGCTCTGGCAAATCGACCCTCGCCCGCGCGATCATCGCCGCTTGGCCACTCGCCGGGGGCTCGATCCGGCTCGATGGCGCGACGCTCGATCAATATGAACCCGACGTGCTCGGCGCGCTGATCGGCTATCTGCCGCAGCAGGTCACGCTCTTTGACGGCACGATTGCCGAAAACATCGCGCGCCTGTCGCCGGTGCCGGACCCGCGCCGTGTGGTCGCCGCCGCTCAGGCTGCGGCCGCGCATCAGATGATCCTCGATCTGCCGCAGGGCTATGACACGCCGCTGTCGCAGGCGGGTGGGCGCCTCTCGGGCGGGCAGATCCAGCGCATTGGTCTGGCCCGCGCGCTTTACGCCGATCCGGTGCTTTTCGTGCTCGATGAGCCGAACTCGAACCTCGACAACGAGGGCTCCGAGGCGCTTAACGTCGCCATTCGCAACATCAAGGCGCGAGGCGGCGCGGTCATCATCATGGCCCACCGCCCCGCCGCCATCGCAGAATGCGAGCTGCTTCTGGTCATGGATCAGGGCACGCGCCGCGCTTTCGGGCCAAGGGATGAGGTGCTGCGCTCGATGGTCAAGAACGCCGAACAGATCGCCCAATCGAAGGGCAAACAGGGGGGCGTGATATGACGAGCGACGACCAGACCACGCCCCCCAATGCCTCGCCTGCAACCGCCCGCGCGCCGGTTGAGAAGCTGCCCTCACTGACCAGCCCCCGCAGCGAAGAGAACCGCAGCTTGCGCGCCCAACGCATTGCCGACGACGCCCTGCCACCCTTACCGCCCCGTCAGGCGCCCGAGCAACGTTGGTCGGCGCGCGGATCTTTGATCACCGGCTTTCTCACGATTTTTCTGCTGTTCGGAGGTTTCGTGCTCTGGGCCAGCATGTCAGAGATTTCGGGCGCGGTCGTTGCCTCGGGTCAGGTCGAGGTCGACCAGCGCCGTCAGGTCGTCCAGCATCCCGATGGTGGTGTGGTTTCGGCGATTCTGGTCAAGGAAGGGCAAAGCGTCAAAGCCGGCGATCCGCTGATCCTGCTTGATGGCACCATGCTGCAAACCGAGCTCGCGATCGTTGAGGGCCAGTATTTCGAGATCCTTGCCCGACGCGGCCGGCTTGAAGCCGAGCGCGCTGGCGCGAGCGATATCACCTTCCCGCCCGAACTGACCGAAGCCGCCACGGCCAATCCCGCGCTTGCGGCGGTGATGGCGGGTCAGCAAAGCCTCTTTCACGCCCGGCTCGACACCTTGCAGCAAGCGCTTGGCCAGCTCTCGACACAGGCCGAGCAAGTGAAATCGCAGATTTCCGGGATCGATGCCCAAACGCAGGCCCAAAATGAACAATACAAGCTTATTCAGGAAGAGCTGAAGGGGCAAAAATCGCTTCTCGACAAAGGCTTGGCCCAGTCGGCGCGCGTTCTGGCCTTGGAGCGTGAGACCGCGCGGCTGTCCGGTCAAAGCGGCGAGCTGGTCTCGAACCGGGCGCAGGCGGTGACCCGGCTGACCGAGATCGACCTGAGCAAGCTCGAAAAGACCGCCGAGCATCGCGAACAAGCCGAAACTGAATTGCGCGACCTCGGCTACCGCGAGCTTGAACTGGCCGAGCGCCGCCGCGGCCTACAGGAGCAGATCGCCCGGCTGGAAATCCGCGCCCCGGTCTCCGGCATCGTCCAAGAGCTGCAGGTCACGACGCCGCGTTCGGTCATCCGCGCCGCCGAGCCGATCCTCTATATTATCCCGCAGGACCGTCCGCTGGTGATCAGCGCCAAACTCGCGACGATCAATATCGATGAGGTTCATGCCGGCCAGCCGGTGGTGCTGCGCTTCTCGGCGTTTTCCTCGCGCACGACGCCGGAAATCGACGGCGTCCTCAGCCGCATCTCACCGGATTCGCTGATCGATGAGATGACGCGCGCGCCCTATTACCGCGCCGAAGTGACGATCCCCTCGGAGCAAATCGCCAAGCTTGGCGACAAGACGCTGGTGCCGGGGATGCCGGTCGAGGTCTATATCAAGACCGGGGATCGCACGCCGATAGCCTATCTGATGAAGCCGCTCTCGGATTACTTCCGCCGGGCCTTCCGCGAAAACTAAGCCTGCAGGGGCCTCGCGCTTCTGCACGCCCCACATAAAAAGGCCCGCAATGCTTGCGCGTTGCGGGCCTTTTCTATGTCTGTTGCGACAGCTTACATCGCCGCCAGCTGCGCCAAAGCGGCGCGGGTGCGGGCGATGTCGTCATCCAGAGCCACCAGCTTTTCGCGGGTTTCCTCGATGACTTCAGGCTCGGCATTCTCGACGAATTTCGGGTTGCCCAGACGGTTGCGCAGCCCGTTCGCGTCTTTGTCGGTCTTGGCCACGGCCTTTTCGAGACGCGCGGTTTCCGCTTTGACATCAATCACATCGCCGACCGGCAGCGCGAAGCTTGCGCCCTGCACCGAGACCGCGATCATGCCCCGCCCCATCGCGCCGTCGCGAACCGTCTCGATGCGCGCCATGCGCTGAACCAGCGGGCCGTTCGCCGCCAAGGCCGCGCGCGCGGCCTCATCGGCCTCGGTCACCACGAGATCCAGCTTCGCGCCTGCAGGAACGCCGATTTGCGCGCGGGCCGAACGTATCGATTCGATGAGCGAAATCACCCAGTTCATCTCGCGGTCAGCAGCAGCGTCGATCAGCTCGGCGCCATAGACCGGCCAGTCGCCGTGAACCAGCATCTTGGCGCGGTCGCCGGTCAGCGCCCAAAGCTCTTCGGTCACGAAAGGCATGATCGGATGGAGCAGCGTGAAGCACTGATCGAGCACCCAGCCCATGGTCGCGCGGGTTTCCTCGGCGAACTCGCCATCAAAGAGCGGCTTCGCGAATTCGACATACCAATCGCAAACCTTGCCCCAGACGAAAGCGTAGAGGATTTGCGCGGTATCGTTGAAGCGATAGGTCGTCAGCGCCTCGTCAAAGGCCAGACGCGTGCGCGCGACCTCGCCGATGATCCAGCGGTTCACGGTATGCTGGGGCTCGGGCTTTGCCCCGCCGCCGCGCACGCCATTCATTTCGGCGAAACGGGTGGCGTTCCAGATCTTGGTGACGAAGTTGCGGTTGCCCTCGACATGGCGCGGGCCAAGCTTCGGGTCGCGCCCCATCGCGGCCATCGAGGTCAGGGTGAAGCGCATCGCATCGGCGCCGAATTCGTCGATCAGCGTCAGCGGGTCGATGACATTGCCCTTCGACTTCGACATTTTCGCGCCTTTTTCGTCGCGCACCAGACCGTGGACATAGACGGTGTGGAACGGGACTTTGCCGACAACGGCGAGCTGCATCATCATCATCCGGGCGACCCAGAAGAAGATGATGTCAAAGCCGGTGACCAGCGTCGAGGTCGGGAAATATTTCTGGAGTTCCGGCGTATTTTCCGGCCAGCCAAGCGTGCCGATCGGCCACAGGCCCGACGAGAACCAGGTGTCGAGCACATCGGGATCGCGCCAGACCGGATAGACCAGAACCGTCGGATCTTGCGAGAGATTATAGGCGGCGAGCCCCGCCGCAAACGCCTCTTCGGCGGCGGCACGGTCAGCCACTTCGATCACGCGCGAGATCTGCAACGGATGGGGCAGACCGGCGATATCGTCGCGGAACTTCCCGGCGACATCGGCGAAATTCGCCGCCGCATGGTGGAAGTCGCCGCGCTGAACCAGACCATCGGCCAGCAACGAGAAGATCTCGACCTCGTCCAGCGCGCCGTCGCCCTCATCATCCTTGAAATTGCCCGCAGCCATGTCGAAACCATACCAGACCGGGATCTGGTGGCCCCACCACAGCTGGCGCGAGATCGTCCAGGGCTCGATGTTTTCGAGCCAGTGGAAATAGACCTTTTCGTGCTGTTCGGGCAGGATCCGGGTCTCGCCCGAGCGCACCGCATCAAGCGCCGGGCCGACGATTTTCGCGGTATCGACGAACCATTGGTCGGTCAGCATCGGCTCGATCACGACGCCCGAGCGGTCGCCAAAGGGCTGCATGATCGGCTTCGCCTCGACCAGCGGGCGGCGTTCGAGATGCTCGGCCCCGGTCTCTTTCTCGATTTCCTTGTGCAGATAGGTGACCGCGAGACCTTCCGCGGTGATCGCCTCGATCACGCGCTCGCGGGCCTCATAGCGGTCAAGCCCGCGCAATTCTTCGGGCACGAGGTTGACGTTCGAGACATCGCCGACATCTTCGCCGCGCGCCGCGCGGCTGGCGATTTCGGCGCTTTCGGCATAGCTCAGCCCATCGGTGCGCAGCGCGCCCTTGGTGTCCAAAAGCGCATAAAGCGGGATGCCGTTGCGCTGCGCGACGCCATAGTCGTTGAAGTCATGCGCGCCCGTGATCTTGACCGCGCCCGAGCCGAAATTCGGATCGGGATATTCATCGGTGATGATCGGGATCAGGCGGCGGAGTTCCTTGGGGCCGACCGGGATCTCGACCAGCTTGCCGACGATGGGCGCATAGCGCGCGTCATCGGTATGGACCGCAACCGCGCCATCGCCCAGCATGGTTTCGGGCCGGGTCGTCGCGATCGAAATGTAATCGCGGGTCTCGCGCAGGGTGACGTTGCCGTCCGCGTCGCGCTCGACATATTCATAGGTCTCGCCACCGGCCAGCGGGTATTTGAAATGCCACATATGGCCCGGGACTTCGCGGTTCTCGACCTCGAGATCGGAAATCGCGGTCTCGAAATGGGGGTCCCAGTTGACCAGACGCTTGCCGCGATAGATCAGGCCCTTGTCATACATATCGACAAAGACTTTCAGCACGGCTTCGTGGAAATTGCCCTCTTCGCCCGCAGGCGCACCCGGCGCGCCCGACATGGTGAAGGCATTGCGCGACCAGTCGCAAGACGCGCCCAAACGCTTCAGCTGATTGATGATCGTGCCGCCCGATTCCTGCTTCCAGGCCCAGATCTTCTGGACAAAGGCCTCGCGGCCGATGTCGCGGCGGTTCGGTTCCTGACGCTCGGCCATCTGGCGCTCGACGACCATCTGGGTCGCGATCCCGGCATGGTCCTGACCGGGCTGCCAAAGCGTGTCGAAGCCGCGCATCCGGTGCCAGCGCACCAGAATATCCTGCAGCGTGTTGTTCAGCGCATGGCCGATATGGAGGCTGCCGGTTACGTTCGGCGGCGGAATGACGACCGAGAAGCTCTCGGCCCCCGGCTTGGCGTTGGCGCCCGCGGCGAAGGCGTCGCTCGCCTCCCACTCTTTCGCGATCCGCGCCTCGGCAGTGGTCGCGTCGAAACTCTTGTCCATGCTCATCGGTCAATCACCCGTAAATCTGGGTTAGGGGATAGCGAAACCCGCCGGAAAGTCCAAGAGAAGATGCGGTTTCGCCGCCCGCCAACCGTCCCGCGCCTGTCCGAGCGGAACAGGTGAGCGCCCGCCCTTAGCCCTTGGGACCGACAATGGCGAAAGCCGCGCCTTCGGGATCGGTGCAGCCCGCAACCCAGGCGCCGCCGGGGACCTCCATCGGCCCAAAGAGGATCTTTCCGCCCGCGTCCGAGACCCGCGACATCGCCGAATCGATGCCGTCCACCCCGAAATAGGCGAGCCAATGCGGGGCGGGCGCGCCCCCGAGATCCATCATGCCGCCGATATCCGCGCCCTTGTGGCTGAAGAGCTGATAGATGCCGCGATCCTCGCCCATCTCGACCGCCCGCGACTTTTCCCAGCCGAAGAGCTTGGCGTAGAAGGACAACTCAGCCTCGGGCTGCGGAGCCATCAGCTCGTGCCAATTGCCGCGCCCGGTGGATTTCTGGTCAAAGGCCGGTTGGAACTTCGCCGCCGCCTCTGCCGTCATTTCCAAAGGCTGCAACAGGCCGAAAACCGCGCCCGCCGGATCGCTGACCACCGCGAAACGCCCGGTGCCGGGAATATCGGCAGGCTCTTGCAACACGCGCCCGCCCGCAGCCGAGATCTCGGCCGCCGCCTGATCGGCGCTTTCGACGGTGAAATAGATCTTCCAATGCGGCGGCACCTCCTCGGGCGGCAGGGCCATCAGCCCAGCAACCATGCCGCGCGCATCGCCCGCCAGCCGATAATCGAACCCCTCCATCCCGGCGCTTTGCACCGTCCAGCCGAAAACCTTGCCATAAAAGGCGCAGGTGGCATCAAGCCGCCCGGTCGGCGTGGTCAACTCGTACCAGCAAGGGCTACCGTGATCGCTCATGATCTTTCTCCGATTTCCGAGGGTTATCGCAGTCAAGAGAGGCGCAAAACCAAGCGGCGCGAGATGGTTCTACCGTCTCGCAGCCCCGAAAGGCCCCGAGAGGTCTCGTGCGCACCGGCTAAGCTTGCGCCTTCCCTGCACGAGAATCATCCGAAAAAATCGTGACCGTCCGCGGGCCCCGCCCGCCCAAAAGGATCACAGCACCCCGACCGCATCGGGGTTTCTGCACGGCGAGCCCGCCGCCGCGCAGAGTTGTCGTCAGGCTCTGACTGAGGCTCAGAGCGATTTCAGCAGGTTCTCACCCGCCGAAAGCTCGCAAACGCCGGGGCTCACCTCAAGCTCGAGCACATCGACCACGCCATCCGTGACCAACATGGCATAGCGCTTGGTGCGCCCGTAAAGCCCTGCCGCCGCCGCATCGAAATTCAACCCGAGCGCCTTGGTATAGGCGCCATCGGCATCGGCCAGAACCTCGATCCCGGCCTGATCCGCGCCGGTGTCCTTGGCCCAGGCCTTGGTCACGAAGGGATCATTGACGGTGACGCAATAGATCCCCGCCACCCCTTTGGCGCGGAACTGATCGGCGGTGCGGATGAAGCTCGGCATATGCGCCTGGCTGCACCCCGGGGTGAAGGCGCCGGGAACCCCGAAAATCGCGATCTTGCCCGAGAGCGCCGACAGATCGACCTTTTCGGTCCCCTCTGCACCCAGTTTCAAAAGCTCCGAATGGGGCAGCTTCTCTCCAGTGGTGATGGCCATGCTGTATCTCCATGAATTGCATCGCGTGCGTCGCGACTATAGGCTGTGGCCCACCGATCGACCAGCGAGGCGAAATGGAAATCGTAATCCTAGGAGCAGGGCAGGCTGCGGCCTCTATGGCTGCAAAACTGCGGACGCTTGGCCATGACGGCGGCATCACCATCGTGGGCGAGGAAACCGCGCCGCCCTATCAACGCCCCCCATTGAGCAAGGCCTATTTGCTCGGCACGATGGAGCTCGACCGGCTCACCCTGCGCGGCGACGACTGGTGGGCCGAGAACGGGATCACCCTGCGTCTGGGCGAACGTGCCACCGCGATCGACCGGGCGAACAAGACGGTGACGACCGACAAGGGCTTGATCCGCTACGACAATCTGGCCCTGACACTTGGCGCGACCCCGCGCAGGCTCCCGGCGATGATCGGCGGTGAGCTGCCCGGCACCCATGTCGTGCGCAACCTTGCCGATGTCGATCTGCTGGTCGACGAGCTCGAACGCGGCCGCAAACTCGTCGTGATCGGCGGCGGCTATATCGGGCTTGAGGCGGCAGCCGTCGCCCGCAAGATCGGGCTCGAGGTCACGCTGGTCGAGGCCGCCCCGCGCATTCTCGGCCGCGTCGCTTCCGAGGAAACAGCGAATATGATCCGCGCGCTCCATCAGGCCCATGGCGTCGAGATCATCGAAGGCGTCGGCCTCATCCGCATCACCGGCACCGATCACGCCGAAGGCGTCGAGCTCGCCGATGGCCGCCTCCTGGTCGCCGATTTCGTGATCTGCGGCATCGGCGTCTATCCTGAAACCGCTCTCGCAGCCCATGCCGGGCTCCGGATCGACAATGGCATCGCCACTGATGCCCAGGGCCGCACCTCCGATCCGGCGATCTGGGCGGCGGGCGATTGCGCCAGCTTCACCACGGCGGCGGGCCAGCTCCGCCTCGAAAGCGTCGGCAATGCCATCGACATGGCCGAACTCGTCGCCACGAATATCCTCGGCCAATCTCAAGGTGAAACCAGCGATTACCTGCCCAAACCCTGGTTCTGGTCCGACCAATATGACGCGAAACTCCAGATCGCAGGGCTCAACAGCGGCTATGACCGCACGGTCACCCGCAAGGGCGAGCACGACCATGCCGGCAGCGTCTGGTATTTCCGCAACAACCACCTGATCGCCGTCGATGCCCTGAATGACGGCCGCGCCTATATGGTCGGCAAACGCCTGATCGACGCAGGCCGCTCCCCGAGCCCTGAACAGGTCGAAACCGAGACCGATCTCAAAGCGCTGATGAAGTGAGCTTCGCTTTGACGCAAATACCTTCGGGGGGAATCCTCGCAGAGGATGGGGGGCAGACAGCCCCCCTTTTCTTCCCCGCCACCAGACCGAACATCCCAAGGACAGAAGCATGAGAATCGTCGGCGGCAATCTTCGCGGCCTCAAACTGACCGATGTCGGCGAGGGCGATGCGGCAGCTCATCTGCGCCCGACCACCGACCGGGTGCGCGAATCGATCTTCAACCTGCTGATCAACGGCACCCATGGCAATCCGATCCCCGGCGCACGGGTGCTCGATCTCTTTGCCGGAACCGGCGCGCTCGGGCTTGAGGCCCTGTCGCGCGGCGCGGCGCGGGTGGCTTTCGTCGATGATGGCGTCAAGGCGCGCGCGCTCCTGCGCAGCAATATCGAGAAGGCCCGGGCGATGGGCGTGACCGATGTCTGGCGCCGCGACGCGACCGATCTGGGCGAGAATCGAGGCGCGGGCTATGGGCTCATCTTTCTCGACCCGCCCTATGCGATGGGGCTCGGAGAACGCGCCATGGCCAATCTGCTCAAGGGCGGCTGGCTCACCCCGGAAGCGGTGGTCGTCTGGGAGGAAAGTCAGCCTCCGGTGCCGCCAGCGGGCCTCGTCCAGATCGACCAGCGCCGTTATGGCGATACGCTCGTCACATTGCTGCGCCGCGCCGGTTAAATCGCCCGATCGAGCTTGGTTGACAGGTGAATCAGGCTCTCGCTTGACTTCACGCCGGTCAAACTGCCGATCTGATCGAGCGCATCGTCCAATCGGCTCGTCGATTCGGCGGAAACCTGCAACAAAAGATCGACCCTGCCGCTGGTCGTATGAATGCGCTCGACCTCGGCCACGGTGCGAAGGCGCGAAATGATCGCCGCTTGCGAGCGCGGCTCGATGGTCAGAAGACAGGTCGCGCGGATCCGCCCCTCGCGCGCGGCCTCGCCCAGACGCAGAGTATAGCCCGCAATCGAGCCATTGCTTTCCAGCCGCTCCAGCCGCGCTTGCACGGTCGAACGCGCCACTTTCAGCCGCCGCGCCAGCACCGCCACCGACATGCGGGCATCCTGCGCTAGCTGGGCCAGAATCCCGCGATCCAGATCGTCCAAGGCGCTCTCCGTCATTTTGCCAAGTCTCCGAACAAAATAACGAAATCTCGCAAGATTGCCATCCCGAAGGCGGCATGACCCGGAACCGATTGCGGCGGCAGTCGTTTGCTGTGAACACGCGACGGCACGGGGAAGCTCGATGACAAAGCCCGCAAGCGAGATGCAGAAAACCATCTGGGACAATCCCTCCGACATCATCCGCAGCCGCGCTCCCGACCATCCGGTGATGGCCTTTTCGCCCTTGGCGCTCGAAGCCACGGCGCGGCGGTTTCTGGACGGTTTTCCCGGTCAGGTCACCTATGCGGTGAAGTCCAATCCCGATCCCTCGATCATCCGCGTGCTGTATAAAACCGGCGTCACCGGTTTCGACGTCGCCTCGCCCGCCGAGATCGACCTGATCGGCCAGATCGCGCCCGCAGCCGCGAGGCACTACCACAATCCCGTTCGCGCCAGTGCCGAGATCGCCCATGCGGCCAAGGCGGGCATCCGGGCATGGTCGGTCGACAGCCAGTCGGAGCTCGCCAAGATCATCGCCCGCGTCCCGCCCGACGGGGTCGAGATCTCGCCGCGTTTCAAACTGCCGGTCTCTGGGGCGATCTATGATTTCGGCTCGAAATTCGGCGCGCCGCCCGAGCTTGCGGTCACGCTTTTGCAAGAGGTCGCCGCGCGCGGCTTTACCCCCTCGCTGACCTTCCACCCCGGCACGCAATGCACCGACCCCGCCGCTTGGGAAAGCTACATCCGCACCGCGGGTGACATCGCCACGCAGGCAGGGATCACGCCCGCGCGGCTCAATGTCGGCGGCGGCTTTCCCTCGCATCGCGTCACCGGCGCCGCCCCCGATCTCGAGGCGATTTTCGCCCTGATCGCCCGCGTCACCCGCGAAACCTTCGGCGCTTCCGCCCCCGCACTTGTCTGCGAGCCCGGACGCGGGCTCTGCGCCGATGCCTTCTCGCTGATCACGCGGGTCAAGGCTCTGCGCGACGGGCAGACTATCTTTCTCAATGATGGCGTCTATGGCGGCCTCTCCGAATTGCCGATCGTCGGCAATCTCGACCGGATCGAGGTGCTTGATCCTAAGGGCCAACCACGGCGCGGCGAGCCCCTCAGCCGCACGATTTTCGGCCCGACCTGCGATTCGGTCGACCGCCTGCCGGGGGAGCTGGATCTGCCCGAAGATCTGAAGGACGGCGATTACGTCATTTTCCACGGCGCCGGGGCCTATTCGACCGCCACGAACACCCGCTTCAACGGCTTTGGCGAGATGGAGCATCTGACCGTTCGCGCCCTTGGCTGATCCGCGAGCGGCCAAGCGCCCGCAGGCCAGCCCAAGAGGGGCGCATCTTTACCAATCCATGTTAGCGTGAGGCATGGAATCACCGCGCCCCCCTCTGCCCCATGTCGTTCTGATCGACGGAACCCAGGCCTCGCTTGACCCCGCACATCGCAGCTCGATCGGCCGGCTTTATGCCGCTTTGTCAGGCTGGTGGGGCGAGCTGCCGATGCGGCTGCGCGTGCGTTATTCGCCGGGGTTTCAATGGGAAAACTGGCGCTCTCTGCCGGGACTTGCTGCGGGAAATGAACTCGAAAGCCGCATTCTCGCGGCCTATACGTGGCTTGCCCATCAGTGGCAGCCGGGCGATCCGTTGTTTCTCTTTGGCTATTCGCGCGGCGCCTTTGCCGTGCGTGCGCTGGCCGGGATGATCGGTCAGGTGGGACTTTTGCGACGCGAGGCCTTGTCCGACGACAGCGTGCGCATCGCTTGGGAGCTTTACAGCGCGGGCGGTGACGAGGCCGCGATGACCCATTTCCGCCGCGCCCATTGCCACCCCCATGTCCCGATCCGCATGATCGGCGTCTTTGACACGGTCGTCGGTCTGGGCGTGCGGCTTCCGCTGCTCTGGATGGTGGGTCGTCCGGGGTTTCGTTTTCGTGACCTCCGGCTTGGCGCCTATGCCGAGCGCGGCGCGCAGGCGCTGGCGCTTGACGAAACCCGCGCCGCTTTCGCCCCGCTTCTGTGGGACGAGGATGAACCCGCGCGCATCCGCCAGATGTGGTTTCGCGGCTGTCATCCCGATATTGGCGGGCAGTTGAGCGGGGCGGAATATGCGCGTCCGCTCGCCAATATTCCGCTGGTCTGGATGATGGAAGAGGCCGAGGCGGCGGGCCTGCCCTTGCCGCAGGGCTGGCGCGATCATCTGCCCTGCGATGCGACCGCGCCCTCGGTCGGCTCGTGGCGCAGCTGGGGCAAGGCCTTCCTTGCGCGCGCGCCCCGCGTCGCGGGCACGACCCTGACCGAGCAGCTCCATCCGACCGTGCCCCAACCCTATACCGGCCCGGCGATTTTAAGCGGCGCGCTCGCGCGCTTTGGTCTCGACAAGCCAAAGCCGCGCAGGCCTCGGGTCAAGCGCGCCGCGTCAGGCCCGAGCAAAACCCCTCGACTTGGCCGCGCGAAAACCGCGACAGGCGCGAAGGCGAAAGCCTCGGGCGTGCAGGCCGCACAAACAAAAACCGCGCCCTTGGACCCCAAGGACGCGGCGGATCGTTAAGTGCCTCGGCGCGGGTCAGGCGACTTGGCTCAAGCCCGGCTGGGGATGAACGCCCAAGGCCTCGCAGACCGCAAGCGTCAGATCGGGCTTGTTCAGCGTGTAGAAATGCAGCCGGTCGACGCCGCCCGCGATCAGCTTTTCGCACAGATCGACGCAAAGCTCATGCGCGAGACGGGCTTCACCCTCTTTGCCCGCTTTCGAGAAAGCCTCATCCGCCCAAGCCGGGACCGAGGTGCCGCAGCGCTCGGCAAAGCGCTTGGCCCCGGCCCAGCCCTGAATCGGCAGGATCCCCGGAAGAATCGGCGCGTCGATCCCCGCTGCCGCACAGGCGTCGCGGAAGCGGAAGAAGGTCTCGGGCTCGAAGAAGAATTGCGTCATGGCCGAGCTTGCGCCCGCATCGATCTTGCGCTTGAGCCAGGCGACATCGGCGGCAGTATCCGGGCTTTCGGGATGGGGCTCGGGATAGGCGCCGACGCGGATGGTAAAGCCGCCGCGCTTGGCGATCGCTTCGATCAGCTCGACCGAGCTCGCGAAACCATCTTCATGGACCGTGAATTTCGCCTGCCCCTGCGGCGCGTCTCCGCGCAGAGCCACGATCTCGCGCACGCCGACGGCGGCGTAATCGTCAACGATCTTCATCGTCTCGTCGCGGGTCGCGTCAACGCAGGTCAGATGCGCCGCGACATTGAGCCCGCAATGCGAGGTCAGCGCCGTCACCGCCTCATGGGTCAGCTGGCGGGTCGTGCCGCCCGCGCCATAGGTGACCGACACGAAATCCGGCATCAGCGGCGCAAGCACACGCGCGGTTTCCCACAGGCGGAACGACTGGTCGAGGTTCCGGGGCGGGAAGAATTCAAAGCTGATTCCGGGCTTCGCGGTCATGGTCTCATTCCTTTATCGTAGAGGGCTTGTCGCATGTCGCCCGTCGTGAGACAAATTCATAATCCGCAACATGGTTATGAGTTCCATTCAAGATGCACCTCGAGCTTCGGCATTTGCGCAGCCTGCGCGCGATCCATGAACAGGGCGGGCTCGCCCGCGCGGCCGAAGTGCTCAATCTGACGCAATCGGCGCTGTCCCATCAGGTCAAGGCGCTGGAGGAGCAGGCCGGGGTCGAGCTTTTCTTGCGCCGCACCAAGCCCTTGCGGCTCTCGGCTGCCGGGATGCGGCTCTTGCGCACCGCCGAGCAGGTCCTGCCGCTGATCGACGCGGCCGAGGCCGAGTTTCGCGCCGTCGAGCAGGGCCGCGCCGGGCGGCTGCATGTCGCGATGGAATGCCATCATTGCTTCGACTGGCTTTTGCCGGTCATCGACCGCTTCCGCCGCGCCTGGCCCGAGGTCGATCTCGACATCCGCGCCTCGCTGTCCTTGAAGGCCCTGCCCGCGCTGCAAAAGGGTCAGGTCGATCTGGTGATCTCGTCGGACCCCGAAGAGATCGCCGGGGTCACGTTCCAGCCGCTGTTCGACTATGCCCCGACGCTGGTCGTCGCCGCCGATCATCCTTTGGCCGCGAAAGGCTATGCCGATCCCGAGGATCTGCGCAGCGAGACGCTCATCACCTATCCGATGGAGCGCGCGCGTCTCGATGTCTTTTCGCAATTTCTCGATCCCGCAGGCGTCGAGCCCGCCGAGATCCGGCAGGTCGAGCAGACCGCCGTCGCGCTGATGCTGGTGGCCTCGGGGCGCGGGGTCTCGGTCATGCCCGACTGGGTCTTGCGCGCGCAGGCCACCAACCCCGAGCTGGTGACGATCCCGCTTGGCCCCAAGGGCAAGTTGCGCCGCCTTTACGCCGCCTTGCGCGAAGAGGATCTCGCCCAACCCTATATGGCCTATGTCCTGCGCCTCGCCCGGACCGAGCCGCTGCGGTTTTTGCGCTGATCCCGGTCGTGGCGCATTCTGACGGGTCGTGGCGGCAAGGGCTCAGGGCTTGACGCAACGACAGCCCACCCTTTCCAAGACTTCACTTTGCGCGCGCATCGCATTATGACGCGAGCTTAGCCGAAAAAGGACAGCCCGATGGCCAGCGCCAACCTCAATGTCATGATCAAGGCCGCGCGCAAGGCGGGCCGCTCCCTCGTCAAGGATTTCCGCGAGGTCGAGAACCTTCAGGTCTCGGTCAAGGGTGCGGGCGATTTCGTCACCCGCGCCGACCGCGAGGCCGAGCGCGTCATCAAGGAAGAGCTGCGCGCCGCGCGCCCGAACTATGGCTGGCTCGGCGAGGAAACCGGCGAGGATGCCGGTGAAGACCCGACCCGCCGCTGGATCGTCGATCCGCTGGATGGCACCACCAACTTCCTGCACGGCCTGCCGCATTGGGCGATCTCGATCGCGCTCGAGCACAAGGGCGAGATCGTCGCCGCCGTCGTCTATGACGCGGCCAAGGACGAGATGTTCACCGCCGAAAAAGGCGATGGCGCCTTTATGAACAACCAGCGCATCCGGGTTTCGGGCCGCCGCCAGATGATCGAGTCGATCTTCGCGACCGGCGTGCCCTTCGGCGGTCGCGGCACCCTGCCCGCGACCCTGGCCGATCTGGCCCGCCTGATGCCGATGACCGCCGGTGTGCGCCGTTGGGGCGCAGCCGCGCTCGACCTCGCCTATGTCGCCTCGGGCCGCTACGACGGCTATTGGGAGCGCGGGATCAACGCCTGGGACGTGGCGGCGGGCATTCTGCTCGTCAAAGAGGCCGGTGGCTTCGTCGAGTCGATCCGCAGCGAGGAAAACCCGGTCACTTCGGGCAATATCGTCGCGGGCAATGCGCTGCTCTTCCCGCAATTCGCGGAAATCATCCGCGAACGCCCCGAGCCGCGTAAGGCTTAATCTCCTAAAAGCCTTATGCGCAGCAGCTATGCGCTGCGCACAAGGCCGTCACGCAGGCCGGTTCCGGCACGACGGGGGCGCATCGCGCCCCCTTGACCTTCCCGACACATGGGCGCAGGTCTCGGCTGTCAGCCAGCGAGTCCGTCATGCCAAATCCAGCCCCCGCGCCGGGCCCTCTTTCGTCGCCCGCCACCGCGGGCGTCGTGTCTTCGCCTGCCAGCTCTGATGCGGCACGCGACAAGCAACCACGCGCCATCTTGTTGATGTGCCTCGTTGCTTTCGTCTTCGCGGTGCAAGACGGGCTTTCGCGTCATCTCGGCGCCGCTTATTCGCCGATGTTCGTCGTCATGCTGCGCTATTGGTTCATGGCGGCTTTCGTCATCATCTTGGCGCTGCGCAAACCGGGCGGGCTCAGGGCAGCGGCGCGCTCGAAACGGCCCGTTCTGCAAATCCTGCGCGGCGTGCTGCTGATTACCGAGACGCTGCTGATCGTCACCGCTTTCGTGCGGCTGGGGCTGATCAACACCCATGCGGTCTTTGCCTGCTCGCCGCTGATCGTGGTTGCGCTGTCGGGGCGGCTGCTCGGCGAAAAGATCGGCTGGCGGCGCTGGGTCGCGGTCGGCGTCGGCTTCATCGGCATCCTGATCGTGCTGAAGCCGACCAGCGGAGTCTTTGCCGCAGATTCGCTGATCCCTTTCCTCGCGGCGGCGATGTTCGGGATTTATAGCCTGCTGACCCGGATGGTCTCGCTCGAGGATCCGTCGGGCGTCAGCTTCTTTTGGACCGGGATCGCCGGAGCCGTCACCTCGACCGCGATCGGCATTGCCTGGATCGAGCCGATCCATCTTTACGACGTGCCGCTGCTGCTGGCGCTGTGTGCGCTTGGCGCTTTGTCGCATTTCCTGCTGATCAAGGCTTATGAAATGGCCGAGGCCTCAAGCCTGCAGCCCTTCGCCTATACCCAGCTTGTTTGGGTCTCGTTCATCGGCGTGCTGCTGCTCGGCGAAACGCTTGCGCCCAATGTCGCCGTCGGCGCGACCATTGTCGTCGGCGCGGGGCTCTTTACCTGGTGGCGGACGCTGCAGAAGAGCCGGCAGGGTTAGAGCCAGAGGCGCTGGCCTCGGTCATCGTCTCGGTTCCGGTTCCTCCTTGGGGAGCGGATGCCGGAGCGGGTGAAACCGCTGCCGGACCGGGCGCGGCCCCCGAAGCCATCCCTGCCGGAGCAACCCCGACCGGAGCCAGCACAGCCCGCAACACCCCGCCCGCGGCCATCTCGATCAGCGGTCGCATTGGCTTTGGTGGCCGCGCCGAGACCGCCAGCCGGATCGGTGGTGGCGGCGGTGGCGGCATCAGCCCGCCGCCGTTCAGATCCCAGGTCGGGATCAGCGATTGCGGCGTGCCATGGATGCGCGCGCGATAAATCGGCAAAGCCTCGGCCACGCGCATGACGTAATTGCGCGTCTCGTCGAGCGGGATCATCTCGACCCAATCAATCGGATCGGCGTTTTTGCGTAGATCGCCAAGATCGGTCAGCCAGCGCGCCGGACGCCCCGGCCCGGCGTTGTAGCCCGACGAGATCAGCGCCACCGAATAGCCGAAGCGATCCTCGAGCCCGCGCAGATAGGCCGAGCCCAGACGCGCGTTATATTCGGCATCCGTGGTCAGTCGCGCGAAATCATAGGGCTCGCCAATGACGCGGGCCATGTCGCGCGCCGTGCCCGGCATGACCTGCATCAGCCCCTTGGCCCCGGCATGGGAATTGGCGGTATGGTTGAATTCGCTTTCGCGCCGCGCGATGGCCAGCACCAGCTCGGGCGCAATGCCGTGATCGTTGAGCTCGAGCCCGGTGAGCGGGAAATAGGCCGCCGGATAGATCCCGCCCTTGGCCGCCGCCGCCTTGGCCAGACGCAAGGCGTGCCAGGGCTGGCGCAGCTCCATCATCAGCCGCGCCATGCGCCCGATATCCTCGGGCGGCGCGGTTTCGGCAAGCTGCATGAAAAAGCGCTGGCCCTGCTCGGGATAGCCCGCAGCCGCGAGCCAGACCCCGGCCTGCCAGAGCCGGTTCTGGGTGAGCGGCGTGCCGCGCCACTCGGGCAGGCTCTCGACCGCCCGGCCCGGCAGCGCCAGCTCGGGCCGCATCGGCGCGCCGATTTTCTCAGAGGCGAGCTGGCCGTAAAAGGCGGTCTGATGATCGGCCGCGCGGGTATAGGCGGCCTTGGCCGCCGCGGGCGCGCCCATCGCCTCATAGGCGCGGCCCTGCCAGTAAAGCGCGCGAGACAAGGTGATCGGCGTCGCGCCCTTGGCTTCGAGATGGCGGAAATGGCCAAGCGCGCGATCCGGCGCGCCGCCCTTCAGCGCGGCATAACCCGCAAGCCATTCGAGATCGGGATAATCCTTATGGCCTTCGGGCAGGAAATGATTGGCCGCGAATTTCTCGGCCAGCACCCAGTCGCGGGCCCGAAGCGCGGCGCGGGCGTAATCGGCGCGCAGGCCCGACCAGGCGCCGGGATCGCGCAAAGCCTCGGCGCTGGTCGAACGCTCGATCATCAGATCACGGGCGAGATCGCTGAGCTTGTTCTTGACCCGCCAGCGGAAGCGATCAAGCGCGAGCCCGGCATCAGCCTGCTGCGCCTGCGGCAGCGCGAGAATCGCGGTATCGACGCCGGGCCGACCGGCCTGCAATGCGATGCGGGCTTTTGCCACAGCCGCCACATTGGGGCTGGCGCGGCCGATCATGCGCTCGGCGGCCAGCGCCTCACCCTGATCGAGCAGGCGGGTGATGCGCGCGTCATCGGCCCCTTTGACCCGGTCGCCATAGCTCGCGAGAAAGGCGGTTTCCTCGGGTGCGGTCAGGACGACCTCGGTCCAGAACCGGGCCAGCTCGGCCGCGACGGCCTTGGGATCGGCCTTTTGCAAGGCGGCGATATAGGCGGTCTCGCCGTTCAGCGTGTCGGGCTTGCGGGTCTCGAACCAGCGGATAACCTCGGCGGGCGGCAGATCGGGGGTCAGCACCGCATCGCCACGCCGGTAAAACAGCTCGAGCCCCGGCCAATCGCCGTTTCTCAGCGCGAAATCGCGGTATTCGGGCCAGCTGCCCTGCCCCGCGCGCAGCTTCTGCCAAAAGATCAGATCAAGCGCGATCGGCCCCGAGCGCGCTGCGGCCATCTCGGCCCCCGCCCAGTCGCGCCCCGAGGCCGCGCCAAGCGCTCTGCCCATATCGACGAGATTTTCAGCCGCAGCCGGAGAGGCCGCGGCGACCGCAAGGATCAGCCCCAAAAGTCTGTCGCGCAGAGGATACAACATGCGCCAGTTGTGACCTCGGATTCGCGCAGGTGCAACTCACATCCTTGGCAAGGAGGGATTCGGGTAGTAAGGCCAAATGAAACAGCTTCACAGGATGCACGCATGTTCAAAGGCTCGATGCCCGCGCTGGTCACCCCCTTCGATCACGATGGAGAACTTGATCTCGCCACGCTCGAGAAGCTGGTCGAGTGGCATATCGCCGAGGGCAGCCACGGGCTGGTTCCTGTCGGCACCACGGGCGAAAGCCCGACGCTCAGCCATGACGAGCACAATCTGGTCATCCGCGAGGTCGCGCGTGTCGCCGCAGGGCGCGTGCCGGTCGTCGCAGGTGCCGGGTCGAACTCGACCCGCGAAGGCATCAGCCTGATCAGACATGCGGAGGAATCGGGCGCGGATGCGGCGCTGATCGTGACGCCCTATTACAACAAGCCGACGCAAGAAGGCATGATCGCGCATTTCCGCGCGCTGCATGATGCTTCGAACCTGCCGATCATCATCTACAACATCCCCGGCCGCTCGGTCATCGACATGTCGCCCGCGACCATGGGCGAGCTCGCGAAACTGCCGCGCATCATCGGCGTCAAGGACGCGACCGGCAAGATCGAGCGCGTCTCGATGCAGCGCGCGACCTGCGGGGCGGATTTCATCCAGCTTTCGGGCGAGGATGCCACCGCGCTTGGCTTTAACGCCCATGGCGGCACGGGCTGCATCTCGGTCACCGCAAACGTCGCGCCGCGCCTGTGCGCCGAGTTCCAGAACGCCACGCTCGCGGGCGATTACGCCAAGGCGCTGGAATATCAGGACAAGCTGATGCCGCTCCATGAGGCGATCTTCATCGAGCCGGGTGTGGCCGGTGCGAAATACGCCATGTCGCGTCTGGGCCTGTGCAGCGAGCGCGTGCGCCTGCCGCTGGTCGCGCTGACCGGCCCGACCCGCGACAAGATCGACGCTGCGCTGGAACATGCGGGCCTGCTCTAAGCACCCCGCTCACCGTTTCCCGTGAAACGCAAACGCCGCCTTTCTCGGGCGGCGTTTCTCGTTCTGAGGCCCCTAGCGGGCAGCGTTATCTTTCTCTGCCCCGCTTTTCTCTGCGGCGCTGAAGGTCGCCCAATCGCCTTTCGGCGGTTTCGGCACCTGATCCTTCATCCGGTTGAGATGCAGATGCGCCTTGGCGATGAAATGGCCGGTGATCGGCGCGGTCGCCAGAAGGAAGATGGTGATGAGCAGCTCATGCCAGCTCCAGCCGCCGCCAAAGACCGGAAACCAGATCAGCGCCGCGATCAGGACCGAACCCACGCCCAAGGTCGTCGCCATCCCCGGCCCATGCAGCCGCGACATCAGATCGGGCAGCCGGATCAGTGCGAGCGATCCGACCAGCCCGAAAAAGCCCCCCGCGATCAGCAGGGCCGAGACGATGATTTCCGCAATCAACTCCATGCCCGCCTCACTCGATGATATCGCCGCGCAGGGCGAATTTGGCGAAAGCCACGGTCGAGACAAAGCCGAACATGGCGAAGATCAGCGCCGCCTCGAAATAGGCGCTGGTGCCGTGCAGGATGCCGAAAAGCGTGATCAGCGCGATCACATTGATCGTCAGCGTATCCAGCGCCAGCACCCGGTCGGTCAGCCCCGGTGCGACGATCACGCGGTAAAGACAGCAGAGCATCGCCAGACCGAAACAGCCGAAGGCGAACCAGAGCGCATAGAGGATCATGGGAAGATCTCCTTCAGACGGGCCTCGTAGCGGGTCTTGATCTCGTCGCGCACGGCATCGGGATCGGGGGCATGCAGGCAATGGACCAAAAGCGCGTCATGGCCTTCGGAAAGATCACACGAGACCGTGCCGGGCGTCAGCGTGACGGCGCTCGCGAGCATGGTGATCGCCTCGGGGTGGCGCAGATCCAAGGGCACGCTGATAAAGGCCGGGCGCAGCGCGGATTTGGGCAGAAACAGCACGACCTTCGCCACGGCGAGATTGGCCTTGACGATATCGACGCCGACGACGGCGGCAAAGCCCACGAGCCCCGAGATCTTGCGAAACCGGGTCAAGCCTTTCCAATAGGGCGCGGTCGCCAGCGGGATCACCACAGCGAGGATCGCGGCAAAGACCAGCGAGCCCCAAGCGAAGCGGTTGACCAGCATCATCCAGACCGCCAGCACCATCAGCGACAACAGCGGATGCGGGAACAGGCGGCGCAAGCACGTCTTCATCGTGTGCCCTCCTGTCGGATCAGAACTTCGCCGACATAGGCACCGGGATCTTGCAGCTGCGCGGCGATGGCCTGCGCGTAATCGGCAACCGGCCCGGCAAAGGCCGTGAGCAGCGCAAGCCCCGCCAGAAGCGCGCCCACCGCGGCAAAGGCCAGCGCGGGCGACGGCGCGTCAGCGGCGTCCTGCACCGGCTCGTCGGGTTCGAGCTTCAGCCCGGCGTGCGGGTCACTGGGATGCTCGGCGGCCGCGCCGATCTCGCGCGCTTTCCAGAACACCACTGAGCCCGCCCGCATCATCCCGGCAATCGCGATCAGCGACGAGATCAGGATCACCGACCAGATCAGCACCCATTGGGCCGCGGCGGCGGTCGCCTCCATGACCATCAGCTTGCCGATGAACCCCGAAAGCGGCGGCATCCCGGTCACGGCAATCGCCACGGCAAAGTAGAAGGCACCGATCAGCCCAGCTTGGGCAATGGGACGCTCGGGACGCAGCCAGAGATCGCCGCGCCGTGCGCCGATCAGATCGACGATCAGGAAGAGCGCACCCGCCGCCAGCGTCGAATGGATCAGGTAATAGATCCCCGCCGCAAGGCCGCTTTGCGTAAATTGCGACAGCGCAATCACCAGCGTTCCGATCGAGCCGATCGCCGCGAAAGCCGCCATCCGGTTCAGATTGCGCGCGCCCAAGACGCCGATCTGGCCGATCAGCAGCGTCAAAAGCGCGGCGGGCAGCAAGAGGTCGACCGCCAGCGTGCCGATCGTGCCCCCTTGCGGAAAGACCAGCGTGAAAAAGCGCAAGATCGCATAGACGCCGACCTTGGTCATGATCGCGAAAAAAGCCGCGACCGGGCCGGGCGCATTGGCATAGGTCGCGGGCAGCCAGAAATGCAGCGGCACCAGCGCGGCCTTAACGGCAAAGACCAGCATCAAGAGCACCGCCCCGGCGCGCAGCATCGCGCTGTGCTCGGGCGGCAAAGCCGCGACGCGCACCGCCATATCGGCCATGTTGAGCGTGCCCGTCACCGCGTAAAGCGTGCCAAGCGCGATCAGAAACAGCGTCGATCCCGCGAGGTTATAGACGACATATTGCATCCCCGCGCGCAGTCGGAGCGCGCCGCCGCCATGCAGCATCAACCCGTAAGAGGCGATGAGCAGCACCTCGAAAAAGACGAAGAGGTTGAAGGCGTCTCCGGTCAGGAAGGCGCCCGAAACGCCCATCAGCTGGAACTGCCAGAGCGCGTGGAAATGCCAGCCCTTGCGGTCCCAGCCCGAGCCCAAGGCGTAAAGCTGCACCGCGAGCGCCAGCACCGCCGTCAACAACAGCATCAAGGCCGCGAGCCGGTCGAGCATCAGGACAATGCCGAAGGGCGCGGGCCAATTTCCAAGGCGGTAGACGGTGATCTCGCCGCCCGAGGCCAGCCAGTTGAGATAAAGCGCGATACCCAAGAGCGCGGTGGTCCCGGCAATCGAGAAGACGCGCTGCAAGACCAGATCGGTCCGCATCGCCAGCAGGATCACCGCGCCAAGGCAGGCGGGCAGCACGACGGGGGCAATGATGAGATGGCTCATGCGCGCGGCTCCTTCAGGCGCGCGTCCGGGGAGGACCCCGGATCGGGGCTCAGATCGCTTGCGGGCATGTCGATGCCGTCATCGCCGCCGGTGACATAAGCGCCAAGTGCGATCATCACCGTCACCGCCGTCATCCCGAAGGAAATCACGATCGCGGTCAGCACGAGCGCCTGCGGCAAAGGATCGCTCATCGTGCCCCCCTGCCCCAGCACGGCGGGCGCATTGACCATCAGCCGCCCGGTCCCGAACAGAAAAAGGTTGATCGCATAGCTGAGCATGGTCGTGCCCAAGATCACCGGAAAGGCGCGGCGGCGCAGGATCAGATAGATGCCGACCGCCGAAAGCACGCCGATGGCGCTGGCCAGAAGAAGCTCCATCAGTGGTCTCCCGCTTTATGGTCAAGGTTAGCGGGAAGGGTCTCGGCGCTCGCGACCCGCGCCCCGGCCGAAAGCCGCGCGATCCGGCTCAGCGAATTCAGCGCCAGCATGACCGCACCGACGACGCAAAGATAGACACCGAGGTCAAAGCCCATCGCGGTCGCAAGCTCGAACTTCTCGAGGAAGGGCAGTTTGAAATAGCCGTAAGCCGAGGTCAGGAAGGGCCGCCCCGCGAACCAAGCGCCGATCCCGGTGATCGCGGCGGCCGCGATGCCAAGGCCGATCAGGCTGTGATAGGGGATGCGCTGGCGGCTCTGCGCCCAAGTATAGCCCGAAGCCATATATTGCATGATCAGCGCGACGGAGGTGACCAAGGCCGCGACGAAACCGCCGCCCGGCTCGTTATGGCCGCGCAGGAAGATGTAAAGCGCGGCGACCAGGGTCAGCGGCAGGATGATGCGGGTGACGACGGTCAGCATCAGGGGGTGAACATCGCCCGAGCGACCGGGCTCGGGCAGACGCGCCCGCAGACGCCGCGAAGCCTCGCCGCGCATCAGCGTCTCGGTCAGCGCAAAGATCACCAGCGCGGCAATCCCCAGCACGGTGATCTCGCCGAAGGTATCATAGCCGCGGAAATCGACGAGGATCACGTTCACCACATTGGTGCCGCCGCCCTCTTTATAGCTGTTCTCGACCATATAGCCCGCGATGCTCGGGAAGGCGAAATCGCCGCGCAGGATCGCATAGGCGAGCCCGCCAAGGCCCAGACCTGCCAGCGCCGCGATGACGGCGTCCCCCCCGCGTTTGCGCGCGCTGGTTTCGCGCGGCGTCGCTTTGGGCAGAAAGTTCAGCGCCAAAAGCATCAGAATGACCGTCACCACCTCGACCGAGATCTGGGTCAGCGCGAGATCCGGGGCAGAGAGATAGATGAACGCGCCCGAGGCGATCAGCCCGACGATCGAGATCACCACCAAGGCGAGCAGGCGGTTGTGGTGCAGCCAGACCAGCGCAAGACTTGCCGTCACCAGCAAAAGCCAGCCGATCAGCGCGACCGGCGGCACGGGAAGCATCGGGCGGGTGGCAGGCCCCGCTTGCCCGCTGCTCCATGCCCAAAGCCCAGCCGCCACCACGGTCAGGGTGAAAACGGCGAGCGCGCGGCTCATCGCGCCATTGGTCAGCCGGTCGGTGACAAAACCCGCCAGCCCCGCCGCCCCCGCCATCACGCCATCAAAGGCGCGCTTTGCATCGGGATGGGGCAGGCTCGCGTGAAAGCGTGCAACGCCCGGATAGGCGCGCAGCAACAGCGCCCCCGCGATGACCGCCAGAACCGAGAGGATCAGCGCGGTATTCACCCCATGCCACAGCGCGAAATGCGGATGGATCGCTTGGCCGGTAACGCTTGAGCCCGCCGCCTCAACCAGCCAGCCGACCATCCGGTTCGAGAAAAGCCCGATCCCCACCACCAGAACGGCCAGCAGCGCGGGCGCGCCCCAAAGGCCGATGCCCGGATCATGCGGATGCTGAGGATAATCGTGCCGCTCTGGCCCCATAAAGACCGCCCAGATCAGCCGCAGCGCATAGCAGACCGACAAAGCCGCGCCCAAGGTTGCCAGCACCAGCGCCACCGGCCCGGTCTGGACCGCCTGATCCAGCATCATCTCTTTCGAGAGGAACCCGTTCAACGGCGGGATCCCCGCCATCGACAGCCCCGCAATCAGCGCAATCGCGAAGGTCAGGGGCATCAACCGCGCCAGACCGCCCAAGCGCGAGATGCGGCGCGTGCCGGTCTCGTGGTCGATGATCCCCGCCACCATGAAGAGCGCCGCCTTGAAGGTCGCATGGTTGATGATGTGCAAAACCGCCGCCGTCGCCGCGTCGATCGTGCCAAAGCCGAGCAGCATGGTGATGAGGCCAAGATGCGAGACGGTCGAATAGGCGAGCAGCGATTTCAGATCGTCGCGGAAGATCGCGATGAAGGCGCCGACCAGCATGGTGACCATCCCCGCGCCGCCGACCAGCCAGAACCAGGCATCGGTCCCGGACAGCGCCGGCCAAAGCCGCGCCATCAGGAAGATCCCGGCCTTCACCATCGTCGCCGAATGCAGATAGGCCGAAACCGGAGTCGGCGCGGCCATGGCGCGCGGCAGCCAGAAATGGAACGGGAATTGCGCGGATTTGGTGAAAGCGCCCAAGAGGATCAGGATCAGCGCGGGCAGGTAAAGCGGGCTGGCCTGAATGGCCTCGCGCTGGGTCAGGATCTGCGAGAGATCATAGCTGCCCGCGATCTGGCCCAAGATCAGCATCCCCGCGATCATCGCCAGCCCGCCAAGCCCGGTCACCGTCAGCGCCATGCGCGCGCCCTGCCGCCCCTCGGGCAGATGGCTCCAAAAGCCGATGAGCAGGAAGGACGAGAGCGAGGTCAGCTCCCAGAAAACCAGCAAAAGCAGGATATTGTCGGAAAGCACGATCCCCATCATCGCGCCTTGGAAGAGCATCAGATAGCTGTAGAACGGCCCCGCCGCATCCTGCCGCGACAGGTAAAACCGCGCATAGGCGATGATCAAAAGCCCGATGCCAAGGATCAGGATGCCGAACAAAAGCCCCAATCCATCCAGCCGGAAATTCGCATTCAGCCCAAGGCGCGGCAGCCAGTCGAGCCGCGTGGTCACGACCTCTCCGGCCATGATGGCGGGGATGTGTTGGCACAGCCCGATCAGCGCCACCAGCGTGACCAGACCGCAAGCCAATGCCGCGACATCTCGACCCGATCGGATCAGCAAACCCGGCAAAAGCGCTCCGAGGAACGGCAGCACGGCGATGAGGGCAGGAGACATATCACCTCTTTCGGTTGCAGGGGTTTTCTCGGGGGGGCAAAGACTTGTCAACCGAAACCGGAAAAGGCGCTAGGCGATGTTCGCCTTTCGTGCTAGTTCTGGGGAAAAAGGGTACAGGCATGATCATCCTTGGCATCGACCCGGGACTTCGCAACATGGGATGGGGCGTGATCTCGGTTGACGGCCCTCGGCTGCGCCATATCGCGAATGGCATCGTCCATTCCGAACAGGGCGAATTGGGCGAGCGTCTGGTGGTGCTTTATCGCGGCCTGCGCGAGGTCATCGCCCAGCACAATCCCGATGCGGCAGCGGTCGAGCAAACCTTTGTTAACAAAGACGCCGTCGGCACGCTGAAGCTTGGCCAAGCGCGCGGCATCGCTTTGCTCGCGCCCGCCGAATCCGGCATTCCGATTGGCGAATATGCCCCGAATGCGGTGAAGAAAACCGTGGTCGGTGTGGGCCATGCCGCCAAGGAGCAGATCCAGCATATGGTCCGCTTCCAGCTTCCCGGCGTGCAGCTTGCCGGGCCGGATGCGGCGGATGCCCTTGCCGTGGCGATTTGCCACGCCCATCATCTTCAAGGCCGCGCTTTGCGGATCAAGGTTGCTTCATGATCGGACGGATTGCCGGAATCATCATCCACAAAGGGCTCGATCAGGCGCTGATCGACGTGCGCGGCGTGGGCTATATCGTCCATGTCAGCGAGCGCACCGCCGCCAGCCTGCCCCGCGTCGGCGAGGCGGTGGCGCTGTTTACCGAATTGGTGGTGCGCGAGGATCTGCTGCAACTTTACGGCTTCACCAGCCTGCTCGAAAAGGAATGGCACAAGCTTCTGACCTCGGTGCAGGGCGTGGGGGCCAAGGTCTCGCTGGCGATTCTGGGCACGCTTGGCACCGATGGCGTTGCGCGCGCGATTGCGCTTGGCGATGGCGCGGCGGTGCGCCGCGCGCCGGGCGTTGGCCCCAAGCTCGCGCAACGCGTGGTGCTGGAGTTGAAGGACAAGGCCCCGGCGATCATGGCGCTCGGCGCAACGCTTGGCGGCTCGCCCGCGCTCGAGAGCGATGAGGTGATCGAGGCCAATACCGATGCCGACGCCCCCGCGCCGAAGCCCAGAAAGCCCCGCGCGGCCCCCGGTCCCGATCTGGCCGCGATTGCCAGCGCCGAGGCGCTTTCGGCGCTCTCGAACCTTGGCTATGCGCCCTCCGAGGCGGCCTCTGCCGTCGCCGAAGCCTCGGCCAATGATCCGTCTGCCACCACGCCGGCCCTGATCCGGGCGGCCTTGCGGGCGCTGGCGCCCAAGGAATGAGCATGGGCTATCTGAACCTCGGGAACCTGCGCACCTTCATCCTGATGGCCGTGATGACGGCCATTCTGATGGCGATCGGCGGGTTGATCGGCGGTCAGGGCGGCATGATCATCGCGCTGCTCTTTGCGGGCGGGACCAATCTCTGGGCGTGGTGGAACAGCGACAAGGCGGTGCTGAATCAGCAAGGCGCGGTCCAGATCTCGCGCGAACAGGCCCCCGATCTCTTTGATCTGGTCGCGGATCTGGCGCGCCGCGCCGAGCTGCCGATGCCCGCGCTTTACATCCTGCAAACCGAGCAGCCGAATGCCTTTGCCACCGGCCGCGACCCCCAAAACGCCGCCGTCGCCGTGACCGAGGGCATTCTGCGCGCCCTCACCCGCGACGAATTGGCGGGCGTCATCGCCCATGAGCTCGCCCATATCAAGCACCGCGACACCCTGACCATGACGGTCACGGCAACGCTTGCGGGCGCGATCTCGATGCTTGGCAATATGCTGATGTTTTCCTCGATGATGGGCGGCAACAACCGCGACAATCAGGGCAGCGGCTTTGGCGGGATCATCGCGATGGTGCTGGCGCCGATTGCGGCGGGGCTTGTCCAGATGGCGATCTCGCGCAGCCGCGAATATGAGGCGGATCGCGGCGCGGCCGAGATCACCGGGCGTCCGCTGGCGCTCGCCTCGGCTTTGGCCAAGATCGCCAATGCGGCGGGGCGCACCGTCAACGTGCCCGCCGAACGCAACCCGGCCTCGGCGCCGATGTTCATCATCAATCCGCTGCACGCGCTGCGCGCCGACCGGCTTTTCTCGACCCACCCCGCGACCGAAGACCGGATCGCCAGATTGCAGGCCATGGCGCGATGAGCAAACCCGACCCGACCCTTCGCCCCGAACCGATGGACGGCGACAGCGAGGATCGCGCGCTGCGCCCGCAGATGCTCGAGGATTTCATCGGTCAGGCCGAGGCCCGCGCCAATCTGCGCGTCTTCATCGAAAGCGCGCGGATGCGCGGCAAGGCGATGGATCACACGCTCTTTCACGGCCCGCCGGGGTTGGGCAAGACGACATTGGCGCAGATCATGGCGCGCGAATTGGGCGTGAACTTCAAGATGACCTCGGGCCCGGTTCTGGCGCGGGCGGGCGATCTCGCGGCGATCCTGACCAATCTGGAAGCGCGCGACGTTCTGTTCATCGACGAAATCCACCGGATGAACCCCTCGGTCGAAGAGGTGCTTTATCCCGCACTCGAGGATTTCGAGCTGGATCTGGTCATCGGCGAAGGCCCTGCCGCGCGGACCGTGCGGATCGAGCTGCAGCCCTTCACGCTGGTCGGCGCGACAACGCGGCTTGGGATGCTGACCACGCCCTTGCGCGACCGTTTCGGCATTCCGACCCGGCTGCAATTCTACACCATCCCCGAGCTGGACGAGATCGTGCGCCGCGGCGCGCGGCTGATGGGCATCCCGTCAGAGCCCGCGGGCACGCTGGAAATCGCCCGCCGCGCCCGTGGCACACCCCGCATCGCCGGGCGGCTGTTGCGCCGGGTGATCGACTTTGCCTTGGTCGAAGGCGATGGCCGTCTGACACGAGAGATCGCCGATTCGGCGCTGACCCGGCTGGGCGTCGATGATCTGGGGCTCGATGCCGCCGACCGGCGCTATATGGCGCTGATGGCGGAAAACTATGGCGGGGGGCCGGTCGGCGTCGAAACTTTATCCGCCGCGATGTCGGAAAGCCGTGATGCCATCGAAGAGGTGATCGAGCCCTATCTGATGCAGCAGGGCCTGATTGCGCGCACGCCGCGCGGGCGGATGCTGGCGCATAAGGGCTGGCGTCATCTTGGGCTGGACATGCCACGCAGCCAGCAGGAAACGCTGTTCGACGATTGATCAGGGACGGCGCGAAATCTGCGCCCTACGGATCGGGCGAGAGAACGGCGTCTTCCTGCGCGATGAAATACTCCATCATCAGCCGCCAAAGGCGCTCGGCGAGTTCGGGATTCAACCCCTCGACCTCGGCCCGACGGCGGGCGTTCAGCGCGACCTCCTCGACCCGGGTCGAGATGCGCGCGGGCAGGTTTTCCTGAAGCTTGATCGCCGCCGCCTCGTCGATCAGACGCGAGCGTTCGGCCAGAAGGGCGACCAGACGGCTGTCCAAAGCATCGATCCGTTTGCGCAGATCGTGCATCCGAGACTCGGGCGGGAGGGGCGTGTCGATGCTCATGCGTCTGAAATGCACGCGCCCCGCCTTGGGAGCAAGCCCCGCAGATCGGATTTCACGCAATCTGCGCCAAAATCACGCAAGACCCACGCGATCTGCCTGCGCGTCAATCTTTGCGAAAGGTCCATGCGCCAGACTGAGGTCAATGCAGCGTGACGGAGGGCGCATGAACGCGGCGACACTGGTGATCTCGATCGGCTTCGGCCTTGGCTTGGGCCTTTGCGCGGGGATGATCCTGATGCTTTAGCCAAAGAAAAACCCCGGCGCTTTGGCCGGGGTTCTGGTGGTTTTGCTGTGCGTTCAGCCGATCATTCAGCCCTGCGGCTGCGGCGTGGCATCGCTTGCCGGGCGCTGCGGCTCGATCTTCGGGACCGAGGCGACAACGGGCACCGTTGAATTCGGCGTATTGTCGTCATCCCCGCCCAGAGCCTCGCCGCGCAGGATGCGGCCGATCTCTTCGCCGGTCAGGGTCTCGTATTCCAGCAGACCCTTGGCCATACGCTCGAATTCGACCTCTTTCTCGATCAGGATGCGGCGGGCTTCCTGATAGCCGTCCTCGATCAGATCGCGCACTTCCTGCTCGATCAGCTCTTTGGTCGAAGCCGACACCGAGAAGCCGCCGGTATTGCCCTGATAGCCCTCATGCGCTTCGGCATAGTCGACCGCGCCGACCTTGTCGGACATGCCCCAGCGCATCACCATGGCGCGCGCCAAGGCCGAGGCTTGCTGGATATCGCCCGCCGGACCGTTCGAGACGCCTTCTTCACCATATTTGATGATTTCGGCGGCCTTGCCGGCCATGGTCATGGTGATCTTCTGCTTGGCCTCATCCTTGTGGTAGTTCAGCTTGTCCATCTCGGGCAGGCTGACGACCATGCCAAGGGCACCGCCGCGCGGAATGATCGTGGCTTTATAGACCGGGTCACATTTCGGCAGCGAGAGACCGACAACGGCGTGGCCAGCCTCGTGATAGGCGGTCTTTTCCTTCTGCTCGGGCGTCAGCACCATCGAGCGACGCTCGACCCCCAGCATGACCTTGTCCTTGGCATTCTCGAAATCTTCCATCGCGACAAAGCGACGCCCGATCCGAGCCGCCATCAGAGCGGCCTCGTTCACGAGGTTCATCAGATCGGCGCCCGAGAACCCCGGCGTGCCGCGCGCGATAATGCGCAGATCGACATCCGGCCCCAGCGGAACCTTGCGCGCATGGACGTTCAGGATCTTCTCGCGGCCCTTGATGTCTGGGTTGCCGACATAGATCTGGCGGTCGAAGCGGCCCGGACGCAGCAGCGCGGGGTCGAGCACGTCTTTGCGGTTGGTCGCAGCAACGATGATGATGCCCTCATTGGCCTCGAAACCATCCATCTCGACCAGAAGCTGGTTCAGCGTCTGCTCGCGTTCGTCATTGCCGCCGCCGATGCCGACGCCGCGTGCGCGACCGACCGCGTCGATCTCGTCGATGAAGACGATACAGGGCGCCGATTTCTTGGCTTGCTCGAACATGTCGCGGACGCGGCTTGCGCCGACACCGACGAACATTTCGACGAAATCCGAACCCGAGATGGTGAAGAAGGGCACGCCCGCCTCACCCGCAATCGCGCGAGCGAGCAGCGTCTTACCGGTGCCCGGAGGGCCGACCAGCAGCGCGCCTTTCGGGATCTTGCCGCCGAGACGGCTGAACTTCTGCGGGTTGCGCAGGAATTCGACGATCTCTTCCAGCTCTTCCTTGGCCTCGTCGATGCCAGCGACATCGTCAAAGGTCACGCGGCCATGCTTTTCGGTCAGCAGCTTTGCGCGCGATTTGCCAAAGCCCATCGCCCCGCCTTTGCCGCCGCCCTGCATCCGGTTCATGAAGAAGATCCAGACGCCGATCAGCAGGATGAAGGGCAGCCAGACGCCGAGAAGCGACAGGAAGCCCGATTGCTGTTGCGGCTGGACCCGGACATCGACGCCCTTGGAGATCAGCCGGTCGGCCACCTCTTCGCCCTGTGGGCGGATGGTGGTGAACTGGGAGCCGTCCTTCGTCGTCATGCCGATCTTTTCGCCGTCGATCGTCACGCCAGAGATCTGGTCTTTGTCGACACGCTGAATGAAATCGGAATAGCTGATCTGACGGCCGCTGGTTTGGCTGCCGCCGTCGCTGAACAGATTGAACAGCGCCAAGATCATCAGAAACAGAACCACCCAGAAGGCGATATTACGCGCGTTGCCCAAAGGCAGATCCTCCGCGGGATTGAGTGCTTAGACCTGAAAATAGGGATTCCGGCGCAAGGTTCAATGCGAGAAGAGCATTGCGCGGAAATCCCTCATGGCACGAAGCGGGCCAAAACCCGCCAGACTGGCCGGTTCGAGCAAGGGTGCGGCGATCCGTCGCTCGCCTTTCCACAGCGCAGGAGAGGCTGCGGCCTCGTCGCGCAAAAGCCCGGCGCGGCGCCAATCGAGCGATGAAAGCGCCTCATAGCCAAGCGCGCGCAGCTCGAGACCCGGCGCGAGACCCGAGGCCTGCCAGCGCCCGTCCCATTCCGCATAGCCCGAGGCATCGGGCAGGCCCGGCGCGGCGCGCAAAGCCGCTGCCGGTTCGCGGATGAGGTAAAGCCGCCCGGCCTGCGGGTGCAGAATCACCCCTTCAAGCGTGATGCGGCTGCCCAGTTCCAGCGCGCGCAGAACATGGGCGACCTTTTCGCCGCGCGGCGGATAATCCGCGCCGGTCATCCAGCGCAGCCCGGTCACCACCAGCCTGCGCCGCACCTCTTCGGGCGCGCCGAGAAAACTGTTGAAAGGCAGGACCAGCGTGCCGCGCTCTGCCTCGAGATCGCCAGCGATTTGCCAGGCGAATTCCTGAAGCGCGCGCCGCGCCACCGCCAGATTGCCCGCGCTTTGCGCAAGGCTCGCGGCCGGAATGCCCAGCACCTCCATCGCCTGACGGATGCGCACGCGCTCGAAATCCGGGTTGTCGTTCGAGGGATCCTCGATCCAGTCATGGCCGTGGCTGTTGAGCCAGTCGCGCAAGCTCGCCCGGCTGGTCCCGAGCATCGGGCGCAGCCAGACCGTGCCGCAGGCGCGACGCGCAGGCGCCATGCCAGAAAGCCCATCGACCCCCGCGCCCCGGCAAAGCCGCATCAGCAGGGTTTCCGCCTGATCGTCCAAAGTATGGCCCAGAAGCACCGCTTCGAGCCCCTCGGCTGCGGCCCAATCGGCGAGCAATCGCAGCCGCGCCGCACGCGCCTCGGCCATAAGATTGCCGCTGTCGTCATCGCGGTGCCAACGCAGGATCTGATGGGGAATGCCGAGCTTGGCCGCAGCGCGCCCCGCCGCGCGCGCCTCGATCGCCGAATCGACGCGCAGCCCGTGATCGACGGTGGCCGCGCAGATCCGCCGCCCCGCCGCCCAGCCTGCGGTCAGATGCATGAGCGCCGTCGAATCACCCCCACCCGACAGAGCGATGCCGATCGCGGTCAGATCTCCGGCCAGTCGGTCGAGCTCTCGCGTGACGGAAAGGGTGACGGCCTCGCTCATGGCCGCGCGGCGGAACCTGCCGGGAGATCGGGCTGGGGCGCATCAGTCTGCGGCGCGTCCGTGAGGGGCAGATCAGGCATATCTTGGGTCAAACCGAAATCCGCCGCGGCCTCTGGATCGTCCAGACTCGGCAGATTGGCGGCGGGATCGGCATCCTCGATCACCTCGGTATCCATCGCATCGCAGCCCAAGGCCGTAATGCGCTTCTCGGCCTCTTCGGCCTGAGGCACGTCGGGAAAGCGGACGAGGATTTCCTGAAGGAAAGGGCAGCCATTCCTGGCATCTCCGGTGCCGGCTTCGGCACGGGACAGGCCAAGCAGCGCGTCGGGCGCCTGAGGGCTCATTGGATCTGCGGCAAAACTGTCGAGCCAGGCGACACCTGCGCCATGCAGATCGCCTGCCGAATCAAGCGCCGCCCCCCGCAGGAACAGCGCCTCGGCGGTTAGTGGACCGCCCGCATGGGTTTCGGCGACGGCCGCGAAGAGGTCCGCAGCACGACGAAAGTCACCTTGACCGAGCACCCCCCGGGCCCGGTCGAAATCGGCTTTCTCTGCGGTGGTTGCGGCGCTGGCCGAGGGTTTGGAGGGGCGCGTCGCCCCCCCATTAAGCATGCCGGTCTGGCTCGACGGCGGCAGATTGGCCGAGCCGTGCTGCTGGCCAAGCTGAGGCGTCGTCAGCGTGCCCAGATCGCAGCCGTCCTCCATCTCGCAGAGACGAAACTCGATATCGCCAATGCGGGTGGTGCCGTCCTTGACGACGCGGTCGATGCGGTTTTGCAGCTGCTCGGTCTGGCCGGTCAGTTGCTGAAGCTCGGCCTCCATCGCATTCATGCGGTCGATGGCGCTTTCGCCCCCGGCCGCCGCATAGCCCGCCTGCCCCGAAGCAGCGAGCTCGGCGCGCAGGGATTGCAGATCCGACGAGAGCTGGCCGAGCTCCGAGCGGATGTCGGCCAGCGTCTGCTTGTCCTGCGCCTGGGCGCCAAAGGCGACCAGAGCAAGACCTGCCGCGAGGAGCAGCCTGCGCATCAGCTGCCCGCCCGCGGTTTGACCACCGTCACCGCACGGCGGTTCTTGGTGTAGCAATCTTCCGTCGAGCAGATCGCCAGCGGACGCTCTTTGCCATAGCTCACCGTGCGCAGACGACCGGCCTGAACGCCTTGCGAGATCAGGTATTCCTGAACCGAATTGGCGCGGCGTGCGCCCAGAGCGATGTTGTATTCGCGCGTCCCCTGCTCATCGGCGTGACCTTCGATCACGGCCGAATAGTTCGGGTTCTGGTTCAGCCAGCTCGCCTGATTGGCCAGCGTCGTGCGCGCATCGGGCGACAGCGTCGACTGGTCGAGCATGAAGTGGATCGTGTCACCCACGGTCGAGCGGAAATATTCCGGGCTGCCCGGGGCGCCGATCACGCCGGTGCCGACGCCGCCGGCCCCTGCTCCACCCATGCCATTGGCATAGGGGTCGTTGATGCCGCCTGCACCCTGCGGCTTCGAGCAAGCCGCAAGGCCCAGCACCATGCAGACCACCGCCAGTTTCGTGATATTCTTCATCGACATTCCTAACCTATGTGTCCCTTACGGCAGCAGCGGACCCCAATCCGGGTCCGAAGCCGCGCCATTGAACTGAACGGGACGCATATTGCGCCCGGTGATATCCACGGAATTCAGCGTCGACTGCCCGGAGTCCCCGGCGCTCGAACGCGTGAACATCACGACGCGCCCATTGGGGGACCAAGTCGGGCCTTCGTCAAGGAACGATTCTGTCAGCATTTTTTCGCCCGAACCGTCCGTGCGCATGACGCCGATATGGAACTTGCCACCCACTTTGCGCGTGAAAGCGATATAGTCGCCGCGCGGCGACCAGACCGGCGTGCCGTAGCTGCCGTCGCCAAAGCTGATCCGCTTCGGCTCGCCGCCGCCTGCCGACATGACGTAAAGCTGCGGCTTGCCCGAGCGGTCGCTTTCAAAGACGATCTGCTTGCCGTCGGGGCTATAGCTCGGCGAGGTCTCGATCGAGGGCGCATTGGTCAGCGCGCGTTTCGCGCCGGTCGCGGCATCCATCTGATAGATATCCGTGTTGCCGTTCTGCTCGAGCGAATAGACGATCCAGCGTCCATCCGGCGAGAAGCGCGGCGAGAAGCTCATCGTGCCCTGCTGCTCACCCAGCGCGCGGGTCGCGAGCGAGTTCACATCCATCAGCACGACCTGCGGGAAGCCCGAGGCATAAGAGGTATAAAGGATGCGGTTGCCGTCGGGCGAAAAGCGCGGCGCGAGCACCAGAGCCGAGGTATCCGTCATCCATTTCGGATTGGCGCCGTCATAATCCATGATGCCGATCCGCTTCAGACGCGCGTTTTTCGGCCCGGATTCCGAGACAAAGACGACGCGGCTGTCGAAATAGGGCTTTTCGCCGGTCAGGCGGGCATAGACTTGGTCGGCGGCCTTATGCGCGGCGCGGCGCCAGTTGCCGGTGCCCGCGTCGAACTGCATCCCATCGCCAAGCGGCTGGCCCGAGAACACGTCAAAGAGGCGGAACTTCACCACGACCTTGCCGCCCTTGACGCTGACCGCGCCGGTGACCAGCGCCTGCGCATTGATCGCCTTCCAGTCCTCATAGGCGATCGGCGCGTCGAAGCTCGCCGGGCGCGAGATATAGGCGCTTTGCGGGATCTCGCGGAAGAGCCCGGTGCCGGTCAGATCGGCGGCGATCAGGCGCTGGACCTGCTCAAGATATTGCCCGGCGCCGCCTTCATCCTGAAAGGGCGCAATGGCGATCGGCATCGGTTCAACGACGCCATCGGTGATCTCGATCCGCAGCGGGCCGTCCTGCGCCATGGCTGGCAGGGCAGGCAAGGCGGCCAGAGCCGCGACGACGGAAACAGCGGTGGTGACAAGCAGTTTACGGAACATGAATCGTCTCTCTTGCGGTCTGAATCACAGGTTACGAGGTTGCGGGCATCTGTTCCATGCCCTTAGTGGATCTTCGCAGAGCCCGAGGGATTGAAGTCGATAATGACATCTTTCCAGCGGTTGTATTTGTCGGCGGGAAGCTGATAGCCGCCCTTTTCGCACATCAAGATCGCCCGACGTCCAGCCTCATATGCCTGCTTGACTGCCGCATCCGACCCGCCCGAGCTGCCCGCAAGCTTCATCGAACTCTTATCGACTTTGCCGTTCTGATCCATCGAGAAGCCGATCGAGACCTTGGTTTCGCTGGCCTCGGTCGAAAGCGAGCCGCGGTTCCAGCAAGCCTCGACGGCAACGCGGAACCCGTCCTTCTCGCCCTGGCTGAGCGGCGGACCGTTGACAGCCGTTCCACCCCCGCCCGAACCGGCAGAGCCCTTGTCCTTCTCGGCAGCCTCTTTGGCGGCCTTGGCCTCGGCGGCGGCTTTCGCCTTCTTCTCGGCGGCGGCCTGCTCTTTGGCCTTGGCCTCGGCTGCGGCCTTGTCAGCCTCTTTCTTGGCCTTGGCATCGGCCTCGCGCTTCTCGGCGGCGGCCTTTTCGGCAGCAGCTTTCGCGGCGAGTTCTTTCGCAGCCTTTTCGGCCGCCGCTTTTTCGGCCGCGGCCTTTTCCTTGGCCGCTTTATCCGCTGCAGCTTTGTCGGCTGCTTTCTTCTCGGCAGCCGCCTTGTCAGCCTCGGCCTTGGCGTCAGCGGCTTTCTGATCCGCTGACGCCTTATCGGCTGCCTTCTTGTCTGCGGCTTTCTTGTCAGCCGCCTTCTTGTCGTCAGCAGCCTTGTCGGCGGCGGCTTTCGCGTCCGCAGCCTTTTTGTCTTTCGCCGCCTGATCCTTGGCGGCCTGATCTTTCGCGGCTTTGTCTTTCGCAGCCTTGTCCGCCGCCGCTTTCTCGGCTGCGGCCTTCTCGGCCTTGGCCGCGGCATCGCGATCGGCCTTTTCAGCCGCAGCCGCCGCACGATCCTTTTCGCGCTTCTCGGCAGCCAGACGTTCAGCCGCAGCTTCCGTTTCCTGCGCCAGAATCTGCTCGGCTTCAGCGGCGGCCTGAGCGGCGGCGAGCTGACGGGCCAAAGCCGCTTCGGCCAACCCGGTCGGGCGGGCATTCGGACGGGCCGATTGCGTGGGCGCAATCGACGAGCGCGGCGGCTCGACGGATTCGGGGCGGTCCGGCGTATTCGGCGGCGAGCCCGCATCCGGCACAGAGGCGGTTTCCGAACTCTGATCCGGTTGCTGCGGCTGCGGCGCCGCCGTTGCGACATTGTCGGGACGCGTGGCCTGCGCGAGATCGCTCAGATCGGGTTGGGTCTCGGGGCTGTCGGTCGGCGAGGGCAAGGTCGTGGCCTCGGGCTGAGCCGAAGGCGGCGACATCGCCTCGGGCGCGCCCAGCACATTGTCATCCGAGGGCGGTTTGGGCTGTGCGGGCACCGAAGCCGAGCTGGTCGAAACCGGCCCCGCCCCTGCTGCTGCTGCCGCAAGCGCCTGAAATTCGGCCTCGGTCATGGTCGAGGCTTCGGTCATCTGCACCGCGTCGAGCGGCTCGGGGCGCGAGAACGCGCCGCCGAACAGCGCAAAGCCGATCAGCCCGGCATGGGCTGCGCCAGAGACCCAGGCACCGATGCGCTCAGAGCGATCCATCGCCTTAGCCGCCCATCCGCGGTCCGCCGGTTTCTGTCACCAGCACGATATTGTTGTAACCCGCCGCATTCAAAGCGCCCATGACCTGCATGACGCGCGCGTAAGGGATCGAGCCATCGGCACGCAGATAGATCTTGTTGCTCTGACGCTCGGCGGCAACCGCGGCGAGACGCGAGATCAGCTCTTCTTCAGCGACCTCGCTCGTCATCAGCACGAGCGGCCCCTCAGGGGTGATCGAGACAGTGAGCGGCTCTTCCTGCTCGGAAGGCACAGCCGTCGCGGCGGTTTTCGGGAGTTCCAGCGGCACGCCCACGGTCAGCATGGGGGCTGCGACCATGAACACGATCAGCAAGACCAGCATCACGTCCACGAAGGGCGTGACGTTGATTTCGGCCATCGGTTGGCTGCGCCCTCTGCGCGATCCCCGCCGCCCGCCGCTTTTCTTGACCACGCCCGCGCCCATGGCTCAGTCCTCGTCCAGCTGACGCGACAGGATCGTCGAGAATTCGTCGGTAAAGGCCTCGTAGCCGCCGACAATCCGATCAGCATCGCCCGAAAGCTTGTTGTAGAAAACCACCGCCGGAATAGCGGCCAGAAGGCCAAGTGCGGTGGCAATCAGCGCCTCGGCGATCCCCGGAGCCACGACAGCGAGGCTGGTGTTTTGGGAAATCGCGATCTCTTCGAAGGCGACCTTGATGCCCCAGACCGTGCCGAAAAGACCGATGAAGGGCGCGGTCGAGCCCACGGTCGCCAGCACACCGAGACGCCGGGTCAGACGGTCCTCTTCGCGGCCAACCGCGACACCCATGGCGCGGTCGATGCGGGCATGAGCCCCGGCGATCAACCCGCCGTCGCTGCGATGGCTGCGGCGCCATTCGGTCATGCCCGCGGCAAAGATGCGCTCGGGCGCGGTCTTCGGATTGTCGCCGATCCGGTCATACAGATCGTCGAGCGGCTGGCCCGACCAGAAGGCACGGTCGAACTTGTCGGATTCGCGACGAACCGCGGTATAAGAAATCAGCTTCTGGATAATGATCGCCCAGGACCAGACCGAGGCGAGCACAAGAAGCACCATGACGATCTGAACGATGAAGGATGCGCGCGCAAAAAGCCCGAGCAGCGAGAAATCGAGCTGCGCCGCCGCGCCGAGTGTAGGTTCCATATCACTGCCTGCCTGTCTTGGGCTGCCTGTCTTGGGCGTTATCATGCCATTCGCGGCTTGTTAGCAGGGCTTTACCAGAGCGTCAGTCTTCCTGCCTTACACAATGCCTTGAACGGGGCTTGAGCTTGGTCGTCTGCCCGCTCCGTTAATTCGCCTGCATCGCGGCGACAAGGGCCTGTGGCAGACGCGCGGGGCGGCCAAGCTCATTGAGGCAAACAAGAGTGACACGCGCGGCAAATAGGACACGCTCGCCGCAGCTGACGCGCTGATCAAGCACCAGCCGCGCGGGGGTCAGGGCATGAAGCGCGCTCTCGACCACGAGCAGATCATCGTAGCGCGCCGGTGCCAGATAATCAGCCTCGAGATGGCGGACGGCAAAGACGATCCCCAAGGAGTCCCGCAACCCCGCCTGATCGATCCCGAGATCGCGGATCCACTCGGATCGCGCCCGCTCAATGAATTTCAGATAGTTGGCATAATAAACGATCCCGGCAAGATCGGTGTCCTCGTAATAGACGCGGACCTGAAAGCGGTGCATGCCCTCTCCTTTCCTCACTGTCGCAGAGGGGGGTTTCCACCCCCGCCGCCGTTCCGGCGACTCCCCCGGAGGATATTTGGTCATGAAAGACGGGGCGAAGACATCGCGAGCCGCGCCGCAAGGCGCAGCGCATGAGAGGGATCTTGGGCAACGGCTGGCATGATGGGATCATAAGCGGCGCGGAGCAGTGCCGCGACACCCTCAGATGGTCGGACTTCGCGGGCAAAAGTCAGCATGGCACCGACGGCAATCGTCTCGGCAAGCTGGCCCGGGTGGGTGTCGGCAAGCGCCCCGCTCATCTTGATAAAGACCAGACAGGCCCGAATGCTCCCGTCAGGATCGAAGCGGAACAGCCGGTACTGTTCGGCCTTGTCGGCGATCAGGCGTCGAGACAAATCCGGCAGGCCGGTCAGGGTGGCAAGATCGGGGACATCATCAAGCTCTACCCAGTCTCGCACGAAGAAAACCATGAGGTTGGCGCCCATCTCGGGATCGGTCTCGGTCAGGGGATGACGGATGTCACGCAAGACAGCAGTGATTGCCGCACGAAAAATCGCGAGGCTTTCATCGGCGAGCCCGAAGATCACCGGCGCCACCGGTCTTGACCAGCGCGCGCAGAGATAGCGCCCCTTGGCCGAGAAAAACGCTTCGATCTCATCTTGCGTCATGTCGACTTCCGCCTTTCCACGTCTTTCATGCCAAAATATCCTCCGGGGTGAATTGCGGCGAAGCCGCAAGAGGGGGCGGAAAGCCCCCTCCTCCCTGAACCTGCCGCCAGCCTGAATTAGCTCGCGTCGTCAGCCGCCTCCTTCGAAGGCTCAGCCTTGGTTGTCGATTTCCGGGCGGCAGGTTTCTTCGCTGCCGCCTTGCCCGCCGTAGCCTTGCCCGTCGCCGCTTTGGCAGCTGTAGCCTTGCCAGTCGCCGTCTTTTTCGCCGCCGTCTTTTTCTCGGCCGGCGCCTTTGCCGTTGCCGTCTTCGTGGCCTTCTTGGCGGCAGGCTTCTTGCCGCCCTTCGAAGCCTTGGCCTCGATCAGCTCCAACGCGCGTTCGACGGTGACATCGGCGGCCTCCAGATCACGCGGCAGCGTCGCGTTGACTTTGCCCCATTTGACATAAGGCCCGTAGCGCCCCGAAAGCACCTGGATCGCGCCACCTTCGGGATGCTCGCCCAGCTCTTTCAAGGGCGCGGCCGGAGCGGCGCGGCCACGGGTGACCTTGGCGGCAAGAACCTCGACCGCCCGGTTCATGCCGATCGTGAAGACCTCATCGGCATCGGGCAGATTGGCGTATTTCGAGCCATGCTTCACGAAGGGCCCGAAACGCCCAAGCCCCGCTTGAACCGGCTCGCCATCCTCGGGGTGATTGCCGACAAAACGCGGCAGCCCCAGCAGATCGAGCGCCCGTTGCAGATCGACCGACGCCAGCTCCCAGCCTTTCGGGACCGAGGCGCGCGGCGGCTTCGGCACCTCGGCCGTCGCCTCGCCGCGCTGGACATAGGGCCCGAACCGTCCGTTCTTGAGGCTGATCGCATCCTCGCCGTCATGGCCGAGCACGGTATCGCCGATCGCCTCCCCCTCGGGGCCGGAAATCGGCCGGGTGAAGCGGCATTCGGGATAGTTGGTGCAGCCGATAAAAGCCCCACCCGAGCGCGCCGTCTTCAGATGCAGACGCCCGGCATGACACAGCGGGCATTCACGCGGATCGCCACCATCGGCGCGGGGCGGATAAAGCGCGGGCGCCAAAGCCTCGTCGATCGCGGTCAGGACCTCGGAAATGCGCAGCTCGCTCGTATCCTCAAGCGAGGCCGAGAAATCGCGCCAGAAGCGGCGCAGCACATCGCGGTAGGCCAGATCGCCCGCGCTGATCTCATCGAGCTCGCCCTCAAGATCGGCGGTGAAATCATAGCTGACATAGCGCGGGAAATACTTGGTCAGGAAGACCGTGACCAGACGCCCCTTGTCCTCAGGGATCAGCCGGTTCTTGTCCTTGCGCACATAATCGCGGTCCTGAATCGTCGTCACGATCGAGGCATAGGTCGAGGGCCGCCCGATCCCGAGCTCCTCCATGCGCTTGACCAGCGTCGCCTCGGTATAGCGCGGCGGCGCTTGGGTGAAATGCTGCTCGGGCGTGACCTTGCGCTTGGGCGTCGCCTCGCCCTCATGGATCTGCGGCAGACGGGCGCTGTCTTCGCCCTCGTCGTCATCGAGCCCCTGATCATAGACCTTGAGGAAGCCGTCAAAGAGCATGACCTGGCCATTGGCGCGCAAGCCGACCTGACCATCGGCCGAGGCGATCTCGACCGTGGTGCGCTCCATCCGCGCCGCTTCCATCTGGCTCGCGATGGTGCGCTTCCAGATCAGATCGTAAAGCGCCTTCTGGTCCTTTTCCGAGATCTTCAGCTTGTCGGGCGAAAGCATCATATCCGTCGGGCGGATACATTCATGCGCTTCCTGCGCGTTCTTGGCCTTGTTCTTATACATGCGCGGCGATTTCGGGACATAGGTCTCGCCAAAACGCGCCTTGATCGCGTCACGTGCCGCCATCACCGCCTCGGGCGCCATATCGATGCCGTCGGTCCGCATATAGGTGATGAGCCCCGCCTCATAGAGCCGCTGCGCCGCCGACATACAGGCCCGCGCGCCCAGCCCCAGCTTGCGGCTCGCCTCCTGCTGGAGCGTCGAGGTCATGAAGGGCGGCCATGGATTGCGGGTCGCGGGCTTCGCCGCGACGCTCGCAACCGTCAGATCGCGGCTCTCGACGGCGGCAACGGCGAGCTTCGCCTGCTCCTCATTCGCGAGATCGTAGCGGTCGAGCTTCTTGCCGCCATAAACCGTCAGCTGGGCATCGAACTCATCGCCGCGCACCGTCGCCAGACGCGCATGGACCGACCAATATTCCCGCGCCTTGAAGGCCTCGATCTCCATCTCGCGATCAACGATGATGCGCAAAGCGACCGATTGCACCCGGCCCGCCGATTTTGCGCCGGGCAGCTTGCGCCACAGGACCGGCGAGAGATTGAACCCCACCAGATAATCCAGCGCGCGCCGCGCCAGATAGGCATCGACCAGAGGCTGGTCGATCCGGCGGGGATTGGCGATCGCCTCGGTGACCGCGCTCTTGGTGATCGCGTTGAAGGTGACGCGATTGACCTCGGCACCCTTCTTCAAGGCCGGAGCCAATGTCTCCAGCAGATGCCAGGAAATCGCCTCGCCCTCGCGATCAGGGTCGGTGGCAAGGATCAGATTGGGATCGCTCGCCAGGGCATCCTTGATCGCCTTGATGTGCTTCTTGCTGTCCGCGGCCACTTCCCATTTCATGGCGAAATCGTTGTCCGTATCGACGCTGCCATCCTTCGGAGGCAGGTCGCGAACATGGCCGAAAGACGCCAGAACGGTATAGTCATCGCCCAGATATTTGTTGATCGTCTTGGCCTTGGCCGGAGACTCTACGACGACGACGGGCATGAAATTACCTCAACAATGATTCGGGTCGGGAAAATGGGCATGTGACAGGCAACTGTCAACGCTGCCCGTCTTTCATGTCGAAATATCCCGCGGGGGTCCGGGGGTGCGACACCCCCGGTCTGGCAGGCAAAAGCCCACCGAAAGGATCAGATCCCGTCGCCGACGAAGGCCTTTTCGACCACGAATTCCTTGGGATCGCTGTTGGCACCCTCGCGCAGGCCGAAGCCTTCGAGCACCGCTTTCACATCGACGTTGAAGGCAAGGCTGCCGCAGATCATCGCGCGGTCGGTCGCAGGATCCATCGGCGGCAGGTTCAGATCGGCGAAGACCTTGCCCGAGGTCAGGTTGTCGGTGATCCGGCCCATGAACGGGCTCTCTTCGCGCGTCGTGGTCGGGTAATACAGAAGACGGCTCGCGAAATCTTCGCCGTAAAGCTCGCCCAGAAGCGGGTCATGGCGCAGGTTCTCGACCAGCTCGCGGCCATAGGTCAGCTCTTCGGCGGTGCGGCAGGTGTGCATCATAATGACCTGCTCGCAGCGCTCATAGGTCTCGGGATCGCGCATCAGGCTGGCGAAGGGCGCAAGGCCGGTTCCGGTGGCCAAGAACCACATGCGCTTGCCCGGAAGCAGCGCGTCATGGACCAAAGTGCCGACCGGCTTCGGGCGCAGGATGATCTCATCGCCCGGCTGGATATGTTGCAGCTTCGAGGTCAGCGGGCCGTTCGGCACCTTGATTGAATAGAATTCAAGCTCGTCGTCCCAATTGGGCGAGGCGATCGAATAGGCGCGCAGCAAGGGTTTGCCGTTGTCGCCCATGAGCCCGATCATCACGAACTCGCCCGAGCGGAAGCGCAGGCTGGCCGGGCGCGTGACCCGGAAGGAAAACAGACTTTCGCTCCAATGCGTGACCGAGGTCACGGTCTGCGCATCAGGAAGGGTCTTGGTCGGGGCAGCTGCAGCAGTATCGGCCACGGGAACATCCAGCGTCATGTCGAATTCCTGAGTTATCTAGTCGAATTCGGCGCAAGAGAAAACCCCTGCGCCGAAAGGGCGATCAGCCGGCGCAAGGGTATGCCACCCCATCCGCCAGAGCCATCAGCCCGCCAGACGGGCGCGGTGGTCGAAATCCTGCCAATCGGCGCGGAAGAGCCATTGCTCCTCGGGCTGGCGGCGGGCGAGATCGGCCGGGATGCGAACCTCGTCAAAGCCGACCCGGCGCGCCATCGCATATTGATCGGCGATGAGCTTGCCGACCGCGCGCAACCGGCCCTGATAGCCAAGCTCGCGCAACCGGCGGGCCAGCGAAAAGCCGCGCCCGTCGGTCATCGAGGGAAAATCGATCGCGACGAGATCAAGGCCGAGCAGCCCGACCAGATCCTCGACCTCGGCATCCGAGGCCAGAACCACCGGCTCGGCCCCGTCATCGGCGTGGAATCCATCGTCGCGGACAAGGAAAAACTCGCTCATGCATTCGCTCCTGTGCGGACCAGTTTGCCGCCGATATAATGGATACCGCATTCGGTCTTCTGGCTGCCGCGCCAGCGCCCGGCGCGCGGATCTTCGCCCGGTTTGATCGGCGAGGTGCAGGGCGCGCAGCCGATCGAGGCATAGCCCTTGGCGACCAGAGGATGACGCGGCAGATTGTTTTCCGCCATATAATCCTGCACATCCGCCGCACGCCAATGCGCCAGCGGATTGACCCGCAGCCGCAGCGGCGGCTCGGCCTCGAAGAACTCCAGCTCGGTGCGCTGCCCGCCTTGGAACCGCTTGCGCCCGGTGATCCAGCCGTCAAACTCGGACAAAGCGCGTTCGAGCGGAATGGTCTTGCGGAAATTGCAGCAGCTGTCGGTGCTGAACTGATGCAAAGTGCCGTCGGGATCGTTCAGCGCGACCTCTTTCTCGGTCGCCTGAATGACGCGAACATCGGTCAGTTGCAGTTTCCGCGTCACCTCGAGCTGATAGTCGACGGTTTCGGGAAACAGCATCTGCGTGTCGATGAACAGCACCGGCGTGCCCGGTGCGACGACAGAGATCATATGCAGCAGGACGACCGATTCCGACCCGAAGGACGAAACCAGCGCGACCTTGCCCAGATCGGGATCATTGACGGCGCGGCGAAGCACCTCGATGGCGGCGTGATGTTTGTAGCGGTTGTTCAGCCTCGCGGCGCGATCGTCGAGTGTTCCATCAAGCATTGGCCGTTTCCGGATACAGGGCCGCCTTGAAGGGCGCGGCCCCCAGACGGCGATAGGCATCGATGAACCGCTCCTGCGGGCCGTCGCGCAGCGCGAGATAGGCAGTGACCACGCGGTCGATGGCCGGAACGACCTCTTCGCCGGGGAAGCCCGCACCGGCGCGCTGACCGATGGCCGGGATCTCGTAACCGTCGCCGCCAAGCGTGATCTGGTAATTCTCGACCCCTGCCCGGTCGAGACCGAGGATGCCGATGTGGCCCAGATGGTGATGGCCGCAGGCGTTGATGCAGCCCGAGATCCGGATATTGAACTGCCCGATTTCATCTTCCAGCCCACGGGCGCGGAAGTGATCGGCAATGTCCTGCGCGATCGGGATCGAGCGTGCGGTCGCCAAAGCGCAATAATCCATGCCCGGGCAAGCGATGATGTCGGAAATCAGCCCGGCATTGGCGGTCGCCAGTCCGGCCTCGACCAGCTCACGGTAGATCGCGGGCAGGTCCGATTTATGGACATGCGGCAGGACGATATTCTGATCATGCGCAATGCGGATATCGCTGTGGCCATAACGCTCGGCCAGCGAGGCGACCAGACGCATCTGTTCGTCCGAGGCATCGCCCGGCGTCACACCCGGCGCCTTGAGCGTCAGCGTGACGCTGGCATAGCCCTCGACCTTGTGAGCCGAGAGGTTGGTATCGGTCCAGCTGCGGAAGGCGCCCGATTTCGCGCGCTCGGCCTCATAATCGCCGGTCGGCTCGTGGCGGAAATTCGGCGCGGCATATTGGGCTTTGAGATCGGCCAGCAGCTTCTGATCGACGCCGGTGAAGACGGCGCGGCGGTTGATGAATTCCGCCTCGATCTCTTCGCGCATCACGTCAAGGCCGCGCTCGGCGACGGTGATCTTGATGCGGGCCTTGTATTTGTTATCGCGACGACCGGCGAGGTTATAGGTCATCAGGATCGCTTCGACATACGGCAGCAGATCCGCTTCGGGCAGGAACTCGCGGACGACCTGACCGAGCAGCGGCGTGCGGCCAAGACCGCCACCGATCCAGACCTGGAAGCCGGTTTCACCGGCATCATTGCGGACGATACGCAGGCCAATGTCATGGGCCGCGATCACCGCGCGCTCTTTCGCTCCGGCCGAGATTGCGATCTTGAACTTACGCGGCAGGAACTGGAACTCGCCATGGTCGGTCGACCACAGACGCAACAGCTCGGCATAGGGGCGCGGGTCCATGACCTCGTCGGCGGCCGCACCGGCAAAGGCATCGGTCGTCACGTTGCGGATGGTATTGCCCGAGGTCTGGATCGCATGAAGCCCAGCTTCGGCCAGAGCGTCGAGCATATCCGGGATATCGACCAGCTTCGGCCAGTTGAACTGGATGTTCTGGCGCGTCGTGAAATGGCCGTAACCCTTGTCCCATTTCTGGGCCAGAAGCGCGAGCGTGCGCATCTGGTCGGGGTTGATCGTGCCGTAAGGGATCGCGACCCGCAGCATATAGGCGTGAAGCTGCAGATAGACGCCGTTCATCAGGCGCAGGGGACGAAATTCCTCTTCCGTCAGGCTGCCGTCCAGACGGCGCGCCACCTGCGAGCGGAACTGGGCCGCGCGGTGGCGGTAATAGTCGAGATTGCTGCTGGTATTGGGGCGGGCGTCGAACATGGGCTGGCCTCGATCTGTCAAGCGGTCACGGTTTCGGCTTGCTTGCCGTGAAAGTAGTTCGAGGGGCCGCGCCGGCGGAATTCCTCGCGGAAATGGGTGGCTTCGGGACCGTTGGGGCCGCGCTTGGCCTCGGCGAGATAGGCGCCGACGACGATATGGCCCTGAGCTTCGGCCTCAAGCAGCGCCAGTTCGGCGCGCGGACCGTCCTCGAAGAGCTGGGCCTTGCCCGGATCTGCGGTCCAGCTCCCGTCGAGCATCCACACGCAATGACCCATGCGCAGGTCATTCGCGGTGATGACGGCAGGAGTTTCGGGCGAGGGCGTAAAGGTTTTCGACATAATGGGAGCCTTTCGGATTACCTCTCCCAATATAGAAAAAAGTTCTGTATTTTGACGAGAGGCTGGAAGAAATAAGGATGTCTTCCCCAGCTAAACCCCGAGTTAAGACGGAATTCCGCGATGAGCGCAGATCAACAGATTCAGGTCCGGCTGGACGATACAGACCGCAAAATCCTGTCCCTCCTGCAAGAGGATGCGACGCTTTCCCTTGACGAAGTCGCGGCGCGGGTCGGTGCCTCGAAAACCCCGGTCTGGAACCGAATCCGCAAATTGCGCGAGGCGGGCGTCATCAAGGCAGAGGTCGCCATTCTCGATGCCGATTCGCTGGGGCTCGAGGCCTGTTTCTTCGTGCTGATCCGCACCGCCGAGCATGATCCCGAATGGGCGCAGCGCTTCCTCTCGGCCGTGCGCAAACGCCCCGAAGTGCTTGAGGCGCATCGTCTGGCGGGCGATATCGACTATATCCTCAAGGTCCGCGTCCGGAACGCCCGCGCCTATGACCGCTTCTATCAGGCGCTGATTTCCGAGGTGCGGATCCACAACGTCACCGCACTTCTGTCGATGGAAGAGATCAAGGCAACCACCGCACTGCCTTTGGGTTAGGCAGCCTGTGGCGAAGGATCGCCGAGCCACCGAGCCTTGGTTGACACCCGCCCCACGACCTCAGACAAAACGCGCATATTGATGCGGCATCGCGGGCAACCGCGCCCTGCCCATTGTGTTTGGCCGCCCGTGTTTGGCCGCTTGCGTTTGGTTTCGAGGTTTTTATGGTTTGGTTTGTAACGACGAGGGGCGCAAAGCGCGCGACCGTGAGAAGCGTTCCGATAAAGCTGGTGAGTGCGCCAGTGCTTGGAGCTCAGACTACTATGGCGGCCCTGACCGGCCAGTCAGGCTGGCAGATCTCGGATATCGGCGGCACCAGCATGATGGCCTATCTCGGCCCCGATGTCGCAGCAGGCCTCGGCACGCCGACCAACGTACAGAAGAGTCTAGGTCCGCTGATGCAAAGCCTGCACGGGTCGCGCTCGCCCAAGAAATGGATCGCAGGCCATCTGCTGAATGCAGATCTGGGGGGAAGCGGCACGGATTCGCGAAACCTGACACCCTTAACCACATCGGCAAACCGAGCCCATTCCACCTTTGAGCAACATATCAAAAACATGCTGAATGAATGTCGCCAGATCGAAGTTGATTTCAGCTCAACCCAGCAAACGAGATCGGTTGCAGCAGCGGCAGCTCAGTACCCATTCTACTATGGCGTTCGTTACACTGTGACTGTGTCCTCGGATCGATATGCCGACCGCCCCGACCCAGCCGACTTCCATAGCTATGTCGCCTCACACATCGAGATCGACTATTGTTTCTACAAGTTTAAAAGGGATCCGTATTTCCCGATGATGTCATCCGGTCCTGTGCGAGGGGCCGACATTACCGCCAATCCCAAATTGGTCCGGCTGCGATCAACCGCAGCCCCCTCGCCTGCGCACAGTCCGAACATCACCATCTTGCCAAGCAATAATCCCGGGCTGCATTTTCGGGCGCGGATCGACAACGAGGCCTGAGGCGCGCGGCTCCCCCCCGGGCTTCGCCCTCAAGCCTAGCCCGCGGCGGAACCCATCGCAGCCAAGACCACCCCCAGCGCCGCGTCAAGCCGGTCGAGCTCGACCGTCGGGCCGCAGCTGACCCGGATGCAACGGTCCTGCGGCGAGACGCCGGGCATACGCGCAAAGATGCCCTGCCCGGCCAAACCCTCGAGCAGCCTGCGCGCGAAATCTCCGTCGCGCCCGCAGTCGATCGCGACGAAATTCGTGGCCGAGGGCAAAGCGACCAGCCCATGCTTGCGGGCGATGGCGCTGATCTGCGCGCGCGCCTCGCGCACCTTCGAGATGGTCAGGCGCAGCCAGTCCTGATCGGTCAGCGCCGCCAGCGCCCCGATCTGCGCCGAGCGGTTCATGCCGAAATGATTGCGGATGCGGTCAAAGCCCGCGATCAGCCGCGCCGGGCCAATCGCATAGCCGACGCGCGCGCCCGCCATGCCGTAAGCCTTGGAGAAGGTGCGAAAGCGGATGACGCGCTCATCCTCGGGGTCGATCTCGGGGATCGTGCCCTCGGGGGCGAATTCGGAATAGGCCTCGTCGAGCACCAGAAGCGCGCCCTCGGGCACGGCGGCGACCATGGCCTCGACGCGGCTGGCCGGGTGCCAGCTTGCCATCGGATTGTCGGGATTGGCGAAATAGATCAGCCGCGCGCCGGTCTTCTCGGCCCGCTCGATCAGCGCATCCGGGTCCTCGGCATCGTCGAGATAGGGCACTTTCGAGAGCACCCCGCCAAAGCCCGCGACATGGTAATTGAAGGTCGGATAGGCCCCTTCCGAGGTCACCACCACCTCGCCCGGCGTCAGCACCAGCCGCACCAGAAGGCCCAAAAGCCCGTCGATGCCTTCGCCGATGATGATGTTTTCAGGACGCACCCCGTTATGCGCGGCCAAAGCGTGGCGCAGCTCGTAATTGTCGGGATCGCCGTATTTCCAGATCTCGGCATCGGCCCGCGCCATGGCCTCGATCGCGCGCGGCGAGGGGCCAAAACCGTTTTCATTCGCGCCCAGCCGCGCGGTAAAGGCCCGACCGGCCCGACGCTCAAGCGTCTCGGGACCGGTGAAGGGGACCGTCGCGGGCAGCGAGGCGGGGATCGGGGCGAAGCGGAGGCGATCTGTCATGCCCGCAGACTTGTCCCAAAGCCCTGCCCCGCGCAAGTCTTTCAGCGCGGCGCGCGGCCCGGGCGCTTGGCGATCAGGCGGCGGTCTTCTTGCAGCTCAAGCCACATGGCATTGATGACCGCGAAAGCCGCCGCGAGCGGCAGGCCGAGAAGCCAGGCGAAATACCACATGAGCGTCTCCTAGTAGGAATGGGTTTTCGGGTCCGCGACCGCCTCGGGCGTGACCTTGCCCCAAAGCACCCGGTAGACCCAAGCGGTGTAGAGGATGATCAGCGGCAGGAAGATACAGGCCGCGACCAGCATGACGAACAGCGACAGATGCGAGCCCGACGCGTTCCAGACCGTGAGCGAGCTTTTCGGATCGGTCGAGGACGGCAGGATGACAGGAAACATCACCAGCCCGACCGAAGAGATCACCCCGAAGATCGAAAGCTTCGAGCCGACCATCGGCAACAGCTCGCGCCCCGCCCGCAGTGCGGCCCAAGAGATCAGCGCGCCCAAAACGCCAAGCACCGGCGCGATCCAGATCCAGGGCCGCTCGGCATAGGCGTGAAGCCAGGAACCCGCGCGCACAACCGGATAGAGCAGCGGGTTCGAGGGCGCGTCATGGGGCGGCGGCACGGCATAGTGATAGCCGGTCACGCCCAGCCACATCCAAAGCCCTGCAAGCAGATAGCCCGCGACGGCGATGAGCGCGGCCCGCTCGCCAAAGCGGCGCGCGCGTGCCTGAACCGCGCCCTCGGTCTTGAGCACGATCCAGCCCGCGCCATGCATGACCAGCATCGCAAGCGACACCAGCCCGCAGAGCAGCGCGAAAGGATGCAAAAGCCCGACAAAGCGCATCAGCGCTCCGACATCGGGCACCGCCATCAGATCGGGCGTCAGATGGAAGGGCACGCCCAGAAGCACATTCCCAACCGCGACGCCAAAGAGCAGCGCGGGCGCGGCTCCGCCGATGAAGAGCGCCCAGTCCCAGCGCGCGCGCCAGCGTGGATCCTCGCGTTTGCTGCGGTATTTGAAGGCGACAGGTCGCAGGATCAGCGCCGCCAGCACCAGAAACATCGCGAAATAGAACATCGAGAAGCTGATCGCATAAAGCGCGGGCCAAGCGGCAAAGATCAGCGCGCCGCCCAGGATGAACCAGACCTGATTGCCCTCCCAGACCGGACCGACGGTGTTGATGACGACGCGCCGTTCCAGATCGGTTTTCGCGACGAAGGGCAGCAGCGCGGCCGTGCCCATGTCAAAGCCATCGGTTGCGGCGAAGGCGATCAGCAAAAAGCCCATCAGCCCCCACCAGATCACCCGCAGCAGTTCGAGCGAGATGAGATCGTGCAGGATCATGTCACATTCTCCCCGTCGGAGCAGAGGCCGAAAGATGCGCGCGATGCTCGGCCATCCAGGCTTCGGTCAGCGCCAGATCGTCCTGCGGGCCCTTGCGGATATATTTGGCCATCAGCCGGATCTCGATGACGAAAAGCGTCGCGTAAAAGAGGCAGAAGCCCGCAAGCGTCAGCGCGACCTCGCCAAAGCCAAGCTGGCTGACCGACAGCGCGGTTGGCAAAACTCCCGCCACCGTCCAGGGCTGGCGCCCGTATTCGGCAACGATCCAGCCCATTTCCGCCGCGATCCACGGAGCGGGGATGATCACCACCCCCAGCCACAAGGACCAGCGCGGGAAATCCATCTGGCGGAACGAGGCGCGCCAGAAGAAGAAGGCCATGGTCAGGATGAAGGCCATGCCCAGCCCGACCATGATGCGGAAGGCCCAGAAGACCGGCCAGACCGTCGGGATCGTGTCATTGGCCGCTTGCAGGATCTGCGCCTCGCTCGCCTGACGCGGGTCCTCGACATAGCGTTTGAGCAGCAACGCATAGCCCAGATCGGCGCTGTGCTGGTGGAAGGCCGCGATCCTCGCGGGATCGGCCTCGCCCGCCTTGCTGTCCTGAATCTTCGTCAGCAGGTCATAGGCCACCAGCCCGTTGCGGATGCGCGCTTCGGAATCCTTTTCCAGCTCGTCAAAGCCCGGGATTTCCTTGTCGAGCGAGCGCGTGCCGATCAGCCCCATGACATAGGGGATATGGATGGCATAATGGGTCTCGCGCGCCTCGCGGTCTGGCAGACCGAAGAGCGTGAAACTGGCGGGCGCGGGCTCGGTTTTCCACATGGCCTCGATCGCGGCCATTTTCATCTTCTGGTTCTGCCCGGCGTCATAGCCCGATTCGTCACCCAGCACGACCACCGACAAGGCCGAGGCCAGCCCGAAGGCCGAAGCGACCGCAATCGAGCGCCGTGCCAGTTCGACATGGCGATCCTTGAGCAGATACCAGCACGAGACCCCCAGCACGAAGACCGAGGCCACGACATAGCCCGCCGAGGCAGTATGGACGAACTTCGCCTGCGCGACCGGGTTGAACATGACCTCGGCAAAGCTCACCAGCTCCATGCGCATGGTCAGCGGGTTGAACTCGGCGCCGACCGGATATTGCATCCAGCCATTCGCGATCAGGATCCACAAAGCCGAGAAATTGGTCGCGATCGCCACCAGCCACGCCACGATCAGATGGGCGCGCGCCGAAAGCCGCTCCCAGCCAAAGAACCACAGCCCGACGAAAGTCGCCTCCATGAAGAAGGCCATCATGCCCTCCATCGCGAGAGGCGCGCCGAAAATATCGCCGACGTAATGCGAGTAATAGGCCCAGTTCATGCCGAACTGGAACTCCATCGTGATTCCGGTGGCGACGCCAAGGGCGAAGTTGATGCCGAAGAGCGAGCCCCAGAATTTGGTCATCTGCCGCCAGATCGGGCGATCCGTCATCACATAGACGGTCTCCATGATCGCGATGATGACCGAAAGACCGATGGTCAGGGGAACGAAAAGAAAGTGAAAAAGCGCGGTGGCTGCAAACTGCAGGCGCGACAACTCGACAATGCCGAATTCCATAAAGGCCTCCTGTCAACGCAGGGTCAGTGCAGGGTCAGTTCCCGGCCACTCTAGCGCAATTCCATCACGAAATCAGCGCGTAAAGTTTCTCCGCGGCGATGCGTCGCCGTGACAATCGCACTCTGCGGCAGAGCGTCGCGCAGATTGCGCAGGACCAGATGCGCGGTCTCGGGGTCGAGCCCCTCGGTCGGCTCGTCGAGCAGCAAGAGCGCGGGCCGGCGCAAGATCGCGCGGGCGAGGGCCAGACGGCGGCGCTCTCCGCCCGACAGTCCGGCACCACCGTCACCGAGCCGCAGATCGAGCCCCTCGCGCAGCCCGTCGAGGCAGACCACCGCCATGGCCTGCGCAAGCTCGGCGTCGGAAGCCTCGGGCGCGGCCAGCCTCAGATTGTCGCGCAGGCTGCCCGCGATCAGCGCCGGACGCTGCGGCACCAACACCAGCTCGCGGCGCAAGGCGGTCTCGGACCAATCGGCGACGCAGACGCCGCCCAACCGGATCTCGTCCGCGGTCTTCGGCGGAAGCACCCCCGCGATCCGGGCGAGCAGCGTCGACTTTCCGACCCCGCTTGGCCCAAGCAGCGCGAGCATCTGCCCCGGCCCCAGCGACAGCGCCCCAAGCTTCAGCGGCAAGGCAGTTCCGGGATCGGCTATGGGTTCGGGATCACTGGCCTGCACAGAGAGCACCGGCGCCACCCGGCCCGCCGCATCGCGGATCCGGCCAAAATCGGCGGTGGCGCGGCGCAAAGGCGCGCTGACCTCGCCCAAAGCCAGCGCCAGAAACACCCCCATCGCCGCAAGCCCGGGGCTGAAATGACCCGCCTCGACCGCGATCCCGCCAAGCGCCAGCGCGCCCGCGACAGCGACGCCCCGCGTCACCTCAAGCGCCAGCCCGACGCCGCGCTCAATCCGGTCGAGCGCCGCTGTCAGGGCCCGCGCCTCGGCCTCGGCGGCCAGCGCCGCTGCGCGGGTCTCGGGCAAAAGCCCATGCACCGCCAGCACATCGCGCGCGGCCACCAGATCGAGCGTGCGCGTGCGAAACGCCTCGCTCGCGGCCAGTTGCCCGGGTGCCAGCGCCGCCGCGCGCGGCAGGCCCCACAGCGCCGCTGCGCCCGCGCCGAGCACATGCGCCCCGACGATCCACAGCGCAAAGACCCAGCCGGTCAGCGCCCAAAGCAGCGCGAAAGCCGCGCCAAAGGTCACGACCGCGCCGCAGAAGGGCAGGACCAGCCGCAGCGGCAAACCATCGAGCACATCGGTATCGGCGATCACCCGCGCCAGCGCCGGACCGCGCCGCAGCCGCGCCATCTCGCGCCAGCCCAGCTGCGACAGCCCGGTCAGCACCGCACTGCGCAGCGCGACAACGCCGCGAAGCGTCGCGTCATGGCCGAACCAGCGCTCGCCATAGCGCGCCGCCGTGCGAAAGACCGCAAGCCCGCGCACGGCAGCGGCGGGGCGGAAGACATCGAAGGTCGCGCCGACCCCGGCCGCACCCGCGACCGCCGCCGCCGTGATGAACCAGCCCGACAAAGCCAAAAGCCCCGCCCCGCCCAAAAGCACCAGCGCGGCCAGCAGCAAAGCCCAGCCCATGACACGCCGGCGCGGCCGCCCGGCCATGATGCGCCAGATCTGCCGCAGGGCGCTCATATCGCAGCACCGATGCGGATCACGCGCGGCATCAGCGCGGCAAGCTCCGGGTCATGGGTTGCAACGATCAGCCCCGCCCCCGCGCGATGGGCGGCGAGCAAGCCCGCGCGCACCAAAGCCGCCGTCTCGGCGTCAAGATCAGCGGTCGGCTCGTCGGCCAGGATCAGCCCCGGCGCCCCGTAAAGCGCGCGCGCAAGCGTCAGCCGCCGCGCCTCGCCCCCCGAGACCCCGGCCCCGGTCTCGCCCAACCTCTGGCCAAGCCCGCCGGGCAACGCCGCGACGATCTCCTCGGCTGCCGCAAGCCGCAAAGCGAGACCCGCATCGCCCGCCCGCCCCATCGCCAGATTGTCGCGAAGCGTTGCGTCAAGAAAATGCACCGATTGCGGCATCCAGCCCAGCCCCGCGCGCCAACGGTCCGCGAGATCCGGGCCAAGCAGCGCGCCCCCGACCCGGATCTCGCCGCGATCCGGCATCTCCAGCCCGGCGAGAAGCCGCAGCAAAGTCGTCTTGCCCGCCCCGCTCGGCCCGACCAAAGCCAGAGCCTCACCGGGCGCAAACCGCAAATCGGGATAGCGGATGCCATGGCGGGTGACACCGTCACAGGCGATCGCGCCCGCCAAGGGCAAGGCCCGCGCGCCCGCGCCCGCCATGACCTCGCCTGCCCCCTCAGCATCGTCCCGCGCCGCGGCCTCTGCCGCCACGGCCTCCGCGGCGGCGCGGTCATGCCAATCCGCAGCAAGATCGCGCAAAGGCTGGAAAAACTCGGGCGCGATCAGCAGCAGGAACACCCCCTGCGCCGGGGTCAAAGCCGCGCCCCAGACGCCGAAACCGATCTGCCCAAGCAGCGAGAAGCCGCAGAAAATCGCCATCATCGCGACGCCAATCGCCGCGAAAAGCTCGAGCACGGTCGAGGACAGAAAGGCGATCCCCAGAACCCGCATGGTCCGCGCCCGCAGATCCCCGGCCGCCGCCTCGAAATCCGCTATCACCGCGCCGCGTGCGCCGAGCAAGCGCAGATCGGGCAAAGCCGCGATCCGCTCGGCCAGCTCGCCGCCAAGCGAGCCCATGCGCGCCAGCTGCGCCCGGCTCGCCCGTTCCGCCGCCTGCCCGATCAGCGCCATGAAGACCGGGATCAACGGCCCGGTGATCAGCAGGATCAGACCCGCCGCCCAAGAGATCCAGAAACTCACCGCCAAAATGACCAAAGGCTGAACCACCGCCCGCGCCCGCGCCGAAAAATAACGCGCCGCAAAGGGCCGCAGCAGCTCCAGCTGATCCCCGGCGAAGGAGGCGACCTCTCCGGCGGCCATGGGCGCCGCGCGCAGGCTCTCGCGCATCAGCCGCGCCGCGCGGAGCCGCCCCAAGGCCGCCAAGGCCGCGCGCTGCGCCAGCCCATCCGCGATCTGAAACAGCCCGGCCCGCAGCCCCGCGACAGCCAGAACCGCCACCACCAGCCAAAAATCAGGCGCCCGCCCCGCGATCAACCCGGCCAAGGCCGCCGCAATCAAAGCCGCAAGCCCCAGCCACAAAAGACCGGCCAGAACCGACAGCCAAGCCGCGCGCCGCAAGGCCGGCAGCTCCGGCCCGATCAGCGCCAAAGCGGCGCTTGTCCTGCCCCCTGCCCTGACTTTTGCCCCCAACTCCGGCCCCCATCCGTCAAAGGATCACGCGAGCGCCCCACGGCTCCCGGCACGGTCGTGTCTTTCATGCCGAAATATCCCGGGGGAGCCGCGCCTTGCGCGGCGGGGGCAGCGCCCCCTCCCGCCTCTTCAGAAGGCCTTGAAGGTCATCGTCGTCAGCGTCCGGTTGATGCCCGGAATGTCGAAAAGCTGCTCCGACAGATAGCGCCCGACATCCTGATCCTCGGGAATATAGACCTTGGCCATCAGGTCATATTCACCCGAGGTCGAGTAAAGCTCGCTCACCACCTCGCGCTCATAGATCGCATCGGCGACCTCATAGGTCTTGCCGGGGGTGCAGCGGAATTGAACAAAGACGGGACGCATCGCGCGGTCCTTTCAGTGAAATCTCGCGCCAACCTAGCGCGCGACCGCGCCCGGGGTCCAGCCCCGCGCAAAGCCCCGCCAGAAGCGCACCATCAGAAGAACCGCCGCGCAAGAGAGCCCCGCGAGCAATCCAAGCCACAGCCCCGGCGGCCCGAAGCCCGCGCGCATCGACAGGAACCAGCCGCTCGGCAGACCGATCAGCCAATAGCTCACAATCGCCAAAACCATGGGAATCCGCGTATCCTGCACGCCGCGCAGCATCCCAAGCGCAATCACCTGCATCCCGTCAGCCAGCTGGAAGGCCGCCGCATAGATGATCAGCCCCGCCACCAGAGCGATGATCGCAGGTGTGCGCGGATCGCTGGCATCGAGATAAAGCGCGGCGATCTGCCGCGACAGGGTCAGGAAGATCGTGATCGTGACCAGCGAGAAAAAGATCGAGAGCAGAATCCCGGCATAGCCCGCGCGCCGGATCTCGCTTCGCGCGCCCTCGCCGTAAAAGCCGCCGACCCGGATGGTCACGGCATTCGAGAGCCCAAGCGGGATCATGAAGGCGATCGAACCGAGTTGCAGCGCAATGCCATGCGCCGCGAGCACATCAGAGCCGAACCAGCCCATCATCACATTGGTGCCGGTGAACATGCCGACTTCGGCCACCATGGTCAGCCCGATCGGCAGGCCCAGCAGAAAGACCGCGCGCAGGGTCTCGGGATCGGGGTTCCAGAAACGACGGAAGAGCTGGAAGGGCCGCGCCTCGGGCAAGGTCGTCGCGAAATAGATCAGAAGCCCCATCTGGCCGATATTGGTGATGAGCGAGGCCAAGGCCGAGCCCGCCACGCCCAGTTCGGGCATCCCATAATGACCAAAGATCAGCGCGTAATTCAGCGCCATATTCACCGGGATCCCGGCGACCGTGACCAAAAGCACCATATTCGGCCGCCCGAGCGCCGCCAGAAAGGAGTTCAGCGTCAGCCCCCAGAGCGTTGGTGCCATCGCCCAGCACATCACCCTCAAATATTCCTGCCCGTAGGCCGCGACCTCGGGCCTTTGGCCCAATGCCAGCAGGATCGCGCCCGACCACCACATCAGCGGCAGAACCAGCACGGCATGAACCGTCGAGAGCCAGAGCGCCATGCGCGTCGCGCGCCGGACCTCGGTGCGATCGCCCCGCGCCAGCGCCGTGGCGATCACCCCCATCACGCCGATGCCATAGCCCGAGCCCAGCATATAGAGGATGAAGAAGCTCGAGGTCGCCAGCACCACCGCCGCCAGCGGATCGACCCCATACCAGCCGACCATGACCGTATCGGTCACGCCGATGGCCTGACGCGCCAGATGTGACCCGATCAGGGGCAGCGCCAACCCGAGGGTGGCGGTGAGGTGGGGGGCGAGATTTTTGAACGACATGGCCAAGCTCTAGCCGCACAGTCCTGCTGCGACAAGCTGCCACAGAGAGGGTTTTCTCCTGCGTCCGCCAAGGGTTGCAGCAGAGCCACCCTTCGCCCGCCACAGGCCCGTTTCCGGTCCTGCCCTCTCGTGGCGCGCGGAATCCGCAGGACGACGCGGCCCCCCCCCTCAGCCCTGACCTTCGGGCGCGATGGAAGCGCCCTGTCGTGGCACCGTGGCGAGGCAGCAAAGAGCGACCTTTGCCTAATGCTCGCTAGCCTGTTTCCGCCCGCGGCACGTCCTGCGGCTCGGCCTACAGGCGCAAGGAGAACGCTCTGGCAGATCAGCACGAACGTCAGACGATCCCGCGCCCGAGGTGTTCATCTTTGTAGGTCTCGCATGTGCAATTGGGCCACAGGCGCAATGCCCGAACCGGCGCCCAACGCCCGCGCCCGAGCACCTCCCAATCAGGGGCGGATTTCGACCTCGGTTCCGACCTTCACATGGGCAAACAGCTCGTCGATCTCGGGATTGGTCACCGCGATGCAACCCGCCGTCCAATCGCCCTTGACCTTATAGCCATCGGGGATCTGGTTCGGCTGGCCGTGGATCATGATATCGCCGCCGGGATCGAGCCCGGCGCGGCGGGCGGCCTCGCGGTGGCGCTTTTGCGGGTAGTTGATCCCGAGCGACAGGTGAAAGGCGCTGCCATCATTCCGGCGATCGACCTTGAAGACGCCCTCGGGGGTCTTGCCGTCGCCCTGCCGGGACTTGTCGCCCTCGGGCGCAAAGCCAAGCGCGATCCGGTAGATTTTTTCGGGCCCGTCAGCCTGCCAGACGGTCATGCGCCGCGCGGCTTTCTCGATCAGGATGCGCTCGACCGGCGAGGTCAGCGGCGGCTGAACCCCCACCACCGGCGGCACCGGAAGCCCCGGCTCGGGTCGACCCGGCGGGCGCGCATCCGGCCCGGTCGCCGTGCGGGGGCGCAGGAAATCGGGCCATGTGACATCAGGCCAAACAAACTCAGGCAGCCGCAGATCCGGCATCGAAATGACCGGCGGCTTCGGCTGCCCCTCTGGCGCAAGCAGGCGCGGGCTCAGCACCAACCACGCCGCCCAAAGCAGGAGGGCGATGGTCAGAGCCGAAAACAGCCGCGCCAGCTTCTTCATCGCGCCCGGTTACTGCAGATCGGCGAAAACGGCTTGCAGCCGCTTGACCGCCTCGACGACCCGCACCCGTGGGGTGGCCAGATTGAAGCGCAGGAAATGCTCGCCCCCGGCCCCGAAGCTCGTGCCGTGATTGGCCGCGATCCGGGCCTCGTCCTGCACGCGGCGGATAAACTCGCGCGCCTCCATGCCGGTGCCCGAGAAATCGACCCAAGCCAGATAGGTCGCCTCGAGCGGCATCGACTTCAGCCCCGGAATGGCGGCAATGCCCTCGTCGAAGATGCGGCGGTTGCCGTCGAGATAGGGCACAAGCGCATCGACCCATGCCGCCCCTTCCGGCGAATAGGCCGCCGCGACCATGTCGAGGCCGAAGAGACCCGGCGAGATCCCGAGCCCGTTGATCTGGGTCTCGATCGCGCGGCGCAGCTTGGGATCGGCCACGATGATATTGCCGATATGGGCCCCCGCGATATTGAAGGTCTTGGTCGCCGCTGTCAGCGTCACCAGCCGGTCCGCGATCTCGGGGGCGGCATTGGCCATCGGGATATGCTTGTGGCCAGCAAAGACGAGATCGTGGTGAATCTCGTCCGAGATCAGGATCAGGCCGCGCGCCTTGCAGAATGCGGCGATCTCGGTCAGCTCATGCTGGCTCCAGACCCGGCCGCCGGGGTTATGCGGCGAGCACAGGATCAGCACTTTTTCGCGCCCCGTGAGCTGCGCTTCCCACGCCTTCCAGTCGAGGTGATATTCCCCGGCACGCTCGGCCAGGGGCAGCTCGACCAGCTCGCGGCCAAGGGTTTTGATGATGCGGGCAAACGCGTGATAGACCGGGGTCATCAGGATCACGCCATCACCGGGCTGGGTGAAGGCCTGAAGACAAAGCGCGGTGCCATTGACCAGACCATGCGCGGTCAGGATCCAGTCGGTCTCGATCTCCCAGTCGTGGCGGGTCTTCATCCACCAGCGAATCGCGTCGAGATAGGGCTGATGCGCGCCGGGATAGCCATAGATGCCATGCGCCGCCGTCTGCTCGACCACGCGCTGAACCGAAGCCGGGGGCCGGAAATCCATATCCGCGACCCACATCGAGATGCCATCCTGCGGGGAAACCCCGTAATAGGTCGGCATATCGTCCCATTTCGAGCTATAGGTGCCGGTGCGGTCAATCAGTTCGTCGAAGTTCGGCGCGGTCATCTGCGTCTCCTGTTACTCGCCGCACCATAGCCCGTTATTGCGCCGGGCAAAACCTTGCCCTAGATCACAACCATGACGCTGAGAAACATTCTGATCCACCCCGATCCCCGGCTGAAAAAGATCTGCGAACCCGTCGCCGAGATCACGCCCGAGATCGAAACTCTGGCCGCCGATATGCTGGCCACCATGTATGACGCCCCCGGTGTCGGCCTCGCCGCGCCGCAGGTGGGCGCGCTGGTGCGTCTGTATGTCATGGATTGCACCAAGGATCCCGAGGCCGAGCGCGCGCCTTTGGTGATGCTCAACCCCGAGATCACCTGGACCTCGGAAGGGCTGAACACCTACGAAGAGGGCTGCCTCTCGATCCCGGATCAATATGCCGAGGTGACCCGCCCGGCAGAGGTCCGCGTCGCTTGGCTGGGTCTGGACGGCAAAAGCCATGAGCGTGAGTTCGACGGGCTCTGGGCGACCTGCGCCCAGCACGAGATCGACCATTTGGACGGCAAGCTCTTCATCGACTATCTCAGCGCGATGAAGCGTCAGATGATCACCCGCAAGATGGTCAAGCTGAAGCGCGAGACCGCCCGTGGTTGAAGCTGCCGGGCGCGCCCCCACGGATCTGGATACGACGGATTTGAGCGGGCTAGCCGAAACCGGCCAGTTGCGCGAGATCCTGATCCATCCCCATCCGGTCTTGCGGCAAATCGCGGCTCCGGTCGGCGCGATGGAGCCCGGCGCGCTGCGCCAACTGGTCGCCGATATGCTGGCCACGATGTATCACGCCGAGGGTCGCGGTCTGGCCGCGCCCCAGATCGGCGTCGGTCTGCGGCTTTTCGTGATGGATCACGACTGGAAGACCGGAACCTCAGCCCCGCGCGTCCTGATCGACCCCGAAATCACCTTCCTGAGCGGGCTTGAGGTCGAGATGACCGAAGGCTGCCTCTCGATCCCCGACCTGCCCGTTGTCGTCCTGCGTCCCGAGCGGCTTAGCGTCACCGCAACCGATCTGGACGGGCGGCGCGAGAGCCGCGATTTCGCAGGCATCGAGGCGCGCATCATCCAGCACGAGGCCGACCATCTCGACGGGCGGCTGATCGTCGATTTCCTTGAAGACCCTTCAGCGACTAGAGGCTCATGACCACCCGCGCCTTCATCCCCTATACCGACCCGCGTCTGCACAAACCCGCCGAGCCGGTCGAGGCCGTGACCGAGACCATCCGCATGATCTGGGACGATATGGTCGATACGATGGATGCCATGCCGGGCGTCGGCCTTGCCGCGCCGCAGATCGGAATCGCGATACGCCTCGCGGTGGTCGATGCCTCCGAGAAGCGCGGACAAGCCGTGAAAATGGCAAATCCCGAGGTGCTCCACGCCAGCGTGCAGCTGCGCGCCCATGACGAGGCGAGCCCGAACCTGCCCGGCGTCTTTGCCCGGATCGAGCGTCCGCGCGCGGTAACGGTGCGCTTCCTCAACGAGACGGGCGAGATCGAAGAGCGCGATTTCGTCGGGCTTTGGGCGACCTCGGTTCAGCATCAGATCGACCATCTGAACGGCAAGCTTTATGTCGATCATCTCTCGCCCTTGCGGCGCAAGATGCTGGTCGCGAAATCGGCGAAGCTCGCGAAACGCTGACGGATCGGCGAGAGACATGCGCGGCCGCGTCCGGGCGCGCTGTCGGCAGTTAGGTATTTGGATCAGGGCGAAGGGGTCAGGATGCGCGTGATTTTCATGGGAACGCCGGATTTCTCGGTCCCGGCGCTGCGTGCCATTGCCGCCGAACATGAGGTCGTCGCGGTCTATAGCCAGCCGCCGCGCGCTGCCGGGCGCGGGCAGAAGCCGCGCCCCTCTGCGATTCAGCGGGCGGCGGAAGAGCTCGGGCTGCGGGTCATGCATCCCGAAAGGTTGAAATCACCCGAAGATCAGGCCGATTTCGCGGCGTTTCAGGCGAATATTGCGGTGGTCGTGGCTTATGGGCTGATCCTGCCGCAGGTGATTTTGGATGCGCCGAAGCTTGGTTGCCTGAACATCCATGCCTCGCTTTTGCCGCGTTGGCGCGGGGCAGCGCCGATCCATCGCGCGATCCTCTCTGGCGATGCCGAGACCGGGGTTGCGATCATGCAAATGGAGGCGGGGCTCGATACCGGGCCGGTGCTGGCCGAGGCGCGGGTGGCGATTGGTGCCGAAGAGACCACGGCGGATCTGCATGACCGGCTGTCGGATCTGGGCGCGGCGTTGATTGGCGATGTGCTGGGCCGGCTGGCGTCTGGCGAGCGCTGGCAGGCGGTGGCGCAGGCCGAGGCGGGCGTGACCTATGCCGCCAAAATCGACAAGGCCGAGGCTGCGATTGATTGGAGCCGCTCGGCGCAGGAGGTCGATCGCCAGATCCGTGGCCTCTCGCCCTTCCCCGGGGCCTGGACGTTGATTGCGGGCGAGCGGGTGAAGCTTTTGCGCTCGCGGTTGGCGGAGGGTTCGGACGCGGTTCTGGGCGCGCCGGGCACGGTTCTGGACGGGTTCACCATCGCCTGCGGCTCGGGCGCGGTCGAGATCCTTCAGGCGCAGCGCGAGGGCAAGAAGCCGATGGGTGTTGCAGAAATCCTGCGCGGTCTGGATTTGCCCGAACGGCTCGGCTGAGATCGGGAACCATTCCGCGCGTCCTGCGCTTGACCCGAGATATTTCGCTGTCGAAAGGTCTTTTCCATGGAAAATCAAGCATTGCGCGCCTTTGCCGATTACTGGTGGGTGTTGCTGATCCGCGGCATTGCCGCCGTCATCTTCGGCCTGATCGCGCTGTTTTACCCCGGTCTGACCGCCTATGTCCTGCTGCTGACCTTCGGGATTTACGCCCTGGTCGACGGGGTCATGGCGATCATCGTCGGCTTTCGCCGCAAGGGCAGCGATGACCGCTGGTGGAGCTGGCTGATTGATGGGGCGCTCTCGATCATCATCGGTCTGATGGCGATCTTCTGGCCGATCGCGACGGCGCTGGCCATTCTGTTCTGGATCGGCGCCTGGGCAGTGGTTGTCGGCATCCTGCGCCTGATCGCGGCCATCAAGCTGCGACACGAGATCGAGGGCGAATGGGCTCTGGGTCTGAGCGGCATTCTGATGGTGATCTGGGGGGTCTTGCTCTTTGCCATGCCGGTCAGCGGCATTCTCAGCCTGACCTGGCTTTTCGGGATTTTCGCCTTGCTGGCCGGGATCACGATGATCGTGCTGTCGTTCCGCGTGCGCAAGTTCAAGACTGCCTGAGCCTGAGGTTGTACCTGAGCCTGAACGCCCGCGCGGGGTTTATGTCCCGCGCGGCTTGGCCCTGACCGTCGGATCGGCCTCGAGCGGGTCCTCGGGCCAGGGATGGCGCGGGTAGCGCCCACGCATATCGCGGCGGACATCGGCGTAACCGCCCTTCCAAAAGCCCGGCAGATCGGTCGTCACCGCGATGGGCTTGCCTCCGGGCGAGAGCATGGTGATCCGTAGCGGGCGATTGCCGATCATCGGATGGCGGGCCAGACCGAAGAGCTCTTGCAGGCGCAGCTCGATGCTCGGGGTTTCATGGTCGTAATCGACCGGCACCTTGCGCCCAAGCGGGGTCGTGAAATGGGCGGGCGTGGCCTCATCCAGCCGACGCTGACCGTCCCAGCCAATCCGCGCCTTCAGCGCTTCCAGCAAATCGAGGCTGCGCAGATCGCTTTGGGTCCGCGCCTTCCCCAGATAGGGCAGCAGCCAGTCGGGATCGGCGAGCAGGCTCTCGTCGTCAACCGCGCCGAGTTCCGGCATCAAGGCGATGCGGGCGCGCAGACGGGCGGCGGCCGGGCTCCAGCTCAGGCCGGTCTGGCGCAGCCCGTCGAAAGCGGCGCGGGCCAAAGCCTCGGGGCTTGGCGTTTCAAGCGCGCGGTCGGTCAGCACCAGCGCGCCCAGACGTTCCTGAAGCCGCGCCAGCACCCGGCCCTCGCGTTTCGACCATTCCACGCTTTCGACCAGCGCGATCTGATCGGCGAAGAGCGCGCGCAGATCGGCCTCGTCGAGAGCCACGGCCATGCGGATGCGGGCCTCGCGTTGGTCTCCGTCGAGATCAGTGGCGATGATCAGCCGCGCGCGCGCCAGCCCGTCGCCGGGATCGAGAAAGGCGCCCTTGCCGCCCGAGAGGACATAGCGCGGCTCGTCGCCCTTGCGGCGCAGGCCGATGCGGTCGGGATAAGCCAAAGCCGCCATCGCGCCGGGGGGCAGCGCGGCACGCTCTGGCGCGAGGCTGCGCAGGCGCTTGGCCTCGTCGCGGATGCGCTGGATCGTGGCGCGGTTGACCTCATGGGGGTGGCGCGCACCGTAGCCCGAGGGATCGCGGATCGCGGCAAGGCGCAGGCTGAGATCCGAGGGCGCGCCTTTCAACGGATCGCGTTCCGCCAGCAGCGCCGCGAGATCGGCGGCCCCCTTGCCTGCGCGCAAGAGCATATGGCCTAGGCGTGGATGCAGCGGTAGCGCCGCCAAGGCCTTGCCATGCGCGGTAATGCGCAGCCCCGCATCCAGCGCGCCGAGGCCTTGCAACAGCGCGCGCGCCTCGGCCAAGGCGCCTTCGGGCGGCGGGGTCAGGAAAGCGAGATCGCTGCCGTCCGAGCCCCAGGCGGCGAGCTCCAGCGCCAACCCGGCCAGATCGGCCACCGCGATTTCGGGCGGGGCGAAAGCGGGCAGCGCGCCCTCTTCGGCGCGGGCCCAGAGACGATAGCAGATCCCCGGCGCGACCCGACCCGCGCGGCCGCGCCGCTGCTCGGCCTCGGCGCGGCTGACGCGTTCGGTCACCAGCCGCGACATGCCCGAACCGGGATCAAAGCGCGCGCGCCGCGCCCGGCCCGCATCCACGACGACCTTGACGCCCGGCAGCGTCAGCGAGGTTTCCGCGATCGAGGTCGCGAGCACGATGCGCCGCTTGGCCCCCGGCGGCGCCATGGCCGCGCGTTGCGCCTTGAACTCCATCGCGCCGAACAACGGCAGGATCTCGGCAGGCAGATCGCTTAGCGCGGCGGCAACGCGGTGGATCTCGCCCTCGCCCGGCAGAAAGGCCAGAATCGTGCCGCCGGGATCGGCGCGGGTCTCAAGCTCGGCCTCGCGGATCAGGCGCGCGGCCTCGGGCACGATCCGCGCCCCTGCAGGCAGCGGGCGGGCCAGCCAGCGGGTCTCGACCGGGAAGGCGCGCCCTTCCGAGCGGATCACCGGCGCGTCGTCAAGCAAAGCGGCCACCGGCTCGGCATCAAGCGTCGCCGACATGACCAGAAGCGCCAGATCCGGGCGCAGCGCGCCGCGCGCCTCCCAGGCCAGCGCAAGGCCCAGATCGGCGTTGAGGCTGCGCTCGTGGAATTCGTCGAAGATCACGCAGCCGATGCCGTCGAGGCTCGCGTCCGATTGGATCATCCGGGTCAGAATGCCCTCGGTCACGACCTCGATCCGCGCGCCCGCCACGCTTTCGCCGCGAATGCGGTAGCCGACGCTTTGGCCAAGCGCCTCGCCCAATTGCTCGGCCAGCCGCTCGGCGGCGGCGCGGGCGGCAAGGCGGCGGGGTTCGAGCATCAGGATCTTGCCCGTGATCTGCGCCATCAGCGCCAGAGGCACGCGCGTCGTCTTGCCCGCGCCGGGCGGCGCGACCAGCACGGCGCGGCCATGCTGGGCCAGAGCGGCGCAGAGGTCGGGGATCACGGCTTCGATGGGCAGGGACTGTGTCATGAGGGCCTTATCGCAAAGGACAGGCGCGGCGGGAAGCGGAACCCTTTGTGCGGCTCACGAAAGCGTGACATCGTCGCGGCGAACCGACCCCACCACCTGCCAGCCCGAGGCTCTAATGAACGGATTTCTCCTGCTTTTTCTGATACCGCTTGGCGCCGCCGCGCTCGCCTCTGTCTTTCAAGGCGACGATGACGACACGCCCGCGACGCCCGAGCCGGAACCGAGTGCGCCGACCGAGGGCGATGACCAGCTGACCAACCCCGAAGGCAGCTCGGGCTATGTCGATGGGTTGGGCGGCGATGACCGGATCGAGCTGACCGGCGTCGAAGATCACGCGACGGTTTTCACCGGCGACGGCGGCTATTTTTGGAGCCCATCCCATGACCAAGGTGGATCGTGGAACACCGAGTACGGGCCCTATCCGCCGGGCGGAGTCGATGGTCTTTTCGTCGGGCGTGGCGGTACGGGCAATGACACGTTGATCGGTCACGGCGAGGGCCTCGATCTTGGCGGCGATGAGGGCAATGACCTGCTGATCCTGCATCCCGACGGCGCGCCGCAGCATCCATGGCCGCGCGACGCCGTCCTGCGCGGTGGTGCGGGCGATGACACGCTGCGCGCCGAAGGCAATGGCGGCTATCTTCTGGGCGGCGATGGCGATGACGTCATCCATCTGAGCGGGCAGCACTACGACGTCGATGGCGGCGCGGGCGCGGATCGGATAGTCCTGCATGGCGTGACCGATAGCATGATCCATCTCGACCGCGACGACCGGTTGTTCGGCCGGGGCGACGACGACGACGGCAACACCTTCCATCTCGGCACGGGCATGGATTTTCGCGGCAATGCCGGGGCGGACCGGCTTTATGTTGATCCCGGCACGCGGGCGGATGGCGGCGCAGGCAATGATTATCTGCGCACCAACCTGTATCGGACCGATAGCGAAGAGGGCTCGACCCTGTTGGGCGGGGCTGGGAATGACACGCTGATCGGGAATTTCTCGGTCGCGGATGTGGCAATGACCGCGCAGGATCGCTTTGAATGGCATATCGGCTCGACCAATGACCGCCTCGATGGCGGCGATGGCAATGATCTGATCCGCTTCGATCTGGCCGATACGGTCACGGGCGGCGCGGGGGCGGATACGCTCGACGGTTTCGTGCAGGCGGGCCACACCAGCATCGTGACCGACTTCACTGCGGGCGAAGATTGGCTGCGCATCAACTGCCGTCCCGAGGATCTGGGCGCGACCACCGGGCCGGGCACCAATGACCTCGCCCATCTCGGCATCGTCGAGCAGGACGGCACGACCGAGATCCGGCTGGGCGGGGAAACCGTGCTGCGTCTGGAAGGGGCGACCGGCCTGCGCTTTGGTCTCGAGGTCAGCCAATTCCAAGGCGATACCGAGACGTATTACACCGACTTTGCCGGAAATCCGGTGGCGCGGGGCGATCTGGATGTCGTCATCAACCCCTTCGAGCGCTTCATCGCCTGAGGCGCGCTCCCCTGTCTCGTTCGGCGCAGCCCCTAAAACTCTGCCCGCGCCGGACCTATCTGTCCCAAGCCGCGTTTCCTCAGTAAGTTAGCGGCACAGGACAGCGGAGAGGACAGGATGGGCATTGCCGACGATCTGATGCAGGGCCTCGGCCTTTCCGATCCGGTCCTGCGGCTGGGGGTCACGGGGCTCTCGCGTGCGGGCAAGACGGTGTTCATCACCTCGCTCGTCGCCAATCTGCTCGACCGCGGGCGGATGCCGGGGCTGCGCGCGGCCTCGGACGGCGCGATCAAGGCGGCTTGGCTGCAACCCCAGCCCGATGACACCATCCCGCGTTTCGAATTCGAGCGCCATCTCGCCGAGATGACCGGCCCCGATCCGCATTGGCCGGAAGGCACGCGCCATGTCAGCGAGATGCGCCTCTCGCTGCGCGTCCAGCCGCGCGGGCTGATCGCGGGGATGCGGGGCCAGCAGAACCTGCATCTCGACATCATCGACTATCCCGGCGAATGGCTGCTGGATCTGCGCTTGATGGACAAGAGCTTCCCCGAATGGTCAGCCGAGGTGCTCGACCGGATGGAGGGTCGTCCCCGCGCCGAGGATTACTTCGACCTTGTCCGCGCCACCGGCCCGGGCGTGCCCTTCTCCGAGGAGATCGCCCAGAGGCTGACCACCGGCTATACCGATCATCTGCGCGCGGCGCGGGCGGCGGGCTGGTCGGATTGCACCCCGGGGCGCTTCCTCATGCCGGGCGAAATGGTGGGCTCTCCCGCGCTGACCTTTGCGCCCCTGCCCCATGAATTCGCGGAAGGCGCGGTCTATCGCGAATTCGCGCGCCGCTATGCCGCCTATAAGGCGCGGGTGGTGAAGCCCTTCTTTCGCGACCATTTCGCCCGGCTCGACCGGCAGGTGGTGTTGATGGATGTCTTGGGCGCGATCCATGCCGGGCCGCGCGCGGTCGAGGATATGCGCCGCGTCATGGGCGATATCCTCTCGGCCTTCCGGCCTGGGCGCTCGGGCTGGCTCTCGCAGCTTCTGGGCACGCGCCGGGTCGAGCGCATTCTCTTTGCCGCGACCAAGGCCGACCATCTCAACCATGTCCAGCACCCGCGCCTGACGAATATCACCTCGGCCATGCTGCGCGATGCCCGTGACCGCGCCGATTTCGCGGGCGCGCGGACAGAGGCCATGTCGATCGCCTCGCTGCGCTGCACCACCGAAGAGATGATCTCGCAAGCGGGCGAGGAGCTGCCCGCCGTGCGCGGCACGCTGATGGACGGGCGCCAAGCCGCCTTCTATCCCGGCGAGCTGCCACTCAACCCCGCCGAGCTGCTCGCCCCGGCGCGGCAAGGCGCCTCGGAATGGCTGGATGCAGATTATGCGATCATGGATTTCGCGCCTGCCCCCAATACCTTACGCCCGGGCGACGGGCCTCCGCATATCCGGCTGGACCGGGCGGCGGAATTCCTGATTGGCGACCGGATCTGAGGACCGCGCGATGACAGATGACACCCCCAAGCGGCGCGGCCCGGTCCTGATCGAGCATCCCGCCGCCGAGCCCACGCCCCGCCCCGCCACCAGCGCGCCGCATTTGCAGGCCTCCGAGCCCCCGGCAGCCGCAGGCGAGCCCGCTGATCCGGGGGCCGATTACCGCGACACGCGCCACCGCCGCACGCCGCGCCCAACCGAGCCGAGCTTGCCCTCGCCCGCCGACGCGCCCCAGATCGACGATGGCGGCTATAACCATCCTCAGCCCCAGACGATGAAGCTGGTGACGCGGATCATCGGCGGCGGCCCCTCGCGGCTGACGCGGTTTTTCCTCAACACCGGGGTCGCGCTCTTCACCTTCCTCCTTTCGGTCGCGGCGATGCGGTTCATCTCGAACCTGCTCACCACCTATCCGCTGCTCGGCTGGATCGGCACCGCGCTGTTTGCGCTCTTTGCCGTGGCGGCCTTGCTGATGGCTTGGCGCGAATACCGCGCCTGGCACCGCTTTGCCCGCATCGATCAGGTCAACCGCGAGGCGGTCGCGGCGCTCGCCACCGGCGATCTGAAATCGGCGCAAAAGGTGGCAAACCATCTCTCGGCGCTTTACGTCAACCGGCCCGAACTCGCGGGCGGGCGCAAATATCTGGCCGAGCGTCAGGGCGAATCCTTTGATGCCCAGAGCCTGCTTTCGCTGGCCGAGACCCAGCTTCTCGCCGATCTCGACCAGCAGGCCCGGCGCGAGATCGAGGCCGCCGCCCGCACGGTCGCCGCAGCCACCGCGCTGATCCCGCTGGCTTTGGCCGATGTGATCGCGGCGCTGGCGGCCAACCTGCGCATGATCCGCCGCATGGCCGAGATCTATGGCGGGCGCGCCGGCGCGGTCGGGAGTTGGCGTCTGGCGCGCACGGTCATGGCCCATCTGGTTGCCACAGGGGCGGTCGCGGCGGGCGATGATCTGATCCATACCGTCGCCGGCGGCGGGCTGCTGGCCAAGGTCAGCAAGCGCTTTGGCGAGGGCGTGGTGAACGGCGCGCTGACCGCGCGCGTGGGCGTCGCCGCGATGGAGGTCTGCCGTCCCCTGCCCTTCATCCACCAGCCCCGGCCCCGCGTCGGCAATCTGGTTTCGCGCGGGTTGAAGGGGCTTTTCGGCGAGGACGCGCCCGCCCCCACGCGCCCGCGCCGCCCCGACGAATAAGCTCCGCAGCCCCAAGCTGTGGGCGCGGCCCATCGCGCCGCCCCGTGGTCACGAAGAGATGCAAGGGGTGGCGCAAAAGGCCCCTACCCTGCCCGGACCGCTCGGGCTATCACGGCGGGGATATGATCAATTCGCGCCGCTTTTCCCGCATCGTTTTCGCCCTCGCCGCCGTGGCGTTTTTCGGGGGCGGGCTGCGCGATGCCTTTGACGGTTGGGTCGACCGGACCGAGCTGCCGGTGCTCGATGTCGCGGTCGGCACCGAGGTTCTGGCGCGCGACGGCTCGCTCATGCGGGCGTTTCAGGTGGCGGATGGGCGCTGGCGGCTCGCGCCGGGCGCGGTCGATCCCTTGCTCATCAAGATGCTGACCGCCTGGGAGGACCGCCGCTTCGAGGATCATGCCGGGGTCGATCCCATGGCGATCCTGCGCGCCGCCGGGCAGGCGGTGACGCATGGCCGCATCGTCTCGGGCGGCTCGACCCTGACCATGCAGGTCGCGCGCCTGCTGGAAGAGGGCCCGACCGGCGAATGGCAGGGCAAACTGCGCCAGATGCGGCTGGCCTTGGCGCTGGAGCGTCATCTGTCGAAGGCGCAGATCATGGATCTTTACCTGCGCCTCGCCCCCTATGGTGCCAATGTCGAAGGCGTGCGCGCGGCCTCGCTTCTGTGGTTCGGCAAAGAGCCGCGACGGCTGACCCCGGCGCAGGCCGCGCTTCTGGTCGCGCTGCCGCAATCGCCCGAGCGCCGTCGCCCCGACCGCCGCCCCGAGCTGGCCAAGATCGCACGCGACCGGGTGCTGGCGACGGCCGCCGAGGCGGGGGTGATCAGCCAAGGCGATGCCGAGGCTGCGATGGCCGAGCCGGTGCCGACGATCCGGCGTGCCTTCCCCTCGGTCGCGCCGCTGCTGGCCGCGCGGCTGGTGCGCGCCAATCCCGGCGCGCTTCGCATCGAGACGACGATTGATCCGCGCATCCAGCGCCGGGCCGAGGCGCTGATTGCGAAAGCCTCCCGCGCGCAGGGCCAGAAGGTCTCGGCGGCGCTGGTGCTGGCCGATCACCGCAGCGGCGAGATTCTGGCCGAAGTCGGCACCGCCGAATGGACCGCCGGGCAATCGGCGGGCTTCATCGACATGACTCAGGCGGTGCGCTCGCCCGGCTCGACCTTGAAGCCCTTCGTCTATGGGCTGGCCTTTGACGATGGCATTGCCCATCCCGAGACCCTGATCGAAGACCGCCCGACCGCCTTCGGCAGCTGGCAGCCCCAGAACTTCGACAACAAGTTTCGCGGCACGGTCACTCTGCGTCAGGCGCTGATCTGGTCGCTGAACATTCCGGTGGTGAAGCTCGCGCAAGAGGTCGGCCCGGTCCGCATTGCCCAGACGCTTGAACGCGGCGGCATCCATCTGCGGATGCAGGGCGCGACCCCGGGCCTTGCGATCACGCTTGGCGGCGCGGGCGTCACGCTTGAAGAGCTCGCGACCGGCTATGCGGCGCTGGCGCGCGGCGGCACCGGGATCACGCTCTCGGTCCAGCCGGGCCAGTCCCAGCCGATGCTGACGCCGATGTTTGGTCGCGTCGCCGCCTGGCAGGTCACGAATATCATGTCGCAGGGCCTGCCGCCGACCGGCACGCCTTCAGGCCGCGTCGCCTGGAAGACCGGCACCTCTTACGGCAACCGCGATGCGCTGGCGGTGGGCTATAACGGCGGCTATGTCGCGGCGGTCTGGATGGGGCGCCCCGATGGCACGCCGGTGCCGGGTGCCTTTGGCGGCGAATTGGCCGCGCCGGTGCTCTTCGATCTCTTCGACATTCTGCCGGTGATCGCTTTGCCCCCGCCGCCGCCCGAGACGCTCACTGTGCCGAATGCCGCTTTGCCGCTGCCGCTGCGCCGCTTTGCGCAGGCCGGTCAGGCCAGCGCCACCGCCGCGCGGCCCTCGGCGCCCGATGCGCTGCAATTCACCTTCCCGCCGGACGGGGCCGAGCTGGACACGACCGCTGCAATCACCGCCAAGGCGCGGGGCGGACGCGCGCCCTATACGTTCCTTGTCAACGGAGCACCCGCTGCGGTTGCGCAAATGCAACCGAGTGCAAGCATTGCGAATCCGGGGCCGGGTTTTGCACGTCTGACGGTCATTGACGCCGATGGAGCCTCGGCGAGCGCGGCAATCCGGCTTCACTAAGCGATCAAACACGCGTGCAATGTCGCTTTAACCTTTCCTTGAGGGAAAATCGCTACATATTCGGTTCATGTTGCGCATCGACGATCAGATCACCATTCAGGAATGGGAGCTCAGCGAGCAGTTCACCCGGTCTCAGGGACCGGGCGGGCAGAATGTGAACAAGGTCGAGACCGCAGTCGAGCTGCGGTTCGAGGCCGAGCGTTCGCCGCATCTGAGCCCCGCCGTCAAGACCCGCCTGCGCCGTCTGGCCGGGCGGCGCTGGACGCTGGACGGGGCCATCGTGATTCTGGCGCAGGAAACCCGCTCGCAGACCCGCAACCGCGAGCTGGCGCGTGAACGTCTGGCCGAGCTGATCCGCGAGGCGCTGAAAGCCCCGAAACGCCGCATCGCCACCCGCCCGACGCTTGGCAGCCAGCGCCGCCGGCTCGACGGCAAGACGATTCGCGGACAGGTGAAATCCATGCGCGGCCGCATCCCGACCTCGGGGGATCCGGTCGAATGATGGACCAGCTGCGCGAAAAGCTGGGGCGGATGCTGGGGCGGCGGCCCTCCTCGTTGCAGGTGGCGGCGCTTTGCGTCGATCCCGCGACCGGGAAGGTCCTGCTCATCACCTCGCGCGGGACCGGGCGCTGGATCATCCCCAAGGGCTGGCCGATGGAGGGCCGCACGCTTGGCGAAGCGGCGGCGCAGGAAGCCTGGGAAGAGGCCGGAGTTCGCGGCACGCTGAGCCCAGATGAAATCGGCTCGTATCGCTATGACAAGCTGCAAGATCGCGGCTTCGCCATTCCGGTCGAGGTCAAGGTTTTCCGCATTGATGTCGACGCGCTCCGCCGCAAATTCCCCGAGGCCGATCAGCGCAATCGCGACTGGTTCACGCCAGAACATGCTGCGGCGCTCGTCGATGAATCCGGTCTCAAGAAGCTGCTTTTGTCGCTCCCGGTTTTCAGCCCGTCGCGGTAACATCCTGGAATGACGAAAGAGAAACGTGAATTCCGTGTTCTGGACAAGGACCTCGGCCGCGTCACCTACGCGGAACACGCCAGCCTTGTCTCGGTGCGGCCGGTGATCCGGCTGGGGGCGGCTGCGCTGTTCATCGCGGTGGCCGCCGTCATCACATTCGGGGTCTTCGGCAACCATCCCTCGCTTGGGCTGATCGTCGCGGGAGTTGCGGTTGCGGCCTATCTTGCGCTGTCGATCGGCGCGAATGACGTGGCGAACTCGCTTGGCCCCGCCGTGGGCGCGGGCGCGATCGGCATGACCTCCGGCCTGTTGCTGGTCGGGCTGATGCAGATCCTCGGCGCCGTGCTGGCCGGAGCGCCGGTCACGGATCGGCTGGCGGATGGCATCATCCTGCCCGCGCTTGGCCCGGATGGAAATGCCTCGGCCCATATCATGCTGGCCGCGCTTCTGGCGGCGGCGACCTGGATCAGCCTTGCCACCTGGGCCAATGCCCCGGTCAGCACGACCCATTCGATCGTCGGCGCGATCATGGGCGCGGGCATCACGGTCTATGGCTGGCAGTCGGTGCATTGGTCGGGCATGGCGATGATTGCGGCGGGCTGGATCATCTCGCCGGTGGTGTCGGGCGTTCTCGCCGCGCTGCTGCTCGCGCTGTTTCGGGCGGTGATCTACGACCGCGCCGACCGGCTAGAGGCCGCGCGGCTGTGGTTGCCGGGTATTCTCGCGGTCATGGGGCTTTTGTTCGGGCTGATGATCACGCTGCCGCTGCGGCTTGATCTGCCGATTGCCTTGACGATTTCGGGCGCGATTGCGCTGGTGGCGGCAGGCTATGCGCGCCATTCCGTCGCGCGCCAGATCGCGCTGCACACCGGCTCTCGCGTGGCGCTCAAGGTCATTTTGGGCCTGCCGCTGGCCGCAGCCGCGCTGATGATGGGCTTTGCCCATGGCTCGAACGATGCCTCGAATATCGTCGCGCCCTTGACCGCCATTCTCGCGAATGCCGAAGGGCCCGGTGCGCAGGCCGCCAGCTGGACGCCGCTGCTGGCCGGGCTTGGCATCGCCGCCGGCGCCGTGCTCTTCGGGCGCAGGCTGGTCCATATGGTTGGCAGCAGCATCACGCGGCTGAACCCGAACCGCGCGCTTTGCGTCTCGGTCGCGACCGCGATCACGGTGCTGGGCGCCTCCTTGGCCGGGCTGCCAGTCTCGACCACCCATGTCGCGATTGGCGGCGTCTTCGGCGTCGGCTTTTACCGCGAATGGCGCGACCGCCGCTTGGCCAAGCTGCGCGCGCCGCTGCCGCTCGAGGAAAGCCGCCGCCGCAATCTGGTGCGCCGCTCGCATATGCGCACGGTCTTCGGCGCTTGGCTGATCACCGTGCCAGCGGCAGCCGCGCTGGCCGCAGCCCTCGCCTGGGTGATCGGCTAGGCTCAGGCGCGGTTCTGCGCGGCCTCGCCCTGCGCGCGCGTCTCGGCAAGCGTCGCGCCGGTGGTCAGAGCCTCGGGATCGAGACGCAGCTCGATCAGCGCGAGCGTGCCCGCCGCCTGCGCCCGCGCGAAAGCGCCCTCGAAATCCGCGCCATTCTCGACCCTCTCGCCATGCCCGCCATAGGCGCGGGCGAGCGCCGCGAAATCGGGATTGGCGAGATCGGTCCCCGAGACGCGGCCCGGATAGTGCTTTTCCTGATGCATCCGGATCGTGCCGTAGCGCCCGTTGTTGGCAACGATCACGATCACCGCCGCACCATATTGCGCCGCGGTCGAAAGCTCGTTCACCGTCATCTGCAAACAACCATCGCCCGCAAGGCAGACGACGACCCGCTCGGGATGGGCGATCTTGGCCGAAATCGCGGCGGGCAGACCGTAACCCATCGAGCCCGAGGTCGGCGCAAGCTGCGTGCCGAAGCGGCGGAAGCGGTAATAGCGGTGCAGGAACGCGGCATAATTGCCCGCGCCATTCGTCACGATCGTATCGGGCGGCAGATTGGCCGAAAGCCAGAGCACGATTTCTTCCATCTTCACCGCGCCGGGGGTGGCTTTGGGCTTTTGCCAGGCCTCGTAATTGGCGCGAAGGTCGCGGGTCCAGCCGTCCCAGCGCCGGGCCTCGGGCGCGGGCAGCGTGGCCAAGGCGCGCAGGACCGCCTGCGGATCGGCGACCAGCCCGGGGTCGGGCCGCCAGAGATGGCCAAGCTCGTCTGGCGCGGGATGGACATGGATGACCCGGGCATGGGCGCGCGCGGGGGTCATCAGCTCATAGCCGCGCGTGAGCGTATCGCCGAGGCGCGAGCCAAGCGAGAGGATGCAATCGGCACGCGCGAGCGCCTGCCCCAAGGCCGGGTTCATCCCCACCCCAAGATCGCCGACATAATTCGGGTGGTCATTGTCCATATGGCCTTGGCGGCGGAAGGGCACCGCGACCGGCAGGCCCCATCTCGCCGCGAAAGCCGCCAGATCATCCGCCGCCTGCTGCGACCAGACCGAGCCTCCGGGCACGACCAGCGGGCGCTCGGCCCCGGCCAAAGCCTCGGCAATCGCGGTGACCGAACTGTCAGCCACCGCGGGCAAAGGCGCGCGCGCCGGGGCAAGATCGGCGACTTCGGCGCGGGCCGAGAGCATATCCTCGGGCAAAGCCAGCACCACCGGGCCGGACCGCCCGCTGGTCGCAAGCTGGAAGGCGCGGGCGAGATATTCGGGGATGCGCTCGGTCTGGTCGATCTCCGCCACCCATTTCGCGATCCCGCCGAAAAACGCGCGATAATCGACCTCTTGGAAAGCTTCGCGGTCGCGATCACCGCGCGCGATCTGGCCGACGAAGAGGATCATCGGCGTCGAATCCTGCTTGGCGACATGCACACCCGCGCTCGCATTGGTGGCCCCCGGCCCGCGCGTGACAAAGGCAATGCCGGGACGCCCGGTCAGCTTGCCCGCCGCCTCGGCCATCATCGCCGCGCCGCCTTCCTGACGGCAGACGATATTCTCGATTCCCGAAGAATAAAGCCCGTCGAGCACCGCGAGAAAGCTTTCGCCCGGAACCGAAAAGACCCGCGTGACGCCATTGTCTTTCAGCGCCTGAACCAGAATCTGCCCGCCGTGCCGCATGATCGCCTCTCCCTGCTTCGCCTCATGGCTAGCCGGTTCTGCCCCGCGATGACAACGCCTGACGCGTCAGCGAGCCCTTGCCTCTCGCCCGGTTTGCGCGTTCAGATGCGGCTGATTGAAGGATGTGCCATGACCAATCGCGATCCGCGCCCGGCTGATCCCGTTTTGACAAGCCCTGCCCCGGCACGCGCCGCACGCGCGCCGCGCCCGCTCGAGCTGACCGCCGCTTTGGCAACCGGCGCGCTGCTGACGGTGATGCTGCTGTCAAACAGCGCTATGGCCCGGGCGACGAGCCCGCTTTTCTCATCGCTGACCGCCCATGCCGTCGGCACGCTGACCGCCGTTCTTGCCCTGATCGCGCTGAGGCTGGCGCGCCCGGCGAGCACGCCGCAACCCGGCCGCAGGCGCGCACCTCTTTGGGCCTATCTCGGCGGGGTTTCGGGTGCGATCACGGTGGTTCTGACCTCGGCCGCGGCGAATTCGGCGCTGGCGCTGACCGGGACGCTCGCTTTGGGGCTGGTCGGCCAATTGGTGCTGGCGCTGATCTTCGACGCCACCGGCATGATGGGTCTGGCCCGCCGCCGACCCTCGAAAAACGAGCTGGTCGCGCTGGCGCTGATCGTCGCGGGCACGCTTCTCATCATCTTCGCGCGGGGCTGACCATGGGCATGTTCATCCTCTTTGCCTTCGCCGCCGGAATGCTGGTCAGCCTATCGCGCCAGCTCAACGGCAGGCTGGCGCTGTCGAGCACGGCGCTGACCTCGTCCTTCTGGAACCATGCGGTCGGGCTGGTGGTGCTCGCGGCCTATACGCTGGTTGCGGGCAGTTTCTGGCCCGAGGGCGCGTCTGAGGCGCCGCTTTATGCCTGGCTTGGCGGCATGGTCGGCGTGGCCTTCATCGCGGGGGGCAGCTGGGTCATCCCGCGTCTGGGCGCGGCGCTGACCAGCGGGCTTCTGGTCGCGGGCCAGATGCTCTCGGGTGTCGCGATGGATCTTTTGCGCGCCACCCCGGGCAGCACGGTGATGCGTCTTGCCGGCGTCGCGCTGATCCTGACTGGCGTCTGGTGGAGCCGCCGCAAGTAGCGCGCCCCCAGAAAAGCCGCGGCGCGCCACGCGACGAAGCCACCCTGGCACCTTTACAGACGCGCCGCCCGGCCCTATCTGAAACCCATCATGGCCACGAAATCCGACCCGAATTACAAGATCATCGCCGAGAACCGCCGGGCGCGCTTCGATTACTTCATCGAAAGCGATCTCGAGGTGGGCATCGTGCTGACCGGCTCCGAGGTGAAAAGCCTGCGCACCGGCCAGTCGAATATTGCCGAAAGCTATGCCTCGACCGAGAATGGCGAGCTCTGGCTGATCAACTCTTATATCGCCGCCTATAAGCAGGCGGGCGTTTTCGGGCACGAGGAACGCCGCCGCCGCAAGCTGCTGGTCTCGCGCAAGGAGCTCTCACGGCTCTGGCAGGCGGTCGGGCGCGAGGGCATGACGCTGATCCCGCTGGTCATGTATTTCAACGACCGCGGCATGGTGAAGCTCAAGATCGGCGTGGCCAAAGGCAAGAAGAACCACGACAAGCGCGAAAGCGATGCCAAGCGCGACTGGGGCCGCCAAAAGCAGCGCCTGCTCAAACAGGGCTGAGCCGCGCGCTTTTCGCCAGCTTTCCATTGCAGCCTCCCGGCCGGATCGTTACATCGGGCCAAGCTTCTTTTGCGGGGGGATTGCGCATGTCCGATGATCCGAAGACCTTGGTTTCCACAGATTGGCTGGCCGCTCATCTGAATGATCCCGATCTGCGCATCATTGATGCAAGCTGGCACATGGACCCGGCGCGCAACGCCCGGGCCGAATATGAGGCCAACCATATCCCCGGCGCGCGGTTCTTCGACATCGACGAGATCTCGGACCACCGCAGCGAGCTGCCGCATATGGCGCCCCAGCCCGAGAAATTCGTCAGCCGGATGCGCGCCATGGGCATCGGCGACGGCCATCAGGTCGTGATCTACAACAGCGCCGGTTCGCAATCTGCGCCGCGCGTGTGGTGGACCTTCCGCCTGATGGGCAAGACCGATGTCGCGGTTCTGGACGGTGGTCTGGCGAAATGGCAGGCCGAGGGTCGCCCGGTCGAGGATATGGCCCCGGTCCTGCGCGACCGCCATATGACGGCGCAGCGTCAGGCCGGTCTGGTCCGTGATGTGACCCAAGTCGCGGCGGCCTCGAAGCTCGGCGATCACGAAATCATCGACGCCCGCTCGGCCGAGCGGTTCCGCGGGGAAGTCGCCGAGCCGCGTCCGGGCCTGCGCTCGGGCCATATTCCGGGCTCGAAAAACGTGCCCTTCACGCTGCTATACAACCCGGACGGCACGATGAAAGCGCCCGCCGAGATGCAGGCGATTTTCGAGGCGGCAGGCGTCGATCTGTCGAAACCGGCGATCACCACCTGCGGCTCGGGCGTGACCGCGGCGATCCTCTTCCTCGCGCTCGAGCGCATGGGTCATCGCAACAATTCGCTTTACGACGGAAGCTGGACCGAATGGGGCAGCTTCCCGGACCTTAAAATCGCAACCGGAGACGCGTGATGCTGTCGAATCTGAAACCTCAAGATCCCGATAAAATTCTGGCCCTGATGGGCGAATTCAAGGCCGATACCCGTCAGGGCAAGATCGACCTTGGCGTCGGTGTCTACAAGGATCCGACTGGCCACACTCCGATCATGCGCGCGGTCAAAGAGGCCGAGCGTCGCCTGCTCGAAACCGAGACCTCGAAAAGCTACACCGTGCTGGCAGGCGAGCCCGCCTACCGCGACGCCATGGCGAAGATGATCCTTGGCGATCTTTACGACGCCTCGCGCATTGCGAGCCTCGCCACTGTCGGCGGCACCGGCGCCTTGCGTCAGGGCTTTGAGCTCGCGCGCATGGGCAGCCCCGAGATGCGCGTCTTCTATTCGGACCCGACCTGGCCCAACCACACCTCGATCCTGAAATGGATGGGCGTCGAGGCGATTTCCTACCGCTATTTCGATAGCGCCACCCGCGGCGTGAATTTCGAGGGCATGAAGGAAGATCTCGCCAAGGCCAAGAAGGGCGATGTCGTCCTGCTGCATGGCTGCTGCCACAACCCGACCGGCGCCAACCTGACGGTTGAGCAATGGCATGAGGTCGCCGAGATCATCGCCAAGACTGGTGCGACCCCGATGATCGACCTTGCCTATCAGGGCTTTGGCGATGGTCTGGAGGAAGATGCGCAGGGCACGCGCATCATCGTCTCGCGCATTCCGGAAGTGCTGATCGCGGCGTCGTGCTCGAAAAACTTCGGCATCTACCGCGAGCGTTCGGGCATCCTGCTTGCGCTGACCGATGACGCGAAAGCGCGCGATTTGACCCAGGGCGCGATGGCTTTCCTCAACCGCCAGACCTTCTCTTTCCCGCCCGATCACGGCGCGCGCATCGTCTCGACGATTCTGGGCGACGAAGGCCTGACCGCCGATTGGAAAGCCGAGCTTGAAGAGGTCCGCAACGGGATGCTCGCGATCCGCGCCCAGCTGGCCGGCGAGCTGCGCGAGCTTTCGGGCTCGAACCGCTTCGACTTCATCGAGACCCATCGCGGCATGTTCTCGCGCCTCGGTGCCACGCCCGAGCAGGTCGAGCTGATCAAACGCGACTTCGCGATCTATCTGGTCGGCGATTCGCGTCTGAACATCGCCGGTCTGAACACCGACAGCGTGCCGATTCTGGCCCGCGCGATCATCGACGCCGGGATCTGATCCGGGCCGGGATGTGACCCGCAGTGACCAAAACGAAAGGCCCGCGTCTCGCGGGCCTTTTTCATGGGTTTTCACGGCTTTTCAGGGCGGTCTCGGCAAGACTCAGGCGCCGCTTTGGCGGTTCTTGGCCAGCTTGCGCTCGATATAGTCGCGCAGCTCTTCGATCTCATTGCGGCTGTCGCGCAGCCCATCCAGGGCAGAGCGCAGCTCACTTGAGGTATGGGACAGCCGCTCGGTCAGCTCGGCCTCGCGCATTTCCAGCTCGGTCACGGCGCGGTCGCGCTGGCTTTCGACGTCATGGAGCCGCTGCGACAGCCGCTCGACCTCATCCATCTCGGACACCGGCACGCGGCTGAACCGCGCCAAAAGCGAGCTGACCAGCCAGCCGAGGATAAACACCGCGAAGAGGATGATCGCGGTCGCAATGATGAATTTGGTACGGTCCATGATGCTCGTCGGCTAGGGGTCGGCGGCTGAGGGTCGGCTATCGGTCGGCGTTACGGGTTTACGGCGTGGTTACGGCGTCGGGCGCGGTTTCGGACGCGGCGTGGTGTCGTCGGGGGTCTGGACCTGCAGGCTAGCGCCAGTTTCGCCCTGCGCCAATCCCGCAACCGGAGCCGCTTCAGCACTGTGGTAAATCGCACCCGACAAATCCGGCAGACCTTCGGCCCGCAGATCCGCATAGGGGCTGACGGCACCATCATGGCCGGGAGCAGCGGAGGTTGCGTCCCCAGAGGTCTGCGCGGGGTTGGCCTGAGCGGTGTCGGACGGCACGGGCTCTGTCTGTCCGGTCTCGGCTTGCCCGGTCTCTGCCTGTCCTGCGCCTTCTTGTCCCGTGGCGGCTTGCGGGTCAGCACTTTGCTGTCCCTCGTTTTGATTGGGTGCAGCGTCCTGCTTGGCCCCATCCTGCTGGCTCGCGTTCTGCGAGGCCCCATCAGATGCAGCCTGATCTGCCGAGGGCTTTTCTTCGCCTGCAGTCGCCGCAGCAGAGCTCTCGCTCGCCGAAGCGGCTTCCGCGCTCCCCCCTGCCGCCGGGGTCGCTTCTGGCTGCGCCTCAGGCTTCGGAGGGGCCTCTGCCGCTGCGGGATTGGCGAGGTCGTTCTCGGCTGTCAGCCCATCAGGACCACCGTCTTCGGCATCGAATGTGTCGAAGGGCATGCCCTCGCCACCAAGCTCTTGCGACTGAGCAAGCTCGGTCACCAGAATGGTCGCGACCATCAGCGCATATTCCTGACTGTCGGGATCAAGCGCCGGGCGATCGGTCTCGGCCAAAAGCGGCTCTTCCGCTTGGGGCGCGCCCACCTGAGGCTCGTCCGGCGCGGCCTCGGCGGCGACGGGCGGCTGGGCCTCGGCATGGGGCGGCGCAAGCGGGGTCGGCGTCCCAGACGCCTGCCCGTTCCCCTCGCCTGCGACCCCAGAGGCGGCAGGCTGCTCTGGGCCTTGCGTCTCGGCCTCGGGCAGCTCTTCGGTCACGCCAGACAAGGTCTGAACCGCTTTGGGCGCATCCTGCACCGGCGCTTCCGAAAGCAGCTTGAACTCGATCCGGCGATTGGCCTCGCGCCCGGCCTCGGTCGCATTATCGGCGATGGGCTGGCTTTCGCCGTAGCCCTTGGCGCTCATCAGCGCGGTGTCGATGCCGTGTTTCGTCATCGCCTCGAGCACAACCTGCGCCCGTTTGCGCGACAGCTCGGCATTGAACGCATCCGAGCCCTGCGAATCGGTATGCCCGCCCAGCTCGATGCGGAACTCCTGGCAATCCTGCATCCCCTCGGCCAAAGCCTTCAGCGTCGGCTCGGGATCGCCCGCGATCACCGCCTTGTTCGGCTCGAAACCGATCAGCGATTCCTGCATGATGTTGTTCAACCGATCGACGCATTCCTCGCCGCTCGGCAGACCAAGCAGCGGATCGAGGCGGCGGTCATAGCGGATCGCCAGCTCGTAATTCGCCCCCGCGCCCAGCCGCTCGGCCAAAGCGGTCGCCGCCTTGTCCGAGGCGGTCTGATCGCCCGAACTGCCGGTGATGCGGATGAGATCGGGCGAGACCCGAGCCGAGCCGTTCTTGAGCTCGGCCATGCCTTCGAGCGCCGCAATCACCCGCACGGTCCAGCCGCTTGGCACATCGGGATCGAGCCGCAGCGCGCTGTCGATCTGGCCAAAGCGCGAGCGCGCGAAGCTTTCGACCGCCTCGCGCATCCGCTGATCGGTGATGCGCCCGCGCAAAACCACGCGGCCCTTGGCATCCGAAACCGCCGAGAACTCGGCAGGCCCTTCGGTCTGGCCGCCCTGCTCGATCACCGCGGTAAGGCTGTAAAGCCGCGGCAAGGCCGCTTGCAACCGCCCGACCGTCTCGTCGAATTCCGCCTGAGGCGTGCCCGCCGGCGCATGAAGCGCGATATCAGTATCCGACATCGTCACCTGCCCGCCCTTCAGCGCCGTCACCGCGTCAATCGCCGCGACCGCCGCGCTTGCCCAATCATTCGAGGGCGCGCCCAGACCAAGCTGACAGGTCGAGGCCCCCGCTTGCCCGGCGCGTTTGGCCGCTTCAAGAATCCGGCCACGCGCCTCTTCGGTATCGGCGGCGCAGGCATCGAACCGCGCGCCATCCTCATCCTTGACGAAGCGCAAAGTGAAGGGAGAGATCACCGGACGCGGCGCGGAAATATTCGTGGTCAGCGCGACATCGGCAGGCTTGGCGCGGCGCAGAGCCGCCTCGATCGCGGCCTTATCTTCGCGCGAATCGGCAATCGCCGTCACGACGACCCGCCCGGTCGCGATCGAGACCTTGGCCCGGCGCGCAATCTCGGCGGCGCGCAGGCCGAAATCAAAGCTCGACTGCCAGCTTTGCGGCACGGCGTAATCGGCGGTCTCAAGCAGATCGGTGACCTTGGCGCCGCCGGTGGTCTTGGTCAGCCGCTCGACCACCTTGTCGCGGTCGATGCTGGCGGGCACTAGCCCGATGACCGAAACGCCCTCGTCATTGCGCAGCAGCTCAACGCTGAAATCGGGCGCCTTCACCGCCTGAACCGGCGCGACCTCCATCTCGTCGATGACCTGACCGCCGTCGATCGCCCCCTCGGCCAGCGTCAGCGCGCGGAAGCGCTTGGCCTCATCAGGAGCGGTGCCGCGCAGATGCAGCTGAAGGCCGCTGCCCTCGACGCTGACCCAATCAAAGCCCGCCGTTTCCAGCGCGGCCTGCGCCTGATCGACCCGCCGCTCTTCGAGAAAGCCCACCGCGGCAATCGCGGCATAGACCGACAGCGCACCCGCCGCCGCAAGCGCCACCACGCTGGCCAGACCGCGCGCCACCCGTGAGCGGGGCTTTCGGCCGTCGGCGGGGGATCTGGTCTCTTTGGGCGCCTCGCTCATGCGGCAAGCCCTCCGGCTGTTTCCAATCCGGCAGGTTTAACGGCAAAGCCCCCAGATCGCAATCACAGCAGCCCGGCGAGCCCGAGGCAGAAGGCAAGGAAAAGCCCGGCATCCCGGTTCGAGCGGAACAATCTCAAGCAGAGTTGATTGTTGTGTTGATCAAACCGGCCAAGCTGCCAAGCCAGATGAAGGGCGAAACCGGCGACACCGCCAAAGGCCACAACCGCCGCGACACCTTCGGGTCCAGCCGCCCAAACCGCCAGCGTCGTCAGCGCCACCGTCGCCACGGCAAAGCCCAAAAGCCAGCGCGGCGAGTCCTCGCCGAAATAGAGCGCGGTCGATTTCACCCCGATCAGCGCATCATCCTCGGCATCCTGATGGGCGTAGATCGTGTCATAAAAGACCGTCCAGCAGATCCCGGCGAGCCAGGCGACCACCGGCACCACCGACATCGAGCCGGTATGCGCGGCCCAAGCCAACATGACGCCCCAGTTAAAGGCGGTGCCCAGAAAGACCTGCGGCCACCAGGTGAAGCGTTTGGCGAAGGGATAGACCAGAACCGGCACCAGCGAGATCACCCCCATGATGATCGCCGCGCGCCCAAGCGTCAGCAGGATCACCAGCCCGACGAGGGCCTGAAGGATCATCCACAGCACCGCGCCGCGCAGGCTGACCTGCCCGGACGGGATCGGTCGCAGCCGGGTGCGCTCAACGCTGCCGTCGATATGGCGGTCGGTGATGTCGTTCCAGGTGCAGCCAGCACCGCGCATCACCGCCGCGCCAAGGGTGCAGGCCAGGACGATCCACAGATCGAACCACAAAGGCCCGGTCGCGATCATCGCCAGCCCGATGCCGAAATAACAGGGCAACAGCAACAGCCAGGTCCCGATCGGGCGATCGGCGCGCGACAGCCGCAACCACGGCCTCCAGCCCGGCGGGGCATAAAGATCGACCCAATTGTCCTTGGGAGCATCTGCGACGGCATCTGGTATCTGGCGTGTGGTCTGCATTAAGTTGCCCTCATGGCAAAAGTCAGGCTTTTCATAGATCACCCACTCGCCCCGGGACAAGGCATCGCCCTCACTCCGGATCAGGCTCATTATCTCGGCAGCGTCATGCGCCTTGGCCCGGACGACGAGATTCTCGTCTTCAACGGGCAGGACGGCGAATGGCTGGCGCGGATCACCCGCATGGCCAAACGCGGCGGAGATCTGATCGCCGAGACCCAAACCGCGCCGCAGCGCAATCCTCCGGACCTCTGGCTCCTCTTTGCGCCGATCAAGAAAGCGCGCACCGATTTCATCGTCGAAAAGGCGACCGAGCTTGGCGCGGCCCGCATCCTGCCCATCCAGACCGACCACACCAATTCCGAGCGCATCCGTCAGGACCGCCTGCAGGCCCATGCGGTCGAGGCGGCCGAACAATGCGGCGGCACCTTTGTCCCCGAGGTCGGCGATCTGACGCCCCTCTCGCGCCTTTTGTCAGGCTGGGACCCGATTCGCCGGATTCTCTGGGCAGATGAGGCCCTCGCAGGCCCCGCCGAGACGTTGTCGACCCTGCCGCGAGGCCCCTGGGCCATTCTGATCGGCCCCGAGGGCGGCTGGTCCGATGCAGAAAGGCAACAATTGTCTGCACTTTCCTTCGTGACCCGCATCAGCCTCGGCCCGCGCATCCTGCGCGCCGATACCGCGGCGGTTGCAGCCATTACCCTGTGGCAAAGCCATTTGGGCGATTGGAACGGGGTTTGACCCCACGTCACAGACAGATTCCAATGCTGCGCCGCAGAATTTCGTAACTTTCTTGCCTTGCTCTCGGAAACGCGAGCAGGTAAAAGTTTAATGAATTCGGCAGCTTATGCAGCCGCTGCATAGCTGACTTGCCCGCCCCGGCCTATCCTTCGCCGAATGCTCGTCCTATATCCGCTTCATCAAGCAAACGCCCGCTGATCGGGCAATTTACAGAAATAGGTGAGATGATGTCGGCAATTGACACGAACCGCGTCCTTGGCGGGACGCGCGAAGCTGGTTTTGTTTCGAAACTTGTTGCGGCTGTTTCCTCGTGGAACGACGCCCGCACGACGCGCAATGCGCTGAACCGTCTGACGGACCGTGAGCTCGATGATATCGGCCTCGTCCGCGGCGATATCGACCGGGTTGCGCTTCATCGCTAATCCCCGGCGGAACACACCCGCTTTGAGAACGGCCCCCCCGGCGAACCCGGATGGGGCCTTTTTCTTTTTCAGCCCCAACTATGCCCGTTGCAGCTTCCCGTCGCGACGTAGCCAGCCCAGGCTCTGAACAGCCACGCCACGCACGGTAACCCGGCTCAGCCCGCCCGAAGGCGAACCAAGCCCGATTTCTTCATCATCCAAATACCCAAAAGGCCGCGCAACCCGCGCGGCTTAGATGCGGGTGACGACCAGAACCGTCCATTCGCCGAGATCATCGCGATGATCGAGCGCGAAATGATGCGCCTGATAGGCGGCAATCACCTCTTCCGCCTGAGTCGTCAGGATGCCCGACAGAATCGCCTTGCCGCCCTTGCCGATATAGCGCGCCATATCGGGCGCGAGATCAATCAGCGGCTGCTTCAGGATATTGGCGAACACGAGATCATAAGGCGCGGCGCGTTCCAGCAGCGGATGATCGAACCCCACCGCCTCGACACATTCGACCCGCCCGTCGAGGCCATTGGCCATCACATTCGCCCGCGCCGTATCGACCGCGACCGGGTCGATGTCGCCCGCCGCGACCACGACCGGGAAGACCCGCGCCGCCGCCATGGCGAGAACCGCCGTGCCCGCGCCGATATCGGCGATGCGCTCGAAGCTCTTGCCCTCTTTCACCAGCCGATCGAGCGCCAGAAGGCAGCCCTTGGTGGTGTTGTGATGGCCGGTGCCAAAGGCCATCGCGGCCTCGATCAGCAGCGCCTCGGCGCCTTCCGGGATCTTGTCGGCATCATGGCTGCCATGGACGAAGAACTGACCGGCCTCGACCGGGCTGAGCTCGCGTTTGACATGCGCGACCCAATCAACCTCGGGCAGTTCCGAGATCACGAAAGGATCGGCGCCATGCGCAACCGCCAGCAGCGCCAGCCCGATCTCATCCGGCGCCTCGGTGAAATAGACGCCGACTTCCCAGCGATTCGAACCGTCCTCGATCTCGAAAACCCCGGTGCCGACGGGCTCGGGGGTCAGATCCTCGGCCAGCTCGGCAATGGTTTCAGCGGCATCGCGGCCGTTTGTCTGCGACAATGCGGTCCAGGTCGGCATCAGATCTCCTCGCGTCTTTCAGTGAGCGGCGACTGAACACCGGTCCCGCGCAACGCGCAATAGCCGTCCGGGTGGCGATCGAGATATTGCTGATGATCTTCCTCGGGCGCGAGCCAATAGGTCGAGGCGGGCAGGATCTGGGTGGTGATTTTCGGAAAACCCGCCACGGCCAGCCGGTTGTCGAAGTCGATCTTCGAGGCTTCGGCGATCGCACGCTGGTTGTCGTTGTAATACATCAAAAGCGAGCGATATTGATCGCCGACATCATTGCCCTGACGGTTGCCCTGCGTCGGGTTGTGGTTTTCCCAGAAGATCTGCATCAGCCGGTCCGTGCTCAGGCGCGAGCTGTCATAGACCACGCGCACGACCTCGGCATGGCCGGTCTGGCCGGTGCAGACCTGTTTATAGGTCGGATTGTCGACATGGCCACCGGCAAAGCCGACCGAGGTCATCCAGACGCCCTCTTGCTCCCAGAACAGGCGCTCCACCCCCCAATAGCAGCCCATGCCGATGAGGATCTGGTCAAAGCCCTGCGGCACCGGCGCGTCGAGCGGCCGGCCGAAAATGCGGTGAATGGGTGTTGTCATCGGTCGCAAATCCTTCTGGTTTTGTTCGAAACAGGTAGGTGCAGATCGGGCGATGTGCAACGTCGTTCGGAAATAACCCCCGAGGAATTGCCGCGGTTGCATGACGGGCTCTTCGGCGGGTTCCCCGCCTGGTCGCTTGGCCCGGTCGCTCGGCCCGTCGCTTGGCGGGTTGCATGGCGGCGCGCAGAGCGACATTCTGCGCGCCACTGAAAACCAACTTCGAGGTTGCCATGAAGCCCGGTCCGCTCAATCTGATCACTGATGTCGCGGGGCTTTTGGTCGGCAATGCCGAGGACCATGTCTTGCGCTCGGGCACCACCGTCCTGACCGCCGAGCGCCCCTTTCGCGCGGCGGTGAATGTCATGGGCGGCTCGCCCGGCACGCGCGAGACCGATCTGCTCGCCCCCGACCGGCTGGTGCAGGACATCGACGCGCTGGTTTTGTCGGGCGGCAGCGCCTTCGGGCTTGATGCCTGCTCCGGTGTCGCGGCGGGCCTACGCGCGCGCGGTCGCGGCTTTGCCGTCGGCCCAGTGCAGGTGCCGATCGTGCCGGGCGCGATTGTCTTTGACCTGCTCAACGGCGGGGACAAAGACTGGCAGGACAACCCCTATGCCGCGCTTGGCCGCCAAGCCTATGAGAGCGCCGCGCGCGGTTTTCGCCTTGGCACGGCGGGCGGCGGCACCGGGGCGATGACGCAGAACTGGAAGGGCGGGCTCGGCTCGGCGTCAAGCGTGCTGGAGGACGGGACCACCATTGGCGCGCTGGTTGTGGTCAATGCGCTGGGTTCGGTCACCGTGCCCTCAGGTCAGTTCTGGGCGGCGCCGTTCGAGCTTGACGCGGAATTCGGCGGGCTTGGCTTGGCCGGGCCGTTCGAGCCCGCACAGGAGCCTCAGCCGATGAAGCGGCTGGGCGAGGCCACGACCATCGCCATCATCGCGACCGATGCCGATCTCGACAAGGCGGCACTGCATCGACTGGCGACCAGCGCCCATGACGGATTTGCCCGGGCGATCCTGCCCTCGCACACGCCGATTGACGGCGATCTGATCTTTGCGGTCTCGACTGGCGCCCGGCCGGTGCGCGATTTCATGCCCGAGACTTTCCGGCTGTGCCATGCCGCCGCCACCACGATGTCGCGCGCCGTCGCCCGCGCGATCCATGCGGCCGAGGCCCGTCCGGGCGATCTTCAGCCGGTCTGGTCGTCGCGACGCTGAAAGGGCGGCCGCTCACTGGCCGCCCGCGCCAGAGCATCGCGACTTAGCGGTAGATATAGACGATCTTGCGGCTGCCGGGATCGACCAGAACCGTCTGCCCATTCACCGCGAGATATTTGTATTCCGGCACATTCGGGATGTCATAGAGCGTGACATTACCCGGGATGCCCGCCCCGCGCACGACCTCGCCGCGCAAGATGACCGGCTCGACCGGATGGCCGCGCACATAGGTCAGCACCTCCTCGCGCGGATGCGCGGTCGAGGCCCCCGCCTCGCCGCCAATCGCCGCGCCGACCACCGCGCCGACCGGGCCCCCGACCAGCGCCCCGATTGCCGCCCCGGCGATCCCGCCGGTCTCGGCCCCTTCGGTGCGGCTGACGGCGGGACGCTCGATCACCTCGACGCCAAGCGCGCGGCGGTTGGGATAAAGCGCCTCGACCTTTTCATTGGCGGTGACGTTGAGATAATCCCCCGCCGCCCAGCCCCGGGTCGCGCCATATTCGACCTTGCACCAGCTGTCGTCCTCGATACAGCCATTGACCACCACCGAATCCCCCGAGGTGATCATGCCGACGATCTCGCCGGTCGCATCGGGGAAGTTGCGGATGTTGAGATCGGTGTTCGCGACCGCCGTCGTGCTGGCCATCGCCGCGCCCGACATGGCACCCGACATGGCGAGAGCCATGAACCCCGAAGCAATCACTTGATAACGCATCATGTTTTGCTCTCCTCATAGCCGCGCCCGCAGGTTCGATCCGGCTGGACGCTCACCGAGAAAACGCAAGCTGTGGGCCCCGGTTCGATCACGTCTGGCTGAGACCGCCCCCGGTTGAGCGACGGCACAGAGCGCCCCAAGCGCCGCGCCGCCGCGTGCAGAAAACTGGACAAGCGCGCCGCAACTTGCTCCTGTGAGAGCAACCGCGCCTTTGGAATGGAGATCTGCCATGACTGCCGCCGCGACCGAAGCCGAGGCCTTCAAAGCCTCGCTGAAAGACCCCAGCCTTCTCGAAACCCGCGCCTTCGTCGCCGGCCACTGGGTCGAGGCCCGGGACGGCAAGACCTTCGCGGTGACCAATCCGGCCACGGGCGCGATCATCGCCCGCGTCGCCGATCTGTCGCGCGCCGAGGCCGCCGAGGCGATCGAGGCCGCGCATCAGGCGATGGCGGGCTGGAGCGCCCGCGCCGCCCAAGACCGCGCCCGCATCCTGCGCCGCTGGTTCGATCTGATGATGGAAAATCAGGACGATCTTGGCCGCATCCTCACCGCCGAACAGGGCAAGCCGCTGGCCGAGGCCAAGGGCGAGATCGCTTATGGCGCAGGCTTCATCGAATGGTTCGGCGAAGAGGCCAAGCGCATCTATGGCGAGACCATCCCCGGCCATCAGGCCGACAAGCGCATCAGCGTCATCCGCCAGCCGGTCGGCACCGTCGCCGCGATCACGCCCTGGAACTTCCCGACCGCGATGATCACCCGCAAATGCGCCCCGGCGCTGGCGGCGGGCTGCAGCTTTGTCGGACGCCCGGCCTCGGAAACACCGCTCTCTGCGCTGGCTTTGGCGGTTTTGGGCGAACGGGCGGGCCTGCCGCCCGGGATTTTCGGGGTGGTGACCTCGTCGCGCTCTTCCGAGATCGGGCGCGAGTTCTGCGAAAACCCGCGCGTGCGCAAACTCACCTTCACCGGCTCGACCGAGGTCGGGCGCATCCTCTTGCGTCAGGCCGCCGATCAGGTGCTCAAATGCTCGATGGAGCTTGGGGGCAATGCGCCCTTCATCGTTTTCGACGACGCCGATCTTGATGCTGCGGTCGAGGGCGCGATGGCCTCGAAATACCGCAACAATGGCCAGACCTGCGTCTGTGCGAACCGGATCTATGTGCAAGCAAGCGTCTATGACGCCTTTGCGGCAAAGCTCGCGACGGCGGTCGAGAAGCTCAAGGTCGGCGACGGCATGACCCCGGGCGTGACCACCGGCCCGCTCATCAATCAGGCGGCGGTCGAAAAGGTCGAGGACCATATCCGCGACGCGCTCGCCCAGGGGGCACAGGTGCTAACCGGCGGCCAGCCGTTGGGCGGGCTCTTCTTTCAGCCGACCGTGCTGACCGGCGTCACCGATGCAATGAAGCTGACGCAGGAGGAAACCTTCGGCCCGGTCGCGCCCTTGTTCAAATTCGAGACCGAGGCCGAGGCGATCGCGCGAGCCAATGACACGATCTTCGGCCTTGCCTCGTATTTCTACGCCCGCGACATCGGTCGCATCACCCGCGTGCAAGAGGGACTCGAATACGGCATCGTCGGCGTCAACACCGGGCTGATCTCGACCGAGGTCGCCCCGTTCGGCGGCGTCAAACAATCGGGGCTAGGCCGCGAAGGCTCGCGCCACGGGATCGAGGATTATCTCGAGATGAAATACATCTGCCTCGCGGTCTAGGGCCCGGAATGCAAAAGGCCCGCCATCGGGCGGGCCTTGATGCTTTGGGACGGCGTGCGCTCAATGCTCGTCGTCTTCATCCTCATCATCGGCGTCAGGCAGGTTGAAGAAGCTGTCCGCATCCAAGGTCGGCTCGGGCTTCTTGACCTCATCGCGTCGCAGCGAGAAGTTATCGAGACCGCCGAGCGAGGACGGCAGACGCGGCTCGTCGCCCATCGCCAGCGAAGCTTCGGTGCTCACCAGCTTGCGACGCTCGTCATCGGTCATGACATCGCCGCCTGCCGCATGTTTCTTCGCGGCTTTCTGGACGGCGGCATCGAGCTCGGTCTGGCGGCACAGCCCCAGCGCAACCGGATCGATCGGCGTGATGTTCTGGATGTTCCAATGGGTCCGGTCACGGATCGAGGCAATCGTCGGCTTGGTTGTGCCGACCAGCTTCGCGATCTGCGCATCGGCAAGCTCGGGATGGAATTTCACCAGCCACAGGATCGCCGCCGGGCGGTCCTGACGCTTGGACAGCGGCGTATAGCGCGGGCCACGGCGCTTTTCTTCGCCTTCCGCAGCGGGGTTGCGCTTCAGTTTCAGCTTGTAAGCAGGGTCCTTCTGACCCTTGACGATCTCGCTTTCGTCGAGCTGGTTCGAGCCGACCGGGTCGAAACCCTTGACGCCGACAGCGACATCGCCATCGGCAATACCCTGAACTTCAAGCTCGTGCATTCCACAGAAATCGGCGATTTGCTTGAAGCTCAGCGTCGTGTTGTCGACCAGCCAAACAGCGGTGGCTTTGGCCATGAGCGGCTTGCTCATCTGTGTCTCCTTCGCAATAACTCTCTGGGCCGGGAAAACGGCTTTTGGCAGCTGCCATTCCATTTTCGGGGAGGGGATTGACGCGACATATAATCTCTTTCCGGGCTCCGATAAAGCCCGAATCGCGTGGCAAATCTGCTTCCTCCCGCTTAGGCTGCGCCCATGAAAGCCCTCTTCGTCGCCCTTGCCCTGCCGCTTCTTCTCGCACCCGCCCTCACCTCGCCCGCCGCGGCTGAAGGCTCTGCGGGTGAATTTGACTACTATGTTTTGTCGCTGAGCTGGGCCCCAAGCTGGTGCCGCTCGGCCGAGGACACCCGCGACAGCAACTCCTGCGACCCCGGCCGTCGAACCGGCTTCACGGTCCACGGGCTCTGGCCGCAATATGAAGCGGGCTGGCCGGACAATTGCCCGACGACAGAACCGAACCCGAGCCGCCGCGACACCCGCGAGATGGTCGATCTCATGGGATCGTCAGGACTTGCCTGGTATCAATGGCGCAAACACGGCCGCTGCTCGGGCCTGTCGGCAAGCACCTATTTCGACGAAATCCGCCGCGCCACCACGAAAATCCAGATCCCCGAGCTCTTCTCGCGCCTGAACCGAGACGTCGCCCTGCGCGCCCCGATCATCGAGGACGCCTTCATCGAAAGCAACCCCGGCCTGACCCGCAACGGCATCACCGTCACCTGTCAGGGCGGAAACCTGCAAGAGGTGCGGATCTGCCTGACCCGCGACCTTCAACCGCGAGACTGCGCCCCGGACAGCCGCCGCGATTGCACCAGCACCATGACCATGCCCGCTCCCCGATAACGGACGCGTCCTTGCCTCCGGCGGGGATATTTGAACATGAAAGACAGGCTCATCCAAAACGCACACACCCCGCCGGACGGAGCCACGGTCGGGGTGTGGCGTCTTCCATGACGGCCATCAGCGTCCCCGCCTGTACCGCCAGATCACATTGCCAGAAAGAGGTTGCTGTCGAGTTAACGCCGGATCAGAAATCTTCCGGCGTCTTTCATGTTCAAATATCCCCGCCGGAGGCAGCCGAAGCCGCTGTCAGGCGAGATCGGCGACTTTCAGGAGGATCTTGCCGATATGCTCGCTGCTTTCCATATGGCGGTGGGCGCGAACCGCTTCGGCGAGGGCGAATTCGCTGTCGATGATCGGGCGGACCTGACCGGTCTCGACCAGCGGCCAGAGCTGATTGCGCAGGGTTTCGGCGATACCGGCTTTGGCGAGATCGGATTGCGGGCGCAGGGTCGAGCCGGTCACGGTCAGGCGTTTCGTCATGATCGGGGCGAAGTTGATCGCGGCTTTCGGGCCTCCCAGAAAGGCGATCATCACCAGGCGACCGTCATCGTCCAGCGCTCGGATGTTTCGGGCGATGTAATCGCCGCCAACCATATCGAGAATGAGATTGGCGCCGCCTTCCGCGCGCAGGATCTCGACGAAATCCTCGCTGCGATAGTTGATTGCTTGAGCCCCCAGCCGTTCGCAGGCCGCGCATTTCTGAGCCGATCCGGCGGTCGCCCAGACCCGGGCCCCCAGAGCGCGGGCGATCTGGATCGCGGTTGTGCCGATCCCCGAAGTGCCGCCATGGACGAGGAAGCGCTCTCCGGCCTCAAGTCCGCCGCGAATGACGATATTCGACCAGACGGTGAAGCAGGTTTCGGGAAGGGCTGCCGCTTCGCGCAGGCTCAGGCCCTTGGGGATCGGCAAGGCATGATCGGCCGGGCAGGTCACATATTCCGCGTAGCCGCCCCCCGGCAGAAGCGCGCAGACCGCGTCGCCTTCCTTCCAGCGCGTCACGCCCGGCCCCACCGCCGCAACCCGTCCCGCGCATTCGAGCCCCGGCAGATCCGAGGCGCCGGGCGGCGGCGCGTAAGAGCCCGCGCGTTGCAGTACATCCGGGCGGTTCACCCCCGACCAGGCCACGCGGATCAGGATCTGGCCGTGACCGGGCACCGGCACCGGGCGATCGGTGAGGCGCAGGACTTCGGCGCCTCCGGGCGTGCTGATTTCGACGGCCTTCATCATTCCTGGAATCACTTCTGGGCTCCTTCGGCGGGCGCGGCCGGGCTGTTGCGGTTCAGATGTCCGGGCAGATCACGCCCGCCCGGTTTGCGGATCCAGCCTGTCGCCAGCGCGCCGAGCCGGGAGGCGCCGGGCAGTTTCGCGGCAAAGGCCTTGGCCTTCTCGAAACGCATGACCCCGTCGATGCGGCGGTCGAGAAAGCGGCGGGTGTCGGCGTGATCCTCCGAATCATCTCCGAGCCAATAGAGCACGGTCGCGGCATAGACGGCCACCAATGTCGTGCGCTTGGAATACCAATTGATGTCCTCCGAGCGATCGCCGAGCCCGGTCCAGATCACATCGGCAGTCTCCCACAGCAGCTTCGAGCCGAGCGCTGCATGTTGGGGCAGTGCCAGCACCGCCGCCCCGGCGCGCGCCAGCTCGCGGTCGGTGATCTCGAGTCGGTGCAGCACGGCCTGGGTGATCTGATCACGGAAACGGCCTTGCGGGCGAGCATTCGCCAGCCATTGCGCCAGCGCCTGATCGCCACGCCGGTGATAGGCCGCCGCGAGATCCGCCCCGCCGCGCGGCAGATAGACCCGCGCCAGCCGGGGCGACAGGCCAAGGTCGCGCGCGCCGGCGGCAATCGCCGCCTCGTTCATGCCCTCAAAGATCGCATGGCTCAGGGCCGCGTCGATCAGGCGCTCTTTTTCGGTCTCGATGCTCATCGGATCCTCCCGCGGAAAATCTGGACAAACAAGATTCGGGCTGATAAGAGGCCCCATCCTGCAATTCAGCTCAACTTTAACCTAGGAAGGTGGTGACAACCACATGCAGGTAAGTGTTCGCGACAACAACGTCGAACAGGCACTTCGCGCCCTGAAGAAAAAACTTCAGCGCGAGGGGGTTTTTCGTGAAATGAAGCTCAAGCAGCATTTCGAGAAGCCGTCGGTCAAGAAAGCCCGTGAAAAGGCAGAGGCCGTGCGCCGTGCCCGTAAGCTGGCACGCAAAAAAGCGCAACGCGAAGGCGCGCTTTAAGTCGTCCGTCTGCCGGATGGCAGCCTTTGGACAAGACCCCCGGCCTCGGTCGGGGGTTTTTCTTTGGCCAAAGCGGATGGCGCCAGACCGGATCGTCCCGCCTTAAAGCGGCAGCGCCGTCGTGAAGGCGACGCGACGCAGCGAGAACGAGGAATGCATCTGTGCGACGCCCGGCAGTTTCGCGAGCCTCTGGCGGTGGATGCGGGCGAAATCCTCGGTATCTTCGGCCACGACCTTCAGCAGATAATCGGCCGATCCCGCCATCAGGTGGCATTCGAGCACATCGGGCACGGTGCGGACCGCGCGCTCGAAGGCCTCGAGCAGCTCGTCGGCCTGCCCTGACAAGGTGATCTCGACGAAAACCGTGGTGGGCCGCTGCATTTTCTTCGTATCGAGCAGCGCGACATATTCGCGGATGATCCCCTCTTCCTCCAGCCTTTGAACGCGGCGGTGGCAGGCGCTGGGAGAAAGGCTGACCTTTTGTGCCAGATCGGCATTGGTAATCCGGCCATCCTTCTGAAGTACGGTAAGGATCCGGCGATCGATTGCGTCAATTTCCACGATATTCGAATTTCCTGTGTCACACTGGGCCTGTAGCGGCGATCTCTTCCGCTGTAGCGGAAACCAGACCAAGGTTTAAGAAGATTCTTCCAGATTAAGGGTGCAAAACTCAGTCGATATTTTCGCGCCGGGAGGAGAGAGACGATGAAAATCGGTTGCCCCAAAGAGATCAAGCCGCAGGAATTCCGCGTTGGGTTGACGCCCGATGCCGTGCGCGAGGCCAAGCTGCATGGCCATGAGGTGCTGATCCAGACCGAGGCCGGGATCGGCGCGGGCTTTTCCGACGAGGATTATCTTTCGGCCGGCGCGCAGATCCTGCCCGATGCGGCGGCGGTCTATGGCGCGGCGGAGATGATCGTGAAGGTGAAGGAGCCCCAGCCCGCCGAGCGCGCGCTGCTGCGCAAGGGGCAGGTCCTCTTCACCTATCTGCATCTCGCCCCGGACGAGGCCCAGACCCGCGATCTGCTGAAATCGGGCGTGACCGCCATCGCCTATGAGACCGTGACCGATGCGCGCGGCGGGCTGCCGCTGCTCGCGCCGATGTCCGAGGTTGCGGGGCGTTTGGCACCGCAAGTCGGCTCGTGGACGCTGCAAAAGGCCAATGGCGGCTCGGGCGTGCTGCTGGGCGGCGTGCCGGGCGTGAGCCCCGGCGAGGTCTTGATCATCGGCGGCGGGGTTGTCGGAGCGGCTGCGGCGCGGGTTGCGGTCGGCATGGGCGCGACGGTGACGGTGCTCGACCGCTCGCTGGCCCGGCTTTCATATCTCGATGATCTCTTCATGGGGCGTCTGACCACGCGCTATGCGACCGCCGCCGCCGTGGCCGAGGGGCTGACCCGTGCCGATCTCGTGGTCGGCGCCGTGCTGGTGCCGGGCGCGGCTGCGCCGAAACTCGTCAGCCGCGCACAGCTTGGCACGATGAAGCCCGGCTCTGCGCTCGTGGATGTCGCGATCGATCAGGGCGGCTGTTTCGAGACCTCGCGCGCCACCACCCATCAGGATCCGATCTATGAGGTCGATGGCATCCTGCATTATTGCGTGGCGAATATGCCCGGCGCGGTCGCGCGGACCTCGGCGCGCGCGCTTGGCAATGCCACCCTGCCCTTCGTGCTGGCTTTGGCCGACAAGGGCTGGCGCAAGGCAATCACCGAGGATCCCCATCTGCGCGCGGGCCTTGCCACCCATGAGGGCCAGCTGACCTCGCCGCCGGTGGGCGAGGCTCTGGGCATTCCCGCGATCACGCCCGACGCCTTGCTGGCGCGCTGATCCCGGGCCGCCTCGCGCGACATGCAAAACGGCGCCCTTTCGGGCGCCGTTTCCATTTCGGGCGAGCCTTTCGATCAGGCGTTGCGCGCGCGCAGTTCGTCGCGGATCTGCAGCAGGATCTCTTCCTGCGACGGGCCAGCCGGAGCGGCCGCGGCTTCTTCTTCTTTCTTGCGGTTCGTGGCGCTTTGCAGCTTGTTCACGCCCTTGACGAGCAGGAAGACCGCCCAGGCGATGATCAGGAAGTTGATGACGGCAGACAGGAACGAGCCATAAGCAAAGATCGACGCCCCGGTCTTGCGGGCGACATCAAGGCTGGCATTCGCCGGCACATCGCCTTTCAGCACGAAGTAGTGGCTGCTGAAATCGGTCCCACCGGTCAACAGACCGATGATCGGGTTGATGATATCGGCCACCAGCGAGCTGACAATCGCGGTGAAGGCCGCACCGATGATGATACCGACCGCCAGATCAATCACATTGCCTCTGGCGATGAATTCCTTGAACTCTTTAATCATGAGCTTACCTTTCTGTCCTGTTGCATGCCGAACTGCCACTGCGTCGGTTCTTACAGATGCCTAATTCCGCAACTATCCTATGGGTTTCCACAGATGACGTCACTTTCCGATTTTCCGATCACGCGCCGCTGGCCGGCCACGCGTCCCGATGTGTTGCAGCTCTATACGCTGGCGACGCCGAATGGCATCAAAGTCTCGGTTATGCTGGAGGAAACCGGGCTCGATTATGAGGCGCATCGCATCAGCATCGGCAATCCCGAAGACCAGATGACGCCGGAATATCTCTCGCTGAACCCCAACAACAAGATCCCCGCGCTGATCGATCCGAACGGACCCGACGGCAAGCCTCTGGGCCTGTGGGAGACCGGCGCCATGCTGATCTATCTGGGCGACAAGACCGGCCAATTCCTGCCCAAAGAGGGCGCTGCGCGCTATCACACCATCCAATGGTTGATGTGGCAGATGGGCGGCGTCGGGCCGATGTTCGGTCAGGTCGGCTATTTCCACCGCTACAAAGGCAGCGAGATCGAGGACCCGCGTCCGCGCACCCGCTACTATAACGAGGCGCGCCGCCTGCTTGGCGTGTTGGACAAGCAACTGGTCGGCCGCGACTGGGTGACGGGCGAATATTCCATCGCCGATATGGCGATCGCGCCCTGGCTGCGCGGCGTGCGCGTCCATTACGAGGCCGAGAAGGAAACCGGCATGGACGGCTTTGCCAATGTTCAGGCCTATCTTGACCGCTTCCTCGCCCGCCCGGCGGTTCAGCGCGGCATTCTGGTCGGCGCGTAAGCCTCGCGCTGCGCCCTGCTGCGAGCGCGTCGTCTGACGCGCTCGCAATCTTCCAAAGCCGCCTTTTGTCTTGAATATCTGTCCGGGAGTTGATCCCGGACTTTCGGCATGTAAACACTTTCCAAGACATATCGTTCATATCGAGGAAATCGTGTTTTCAAATCTGCTTCCCCTCCGCCCGGCCCTCCGTCCGGCCATCCGTCCGGCCATCCGTCTGGCGCTCTGTGCCGCGCTTGCTCTGCCAAGCCTTGCCGCCCTGCCCCAGACCGCAAACGCCCAGACCAACTGCGCAGAGCTTGACCCCAACGGGCGAGACAGCGGCGGCGACACTCATTTCGCCACGACGGTCATGGCCAAGAAGTTCGACGTGGTGAAGGCGATGCTTGCCTGCGGCGCGGATGTGAATTTGAAAACCGACGAGGGCTGGACGCCGCTTCACACCGCCGCCTATTGGGGCCCTGCCGATATGGTCCGCCTGCTGATCGCGAACGGCGCGGATGTGAATGCAGTCGGCGATTATGACGGTTGGACGCCGCTGCTGATGGCGGTTTCCTCTGATGACGACCCCGAGGTGGTCAAGGCCCTGCTGGAAGCCGGGGCCGATAAAAACGCCAAGACCACCTATAAGAAGCAGACGGCCTATGAACTGGCCCAAAACCCCAAGATCAAGGCGCTGCTGAAATAAGCCCAAGCGGAGGTGGCGCGTCGGCGCCACCTCTCAGGCCGCGCCAGCTACCAGCTTTGCGCGACGCCGTTCCGTCTGAGCCAGAGCCAGCCACGCAAGCCGCTGAAGGCCAAGACCAGACAGAACAGCGGAACCACCCATTTTGCTAGAATGAAGAGGTCAAAGGCGCGCGACGGCTCGACGATCTGCAAGAGATGGAAGCTGGTGAAGAGCTCGACCGCCAGAAAGCTCAGGATGGCGAGGAAGGCCAGCGGAACCCATGCCGCGCGCCCCGCACGCAGCCGAAAGGCGATGAAGACCAGCAGGGCGGCGATCACGGCAAAGGCAGGGACGGCCATTGGCACATCGGGGATTTCACCGCCAGATCCAAGGCGAGCACGGCGGCATTCGCTCCCAAAGTCAAAACCGGCAGCCCCGCCATCTGCACGGCATAGCGCGCCTTGCTTTCGTCCCGGACCGAGATCCAGAAACCGAAAAATCTATCGCCGCTCATGTTTTCTCCGCCAGATCAACCCCTTGGCATTATGGGATTGTGCAAACGCGGATGTCCATTCACCGCGCCTGCCCAATTGATGTGAAAAGCCCCGCAATCACTTGCGGGGCTTTGTTTTGGCAGATGTGAGAAACGCCGCTTAGCTGCGCAGCGTGCCGCCGGTCGCTTTCGTGACCTTTTCGACGATCTTCGCGCCGACCGCCTCGATCTCGGCATCGGTCAGGGTCTTATCCTTGGGCTGAAGCCGCACGGTGATCGCGATCGACTTCTTGCCGCCTTCCATGCCGGTGAATTGGTCGAAGACCGAAACCTTCTCGATCAGCGCCTTATCGGCTCCGGCGGCGGCATTGACCAAGGTCAGCGCCTCGACCTGGCCATCGACGACAAAGGCGAAATCACGCTCGACCGCTTGCAGATCAGAGATCTCGAGCGCGGGCCGGGTCGGCGTCTTGACCTTGGGCAGCGGCACGTTCTGGAGGTTCACGGTGAAGGCCACCGCCGCCCCCTTGATGCCGAAGTGCTTGAGGATGCGCGGATGCACCTCGCCAAAGGTCGCGAGCTTGTTCGGCCCCAGAGCCATCACGCCCGAGCGACCGGGATGCCACCACGCGTCGAGCTTGCGGTTGACCTGCACCTTCTGCGGCGCGCCAACGGCGGACAGAACCGCCTCGGCATCGGCCTTGGCGTCGTAAAGATCGACCGGACGGCGCGAGCCGAAGGGATCGCGCGGCGAGGTCGCGCCGACCAGCAGACCCGCGATCTGCACCGCCTGCTCGCCCGGCTCGCCGCCAGAAAAGACCGGACCGCATTCGAAGAGCGCGAGATCGGCAATGCCGCGCGCCTGATTGCGCGCCGCAGCGGCCAGAAGGCCCGGCAGCAGATCGGGGCGCAGATGGGTCATTTCCGAGGAAATCGGATTCTCGACCCGCGTGGCCTCGGCGCCTCCGCCAAAGGCTTCGGCGGCTTTCTGGTCGATGAAGCTATAGGTCACGGCCTCGTTGTAGCCCAAAGCGGCGGCGGTGCGGCGCGCGGCTTTCTCGCGCACCTGCTGGATGGTCAGGACCGGCTTCGGCACGCCCGCTTGCGGACGCGGCAGAGGCTGGCCCTGCAGCTTGGTCAGGCTGGCGATGCGGGCGATTTCTTCGACCAAATCGGCCTCACCCTGCACATCGGGACGCCAGCTCGGCACCTGCGCGAGATCACCCTGCATGACAAAGCCAAGCGCGGTCAGGGTCGCGCGCTGGGTCTCGGCGCTGATCTCCATCCCGACGAGGCTTTTCGTGCGGTCGGTGTCGAGGCGATAGGCGCGCGTGGTATCCGGGACCGCCCCTGCCTCGACCAGTTCCGACGGCTCGCCGCCGCAAAGATCAAGCACCATCTGTGTCGCAAGCTCCAGCCCCGGCAGGGTGAAGGCCGGGTCCGCGCCGCGCTCAAAGCGGTAGCGCGCATCCGACGAAACCTTCAGCTTGCGGCCAGCCGCCGCCACCGTGATCGGGTCCCAATAGGCGCTTTCGAGGAAAACATTGACCGTTTCCTCGGTGCAGCCCGAGAGCTCGCCGCCCATGATGCCCGCAATGCTTTCCGGGCCTTTGTCATCGGCAATGACCATCGCGGTTTCGGGCAGTTGGTAGGTCTTGCCATCGAGCGCGAGAATCTCCTCGCCTGCCCGCGCCATGCGCACGGTCAGATCGCCCGCGACCTTATCCGCGTCAAAGACATGCAGCGGACGGTTCAGATCGAAAGTGAAATAGTTGGTGATATCGACCAGCGTCGAGATCGGACGCAGCCCGATCGCCTTCAGCCGCTTTTGCAGCCAATCCGGCGAAGGGCCGTTCTTGACGCCGCGGATCAAACGCCCGGCGAAATAGGGCGCGCCCTTGGCCGCATCCTCGGCAATGGTGACCCGGATCGGCGAGGCGAATTTGCCCGCGATCGCCGCCGTTTTCACCGGCTTCAACACGCCCAGACCCCGCGCCGCGAGATCGCGGGCAATGCCGTGGATACCAAGCGCATCGGGGCGGTTCGGGGTGATCTTGATCTCGACCACCGGGTCGACGGATTCGGGACGGTTCGCGGCCAGCCAGTCAACGAAACGCTCGCCAACCTCGCCCGAGGGCAGCTCGATGATGCCGTTATGCTCGTCCGAGAGTTCAAGCTCGCGCTCGGAGGCCATCATGCCATGGCTCTCAATGCCGCGGATCTTGCCCACGCCAAGCGTCGTGTCGATGCCCGGAACGTAATCGCCCGGTTTCGCCAGCACGACAGTGATGCCGGTCCGCGCATTCGGCGCGCCGCAGACGATCTGCTTCTCGCCCTCATCCGTCATCACGCGGCACACCCGCAGCCGGTCCGCATCGGGATGGGGCTGGGCGTCGAGGATCTTCGCGATGGTAAAGGGCGCAAGCTTGGCCGCGCTGTCGGTGACCTCTTCGACCTCAAGGCCAAGGTCGGTCAGCGCCTCGGTGATCTCATCGAGGGTGGCGGTCGTATCGAGATGCTCTTTGAGCCAGGAGAGGGTGAATTTCATGGGTCGGCTCCGTCAGGTTTGGACGGGTTTTAGCGGAAGGCGCGTGGGATTGGTAGGGTGTGGGTGGGGTCAATCCGCTTGCGTGGAAAGGCTGTTCATGGGAGCAAAAGCGTGAGACCCTTCTTGCACAAAAGCCCCCGAATGGACCACGGCACCGCCACCCAAGACTTTCTGGTCAATACCCTCGCCCCGGTCTTGGCCGGCGGCTTCATGTGGCTTTTATACCTCGCCCGAAACTGCACCCGCTGCCTTCTTGGTCTGGTCGCGGCATGGCTAGCGCTTCTGTGCGTGAGCATCGGCCTAGGCCCTCCCGCCGTCATCGTCATGGGAGTGGCAACGATGATCCTAGGGTCTGTCGCGTATTTCTGGCTGTACATGCCTCGGGGGTTGATAAAGAAACGCAGCAGCAGGCGGGAGGATGAGGATAGTGAAGGTTAGCCCCCATATCTCAAAGCCACGTCACGTCGTTAGATCGCATCTCAGCGCGGACCTTCGAGCGCCCACTTAAAGACCCCAATGCGGAAGGTCGCAAACCTGTTAGTTGCGAAAATACTCGCGCTTTAGCAGCGGCTGTAATTGACTGGTTCGCTGTTTCAACAAGGCTGCAGATTCCGCTGCCACCAGATCGGGCGCCCCGCAAACGATCTGCTTCTCGCCCTCATCGGGCGCGACCTTCAAAACCCGCAACCGGTCGGCGTCGAGGTGCAGCCCGGCCTCAAGCACCTTCGCAATGGTAAAGGGCTTCAGCTTGGCCGCGCTGTCGGTGACTTCTTCGACCTCAAGTCCAAGATCGGTCAGCGCCTTGGCGATCTCATCGAGGGTGGCGATCGTATCGAGATGCTCTTTGAACCAGGAGAGGGTGAATTTCCTGGGTCGACTCCGTCAGGTTTGGACGGGTTTTAGCGGAAGGTGCGTGGGATTGGTCGGGTGTGGGTGGGGTTCACCGTTCAAACCCGAAGTATCCAGTAAAGCGCGCACTTTACTGCAATTCAGAATATTCCGCCTTAACTAACGGCTGCAAATAATTTGTTAATTTCTGCAAAAGCGCGGCAAACTCCGACGCGACCGCATCCCCCCATATGCCCTGTCTGGAAATCGCTAGGTCAATTTCCTTCTCGAGATCAGGAGGTACTGCTTTACCTTTAGCTTCGGGACGCCGTCCAAGCAAAATATCAGTGGTAAACTCATCGTATCCAACCAGCCGCCCCGTAGCGACTCTTACCTTTGAAATCAGATCACTAAGGGCGCGAACAATGGCACCTTCGGTCGCGGATAGAGCGAGTTCACCCTCCGGCGAACGTATCACACGAATAATATAAAGATCTTCCTTAAGTTGCTGCAAAAGCGGTAACACCTCGTCGCGGTGTACCTTTAATCTGTAGACTGCAGTCAAATCGGGAGCCGTGCCTTCACGCGCAGCCACGTACTCCGGCACTAAGCTACGCGCTCGCTGAAGCGCGATCTCCAAGCGCAAAGTAAGTCGCAGCATACTTTCCGCCAAACTACCAAGCCTTGCGACGCGTAACTGCTCCGCTACAAGTCGCAAGCTAGTCCTTGCTGAACTAGCGCTATCTTCTGCGGCCCGCCCGGATTGCTTAGCTACAAACATCGATGCGATTGCGACGACTACCCCAATTGCAGCCGCTACCGCTGATCCGACAGCAGCGACGGTCGGAAGGTCTACCGCGGCCCCACTCACCTACTCAGACCACCGCTCACGCTCGGCACATCACCCGCAGCGAACCCATAGTGACGCAGCCAGCGCAGGTCGCTTTCGAAGAAGGCGCGCAGGTCCGGGATGCCGTATTTCAGCATCGCGATCCGGTCGATGCCCATGCCGAAGGCGAAGCCCTGCCATTGGTCGGGGTCGATCCCGCCCGCGCGCAGGACCTTCGGATGCATCATGCCCGAGCCAAGGATTTCGAGCCACGAATCGCCCTCGCCGATGGTCAGCTTGCCGCCTTCCCACGAGCAGCGGATATCGACCTCTGCCGAGGGCTCCGTGAAGGGGAAGTGGCTCGCGCGGAAGCGCAATTCGACGTTATCGACCTCGAAGAAGGCGCGGCAGAATTCTTCCAGCGTCCATTTCAGGTTCGCCATCGAGATGTCCTTACCAATCGCCATGCCCTCGATCTGGTGGAACATCGGCGTATGGGTCTGGTCCATATCCATGCGGTAGACGCGGCCCGGCGCGATCACGCGGACCGGCGCGCCCTGATCGAGCATCGCGCGGACCTGCACCGGCGAGGTATGGGTGCGCAAAACATGCGGCGGGCGGTCGTCGCCCTCGGCGCGGGCCATGAAGAACGTGTCGTGTTCCTGGCGCGCGGGATGCTCGGGCGGGATGTTCAATGCGTCAAAGTTGAACCAATCGCTTTCGACCTGCGGCCCTTCAGCCACGGAGAAGCCCATATCGGCGAAGATCTCGGTGACTTCTTCCATGACCTGCGACACCGGATGGATCGAGCCCTGACGGCGCGGGCGGCCCGGCAGGGTCACATCCAGCCATTCAGCGGCCAGACGCGCGTCGAGCGCGGCATTCTCCAGCCCCTCGCGGCGGGCGCGCAGGGCGGCGTCGATCTCGTCGCGCAGGCGGTTCAGGCTCGCGCCGGTGGTCTGGCGCTCTTCCGGGCTCATCTTGCCCAGTTCCTTCATCTTGCCGCTGATCTCGCCCTTCTTGCCAAGGGCGGCCAGACGGACCTCTTCCAGCGCAGGCGCGTCAGAGGCTTCCGCGATGCGGGTCAGATAGGTGGAGCGGAGGGCTTCGATGTCGGACATGGCGGCTTTCCTGAATTACCCGCGCGGAGTAGCACGCGCAGGCCCTCGGGAAAAGCCTTGGAAAAGCCTCAGAGCAATTCTTGCAGCCGCTCGACGGGACGGCAAAGCCGGACGCCCTTGGGTGCGGCGACAATCGGGCGCTCGACCAGAACGGGATGCGCGACCATCGCGGCGATGGTCGCCTCGTCATCGGCGCCGATCAAACCCAGCTCCTCGGCCGGGGTATTCTTGACCCGCAGCGCCTGCGCGGGCGTGACGCCTGCCGCGGCGAAGAGCCCCCAGAGCTCGCCCCGTGTCCAGCCGTCTTTCAGGTAGTCGATGACGACGGGCGCGTGCCCGGCTTCGCGGATCTGGTCCAAAACCTTGCGCGAGGTCGAGCATTTCGGATTGTGGTAAATGACGAACATGAGGGCCTCCCTTTGCCCCGTGATAGCGCGGCGCCGCCCCAAGGGCCAGCGCGGGCCTATTGGGGGTCTAGCGCGGGATCGCCCGCAGCCAGACCCCGCCTTCTGGGCGCAGGGTCAGGATCATGCGCGGCGTGGGCACGCGGGCGGTGGTCTCGAAGCGGAACCGCGCGAGCAAGCTCGCGAGGATGATCACCGCCTCTTGCATGGCAAATCCCGCACCGATGCAGATGCGCGGCCCCGCGCCGAAGGGCAGGAAGGCGAAGCGGTCGCGGGTGACGCCGGGCGCGAACCGTTCAGGGTCGAAACGGTCGGGCTCCTCCCACAGCAGATGGTGGCGATGGAGCGCATAGATCGGCAGCATGACCGTATCGCCGGGGCGGATCTCGCGCCCGCCGAGCTCATCCGCCGCCAAAGCCGTGCGCGACAGAAAGGCGGCGGGCGGATAAAGCCGCAGCGCCTCTTCGACGATCTGGCGCAGATAGGGCAGCGCGGGCAGATCCGCGGCCCCGGCGATGCGATCACCCAGCGCCGCGCGGGCCTCGGCGCTCGCGCGCTCTTGCACCTCGGGGGCGAAGGCGCAGAGATAGAGCGCCCAGGCGAGCGTCAGCGCGGTCGTCTCATGGCCCGCGACGATGAAGGTCAAGAGGTTGTCGCGCAGCTCTGGCGTGGTCATGCGCCGCCCGGTTTCGGGGTCCTCCCCCGCTTGCAAGAGATCAAGGAGATCGGGCACCGGCTGCGCGCCCTGCCGCTTGCGCTCGTCGATCACATGATCGGCGGTGCGCTTGAGTCGACGCAACTCGCGCCCGGCGACCAGCCGACCGGGACGCGGCACCCAGGACGGCAGGCCGAGAATGTCGAGCAGCGAGATCCGCGCGGTTCCCGCAATATAGCTGTCGATGGCGGTATGAACCGCGTCGCGATCAAAGCCCTCGCCGCCCGAAAAGGTCACATCGGAAATCACATCGAAGGTCGCGGCCACCATCTCGGCGAAGACATCGACCTCGCCTTGCGCCGCCGCGATCCGGCGCAGCGAGGCCGCCGCCGCCGCCGTCATCACCGGCGCCATCGCCTCGACATGGCGCTGCGCGAAAGCGGGCGCCGCCGCGAGCCGCTGCCAGCGCCAGTGCGCGCCCTCGGCCACGAACATCGATTGGCCGACGGCGGGGCCAAGGATCAGCTTGGTGACCAGCGATTTCGGATAATCCGCAACCCGGTCCTTGAGGACGCGGCGCAGCGCCTCGGGGTCCATGACCATGTGCCAGCGCTTACCGGTCCGGCCCGAGACCATGGGCTGGCGATAGGCGATCTCGGGGATCAGTTCGAGCACATTGCGCCGCGCCGTCAGCGCCGAGCCGATGACCCCCAAGGGCTTCGTATGGGCGGGCACGCGCGGCGGCAACAGGGCGGGATCTGACAACATGAGACCCAGCCTGCCGAAGCCGCGCGCCGCTGGCAAGGGTGTCGGTGCCGCAGCCTACGCGCGCGACCTGCCGCTCTCCGCCGATCGCGGGAAACTTTGCCGCCCCGCCCTCGTTATCCTCGACGACGGCCCCGACCTCGGCCTCTGCCGAGCGATCCGGGAAACCCGTCCCGTGCGGAGATCACCCATGAAGGCTTTGTCCACCGCCTATTTGCATACCGTCGATCCGATTGCCCTGCGGCCGACACAAATGACCGTCGGCATGAAGGAGGTCCAGCGCAAACGCCATGACTGGCGCGAGGACTCGCAGTCGAAAGAGGTCAATTTCCTTGGCCATCACCTGCTGCCCTGCGTGCTCGGCCCGAAGAAACGCTATCACCTGATCGACAACCACCATCTGGCGCTGGCGCTGCATCTCGAAGGGGTCACGGCGGTTCTGGTCAATGTCGTCGCCGATCTTTCCGGCATGGAGAAGGACGAGTTCTTCACCCATCTCGACAACCGCAACTGGCTGCATCCCTATGACGCCGAGGGGCTGCGTCACCCCCACCGCGATCTGCCGAAAACCGTCTCGGGCATGGCCGATGATCCCTATCGCTCGCTCTCGGGCGCGCTGCGCCGGGCTGGCGGTTATGCCAAGGTCGAGACGCCCTTCACCGAATTTCTCTGGGCCGATTACATGCGCCGTCGGATCGACCCAGAAACGGTCGCCAAGGATGACGCCAAGGCGCTGCAAAAGGCGCTGGCTCTGGCGAAAAGCACGACATCGCAATTCCTGCCGGGTTGGGCCGGGGTGTCCGAGAGCTGAGGCGCGGTCAACCGCCCCAATCGGGCCCGAAAACGAAAAAACCCGCGCCGAAGCGCGGGCTTTCCGAAGTCTGAACCGAAACCTGAAATCAGGCGGCGGCTTTGGCTTTTTCGACGATCGCGTTGAACGCATCGGGCTCGTGCACGGCCAGATCGGCGAGGACTTTGCGGTCCACTTCGATCCCAGCTTTCGCCAGAGCTGCGATGAAGCGCGAATAGGTCAGCGCCGGGTCGATCGCACGGACAGCCGCGTTGATGCGCTGGATCCACAGGGCGCGGAAGTTGCGCTTGCGGGCCTTACGGTCGCGGGTCGCGTACTGGTTCGCCTTGTCGACGGCTTGGGTCGCGGTGCGGAAGTTGCGCGAACGGTTGCCGTAATAGCCTTTTGCCGCGTCAAGAACCTTCTTGTGGCGGGCGTGGGTGACTTTACCCGATTTAACTCGTGCCATGTCTGGTTCTCCTTAGCGGTTGTAAGGCATGTATTTCTTGACGATCTTCGCGTCCGCGTCGGACAGGATCATGGTCCCGGTCACATCGCGGATGAATTTCGTCGAGCGTTTGATCATGCCGTGGCGCTTGCCGGCCGGGCCAGCTTTGACTTTGCCCGAGGCCGTGAAAGAGAACCGCTTTTTGGCGGCCGCTTTGGTCTTCATCTTCGGCATTTTACTCTCCTTGCGGTCAGAGTGAACGCGCGACTCGGCAATGCCAATTGGCCGGACGCACGGGTGGAACGCAGCCTTTAGGAGAGGACTGCGCAAAAGGCAAGCCTTTACTGCGATGCAGCGGGCGCCTCAGTCGAGGGGGTTGCGGGCGCGGCATCTGCCCCGGTGCTCGCCGGATCGGACGCCCCACCTTCGGCCGGGGCCTCCGGCATGCGCAGCGAGATTTCGCCTGCAAAGAGACGCTTCCACGCGCCGACCATATTGGCCGGGTTCATCGCCTTGGCATCCATCTTGGCGCCGATCAGCAGGACGATAATCCCAAGCATCAGCAGGATCGCCGCCCCGCGTGGGGCGCGCGTCTGCGACACCGCCACGATGGCCGCGACGATCGAAAGCACGCACAAAGCCGAACCGGCAATCAGCATCAGGTCGATCATGGACTGTCCCTTGCAGCTATCTGTTCTGCGCCGCCCTTATTCCGGATCGGTGCGATAGATCAAGCGTTCGTCGCAGGGCGCCACGCGCAGGATGTTCGTGGTGCCCGAGGTCTTGAAGGGCACACCGGCGACCACGATGATGTTCTGCGTCTCATTGGCAAAGCCGAATTCGCGCGCGGCTTTCGCGGCATTGACCACGGCTTGCTTGAAGCGCTCGAGCTCGGGCGTGCGCACGCAATGCGCGCCCCAGGTCAGGCAGAGGCGACGCAGGGTGGTCTCCTCCGAGCACATGGCGATGATCGGCACGCGAGGACGTTCGCGCGCGGTCAGGCTGACGGTGGTGCCCGATTGGGTGAAGGCGCAGATCGCGACGACATCGGTCGTTTCGGCGACTTCGCGAGCGGCGCCGACGATCGCATCGGCCACGGTTTCGCGGCTGACGCTGCGCGAGCTTTCGATGACCTCGCGATAGGTCGGGTCGCTTTCGACCGAGCGGGCGACGCTGTCCATGGTCTGAACCGCCTCGACCGGCCAGCTGCCGGCGGCGCTTTCGGCCGAGAGCATGACCGCATCCGCGCCCTCATAGATCGCGGTGGCGACATCCGAGACCTCGGCGCGCGTCGGCATCGGGCTGTCGATCATCGATTCGAGCATCTGGGTCGCGACGATCACCGGCTTTGCCGCCGAGCGGCAGGCGCGCACCAGTCGTTTCTGGATCGGCGGCACCGAATGGACCGGCAGCTCGACGCCGAGATCGCCGCGCGCCACCATGATCCCGTCCGAGACCTTGAGGATTTCGGCAAAAGAGCGAACCGCCGCAGGTTTCTCGATCTTCGAGAGGATCGCGGCGCGACCCTTGGCCAGATTGCGGGCCTCGATCACATCCTCGGCGCGCTGCACGAAGGAAAGCGCCAGCCATTCGACGCCCAGCTCGCAGGCGAATTCCAGATCGCCGCGGTCTTTCTCGGACAAAGCGGCCAAAGGCAGGATCACATCGGGCACGTTCACGCCCTTGCGGTTCGAAATCGTGCCGCCCACCGTCACGGTGCAATCGGCGAAATCGGGGCCGCAGGTCTCGACGCGCAGGCGGATCTTGCCGTCATTGACCAGAAGCGTCGCGCCCGGTTCGAGGGCTGCGAAAATCTCGGGATGGGGCAGCTGGACGCGGGCGGCGCTGCCCTGCGCGTCATCGAGATCGACGCGGAACGAATCGCCCTCTTTCAGCTCATGCGCGCCATCGGCAAAGACGCCGACGCGCAGCTTCGGGCCCTGAAGGTCGGCGAGAACCGCGATCGGGCGGCCGGTCTCGACCTCGATCTGGCGGATGATGTCATAGCGCGCCTTCTGCTCGGCATGGGTGCCGTGGCTCATGTTCAGGCGGAACACATCGGCGCCCGCTTCAAAGAGCGCCTTGATCGTCGCATGGTCGCTCGATGCAGGCCCAAGGGTTGCTACAATCTTGACCTTGCGATGACGTCTCATCCCGTTCTTCCTTCTCATGTTTGCGCTATCGTGCGTGTTATCTATGGCCGATTGCTTGCGCTGCGGCAACTGGCAGATCCATATTGCTCGCAGCTAACTTGCACCGGAAAGCGCGACCGGAAAATGACAGAACTGCCTTATCAGACCTATGGCGAGGGGCGCCCCTCGCGCTGGCTCGTGACCTGCGACCATGCCACCAACCGCGTGCCCGACTGGGTGGGCGGCGGCGATCTGGGCATCGCCCCCGAGGATATGGCCCGCCATATCGCCTATGACGTGGGCGCGGCGGAGCTGACCCGCGCCCTGGCCGAGCGGCTCGACGCGCCCGCGCTTTTGTCGGATTTCTCGCGGCTCGTGATCGACCCGAACCGGGGCGAGGACGATCCGACGCTGCTCATGCGCATCTATGACGGCACGGTCATTCCGGCCAATCGCGCGCTCGACACCGCAGGCCGGGCCGAGCGGATCGCGCGGCTTTACCGCCCCTATCACGACGCCTATGCGGCGCTGGCAGGCGCGCGCCCCGACCGGGCGATCTGCGCGATCCACAGCTTCACGCCGCAGCTCAAGGGCCGCCCGCCGCGCCCCTGGCAGGTCGGCGTCCTTTACTCGCATCGTGACGAGCGTCTGGGCCAGCCGCTGATCCAGATCTGCCGCGACAGGGGCTGGGTCACGGGCGACAATGAGCCCTATTCCGGCCATCTCGAAGGCGATTCCATCGACCAGCACGCGCTGGCCCATGGCCGCCCGAATGTGCTGATCGAGATCCGCAACGATCTGATCCGCGACGCCGCCGGACAGGCGGAATGGGCCGAGAGGCTGGCGGAGGTGCTGCAAGATCTGCTAGAGATACAGGGTCTTTAGCGGAAACCCCTTCCGCCGGAGCGACGGATTCCGCCCCTTCCGGGGCTCTGCGCGCCCTCGCGCCTCTGTCATCCGGACGAGCCAATGATGGCATAGATTTCAGGATTGCACCCACCCCGGTTCCGGGGTCGGGTTCGCGATGACCAAAGGACTGAACCCATGAGAACCGAGCAGGCCGTCCTGCGCATTTCGATCGTGATGACCTTCCTGCTGGCGGCCTTTGGCGTGCTTTACGGGCTCTTCATCGGATCGGGCTCGATCATCTTCGACGGCATTTATTCGCTGATGGATGCCAGCATGACGCTGGTCGCGCTGCTGGTGTCAAAGCTCATCACCGCCTCGCTTGGCGAGAACACCCGCGCCAAGCTGGTCAAACATTTCACCATGGGCTTTTGGCATCTCGAACCGATGGTTCTGGCGCTGAGCGGCGTTCTTCTGATGGGCACCGCGCTGACCGCCTTCATCGGCGCGGTCGGCAGCCTTTTGCACAATGGCCACGAGGTCGAATTCGGCCGCGCCATGATCTTTGCGGTGATCCAGCTTGCCGTTGCGGTGACGATGATCGTCTTCACCCGTCGCGCCAATCGCCAGATCGGCTCGAACTTCATCGAGCTCGATTCCAAGGCCTGGATGATCTCGGCGGCGCTGACCGGCGCGTTGCTCATCGCCTTTATCTTCGGCTGGGCGATCCGCGGCACGAGCTACGACTGGATGACGCCCTATGTCGACCCCGCCGTGCTGGCGGTGGTCTGTCTCTTCGTGATCCCGATGCCGATCTCGACCGTGGTGCAGGCTTTGTCCGACATCTTGCTGGTGACGCCCGCCGATATGAAAAACCACGTCGATGAGGTCGCCGCCCGGATCGTCTCGCGCTACGGCTTTCTGACCTACCGCGCCTATGTCGCCCGCGTCGGGCGCGGCAAGCAGATCGAGCTTTACTTCATCGTCCCACAAGGCGAGCCGCCGCGCCGTCTTGAGGAATGGGACCGCATCCGCGACGACATCGGCCATGAGATCGGCGATGAAGGCCCCGACCGCTGGCTGACGATCGCCTTCACGACCGACCTCGACTGGGCCGAATAGACGGGCCGTCGGGCGAGATCCGCCAACAGGAAAGGGCCGGGAAATCCCGGCCCTTTTTGCTGCTCGTGTTTGTTGCCTGTGCCTTGTTGCCTGTGCGGGCGTGCGTGGCCTTAGCCGGCCTTGGCGGCCTTGCGCGCCGCCTGTTTGACCGCGCTGCGCACGCCCGACCAGATGCTGGCACGGATCATCAAAAGCTCGACCAGCGCGAGCACGCCAAAGACGGCGATGATGAGCATTTGATCCTGACCGCCGAATTCGCGGGCAAGCTGCTGGACCTCGCCCGCAGCCGAGGCGATGAGATAGAGGAAACCGCCCTGAAGCACGAAAGTCGCGATGCTCAAAACAAGGGCCAGCCCCCATTTCCGCGCGCTCGACGGGGCGGCCTGCTCGCGGTTGAACCAGAAAGTGCCGGTGGTCATCGCCGAGACCGCGATCAGGATGAAGCCCATCGCATTGTTGTTCGGGAAGGGAGTCTTCAGGACATCCTCGATCACATAGATCAGAATGTAGAGCAGGATGATCCCGCCGATCAGCGCGCCCAGATAGACGGCCAGAAGCAGCGGAACAGACGCCGGACGGGGCGCAGATTTGAACGCCATGGGGACCTCGCAAAACGTGAAACTGAACTTTGCGTCAAAAGCTCACAAAGCCGCGAGGAAGCCAAGACCAATCAGGCAAATTCGCGGCGAAATCCGATGATTTGCTGCGCTCAGAAGAAGCTTTGCGGGTCGATATCAACCGAGAGGCGTAAATTCGACGGCGGCTTCGGCAATCGCGCGAGCCAATCCGAGATCGCCGTCTGCAAAGGCGCCTGACGCGGCGCCTTGATCAGCATCCGCACGCGGTGACGGCCCCGCACCCGTGCAATCGGCGCAGGTGCCGGGCCAAAGACCTCGGCCCCGACCTGACGCAGAGGCTCGATCCGGCGGGCCATGTCGCGGGCATAGGCCTCGACCACCCCCGCATCGGGATGGGACAGAATGATCCCCGCGAGCCGCCCGAACGGCGGCATCCCTGCCCCGCGACGCGCGGCGGCCTCGGCGTCCCAGAAATCCTCATCCTCTCCCGACAGAATCGCGCGGATCACCGGATGGCCGGGCTGGTGGGTCTGCAAAAGCGCCACCCCCGCCGCATCGCCGCCCTCCCGCCCAGCGCGCCCCGCGACCTGACGCATCAGCTGGAAACTGCGCTCTGCCGCGCGCATATCGGCGCCTTGCAGGCCCAGATCCGCGTCGATCACGCCGACCAGGGTCAGGCGCGGGAAGTTATGGCCTTTGGCGACGATCTGCGTGCCGATGATGATATCGGTCGCGCCGCTCGAGATCTCGGCAATCGCCTCTTTCAGCGCCCGCGCCGAGTTGAAGAGATCCGACGAGAGAACCGCCATCCGCGCCTCGGGGAAGCGTTCCTGGACCTCTTCGGCCAGCCGCTCGACCCCCGGCCCGACCGCGGCCAACTTGCCCTCGACCCCGCACGACGGGCAGGCCTGCGGGATCGGTTTGGTCTCGCCGCATTGGTGGCAGACAAGGCGGTTCTGAAAACGGTGCTCGACCATGCGCGCGTCGCAGTGATCGCAGCCGATCTGCTGGCCGCAGGCGCGGCAGACCGTGACCGGCGCATAGCCGCGACGGTTGAGAAACAGAAGCGACTGCTCGCCCTTCTCCAGCCGCGCGGTCACCGCTTTGGCCAAGGTCGGCGAGATCCAGCGCCCCGAGGGCAGCTCTTCGGCGCGCAGATCGACCGCGGCCATATCGGGCAGCTCGGCCCCGCCATAGCGCGAGCGCAGGTCGATCCGCGCATATTTGCCGCTTTGCGCATTCACCCAAGTTTCCAGTGAGGGCGTGGCCGAGGCCAGCACCACCTGCGCCTTGGCGATCGAGGCGCGCAGCACCGCCATATCGCGCGCGCTGTAAAACACCCCGTCTTCCTGCTTGTAGGAATTGTCATGCTCTTCATCGATGACGATCAGGCCAAGATCGCGGAAGGGCAAAAACAGCGCCGAGCGCGCGCCGACGACAAGCTGGACATCGCCGCGCCCGGCCATCTGCCACAGGCGTCGGCGCTCGCCCCGGGTGATCCCGGAATGCCACTCTCCGGGGCGCGCGCCAAAGCGGCGATCCACCCGGTCGAGGAATTCGGACGAGAGCGCGATTTCGGGCAAAAGCACCAAGGCCTGACGCCCCTGCCGCAGACATTCGGCAACGGCCTCCAGATAGACCTCGGTTTTCCCCGAGCCGGTGACGCCGCGCAGCATGGTCGTGCCGTAGCTCTTGGCACGCAAGGCGGCGCGCAACTCCTCGGCGGCGCTCGCCTGATCGGGGGCGAGCGGCTTGCCCGGAAGCTCGGGATCAAGATGGGGATAGGGCAGATCGCGCGGCGCGAGCGTTTCGACCAAAGCGCCCTGCTCGATCAGCCCCTTGACCACGCCAGCCGAGACCCCGGCGAGCTGCGCGAGTTCCGAGGGCGCAAAACCCGCGCCGCCGTGATCCTCGATCACCCGCAGGACCGAGGTCCGCGCTTCGGTCATCCGCTCGGGCGTGACTTTGCCGCGATAAAGGATCTTTCGCGCGCCCGGCGGCTGGTCGATGTCAGGCGCCCGCGTCGCCATGCGCAGCATCATCGGCATGGGCGTCAGCGTGTATTCGGCCATACGGCCCAGAAATTCCATCATCTCGAGGCTCAAGGGCTCGGCCTCGACCAGCCTTTGGACGGGACGCAGCTTGGCCGCATCGAAACCGCCCAACCCCGGCCCCCAAACCGCGCCCATCACCCGACGCGGCCCCAAGGGCACGATGACCAACTGCCCGACCCGAACGCCCCCTTCAGGTGCCAGATAATCGAGCATCCCCACCGGCTCTTGAGTCAGCACCGCAATGCGGCTGCCATGCGGGAAATATGTCTGGATTGCCTCGGGCATATGGGTCTGTCAGGCCTGCAAGCGGCACATGGGAGAATTCCTTTTCGATAGGCCCGTGATGCGGCCTTATAGAAAGCACGCGCTCTCTCGGCAAACGCCTCGCCCCGACGGCCTGATGTGGCGCCGGTGCTGCTGCCCTTCAAGCACTCAATAGCTGGGAATGCCCAGATAGCTCGCCAAGGCCAAGGCCGGCCAGCCGGCCGAAGCCAGAGGAACGCCCACCAGGAACGAGAAAAGATCGCTGACGCTATAGATAGCGGGTGAGGCTACGGCTTCCATTTCTCGCTTTTCCCATTCATGCTGTGAAGGTCCAGACCGACCGCCGCGATCCTGCCACGTCCGCCCCTCCGGCGGCAAGCCGCGCGCCTTCCCCTTTCCGCGCGCGCCATTCTGCGCTAAACCCGCGCGTGAGTTTTTTGCACAAGGGCCTCCCCCATGAAATTCTTTGTCGATACCGCAGACGTCGACGCGATCCGCGAACTCAACGATCTGGGCATGGTGGATGGCGTCACCACCAACCCCTCGCTGATCCTGAAATCCGGCCGCAATATCGAGGAAGTCACCCGCGAGATCTGTGGCATCGTCGCAGGTCCGGTCAGCGCCGAAGTCGTCGCCAATGACGCCGAGGGCATGATCCGCGAAGGGCGCCACCTCGCCAAGATCGCCGACAACATCACCATCAAGGTGCCGCTGACCTGGGACGGCCTGAAAGCCTGCAAAGTGCTCTCGGACGAAGGCCACAAGCTGAACGTCACGCTGTGCTTCTCGGCAGCGCAGGCGATTCTGGCCGCGAAAGCTGGCGCGACCTTCATCAGCCCCTTCATTGGCCGTCTGGACGACATCAACCTCGACGGGATGGAGCTGATCGCCCAGATCCGCGAGATCTATGACAACTACGACTTCAAGACGGAAATCCTCGCCGCCTCGATCCGTTCGGTGAACCACATCACCGACGCGGCCCGCATCGGCGCCGATGTCATCACCGCTCCGCCCGCCGTCATCAAATCCATGGTCAGCCACGTGTTGACCGACAAGGGTCTGGCGCAGTTCAACGCCGACTGGGCGAAAACCGGCCAGAAGATCGTCTGATGACCGAGAGCGAGAGCAGCGCCGCCCCGACCGAAAGCAAGGACCTGCTGGCCGGGGAGATCCGGCAATATCTGCTCTCGCATCCCGAGCTGATCCTCGGGGATCGCGATGTGATGCGCGCGCTGGTCGATGCGCGCGAAGCGGATTTCGGCGCCAATGTCATCGATATCCGCGGCCGCGCGATGCAGGCGCTGGAAGAGCGCCTCGACCGCTTGGAAACCGCCCATGAGACGGTGATCTCGAATGCCTACGAGAACCAGTCGGGCATGAATATGATCCACCGGGCCGTGCTTGCGCTGCTCGAACCGGTGGATTTCCAATCCTTCCTCGAAAATCTCAATCTCGCGGTTGCGCCGATCCTGCGCATCGAGACCTTGCGGCTGATTTTCGAGACCGGCGCCGAGGGCTCGCAGCCCAAGGGCATCGACGGCGCGCTCGACATTGTGGCGCCCGGCACGATCGCGGCGCTGATCCACGGCGGGCGCCGGGCACCGCGCGGCGACAATATCGTGCTGCGCGATGCCGTGGCCGAGACGCAGCCGCTGCACGGCCCGACCCATGCCCCGATCCTGACCGAGGCGCTTTTGCCGATCGATCTCGGCCCCGGCCGTTGGCCCGCGCTTTTGCTGATGGGCTCGACCGAGGCGGGCCGCTTCGCGCCGAGCCATGGCACCGATCTCTTGCGCTTCTTCTCGCAGGTCTTCCGGCTGGTCCTGCTCGACTGGCTCAGCGAATGAGCGCGCTGTGACTTTCGGGCCAGAGCTCGCGCTGGCCCCGGCCATGTCCGAGGCGCTCAAGCGCTGGCTCGACAGCGAGCGCTCGACCCGCGACCGCTCGGACCATACGATCACCGCCTATCAGGGCGACCTTCTGGCCTTTCTCGCCTTCATCGGCCAGCATCGCGGAGAACCGGCGCTGCCGGGCAATCTCGCCGATCTCGACCAGACCGATATGCGCGCCTTTGCCGCCAGCGAACGCGCGCGCGGCTTTGGCGCCCGCTCGCTCGCGCGCAGGCTCTCGGCGGTGCGCAGCTTCATCCGCTGGCTCTCGGACCGCGAAGGCTTCGAGGCCTCGAAAGTCCTGAATTCGCGCGGGCCACGCTACACCCGCTCGCTGCCGCGCCCACTCGCGCCCGCACAGGCGCGCAACCTGCTCGATATGGCGGCGGAAGGCCATGAGACGCCTTGGGTCGCGGCGCGCGATCTTGCAGTGCTGACGCTGCTTTATGGCTCGGGCCTGCGCATCTCCGAGGCACTGAACCTCAATGGCCGCGACTGGCCCTTCCCAGAGGCACTGCTGATCCGCGGCAAGGGCGGGCGCGAGCGTCAGGTCCCGGTCCTGCCGGTCGCCCGCCGCGCGATCGAGGACTACCTCGCCCTTTGCCCTTGGCCGCGTCTTGCGGATGAGGCGCTGTTTCGCGGCGTGCGCGGCGGCCGCGTCGGCGCCAATATCATCGCAAGCGCCATGCGGCTGGCGCGGGAACGTCTGGGCCTGCCCCAGACCGCGACGCCCCATGCGCTGCGCCACTCCTTCGCAACCCATCTGCTGGCAGCGGGCGGCGATCTGCGCACGATCCAAGAGCTGCTCGGCCACGCCAGCCTCTCGACCACGCAGGTCTATACCGGGGTCGATGACGCGCATCTGCTGGCGGTCTACCGCGCCGCCCATCCCCGCGCCTGAGCCCGACCCTCGGCGCGCCTCCCTTTACAAGCGCGAGACCAAAGCGCATGGGAGAGCCCATGTTCGGACTAGACCCCCAGATCGTGATCCTGCTCGTCGCCGCAGCCTTTGCCGCAGGCTTCATCGATTCGATTGCCGGAGGCGGCGGCCTCGTCACCGTCCCGGCCCTCCTGCTCGCCGGGATCCCGCCGGTACAGGCGCTGGCAACCAACAAGGTGCAAGGCGCCTTCGGGGCGGCGACAGCGGCCATCCGCTATGCCCGGCGCGGCCTCGTCGACCCGCGCAAACAGCTGGGTGCCGCGCTGATCGCCTTCGTTGCGGGCCTTGCGGGCGCGCTCATGGTCAGCTTCATCCCGACCGATGCGCTGCGCTATATCCTGCCGGTGCTGCTGATCGCGACCGCGCTCTTCTTCGCGCTGAAGCCCGGGCTCGACGACCTCGACCGCACCGAGCGCATCCCCCCGCTCGCCTTCGCCGCCCTGATCGTGCCGGCTGTCGGCTTTTACGACGGCCTCCTCGGCCCGGGCGCAGGCGCCTTCTACATGATCGCTTTCGTCACGCTCGCGGGCTACGGCGTGCTCAAGGCGACCGCCCATACCAAATTGCTGAACTTCGCCTCGAACCTCGGCGGGCTGATCGCCTTCGCCGCGGTGACCAAACCGCTCTGGCTTCTGGGCTTTGCCATGGCGGCGGCGCAGGTCGCAGGCGCAACGCTTGGCTCGCATCTCGCCATGAAGATCGGCGCGCGCGTGATCAAACCGCTGCTGGTCGTGACCTCATCGGCGCTCGCTTTGCGCCTGATCTGGCAACTCCTCGCCGCCTGATCTTTCTTCATCACGGAAATACCCCGCGGGGTGTGGGGGCGCGCAGCCCCCACCCGATGCCCCCACCCCGGCGCGTCAGCTCGGAAAGCCCGGTGCCGTGCGCATCTCGCCGGTCTTCTTGCCGCGCCAATTGGTATGGGGCGCATAAAGATGTTTCATCGCCATCGGATGGGCTTTGTCGAGCAGCCCGAGATGGACCAGAAGCGCTGTAATCGCCGCCTCCGAGCCGCGCGTGCCGCCGTCGATGATCTTCAGGGCGATGCCAAGCCCCATTTCGGGAATCGCCGCGACAAAGACCGCTTCGGCCCCGGTCTTCACCGCAACCCGGCCCGCCGTCGCGCGCATCAGCTCGGTGCAGGCCCGGCCCTCGCCCGCGACCAGCTCGGGATGGGCGACCATCGCGTCGTAAAGCCGCCGGATCGCCTCGCCCCGCGCGCCTGCGCCCGGCGTGGCAAAGCGTGCCATGGCACGGGAAAGCCCCTCGATCGTGCAGGCAAAATTCGGCGCCGAGCAACCGTCGATGCCCCAGCCCTTGGCGGTTTCGCCGGTCATCTCTTCAAAGGCCGCGCGCACGGCCTTTTGCACGGGATGGTCCAGCTCGACATATTCCGAGCCACCCTTCAAATGCTGGTTCAGCGTCAGGAACCCCGCATGTTTGCCCGAGCAATTGTTGTGGATCTGGCATGGCGCCTCGCCCGAGCAGGTCAGGCGTTTGTTCTCGACCGGATCGCGCGGCATATGAACGCCGCAGCGCAGATCGCCGTCGGCAAGGCCAAGCCCACCCAGCCAGCGCGCAACGCCCTCGGTGTGGATCGCGGCGCCGCTGTGGCTGGCGCAGGCGAGTGCTAATTCGCGGCTGGAAAGCCCGGCCTGATCGGCCGCCCCGCTTTCCATCAGAGGCAGCGCCTGAAGCATCTTGCACGAAGAGCGCGGGAAGATCACCGCCGTCGGATCGCCCCAGGCTTCGACGATCCCATGGGCGTCAGAAATCACGATATGGCCGTGATGCGTGCTCTCCTTGAGCCCGCCACGCCACAATTCGATCAGTTCGGCAGCTTTTGTTGTCATTTTTCCTCTGACAATTGCGCGATTTTCTGCTCGCAGGGCTTTTGTCTGCCTGCGGATTGGCGCTATTCTGCGGCCAGACGGTTGAAAAGACCACCGTAATCCGAAACAAGTCCGGTAAACGGATATTGGCAGGAGGCCAGGCATGACTATCCCCTCGCTGCGCAGAGCAGCGGCAGCCACTTTGATCGCGATCGCTGCACAGACCGCACCGGTGCTCGCACAGGATTCGACCAATGTCGTCGCCACCGAGGGCGATTGGACCGTTTTCGCGGCCGCCAGCCCGAAAGAGTGCTGGGCTGTCTCGGCACCGAAATCGTCCCAGAACACCAAGGACGGCAAACCCGCCCAGGTGAATCGCGGCGATATTCGTCTTTATGTGACCTATCGTCCGGGTCAGGCCGCGGAAGTGTCGTTCTCGGGCGGCTATCCTTTCGCCCCTGATTCGACGGTCGAGCTCAATATCGGCGGCAACAAGTTCAACCTCTTCACCGAGGGCGAAAACGCCTGGGCCGGCTCGCCTGCCGAGGATCAGAAGCTGGTTGCCGCGTTGCGCGGCGGCTCGTCCGCGATTGTCACCGGGCGCTCGGCGCGCGGCACGCAAACCGCTGACACCTTCTCGCTTTCGGGCATTACGGCGGCAACCAATGCCTCCAAGGAACGCTGCGCGAAATAAGCGCCGCGCGATCACAATCCGAAGCCCCGGCTCTTTTGCCGGGGTTTTTTCATTGAAATGCAGGGAAAGACCCCATATTTGGCTGGCCTTCCCCTGACGTTGCCCTTTGGCCGCCCTTGTTCCGGATATTGTCATGACCGTTGCCGCTCCGATCACGCAGGATGTTCTGACCATCCCCCGCAAGCTTCCCGAAGCTGCGAAGAAGAATATCGTCGGCCTGACCCGGGACGAGTTGCGCGAGGCGCTGATCGAGGCGGGCACGCCCGAGAAACAGGCGAAAATGCGCGTCGGCCAGATCTGGCAATGGGTTTACCATTGGGGTCTGCGCGACTTTGCTCAGATGACCAATCTCGCCAAGGATTACCGCGCGCTCTTGGCCGAGCATTTCGAGGTCGCTCTGCCCGAGATCGTGACGCGTCAGATCTCGGCCGATGGCACGCGCAAATATCTGCTGAAAATCGCGGGCGGCCATGAGGTCGAGACCGTCTATATCCCCGAGGAAACCCGCGGTACGCTGTGTGTCTCGAGCCAGGTCGGCTGCACGCTGACCTGTTCCTTCTGCCATACCGGCACGCAAAAGCTGGTGCGCAACCTGACGGCGGGCGAGATCGTCGGTCAGGTCATGGTCGCGCGCGACGATCTCGGCGAATGGCCGGAACCCGGCGCGCCCAAGGATGAAACGCGCCTTGTGTCGAATGTCGTGCTGATGGGCATGGGCGAGCCGCTTTACAATTTCGACAATGTCCGCAACGCCATGAAAGTGGTGATGGATGGCGAGGGCATCAGCCTGTCGCGTCGTCGCATCACTTTGTCGACGAGCGGCGTCGTCCCCGAGATCGCCAAGACCGCCGAGGAAATCGGCTGTCTGCTGGCGGTGAGCTTCCATGCGACCACCGACGAGACCCGTGACAAGCTGGTGCCGATCAACAAGAAATGGAATATCGCGGCCCTTCTGGGCGCCTTGCGCGAGTATCCGCGCCTGTCGAACTCCGAGCGCATCACCTTCGAATATGTCATGCTCGACGGGGTGAATGACAGCGATGCCGATGCGCGCCGTCTGGTGAAGCTCATTCAGGGCATCCCCGCCAAGATCAACCTGATCCCCTTCAACGAATGGCCGGGCTCGCCCTATCGCCGTTCGAGCTGGGAGCGCATCGAATCCTTCGCCGATATCGTGCACAAGGCGGGCTATGCGAGCCCGATCCGCACGCCGCGCGGCGAGGATATCATGGCGGCGTGCGGTCAGCTGAAATCAGCGACCGAGCGCGGGCGCAAATCCAAGGCCGAGATCGCCGCCGAAGCCGGGGCCTGAGCGGCGGGACCTGTGCCCCTGCGCACGCTTGCAGGGGTATTTGGGTGATGAAGAAAGCGGGAGCACAGCCGCGCGGATTTTCGCGGGTCTGGCCTTCGGCGACACGACTGGAACGATAAAGCAGAGGCGGGAGAAAACTCTCCCGCCTCTGGCTGTTTCCGGGGTCAGGGATAAGGGGTCGGGATTAGTCGGCAACCACCGGGGCGGTCGCGGCTTTGGTCGGGGCAACCGGGAGCTTGGCCTTTTGCGGCGCGGCCTTGGCATGGGTCGTCGTTTTCGCGGCGACCTTGTGGCTTTCGCCTTTGGCCGGAGCTTTGACCGGGGTCAGCACCGCGAGCACCTTGCCGCTTTTGACATCGGTGCGGTAAATGCGTTGGTCATTGCCGCGGTAATAGGTCCAACCCGCCTGGGTTTTGAGCTTATAGACCGACGGATCCTTGATCGCGGTATAATCTGCGGTTTTGAGCACATCTCCGACATGGGCGCGCGGATGGGGCGCCTGTTTCGCCGTTGCCGCATGGTGCTGCACCGGCTTGACCGCCTGACGCGCGGCGGTCTTGGCCGTGGTTTGGGCGGAGGTCTGAGCCGCGGATTTGACGGTTTTCTGGACCGTCGTCGCGGCCTCTGCCGTGGCAGTCTGAGCGGTCACGGCTTTCGGCGCGACCGTTTCTGCGAAAACGGGCATGGCGCTGGTCAATGCTGTCAGGGTGAGGGCGACCGTCAGGGTGGTTCTGAGCTTCATGTTGTGCTCCGGGTTGATCGTAAGCCAAGTCATACGCCGCGTTTTTGCGATAGGCTTCTCAACTTTTCCCGATTGTCGGTGATCGGTTCGTGATCGGCTTGACGGCTGTGTCGGCGGGCTCCTTGGCGGGGCTCCGAGTCCAAAAAATCACGCTCGGTTGAAGTTTTAGCCCCGATCCTTGCCCGCGCCGCCTGTGCAGCGTAGAACCGGGGCGACCACTTCCGAGGCCCGCATGATCCATCCCAAACCTGTCGTTCTCTGTATCCTCGATGGCTGGGGTGTTTCCGACCGCCCCGGGCAGAGCGCTCCGGATCAAGCGCGGACCCCGCATTTCGACCGGCTGATGGCCGAAGACCCCCATGCCACGCTGATCACCTTCGGTCCCGATGTCGGTTTGCCGCGCGGGCAGATGGGCAATTCCGAGGTCGGCCATACCAATATCGGCGCGGGCCGCGTGGTGGCGATGGATCTGGGCCAGATTGATCTCGCGATCGAGGATGGCAGCTTTTACGACAACACCGCGATCGGCGCTTTCGTCGAGACTCTGCGCGCCAGCGGCGGCACCGCCCATGTCATGGGCATCGTCTCGGACGGGGGCGTCCATGGCCATATTGCCCATCTTGAGGCGGTGCTGCGTGCGCTGACCGAAAAGGGCATTCCGACCGTCGTCCATGCGATTGTCGATGGCCGCGACGTGCCGCCGAAATCCGGCCTTGGCTTTATGACAGAGCTGACCGGCAACCTGCCTGCCGGTGCGCGCATCGGCACGGTGATCGGGCGTTATTACGCCATGGACCGCGACAACCGCTGGGAGCGTGTCGCGCGCGCCTTTGCCGCGATCACCCGAGCCGAAGGCAAGCAATCGCCTGACGCCGCTCAGGCCGTGGTCGACGCCTATGCCCGCGACGAGACCGATGAATTCATCCAGCCCACGGTGATCGGCGATTATGCCGGGGCGAAGGACGGTGACGGCTTCTTCTGCCTCAATTTCCGCGCCGACCGCGCGCGCGAGATTCTGGCGGCGCTGGCCCAACCCGATTTCTCGGGCTTTGTGACCGGGCCGCGTCCGAATTGGGCGGCGATGCTGGGCATGGTCGATTATTCGACCGAGCACGACAAATACATGCAGGCGGCCTATCCCAAGCATCAGGTCGTCAATACTTTGGGTGCCTGGGTCGCGGCGCAGGGCCTGCGCCAGTTCCGTCTGGCCGAGACCGAGAAATATCCGCATGTGACCTTCTTCCTCAACGGCGGCAAGGAAACGCCCGAGCCGGGCGAGGACCGTTATATGCCCGCCAGCCCCAAGGTCGCGACCTATGATCTGCAGCCTGAAATGGCGGCAGCCGAGGTCTCGGAGCGGCTCGTCGGCGCGATTGAGGCGGGCTATGATCTGATCGTCGTCAATTTCGCCAATCCTGATATGGTCGGCCATACCGGCAAGCTGTCGGCGGCGATTCTCGCCTGCGAGGCGGTCGACAAGGGGATTGGCCTGATGATCGAGGCTTTGGACCGCGTTGGCGGGGCGGCGGTGGTGATCGCCGATCACGGCAATTGCGAGACCATGGTTGATCCGGTCTCGGGCGGGCCGCATACCGCGCATACGACCAACCCGGTCCCGGTGATCGTCCATAACGGCCCTGCCCAGACCCGGCTGCGGTCGGGGCGGCTTGCCGATATTGCCCCCACGGTGCTGGATCTGATGGGCCTCGCCAAACCCGTCGAGATGACCGGCCAAAGCCTGATCGAGCCCAGATGAAACTGACCTCCGCGCTGCTGTCCCTGTCGCTCTCTCTGTCGCTGGTTCTGGCCGAGGCCCCGTCCCTCGCGGCCTCTCCGGTCAATCAGGCTGCCGAAGAAGCGGCGGCGGCGGCGGCGCAGCTGCGGGCTGCGACAAATGAGCTCGACAAGGCGCTGACCGCGAATGATCAGGTCGTCGCGCTGACCGAGATGATCCGCGCCTATGAAAAGGGTCTGGGCGCGCTGCGCTCGGGTCTGCGCCGTGCGGGGATGCGCGAGCAGCAGATCACCGCCGATTTCGAGGCCCGCCGCGCGCGTCTGAGCCGGGTTCTCGGCGTGATGACCACGATGGAGCAATCGCCGGAAACCGCGCTTCTGCTGCACCCCGCCGGACCAGAGGCGACCGCGCGTTCGGGCATGATCCTTGCCTCGATTGCGCCCGCGTTGAAGGCCGAGGCCGATGGGCTGCGCGATCAGCTGAAGGAAATCCACACCGTGCGCGCGCTGGAAGAAAGCGCCGCCAATACGCTGGCGCAGGGCTTGGCGCAGGTGCAAGAGGCGCGCCGGCTGCTCGCGAGCGCCGTCACCGACCGCTCGAACCTGCCGGTGCGCTATGGTGCCGATCCCGAAGAGCTGAAGATTCTGGTGCAATCGGCCGAGACGCTTGACGGCTTTGCCACCGGCATTATCGGGATGGAAAAGGATGTCGGCGCGCCGATGGCCGATTTCGAGGGCGCGCAGGGCAGCCTGCCCCTGCCCGTCGTCGGCCATGTGCTGCGCGGCTATGACCAGCCCGATGCCGCGGGCGTGCGCCGCCCGGGCCTTGTGGTCTCGACCAGCCCCGGGGCTTTGGTCACGACGCCTTGGCCCGCAACGATTCGCTATCGCGGCCCGCTGCTCGACTACGGCAATGTCGTGATCGTCGAGCCGGGACAGGGTTATCTGATGATTTTCGCGGGTCTCTCGCAGGTGTTCGGCGAGGTTGGCGACGTGCTGGCCGCGGGCGAGCCGGTGGGCTTGATGGGTGGCAAAGAGGGCTCGGCGCAGGAGTTCGGGATCGGGTTTGTGCAGGGCGCGGCCTCGGGCAGTGATGCCGACCTGACGCAAACACTCTATCTTGAACTGCGCAAAGGTAAGGAAACACTGGACCCGGCAGACTGGTTCATGATGAATCCAATTGTTGGTGACACAGGTCAGGACGGATCGACCGAATGAAACATTATCTTCTTGCAGGCGCCATCGGCACTTTGGCTGGCGCTCTGGTGACGACACAGCTGGCCGCGCCCTTGATCGCACAGGAAGCAGGAAAGAATGCTTCGGTCTATGAGCAGCTCGATCTCTTCGGCAATGTCTTCGAGCGCGTGCGCGCCGATTACGTCGAAAAGGTCGATGACAAAAAGCTGATCGAGGCGGCCATCAATGGCATGCTGACCTCGCTCGACCCGCATAGCTCGTTCCTCTCGGCCAAGGATTACGAGGATATGCAGACCCAGACCCGGGGCAGCTTCGGCGGCATCGGCATCGAGGTCGGGCAGGAAGACGGGCTGGTGAAGGTCATCTCGCCGATCGACGACACCCCTGCGGCCGAAGCCGGGATCAAGGCGGGCGATTTCATCACCCATGTCAACGGCGAGTCGCTGATGGGGCTGACGCTGGACGAGGCCGTCGAGAAAATGCGCGGCCCGATCGGCTCCGAGCTGACGATCACCATTCTGCGTCAGGGCGAAAAAGAGCCCTTCGACGTGAAAGTCGTGCGCGACACGATCAAGCTGACCGTGGTCAAGACCCGCGTCATCAACCACACCGTGGTTCTGCGCGTCACCACCTTCAACGACGAAACCTATGACACGATGAAATCCGAGCTCGCCAAAGCGGTCAAAGAGGCCGGTGGCATGGACAAGGTTTCGGGCATCGTTCTTGATCTGCGCAACAACCCGGGCGGTCTGCTCAATCAGGCGATCGCGGTTTCGGATGCCTTCCTCGACAAGGGCGAAATCGTCTCGACCCGGGGCCGCAAGGCCGAAGACAGCGAGCGCTGGAACGCGAAGCCGGGCGATCTCGCCGAAGGCAAGCCCATGGTCGTCTTGATCAACGGCGGCTCGGCCTCGGCCTCGGAAATCGTCACCGGCGCGCTGCAAGATCACCGCCGCGCGGTGGTTGTCGGCACGAAAAGCTTCGGCAAGGGCTCGGTTCAGACGGTGATGCCGGTCACCGCCGACAGCGCCATCCGCCTGACCACGGCGCGCTATTACACGCCCTCGGGCCGCTCGATCCAGGCGCTCGGCATCCAGCCTGACATCATCGTCGAGCAGCCGAAGCCCCCGGCGGCGGATGCCAATGGCGAGGACAACAAGCCGAAAACCGCCTCGAAATTCCTGAATTCGGAAGCGGATCTGCGCGGCGCGCTGAACAATGACGCCGTGACCGATGACGAGCGCAAGCAGATGGAAGAAGAGGCCAAGCAGGTCGAGGCCACCGCCAAGCTGCGCGAAGAGGATTATCAGCTCGCCTATGCGGTCGATATCCTGAAGGGGCTCTCGGCGATGGAGCTGGACGGCAAGGCCAATACCGCCGCCGCCACCCCGGCCACCGACAAGGCCGCCACTGACAAACCCGCCGCAGGGACCAAGACCCAATGAGCAAGAGCGATGAACGGACGGGCCCGCAGGGCCTGCCCTATCGCCCCTGCGCCGGGGTCGTGCTGATCAACGAAGCGGGGCTGGTTTTCGCCGGCCACCGCATCGACAGCGCCTCCGAGGCGTGGCAGATGCCGCAGGGCGGGATCGACAAGGGCGAAGATCCCCGCACCGCGGCCCTGCGCGAGCTGGTCGAGGAAACCGGCGTCTCGCCCGATCTGGTCGAGGTGATCGGCGAAAGCCCGGACTGGCTTTACTACGATCTCCCCGAGGAGCTCGTCGGCAAGGTCTGGAAGGGCAAATACGGCGGCCAGCGCCAGAAATGGTTCCTGCTGCGCTTCAAAGGCGCGGACAGCGACATCGACATCGCGACCGAACATCCCGAATTCGACCGCTGGCAATGGACCTCGGTCGACGAGCTTCTCGCCAAGATCGTGCCTTTCAAACGCGCAGTCTATGAGCAGGTCGTCGCGGATTTCCGCGACACTCTTGCCTGAGGCTCAGGCCCGCCATCTCTCTCGTGACATGAAGAAGACCGCCGCCACATCCGTGGTCAGCGGTCCTTTCATTTTGGCGATGATACGCGCGTCAGCGGCGCAGCTGATCGAGCAGGATCGAGGTCGGATAGCCGTCCGGCGTCACCCCGATCGAGCGCTGATAATTCGCCACCGATTCCATCGTCGCCGAGCCGAACAGCCCGTCAATCTCGCCCTGATAATAACCCTTCTGCGTCAGACGCTGCTGGATCTCCTGGCGCTCATTGGTGGTCAGCGTGCGGTCATTGCGCGGCCAGGCGCCCTGCACTCCGGCGCGGCCTGCGATACGCTCGCCGAGGAACGAGACGCCAAGCGCGTAATTGTCCGAGTTGTTGTAGCGCAGGATCGTGCGGAAGTTGTCGAGAATCAGGAAGGCCGGGCCATTCGCCCCCGCCGGCATGATGATCGAGCCATTGCCCGAAGGCAGCGCGCCGCCGCCGATCCGGCGCACGCCCTGCGCCGCCCAATCTCCGGTCGATTTGCGCGTGCCCTTGCCGATCTGCTTCATATTGAAGCCCGAGGGCACCTGCACCTCGGCGCCCCAAGCCTGCCCGCGCTGCCAGCCCATGCGCGAGAGATAGGCCGCCGTCGAGGCCAAAGCATCGGTCGGATCGTCCGACCAGATGTCGCGACGGCCGTCGCCGTTGAAATCGACCGCATATTCCAGATAGGAGGTCGGCATGAACTGGGTGTGGCCCATCGCCCCCGCCCAAGAGCCGACCAGATGCTCGGGATCGGTATCGCCCGCCTGAATGATCTTCAGCGCCGCGATCAGCTGGTTCTGGAACATCTCGCCGCGCCGCCCGTCATAGGCGAGCGTCGAGAGCGAGGGGATGATCTGCATCTTGCCGCGGTTCGCGCCGAAGTTCGATTCCATGCCCCAAACGGCCAGAACGATCTCGCGCGGGACGCCGTAGCGGGCCTCGATCGCCGACAGGGTGCTGTTGAGCTGCGCGGCCTTCTGGCGCCCGGTGGTGACGCGCACATCCGAAACGGCGCTGTCGAGGTAAAGCCAGACCGGGCGCGAGAATTCGGCCTGTTTGCGGTCGAGCCGGATGACATCGGGGTTGTAGCGCGCAATCCGCATCGCGCGGTCATAGGTCGCGGGCGAAACGCCCGAAGCCAGCGCGCGCGGTTTGAAGCTTTGCACGAAGCGCTGAAGCCCGGCCTCGTCTCCGGCCGAGGCCTGCGGGATCGGCGCGATCGCGACCGGCCCCGTCCCGATCATGCCGGGCGCCCGGTTCATCGCAACGCCGCAGCTTGAAAGAGCACCGATCAGCAGGGCCGAGGTCGAAATGCGGGTAAGGGAAATGGTCATGTCACTGCCTGTCCGTTTTTGCTTTTGGGCGTTTTGCCAGAAGTCTAGCCCAAGGCCCAAACTATGGATAGGGCAAGATTGTTGCGCCAATCTGTCGCGGGGGGATCCTTGCCGACCCGGCCCTGCAGGTCAGCTTGCCGTCGATCAGATTGAAGCGCCCGCTTGGTCCTCTACCACCAGCCGGTCCAGACGACTGTTCAGCCGCCGCAGCAACCCCACGAAAAGCGCAAGCTCTTCCGCCGAGAAATCGGCAAAGCTCTCGCCATTGCCCGCATCCAAGGCCGCGCGCACCGCGCCGATCCGTCCACGCGCCGACTCCGTCAGAGAAATCAAGCTGCTGCGCCGGTCCTCGGGATCGGGGCTGCGCGCAATCAGCCCGTCGCGCTCCATCCGCGCCAGAAGCTGGGCCATCGAGGGCTGTTCCATCTTGGCAAGCCGAGCGAGCTCTTTTTGCGCCAAGGCCCGGCCATCCTTGAGCAGATAGAGCACCGGCAATTGCCCGACGCTGAAGCCCAAAGGCTTCACCCGCCGCTCGCCCAGCCGCGAAAAGCTGCGCGCCGCCATATTGATCAAGGGCACCGGGTTTTCGAACAGGTCCCAATCCATCCCGCTTGACATTTAAATAGGCACCTATATTTAATGCATAGTCACCTATGTATCTTAACGCCGAGGTCTTGTCCATGACCCTCTCTTCTGCCGCCCCCGCGCAGACCGCCCCCCAGACGCCGCTACGCATCGCGATTATCGGCGCAGGCCCCGGTGGCCTGACCCTTGCCCGAATCCTGCATGTGCAGGGCATCGCGACGACGCTCTTTGAGCGGGAAACCGATCCACATGCCCGCGCTCAGGGCGGCACGCTCGATCTTCACGCCGAGACCGGCCAACTCGCGCTGCGCCGCGCCGGACTTGAGGCCGAATTCCAAAAGCTTGCGCGCTATGAGGATCAGGGCTCGCGGCTCTGCGACGAAACCGGGCGCCTGCTTCTGGCCGATGACGATGCCGAAGACGGCGATCGCCCCGAGATCGACCGCAGCGCCCTACGCGATCTGCTGCTGGGCGCCCTGCCCGCCGAGATGATCCGCTGGGGACAGGCGCTGCGCGAGGTCGTGGCCAATCCCGACGGCAGCTATGATGTCGTGACGACCGCGGGCCGCGAGACCTTCGATCTCGTGGTCGGCGCCGATGGCACCTGGTCCAAGGTCCGCCCGCTCGTCTCGCGCTATCAGCCCGCCTATAGCGGCCTGACCTTCATCGAATTCGGCATCGACGATGTCGATCACGCCCATCCCGAGCTGGCCGCGCTTGTCGGCAAGGGCAAGCTCGGCATCGAAAGCAACGACGCCCGCGCCATGATCATCCAGCGCAACGGTCATGCCCATCTGCGCGGCTATGTCATCTTTCGCGTGCCGCTGGATTGGGCCGAAAAACGCTTTGATTTCAGCGATCCGGCCTCGGTGCGACGGGCGCTTGAGGACGAGCTTTTGGGCTGGTCGCCCAAGGTGCTCGCCTTCATCCGCGCCAGCAATGACCAGATCGTGCCGCGCCCGATCTTTGCACTGCCGGTCGGGCATCACTGGCCGAACCGGCCCGGCATCACCCTGATCGGCGATGCCGCCCATGTCATGTCGCCCTTTGGCGGCGAGGGCGCGAATGCGGCGCTCTTTGATGCCGCAGAGCTGGCGCGGCATCTGACCACGACGCCAGATTGGCGGTCTGCGGTCGCAGCCTATGAGGCCGAGATGTTCGAGCGTGTCGAAGAGCCTGCCCGCTTTTCCGCCGAAGGCGCCGCGACCGAGTTGTCGCACCGCTCGCGCGAATTCGGACTGGCGTGGATGGAAGAGCATCTTCAGCAGCGCAAGGCCGAAGCCTCGGCCTAAGCGCCATGCAAGCCGGGGCTCAGGCCCCGGATGCAGATGCCCGTTTCAGGCGCCGGCATCAGGCCTCGTCGTCATCCTCGTCATCGTCTTGCTCGAGCGGGCCATAAAGCGGCTCGGTCTGGACGACGATCACCGAATTTTCGGCCAAAGCACGTTCCATCAACTCGCGCTCTTCCTCCGGGATCTCGTGCCCTTCAGCGAGGCGCTCTTCAATCGAGCCATGGCCGGTGACCTCGACCGGATTGAGCCCGGCCTGTTTGAGGATCGCGACGGTCTCGCGCACGGCCTCGTCCTGATCGACGCCCGAGGCATAGATCAGCATCGCGCCGCCGGTCGCGTCCTCGGGCAAGCCGTCACCCTCTTTGCGGCCAAGTTCGACCAGCAGCGTATAGACCTTGTGTTCCGCCATGATTTTTCCTTCCTTACGCGGCAAGCTTATTCCGCGAGGGAGGAAAAGACGCAATGAGCAAGAGCTTGAATCGCGTGAAATCGGCGCTGGAGGCCGCCGGGATCGCCGCCGAGGTCAAAGAGATGGAGGCGAGCACCCGCACCGCCGAGGATGCCGCCCGCGCCGTCGGCTGCGAGGTCGATCAGATCGCGAAATCCATCATCTTCCGGGGCGAGGACAGCGGCCATGTCGTGCTGTTTCTGACGGCGGGCGGCAATCGCGTCGATGCGGCCAAGGCGACGGCGGTCGCGGGCCAGCCTCTGGGTAAGGCCGATGCCGCGCTCATCCGGGCCGAGACCGGCTTTGCCATCGGCGGCGTCGCCCCCGTCGGCCATCTGAGCGAGATCACCGCCTTTTTCGACCCGCGTTTGGGCGAATTTGCCGAAGTCTGGGCGGCGGCGGGCACGCCGAACCATGTCTTTGCCATTGCGCCTGCGGATCTCTTGCGCATCACCGGCGCGACCGAGGCCGATTTCACCGCCTGAGCCGCGCCCACCTGCCCGGCGCCCTGCGACAATCGGGCAGGAGGTCACACTCTTGCGCGGGGCGCGCGCATGCCCGAGAGGAGCGCAGGCACTTTGCCCCGCACCTCGCACGGAACCCCATGGAACGAAACGTCGAACGCCTTCTCTTTGCCTCTCGCTGGCTCATGGCCCCCATGTATCTCGGGCTTGCCGGCTCTTTGCTCATTCTGGTCTGGGTCTTTCTGTCCGAGCTTGGCCATCTGGTGCTGGCGCTGCCAAACCTGACCGTCAATGACGCGATCCTCAGCGCGCTGGCGCTGATCGACCTCAGCCTCGCGGCCAATCTTTTGCTGATCGTGATCCTCTCGGGCTATGAAAACTTCATCAGCCGCATGGATCTGCTGGACCACAAGGACCGCCCGGACTGGTTGGGCGAGGTCGATTTCTCGGGGCTGAAGCTGAAGCTCGTCGCCTCGATCGTGGCGATTTCGAGCATCCATCTGCTCAAGGTCTTCATGGATGTCGGCAGCTACCCGCCCGAGAAAATCCGCTGGATGGTCATCATCCATCTGGTCTTTCTGCTCTCAGGCGTCCTGCTGGCGCTGATGGATTGGATCACCCAGCACGGCAAGACGCTGAAAAAGGTCAAACCCGCCCGCGACTGAGCGATGCGCGGACCCGCTGGCAGTCCCGCCACCCCCAAAACGAAAACCCGCGCCAAGGCGCGGGTTTTTTCATTCCGTTTGGGCCAGTTTCATCGGGCGACGGCCCGATACAGCCAGATTAGGATGATCGCACCGATCAACCCCGCGACACCTTGCGCGAGCCAGCTTCCGGCCTGCGTGTAAACTCCGAAGAAACTCAGCAAAGCATTCGCGATGACAGCTCCGACGATCCCGATGATCACATTGGTGATCAACCCGGTGTCGGCCTTCATAATGATGCTGGCAATCCATCCGGCAAGCCCACCGACGACGATCGCAGCAATCCAGCCTAGTCCCTGCATGGTGAAGTCCCCCTTTGGGTACAAGTTCAGGTGCAGGGACAACGCGGAAAAGCCCATTTGGTTCACGCACTTGAGTCGCGTGAACCAAATATTCCCTTAGTCGCGCAGAAGCTCGTTGATCGAGGTTTTCGAGCGGGTCTTTTCATCCACACGCTTCACGATCACAGCGCAATAAAGGTTCACGCCGTTTTTCGAGGGCAACGAGCCTGCGACCACGACCGAACCGGCAGGCACTTCGCCATAGAAGACTTCGCCGGTCTCACGGTCGACGATCTTGGTCGATTGACCGATGAACACGCCCATGCCCAGAACCGAGCCCTCGCGCACGATCACGCCCTCGACCACTTCCGAGCGCGCACCGATGAAGCAATTGTCCTCGATGATGGTCGGGCCAGCCTGCATCGGCTCCAGCACGCCGCCAATGCCAACGCCGCCCGAGAGATGGACGTTCTTGCCGATCTGCGCGCAAGAGCCGACCGTGGCCCAGCCATCGACCATCGAGCCCTCATCGACATAGGCGCCGATATTGACGAAGGACGGCATCAGCACGACGTTCTTGGCGATATAGGCCGAGCGGCGCACGATGCTGCCCGGAACGGCGCGGAAACCGGCCTCGCGCCAGCGGTTCTCGCCCCAGCCCTTGAATTTGCTGTCGACCTTATCCCACCAGCCACCATGCTGCGGGCCGCCTTCGAGGATTTCCATATCCTTGAGGCGGAAGCTCAACAGAACGGCCTTCTTGGCCCATTGGTTCACATGCCAGTCCTTGCCGCGCTTTTCAGCAACGCGCAGCTCGCCCTTGTCCAGCGCCTCCAGCGTCGCCTCGATGGCTTCGCGGGTTTCGCCCTGGGTGGCGGGAGTGATCTGGTCGCGGATCTCCCAGGCGGCTTCAATGGCGGTCTCTAGCGCGGCATAGGTCATGTGGGGCCTCTCACGGGTGGAAACTGTCGTCATCGGGCTATAAGCGTGGGGGACCTCCGGTGCAATGCGCGCCGGGCCTATGTCAGAGGTTTCGATGACTGAAGAAGAAGAGCGCAACAATCCCTTCCGCGACAGCCAGCAAGATGTGCGGGCTTTGCACAACACGCCCGACACGCCCCAGACCCGCGCCCCGGCCTATCGGCTGGCCTTTGTCGACAACGACTTCATGCTGCGCGAGGAACTGCGTCCGGTGCGGCTGCAGCTGGAACTTCTCAAGCCGCAGATGATGCTCGACGAGCGCGGCATCGACTCGACCGTGGTGCTGTTTGGCGGCGCGCGCATCCCCTCGCCCGAGGAAAAAGCGAGCGCGCGCACCCCGGCTCTGGGCGAGCTGTCGAAATATTACACCGAGGCGGTCGAATTCGCGCGTCAGATGACGCTGCGCAGCCTCAAGACCACGGGGCGCGACTTTGTCATCTGCACCGGCGGTGGCCCTGGCGTGATGGAGGCGGGCAATCTTGGCGCGCATCAAGCGGGCGGCCATTCGATCGGGCTCTCGATCGTCTTGCCGCATGAGCAGGCGCCGAATGCCTATGTGACGCCCGATCTGTGCTTCAACTTCCATTACTTCGCCATCCGCAAGATGCATTTCCTGATGCGCGCCCGCGCCGTCACAGTGTTCCCCGGCGGTTTCGGCACGCTCGATGAAATGTTCGAGGCGCTGACCCTGATTCAGACCGGGCGGATGCGGAAAATCCCCTTCATCCTCTTTGGCCGCGCTTTTTGGGAAAAGGTCATCAACTGGCAGGCCCTGGCCGAGGCGGGCACGATCAGCCCCGAGGATCTCGACCTTATCAGCTTCGTCGAAACCGCCGATGAGGCCGTCGCGATCATCGACAACTGGCAGGATCTGCCGGAAGAGTAAGCCCCCTTCGCGCAAGGAAAAGGCCCGCCCCTTTTGGGACGGGCCCTGTCGTCAGCTCGCCAACCGCAAAGCCACGGCATTCGGTGCGGCGTAATAGATGTGGTGCATGGCATCGACGCGGCCACTGACCAAAGCCACATCCTCGCGCGTCCAGCCCGGATCCCAACCGGCCAAAGCCGCCTCGAAATCAGGCGAGACCGTCGCCGACCAGAAGGCCGCGAGCCCCTGCGGCTTCAGCGCGCGCCCGACCTGAGCCAGCCCGTTCGCGCCATAAATCGCGCCGTTTTCGGGCCGCACGGTCAGATCGGGGCCGTTGTCGGTGTCCATCAAGATGACATCATAACCGCCCGCGACCTCTGCCAGATGCGCCTGCACATCGCCAGTAATCACCCGCACACGCGGGTCGTTCAGCGGATGCCCAGCCAAAGGCGCGAGCACGCCACGGTTCCATGCGACGATCTCGGGGATCAACTCGCAGACGGTGACGCGGGCCTCGGGGCCAAGATGGTCCAGGACCGCGCGCAGCGTAAAGCCAAGCCCCAGCCCGCCGATCAGCACTTGACGCGCGGGATGGGGGCATTTGCGCAGAGCCTTCGCGGCCAGAAGGTCCTCGGAATGGTGGTTCAGGTTCGACATGAGCTCCATGCCGTTATAGCGGATTTCGTAAAGCGCACCGCGCTGGCGCAGCAGGATCTCGTCGCCCGACGCCGTTGCGGCGCGGGCCAGTTCGGTCCAGATCGTCATGGCTTTTCCCCAAAAGGAACGTTTCCCCACGCGCAAGGCTGTGGGGTTTTTCGGTCAAGGTCAGGCGGGGGTTATGGGTTGCCGGCGGTTAATGGCCGCGCAACCCCATGCCATTGTTGGCCCTAAGACCGATCAGCAGGGGAAAAAGCGCCGAAGGATGGGAAAAGGCAGCCCTGATTTTCGCCATGATCCTGTTTGCACCCGCCTGAACGCCAGCGGGCATCATGGCCCGACACGGTCGATCTGTCCAGACCGGGGCCGGCGCGGGAAAATTCGCGCCCCCCGCCGCGTCAATCCGCAGCGGGCTTGGGTCTATTCGCGGTGGTAAGGGCTGCCCGACAGGATGGTCGCAGCGCGGTAAAGCTGCTCAGCCACCATGACGCGGACCAGCATATGCGGCCAGACCATCTTGCCGAAACTGATCGCCAGATCGGCGCGGGCGCGCAGGCTGGGGTCGATGCCATCCGCGCCGCCGATGACCAGGCAGACATCGCGCGCCTGATCGCGCCAATTGCCAAGACGGGTTGCGAATTCAGGCGAGGTGAGCATCTGGCCGCGTTCGTCCAGAATGATCAGCGCCGCCCCGTCCGGGATGGCGCGCAGCAAAAGCTCGGCTTCGGTGGCCATACCGCCGCCGCGCTTATCCTCGACCTCGAGCACCGAGACCGGAGGCAGGCCAAGTGATCGGCCCGCCTTTGCAAAGCGGTCAAGGTAGTCCGAGATCAGCGTCGCTTCCGGCCCCTTCCGCAGCCGCCCGACTGCGGCGAGCACAAGACGCATGGATCAGTTGGTGATCTGCGCGGCCGCATGTTCAGCCCGGATGCGGTCGAGCGTCGCCGAACGCAGGGCATCGGCGGGCATCCACATCTTTTCGAGCTGATAGAACTCGCGGACTTCGGGGCGGAAGACATGGATGATGATATCATCGGTGTCGATCAGCACCCAGTCGCCGGTTTCCTTGCCTTCGATCCGGGCCGAACGGCCGGTCTGTTCCTTCAGACGCTCGACAAGCTTGTCGGCGATCGAGGCCACCTGACGCGATGAGCGGCCCGAGGCGATCACCATGTGATCGGCCATAGCCGAACGACCGCGGAGGTCGATGGTCACGACATCCTCGGCTTTGTCATCATCGAGAGAGGCGAGAACACGCTCCAATAACTGGTCGCTGCTCAGTTCCTTGGTGGGCGCGGCGGTCGCTGCCGGCGATGCGGCCGGCGAGACGAGATTGGACAGGGGTCATACTCCAAACAACACGCCGATAGCCCCGGCGCCGGGATAGGATCAAGATAGCATGGATTCGCGTTTTCTCAATGCCCCGCCGCAGGCCGCCCCGCCCGTAAACGCGAAGATTCCCCTGAAATCTGCTGAAAGCACCGCTTTCGGGTCAGAACATCTCGGGTCGGGCAAAGCGGGTGCCTTCGGGAATGAGGGCGAAATCCGAACGGTAGACGGTATATTCCTTGCATTCCGGCTGATCCATGATGTCCTTGCCCTTCAGCGTGCATTCCGCCTGAATCCGAGGCCCGTCCTTCATGCGAAAGCCAACATCGGCAAGGGGATCGTCCATCTGATACTGGCCCTTACCGAAGTAATTCCGCCCTTCGATGATGGTCAGATCGTCCAGCCGGCTGCCGCCCGGATAGAACATCATCGTGATTTTCGTGCCATCGGGACGCACCCCGGTCAGATCAGTCGGAAAGCACCCCGCAAGCATCACCACAGCGACAAGGCCCAACACCGCGCGCATCCCGCCGATCACGTCTTCTTGCACTCTCATCCCGTCCGATTCCTGCCTAGCCACGGTCAATTCTCCGCAGTCAGGCTAGGACCAAAGCGTTAACGACCGGTAAAGATCGCCCGGGCTTTCTTAGTCCTTGAGGCTGGTCGTCATCTGAAAATGCGGAGCATTTTCCTCATCGCGATTGGCGCGCAGCATTCGCACCTCCATTTGCGGATAGGGCAGCTCGACCCCGTTTTTCTTGAACGCGTCCCAGATCGCCATATAGACCTGCCCCTTGACGTTGGTGATCCCCGCCGTCGGGTCGGAAATCCAGAAGCGCAGGATATATTCGACCGAGCGCTCGCCAAAGCCGGTGATCCAGCACACCGGGGTGCGCTGCGCCAGCACGCGCTTGACGCTGAGGCTGGCATTGATTGCGATTTTCGTCACCTCATGGGGATCGTCGCGATATGAGGCGCCGAAGAACAGATCCAGCCGGACGAAGTCATTGGTATGCGACCAGTTGACCACCTGCCCGGTGACGAGATCCTCGTTCGGCACCAGATATTCCCGCCCGTCGCGCGTCACCACCGAGGTATAGCGTGCACCCAGTTCCTCGATCCAGCCGAAGGTGTCGCCGATCGAGATCACGTCTCCGGGCTTGATCGACTTGTCCATCAGGATGATGAAGCCCGACATCAGGTTCGAGATCACCTTTTGCAGACCAAAGCCCAGACCGACGCCAAGCGCGCCGGTAAAGACCGTGAAGCCGGTCAGATCGAACCCCGCCGCCTTGACCCCGATCAGGATCGCCAGCGTGATCAGCACGCCTTGCAAGACCTTCGAGATCAGGATCTGGACCTCGGGCGCGATATCCGAGTTCTTGGCCAGCTTGCGCGTGACGAAGCGCGAAAAGAGCCGCGCGGCGACGATCATCACCACCGTGACCACCACCGCCTTGATCACCGTCAGCGCCGAGAGGCGGAACTCGCCGAAACTCAGCGCGAGACTGTCGAGCAGATTCTCGGCGACCGTCAGGAAATCGAGGAAATAGAGCGTCGCGAAAATCCAGGCAAACCAGCGCACGAGCCGCCGCAGCAGCCGGGTGCGGATGATGCGCGTGACAAAGCCGATCGCCGCCCAAGCGGTCGCAATCGAGGCGGCCAGCGCGATCAGCTGACTGCGTGAGGGCCAGGTCAGCTCGCGCATCACCGCGACCAGAATCCACGCCAGCAGCGCGAAGAGAATCACCCGCACCCGCTGCTGGATCAAGATCCCGAGCCGCAGCTTCCATTTCGTCCAGCCCTGCCGCTTGCGCAGCCAGGTCGTCAGCCAATGGCCAATCGGTTTGGCAGCGAAATGCGCGATGAGAAACAGCGCGGCGATGGCAAGAAGCTGGTTCAGCCGCCAAGGCAGCAGCATCCCCTTGGCAAACATGCGAATCTGCAGCCAGAGCGCCTGCGCCGCATCAAAGACATCTGGTGACAAAGGCTTCATCCCATTCCTGCCCGTCCCATCTTGCGCACCGACCTCGACGCTCGGCAAGGGGACGAAAAGGTCACTTCGGATTTACGGATATTGCGCGAAATGCCTTTCGGGCTTAAATAATCCGCCATGCGAGGATTCATCTACTTCGACATTCATGATCGCGCCCGCCTGCCGGGCCGGTTCTATGGCGAAAGCCTCTCGATTACCGCCCGACTTTGATCGTTGTGGCGGGCACGGCGTTGTGCCCTTCGCCGCAAGCTGCGGCCTCTCCAGTTTCCCAAGCTACTCTTTGAGAAAGAGACAGCCATGACCGGCAACACCAAAGCGGGCGCGCCCCGCACGCTCTATGACAAGATTTTCGACGCCCATGTGGTCGACCGTTCCGAGGACGGCACCTGCGTGCTCTATATCGACCGCCATCTGGTCCATGAGGTGACCTCGCCTCAGGCCTTCGAGGGCCTGCGCATGGCGGGCCGCAAGGTCCATTCGCCCGAGCGCACGATTGCCGTGCCGGACCACAACGTGCCGACGACCGCCGACCGCGTGAACGGGATCGAGAACCCCGAGGGCCGCATTCAGGTCGCCGAGCTCGACAAGAACGCCCGTGAATTCGGGCTGAACTACTATCCGATGTCGGATGTCCGTCAGGGCATCGTCCATATCGTCGGCCCCGAGCAGGGTTGGACCCTGCCCGGCATGACCGTCGTGTGCGGCGACAGCCACACCGCGACCCATGGCGCGTTCGGCGCTCTGGCCCATGGCATCGGCACCTCTGAGGTCGAGCATGTTCTGGCGACCCAGACGCTGATCCAGAAGAAATCGAAGAACATGAAGGTGGAAATCACCGGCAAACTGCGCCCTGGCGTGACCGCCAAGGACATCACGCTTGCCGTCATCGGCAAGACCGGGACCGCGGGCGGCACCGGCTATGTCATCGAATATTGCGGTGAAGCGATCCGCGATCTCTCGATGGAAGGCCGCATGACCGTTTGCAACATGGCGATCGAAGGCGGCGCCCGCGCCGGTCTGATCGCGCCGGACGACAAGACCTACGAATATTGCAAGGGCCGCCCCCATGCGCCGAAGGGCGCCGCTTGGGAAGCCGCCGTCAGCTGGTGGAAAACGCTCTTCACCGACGAAGGCGCGCATTGGGACAAGGTCGTGACCATTCGTGGCGAAGACATCGCGCCGGTCGTGACCTGGGGCACCTCGCCCGAGGATGTTCTGGCGATCACCGATAAAGTGCCCGCGCCCGAGGACTTCGAAGGCGGCAAGGTCGAAGCCGCGCGCCGCTCGCTCGACTATATGGGCCTGATCCCGGGCACACCGCTCAATGAGATCAAGATCGACGCGGTCTTCATCGGGTCGTGCACCAATGGCCGGATCGAGGATCTGCGCGCCGCAGCCGGTATCCTCAAGGGCAAGCATCTGGCGGATGGCGTGCGCGGCATGATCGTGCCGGGCTCGGGTCTGGTGCGGATTCAGGCCGAAGAAGAAGGTCTCGACAAGATCTTCACCGATGCGGGCTTTGAATGGCGTCTGGCCGGTTGCTCGATGTGTCTGGGCATGAACCCCGACCAGCTTGCGCCGGGCGAGCGTTGCGCCGCGACCTCGAACCGCAACTTCGAGGGCCGGATGGGCCGCGGGGGCCGCACCCATCTGATGTCGCCGGTCATGGCAGCTGCCGCGGGCATCGCCGGTCATCTGACCGACGTGCGCGAGGTTCTGGCCGCAGAGGTCGCCTAAGCCTCAGGCGGGCTGACCGCGCCGCTCTGGCGCGGTTGCTCGCAGGATGGCGACGGCATTGGCAGCGATCATGAGCAGTCCGACGTTCTCGAACACGAAGTTCAGCGAGACGCTCGCGATCTGGGCGCTGATAAGGGCATCCATATGATGGAAGCCCACAGCGCGCACCATCACGAAGGTCAGCAGAACGAACAGGCCGAGAAACGCCAACAGATTCGCGCGCAGCTTGCCGCGCATATTGGCCAGCGCCAGCGCGAAGATCGCCGAAATGATCACGAAGAGACCGCCAATGAACAGCATCTGGATCAGCTGACGCCCTTCATACCATTCCTGAAGATGGGCAAGGCAGCGGCCGGTATCGGTCAACGCCGTTTGCAGATCCAACTGCTTATTGATGCCGAGAAAAAGCATCAGCCCCGATATCGTGCACCACAGGCCGCGTCCGCCTCGGCCCCGCAATCGCCCCGCTGCGGCAAGGGAAAGCCCGCAGCAGATCAGATAGGACAGCACGGTCAGCCATCCCCAGATATTCGGATCGCCGATCTCCGGCGTCCAGCCATAACCAATACATCCCCACCACGTTGCGGGGGTCATCGTTTCAACCATAGAGACACCAGAAAAAGAGTTCGGCACAGTTCATGTCTAATATGCACACAGACGTGAACGCCGCCAACCCAAACCGTGAGGACTAATATGGACAAGTTTACCACACTGACCGGTATTGCCGCCCCCATGCCCCTGGTCAATATCGACACCGATATGATCATCCCCAAGCAGTTCCTGAAAACGATCCATCGCTCCGGCCTTGGCAAGAACCTGTTCGACGAGATGCGCTTTACCCCCGATGGGCAGGAAGTGCCTGATTTCGTGTTGAACCAGCCCGCCTATCGCGACAGCCAGATCATCGTCGCCGGTGACAATTTCGGCTGCGGCTCGTCGCGCGAACATGCGCCTTGGGCGCTGCTCGACTTCGGCATCCGCGCGGTGATCTCGACAAGCTTCGCGGATATTTTCTACAATAACTGCTTCAAGAACGGCATTCTGCCGATCATTCTGCCGAAAGAAGCCGTCGACGTGCTGATGGAGGACGCCCGCAAAGGTGCCAATGCTCGCATGACGGTTGATCTCGAGAATCAGCAGGTCACTACGTCGGACGGCCAAAGCTTCGCCTTCGAGATGGATCCGTTCCGCAAGCATTGCCTGATCAACGGTCTCGATGACATTGGCCTGACCCTCGAAAAATCCTCGAAGATCGACAGCTTCGAAGGCCAGATGGCGCAAAGCCGTCCCTGGGTCTGAGCTTGACCTGGCGGTCTCGCATCCTTTCGGTCGGGGCGGCGCTTGGCGTCGCCCTTTGCGCATCGAGCCCCGCTTGGGCCGAGCGGCTGCGAATCGCCACTTATACGCCCGACCTGACCCGAGACGGGCCGGGACTGCTTTACCGCGATCTGCTTAGCGGCAAGGACAAGCAGATTGGGGCGGTGGTTGCGGTGATCGCGCGGGCCGATCCTGACATCCTGCTCTTGACCGGGATGGACTGGGACCGTGACCTGCTGGCGTTGAAAGAGCTTCAGGCCCAGCTGGCCAAGGCGGGCGCGGATTATCCCCATCTGTTCGCCGCGCGCCCGAACAGCGGTATGGCGACCGGGCTCGATCTCGACCAGAACGGGCGGCTGGGCACGGCGGATGATGCGCAGGGCTATGGCTCGTTTTCCGGCCAAAGCGGCATGGCGCTGCTCTCGCGCCATCCTTTCGGCGAGATCACTGATTACAGCGCCTTTCTCTGGCGAGATCTGCCGGGCAACCGGATGCCGGACCTGCCCGCCGAGATCAGCGCGGTCCAGCGCCTCTCTTCGGTGGCGCATTGGGATGTGCCGGTGATCGTCGCGGGCAAGCCCTTGCATCTTTTGGCTTATTCTGCCTCGCCCCCGGTCTTTGGCCATAAGGACCGCAACCGCCGCCGCAACCATGATGAGACCGCTTTCTGGTTGCAGCACCTGCCCGAGGCGCCTTTCGTCGTGCTGGGCGACACCAATCTCGACCCGCTGGACGGTGACGGCGCACATGAGGCGATCACCGCGCTGCTGGCGCAGGTGCAGGACCCCGCTCCGGTCAGCGAGGGCGGCAGGCTTGCGCCGCAAACCGGCGTCAACGCCAGCCACCGCGGCGATCCGGCGCAAGACACCGCGCAATGGCGTCCCGACAAGGCGGGCAATCTGCGCGTCGATGTCGTGCTGCCCGCCCCCGGCTTGCGGGTGCGCGATTCGGCCGTGCTCTGGCCCACGCCGGACGATCCCGTTGCCGAGACCGTCGCGCTGGCCTCGCGCCACCGGCTGGTCTGGCTGGACCTCGACTGGCCCTAGGGCAAGACGCGGACGCGAATCTCCTTTGCGATCACAGTTTTGCGTGTGCGCGGCGCGCGTGGTTGCGCCGCCGAAAACCCTGTGCAACGCTTCAAGCTGATCCAGCCATCCCCGACAAAGAGGACAGCCAATGCGTCTTATCCTGACCACCGCGACCCTGATTGCCCTGCCGTTCATGGCGTTTGCCGATGACAAGATCGAAGACAATGTGAAAGCCCGGCAAGGCTTTTTCGAGATGCTGGGGGCCAATATGGCGCCGCTTGCGGGCATGGCAAAGGGCGAGATCGCCTATGATGAGATGCTGGCCTCGACCTCGGCGGCCAATATCGAGGCTCTGACCAAATACACGCTGCCGATGCATTTCGTCGAAGGCTCGTCGCTCAAAGACGTGAAGAACACTGCCGCGAAATCCGAGATCTGGGCCAATATGGACGATTTCAAGGCGAAATATGCCGCCCTCGGCGAAGCCGCGACCGGTGCCTCAGAGGCGGTCAAGGGCGGGCAGGCCAATGTCGGGCCGGTCCTCGGCAAGCTTGGCGCTGCCTGCAAGGCCTGCCACGACGCCTATCGCGAGAAACAGTGATGCCCGATCTGGGTCCCAACGCGGGTCCCGGCCCGGACGAGCGCCAGAAGATCCGCCTTTGGGACCCGCTTTTGCGCGGGTTTCACTGGCTTTTGGCGTTTTTCGTCATTGCCGCCTGGTGTCTGGGCCAGTTCGGCCCGCTGAAAATGACGCTGCATTTCTGGTGCGGCTATGTCGTGATCGGTCTTCTGGCCTTCCGCCTGATCTGGGGCTTTCTCGGGCCGAAACCGGCGCGGTTTTCCACCTTCTTGCGCGGGCCGGGCACGGTGCTGACCTATGCGCGCGGCTTTCTGGCGCGGGAGCCGAGCCATTGGCCCGGTCACAACCCGCTTGGCGCGCTCTCGGTCATTGCCATGCTGGCCGCGCTGATCGCGCAGGTCACGACCGGGCTGATCTCTGACCCCGACGATTATATCAACGTCGGCCCGCTCGCGAGCTATGTCAGCTCGGCCACACGGTCCAAGGCGGTCGGCCTGCACGAGCTTGGCGGCTCGGTCATACTGGTCCTCGTGCTGCTGCATCTGGCGGTGATCCTTTATTACTGCTTCTGGAAGCGTGAGGATCTGGTCAAACCGATGCTCACCGGCTGGAAAGACGTCAAGCGCGACTGATCCCCGATCCGGGCAGGCGGAATTGATCCGATGGCCTGCCCGTGTCAGACTGAAGACTTCGATCCACCGACCCAAGGGGCGCCTGCCCTGCGGGTCCGCAACCCGAAGGAGCCTGTCCATGAAGATGAAGACCCTCGCCGTTGCCCTGACCGTGACGGCCTTGACCGCCGTCCCGGCCCTTGCCTGCAGCGGCGCGAAGAAGGGTTCGCTTGAGCAATCCTCGATCTCTGCGCCGAGCAGCGAAAGCCCGATCTTCAAGCCGTCGACCAAAACCTCGGGGCTGAGAATGCCCTTCACCAGCTCGAACTGAGCGGGCCATTCCCAAAAGAAAAGGCGCGGTGGAAAAGCTTCCCCGCGCCTTCGTTTTCAACGCCCATAAGGGCAAAGATCAGTTGAACTTGTTGTCCTGCGGGAAGCCGCGCGGTGCCATCCGGCCCGCCGTGCCGCGCTTGCCCAGCCATTCGGTCAGATCTTCTTCGCGCCGGGTCCGCCCCGCCGGGTCTTTCCACGATAGCCCCGCGGCCAAGGTGATGAAGCTCGCATCCGAGAGCCCGCCGTCCTTGAACTTCTGAAGCCGCACACCCTTGCCGCGCGCCATTTCCGGCAGCTCGTCGAGCGGGAAGACCAGCACCTTGCGGTTCTCGCCGACGACCGCGACGTGATCGCCCGACACGACCTTGCAAAGCAGCGCCTCGCCGTTCAGCACCTGCTTGCCCGCGCGGGTCTGCGCCAGAATATCGGCGGCACCGACGATGAAGCCATCGCCCTCTTTCGAGGCAACCAGATATTTCACGCCGTCGCGCCAGGCGAACATGTCGATGACAGCGGCGTCATTCGGCAGGTCGATCATCAGGCGCAAAGGCTCGCCCATGCCGCGCCCGCCTGGCAGGTTCGCGCCGATCAGCGTGTAGAAGCGGCCATTCGCGCCATAGACCATCAGCTTGTCGGTGGTCTCGGCATGGAAGGCCATGAACGGGCCGTCGCCATCTTTGAACTTGATCTCGGCATCGAGCGGCTGATGGCCCTTCATCGCGCGAATCCAGCCCATTTTCGACAAGATCACGGTGATCGGCTCGCGCTCGATCATCGAATCCATGTCGATCGGGCCGACATCCTCGGCCTCAGCGATCTCGGTGCGGCGCTGGCCGCCGGGCGCGGATTTCCCGAATTGCTTGCGCACGTCGCGCAGCTGGTTCGAGATCTCGGCCCATTGCAGGCTTTCGTCGGCGAGCATTCCTTCGAGCCCCGCGCGTTCGTCGAGAAGGCGGCTCTGCTCGTCGCGCAGCTCCATTTCCTCGAGGCGGCGCAAGGCGCGCAGGCGCATGTTCAAGATCGCCTCGACCTGCACCTCGGTCAGCTTGAACTCGGCGACCATCACCCCTTTCGGATCCTCCTCGTAACGGATGATCTCGATAACGCGGTCGAGATTGAGGAAGGCGATCATATAGCCTTCGAGCACCTCGAGCCGGGCCGCAATCTTGGCGAGCCGGAAGTTCGAGCGCCGGACCAGAACCTCGCGGCGGTGGTCGAGGAAGGCGCGCAGGACCTCTTTCAGCGAGCAGACCTTGGGCATCCGTCCGTCGATCAGCACGTTCATGTTCAGCCCGAATCGCACTTCGAGATCCGAGGTGCGGAAGAGCGCCGCCATCAGCTGCTCGGGATCGACCGCGCGGGTCTTGGGCTCCAGCACGATGCGGATGTCTTCCGCCGATTCGTCGCGGACATCGGCGAGAATCGGGACCTTCTTGATCTGGATAAGCTCGGCCAGACGCTCGATCAGCTTGGATTTCGCGACCTGATAGGGGATCTCGGTGACGACGATCTGCCATTGGCCGCGCCCCAGATCCTCGACCGCCCATCGCGCGCGCAGGCGCAGGCTGCCGCGTCCGGTGCGGTAGGCCTCGGCAATGACATCGCGGCTTTCGACCAGCACGCCGCCGGTCGGGAAATCGGGGCCCGGCATGATCGAGATCAGCGTCTCGTCGCGCGCATCGGGGGCCTTGATCAGATGCAGACAGGCATCGACGACTTCATGGAGGTTATGAGGCGGCACGTTCGTGGCCATGCCGACCGCAATCCCCGAAGCGCCGTTGCAGAGCAGGTTCGGGAAAGCCGCCGCCAGCACCACCGGCTCTTCAAGCGTGCCGTCATAGTTCGCGCGCATATCGACGGCATCTTCCGCGAGCCCTTCCAGCAGGGCCTCGGCGGCAGCGGTCAGACGCGCCTCGGTGTAGCGCGAGGCGGCCGGGTTGTCGCCGTCGATATTGCCGAAGTTGCCCTGACCATCGACCAGCGGGTAGCGCATGACGAAAGGCTGGGCGAGGCGCGCCATCGCATCATAAATCGCACTGTCGCCATGGGGGTGATAATTGCCCATGACATCGCCCGAGATCTTCGCCGATTTCCGGAACGGACCGGTTGCCGACAGCCGAAGCTCGCGCATCGCATAGAGAATGCGCCGATGCACCGGCTTCAGACCGTCACGCGCATCGGGCAGCGCGCGGTTCATGATCGTCGAGAGCGCATAGGTCAGGTAGCGCTCGCCAATGGCGCGCGACAGCTGTTCGGAAACGGTGTTCTCGGTCTCGCCTTCGGGGCGGTTCGGATCGTCTGACATAGGCTCGTGAATAGGGCCGGGCCGCGCTTCGGTCCAGCGGGATTTTTCGCCGGAGGGCGACCAAGGTCCAATATCTGCTGATGGAACAAAGCCCGGCTGGGGCGGGTTTGTGATGAAAGGCCCGTCTGGGCCGCCACACCCTCGCCCGGCGCTGGCACTCAGGCGAAATGACGGAGTTTGTTGATGTATCGCGTTATCTTGTTGACCCTGATCGGCCTTTTCATTGTAGTCGCGCTGGCAAATGCTCCTGAATTCAACCGCGAACGTGTGATGACGCCTGCCAGCACCCCGACCCTGTCCAGCTACGGCTTTTCCGCATCCGACAACCCCAACCATGCGAATATGCACATCCTGCGGGTTTCGAGCGAGAAATGAAGACTGCGCTTCTGACCGGCTGCTCGTCCGGGATCGGGCGGGATGCCGCGCATCTGCTGAAAGCCCGCGGCTGGCACGTTCTCGCCACCTGCCGGCGCGAGGAGGATGCCGCCACCCTGCGCGCCGAGGGCTTGGAAAGCTTCGCACTCGATCTCGCCTCGGACACCAGCGTAGCCGACGGCGTCGCCCATGCGCTGTCCTTGGGGCCGGTCCATGCGCTGGTGAACAACGGCGCCTATGCCCTGCCCGGCGCGGTCGAAGACCTGCCACGCGGCGGCCTGCGCGAGATCTTCGAGACCAATCTCTTTGGCACCCATGACCTGACCCGCCGCCTGATCCCGCAATTTCGCGAGATCGGAGAGGGCCGCGTCGTTACCATCAGCTCGGTCCTCGGTCTGGTCGGCGTGCCGTGGCGCGGCGCCTATGCCGCGACGAAATTCGCGCTGGAGGGGCTGACCGATATCTTGCGCCTCGAAATGGCCGATACGCCGATCAAGATCGTGCTGATCGAGCCCGGCCCGATCGGCACCGACATCCGGCTCAAATCAATCCCCCATTTCGAGCGTTGGATTGATTGGGAAAACAGCCCGCGCCGCGAACAATACCGCGCGACGCTGCTCAAACGGCTGTACCAGCCCGCCGCCAAGAAGGACCGATTTGAATTGCCTCCGCGCGCGGTTAGTGAAAAGATTGCGCAGGCGCTGGAAAGCGCCCATCCGCGTGCTCGCTATTATGTGACCACGCCCACTTATTTGTCCGGCATCGGGCGCCGCATCCTGTCGACGCGCGCTCTGGACTGGTTCGCACGCCGAAGCTAGGTCTGTCAGATGCATAAAGATCCCCTATTCTACCTCGCCGCCTTTTCCTGCCTTGTCGTCCTCGCCGTTCTGATGACCGGGGTCGGAGGCTTTGCAAAAGGCGGAGAATTCAACCGCCGCAATGGCAACCGCCTGATGCGCTGGCGCCTGATCGCCCAAGCGATCGCCATTGTCATTATGATGACCTATCTGTGGTCGAGGGGGCTTTGATGGTCGTTCTCAACAAGATCTACACCCGCACCGGCGACAAGGGCGAAACTGCTCTGTCGAATGGCGAGCGTGTCGCGAAACACTCGGCCCGGGTCGATGCCTATGGCACTGTGGACGAGCTCAATGCGACGCTCGGGCTGGCCCGGCTTCATGCCACGGGTGAGCTTGCGGGCCAGATCGCGACGATCCAGAACGACCTTTTCGACCTCGGCGCCGATCTGTCGCGCCCCCGGATGCAGGAAGATGCCGACGCGCCCTATCCGGTTTTGCGCATCATCGACAGCCAGGTCGACCGGCTTGAGGCGGAAATCGACGTGATGAATGCCCGGCTGACGCCTTTGCGCAGCTTCATCCTGCCCGGCGGCTCGGTGCTCGCGGCCCATCTTCATCTGTGCCGCACGGTCGCCCGCCGCGCCGAGCGCGCCGCCACCGCCCTCGCCGAAACCGAGGATGCCAACCCGGCCGCAGTGAAATATCTCAACCGGCTGTCAGACTGGATGTTCGTCGCAGGCCGGATCGCGAATAACGACGGCCATGACGACGTGCTCTGGGTGCCCGGCGGCAGTCGTTAGCCATAACATTTCGCCAAAGCGTCGTTCCCGACAGGGGATGGTCGCTTTTACTCTGTGCAAGCCTGTACAGTCCCGCTAACAAATCTCTCGACATGACGCAAATCAAGGGAGAGGAGCCGATGAAGGTTCTCGTGCCAGTCAAGCGCGTGATCGACTACAACGTGAAGGCCCGGGTGAAGGCCGACGGTTCGGGTGTTGATCTTGCGAACGTAAAGATGTCCATGAACCCCTTCGACGAGATCGCGGTTGAGGAAGCGATCCGTCTGAAAGAGGCCGGAAAGGCTGAAGAGGTTGTGGTCGTCTCGATCGGGGTCAAGCAGGCGGCGGAAACGCTGCGCACGGCTCTGGCGATGGGCGCGGATCGCGCGATCCTCGTGGTCGCCGCCGATGATGTCCATCAAGACATCGAGCCCCTTGCGGTTGCCAAAATCCTGAAAGCCGTGGTCGATCAGGAACAGCCGGGTCTGGTCATCGCTGGCAAACAGGCGATCGACAACGACATGAACGCGACCGGCCAGATGCTCTCGGCGCTCTTGGGCTGGGGCCAGGCGGCCTTTGCCTCGAAGCTCGAAATCGAGGGTGACAAAGCGAAAGTCACGCGCGAAGTCGACGGCGGTCTGCAAACGATCGAGGTCAAGCTTCCGGCCATCGTCACCGCCGACCTGCGCCTGAACGAGCCGCGCTATGCGTCGCTCCCGAACATCATGAAGGCGAAGAAAAAGCCGCTGGATGAAAAGACCGCCGCCGACTACGGCGTCGATGTCACCCCGCGCCTGACCGTCGTCTCGACCCGCGAACCCGAAGGCCGCAAGGCCGGGATCAAGGTCGGCTCGGTTGATGAGCTGGTCTCGAAACTCAAAGAAGCAGGGGTGATCTGATGGCCGTTCTCCTTCTTGCAGAAGTCACCAATGGCGAGCTGAACCACGACGCGACCGCGAAAGCGGTCAATGCGGTCAAGGGCCTTGGCGATGTGACGGTTCTGGCCGCAGGCGCCTCCGCCAAAGCCGCCGCCGAAGAAGCCGCGAAAATTGCCGGCGTCTCGAAAGTGCTGCTCGCCGAGGACGCGCTCTATGGCCACCGTCTGGCCGAGCCGACCGCAGCGCTGATCGTGAGCCTCGCGGGCAATTACAGCCATATCGTGGCGCCCTCGACCACGGATGCCAAAAACGTCCTGCCCCGCGTCGCGGCGCTTCTGGATGTCATGGTGATCCCGGATGTCTCGAAAGTTGTCGATGCCGACACGTTCGAACGCCCGATCTATGCCGGCAACGCGATCCAGACGGTGAAGTCCTCGGATGGCAAAAAAGTCCTGACGGTCCGCACCGCCAGCTTCGACGCCGCCGCAGACGGCAACTCGGCCCCGGTCGAGGCAACCGCTGCCGCCGCCGATCCGGGCCTCTCGTCCTGGGTCGCCGATGAGGTCGCGAAATCCGACCGCCCGGAACTCACCTCGGCCGGCAAAGTCGTCTCGGGTGGCCGCGCGCTTGGCTCGAAGGAAAACTTCGCGATCATCGAGCAGCTCGCCGACAAACTCGGCGCAGCGGTTGGTGCCTCGCGCGCCGCAGTCGACTCGGGCTATGCCCCGAACGACTGGCAGGTCGGCCAGACCGGCAAGGTTGTCGCCCCCGAGCTTTATGTCGCCATCGGCATCTCGGGCGCGATCCAGCACCTTGCAGGGATGAAGGACTCGAAAGTCATCGTCGCGATCAACAAGGACGAAGAAGCCCCGATCTTCCAGATCGCGGATTTCGGCCTCGTCGGCGATCTCTTCCAGGTTGTTCCCGAACTGACCAGCAAGGTCTGATCGGCAAAACCTCCCCTCGCCCCGGCTTTCTTCATCACGAGAAATACCCCGGGGTGAGGCGCAACGCGCCGAGGGGCAGCGCCCCTCATCGAAAAAGATCGAAACTGCCCGCAACCCACGGGCAGTTTTGTCATTGTAGTACGAGGGCGCTTGCGCCTATCGTCCGCGCTGATCGACGAAAGGATGAGACATGGCGATTCAATCAGTGGGCGTAATCGGCGCAGGACAGATGGGGAATGGCATTGCCCATGTTTTCGCGCTCGCCGGCTATGATGTGCTGATCACCGATATCTCAAGCGATTCGCTCAACAAGGCCGTGGGGCTGATCGGGCGCAATCTCGACCGCCAGGTGAGCCGCGACAAGATCACCGCTGCGGATAAAGACGCCGCGCTCAAGCGGATCTCGACGACGCTGCAGCTTTCCGATCTCGGTCAATGCGATCTGGTGATCGAGGCCGCAACCGAGCGCGAGACCGTCAAACAGGCGATTTTCGAGGATCTCGTCCCGCATCTCAAACCCTCGACGATCCTGACCTCGAACACCTCGTCGATCTCGATCACCCGGCTCGCCAGCCGCACCGACCGCCCGAACAAGTTCATGGGGTTCCACTTCATGAATCCGGTGCCGGTGATGCAGCTTGTCGAGCTCATTCGCGGCATCGCCACCGATGAAGACACCTATCGTCAGTTGCACGAGGTCGTCGAGAAGATTGGCAAGACCGCCGCCAGCGCCGAGGATTTCCCGGCCTTCATCGTCAACCGCATCCTGATGCCGATGATCAACGAGGCGGTCTATACGCTTTATGAGGGCGTGGGCTCGGTCAAGTCGATCGACGAATCGATGAAGCTTGGGGCGAACCATCCGATGGGCCCGCTCGAGCTGGCCGATTTCATCGGTCTCGACACCTGCCTTGCGATCATGAACGTGCTGCATGAAGGGCTCGCCGATACCAAATATCGCCCCTGCCCGCTGCTGACGAAATATGTCGAGGCTGGCTGGCTTGGCCGCAAGACCGGGCGCGGCTTCTACGATTACTCGGGCGAGGTTCCGGTTCCGACGCGCTGAGCGTGCGACCCGCTCGAATGTCCTAGGGCGCGCCTTTGGCGCGCCCTTTCATTTGGGTATTTGGGTGATGAAGAAATCAGCCCTTCTTGCCGATCCGGGGCTCGGTCCCGGCAATCAGGCGCGCGATATTCGCGTGGTGGCGGATATAGATCAGCACCGACATCAGCGCCGTCGTCAAAGCGAGCGGCCAGCCATCGAGCCACAGCGCGACAATCGGGGCAATGGCTGCGGCGACCAGCGCCGAGAGCGATGAGATCCGCAAAAGCGCCGCAGTGACCAACCAGATCGCGCAGGCGGCGAGGCAGACCCGCCAGTCGAGTGCGAGCAGCGTGCCGAGGAAGGTCGCGACGCCCTTGCCGCCCTTGAAGCCCAGCCAGACCGGGAAGAGATGGCCGAGGAAGGCGGCGGCCCCGGCGAAGAGCGCGGCCTCGGGACCGGCGAGCCAGCGTGCGAGCAGGACGGCGATCGCGCCCTTGCCGGAATCGAGCAGGAGCGTCGCCAGAGCGGCACCCTTGTTGCCGGTTCTCAGCACATTGGTCGCGCCGATATTGCCCGAGCCGATTTGTCTCAGATCGCCCAGACCCAGCGCGCGGGTGATGACGAGGCCGAAGGGGATCGAGCCGAGCAGGTAGCCGATCGCGGCCCAGAGGATGAGGGTCATGCGTGTTCTCCGAAGACCTGGGTTCCCGCGACCCAGGTGCCAAGCACCTTGCCCTCCATGCGCGCGCCGTCAAAGGGGGTATTCTTCGATTTCGACAGGAGCTTGAAACGGTCGAGGATGAACGGCGCGTCGGGGTCGAAGAGCACCAGATCAGCGGGGGCGCCGAGGCTCAGCCGGCCTGCGGCCAGACCGAGGCGGCGGGCGGGGTTGAGCGACATCGCGCGCCAGAGCTGCGGCAGCGTGAGCCCGCCTTGATGATAGAGCCGCATCGCCGCCGGCAGCAGGGTTTGCAGCCCGACCGCACCCGGTGCCGCCTCGGCGAAGGGGAGGCGTTTGGATTCCTCGTCCTGCGGGGTGTGGAAGCTCGCGATCACGTCGATCAGCCCCTCGGCCACCGCCTCAATCATGGCGAGACGGTCGTCCTCGGCGCGCAGGGGCGGCGTGAAGCGGAAGAAGGTCCGATAGCCGCCGATGTCGAATTCATTGAGTGTCAGGTGGTGGATCGAGGTGCCCGCGGTCACGTCGAGGCGTTCCTCCTTGGCGCGGCGCAGCGCAGGCAGGCTCGCCGCGACCGTGATCTGATCGGCATGCCAGCGGCAGCCGGTCATCCGCACCAGGCTAAGATCGCGGTCGAGCCCCATGACCTCGGCCTGCGGCGAGACCGCCGAGAGCCCGTAGAGCGAGGCGAATTTGCCCGAGGTCGCCACTGCGCCTTGCGAGAGGCTGCGGTCCTGCGGATGGCCGATGATCAGCGCATTGAGCCCTTTGGCATAGGTCATGCAGCGCGAGAGCAGCCGGGTTTCGGGCACCACGCGCACGCCATCGCTGAAGGCCACCGCGCCCGCGTCCTGCAGAAAGCTCATCTCGACCATTTCGCGGCCCTCGCGGCCCCGGGTCAGCGCAGCCATATGACGGATATGGACCGGGGCATCGGCGGCGCGGCGGGTGGCGAATTCGAGCGCCTCGGGGTCGTCGATCGCGGGCAGAGTATCGGCGCGCGCGATCACCGTGGTGACCCCGCCTGCCGCCGCTGCGAGCCCGGCCGAGCGGAAGCTTTCCTTGTGGCGCTCGCCCGGCTCGCCGATCTTGACGCCCCAGTCGATCAGCCCAGGCGCGAGGCATTTGCCGCCGCCGTCGATGATCCGGGCCTCGGCGGGTGCCTCCTCGTCGCGCGCCACGATCAGCCCATCGGCGAGGGTCAGGCTGCCGGGCGCGTCGGTCTGGCTTTCGGGGTCGATCAGGCGGACATTGTGGAAATGCTGGATCATGGCGCGTCTTTCGTCTCTTCGCCGGATTGGATCTTGCGGATGATCCGCATGACCTTGTCGGCCTCGGGTATCAGCAGAAAGCCCTCGCCCTTCCGTTCGGAAAGCGCGAGCGGGCCGAAAAAGATCGAACCGGGGTCGCCGGGCTCGAGCACCACCGGCGTCGCGGCGGTGATGGGAAAGGAGGCGAGCCTGCGGCCGCGCACCGGCATATCGGTCGCAACAATCGCGCGGCGGTTCGTCAGCGTGTACCAGCTGCGCGAGCGGATATAGGCGGGCAGGACGTTTTCGGACAAAGCGGTGCGCAGGCCGATCACGAGAAACAGCATCCCGAAGACCCACATGCCCGTCCCGGATTTCGCGGCCTGAAACATCCAGAACAGCGCGAAGGCGACCATGACCAGACCCATGAGCGCAGAGCGCCAGTCGCCATCCAGCCAATCGATCCGGCTGGACGGACGGCCCTGCCACAGGATCTGTTCGCCGTCGTCGAGAAGGCCCTGCCAGCCGGGTGCGTCAGCCATAATGGGTCTCGTCCTGATCGGTCTTGGGCGGGTTTTCGGGCGCGGCGCCGGTCCGCTGAAGCTGGTTGGCCTGAAGCTGATTGGCCTGAAGCGCGCGGATCTGGCCGAGCACCTGAGCGGCATCGGCGATATTGAGAAACCCGCAAGGGCGGTAGGTCGGGCGGTCGTTGACCATCAGCGCCTGACGCTCTTCGCCAAAGATCAGCGAGCCGGGCTGACCCGGCTGATAGTCCAGACGCATTCCGGGCTGGATCGGCCAGTTCTGAAAGGTTTCACCGTCAAAGACCAAAGCGCGCCGATCGGAAAGCGCATATTGCGTCAGCGCGGCGCGGCGGCGGCGCTGGAGACGCGGCACGATCAAAAGCCCCGCGCCGGTGATCGCGAAGATCAGGCCGAGCCCGGAAAAGATCAGCCGGAACATGAGCTCTGCATCGGCCAAGATCCCGATTGGTGTGAAGAGCGCACCAATCAGAAAGAACAGCCCGCCGATCAGCGTCAGGATCCGGGTGCCGCTATCTGCGCGCCCCTCCGACAGCGGTCGCCCCCACCAGAGCATGGTCTCGCCCGGCTCGAGCATCAGCGCCCAATCCTCCGGCGTCGGACCAAGGCCCGGGGCGCTGACGCCCATGACGGGGCCAGCCGAGGGGCCAGAGGAGGAGCGGGTCTGGCTCAAGCCATGACCCCAGAGGCGGCGCGGCCACGCTCGGCGCGCAGGTTGCGGGCGAGAAGGTCCATCGCGGCCATGCGCACGGCGACCCCCATCTCGACCTGATCGCGGATCACCGAATGATTGATGTCATCGGCAATCGTGCCGTCGATTTCGACACCGCGATTCATCGGGCCGGGATGCATGACGATGGCATCGGGCGCGGCGAGCGCCAGCTTTTCGGCGTCGAGCCCCCAGCGGTGGTAATATTCGCGCTCCGAGGGGATGAAACCGCCATCCATGCGCTCTTTCTGCAAGCGCAGCATCATCACCACATCGGCGCCCTTCAGCCCCTCACGCATGTCCTCGTAAACCTCGACACCCAGCTCGCGCGCGCCGGAGGGCATCAGGGTCGCGGGGCCGACAAGGCGCAGACGGGCCTCCATCTTGCCCAAGAGCAGCATGTTCGAGCGCGCAACCCGGCTATGGGCGATGTCGCCGCAGATCGCGACGGTCAGGCGGTGCAGCCTCCCCTTGGCGCGGCGGATGGTCAGCGCATCGAGCAGCGCTTGCGTCGGATGCTCGTGCCGCCCGTCGCCCGCGTTCAGGACCGCGCAATTGACCTTTTGCGCCAGAAGATCGACCGCGCCCGATTGCGGATGGCGCACGACCAAAAGGTCGGGATGCATCGCATTCAGCGTCAGCGCGGTGTCGATCAGCGTCTCGCCCTTCTTCACGCTGGAATGGGCGACATCCATATTCATCACATCGGCGCCCAGACGCTTGCCCGCCAGCTCGAAACTGGATTGGGTCCGGGTCGAATTTTCAAAGAACAGGTTGATCTGCGTCATCCCCGCCAAAGCATCCGAGCGTTTGACGGTGCGGCGGTTCAGCTCGACATAGGTCTCGGCCAGATCAAGAAGCGTGGTGATCTCGGCCGGGGCGAGCGGTTCGATCCCCAGAAGGTGGCGGGCGCGAAACATGGTATGGGTCCCCCGGTGCGGTTCCGCTCTCTATCGCAAATGACGCTCTCGCGGGCAAGTCGCGGCTGGTCCTTCTCTGTGAGCCGCCTCCTATTCGACTTGCATCAGCGCGGCATTTCGATCACGGATTTGGCATGAGTGATCTGCGCCCTGCCTCTGGCTTTGTCTCTTTCGTGTCTTCGGGTCCCGGCGACCCCGAGCTGCTGACCGTCCGCGCCGTGCGCCGTCTGGCCGAGGCCGATGTCGTGCTTTACGACGCCTTGGCCGCCGGTCCGATTCTCGAGCAGGCAGGCCCGGGGGCCGAGCTGATCAGCGTCGGCAAACGCGCCGGGCGCCCCTCGGCGCGGCAGGACGAGGTCAATTCGCTGCTGGTCGAACATGCGCAGGCCGGGCGCCGCGTGGTGCGGCTGAAATCGGGCGATGCCGGGATTTTCGGGCGGCTCGAAGAAGAGATCACCGCGCTTCTCGCCGCCGATGTCGCCTTCGAGATCGTGCCGGGCGTGCCCTCTGCCTTGGCGGCGGCGGCGGCGGCGGGCATTCCGCTGACGCGGCGGCTGACCTCGCGGCGGCTGCAATTCGTCACCGGGGCGGATGTCACCGGCGATCTACCCGAGAACCAGAACTGGGCCGCTCTGGCCGATCCGGCGGCGACGACGGCGGTCTTCATGGGCCAGCGCACCTTCCCCGCCATGGCGGCCGAGCTGATCGCGCGCGGCCTGCCCCCGACCACGCCCGCGCTTCTGGCCGAGGCCGTCGGCCATCCCCATCAGCGCATCTTGCGTCTGACTGTGGCAGAGCTCGCCGCCCTTTTGGCCGCCGAAGGGCCAAGCCCCCATCCCGCGCTGATCTTTTACGGCCCCTTGGCCGATCTTCCCGGCCATGCTCAACGGTTGCCTTCCGCAAGCTGAGGCGTATTCTGGCGCAACCAAGGGCGGAGTGCGACAATGCTGGGCTATATTTCGATGAGCGGAACGCCGGGTGAGGCTGATCTGCTGCTGACTGGGCTTGCTCAGGGGCTCTGCGCCGAGGGGCTGCGCGTCGCGGGCGCGGTCCAGATCAACATCGACCTCGGCCCGGATTGCGCCTGCGACATGGACCTTGAGGTTTTGGGCGACGACGGCCCGCCTGTCCGCATCTCGCAATCGCTCGGCTCGGGATCGGAGGGTTGCCGGCTTGATGCGGGCGCGCTTGAAACCGCGGTGGCGCGGGTCCAGCGCGTGCTCGATCAAGGCGCCGAACTGGTCATTCTCAACAAATTCGCGAAACAGGAAGCCTTCGGGCGCGGCTTTCGCGAGGTCATCGCCGCGGCGCTCGAACGCGGCGTGCCGGTCCTGACCTATGTCCCCGAGGGCTACGAGGACGCCTTTTCCGAATTCGCAGGCGATTTCGCCGAGGCTGTTTCACATGAAGCAGCCCGCGACTGGTGCCTCGGCGCGGTGCGTGTCGCCGCGCAATGACCCTCGACATCGACGCACGGGGCCTGTTGTGCCCGCTGCCGGTTCTGAAGCTGCGCAAACGCCTGCTGGCGCTGCCGCAAGGCGCGCTGGTGCGGCTGATTGCGACCGATCCGGCGGCGGTGATCGACGTGCCGCATTTCTGCCGTGAGGCCGGTCACAGCCTGATCGCGACCGAGCCACAGGGGAACGGCGCCACCGCCTATACCGTTGCCCGCGGCCCCGCCGCCGCCGAGCGCGCCGTCAAAGGAAGCGGCGAGATCGGCTGATGCTCGACATCTTCCTGAAGACCCTGCCCTTCTTTGCCCTGATCGGGCTTGGCTGGGGCGCCGGACGCTTCCGCATCTTCCCGCCCGAAGCGACCGCTTGGCTCACGAAATTCGTCTTTTTCTTCGCGCTCTCGGCCATGCTCTTCCGCTTTGCCGGAACCTTGCACCTGTCCGAGCTCTTCGACCTGCACTTCGCACTCGCCTATCTGACCGGCTCGCTCGTCGTCTGGGCACTTGGCTTTGCGGTGGCCCGGGCGCGCGGCCTGCCGCTCGCGGATTGCGCGATGGAGGCCCATACCGGCATGACCGGCAACACCGGCTTTCTCGGCGTGCCGATGCTGGTCGTCATCTTGGGCGAGCGCGCGATTGGCCCGGTCCTGATGATCCTGATCATCGACATGATCGTCTTCTCGACGCTGGTGACGCTGATCGTGACCGGTGCGCGCAGCGGGCGGCTGTCCTTGGCGGTGCTGCCCCAGCTTGCGCGCGGGCTGGTCAGCAATCCGATGATCGTCTCCATGGTCGCGGGGCTGATCTGGTCGGGGCTCGGCCTCGGCATGTGGCAACCGCTTGACGAGTTCCTGACGCTTCTTGGCGCGGCGGCAACGCCGGGCGCGCTCTTTGCCATCGGCGCGAGCCTTGCCGGAAAGTCAGCCGAGCGCCTTGGCCCGGCGATCTGGCTGAGTGTCGAGAAGCTGGTCTTGCACCCGCTGGCGGTCGGCCTCGCCGCGCTTGGGGTCTTCGCGGTCGAGCCCTTCGCAGCTGGCGTGATGATCGCCGCCGCCGCTTTGCCGGTGGCCGGGAATGTCTATATTCTCGCGCAATATTTCGGCGTGGCGGTGCAGCGGGTCTCGACCGCAATCCTGATCTCGACCGCCGCCAGCATCGTGACGATCCCGCTGGTCATCCATTGGATCACCGGTTGAGGATGAAAGCCTATTCGACCGAGCGGATCAGCTTGCGCTCCAGCACCCGCAGCGTCGCGCGCAGATCATGGCCGCGCTTGAGGATCCGCCCGTCCATCCCGATCACCGCATAAAGCCCTTGGGCCGCGCGCAGCTTGGGGCGCTTTTCGATGCGGTAAAGCGGATGTTCGGTCGCACGCCGGAAGACCGAAAAGATCGCAACGTCGCGCAGGAAGGACATGCCGTAATCGCGCCACTCTCCGGCCGCGACCATGCGCCCGTAGACCGACAGGATCACGCCAAGCTCATGGCGGTCAAAGACCACGCGGTCGAAATCGGGCTGGCCGGGGGGCTGCGGGTCAAGCATGACAGGATGGTGACAGCAGCGCGCCGCGCTTTCAACTGAAAAGGGCGGCCCTATGGCCGCCCTCACTCAAACTCGCGTCAGATGGCGCTTAGAAGCAGCTCACCTTGGTGACCGTGCCGTTCCGACCAATCTCGACGTTCAGACGGTCAGCGCGGTAATCAGCCGTCACCGCCATATTCGGCTTCAGGATCCGGGTGCCTGCAGGCAAAGCCGTCTTGCCTAGCACGCCGGCCTTCTGGCCGATCAGCGACTGGTATTGTGCGGCGTGACAGGCATCGGTGCCCGGATCGAGCAGGATGGATTCAGGCTCTGGCTTGACGCAGGCGGCAAGCAGCAGAAGCGGGGCAATACACATCAGACGCAGCATGGACGAACTCCAACGCGGTTACAGGATCAGCCGCAGTCGATGTTATAGATGTTTCCAGCTTGGTCGAGACGGAAAACGATGCGCAAGGGATTGTATTCCTGCGGCTCGATCCCGCGATATTCGACGACGCGGAACTGACGCGTCACGCCAAGGCTCGGGATGATCGAGCCGGGCTGACCCAGCGACGAGGTGTAGGTCTTGGCGTGGCAGGCATCGGGCTCACGCGATTCAAGGCCGCTGATCCCGGCAACCTGCGCAATCGGGGCCGGCTGAACAGCGATCGGTTCGGGCGCCGGGGCCGGGGCGCAGGCTGCGAGCGGCGAAATCGCCAAGAGTGCAATCAGAACTTTGTTCATTCTTCGCTAATCCAGATCGGGAGGTGAGGGCGGGATGTCGTAAAACCGCAGCACTTATAGGAGCCTAGACCGGTTTTGAGAACCCGGAATGACGGCCGTCCAGCCGGATTTTGCCGATTGTGTCGCCAGAGACTCAACCGGACGCGCAGCAGCCGCTGCGGGATGACAGAGGCGGCCGCATTGCCCCAGGCCAAAGGCTCAGGTCACACGCAGCCTCCCTGCCGGAGTCGCGTTTTCAGGATCCACGACACCGTAGCAGGACAAAAACATCTGAACCGCCCCGCGATTGACCCGGCGCAAGCTGTCCTTGTCCACCGTCTCAGAGCCCAGAAAGAGCGCGCGGTGATGGACGGAAACGCTCGCCAATTCGATCAACTGCTCGGCTGCCAACTCAAAATCGGCAATCGCCAATTCGCCGCGCTCGACGCAGCGTTGGAAATACTGGATCAGCTGATCGCGCAGCCGCGCCGGACCGCCCTCGTAATATTCACGGGCGAGTGCGGGAAAACGTTCGGCCTCGCCGACGCTGACCCGAAACACCCGCACCCCCAGATCGGAAATCAAATGGGCTGAAATCATCTGCACGATGAAGGGCAAAACCTGTTCGATGCGCAGATCAACCTCGATCAAAGCGCTGATATCGGTGGAATCGCGCGCCAGTTCGGCGCGAAAGACCTCGATGAACATCAGGCGCTTATCGGGAAAATAGCTGTAGAGTGTCGCCTTGGACACGCCAGCCTCGCGGGCAATATCATCGACACTTGCGCCCTCGAAGCCGTCACGCAGGAATACGCTTCTGGCACCTTCCAGCACCTGCGTGAATTTGCGCCCACGTGTGACGGGCAAAACCTTTGGCATCGAGAACAACCTCTCTTTCGACCATAACTCTAAACACACCCACTCTACGTTAATACAAATTGTGCATAACAGGCGCGGCCCGGCGAGTTGAACGGTTCTGTTTTTTGGCGCCTTAAACGGTCTGATCAGCTCCCGGATGTGCGCGGAATTGCTCTAGACAAATTGTCCTTATAAAACAAATCCACTTCTCAACCATGTCCCGAATTTCCGCAGCGTCATTTTTCGTCGAGACCCGGAACCACCCTGCGGCAGGGTCACAAGCATGGGCGCTAATCTGCTCATGCGCGCGATCTCGGGCCAAAGCGCACAACGACACAGCGAGCAGTTTATCGAAGCCTCGCGCCCCGGTGTCGCGGCCCAACGCCTCTCCCGGCCCCGAGCCGCGCCGATTCGGCACCGCGATGGATGAAATGCCGCGCTCAAACTGTTGCATTTGCATGACGGAAGGCGCTGCTTGCGCGGCCCTGCCCGCCTCGAACACCGGGGCGGACAACCGGCAAAAGCGCCAGATTACAGCGAGGAATCGGTGTCATTTTTCCGCGCCCGTTCGTCGGTAACCAAATCCTGCCGGATCTTGCCCATGACCTCGGCCCGACCGAACGCACGCAAGGCCGCCTGCCGCGCGGTCTCATAGCGAGGCAAGATCCGGCGCAGCTCCTCTTCTTCGCGGCGAATTTCGCGCAGATGGTCAATCGTCATGGCATTCGTGAGCCGGGCTTCGGCCAGCGAAAAGGGAGCGTCGCTGCGAAACAGGGCGCCGAGCTCCTCTTCGCGTGCCGAAATCCGACCGCGCGCCGCCTCGACAGAGGTGCGGAAGGCCGAAAACCGGCGCATCTCGATATCCGAGCGCAGTCGCGCCAGACGTTCAAGCCGCGCGAGCGCGCGCTGATCTAGCCTCATCGCCGACGCCCCTTGCGCCCAGAACCCGCGCCCGGGCCAGAAGTCCCGCGGCTTTCAGACAAGCGAAGCCCGCCGCCCCATCCGGCACGGGCCTTGCGCCGCATGATTTCCGCGAAACGGATGGCGGCGGCGACCGGCGCGAAATGATCTTGCCGGATCTCTTCGCCGATCTCGACGGTCGCATAAAGCGCGCGCGCGGCGGGCGGATCCGAGAAGATCGGCACGTCATGGTCGCGCGCGCGCTCTCGGATGCGGCGGGCCAGATCGTCCACGCCTTTGGCCAGACAGACCGGCGCCTTGCCGCTGCCCCGTTTCCATTCCAAGGCCACCGCGTAATGGGTCGGGTTGACGATCACGACATCGGCCTTTTCGACATCCGCGAGCATCTGGCTCAGGACGATATCGACCCCCTTCTGCCTTCGCGCCGCCTTGAAATGCGGATCGCCCTCGCTTTCCTTGTGCTCGTCCAGCATCTCCTTGCGCGACATCCGGTTGCGCCGCCGATGCTCGAGAAACTTCCACAGAAGATCGACCCCGGCGAAAAGCAGCGACACCGCCAGCGCCAGCAAGATCACCTGCCGCAAAATCGTGCCGAGCCCGAGCAGCCATTGCCGGTCCTGGGTGAAATCCGCCGTGAGCAGATAGCCCAGCAGCGAGCGATAGAGCAGCGCGCCCCCGATGCAGACCAGGGAGACCTTGCCAAGCGAGATCGCGAAGGTCACGAGCCCGGTCTTGCCGAATTTCTGCTTGGCGTTCTTGAGCGGGTTGATCCGTTTGAGATCGGGCACGAGCTTTTTTGGCGTGAAGGTAAAGGCCTGCTGGGCCAAAATCCCAAGCAAGATCAGCACGCCGATCATTCCAATCGCGCCGCTGACAGCCAGCGCCGCCTGCCCGCCCATCGCCCAACCGAGATCGAAGATGCGACGCGGACCCGCCGCAGGCCAAGGCTCATCACCAAGCGCCCGCGCCGCCATTCGCGTCCAAGAGGGCACAGCCACCGCGCCGATCACCCCGACCGCAGCCCATAATCCGAGATAGAGCAGCGCCGAATTGAGCTCCATCGAGCGCGGGACATCGCCTTCCTCGCGCGCGCGGCGAAGCTTCTGCTCGGTCGGGTCGAAGGTCTTTTCTTCGTCGCTGCTCTCGCTCATCGCAGCACCGGCACGAGAAAGCTCATGATCCGATCCGACCAGACGGCCACGATCGCCGGGGCTAGCAGCATGAGCCCGATGAGCGCCATCAGAATGGCGGCGGGCGCGCCGATGAAGACCACCGGCAGCGCGGGCATGACCTTGCTCACCACGCCCGACAGCGCCTGAAAGAGAAACCCGCCCAGAATGAAGGGCGCCGCCAGCAAGAGGGCCAGCGTGAAGCTGTCAGCGGTGAGCGTGACAACGGTCGTCAAGATCGCCTGGATCTCGACCATGCCGCCGACGGGACGCAGCGTGAAGCTTTGCCCGATCAGGTCGCAGACAAGCAGCGGAAAGCCGAGTGCCATCAGGACGGCGAGCCCAGCCAAGTGAAGGAGGTTGCCAATCGGATGGGGCGCGAATTCATTCGTGACCCCGACCAGCTGCGACAAAGACGAGGTGGTCGCGATCACCGATGAGGCAACATCCAGCGCCAGCGCCATCAGCCGCACCAAAAGCCCGAGGACCAGCCCGGTCACCATCTCGGCCCCGGCGGCCACGGCCAGCATCATCAGATCCTCGGGGGCGACCGCACCGACGCCGAGCCTCGCGAAAGCCGGGGTCAGCGCCAGCGCCAGCGCGATCTTGATGCGCGCGGGCAGCAGCTTTTCCGAGAAAGCGGGCATTGCCATCAGGCAGGCCTGAATCCGGCAATAGACCAGCAGGGCGCCGATAAACCACAGCTCGATCTCTGGCGTGACGGCTGGGATCATGCCGTCCCCATCCGGTCCTTGATCTCCGCGCCCGTCATGCCGCGACCACGCCCACGACCTCGACGCGCACGGCCGGATCGATCTCGTCGAGGCCCAGCACCGAAAGCCCCAGATCGGAGGTATCGAGCAGCGAGCGGATCAGCCTGCGCCGGTGATCGGCAACCGCGAGGACCGCGGGCGCGCGGGTCTCGACCGTCGAGACGGTGGTCCGGACCGCTTCGGCAAGGCGGCGCTGGATCTGCAGGATCGGCAGCTGGCTTTGTCGGCTTTGATCGGTCTCGGCACGGGCGAACTCGGCCTCCCATTGCGGATGCAGCTGCAAGATCTCGAGCCGTCCGTCCTCGGTCGTGAATTGCTCGGTGATCTGGCCGCGCAGGCGGCGACGCACCAGCTCATAAATGGCTGCCGGAGCCTCGGCGCTGCGCGATTCATAGATCGCATCGACGATCAGGTTGAGGTTGCGGATCGACAGCCGCTCACCCAGAAGCATCCGCAGGATCGAAAGCAGCAATTCGGGCGCGACCTTGTCGGGGATCATGCTGTCAAAAAAGCGCTGGTTGAGCTGGGCGCGGTGTTCGTCCGAGACCTGGCGCAGCTCTTGCAACAGCCGCTGAAGGCCCGACATGGTCAGAAGGGCCGGCAGATTGGCACGCACGACCTCAAGCAGATGGGTCGAGAGCACCTCCATCGGCGTCACCACGGTCGCCCCGGCGATCGAAGCATCCTCTTGCAGCTCGGGGTCGATCCATTTCGCGGTCGTGCCATAGACCGGCTCCTGAATCGTCTCGCCCGGCAGCGTGTCGAGCACTTCGGTGCTGCCCAAAGCCAGCACGCCGTCACGTTCGAGCGACCCGCGTCCCCGCACGACGCCCTGAATGCGGATGAGATAATCTCCGCCCATGAAGGCCTTGCTGTCGGTGATGCGCACATCGGGCAGGATCAGGCCAAAGCTGCGCGCGATATGCATCCGCAGATTGTTGATGCGCACGCCGAGACCACGCCCTTCGTCGAGGGCGATCGTCACCAGAGAGGGGCTGATCTCGACGTTGATATCATCGGTATCGAGGAGATCACCCATGCTGCTTTCCGGCTCGCGCAGGACGGGCTCGGGAAGTGGGGTCTCCTCGGGCGGAGCAACCGTCGAGCGCCGATAGCCGAAATAGGCGCTGGTGCCGAGAATGCCTGCGAAGATCAGGAAGATCAGGGTCGGCATTCCCGGGATGATCGACATCATCGCAAGGCCGCAGCTGACGACGGCGGGGGCCTGCCAGTTGCGCCCAAACTGCCGCGAGAGAAGATCCGCCGTCGTCTCGGTCGCGCCGCCGCGCGACAGCAAAAGCGCCGCCGCCATCGAGGTGATGAGCGCGGGGATCTGGGCCACGAGCCCGTCGCCGATGGTCAGATGCGAATAGGTGGAAAGCGCTTCAGAGGCAGGCATTCCGTGGACGATAATCCCGGCTGCCAAACCGACCACCAGGTTGATGACGGTGATCACCAGACCGGCAATCGCATCGCCTTTGACGAATTTCGAGGCGCCGTCCAGAGAGCCGTAAAAGCTGATCTCACGCTGTTCCTGCACGCGGCGGCGCTTGGCGTCCTCGTGATCAATCGCGCCAGAGTTCAGGTCGCCGTCAATCGCGAGCTGTTTGCCCGGCAGCGAATCGAGAGCAAAGCGCGCAGAGACTTCGGCCATCCGGCCCGAGCCCTTGGTGATGACCATGAAATTCACCACCGAGATCACGGCAAAGACCGTCAACCCGATCAGCAGTGATCCGCCCGCAACGAATTGCGCGAAGCCGCTGATGACATGGCCCGCGGCCTCCTTGCCCTTGTCGCCCTCGGTCAGGATCAGCCGGGTGGATGACACGGTCAGCGACAGCCGGATCACCAGCGAGATCAGCAAAAGCACCGGAAAGGCCTGGAAATCGGTCGGGCGCTCGACCAGAGAGGCCATGACCAGAATGAGCATGGCCGTCGCGATCGACAGCGCAAAGCCCGCGTCGAGCACCGATGCAGGCATCGGCACGACCATCGACATGACGATCAGCACCAAGGCGCCGGTGATCGCGAGCGGACGCATCGCCGCGCCTTGCGGCAGGAACCGAGACAAAGCGCTCATTCGCCGCTCCCTTCCGAAGAACCGGGCGCAAGCAGGCGCTCGACAGGCCAGGTCGGGCCGATCAGCAGACCAGAGCGGCGCAGGAAAACAAGGACCTCAAGCCGATCAGCAGGGGACAGCGCGCGAAGCTGCTCATCGGTGTCCGCGGGCAGAGACCGACCGTCCAGCAGGGCCTCAAGCGCCTCGGCAATCAGGGCCTCACGTGGCCCCGCATCGCCCAAAGGCGCGTCCGCCAGCAGAAAAACGGGAAGCAGCAGCGCGGCGATCATGGCGTTCTCTTGATCTCGCGCAGCGCGGTTTCGACGCTGACAAAGCTTGGCCGAACATGGCTCGGGGCTGCTTGCCGCCCCACTTCGACGCAAAGATTGGTCGCATGTTGGTGCAGCCCCGCGATCAGCGCGGCCTTGATCACATCAAGAAACGACTGGTCCTGCTTGACCACCGCGGTCAGGCGCTGCGCCAACGGTGCCACAAGTCCGTAAGCCAGAAAGACCCCAAGAAAGGTGCCAACCAGCGCGCCCCCGATCATTTTGCCCAGAACCTCGGGCGGCTGGTCGATCGAGGCCATGGTCTTCACGACCCCCAGCACCGCCGCGACGATTCCCAGCGCCGGCAAGGCATCGGCCATATTCTGCAGCGCATGGGAGACATGCAGCGTTTCGTCTTTCATCAACCCGATCCGGCGCGCCAGCATATCCTCGACCTGATATGGGTCGTCATAGTTCAGACTGGCCGAGCGCAGGGTGTCGGTGATGAGCTCGATCGCCTCGTGATCGCCAAGCAGCTTCGGATAGGCTTGGAAAATCACCGAAGCCTCGGGATTCTCGATATGCTCCTCCAGCTCGACCGGGCTGTTGCGCGCCATGCGCAGCAGCTGAAAGAGCAGACAGAGCATGTCCTGATAATCGGCCTCGCTCCATTTCGGCCCTTTGAAGGCGCGCATAATGTCCGAGATCGTGTGTTTAATCGTCGAGCTGTCATTCGAGAGCGCATAGGACCCTGCCGCCGCGCCCCCGATCATCATCAATTCGAAGGGCAGTGAATGGAGGATGACCCCCATCTTGCCGCCCGCCAGAACATAGCCCCCAAAGACCATGACAAAGGTGAGCGCGATGCCGATAAATCCCATCATCGCCGTAGCTCACTTTCTGGCAGCGCTGCTCGCGCCCATGTAAGAGGTCAAAAGAGCGGCCTGTTTCGGGTCAATCCCGGCCAGAATCCGCGCTCCGTTTTCGGGACGCACCCGCATCAAAAGCTCGGCCGCGACTTCGGGCGGCATATTCGAGATCACCCCCGCGGCCAGATCAGGTTTCATCTGGTCGTAAAGCGCGACCATCTTGTCGATTTCATCGGTGACGGTTTGCACATTCGCCGTCTTCTGCTCGCCGCCCTTTTGTTTTTGCTGACGCAGCTCGACCAGCTTGGCGGTCAAAGCCTCGCGCGCCGTGGCGATCTCGGCCTTTTGCGCCTGCATATCCTGGAGATAGCGCTCGATCCGCAGTGCGCGCTCTTGCAGGGTCTGGGCCAGCGCGACCGCCTCGGGGACATCGGCGCAGCCCTTGAGCAGATCGACCGGCGCGGCGACGGCGCTGAAGCGCGGGCTGCCAAAGAGAAAGACCGCCTGAGCCGCCGCGAGCAAAAACAGCGTCGAGCCGAGCGCCGAAAGGACGTGTTTACGCATCAAGCCCCTCCGTCGCCGAGGCGCGCCGCCGACGCAGGCGCGGCCCATGGCCAGCCTCGGCGGGGGGAGTGAAGCTTTGTTGCAGCACCCAATAGGCACGCTCTTGTTTCGAGCGTTCGATATCGGCGGCCAGAGCGGCCGAGGCGCGGGTCGCCTCGCTGCGCGCATGGGCCATCGCCTGCTCGAGTCGCGTGCATTCGCTGATCAACACGGCAATCGCCCCGCCGATCCCGTTTTCCAGATCGTTGAGCCGCCGCAATTTGCGCGAGAGCGAGAAACAGAAGAAACCCAAAACGGCGGAACCCACGAGCAAAAGGGCTTCGAGCATTTGAAAAATTGTCATTGAATCCGGAACTCCGTGATGAGGAGGTCAGAGAAGGCCTTGTCGCCCAGAATGAAGCCGAGCCGCGTCGTCAGTTCGGCGCGCAGGATGTCGAGAATGCCGCGACGCTCGAAAGCGGCGGGATCGATATCGGCAAGGAATGTGTTGAACGCATCGAGAATGCGCGGCTGCAAATATTGCACCTGCGCCTGATGGGCCGCATCGGTTTCGATCTTGGCCGAGAGCACGACGCTGCGCCCGCGGCCTCCGGGCAGCGCGGTCACGATTGTCGGCAAATCGACAAAGACAGCCGTCGGCGCAAAAGCGGCGGGCTCGGCTTCGCTTTTGGCAAAAAGCGACAGTGGCGACCACAACCCGAGATAGGTCGTCCCGAACCCCGCTCCCAACAGAAGCACGGGCAGCGCGATCATCAATAGGCCGCCCCTGCCCTTCTTCCCGGTTTCCCCTTCGACATCGGCTAGGTCAGTCATCCTGATTCTCCATCTTCTGGAGCAGGATTAGCAGCGACCCGCTAATCAAAGCTTAAGGCTGCCCGAGAAAGCGCCCGGGCGAAGGCCAAAGAAAATCCGGTGCGTTTCCAGGACTGGATAGCGGCGCCGCGAAAGAGTTCGGCCAGGCTCTGCCCAAATCATCAGAGCTAACCAATAATTAAGCGCCTCTGTGCAATCTCGGACGAAAGAAGAACGGCATCGATTCGAGAGGAACCGGTTTTGCTGAAACTGCAAGACTTCCTGCGCGGGCAAAGCATGAGGCAAAAAGCCATCATGGCCGGCGCGTTTATCGCAACATTCCTGGGCGTGATCGCCTTCGCCTGGTATGCGGCGCGCCCCTCGATGGCGTTGCTTTATTCCGGTCTCGAACCACAGCAATCCGGCGTGATCATTTCCGCGATCGAGAAAGAGGGCGTGCCCTACGAGATCCGCGGCGACTCGATCTGGGTCGCAGAGACGCGCCGCGATGAGCTGCGGATGCAGCTGGCCGGTCAGGGCCTGCCGCAAACCGGCGGCAGCGGCTATGAGCTGCTCGACGGCATGTCGGGCTTCGGCACGACCTCGCAGATGTTTGACGCGGCCTACTGGCGTGCCAAGGAGGGCGAGCTTGCCCGCACCATTCTGGCTCTGCCCAACGTCAAGACGGCGCGGGTTCATCTCGCGGTGCCGGGCGGGCGCGGCTATCGCCGCGAAGCGCCGCCCTCTGCCTCGGTCACGATCACGACGACCGGCACGCCGATCTCTCCGGTTCAGGCCCGCGCCTTGCGCTATCTGATCTCGGCGGGCGTGCCCGGCATGGCCAGCGAGCAGGTCGCCGTCATCGACAGCGCGCGCGGGATCATTGCTTCAGCCGACGACATGGCCTCGGAAAACCGCGAAAGCGAGATGAAGCGCAACGTCGAGCGCATCCTTGAGGCCCATGTCGGTCCGGGCAATGCGATCGTAGAGCTGCATCTCGATCTCGTCACCGAAACCGAGCTGCTGAGCGAGCAGAAATTCGATCCCGCCAGCCGCGCGCTGCTGTCGCAGGAGAACGAGGAATCTTCGGATCAGAACACGAACTCCGGCTCTGGCGCGGTGACGGCGGCCTCGAACCTGCCGGAAGGCCAGAACTCTGGCAACCAGCAGAACAAATCCGCGCGCTCGGAGACCCGCCAACGCTCGAATTACGAGGTGAGCAAGCTGACGCGCGAAATCCGCAAGCAGCCCGGCGATATCCGCCGCCTCTCGGTCGCGGTTTTGGTAAATGGCACGACCGGAGCGCCAGCCGCAGCCGATGGCACCCCGGCGCAACGCAGCGATGCCGAGCTCGAGACGATCCGCGAGCTGGTGAGTTCGGCGGTCGGGTTGGATGAAAACCGTGGCGATCAGCTCACGGTGAAATCGCTGCCCTTCGCGGGATTTGGCGACGAAGGCACCACCGCCACGAACAGCCTGATGGCCGGGCTCGATCTGAACACGCTGGCGAAAATCGCGCTGGTCGGCATTTTCGCTCTTGCGCTCGCCCTGCTCGTGTTCCGTCCGATCCTGCGCGCCAAGCTGGCGGGAACCCCAGCTCCGGCGCTCGACACCAGCCTGCCGCCGCCTGACGCCATGCCGATGAACAGCTTCGATACGGTGAGCTTCGACAATGACGACATGGCCTCGATCTCGATTTCGACTCCTGAATTCGACTTCGTGCCGATGGATGCCACGCCGCAAGATCCGGTGTCGCGCCTGAAGGAACTGATGAAGGCACGGCAAGAGGAAAGCCTCAAGGTTCTCTCGGGCTGGATTGAAAAGCCGGAGGACGCGATTTGACCCCGAATGTCCTGCGCCTCGACTGTTTCTCAAGCCCAGAGCCCGCTCCCGTCGAGGCTCCGCCCGACCCCGAAGCGCTGGACCGCGCCTATCAACTCGGTCTGGCCGAGGGGTTCGAGCAGGGCCGATCCAGCGAAATCGCCACGCTGACGCTGGAGATCGCGCAGCTGTCTCGGCAGCTCGACGCCACGCGCGAGGAGGCTCAGGACGGACGCCGGGCGGCCTTAGCCGCGCTGACGCCGATTCTGGCCGCGATCCTTGGCGCGGTCGGTCCCCGGGGCGTTCTGGAGCGGCTGCAAGAGATGCTGATGACCGAGCTGTCGCGGCTGGTCGAGAATGCGCCCTACAAGCGTTGCACGATCCGCTGCAATCCCGATCTCGCCGCCGTCGTCCAAAGCTGCGTCGACCAGATTGGCCCGGCGCAGATCCGGGTCGAGGAAGACGCCGGTTTCGACGGGCTCGAGCTTTCCGTCGACGGCGGTGTCATCGCCTTCGACCCCCGTATCGTCATGGCGCGCATTGCCGCGCGGATCAATGATCTCCTCGAGGAGAACCCGGAATGAGCGAAGTTACAGGACTGATCGCGACCGATCACATTCAGGTCGAGCTGACCGTGCGCCTCGGGGCGACCCGGCTGACCGTCGCGGAAATCTCGCGGCTGAGGCCGGATGATGTCGTCGCGCTCGATCAGGACATGACGCAGGGCGTCGAGCTCTGCATCGGCGAAAAGATCATCGCGCGCGGCGAGCTGACCACGATGGAGGGCGCCGAAGACCGGCTCTGCGTGCGCATCCTTGGCCCGGCAGAGAACGGATGAACCGGCTTTCCCTCGGTCTCGGGTTCGCCGCCGCGCTGGCCATCGGCGCTTGGCCCGGGCTTGCCACCGCACAAGACGCGCTTGGTCCGGCCGGCGCGGGCCTCGAGGCCATGACCGGCGGCGTTGGGCGCAATGCGATCAGCATGGTGCTTTTGCTGACCGCACTGTCGCTCGCGCCCGGGATCGCGATCACCGTCACCTGTTTTCCCTTTATCGTGACTGTGCTTTCGATCCTGCGCCAGTCGCTGGGGCTGCAGCAATCGCCCCCGAACATGCTGATCGTCAGCCTGTCGATCTTCCTGACATGGTTCGTGATGAATCCGGTGCTGACCGAAGCTTGGCAGGTCGCCGGGGCGCCGTTGCGCAATGGCGAAATCACGCTCGATCAGGCCATCGAGCGCGGCATTCCTCCGTTCCGCGGCTTCATGGAAAAGCGCACCGATCCCGAAACGCTCGCAAGCTTTGCCGAGATCGCGCCGGGCGGCGCCGCAGACCCCGAAAATCTCGCCACGCTGATCCCGGCCTTCATGATCAGCGAGATTCAACGCGCCTTCGAAATCGGCTTTCTGATCGCGCTGCCCTTCCTGATCATCGACCTTGTCGTCTCGGCCGTGCTCATGTCGATGGGGATGATGATGGTGCCCCCCGCCGTGGTCGCGCTGCCCTTCAAACTGGCGTTTTTCGTGACGGTGAACGGTTGGGAAATGATCGCCACTGCCTTGGTGCGAAGTTATCAATAACCGCCGCCACGGATGAGAGCCGCGAAACTGAACTGCGGAACGCTCCGGCCCGCGCCGCGTTGAGACCGGGCCGAAGATCTGCGGCGAGCGGAACGGAAGGACAGCGAATGACCCAACCCTATCTCAAATTTCATGATGGCCACCGGATGCCCCAGCTCGGCGCGGGCGTGTGGCAAGTGCCCGACAGCGATACGCCCGCCCTCGTGCGCGCGGCGCTCGAGGCGGGATATCGCCTGATCGATACCGCGAAGATCTATGGCAATGAGCGCGGCGTCGGCGAAGGGCTGGCCGGTTCGGACATCCCGCGTAACGAGGTTTTCATCACCACGAAACTCTGGAACGCGGATCAGGGACGCGACAAGACCCTGCGCGCCTTCGATGAATCGATGGCCGCGCTGAGGCTCGATTACCTCGATCTCTATCTGATCCATTGGCCGGTCCCGGCCCAGAATCTGGCCGTCGAAAGCTGGAAGGCGATGATCGAACTGCGCGACGCAGGCCGTGTCCGCTCGATCGGGGTGGCCAATTTCCATGCCGCCCATCTGGACCAGTTGATCGACGCGACCGGGATCGTGCCGGTTCTGAACCAGATCGAGCTGCATCCGCATCTCATTCAGACGGCGATGCGCGCGAAGGATGACGCTTTGGGCATCATCACCCAAAGCTGGAGCCCGCTTGGTCAGTCCATTCTGCTCTCGGACCCCGACATCGTCGAGATGGCCAAGGCTCATGGCGTCACGCCGGCGCAACTTATTCTGGCCTGGCATCTGGGCCATGGCCTCTCGGTGATCCCGAAAACCCTGCGCGCAACCCGGCTTGCCGAGAATTTCGGCGCGCTCAAGGTTCATCTGTCGAATGACGAGATGACCAAGCTCGACCAGATGGATCGCGCGCATCGCTTTGGCCCCAATCCCGACGAGTTCGGCGCCACCTAAGCCCCCGCAACCGCGACCCTCTTCTTGTTTCAGCGGTCGCGGACTGCGAAAGCCGCCCGGCCCCAAGGCGGGGCGGCAAGTCGTTTCAGCGGCACGCTGGTCGCGTTAATGCCGTGCATTTTCACGGTCTGCCTTAATTTCCGATTTTCTTCATCATTCGCCCCTAGCCTTTCCGAGAGAGCTCCCGGCAGGAGGCATGACAAGGGTGAGCGAAGACGGCAGCATTTTCGCGCGCAGCAAGGCCGCTTTCGATCTGCCCGACGGGCTGGTCTATCTTGCGGGTTCCCGCTTTGGCCTGATGCCACGGTCGGCGAAAGAGCGGCTCTGTCGCCTGATGATGCCGGGTGGAGCGGCGGATCTGGGCTCTGAGCGGTTCACGGCGGACTGGGAGGATCTGCCGGGCCGGATCGGGGACAAGATTGCGCCCCTGATCGGTGTGAGACAGGGCGAGGTCACGCTGGGGGAAACGCTCCAGCTCCAGCTTTTTCAGGCAATTTCCGCGGCGGTCTCGCTGTACACCGGACCGAAACGGACCGTCGTTCTGACCGACACCAGCAATTCGGCCTCGGATCTCGCGGTGATGGAGGGGATCGCCCGGGCGCTGGGTTGCCGTCTGCGCGTCATTGATCCCACGCGGATCTGCTATTGCCTGTGCGATGACGTGGCTGTGCTGGCGATGTCGGCGGTCAATGTCCAAACCGCCGAGCGGCGCGACATCGCCACGCTGACGCGGCTTACACATGAGGCGGGCGCGCTGACGGTTTGGGATCTCTCCCATGCGGTCGGGGCGCTGGAGATTGATCTTGCTGGTGCCTGCGCCGATTTTGCGGTCGGACGCACCGAGCAATATCTGAACGGCGGCCCCGGAGCCCCGGCCTTTCTCTGGGCGTCAAACCGCTTCATCGACCGCGTCACCCCCGCTTTGCAGGGACAAAAGGCCGACCGGCCATCCTCTCCGGATCAAACGGCTGCGGATCCTCACCCGCCGCGCAAGATTGACCGCCTGCGGCTGGGCACGCCGTCGCTGATCGCGCTCACCGCGCTCGACGCGGCTCTCGATCTCTGGGCCGGGCTGGATCTGACGGCGATCAGCCAACGCGCGGGCGCGCTCGGGCAGGCCTTTCTGGCAGAGGTCGATGCCCATTGCCCGGGCCTCACGCTGATTTCGCCGCGAATCGCGGCGGCGCGCGGGGCCGAGCTGATCTATCACCACCCCAAAGCCGCTCATTTGACGCAAAGCCTGCAAGCACAGGGCGTTATCGCTGACTGCCCTGCCCCGGATCGGTTGCGCATCGGCTTCGCGCCTCTTTACAATGATTTCTCAGACATAGATCCTGCGGTGCGCGCGCTGGAACAGGCGCTCGCGACCCTATGACGCGGGCTCACGACCGGGAGAGGCTGGACAATCGCCGCGAAGCTGAGGTCAATCGCGGCCATGATGGAAACCGTGCCTTGGATATGAAGTCGCTCATCCTGCCCTTTCTCCTTCTGCTGGCCGCGACGCCCCTGCGCGCCGAGGCTCCGGCGCAGGTCGAGGTCCCGCTGCTGGTCGAGATCGTGACCGTCAAAGAGGCCCCGCTGACCTTTGACACCACATTGGCCGGCTCGATTCAGGCGCGCGACACTGTGAATATCGGCTTTCGCCAGGGCGGGCGCATTGCCGAAGTCATGGTCTCCGAGGGCGATCACGTCACCAAGGATCAGCCGCTCGCACGCACCGACGCGCTGCAGCAGGAACAGGCGCTCAATGTGGCGCAAGCGAAGCTTGCCTCGGCAGAGGCCAGCCGCGATCAATCGGCGCAGGCGCGCACCCGCGCCGCCGCGATGCTTGATCATGGGGTGGGCACGCGCGCGGGCCTCGACAGCGCCGATCAGGCACTTTCGGCCGCCGAGGGCGGGGTCACGCAGGCCCGGACCGAGCTTGAGCAGGCGCAGAGGGCGCTGGAAGACACCGTGTTGCGCGCGCCGACGGATTCGGTCGTGACCAACCGCAGCGTCGAGGTCGGACAGATCGTCGCCGCAGCCCAAACGGTGATTTCGCTCGCCGCGACAAGTGGGCTCGAGGCGGTGTTCCAGACCCCCGACCTGCCGCTTCTGAAGAACGCGCTGGGGGTTCCCGTAAGCATCGAGGGGATTGATCTGCATCTGCCTGCGATGAAGGCCAGCGTCCGCGAAATCTCGCCTCTGGTCGATCCGCATACCGGCTCGGTGACCGTCCGCGCCTATATCGACGGGGTCGCAACCGATACGGCGCTTCTGGGGGCTGCGGTGCGGGGGACCGTGCATTTCCCCGCCGGTCGCGGCATTTCGGTGCCTTGGACTGCGCTGACCGCCAATGCCGAGGGCCCGGCGGTCTGGACCGTGACCGATGAGATGCGCGTGACGCTGACCCCCATCACGATCGAACGCTTCACCACCGAAAGCGTCGTCGTCGCCTCGGGGCTTTCGGCGGGCGCGCAGGTCGTCGGCGCCGGGTCGCAGATGCTCTTTCCCGGTCGCAAGATCGCCGCAGCCGGAGATGCGCCGTGACCCGTCTTCTGTCCCTCGTTTCGGCTTTCCTTCTGGCGGCACAGGTTGGCCCCGCTGCGGCCTTCACCTTTCCCTGGCAGCATCCCGAGGCAGAGCCCGCCCCGCCGCGTCCCGTCGTCAGCGAAATCCTTGACGACCGCCCCCAGCGCGAGCGCTCGGTGCCCGGCGTTGTCACCTCGAAAATCGAGGTCGTGCTGGGCTTTCAGACCCTTGGCCGCCTGATTGAGCGGCGGGTCGATGTCGGCGATACCGTCAGCGAAGGCGCGCTTCTCGCCGCGCTCGATCCCGATGATCTTCAGGGCAATGTCGCGGCAGCAACCGCGGCGGTCGAGGCGGCCGAGGTCAATCTCAAGACCGCCCAATCCACCGCCGAGCGCACGCGCGCCTTGGTCGCGCGCAACGTGTCTTCTGCCGCGCAGCTTGAGCAGGTCGAAAATGCGCTGGTCTCGGCGCAGGCGACCTTTCAGCAGGCCAATTCCGAACTCAACCGCGCCCGCGACGCAGAAGGTTATGCCAAGATGAATGCGCCTTTCGCCGGGGTGATCAGCGATGTCTATGCAAATGCGGGGGCGGTGGTTTCCGCCGGCGCGCCGGTCCTGAAGCTCTCGGCCGATGACCAGCTCGAAGCCCGCATCGACCTGCCCGAAACCGCGCTGGTTTCGGTCACGGCGGGCGATGAGTTCGATGTCTGGTCTGAAAGCGCGCCGCAAGACATCATCCGCGCCACCGTCAGCCTGATCGAGCCGGTGGCCGATGCCGCAACCCGCACGCGGCGCGTCCGCTTGACGCTGAACGACCCCGACGGGCTGCGTCTGGGCACCTTGATCCGCGCGCGCCCGGCCACGTCGCAGCATCAGATCCTTTCGCTGCCGAGCGCCGCGATCCTGATCCAGAACGACCGGCCCCATGTCTGGGTCGTCTCGCGTCAGGGCGACAGCGCGGCGGTCAGCCTGCGCGCAATTTCGACCGAGGGCCCCGCGATCGGCGGGCGTATTGCCATCGCTTCGGGCCTGCGCGCGGGCGAAGAAGTCGTGACGCGCGGCGTCCATTCGCTGCGCGAAGGCGAGCCGGTCGGGCGGAGTGTCGCGCCATGACCAACCGCTCGTTCAACCTCTCGGACTGGGCGCTGCATCACCGCTCGCTGGTGTGGTTCCTGTTGATCGTCTCGATGATCGCGGGAATCATCAGCTACACAAGGCTCGGTCGGGAGGAAGATCCGAATTTCACCATCAAGGTCATGGTGATCTCGGCCTCGCTGCCCGGCGCCACGATCGAGGACACGCTGGATCAGGTCACCAAACGGATCGAGACCAAACTCGAGGAACTTGACGAGCTCAAATTCACCCGCTCGGTCACCATGCCCGGGATTTCGGTGGTTTACGTCGAGCTGCTGTCAAGCGTGCGCGGCACGGCGGGACCAGAGACCTTCAAGCGCATCCGCTTCATGATGAACGACATCCGCCCTGATTTTCCGCAGGAATTCCAAGGCTTCCAGTTCAACGACAACTTCGGCGATGTTTACGGCAATATCTATGCCTTCACCTCGGACGGCTTTTCCCAGCGCGAGATGCGCGACCGGGTCGAGGATATCCGCAAGCAGGTTCAGGCCCTGCCCGATGCAGGCCGGACCGAGCTTTTGGGCGTGCAGAACGAAGAGATCCATCTGGAGTTCTCGCCCGCGCGGCTGGCCTCGCTGGGGCTGAACCAGGTGCAGGTCATGCAAAGCCTCGCGACCCAGAATGCGATTGCGCCAGCCGGGATCATCCAGACTGGCCCTGAGCAGGTTCTGGTGCGGGTCGGCGGTCAATTCGACAGCGCCGAGGCGATTAGCGATGTGAACCTGCGCGTCGGCGACCGGTTCTTCAACCTCTCGGATGTGGCGACGGTCACCCGCAGCTATCAGGACCCGCCGCAGCAGCTGTTCCGCTATAACGGCAAGGAAGCGATCGGGCTGCAGATCGGCATGCGCAAGGGCGGCAATATTCTGGACTTCGGCCAAGAGGTCGAGGGGCTGATGCAGGGCATCGCCCGCGACCTGCCCGTCGGCATCGAGATGGCGAAATTTGCCGACCAGCCCCATGTCGTCGACGAGGCCGTGGGCCATTTCGTCCGCGCGCTCGCCGAGGCGATTGCCATCGTCCTGCTCGTCAGCTTCGTCAGCCTTGGCCTGCGCGCGGGCTTTGTCGTGACACTGACCATTCCGCTCGTGCTCGCGATCACCTTCACCATCATGGATTACTACGGGATCACGCTGCAACGGATCTCGCTTGGCGCACTGATCATCGCGCTGGGGCTTCTGGTCGATGATGCGATGATCGCGATCGAGACGATGATTTCACGGCTCGAAGCGGGCGATACGCTTGGCAAAGCGGCCAGTTATGCCTGGACCTCGATCGCCTTTCCGATGCTGACCGGCACGCTGGTGACTGTCGCGGGCTTCATCCCGATCGGGCTCAATTCCTCGACGGCGGGCGAGTTCACCTTCTCGCTGTTCGTGGTGATCGCGGTCTCGCTTCTGGTGAGCTGGGTGGTCGCGGTCCTGTTCGCACCGCTGCTGGGCGTGACCTTCCTCTCGACCAAGATGGCCAAGCACGAGACCCAACCGGGCGCGCTCCGGCGCGGGTTCCACTGGCTGTTGATCCATGCGATGCGGTTCAAATGGGCGACCATCGCGGTGACGATTCTGCTCTTCGCGGTCTCGGTCTGGGGGATGCGCTTTGTCGAGCAGCAGTTCTTCCCAAGCTCGGATCGGACCGAGCTTCTGGTCGATATCACCGAGCGCGACAATGCCTCGATCGTCAAGACCACGGCCGATATGGACCGGCTCGAGGCCTTCATCCGCGCGGCGCCCGAGACCGCCTTCTGGACCTCTTATGTCGGACGCGGCGCGCCGCGCTTCGTGCTGGCGCTCGATATTCCGACGCCGGGGCCGCAGATGGGTCAGATCCTGATCCAGACCCATGATCTTGCCGCCCGCGATGCGCTGCGCGTCAAGCTGGACGCCTTTGCCAAGCAAGAGCTGATCGGGACCGATGTCTATATCAAGAACCTCGAACTTGGGCCTCCGGTCGGGCGCCCGGTGCAATATCGCGTCTCGGCCCGCCAGATCGACGATGCGCGCGATGCGGCGCGCGGGCTGGCCTCGGTGATCTCGCAGGACAGCCGCCTGAGCGATATCGCCATGGACTGGACCGAGCCGGCCCGGGTCGTGCGGCTGACCGTGAATATGGACAAAGCGCGCCAGCTTGGCATCACCAATGAGGATATCTCGGCCTCACTGGCGGCGCTGTTCTCGGGCAAGACCATCACCCAAATGCGCGACGGAATTTTCCTTGTGAATGTCGTGGCGCGCGGCGCGGCCGCCGATCGTCATTCGCTTGAATCGATCCGCAATCTCCAGCTCGCCACCGTCACCGGCACGCCGATCCCACTGGCCTCGCTGGCGACGCTGGATTACGGCACCGAGCAGCCGCTGATCATGCAGCGCGACGGGCGTCCGACGGTGACGGTCATGGCCGGGATTTCGACCAAGGATCAGCCCGCGACCTTGGTCAATGCGCTGGCCGAACGTGTCGCGGCCTATCAAAAGACCCTGCCCGCGGATGTGAAGATCGTGGTTGGCGGCGCGGTCGAGAATTCAGCCGACAGCCAGCAACCGATCATCGCGGTCGTGCCGATCATGTTGCTGATCATGGCGACGCTGGTGATGATCCAGATGCAAAGCTTCCGGCTGATGTTCATCGTCTTCGCCGCAGCACCTCTGGGCCTGATCGGCGTGGTCGCGGTGCTGGTGCCCTTCGGCGTGCCCATGGGCTTTGTCGCAATCCTGGGCATCCTCGCGCTGATCGGCATCCTGATCCGCAACTCGGTCATTCTTGTCCATGAAATCGAGGTGCTGCGGGCCAGCGGCCATTCGCGCTGGGAGGCGGTTTTCCACGCCTCGGACAGCCGCGCCCGCCCGATCCTTCTAACGGCGGCGGCGGCCTCATTCGCCCTGATCCCGATCGCGCGGCAGGTGTTCTGGGGGCCGATGGCCTATGCGATGATGGGCGGCATCATTGCCGGCACGCTGGTCACGCTGGTCTTTGTGCCCGCGCTTTACTGCGCGATCTTCAAGGTCCAGCCACCCGAAACCGACGAAGCGCCAAACCCCGCCGCCGAAACGGCCTAAGCTGCGATCTCTTCGGCGAAAGCCTCGCCGAAGCGGTCAAAGCGCGCGGGGTCGAGATAACGCGCGAGATCGCGGGGCCGGTCCTCGGCGATGCGGCGTAGCACCGAAGTCGAGACCGAGAGCGGCTTTTCCGTCCCATCCGTGCCGCGCAGCAGACGGTTTTGTGCCTCAAGCAGGCGGTCGAACAGCTCACCCGCCGCACTGCCCGCCAGCGCCCGGCGCGCCGGATGCATCGCCGGAACCTCGCCTGCGATCACCGCCAGAAAATCGCGGCCATAGCTTTCCAGCTTCTTCGCGCCGACCCCGCTGACCCGTGCCATCTGATCGAGCGTCATCGGCCGGGTCGCGGCCATTTCGATCAGGGTCTTGTCGGCGAAAATGACATAGGCGGGCGCGCCCTGCGCCTCGGCTAGCTCGCGCCTCTTGGCGCGCAGGGCGGCAAAGAGCTGCGCATCCTCATCCGAGACCTGCGCGCGCACCACCGGCGCAGGTCGCGCCTTGGCGATCAGATCGCGGCGCAGGATCACCGGGATCTCGCCGCGCAGCACCGGATGGGCGGCCTCGGTGATCACCAGACCGCCGTGACGTTCGGGATCGGGACGCAGCAGATCGCGACCGAGCATCTGGCGCAGGATCGCCTGCCAGGCGAGCTTACCGATATCCTTGCCGCAGCCGAAGGTCGGCAGGCGGTCATGGCCGCGCTGGGTGACCTTTTCGGTGGCATTGCCGATCAGCACGTCGATGATATGACCCGCGCCATAAGTCTCGCCGGTGCGGAGCACGGCCGAGAGCGCCTTGCGGACCGGCTCGGTCCCGTCGAAGGTCTCGGGCGGGTCGTTGCAAATATCGCAATGGCCGCAGGGCCCGGCCTCTTCGCCGAAATAGCCCAAGAGATACTGGCGCCGACAGGTCGCCGCCTCGGCCAGCCCCAGAAGCGCATTCAGCCGCGCGTGATCGGCGGTCTTGCGCTCCAGCGGCGCCTGCCCCTCGTCGATCTGGCTGCGGCGCAGGCGGATGTCTTCCTGCCCGTAAAGCGTCATGGTTTCCGCCGGACCGCCATCGCGCCCGGCGCGGCCGATTTCCTGATAATAGGCCTCGATCGAGCGCGGCAGATCGGCATGGGCGACCCAGCGAATGTCCGGCTTGTCGATGCCCATGCCAAAGGCCACGGTCGCGACGACGATCAGCCCATCCTCGCGCTGGAAGCGGCCCTCGACCTCGCGGCGCGGCCCGGCCTCCATGCCGCCGTGATAGGCAACCGCCGGAAGGCCCGCATCGAGCAGCGCCTGCGCCAGGGTCTCGGTCTTGGCGCGGGTGCCGCAATAGACGATGCCCGACTGGCCGTCTCGGGCGCGGGCGAAATCGAGGATCTGGCGGCGCGGCCCGTCCTTGGGCGCGAAGGCAAGGTGGATGTTCGGGCGATCAAAGCCGCGCAGAAAGCTGAGCGGCGCGGCCTCGGGAAAGAGGCGGCGCATGATCTCGCCCCGGGTCTCGACATCGGCGGTCGCGGTGAAGGCCGCGAGCGGCACGTTCAGCGTCGCGCGCAGCTCGCCGATGCGCAGGTAATCGGGGCGGAAATCATGGCCCCATTGGCTGACGCAATGCGCCTCGTCGACGGCGATTGCAGTGACCCCCGCCCGGCGCAGCATCGGCAGCGTCCCGCTGGAGGCCAGCCGTTCGGGCGCCATATAAAGCAGTTTCAGCTCACCCGCGCGCAGGCCCTCGAAGACCGCCGCGGTCTCTTCCTCGGTATTGCCCGAGGTCAGCGCGCCAGCCGCCACCCCGGCCTCGCGCAAAGCCCGGACCTGATCGCGGATCAGCGCGATCAGCGGCGAGATGACCACGGTCACGCCATCGCGCATCAGCGCAGGCAGTTGATAACACAGAGATTTCCCGCCACCCGTCGGCATGATTGCCAAAACATCGCGACCAGCGGCCACCGCCTCGACGATTTCCTCCTGTCCGGGGCGGAAACCGTCAAAGCCGAAGACCTGCCGCAGAAGGGGGGCGGCCGACATCTCAGTAGCCGTAGAACGCGCCGGCGTTGTTGATCAGAAGCTGCTTGAGGATGATGATCGCGATGAAGACCACAAGCGGCGCCAGATCAAGCCCGCCGGTGTTGGGCAGGAAGCGCCGCACTGGCGCGTAAAGCGGCTCGAGCAGGCGCGACAGGCCGTTCCACAGCTGCCAGACCAGTGGCTGACGCAGGTTGAGCACCTGAAAATTGATCAGCCAGGACATGATGATATGCGCGATCATGACGAACCAGATCACGTCGAGGATCAGCATCAAAGCTTGGAAGAGCGTCGTCATGGCAACCTTTCGCGTGGAACTTCCCGACAGGTAAGCCACGGGCGCGCGCCGTGCAAGCCAGCTTGCCGTGAGCCAGCTTGCCGTGGGGTCGCCGTTGACGCTGCCAATCGTCGCAGCTAGCCCGGACCGAACCGCGAGGAGAGCGCCGATGTATCCGTTTATCCGCTTCGTCAGGGAGATGTGGAGCGCCCGCCGCCAGCCCAAGCTGCCGGTGACCGGGGTCCATGTCTCGACCCATCGCTGCTGGCCCTGGGACATCGACCCTTGGGTCGAGCTGAACAACGGGCGCACGCTGACGCTTTACGATCTTGGCCGCATCCCACTGGCCGAACGCACCGGGCTGATCGAGATCCTGCGCCGCGAGAAATGGGGCATCACCATTGCGGGCAATTCGGTGCGCTACCGCCGCCGGATCCGCGCGTTCCAGCGCTTCACCATGGTCAGCCACACGATCGGCTGGGATGCGCGTTTCCTCTATATGGAGCAGACGCTTTGGTCGAAGGGCGAATGCTGCAACCATATGCTGGTGCGCGCGGCGATCACCTCGCCCGAGGGCATTGTCGCGCCCGCCCGGATGCTCGCGGTCGCGGGCGAGCCGGACCAAAGCCCGCCCCTGCCCGATTGGGTCACCGCCTGGATCGAGGCCGATGCGCAGCGCCCCTGGCCGCCGGTCCTGCCCACGCTTGCGCCCACAGATCCAAATGAGGATTTGCCTCGCTAGGGCCTTTCTGGCCTATTGGCCGCGATTTGAGGCGACGGGGAATGGCTGTGCTCGACAAGAAACGGATCTGGGGATGGTGGTTCTTCGATTGGGCCAGCCAGCCTTACTCGACGCTGCTGATGACCTTCATCTTCCCGATCTATTTCACCGAGGCCGCGCGCGCCCATTTCACCGCGCTCGGCCAATCGCCCGCCGAGGCCGGTGCAAGCGCCCAATCGCTTTGGGGCTATGGGCTGGCGATCGCCGGGATCTGCATTGCGGTGCTGGCGCCCATTCTGGGCTCGGTCGCGGATGCGGCGGGGCGGCGGCTGATCTGGGTCTGGTTCTTCTCGATCTTCTACGTGCTGGGCTCGGGCGCGCTGTGGTTTCTGACACCCGCGGGCGACAATCTGATCCTTGTGGTCGCGGCCTTCGGTATCGGCCTGATCGCCATGGAATTCACCACGATCTTCACCAATGCGCTGCTGCCGGGCCTTGCCCCGCGTGCCGAGATCGGGCGCGTTTCCGGCACGGGCTTCGCCTTTGGCTATCTGGGCGGCGTGGTCTCGCTCGCGGTAATGCTGCTGTTTTTCGCCGAAAACACCCAGACCGGGCGGACGCTGATCGGCCTCGCCCCTGCTTTCGGCCTTGACCCGACCCTGCGCGAAGGCACCCGCGCCGCCGGGCCGCTGACCGCGATCTGGTATATCGTCTTCATGCTGCCCTTCCTGTTTTGGGTGAAGGAGCCGCGCAGCGCCAGCAACACGCGCGCCGCAAGCGGCATCCGCCCGGCGCTGCGCAGCCTCTGGACGCTGTTGAAAAGCCTGCGCCATCGCCGCTCGCTCACGGCCTGGCTGATCTCGTCGATGTTCTCGCGCGATGCGCTGAACGGGCTTTATGCCTTCGGCGGCGTCTATGCGGCGGCGGTGCTGGGCTGGCCGGTGTTTCTCGCAGGGGTTTTCGGCATCGTCAGCGCGTTTTCCGCCGCGCTCATCACCTGGCTTGGCGGGCGCGCGGATCAGCGCTGGGGACCGCGCCCGGTGATCGCGGTCTGCTCGGTCGTGTTGATCGCCGTCTGCCTGATCGTCATCGGCATGAGCCGCGAGAGCTTCTTCGGCCTGACAATCCCGCCCGGATCGAAGCTGCCCGATGCGATTTTCTTTGCCTGCGGCATCGCCATCGGCGGCGCGGGCGGCGCGCTTCAATCGGCGAGCCGGACGATGATGGTCCATCACACCACGCCCGAACAGGCGACCGAAGCCTTTGGCCTTTATGCGCTTTCGGGCAAGGCCACGGCCTTTCTCGCCCCGCTTCTGATCGCGGTGGCGACCGATCTCAGCGGCAATCAGCAGATCGGCATCTCTCCGCTCATCGTGATGTTCATTTTCTCGCTCTTGCTGTTAACTCGGGTCAAACCAGAGGGAGAACCCGAGCAGTGATCAGACGCATTCTGACAACCGCCGCAGCTTTGGCCGCGCTGGCGTTGCCGGTATCGGCGCCGCCCGCCATGGCCAAGGATCCGCTTGCCAAAGACGTATTCGGCGCCGCGGCTGGCCCGACCGGAGGCAAGCCCGCCGCCATCGGCTTTTACTCGAAAGGCTGCATTTCCGGCGCGGTCCAGCTGCCGGAAACCGGGCCGAGCTGGCAGGCCATGCGGCTGTCGCGCAACCGCAACTGGGGCCATCCCCAGATGATCGATTTCCTGATCGGCCTGTCGCAAGCCGCGCAGAAATCGGGCTGGCGCGGGCTGTACATCGGCGATATCGGCCAGCCGCGCGGCGGCCCGGCCTCGTCGGGTCACGCCAGCCACCAGATGGGGCTCGATGCCGATATCTGGATGCTGCCACCCTCGAGCCTGAAGCTCTCGGCTGCGCAGCGCGAAGATGTCTCGTCGGTTTCGGTGGTGAACAAGGCGGGCACCCAGCTCACCGAATATTGGAACCCCGGCACCTTCTCGATCATCCGCGCCGCCGCCAGCGATCCGCGCGTCGAGCGGCTTTTCGTCGATCCGGTGGTCAAGGTCGCGATGTGCGAGCAAGAGACCGGCAACCGCGCCTATCTGCGCAAGATCCGCCCGATCAATGCGCATAACTTCCACTTCCACGTCCGCCTGTCCTGCCCTGCGGGCTCGGTCTGCCAAAAGCAGGACCCGCCGCCCGCCGGAGACGGCTGCGCCGAGGCGATGGAATGGATCAAGAACCGCATCGATCCAAGCCGCGTGAAGCCGGTGCCGCCTGATCCGAACTATCGCCATCCCCGGACCTATCGACTGAGCGAGATGCCCGAGCAATGTCAGGCCATAGCCGTCGCACGCTGACGGGACGTTTCTCGGTCCTGATCGCCTTTTGTGTCGCCGCTGCTGCTCTTTTGACGGCGGCGGCGACCTATACGGTCAACGCCCGCGGCGAGATCTCGAACAAGGCCGAATATATCGGCACCTATGTCTGGCACGAAGATGCGCCGGATTTCGGCGGTTATTCCGGGATCGAGCTGACAGAGGACGGGCGCAGCTTCATGGCTTTGTCCGACCGCGCGACCCTGCGCTGGGGCGAGATCGAGCGCGACGCCGAAGGTCGCATCTCCGGCATGGTCTCAAAAGGCATGTCGCGGCTGCACGATAGCCAGGGCCGCCCGCTCCCGCCCGGTCATCTCGGCGACAGCGAGGGCATTGCGATCGACAGCGAGGGCCGGATCTATGTCAGCTTCGAGGGGCTGGTGCGGGTCGCGCGCTATGACACGCCCGACGCGCCTGCCAAGGTCCTGAAAGGCCCGCCCGAATTCAAGCAGATGCAGCGCAATTCCGCGCTCGAATCCTTGGCGATCACCCCGGACGGCACGCTTCTGACCATGCCCGAACGCTCGGGCGCGCTCGACCGGCCCTTCCCGGTTTGGCGCTGGCGCAAAGGCGTCTGGGATCAGCCGTTTTCGGTCTCGCGCAATGGTAACTGGCTGCCCGTCGGCTCGGATATCGGGCCCGATGGCAAGTTCTATCTGCTCGAACGCGACTTCAAAGGATTGCTGGGATTCCTCAGCCGCGTGCGCCGCTTTGACCTGACCGATGCGGGGCTGGTGAACGAAGAAATTCTTCTGCAATCCTATCCGATGCAATATGACAATCTCGAAGGGATCGCGGTCTGGAAGGACGATCAGGGCATCCGTTTGACCATGATTTCAGACGATAATTTCTATTTCCTCCAGCGCACAGAGCTGGTCGAATACCGCATCCGCGACTAAGCTCGCCCGGCCCATTTGCGAGTTGCAACCAGCCGATTTCCGCCCCCCGCGCAGCCTTTGCTTTACTTGGAGGCATTTCCACCTTTCCATATCGGCGCACCGACAGGGAGGGAGAGCGATGAGTGAGATGACCGCGACCGAGGCTCTGGACCGGGCCATCGACAGCGCGCTTGCCGAGAACCGGATCGTCGGCGCAGCGGTGCTGATGGCCGAGGATGGCGAGACCGTTTACGCCCGCAACGCCGGGCTCGCCGATCGCGAGGCCGGGCGCGAGGTCACGCCGGCGACTTGGTTTCGCTACTCCTCGGTCTCGAAGCCCTTCACCACAGTGGCGGCGCTGCGCCTGATGCAAGACGGGCGGCTCTCGCCCGAGGATCCGGTCGTGCGCTGGCTGCCCGATTTCACCCCGGCCTTTGCCGATGGCACCCGCCCCGAGATCACGGTCAATCATCTCTTGTCGCATATGGCGGGGCTCGATTATGGCTTTGGCCAGCTTCCGGGTGGCAGCTATGAGACGGCGGGGGTCTCGGATGGGATTTCCGAGCGCGCGATTTCGCTGGCCGAAAACATCCGCCGGATCGCGAGCGTGCCGCTCGATCTGACGCCGGGCGAAGATTGGCGCTATTCGGTCGCAACCGACGTGCTGGGCGCGGTGATCGAGGCGGTGACCGACAATGCCCTGCCCTTCGCCATGGCCGATCTCGTGACCGGGCCGCTGGCGCTCGATGCTGCCTATTTCCTGCCCGGCACGCAAAATCTGGCCGCCGCCTATACCGATGCCCGGCCCGAGCCGCGCCGGATGGAGGGCGTGACCCATGCGCAGGGCAATCTGCCCGAGGGTTATCGTTTCAGTTATGACCCCGAGCGCATCACCGATCTCTCGGCCTTCCCCTCGGGCGGGGGCGGCATGGCGGGCACCGCCGAGGCCGCGCTGACGCTGCTCGAGACCCTGCGCGCGGGCGATTTCATCGCGCCCGAATGGCGCCGCGCCGCGACCGAGCCGCGCTTTGCCTATCCCCATCCGATGCGCGGCCCCGGCATGAGCCATGGCTGGGCGGGGGCGATCGTGACCGATCCGGCGCTGGCGGGCATCGATCTGTCGCCGGGCAGTTTCAGTTGGGGCGGCATCTATGGTCATAGCTGGTTCATTGATCCGACGCGCCGCCGCACGGTTCTGGTGATGACCAATACCGCCGTCGAGGGCATGGCGGGGCAGCTCTCGCTGGAGGCCATGGCCGCGATCTCCCGGCCCTAGGCCCGCGCCTGTCGCGCCCGCGCGGCGCTTGACAGAGGGCAAGGCGAGGCGTATCCGCCCGCCTTGCCCGCAAGAGCGGGCCGAGTCTCCGCTACCTTGTCAAAACGGAATCCGACATGACCCGCCTTCTGCCCGGCATTCTTGCCATGGCCATCGTTGTGGTGGCCTCGAATATTCTGGTCCAGCATCTGCTGGGCGACTGGCTGACCTGGGGGGCGCTGACCTATCCCGTGGCCTTCCTCGTCACCGATATCATGAACCGGATCTATGGTCCGGCCGCCGCACGCAAGGTCGTCTTTGCGGGCTTTCTGACCGGCATCGCCTGTTCGATCGTCGCGGCTGGCATGGACAAGACCACGCTGCGCATCGCCATCGCCTCGGGCGCGGCGTTCTTGTCGGCGCAGCTTCTCGATATCGCGATCTTCAACCGGCTGCGGCGCCTGAACTGGTGGCTGCCGCCTCTGGCCGCGACTTTGGCCGGATCGGTTCTGGATACGGCAGTGTTTTTCGGCATCGCCTTTTCCGGCGCGCTGAGCGGGCTTTTCCCCCATGACGATGTCGCCTGGGCCAATGCGCTGGTGCCGCTTCTGGGTCATGGCCCGGTCCAGCCGCTTTGGGTGTCGCTGGCTCTCGCCGACTGGTCGGTCAAGATGGCGCAGGCGATTGTGGCGCTGGTGCCGTTCCGTATCATTGTCGGAAATCTTCTCGAGCGGCGGGCGCAAATCTGATTGACAGATGCCCGATATGTGGCACGCTCAACTCAACGGCAACGTATTGAAAGGAGGTGGTCCAGTGTCGAGAGTGATATTGGAGAGAGGTGTCGGGACAGTCAGGGGGGCCGTGGCCTGAGGGCAGACCCGTGGGTCGTAAGCCCTGACTGGGACGGTAGGTCTCCAGCCCTAACCGGACCATCTCCGTAGATCTCGCGGGCCGTACCGAAAGGGCGGCCCGTTTTGCTTTGCCCGCCATCGGAATGGTCGGGAACTGGTCGGATGCGGTATGTCGCGCCGGTTCTTAGGGGCCGGCTTTTGGGGGGAGCCCGATGTGGGAGGCGCGGCGGTTGGCGCGCGCTGCGATGCCTCCGGCGGGGATATTTGGGGCATGAAAGACGGGGCTGGCGGTTTTGAAGCTGGCCGATGTTGGGTCCGCCGACTTTGGGCCGGGGTGAGCTCAGTTAGAGCGATTTGGGATCGGTGGTTTCTGGCGGGGCTTCAGGTTGATCAGGCGCGGCGGGCTCGCTGCGGGCGTGGTGCAGACCCAGACGCGACATCGGAGCCTCGCGCTGCATTTCATGGAGCAGGTCGATCTGGATGCGCTGGATTTCGAGCAGACGTCGCCATTGATGGCTGAGCTGATGGTCGATCTTGTCGTGCAAGAGCCGCAATTCGAGCTCTGCCTTGAGATTGACCTGATAGTCGTTTTCCGCGCGCAGCCGATCCTTGGCCTCCTGGCGGCGCTGGCTCATCATAATGATCGGGGCCTGAAAGGCGGCGACGCAGGACAGAAGCAGGTTGAGCAGGATGAACGGATAGGGGTCGAAGGGCTGTGACAGGATGCCGATGGCATTCATGCCCATCCACAGGACCAAGACGCCGCAAAAGAGCAGGATGAAGGTCCAGGAGCCGCCCCATTCGGCCACGACATCGGCGACGTTCTGGCCGACGGTCTGCTCTTCCTCGATATCCTCGGGCGCGGTTTGCAGGGTCAGCAGGCGGCCGGTGCGCAGGGCCTCGGCGACTTCGGATTCGAGCTCGCCCAGCTCTCCGGTTTCATCGGCGAGCACATGGGTGAGGTAGAGCTGGCGGTATTTCAGCAGGCAATCGGCGCAGACGGCGCTGTCCTCGTTCCAATCGGGCACATCCTTGCGGATGAGCGCGGTCAGCGAGTTGCGGATGTCGCTGTCTGGGGTCAGCAGCCGGGCGGGATAGTCCCTGTGGCAGACCGAGCAGGGCTTTTGGGGCGTTTCGTCCTCTGGCATGTGGCGCGGCTCTGACATGGGGCGCTCATTCGTAATTTTGCTCGATTCGTCCATTCTGGCGACCGTAGCCGAGCCGTGCCATGCCGCCAAGACGGTGAAATCTGCGGGCGCTTTGCATCCGGGCTTGATCCCGGGACGGGCGCAGGGCTTGATAAAGATCAGCCGCCAGCGTCCTGCGGGCGGCCCCGAGCCGCGTGAGGATGCCATGTCGAAAACCCTGTCGCTCTGTCTGCTTGCCGCTGGTCTGACCACGGCCCTGCCCGCTTTCGCCAATGATCCGGCGAGCTGCGCCACGATCCGGACCTCTGATCCGGGCTGGACCGATATCACCTCGACCGATGGCGTGGCCGCCGTGGTCTTCGCAGGGCTGGGCTACAAGCCCGACATTCGCACTTTGTCGGTCCCGATCGGCTATGAGGCGCTGAAATCTGGTGAGATCGATTTCTTCCTCGGCAATTGGATGCCCGCGCAGCAGAAGTTCCGCGACGATCTGAACGCTTCGGGCAAGGTCGAAGAGCTGGTGACCAATCTCACCGGCGCGAAGTTCACGCTGGCGGTGACTGGCACGGCGAAGGATCTCAACGTCAAGGATTTCGCCGATCTCGATGCGCATAAGGATGCGTTTCAGGGCAAGATCTACGGCATCGAGCCGGGCGCTCCGGCGAACCAGTCGATCACCAAGATGATCGATGCCGACAAATTCGGGCTGGGCGATTGGCAGCTTGTCGAATCGAGCGAACAGGGCATGTTGGCGCAGGTGCAGAAAAACGATGCGGCGGGCGTGCCCACGGTCTTTCTCGCCTGGGCGCCGCATCCGATGAACGTCAAGCTGGCGATCACCTATCTCGCGGGCGGCGACGAGGAATTCGGCCCCGATTTCGGCGGCGCGACCGTGCATACGCTGGCGCGCAAGCATTGGGTGGCGCAATGCCCGAATGCGGCGAAGCTGCTGACGCAGATGGTCTTCGACGTGGATATGGAGAACCAGCTGATGGGCAAGATCCTCGACGACGGGATGGATCCGCAGGTGGCGGCCAAGGGCTGGATCGCCGCCAATCCCGAGCGCGTGACGACCTGGCTCGAAGGTGTCACGACGCTTGACGGCAAACCGGGCGCGGATGCGGTTCTGGCCTCGGTGAAGTGAGTAGAGCGACGTGACGAAACGACCCAATGTCTTGATTCTCATGGCCGATCAGCTGTCGGGGGTGCTTTTCCCCGACGGCCCGGCCGATTTTCTGCACACGCCGAACCTGAAGCGGCTGGCGGCGCGCTCGACCCGGTTCAAGAATGCCTACACCGGCAGCCCGCTCTGCGCGCCGGGGCGGGCGAGCTTCATGTCGGGGCAATTGCCGCGCCGCACGCGGGTCTATGACAATGCCGCCGAATTCGCCTCGGATATCCCGACCTATGCCCATCACCTGCGCCGGGCGGGCTATCAAACCACGCTGTCGGGCAAGATGCATTTCGTCGGGCCCGATCAATTGCACGGGTTCGAGGAGCGTCTGACCACCGACATTTATCCCGCCGATTTCGGCTGGACGCCGGATTATCGCAAGCCGGGCGAGCGGATTGACTGGTGGTATCACAATCTGGGCTCTGTCACCGGCGCGGGAGTCGCCGAGATCACCAACCAATATGAATATGACGATGAGGTCGCCTATAACGCTTGCCGCAAGCTTTACGATCTGTCGCGGGGCGCGGATGAGCGGCCTTGGTGCCTGACCGTCAGCTTCACCCATCCCCATGACCCCTTCGTGGCGCGGCGCAAATACTGGGATCTTTACGAGCGTATCCCGGAGCTCGCCGCCCCTGCCCCGATTGCTTACGCCGATCAGGATCCGCATTCGCAGCGTCTGCTCGATGCCTGCGACTGGACCGGGCTGGAGGTGACCGAGGAGAATATCCGCCGCTCGCGTCAGGCCTATTTCGCCAATATCTCTTATATCGACGACAAGGTCGGCGAGATCCTCGACGTGCTCGAACGCACCCGGCAAGAGGCGATCATCCTCTTCCTGTCCGATCATGGCGAGATGCTGGGCGAGCGGGGGCTTTGGTTCAAGATGAACTTCTTCGAGGGCTCGGCGCGGGTGCCTTTGATGATCTCGGCGCCGGGGATGGAGCCGGGGCTGGTTGAGCGGCCGGTCTCGACCATCGACGTTCTGCCGACGGTTTGCGATCTGGTGGGTATTTCCATGACGGAGATTGCGCCTTGGACCGATGGCGAAAGCCTCGCCGGTGGCGGGGCCGATCGGGGGCCGGTGGCGATGGAATATGCGGCCGAGGGCTCGATCACGCCTTTGGTGGCGCTGGTCGATGGGCCGTGGAAATATATCGCCTGCCCCGCCGATCCCGAGATGCTCTTCCATCTGGGCGATGATCCGGGCGAGCGCGTCAATCTGGCAAGCGATCCCGGTCATGCCGATCAGCTGGAGCGCATGCGGGCGATGGCGGCGGCGCGCTGGGATCTGGGCGCCTATGATCGGGAGGTGCGCGAAAGTCAGGCGCGGCGCTGGATCGTTTACGAGGCGCTTCGCAATGGCAGCTATTATCCGTGGGATTATCAGCCGCTGATGCAGGCATCCGAGCGCTATATGAGGAACCACATGGATCTGAATATCCTTGAGGACTCCAAGCGCTTTCCGCGCGGGGAATAGTCCTGAGGTTGAGAGCAATGAGAAAGGGCGGGGAAATCCCCGCCCTTCTTCGTCAGATGCACAGTCTTTCGATCTGCAGTCTTTCGATCTGCCGCGTTCAGATGCGCTCGATTGCCAGAGCGATGCCCTGTCCGCCGCCGATGCACATGGTGATCAGGGCTTTCTTGCCTTGGGTCCGTTCCAGTTCATACATCGCCTTGACGGTGATGATCGCGCCGGTCGCGCCGATCGGATGGCCCAGTGCGATCGCGCCGCCATTCGGGTTCACCTTGGCCGGATCGAGGCCGAGGCCCTTGTTCACCGCCAGAGCCTGCGCCGCGAAAGCCTCGTTTGATTCGATCACGTCGAAATCGGCAGCGGTCAGGCCGGTTTTCTTCAGCACCGCCTCGACCGCCGGGATCGGGCCGATGCCCATGACTTCGGGACGCACGCCCGCGACCGCATAGCCGAGCACGCGGAATTTCGGCGTGAGCCCCGCCGCTTTCGCCGCATCCGCCCGCGCCAGCACGATCGCGCCCGCGCCATCGTTCAGCCCCGAGGCATTGCCCGCCGTCACGGTGCCGTCCTTCTGGAAGGCCGGGCGCAGTGCCGCGAGCTTCTCGAGATCGGTCGCCTTGGGATGCTCGTCGGTGTCAAAGGCCACGACGCCCTTGCGGGTCTTGATCTCGATCGGGACGATCTGGTCCTTGAACCGGCCCTCGGCAATCGCCTTGGCGGCGCGGGTCTGGCTTTCCAGCGCGAAAGCATCCTGCGCCTCGCGCGAGATCTCGTTCTCTTTCGAGACGTTTTCCGCCGTCACGCCCATATGGCCGGTGCCCATCGGGCAGGTCAGCGCGCCGACCATCATATCGACCATCTTCACATCGCCCATTTTCGCACCGAAGCGCGCCGCGGGCACCGTATAGGGCGCGCGGCTCATGGATTCTGCGCCGCCGGCCACGGCGAAATCGGCGTCGCCAAGCGTCAGCGCCTGCACGGCCGAGACAATCGCCTGCACGCCCGAGCCGCAGAGCCGGTTCACGTTCATCGCCGGCGTCGTGTTCGGCACGCCCGCGTCCAGCATCGCCACGCGGCTGAGATACATGTCGCGCGGCTCGGTGTTCAGAACATGGCCGAAAACCACCGTGCCGATTTTCTCGGGCGAAACCCCAGCGCGCTCGAGCGCGGCCTTGGTCACCGTCGTCGCAAGCTCGATCGGCGTCACTCCCGCAAGGCTGCCGCCGAAAGCGCCGATGGCCGTGCGCGCGCCCGACAGGATGACGATTTCATTCTCTGACATGGTTTCCTCCCCGAATCCCATTCCGGTCTCAATCGCGCGGATGCTAGCTTGCTGCGCTGCGGCGGGAAAGCCCCGTGACACTTGCGTCGCGCAGAAAAGCCATTGAAGATGAGCGCATGAGTGATGATCCCAGATTGAGCCTCCGCCTGCATTTCGCGCAGGGATTGACCTTTGGCCGTGGCAAGGCGGATTTGCTGCAAGCGATTGCCGACGAGGGCTCGATCTCGGCGGCGGGCCGCGCCATGGATATGAGCTATCGCCGCGCCTGGGCGCTGGTCGAGGAAATGAACCTGGCCTTTACCGAGCCTTTGGTCGACAGCGCGCGCGGCGGCAGCGGCGGCGGCGGCGCCCATCTGACCGCGCGGGGCGAGCAGGTCTTGCGCGATTATCGCGCGCTTGAAGCCGTGCTGCGCCATCAGGGCGAGCCGCATCTGGCCTCGCTGCGGGCCGGGCTGAAACCCGCGCCGCCCGCGCCGGAAGCGAGCGCCGACGATGCCCCGCAAACCGCGTCTCAGACCGCCCCTCAGACCGTTGTATCGGGGGAGAAATAGCGCTTGCCCCGCACTCTGCGGTTTGCTTATGTCCGAAAGGACACAACGAACCGTTGCAAGTATCGGAGCCCTACATGCGCTTTTCCCTGATTACGGCAGCTTTCTGCGCCCTTGTCGCCACGCCTGCGCTGGCCGAGGATTTCACGATTTTCGCCGCAGCAAGCCTTAAGGACGCTCTCGACAAGGTGGCCGAGGACTGGAAAGCCCAGACCGGCGACACCGTCACGATTTCCTATGCAGGCAGCTCGCAGCTGGCCAAACAGATCCAGCAAGGTGCCCCGGCCGATATCTTCATCTCGGCAGCGGTGAACTGGATGGATGCGCTCGAGAAATCCGACAATATCGACAAGAGCACCCGCACCGATCTCCTGGGCAATACGCTGGTGATCGTCGGCAAGGATGCCCCCGCGCTGACCGAGCTCGACAAGCTGCCCGAGGCGCTCAATGGCGGCAAGCTGGCGATGGCGCTGATCGATTCGGTGCCCGCAGGCCAATATGGCAAGCAGGCGCTGGAGAAGCTGAACCTCTGGTCGAAGGTCGAGGGTCAGGTCGCACAGGCCGACAACGTCCGCGCCGCGCTGGCGCTGGTCGCGACCGGCGAGGCGCCGCTCGGAATCGTTTACGGCAGCGACGCCGTGGCCGAGAAGGACGTGAAGGTCGTCGCGACCTTCCCCGAGGACAGCCATGATGCGATCGTCTATCCGGCCGCGCTGATCAAGGGCACCAAATCGGCCGAGGCGGGCAAGTTCCTGTCCAGCCTCAAGACCGATCCCGCCAAGAAGGTCTTCGAGGATTTCGGCTTCACGGTTCTGCCCTGATCCGAGCCTCTGACCCATGACGGATTGGCTGAGCCCACAGGAATGGCAGGCGGTTGCGCTGTCCATCCAAGTCTCGATCGTCGCGACAGTGCTCAGCCTGCCGTTTGCCGTCGCCGTGGCCTGGGTTCTGGCGCGCAAGCGCTTTCCGGGCCACGGGATTCTCAGCGGCATTGTCCATCTGCCGCTGATCCTGCCGCCGGTCGTCACCGGCTATATTCTGCTGTTGAACTTCGGCACCAAAGGCCCGATCGGCTCGGTTCTGAAGGAGCTGGGCATCGTTCTGGCCTTCCGCTGGACCGGAGCCGCGCTGGCCGCCGCCGTCATGGCCTTCCCGCTGACCGTGCGCGCGATCCGGCTGGGCTTCGAGGCGGTTGATCCCAAGCTTGAAGAAGCCGCCGCCACGCTTGGTGCGCCGCGCTTTTGGGTGTTTCTGACCGTAACCCTGCCGCTGATCTTTCCCGCGCTTCTCGCCGGGGCAACGCTTGGCTTTGCCAAGGCGATGGGCGAATTCGGGGCCACCATTACCTTCGTGTCGAACATTCCCGGCCAGACCCAGACCATCCCTTCGGCGATCTACGCCCTGCTGCAATCTCCCGGAGGCGATGCGGCGGCGATGCGGCTGGTGCTGATCTCGGTCGTGATCGCCATGGGCGCGGTCATCATCTCGGAAGTGCTGGCGCGGCGGGCCGCGCGGACATGACGGCGGTTTCGGTTGCGATCCGGCGCCAGTTCCCGACGCTTGGCCTTGATATCGCCTTCGAGGCGCCCTCGGGCGTGACCGCGCTTTTCGGCCCCTCGGGCTGCGGCAAGACCTCGACCATCAATGCGGTGGCGGGGTTGATGACGCCCGAAAGCGGGCGGATTGCCGTCAATGAGCGCGTGCTCTTTGACAGCACCGCCGGGGTTAATCTGCCGGTCAAGGACCGCCGCATCGGCTATGTCTTTCAGGATGCCCGGCTGTTCCCGCATCTGACCGTCGCCTCAAACCTGCGCTATTCGTGGCGCTTTCGCCGCGGCGCGCGCGCGGATTTCGACCGCATCGTCGAGATGCTCGCGCTCGGGCCGCTGCTCAAGCGTCGTCCGCGCAATCTCTCGGGCGGGGAAAAGCAGCGCACCGCCATCGGGCGCGCACTGCTGTCGGGGCCGGAGCTTTTGGTCATGGACGAGCCTCTGGCCGCGCTCGACGAGGCGCGCAAGGCTGAGATCATGCCTTGGCTCGAACGGCTGCGCGACGAGGTCAATCTGCCGATCCTCTATGTCAGCCATTCGACCGCCGAGGTTGTGCGGCTGGCGACGACCCTCGTGATGATGCAGCAAGGCCGCGTGATCTATTCCGGCCCGGTCGCCGAGGCGCTGTCGGATGCCGCCACCGGCCCGGCCTTCGGCCTGCGCGAAGCGGGCGCGCTTCTGCCCGGCCGGATCGAGCGGATCGAGCCCGATAGCATGTGCCGCGTCGCCACCCCTGCCGGCGCGCTGCTTCTGCCCGCGCAAAACGAGCCCGAAGGCGCCGAGATCCGGCTGCGTATCCTCGCCCATGAGGTCATTCTGTCACTGACCCCGCCCGAGGGGCTCTCGGCGCTGAACGTGCTGCCCGCGCGGGTCGAAAAGGTCAGCGGCGGCTTTGTCGAGCTGGCCGTGGGTGAGTCGCGCCTGCTCGCCCAGATCACCGAAAGATCGGTTGCAGCGCTGGGGTTGGCGCCCGGGATCCCCTGCCATGCGATCATCAAATCGGCGGCAATGGTCCGATCTTGAGCGCCTTCTCGGGTTTGTCATTGGCGAAAGGCCGGGTTTTGTCTATGGTCGGTGCAAAAGGCGTCACAAAAAAAGACCATGAGGGCAGAATGAACAGGTATCTGAAACTGGCCATCGTCGGGCTGGTTGCTTCCTGTGGCGGCGGCGGGAACTACAAGGCGCCGCGCAATCTGGAAAACGCCTGCGCCATCGTGGCCGAGCGTCCAGCCTATTTCAGCGCGATGCAGGCGACGGAACGGCGCTGGGGCATTCCGGTCCATGTCCAGATGGCCTCGATCCATCAGGAATCGAAATTCATCGGCGATGCCCGCACTCCCCATCAATATGTTCTGGGCATCATCCCGGTCGGCCGCCAGAGCTCGGCTTACGGCTATAGCCAGGCGCTGGACGGCACTTGGGAGGAATACCAGAAAGAGACCGGCAACCGCCGTGCCAAGCGAGACAACATCCGCGACGCCACCGATTTCATGGGCTGGTATATGGATGGCACGGCGAAACGGCTCGGCGTTTCGAAATGGGACGCGCAATCGCAATATCTCGCCTATCACGAAGGCCGCACCGGCTTTGTCAACGGCTCGCATAACGGCAAGCCGTGGCTTTTGACAGTGGCCTCGAAGGTCGGTCAGCGCGCGGAAACCTATCGCGCGCAGCTGATCGCCTGCGGCAAGGCCCGCTGAGGCCAGCCCGCGCACAGCTACGAAAAACCCCCGGATGCTTCCGCGCCCGGGGGTTTTTCGTAGTCAATCAGGCCTCGTCGATCAGCGGCGGCGGCGATCGATCTCGTTCTGGATGACGAAGGTCGAGGGCGCAAAGCTGACCCCGGTTTTCATCTCGCCGAGAATCACCGTGGTGCGCTGGCCGCGATCATCGGTCACGACCCATTGCCGCAGCTGGGTCGGATTGGCGGTAAAGGCCATCTGGATATTGCCATATTCGGGATGGCTCGGATCCTGCGCCGTCACCACGGTCGAGTTCTTCGCCTCGGTATAGCCCGTCACCATGCGGTCCTGCGACAGGTTCACATTGGGCGCCAGAATGATCGAGAGCGGGGTTTTCGACAGCGGATATTGCTGCGGGCCGCCGTTCGATTTGCCGTCAAAAATCGCGACCTGACCCGACGAGGCCAAAACCAGCGTCTTGTCGCCGCGATATTCGAAGCGCACCCGGTTCGGCCGCTGGATATAGACCGTCCCGGTCGAGATCGTGCCATCGGCATTGATCTGGGTGAAATCCGACTGCGCGGTCTGAAGGCTGTTCAGATAGCGCGAGATTTCGGTCAAGGGGATCTTGTCGGCCAAAGCCGGAAGGGCGAGGGCCAAGGAAAGGACGGGCGCAAGAGCGAGGGCGAGAAGCTTTTTCATAACCAGAATATTATCGGATCCCCAAAGGCTTGCACATCACGTTCGCCGGATATGCTGCGGCTCAACTCTCGCGCGGGCGTGAGCGTTCCCGCCTCACGCCGCGATGACGTCATGGTTACAGGCGCCGCCCCGTCAAAAGACGAGGCATCGGATCAAGCCCCAGCCCTGCCGCCTGCCGCATGAAGCGACGACGCAAGCCGGGCACGCCATTGACCACGCCCATGCCAAGCGAGCGGCCCAGGCGCAGCAGCGGATTGTCGTTGGAAAAGATCGCATTGACCGCATCCATGCCCAGCGCCAGCGCGGTCGCATCGGGCCTGCGCCAGCGCTCATAGCGCGCCAGAACCGCCGTGCTGCCGATATCCTCGCCCCGCCGGCGTGCCTCGACCAGCACCTCGGCCAAAGAGGCGACATCGCGCAGGCCAAGGTTCAGCCCCTGCCCCGCGATCGGATGCACGCCATGCGCGGCGTCTCCGACCAGCGCAACGCGCTCGGCCATGTAATCATCGGCGAGCGTCAGCCCGAGCGGATAGGAAAAGCGCGGCCCGGCCAATCGGATCTCGCCCAGAAAATCGCCGAATCGCGGGCGCAGCACCTCGAGGAAATCGTCATCTCCCAGTGCGCGGATCTCTCGCGCGCGGTCGGCGGCCTCGGACCAGACGATGGAGGAGCGGTTGCCCGGCAAGGGCAGGATCGCCAGAGGGCCGGTCGGCAGGAAATACTGATGCGCAATGCCGCCATGAGGCAAGGCGTGGTCAATCGCCGCGACCAGCGCGATCTGGCCATAATCATGGCCCTGCCGCCCGATCCCCGCGCGCGTGGCCGTGCCCGAGGCCCGCCCATCCGCGCCAACCAGCAGCGAGGCCAGAAGCTCGCGCCCGTCCTTCAGCCCGACCGCGATATGGGGGCCGCGCAGCTCTTGCGAGACGACCTCGGCGGCCGGAATATGCGTCACCTTGCCCGCCATGCCCGACAAGAGGGCGCGATAGAGGAAACGGTCTTCGAGCATATAGCCCAGACGCCCCTCCTCCAGCTCGGCGCTGTCGAAATGCAGCCAAAGCGGCCCCGCGCCTTCGCCTGCATGGCCCTGCGAGGCGCGCACCTCGTTGATCGGTTGCGCCTTGTCGGCGAGATCCCGCCAGAGCCCCAGCGCGGCCAGCAGCCGCTGCGAGGCCAAAGCCAGAGCATAGGCACGCCCGTCAAAGCTCTCGCCCGCGCGCAGATCGGCGGGGCGGGCGTCAACCACGGCCACGCTGAGCCCCGCATCCGCGAGCGCCAGTCCAAGCATCGGGCCATTGAGGCCACCGCCCGCGATCACGACATCAAAATTCTGTTTCATAGCGGCAGTATCTCCGGCGCCCGGGCAATGTCCATGTGGCATGAATACAAGCGTAAAGCCCGCCATTGAAGGAGGCTGCCGAGCGGAGTAGCCTTAACCCAGAACGACGACGGAGGTCATGATGGATTGGTTGCGCGCTTCGGCGGCCGAACAGGGACGCGCCATCATGGCTGGGCTGATTAGCCCGCTTGAGCAAACCGAAGCCTATCTCGATGCCGCGCTGCGCCATCCTTACGGCGAACGGATCTATGCGCGCATGACGCCAGAGCGGGCGCGCAAGGAATCGGTGGCGGCCCATGATCGCGCCCGGACCGGACGGCGGCGCGGGTTGCTCGATGGCGTGGCACTGAGCTGGAAGGACAATTTCGACACGGCAGGCGTTGCGACCGAGGCGGGCTCGCGCCTGCTGGAAGGCCGTATCCCAACCGAGGACGCCCGCGTTCTGGCCAATGCCACCGGCGAGGGGCTGATCTGTCTTGGCAAGACCCATCTGACCGAGCTCGCCTTTTCGGGACTGGGCCTCAACCCGATGACCGCGACCCCGCCCAATGCCTATGATGCGGCGCTGGCGCCGGGGGGCTCGTCCTCGGGCGCGGCGGTCTCGGTCGCGCTCGGGCTGGCGGCCGCAGCGATCGGCTCGGACACCGGCGGCTCGATCCGGCTTCCGGCGGCCTGGAACGGGCTTGTCGGCTTCAAGCCCACCCATGGCGCGATCTCTGGTCAGGGCATCGTGCCGCTGTGCCTGCGCTTTGACACCGCTGGTCCGATCGCGCGCACGGTCGAGGATTGCGCTTTGCTGTTCTCGGCCCTGACCCAGACCGCAGCGGTCGATCTTTCCGAGACGCCGAACCGCAAGCTGCGCGTTTTGGTGCTCGAAGGGCTGCCCTTCGACGAGGCGCGCGAGGCGCCGGTTGCGGCCTTCGAGGATGCCATTCACCGCCTTGGCAAAGCGGGCGCCCAGATCACCCGCGCCACTTTGCCCGTCGTGACCGAGATCATGCAAAATGCCGCGACGGCCTTTGCGCCCGAGGCCTATGGCATCTGGCGCGATCAGATCGAGGCCGCGCCCGAGCTGATGTATCCGCCGATCCTCGCCCGCTTTCGCGGCGGCAAGGATGTGCTCGCGACCGATTATGTCGCCGCCTGGATCAAGATCGACGAATTGCGCGCGGCCTATGCCGAGGCGGTCGCGGGCTATGATGTCGTGGCGCTGCCGACCTCGCCGATCCTGCCGCCCGATGTCGCCCTGCTTCTCGCCGATCCCGAATATTTCGCCCGCGAGAACCTGCTGGCTTTGCGCAACACCCGGATCGGAAACTTCCTTGGCCTGCCCGCGATTTCGCTGCCGACCGGCCATCCCGGCTGTGGGCTCATGCTGATGGGCCACGCAAGGCGTGACCGCGCGCTTCTGGTCAGCGCCGCCGGGGCCGAGGCCGCGCTTGCGGTCTGAGGCTGGGTGATGTCAGCGCGGCCCTTTCCCGGCGGGCACGCTGCTCGGGCATTTGAGCAAAAGCCGACCACCGCCCCGGCAAAGCTGCCGATTGACTGGACGAAACCAGCCTTTGCCGGTAGTCTGCGAGCAAACGGGGCGAGACGACCCCGATCTGAGAGGCAGTCATGACACAGAGCGAGCGGTTCTCGAACCTGCCCGAATACGCCTTTCCGCGTTTGCGGAGCCTTTTGACCGGGATCGAACCCGGCCTTGCCGATCAGGCCCAGCCGGTGGTGATGACCATTGGCGAGCCGCGTCATGCTTTGCCTGATTTCGTCGCGCCCATTCTGGCCGAAACCATCGCGGAATTCGGGAAATACCCGCCGAACGAAGGCGCGCCCGAGCTGCTTCAGGCAATCTCCGACTGGATCCGCCGCCGCCATCGCCTCGAGATCCCACCCGCGCAGATCTGCACGCTCAACGGCTCGCGCGAGGGGTTGTTCAACGCGGCGATTGCGCTGTGCCCGGAAACCAAGAACGGCGCGCGCCCGGCGATCCTTGTGCCGAACCCGTTCTATCAGGTCTATGCCGTCGCCGCCGCTGCGGTCGATGCCGATGCGGTCTTCGTGCCCGCGACCTTCGCCACGGGCCACCTGCCCGATTTCGCGGGCCTGCCCGCCGAGACGCTGGCGCGCACCGCCATCGCCTATCTGTGCTCGCCCGCCAATCCGCAGGGTGCGATTGCGAGCGAGGACTATCTCGAAGAGCTGCTCACGCTGGCCGAAACCCACGATTTCGTCATCTTCTCGGATGAATGCTATTCCGAGATCTACCGCGACGTGCCGCCGCCAAGCGCCTTGGCCGTCGCCGCGCGGATGGGGCTGACCGACCGCGTCGTGATGTTCAATTCGCTGTCGAAACGCTCGAACCTGCCGGGGCTGCGCTCGGGCTTTGCGGCGGGCGGGGCCGATGCGATCAAGCGCATCCGCACGCTGCGCAGTTATTCCGGCGCACCGATCCCGCTGCCCGCACAGCGCGTCAGCACCAAGGCCTGGTCCGATGACGCCCATGCCGAGGCGAACCGTCAGCTTTACTTGCAGAAATACGCAATCGCCGACCGCATCTTCGGCAATATCCCGGGCTATTTCGCGCCGCAGGGCGGGTTTTTCCTGTGGCTGCCCGTGCCCGCCGAGATCGGCGACGGTGAGGCCGCCGCGAAGAAGCTTTGGGGCGAGGCCGGGGTGCAGGTTCTGCCGGGCGGCTATCTCGCCCGCGACAGCGCCGCCGGAAATCCCGGGCGCGACTTCATCCGCGTGGCGCTGGTCGATGATGCCGAGAAAACCGAGGCGGCGCTGAACCGTCTCAAAAACTGTTTGTATCAAGGGGGTTGAGCATGGCGAGCTGGCAGGCGAAACACCGCGACCCGTTGTTCGATCAATCGACGCAAGCGGCGCTGGAACGACGCGGCAAAGAGCTTCTGGGCGCGGGCCTTGTGGTTCTGGGCGTGCTGATCGCGATGATGCTCATCAGCTATACGCCCGATGACCCCTCGATCATGTCCGCGACCGATCAGCCTGCGGCGAACCTGCTGGGCCGGCCCGGTGCCTATATCTCCTCGGCGCTCTTCATGATCGCCGGTTTCGGCTCTTACATGCTGCCGCTTGGCGCGATGGTCTGGGGGTTGCGGCTGGTGCTGCATCGGGGCGAGGACCGCATCATGCGCGGCATCTTCCTGCCGCTCGCCATGGTGCTGGTCTCGATCTATGCAACCTCGCTGACGCCGCCGCCGGATTGGCGCCAGAGCTTCGGTCTTGGCGGCCATCTTGGCGATATGCTGATGGGCGCGATGCTGTCGATCATGCCGATGAAGGCCGCGATCGCGATCAAGATTCTGGCCTTCGCGGTTGCCATTGGCGCGGTCGCCTTTTCGACCTTCGTCTTCGGCTTCAGCAAAAAGGAAGTCGCGCGCTTTGCGCTCTTCCTGCGCGACGGGTTGCGCACGGCGCGGATCTTGCTGCTCAAGCTGCTGGCCGGGGGCGCGGTGCTTTCGACCCATGCCGCAGGCGAGATCCGCTCGCGCTCGGCGGCGCGGCGCGAACGCACCGCCCGCGCGGGATCGGCGGCGATTGCCGATGAATTTGCGGCTCCCGATGCGCCGCGCGCAGGCTTTATGAGCCGCCTGCGCCGCAATGGCCCGGCGCTGCCCCAAGACGACCTGCCCCCGGCCGAACTTTACGACCGCGAGGGCAATTGGGCCGATACCGAAGCGCCCTCGAATGCCGAGATCAGCGCGCGCATCACCGATGCGATCCGCAGCCGCAACGAGAAACCCTCGATGATGGCGACGGTGGCCGCGCGTCTGAGCGGCAAGGGCGAGACGCCCCCGCGCCACGAGCCGCCGATTTCGACCGAGCTTGCGCTGGATGACGACGGTCTGGGCGATGAGACCGGCCATGCCCGCCCGAATGCCGAGGCCTTCAACCGCGATTTCGGCACCGATCTGGACGGGAACTTTGACGGCGATCTGAACGGCGATCTCGATGGCGATGATCTCGACACCGATTTCGGCATCACCGCCGCGGACCGCCCGGCGCCTCAAGGCGAGCCGTCGCGCCGGATCGTTCCGCCTGCGCCGCCGGTCCAGCCCTCGCGTCAGGCTATGGCCGAGGCGCAGCCGCGCGCGTCCTTCGAGGACACCAGCCGTCCCCATTACGAGCACCCGCCGCTTGCGCTTCTCGAAGCGCCCGCGACGGTCGAGCGGCATCAGCTTTCCGAAGAGGCGCTGACGGAAAACGCGCGGATGCTGGAAGCCGTGCTCGACGATTACGGCGTCAAGGGTCAGATCACCGAGGTTCGCCCCGGCCCGGTCGTCACGCTTTACGAGCTGGAACCCGCGCCCGGTCTGAAAGCCAGCCGCGTGATCGGTCTCGCCGATGACATCGCGCGCTCGATGTCGGCGCTGTCGGCGCGCGTCTCGACCGTGCCCGGCCGCACGGTGATCGGGATCGAATTGCCGAATGCGCGGCGCGAAAAGGTCGTGCTACGCGAAATCCTCGCCTCGCGCGCCTATGGCGACGGCACCTTCCCGCTGCCCCTTGCGCTTGGCAAGGACATCGGCGGCGGCCCGGTTGTCGCCAACCTCGCCAAGATGCCTCACCTGCTGATCGCGGGCACCACCGGCTCGGGCAAATCGGTCGCGATCAACACCATGATCCTGTCGCTGCTTTACAAGCTGACGCCAGAGGAATGCCGGCTGATCATGATCGATCCGAAGATGCTGGAGCTCTCGGTTTATGACGGCATCCCGCATCTGCTCTCGCCCGTCGTCACCGACCCGAAAAAGGCGGTCGTCGCGCTCAAATGGGTCGTCGGCGAGATGGAAGAGCGCTATCGCAAGATGTCCAAGATGGGCGTGCGCAACATCGAGGGCTATAACGGCCGCGTCCGCGAGGCTTTGTCCAAAAACGAGCTTTTCAAGCGCACCGTTCAGACCGGCTTTGACGAGGACACCGGCGAGCCGGTTTTCGAGACCGAAGAATTCAAGCCCGAAACCTTCCCCTATATCGTCGTCATCGTCGACGAGATGGCCGATCTGATGATGGTCGCGGGCAAGGAAATCGAGGCCTGCATCCAGCGTCTGGCGCAGATGGCGCGGGCCTCGGGGATCCACCTGATCATGGCGACGCAGCGGCCTTCGGTCGATGTCATCACCGGCACGATCAAGGCGAACTTCCCGACCCGGATTTCCTTCCAGGTGACCTCGAAAATCGACAGCCGCACCATTTTGGGCGAACAGGGTGCCGAGCAGCTTCTGGGTCAGGGCGACATGCTTTACATGGCGGGCGGCTCGAAAATCACCCGCGTCCACGGCCCCTTCGTCAGCGATGAAGAGGTCGAGGAAATCGTGCGCCACCTCAAATCCTTCGGCCCGCCGACCTATATGTCGGGCGTTGTCGAAGGCCCGGATGACGAGCGCGCCGACAATATCGACATGGTTTTGGGTCTCTCGACCGGCGAGGGCGGCGATGCCGAGCTTTACGACATGGCCGTCGCCATCGTCGCCAAGGATCGCAAATGCTCGACCTCTTACATCCAGCGCAAACTGGCGATCGGCTATAACAAGGCCGCGCGTCTGGTCGAGCAGATGGAGGAACAGGGCGTCGTCAGCTCGGCCAACCATGTCGGCAAGCGCGAGGTCCTGATCCCCGAGGTCTAAGCCCCGGGATCTGAGCCCCGGGACCTAAGTCTCAGCCGATCCACCGATGCAAAAAGGGGGCCCGCGTGGCCCCCTTTTTCATGTCCCGCTCAATAGCCGGTCATGCCCTCGACCGAAGGCGGCGGCACCGGCTGGGTGACAAACTCGCTTTTGCGCTTTTCGTAAAAGGCATTGCCGCCGGTCACGAGGACGTAATGCATGTTGTTGTAAGGAAAGCTGTAGCCCGCCGTATGGAAGAACTGGGCATTGCCGATCATCGGATGACGCTCGCCGCGCAGAACCGAGCGCGCCGCATCACGGATCTTGGGCGATGAGCGCAGATCCATCCGCTTCGACATCACCCCGCTGGCAAACTGGCCGCGCTGGCCAACGACGCCGCAAACCGAGCGCGGATACTTCCCGGATTCGACCCGGTTCATCACCACCGAGCCGACCGCGACCATGCCGTCGCGGCTCGAGCGGTTCGATTCGAAATACATCGCCCGCTCCATACATTCGAGTTCGGTGTGACGGGCGCCGCAGCCCGACAAACCCGCTGCGACTAGACCGAACACGACGGCAAGCCGTGCCGTCTGCCTCGACGATCCCATGATCTGCCCCTTTTCTGCTCGTGGAGCTTTTTTCGCTCTCATCGCGGTCAAAATAGCAGATTCGCGGGCCGGGTCTCAACCGTCGAGCCCAATGAGTCACGTCTGCTCACGCGGATGTGGGGTCAACCGCCCTGCCCTAATCGGCGCGGATCTCCCAGCTTTCCTCGGCGGCACGCGGCGACAGATAGGCGCGCAGGCGCGGCGTCATGAAATCCAGAAAGGCGCGGACGCGATGCGGCAGGCGCTCGCCGCCCAGATAGAGCGCATGGACATCCTCGGTATCGCCCGCGACGGCCTCGGACAGAACCTCGACCAGCGCGCCGCTGCGCAGATCGGACCGGGCGTGGAATTCACCAATCCGCCCCAGCCCGATCCCGGCCAAAGCCATGCGCCGGACGGTTTCGCCATTGTTCGCGAGCAGCGGGCCCTGCACCGCGCGGTCGATGATGCGCCCGGAATCGCGCAGCGGCCAGACCGGGGCCGAGCGGCGAAAGTTGAAGCCCAGACAGGCGTGCTGGGCCAGATCCTCGATCCGAAGCGGCACGCCGTGCCGCGCCAGATAAGCGGGCGAGGCCACGATCTTGCGCGCGGTCACCCCCAGCTTGACCGCCGTCAGGCCAGAGCTCGACAGCTGCCCGACGCGAAAAGCGACATCGGTGCGGTCGAGGTAAAGATCAACGATTTCATCCGAAAGCGAGAGATCGACCACGATATTGGGGTATTTCTTCCAGAAGGCAGGCAGCAAAGGCTCGATCCCAACGACACCCACTCCGACCGAGGCGGTGACGCGCACCGTGCCGCCAAACGAGGCCGAGCCCTGCGAGAGCTCGCGCTCGACCGCATCGAGCCCGGACAAAAGCGCAAGACTGCGCTCATAATATAGCCGCCCCTCAGCGGTCAGCGACAGGCGGCGGGTCGAGCGTTCCAGAAGCCGCACCCCCAGCCGCGCCTCGATCCGGCCGATGAGTTTCGAGACCGTCGAGGGTGTCATGCGCAAGGCGCGCGCCGCCTCGGAAAAGCTGCCGCTTTCCACGACGCGGATGAAGACATCCATCTCTCCAGCGCGATTGTCCATGGGCGTGAGGCTCCGATCTGTGAAAACGGTTCACAGATAAGGTGGCGCGCGCGGTGATTATCAAGGCGGCCCTGCGGGATTACCTGAGCAGCCGGACAACAGATCAGGACAATCGACATGGAGACCCGCAGCTTCAACTGGCCCTTGCTGGCCCTCGCCACCGGTGCCTTTGCCATCGGCGTCACCGAATTCTCGCCCATGGGCATGCTGCCGGTGATCGCCGAGGGCGTCGGGGTCTCGATCCCCTCGGCCGGGCTTTTGGTCAGCGCCTATGCCATCGGCGTGATGATCGGCGCGCCGGTCATGACGCTGCTTTTCGCGCGCTTCGGCAAACGCGGCGCGCTGATGGCGCTGATGGCGATTTTTACGCTTGGCAACCTGCTATCGGCGCTCTCGCCCGATTACTGGACGCTGCTCGCCTCGCGTCTGGTCACCAGCCTCAACCACGGTGCCTTCTTCGGCTTCGGCGCGGTGGTCGCGACCAGCGTCGTGCGCCCGGAACGGCAGGCGAGCGCGGTCGCGACCATGTTCATGGGCCTGACCATCGCCAATGTCGGCGGGGTGCCCTTGGCGACATGGCTTGGCCAGACCATCGGCTGGCGCGCGTCCTTTGCGGCGACGGCGGGGCTTGGCCTCTTGACCATGACCGCGCTCGCGCTGGCGCTACCCAAGGGCGAGCCCGGAGCCCGGCCCGATCTGCGCCGCGAGCTTGCCGTGCTGACCCGACCCGAAGTCATCACCGCTCTGCTGACGACGGTGATGGGCGCGGGCGCAATGTTTGCGCTTTACACCTATATCGCCCCGGTCCTCGAGACCTTGGCTGGCGCATCGACCGGCTTTGTCACGCTCGCGCTGATGCTGATCGGGCTGGGGTTCACCCTTGGCAATTGGCTCGGCGGGCGTGCGGCAGACTGGTCGCCGCAGGGCGCGACCGTGCTCTTTCTCGGCCTTCTCGCCGCGATCATGCTGATCTCGCCGCTGGCCCTGCACAGCCTGACCGGCGCGGCGCTGATCCTGCCGATCTGGGGCGCGGCCGCCTTTGCCATCGTGCCCCCGATCCAGATGCGGGTGATGAAGGCCGCTTCTGAAGCGCCCGGGCTGGCCTCTTCGGTCAATATCGGCGCCTTCAATCTGGGCAATGCGCTTGGCGCGGCCTTGGGCGGCGCGGCGATCAGCGCCAATCTCGGCTATGGCGCGGTGCCGCTGGTCGGGGTGGCTTTGGCGCTGGCCGGGCTGGGCTTTGTCTGGCTTGGCGGGCGCAAAGCCCCACGCCGGGGCACCGCCGCGCTTCAGCCCTAATCTCGGCCCCGGCGTCCCCAAAAGCGGACGCCGGGGCTTTGTCGTCAAAGGCGAAGGGCCTCTTTCCGCTCGGCCCGCTCGCGCGAACCTTGAAGCCAGATCGCGAAGACAAAGCCGGTGATCCCGCCTGCGAGCTTGCCCAGAAGCAGCGGCAAGATCAGCGTCGGCTGGAAGTTTGCGGAAAAAGCCAGATGGTCGCCGAACATGAAGGCGCCGCAGACCGCGAAGGAAATCACCAGCACCTTGTCGCGCGGCGGCATGTCCTTGATGAGACGGAACATCGCGAGCACATTGGCCGAGGCCGCCAAGAGCCCCGCCGTCCCCGCCGAGGAGAGGCCGAGCCGCCCGCCGACCCATTGCATCGGGCGTTGCAGGAAGCGGTTCATCAGCCAAACCATCGGGAAAGCGCCAGAAAGCATGATGCCGATGTAACCCGCGATCTCCAGAGCGCGGAACTGGTCCTTTTCATCGGCGATGATCGGATCAAAGCCCCAGCTGCCGAAGGTGGCGCTGAAGAAACCGGTGAAATATTCGACGATCGAGCAGACCAGAACCAGCGTGATCGCCGCATACATCACTCGGCCAAAGGCCAGAAAGCCGCGGATCATCGCCTTGGGGAACAGCTTGAGGCAGGTCGCGAGCACGAGGCAGAAGACGATCAGCGGCGCGATATTGCGCAAGACCTCGAGCGTATTGAGCGCGAGCTGCGTGCTCGCCTCGCCCGCCGCATTGATGTCGGGCCGGATCGAGACATCCATGATCCCCATCGCGAGGCACGAGACCAGCACCCCGACCGGGATCGCCAAGACGCCGCACATAATGCCGACCGCCATATATTGGTGGTCCTCCTTGTCCAGCATCGCCAGCCCGACCGGGATCGAGAAGATGATCGTCGCCCCCGCCATGAAGCCGGTGACGGTCGCCATGATCCAGCCCTCTTTCGAAAGCGCGAGCGCCTGAGCCAGCTGATAGCCGCCCATATCCGTCGCGATGATCGAGGTCGCGGCCATCGCGGGATCCGCGTTCACCGCCTGAAAGATCGGGCCGACAAAGGCGATGATGAAGGCGGAAAGATAGGGGATCGAGGCCATGATCCCGGCCACGGGAATGAAGATATAGCCGATGGCGTGAAGGCCTGCGTTGAACTCGCGGCCAAGCTCGCTTTCGCTGTCGATGATCGAGGCAATCGCACCGATCACCGCGCATATCATGATGATATAAACGACGAATGTGCCGATATGGGCCATTGTGATTTTCCCTGTTGGAAGGGCCGGAGCGGTCTTCTGGCGGACCGTCCCCGGCGCGGTTTCAGCGGAAAAGCTGGGTGAGGTGGTCGTTGAGATAGAAGCCCTCGGGGTCGAGCTTGCGGCGCAAGGCACGGAACTCTCCGGCTTTGGGATAGATCGCAGTGACATCGGCGCCGGTCAGGAAATGCAGCTTGCCCCAATGCGGACGCGCGCCGAAACCGCGCAGGATCTTGTCGACCGCGCGCAGGTAATCCCAGTAATCGAGCCCCGGCTGACCCGAGACCGAAACCGTGACGCTGTCCTGCTCGTAAAACGGGCTCATCCAGGCGCCGTCGCCTGCGGTAAAGCGGTATTCGATCGGATAAAGCGCCTCGGGGAAATCCTCGAGCATCAGCTTGCGCACCGCGCACACCGCCTCTTTGCCATGCGCGACCGGGACCGCATATTCGAGCTCGTGGAAGTTCGGGACATATTCGATCGGATAGATATCCGAGGAGTAGGCGACCTTCTCGAATTCGGATTCGAAGGGCGCGCGGTCGGTGAAGTCCATGATCTTCATTTCGCAGACATCATGGTCGCGCCCCGATTTCGAGGTCGCCGCGGTGTCGGGCAGGCAATAAAGATGGCGGCTTTCCGGCTTCGGGCACCAGAAGAAGCTGAAATGACGATGCTTGGCGGCAAGCTCGTCATGCATCTCCATCGCGCTCTCGAAATCCTCGCGCCAGATGCGTTCGTAAAGGTTGTAGCTGTCCATCAATTGCAGCGTCAGCTCGGAAATCACGCCAAGCGTGCCAAGCGAGACCCGACCCGCGAGAAGCAGGTCCGGCGTCGATTCATCGACCGTGATCACATCGCCATTCGGCTGCACCAGCTTCATGCCGACGATCGACGAGGCGAGGTTGCCAAGCGTCGCGCCGGTGCCATGCGTGCCGGTGGTCAGCGCGCCCGCCAAGGCCTGACTGTCGATGTCGCCCTGGTTGACCATCGACAGGCCCTCGGCCTTCAGGACCTTCGCAAGCTGGTTGATCGTCGTGCCCGCCGCCGCCGTCACCCGGCGCTTGTCATGGTCGATGTGCTTGACGCCCTGCATCCCCGACAGCGTCAGATGCAGCCCGCTGGTCAGCGCAACCGGCGTGAAGGAATGCCCCGAACCGGCGGCGCGCACATTCAGCCCGCGCGATGTCGCGTCGCGCACCATGGCACACAGTTCGTCCTCGCTTTGCGGCGCGGCACGCTCGGCGCGGATACAGGATTGGTTGCCGACCCAGTTGCGCCAATGCGGCTGCTCGACCCCGAATTCGTTGATCGTCATATTATGCGATGATGTGCTCATCTTGTTGTTCCCCGTTGGTTTTATCGGTCAGATCGCCGTATAGGCATTGTCTGCGAAGAGATGCGCGCCATTGACGAAACTCGCGTCATCGCTGGCCAGAAAGAGCGCGGCCGAGGCGACCTCCTCGGGTTTGCAAAGCCGCCCCTGCGCCGAGGCAATCGCCTCTTGCGAGACATCGACGCCGTATTTCGAAAGCGTCTCGATCTCGCGCAAGCCATGTGCGGTGGCGATGAAGCCCGGACAGATCGCATTCGAGCGGATGCCGCGGTCGCGGAACTCGACGGCAATCGCGCGGGCGAACATGTGGCAGGCGCCTTTCGAGGTGCAATAAAGCACCTCCATCGGCGTGCCGACCACCGCCGAGATCGACGAGGTCGAGACAATGCTGCCCGCGCCCGCCGCGATCATGTCGGGCAGGACCGCCTTGGTGACCAAAAACATGCTTTTGACATTCACCGCCATCACGCGGTCCCATTCCTCTTCCGAGGTCTCGAGGAAGGGCACTGCGGCCAGAATACCCGCATGGTTCATCAAGACGGTGATCGGGCCAAAGGCCGCGCGCACTGCCTGAACCGCCGCCGCGACTTGGCCCGCATCCGAGACATCGGCGGGCGCGAAAATCGCGTCATGGCCCGCCGCGCGCAGCCGTGCCGCGACCGCCTCGCCCTCGCTGCGCGGCAGATCGACGATGCCGACCTTTGCGCCCTCTGCGGCAAAAAGCTCAGAGGCCGCCAGGCCGCATCCGCCCGCGCCGCCGGTGATCAGCGCCACTTTTCCTGTCAATCGTCCCGTCACATCAACCTCCCCGCCAAGGCTTGCCTGCCCGGCGTCTTTGCGTATCAACTGGGGCCTTGGGTCCGGTCTCTCCCATGGCCGGATGGGGAAAGCCTATGGGGCGGGAGATGATTTTCCATATGGCGAAAGTTATACGCCAAAGAGGCCAGCGGTGATCGCGGCGCTCGAGGCTAAGGCCGTGGCTGCGCTGATCGCATCCGGCGGCGGCACGGGCTATGGCGCGGCGCTCGACGGGTTGGCCGCGCTGGCCGCGCCCTTTGACATGAGCTGCGCCTTCGCCTTCAGCGCGGATCGCGCGCCGGTGGTGATCCATGACGGCTATTCCGCGACCGTCGACCGCCGCGCGCTTCGGTCTTACCTGCGCGGGGCCTATCTGCTCGATCCGTTCTATTCGGCCTGCGTCGGAGATTGCCGCGAGGGGCTGTGGCGGATGCGCGATCTGGCCCCGGACGGGTTTTACGAATCCGAATTCGCCTGGTCGCGCGAGGTCCATCCCTGCATCTCGGACGAGGCGGGCACCTTGGTCGAGGAGCTCGGCTTTACCATTCCGCTGTCGGAAGGCTTCGCCGCGACTTATTCGCTAATGCGCAATCGCGGCGGCGCGCCCTTTGACGAGACCGAATTCGCGGCGCTCGCCCGGCTGACCCCGATCATAGCCGCCAGCCTGCGCCAGCATTGGCTCAGCGTGCTCTCTGCCGAGGCGCGTAGCCAAAGCCAGCGCCCCGATCCCGAAACCGTCTTTCGTCAGGCCTTCGGCGAATTGCTGACGCCTGCCCAACATGCGGTGACGAAGCTGATCCTGCGCGGGCACAGCAATATCTCGATCGCCGCGCATCTGGGGATTACCGAGGGCACGGTGAAAATCCACCGCTCGAACATCTATCGCCGCTTGGGGATCTCCAGCCAGAGCGAGCTTTTTCAGCGCTTTATCGACCAGTTGGCCGAATAACGCTCGGTGGCGGCTCAGTCGCGAAAGCTGGGCATGGCCTTGCGCATGAAAGCGCGAAAGGCGCGGATCTTCGGAACATTGGCGCGGCTTTCGGGATAGACGAACCAATAGTGATAGCCGCTGTCCTCGATCAGATCGAAGGGCTGAATGAGCCGCCCCAAAGCCACGTCATCGGCGTAGAAATCGGGGTTGAGAATGCCGACCCCCTGCCCTGCGATCGCCGCGGCTGCCTCGAAAACCTGCGCGCCCATCCGGCTACGCGCGCGGCTGTCGAGATCGGCATCCGGCAGCCCGGCGGCAGTGAACCACATCCGCCACCACGGATCGCCGGGGTCGATGATGCGCAGTTTCAAGAGATCGGCCGGTTCATGCACGCCGCCGATGGTCGCGGCCAAAGCCGGGCTGAGCATGGGCGTGAAATGGCCTTTCATCACGAAATGGCTGGTCAGCCCCGGCCATTGCCCACGCCCCGCCCGGATCGCGACATCGGCGTCCGAGGCGCTGAAATCGACCAGATCATTCGACAGCTCCAACCGGACGGCGATCTCGGGATGCTCGAGCTGGAAGGTGCCGATATGAGCCGCGAGCCAGCGCGAGGCGAAGGTCGCATTGGTGTGGATGACCAGAGCCGAGCGCGATTGCGTCTCGACACCGGCCACCGCCTCGTCGATCAGCGCAAAGGCCTGCGCGATCTTCGGATGCAGCTTCGCCCCGGCATCGCTGAGGGCAAGATGGCGCGGGCGGCGCAGGAAAAGCGGCTCTCCGAGCTGATCCTCCAGCAAGCGGATCTGATAGCTGATCGCGGTCTGGGTCATGCCAAGCTCTTCGCCCGCTTTGGTGAAGCTCATCAGCCGCGCCGTCGCCTCAAAGGCGCGCAGGGCGTTGAGCGGGATCTTTCGCGACGGTTTCATGGATAAGCCCTCTTGATCCATCGCCCCGGTTATTTCATTGGAGCTTGCCCCAGAGTCTCGGGTATTTCCGAAGAAATCCAGAGGAAATCCTCTGATTGAAGGAATCAAACCATGTTGCAGACCCTGTCCGGCGGCCTTTTGGGCGCCAGAAAAACTGATGCCTTATCGCGTGTGGCGCGGCTGCTGTTTCGCAGGCGTCCGTCCCCCGTGGCCACCGAGACAAGCGAGCTTGAGCAGCGTGAGCGCGCCCTGCTCGACCAACACAACCGCTCCGAGGCTTGGCGGTTGGTCGGCACGCCGATGCGATGGCTGTGATGCGCAGGTCCGAATGAAAAAAGCCGGGCAGAGCGCCCGGCTTTTTCCTGCCTGAACAGAGCATTCAGGATCTCAATTCTCTGGGAAGGGCTGGCCGCCCTCCTTGGTGTTGACGTGGGCCACGACCGACAGGCCCGGCGTCAGGAACTGGTGCATCTCTTGGCCCGGATCGATCGAGATCCGCACCGGCAGGCGCTGCGCGATCTTGGTGAAGTTGCCGGTGGCATTGGTGCCCGACAAGAGCGAGAACTCCGAGGCCGTCGCGGGCGAGAAGCTTTGCACCCGCCCGGTGAAGCTGCGTCCCTGCATCGCGTCGACCGTGAAGCGCACGGGGTTGCCGACGCGCATGCCGTGGAGCTCGGTCTCCTTGAAGTTCGCGACCACCCAGACCTCCTTGCCGATATGGCTGACGAGCGCGGTGCCTGCGGTGACATATTGCCCAAGCCGCGCCGAGACCTGCCCGAGGCGCCCGTCCGAGGGCGCGTGGATGGTGGTGTTGTCGAGATCAATCTGCGCGAGCTCGACCGCGGCCTTCGCCGCCGCGATATCGGCCTGTTTCGCGGCCAAACCGACCTTGGCGCCATTGACCGCCTCACGCGTGACCGCGATCTGGCTTTCGGCCTGCGTCACCGCCGCCTCGGCCTGCCGCAGCGCCAGCTCGCTTTGATCGGCCGAGCTTTGCGCCGTGACCCCGCGCGATTGCAGCTGGCTGGCGCGGTGCCAATCCTGCTCTGCGGTGGCGCGGGTGGCATTGGCGGCGCTTAACGCGGCCTCGGCGGATTTGACCCCGGCCTCGGCGCTCAGAATATTTTGCTCGCCGATCTTGAGCGCCGCCTCGGCTTCGGCTTGCGCAGCCTCGGCTTGCGCCAGACGCTGGCGATATTGGCGGTCGTCGATCCGCGCGATGATCTGGCCCTTCTTGACCGTGTCGAAATCATTGACATCGACCTCGGCGATATAGCCCGAAAGCTGGGGCGCCAGCGTGGTGACCCGACCGCGGATATAGGCGTTTTCGGTCACCGGCTCGGCCGGTTTGAAGGGCGGCAGATGCCAGGCAAACAGAATGATCAAGATCCCCACGATCCCGATCAGGACGGCAACAAGTGTCGGAAAGAGATGCTTTTTCGTCATTTTGCAGGCTCGGGAGCAGAGGTGGATGCGGAGACAATCGCAGGGGCAATCGCGGGGGCAACTTCAGGATCGGCAGAGGCCTTGGCCGGGGGCGGAAAGATTCGCTCGATCCGGGCGGCGAGCCAATCGCGGAAGATGTGCAAAAGCAACGCCGCCAAGGCGAAAGCCGCGATCAGGAAGGTCAGGAAATAGACGTCATTATAGGCCATGACATAGGCTTGGTTCGAGACATCGCTGGCGAGCAGCGCGGCGGCCTCGGCCTTGCGCAACGCCGGGTCGGTGATCTGCGGCCCAAGCGCGGCCATTCGCGCGGTCAGCGACGCAGCAGCCAGCGGCGAGGTCGTGGTCAGCTCTTCTTGCAGGACCTGCATATGGAAGGCCTGCCGGTGGTTGATAACCCCGGTGAACAGCCCCGAACCGACCGAGCCGCCAAGGCTTTGCGTCGACAAGAAGACCACGAAGAAGGACAGGATGTAATTCGGCCCCCGCGCCAGCGCCGCCATCAGCCCGCGGAGCAGCGCCGGGCCAATGAAGATCGTGCCCGCGAAGGCAATCATCGCCTGCGACAGCATCATTTGCTGAGGCCGGGTGTCGATGGTCGAATGACTGTCCATCCAGGCGCCGGTCGCGATCAAGATCAGCGCGACGACGTGAAACTGCGGCACCCGTTCAAGCTTGAGGAAGGGCGCGCAGGCAAAGCCGCCGAGCAGGCAGAAGAAGCAGATCACCGCAAACAACGGCACAAGCTGGTCCTGCGTCACCCCGAGCACCTGAAACATCCGCGGCGCGCCCGAGCTTTGCTCGGACAGGATCAGCCGGAAGATCAGCAGCGTGATCGTCAGATGGACGATCGCGGGGCTCGCCAGCCAGCGAATATCGAGCAGCGGCGATTTGCGGTGCAGCTCGATCACCACGGCGATGGTCAGGCTCGCGATGCCGAGGATCAGCATCCAGCCGATCCACGGCGCCTCGGTCCACCAATAGATCGAGCCCATGACGAAAGCGACGGTGAAGCCGCCAAAGCCCGTGGCGATGAAAAGCCAACTCACCACATCCATCAGCGCCAGGACCTTGGCCTTGGGCGTCGGGCGCAGCGGCAGCAGAAAGACCAGAGCCAGCGCCACCCCGGCCATGCCAAGCGTCATCAGATGGACCCCGGTCCAGCCCGCATCCCCGAAAAGCGCGGGCGAGATCACCCGGGCGAGCGAGGGCCCGACGCTCGACAAAGCCATGACCAAAGGCATCCCCAGCCGCATCTTCCATTGCGGCGACAGGGGCTCGATCATGTAAAGGAAGGCCAGCGTCGACAGCGGCGCCGAGGCCATGCCGTTGAAGAATTGCACGACAACCGCCGAGCGCAGATCGGTGATCCACAAGGACACGATCGCCAGTACCAGATAGATCGCAATCGCAATCTCGCAAAAGCTGCGCAGCCCGTATTGCATCCGGATCTTGATGAGCATCAAGGGCAGCGACGCGCGCGGGATCAGATAGGCCGCCAGAAGCCAGCTCGCCTGGGTCTGGGTCGCGCCAAGCTCGCCCGCGATCTGGGCGATATTGGCGGTGATAAAGCCCTGCCCCAGCCCCTGCGTGATCGAAATCAGCGCCGCAGCCCCCATGTAACACAGGGTCATCATCATGCTCATCGGCACGAAAGCGGGCGGAGCTGCGGGCGCCGCCGGGGCCGATGCCGGGCTTGGGTCTGACGGGGCTGTCACGGGCTCAGCGCCGCTTGCGCTGCTCGCATGTGCGGGGGCGTCCTCCACCCGATCTTCCGCCCGATCTGCCACGCGCGGGCCTTGCGCGGCATCCGCGGGCTCCGCGCTCTGTCCCTCTGCGGGCAGCGCAGGCGCGCGGGTCGGATCCTCAGCTGCCGGGCTCTTGTTCATTTCGCGCCGAGCCTCTCGGCATTGGCTGACATCCGCGCCAGAACCTCGCGCGTGGTCTCGATATCCTCAGCCGAAATGCCCTCGAAAACCGAGGCCTCGATCTCTTCGCGAAACCGCACGAGCCGGGCCAGCCGGGCCTTGCCGGTCAAGTAAATCGTATATTTCCGCGCATCCCCGGGCGAGGGCCGCCGCTCGGCAAGCTGCATCTCTTCCAGCGCATCGAGCTGGCGCTTGAGCGTCGGCGTCTCGATCTGGAGCAGATTGGCGAGCTCGGTCTGCGTCGCGCCCTCTTGCCGCGCAATGGTCACCAAAAGCCGCGCCCGCGCATAGGTCAGCCCCATGTCCTGCGCGCGATTGTCAAAAAGCCCCCGCATGATCCGCGAGAGCGTCAGGAAGACTTCGAAGAGAGATTGCGAATGAGTCGGCATTATCGTTAGCTAGCTAATCATTTCGTTAGCTAGCTAATGGTCCTGCCCCGCGCTGTCAAGATTGGCGCTTATATGGGACCCCACATAAAACGTCCGCTAAGGCGGCGTCATTGCCGCTGTGCCACGCAAAAGGCTGCCGCTGGAATTGGCGATCTCAGCAATATCGTTTGATATCAGTCATATAATGAATCTGCCCATTTTCGACACTCGAGCTCAGGTCTGGCAGTCGAATCAGTCCCAGAACGCTTGACGGTTTGACCCACTGGGTTCTTCCTTCGTTCCAGAAGGCCCCGAACCGTCACCCCGATCACGTCAGGCCAGCCCGCCCTGTCCCGCCCAAGCACCGCTTCGGGCCGCCAGTCGAGCCTTGCCGAGAGGAACCCTGCCATGCCCCATTTTCCCTTCGCAGAGATTCGCATTTTCGATCCCTCCGAGACGCGTGTGACCCTTGAGGACCGTCTCGAGAACCATCTTCGACGCCTCCGTGGCTATCCGGATATTGATGATGCCAAAGCGGACGAAGCTTTCGCCAACCTCGCGGCAAAGCATCGACCTGACGCTTCCAGCACCTTTCAGGATTCAAAGAAGATCCAGCGCCGAGTCAGCCGCCTCCTCGACCGCCGCAACGCAGCCAGCGGCTTGAGCCATCTGAAGCGCGAGGACCGTGAACGCATCGAGGTGCTGAAGCACGGTGTTCAGCTTGTGTGCATCCCGACTGAACACCGCGCCGATGAGATCGCAGCCGCGCTTCATGCCGAAGCACCATGGATGGCGCCCGCGGCTGAAGTGGTCTGGCAGGCGATGCGCCGTTCCGTTCGCGAAGGATGGCCGGGGGTGCGCCTACCGCCCCTGCTGCTCGACGGCCCTCCAGGCATTGGCAAAAGCCACTGGGCGCGGCGATTGGGAGTGTTGCTTGCGCTTCCAACTACCGTCGTAGAAGCCACCAGCGAAAGCGCGTCCTTCGGGCTTGTCGGGTCCCAACGCGGTTGGGGTAGCGCCCATCCCGGTCGCTTGATCGAGACAATTTTGGACAGCCTCATCGCCAATCCGATCCTCGTGATCGACGAGGTCGAAAAGGCAGGCACCGTCACGTCGACTAAGGGAACAGCCTTCAGTCTGGCTGAGTCCTTGCTGCCGCTTCTCGAGCCGCTGACAGCCCGGCGCTGGAACTGTCCTTATTTCAACATTCGCTTCGACATGAGTTGGGTCAACTGGGTCTTGACCAGCAATGACTATCGGCGGCTTCCCGAACCGCTGCTGAGCCGTTGCCCACCGATCCGGCTGAGAAACCTCACCTCCGAGGAACTCGCGGGCTTTATCCGTCGCGAAGGGCCTCAGCGCCAGCTGTCGCAACTGGCCGTCGAGACCATTCTAGATGCCTTGGCGCATCCCTCGCTCCGCCGTCGCCGCCCGAGCCTTCGGCTTGCCTCGCGCATGCTGCAACGCGCCGCCGACCTCGAGAACACGCCGCCGCTGCAATAGCGACGCGGGCTTGCTTCACGTTTCCCCATTCCTCAATTCATTCAGGAGCCAGCGATGACACCGAAACAGCGCAACGAACTCAATCGAGCCATCGCGGCCATCAGCGCAGCAGAGCGCGGACCAACATCGGAGGAACTTGCCAGCGCGCCGCGCCTCGACTTTTGGCAACCTCTGCTCGACCCAGGGGCAATGCCGCTCCTCTTCGGTGAGGTCACCGACCACCCAAAACTTGGCACAACCACAATGACCTCATCCCGCCTGATCGCGATCGACCGCAAAGCTGGCTGGGCAAGGACGATCAGCCGCTGGTATTGCCTTGATCGCCCTTTCGCTGACTTCGAGGCAGAGGCGATCGAGACATGCCAGAAATCTGGATACGACATCCGCTCTGCCAGTTTCGAATTTGCGCCGTTCGTGCCAATTGTCGATGACGCGAAGCTGGGTAATCCTCCCCGTTTTAACGGGGTGCAGAAGTAGACTTCAGGCAGCCATCTTCAGTTTCTGGGCGGGTGTGATGCCGCCGATGCCCATGTTGGGGCGCTCATTGTTGTAAGTCCATAGCCAGTCGGTTGCGATCTCCTGCGCCTCCTCGATGGTTTCAAAGATGTATAGGTCCAGCCATTCATTGCGGACTGTCCTGTTGTAACGCTCGACGTAGGCGTTCTGCTGTGGTTTCCCAGGCTGGATGTGGTTGTGGGCAATGCCCTGCTTCTCGGCCCAGATCATCAGCGTGGAGCTGATGTATTCAGGGCCATTGTCTACCCTGATGGCCAGGGGCTTTCCGCGCCACTCGATGATCTGATTGAGGGACCGGACCACCCGCTCGGCCGGGAGCGAGAAGTCGACCTCAATGCCGAGGCCCTCACGGTTGAAGTCGTCCAGCACGTTCAAGAGGCGGAATTGACGGCCATCGGCCAATCGATCAGCCATGAAGTCCATTGACCAGACCGTGTTCGGCGCGTCAGGGACGCTAAGCTCTTCAGGCTTGTCACGCTTGATCCGCCGCCGCGGCTTGATCCGCAGGTTCAGTTCCAACTCGCAATAGATCCGATGGACGCGCTTGTGGTTCCAAGGATGCCCTTGGACGTTGCGCATGTGCAGGAAACATAGCCCAAAGCCCCAGGTCCGGTGCACCTTGGTCAGCCCTTCCAACAGGTCCGCGATAAACTCGTTCTCGGCATCGCGCTTCGGGCTGTAGCGAAAGCAGGTCTCGCTCACGCCAAAGGCCCGGCAGGCCAGCGCGATGCTGACCCCCTTCGTCGCCACAGCCTTCTCGGCCAGCTCCCGGCGTTGAACTGGCCGTGTCATTTTTTTCCTAGTGCTTCCTTGAGCAGTTCGGCCTGCATGCTCAGGTCCGCAAACATGCGCTTCAACCGCCGGTTCTCGTCCTCAAGCGTCTTCATCTGGCTCATCATGGACGCGTCCATGCCGCCATACTTCGAGCGCCATTTGTAAAAGCTCGCTGTGCTGATCCCATGCTCGCGGCAAAGTTCAGGCACGGCCACGCCGCTCTCGGCCTGACGAAGCACGGCCATGATCTGCGGCTCGGTGAAACGGCTCTTTCTCATTCGAATCTCCTCAGCTCACGCTACGAGAAAATTCTACTTATGCAGCCCCTTAACCATGGGGAGGATTACCGCTGGACCAGCTGCTTGCCGCCTACGTCGCCCTTATCCGGAGAATCTCTCTCGAATATGAATGAGGCGGCCTAGATACTGATGCCGCGATGAGGCTCAGGCCATTCGTCGACGCGACATTCCCAAAATCGTCACTAAGGGCGGGAAGCGGACTTTGCGCATCGCAGCATGGCCAACGTCGGAGGTCGCCGAAGCGAAACTTCGAGTGGCATTGCCATTCAAATGTCTATGACTACGCGTCGCATCCGCCGCGTCATCAGTTCCCAAATAAGGGGTCAATCGTTTCCGCACCCAGAAAAGGACTTGCTACCACTCTCAAATGACTTTCAGGGATGCCGAGGTCCAGTTGAAAAACCTCTTTCGGGCGCTTTGGGTTGGGGTCAATTATCGTGACGCGAGGGACAGATACACGCCGAAGAAAAGCGTCCCTAAATAGGTCAAGGCTTTTTAGGTCCGTCTTGGGAAATGAATAGCCGATCACGAGCACCTCATCGCAAATTTCCAGAGCTTCGCTTGCCTTGCGCCAAAGCTTCTCGAACAAGCCGCCGAAGAACTGGTAGCTCTTCTCCTTTACCGGTGGGATGATCAACGGCATCGAAGGAAGACCCTGCTTCCCTGCTTGTCCTTCTGGCATCCATGGCATTTTGGGCTGAACCTTAACAATGGCGTAGCCCTCAGGAGCTGAGCGACCTGGAACATCAGTCAGATTGGGTGGGTAGTAGCCGTAAGTCATTGGGGCATAGCCGTCTGCATATCTGCCCGCATGTGTCGCGTAGGGACGCGTAGCATGCTCATAGACAAATAATGAGTCCGCCGGAAGCCCGTGCGTCAGAACCAGTTCCTCGCCCTCGTATATCGGGTGAGCAGTCAGCCAGTTCACCGAGCCATGTAATTTTATTATCTTATTGGACGAAGACTTTACATCTGGAATGACCCAACCATCGCGGAATATTCGATGTGGGGCAATTCCATATCCACTATCAGGCACCCAGTCAGTCGCACTCATCAGTGCACGATCCATAAGAGTGTCCCAGTTAAATGTCAGAACAACATCTTCTGGCTGAAGAGAATTCGCAAGATCGATATGACTTTGCGATATTGGACCATTGGCGATCTCATTCAGTGTTGTCGCGAAAAGAAATATCAATTGATTATAGGGCTTTGAAAGGACTATGCGATCGTAGCTTCCTATTTCTTTTTCAACACTCGCCAATTTTGAAGCAATCTCACTATGTATCTCTTCGATATCCACGCCTGCTTCGAGGTAGGCATCTGTGTCCGTGATGCCCTTCTGCGACTGAAGGTAGTCGATTAGCCCGTCACGCAAAACCCAAGGGTTAGCCGCTGCGTCCAATTTGAAGAAGGTAGGAAAAAAATCATTGGCGATTGGCATCCTTTGCCCAGTTGGCGAAGCGCCATAGCTCTTCGATGCCCCAGCTCCCAGCAAAATGACTCGCATTCCTTGGCCTAACTATTTTGAATTCAACTAAGAAGATCTATTATCAGAACCGCACCCAGCGGCCAATGGTTTGGTGCCCTTTGCCGACACATACCTTAGACGAAAGTTATGCGACTGAAAACACAGGGATGACATGGAGACTGAGACAAGTCGAGGGAATTCGTAGGTCTAGCCTGGTCCAGGAGGGAGGGTTTCTCGCGATCATCCGTATGAGGGTTTCCACCAACCCTAATAGAACGAAGCGGACCTCAGTTCATTCCACCCCATGGCTGCTTTGGGCCAAGATATCAGATCGGTTCTCCATCAATGAAAATATGCCTAGATGTCATGGCAGCACCAGGTTCCATCCTAACGCGTCGGTTCGGCATCGCACGAAGGAAATCCGCCACATCCTCCAGAGAGTTTAGCCAGACCGGATTCATTGTTTGCCCTGGCTCGAAGCATTCAAAGAAATGCCCTCCGTCTCGGGGGTATCTCTCGGCAGTTTTTGTCACCTTGCCATCTTGAATCTTTTCAATTCTGCTCACCACCATCTTTACTCGTTACATTAAGCGCCATCTTGTGCGTTATTCCATTAATGCGTCTTAACGCAAAGAGGATATCGAGCCATTGATCAGTGGCCACTATCGGAAAGGTGCGTCGCAATCATCCGAGCTGTTCTCTATGTCCGGTCAGGACCAAGAACGACCATTGTTGATCGTTCGGCTCGCCATCTGTCGGGTCATTGTGCTTTAAAAGATGTGATCAGAACTCCGATGTATCTACCGCCAAACCTCATACCAAGTATGAGAACAGCCAAGACTGGGAGTTTTCAAGTACCAAATCCTCTAGGGGCGAGGTTAAATTTGTGTCCCCTTTGGCGGTGTGAGTCTGCGACTATTTTCGCCCGTTGGGTAGTGAATGAATCCTTCGCCTCCAAACTTGTCAATCTCCATTATTGGATACAATGTCTGCTCATAATCCAGGAGAGGCCTTCCAAATAGGCTGATAGGATCAGAGGAATTTTTCCTCACTGCATATGGCAGGTAATTTCTATGTCTATACACTTTGACAACTTGCGGACTTCCCCCAATAGGAGAAGACTGATCCTGCTTGCCTAGGATCTCACTAAGCGCTTCTAAGGGCTGGTAATTCAACTCCGTCCTCTGTTTGTCGAGGATTATCCCGAGCCCTTTGAAATACTCCGCTTTCTTGTCGCCTGCGAAGCCGACCGTAGCTTCGACGCCACCACTTCTAATGCCTCCAAGGTGGAAGGCTTGATATCTATCAGATTTAGTGTCGTATCTTATCGACCGCCCATAGAACTCTCCGGTGACAAAATCGTATCCGGCAAGTAGGAATTCCGTCATATGGAACTGAGCCAATAACTTGTCATCAACAAGTGTTCGGAGCTGATTAACGATGGCGACGAAGTCTTTTGCAAAGACAGAAATGGGAGCGGCCCCATTGGAGAACCTTGGGTAGTTCCTCACCATTCTCTGAAAATGAAAGATGCAAGGAAACGCGAAGTCAGTACTTCCCGCAAAAGAAATGCAAAAATTTGGACCATCTATGGGAAAAATTTTCTGAGCACAGTCCCAGCGATAACCGGCCGAAAGCCTGCTGTCAGACGCGAATAATATCTCATCAATTCCTGCGAACTTTCTTTGCCAAACAAGAGAGATTGTCATGAGCCAAGGGTATCCAATATTACATTAAACGCCAAGAAGTGAGTCGCGCACATTCTCAGCCGCAAATTTAACCGCTTTCAGCTGACGACCCACTCGGCGGACTGCATTCCTGTTGGAACAAAGTTGAAACTCAACTGGAACGCAAGCACTTACGTTCGCCGAACCAGCATGGGACAAAATTAGCAGTCCGATGAATCTGTTACGTTGCATGTGGTCTCTCCCCCATTCTTGATGCTCGGCACCAGCCAAACTGGAGCAACCCTCGCATGCAGAATGCAGTGGGAGAGGCAACACGCACAGTCAGCTCACTCAGCGATCATTGGGTCTAAAATATCGCCGCTGCGCCGCAGCGAGGTCACTTGATGAAGGACGGCTATGGGCCGGCCTCGCCTGTCGTGGCCAGCCGCAAGGCTGAGGGCTCCAACCTGGCGGTTGCTGTGCCGCAGCATGTCTCTCCGAGCCCATCGCAGACGTTCGACTAAGTCGCAGCATGCCACAGTGCTTCGCAGTTGCAGCGGAGCTGGCGGCCCAGAGCCGACGGTCGACCGCGAGATATGCTGCATAGCCGCATTCCCGTGAGCCGACGTTCGACAAATGTCGCAGAAAGCCGTCAGTGGGAAGGTCGGCGAGAACGCGCCGCGGTGATCTGCTATGCGGATGAAGCGTTCGCTTGCAGCAGCAGAGCCAGAACCATATTTACCGAAGCTTGATCGTCCGATTAGGGGGGATCCTCGCAGATGGCAGCTCAGTGTGGTAGCGCTTCAAATTGAAAATATCAGCCGTTGGAGCGTTCCAATTGTGAGTAAGGTAGTGCGGTAGAATTTGGATTATGATGTTAAATAAGTGTGCTGATATGATTGATAACCTGAGTTGCCCCCGACGCGAGCAGATTGCCAGAAGCGCCAGCGAGGGCAGTTTTCACATGAGCTACAAAACCACGAATCTTCCCTTTGTCCGGAGACGCTAAAGCAAGCTCTCTGGTTAGATTGTCTATAGCTTCTGAAAGGCTGTCATCAGCTCCAGATTTAATAAGCTCGCGCGATTCTCTTTGAAGGATCATAGCAAGCTCCAAAGCCTCAGCAATGTTCGACCCGGCTATGCTGATATCCCCTGACGAATTTCCAGCGCCAAAATTCCCAGCAATTGTTCCAACTGGGCCAGAGAACGTAATGTTCGTTGTGGCACGTGCGGCACTTTCTTTTTCTCTAGTGCTAAAGGACATCCCTTGGCCTACTATACCTTGTTTTTCCATTTCAATCGCCCAATCTAATATCTTGCCGCGGACTCGGTCCAATACCGAAGATATGGCAGCCACAGGAAACCTCGTCCCCATGGCCACATATGCAAAGGATTTATCCCCTAGAATTTTCGGAACACTCTCTGGCGACATGAACATCGTAAAACTCCCTGTGCTGCCAGAAGATTTCGCCTCAAGAAACATCGCCTCAAGTGTAGCTACAGAGCCGCCCAAGTTCCTTTCCTGGAGCATAGCTATTATCGTAGGATCACCACCAATCGGGTGCCATCCATGCATTACATGTTTAGCGACAACCTGCCCTGATACTCTGCGATATTCTGGCACATCACTGCCATCTTCATAGCCATCCAACTCTTTGCTGACCCAATCCTCAATGACAGGAAGACTGAGTCGATGGGCAGCTACTTTGACCATTCTAAGCAACTCTGACAAGCTTCTCGTATTTGTAATGGCTCCCTCTAGAATTTCTCCAATCAAACCGCCTGCATTGCTTTGCTCTGCCAATTTTACCTCCATAAACACTAATTTTTAGTCGGCCGATCCATCAGCTTTTAGGTATATGACCGGCGATTGGCCCTTTCCACCCACGTCAGGGGCCGGCTACTTTTTTTCCGTTCGGAAGGGTTAGCAATCGTTTGCCCCACGGAAAGCTATTCCGTGGGACAGATTGCACACCTGGGGTGCTCAGGTCTAGGGTGGGATCGGCAAGTGTTCCTGCCAAAATGTTCACCCGGAGTTCTTTTATTTATCTGGATTTCTACTCCTTAACGACTGCGTGGAGGGAGCGCTACGTCGCAGGATGCCTTTTGGACTGGCCAACTGTTGCGGGCCTAGACTCGCGTTTCGCCTGCGAGGAAGAGCTGTTGCCACACTGCGGTCGAACATCGCTGATGGTCTCCGAGCAACATGCCGCGGCACAGTAAGCGCAGCAAAGATTCACCCATTATGATACCAATGCGGGACAAAACTTTCGGGCAGTTTCATTCAGGCCTAACAATACGAGAGCACCTAGCCTGCGGAAGGTGCCGTATATGCACTATGTTTAGGGTCCTGTCCTGCGATCTGAGTGGAGAAAGACGAGCGTTCGCCGAGGGTTGCGAACTACTCTTTGCTGGGGAGAAATCTGCTACATGTTAGAGCGTGATCAGAAGCGTTACAAATTTCAACTCCGGGACAGGTCGGCCCTTAGGCAGATTCAAGAGTTTCAACGCTCAAAACCAGCTGACGTGCATAAGTCCTAGAAGCCTCAAGCACAGCACGTTTGGACACGCCGACGAGTAAGTAGATCACATGGATGGCAGCGATACCGCTTTGGGTTATTAGCTTCCCATCGCTCACCGACATAAACTGAGGCTGGTATCGATAAATTGCGTACGCGGCGATCACAGTACTTAGGTTAACCGCAATTCCAAACCATTTGAGCCCCCACATATTTCGGCGGAAACCGTAGGAGATGTTCTCACCTAGCAGGACGTGGAAACGCTCCTTGTCCCGCGTGTTTTCTCGCAGCCATCGGGAGCACGCATTGTAGAACTCCTTCGCGCCGTCCGTATCAGCAGTTTCCTCCGCCGCAGACGGGACCTGTCGGTTGATCTTTGCGGCAAGAAAGGCACGGTATTCTGCCTTGGACACCTCGTCGAATAGACTGTTGTCTGCCCGAGTGAGTTCTGAGATGTATGGGCGTCCACCGGTTGCACTAAAAAGCTGCCGCTCCTTACGTAATCCTGCCCGTCGGGCGAGATCCGCGCCTGCGAATAGCAAGACGCCGATGCCGACTGAACTAATTATCGCTGGGATGTTTGGGGCGGTCCAGTTGCCTGCCAGCAGAAGCAGGGTGAGTGCCGGAACAACGGCAATCACTGCAGGGAAAAGTCGCGCCCGAACCACATAGGCATCAAGCAAATCCATTTCAGATACCTCTTTCGTTCCAGATAGCGTGATTTCCGCTACTTCATTATGGCCGGCGGGAACCGTCGAAAGCCGTATTCGGGTAGAGCGATCACTGCATTTTCTACGCCAGGCGACTCTGCAACGTGCCAATATCAAAATGGCTTTCGCCACTTGCCGCTTGAAGCATCTTATCGGCGCTTTCAGCACCCATATTTCCCTCCGTCGTCAGGGAATCTCTGCCCGCGAGCATCACGCTGAGTTGACCGCAATCACCGGCAATCGCCATCAGGGCGGGAACGCCCTCGCTTTCCAGCTCATCAGTCAGCCAGCATAGCTGCTGGATATCCGTCGAACTGGGGCGCGTCGATGAGCCCCGTGGGTGGGAATGCCATTCGCCCACATAGCGGATCTGATGCAAGGAGCGCTCCGTTGCCTCCTTAACGGCGGCGGCAAGGCCGGACACGCCGCGCTCAAAAGCGGTGACGCTGCCAGAGCTGTCCCTCGGCGCCGGCAGAGCTGAAACGATGTGGATGGAGCGACGACCTGTGTCGGTGATCCCAAGTAGTACGCCGCCGGTTTCATGCGGCAGGCATTCTGTGCGCAGTGCCGCGACCTGCCCGGCAAAGCCCTCGTCATAGGTTACAGTCCAACTGCCGAACATGATTTTTTGGATCGGCAGTGCCGGCGCTTCCGTCAGGCTGACGCTGTGATCGTTGGCGAGGGTCCAGACGCGCACAGCTGCGTCATCGCCGGAGAGCGCGTCCACAATGGCTTGAGATGCAATAGCGCTCATCTGCGCCGCCCGGCTGGCAGGAATGCGGTTGGTCGCTGCTCGGCAGGAGCCGCTGTAGCGTACGCCGCTTTCTGCTTGCAGGTGATGCGCGAGCTCAGGGTTAGCCTGGATCAGCGAGTGGTATTGCGCTTCGAGGTCATGCAAGGTGAGCCCGCAATCATGTCCTTCCGCTAGAAGGATCACCGCTGTCCCCGCTGGGTTGAAGAAAACCGACAGGCGCCGCGCACCCGTATGCGGCAAATCGGCGAGCCGGCGCGACACGGCAACGGAAGCAGAGGCGTCGATAATTACATCCGCGTTGGCTATCGCTTCCTCCAGATTCGCCGCGAGTTCAATTGGCGGGTGGAGAAAGTCTGCCTCCAAAACGGTGACAGGGTCGTCGATCAAGGCATGGATACGATGCGCAAGCCCGTCGACCTTGGGGCGACCAACATCGATGGGATACAGGGCGTGACGGGCAAGGTTATGCGGCATCAGGTGGTCGTCGTCGATGATCGTCCACTGAAACCGGCCCTCACGTGCCAAGTTGATGGCTACCTGAGACCCCAGAGACCCTGCGCCGATAAGTACACAGCGGCGGGTGTCGGGCTGGGTCTGCCCGCTGATCGTCGCGCCGGCCGCCCGATCAAAATCCAGATGGACGTCCGCGGGCTCAATAGCGAGATTGGGGATGATCGTGTCGGTGGCCGCGCCGACCATCCGAACATAGCCGCTTCCGGAGCCTACGTTGCTCTCGTTTCGTGCAAGAGCGCCGAGGGCGATACCGAGATCTCCGGCGGTATCGTGGGTGATGAATGCGCGCAGGTCATCGACGTGTCGACCATCATGACTAGCGACCGGAAAAGCGATGACAAGCGCAATACGTGCCTGAAGACGCCGGACGGCTGCGGAGTCCACGCCAGCCCACTCTATGACGCGTTTACGCAGTTCTGTGACAAGATCAATGCCGCACGCATGCAGCTGTTGCGCGAGCGCGTCGAGTGCCTGCGGAGCGTGTTGCAGCCGTCGCATGCCTTGGGGGGCTGCGCGCAAAGGGATAACCGCGAACATCGGCTCATTCTTGTTGTCGCCGTGCTTTACGATTTCGGTGACAATGATTGTCGCATGCTCGCTGCGCATATGTCCGACCAATTCGGCAGGATTATTGGCCTGTATCAGAGCAGCTGTCGGGAGAATGATCTTGGCGGGGTTGTGGAAGAAGAGGGGCTCCAAGGGTTGCGCTGTATCATGAAGCTCGCCGCGGGCGGCTTTCGCGAGCCAAAGCTGGACGCGACGCATAAATTCAGCCGGCGTGAACGTAAGTTGCGCTTCTGCCCACGGCCGGTCGTCGACACATAGGGCGCGCGGCATCCCGTCCGGCGTCCAGTTCTGGTGCATGGTTTCGGGGAAATCAGGGCGTAAAGCCAGAACTGCCGGCTGCATTCCCTTCGCTCCGCAGACCAGTGCCAGAGGTTCCACACCGCGGACAGGAGCGGCTAGGTCCTGTGGCCGTTCAACCTCAACTTCGAGGTGAAGAGCGGCGACTGCACCATCATCGGTTTGCCGTGTTCCGACGAGAGTGACGGCCGGCGCACTGCCAGAAAGGACGTACGCAATGATCGCCCGTGCGTCATCGGGCGTCACCGCATCCGGTGCCACCGGCTGCCCGAACACCGACCACCAAGGATGGAGTGCCACTGTCATTCTCAACCCGCCCGCGCCGGCGTGGCGATGATGCTGGCCGCGCCGGCCACAGCCGAGACAGTCAGGAGTTGCGCGCCGCGGCTCGTCACCTCAATGCTCATCGGCTTCGGATGAGCCGCCGTCGGCGATTCCATCGTCACCTTGAACGAGCCGTCGGCGCGACGTGCGACTGCTTTGTAGTAATTGCCGGCCTGGCGGTGGGGGGGCTGGACATCGGCATCTTCGAGGGTCCCCTTAAGAGGCATCGGCTTGCTGGTAGAAACCATGATGTGGCGATCACGCCCCTGCGTTTCGCAAAGCCACTCGACATGTTCGGTGGGTTGGGTCTCATCCTCACCCTTGGTCCAGCCAATCGCCGTGTAGGAACAGTGATGAGGGACCTTGAAAATGTCCCACAGCAGGCGGTCTTCATGCCCGTGGCGCTTGGTGGTCAGGACAATCTGATCGATAGAGTCGGCGTGAATATCAGACATAAACAGCGCATAGGTCTCGCGACCGCCCTCAAGGAAGGTGGCCTGGAAGACGATGCTGTCCTGGTTCCGGTCAATAATCCCGTTCTCATTCTGACGCCAGCCGAAGGGGCTATGAATGAAGAATTCGGCCCGTTCCGGGCCGAACTTGGAAAAGCCGGGAACGTATTGGCCGGCGTCGGTAATCAGGTGCGCGCGGGACTCAAGGGAAAGCCCCTGCTTCGCCAGCCAGTCGGCCAGCTTTTTCGGACGGGAGAAGACACGGATGCCGTAGCCTTGCCGCAGCCGATGCCGTGCTTCCTGCCGGACAATTCGGGCGCTGTCGTCACAGCCGTCTTCGAGGATAGCGGCAGCCGGCACCCAAAGTTCCTTGATCTTGATGCGGCCCTCGCCCTGGTATTTCGCGGCGTGGTCGAGCCAGAAGAAATCTCCTGTTCCGCAGCAGTGGTCGTCGTCCAGATGCGTAAAGCAGACAACGTCATAGTTGTCCCTGTTGGCGGCTCTGAGGTCCGCCTTGAGTTCAACAGGAAGGTCAATCCGCTTGTCATAGGGGTTATTGTCATTCCTCATATCGGCATAGTCGACCAGCATCTTCTTGCCGTCAGAAAAATCGATCCTGGTGCAGTCGGCATTGCCAAGCGGGTGGAAGGTCAGCTTCGCAGTCATGTTCCTTAGTCCTTGTGATTGTGAACCCCGCACAGCAGAGCAGAACCGCCCCTGGAAGCGGCTCTGCGCCGTTAGCCCTTCGGCGGGAAAGGGTCGTTGCCGTAAGAATTGGAGTCCCGGATGCGACCGTCCGGACGGTGGATGATGACCTCTCCGCGTTCGCGAACAGCGGTTCCGCGCGCCGCCTTCGTTGCATCGGCCTGCGTATCGTGGGTCGATCCAACTCGAGTGGCACCTTCGCGGCGTGTCGCCCAGCCCTCCCTGTGGGGAACTACGTGAATCCTTTTCGACATTGTTGGTCCTCCGACTGATTCCGGGCATCACGCCCTATCACTATGGATTCCCAATCCATCTCCGAGTGTCAACTATTAATCACTCGTATATGTTTGTATTATGCACACCTTGTTTGTGATGTTGACATCCGTGTGGGGAGGGCGCAAACATGACACATGGCAGGCGATGCACTCTACAGGGCTTTTGGAAGCGCGGTTTCGACCCGGCGGAAGGCGCTTGACCTCACGCAGGCGGACCTGGCGGGTAAGGTGAATATGTCGCGCGCTTCGATCGCCAATATCGAGAGTGGTCGACAGAACGTACTGTTGCATCATGCTTACGCGCTCGCTGCTGCGCTCGATTTTGCCAAGGTGTCAGAACTGTTACCGCCGATGCCGCAAAAACCTTTAGGGGAGGAGCTGAAGATGACGCTTTCCAATCAGACGCTGTCCAGGAAAACGCTTTCGCAAGACGCCGAAGCTCAAGTCGCCGACCTGATTTCATCCGCATTGCAGCCGCGACGCGGTAAGTCCTGATCATGGCTGACGCGGATACCGAACGTGCGCGCAGATTTGCACGCTCGATTTTGCAAGAGTTTGGTGTGTCGACGCCGCCAGTCCCGGTGGATCGAATAATCAAGTCTCGAAAGATCGCTCTCCAATACGCGCCTCTTGATGAAGACCTATCGGGCATGGCTTACATCAAGGAGGGCGTAGGTATCATTGGAGTGAATGCGCTTCACCACCCCAACCGGCAGCGCTTCTCGGCAGCCCATGAGCTTGGCCATCACGTGCTGCACGCTTCTGAGATCAGTCGGGCCGTCCATGTAGACAAGGGCATCCGTGTTCTGTTTCGGAATGATGTTTCGGCTCTCGGAACAGAGCCAATGGAAGTCGAAGCAAATGCGTTTGCTTCGGAACTGCTGATCCCGGAAGATCTTTTGGCAGCCGCGTTAGAGGGAGAGGGAGTAGACCTCGAGGATGAGACTGCGATCGAAGCGTTAGCACGCCGGTTCAGAGTAAGCCCGGCTGCGATGCGCTTTCGGCTTACTCGTTGGTAGAACGCCCGTGAGCTTTGTCTTCTTCGATACCGAGACGACAGGGCTTAGGCGCGGGTTTGATCAGATCATTCACTTCGCGGCTATTCTTACCGATGCAAATCTTAATGAGGTGGCGCGCTTCGAAACCCGCTCGCGCCTGCAACCGCATGTACTTCCTCATCCCTTGGCGATGCATGTCAACGGGCTGCCCATTGAACGGCTGATCGACACCAACTTGCCGTCGCACTACTCGATGGTAGGGGATATTCGCCGGACCCTTATGTCGTGGAGCCCGGCCATCTTCGTTGGCTTTAATTCTATCCGCTTCGACGAAGAGATGTTGCGGCATGCACTCTTTCAATCCCTATATCCTGCCTACTTGACCAGCAATCATCGCAACTGCCGAGCTGACGCCCTTAGCCTGGTGATGGCAGTTAATGCTGTGTCGCCCGAACGGCTTGTTGTTCCAATCGGCGAGGAGGGGCAGCGGACATTTCGTTTGCATCATCTGGCTTCGGCGAACGGCGTCGCCCATAATCACGCGCATGACGCCATGTCTGACGTGCTTGCTACGGTCGAGCTGTGCAGGCTGGTATATCAACGGTCACCGGAGTTGTGGCAGCGGTTTGTTCGCTTTTCGAACAAGGCGGCCGTTGCGGATTTCGTTGAATCGGAAGATGGCTTCGTACTAACCGAGTTCTTCGGCGGGCGGGCCTATCACGCTCCGGTAGTCTGTGTCGGTGTAGATCCTGACCAAGCCAACGGCAGGATTTGTCTGCGCCTTAATCAAGATGTCGACCAACTTGCTACAATGAGCGACACAGAACTGCAGGCCTATCTATCTCAGAAGCCCAGTCCGATCCGCCGGTTCAGGGTCAATGCATCGCCTACGCTTACCGCATTCTTCGATGCTCCAGAGGACATGTTGGATGGCGGGTTGATCGATCACATTGAGAACCAAGCTCGGCGTGTGAAAGCGGACGCACATCTATGTGCGCGGATACTCGCCGCGTATGTCGCCTCCCGAGAGCCATATCCACTGTCGCCTCACCTTGAGGAACGAATCTACAACGGTTTTCCAGGACCGGATGACGAGCGGCGCATGAGGGATTTTCACCAAGCCTCATGGCCGGACCGCCTCGCTATCGTGCAAGGCTTGGAGGACGAGCGCCTGCGGTGGTTTGGGTTGCGCTTGATGTACTCTGAAGCCCGCGGAGTTCTTCCACCAGTGTTAAAGGTGGAGATAGAGCATCGCTTGGCAGAACAACTGCTGGGAGACGGGTCCGGTTGCCTCACATACGACCTAGCTTTAGCCGAAACGGAAAAGCTTACAACAGGAGGGACAGACCACGATGATCGGCTCTTTCGATACAGCGCATATTTGCGGGATCGTAGTGCGAGAGCTGCGACCTTGAGAGAACAGAAGAACCTTCGAGGGGCGGTCTGAATTGCGATAGTAGGGCAGCCCGGTCAATTCTCGCAAAGCTTGGTTGTGCCCGCCGCCGTGTGCATAGATCAGGAAGGCCGAGGTCAATAGCGGCAATCCAAGGTGCAAGCATACGAGGAACGGGATGCTGTCGCCCGCCTAGTTCGAACGGCAGCAGAAGATGAGACGCGAAGGCGTCTAAGAAACTCGGGGCTACTCTGGAATGCCCCCACTGAAGTGGTCCACCGTTATTCTTAGGAAACGGAGGATCGAGAATGGCAAACAAGCGTCCAAAGCCGGAAGAGATTGTCTCGAAGTTACGGCAGGTTGAGGTTCTGATGGGGCAAGGTCTGTCCCGTCTTGATGCGATCAGGCGGATCGGTGTTGTCGAACAGACCTATTACCGATGGCGGAAGCAATACGGTGGGATGGGCGTGGATCAGCTGAAGGAACTGAAGCGACTTCAGCAGGAGAATGAGAGGCTCAGGCGTGCGGTATCAGACCTGACGCTGGACAAGCTGATCCTGACTGAGGCCGCCAGGGGAAACTTCTGAGCCCCGCTCGCCGCCGGGCCTGCATCGATCATGTCCGGGGTGAGTTGGGCGTTTCCGAACGTCGGACCTGCCAGGTGCTGCGCCAGCATCGCTCCACGCAGCGCAAGTTGCCGAGGGGCCAAGCGGACGAGGACCGTTTAGTCGCCGACATGATCGCGCTGGCCCGGCAATATGGCCGCTACGGCTATCGCCGGATTGCGGCTCTGTTGCGGGATGCCGGATGGCAGGTGAACGACAAGCGTGTCTCGCGGTTATGGCGGCGTGAGGGGCTAAAAGTGCCGGTAAAGGGTAATCCTCCCCGTTTTAACGGGGTGCAGAAGTAGACTTCAGGCAGCCATCTTCAGTTTCTGGGCGGGTGTGATGCCGCCGATGCCCATGTTGGGGCGCTCATTGTTGTAAGTCCATAGCCAGTCGGTTGCGATCTCCTGCGCCTCCTCGATGGTTTCAAAGATGTATAGGTCCAGCCATTCATTGCGGACTGTCCTGTTGTAACGCTCGACGTAGGCGTTCTGCTGTGGTTTCCCAGGCTGGATGTGGTTGTGGGCAATGCCCTGCTTCTCGGCCCAGATCATCAGCGTGGAGCTGATGTATTCAGGGCCATTGTCTACCCTGATGGCCAGGGGCTTTCCGCGCCACTCGATGATCTGATTGAGGGACCGGACCACCCGCTCGGCCGGGAGCGAGAAGTCGACCTCAATGCCGAGGCCCTCACGGTTGAAGTCGTCCAGCACGTTCAAGAGGCGGAATTGACGGCCATCGGCCAATCGATCAGCCATGAAGTCCATTGACCAGACCGTGTTCGGCGCGTCAGGGACGCTAAGCTCTTCAGGCTTGTCACGCTTGATCCGCCGCCGCGGCTTGATCCGCAGGTTCAGTTCCAACTCGCAATAGATCCGATGGACGCGCTTGTGGTTCCAAGGATGCCCTTGGACGTTGCGCATGTGCAGGAAACATAGCCCAAAGCCCCAGGTCCGGTGCACCTTGGTCAGCCCTTCCAACAGGTCCGCGATAAACTCGTTCTCGGCATCGCGCTTCGGGCTGTAGCGAAAGCAGGTCTCGCTCACGCCAAAGGCCCGGCAGGCCAGCGCGATGCTGACCCCCTTCGTCGCCACAGCCTTCTCGGCCAGCTCCCGGCGTTGAACTGGCCGTGTCATTTTTTTCCTAGTGCTTCCTTGAGCAGTTCGGCCTGCATGCTCAGGTCCGCAAACATGCGCTTCAACCGCCGGTTCTCGTCCTCAAGCGTCTTCATCTGGCTCATCATGGACGCGTCCATGCCGCCATACTTCGAGCGCCATTTGTAAAAGCTCGCTGTGCTGATCCCATGCTCGCGGCAAAGTTCAGGCACGGCCACGCCGCTCTCGGCCTGACGAAGCACGGCCATGATCTGCGGCTCGGTGAAACGGCTCTTTCTCATTCGAATCTCCTCAGCTCACGCTACGAGAAAATTCTACTTATGCAGCCCCTTAACCATGGGGAGGATTACCCGACAATTCCGCTCCCCATGCAAACTGTCGAACGACGCTACAATAGGCTCGAATGTCGGTGATAGGCTCGGAGCAACATGCTGCATCACAGCAACCCGCAGGTTTGGCGGGCTCGGCCTAGCCGGGCCGCACCGAGCAAGGACGGCCCATGGAGGGCGATTGAGCCCACTCCTCGCTGCAGAGCGACGATCCCTAGAGCAGTCGCTCAGGCGGTGCCGGAGCAAAAAATAGCCGCCGCAACGGCATTCAGAAATCGACACTTAGCGCTCATTCGTAGAAACTACGGTTGTCAACCTTTAGCTCAATGTCCTCTGAGTGCATTTCCATGGGTTTTGCAGCGCGCGAAAAAACAGTCGCCCTATAGGGGTATGAATCACCGATCCGTGCCCCGATGTCATTTCTGACGTCTGAATTGGACCCATACTGAAGCTCGACATCAACTTCTCCAGTAACTTCATAAACAACCTGCTCCGCGTCAAGTTTTATAACTTTGACTTTATCTATGAAGTGACCGTCCACCATAGTATGTGTTGAGAGTTCATCGAGTTCTTGAATAGTTTCAGAAATTAAATTCTCAAAAACGGCATGATGCATCGTTTCCTCGACTCTTTCCTCAAGATCCGAGCGTGCATCAACAGTTGCGTTCAGGAGATTCAAAATTCCTCGTATAACATCGCTTAAGAGTTGGCGAACTTCCTTTCCTTTGAAAAGGATTGTTCCAGCTCGGACATGCGTAGCCTTGTTTAGATTGTCGAAGGCATCTAGGAGCGGGTCGACATAGTCGGAGATTACGAGATTCAAGTCTTTCTCGACAAAGTCGGGAGGCAAACCAGCATGCACAATAAAATGCGCTTTTTGCCGCCTCGTTACCGTCTTTGTATCCTTCGCTTGTTCAAACCATGTGCACTTTCGAACATCCGCGTCAGGAGCGAGCGAATGCAGAATATGGCCAAATATTTCCCTGAGCGCGCTAGCAACAAGATTGCCCCTTATAGGGTTTGATTTGTCGCGCGCAACGCGCCATGCACCTTCAAGCAATGCTTTTAAAAAAGAATCCCTAGGAAATTTTTCGGTGAGCTTCTCACGCAACTCATTTACGGGTTTCCAGTTTGACTTTTTCGCCTCCAAAATTTGTCCCACCTGTATACTTTTTATGCAGCAGCCTGTTAAAAGATGTCCTCAACGTTGCGGAGCTCCCCTAAAGCCGCAAGTCAATTGGAGTTTTCTCAGTCAGGCTGTGGCATCAGGTTCACGAACTCCTGGATCGGAACAACCCCGTAAGCGTTGCAGAGGTAGAAAAGCTGTAGGCCGACCGATTTTCGCAGTGCCGCTAGCGCGCCCTGAAACCGCAACCAATTGGGATCGTTTCCGTCGCAACGCAGCGTCAACAAGTCTAATTCTTCCACTTGGATGAAGAAGGCCAAGATGGTTTTCCTAAGCGATTGAAGCACCTGATCTAATGCACCTCCTTGAGGCAGACCCTTTCGCATGTCGCCCAATCTGACGCGAAGCCGATCAAGAGATTGGCGAACCCGATCAGGGAACTCCGCGTCAAATGCCTCCCAAAGCGCACGATGGTCCTCAAATTCTGCAACTATGTCTTTTGCAAGCTGGGGTTCTTGCCGCCGAGTTTGGAGAAGGACGAGGCTCTGCGCATACCCTTTCGTGCGCACTTCGGCGACTAGGGTCTCGTGGTCGCTCTTCCACTGATGGAGAATTGCGGGCGTGTACGGCGCAGTATCTTTATCGACGATGTCACCGCATTCCCTGCAGAGCCACAAGCCGTTTGCTATGTGCTTGCGCTGCTGCGGGGTCTGGCTCGCATCATATCGCGGCCCATTACTCGCGGCGGCACATAAGTGAGCGGCATGGCCAGTTTTCAAACTTTTCTGCGGATCAGAATGTGGTCCGGTTGTGAGCTTTCTACAGTCAGGATTCGAGCAGAAGTGCGCCGCTCTTTCTGCGAGGATTCGTTTGGTGCTGAGTGAGAACTCATCTCGTACCCCCATGACCTACTCCTTTAACCGCTCTGTTGGCGGTTCGATGTCATTCTTGTCATTCTCACTGCCGTGAAACGCAGTCTCTGTTTCTAGCGGCAATTTAAACGTGTCAACATGTGCCGGATCAGTTACCTTTCTACCTAGGGAGATGTCTATCCTGGGCCTCGTTGCGTTCTGCGTGAATGTCCGCTCTTTCAAGATTCTGCGGCGGCCATGCCGCACCACCGTCAAACCGCTTTGCGCCCATATCGACGTTCTTCCAACCCCACAGCGCGGGTGGTGTTCTCGCCTTGCTGAGCAACGGATAGTTGGATGGACAGCCGCCGAGGCAATAGGCATGGTCGTCTTTCTGCCTAACACAGATTAATCTTCATGCCCGCACTTCCCCTTCGTCCGGTTCCGGCTCCACGCGAGACGGTTTTCTCATTTCTGTCGCGATTCGCGGCGATGAACGCCGCGACGGCGACTGATATCGCAGTGGATCTCGGATTCGGGATGAAGCGGTTCGCTCAGTTCGAGCAAGCTGCGCTCAATCGGCTGTGTGAAACGGCAGCGCTCGACCGTCAGGCGCTCCATAATCTGCAGTCTTGGACAGGAACGCCAGTGGGCGATGCCTGGATGGAGTTCCGGCAAGAGCGCTTCCCCTCAAAGGCGGTGCGCAGCCCCGTCATGCGCGGTTGCCCGATTTGTCTTCGCGAGGATGCAAAGGTCAACCCGAACGATCCAGTCTCGGCGATGGTGATGCGCGGCGACTGGTTGCTGCGCGATGTTACCATCTGTTGCCATCACGAGCACGAGCTGGTGCCACTTTGGCAGGAAGGAAAGCCGGAGAAGCGTTTCGATAGCGCGGCCCATCTCCGCGATCTCGCGTCCACGATCATTGCCGGAGAGTTTGACCAGCCTCGACGAGCACCCTCACCATATGATCTCTGGCTCGATGCGCGTTTGACGACGGGAGAAGACCCGACGTGGCTTGCTGAACATGGCCTGTTTGTTGCGACGACCATGTGCAACCTACTCGGGGAGTTGCTGATCCGCGACAATGCGGCTCAAGCAGAAAGCCCGACCGACCTTCAGGCAAGAGCCCAAGCTGCCGGATTCGAGGTGCTATCCAAAGGAGAGACCGCGCTTCGGGCGGCATTCAAGGCTTTGGCTGCCTCGACCACGTCAAAATGGGTCTCGCTCCGGGGGGCCTATGGCAGGCTTTATGACGGGCTAGCCGATTACCTCAAGAACGATGGCTTCGATCCATTTCGGAGCATCCTGCGAGAATGTATTCTGGAGACTTGGCCATTCGCAGTTGGGGATGCGGTGTTGGGCCAAACCCTGTCGACGCGGCTTCTTCACACCCCGGCCTCTGCTGCTATCGAAATCGGGACAGACAAGAAGCTTGTAGAGATGTGCCTGATTGACGTGGGCGCTGTCCCGGAGGTTGATCCCAGGCCACCTGCGTTGCAAACCTTCAGCGCGCCGGAATATGACAGCTTCCTGAAGGAGATACCGTCGCTGGTTGGCGTGCCGGAGATGAGGGACGCCATTGGCGCAACGGCGATTCAGCTCAAGGCGCTGTCTGACGCCGGAATACTTCGCCCCTTCATCCGTCACCCTAAGGTGAGATCGCCTTGGCGGCTTTCCGATGGCTTGGCGCTGCTGGCCGAATTCGATGCTGTGGCAACTCCCTTGAGCCCACCTTCGACGAGTTGGGAGCAACTCCAGCTGGCAAGCCGGCGCTCGGGCCTGAACGTTGGAAACCTGGTCGCTGCCATTCGCAGCAAGCAATTGCAGCTTGGCCGCGACACCGGCCTTGAGGGTTATCGCAGCTACATGGTCCTGAAAGACGAGGTCGACCAGCTCACAGGCCGGCAGCCCCGTCGCCGCCGTCGCGACGAATCGCTTCCTGCCGGCGAACTTGCCTCGGACCATGCCGTGAAGCTGGGCATCTCCTTAAGGGCGTGGTTTCAAAAACTCTTCACCGCCGGGCATGTCTCGGCCCGGTGGGTTCCTCATCCGACCAATGGCACAGAGGTTCTCTACCTGACCAACGAAGATATCGCAGCGTTTCACGCGCGCTTCATGACGCCAATGACGATGCAGGCCGAATTCGGAGTGAGCTAGCAGAAATGTATGGTCGAATTGCGCAAGGCGGGCGTGCCACCATTCACAAAGGATGACCAGGAATTTGGCCCGCTCTATGAGCGCCGATACGTCGAGCCGATTTTGCGACCCAGCGAAGACTGACAAGACCTTGGTTCGGCCTCAACAGGTGGAACAACTATTTTGCTGATGAATCAAAAAGCCGACTTTTGTCGAAAAGTCGGTGTTTCGATGTCGGACGACACATTCATCGGGAAATTGGTCGGAGCGAGAGGATTCGAACCTCCGACCCCCTGCTCCCGAAGCAGGTGCGCTACCAGGCTGCGCTACGCTCCGACCGTGGAGTGGCGAGTACCCTTTGGGCGGGGGGAATGCAAGGGGAAAACTTCAGAAACTTTGTCCGGCACCCGGGGCTGCGCGGCCGGGTCGTTTCGGAGAGGTTTCAGAGCGGTTTCGCGGCGGGATCTGTGGTGCGGCGGGGGCCGGGCTCAGCGCCACAGCATGGTCCAAGGACGGGTCCCCCGCGCACCAACGGCAGGCAACCGCCAAGAGAGGCGCCAGCCGCCTGCCCCAAGTCAACTCCCCTGCCCTCGGCTCAGCGAGCGCCCTACGAGGCGATCAGGTCGCGGTATTTCTCGGCGACGCGGGCATTGGCCTCACGCAGCGGCGCGAAGATCTCGGTGAAGAGCGCGGCAAGCTCGGGCGTCATCTTGGCTTCGGGACCGACATTGACCGGCTCGGCCGAGATCTCGGTCTCGATCGTCGGGATCTCGAGGAAACGGCAGATGTTTTCCGTCGTCTTGCGCGGATCCGCCCACATGTCCTCGCACGAGATCAGGCGCACGCGATCGCGCCCGAAACCGGCAATCAAGTTCTCGACATGGGTCTCGGTTTCGGATTGCGGATAGATATTGGCCGAGCGCAGCAGCGTTTCCAGCTTGCCCGGATCCATCGCGGCCAGATCGGTGTTTTGGCCCGCAAAGCGCAGGTGGAACTTGGCATGGCTGAAGGCGCGCGCGACCGGATCGCGGAAGCAATAGGTCACGCGGACATCGTCAGCGAGCTCGCGCACCCGCTTCATGCCTTCGACCGGAATCGTGCAGGTGAGGTTCGAGAAATCCGCCGCCCATTGCCGGTCCTGAATGCCCTCGAACAGATCCTGATACCAATTCGGCGTATTGACCGGGCGCAGGTAATTCACCGCCCACCGCAGCAGATGCTGGTAGCGATAGATCGGACGGTCGAGCTTGCTGCCGTGCGCGACCAGACTTTTGGCCTTCTTCAGCCGCATCTCATCGCTGAGAATGCGAAAGGTGCCATAGGTCTGCGAGAGATATTGGATCTCTTTTTCAGGCGAAAAATAGATGTGCCGATGGGTCTTGAGGATCGAATAGAGATAGGTCGTCCCCGCCTTCATCTGACCGGCGTTGAGATAGAGTCGGTGCAGCTTTGTGCTCATCGTTTTTTCTGCCTGCTCGGGATCAAGGGGTTTCAGTTGCCGACGATTTGCGCGGCATAGGCCTCGACCGTAGTGGGTATCCAAGTTTTATTATCGTGCCCGGGCAGTAAGGCCAACCGGCTGGCCAAGGTTGCGGCATCCTGTCCCGGTTCGGCCACAACGACATTGGCATAGCCTTCCAGCTCGGCCAGCGCGCCCGAGCGGCGGATCAGGGTCTTGCCGCCAAGTGCCAGGATTTCACGCGCGGCGAGGCCGAAGCTTTCCTGCACATTGCTGGGCATGAGCATGACATCAATCTGCCCCAGCGCCTGCGCGGCATAGGTCCAATGATAGGGTGCGGCGATGGTGACGGCCTCGGTCGATTTGCGCGGATACCAAGGCGTGCCGATGGTGCGGCCAATGTCGAACAAAACCACATGCGTCTTCGCCGCCGGGTCCTCGGCCAAGGCCATGAAATCGCGCACGAGGCCCCAGCCTTTGGTCTCGCCCGGGCCGCCGACAAAGCCATAGACCGTCTTGCCCGCCGCATGGGCCGCCTGCCCCGGAGCGGGCGGCAAAGGCGCGTCTGACGGCAGGATCAGCTCGGCGCTGTCGGGGTTCGAGAGCACGCGGACGTTGTCCGGCTCGCGGCCAAAGATCTCGGCATAGCCCTTACGCAGGAACTCTGAGGGGAAGATCACTTCGCGGCAATGGTTCAGGATCTCCCAGTTCTCGCGGTAGACCTGATCGATCAACCCCGGATACCAGGCGCATTGACGGCAATTCGCCACGCCGATCGAGCGGGTGCAGCGGCTGCCATCCGGCAGGGTGCGAAAGCCCTGAATGCAGGACCAGAAAAAGTCATGCGCGACGATCTTGGTGCGCGACAGCCATTTGCGGTCGCGCAGGAAGTCCTGCACGCCAAGGCTCTGGGCGGCATGGACGACGATGAGATCGGGCTGCACCATCTCGGCCACTTCGGAAATCATCGAGCTGCCCAAGGGGCTCGAAAAGCGGTTTCCCCCGGTCGGGTAGATGTTGTTGAGCGCGACCGAACGACCGAAGGGCGTGTCCTCGACCGTCATCTCCTGCCGCGAGGCGGCGCGCGAGAGATAGATATTCGTGACATCATGTCCGGCCGCGACCAGCCCCCAGGCCAGCTTTTCGGCAACCACCGTCGCCCCCCCGATGGAATCGGGGAAGAAATGCAGGTTCAGGTTCAGGATCTTCACGCCGACCACTCCGTTTTCGACGCTTCGCAAGCCGGCAAACCGAACCTTTCGACGAAGAGATCGTGATAGCTCTGCCGCGCCGTTTGGGGGCCGTAGAGCTTATTCACGGCACGTTGCAGCCCGCGCACATAGATGTCGCGCGCCTCGAACACCGAACCGGCATAGGTGCCCGCCCCGCTCCAATCCTCGTGATCGACGGTGAGCGCGTGGCTGTTCAGTTCCTTGTGGATCTGCGCAAAGGCGCCGACCGGCGAAAAGATCGCCGTCGTCCCGGCCAAAGCCGCATCCATCGCGCGGATCGGCGTTTTCGAGGCATTGAACGGCGTGTCCGACAGCGGGATCAGCACGCAGCCCGCGCTGCCGATGCGTTGAATGTAATCGTCGTATTCCGCGAAAGGCAGGGTCTCGATGCGGCCACGCTGGAAACCGGCTTGCGTCAGCTCGGTCGCAGCCAGCGGGTTGCCCATGACCAGAATCGACCAGCTGTGATCGACCACCGCATCATAGCTGCGCAGGAAGGCCTTGAGCATCTCAAGCTCGCTGCGGATCGAGCCCGACGGCGTGGTATAGGCAAAGGTCCAGACCATGCCCTGTTCTGCAGCGTCGCAATCGCGCTCCAGGAAGTTCGGGATGACGTGGATCGGCTTGCCCGCCAGCCCATGCGCGGGGCGCTCGTAAAGCTGGCCAAGGAAATCGGTCGAGACAATGATCTCGTCGCAGAGCTGCGCGGTCGCCAGAAACTGATCGGCCAGCTGGCACAGGTTCTTGCCCTGATTGTCGGTGATCTCGCCCAGAATGCCGGATTTGCGCACGGCCTCGGCTCCGACGACCAGATCGTCGAATTCAAAGATCACGCGGATGCCTGCGGCCTTCATCTCTTCGATCTGCTTGGCGGGCACGACGGTGCGGTAGATGATGACCGTCCCGGCAAAGGGCAGCAGCGAGGCGACATGGCCGATCTCATCGGGGCGCACGAACTGCGCCTTGACCCCGATGCTCTCGAGAACGCGCAGCTTTTGATCGACCCGGTAATGGATGCATTGCCGGATCTGGAGATCCGAAATGATCAGCAAAAGCGGACGGGCGGTCGGCGCCTTGGGCAGAGTGCTGACCAGACGGATGATATCCTTGGCCGCGTCCGTGCGTCGGATCTCGCCGATGCGACGCTGCCCCATGCGGGCACGCAGCCGGGTCGAGATGAAGGCGGCCGAGCGTTTGAACGCATAGGCGCGTCCCTGCAATTTCGACGTGTCCTTGAAGACCCGGTAGTAATGCAGCACTTTGCGCAGGACTTCAGGCATATCCGAAGTGGGCTTTCTGGCTTGGTTGGCGGGAGGGCGCGAACGCATTCTCATACCGGGCAGTCTCGGCGCAGGCAATATGGCGGAATAGTCGGCGTCGAAATTGAGCGAGAATCGCCACATAGCGACAGCGACAACCGCGCCCCCTGCCCCGCGCGCTGTCAGCCCGGGCCCAATCTTGCCCCGACAGCGGTCGCACGTGCACCGGCGCCGCGCTCTCGCATCAGGATGTAAAGCCCCGAGGCGATGATCAGCGCCGAGCCAATCAGCGTCATGCCGTCCATGGTTTCGCTGAAAAAGAGCCAGCCATAGACCGAGGCCCAGATGATCTGGGAATATTGCATCGGCGCGACCACGGTGGCCTCGCCCAGCTGATAGGCCAGGATCATCAGGAAACCGGCACAAAGGCTCAGAAACGCGATCACCCCCGCCAGCGCCAGATGCGGCAGCTCCATCGGGCGATAGGTAAAGGCCAGCGACACGCCAGCCAGCACGAGATTGCCGAGAATCGGCCACAGCAGCAGAACCACCCGCCGCTCTCCCCGCCCAAGCTTGCGCAGCGCAATCGCCCCCATGGCGGTGCAGCAGGCCCCGCCGAACGCCGCCAGATGGGCGAACTCAAGCGCGGATTGTCCGGGACGCAGCACCACCAGCACCCCCGCAAGCCCGACCACGACCGCGCCCAGCCGATGCGGCCCGACCGTCTCTCCCAGAAAGGGGACGGTCAGCAGCGTGATCAGCAAGGGAGAGGCGAAAAGCAGTGCGTAGACCTGCGCCAGCGGCAGATGCGAGAAGGCATAAAAGCCGCAGATCATCGCGCCCATCGTCGAACAGGCGCGCACCGCGACCCAAAGCGGCTTCTTCGGGCGCAGCGGGCCGGGGGTCGGATCGCTCAGCAGCACGACCGACAGCAGCGGGAAGGACAACAGCGAGGTGAAGAAAAGGATCTGCAGGGCGGCATATTCCGCCCCGAGATGTTTGATGATCACGTCATGCGTCGTGTAGATGCCCATGCTCAGCAGGGCCACCAACGCGCCGCGCAGGTTGTCCCTCGCTGACACGGACTTACTTCAGCGCAGTCAGTGCGGCGAGAATCGCATCGCCCATGCCCGAGGTCGAGACCGGCACGCCGCCCTCTGCCCCCATGAGATCGCCGGTGCGCACGCCGTCAGCCAGCACTTTCTCGATGGCCTTTTCCAGCAGCGCGGCATTATCGCCTTCATTGTAGGAATAGCGCAGCGCCATGGCGAAGCTGAGGATACAGGCGATCGGGTTGGCCTTGCCCTGACCGGCAATATCCGGGGCCGAGCCGTGGACGGGCTCATACATGGCTTTCGGACGGCCATTCTCCATCGGCGCGCCAAGCGAGGCCGAGGGCAGCATCCCAAGCGAGCCGGTCAGCATCGCCGCCGCATCCGACAGGATGTCGCCGAAGAGGTTGTCGGTCACGATCACGTCGAACTGGCGCGGATTGCGCACCAGCTGCATCGCGCCGTTGTCGGCATACATATGCGAGAGCTCGACATCGGGATATTCGTTGTCATGGACCCATTGCACTTCCTCGCGCCAGAGGATGCCGGATTCCATCACGTTGGCTTTTTCCATCGAGCAGACGCGGTTGCCGCGCTTGCGGGCCAGCTCGAACGCGGCGCGGGCGACGCGACGGATTTCACCCGAGGTATAGCGCTGGGTGTTGACGCCGACGCGGCCGCCTTCATTGCCCGGGGTGTTGTCTTCGGAAATGCCACGCGGCTGACCGAAATAGACGCCCGAGGTCAGCTCGCGCACGATCAGGATATCAAGACCGGCCACGACTTCGCGCTTGAGCGAGCTGAAATCGGCCAAAGCGTCAAAACACTGCGCCGGGCGCAGGTTCGCGAACAGGTCCATTTCCTTGCGCAGCCGCAGCAGGCCACGCTCGGGCTTCACGCTGAAATCGAGATTGTCGTATTTCGGGCCACCGACAGCGCCCAGCAGGACGGCATCGACCTCTTGCGCCTTCTGCATGGTCGCATCGGCCAGCGGAATGCCATGCACATCATAGGCGGCGCCGCCGACCAGATCTTCGCTGATGTCGAAGCTGAGGCCCTTGTTCTCCTCAAACCAGCCGATGACCTTGCGCACCTCGGCCATGACTTCGGGACCAATGCCGTCGCCGGGCAGGATCAGGAGCGAATAGGTGGTCATCGTGGTCGTCCTCCGGTAAAAATATGCCAAAACCCGCGTAGCCCCGCGCCCCGGCAGCGTCAAGAGAGCGGTCAGAGGAAGCCGCGCCCGACCCGCTTTCCCATACGAAAACCCCGGCCTTCAGCGGTCTGCCCCGGATCAGCGACAGGGGCCGCCAACCGGGCCATGGACCGCCTCATCAACCGGGATCTCGCAAGCGGTCCCGCGGAGCTCAGCGCCGTGCGATCTCTTCGGTCGCCTCGGCGGTGCGGCGGGTGTTGTTGTAGATGCCAAGGCCCAGATAAACCATGCCCGCCATCAGCACGAGATAGATCGCCCCGAAGATCAGCACGGCAATCCCCCGCACCAGACCGCCCTGCGGACTGCCCATGACCATAATCGCCGTCATCACGACCGCAATCGCGCCGAGCACCACCAGCGCATTGATGATCTGCTCCATCGAGCGGATGAAAAAGTCGCGCATTCCTGTTTCTCCCGAAAGGATATGTTTGATTTGCGCATGAAATCCGGGGCGATGCCCGCGCGCAAGCTCAATTGCAGAGTCTTGGTTTGCGAACAGGATCTTGCCAGGTCCAAGCCCCGTTTCAGCCTCGCCCCACCGCCGCGCTTCGGTCGCAGGCACACGCAGCCGTGCGCGGCTCGTGCCCTCGCTCACGGCGATTTGGGTTGCCTCTGGCGGCCCCATCGGGCCCGATTGGGCCATCGATCCGAACGAAAGAGGCTATGAGATGGGACTGCGATCCTTCGCGACGAGCGCGGCAGTGGTGCTGGTGACAACCGGAGCGGCTTTTGCCGATGGCGGCATGACCGTGAAACTGCCGGATGTGTCGACCCTGTCTGATGCCGATGCCAAGGCGCTGATCGGTGAGCTGGCCAATGTCAATGTCATCACCGCCAATTGCGACGATTATGAAATCTCGAACGGCGAATGGGCGCTGATCACCGGCACCGGCGACCGGCTCGCCTCGCGTCTGGGGCTGGATGCCTCGGCCTATGACAAGCAATATTACGCGCCCGCCTTCAAGCTTCTGGACGATCCGGGCGCCTGCGACCGCATCGGGCCCAGCGCGAAACCCCTGATCCAGAAGCTGGTCGCGATGGGCGGCGGCACCACCCCGGTCACCCAGTCTCAATGACAGACGCCCGCCGCCGGATCTCGGGACAGGCGGTCTCGACTTGGCGGCGCGGCGGGCATAGCTTCGCGCCATGAGCGATTTGAGCTACCACGGATTCGCGATCGACGCGGAAACGGCCCTTGCGCTGCTGCAATGGCAGTCAGAGATGGGGGCGGACGAGCCATGTCTCGACGCGCCCATCAACCGCTACGACGAGGCCCGCGCCGAGGCCACGGCCCGCGCCGCCGAAAAGGCCGCCCGCGCGGTTGCGAGCGCAGATCCCGGCACGACCCCGCTTGCTGCCACGCCGCGTCCGGCCGGTCCCGATCCCGTCGCCCGCGCCCAAACGCTTGCGGCAGGCGCGCAAACGCTCGCCGATCTGGCGGCGGCGCAGGACAGTTTCGACGGGCTCGACCTCAAGAAAGGCGCGCGCAGTTTCTGCTTTGCCGATGGCAATGCGAAAGCGCGGGTGATGATCATCGGCGAGGCGCCGGGCGAGGAAGAGGACATTCAGGGCCGCCCCTTCGTCGGCCGCGCGGGCCAGCTTCTCGACCGGATGTTCGCGGCGATCGGGCTGGCGCGCGATCAAGTCGATGCGGAAAAGGCGCTCTACATCACCAATGTGCTGCCGTGGCGCCCGACCGGCAACCGCACGCCCGAGCCCGCTGAAATCGCGATGATGCTGCCGTTTCTCGAACGTCACGTCGAGCTCGCGGCACCCGATCTGATCGTGCTCATGGGCAACACGCCCTGTCAGGCGGCGCTTGGTCGGGCCGGGATCTTGCGGCTGCGCGGCAATTGGCAGACGGCCTTTGGTCGCCCAGCTTTGCCGATGACCCACCCCGCCTATCTGCTGCGCACGCCTCTGGCCAAACGCGAGGCTTGGGCGGATCTTCTGTCGCTCAAGGCGCGGCTCGACGGCTGACGCGGCTTAGCCAGCCGTCTGTCACCCCGCCGTCTGGCAGCCGCTGAACTCCACCGCAGCCTCGCCCGAGATCAGCGTCAGGCGCAATTGCGCCGGATCGAGCGCGAAGGGTTTGCCGCTGTCGTCGATGAAATCCGCAGTCGCCGTCAGCTTGCCGTCCTGCACCTCAACCTCGGGCTCAGAGACCCAGACCGGCGTATCGGCCAACTCCATCGCCGCAGCCGCCATGTCGTCGCGCGCGTCCAGAGGCACGGTCGCGGCGACGCGCATTCCGTCCTTGGTCTCGGTCACCTTGCAGATCGCCGGCTCCTTGGCCGCGTCGGGAACCGAGGCCAGCGCGGCCTGAATGATCGGGTCCTTGTCGCCCGGCGCAGCGGCGGTCAGATCGACATGGGCGGGCACGCAAATGGTTTCGCAAATCCCCAGATCCACCTGCGCCTCGACCCGGATCGGCTTGGTCGGATCGGCCGGGGCGATCTCGATCGGCAAGACCAGCTGATCGTGAAAGCCCAAAGTCCGTAGTCCGCCGGAATCGATCACCTCGGGCCGGGGCCAATGCAGCGTCACCTTGCCCAGATTGTCCGAGCCCTGCCAATCAAAGACCGGCGGCACGCCACCGTCGCCGGGGTTGCGCCAATAGGTCTTCCACCCCGGCAACAGCCGCAGATCAAGCGCGACGATGCGGTGGCCCTCGGGCGTGATCCAACCGGGCCGAAGCTGGGCCGACTCAAGACCGGGCGGCAGTTTCGGGGCCGCGCTTGCGGCCTCCTGAGCCTGAGCGGAACCGGAAATCAAAGCGGCGGCGAGAGCAAGGATAAAGCGTTTCATGTCTCCTGAATGGCATTCCCGCCACAGCGAGGGAAATCAAAAAAGCGCCAATCCCTTGCACCGCCCGCCGCGAAGGCCGATCTTTGAGGGAAGAATAAGGAGAACCCGATGGAGTCCGAAAGCAATCTGACCGGCAAGCTGCTGATCGCCATGCCCAGTATGCAGGATCCCCGCTTCGAGCATAGCGTGATCCTGATCTGCTCGCATTCCGACGAGGGTGCGATGGGATTGGTGGTCAACCGCCCCTTGCCGGATCTGGATTTCAGTGACCTCCTGAACCAGCTTGGCATCGACACCGGCATGGACACCCGCCCGATTCCGATCGGCTCGGGCGGCCCGGTCGAGCCCGGACGCGGATTCGTGCTCCATCATGTCAAACAGGGCGGCGATGATGCCGAGGGCACGATGCGCATCGGCGAGGATCTCGCCATGACCACCACCCGCGACATTCTGGAAGATTTCGCCCGGGGCGCCGGCCCGCAGCCTGCGGTTCTTGCGCTTGGCTATGCCGGTTGGGGTCCGGGTCAGCTGGATGATGAAATCCGCGACAATGGCTGGCTCACCGCTGAACGCGGCGACGAGATCATCTTCGGGGCCGATCATTCCGGCAAATGGGTCGCGGCGCTGCGCCGGATGGGCATCGACCCGCTGTTGCTCTCGCCCTCGGCGGGCCATGCCTGAGCGGAAGGCTTGCTTCTGACAGTCCGGCCCTTAAAGGTCAGGGACGCGGCGCGGCGGCGCGGCGCAGGCGGTCGTTGATCGCCACACCAAGCCCCTCTTCCGGAATCGGCGCGACCGCAATCGGACGACCAAGCTCATCGGCGCGGCGCAGCAGATCAAAGAGGTTAGCCGCCGCCTCGGTCAGATCGCGGCTTGCGCTTAAGGTCAGCGCCCCCGGCCCGAAGGCCAGATAGGTCTCGCCCGGCAAAGCCGTTTCCGCGTCAAGGCGCACCGGAACCGCCGGGGCGTAATGGCTGGACAATTGCCCGGGAGAGGTCGGCGCTTCGGGGTTCAGCTCGGGGCGCAGCAGCGCGCAGCCCAGCACCGCCTCGATCGCCTCGGCAGGCAGACCGCCCGGACGCAAGAGCGCGGGCTCGCCCGCCTCGCTCCAGCCGATGATGGTCGATTCGACCCCAACCGAACAGGCACCCGCATCGACGACGGCCGGGATACGCCCGCCAAGCCCGGTCACCTCATCGGCGACATGGGCGGCCGAAGTCGCGCTGATCCGCCCCGAGGGATTGGCCGAAGGCGCGGCCAGCGGCCCGTCGAAGGCGCGCAGGATCGCCAGCGCCGCCGGATGCGAGGGAATGCGCACGCCCAAAGTCCTCAGCCCCGCCGTCGTGATCGAGGCAATGCCCGAATCGTCGCGCAGGGGCAGGATCATCGTCAGCGGCCCCGGCCAGAAAGCCTCGGCCAACAGGCGCGCCTGATCGCCAAGATGGACATAGCGCTCCGCCTCGGCCAGACCGGGCACATGCACGATCAGCGGGTTGAACGAGGGCCGCCCCTTGGCCGCATAGATCCGCGCGACCGCCTCGCCGTTTCGGGCATCGGCGGCCAGACCATATACGGTTTCAGTCGGAATCGCGACCGGCTGACCTAGCGTCAGCCACTCACACGCTGTAGCGATGCCCTGGGCATCGGCGGGAAGGATCAGGGTTTGCATTCTTGACGTTGGGTCCGGGTTGCCGCTCCGCCTCGCGCGGATAATCTGATCAGAGTCATTTCAAGTCTGACCTGCCCGCATTTAGGCCGGTTCCCACAGAAAGAGAAGCGCCATGCCTTACCAAGCCTCTGCCGAGCAGATCCGGTTCATTCTGAACGAGGTTGTGGATTTCTCGAAAGTCGCCGCGACCGAGCGGTTTGCCGAGGCCACGCCCGACACCGTCAACGCGGTTCTGGGCGAGGCCGGGCGCATCGCCGCCGAGATCTATGCCCCGGTCAATCGCGCGGGCGATCTGGAACCGGCGCGGCTGGAAAACGGCAAGCTGCGCTCGTCTCCGGGCTATGCGGAAGCCTTTGGCGCTTTGGCCGAGGGCGGCTGGATCGGGCTGTCCTCGGATCCCGAATATGGCGGCATGGGCCTGCCCTCGACGCTGAATGTCGCGATCAATGAAATGCTCGCCTCGGGCTGTCTGGCGCTGCAACTGAACTCGCTTTTGACGCAGGGCCAGATCGACGCGCTGGAGCATCACGCCAGCGACGCGCTCAAGGCGCTCTATCTGCCCAAGCTCAATTCGGGCGAATGGTCGGGGACAATGAACCTGACCGAGCCGCAGGCGGGTTCCGATGTCGGCGCGCTCACGACCCGGGCCGAGCGGGCCGAGGACGGCACCTACCGCATCACCGGCCAGAAGATTTTCATCACCTGGGGCGACAGCGATTTCAACGCCAACGTCTGCCATCTCGTGCTGGCGCGTCTGCCCGATGGCGGCGCGGGCACGCGCGGGATCAGTCTTTTCATGGTGCCGAAATTCCTGCCCGACGATAGCGGCAACCCCGGCCTCGCCAATGAGCTGCGCGTCGTCAGCCTCGAGCACAAGATGGGCATCCACGGAAGCCCGACCTGCGTGATGAGCTTTGAGGGTGCGACCGGCTGGCTCGTCGGCGAAGAGCATAAGGGCATGGCCGCGATGTTCACGATGATGAACTCGGCGCGGCTCAATGTCGGGATGCAGGGCGTGGGCATTGCCGAGGCCGCGCTGCAAAAGGCCGCCGAATATGCCGCCGAGCGCAATCAGATGGGCGCGATCATCCGCCATGCCGATGTCCGCCGGATGCTGGCGATTGGCCGCGCGGAAACCTTCGCCGCCCGGGCGATCTGTCTCGCCTGCGCGGTGGCGCTGGATCTTGGCCGCGCGACCGGGGCCGAGGATTGGATTGCGCGCGCCTCGTTCCTGACGCCCATTGCCAAGGCGCATGGCACCGATGTCGGCTGCCGCGTCGCCGATCTCGCGGTGCAGGTCCACGGCGGCATGGGCTTCATCGAGGAAACCGGCGCGGCGCAATATCTGCGCGATGTCCGCATCACCCCGATCTATGAAGGCACGAATGGCATTCAGGCGATGGATCTGGTCGGGCGCAAGCTGATGGATGACGGAGCCGCCGCCATGGCGCTCTTGGACGAGATCCTCGACACCGCAAAAGCCGCGCAATCCGCTCAGCCCGAGCTCGCCCATGAGGTTTGGCAGGCCGCCGAGACGCTGCGCGAGGCCACGCATCTGCTGCTCGAACAGAAGATGCAGGACCGTTTTGCCGGAGCCGTGCCCTTCCTTGCCGCCTTCGCCCGCGTGCTGGGCGCGCATTTCCACCTGCGCGCGGCGGTGGCGGGCGGGGCGGATCACGTCACATTGGCGCGGATCTATATCACCCGGCTCTTGCCGCAATATCTCGGCGATCTCGCCGCGGCGAAGGCCGGGCCTGCCGATCTCGATGCGCTTGGCGACGGCGCATTCTCGGGCCATTTCGCCTGATGCTGCGCTATCCCGTGACGGTGCCGCCCGCCCCTGGCGAGGCGATCGAACTGGCCGAGGGCGTGCTTTGGATGCGCCTGCCGCTGCCGATGAAGCTCGACCATGTGAATGTCTATGCCTTCGCGGAAACCGATGGCTGGACGGTGATCGACACCGGCTTCGATTCGCGCCGCGCCCGCGCCCAATGGGAGGCGCTGCTGGACGGCCCGCTGGAGGGCCGCCCGGTCCAGCGCGTCATCGCCACCCATCACCACGCCGACCATATCGGCCTTGCCGGATGGTTTCAGGCGAAAGGCGCCTCGCTCTGGACCAGCCGCACCGCCTGGCTGATGGCGCGAATGCAGGTGCTCGACGTGCAAGAGCACCCGACCCCCGAGGCCGTCGCTTTCTGGCGCCGCGCGGGCATGGACGCCGAGACGCTGCAAACCCGGTTGGACGAGCGCCCCTTCAACATGGCCGATGTCTGCCATCCCCTGCCCCCCGGCTTTCACCGTCTGGCCGAGGGCGATGCGCTGGAGATGGGCGGGCGGCGCTGGCGCGTCCATATCGGCAATGGCCATGCGCCCGAGCATCTCACGCTCTGGTCCGAGGATGATCATCTGGTCATCGGCGGCGATCAGCTTTTGCCGTCGATCTCGCCCAATCTCGGCGTCTACCCGACCGAGCCTCTGGCCGATACGGTCGGCGACTGGCTGGAAAGCTGTGCCCGGCTGAAGGATTTTGCCCGCGACGACCAGCTGGTGCTGCCCGGCCATAACATCCCGTTCTTCGGCCTGCCCGAGCGGCTCGACCAGCTGATCGAGAACCACCATTCCGCGCTGCGCCGAATCACCCGGGCGCTGCAAGAGGCACCGCGCAGTGTCGCGGGCTGTTTCGATATCCTTTACCGGCGCAAGATCGACGCCGCGACCTATGGTCTGGCGCTGGTCGAGGCGATCGGGCACATCAACCACCTTGCCCGGGCCGGAAAGGTGTGGCCGGTGGGCACGACCGAAGACGGGGCCGTGCTCTGGGGGGCGTGACAGCCCGCGCATCATAGGGTAACGGTTTCTCAACTTTCTTTCGCGCAGGGACAGAGACATGGCATCGCATCAGGAAATCACCAACCACGTTCACGGCGAGATGGACATCCGCGTGCACCAGAAAACCTTTGCCGGTTTCATCCGTCTGGCAACCTGGGTCTGCGGCATTTCGGCCGCCGTTCTGGTGTTCATGGCGCTGGTCAATTCCTGATCGCCTGACTGACCCGGAGAGCTACAGATGCAACGGCGGACTTTTCTCGCGCTGACCGTGCCAGCCGTTCTGGCGGCTTGCGGTGCGGATAACAAATGGGCCAGCGACGAAGAGCTTCGCCGCGCCCGCTATGTCGATACCCAGAACCCGCCCTCGATCACGCTGCTGACCGTGATCGGCATTCCGCGCGGTGAAGGCGGCCACTCGGCGCTGATGATCAACGGCAGCCAGCGCGTCATCTTCGACCCCGCTGGCAGCTGGGAGCATCCCGCGATCCCCGAGCGCCATGACGTGCTTTACGGGATCACCCCGAACTTCAAGAACTTCTACATCGACTACCACGCCCGCGAGACCTATTGGGTCGCCGAGGACACCAAAGTGGTCAGCCGCGAAATCGCCGATATGGCGATCCGCTCGGCCGAACAGCAAGGTGCGTCGAACAAAAGCTTCTGCGCGGTCTCGACCGGTCAGGTGCTGCGCCGCGTGCCGGGTTTCGAGGGGGCTCCGTCGGGCTTCTCGCCGCTCAAGCTGCGCCGCTGGTTCCTGTCCTTGCCGGACGTGACCTCGAAGAAGTGGATGGATGGCGATCCGGCCAACAACCACAACGTCCTCTTGCGCCAGAAGGACGGCTCGATTCAGGGCTATGGCAAGGACGGCAAATTGCACGCCGCCACGCTGTCGCCTCAGGCTGCGGCCCAGCCCTAAGCACCGGGGCCTAAGCGGTCAGGTCTAAGCGTCAGGCCGAAAAGACAGATCGCGAAACGGCCCCGGTTTTCCGGGGCTTTTTCTTTGCGCCCCTCAGGCCGCCCTCTCAGCCAATCCAGGCCAGCATGGCAAAGAGCGTCGCGCCCCCGGTCACGATCGCGGCCAGGGTATTGCGGCTGAGCACTCCGACAACCAAGGTCACCGCCGCCGCAGTCAGCCGGGCCGGATCGGGCGCGCCTGCAGTCGCGGCGGGCCAGACGACCAGCGGCGCGATCATCGCGGGCAAGACGCCCACGGCGGTATAGCGCAACAGCCGCTCGACCCAAAGCGGGATCGGGCGGTGGCCGATCGCGCCCAGAAAGGACCAACGGATCAGATAGGTCCCGAGCCCCAGCGCGATGATGACGGTCCAGATCTGAAGGTCAGACATTCGGCGCCTCCACCTGCGGACGCAGCCGCTCGGTCAGGATCTCGACGCCCGCGCCCGTGGCCATGGCCAGAGGCGCCGCGACCAGCAGCCCCAGCCCCGAGGGCAGGAAGGCAAAGGCCAGCGAAGCCAGCACCGAGACCAGCGCCGCCGCAATATGCGCGGGTGTGCGCAGCATTGGCGCGATCATCGCCAGAAAGGTGATCGGCACCGCGAAATCCAGCGCCCAACTGTCGGGAATCGCATTGCCCGCCGTCGCGCCCACCAGCGTGGCCAACACCCAAAGCGGGCACAAGAGCGCCGCCGTGCCGCAGAAATAAGCGAGCCTTTGGCGCAGGCTCAGTTGCGGGTTTTCCTCGAATTCGCGCAGCGACAGCGCATAGGTCTGGTCAATCAGCAGATAGGCCACCAAGGCGCGCTGGCGCGGGCTGGTTGCGCCAAGCCAGGGCACCAGCGCCGCCGAATACATCGCCAGCCGCAGATTGACCGCCAAGGCCGAGACGATGATCAGCACCATCGAGGCATGATCGCCGATCAGCTGCAGCGCGGTGAATTGCGAGGCGCCCGCCAGCACCAGCAGCGAAAAACCGGCGATCTTGGCGAGATCCAGCCCGGCGTTGCTCGCGACCACGCCAAACAGCACGGCAAAGGGCAGCACGACCAGCAGGAAGGGCATGGATTGGATCATGCCATGTCCAAAGCATTGGGCCGGGCTTCGGGCCAATGCGCGGATCTGGGCGGGGGTGAGCGGCGACGGCTCGGGGCCGACAGAGGGTTGCGAATTCGAAGACAAGGCAGGATACGGAGTTGGAACCAAAGAAAGCGATGCGGAATTTCCCGCAGATTGACGCCAATCCGCGCCGAGAGGCAAGGGAGCCCGGACAGATCGCCCGCTCTGCCGCGCACCGCCGTCGAACCGGAGCCCTGCCGCGCGGCCCAAAGGAGCGCCATGCCGAACGATCTTTCCCGTTTTGCGCACCATCCGGTTTGCGAGGGCATCGCGCCTGCGCATCTCGATGCGGCGGCGGCGCTCTTCTGGCAGGCCTTCGGGCGCGAGGTCCTGCCCTTTCCGACCTCAGCCGCGCGCGGCGTCGCGCTGATCCGCCATGCCCTGCGCGCCGAGAAGGCGCTCTCGGCGCTTGACCCGCAAGGCGCGCTGGCGGCGTTGGTCGGTATTCGCGACGCCGAGGGCGGCTTTCTGGCCCCCGAGGCGGGCGCGTTCGCGCAGGTCTGGGGCTGTCTTGGCGGCGGGCTCGAGCGGGTGACGAATGCGCTGCACCGCAGTGGCCCTGAAACCGCGGATATGGTGCTGGACGGTCTGGTAGTGCGGCCCGATCTGCGCGGTCAGGGCTATGGTCGGGCACTGATCGCGGCGGCCTCGCATCGGGCGGCGCGGCGCGGCTATCACGGGCTGCGCGCCGAGGTGGCTCGCGCCAATGCGGCGGCGCGCGCCCTTTATCTGTCGCTTGGCTTTCAGCCCCTCGGGCAAAGCCGCATCGGCTGGCCGTGGAGCGGCCCGGCCGAGATCATGCGTCTGGAGATTCCTGCGGCACATAAGAGCCGATCATCCCGGCCACCTGTGCCAGAAGCGTGAAGGCGCGCCCCGAGCGGGTATAGGTCAGCGCAAGCAGCAGCCGGTCGTCCAGCTCGGGCGCGGCGCGGCTGACGAGCTTGTCGAAATGGCGCAGGAAATGCTGGGCGGTGTCGCGGAAGACCTCGTCGCTGCGCAAAAGCTTCGCCGTCGCTTCCAGAACCGGCTCGTCGACATCCAGCGCCAGCGAGGTCAAAGCCGCCCCGCGCAGGCCATCGGCAAACTGACGCCAAAGCCCGGGCTGGGCATCGCCCGCGTAAAGATCGTCCATGAAGATGCCGCGCTTGGCCAGCAGCGTGACCACATCCTGCGCCGCCCGGATCAGCCGCGCCAATTCGCGGTCGGCCAAGGCCTTGCGCAAAGCGGCCACCGCCTCGACATCATCGGGACCGTCGGGGAAGTTCAGCGCGGCGATCAGCTCGTATTCGTCAAGCTCGAGCGGGGGCGGCGTTTCCAGCCCGAGGCTGGCCTGCCCCTGATCGTCGGGCTCGTTGCGCCGAGCAGCCGCCGCGCCCGAGCTCGCGGGCGGCGTCGGGATCGTGCGCGCAACCGAAGGCGCCGCAGGGATCTCGTCTGCGGGGACGGCCTGGCCTCCCTTGCGCAGAATGTCCAGCGTCGTGCGCAGCTGGATCGCCTCGAGCCGGAGCGCGGCAATCGCGCGCCCCTGCCAGACCGCCATCCAGATCAGCGCGATGGGCGTCACAAGGCCGACCCACCGCAGCAGCCCCGCAACCCCGCCCCCGACCGTCTCGTCGGCTGGCGTGCCGAACAGCCAGAACAGCAGGATCAGCACAAGCCAGACCACGGTCGCCACAGCGCCAAGCACTGTCAGACCATCCTTGCTCTGCTGATGGGCAAAGCGGCGAAAGCTGTCACGAAAATCGTTCATCTGCCCTGGGTCCGGCGCGGTTACACGAAACGCACCGAGAGGATCTCATAGGATTTGCCGCCGCCCGGCGTCACGACCTTGACGCTGTCGCCCTCATCCTTGCCGATCAGCGCGCGCGCCAGCGGCGAGCGGATGTTCAGCAGGCCGCGCTCCAGATCGGCCTCGGCCTCGCCAACGATCTGATAGGTCTTTTCCTCGTCGGTATCTTCATCGACGAGGTTCACGGTCGCGCCAAATTTGACGCTGCCCGACAGTTTGGCCGGGTCGATGACATCCGCGCGCGAGATCAGCCCTTCGAGTTCCTTGATGCGTCCCTCGACGAAGCTCTGCTTTTCACGGGCGGAATGATATTCGGCATTTTCCGAAAGATCGCCGTGCTCGCGGGCTTCGGCGATGGCACGGATCACAGCGGGGCGCTCTTCCGAACGCAGCACGCGCAGCTCTTCTTCAAGCTGTTCGTAACCCGAGCGGGTAATCAGGATCTTCTCCATTCCAGTCCTTCCGGCGGCATCACGCCAATGCTGTAGGAACGCCCCCGACCGAGTGGCCGGGGGCGCTCTGCTGAAAACACGCGGTATCGTGGCTGGTTCCGACACGTCTTGCAAGACGCCTCGACGCATTGGGCAGTCCACGGGCAATCCGCCGCGTATCCCGAGAATACAACGCAAAGGTCGCATTGCTGCGCTGCGACATGATTGCGAGCAATAATAATTCACGCTACTGCTGTTCGCGAATTATTACGCGCGAAGAACCAGCAATGCCAGGGAGGAGACCAAGCATGGATCAGATCGAACGCGAGTCGATGGAATATGACGTCGTAATCGTGGGCGGCGGTCCTGCCGGTCTTTCGGCGGCGATTCGGCTGAAGCAGATCAATCCCGAGCTTTCCGTCGTCGTGCTGGAAAAGGGCTCGGAAGTCGGCGCCCATATCCTGTCGGGCGCAGTGCTGGACACTTCGGGCCTCGACAAGCTGATCCCCGATTGGAAGGCCAAGGGCGCGCCGATCCACACCGAGGTCAAGGAAGACAACTTCTACATCCTCGGCGAAGGCGGCCAGATGCGCGTGCCGAACTGGCCGATGCCGCCTTTGATGTCGAACCACGGCAAATATATCGTCTCGATGGGCAATGTTTGCCGCTGGCTCGCCGAACAGGCCGAGGCGCTCGAGGTCGAGATTTTCCCGGGCATGTCCTGCTCGCAGCTGGTGATGGACGGCAACCGCGTCGCGGGCGTCGTCGCGGGCGAGATGGGCCTTGAGGCCGATGGCACCCCCGGCCCGCAATACGAGCCCGGCATGGAGCTGCGCGGCAAATATGTCATGCTGGCCGAAGGCGTGCGCGGTTCGCTCTCGAAAGAGGTGATCGCGAAATACAATCTCTCGGACGGCCATGATCCGCAGAAATTCGGCCTTGGCATGAAAGAGATCTGGGAAATCGACCCGGCCAAAGCCAAGCCCGGCACCGTGACCCATACGATGGGCTGGCCTCTGGGCAAGAATGCCGGTGGCGGCTCGTTCGTCTATCACCTTGAGGGCAATCAGGTTCTGGTCGGCTTCGTCGTTCACCTGAATTACGCCAACCCGCATCTCTATCCCTACATGGAATTCCAGCGCTTCAAGCACCATCCGCTGGTCGCCGAGCTGCTTGAAGGCGGCAAGCGCGTGGCTTACGGCGCGCGCGCGATTTCCGAGGGCGGCTGGCAGTCGATCCCGAAACTGACCTTCCCGGGCGGCACGCTGCTGGGTTGCTCGGCCGGTCTGGTGAACGTGCCGCGCATCAAGGGCAACCACAATGCCATGCTGTCGGGGATTGCGGCGGCAGAGGCGGCGGCGGCGGCGATTGCAGCCGGTCGCGAGGGCGACGAGCTCACCGATTACGAAAAAGCGGTCCGCACGGGGCCGATCGCCAAGGATCTGAAGCCGGTGCGCAACGTCAAGCCGCTGTGGTCGAAGCTGGGCCTGACGGCGAGCCTCGCGCTTGGCGGTTTCGACATGTGGGTCGCGAACCTGACCGGCTGGAACCCCTTGGGGACCTGGCATCACGGCAAGACCGATGCCGCCGCAACCGGCAAGGCCAAGGATTACAAGAAGATCGACTATCCGCGCCCGGACGGCAAACTCTCGTTCGACCGCCTGACCAACGTGGCGTTTTCCTTCACCAACCACGAGGAAAGCCAGCCCTGTCACCTGCGCCTGAAAGACGCCTCGGTGCCGATCCGCGTGAACCTGCCCGAGTTCGACGAACCGGCGCAGCGCTATTGCCCGGCGGGCGTCTATGAGGTGCTGGAGGGCCCGGACGGGCCGCGCTTCCAGATCAACTTCCAGAACTGCGTCCATTGCAAAACCTGCGACATCAAGGACCCGTCGCAGAACATCAACTGGACCACGCCGCAGGGTGGCGACGGGCCCAACTATCCGAATATGTGACATTACCCGAATAAGTGATCCACGGCAGGCACGCGAAGCGTCGCCTGCCGTTGCTCATCCGGGCAGCCCCCGCTAGGGTCGTATCGATATTGTGACTGACCGGGCCAAAGTTCGTGACCAAGAGACTGCTCCCGCTGGCGCTCATCGCGCTCTTCACCACCCCGCTTCACGCGCAGGACGCTCCGGCGGCCAAGGCCTCTGATCGCCCCGCGCAGGCCGAAAGCGGAGGCGCGGACGACAGCAATCACCCGCAGGTCCCGCTCAGCCTCGGCATCGCCGGCCCCTATCTGGCCGCGCGTCAGGCCGCGCTCGACAGCGATTTCGGCGAGGCTGCGCATTATTACGGCGAGGCTTTGGGGAAAGACGGCACCGATCCCTATCTGCAAGACAGCGCGCTCGTCTCGCTGATTTCCTCGGGGCAGATGGAGGCCGCCGTCAAGCTGGCCAACCGCACCTCGACCGAAAGCAAGGCGACCGATCTCGCCAATCTCATGCGCCGCGCCGAATTCGCCAAAGACGGCAAATGGACCGAGCTGATGGCGCTGGGGGCCGAGATTCTGGCTCAGCCGGACAAAGCCGGGGATCAGAACGGCGAGGACAAGCTGCTGGATGGGATGATCGAGGCTTGGGCGCTTCTGGGCGCGGGCAAGGCCAGCGATTCCATCGCGGCTTTCGAGAAGCTCGCCAAGATCCCCGGCGCGCAGGCGATGGTGCAATATCATCTGGCGCTGGCCAAGGCCAAGGTCGGCGACTTCGAGGCCGCCGACAAGCTGCTGTCGCAAGATGCCGCCAGCGGTCATATCCTCGGGATCATCGCCCGCGCCGAAGTGCTTTCGCAGCTGGAGCGCAACAAGGACGCAATCGCCATGCTCGATGCGCTGCCGCGCGTCGGCGAAGAGCCCGCGCTGCTGGCCTTGCGCGCCCGGCTGGAAAAGGGCGAGACCCTGCCCTTCGATTCGATCCGCACCCCCGCCGACGGCATTGCGCAGGTCTTCATGACCTTCGCGAGCGCGCTGGCCTCGTCGGAAGAGCCCGATCCGTTGGCGCTCATTCAAGCCCGGATCGCGGAATATCTGTCGCCCAATCTCGGCGAGGCGCATCTTCTGTCGGCGCAGCTTTTGCAAAGCGTCGGGCAGTTCGATCTGGCCGAGCAGGAATTCGAGCGCCTGCGCGAGTTGGGCGATATGCGCCCGGTGGCCGAGCTGTCGCGCATCGACGCTTTGGCCCGCGCCGACCGTCCCGAAGATGCTGAAAAGGCGGCGCTCGCACTGACCGCCGCTCATCCCGAGCTTGCACAGGGCTGGATCGCGCTTGGCGATCTCTTGCGTCAGCAAGAGAAATTCGCCGATGCCGTGCCCGCCTATGACAAGGCGCTCGATCTGCTCAAGGATCGCGGCAATGCGCAATGGTTCCCGCTTTACGCCCGCGGCATCGCGCTGGAACGCTCGAACCAGTTCGACAAGGCCGAGGCCGATCTGCGCGCCGCGCTGAAGATCCAGCCCGATTCCGCGCCGGTGCTGAACTACCTTGGCTATTCGCTGGTTGATCGCAACATCAAGCTGGACGAGGCGCTGAAGCTGATCCAGCGCGCGGTCGAGCTGAGCCCCAATGACGGCTATATCCTCGATTCGCTGGCTTGGGCCTATTACCGGCTGGGCCGCTATCAGGACGCGGTCGCGCCGATGGAGCGCGCGGTGTCCTCGATGTCGGAAGACCCACTCGTCAACGACCATATGGGCGATATCTATTGGATGGCCGGGCGCAAGCGCGAGGCCCAGATCCAGTGGCAACGCGCCCTTAGCCTCAAGCCCGAAACCGAGGCCGAAGAAAAGCGCATCAAGGACAAGCTTGAGCTTGGGCTCGACGCGGTGCTGGCCTCGGAAAAAGGCAAACCGCGCGACAGCGCGGCGGGGCAATGACCCCGACCGCGCAAAGCGGTGCGGGCGAAGCGGCGGAATTCGCCCCCGCCAAGATCAATCTGACGCTGCATGTCACCGGCCAGCGCGCCGATGGCTATCATCTGCTTGATTCGCTGGTGGTTTTCGCCGGGGTTGGCGACCGGGTCGAAATCTCGCCCGGTCCGCTGTCGCTCACCATCGACGGCCCCTTCGCGGCGGGGCTCTCGGCGGATGCCGACAATCTGTGCCTGCGCGCGGCCCGTCTAGCGGGAAGCGAAGGCGCGATCCGGTTGACCAAGAACCTGCCACTTGCGTCAGGCATCGGCGGCGGCTCGGCCGATGCGGCGGCGGTGCTGCGCGCCTTTCGCGTCTGGCCCGAGCGCCCCGAGATGCTGGGCGCGGATGTCCCGGTCTGTCTCGCCGGTCGCCCGCTGCGGATGCGCGGTTTGGGCGAGATTCTGGAGCCGGTGCCCGATCTGCCGCCGCTTGCGGTGGTGCTGGTCAATCCGGGCAAGGGCCTTGCCACGCCCGATGTCTTTCGCGCGCTGACCCAGCGCGACAATCCCGCCATGCCCGACCTGCCCGAGTTCTTCGATCGCGCCGGGCTTCTGGCCTTCGTCGCCGCCTGCCGCAACGATCTTGAGGCGCCCGCGATCTCGCTTCTGCCCGAGATCGCCGATTGCCTGAACGCCCTACGGGATGCGGGGGCCGAATTGGCGCGGATGTCGGGCTCGGGCGCGACCTGTTTCGGGATTTTCCCCGATGCCGAGGCCGCAGCTACGGCCGCCGAGGCGCTGGCCCGGCCGGGCTGGTGGGTGGTGCCGACCACCCTCGCCTCCCCCCAAACCATCGGCTAGACTGCGCCGAAATTCCGGAGGAACTCATGCTTCGCCTTGGCGTCAATATCGATCACGTCGCAACCGTCCGTAATGCGCGCGGCACGCCTTGGCCCGATCCGTTGCGCGCCGCTCAGATCGCCGAAGCCGCGGGGGCCGACGGCATCACCGCCCATCTGCGCGAAGACCGCCGCCATATCACCGATGCCGATATCGACAATCTCGTCGCGCATCTGCGCTTGCCCTTGAACCTAGAAATGGCCGCGACCGCCGAAATGCAGGCGATTGCGCTGCGCCACCGGCCCCATGCGGTCTGTCTGGTCCCGGAAAAGCGCGAAGAGCGCACGACCGAGGGCGGACTTGATGTCGCCAAGGACGAAGCGCGGCTGGCCGATTACATCGCGCCTTTGCGCGAGGCGGGCAGCCGGGTGTCGCTGTTCATCGGCCACGAGCCGCGCCAGATCGAGGCAGCTGCGCGGATCGGCGCGGCGGTGGTCGAGCTGCACACCGGCGCCTATTGCGATTTCGACACCGAGGGCCGCATTGCGGAACGTGACGCCGAGCTTGAGGGCCTCAAGCGCGGGGCGGAACTGGCGCATGAGCTGGGGCTCGAGGTTCACGCGGGCCATGGGCTGACCTTCGACACCGTGGGGCCGATCGCGATCATGCCGCAGATCAAAGAGCTGAACATCGGCCATTTCCTGATCTCGGAGGCGCTGTTCACCGGTCTTGGCGAGGCCATCCGCGAGATGCGCCGCCGCATGGATCTGGCGCGCAGTCTGGACTGAGGACGCGCCATGATCCTTGGCATCGGCACTGATCTGGCCAATATCGAGCGGATCGCCGGGGTTCTTGCCCGCCACGGCGACCGTTTCCGCAATCGCGTCTTCACCGAAACCGAACTGGCCAAGGCCGCGCGCCGCAAGGACGAGGCCGGAACTCTGGCGAAACGATGGGCCGCGAAAGAGGCCTGTTCGAAGGCGCTCGGCACCGGGCTCGCGATGGGGATTTCGTGGAAGGATATGGCGGTCGGCAATCTGCATTCGGGACAGCCGGTGATGCATCTGACCGGCTGGGCGGCCGAGCGTCTGGCCGCCATGACCCCGGAAGGTCATCACGCGGTGATCCATGTCACCCTGACCGACGACCACCCTTGGGCGCAGGCTTTCGTGGTGATCGAGGCGCTGCGAGAGGGCGAAAAGAGCCCTTTTGCCGGGTAACGCCTGCGCGCGCGTGCCCTGCCACGCTTGACTTTGCCCCTGTCACGGGACCATGAACAGCCGGACACCCTGACACAGGAAACGCAGAACATGGCCGACAGCACGGCGAAGAAGCAAGGCGGTATCTGGGAAACCGTGAAGACGATCTTCTGGGCGCTTGTCATCGCGGCCCTGTTCCGGACGCTGTTCTTCCAGCCCTTCTGGATTCCCTCGGGCTCGATGAAGGACACGCTGCTGATCGGCGACTTCCTGTTCGTCAACAAGATGGCCTATGGCTATTCGAAACATTCCTGCCCCTTCTCGGCCTGCCCGATCTCGGGCCGCATCCTGGGTTCTGACCCCGAGCGCGGCGATGTCGTCGTCTTCCGCCACCCGACCAAGGGCGTCGATTTCATCAAGCGTCTCGTCGGCCTGCCCGGCGACACGATCCAGATGAAGGACGGCATTCTTTACATCAACGGCACCGCGGCGCCGCAGCAGCCCGACGGCCAGTTCATTGAAAAGAAAGAGCCGCAAGGCCCGCAAGGTCTGGTTCCGACCTGCACCAACGACCCGGTCCCGCCGGGCGGCGAATGCAAGGTCGACCGCTATATCGAGACCCTGCCGAACGGTCGCCAGCATGATGTGCTCAACATCACCGATGGCTGGATCGTCGACAACACGCCCGAATTCTCGGTCCCCGAGGGCCAGTATTTCTTCATGGGCGACAACCGCGACAATTCCGAGGATTCGCGTTTCTCGCAAGCCTCGGGCGGGGTGGGTTTCGTGCCGGCGGAATATCTGGTCGGCCGCGCCGATCTTATCCTCTTCTCCTCGGCCGGGAAATCGCTCCTGTCCTTCTGGACCTGGCGGCCCGACCGTTTCCTCAAGGCGGTTCATTGAAGATTTCGGACGACATTCGCGCCTTCTCGGCAAAGCTTGGCCATGACTTCAAGCGCCCCGATCTGCTGATCCGGGCGCTGACTCATGGCTCTGTCGGCAGCCCGACCCGGCCCGACAACCAACGGCTTGAATTTCTGGGCGACCGCGTGCTGGGCCTGACCATGGCCGAGGCTTTGGTGCTGGCCGACCGCAAGGCGACCGAAGGCCAGCTTGCGCCGCGCTATAATGCGCTGGTGCGCGGCGAGACCTGTGCCGCCGTGGCGCGGGAAATCGGGCTTGGCGATGTGCTGAAGCTCGGGCGCTCGGAAATGGTCTCTGGCGGGCGGCGCAAAGAAGCGCTTCTGGCCGATGCGATGGAGGCGGTTCTGGCCGCGATCTATCTCGACGCCGGGTTCGAGACTGCCAAGGCCGTGATCCTGCGCTTGTGGGAAAGCCGCCTTGAAACCGTGGACGACGATGCCCGCGACCCCAAAACCGCGCTTCAGGAATGGGCGCAGGCGCAGGGGATGAAGCCGCCGCAATATCTCCAGACCGGACGCAGTGGCCCTGACCATGCGCCCGAATTCGAAATCACCGTCAAGCTTGACGATGGCCGCAGCGCCATCGCCCAAGGCGCCGGAACCAAACGCAGCATCGAGCAAGCGGCCGCATCGGTCCTGCTCGGCCAGATCGAGTCTCAAGCATGACCGCAGACACCGCCAACACCCGCGCCGGTTTCGTCGCCCTGATCGGGGAACCGAACGCCGGCAAATCGACCTTGCTCAACCGGATGGTCGGGGCCAAGGTCTCGATCGTCACCCACAAGGTCCAGACGACGCGCGCGCGCATCCGCGGCATTGCCATGCGGGGCGACAGTCAGGTCGTCTTCGTCGACACCCCCGGCATCTTCCGCCCGCGCCGCCGTCTCGACCGCTCGATGGTCGCCGCCGCTTGGGGCGGGGCTTCGGATGCCGATGTCATCGTCTTGCTGATCGAGGCCCATCGCGGCCTGACCGAAGGCGCGAAAAGCATCATCGAGTCGCTCAAGGGCTTGGCCGAGGGCCGCCCGGTCGCGCTGGCGATCAACAAGATCGACCGCGTCAAAGCCGAGCAGCTTCTGGCGCTGTCGCATGAGGCAAACGAGGCCTTCCCTTTCCTGCGCACCTTCATGATCTCGGCCGAAAAGGGCTATGGTTGCGACGATCTGCTGGATTGGCTCGCGGAGACCGTGCCGGAAAGCGCCTGGCTTTATCCCGAGGATCAGGTTGCCGATCTGCCGATGCGCATGATCGCCGCCGAAATCACCCGCGAAAAGCTGACGCTGCGGCTGCATGAGGAAATCCCCTATCAGCTCACCGTTGAGACCGAGAAATGGGAAGAAAAGAAAGACGGATCGGCCCGCGTCGATCAGATCGTCTATGTCTCCCGCGCCGGTCACAAGGGCATCGTGCTGGGCAAGGGCGGCGAGACGATCAAATCCGTCGGTCAGGCCGCGCGCCAAGAGTTGCAGGAATTCATGGGCCGTCCGGTCCATCTCTTCCTGACCGTCAAGGTCCGCGAGAACTGGCTGGACGAGGCCGAGCGCTATACCGAGATGGGCCTCGACTTCAAAGACGGCAATGCCTGATCTCGATCTGAGCCGCGACAGACCGACCGCGCACGAACGGCGCGCGCCTTGACCGAGGCGCGCCTGGCGGCCGGGATTTGGGTCTCGGCCTATCTGACCCGGCTGGGGCTCGCGAATATCCCCGCCTATATCGCGCGCAAGGGCGATGCGACGGCGGGCGCGATCATGGTGAAATGCGCGACGCTCGACGGGCGCGCGCGCCTATGGTCGCGCGAATGGGATATGGACAGCGACACCCGTCCGTGGGTTTTGCAGCTCGACGCCCCCGAGCGCGAGGTCGATCAAGCCATCGCCCGGCAGGCCGGTTTCGACCCCGATCTCTGGGTGATCGAGATCGAAAGCCGGGATGGGCGCACGCTTCTGGATCAGGACGGGCTGATTTAGGCCAAATCCTTGAAAAAACGCCCGGGAATTACCAAATCTTGGGTCTCTCCCGTGACATTGCCGGGCCTTTCCCCTATAAGATGCCAGACCAAGGCAGGATGATTTCCGCATGAGCGACGACAGCATTGCACCGGCCGAATATGGCGCCGATTCCATCAAGGTTCTCAAAGGCCTGGAGGCGGTGCGCAAGCGGCCCGGCATGTATATCGGCGACACCGATGACGGCTCTGGCCTTCACCACATGGTCTATGAGGTCGTCGATAACGGCATCGACGAAGCTCTGGCCGGTCACGCCGATTTCGTGCGGGTGAAAATCCATTCCGACAGCTCGGTTTCGGTGCGCGACAACGGTCGCGGCATCCCGGTCGACATGCACCCGTCCGAGGGCGTCTCGGCAGCCGAGGTCATCATGACCCAGCTGCACGCGGGCGGGAAATTTGACCAGAACAGCTATAAGGTCTCGGGCGGTCTGCACGGGGTCGGCGTCTCGGTCGTGAACGCGCTTTCGGATTGGCTGGAGCTGCGCATCTGGCGCAACGGCAAAGAGCATTACGTTCGCTTTGAACATGGCGATACGGTCGAGCATCTGCGCGTCGTCGGCGATTCCGAGCCCGGCGAGACCGGGACCGAGGTGCGCTTTCTCGCCTCGACCAAGGAAGACGGCAAGGACGGTACCTTCTCGAACCTCGATTACGTCTTCAAGACGCTGGAAAACCGCCTGCGCGAGCTGGCCTTCCTGAACTCGGGCGTTCGCATCATTCTGGAAGACGAGCGCCCCGCCGAGCCGATCCGCACCGAGCTGCATTACGACGGCGGCGTGCGTGAATTCGTGCGCTACATCGACCGCTCGAAAACCGCGGTGATGAAAGACCCGATCTTCATCACCGGCGAGAAAAGCGGCATCGGCGTCGAAGTCGCGATGTGGTGGAACGACAGCTACCACGAGACCGTGCTGCCCTTCACCAACAACATCCCCCAGCGGGACGGCGGCACCCACCTTGCCGGCTTCCGCGGCGCGCTGACCCGCGTCATCAACAATTACGCGCAGACCTCGGGGATCGCGAAGAAGGAAAAGATCGACTTTACCGGCGATGACGCGCGCGAAGGCCTGACCTGCGTGCTGTCGGTGAAAGTGCCCGATCCGAAGTTCTCGTCGCAGACCAAGGACAAGCTGGTCTCGTCCGAGGTGCGTCCGGCGGTCGAGGGGCTGGTCAACGAAAAGCTCTCGGAATGGTTCGAAGAGAACCCGACCGAGGCCAAGCAGATCGTCGGCAAGATCATCGAAGCCGCTCTGGCCCGCGAAGCCGCCCGCAAAGCGCGCGAGCTGACGCGGCGCAAGACCGCGATGGACGTGGCCTCGCTGCCCGGGAAGCTGGCCGACTGTCAGGAAAAAGACCCGGCTCTGTCCGAGCTTTTCATCGTCGAGGGTGACTCGGCAGGTGGTTCGGCGAAACAGGGCCGCTCGCGCCAGAATCAGGCCGTGCTGCCCCTGCGCGGCAAAATCCTGAACGTCGAGCGCGCGCGCTTTGACCGGATGCTGTCGTCAGAGATGATCGGCACGCTGATCACCGCGCTTGGCACCGGCATTGGCCGCGACGAGTTCAATCTGAACAAACTGCGCTACCACAAGATCGTCATCATGACCGATGCCGACGTCGACGGCGCGCATATCCGCACGCTGCTTCTGACCTTCTTCTTCCGTCAGATGCCGCAGCTGATCGAGGCGGGCCATCTCTATATCGCCCAGCCGCCGCTCTACAAAGTCGCGCGGGGCCGGTCTGAGGTCTATCTGAAGGACGAGGCCGCGCTGGAGGATTACTTGATCCAGCAGGGCATCGAGGGCGCCTCGCTGCGGCTTGGCTCGGGCGAGGAGATCATCGGGCAGGATCTGGCCCGCGTCGTCGATGAGGCGCGTCTGGTGCGCCGCATCCTGCGCGCCTATCCGACCCATTACCCGGTCTCGATCACCGAACAGGCGGCGATCGCCGGGGCGCTGCTGCCCGGTCGCGTCGATGCCGATGCGCAGCGCGTCGCCTCGGATGTCGCGGCCCGTCTGGATCTGGTTGCCGAGGAATATGAGCGCGGCTGGAGCGGTCGTCCGACTCAGGACGCCGGGATCCGTCTGTCGCGCATCCTGCGCGGGGTCGAGGAATCGCGCCTGCTCGATGGGCAGATGCTGCGCAGCGCCGAAAGCCGTCGCCTTGGTGCGATGACAGAGACGCTGCAGGAGATCTACAGCAAGCCCGCCCATCTGATCCGCAAGGACCGCGACACGCCGATCTTTGGCCCGCTGGGGCTTTTGCAGGCGATCTTCCTTGAGGGAGAGAAGGGGCTTTCTCTTCAGCGTTATAAAGGTTTGGGTGAAATGAATCCCGAACAACTCTGGGAAACGACTCTGGATCCCGCAGCAAGAACCATGCTCCAAGTTCGTATTGAGGATTTAAGCGACGCCGACGACATATTCACCAAATTGATGGGGGATGTGGTTGAACCGCGCCGTGAGTTCATTCAACAAAATGCGCTAAGTGTCGAAAATCTCGACATTTAATTGCTCACATTTTAATGACGAATGAGTATCCTCTTTGTGACGACCGCTATGGTTTATTGTTGCGTTTTTGCCGCGGCAATCGGCTAGGTTCTTCCCTTCAGATCGGGAATCCTTGTCTGAAAATCGTGAACGGACTAATTGTCTGGCAAGAAACAAACGGAGGCACACTATGAAACGTGGCCAAGTTCTTAAGACCCTCGCCCTCTCCGCGCCGCTGGCGCTCGTTGCGGGCTTTGCTGCCAACGCAGGCGGCTACAACGCTCCGGTCGTCGAGCCGGTCGTTGCCCCGGTGATCGAAGTTGCTCCGGTCGTCGGTGACTGGCAGGGCGCCTATGCAGGTGTCACGCTCGGCTATGCCTTCCAAGGCAAAGACCGCGTCGGCCTGAACGAAGATGGCCCTGGCGGCATGCGTGACCTCGGCGAGCTGAAGCTCAAAGGCGTCAACGGCGGCGTTCGCGGCGGTTACCGCTGGCAGAACGGCAACTGGGTGTTCGGCCCGGAAGTTTCGTTCGAAGGCGGCAACATCAAGAACGATCTTGCAACCGACGATGGCTACAGCGCCAGCTCGAAAATCAAGAACGTCTTCGCTCTGCGCGCCAAAGTTGGCTACGCTGTTCAGCCCGACCTTCTGATCTACGGTTCGGCCGGTGCAGCTCGCGCCAAAGTTGACTACACCGTCGACACCCCGACGACCACGATGGACACGTCGTTCAACCGCAGCGGCTATGTTGTCGGTCTGGGCGTTGAAAAGAAACTGACCGAGCGTATGTCGCTGACCGGCGAATATGAATACGCCAACTTCGGCAAAGAGACGCTTGATACCGGTGCCGGGATCACCAAAGCGACCCCGAAATACAACAATGTTCGCGTCGGTCTGAACTTCCAGTTCTGATCCAACAAGAAACACGAGACAGGAAGGGCCGCAGCAAGCGGCCCTTTTTTCATGCCCGCCCGCTTGCGTGCCGTCGGCCTGCCCTCTGGGCGCCTTGCGGCTTGCCGGTCACTCTGCTGCCGACTGCTGGGTGCAGGCCGCGTCGCGATCCTCGCGCCACCGACGCTGATAGTCTCGCAACAGGCTGACCCGGCGCGGGCGGAAGCTGTTGCCGGTCAGGGCCAGCGTCTGAATGCGATTGACGTGAAAAATCCGGAAATCCCCCCGAAGCTGACAGCGCGCCAGCAAGATCAGTGCGGCCTCGCCATATGAGAGGCCAAGCGGCCAGATCTCCCGGGTGGTCACCCGGCCCTGCAGATCGCAATAGGCGATGCGGATCTCTTGCTCGTCCCAGCAGGCGGCGCGCAGGCTATCCATGTCGATCAGCGGCGCCGCGATCCCCAAAGGACGGCGAAAGCTGCGCGTGACCGCGTGCATCGCCTGCTGGCTTTGCCGCTCGGGCAGCGTCGCGATGATCCGGGCAAGCGCCCCTTCTCCGGCGCGAGCCAAATCGCCATCGCCGGTCTGGCTGAGAATGCCGACGGCAAGCTGCAACGCCTCGATCTCCAGGCGCGAGAAGCTTTGCGGTGGCAGAGCAGTATCTTCGGTCAGGCGATAGCCGAGCCCGGCCTCGCCGTCGATCAGCGCCCCTCCGGCGCGGAGCGTGGCAATGTCGCGGTAAAGCTGACGCGGGCTCACGCCGGTTTCCTCGGCCAGCCGCTGCGCCGTGACCGGCGCAGGCAGGCGGCGCAGGCTGTCCATCAGCCGCATGAGACGGTCGGTGCGGGCCATGCGTGCTCCTGTCACGATCTGTCAGCAGAGCCTCGTATGATGGGACCACAGAAGACGCAAGGAGACAACATGCTGACCTTTTATCACGCCCCCCAAAGCCGCTCCTCAAGCGTGCTTGTCCTGCTCAAAGAGCTGGGGATCGACACGGAGGTCGAGATCCGCAAGGTCGACGTGCCGCGGCAAGATGGCTCTGGCCGCCGCGACCCGTCCAACCCCCACCCGGAGGGCAAGGTGCCCTATCTGACAAATGGCGAGGATCACGTCCGCGAGCGTGGCGCGATCATGCTCTATCTCACCGATATGTTCCCCGCCGCCAGACTTGGCCCCCTGCCCGGCCAGCCCAAGCGCGGGCAATATCTCGGCTGGCTCGCGTGGTATCAGGGCGTTCTCGAGCCGGTCATGGTCTTCAATGTCTGCGAGATCATCCATCCCGCGTTGGCCGCGACCTTCCGCGATTACGACACCGCCGTGCAACGTCTGGATGAGGTGCTGCGCAGTCAGCCCTATCTGCTGGGTGACAGCTTCTCGGCCGCCGATCTGCTGATCGCCTCGCCCTTCATCTTCTTTGGCGAGGCAATGCCCAAGACGCCCGCCATCGCCGATTGGGTCGCGCGGATTCAGTCGCGGCCGGCGATGCTCTGGGCGCGCGATTTCGACGCCTGATCTGGGGCGGGAAGCCGCGCGAGCTGCACCATCAAGATCCCTGCCGCGATGATCAGGGCGCCAGCGACATCGGTGAAACCGAAGCGCTCGCCCAGCATCAGCGCGGCAATGGTCACCCCGAAGAAGGGCGACAGGAAGTGATAGGTGGCGGCCCGCACCGCGCCGACCCGGTGCACGAGTTGGAACCAGATCCAGGTCGCGAGAATGCCCGGCACGATCGCGGTATAGGCGAAGGTCCAAAGCAGGCGCGCGCTCCACTGGACCGGCTCGCCCCATTCAAGCGCCAGCGCCGGAACGACGAGCACCACCGCGCCGACCGCCATCTGCAGCCCGACGATCATCATCATATTCGGGCTGCCCCCGGCCCCGCGCGCGCTGAGCGTCGCCGCGGCCAAAGCCACCGCGCCGATCAGGCACAGGATCGTGCCGGGAATGTTCAGGCCATGTTGCAGGCGCACGCCCATGATGATCGCGACGCCGACCATGCCGATGACCAGCCCGGCGACCGCCATCGGTTTCAGCCGGTCGCCCATCAGCGCCCAGCCCATGACCGCGACGAGTAGCGGCATCATCGAGGCGATGATCGCCGCCGCCGAGGCCTCGACCCATTGCATCGCGACCCAGTTCAGCCCGAGGTAAAGCACGTTCTGGCAGATCCCGAAAAGGATGACCGCGCGCCACTCGGCGCGGCTCAGACGCCAGCTCTGGCCAAGTGCGAAGGCCAAAGCGATGGCGACGCCCGCCGACAAGGCAAAGCGGATCACCAGGGCCAGCAGCGGCGGCGCCGCCGTGACGATGATCCGCGTGGTGGTGAAGGCCGAGGCCCACATGAGGGCAAAAGCCACGCCCATGATAATCGCGCGGAAATCCATCGTCAGTCCCTTTCGTCTTGCCCCAGAGGTCGCCCTCTGGCGCGGAAAGGTCAAGCGGGGAAAGCTGGCGCGGGCGCAGGCGGAACGGGCCAGAGAGTGCGGCCCCAAATGCGCGGCCAGAAAAGCATCGACAGAAAAGCAAAAGGGCCGCGCGATCAGCACGGCCCCCGCAAACGCGATCTCTGACAGATCAAATCTGTCGGATCAGGCGTTAACGCTGTCTTTCAGCGCCTTCGCGATGGTGATCTTGACGACCTTGTCGGCCGGCTTCGTCATCATCTCTTGCGTCTGCGGGTTGCGAACTTGACGCTCGGGGCGAGCGCGGCAAGCGACCTTACCGATACCCGGCAGCGTGACCGCGCCACCTTCTGCGACGACGCGCGCGACCAGCGCCGAGATACCGTCCAGAGCAGCGGTTGCGGTTTTCTTGTCGCTGCCCATTTCTTCGGCCAGAGCGGCGACGAGCTGGGTCTTCGTCATCGGTTTCGTAGTGGCCTGAGCCATTCTCTGTCTCCTCGTTGATCCCTTAAGGGAAATTCCGGGCGCCACCTTGGCGGCACTCCCGTCGCTACACAAGGTTTTATTGGGAGTTTCAAGAGCATTGCGCGGAAAAGCGGTGTTTTCCCCAGCATTTCGTCACGGAATCCCCTAGAGGAAGGCGGTTTCGTTAAACGAGCGCAGCTTCCTCGAGTGAATCCGATCCAAGGGCATCTGACGCAGCTTCTCCATCGCCCGAATCCCGATCATCAGGTGATTGGCGACCTGCGTGCGGTAGAATTCGGTTGCCATGCCGGGCAGCTTCAACTCGCCATGCAAAGGCTTGTCCGAGACGCAAAGCAGCGTGCCATAGGGCACCCGGAAGCGGAAGCCATTGGCCGCGATCGTCGCGCTTTCCATATCGAGCGCCACCGCCCGCGACTGCGAAAGCCGCTGGACCGGGCCAGAGTTGTCGCGCAGCTCCCAGTTGCGGTTGTCGATGGTGGCGACAGTGCCGGTGCGCATGATGCGCTTGAGCTCATAGCCCTCGAGCTGGGTGACTTCGGCCACCGCCTCTTGCAGCGCGACCTGCACCTCGGCCAGAGGCGGGATCGGCACCCAGATCGGCAGATCGTCGTCGAGGACGTGATCCTCGCGCAGATAGGCATGAGCGAGGACGAAATCGCCAAGCTGCTGGCTGTTTCTCAGCCCCGCGCAATGGCCGACCATCAGCCAGGCATGGGGGCGCAGGACCGCGATATGGTCGGTCGCGGTTTTCGCGTTCGAGGGGCCGACGCCGATATTGACCAGCGTGATCCCGTCGTGATCGCCGCGCTTAAGGTGATAGGTCGGCATCTGCGGCATCTTCGCCAGCGGCGTCAGCACATCATCCGGCCCGCGCAGGATCTGGTTCCCGGGGCCGACGAATTCGGTATAGCCCGAATTCGGATCGGCGAGAGCCTGACGCGCGAAAGCCTCGAATTCGTCGACATAGAACTGGTAGTTCGTGAACATCACGAAATTCTGGAAATGCTCGGGCAGGGTCGCGGTGTAATGCGACATCCGCGCCAGCGAGTAATCAATCCGCTGCGCCGTGAAGGGCGCGAGCGGGCGGCTGCCGTCGGGGTTCGAGCCCGCGGTGCCGTTCACGATATCGTCATTCATCGTCGCCAGATCGGGCACGTCAAAGACATCGCGCAACGAATAATCGAGCACGCCCTCTTGCGGCACGGCCAGCCCGCTGCGCATCGCGACGGCGAAATGGACCGGCATCGGCGTGTCGCTGTATTCGACCGTCACCGGGACATTGTGGTTCTTGATGAGATGGCCAATCTGCTCGATCAGGTAATCGCGGAACAGATCGGGCCGGGTGATCGAGGTCGAGTAACTGCCCGGAATCGCAACATGTCCAAAGGCCAGACGCGAATCCGTCACCGAATGGCGCGCCGTGGTCAGGCGCAGCTCTGGGTAGAACGCCCGGTAGCGGTTCTTCGGCCGTCCGCCGTCGAGGGTCTCAAGAAAATGCGTGATCAGAAAATCGGTCGAGCGGTCATAAAGCTCGGTCAGACGATCGACCGCAGCCACCGGATCAGTGAACTGCTCGCGTGTGGTCAGCTCGGGGGTCACAACCGGCAGGACTCGGGCTTCGGCTTCCATTTCGCATTCCTTCTTCTTTCTCCGGACAGTGCCAGCAGGTCCGAGAACTGGCAAGCGCGGGTTCGCGACCCTATCTCATCGCCAAAGACAGGAAAGTGACAGATGAAATATTCGCTTCTCGATCTCGCCCCGGTGGGCGAAGGCTCCAATATCTCGCAAGCGCTTCAGAACTCGGTCCGGCTGGCGCAAGCTGCCGAAGCCGCAGGATATCACCGCTATTGGATGGCCGAGCATCACAATATGCCGGGCATCGCCTCGGCCGCGACGTCGGTGCTGCTCAACCATGTTGCCAATCACACCAAGACGATCCGCGTCGGCGCGGGCGGCGTCATGCTGCCCAACCACGCGCCTCTGGCGATTGCCGAGCAATTCGGCACGCTTTACGCGCTGCACGGGCCGCGCATCGACCTTGGCCTTGGCCGCGCGCCCGGTGGCGACGGTGCGGTGATGCAGGCGCTGCGCCGGGGCATGGGCCGCAACGACGACTTCCCCGATGACGTGGTCCAGCTGCTGAATTATTTCGGCCCGGCGAACCCGGCGGCGGCTGTTCACGCCTGGCCCGGTCAGGACAGCGAGATCGAGGTCTGGATCCTCGGCTCGTCGCTTTATGGCGCAAGCCTTGCGGCGGCGCTCGGCCTGCCCTATTCTTTCGCGAGCCATTTCGCGCCGGGCGATCTGTCCGAGGCCGTGCGCCTCTATCGCCAGCGTTTTCAGGAAACGCCCTTCGGAACCAAGCCGCATTTCATGCTGGCAGTTAATGTCATCATCGCTGACACCGATGCAGAAGCGCGTTTCCTGCGCACCTCCCAGCAGCTGCAATTCGCGCGGCTGCGCATGGGCACGCCGGGCCTCTTGCCGCGCCCGGTCGAAGACATCGCTGTCGAAATTCCGCCGCATTTCATGCGTACGGTCGAGGCAGCTTTGTCGGTCAGCGCAGTCGGCGCACCCGAGACGGTGCGTGCCCGACTGGCGGAACTGGTGGAGACCTACAAGCCCGACGAGCTCATTCTCGTCGGGAACATCCACGACCCCGCAGCCCGGGTTCGATCTTTCGAAATGGCTGCGGAGATCTTGAAAGGAAACCTATGAACGCCATCACAGGACGGATGCTGATCCTCGGCCACGGTTACACCGCTGGCTATCTGTCGCCGCTTCTGCTCGCCAAAGGCTGGCAGGTGACGGGAACGACGCGCTCGAACCGGGCGCGGATTTCGGCTCGGGGCGCGGTTCCGCTGCTCTGGCCCGGAGAGGATGACGCCGTCGCTCAGGCAATCGGACAGGCTGATGCGATTCTCGTATCGGCCGGGCCGGGCGCCGAGGGCGATCCGGTTCTGGCCGAATTCGCCGGGCGCATCGCTGCAAGCCCGGCGCGTTGGATCGGCTATCTTTCGACCACCGGGGTTTATGGTGATCGTCAGGGCGATTGGGTCGATGAAGAGACCGCCCTCGCCCCCAGCACGCAGCGGGGCGCGGAACGTGTTCGCGCCGAGGCGGAATGGCAGGCTCTGGCCGAGGCCCATAACCTGCCCCTGCATATCTTCCGTCTGGCCGGAATCTATGGCCCCGGTCGCGGGCCCTTCGCCAAGCTGACAAACGGCACCGCGCGCCGGATCGTCAAACCGGGCCAGATCTTCTCGCGCATCCATGTCGAGGATATCGCGCAGGTGCTGCTGGCCTCGATCGAGCATCCCGCAGCCGCACCGGGCCGGATCTACAATGTTTGCGACAATGACCCGGCTCCGCCCGAGGATGTCATCGCCCATGCCGCAGGGCTGATCGGCCTGCCGCCGCCCCCGCTCGAGGCCTTTGACACGGCCGAGATGACCGAGATGGCGCGCTCTTTCTATGCCGACAGCAAGCGCGTCTCGAATCGCCGGATCCTCGACGAGCTTGGGGTTCATCTGCGCTATGGCGATTACCGCGCCGGGCTGGCCGCTTTGGCCGCATCCGAGGGCAATGCCGCAGCCTAAAGCGGCAATGCCATGATCCCGCCCGCCCTGACATGCGGGCGGATCACGCGCCCCAAAACACAAGCGGCCTGCCCGGAACATCCCGGGCAGGCCGCTTTTTCAACAGGTTACTCGTTTCGACCCAATCACCGCTGACCACAACAAACCAGCTTACTCGTTAACCACCCACGGCACCCGGCCCGTACAACCGCCGTTACTCATTCATATCGCGCACGATCTAATCGGAAGCGATATTCCCATGACAAAGAGATGTCAAGCCTTGCGATTAAATCGCGTGCGATTTAATATCCTGCTCATGAGCGATAACGATTACATCTCTGCCGACGATCCGCCGGTGTTTGGGCTAGAGCATCAGCTCTGCTTTGCGACCTATGCTGCGGCGCTGTCTTTCAACCGGGCCTACCGCGCGCCTTTGGACGCGCTTGGCCTGACCTATCCGCAATGTCTGGTGCTGATGGTGCTGTGGGACCGGGACAATGTGACCATTGGCGAGATTGGCGAGCAACTTGCGCTGGAAACCAATACGCTGACGCCGATGCTGAAACGTCTCGAAAAGATGGAGATGGTCGAGCGCCGCCGCGATCCTCAGGATGAGCGGCGGGTGCTGGTGTCCCTGACCGAATCGGGCCGCGCGGTGCAGCCGCAGGTCGGTCAGGTCATGCAATGTCTGGGCGCCGCGACCCAGATGACGCGCGGTCAGGTCGGCGAGCTCGTGCAAGAACTCAAAAGCCTGCGCAAGAATCTCGACCTCGCCGTCAGCAACGGGTCGGTCGAGACCTAAACCTCAGCGCGGCACCACCGAGCAGCAGCCCGACAGCATCTGCGCGCTTTTCGCACTGCCGTCGAGAATCAGCGTCGCGCTGAGACCGAAGCTGCGATCCGACATGCCATCCGAGCAGATTTCGGGCTGGATCACCGCCGTGACCCGGCCCTCGCTGTTGCCCGCGATCAGTCCGCGCGTCGCATCTCCGTCAATGCCGCGCGCCATGACCTTGCGCAGCTCAAGCCGCTGGACTGGGCTGTCCGGGCTCGAAAACTCCATGCCCGCGGGCGTGCGGCGCAGGCTCCAGAACGGCTCGGTGCCCGAGCAGATCAGGCTGGCGGGCACGCCATCGGCGGGCCAGAGATCCTTGCGCAGCCGCAAAAACCGCCCCGAGGCCCAGCCGGTGCTTTCCGAAATGCTGACCTTGGCCCATTTGCCGGTCGGATCGAAGCCGAGCACCTCGACGCCCTTGGCATTCGGGGCAAGCGTGGTCACGATCTCGGATTTGGCATCGGGCTTGGCGCGCACATTCAGCACGTCATTGGCCGCAACATCGGCGACGTCGGCCAGACCGGGCAGAACCGCGGCGGGCGCGGCAAAGGCCGGGACCGCCGCAAAAAGCGCAAGCGCAAGGCTCAGGGAACGCAGCATCGGATTTCCTTTCATGCGGCTACACCAAAGAGACGGCTGACCAGCGCGGTGATGGCCATGGCCGCCACGCCCCAGACAAGCACCCGGATCACCGCCCGGCGCAGCGGCGCGCCTCCGGCCTTCGCGCCGATCACGCCAAGCGCCGCAAGCGCGATCAGCGTCATCACCAGCACCGCCGGAATGATCTGCCCCTCGGGCGCCAGAGCCGCGCCCAAAAGCGGCACCAGCCCGGCCACGGTGAAGGTCACGCCCGAGGCCGCAGCGGCCAGCGTCGGATTGGCGGAATGCACCTCGCTGAGGCCCAGCTCGTCGCGCAGATGGGCGCCAAGTGCATCATGTTCGGTCAGCTCGACCGCGACCAAACGTGCGGTATCCGGGGCAAGGCCCCGCGCCTCATAGATGCGGATGAGCTCTTCGAGCTCAATCTCGGGATCGGCGTGAAGGGCGCGGCTTTCGCGCCGGATGTCGGCATGTTCGATATCGGCCTGCGACGAGACCGAAACATATTCACCCGCCGCCATCGACATCGCCCCGGCGACCAATCCGGCCACCCCGGCGACCAGAACCGGCTCGGGCGTGGCGGTCACCGCGGCGACGCCGATCAGCAGCGAACCAATCGAGACAATCCCGTCATTCGCCCCCAACACCGCCGCCCGCAACCATCCCGCGCGGCTGATGTAATGGGGGTCGTCGGGATGGGCATCGGGATGCGTGTTGAGCGTCATTGCTAGACGATATCAAAGAAATTCGCGTCAACCGAGCGCAGAACATAGGTCTGGTCGACTTTCACGCCGACCCCATGATCGATCATCAGCCGCGCCAAACGCGGCCCGTCGATCAGGACGACCCTTTGCTGGACGCGGCGCACGTAATCCTGCGCCTCTTTCGAGAAACTCGAAGTCGTCACGAAGACGCCCTTGGTCGCGCTTTCGCCCGTCATCGAACCGATGAAGGCCTGAAGTGCGGGACGGCCAACGGTGTTTTCAGGAGCATAGCGCTTGGCCTGAATATAAACCGCATCGAGCCCGAGCTTATCCTCGTTCACGACACCGTCGATCCCGCCATCGCCGGATTTGCCAATCGCCTGCCCCATCTCGGCACGCCCGTCACCATATCCCATGGCCAAGAGCAACTCGACGATCAACTGCTCGAAACGCGCGGGCGTCAGTGACAGGACTGCCGTCAGAAGATCCTCGGTCAGCGCCTCGTCCAACTGCCGAAAAGACGCTTCGATCCGTTCCTCTGGGGTCTCGACCTCAACCGGAGGCACCCCATGCGATGCGCTGGCAGGCGCTTTCTCTGCATCCTGTGAGCGCCATGCTTGATAGAGCGGGTAGCCTTCGAGCACGGTCTTGTCGATTTTCTCTGGCTTCTGCACCAGAAGCTGCTGGCCAAGCGGCGTGATCTTATATTGCCCGCGCGCGATCGGCTCGACCAGCCCGGCGTGCTTCATATAATTGCGCGCCCAATGGATGCGATTGCTGATCGTCGTCTGCTTGCCACTGGGTAACAGCTCGTCCATCTGCTCCGCCGTCAGGTGAAAGCGCTTCTGGATCTCGGGTAGGCAGTCAGCGACGGTTTTCCGATGCTCGGCAATGAGTTCGAGCACCGGAAGCATCAGCTCCTCGAAGCGGGGAAGCTCCTGCGCGCTCACGCCCGTCGCTCTCCGATCTGCGCGACTCCCATGACCTCAAGCACTTTGCGCTCGATATCGGCGGCGTTCATCCCGGCATCGCGATACATCGCCTTGGCATCGGCATGGTCGATGAAAGTGTCGGGCAGGACCATCTGGCGGAATTTGAGCCCGCCGTCGAGCGCGCCTTCTTCCAGCAAAAGCTGTGCGACATGGCTGCCGAAACCGCCGAGCGCGCCCTCTTCGATGGTGATCAGCGCTTCATGCTCACGCGCGAGCCGCAGGATCAGCTCGCGGTCCAGAGGCTTGGCGAAACGCGCATCCGCAATCGTCGGCTCGATCCCGCGCGCGGCCAGGGCCTCGCGCGCGACCAGCACTTCCGAGAGCCGCGTGCCGAAGGACAGGATCGCGACGCGACGCCCCTCAGAGATCATGCGGCCCTTGCCGATCTCCAGCGGAATGCCGCGCTCGGGCATTTCGACGCCGGTGCCTTCACCGCGCGGGTAGCGGAAGGCGATCGGACCCTCATCATGCGCGGCGGCGGTGGCGACCATATGGACGAGATCCGCCTCATCGGCGGCGGCCATGACCACCATGCCGGGCAGATTGCTCAGGAAGGCAATGTCATAGGCGCCCGCATGGGTCGCACCATCCGCGCCGACCAGACCAGCGCGGTCGATGGCGAAACGCACCGGCAAGCGCTGGATCGCGACATCATGGACGATCTGGTCGTAACCGCGTTGCAGGAAGGTCGAATAAAGCGCGCAGAAGGGTTTCATCCCCCCCGCCGCAAGCCCGGCGGCAAAGGTCACGGCATGTTGCTCGGCAATGCCCACGTCAAAGCAGCGGCGCGGGAAACGCTCGGCGAAGAGGTTGAGCCCGGTGCCATCCGGCATGGCGGCGGTCACGGCGGCAATCTTGTCGTCGCGGCTGGCCTGATCGACCAGAGCGCGGGCAAAGACCGAGGTATAGCTCGGCGCATTCGACTTGGCCTTGGCCTGCGCGCCGGTCAGCACATTGAAGCGCGCGGTGGCATGGCCCTTGTCGGCGGCGGCTTCGGCGGGGGCATAGCCCTTGCCCTTTTTCGTCACGACATGGATCAGCACCGGCCCCGAGGCGCGCGTCTTGAGCGTGCGCAAGAGCGGCAGGAGCTGGTCGAGATCATGGCCATCGACCGGCCCGATATAGGAAAAGCCCAGAGCCTCGAACAAGGTCCCGCCGACCGCCATGCCCTTGAGCATTTCCTTCGCGCGGCGCGCCCCTTCCTGCAGCGGCGAGGGCAGGAAGCTGACCGCGCCCTTGGCCACCGATTTCAGATCCTGAAACGGCCCTTCGGCATAAAGCTTGGTCAAATGGCGCGAGAGCGCGCCGACCGGGGGCGCAATCGACATCTCGTTGTCATTGAGGACAACGAACAGCCTTTTGCCCAGATCGCCCGCATGGTTGAGCGCCTCGAAGGCCATGCCCGCCGACATGGCGCCGTCGCCGATCACGGCAATCGCATCGCCCGCATCGCCGCCAAGCTCGCGCGCCATGGCAAAGCCAAGCCCGGCGCTGATCGAGGTCGAGCTATGCCCGGCCCCGAACGGGTCAAACGGGCTTTCCGAGCGTTTGGTGAAACCCGACAGCCCGCCCTCCATCCGCAGGGTGCGGATGCGGTCGCGGCGGCCGGTCAGGATCTTGTGGGGATAACATTGATGGCCCACGTCCCAGATGATCTTGTCGCGCGGCGTGTCAAAGACGGCATGAAGCGCCACGGTCAGCTCGACCACGCCCAAGCCCGCGCCCAGATGACCGCCGGTGACGGAAACCGCGCTGATCGTCTCGGCGCGCAACTCATCGGCCAGCTGATGCAGCTCGCCATCCGAGAGGCTCTTGAGGTCAGAGGGCAGATTCACCCTATCGAGCAGCGGCGTCTTGGGCCGGTCCTGCTGGCTGTCGTCGGTCATTGGCTTCCCCATTCGGGTGGCATGTCAGGCGTGTCGCTCGATAACGAAACGCGCAAGCTCCCGCAAGTTTCCCGCCCGTTCTGCATAGGGCACAAGTGCGGCATTGCCGCGCGCAATCAGATCCCGCTCCATCTCCCGGGCGCCTTCCAGGCCAAGCAGCGACACGAAGGTGGCCTTGCCCGCCGCATCATCCTTGCCGACGCGCTTGCCGGTCGCGGCCTCGTCGCCGGTCACGTCAAGGATGTCATCGGCAATCTGAAACGCAAGGCCCAGATTGCGCGCATATTGCGCCAAAGGCGCAGGATCGGCCCCGGCCAGAAGCGCACCCGCCATCGCCGAAAAAGCGATCAGCGCGCCGGTCTTGCCGTCTTGCAGCCGGGTGATTTCCTCGAGCGTCAGCGGCTGGTCCGCGCTTTCGGCGGCGATGTCGAGCATCTGGCCATAGACCATGCCGCGCGCGCCGACCGCATCGGCAAAGGCCTGCACCAAAGCGACGCGCACCGCAGCCGAGCCGACCGCGTCAGAGGCCAAAAGCCCGAAGGCCATGCTTTGCAGCGCATCGCCCGCGAGAATCGCGGTCGCCTCGTTGAAGCGGATATGGGTCGTGGGCTGGCCGCGCCGCAGATCGTCGTCATCCATCGCGGGCAGATCGTCATGGACAAGGCTATAGGCATGAAGCGCCTCGACGGCGGCGGCGACCGGCAAGGCGGCACTATCGGGGACATTGTGAAGCCGCGCCGATTCCATCACCAGAAAGGCGCGGATGCGCTTGCCGCCCGTGCAGGCGTAACCCATCGCCTCGCGCAATTCCCCCGCCGGGAAAGCCAGAATCGCCTGCTCGAGCGCAAGCGCGACCTCGGCCTTCACCGCGTCCAGACGAGCTTGCATTTACAGGCCCTCGACCGGGACCGTGCCATTGGGCTGACCATTCGCGGCCAAAGTGATCTTCTCGACCCGCTCTTCGGCCTCGCGCAGACGCTTTTCGCAATGCGCGCGCAAAAGCGCGCCGCGCTCGTAAAGCTTGATCGAATCTTCCAGCGTCGCATCGCCGTGTTCCAGCTTGCCGACCGTCGCCTCAAGCTCTTTCATCGCCTCTTCAAAGGACATGGTTTCGATCTCGGTCATCAGGCCACCTCTGTCAGAACATCGACATGGGCGCGCACCGAGCGGCCCAAAGCGCCAAGATCATAACCGCCTTCGAGCGCGGATACCACCGGAGCCGAATGCGCCGTTGCCGCATCGCAGATCATCCGGGTGATCGCGGTGAAGTCGCTTTCGTCCCAATTCAGGCTGGCCAACGGGTCGTCGCGATGGGCGTCAAAACCTGCCGAGATCAGCACAAGCTGCGGACGGAACCGCTCGACCTGCCCCGCAATCGCGCGCCATGCCGCGCGCGCTTCGGCCCCGCCGGTATCGGGGGCCAGCGGCAGGTTCATTATCTGGCCGAACTCGCCGCGCTCGCTGGCCTTTCCCGTCCCCGGAAACAGCGGCATCTGATGGGTCGAGGCGAAGAAGGCGCGCTTTTCGTCCCAGAGCAGATCCTGCGTGCCATTGCCGTGATGGACATCGAAATCGAGCACCGCCACCCGGTCGAGCCCGTGATGATCGAGCGCCCGCTTGGCCGCAATCGCGACCGAGCCGAAGATGCAAAAGCCCATCGGCGTCTCGCGTTCGGCGTGGTGCCCCGGCGGGCGCATGGCGACAAAGGCATTGGGCGCGCGTCCGGCCAGCACGTCATCGACCGCCTGACAGACACCGCCCACCGCATGACGCGCGGCCTGAAACCCGCCTTGCGAGATATAGGTATCGCCATCGAGCATCCGTATGCCCTCATCGGGCAGGCTATCACGGATGCGGTCGAGATAGGCTTGCGGATGGCAGCGCAGCAGATCGGCATCGCCTGCGCGCGGGGCTTCGCGGCGTTCCAGCACGGCGCTTTCCAGCGCATCGCGCACCGCATCCATCCGCGCGACCTGCTCGGGATGACCTTCGGGCGTCAGATGCGCCCAGGCCGAGGGGTGAGTGTAAAGCAGCGTCATGCGGTCCTCGGCTTCGTCTTGCGTGGCGTCAGGCAGCGCGGCGAAGGTCGGGCCGAAACCGGCCACAGGCCCTCCCCGCCCGTCACGCTCAGGCTAGGACGCGCGACGGATGCGGGCAAGGTGAGGCGTGCGGGATCAGGCCGCCCGCAATCAGGCCGTCAGGCGCTGCCCGTCATGGCCCAAAATCGTGACCTCCATCAGCGAGCCCTCAGGCATATCGCGGTCAAAGGCGACTTCGGTGAATTGCTCGGTCCGGCCGAGACGCGGGCCTTCGGTCAAGATCTTGCGGGTCTGACCCAGTTGCCCCTCAAGATGCAGGAGCAACGCCTGATCGCCCTTGGCCCGCAGACGCGCGGCGCGGTCCTTGATCGCAGCGCCCTGCACGCGCGGCATCCGGGCGGCGGGCGTGCCCTTGCGCGCCGAATAGGGGAAGACATGCAGGAAGGTCAGCCCGCAATCATCGACCAGCTTCAGCGAATTCTGGAACATCTCTTCGGTCTCGGTCGGGAAACCGGCGATGATATCGGCGCCAAAGACGATGCCCGGACGTAGCTTGCGCGCCTCTTCGCAGAAGCGGATCGCGTCATCGCGCAGATGGCGGCGCTTCATCCGCTTGAGGATCATGTCATCGCCTGCCTGAAGGCTCAGATGCAGATGCGGCATCAGACGCGGCTCTGTCGCGATGGCGAGCATCAGATTGTCGTCGGCCTCGATCGAATCGATCGAGCTGATGCGCAGGCGCGGCAGATCAGGGATGAGCCGCAGGATCCGCATCACGAGATCGCCGAGACGCGGCGTGCCGGGCAGATCGGCGCCCCAAGAGGTGAGATCAACGCCGGTCAGCACGACCTCGTTGAAGCCGCGATCGCGCAGACGTTTGATCTGCTCGACCACCACGCCCGCCGGAACAGAGCGAGAATTGCCGCGACCGAAGGGGATGATGCAGAAGGTGCAGCGGTGATCGCAGCCGTTCTGGACCTGCACATAGGCGCGGTGGCGGCCGAAACCGTCGATCAGATGGCCCGCGGTTTCCTTGACCGACATGATGTCATCGACGCGGATTTTCTCGGTCTCGCCGATCAGATCGGGGGCCATATTCGGAGCGCGCAACTGCTCCCACATGGCGGGCTGCATCTTTTCGTGGTTGCCGATGACCTTGGTCACTTCGGGCATGGCCGCGAAGGTCTCAGGCTCGGTCTGCGCCGCGCAGCCGGTCACGATCACCGGCACGCCGGGATTTTCGCGGGCGAGGCGGCGGATTTCCTGGCGCGCCTTGCGCACGGCCTCGGCGGTCACCGCGCAGGTGTTGACCACGACCGCGCCTTGCAGGCCCGCAGCCTCCGCCATTTCGCGCATGGCTTCGGTCTCATAGGCATTGAGGCGGCAGCCGAGTGTCGCGAAAATGGGGGGATTTGCGCTCATTCGCGCCAGACTCCATCAAAGACATAGGCGGTCGGGCCGGTCATCCAGACCCCGTCCTCGCGCCAGTCGATTTCAAGCGAACCGCCCTCGGGGACGTTGACCTTGACGCGCCGCCCCGTCAGCCCGCGTCTCGCCGCAGCCACAGCCGCGGCGCAAGAGCACGAGCCCGAAGCCAAGGTCGGCCCGGTGCCACGCTCCCAGATGCGCAGTTTGATCTCGCTGTCCGAGAGCACCTGCACGACCTCGACATTGGTGCGCTGGGGATAAAGCGGGTGATGTTCATGCGCGGGACCGAAGGTCGCCAAATCGACGGCATCGGCATCCTCCACGAAGAAGGTGATATGCGGATTGCCCATGCCGGTCGCGACCGGATCGCCGGGGATCGGCAGATGCAGCGTGTCGAGATCCTCGGCAATCGGGATCGTGCGCCAATCAAGCACCGGCGGCCCCATATTCACGCGCGTCAGCCCATTGCCCGCCTCTTCGACCAGAAGCACGGCGTGATCGGTGCGCAACCGCAGATGGGTCTTGCCGGTCTCGTCGATCAGATAGCGCGCGATGCAGCGGGTCGCATTGCCGCAAGCCGCCGAGAGCGAACCATCCGCGTTGAAGAAGGTCAGCCGGGCATCGGCCTCGGGATCGGTCTCGATCACCGCGAGCTGGTCGAAACCCACCCCGCGATGACGGTCGGCGATGCGTGTGACGACCCCGGCCGAAGGCATCTCGCCCCCCGCGCGCAGATCGATGACGACGAAGTCATTGCCCAGCCCATGCATCTTCATGAAGGGGAGGCGCGTTTTCCCGGTGTTTTCCATGATCGCGATATAGGACTGCAAAAAAGATTTCACCAGACCGTCGTTTTCTCCTTGACCCTCCCGGCGCCAGAAACTACTCACCGCCTCAAGAAGACGACGGGCCCATAGCTCAGTTGGTAGAGCAACTGACTTTTAATCAGTGGGTCACAGGTTCGAATCCTGTTGGGCTCACCATCTTCTTCTTCAAGGGCTTAGGCAGCAATGCCTGAGCCCTTTATCTTTTCCGCCCTTGGTTTTGCGACTCGGATTTCGCCGGGCTGCTGCGGCGCGCGCTCGCCCTTGAGTGGTGCGCGGCGCGAGCTTGCCAAGTTCCCAACCCTACGTCACGCAAAATCATCGCGCCCTTCTTAGGGCGACCTCCAGGCAACTCCGACCCTGGCGATTCCCCCGGCGCGATTCCCCCAAAGTGAATCGGCCCAGCGGATTTTCGGTCAGACCGCCCGAGAACAAAATTTCCCCGACAGACAGCGCGCAGAGAGCAACCTGCTCTTTTTCGACCGATCACGACAGGGCTTGGGTTTCTTCGCCGAATTGCGCTTGCAGTTTGGCCCAGCGGTTCAAATAATATCTATCGACTTAGTGTATATAAATCGCAACGCACCCGGATAGGTACGCCCGTGAAGAGCATACGGCGCTCCCTGCGCAAGGCTGGACAGATCGTCCTTCAAGCCATTCCGACGGTTCTCATAATCGTCATTCTGAACTTTTTCCTACTGCAGCTGGCACCAGGCGACGCCGCGGATGTCATTGCCGCCGAAGCCGGTTCAGCAACCGAAGAGACCATGTCGGCGCTGCGCGAAAGCATGGGGCTGAACCGCGCCATGCTGATCCAGCTGGGCGATTACCTGTCCTCGCTGGCCCATCTCGACCTGGGCTATTCACCGCGCTATTCGGCGCCGGTGCTGGACCTGATCCTGCAACGCCTGCCCGGCACGCTGGCACTGATGGGCACGGCTTTGGTGATCGCGGTCGGTCTGGGCGTCCTTCTGGGCGCGATCATGTCGAGCTTTGCCGGCACGGTCAAAGACCGCACGCTGTCGATCCTCTCGCTCCTTTTCTATTCGATCCCGGGCTTCTGGATCGGGCTGATGCTGATCTTGCTTTTCTCGGTCAAGCTTGGCTGGCTGCCCTCGGGCGGGTCGGGGACGATTGGCGCGGATCTGGCCTTCTGGCCGGGGCTGCTTGACCGGCTGCGCTATATGATCCTGCCCGCAACCTCGCTGTCGCTTTTCTATGTCGCGATCTATGCCCGGCTGACCCGCGCCGCGATGCTCGAGATGCGCAATCAGGACTTCGTGCGCACCGCCCGCGCCAAGGGGCTTTCGCCGCTGCGCATCACCTTCTCGCATGTGCTGCGCAATGCGCTCATCCCGGTCACGACCATGGCGGGGCTGCATTTCGGCAATATGCTTGGCGGCGCGGTCGTCGTCGAAACCGTCTTCAGCTGGCCCGGCCTTGGCCGTCTCGCCTTCGAGGCGGTGATGGCGCGCGATTTCAAGGTGCTGCTCGGCATCCTGCTGCTGTCCTCGCTGGTCGTCATCTTCGTCAATGCGCTGGTCGATTTGCTGCAAACCCGGCTCGACCCCCGGATCGGAGCCTGATCATGCCGACAGACAGTTCCCTGCACACCAATTCCCTGCACGGCGGCTATGGCGTCCCCGCACCGCACAAGACCGATCCCGGCCAGACCGCGGCGCAAAGCACGACCCAGAGCAGTTCCGAGACCGCCAAAACCGCGCCCCCGGCCAATGGCTGGAGCAATATCCATGCCCCGGATGCGCGCTCGGCCCGCGTCACCGATATCGAGCGGCGGCGGAGTTTCCGCGAGCTCTGGCTGTTTCTCAAAAACCCGAATGCGCTGTTCGGTATGGCGGTGCTGCTCTTTATGGCGGGCTGCGCGCTGACCGCGCCGTGGTTCTATCCCAAGGATCCGCTGGCCATGGTCGGGCGCCCGCTTCTGTGGCCGGGGCAGGATGCTGCCTTCCCGCTTGGCACCGATTCCATGGGCCGCGATGTGCTGGCCGGGCTGATGCATGGCGCGCGGATCTCGCTTTATGTCGGGCTGCTCGCGACGGCGATCGGTCTGGGGATCGGCGTCACCATCGGCGCGGTCGCGGGCTATTTCGGCGGGCTGGCCGACCGGATGCTCTCGCGCATCATCGTCGTCTTCCAGACGCTTCCCGCCTTCGTGCTGGTCGTGGTGCTGGTGGCGATCACCAACCCTTCGGCGACCACGATCACCATTGCCATCGCCATCGTGACCTGGCCCACCGTCGCCCGCCTGACCCGAGCCGAGTTCCGCAGCCTGCGCCAGAAGGATTTCGTCATGGCGGCGAAAAGCCTTGGCTATGGTCATGGCCATATCATCTTCCGCGAGATCCTGCCGAATGCGCTGCCGCCGATCATCGTGACCAGCTCGGTCATGGTCGCGGGCGCCATTCTGATGGAGGCGGCGCTCTCCTTCATGGGGTTCGGCGATCCGAACGTCGTCTCTTGGGGCTCGATGATCGGCGCCGGGCGCGAGATGATCCGCACCGCCTGGTATCTGACCGCCCTGCCCGGCGTCGCCATTGTCATCACCGTGCTTTCGCTCAATCTGATCGGGGACGGGCTGAATGACGCGCTCAACCCCCGCTTTTCGGAGGATCGCCTGTGAGTGCTGTTCTGTCGGTCGAAAACCTCTCGGTCGCCTTTGGCCCGGCCCGCCCGGTCGCAGGCGTCAGCTTCAAGGTCAATCCGCGCGAGACCTTGGCCATCGTCGGCGAATCCGGCTCGGGCAAATCCCTGACCGCGCTCGCGATGATGGGGCTTTTGCCGGGCAATGCCAAAACCAGCGGCGCGATCCGCATTGCAACGCCCGCCGGTCCCGCCGATATGCTGTCCCTGCCCGAAAAGCAGCGCCGCCGCCTTCGGGGCAGCGAGGTCGCGATGGTCTTTCAGGAACCAATGACCTCGCTCAACCCGGTCCATACGATCGGCCATCAGATCGGCGAAGTGCTGATCGCGCATGAAAATCTCGGCAAGGCCGCGCGCCGCGCACGGGTGATCGAGCTTTTGAACCTCGTGCGCATCCCCGATGCTGAGCGGCGCATTGACGACTATCCGCATCAGCTCTCGGGCGGGATGCGCCAGCGCGTGATGATCGCAATTGCCGTCGCCTGCCGTCCGCGCATCTTGATCGCCGATGAGGCGACGACCGCGCTCGACGTGACCATTCAGGCGCAGATCCTGCAACTGCTCGACCAGTTGCGGCGTGAGCTGGATATGGCGGTGGTGCTGATCACCCATGATCTCGGCATCGTCTCGCAATGGGCCGACCGCGTGGTGGTGATGTATGCGGGCCATCACGTCGAGGAAGGCCCGCCCGACACCGTCTTCGCGCAGCCCGCGCATCCCTATACCTCGGGGCTGCTGGCGGCCTCGCCCCGGCTCCATGGCAAGCAGACCTATCGCGATGCCGCTTTGACCGAGATTCCGGGCTCGATCACCTCGGCCAAGGGCGAGCGCGGCTGTCCCTTCCGCCCGCGCTGCCAACGCGCCGCGCCGATCTGCGCCGAGGCGATCCCGGCCTCGACCGTCGAGCCGGGCGACCGTCGCGTCGCCTGCCATTTCCCCGGGCCCGCCTTGGCCCCGCCCGCCCAATCAGAGCCAGCTCATGTCCCTTCTTTCGCTTGAAAACGTCTCGACCACCTACCGCAGTCCGACCGGCGCCTTTCGCGCCATCGAAGATGTCAGCCTGACCATCGCGCAAGGCGAAACCGTCGGGTTGGTGGGCGAGTCGGGCTGCGGGAAATCGACGCTTGGCAAGACGCTGATGCGTCTGGTGCCGACCTCTCAGGGCCAGATCCGGCTGGATGACGAGGACATCACCCATGCGAGCGGGCGCGCGCTTTTGCCTGCGCGGCGCAAGCTCCAGATGATCTTTCAGGACCCTTTCGCCTCGCTGAACCCGCGCCATTCGATCCGCCGCATCCTGACGGGTCCGCTCAAGGTCCATGGCGTCAAGGGCCGGGCCGAGCGCGAGCGCATTGCGCAAGAGATCGTGCTGGAGGTTGGCCTGCCCGCGGATTCGCTCGACCGGTTTCCGCATGAGTTTTCAGGCGGGCAGCGTCAGCGCATCGGCATTGCCCGCGCGCTGATCCTGCAACCGCAGCTCATCGTCTGTGACGAGCCGGTCTCGGCGCTGGATCTGTCGATTCAGGCGCAGATCATCAACCTCTTGGTGCGTCTCAAGCGCGAATTCGGGCTGTCTTACCTCTTCATCAGCCATGACCTCTCGGTGGTGCGCTATTTCGCCGACCGGGTGCTGGTGATGTATCTGGGCCGGATCGTCGAAAGCGGTCCGACGCAAGAGGTCTGGGACAGCCCGCGCCATCCCTATACCCGCGCGCTGATCGATGCGGTCCCCGACGCCAGCCATTCGCGCGAGGGTGCCGCGCCGCTGTCGGGCGATCTGCCGGGTGTCCAGAACCTGCCCGGCGGGTGCCGCTTCCATCCGCGCTGCCCCTTCGCGACAGATCTTTGCCGCAGCGTCGAGCCGCTGATCCAGCCCGATGCGACCGGCCACGCCTTCGCCTGCCATCACCCCCTTGCCGTAGCCGAGGAGGCCTGATGGCTGATCTGTCCCGCTCGCGCCTGACAGCCTTGCAGGATCAGGCCCACTTTCTATTCGCGCCTGGCTTTGTCGCGGCCCCGGTCGATGTCGCCGCATGGCCTCTCGACGGGGCAAGCCTGCCCGATCCCTTCGCCGCGAAGGCGCGCACAAAGCCCGCCTGACGCCTCATCCGCCGCTCCCCTTCAGGTGGCGCGGCGCTTTCGTCTGGGGAGCGGTCGTGTTACACCGACCGCCAATTTGCAATGTCCGGAACCGATATGCTGACGATGAAAGGGAAATACGGGATCAAAGCCTTGATCCATCTCGCGCGGCTGAGCTCTGACGAGATGCAGCAATCCTCGGCCATCGCCGAGGCGAACGGCATTCCCAAGAAGTTTCTGGACACGATCCTTTCCGAGCTGCGCAATGCCGGGCTGATCCACACCCGCAAAGGTCGCAGCGGCGGCTATCAGCTGCGCGTGCCGGCCGAAAACATCTCTGTCGCGCAGATCCTGCGCATTCTCGACGGGCCGATCTCGCCGATTTCTTGCGTCAGCAAGACCGCCTATCAGAAGTGTTTCGATTGCCGCAACCAGACCACCTGCGAGATCCGGCTGCTGATGCTCGATGTGCGCGATGCGATGCTCGAAATCCTCGAACACCGCACCCTGCGCGATCTGAGCAATTCCGGCGCGCTCGCCCAGCATGTCTTGAGCATGGGCGGGCCGGAAGGCTTGGGCGGGGGCGAAACCGCCGCCCAAGCTGGTTGAGGCCTAGGCCGCTGCCGCCGCGTCCCAGGCGCGGTGATCGACCCAATCGGCAATGCTGAAATCCTGATCGAGAAAACCGTTGCGGAACAGGAAATCCTTGTAGCTTTCGACCGCCGCCAGAAGCGTCGGATCAAGCGACAGGCCAAGGCTGGTCGCAAGCTGGGGGCCATGGGCCGCGCGGATCTGCTCTTCGGTCGCGGCGGTTTCGCTGGCAGCAAAGCGCACGGTATCCTCGGGATGAGCGGCGGCCCAGTCTCCGGCGGCGCGGATCGTGGTGATCAGCGTCGCCACCAGATCGGGGCGCTCATCGAGCAGCGCGCCATCGACCGTCAGCAGCCGGGGCGAGCCCGAATTGATGCGGATCGCCGGATCTTCGTGGAAGCCGAAGGAAATCACCTCATGCGCGCCGATCAGATTGGCCGCGGCCAGACCCGGCGCGCCTTTGACATAGATCGCATCAACCTCGCCCCGGAAGAGCGCGCGGATTTCCGGCCCATAGGGCGCGCGGCGCTTGAGCCCGAAGAGCTCGGCCTCGGCACCGGCTGCGGCGAGAATCCCCTCGTCGAAGAGAATGTCGGTATAGTCGACCTCCTCCTTGGCGATCCCGGCAAGCTGAAGCGCCGATTCAAAGCCCTTGAGCGCGGTCGCGCGCCAGAAATCGACGACGAAGACATCCTCTTGCGGCCGCTTCGGCACGCCCAGACGCCGCCCCTTGAGATCGGCCGCTGTCTTGATCCCCGAGCCCGGCAGCGTGACCAGCGCCTGATATTCATCGGTCCAGGTCACGCCGATCAGCCGGGTGTCGCGCCCCTCTGAGCGGGCGCGGATCGGCGGCACATTGCCGCCATGGCGGAAGGACCATTTCAGCGTGTGATTGAAATGGCTCTGGCGGATGTTGCGATCATTGCTGTCGATGATCGATTCAAGCTTCACGCCCTTCTCGGTGAAGGCCTTTTCGAGCCAGCCCAACTGGGCCGCCAGCCCGACCGGGGTCGGCACCGGGCAGCGCGTATACCAAAGGGTCGCCGTGTTCTGCAGTGTCATATCTGCCTCCGTTTACGCGATGAAATGGATGTCCGAGCCATTGCCGAAAAGCCCCGCCGCATCGGGCGTATGGCCCGCGATCTTGCGATTGAAGACAGTGTGTTCGGGGCTGGTGACGGTATAGATCGAGGGAATATCCTCGAAGAGGATCTCTTGGATGCGGCGCCATTGCTGGCGGCGCTTCTGGTGGTCATTCTCGACCGCCGAGGCCTCCAGAAGTTGATCCACCTCGGGGTTGTGGTAATGCGAGCCATTCGAGAAGGGCACGCCGGGCTTGAAGTTCTTCGACCAGTAAAGCCGCTGCACGCCCACCGTCGGGTCAAAGAGGTTCGACATGCCGTTATAAAGGAAGTCGAAATCGCGGTCGGTGTAGACGCGCTTGGTATAGGTCGCGAAATCCTGCGCGCGGATCTGGGCGTCGACCCCGATCTGTTGCAGCGCCTGCCGGATATATTCCGCGCCCCGCCGCGTGCCTTCGCTGCCCGGCACATAATCGAGATGGACGCTGAACCGGGTGCCGTCACTGCCGCGCGGATGGCCCGCTTCGTCGAGAAGTGCCTCGGCCTTGGTCGGATTGATCTCATGGCGCGGTAGATCCGCGAAATAGAAGTCCTTGAGATTGGGATGGATCGGCCCGTTCAGCACATGGCCATAGCCGAAATTCGTGAGGTTCAGAATAACCTCGGGGTCGATGACCTGAGCGAAGGCCTTGCGCACTCGGACATCCTGGAAAATCGGGCGGTCGAGGTTGAATTCGACCCGGCGCACGCCATTGGCATATTGATAGCCGTTCCACTCGAGCCCGAGCTCGGGGTTCTGCTCGATCCGCGACAGATCGGCAATCGGGATCGGCTCGCCCGGCGCGATATGGACCTCGCCGGATTCAATCGCGGCGACGCGGGCGGCGGCATCGGGCAGGAAGCGGATCACCAGCCGGTCAATCGCGGGCTTCGGCTGATCCCAATAGTCGGGATTGCGGTCATAGATGATATGGCTGCCGCGCACCCATTCCTTGAAAACATAAGGCCCGGTGCCGACCGGCGCATTCTGGGCAGGGTTTTCCAGCGGCTCGCCGGTGCCATAGAGATGGACCGGCACGATCGGGGTTTCCGAGGCCGCGAGCGCGCGGATCAGATAGGGCGCGGGCTCGCTGAGGATCAGCGTCACATGCTGATCGTCCGGGGTCTGAACATCGGTCACATTGGCGAAGGTGTTGCGCCCGCGCGGATGAACCTCTTTGATCGTCTTGAGCGAGAAGGCGACATCCTTCGAGGTAAAGGGCGTGCCGTCATGCCATTTCACCCCGTCGCGCAAAGTGAAATCATAGCGCAATCCGTCGTCGCTGACCTTCCATTCGGTCGCAAGCTGCGGCTTCGGCGTCAGGTCGAAATCATAGGCCAGCAGGCCCTCGTTGGTCTTGCCCGAGACGAAGACCGTGTAATAGGCCGTATGCCCCAGCGCCGAGATCACCGGCGGCTCGGAGGACAAAGCGATGACGGCGGTGCCGCCGGGCTTGATCTCTTGCGCCAGCGCCGCGGAAAACGGCAAGGCGCTCAGTCCCAGCGATGCGCCAAGTGCCGCCGAACCATACAGAAAACCGCGACGGGAAAGATTTGCGGAGGTGCTCATGATGAATGGATTTGCCTTTGATGGTCGCGCCTGAAGGTCACGTCGGAGGCGACCGGGTTAGCTTCATTGACAATGTCTACCAACTAACTCAATAAATAAAGCCGCCAAAGCAGGCGCTCCCGGGTCATAGAGCAAATAAAGGAGGAACCTTCTTTCACCCTCGTTTCGTGTGGAAGGAAACCCGCGCCGGTGCCCTCTCCCTCAGAAGGAACGACCTCTGAGCGCCCTGATCCGGGCCGAAGGAAATCAAAGACCGCGCGACGAATCAGCAAGGCCTCGTTCGCGCGCCATGAAAGGAGACCGCAATGGTCGCATATCGCTATCTGGGCCGCAGCGCCCTCAAAGTTTCGCCGATCACGCTTGGCACCATGATGTTTGGCGGCCCGACCCCGGATGATGTCGCCTTCCGCATCATCGATCAGGCCAAGGATCAGGGCATCAACTTCATCGACACCGCCGATGTTTACCATGATGGCGCCTCCGAGATCACCGTCGGCAAAGGCATTGCCAAATCGCGCGATCATTGGGTTCTGGCGACGAAATTCACCAACTCCCGCGCCGTCGGCCCGAATTTGGGCGGTCAGTCGCGCAAATGGATCATCCAGAACGTCGAAGGCCAGCTGAAGCGTCTGGGCACCGATTACATCGACATCCTCTATTTCCACCGCGCGATTTTCGACGCGCCGCTCGAAGAGCCGCTGCGCGCCATTGGCGATCTGATCCAGCAGGGCAAGCTGCGCTATTACGGCGTCTCGAACTTCCGCGCCTGGCGCATTGCCGAGGTCGCACATCTGGCCGACAAGCTGGGCATTGACCGCCCCGTCGCCAGCCAGCCGCTTTACAACATCGTCACCCGCGCCGCCGAGCGCGAGGAACTGCCCGCCGCCGCCTATTTCGGTCTGGGCACCGTCACCTATTCGCCGCTGGCGCGCGGTGTGTTGACCGGGAAATATGTGCCGGGCGAAGCGCCGGGTGCCGATACCCGTGCGGGCCGCGGCGACAAACGGATTCTCGAAACCGAATGGCGCCCGGAATCGGTCGAAATCGCACAGAAAGTGGCCGATTACGCCCGCTCGCGCGGCTTGACCCCGACGCAATTCGCGCTGGCTTGGGTTCTGGAAAACCAGCTTGTGACCTCGACCATCGCCGGTCCGCGCACCGAAGAGCATTGGGACGGCTATATCCAGGCGCTCGACACCCGCCTGACCGCCGAGGATGACGCTTTCGTCGATGGTTTGGTCACGCCCGGCCATGCCTCGACCCATGGTTTCAACGATCCGAGCCATCCGATCGAGGGCCGCGTTGCCCGCAGCTCGGACGCCCAACCGGCCTTCCTGCGCGCGCGGAGCTGATCGCATCCGCAAGCCCCCCAAAAGCAAACGGCCCGCATCGCGCGGGCCGTTTTCATTTATGGTGTCTGGCTGGGGGTGGGCGGGTCAGAAAACCCGGCCCTCCTCCAGATGGGTCGTGGTGCCGTTGAGCATATAATCCCCGATCACCCGCGCCTTATGGTTCAGCGGATTGTGGTTCAGCACGGTGCGGATATTGCGCCAGTGCCGGTCGAGGTTGAACCGCGACGAGGTCGCCGAGCCGCCGCCCAGCTCGAAGATCTTGCCCGCCGCTTCCAGCGCCAACTGCCCCGAGACCAGCTGGGCCCGCGCGCCATTCAGCGCCGCCTGAATGACCAGAGGCTCGACCTCGTCATTCGGCCGCCCTTCGAGGATCGCCGTGGCCACGCCTTCCTGCTCGAGCGCCGCGGCGCGGATGGCGGCATCGACGCCGTAGGCCAGCGCCGAGACATCGCCCAGCACCTTCTGCACGAAGAGATCGTCGCGGGCAAAGCGGGCATGGCTGTGGTTCGCGGCCCGCGCATGTTCGAGGACATAGTCCTGCGCATCCGCCAAGGCACCGGCCACCGCACCCGCCGCCGAAGCCGCGAGGTGCAGCTGGCGCAAAGTCGAAGTGTGCCGCCCGATGAGCGTGCTGAGATCGCGCGTGCCGATCTCTTCGGGCTCGACCCGGACGTGATCCAGAACCACGCCGCCCGAGGCGGTCAGCCGCTGGCCCATGCCGTCCCAGTCATCGAGCACAGTGACGCCCTCGCGGTCGGTCGGGATCATCACGAAAACCGCCTCGCCCTCTTCATTGACCGCGCTGAACGAGCCGTAATCGGCAAAAGCCGTGCCGGTCGCATAATGCTTGCGGCCATGCAGGATGTAGTGATCGCCTGCGCGCGTCAGGGTCGTGCCGATGTCGATCGGATGTTTGGTCTGGTTCTCGGTATGCGCGCCGGCAAAGATCGCGCCCGACAGCAGCCGCTCGAAGGCGAGCCCGTCCGGTTGCAGAAGGGAGCGCAGCACGATCGATTCCGCAAAGTTGAAATGGCTGCGGAGGGCGTGGGCCACATTGCTATCGCCCGCGCCAAGCTGGCGAATGACCTCGATGTAATCCGTCACCTTGCCGCCGGGGCCGCCATATTCGACCGGAACCAGCAGCGTGCCGATGCGCGCCTCGCGGATCCAGTCGAAGGGCTCGAAGGGCAGAATGCGCTCGCGGTCGCGCCGGGCAGCGTCTTCGCGGATGCGCAGAACCAGATCGGGAAGAGCCGCATAGATCGACTGAAGGGTCGGCGCCGTCGGAATGGGCTCGGGGAGAAGTTGGGCGTGCAGAGCCATGGAATCACCATTTCAATATATACTCCGTTTATAGATGTTTGACACATAGAGATGCCACAGATCTTTCGGAGTTTTTGCCGCGCGTGCCGGTTTCAGCACAAAAAGAGCAAATTCCTTGTGTTTCACGGAAGCTCGCGAGAAGCATCTTCCCCGCCCGCGCCCGAGTAGAAAATAGACATTCATATATTGGAAAAGTAGAGTTACCCACAGACCAGAAAGAGCTTCCGATGCCGGACCCGATCCAAGACAAGAGCTGCGCACGTCCCCGATTCATCATCTGGGACCCGCTCTGCGATCAGCCAGAGCCGGGGCTTTTCGACCTTGCCGACGAGGCGCTTTTCTTCGACCCAAGCCGCAGCCTCGGCTTTCACAGCGACCAGCTGCGCGCTCAGATCGAGATGCTGCCCTGGGTCCATATCGTCGCGGCGGGGCGTTGGGTGCCGGTTCTGGTCGATCTCTCGACCCGCTATCTGCATCTCTGCATCGGCTCGGCGGTGTTCCACCAGCCGGTCCTCGAGGTCTCGGACGGGCGCGAGCGGCTGACGCTTGGCAGCGCGCCCCTGCCCTTCCCGAGCTTCACCACCAGCCCCGGCCAGCCCCGGTTGCGCCGCAAGCTCGAGCTTTGGGGCAGCGCGCCGCTGGTCGCGGCTCAGGGCGAGAACCCGTGGCAAACCCTGTCGCGCGCGGCCTGTCAGCCCCACCGGGCCTGAGGCCCGCCGATCTTTCCCGACACTTTTCGAATGAGGCACTTCCCATGGCGCGCGCCCAACGCGAACTCCATCTCAATATCGGCCTGAACACCACGGGCTATATCGAGCCCGCCTGGCGTCACGGCGCGACCCGGCTCGAGGATATCAACGACCCGAACTTCTATCTCGAGATTGCACGGCTGGCCCATCAGGGCCGGTTTGACGCGCTGTTCCTGTCAGACCATCCGGCGCTGCGCACCGGGGCGAACACCCGTCCCTTCCACACGATCGACCCGCTGATCCTGCTGACCCATCTTGCGGCGCAAGTGCCCGATATCGGCTTGGTGGCAACGATGTCGACCACCTATAACTCGCCCTATAACCTCGCGCGCCGCGCCCAAAGCGTCGATGTCATGTCCGGCGGGCGGCTGATCGTGAATATGGTCAGCTCGTTCAACCCCGATGTCGCGGCCAATTTCGGCGCCGAGCCGCTGCCGCCGCGCAAGGCGCGCTATGATCGCGCGAATGAGTTTCTCGATGTGGTCAAGCAGCTTTGGACGAGCTGGACGCCCGGTGCAAAACCCGCGCCCGACGGACAGTTCTGGGAGGCCTCGACCGGCGCGCCCATTGATTTCAAAGGTGAATATTTCTCGATCAAGGGCCCGCTCAATGTGCCGGTCAGCCCGCAGCGCCATCCGGTGATCGCGCAGGCGGGCGGCTCGGAGAGCGGCATTGCCTTCGCCGCGCGTCATGGCGAGATCATCTATGCCAATGTGCTGTCGCGGCAGGCGGGGCAGGCGTTCCGGGCAAAACTGAACGCGAAGGCCGTGGAATTCGGTCGCGATCCCGCCGAGATCCTGCTGGTGCCGGGGCTGGTTCCCTTTGTCGCCGACACCCGCGAGGAAGCTTTGCGCCTGCATGAACGGCTGCATGGCGCGGCGAATGAAGAGGAACTTCTGGCCCAGTTCCTGCGTCAATTCGGCCTCGATCCGGCGCGGATCGACCCGGATAAGGTGTTGACCGCCGAGGAGGTCATGCCCGACCCAGAACAGGGCGGCGCGCTTGGTTTCCTGCTCGGCATGGTCGAGCTTTTGCGCCATGAAGAGCTGACCCCGCGTCAGGCGATCCGCCGCTCGGCCGGTCACCATCGCGCGGTGATCGGCACGCCGGAAGAGGTCGCCGAGGCGATCATTGATCTGTGGCAGGACGGCACGGTGGACGGCTATACGGTCCAACCGCCGCGTATTCGGGAAGACACCCAGATCTTCGTGGAGAAAGTGATTCCGATCCTTCAGTCGCGCGGCGTTTTCCGTGATGCCTATAGGTCGGGCGAGACGATCCGGGAGCGTTATGGTCTGACGGCGGTGTGAGGCTGTGCTCTATGCCTTGAGGGCGCCCGTCCGGGTGGATGGGCGTCTTTTTCGTGGATGTGCTGAGGGGGAGGATCTGGCTGTCACGCATCCCGATGGGATTGTGTTGCGGGGGTCTTTGCTTGGCTACGCGGAGATCGTCGCTCCTGGGGAGCGTTTTCTCATCTGCGCAACCACGAACGCGGACATCCCCGCGGAGCGAGGTTGTTCTGTATCTATATTTGGATTTGGTTGCGGGGACAGGATTTGAACCTGTGACCTTCAGGTTATGAGCCTGACGAGCTACCGGGCTGCTCTACCCCGCGCCGGTTGCGCTGCTGGTTTTGCGGCGCTTTTTTTTATCATCGTTTATGAGAGATATGTTTGCTTCTTACCAGGTCTGGCGGTGACCTACTCTCCCACGTCTTAGGACGCAGTACCATTGGCGCGACGGCGCTTAACTGCCGAGTTCGGGATGGGATCGGGTGTTTCGCTCGTGCTTTGGCCACCAGACCAGGAAAGAAGCAATCGGCGTTTCCCTTTCGGGATCGGTTTGTCCAAGTATTGATGCTTTTGGAAGTTTAGACAGGTCTGTCTTCTTCCGGATCAAATCAAGCCTATCGAGCCATTAGTACCAGTCAGCTGAACGCATTGCTGCGCTTACACCTCTGGCCTATCGACGTGGTGGTCTTCCACGGCTCTCAAGGGATACCTTGTTTTGAGGGGGGCTTCACGCTTAGATGCCTTCAGCGTTTATCCTGTCCGTTCATAGCTACCCAGCACTGCCGTTGGCACGACAACTGGTCCACCAGTGGAACGTTCACCCCGGTCCTCTCGTACTAGGGGCAACTCCTCTCAAGTATCCTACACCCACGGCAGATAGGGACCGAACTGTCTCACGACGTTCTAAACCCAGCTCACGTACCTCTTTAAACGGCGAACAGCCGTACCCTTGGGACCTGCTCCAGCCCCAGGATGAGATGAGCCGACATCGAGGTGCCAAACGATGCCGTCGATATGGACTCTTGGGCATCATCAGCCTGTTATCCCCAGCGTACCTTTTATCCGTTGAGCGATGGCCCTTCCACTCGGGACCACCGGATCACTATGGCCGACTTTCGTCTCTGCTCGACTTGTCAGTCTTGCAGTCAGGCTGGCTTCTGCCATTGCACTCAACGAGCGATTTCCGACCGCTCTGAGCCAACCTTCGCGCGCCTCCGTTACTCTTTGGGAGGCGACCGCCCCAGTCAAACTACCCACCACGCAGGGTCCCGGATCCGGATAACGGACCGCGGTTAGACATCAAGAGTGCGAAGGGTGGTATCTCAAGGATGGCTCCACCGGAACTGGCGTCCCGGTTTCAGCGCCTACCACCTATCCTGCACATCACAATCCTGATGCCAGTGCGAAGCTATAGTAAAGGTGCATGGGGTCTTTCCGTCTAACCGCGGGAAGTCTGCATCTTCACAGACAATTCAATTTCGCTGAGTCCACATTTGAGACAGCGGGGAAGTCGTTACGCCATTCGTGCAGGTCGGAACTTACCCGACAAGGAATTTCGCTACCTTAGGACCGTTATAGTTACGGCCGCCGTTTACCGGGGCTTCAATTCAGAGCTTGCACTCCTCCTTTTAACCTTCCGGCACCGGGCAGGCGTCAGACCCTATACGTCGTCTTACGACTTCGCAGAGCCCTGTGTTTTTAGTAAACAGTCGCCACCCCCTGATTTGTGCCCCCCGCCTATAGTTGCCTACAAACGGGGCCTCCTTCTCGCGAACTTACGGAGGTATTTTGCCGAGTTCCTTAAATGTGGTTCTCTCAAGCGCCTTGGTATTCTCTACCAGTCCACCTGTGTCGGTTTAGGGTACGGTCTTGTGGAGGGCTATTTCCAGGAACCCCTCAGCAGCCCATTCAATCCG